>OZ244579.1:0-2362119 GCA_965217945.1 Candidatus Nitrosopumilus sp. | reverse complement strand
GTAATCAGTTGCGATTGTTGGAATTCCACCAAGTACATTTAGTGGAGAGCGTCCATCAAGTATGGCACTGTTCAGTCCCTGTCTTTGTGGATTTGAATCCCCTGTTGGGCCATTTGCCATCACAAAGATTCGTTCGACTGCTGAAAACGCACTGTCATCCCTGCCGACTACAATTTTATCCATTAGAGGTGCAAGTGTTGCGCCTTCAAGGGTTGCAGCAAGCGGGTTGTTGCTATCTGTGGACAGATATAGTACTGGCCTTGCAAAGCTGAATCCAGAAGTTAGTTTGATGGTAATCGTACCATCCTCAGGGCATATTGCTACTACCTTGTCATGCACTTTGGTATAATCTGGCAGAGCATCACAGGATGATACATCATCACCTGTTGCCATGATTGGCGCATTGTAGATATGCCTTCCTGCATTAGTGATTAGTACCAGTGGAGAATAGAATTCATCCCCTACTGAACCAGGCTGGTATGATTGCGGTGGAAATGCTGATGCAATACCAGGTTCCAACGCTCTATCAGGTGTAAAGTCAACCATGCCCCTAGTGAATACCAATTCTGCATTCAAATCAAGTTTTGCATACCTTACGGCAGTTTCAGAGTAATGTAGTTTTGGAGAGTGGTTTATCCCCAGAGCTTCTGCATTTCCCCTGTCAGTCGTATCAGTTAGAATGTACCATATTGTTTGGTAGCTGTTCAGACCATCCCTTACCTTGCCCTTGTACAGCGGAAGCTGTATTGTACTCTCGTCAAGGTCTATGGGACCTGATTTTAGCAACTGATATGGACCAATTAACTCCTTTTGTACATCACTTGGTGCTGGACCAAAGTATGTCAGAGGGATATCAGCACCAATGCTTGGTGGTGCCGGCGCTATATCGTCGTCGTCTGCATTATTTAGCTGATCTGCATATACATGTGAAGATATTCCCACACATAAAACAAAAAACAGCGATAAAGCAGATATTGTCTTAATCATTAAATTCTAAGATTCATTTTAGTATATATATATGATCATTACATCAGAAATTTCGATTTGCTCCTTTCAAGTAAGTTATTCCATAAATTTGAATTTCCCCAATATTGTCATCTGAAAAAATGCCGATGTTGATGACAGTAATTGCAGTGCGATGTTTTACCGCAGGTCATCGGATCCGTCATATGGGATTAATTGATCCAAGGCACGCAATCAGAATTTCTGCATACAGCGGCATGCGCCGCATCCGTGAGAGTTCGGATTGTTGGAGACCATCTAGACAGTCTTGCCACATATCCTAATGTAATATCGGTGTTCAAGACAGCAAAGCCCTGATCTTTTTAATTTTTTCGCAATTCTGAAAATGGAACACCGATGCATGTCTGTCTTACAGAGGACACGATTTCAGAAACCACACGTTTTACAGCATCTGTTTCACATCCTAAAATTCTAATCACCAGTCCGGAATCATCATTCATAATACTGATGCCGCCAGAAACATCCGCATTTTTAGAAATTACAACCCCGATTATACTGTATAGTTCCACAACTGACTGTTTTTTAGTAATGACATAGATGGAACCATAAACTGTATTCTTACCCAGGACGCCAAAAGACGAGAGCTTTTGTTTTTTCGGCTCAATATTTGAGACATCCATGAATTTTAAAACATTATCCTGGTTCAAAGCCGCGGTTTTTAAAAAACACACGTCATACTCAAAGGATTCGCCCATGGCAACACGGCCCGGTGTAATGATATCAGAATAAACCATGGTTGCAGTATCATGTATGTTCAGATTCACCGTCTGATAAAACCGGGAATTCCTGTAGGGAATTATCTGATCCGGAATCAACTCCAGATAGGAATTTTCATCCAGGCAGACATTGACCATCTGCATGGCGCTGTTGGAGTCCATGCTGTAAATTCTAGTCGCCCCCTGCGTTGTAATATGGGCCATCGAATCCTTTTTCATGGTTATATCCATCCTGTATCTGTCTCCCTGTAACAATCCGCCTGAGACTGAAACAATGTATACATATGCCAGATTCAGGCAGGCATCATCGCAGTATAATGCCCGCTGCACGGAGAGTGGAACCTCAGAAGATGACTTTTCAAGGACGGTCTTGCCATGATCATTTTTAAAGATGAGTAGGAGCATGCCGTTTTTTCCAGGCTGTCCGACTGCGAGTTGCTTTACATCTGAATTAAAAGATTTGATACAGTCCGGTACATCTGAGGGGATGTAATACTCTACAGGTTTCATTTTCTGCCATCAAAGGACACAACAGACTTGTGGGGCCTGTCAAATAACACATCGTGGATTATGTGCTCCACTACATCGGCAATGCCATAATCAGTCTTGCAATTTATGAACAAAAAGGGTTTTTCCCGTACAAGACTGGCATCATTTCTCATGACATCCAAATCCGCACCAACAAGCGGTGCCAGATCAATCTTGTTAATCAGTAAAAGATCACAGCTTTGAATTCCCAATCCGCCCTTTCTGGGATACTTGTCACCTCCTGCAACATCAATAATGTATAAAAAATAATCAGCCAGAATGGGGCTAAACGTGGTTGTAATGTTGTCCCCCCCGCTCTCGATAATAATCAAATCCAATTCGGGATGATTTTTTTCCAGTTCCTCTATCACGGACAGGTTCATCGAGGGATCCTCCCGTATTGCCGTATGCGGGCAGCCCCCGGTTGCAATGCCGATGACAAGGTTTTCGGGCAGCAGCCCCTGATCCGTGGCCAGATTCATTCTCATTCTGTCTGCATCCTCTTTTGAGATTACATCATTGGAGATTATACATACGCGATATCCCTTTTTTGCCAGCAGGGGAACGACTCTCTCAATTAACATGCTCTTGCCAGAACCTACCGGGCCGCCAATGCCGATTCTGGGAATTCTCGTCGTCATGTATAAAACCTCAATTTTTATGTAATAAACATTTTAGCGTCCATAACCTCGTGGGACATCTGGTTGATTTCCAATTGGGGGGAGAACTGCCACATGTCTTTAATTGATTTACAGCGGTTTTCTTTGACAGTCTGTACAATTAATGGCTTGAGACCGTGAATTATTTTCTGGCCGTCAAAATGCTGAATCATGCCAAGGCGTAAGGCGGCGCCCACGTTACTTGTTACAAAGCCATAAAGAAACATCGATAACGCCCTCTCTTTTTTTATGCCCAAGGCATTACAGCAGAGCGAGAAAGAGACGGGATAAACGCCCGTAGCAACGCCGTCTTGAATGTCGTTGTAATAAAGATTCAAAATCTCGTCATCTAGAAATTCTTTTACGCATTTTACAAGCTGAATACCGGATCTAAAGGAGGCCTCCCTGACCTCCTTGATCATCTTGGTGGCAATACAGATAGAATCCAGCTCTATGATTTTTTTGTAATCTGGTAGTTTGGCTGATTCACAACTATTGGATATTATCACACAGTCACACGGACCAAGCTGCTGCTTGATATGCACGGAATTAAAGGCGATGAGATCATTTATGGAAAAATTTTTGTTTTTTGCAAATATGTTTTCCAGACCATTTGAGGTGGCATACAACCCGGTAGGGAAAAACGAATCGGATAGCTGCATCATATCCAAGTCCTTGGAGAAATCATCAGTGTTCATGTATCTTTGTCCCGACAAGTGGTTCAAAAACTGATTCCTGGATGGACAGCTCAGCAGCAGCATTTAGAATGCCCGAGAACAGTTCCTCAAAGACGCCGAGTTCAGAATCAGCCTGAATTGGAAAATAAATGTGATTGCCTACGACTGAGACGGGCCGGTGCCTGTTTCCAATAATATGTCCTATCAGAACTAGAACCTCAGTTGCCTGTGATCTGCCGCCTCTTAACTTGACTGCGATTAATTTTTCAGGCAACTGTTTGACAATTATATTCTTGTCATCACAGGATAATATGTCTCCGTTGTGCAGGTTATCTGATTCTAAAACGAGTCCGATATCTGTTCCCTTGTCAGTCTTTGCTCGAAGTCTGCGCTTATCCAACTCTGATCTTGAGACTAGGAGGTATTCGGGACTGTCTTCTGTTTTTAGGGGGTTTTTATCGCGAAAGATATTTCCTGAAATGGAGGTAATTTTTATCATAGTTACTATAACGGTACGGGGGTTATATCTTATCAAAGGGCTCTTCTGTAAAATACTGATCAGATCACCAGAATACACAGAATCAAGGGCAGGTTCTAGTGCAATTCAGTGATCAGATCACGTAATCCTGAAACCCTCAGACATTAATCCGGAGAAGATTATATCGTCCTGAATGCAGTAAAAGATATCAAAATTATTTTTAAATATTATATAGAATGACTAGTTAGTTTAATCCAGTGAACCTGACACCCCGAGACAAGGACAAACTAGATATCTTTCTAGTCTCCCAGCTTGCCGCCAGAAGAAGAAAGAGAGGCCTAAAGCTAAATCATCCAGAAGCAGTCGCACTGATTGCAGACCATATTTTGGAGGGGGCCCGTGATGGAAAGTCCGTCTCTGATCTGATGAGTTCCGGAAAAAACGTCCTCTCAAAAGACGACGTCCTGCCCGAAGTCCCAGAACTAATCCATTCAATCCAGGTAGAGGCGACATTTGATGATGGAACAAAACTGGTAACTGTACACGACCCAATAGTGTGATGAATATGAAGCCCGGAGAATACATAATATCTGATGAAAAAATTATTGCAAATAATGGCAAAGCCACTGTTTCAATTCTGGTAACAAACACAGGTGATCGGCCCATCCAGGTCGGCTCCCACACGCATTTTTTTGAGGTAAACAAGTCGCTTTCATTTCCAAGGGTGCAGTCGTATGGGTTTCATCTGAACATACCCTCAGGAACATCAGTGCGATTTGAGCCAGGCGACTCCAGAAGAATAGAACTGGTAGAGTACGGCGGAAAAAAAATCGTTTACGGGTTTAGCGGGTTGGTTAACGGGAAACTAGATGAGAGAAAAACGCAGGCACTGCAAAAAGCAAGAGATAAAGGATTCAGGGAGGTGTCTGTATGACACTAGATATTGCAAGAAGAAGATACGTTGATCTCTTTGGTCCGACAGTAGGTGACAAGATACGCCTTGCAGACACTGATTTAATTATCGAGGTTGAAAAGGACCTGATACAGTACGGCGATGAGGCAGTTTTTGGCGGGGGAAAAAGCATCAGAGACGGAATGGCGCAGGCCAGCGGTCATGCCAGGGAGGATTCACTAGACCTGGTAATTACAAACGCCGTAATTTTGGATCCGATTCTGGGAATAATAAAGGGCGATATTGGAATTAAAGACGGAAAAATAGTCGGAGTGGGCAATGCAGGCAATCCAAACATCATGGATAATATCGACATGGTGATCTCCTCAAATACCGAGGTCATCTCAGGGGAGCACACCATCTGCACCCCCGGCACCATAGACTCGCACATTCATTTTATTTCCCCCCAACAATGCATTGATGCCATCTGCAGTGGCACTACAACCATGATTGGCGGGGGTACTGGTCCTGCCGACGGGACAAATGCAACAACGTGTACTCCCGGCGCGTGGAATATTCACAGGATGATGGAGGCAGTTGAGGAATTCCCATTAAACTTTGGATTTTTGTGCAAGGGAAACGATTCGCAGGAACCAGCACTGATCGAGCAGATCAGGGCGGGGGCCTGCGGGTTAAAGTTACATGAGGACTGGGGCTCGACTCCTGCAACAATTGATGCCGCATTGCGTGTTGCAGAAAAGACTGACACCCAAGTTGCAATCCATACTGATACTCTAAACGAATGCGGTTTTGTTGATGATACAATCGAGGCGATTGCCGGACGGACAATCCACACATATCACACGGAAGGGGCAGGCGGCGGTCACGCGCCGGACATTATAAAAATCGCAGGGCTGGACAATGTTCTTCCATCATCGACTAATCCCACCAGACCGTTTACAGTAAACACATTGGCAGAACACCTGGACATGATGATGGTGTGCCACCATCTTAATCCTTCAGTGCCAGAAGACGTCTCGTTTGCAGAGTCCAGAATACGGGGGGAGACAATAGCCGCTGAAGACGTACTGCACGACATGGGTGTCATAAGCATGATGTCCTCAGACAGTCAGGCGATGGGAAGAGTCGGCGAGGTGGCAATAAGAAACTGGCAGACAGCTCACAAGATGAAGCAGAATGTCGGCCGCCTTGCAGGTGAATCAGGCGAGAATGACAATCTCAGGGTAAAGCGATACCTGGCTAAAATCACGATAAATCCTGCAATAACTCATGGAATATCAGAACACGTGGGATCCTTGGAATCAGGAAAACTTGCGGACATTATTGTTTGGACACCTCAATTTTTTGGCATAAAACCCAAGCTTATCATCAAGGGTGGATTCATCGCATACTCCCTGATGGGCGATCCGAATGCCTCGATACCAACAACTGAACCGATTCGCTACAGGCCGATGTTCGGCGCGCTAGGAACGGCAAAACACTCTACATCCGTCACTTTTACATCACAACTGGCCTTGGATGACAAACTGGAGACAAAGCTTGATATCAAAAAGAGGCTTGTTGCGGTAAAAAACTGCCGCAATATAGGAAAAAAAGACATGGTTCTCAACAATCTGACACCAGACATCACGGTAAATCCTGAAACATACGAGGTACGAGTTGATGGAGAAATCGCGACAGTCAACCCATCTGAGAAACTCCCGCTATCCCGCCTCTATAATTTATACTAGTTTTCCAAATATCGCCTAAAAATTCAAAATAAGCTCTATATTTTTTAAAAAAACGAATATAAAATTACTTAAATATCAATATTATATTTCGTATTCATATGAAATCCAGATTCAGCCTGTTTTTTATGTCCTTGCTGCTGCTTTTTGCAGTTGTTGCAGGTTCCACTCAAACAGTTTTTGGTGCGGGTGCAATTTCAGAGGGATTTGAAATAGGCGAGGTCTTGCCCGAATGGATTGGCTGGGCCGTAGTTGTCGGTTTAGGCGCGGTATTTGCAGTTATTATTACAATTGAGGTAAAGATTGAAGAAAAGTATTTGGGTGTAAATCAGACCTCAGAAATGTTCAACACGGCCGGACGAACCATCAAAACAGGCTTGACGGCAGCGGCCATTGTATCTGCCTGGACGTGGGCGGCCACGTTACTCCAGTCCTCGACTGTGGCATATCAGTATGGAATTAGTGGTCCGTTTTGGTATGCGGCAGGCGCATCGATTCAGGTTCTGTTATTTGGAATTCTGGCCATCGAATTAAAACGCAAGGCCCCCAACGCACATACATTTTTGGAAATAATTCGCGCAAGATACGGGAATGGCTCACACAAAGTATTCCTTGTTTTTGCATTAACTACAAACATGATCGTAACTGCAATGCTTCTTCTTGGAGGTTCGGCAGTCGTCAACGGTTTGACTGGAATGGACATCTCCCTTGCGGCATTTTTGATACCGATTGGCGTCATGATTTATACCCTGGTGGGGGGACTAAAGGCGACATTTGTCGCAGATTACATGCATACGATAATTATCTTTGTAGTGATTTTGACGTTTGTTGCAGCAGTGTACGTCAACACCGACATTACCGGCGGCATTGATGGAATGTATGACAAGCTGGTTGCAGCCGCAGACCTGAGACCTATTGAGGGAAATGCCGCAGGTGCGTTTCTGACCATGGCATCCATTGGCGGTCTGATGTTTGGTATTATCAATATTGTTGGAAACTTTGGTACGGTGTTCGTTGATCAGGCATACTGGCAGCGGGCGATTGCCGCAAAACCGTCATCCACAGTCAAGGGATTCCTGTTGGGCGGTGCATGCTGGTTTGCAATTCCGTTTACTTTGGCTACAACGATGGGGCTTACTGCCGTCGCGCTTGATGTTGATCTTACCCCAGAGCAGGTTCAGCTGGGACTGGTCGTTCCGGCAGCTGCAACTGCGTTAATGGGCGAGGTGGGAGCTATAATGGTTCTCACAATGCTGTTTATGGCCGTAACTTCTGCCGGTTCTGCCGAGCTGATTGCCGTCTCGTCTTTGATCACTTATGATATTTATCGAACCTACAGAAACCCGAATGCCACAGGCAAGAAACTCGTCAAAGTCTCCAGGATAACCATAGTTGGTTTTGGTCTGGGGATGGGCGGTTTGGCAGTCTTGCTATTGCACATGGGTCTGAGCCTTGGATTCGTTTACCTTGCAATGGGAATCATTATCGGTTCGGCAGTTATTCCTATTGCGTTAACAATCCTGTGGAGGAGGACCAACAGGGTTGCTGCCACATCAGGTGCGATCATCGGTTTGGCAGTTGCGTTGACTACGTGGGTGTCAGTAGCATCCTCGCTGCCTGACTTTGGCGGTGAAATCAGTCTTGCCAGTCTTGGCCACAACTATTCCATGCTATTTGCCAACGTTGCAGGCATTTTGACTGGCGGTGTCATAACTTTGGTTGGCAGTCTTGCTACAAAATCCTCCTTTGAATGGAAGGATCTCAAGGAAAAGATCACGCTGGTCGAATTATCAGAATCCACGTTATCTGTAGAAAATGAAGAGACGTTGAAAAAGGCATTCAAGTTCAGCCTCAAAGGAGGCGGAATAATGACTTTGATCCTAATTATTGCCTGGCCAATGCCGTTGATTATATCGGATTTCGTCTTTGATGTGTTTGCATATAGTGTCTGGGTTGGAATATCCATAATCTGGGTCAGTATTGCAGCATCAATCATCATATTTTTGCCCATCATCGAGGCAAGAAAGGGAATTGCCAAAGTCCTGGGTAGGAAACAGTTTGCAGAAGACACGGAAGGCAAGAATTGACTTTTTGCAGCGGATGTAACAAAAAACTCGGATTTGTAAAATATAACTTTCAAAAGCAGTGGCGTACTCCCGGGTACTTTTGTAAAAAATGCATGAAAACGATCGGCAAGGACTGGGATGAGAACGGGAAAATTACCATACCAAAACAAAGCTGTGATGCGTGCCATCAGGAATTTTATTTTCTTGTTACGGTTTGGAGGAAAACAAAGCCTTACCACTGTTGTAAAAGTTGCAAGGGTATTGACTTTGTAGAATCGCCACCAAACACATTGCCACCAATTCCACCACACATACCCAAAATGATGGCGTTGTTTGCGTTTTTTGGCGTGTTGTTAATGGGTGCGGGATTTGTATATGTGCTGTTTGTCGCACCACAGCAGGATTCCAGCATACTGCACGTCATTTTGGGCAGCTCCATGTCCGGTGCAGGATTCATGCTAGCTCGCAAGATGGTAAAGGTTCGCAATGTCATATTAAATGAAAAGACGCATAATACTTCAAACGGTAGCTTGGCAAAATGATCAAGGATCAAAAAATCTGCAACCACGCTAAAAATGATGCGGGGGGAGGAATTCCGCAGGTTTGTCCAGATATGATGACTGTTGCAAATCAAAAAAATAATCACGCTGGTTTGATAGTTGCCGGCGGCTATAAAGGAATATTTTGGGGCAGTGCTTCAAATTTTGTAATGTGTCAATCTGAAATTCCCACAGGTGAGATAGTATGATGAGAACAAACAATCCAAATTTTAGGAAATACATGTATGCCCTGATAGGGGTTTGCTCTGCGATATTAATACTAGTCAACATATGAATGCAAAGTCCCTCTGCAAGAAAATGAAATGATACAAGATGCAGTTCCAGACAGATGCGGCATTTTTCTGCAATCATCTTTTGAACATAGGCCCACTGTAGCAGGTATCTCAGAGATGGATAATCACAGTGCAGTGAAAAACACCCGCAAATTACCCAGGGCAGGTTCAGAGTAGAATAAAAACACGCTCACTTGTTTTCATGCATCTGCAGATGACACAAAATGTCTGCAAAGAAGCCGCGACATTGGGTGGTTGGCAGCATGTATCTGTAGAAATTGCACTGCTTTTCCTAGTCAGGTTCCCAAAATTGCATGACAAACATGCAGTTATTGCATCGCCACAGCCTGATATGAATTCCGTTGTTAGGGTCTGCAGCATAGGTGCCACCCTCCATCTTCATGACAGTTGGCATATAGCTCAGCTCGTTGTTTTCAAGCCATTCATATTCCTGACAGTTGGGACATTTGATTTTTGGAGCCATGTATACAGGAAACAGGATCAAAGAGCAATATTACTTTTAAAAATATAAAATAAAGGATAATGAAATTAGAAACCTTTTGGCAGTGTGCCTCTTTTGGGCTTTGAGGGTTCCGGTGTTGGAGCCTGTTGTGCTGGTGCATCAACGCCTTGAACTGACATGGGGACTCCGCTGAAACTTCCAAATGTCTTATCAGCGGGATGGTATGCAAGTCTTGCTCTTGTTGCATAGTACTGGTTTGACGCTGCGGTGTAGCCAGTTACAGTTGCCTTTTGATCATTCCAATTTTTGGTTGGAACTTTTCCTACAGGAGCAGTCAGTCTAACAAAGTATCGGTTGGGAGCAGGTGAATAGCCTGTGACTTTGGCCCTGTAATCATGGAATGAGGTCGTTGGAGCAGTCAGATATGCATTCTCTAATGCTTCTTGTACAGTTGCAGGAGGCTGCGTCGTGGTTTCAGTCGGTTTTGGAGCTTCTGCTGGTTTTGGAGCTTCTGCTGGTTTTGGAGCTTCTGCTGGTTTTTGCTCAATTTCCTTAGGCTGGGTACCATTTGGTTTGGCAGTTGCTGCAGCAGGTCTTTGAGCAGGTTTGGTCTCCTCTGCAGGTTTTGCCGCTGCTGCCGGCTTTGATTCTAGCTGTACAAAGAGTCGGTCTATCTTTGCTTCTAATTTGGCAATCTTGTCGTCAAGATCTTGTTTTGTTTGCCTTTTAGCAGATGCCATAATTGGAGGATTAATCCGGGGTTTATGTACATTTGGTTTGATTTAGAGGTATGGAATTAGTCATTCATTGAAAGTATAATTGAAACGTTCATGGATATTTTTACGCCTAATTTTGAGTGGTTGAGCACATACGATCTCACAGAACAAAATCAAGGGGGGATGAAACGTACAGAATCACTCTGATCCGTCATAGGCAGGCCCAAGTCCAGCAGGTTGGGTATTGTAGAATCATTTTGATCAAGTTTTATATGCTAATTTGTTTATCCTATGGTATGGATGATTTTGAAAAAGAATTTCCAGATTTTGACTGGAAGAACATTCCGGCCTACAAGCATCCCGGAGGCAGGGACTGTCCATGTCCAAAGCACGAATACATCAGAGAGCAGATCAGTTTTACAAAGCAGGTCAATGAAAAAGGCAGGGAACCAACAAAGGTCACCCTAAAATTTTGCCCCGATCATTACAGGGTTTACATGGAGGAGGTGATTCCTGCAATGCCATTAAAATACAAGATCCTGACAAAAATTGCGTTAAAACTCGGAGCTATTCAGGTTGAGCAATTAAAATACATGGAGTCACAGCTGTGTTTTTACTGCAAATTCGGTTCCGGGGGATATGATAGAAAAACCGAGCTCCCACCAATGTAAAACGAGTTAAGCTTATACCTGATTTGACCCGAGGTACAGCGTGGGAATAAAGGACATTAGGGATTTCATTGCAGAGCTTGAAAAGCATGAAGAGCTAAAAAGAGTAAAAACCATAGTCGATTCGGATTTGGAGATTGCAGAAATCCTGAGACGCGGAATGTACTCTAATGGCCCTGCAATACTTTTTGAGAATGTAAAAGGATACGACATGCCGGTTTTAGGAAATGCGTTTGGTTCCATGAAAAGACTGGAGATCGGATTAGAGATGACAGACTTTACTGAAATTGGTCAACGCATAGCGGAAATGACAAGGATGGATCTTCCCTCTGGATTGTTAAACAAGATCAAGCGACTCCCGGAACTCTCCAAGATGACTGCCTCATTTCCCAAGGCAGAGACCAGCGGTCCTGTAACTGAGATTACATCAAGTGATGCGTCATTTGATGATCTGCCAATCCTAAAAACATGGCCAGGTGATGCAGGCAGGTTCATTACGTTGGGGTTGGTTGCAACAAAACATCCAGAGACCGGAGTCAGGAATCTCGGAGTTTACAGAATGCAGATTATTGACAAGACTCATGCACTAATGCACTGGCAAAAGCACAAGAGGGGTGCACATCACGGGGATATTTCAAAAGAGAGGGGGGAGAAAATACCGGCCGCAGTTATAATTGGAGGGGAGCCTGCCACGATATTTTCATCAATTGCCCCGGTTCCAGAAGGATTAGACAAGTACCTCTTTGCAGGAATTACAAGAAAGGAGGGAATCAAGACAGTAAAGTGTAAAACAATTGATTTGGATGTTCCGGCAAATGCAGAGATTGTCCTGGAGGGACATGTGGATCCTGCAGACATTAGAGACGAGGGACCATTTGGGGATCACACGGGGTACTATACACCGGTGGAACCGTATCCGACATTTACACTGACTGGAATCATGCGAAGAAAAGATCCGATATACGTTACAACAGTTGTAGGAAAACCGGTTTTGGAGGATGCGTTTATTGGCAAGGTAATTGAGCGCTCATTTCTACCACTGATTCAGATGTTCCATCCGGAAGTGACAGACTATAGCATGCCTGCCGCAGGATGGTTTCAGGGATTTGCAGTCATATCAATAAAAAAGAGGTATCCGGGTCAGGCAAAAAAAGTCATGATGGGGCTTTGGGGGATGGGGCAGCTCTCACTGACAAAGATGTTTGTTGTAGTAGATGAGGACATTGATGTTCATGATATCAATGATGTGATTTGGGCAGTCACTACCAGGGCGGATCCGGCAAGGGATACGATAATAATTAACAACACGCCGACTGACACGCTTGATCCCGCATCACCGCTGGTAAACCTGGGTTCCAAGATGGGAATTGACGCGACACAAAAGACCAGGGAGGAGGGGTATGAGCGAGAGATACAGCAGCAGGTCAAAGTCGATGAGAAGACAAGGGAGCTTGTAGATTCCAGATGGTCCAGTTACGGATTATAATACAGAGACTGAATTATAAAAATTATCCCGCTCTTCTACCTGATATCCAATCTGATGGATGGCATCAATGATTGTTTTATCGGTAAGCTCTGTGGAGCGCGCACCGGTACAAGAGACTACCTCCTCGCCGATCAGGGTGCCACCAAAGTCATCAGCGCCGTACTGCAATGCAAGCTGGGCCATGCCGACACCGTTAGTCAGCCACGAGGACTGGATGTGCGGGATCAGCCCGTCAAGGACCAGTCTGGATATTGCAATCATCTTTAATAGTTGAATTCCACCGGTACCGTATTTGACGATGCCCTCCTCATGCATCAGGGTGTTGTTTGGTTCAAAATTCCACGGAATAAATGCCATGAATCCCTTTGTCTTTTCCTGCAGTCGTACAATTTTAGAAAAATGCTCAACAATGTCGTTTTTGCTTTCAACATGCCCGTACATCATGGTTGCAGACCCCGGTATGCCAAGTGAGTGCGCCTCATCCATGATTCTAATCCAGTCATCACTTGAGATCTTTTTTGGACTGATGATATCCTTGACAGAGTCAGTTAGGATCTCAGATCCTGCTCCAGGAATTGACTGCAGTCCGGCATCCTTTAATCTGGACAAAATTTCCCGGGTTGATGATTTTTCAACTTTTGCAATCATGTCAATCTCAGATGTGGATAATCCGTGAACGCCGACTGTTGGAAACTTTTCTCGGATCATTTTAAAGGCGTCCTCATAGTACTCGATTTTCAAATTGGGATTGTGACCGCCCTGGATCAGAACCTGGCGGATCTTAAACATGTCATAGGATGTTTTGACTCTGGTCTCAATTTGATCAAGGGTCAGGGTGTATGAATCCTCAGCTCCCGGGGACCTATAAAATGCGCAGAATTTACAGTCAGTGATGCATACGTTGGTATAGTTTAGGATGATATTGTTTATAAAAGACGCCTTTTTGCCAAATTGTCTTCTGGTTAAATGACCAGCTGCGAGACCCATCAGATAAACATCGTCTGATTCGAGCAATCTCAGGATATCCTCAGAGCTTGGTCTTTGATGGTTAAGGGAGTTTTCCAAGATATCCCGTATGTTGCTTTTTTGCAGCTGTTTTGTGGCTTGACTCAACGGTTCTTGTCTTTTTTAATTTCTATTTAATCCTTGATAGAAAAAATGGACAAAAAAGAGATGATGAGTGATTTGTGCATAATTTCAGTCAAAGCGTACATTGATGTTGTTTTAGGCAGATTATTCATAATCTCTTCTGTCTTTGAACTATGTTAAGGAGAAACAGTAGGTACATCATTAAAAATGACGTGAATCATCAACCCAGGAAAAATTAGAACAATAGTGCCAACAGATGGAAATCTGTCATTTGGGTTAAATGATTCCCAAAATTGAGTAAAAATAGGAAACAGGTCTACACAGTTGCAGAGAACTGTTTCCCTAAACCGCACAGATGCGAATTCGTTATATATCATGGCAATATGTTATTATATCTTCTGACCATTTGGAATTAGATACCTTGTGACATAGTGAAAAGACAAAGTTCATGAACTAAAAATCATCAAAAAAACTAGAGATTAGTGGATTTTACCTAGGTAAGTATGAATAATAAAATTGGAATATCCTGAAAATAATTCATGAACTTGTGCTTCTCGCTATACAACAAATTTAAGATACGGCAGCGTTACATGACTCACATACTGTGTGAGGTAGAACATCTTGTACTAGACCAGGATCCGCAGATGGTGCCATACATCAAAAGCTACAGAAAGTGTACAGTAACGCAAAAGCATTGCAGAAAAACCAAATGTGGATTCGTACTGGAATTTCATGACGATCAAATGTATTGCATTGTAGAGGCATAATTGCACTCAATGTAAGTTTGATACGATTTTGGAGAATGCAACACAGAATCTTTTTACATTTCTCAAATATTCTGGAATGGACCTACCAACAAAAATCAGACATGATGCTAAGAAAGCGGTCATACACAGCAAGATACGCCAAAGGCTTGTCACTATGGAGGAATGGAAATGTTTAGTGTATTGATGACGTGTTTGCCGAGTGAGCAGAAGAGAGACGAAGAATCATAGATCAGATATCCAACTGGTGTGAGGGGCACCCTCTTACGTTTTATATTATTCAAATCTGTCAATCCATCTTTGAATGGTTTCCCTTGATTCCTCAGGTAATTCGCCTTTAACAACTATTGGAAATTCAAATCTTTTTTGTAATTCCGACACTTGATTCTCTTGTCCAAAAGGATAGATTTGCTGTTTAAATTGCCATAACAATCCCTCCTCTTTTTGAATTATATCCCGGTGAATCTCTTGCCATCTGCATGCAAATATTGGGTATATTCCCAACATTTTACACATTTCTAATTTTGTAACAATTTCTGATTTTGGTGTTTGACTTAGCATATTTTTTATTTCTACCCCCACCGTGATTTTTTTTATTTTATGTTCTGCAATAATATCTAACGTGTGTCTAGTTCTGAACCACTCTTTTCCCCTATGTGATCTAACTTGTTTCTCTTTTAGTATCTCAAATCCATTTGCACGTAATTCATTTTTAACAAGATAATGAAGGTGGTCTCCTACCATCTTAGATGTCTTAACATCAGAATACCTGGAAATCCAATATCCCATATTTTCTATTTTTTTTACCATGTTTTTTTCAATAAATTTGATTGGTAGTCTAGATGGAAAATAGAATTTTGCAGTGCCTACATCCCTAATATCATATTTTGATGATTGAAGAATTCTTGATTCCTCCAAATTATTTAACGCGTTTTTTACCTGACTTGCCGAATATCTTGTTTCTAGCATTATCTGTATGGTTGATTCATGTCTTGGTGTTTTTTTTGGACGGTTTGAACTATCAAAAAAAAGTTCGATTATCCTTTTTTTTAACTCAACATCCATGCTTTTTTTGCGTAAAACATAAATTTGTATTTTACGCATTTTAATTGCTTATTTCATGCCTGTTTTTCTAATTATTTAAATGAGCTAGATTCGATAATCCTGCTTACATATTATAGTCAAGATCTTACAATGCTAATCCATGATCAATTTAGCATATAACTTTCGTCAAATTTTATAATGTAAGTATTATATTTGCTAAAATATGCTAAAAATAGCACCATAAGATCTTGACATGACAGAAAAAACAACTGTGGATATCACACCTGACAAAAGTCTAATTCAGAAACTAGGCCTTACTGGATACAGAACTGCAGATGCTATCTCTGAATTATTGGATAATTCAATAGATGCGAGAATTTTAGGCCAACCTCAACGAATAGATGTCGTTTTAGATTATAGCAGAAAAGTCATATCGATATCTGATGCGGGTCTTGGAATGAATCTTGAAGAATTAAAAAATGGCTTAACCATAGCAAAAGGTACAAAATTTGAAAAAGGAAAACTGGGTAAATTTGGATTGGGAATGAAAAGTGCCTGTTCTACTTTGGGAAAGGAATTTACAATTACAACATCAAAACCTGATTCGAATTTAGAATTTTTTATACATTATGATGAGGAAAAATGGCTTGATGATTCATCAAGTACTTGGCAAAATTTTGAAATTGAAACCAGTAAAAAAACACACCCAGGACATGGTACAACAATTAGAATTACAAAACTAAATGTCCCATTATATCCAAATCAGGCATCTACATTAAGAAAAAATTTTGGAATACGATATGAACCATACATAAAATCTAATCAAATTTCTTTGTATATTAATTCAAGAGAATGTAAACCACTAGAAATTTTAATCCACTCAGAAAGTAAACAGGAATTAGAGATAGAACTGGCAAACAATAATTATCTGAAAGGATGGATAGGATTGTTAGAGAAACGTTCCATAAGTGGTGATTATGGAATTCATTTATACAAAAATAATAGGTTAATCAAGGCCTTTGACAAATTTGGTATACGTAATCATCCTGAAGTTGCTAAAATAATGGGTAAACTTCATCTTGATCATGTTCCAGTTAATTTTCATAAAACTGGTTTTATAGAGGAATCTTTAGAATACATAGAAGCATTACAAGTATTCAAAACAGATCCTAAAGTTGTTAAAGTATTACGTAGTTCAATAAGTAAGGCTCCCTCTGCAACATCCATCCAATCAGTCTTGAATTATTTTGTTAATGACAAAACAAAAGGAAAAATAAAAACTAGAATGAGCAATACCAACTCCAAAATTTTACTCAGCAATGCAGTTTCTTATGATATTCAATATGGGACAAAAAAAATTGAATTTGATTTTGAAAATGGAAATGATGGTGAGTTATATCGTATTGAAAGAATGCCTAATGGAGCAAAAATCAAAATCAACAGAAAAAGCCCAATTTTTACGATAATTGGCAATCCATTATTCCTTATAGGTATGATAGAATTGGAGGTTAAAACCATAATTGATGATCATGTAAAATATAGGGATTTTTTGAGAGAAAGAAACGCCAACTGGAATAAATTCGTACATGATTGGTCTGAAAAGCAAGAAAAAATAACGAAAAGAAAGCCTGCCAAAGTAATCCCATTACCTAATTATTCACTAGTTAATGATTTGGGTGAGCTACATGAATTTTTGAAGGAGACATTTGAATTTAATTTTCAATTTACGGCCCTTTGTACACTTGCACCATATTTACAAAATGCATACAACAAAATGATCTATAATGTGGAGACGGTTAGAAACACAGGTCAGAACCTATATGATTTGTTAATTGATTATGGCGGTATGGAATTTACTGTTCTTCTAAATCCCAAAACTGAGGATATACAAAAAGCATTAGAATATTCTGAAAAAAAGAAGTTTATTGTAATTAGAGAATACTCCAACGTATCCAAAGATACGTGGGCTCCACCAGATAAAGCATGGTTGGATTTATTTGGAGAAATAAAACGTGGTTCATATTATATCAGAGATGATGAATTGGCAAATATTCTGGATTATTTATTAGAAAATCGTCTTACAAATCAAAATAGATTGGAAACTATAGCCAAACATAAAAATATGATAAATGAATTAAGGATGTATTTGGGGAATACTGGATAATGACATATCATTTTTCAACCGAATTAGAAAAAGACAATATAGAAAGAATCGCGAATAAATTTAATTTTACAAATCCATTATACGTTGAAAAATTCATCATGGATTTTGAAATGAATTATCACATTTCTCAAAGAATTGATTGTTTATTACGGGGTGGTATGTGCATGCCGTTTCATTCAGAGTTGAAAGTGAGACGATTAAGTATAGATATTGATTTGTTAACGGGTTTGGATGTAGATGAAATACACAAGGCGATGAAAGAACTAGATGATAAATTACCAGATGTAAAAATTAAAAAACATGAACCAAGAAATCCATATCCAATTCCCAATCTAGCCTCGTATTATGTTGAGTATGATTCTTGTTTTGATAAACCTGAAACAGTGAAAATTGATTATTTGTGTGGTTTTTCATCAAATCTCCCAACACAAACTATTTCCAATGAACAAGAAATTATTGAATTCAAAATTGACTATCCTGTAAAAATTTTAACACGGGGTGCAATAATTGGGGATAAAATCACTACTCTCGCGCTTGAAAAAATTGGTTTACAAAAACCAAAATTCTATGATATACCTAAGCAAATCTATGATATTGCAACCTTGTTGAAAGGTGCTGCAGAAAATGACATTAGTGAATCCTTGGATGCATTCATAACTCTTACTGGATTCAAAGTTGGAATATTTGGAAATGGGCTTTATACGACTGGTGAAATAATTGATAGAATTAATTCTTCAATTCAAGGCTTATTTTCATTTAAATCCACTTTGACTACTACGGATGATTACGAGGGGTTTTTTGGTTCTTTCACAGGGACCTATCTTAATAGGACACAACGGTATAAAAAAACTCAACATATTTCCGATGTTTTATTGGTATGGCTTTATGGAATTATTTTAAAAAAATTCTTTGAAAATTCTATTTCAAAACAAGAAGCAGCTACAAAAATATCTTCTATGGTTAGATCATATGATATCATTCTTAATTCAAGTGTTGAAGAAAAAAAATCTACTAGAAAAGATCTTCTTAATACTATGCCAGAACTTTCATTTAAAAAGAATATTCTTAATGGAGTTCCCGCAGAACAAGTATTTGTTATAAACAAAATTTTTTCAGATTAAACATACCACACGGCTTGGGATGTTTTTTTTATGTATTAGATCTCTTGCGTAATTGAATCGATTTTGGTTCTGGTGAATTCTAGGGATCTGATCACCAAAATGCACCAGAACCATACATCACCCCGTTCTGCAGTGATGTCATTCCTCGATATTACCTTTATAGTACCACCAAGTCTTCTTCATGGATAGAATGCCGTCTACAAGATCGTTTGTGATGTATCTTCTCAAATGATTCCAGGTCTTTTTCGTACCAATGCGCATCTTTGTATGTGCGCTGTATCCTACCTTTTTGACATCTTTGTTTGGAACATATTACATGTATTCTTTCAGAGTACTGAAGAGGATTTGATGTTGGAGAATCCCATTTAGCAATACAGATAAGTATGTTGAATTTGGAACTAAATAAAATGAGTTTTGATGAGGATTCAGAAATTAATCAAAGTAAGGATGAAGTAATTTCTGTAAAAAAATCCGCCTTTAATGGATTAGTGATAGGATTAATCATACTAGTTGGAAGTACGGCATTCTTTGCAGGATCATACATGTCAAACCTAAACTCAGACCAGGTTTCAACAAAAGATCTTGATGAAGCAATGGCAAGGCTAGAGTTAAGAATACTGCAAGATCAGCTGCCCACAAAACAAGCAGCAGCGGCGGCAGCAGCAGCAGAACCAGTGAAAATTTCAATAGATGATGATCCAATTATAGGAAACCCGGACGCCCCAATTACCATTGTGGAATTTTCAGATTTTCAGTGTCCGTTTTGTGCAAGATTCCACATCCAAACACTGCCATTACTTGTTGAAGAATACATCAAAGAAGGCAAAGTAAAATTGGTATTCAGGGACTTTCCAATTCAGAATATTCATCCAAATGCATTATCAGCGTCAATTGCTGCCGAATGTGCAAATGATCAAAATAAATTCAGAGAGATGCACGACATATTGTTTGAAAAACAAAGTGACTGGAGCAGACTAGGGGCCGCCGATGTGTTATCACGGTTCAGCCAATATGCAGCAGATATGCAATTAGATCAAGAATCATTTGATTCATGCCTGACTGACAGAAAACATGTGTCAGAAATCCAAAATGATCTTAATGATGGGAGAAACTATGGTGTTTCTGGAACGCCCGGATTCTTTGTAGGAAATGATGATGTAGGATATGTTGAATTAAGGGGGGCCCAGCCATTTGATAGTTTCAAAAAAGTTATCGATATTCAATTAGAGGCATAAAAAATAACAAGCGTTTATTAGACCATACTAGGCGTCAAGAATCAGAATAATGACGAGTGGGCAAATGAGCTTTTTCGTCATTGCCAAAGAGAAAAAAATAAAATGACAAAATTTCAAGATTTAGGATTAAGCGACAATGTGCTAAAAGGAATTAAAGATCAGGGTTATGAAGAGGCGTTTCCAATTCAAGAGGCAGTAATTCCAGTATTACTTTCAGGCAGAGACGTGGTAGGTCAAGCACATACGGGTTCTGGAAAAACAGCAGCATTTGCATTATCAATGTTACAAAAGATTCAGCCAAAGAAGGGAATACAAGGCTTGATCATGGCGCCAACAAGAGAACTTGCCATGCAAATTAGCGAAGAGATCAAAAAATTTGGCAAGCATACCGGAATCAGAACTGCAACAGTTTACGGCGGACAAGGAATGGGAATTCAATTAGATGCATTGCACAGGGGTGTTGAAATTATAGTTGCAACCCCAGGTAGACTGATAGACCATCTCAAAAGAGGTTCAATTGAACTCGGAGACATCTCCCACATTGTGCTTGATGAAGCAGACACGATGTTGGATATGGGATTTGTAGACGACATCTCATTTATCTTGGATTTGGCACCAGAAGATAGGGTCATGTCATTGTATTCAGCGACAATGCCAACTGAGATTTTAAGATTATCAGAGGAATATCTGAAAAACCCAAAACAATTCTTGCTAGATGCAGATGATCTTAGTGGTGAAGGAATAGACCAATCATATTTAACAATTAAAGACAGGGACAAATTCAAGTATCTTATTGATTTTGTAAAACCAATTAGGGGGCAGTCCATCGTATTTTGTTCAACAAAGTATAGAACCCGGGATGTTGCAAAGTTCCTCCATCAAGAAAAATTTAATGCAGTTGCCATTGAGGGAGACATGTCACAGCATAGAAGGGAGCAGTCCATGGGTAAATTTAGAAGCGGAAAGGCAGACATTCTTGTTGCAACAGATGTGGCATCCAGGGGAATCGATGTTCCCAGAGTGGAGCTTGTGATAAATTATGATGTGCCAAATCAAGAGATGGCATACTTTCATAGAATTGGAAGAACTGCAAGAGCAGGTGCAAAGGGAAGGGCCATAACATTTGTCTCGTATTCATCAGTTGGGGATTGGAATATTATCAAACGTCAAATCAAAGTTCCACTAACTGATTTGAATCAAGAGATGGGAATTCAAATTTCCATTCCAGATCCACTGAAAAGACAGACACCATCAAGAAGATACGGAGGACAATCACGATCTAATTACTCCAGAAGTGGCGGACGTTCAGGAGGATATGGGGGTTCAAGCAGAGGAGGAGGAAATCCAAGGGACAACAGAGGAGGAGGCAGAAGAAGAAGCAGCGGCAGCAGTGACAGAGATGGAAGTAGAAATAGCTACGGCGGACGTAGCAGATGGTAAGGCACGAGTGTAAAACTTAAAGACTTGAACAACGTAATCAACTTAAGATATACCGATGCATAAGGGATTCATTTTATTAAATTGTGACTTGGGGGCAGAAGAATACATTGTGGATAAATTAAAGCAGATGCAGGATATCAACAATGCATATCTGACTTTTGGTGCATATGATGTGATTGCAGAAATTCAGACCGAGAATCAGAATGAATTTGAAAAAGTAGTTGCAGGCATTAGAAAACTGTCCAGAGTTGTCAGTACAATGACTCTAAATGTCATAGCTCCCGAATAATTGTTATATGAGTGAATTCAGGATTGTTTCAAATTGCAAAAAATTGATTATGAGGGAAAAGTCTGGGTACTAAATTACAATAATCCCGCACCATTACTAGATCACGCCATACACATGCTCGAAAAGCACGGAGTAAAACGTCAAGACATGGAAATTACTGAAACACCAATAGCCAAGGTGGGCGCAATCGTGGTAGAAATTTGGCCATATGAACTAGTCATTGGACGAGTCAGAACTACACGAAATGACTCTTTTATCAGCGGTACTGAATTTACAATCGAGTTAAAATTAGATGACAAGGGAAATTACAGCGATTACCTTTGAAGAAAAAGAAAATTCAAAACATCGCCATTGCCACAATAGGCATACTCATTATTGTTGCAGTTATCGGGTATAATTATTCTGCAGAACAAACAAAGCAGAAGGGATTTCAATTTGGAAACGATCTTGCACAGATTCAACAAAACGTGGTGGAATTACAAACAAAATTTTATTCTGAAAAAACAAAATGGGACGAAGGGGGCATTACAAAGGAGGAACTGCTAAACTACTATAAAGAACACGTAAAGGAATTTGAAAATACCATTTCCAGATATGATAAATTATCCACACCCGAACTGTTTGAAAGTTCAGTTGAATTATTCAAGCTATCATCTGAAATCCAATTAAAAAGTGATATTGAATACATACAGTGGATTTCGACTGGGGATGAATTGGCAAAGATAAGATCAGACACGCAAATTCAAGAGGCATACGAGTATGAAAATCTGGGATTAACTGAATATCAACTAGCTAAAGCAGGAATAACAGAGTTTGATGAGAAAGATAAATTTTCACCCCCGAATAACGTACTCAAACAAAAAGTGATTCAGATATCAGAAAACATGAAAAACAAATGTGATTTGGAATTTAAAAATGAGAATGGTGGATTTGAATCTGATGAAATTGAAACAGAATGGCTTGACTGTTTTAACGAGGCCAAAGAATGGACAAAAGATCATTCCACATCATATGAATAAGGCGCTATAACAAATTGAATTTCTGTAATTGTTCTAAAACATCAGAGAATTCTTCAAGTAACGCCTTGTTCTCCAAGGGGGTGGGTTTTGAGAATGTTATTTGAAATGCTATGGTAAGCATATCCTGGTCGGTGTGGGAGATTCTCACAGAGTGCCATACATAATTCATTTCAGATAAGAACCGCTTCCATTTTTGCAGATGGTCATTAACACGACTCACTTGGTCCTCCACGTTAGTCAAAGTAGTATCCAAATCAGTATCAAATAATTTAAATTTGACAAGGGGGACCATAATTAATCCACCGGGGATACAGTCATGGTTTTTTAGCATGGATGCGATGATTTCTTCGGCATTATTTTTTGGAAAAATATCGCCATAATCAGGATCAAAATACCCCGCAATGAGTTTTTTTGAATCGTAAATTCGAAAATACCCGTCATCTGATTCTAATTTCCACAATATCTTGCAAAGAATTTATGAATAAATAAATGATTGATCAAAGACAATTAAATAAACTAAAAGATAGAGAGAATAGAGATGGGAATTTCCAAAGAAACCAAAGAATTCATGGATAGTTTGATTGATTACTACATTAGTGAGTCAGAATCATACAAGCAGATAGCAGAGAACTTTGTTCCAGAGATAGAATCAGTTTCAGATACAGCATTTGGAATAATTACAGGATGCGTATATTCCGGATTTTTACAGGCATATCAAAATCAACAACAGACGCCAAGCTTGGAGGACATGAAGGAATTCAATCAAATCATAAAAGATAGAGCGGCATTAATCAAAAAAGCTATTCTTGATCCCCTAAAAATAGAAGCCGTTCAGAATGAAACAAAAGATATGCCTGAAGATATAATAGATTCAGATACCAAAATTCATTAGGTATGCGCTCTTAATTGGAGGCACGTTATACTGTAGCAGATGCACGAATGTATACCGCAAAGATACCAAATGGGGGAATTCTATTAAAATACTGGGCAAGAACAGGCAGGATATTTCAAAAACCAGTACAGTTTAATTCTGACATTTAGAAATAATCAATATGAATATAGACGGAAGTAAAATTATCTTCTGGTTGGGAGTTACAGCAGCAGTGGTAACTGCATCCGTAGCACTGTACTTTTCAATTCGTTAAAGATAAATCACACAAGAAATCAAACATATCATGTCAGCTACCAATGAATTTAAAATTACACAGATAGTCGATAATGGTCAAATGATTCAATTGACCCTGGTTGAAAACATTACAACTGAACCGATTTCACAACAGCAGATGATCATGGAAAATGTTGCAAAAAACCTGGATTCAGAAACAAAGGAACAGGTAATGCCATTACTAGAAGCAATCTTACAGGCACAGCCAAAAGTAAATATAAAATCATATCAACAGACTCAGATGACAATAGCAATGCCAAGATCAAGATACGATAGCATGGGAAGGCCCCAAGTCGGAAACATTATTGCAACGGATTTGAAAAAGATCTAAAAATGTGCATGTATTTCTTCAAGGGTGTGCAAAGGTAAAGAGCAGGTAAAATCCTTACAAACAAATACACATGTTTTATCTTCAAATGACTTGCCAGCAAAGAACGGATATTCAGCAAGATGTTCCAACTGGGATGACTTTTGGATTGTGATCAGGATTGAATTTGGCAGGTAATCCAAAAGTAAAGATTGGCAAATTTCAGAATTTTCAGTGTTGATAACAGTAATTTCCACAGGCTTTTGAATGAACATTGAAATGGTATTTAGCAAGTATCCAAACCCGAATGGATTTTCAGCTGCAATCCGTGCCTGAGATTCCATTATTTTTGTTGTAATTTCAAGAAAAGTTTGTTCTTGAGATAGATGGTATAGTCTGAGCATGACTGAGGCAGATACAGAGTTTCCAGAAGGCAGGGACAAGTCATAATTACTCTTTGGTCGGATGATCAATTTTTCATGATCATCAGAAGTCATAAAGAAACTGTTACTTTTAGGATCCCAGAAATGATTCACTAGATGATGTCCTAGTTTAATGGATAATTTAAGATATTTCGGATCAGGTTCAATCTCAAAGACATCTAGCAGTGCATTGACAAAGTAAGAATAATCCTCCAAATATCCATCAATTTTTGCAATTCCGTTCTTAAAAGTACGCAGTAATTTTTCATTGACAAAGAGATTCTCTTCAATAAAAGAGATGCAGTTTTTTGCAGCATCAAGATAGCGAACATCACCAGTTACACGATAACCTTTGGCAAATGCTGTAATCATCAGGGAATTCCAGGAAACCAAAACCTTGTCATCCAATCCAGGTGGGATTCGAGTCAGACGAACTTTGAGTAATTTTTCAGAACAGGATGTTAAAATCGTACTAACCTCAGATTCGGAGATTCCAAAGTTAAAAGCAACCGTGGAGATGTTAAGATTGTTACATAAGATATTATTTCCCTCCCAATTTCCACCATCAGTCACATCATAGTATAAACAAAACAGGTCGGCGTCGTCTCCTAGAACTTTTTTGATTTCATTTTTCTTCCACACATAGTATTTTCCTTCAACTCCTTCAGAGTCTGCATCATATGCAGAGTAGAATCCGCCTTCAGGGGAAGTCATTTCACGTAGAACAAAATCAAGTGTTTTTTTCAAAACACCAAGATAAAACGGATCCTTTGTAACTTGATACGCCTCAGCATAGTTGACAGGAATCAGGGCATTGTCATAGAGCATTTTTTCAAAATGAGGAACAAGCCATTTGGCATCAGTTGAATATCTGGAAAAACCTCCGCCTATCTGATCAAATATTCCGCCATTGGCCATTTTTTTGAGAGTTTTGAGCGCAAATTCATTGAATTTTCCCAATCCGGATAATTTTGCATATCTAAACAAAAATGATACATTGGCAGCATTGGGAAATTTTGGTGCAGAGCCAAACCCGCCATATGTTGCATCCCCCAATTGAAACAGGTTCATAGCTGCCTCATCAAGAACGGATCTCTCCAATTTTGAGGGGGTTTGAACTGTTTCAGTTTTGTGTAATGCGCCAGTAAATTTCTCAGCGGATTTTTTGATATCACCGGGTTTTTCCCTCCATGCTTGTGAGAGTTGCCTGCAGATACTACCAAATCCGGGGCGTCCATATGAATCCAAAACAGGGAAATAGGTTCCAACGTAGAAGGGTTTTTGATCAGGGGTAAGAAAAACACTCAGTGGCCAGCCACCCTGGCCTGTTGCCATCTGGCAGACTTTTTGATAGATATCATCAATGTCAGGTCGCTCTTCCCTGTCAACCTTTATGTTTATGAAATTCTCATTCATGAATTCGGCGACATCCTCATTTTCAAAGGATTCATGGGCCATTACATGGCACCAATGACAAGAGCTGTAACCAATGCTAAGAAAGACGGGTTTGTTTTCATCTTTTGCTTTTTTTAACGCCTCATCATTCCAACCATACCAATTAACAGGATTATGTGCGTGTTGAAGTAAATACGGACTAGTTTCACGGATTAGATTGTTATCTGCCACGGTTTATCAAATTCATTTGGATATTTGTACCTAATTGGTATAATAACAGGATTAATTCCAGATACCTTTACCTTCGGTTAATTCGTAAATTCTGACATTAATTTTCCTCAATAATTGGACTTTGGATTTGTGGGTTTTTTTATCAGGACCATAGTCTTTTTTTTCAACTAGTTCCTGTAATCGCTTTAATTGCTCCAAGGTGAGTTTTTTGAATTCATGTTTGGAGCCGGTGACTAGTTGCAATAATTTGACTCGCTCACGATCTTCATCGGTAATTTCAGTCATATGCATAATTCTGCCGATTTTGCAAATAAATCTTGGCGTAAAGGCAGGATCATGACCTGTTTTTTGATTCGAGTGAGGGAGGGAAAAAGCCGATCCCAATGATAAATGCATGCGACAGTAGATTCGCCGATATTCTCGCATAAACTTTAGGGACATGGGCAGTTGGGCGCACAGGTATATCAGTTAGAATTGAATCTACAAAAAAATAAACTAGCGAATGTTAAAATTTCAGGTGTATTCTTGGAAATCATGGAGAAGATGCGTGCGATGGTACTCTCTGAATGTGCCAAAATTGAGACAAATCCGTTGAAACTGACACAAATTGACAGACATGAAATTAAAAGACCAAATGAGATTTTATTAAAAATAGAAGCCTGCGGAGTTTGTCATTCACAGATTCATGGAATTGAGGGGGATTGGAAAGACCTTGGAATTCCACCGTTATTGCCGACGGTTCCAGGTCATGAAGTTGTTGGAAGGGTGGTACAGATTGGAGATAAAGTTACCAAGTTTAAAATCGGAGACAGGGCAGGAATAACCCCACTTTTAGAAGCATGCAAAGAGTGTCAATATTGCAAAGTAGGAAAAGAGTATCTCTGTGAATCATCAATAATTACAGGAGAGTCATTCAAGGGAGGATACACAGAATACATTACGGTTCTGGAGGATTTTGCAACCAAAGTTCCAGATAATATGAAGGCCGCATATGCGGCCCCATTATTTTGTGCGGGAATTACTGCATACAAGGCAGTAAAGGCTGCAGAACCAGATAAAAATAAAAAAATAGGGATTTTTGGAATTGGCGGAGTCGGACACATGGCAATACAGTTTGCCAAAGTAGAAAACTGCAAGGTCATTGCATTTTCAAGATCACAGAAACATCTTGATGTTGCAAGAAGATTGGGTGCTGCAGATGCAATAGTATTTTCTGAAAATCAGCAGGAATTTCTAGATAAATTAAAAGAAAAACACGGCATGCTAGATGCGGCCATAGTGTTTGCACCTGCAGACATTGTAACAGATACTGCAATCAGGTCAGTAAAGAAAGGTGGGTTGATTGTGATAGCAACGGTGGGTGAAAATCCATCATTTATGGCGTTTGAGGAAAAAACAATTCGCGGAACTTTGATTGGTTCAACCAAAGACATGGAACAGGTAATCAAAATATGTGATGAAGAAAATATCGAGGTGGTTTACCAGATCTTTCCATTGGAGAAGGCAAATGAGGCGCTTCAAAAACTAAAAGATTCGGAAATTGAGGCAAGGGCGGTTTTAATCCCATAGTCTTGGGCTCGAATATCAAAAGACAGGGTTTGTGATATGAATTGTAAAAGATGCCATCACACAGATGAGGCACATAGTAGAAATCAAAATAGCAGTTCGCTGATCAAGGCAGGAAAATGTCAGATTCCCACATGTACCTGCCAGCAATACCTGGATCCCATTCAAGAAATTGATGAGGATCTTTTGTAACGATTCATATATCAAAATAACATCAGAGAATCATGGACAAGCACAAGCCATCAGATGAGATGATAAAGGATTTGGATAATTTATTATCAAAACTCAATGCCATGGAAATTGTTGCATCAGATGATTTTCAAAAAAATTCAATCAAAGTCCAGAGAGCTCTAGTTGAGGGTCAAATGCATTCAATAAATGAATTTCAGCATTTGAAAAAGGCCATAGATCTGTTGACTCTGCAGCTCTTTGATGTTCAAAATAAAATCAATCATTCATCCTAGTGTCACTTAATCCACATCCGGTACATCTAAAAACCGTGGATTTTTCTAGGATTTTTTCTGATTTCATTTCAGCACCACAGCAAAGACATGTGACTTGTGCCGGCTTGGAATTCGTCCCGGGTGATTTTCGTACGAGGTAATCAGGTTTTGATTCTGAAATATCCGAAGAATTACAAAATGGTTTGTAGCTGGCAATTATCTTGTGAAATACAGCTTTTCTGCGTTGAGAACTAGACTCAGAAAGAGGCAGTATTGCCAAATGCAGTGATTTTTCAGAGCCTGAATGATCAATCCAGCATTTGCGTTGAGGGTGCTGTGCAAAAAATGACTTGTCGTCAATTTTTTCACAATCCCCCACATAGACAATATTGAATATCTCTTTATTCCGAGAGAGGATCAAATAAACCAATTTTTCCATCGGAGGCCCCCATTCTTCAAGGGGAATGGGTCCGAGAAACTCGTATTGGAGGATTTGAATGCTCAATAAAAGTACTTTGAGATACTTTCTTTTCAGTTTTTCCCAAAAAAATCCCCAATGACAGCATTTGATCGCATGATTGACTTGAAAAGATTAAATTCAAGAGTTGGGGATTATCCATAAATGAAAAAAACCCGCAATTATGCCCAGGTCGGATATTCAATGATTGTTGTGGCAGGTAGTCTGGCAGCAATAAGCCTCATTGCATTATTTACCGCAGACGATGTTCTATTTGCAGATAATATTTCAAGGGATAAAACCACTCATTTTAACGAATGCAAGTCAAATGATTTTGTAGCAGAGGATTGTGCAAAATATAGATCGAGAATCAATACGGATATTTCAGGAATTTATGTAGATCCGTCAAAGTGGAAATAATCTAATAGTATCCATTTGTAAAATCATCCATCATGTTTTGGTTTTTAGTGAGACGGTTCATTGCAAAAAATGCACCGCCTACAATTCCGGCTTGATAAAAGGTATACAGAAAGACTCCGGATGATGTAGGATCAGATTTTGTAAAACTCAATACAAGCATTGTAAAGAATATGAATGTGCCAATAAAGGTAACTAATCTATTCATTATACCGGTGTTCATTCCGACAATTCTTTTAGTGGCAGCTGCCATCAGACCAATACTTGTGAGGATTAGAAAAGTCGCACCGCCATTGTCAGTAATAAAATGATTCATCCAAGGCAGTAATCCATCCTCCAATATTTCAATATCGGGCATTATACTGCCTCCATTGATTGCAAAATTCACAGAGCTGAACATGCCACCGATTACAAAAAAGAACAAAAATATTTTGACAATGGATCTTTTGAAGGGGCTGCGAATCTCAGATGGTTTCATAGCCCTTTCAGTAATCCTAATGCCATAAAGAAACCCCACGGCCATTGCAGGAAAAAACATGATATTAATAAGAATCGGGGATTCTTTGTTAATCGTCTCTATCTGAGGATGAAAAATGAAATACATCAAGACTGCCAGAGACGCTGAGACCACAAATAGAATCAGCCCCATATGACCATGTACGCGTGAGGCCTGGTAATCGTTCCAATTAGACACTTTGTCATCTCAAAAGAAAATAATTAAAAACCAAATCCAAAAATCATTTGCTCAAATTATCAATTCTCTTTACCCTTTTTAGGGGACATGAAAAAAGAACAGTCATGAAATACGGAAAAATACTGATCATGGCAGGAATCATCATGGCAATTTCTGGCAGTATTTTTCACCTTCAAGGACACGCCATAGTAGGACCGGAATCATCGTTTATGTATGCAAATCCGGAATGGGTTAGCTACGGTTTACAGATAATAGTCATTGGAATCATTACGGGGAGTACAGGGTTTGTAATTCTCAAAAAAAATGATTTGTAATGCAAATAGGATTACCTTGAATTTTTGATGATTCTCTGTCCTGAATACAGTTATTTCATCAGTTTGGGAAAACAGAATCCGGCGGATTCACTGCAACAGGGACTAGAGATCTCTTGATTGCGGAAATTAGTTGTGCATATACATATCCTACATCCCACAACTAATTACTTGCACGCTTTTCCCTAGAACGTATTTTCTTAAAAGCATGCCAAACCGGGACATTTAAAAAGATATTTTTTAAAAACCGATCTCAAAAACAGGCAATCATGGGATCCTGAGGCTTCATTATTTCCCTCAAGAGAATTGTTGCAAAAGAGCCCCGGGATAATGAAAATTCCACAACATTATCATGTGCAGAATAATTTGAACAATGTATTGCAGCCTGCCTAAATCCCCCCTCACTGCTTACTTCCTGCATCTCTTTAACAAAGAAATCCTTTGGTGAAATTTCTTCCCGTTCCAGAATTTTTGAAATTTGAAAATCAAATCGGGTTTTTTTATAGTATGAATAACCAACAAAGGGCAATGCCAAATACTGATCCATGCCCTTTACATATTTCCCAATAATACCGGCATGATCAAAGCAGACATCTCCGGACTGGGCCTCAAAAAGATCCTCGCCGTCCAAAAATGCAGCACTCAGCGATTGATTGAAGATAAAAGACTGGTATGCCTGAATGTAGAATCGTCTTAGCGATACGGGAATTGCCCGAATTGCCCGAAGGGGTTCCCCGTGTTCAATCAGTTCCTTAAGAACAATTCTTTCAATATCCATTTGAACCGGAACTTGATCAAAATACTGCCGATAATTTGCCTTGTCAGAGAGTTTTTGGCGAATTTCAGTATTTTCATCAGAGTCAAAAGGCGATGTAAATGAGAGGATCAAGTCAACGGTTTTATCAAAATCCTGCCGTAAAATGGCCTTGCCAATCAAATGAGTAACAGGTCTCTTAGAGCCGAATCGCTGATATCCATAAAAATTGAGAATTTTGTCATACTCGTTAAAAGATTCCAAATTATTTTGACATTCGGAAATTTTTAATTTAAAATGATTTCCAATCATGTCTTTTTTTGACAGGGGTTTTTTTACAAAACCTAAATGTTCCAAGGAATATTTGTCACTTGAAAAATTATCCACGGGGCGCCGCCCCTTATTTCCAGAACAGACAAATTGCTCAGTTACAGCTGATGCGTCTTTTAATCCAAGGGATTTTAACCTGATCCCTTTCTTTCTAAAAATTCCAGATAGTGCATGGTTGGTGTCAATGTTTCTCTTTTTTAGATTATACACTGCATAGCCATTCTGATCATTGATTGATTTTGCCGCCTTTTCTGAGAGGAGTTCAGAGACCTGGAAATCTTCTGGTAGAGCCCTAATTTTTCCGCCTATTCCATCAAATTTGGTGCTATATACTAAAATCCCAATTTGAGAATCTAGGCGGGGTATCACACTATTGTCACTGTTACATACTTGCTAATTGCAACATCAGGTAATTGTGCGCCAAGAAGGATTTTGTAGGTGCCAGGAATAGCGTCCTCAGAGGCGCTAATATTGGTATGAATGGGCACAGGGGCATCAAAACCCAATTCAAACGCATCCGTACTATCATGATCCAGTTCCACAGTTAGAAAGCCGCTAGCAGAGGATAAAATCAGGGTGAGATCCAGATCATTTTGAGACAGGGGGGAGACGATAAAGTTAAAGTGTTGTGAATCCCCAGAAGCTAAAACCAAGTCATCAGATTCTAGTTGTATTTCCAATGGTAACGGGACAGAAGTATCAACAACCCCGATATTGTTTTCCACCCACTCTGTAAACCAGATTTTTTCACCATCAACTGTGAAATCAAGGATTTGTGCAATACCGCAATCATCCAACACTGCACTGATTATAGGATCACAGTCAGTCCAATGAGGATTCTTTGAGGGAACGTTATATTCAACAAGTGATTGGGATTTCGGATCCATTACAGAGATATTATTTGCATGTTGTTCGTTAAAAATAATCCTGCCCTGTTCGTCAGACTCAACCCAGTAGGGCCTAGATATCGGTGTTTTTATAACACCGGTATGGTTGCCGTAACTGCTCAATTGTGGAACGGATGTCACATACTGGGTAAAATTTCCGGTGAGAGGATCAAAATTATAGAATGATGATGATGTGTTATCAGGCAGCCAGATTGTTCCATCATCGCCTGCGACAGCATCAGTCGGGGTAAGAAGGGACGGAGGCAGCTCATAGTACTCGATAAAATCAAATAGTGATTGGAAATATTCGCCAGAATCTGCAACAGAATTAAAATAACTGTTTTGATCAAATTTTACCAAAACCCCGCCTTCTGGAAACAGCCAATTGGTATACCAGACATGATCGTCTTGGTCAATAGTAAAGCCGGCAGTGGATGGAACGGTATTATTTACAAATATTGGGGATGGGACGCTAAGATGTACAATGTTCTCAGCGGACTGGTTCGGATCTAAAAAGGTTATTTTGTTTCCCGTAAAATCATTTATTATTATTTGAGAGCCATCTATGAAAAGTTTTTGAGGCAAAGAGTCTCCTTCTGAAGGATATGACAGCCGGTCATATTCTTCTTCAAGGGTTGAGAATTGCCATATGGAATCATTAACATCATCAGTGTACCATATGGAACCGTCGGGGGCATAATCAATCCCCCACATCATTGAACGCCCGCCCTGAGGCCACATCGGATTTTCATATTCGGTAAATGTTTCTGAACGAGGATCAAATTTGGCAAGGTTGCCGGTATTAGTTTCTACAAACCACACATTTTCATCATAATCAGTTGTAATTGCAAGAGGCTGCGTGCATAATGTGGGAATTGAGAATTCTCTAACATAATTTGTGGATTTTGCATCACTTGAACCGCAGAACTGAGCCCGCTGGTCATCAGGGAAATTCTCTTCAGGAGTTCCGGTAAGTGTGACCTCGGAGGATTCAGCGTTTGGATCAATTCCCGGTAACGTCAACAGGATAGTTGATGAAAGCAAGATAAATCCAAAAAAGATAGTTACCGCAACTCCTTTTAGCTTCACATTACAAAAAATAGCAAGCCCGGTTATATCTTATTCCAAGAAAATGGGGATTACAGCAGTTTGAGATTCCCGGTTATTTTATCAATCAGGTTCTCAGGCGCAGGTCCAATCGAGATGCACGTGGTGGTGCCAGGGGCCAGCTGGGTATGACCGGCATCAGATACTTCAGACCAAGGAAGATTCAAATCGATTGCATGCCGTTTTACCTCCTGTAATTCCTTGATTCCAGATACTTTGAGGACTATTTTCTCTTGCCCGCCCCACCATTGTGCATACCATTCAGGATGGGATTTTCTAACGTGTTCGGCGCCAAGAACACAGGCATGCCCCACCTGAGCTGCAATCTTGCCCTTGCCCATTTCAAGATCGGTTCTTACGACTATCACCTGCTTGAGATCTCCCATAACGTTATCAAAAGCAGGCTTTATGAAAAACTTTTGAATTAAATAATTGACAAAGAAACGAAATCTGTGGAATATGACGTAATAATTGCAGGTGGAAGCGTTGCAGGATTACTGTGCGCCAGGGAAATTGCCGTAAAAGGATTTTCAGTTTTAGTCATCGAGGAGGACTATGAGATAGGAACCCCCGAACATTGTGGTGGCCTAGTAAGTATTGCAGGACTGGCAGAGCTTGGGGTAATACCGTTTAGAAGGACTTTTGATCACATGATAGAATCAGCTGAAATTACGGGGCCCAACGGGAATAGTTTTACAATCAATTCAAAAAAGCAAAAGGTCGTGGAGATCAGCAGGAGGGAGCTAGACAAGCAGATAGCCTTTCAAGCTCAAAAAAACGGTGCAGAAATTAAAGTTAGAACAAGTCTTCAAGAGATTACAGAGACCGGGGTAAGAACAAATGAAGCGGAGATTGACTGTAAAATTGTCGTTGATGCGCGTGGAGTGTCATCTCTAATCCATAAAGATAGAACCGGAATTCTATCATCGGCACAATATGAAATCTATGCGGATTGGATAAAAAAAGGCAGAGTAGAGGTGGTATTTGATCAAGAAAAATATCCAGGATTTTTTGCATGGATAATCCCATCCGGAGAGGGTAAAGGAAAGGTGGGTGTTGCCGGAAGGGGAATCAGAGTATCAGATGCGTTAGAAGACTTTCTCAAGGGGAGGGGTGGGTTTTCCACGGTTAGAAAGATTTTCGCGCCAATTTGGATTAGAGGTCCCATCAAAAAATTTGTGGAGGGTAAAACCGTAATTGTGGGGGATGCAGCAGGGCAGGCAAAACCAACAACAGGCGGAGGAATATTCACCAGCGGGATGGGGGGGATATATGCAGGACAGGCAGTATCAGAGTTTCTAAAAACCAATAACAGAAAAGACCTGGAAGAGTATCAAAAAAAATGGACCGTACGATTTGGAAGAGAGTTTGAAAAACAGTTACTAGCAAGAAAGGTTTTAGAGAGAATTGACAACAACACGATCAACGGATTATTTGGGGGGATTACGCCAGAAATCATAAAAGAAATTGCAGACAATGATGATTTTGATTTTCATACGGGATCAATTATAAAGTTACTGGGATTAAGGGGTTCGATTAAAACTGCCCAGACTTTAATTGGCGGGGAAATTAAAAGATTACTTGGCTAAGTGACACAGGATTTTCTAAGGAAGGTATAAATGATGTTTACAGAAAATTTTGATATGTCATCATCTACCATATCCTTACCAACATGTAGCTGCTGCCATAGACCAATTATGCCTAATGATAGATGCGTAAAATTCAATTGCCCTAATTGCGGAGAAGATTTAATTTGGAGATGTCAAAGTTGCAGGGAGGCAGCAAGGGATTATACTTGTACTGCATGTAACTTTCAGGGACCATAAAAAATGACTCAACTGCTATTTATAACAAAAATCCTTCCTCAGGGAATGGAAGTGGATTTAGATAAACTAGCCCAGACCATTAAAACTTCACTTCCAGAGGGAATGTCAATGAAGAGACATGCAAAGGAACCATTGGCATTTGGTTTGGAATGCATAAAGGCGGAATTCATTTTAGAAGATAAAGAGGGTCAAAGTGATGCCCTAGAGAATGCGATAAGATCAATTGACGGCGTAAGTGAGTTTGAAGTTCTCAATATGAGTAGAATGTCAGTTGACATGAAATAGGTGGTTTTTTGACACGCAAAGACGAACCTTTGCAAATGAGAATTGGAGAGGCAAAACAACGGGACGTGGGAAAGAAACGCGCCCGAATCGGTCCGGAAGCCATGGATTTTCTCAAGGTTACACCAGGCGACATTATTGAGGTGATGGGTTCAAGATCCAGCTGTGCAGTTGTTTGGCCAGTTGATGAGGACGAGAAATTATCAGATATCATCAGAGTTGATGGACAGACAAGAAAAAACGTGGGGGCCTCATTAAATGACTTTGTAAAAATTCGAAAAGTGACATCAAAGTTTGCAAAAACAGTTTCATTGACACCCGTCAATGATTCAGTTACAATTGACAAGGAATTCACAGACTTTGTTAAAAATAGATTAAAGGGGTTGCCAATAACTCATGGTGACGAGATTTCAGTGATGATTCTGGGGAATTCCATGGATTTTAAAATTACAAAAACATCTCCGAAAGGAGTAGTCAAAATTGACCGTACCACAAATTTGAATATTTCAACAGAAACCTCAGTCGACAGAAAAGTCAGGGTAACGTACGAAGAAGTGGGAGGTTTAAGACGGGAAGTCAAAGCAATGAGGGAGATTGTGGAATTGCCATTAAAACATCCAGAACTATTTGCAAGACTGGGAATCGAGCCCCACAGTGGAATCCTACTTTACGGTCCGCCAGGTTGTGGAAAAACCCTGCTTGCAAAAGTCATGGCAAGTGAATCAGAGGCAAACATGTTTCCAATCAACGGCCCGGAAATAATGAACAAGTATTATGGGGAAACAGAGGCAAAACTAAGAGAGATTTTCAAGGAAGCAAAAGATAATTCCCCAAGTATAATTTTCATAGATGAAATTGACGCCATTGCGCCAAAAAGGGAAGAAGCATACGGCGATGTAGAAAAAAGGGTTGTCGCCCAGCTACTAGCATTGATGGACGGTCTTAATGACAGAGGAAATGTCATTGTTCTTGGTGCGACAAACAGGCCAGATAGTGTGGATCCGGCTCTTAGAAGACCGGGAAGATTTGACAGGGAATTTGAGATTTCAGTTCCCAATGAAGATGGAAGACTAGAGATTCTTGAAATTCACACCAGAGGAATGCCAATCAGTGATGATATTGATCTTAAAGACTTGTCATCAGAATTACACGGATATACGGGTGCGGATATCAAGTCACTGTGTAGGGAGGCCGCACTAAAATCAATCAGAAGGTATCTTCCAGAAATTGATCTTGAGACAGAGGAAATACCATCTGAAGTATTACAATCAATGCAGATTAAACTAATCGACTTTTACGATGCAATGCATGAGGTGGTACCCACGGCCATGAGGGAGTTTTATGTCGAAAGACCAAAAGTATGGTGGCAGGATGTCGGGGGACTAGATGATATCAAAAAATCACTTTCAGATAATCTCGTAATGGCCATGAAGGAACCCAGTAAATTTACAAAGATGGGAATAAGGCCTCCAAAGGGTGCTTTAATTTATGGCCCGCCAGGTTGTGGAAAAACCCTGCTTGCCAGAGCATTGGCCACTGAAACCGGAGCAAATATGATTTTGGTCAGAGGTCCGGAAATTCTTTCCAAATGGCTGGGTGAATCTGAAAAAGCAGTAAGGGAGATTTTTAGAAAGGCAAAATCATCATCACCATGTGTAGTGATATTTGATGAATTAGATTCCATTGCCCGTTTCAAATCAGGGGAGGGTGGAACAGGTGAAACGATCCTCAGTCAGCTGTTAACTGAGATCGAGGAGGGTATTTCATCAAGAGTGGTAGTCATTGGAATTACAAATCGTCCGGATGTCTTGGATAATTCTCTACTCAGAACGGGAAGATTGGACTTGGTGCTTTATGTGACTCCGCCTGATGAAAAAGGCAGGCTGGACATTATCAAAATTTTAACACGCAAGATGCCATTGGCAGGTGATGTAAAGTTGCAAGAGATAGCAGTGGCTACTCAGAATTATTCTGGGGCAGATTTGGCATCATTATGCAGGGAAGCGGCAGTGGAAGCAATGAGAAACAAAGCCTCAAAGATTTCAAGCCGTGACTTTGCAAATAGTTTGAAACATGTAAGACCGTCCATTACAAAAGAGGTGGATCAATGGTACAACACGATAAAGGAAAGTATATCTAACGTGGTACCCAAGACAGGAGATAAATCATTCTACGGATAAAAAATGGCAATACCAATAAGAAATACAGTATTTGACAAGATCAAGGAGGCAAATCGCTTAACGGATGTTGAACTTTTCAAGAGTCTTGTAAAAGAGGGCTATACAATTGCAGATGATAGATTCAACAAAATCCTTTTGGATTTGGAGATTCTTGGTCTCATCACAGTTTCATGGGTTACCAAGGATGAGCGCATAATAGAAATTGTCATGGTGGAAAAACAAGTCGATAAAGTCGATGAGCAGATAAAAGAAACCATGGAAAAGGATTATGAAGCCAGCTTCCCAGGCATAGATAAATAAATTTTAGAACAAGGGAATGTGAAATGCCGCATCCAATGCAACAGCTATAAAAATTATTGTAAGATAAGGTGCGGTAACTTTGTATGCCTTCCATGCAAACTCGGATGTAGGATTCTTTGTTAATTTGTAATGATATACAAGCATCAATGCACCGGAAACTATTGCAATGACAGTATAAACAATTCCCATGCCATCTGGAATCAGTGAAAGTGTCAAGGAATACGGAATTAAAATTAGCGTATTGCCTAAAATAAACTTGGATGTTTTCTGCATTCCAATGACAACTGGAAGCATCGGAATTTTAGCTTGTGCGTATTCATCTTTAATTTTCATGGCAAGGCACCAAAAGTGGGAAGGTGTCCAAACAAAAACCAAAAAGCCCACCAGGAATCCCAGTAAATCCATACTTCCGGTAGCAGCGGACCATCCTGCCCAAGCCGCGGCACTGCCTGCAATACCGCCAATTACAATGTTTGATGTGTTTCTTCGTTTTAGCCAAACTGTGTAAATTATAACATATGAAAAGATTCCAACAGCAATAAAAAACGCAGAGACTGCATTTAATGCAAAGAATCCATAAATTACAGAGATGCAGCTTACAGCCAGCCCATATATCAGAACATTTGATGCAGACATCCTACCCGAGGGAATGGGTCTAGTGCTAGTTCTAGTCATTTTAGGATCAATGTCTTTATCATAATAATGATTAAGTGCACTAGAGCCGGCAGATGCTAGTGCGCCTGCAATAACAATATGCAGATATGACCAGTAATTCAGATCAGGGACACCGGGAACCAGCTTACCTGCAGCATACATGGATGTAACTGCGGTAATTACTAAAAGAACGACAATTCGTGGTTTGGATATCTCCAATATTTCATTAAATCCCAATTTCTTCTATTCCATTCCAAAGCCATTTAATTTCTTCGTCTGGATCCACATATTTCGCAAGGAATAAGTATCTCAGATCTATCAGCTATCTTAAATGAGTAATTGGGACCTAATGATGCCAGGGATGGGATTGACAGCTATAGGATTAGCTGGGCTCACGATATCATATGCAGGTATTGCTCACACATTCATCGATGGCATGCATGCACTAACAGGGCTGACCATGTTTATCGGGCTAATCTTCCTTGCAGCAGGCATCTTGGATGGGGGGATTTCCACCAGTAATAGGGCCAAAGCAACGACTCTGGTGATTATATCCATAGCACTGGGATTTGGAATGTATGCCATGACTATGAATACATCAAATTATACAGTTACAATAGCTGGAATTTTAATGGGAATTGCATTCCCCGCAATCGTGATTGCATATCTAGCAATGAAGCATCCTACAATTGTAAAACCAATAGGCGCAATTGTATCAATTGCATCGGCAATGGGAATCATCATGTGGGTTTCATTTGGAATTTTCTCAGCCCCTGATACGTATATGATTCCGCAACAGGTGGAAATAGAGGAACCGGAGGATCTTGCATCATCATCATCATCATCACCGTCATCATCAGGACCGATATTTCCAATTGAAATTCTTGCAGGTTCAGATCAAAAGGGGAATCCGGATTATTCCCCGGATGTAGCTGTCATTCCACAGGGACATGTTATTGAATGGACCAACGCAGACATTGCTGTACATACCGTAACTAGTGCGAGTGATTATGGAGAAACATTTGATTCTGGTATAATTAATGCCGGTGAAATATTTTCCTTGGATACAAGTGACTTGGAAGCAGGGGAATACGAATATCTGTGTATTGTACATCCTTGGATGGTTGCATCTTTAGTAATTGAGGCGCCAAAAGAGCCAACCAAAGTTACAATTCCTAAAGGGGCTGGAATTCCTGAAGAGGGGAAAATATACTACGACCCAGAAACATTGGACATCACTGTTGGAACTACAGTGGCATGGGATAATGCAGATATAACACATACCGTATCATCAGGAAAGGCACCAGAGACAGATGGCATTTTTGATTCAGAGTTGATGGAATTTGGAGATGTTTTTGAATTTACATTTACGGATGCAGGAACATTTGACTATTTCTGCACGCTCCATCCATGGATGGTGGGAACTGTTAACGTAGAATAGACTTGCATAAAATTAAACTATCAAAAGCAGACAAAGAAATTCTATCAGAATATTCAGAGAATCAGAAACCTAATGAGTCATGTGCGATTCTGTTTGGTAAAAATGACAAAGTTTTAGAGTTATTTTTAACAGAAAATATTGAAAAATCTCCAACAAGCTTTACAATTTCAAATGAGCAGCTAATAGAAGGTTACAGGATTGCCGAGGAGAAAAAAATGAAGGTTATAGGAATATTTCACTCACATCCAGAATCAGAGGCATATCCGTCAAATACTGATAAAAAATTCATGCAAAGCAACCCGGTTGCATGGATAATTTATTCTGGAATTAATAAGAATTTTAGAGCCTATCTGCTCAAATCAGACATTATAGAGATTCCAATCGAGTGATAATGAGACTCGTGCCGGATCAAAAAAATGTTTTTTTTGTGTCTTTCCATCCAGAGTTTTTTCTCCAAGGTATGTACAATCAAAAGTTCACGAGTTATTTTCAAGAATTCCAGTCTGATTATTCATATTTACTTTGATAAAATCATCCAATCTTTTGTTTTTGAATGATTTCTAGTTTACAAGCTTGGCTTTTAACATATTTGATGCACGGTTAATGCCCTTAAGAACAACCATCTTGGAATGGCTTTGTTTTTGAGGGGGTCAATCAATCAATCCGGGAACAATAACGCTCAGCCTCCCTCAATAAACACATCATAGTTTAACTTGTTTGTTTTCCTCAAAGAGATTGCAGTGTATGGAATTTTGTATTTTTGGGGGAATTTTTCCAAATTCCTTTTACAGTGTTGCTTGCAGTACGAGCCAGTCCATTACATGAACAATGATGTCCTTGTTTTTTAAAATGTCATGATTGTCGTTTCCAGTGTTTCATTGTTTCCAGCACAGAATATTTCACATGACTTGTTATGTGACACATTAAAACTTGAATAAAAATCAAGTTCCTTTATTTTGTTATGATATTCCAAGTACTGTGTTTTTCAGAATAATCTTTGTTGGGCATTTAATCCGTTTTTCAATGGTGTTTGGTAGTACGCTGTCAATCTATTGCGGTACTTTTTTAAAATATTTTTAAATTGTCTGTAAATTACTTGAATCCTTTGTTTGACAAATAATTTACAATTATTTTCTGTGCAAACTCTGCAGGCTCTAGATTGTTTTCCCGAGATATCTTGGATAGCCCCTTTGCCTGGTTTTTGGATATTTTCACAGACAGATTCTGTCTTGCCCTGAATTGGCTTGCCATCCTTTGAATCTCTGAATGCGTAGAATCGCTTCCCAGTTTTTCTAGTGCGTCAATATACCGCCTTTTCTGCACGGCATCATACTTTGAGATACGGTTGATAATCTCAACGGCCTTTGATTCAGTTGGAATGGTTTTACATATACGGATTGCGTCTCTTTTGGAGAGTGTCTTTGGCACCATTTCTTTGATACTAGATGGCACTGCACCAAACCCAAGATACTCCCGCAGTGTTTTTTTACTGATCCCCAGGGTTTTGGCAGTTTCCGCCTTTCCCATTTTTTCCACTAGGAACTGGCAGGAGGATATTATCTCTGCCATAGACATGTTCTTTCTATGAATATTTTCAATTATGGATACTGCCTTTGCGTCAGGTATATCACACGAGCTCTTAGCTGATAGTACAAGTACGGGGATTGTTTTGGAACCTAGTTTTTTCAAAGCCTCAAGCCTTCGCTGGCCTGCCATTAGCAGATAGGAGTTGGGTCCATCTCTTTGAACAGTTGGAGGGTTTTGCAGTCCTTCAGATGCTATGGATTTTGCCAAAGAGTCAATATCTGTAAGGTCTAATTTTCTTGCCTGAGCCTCGTCCCATGCAGTCACCTGTCCTATTGGCACTTCTTTTAGCGTATATGCTATGGGGTTTTGTGTGATTTGTGCCAATTCTATGAATAATATTTCTCAGTTATTGATAAATCTTTATCACATAGTTTTTTCTCTGTTGCACGAAAAGTAGACTGCCTAGGATCTGGAAGGAGGATAGCAGGTTATTTGACTGCGATGATCACAAAAAAGCATGAAAAAACCATGCTGTCATGAACCACGATATATACAGACAGAGCATACCACGTCATCAGATTGTATTATGTTCTACACTAACAGTTTTTGTTGCAATCCACCTGTTCTTGCATGCAGGTCATCTTGCATTCATACCATTTTTGTTTTGTCTTTTGGATGTTTTCGTCTGTACTCTTGAATTCTTTCTTGTTGCAGTAGATTCGGACATTTTTGGTATCGTCTCTAAAGTCAAATGTGATATAGTAGTAGTGACACGCAAAAGTTTTTGAGATCAATCTTATCAAATCAACAACAGGGGTCACTCCTGATTTGAATGCAGTAGAAAAATGGTGTCATCAGGTAAAGCAATATTACCAGTCTCAGAATATCATACATCTGTCTCAGATATGACGTATCGTGTTTGCGAATATTTTAGAAGGATGTGATTCTGCCAGAATGTTGAAAAATATCTAGAGTTCCAACTGACCTCATGAACTTTTGATTGTCACAATAATTACTTAAAATTTAATCCAGTTATCAAAGAACTGTGTTTATTTGATCAAAAAGATTTTGAGCATGTTTTAATTCATTGTGAGGAATATTAGCTCCAACAGTATATCTTGCTCTATGACTTAATGAAGAAAGTTTATGGTATGAACTGTAAATAGCTTTTAAATGAATTTTAACTAAATTATTTCTTTCTTTATGTTTGTCCGGCTTTGAAATTCCATTATCAATAAAATATTTGTCAACTTTATGAAGTGCTGAATAAAATAATGTTATAATTTCCCAGTCATGATATGTAGGATTTGCAGTATGCAAAAAATCACTGGTTTCTTTATCATGTACGCTTTGGGAATCTTGAAAACTAGACATGGCAATTAATTTAATACAGTTGTTTTGTTTGTGACAGGAAAGAATCTTGTACCTCAGATTCATGTAAAATCCACGGTTCAATAGAATAATCTGGCATTTTATCTTCCAGAGCAATTATTGCATCTTCAATCATATCAAATGCTTTCAGATTATCTGATTCATCATGTATGACAATTAATTTTATTGTTGAATTGTATTTGGAATAAGATATTTTTTTGATAAAGGTTAACGGTGAAAGACTGGCAACTATCACATCTTCAAATTCAACAGGAATTTCAGTAGGATTAATTGTAGATGGTGGATTGGATCTCAAATTATTTAATTTATGATCAATCATTGAAGAAATTATTTTCTCAAATATGGGCATATTTTCACTTAACGTTTTGTTGACAATAGATTTGATTGTAAGTTCATCAGATTGTAATAATCTAGGGTTTGAATATATTCTGGGTAATGTCATTCCAACAAGACTGGCACTAATAATACTTCGAAAAATCTTAGTATCTATTCCATCAGAAGATTCTGTACTAGGGAAATAAGTGTTGTCATAATCAAGATCATTCACAGTATCAAATGTTAAAGATTCTTTTATTTGTGAAGCTTGTTCTTTTTCAGTCATTCAATCACCTTGTAATATGCATAAACGGCAATAATAAATGAAACTAGAACCTTGACAACTTGTATTCTCAGATCCAATGGAAGTTCCATCATTTCAGAGAAATGTTCTTGGTTTTTTTCAAATATTTTACTCTTAATTAAAAGAAAATAAGTGCCGCTAGGATCATCTATTGCATTTATCAATGAAGAATTAAAATCAGGTTTAGAATGATATATCGCCATGGATAGTCTGTAAATCAATGTATTGGAATCCATGGATTTTTCTTTTAGTGCTTCTTGTGCAGCCATAAAAATGATCTCTTGTTTATTTACGTCATCAAAAATATTAAGAGATTTCAATATCTCTTCAGAAGTTTTTTTGGCAGATTCTAATTTAAACGTAGGTTCATATTTTTTATTGGACAGTAAAGTTGCCAAACATGTTCTTGATTGAGAGATCCATGTACCAAATGATTCAAAAAGTTTTAGATTGATTAGAACTTTCATTCCAACCACCATATCAAAAGCCCAATTACCAAATGGTAAACCATTTGAAGTATAAAGAAATATCTCATCTGTGAACAAGGTTTTTTTAATTAATTCATATAATTTTGGATTAACTGAAGCTTCTAGATTTGTATCATCAGATGAATCATTTTTTTTGAGTTTAATATGTAGAAATGGAAAGGTAGGAGTAGTTGCAGTTTTTAAAAAAATATCAGTCACAGAACTAGATGGAGAATTTGCACCGAATTTTAAAGAAAATCCTTCAGGTAGATTACCTAGGGACATGTATTATAGAAAAAAATATCCTCATATAAACATAAGACATGCGATCAGGTAAGAGGACATCCCCTCACATCAGTTTGTATATCGAATCCTCGATTCCCAACCACGTCTTTTACCAGCTCAGCAGACACGTCATTAATACACTAAACATTTCCATTCCCCCAAAATGACAAGTCTCTGCGCATTGTGGTGTATATCCAATCTGTGGGAATATATTATTAAAACCCTTTTTTTAATTGAATTTATGGAAATTCACGTATACGACACTTATGTCAAAGCGGCAGATGGTCATACCATGCACTTTGATGTAATTACGGGTGAAAAAGATCACGACAAGGCCATAACATATGGTAAAGAATGGCTACAATCAGTCGGTGAGGGAGAAACAGAAATGACTACAAACGAATGTCAGTTCTGTCATTCACAGGGAGCACCAGAGCCTGTAGAGCAGGCAATTAAGGAAAAAGGCTACTTTATCCAAAAGATGGAAGGCTGTCCTTAATCATTTTCTTTTTTATTCAAAGACATCTTTTTTAGATTAAACGATTTAGGGTTTGTATGTCTGAGAACAAATATTCAAAATGGACAGTTGAGGGTGACAAAAAAACAAAATGGATTTGCGGATGTTTTCAAACCGCAGATAACTATTTCAAATTTTGTAGTACTCATAACTCGACTTTAAGAAAAGCGATTCAAGCTCAAATTGATGAATTGGATATGACACTGATTGTTGAGGAAGATTAGATGGTAATTATTGCTACAAATGCAGATACGAAAACAATTGCAATTGTGTTTAATAGCTTGATCACAGTGTTAAGTGCAGGGCCTGCAGTGTCTTTGTAAGGATCACCTATGATATCCCCAACAACTGCAACTTTGTGCACTTCGGAGCCTTTTTCACCCCTCATTTCAACTAGTTTTTTTGCATTATCCCATGCACCGCCGGTATTTGCCAGGTGATATGCCAGTAGAATTCCAGTAACTACAGAGCCCATTAGTAATCCCGCTACTGCAGTCGGACCCAGTAAGATTCCTAAAATAATTGGACTAAGGATTGCGACAAGCGCCGGCTTGTACAACTCTTTAATTGATGCAACAGTTGCAATATCTACGCATTTGGCATAATCAGGTTTTGATGTTCCTTTAAGAATTCCAGCGTCTGCTTTGAATTGACGTCTAACTTCATCAACCATTTTTCCGGCAGCGCGTGATACGCCGTTAATTAGTTGGCCTGTAATGATAAATGGAATTAAACCGCCAATAAGTAATCCGACTACGATTGCAGGATTTGTCAAGCTATAATCTAAATCCAGCACACCCTCGAAAACATGTGCTGCTTCAAATTGAAATGCCTGAATCATGGCCAAGGCAGCCAAGGCGGCACTGGCAATTGCAAATCCTTTGGTAACTGCTTTTGTAGTATTTCCTACGGCGTCAATTTCGTCAGTGACTTTGCGATTTTCCTCACCCATTCCAGTCATCTCAACAATACCGCCTGCATTATCAGCAATTGGTCCAAATGCATCAATACTTAGAACAATTCCTGCCAAACTCAGCATGGCCATTGCAGTCATGGCAGTGCCAAATATTCCATAAAGTACAGGGTCTGCACCTTCAGGGGCGGCCCCGGATGCAATGCTGTAAGATATAATGATTGCAACAACAAGTGCAATCATGAATGGTCCCGTTGACTGCATTCCTTTGATTATTCCCATTAATGTCAATGATGCATAGCCCCATTTTGCAGAATCTGCGATTTCAATGACTGGTTTTTGCTTGTAACTTGTATAGGTATCAGTGATTTTTTGAATAATTGGTACGAGAACCACGCCAATGACAGTTGTACCAAACAATGCGTACGACGTGGGGGAATCTCCGATGAATTGTGTTATAAAGACATAGTTTAATCCAATTGCAATTACAGCTGAGACATAAAATGAACGATTAAGCGGCTTCATCACATCTGTAACATTCTTAGAACCGACTATTACAACACCGATGATTGACGCAATCATTCCAGATGAGCCAATTAGGATAGGATAAAGGAAGAAATTGGGTGCACCAATCAATGCTGCAATTAAGAGTGCCGCAAGAATTGTAACGATATAAGATTCATAAATATCAGAGCCCATTCCTGCTGCATCGCCAACATTGTCCCCCACATTGTCTGCAATGGTTGCAGGATTTCTAGGATCATCTTCAGGAATATTTGCCTCGACTTTTCCCACCAAGTCAGCGCCCATGTCTGCTGCCTTTGTGAAAATACCGCCGCCAATTCTAATGAATAATGCAATTAGACTAGCTCCAATTCCAACGCCTGCAATCGTGATTGGATCAGGGAAAATAAGATAAAGCCCAGTAATTGCCAGCAGAGCCATTGCCGGAACTGCCAAACCAACTGTGGCTCCTCCTCTAAAGGCCATGGCAAATGTCTTTCCAAGACCAGAACCACTAAGATTTGCAGCTCTAACTGCGGCCTTTACTGTAATTTTTAATGAAATAACTCCCGCTACTGCAGATAATGTTGCACCTACTGCAAATGCCAATCCGTTTGAGGGTTGAAGAAATGCTCCAATAATTACCGATAATGCTACTGCAACTGGAATAATAATTTTCATCTCCCTTCTTAGAAATGCCGATGCCCCTTCTTTGACGGCATTAGAAATATCCATCATTTCTTTTGTTCCAGGGGGTTGTTTGGTAATCCATAGAACCAGCCCACCTGCGACTAAGAATGATGCAAGACCTGCGATAAAGGGCAGAATTTCAGCTATTTCCATAGTATACTCAGCTTGCCCAAGTCTGGGAAATATAAATCAAATAGCAGAGATCTTGTTTCTTTTTCTATAGGGTGGAAATGATTTTCCCCTGAGACCCTGCCTAACTAATTTGTTGAATCTCTTTCCATGTGCAAGATACGGGAATCGCATGTGAATTAATTCATGAACTATGGTGTTCTCCAAAGTCTTCTCATCAGGAATTTTTCGGACATTAATGAACACCAGATTATGCTGAAGATATGACACTCCATAATACTTGTATGCCGAAGTTCTCCTACCCTCAGTCATTTCTTTTGGTGCATCCAGTACTTCTTTGGTAGTTAGGAGGGTCTGAGGTTCAGGGATAGAAAAGCGATTTGAGTAAATGCCTACTTTTTCTAAAATTTGCAGCGTAAGATCAAGATCAAGTTTCACAAAATCATATTATGAAATACATGTATATCTTGAAATGTCAATTGTTGTATAAAATTTGGTGTATTTTGATTTGGTAAATCATGAATTAATAGGGTCAGAGGTTTTAGTGGGGTAATCATCAATCATACAGCCACCGTCTCATCACACCCAATTATCCATCAGATAACAACCATGTGTCATCTTTTTAAATAATTCAACACTATTTTCATGTCTAGATTACTTTAATCCTTTGCTAAGTTGTTGTCTAATTATCATCAGGGCACGGTTTGCTGAATTTATGATGAAATCCTGTGTGTTTGATACCTGCTGCCAAATGCATATTCCTGCCTTTTCCTCAAATTGCAGTAAGGGGGATGGCAATTCCTTCCCCACACACTTGTTTAGAACTGCTACTGCTGTAACGCACATACTGATCTGTTCCCAGCCCATATTCTGCCATATCAGCATCATCACGTCATCAACATACCAAACAGCTCCATTCCACCAAAAATGACAAGGCATTAGACGTTATATCCATGCCAAATTCCAAGGCACGTATAAACACGTTATTTTTAAGTAGGGCACAAAGATCAAATTAAATCATGGTATCAGGAAATCAGATCAGACTCGATCGAATTCTCAGAAAAGGAAGAATGCTCTGCATTCCAATGGATCACGGCATTTCAAATGGTCCCATCGAAGGCCTGGAAGACCCAGCATCAACGATTTACAGATGCGAAAGACACGGGCTGACCAGTGTAATTATCAACAAAGGAATTCTCAAAGCATTGCCAAGGCCGACCAAGGTAGGGGTTTTAGTTCATTTTTCAAGCAGTACGTCATTATCATTAACACCTAATCGCAAAATGTTAACTGGAACTGTAAAAGAGGCAGCGGCCATGGGGGCTGATGGAGTTTCACTACACATCAACATAGGAGGCAAGGAGGAACCAGAAATGCTAGAGCAGCTCGGGATGACTGCAGAACAATGCCACAAATGGGGAATGCCGCTTTTGGCAATGATGTATCCGAGGGGGGAGAATATCAAAAATCCGCATGATCCGGAAACTGTTGCACATGTTGCAAGAATCGGGGCAGAGTGCGGTGCAGATATTGTAAAGACATTATACACGGGGGATGTTGACTCGTTTGCAAAGATTGTAAAAAGCACGCCGGTTCCAATTGTAATTGCCGGAGGACCAAAAGCTAAAACAGATTTAGACATTCTTCAGATGACAGAGGATGCAATGACTGCAGGCGCCAAAGGAGTCACATACGGCAGAAACATCTTTGCACATAAAACACCTGAAAAGATGGTAGGGGCACTAGCTGAAATAATCTTCAGAAAAGGAACCGCAAAGGAAGCAATGAAAAGAATTGAATAAATCAGGAGAGTTAATAATTTCACCCAAAGTGTCACAGGCACAGCTAGTAAAACTTCTTCCCCAGTTGGAGGATGAGGGAATCAGGATGGTGTATCTTGATCCAAAAAAAATAAACAAGAAAAAAACCAAACTCCAAACGGTGTTTCCCTCCGGTGCTGCAGACTATGTGGTGTTGGAAAAAGAGGGATCAAAACCAAGAGGAAAAAAAGTTGGAAGAAGGTTCCAAATTCTATCAAACTCGGACATTGAGGACGTTCTCAACACAGCCAAAAAAGGATTGGATTTTGTGATAATCGAGGTAAAAGACTGGAAAATAATCCCGCTAGAGAACATTATTGCAAAATTGCATAAGATTCACACCAAAATCTTCGCCATAGCTACAACACCCAAGGAAGTCAGAAAGATGTTTTCAATCCTGGAGGTGGGAGTCGACGGCGTAATCTTTAGCACCTCGTCGATTAGCGAAGTTCGCAAAGTCATGATATACATGGGAACAAAGAGTTTCGAGATGATGCCGGCAAAGATTACGGAAATTAAAGAGGTCGGGGACGGGGAACGGGTTTGTGTAGATACTGCATCCATGCTTGAGAGGGGCGAGGGAATGCTGATTGGCAGCAGATCAAACTTTTTGTTTCTGGTTCACAATGAATCAGTAGGATCATCATTTACATCACCAAGACCGTTTAGGGTAAACGCAGGTGCGATTCATTGCTATACGTTGTCACCGGATGGAACAACAAGCTATCTCTCAGAGGTAGAGACCGGTTCTGAAGTACTGATTCTTGATTCAAAGGGAAAGGCAAGAAGGGTTACTGTCGGAAGATCAAAGATTGAGCGCAGGCCAATGTTGATGATAAAAGCCATGGTGGGGGGGGAGACAGGCGGAATTATTGCCCAGGATGCAGAAACGATTCGATTTGTAAAGTCAAATGGACAGCTGGTTTCAGTTACACATCTAAAAAAGGGGGATACTGTGATGGTTCATTCAAAACCGGCAACAGGCAGGCACTTTGGAATGGAAGTTTCTGACGAGTACATCTTGGAAAAATAAAATACAAAACATGGGTCTTCATTGCAGGCACCGGCAAAACAAGCAAAAAAATATTAAAAATCACCCTACAAAACCAGACCGTGTTAAAGTGAGATTTGATCCTCAAAAGATCAGAGAATGCAGTGACATTGGAAATGATAAAAAAGATCTCAGTAGAATCAACTAGCAGATCAAGGCAGAAAAGTCAGTAGATGAAAAAAAATGAATTATCATTCTAAAACCGGTTGCAAGATACAGCCCACCGCAGATATGAAATTTGACACATTAAAGGAAAAACGATCTTGTCTTTGTACAAGGCAGAATTAAAGATATGTGCATGTTTTAGGCATGTATCTGGAGTCTCACCAGTAAAAGCGGCAATCCCAGAATAATTCAGCACAAATAAAGTGGAAAAAACCACCAATTTAAAAAAATGACACAATATGTTGAGTTTAAATCAATCATAATACTCTAAAAGATGAGAATGGGTAAATCATTTGCAGTAATTGGAGATCCTATTGATCATTCACTGTCACCGAACATTCACAGTGCGGCATTTAGGGAATTGAACCTGGATTCATCATACATCGCATACAGAATTCCCAAGGGAGAGTTGGAGGAGGGAATAGCAGGATTAAAAAAAATCAGGATTGATGGTTTCAACATTACAATCCCACACAAGATAGAGATGATGAAATATCTGGACAAGGTTGACGAGTCGTGCAGTTTGATTGGTGCAGTCAACACCGTATCAAACAAAGACGGAATTCTCAAGGGATACAACACGGATATGGACGGATTTCTAGAACCATTTAAGAAAAGGGAGCTGGGCATCAGGGGAACCAGCGTTCTTTTAATTGGAGCGGGGGGAGCTGCAAGGGCAATAACAGCAGGATTTGCCAAGGAGAATGTAGATAGTATCACCATTGCAAACAGGACACTGCAAAAAGCGGCCAGCCTTGCAGAATTTGCAGAAACGATCGGGGCAGAGGATGCCAACGCAGTCAGGATCGAGGAGATTGGAGATACGGCAAAGAATTACGACATTATTGTAAATGCCACATCAGTAGGCCTCAAAAACGAATCCAGCATAATTTCATTAGAGGAAATTGATAAAAAAACAATCGTGTATGACATTGTATACATGCCAATGAACACGGATTTCATTAAAAAAGCAAAGGAGAAAAATGCCGTCATAATATATGGTTATGAGATGCTTTTAGGCCAGGCAGCCAGAGCATTTGAGATATGGCACGACGGTATAGAAGCACCTTATAATGCCATGAAGAAAGCGTTGTTGGGAGGATTTTGATGGCAAAAGCAAAGGCTACAGTCCACGGAGCAGTTTCATTAGTCAATGCAATTGCAAACCAAAAGGGGGCCACTTTGGGAATTGAGTTAAAGGTAGAGGTGGCAGTGGAGACTAGTCCGGGAAGAGGAATTTCAATACAGTCTAAAAACAAGAGCCTTAGTTCCCGTTTAATCAACAAGACAGTAGAAAAGATAATTTCAAAAAAAGACTTGGAGCAGAACAAGATTACAATTACATTGGACTCTGAAATCCCCACAGGTTATGGATTAAAAAGTTCAAGCGCCATCTCTTCAGCTGTTGCCATGGCATGTGCGAAGATCTTCAAACCAAAATTAGCCGATCATCTTGTTCTGCTTGCAGGAATAGACGCATCAGTTGAATCCAAAGTCAGCATCACGGGAGCGTATGATGATGTATGTTCCTGCTATTACGGGGGTTTCAATGTTACAGATAACGCAAAAAAGAAGAGGATTCGGTATGAAAGATGCCCATCCAACTTGATTGCAGTGATATTCATTCCAAAAAATAGAAAAAGAGGCAACCTAAAAAAACTCAAGATATTTTCATCCATTTTTGAGGATGCGTGGGAACTGGCAAGAAATGCGGATTATTGGGATGCAATGACGATAAACGGGCTGGCTACTGCATCAATTTTAAATTCCGAACCCAAAATAATTACGGAGCTAATTGAGAGAGGGGCACTTGGAGCATCAGTTTCTGGCAACGGACCATCAATTGCCGCAATCACAAAAAAAGAGAACGAGTCAGCAGTCAAAAAAACATTCTCGGCATTGGAGGGAAGCATTATCGTTTCAAAAGTCAACAACAAAAAGGCCGAAGTCCATGAAGTGTAAAATTAAGAGATCAAAAATTTCAGGACAGATAACCTGCCCTCCAAACAAGAGTTATACGCACAGGGCAATTTTTCTGGCATCACTTGCCGGAAAAGACAGCAGAGTCGAGAATGTTCTGCTTTCAGCAGATACAAAGGCGACAATTGACGCCTGCAAGAGATTCGGGGCAGTGATTACACCCACGGATTCATCAGTTATTATCAAAAATCCAATAAAGATAGGCAGCCTCAAAATACCTGTAATCGACGCTAGAAACTCCGGCACTACAATTAGAATCGCCTCAGGAATTGCTAGTCTGTACTCTGAGGAGTTTACGTTGACTGGGGATTCAAGTTTGCAGCAAAGACCCATGCAGCCCCTCTTGGATGCACTATCAAGTATGGGGGCACAGTGCAGCAGTTCAACTAATGGAAAGCCGCCAATTAAGATCAAAGGGAAGATCAGAGGAGGGGAGATAAGAATTCCGGGGAATCTTTCCAGCCAGTTCATCTCCGCACTATTAATTTGTGCACCATTAACTGAAAAGGGAATCGATCTGACCATCGAGGGGAATCTAGTATCAAAACCATATCTTGATGTAACAATTGCTACAATGGAAAAGTTTGGGGTGACAGTACAGACGCGAATCCCATACAAAAGATACAGCGTATCCCCGCAAATCTATAAAAAAACTGCGTTTACTGTTCCAATAGATTCTTCCAGTCTTGCCCTTCTTCTTTCTGCCGCTGTTCTAAACGGGGGGGAGGACGTTACAATACGTGGCGGCTTTGACAATCTGCCCCAGGGGGACAAAGTATTCATCGACATCTTGGAGCAGTTGGGAGTTGAGATCATCATAAATGATGGGCAGATCAAAATAAAATCGCCTGAAAAACTAAAAGGTGGAAGGTTTGATTTGAGTAATTCGCCGGATCTTCTCCCACCGCTTGCAATTTTGGCATTATGTTCATCTGCCCCAATTGAAATATTCAATGTGGGACACGCAAGACTCAAGGAGACAGACAGGATTGCAATAATTTCAAGGGAGCTGGTAAAACTTGGAATCACGATTCAGGAAAGAAAAGACGGCATGATTTTAGAAACATCCCAGAATATTTCAGGAGCTGATCTGGTATCCGAGGAGGATCACAGGTTATTCATGGCATTCTGTATTGCAGGAATGTATGTAGGTGACTGTACCGTCTCAGATCCTCAATCAGTCGGGGTATCGTATCCGGATTTTATCAAAGAGATGAATCAACTCGGTGCAGAGATCACCACTGTGGATTAAAATTATTTTTCAAAAAATATTCTAGTTGATAAAAGGCGTGACCCTGTATAGGGTGAAAAGCATTCTCCTCACCCACAACGCTCTTGCGCAGATAACATGTGTTTTTCGCAGGGCCACGCAAATTATTCTTTATAATTTGCATGATTTTGCATATATCATATACGTTATCATGGTATTTAACAATATATTATAATTATTTCATGTTTTAATCAATAATAATATAATTTTTAAACAGTCGTGAGGATCAAGTGAATAATCAATGTATGCACCGGTAAATATCAGAATGAGGAATTATAAACATGGATTAACCTTGATAGTATGTGCCGGGAAGTTCTATTGGTCAGCGTCTTGTTTTGACAAGTTTTGGTGAAAGTCATGGAAGATCAATTGGGGCAGTTTTGGACGGATGTCCTGCAGGACTAGAGATTGATGAGAAAGACATTCAAAAGATGCTGGATCTTAGACGGCCGGGTCAGAACATGATTTCAACTCAGAGAAAAGAAGGAGACGTTGTTGAAATTATTTCAGGAGTATTCAGAGGTCACACAACTGGTGCACCAATTACAATGGTCATCTGGAACGCTGATCAGAAATCAAAGGATTATGAGGATTTGAAGACAAAACTGAGACCCGGACATTCAGATTATCCGGCCATGACGAAATATAATCACTATAATGATCACAGGGGAGGGGGAAGATTTTCCGGGAGACTGACTGCGACCCATGTAATGGGCGGAGCTATTGCAAGAAAATTACTCAGAGTATCATTGGGCATTCAGACAAACTCGTTTACAACACAGATTGGAAAAGTAAAGATGGAGAGGGAATTCAATGATAAAATGATCGATTCGATTTATAAAAACGAGGTCAGGTGTCCGGAGATCAAAACAGCGAGAATCATGAGGGAGAGCATTCTGCATGCAAAAAGAATGGGGGATTCACTTGGAGGAATAATCAAGTCAGTTACAACAAACGTTCCAGTGGGATTAGGCGAGCCGATTTTTAATTCGTTGGAATCAGATTTAAGCAAGGCAATTTTTTCAATTCCGTCTGTAAAAGGAATTGAGTTCGGTTCAGGATTTGAAGGATCAGAACGTTACGGTTCAGAAAACAATGACCTGTACACTGTAAAAAGGGGAAGGATAGTTACAGAGACGAATAGATCAGGGGGAATTCTCGGGGGCCTCTCAAACGGAATGCCAATCACTATGAGAATAGCGTTCAAACCAGCATCATCGATTGCTCAAAAACAAAAAACAGTTGACATTAAAACAAAAAAAGAGACGATTCTGCAAGTCAGGGGAAGACATGACCCATGCGTTGTTCCCAGAGCCCCGCCGGTAGTCGATTCACTTGTAGCATTGACAATAGCGGATCACGCACTCATTTCAGGAGCAATCAAACCGGTTCTATAAGATGTCAGATATCAGCGAGCTTCGACACAGAATGGATGAGGTCACTCTAAAAATGATAGAGCTGTTAAAGACCAGAACGGATATTGCAAGGGAGATAGGCCAAGTCAAAAAAAACATCGGCAAAGAGGTGACAGACGAGGCAAGAGAGGAGATCTTGAGGAACAAGATAGTCTCACTGTCAAAAGACATCAAACTAGATGAGGGAATTTCCATAAGATTCTTGAATTTTCTTTTACATGAATCAATCAGAGTGCAGTCAAGGAACAAACAGACACATCTTTCAGTCTTTCTAAAAGCCAAATCACTAGAAGCGCAGGGCAAAAGAATCATCCATATGGAAGTGGGGGAACCGGATTTTTTACCGCCAAAAATTGTCAAGGACGCATTGGAAAAAGTGTTTGATACGGGATTTTTAAGATACGGTCAGGCCAAAGGGCTGCCAGTATTTAGAGAGGCACTTGCAAGGCATGTATCAGAAAAATTCAACGTGAATATTTTGCAGGACAGCATAATTGTAAGCCCCGGTGCAAGATTCTCAATCTTTACGGCAATTACAACTCTTTTGAATCCGGGAGACGAGATGATAGTAATCGAGCCTGCATGGCCTGCGTACAAGGACTGTGCATTAAATTCAGGAATCAAAGTCAGGACTATCAATACAACATTTGAGGAAAAGTGGGAACCCTCATTAGAGCAGATCAAAAATGCAATCAATTCAAGTACAAAGATGATTGTTATGAATTATCCAAACAATCCCACAGGAAAAATACTGGATGAGGAGTTACAAGACGGCGTGATTAATCTAGCAAGAAGCAATGATCTCTATGTGCTAAGTGATGAGATTTATTCACAATATGCAAATGCCAACTGGAAGAGCATTCTAAGTTATAATTATGAGAAAAGCATAGTGACGCAATCATTCTCAAAATCACATGCAATGACGGGATTTAGAATCGGGTACGGCATAGCAGATTCAAAGATTATTGAAAAAATGGCAAAATTGCAGGCATTATGTCTTACAAATGTCTCAGAACCAATCCAGTACGTAGCCATGAAGGCCATTGAGGCAGATACGACCGATAATGCTAATACTGTGCAAAACAGACTAGATATATTGTCACAGAAAGCAGCAGAGATTGGATTGGATTTTATCAGACCTGACGGGGCAATGTATCTATTTGCAAGAATCAATCAAGATGGTTTTGACGGAGTTGAATTTGCCAATAACGCGTTAGAGAAGGGCTTGGCAGTGGCTCCAGGAGAGGGATTTGGGGATTACAGGAATTTTATCAGACTATCAGCAGCATGTCAAAACGAAGAGACATTAAGGGAGGGAATGGACATACTAGATAGTATGATGAGGGATAATCAATGAAGGGCATTACAATAATTGGTGCCGGGGGCCAGATGGGGCAGTGGTTTTCAAAATATTTTGCAAGCAAAGGATTTGCAGTGACGGGATATGATTCAGAGAACAAGGTAACAGGCAAGGACATTATAATATCAGAGTCCCTAGTTGGGGGAATTTTAAAAGCAGATTATGTAATTCTGTGTACACCCACCAGAAGAACCCCGGAAATAATCAGACTGATAGCCAAAGAGATGAAGCGCGGAACATATCTTATTGAGATATCATCTGAAAAATCCAAAGTGGCGTCATCATTGGCAAAAATGCCAGCAAAGATCAATCCCATCTGCATTCATCCAATGTTCGGTCCTGGAATCAAAACAATCAAGGGTCAGAATATTATCTCAGTCCCAATCAAAGATGCCAAAAAGGAACTGACAGTTGCCAAAACATTGTTTGAGGGGGCAAACTTTGTTACAATCGATGCGGCCGAACATGACAAAAAAATTGCAGTGATTTTAGGATTAACACACTTGATGAATTTGGTTTTTGCAAACATTATTTCAAAGGATGAAAAGATGAATCTCACAGAAAAGATGTCGGGGACGACTTTTAGAGTTCAAAAGACATTGGCAGAAAGCATCATGACTGAATCACCAGAATTAATAGAGACCATCATTGCAAACCCGGAGATTCGCAGAGTTGCAGAAGAACTTTGGAAAGATATTGGCAGGCTATTGACATCTGTTCAGGAATCAAAAACCGAAGAGGTGATAACATACATCAAGGAATGCCAGGAAAGACTTGCAATGCACGTTGATACCAAAGACTCGTACAAAAAACTGACAAAAATGGTAAAAGCAGTTGAAAAATAACAGACATGCGTGCCACAAGGATCGTTACATCATTCATTAGAGACAATGATAGATTATTAATTCTAAAGCGCAGTAACAAGGTAAGATCCATGAAGGGGTTGTGGGCAGGAATTAGCGGCATTATTGAGAAAGACGAGGAACCGCTAACCAGGGCAAAAATTGAAATTTTTGAAGAGGTTGGAATTGCAGAAGATGAAATTGTATTAATCAGATCAAGTGAGGAAATGAGAATCAACTCGCCCCAGTACAAAAATCATCAATGGCAGGTGTTTCCGTTTTTATTTGAATCCAGCAATCCCACAATCAGACTGAATTGGGAGAATACAGATTTTAGATGGATTGATGTCGGGGAACTAGGGAATTTTGAAACGGTGCCCAGTCTTGAAAAAGTATTATTCAACCTGCTGCTGCTGTAAGTTTTCATCTTCTTTTTCATATTTTTTCTGCTGCGGCAGCATCATGTAGACACATGCACCGCCACACATGGTACAGGGAACGTTGTTGCCAGGATGTTGTCCGGTTCTACTATGAATCTTGGCAGCTGTCTCAGGATCAATTGATAATGCAAGCTGCTTCTCCCAATCCAGTGTGCGCCGGGCTTCAGTCATTTCCATATCCCATTTGATTACCTTGTCACGAATCTTTACAAGATCACCTGCATGAGCTGCAATCCTGTATGCGATTAATCCCGCCTTTACATCGTCTGCGTTTGGCAGTGCCAAATGTTCTGAAGGAGTAAGATAGCATAAAAGATCCACACCCTCGCTAGCAGACACGGCCGCACCGATTGCACTAGCTATATGATCATGCCCGGATGCAATATCAGTAACCAGCGGTCCCAGAACATAATATGGAACATCGCCAATCAGTGATTTTGCCAATCTTACATTTGCGGCAACCTCATTTAGGGGAACGTGTCCCGGACCTTCAACCATCACTTGAATGTCATGCTCGTGTGCACGCTTTGTTAATCTGGAGATGTTAATCATCTCTTGAACTTGTAATTCATCATGGGAATCCAGAATCGAGCCTGGTCTTAATGCATCGCCGAGGCTGAATGTAACGTCATATTTTTTGGCAACCTCCATCATGTAATCATAGTGAGTGATATATGGATTTTCTTTATCATGTTTTAACATCCATGCGGCAGTTATTGTGCCGCCCTTACTTACGACCCCGCCATATCTTTGAACCTTGAGAATTCTTTTTGCAATATCTTTTGTGATTCCACAGTGAACGGTGGTATAGTCGACTCCGTCCTTTGCATTGTTTTCAAACGCTTTGATGTAATCATCTTCAGTTAAATTCAGCGGATTCTTGTGAACCTCAACGCCATAGTTGTAGGCCTCGTAAATTGGAACGGTTCCAAAAGTGATCGGTGCGGCATCCAGAAGGGTCTGCCTTATTTTTTTGACATCGCCGCCATCACTGAGATCCATTATGGTGTCTGCATGGTATTTTATTGCGACTTTGGCTTTTTCTACTTCTTCCTCAATGTTTACGTTTAATGTGGAAGTTCCAATGTTTACATTGACTTTGGTTTTCAGACCCTTGCCAATTCCAACATTGTGGATTTTTTGCGGTCTTGCGTTATTGCTTGGAATAATTATTGATCCCCTTGCAATTTTAGGCAAAAGCCATTCAAGTGAGACATCCTCATCCTTTGCAACCTGTTTCATTTCATCAGTTGCAACTCCGCGTCTTGCAAAAGTCATTTGAGTTGCCATAACGTATTCTAGACTTTTGCCTGATTTAAACAATCGTGAAAAACATAAAAAGTTCTGATCGCAGAGAAATTACATGGTCACTATATTACCAGATATGATCGATCTTTTATGCTAGAAAGTGCCATTAGATGGTATGAGAACAATTAGGGAATGTAGACATTGCGGTAGGGAATTTTACAGCATGAAAGATGAATTCTGTTCTTTTGACTGTGTTACCCAAACATCAGCATAACTATTTCGTTAATTGATCTGTTCTCTAAATCCTTTTCAGACTTGGAAACTCTCCAAAATATGAAACGATGACACATCCAAAAGGGAGTATTTGCATCGTTTTATTTCAAAGATGCCAAGATGATTTATCCTTAACATCTATGAATACGGCCTTTATTTTCAGATTTTACAGGATCTGATCAGGCAGGATACACACGCACATTATCGCGGAGGACTCCAATTCTCCTCGATGGCATCATCCATATTTTTTGAGATAAGATACTGCTTTCCACATTTGAAGCACTGCCAGAGAAATTTATCATTTTTAATTGCCTGATATTGCATGGGCAGCAAGCAAGTTGTACACTGCAATATGCCAGGTGATGTGTCATCTACTATGGGGAGTTTTGCCATCAAAGAAGAGATGTATGTTCGAGTATAAAATAGATAAGAGTTTGTGTGTAATCGATTCCAGATGTACAGATTATGAATGTGTAAACTTGACGGTGATCACAACCTTGGGACTGATTTGAAAAATTAAGTCCAGATGAACAAGCTAGAGAAAAAGTTAGAAAATCAATGATGAGTGATTCTATTGGCATTAAACTAAGTCAATCTAACGAATGTCTTAGATCATTTAATGAATATTTAGATTCTAACTCTAATTCAGATAGTTTTATTGAATTTAATATTAATTTTCTTTCAGATCCTTTTATTGGTATTTTTAATTCCGAATATGAAAACACTTTTCTTTCAAATCCTATTATTGGTATAATTGTTGGAACCAGTATAGGTGCTTTTGTTGGTGCTGCAATTACTATTCTTGGAACCAATTATTCTCAAAAAAGAACTGTTTTATCAAATAGTAGGACATCCATTATACGGGAACTTTATCAGTTAGAACCGATTTTAGAAAATAAAATTGATTTTAAATCTATGAACGGTGTTGTGTACAATTATGCCCCATATCTTCTAACTACAACTGCTTTTGATAGTATTGTTTCATCCGGCGCATTTCTTAGATTTTCACCTTTACAGCAAAGACGATTAAATGCACTTTATTTCCATATTAAAGAACATAATAGATTACTTACTACACTTAGACATACTATTCTAAAAGCAAATACGGAATTTTTGAGACCTAATGTTGTTGAGGAATTAATTCGTTCATATCAAAGAATAGTAATAAATGAAAATAGAATACTGGGCAGATATCTAGGCAGAATTAGAAATGTTCTCTGATTGATACATCTCAATTGTTTCTACAAGTGCCTTGGGTGTTGCTTCTGATAGACTACCGCCTTCCCACAACGGATAATCGCACTGGGCAATGGTGACCTTGGGATTCTTTATCGAGTAATCCTCAGGTTCCTGAAATTCAGAGGTTTTCATTTTCAATATGTTTTTCTTTTTCATGGAATAATTAAACCCTCACACTTGATTTTTATGCATGTGTTAATCATTTTCCTTTTCATTGGAATAGTAAATAGCTTTTTCATATTGATAAGTGTTAGCTATAGTTTTTTAAAAAAATATCGTTTTTCATAGATTTAATTAAATGGTCTAAAAATGCCATGACACTATTCCCAAAATATCATATTTAAAACACCTGTGTTTGATTTTGGGATTATTCTTGACGTTGATGTTTTCTAGTCTCAATTTCATCTACTGGTAGTAATTTTCTGCAATACTGACAATGTCATCACCCATGCCGGATTATAGCAAATAGTATCTCCCCATGATTTTGTCAATGTCTTACATCTTTCTTGTACGATCAAGGATTTTTCTCTACAGATGAATGATAGAATAAATATTTCAGAGTTTGTGTGTAATCGACATCAGACAGACTTCTATGAATGTGTAAACTTGACGGTGATCACATCCTTGGGACTGATCTGAAAAACTTGCTCGTGTGTTAGTTATTTTGGGGCTGGGTGGAATAGCATGAACTCTTGTCATAAATTTCATCTTTTTCCCTAATAATGATCTTGTTTGCTTTTTGTGGGAACCCCACTTGCTGGAGATTGTATTTTCAGCATCATTTAATTTCATTTTTTATTTATACAGTTACCCCGTAGATCAAATGAAATCATTTTTTTTTTTTTTTGATTTGCACCCATAATTTCAACTGAGGTTTTCCATGTAATCTGGGATGACATGTGGTTTTTCAGACCAAGTCACTTGATTCATCTCATTTTATGGCATCCCAGATCGACATCATTATCTGGGTTTGAAACGAGACATGCAAAACAGTTCACATGAGATGGAAATAAAGACTAGTACTTTAAAGTAAGAACGTTCAATGAATCTACTATCCATTGGTGGTTCTGATCCATCATCAGGTGCAGGAATCCAAAGTGACGTAAAGGCGTTTTCAGAATTTGGGGCATATGGATTAACAGTAATCACGGCAATTACGGGCCAGAACACGTCAAGTTTTGGAATGATTGAACCGGTATCAAGGAGGATATTGAAAAACCAACTCGAGTCAGTGTTAAATGATTTTAAAATTGATGGAATAAAAATTGGGATGGTGTTCAGCTCTGAAATAATCAAGACATTATATCAACAATTAAAAAAATCACGGATTCCGATTGTGGTGGACCCAGTCATCAAATCAACGACTGGGGGAATCCTGATAGAAAAAAAGGCGATTGGTGATTTTCAAAAATACATAGTTCCTCTTGCAACAGTCATTACCCCAAACAGATTCGAGGCCGAAATATTATCAAGATCGAGGATCAATTCAGAGAACACGGTGGAGGAGACTGCAAAAAAGATCCAAAAGATGGGAGCAAAAAATGTGGTGATCACGGGAATTGATGGAGAAAACAAAAGGATTGCAGATTTTGTTCTGGAAAAAAGTACAAAGTATGTAATTTCAGGGGATAGGATCAGCAGTACAAACCATGGAAGCGGATGCAATTATTCAGCCGCATTGATATTTGCAATTTCAAACAAAAAGACGATCCGCGAGTCGGTAAAATTTGCAAGGGAATCCGCTTATAATTCAATTAAAAATGCAAAAAAAGTTGGAGGCGGAATCAGGATAGCAGACATTCATAACAAAGATAGAATAAATTCAGAGTTGTCACAGTCAATTAACGAATTTATAAAAATCAAAAACATATACAAAAACATTCCAGAATGCCAGACAAATTTTGTATACTCTAAAGAAAAACCCAGATCCACCAAAGACATCCTGGGACTATCAGGAAGAATTGTCAGGGCTGGAAAAAAAGTCATAGTTGCAGGCAATCTAAAGTATGGAGGATCAAGGCATGTTGCCACAGCACTGCTTGCCGTAAATAAAAAATTCCCAGGGATTCACTCTGCAATTAATCTAAAATATGAAAATTCGATAATTTCTAAAATTCAAAAATTAAAGTTTTCAATATCAAGTTATGACAGAACTCTAGAGCCCAGCAATGTAAAAATCAGGGGATCATCAATAGAATGGGGGATTAATAATGCAATTAAAAATTCAAAATCACCTCCAGACATAATTTTTCACATGGGGGATTTTGGAAAAGAGCCCATGATCATGGTTTTTGGCGACACGCCAAAAAGCATTTTAAAAAAATTATCAAAAATTACAGGATGAAATTCCAGTCTAAAATCATCCTTGAACATAAATACTCTTATTCCAAACAGCATTTGTGAAGACGGTAATTTTGGCAGGAGGACTAGGTACGAGATTACATCCATTGACAAAAAAGACCCCAAAACCCATGTTACCACTAGGCAAAAAACCAATTTTGGAGCATCTTATCGATTGGAACAAGAAAAACGGGATAAAATCAATTGTTTTGTGTGTAAGTCATCTTCGAAAAACAATTGAGGATTATTTTGAGGATGGAAAAAGATTTGGCGTGAACATAGAATATGCAATTTCAAATAGGCCGCTGGCCACTGCAGGTCAGCTAAAAACGGCACAGGAGTTCGTTGATGATACCTTTGTCTGCATGTATGGTGATTCAATATTTGATTTTAGTCTTAAAAGTATGATAAAACAGCACAAAGCAAAAAGAGCATTTGTAACTATGGGTCTAAATGAATACAAAACCAATCTGCCCTATGGCGTGATTGACACCTCAAAAACAGGCAGAGTACTGGAATGGAATGAAAAACCGGAGATAAAGGCAAATGTAAACATGGGTTGCTATGTCATGGAACCAGGCGTGCTGAATCTAATTCCAAAAAACATACCATATGGGATGGATGATGTGATCAAAAAAGCCATGACAAGTAAGAAACGGGTCAATGGTTTCATTACAAAAAAGGGATTCACAGACATAGGCAACAAAGAATCATACAAAAAGGCACATGATGAACACGTTCAAAAACAGGGAAGAGGCAGATGATGGAAATAGACAACAAGCCCATAATTAGAGAGTTAAGAGAGGAAGACATTTGGAATGGGTTTTTAAAATCACTTGATTCATTAAGACAGGCAAGCAATATTGAAAAATCCAAAGCAAAGGAGATTTTTGATAAAATTAACGACGACCCAGATCATATCATAGCAGTTGCAGAAATGGATGGGAGAATCGTAGGTTCTGCAACACTGCTCATAGAATCAAAATTCATTCATGACGGGGGCTTGGTTGGGCATATTGAGGATGTAGTGGTGGATAAAGAGCATCAAGGGCAAAAAATAGGTGAAAAAATAATGAATTATCTTGTTGAAATCGCAAAAAACCGCGGCTGCTACAAGACAATTCTAGATTGCACAGATGAGATCAAGGCGTTTTATGAAAAATTGGGCTTTAAACAGGTTGGCAATGAGATGAGACTAGATCATCATGATGTTTAGAAAAATTCTTTTTTTGGACGCCTCTTTTTTTCTCTAGTCAGGAAAGCGCCAACGGCAATGACTGGGACAGACACCACCATAAACAACAGAGGGGTGTATTTTACAACATCTGTAAGATAGATATCATCAATTTGGTCAATCAGGGAATAAGAGACAAACATCCCTATCAGCATAACCACCCCGCCGGCAGCTATCAGCCCTCCGATAGGTTTGGAGCCGTACTGTCTGGTCATAATAAACGGGACTGCTGCCAGTATGCTAGCAGGTGCAACGCCAATGGAAATGAATTGGAATATTTTGGGATCTGCGACAAATGCGATTGAGGCTTGCAGGGTTTCAGGAACATCTGTCATAAAAAGATAAATCGAGATTATCTCACCTGCAAACATTGCAAATAATCCAAGACTTGTCACTGCAAGCCACTTTTCAACTGCCATGATTTTAGCAGGTTTTAGTTGATAAATAAACCATTCAGAAAATCATACAATGCCAACCAAATTGGCTAGTTCCTTTCTGCATGATGCTCCAAGTTTTTCTGCGGCCTGTTCAGGAGAGATATCATTTAAGAAAATTCCGTAGCCGCGCTCCAATCCGGACCAAGACTTTGTAATAGGATATACCTCAATATGCCAGTGAATTTGTTTACTGTTCTTCTTTTCAGGAGAAAGATGGAAAACCAAATTGTATGACACGTTCTTTACAGTTTTTGACAATCCTCCCAGAGTTGCTCTTAGAATTAATGATAAATCATTGATCTCTTTTTGAGTTATCTTTGAGAAACTAGTAGTGTGTTTTTTTGGGGATATCCAAAACTCGTAAGGATATGACGGAGCCCATGGGCAATATGCAATAAATCCCTCAGTTTGAAGAATCTGTCTAGGACCACTGATTTCTTCATTTATTGTTTGACACATTGGACAGACACCCTTCTCATTCAAAATTTTATGAGATTCCGTAGCTTCTGTTTCAATAACTGGAGGAATGGTTGAAAACGTCAAAAGATTGAGATGCGGATGCGGATTTGCATTACCTGCCAAATCCCCATGATCACCGTAAATTGAAACATAAGTTACACCTTTTTGAGTGTAGAGCCAGCGTAGTCGATCCTGAACCACTACTAGTACATGTGACCATTGTTCAGTATCTATTGTTGCAAACGTGTCTTTTTCATTCGGTGATGCAACTACGATGTAGTGGTACCCGTATGCAGGCTCGCTGTAAAAGGGCTTGTCGCTGTAGGAGTTTTCTGTCTCGATTGAGACGATGGGGTTTTTACTTTCAAAAACCCGTATGACCCAATTTGTAACATAATTACCATCATCGTCCTGAAGGCGCTGCAGCATTCCATCTTTTGCAACAAGAGACAAAACAGAGGGATTTGTCATGGATTCATTGCCAGGTGCAAACGGGGACTTTTTAGGATTAATTATTTTATCATCTTTTTTTGAGACGATCATGAAACGCTCAGAAACATAATCTTTGCGCATGTCCCCCATAATGTAGGGGAAGTAAAATGTATGTTAAAACGTTTACTAATCCGCACAAACCGGTTTTGAAAATAATTTGTCAGTAAATCTTTAAAAAAAAAATTAAATAAAGTCCTGTTTTCATTGAAGAAATAAATGTAAAATTTCAAGTCATGAATGACCATTTATTTTGATCGTATAATCTGTTGCAAGATTTAAAACAGAGCATCAGATACTGAACAATCAGGGATGCTATTTTGGATAATTCAGATATTCATATGATCTATGTCCTTTTAGATGGGGTCGGAGATCTTCCACATCCGGATTTGAGTGGAAAGACGCCATTAGAGGCCGCAGATACCCCCACATTAGACAGAATTGCCAGCAATGGAACTATCGGGGAGGTGATTTCAGTCGGAAAAGGAATTGCTCCAGAGTCAGACATTGCAGTTTTCAACATGCTAGGATACAGATTCAGACATGCAGACTATGCGGGAAGAGGTGTAATTGAGGCAATAGGCGTAGGCATGGACTTTAAAGATGGAGACCTGGCCCTCAGAGGAAATTATTCGACACTAGATGATCAAAAAGTGATCATTGACAGAAGGGCAGGAAGACATATTGAAAAAGAGGATGCAGACGGGATTGCAAAAGAAATTGAAGCCAAGATCAGACTGTCATCCCAGGATGTATCAGTTGTGGTAGCGCCAACAATAGGACACAGGGTGACAGTAAGAATTAGAAAAGAATCCCAAAAACTCTCCTCCAGAATTACAAATACGGATCCTGCATACAGCAATATTGGAGGCATGGGGGTTGCAAAGGCCGTTGGGGATTTTCTTAAAATTGAAAAATGTTTACCGCTAGATGATGCAGAGGATTCCAAATTTACCGCAAATTTAGTAAATGAATTTTCAGAAAAATCAATTGAAATAATGAAGAACAGTCAAATCAATAAAAAAAGGCAGGATGGGAATAAAAAGCAGCTCAGCTGTATCCTGCTAAGGGATGCGGGAAACAGGTATCCGGATGTAATGCCAATTAATCAAAAGTATGCAATGAATTTTTCATGCATAGTGGATATGCCGGTGGAACTGGGCATTTCCAAAGTCCTTAAAATGAAAGCGTTTGAAGCTGGCGGATTGACAGATTATGAAGAAAAAGCAAAAGTAGCTGCAAAAGCAATGGAGACTCAAAATTCAATTTACGTGCATTTGAAGGGACCAGATGAGTTCGGACATGACGGGGATGCCATTGGTAAAATGAAAAACATTGAAGAGATTGATCAGAGATTCTTCAAAACTCTTGTTGAGAATATTGATTCAAGCAAAGTTGCAATTGTGATTTCTGCAGACCATTCAACCCCATGCATTCACAAAGGTCACAGTGATGATCCGGTACCGGTTCTAGTTTCAGGGGATTTTATCAAAAATGACGGTACAACTAGAATGACAGAAGCGCAGGCAAAAAAAGGGAGTATTGGATTACTTCAGGGGGCCGAAGTTGTTTCAAAGGCGTTTGAATTAATTAAATCTCAAATCTAGTTAGCTTGTTTGCCTGCTGCATTTCAACTGCTTTTTTTCTAATTCTATCTACATCAATTGAATAATACATGGAAGGAGAAGTACCCAGTTTTTCCAAAGCTCTTTTTAGCATACCGATACCTATGCTTTCTTCATTCTCTTGCTCATGAGCAAACGCAACTGCAACTAGAATAATGCCCTGAACAAGTTCTTTTTCTCGTCCATAACACTGATTCCAGACGCCCTCAAATGATTCATGGCATTCCCAAAAACGCTCATTGTTAAAGTAAAATATTCCATCTTCAATTCCCTTGTCTTTTTCTATGTGTTCTTCAAAAACATGCCTTACATTATCAATTTCGCCAAGGGAGGATGATAATCTTTCCACAAGAGGATCTAAATCCACTTTTTCTGAAGCAACATCAAATTCGATAAATTTTGTGGCAACTCTGGCAAGTCGGACTGAAACATTCATGTCAGATGCAAGATCCCGGGCTTTGTATGCCAGCTCCCTGGAATTTTGAGGCAGATATTTCTCGTTTTTGAAATGCAGTAAATAGCGTTCCATGATTAGTTCTTGAGGGAATTTCTTAAATTTCTTCTGCAATTTCGTCCAAAGCTTTATGAAAAATGAGTTTTTTCAGGCGTGAAAAATTCACATGTGTTGATGATGAAAAAGTAGGCATATAGGTTCTGTGAGGGTACAAAAGCCCGAACTGTTTCTTGTTGTGTGTCCATGATGGGATTTATCCTGACCATTCCCATTTAGAAATCCATCAAAAGTCATTGATTTATATAAATATCCAGAAATTTTTGATACATGTCCATAATTGAGACAGTTACAGACGTCAACAACACCTTTCTATCTAGAAGGGAGTTGATTTGTAATTTTGCAGGCTTGGGAGGCAAACTCAAAAGTTTGGAGGCTATAGACATGATTACAAAAGAATTCAAACTAGATGGCAAAGTTGTTATTCCAATGAGGTTGAAAACCCAGGTCGGTAAATCCCTCATAACAGGAACGTTCTATGTTTATGACGATGAAGGACTAGCTAAAAAGCACATCAGTCCAACAATATTTTCAAGATTGGAGAAAACCAAAGCAAAAATTGCAGAGGCCCTGGCAGCTGCAAAAGAAGAAGAGGTAACAGAAAAGCCAGCAGATGAGAATCCAGATAAAACAAAAGATGCAGCAGCTGAGAAAGCTAAAGAGGAAAAGGTAACAGAAAAGCCAGCAGATGAGAATCCAGATAAAACAAAAGATGCAGCAGCTGAGAAAGCTAAAGAGGAAAAGGTAACAGAAAAGCCAGCAGATGAGAATCCAGATAAAACAAAAGATGCAGCAGCTGAGAAAGCTAAAGAGGAAAAGGTAACAGAAAAGCCAGCAGATGAGAATCCAGATAAAACAAAAGATGCAGCAGCTGAGAAAGCTAAAGAGGAAAAGGTAACAGAAAAGCCAGCAGATGAGAATCCAGATAAAACAAAAGATGCAGCAGCTGAGAAAGCTAAAGAGGAAAAGGTAACAGAAAAGCCAGCAGATGAGAATCCAGATAAAACAAAAGATGCAGCAGCTGAGAAAGCTAAAGAGGGGGAGAAATCCAAATAATGCCCGTAGAGAAGAAAGGTAAGAAAGGATCCAGTCCCAATATTGCATCTTATTACAAAATAGAAGGAGACAAAACATCAAGAACTAGAAAAGTTTGCTCGAGATGTGGCAAAGGAACTTTTATGGCTCAACATAAAGATAGAAACACCTGTGGCAAATGTGGTCTTACAGAATTTAATCAGTAAAAAATTATTTTAAAACTGCTTGTGGAAATTTTTATTTTCAAATATTGCATGAACAGAAATGATGGGCATTAACTGGATCTGCCAAATTAAAATAAGAAAATAACTCATCAAGGCATTGGGGAAATTATATTCTTCAAGCATTGCATCTCAATGATGATGTACCGGGTTGAAAGCAGGAAACGCGTAACACCGATGTTGATTCTTCATTCAGAGAACAAATCCAATTTGTTCCAACATCATTTCAACAAAACAAGATTTTGATGAAATTGTGTATTTTTCATATTTTAAAACAGATAAATATTTAGGCAGACTGAATTTGAAATTATTAATAAAGTCTTTTTTTATGAATTTTAGAACTTTTTTCCTCCAATAACTCTATTTTTGAAACAAACATGGGATCAAGCTTAATTTTTGATAAAGATTCAGCCGAGAGCTTGACAGTATTAGAATCCAAAGAGATATTTGTTTTTGGAAGATTCTTCTCGGCCCAGAATTTCATCACCTTATCTTCAAGCTTAAAATCTCGAAAACCGGCAGGGAATTTTTTTGTAATATGATTCAACAGGGTTCTATCCTTAAAGACAGCCCGTGGTTCAAACAATCTGGTTTCATCACTGTAAACATTTTCAAATAGATTCCCAGAAAGCTCATCAGACAATAATTCCATTTTTGAGATTTTTCTCATGAGATCCAAGAAATGTAAAAATTCATGCGCCAAAATCGCATGAATCGTTCCCCTCAGACCATAAGCAATCAAGGGTGCAGAAATCTGGATGACCACCTGGAATTTTTCTTCAAACATCACGGGGATGGTTCTTGCAAACAGGATTCCAAACTCATATGAATTGGGATTAGGAGATGAGACAACTAGGGATGGTTCAACATATGCGATTGGATATTGGATTCCGGATGCTTTTTCAATTCGATTAATTCCATCAATAATAAGAGGGAAACGTTTCATAGTTAAATCAAAGACATTATCGGGAATAATTCCCTTAGAATGTGCATCTTTGAAACGTACTAGTGGATCCAATATCACTCCTCGACAATTCTGAACGTAAAAAGGTTGATTAGATCAAGAACGGGGTTTGCCGGCTTTCTTTTTTTTACGTGTATCAGCTCGTTGATCAGCGTGTCTCATATGTTTACCTTTTTTTCTCAGGGGCATAAGGATTTATGATATTTAGTGCTAGTTAATTGTTATCATTGCATGCTCTGACAAGTTGGCAGGTATTTTGACTAGATTGTAAAGTTTGGGTGTTTTGCAAAATTTTACCCCAAATAACGAATTTTCCCAGGATTGGAAAATTGAAGGCTCTGGCATATCTGATTATCTGATCACTGTTTTGCACCAGAACCACCGTCACCTCATGAGCCCTTTCACATCTAGCTAGTCCAATGCAGCATCATATCTTGTCGAAGAGCCCCTGCTGCTTTTTCCGGACAAATTCTTCCAAGTTATGATTTTGGGATCAGATATTTTTGGGATGAAATTTTGCAAAACACATCGCTTTACAGGATAGGCAAAACACCCAAACACTACCAGTGCAGTATTTGATAGGAACGCGGTCTGTATCTAATCAGGAAAAAGTTTTCCCGCAGTATGAAAAATAATTATTGAATCAGGACATCATAAATGAGATCAAGAATCAGGATTGTTCGGAGATCATAAAAACAATCCAAGGATTCGCCCAAACAAACAGCTAAAAATCAATCCAAGGGGATCATCTTAGGCCTGAGCGAAGGGATTGATTCGACAGGCGGCATATCTGCAAATCAAAACCAAAAGAAAATACCATATGACACTAATCATGCCAGATACGCAGTTACACCGGAGATAGAGGACAGGACGCACTTGGCGATTGCACTGACAGGAATAAAATAAAAGTTGCGGGATATCAAGCCGATTGTAAATGAGTATTACATGTATCTCAAACCCAGTTAGAGGACAGAGGAAACCTTTGTGCAAGAATCAGAACAAATATCTCGTACCATTATGCAAACATCAAAAATTATCGGGTCTTGGGTTCCAGTGACAAGTAATACCTGATCGGGTATTTTACAAAGTTTGGAGACGGCGCATCGGATCTTACCCCGGTTATCTCGCCATACAATTGCAGGTAAGGGATTACAAGACATCTTGGAATATCAGAGGGAATCATTTCAAAAAAGGGCAGACCCCCATTTGGAAAGACCGCGAGGCAGAAGGCGGGCGGGGTATGTCTTTTAGGAGATAGACTCCATCCCGTACTGCCTGTCTGGGGAAAAATTATCAGTCGACAAGACAGCGGAGATCAGCCGGATTGAAAAGAGAGTTGTGAAGAAGATTGTTGAATTGAACAAAAACAGCGAACATAAAGACTGCCGGAACAAAAACCAGACAGGGAACAGACATGAATCTTCAAGATACGCTGACAAATTCCGAGCAGAGACCAATGTTTCAAAAAAGATCAGAATCTACCTATGCGGTGACAGTTTATGATGAATGGCATGTCCACGTCTGGCATGAAACAGACCCGAATTAAAGAAACAGTATGCCAATGTGATTAAATTATAAATAATTTTGAGCCCAAAAAAGAGTCAAAAAGTCCTTGATTCCATTCCTGCTGATTCTGCCATGATGATTTTGTGGCATCTGCAATAGCAATTAGCATGGGGCATGTCGTTTTGATTTCTATATCTGCATTCTTTGGTGTGCTCTATTGTTGACATTTTTCAGGAATTCTGATCATTATTCTTTTGTAGGATCCCGGCTTAGTATGTTCAGTACGTGTTCTACGATCTGCTTTTGACCTCCGGCATGAAGATCAGTCCGCACCTCATCTGAACCCAGACTCACAAAAATTAGATTGCTGTCCTCCAGCGGGAATGTTATTCTTGTAATTTTTTCAAATGCCGCCACTGCATACAACCCCCTTCCGATTTTTGGACCAAGCGCCCTTCTTCCCTTCCACGCGTTTGCGGCTCTTTTGAGGGATGCTTCTGTTTCTTCCTGGGACAGATAATTTCTGATCCCCTCTCGATGGCTTGTGGAAAGTATGTTTCCTTCATTATCTGTAACTATGCTGTGTCTGATGTTGACATCTGACTTCATTATCCTCTTCAATAAATTCTCAAAATCCATTGCTTATACTATCACCAAATATTACTTAAGGGATCCTAAAATTGGTTCTGTCGGGTTATCGAGACCTAGAAAATCAGATTGAATTATTCAAAATATGAATTCTAATAATAATTAATTTAAATATGAATTTTATAAACAGCCCATGTGAGATTAGAAAAAGTTTTTGGAGTAATTAATGATGATCTATCAACATATGTATCAAGGCAAGAAATAGATGACTGCTTTAAGAAAGCGTTTGAGCAAAAAAGGCAACTTGTAGTATATGGCTCATCTAAACAAGGAAAGACCACACTTCTAAATGCCCATATAGCGCAAGAAAATAAAATTATAGTTCAATGTTCTCCAACAATAACTTTACACGATATTTATAAAACTATTCTTAAAAAATTACAGATTACAATTCAATCTAGTAGTTCAATTGAAAATGAAGACAGTACCAAAACTAAGTTTAATCTTAAAGTAAAAATTCCGATGTTAGCTGAAGCGGGAATGGAAGTTGAAAAATCATCAGGTGAACGAGAAACAAATTCCGAATTACAGATGGATATTGACAGTGCACAAGATGTGGCAGAAATACTGAAAAAATATTTTCCTGAAAAAATCATCATACTTGAAAATTTTCATTATTTAGAAGAGAAGGAACAAAAATTATTTGCTTTTGATTTAAGAACCTTTCAAGATATTGATGTCCGAGTAATAATTTTAGGAATTTGGAGAGAAAGAAACAGACTAACTCAGTATAATGGAGATTTACAAGACAGAGTAATTGAATTACCTGTAGAACCTTGGACAGTAGAGCATTTACAAGAAATAATCAAGTTAGGTGAAAAATCCCTCAATATAGATATGAGTGACATTAGAAATGATCTGATTAAAGAATCATTTGGTAATGTTGGAATGTTACAAGAATTATGTAAAGAATGTTGTTATGATGCACACATAATTGAAACAGAAGATCTAAGGAAATTAACAAATGATAATTTACAAAATGCTATTGCTAAAATTACTAATTCATATGCAAGTAGATTCCACAGAGCACTTGAAACATTTGCAGATGCTAAACCAAGACAATCTCCAGATGGAAGTCAAGGGTTGGGAATGCCATATTTTTTTGTACGTGTTGTTCTTTCAAATTCTGATGCACAACAAATTAAAGATGGATTATCTGTGTACGATTTGAGAAAAGCAATTAAAAAAATCCATCCAAATCGTGATAATCAAAGATTTGATCGTGCTCTTACTATTTTTCTCAATAGAATAAATATATATCAAAAAAATCACGGTATTACCCCCTCAATTTTTGACTATGATACCAATTTACGGCAACTAAATATCGTTGATCCTAATTTCTTCTTTTTTGTTAAACATTATAATCATGATGAATTTTTAGAAGGTTTAAAACTGCCACTTGGATATTCAAAAAAAACCCCAAGTTCATAAATTTCAGAAGTTTTAGGAATCTTAGGAATTTCAGGATTTTTCAGGAATCTTAGGAATTTCAGGGAGGTTTGAGGAATTTTAGGAATCTTAGGAATTTCAGGGAGGTTTGAGGAATTTGAGGAATCTTAGGAATTTCAGGGAGGTTTGAGGAATTTTAGGAATCTTAGGAATTTCAGGGAGGTTTGAGGAATTTTAGGAATCTTAGGAATTTCAGGGAGGTTTGAGGAATTTTAGGAATCTTAGGAATTTCAGGGAGGTTTGAGGAATTTTAGGAATCTTAGGAATTTCAGGGAGGTTTGAGGAATTTGAGGAATCTTAGGAATCTTAGGAATTTCAGGAAGTTTGAGGAATTTGAGGAATTTGAGGAATTTCAGGAATCTTAGGAATCTTAGGAATTTCAGGAAGTTTGAGGAATTTGAGGAATTTCAGGAATCTTAGGAATCTTAGGAATCTTAGGAATCTTAGGAATTTCAGGAAGTTTGAGGAATTTGAGGAATTTCAGGAATTTCAGGAATCTTAGGAATCTTAGGAATCTTAGGAATCTTAGGAATTTCAGGAAGTTTGAGGAATTTGAGGAATTTCAGGAATTTCAGGAATCTTAGGAATCTTAGGAATCTTAGGAATTTCAGGAAGTTTGAGGAATTTGAGGAATTTCAGGAATTTCAGGAATCTTAGGAATCTTAGGAATCTTAGGAATCTTAGGAATTTCAGGAAGTTTGAGGAATTTGAGGAATCTTAGGAATCTTAGGAATTTCAGGAAGTTTGAGGAATTTGAGGAATTTCAGGGAGGTTTGAGGAATTTCAGGAATTTCAGGAAGTTTGAGGAATTTGAAGAATTAGAGCGGACACCTCTAAATGAGAGCACTTTTTGCATGTTTTTAGTCACGCCCTTATTTATTTCTCATACCCCATGTGATAAGAATTCTTCAAGAGGGTCTGTTGCAAATTGGTGATATATGCATGAACTCCAATCTTGATAAGATCATGATTTCAGGTCTCGATCATTAGACAGAACCTTTCCTTTCATGATTTAAATAATATGCACCTAGAGTTCATAGAGAGTAATTAATATGACTCAAAAACAATCCAGATCCACATTGAAACCAAAGTCAACATCAAATACAATTATTAAATTAATGAAAAAGCAACCTTTGATTTGTACTTCTATTACTGCGCCAGCTGTCAGAGGATTCATGTCAAAAATAAAAACCGCATCAAATATTGGTTCTGATATTGCCGAATTGCGAATAGATGCATTAAAAAATAAATCTCCAGAAAATATTAAAAAAATAATCATGGATTCGGATCTGCCTTTGATTGTTACCAATAGGAATAAAGAAAATCGCGGACTTTTTCCAAGTGGTAACGAAGAAAAAAGATTGTCTTTGTTATTTGAAGGTATAAAGGCAAGACCTGCATTCATTGACATTGAATTGCAAACAGATGATAAAGATCGCAATGCAGTTATTGATGCTGCCAGAAAAAAAGGAACCGGTGTAATCTGCTCTTATCATGATTTTGTGGGTACTCCTTCTGCAGAAAAAATAATTAAAATTTTCAAACAAGTGAAAGGCACCAGAGCTGATATTGTAAAACTGGTCTTTACACCCCATACAAAGAAAGACATTGCCAACATATTACATGCAGTTGAATTTGTCCGATGTGATGACATACCATCGACAATATTTGGCATGGGAGACATGGGACAAGACACCAGGATTCTCTCCCCGGTTTTAGGTTCTTGTTTGACATATTGTTCAATCAAGCCGGACCCAACAAATGGCCTATCACAAATATCTGTTAAAGACACTCGTGCAATATTTGATCTTCTCACAAAACAAAAGAAAGGCTGGAGATCTGTTAGAAAAGAACACAAAACATTGCTTGCATTGGCAATTACTGAATTTATGAGTAAAGAAAACTATCCGTTCATTGGCAGATTAATTAATGCATAATCCTACGAAATAATTTAAAATTCAGTCTGTCTGCGATTTGCAATCATCATCCTGATTTGTGCCAGATATCACTAGAGAATAATCTCTCTGTGATACTAAAACCCAATCTTACAAAAAAATGATCAAAGATCAGTCTTTACCCATTCCAAAATCCAGAAAATAATTCTGTTTTGATCAGTTTGTATTTGCCAGTAATTTTGGATCTAATGTGTTTTAAAGGATCAAATCACTCTTGTACCAGCCCAACAAAAAGAAACAAAAGATCAAACGGTGGCAGAATCACTGATCCGTCACATACCAGCAGATTCCTTTCCAAGTACTGAATGAATTTACATGGAAAAATCACTGCACCTCAATTTCAAGAAAATCGGATTCTTGGTACATGCACGGAATATCAAGAATTTGTGAAACCCCGGGGGCAACATCATCACCTGCAACAAATCGTTTGATTGGGAGACCGGCTGCAACCTTTACAGTTAAAGTGAACTGGTTCATCGAGGTTTTTTTGAATTTTACATCAAAGATTTTCTTCTCAGAACGCTTTCCGGATCTCTCATAAACTATCACAGGTGTTGCAACAAGATCTTTTAATTTTTTAAGACCTTTGGAATCAATCTGAGATTCAGCAGATATCCATACACGGATGGTGGAATTGAATTTAAGTGGTCTTTTTGGAGAGTCATAAACGAATTTTAAATCACGTATTTTGATTGATGTAATAGAAACATCAGATAGCCTCGCATTTCTTTTACGTGGATTTTGTATTTTTACAAAAAATGGCCGTCCTTTTCCCAGAACCAGACTGGATTTGTCCTCACCACCAATCCACGTGAATTTTGCAGTTGTGCCCCCAAATTTTCTAAAAAGCAGTTTAGAGATGGCACCCTCCACACTATCATATTCTGCAATACCGTGAAAATCACAAACTCTGCATCCTTTTCCCGAGCAATTATCACATGACTTTTGTTTTTGGGAAAAACCCCTCTCAGACTTTACATATCGTCCGGACAGTATAACGGATTTTGAACGCAATTCGCACGACTCGTCCTTCAAATTCACAGTAAAAGTGATGTCCGGATCATGATGATCAATTATTTTTTTTGTTTTTTTAGAATATAGTCTGCCCAGCTCCTTTGTAATGTCAGCCTTGATGCTGTCAATTCCTTTTAGTTTGTACTGGGATCTAATGAGATCATCCCTATCAACAATAGATGGTTTTATCAGGGCTCCAACACTGAATGTTTTAAAGGAATAATCAGCGGATCGCTCAAGCATCAGTTTTAAGAAACGATCTAAATTATCAAATAGATTTCTGCACACATGGCATTTTTCTGGAGGATTTTGATTTAATTTTTTACCGAGGAATCTATTTGATGAAAGATGTAATTGCTTTGAAAACAATCTTCCCAGGCACTGATCACACAAGTCGTATTTTTTAGTGATTTTATTTGCAATAGGGATAATTTCTTGATAATTAGACATTTTGGAATTTTGATTAAAGATTATCCCAATCCTAATTTTCTAAGGGTGCCTTGCATTTGACGGCCTTTTGATGCTTTCATCATAGTCTTGGAACTATTGTAATTATTAATTAGTTCCTTGACGTCCCCTACGGCCCATCCCGAACCACGGGCAATTCTCTTTATTCTTGAAGGGTTTAACAAACCAGGGTCATCTTTTTCGGCTTTGGTCATACTTTGAATTATAAATCTCCACTTTGAAACTTTGCCTTCCATCTGGCCTACTTGATCACCTTTTATCATTCCAGATAAACCAGGCATGCTATCTAAAATACCCTGAAGGGAGCCAACCTTGGTAACTTCCTCAAGCTGATAAAAGAAATCCTCAATGTTCATTTTTCCACTTGAGATTCTTTTCATTCTTACATCATCACCTTCATTTTCCAATCGTTTAGCTAAATCCAATATGGCCTGAATATCACCCATGCCAAGCAATCTTCCAACAAATCTGGTAGGGGAAAACTTTTCTAAATCATCTATTCGTTCACCAGTACCTATGTACATTATTTGTGCACCAGTAGCAGCAGATGCTGCAAGTGCGCCGCCACCGTTTGCAGAACTGTCTAATTTAGTAACTACAATACCACCCACGGGTATTGTTTTATGAAATGCAGTTGCTTGATTGAAACACTGTTGTCCTATCGTTCCATCAATTACAAGTAAAGATAAATCAGGATCTACTACCTTGTTGATTCTATCCATTTCTTCCAAGAGATCGTGTTCCTCTTTATGACGTCCGGCAGTATCAATGAGAATTACATCCAAGGACTGGCCTGCAAAATGTTTGAGACCGTTTTTCACAATATTGGGGGAATCCTTGTTGTTTTCCTCGCCATAAACTTCAACGTTTGATTTTTCACACATGGTTTTCAACTGAACCAATGCCCCCGGCCTGTATGTATCAGCACCTACAACTCCAACTGTGTATCCCTGTCGGGTTAAAAATTTGGCAAGTTTTGATGTCACGGTAGTTTTACCGCTACCTTGGATTCCCAGTAAAATGATCTTGTTTTGCTTGTCAGGTTTGAAATCAAATTCGGATTCATTACCTAGTAATTTTGAAAGTTCGTCATATAGAATCTTTACAATGTGGTCCTTTCTGGAGAGTCCGGGAGGGAGAGTCTCATTTAGGGCTCGCTCTTTGAGACGATCTGTGATCCCCAAAACAAGATGTGTCTCAACATCAGATTTCAATAATGCCCTTCCAACATCTGTTGTGAGTTCTTTGATTAATTCATTGTCTATGCTAGAGGATTTTACAATTTTTTTTATTGCATCCCCCAAACTGTTCTTGAGACCGTCAAGCATTGAAATTCAATCCAGCGTCCACTATTTCAAACCTTCCCCTATAGCCATCCCATTTTTTTTCAGACCGGCTGATTTTGATCGAGTTTGTAAAGAGGGGGCAGTTGATTACAAATGTTTCAGCCTCGCCGCCCTCAAAATCCAAATTAAAACCGAATTTTTCAGACAATTGTTTCAATAAAAGTATGTCAGATTTTGAAATAGATCTTCCCAGCCAGGAATCATCCAATCCATCAGAGGATACAGCAGTTATAATAAAATCAAATTCTGAATCAACCAAATCATTCATGTAATATTCCGGATCAACATCCCACAATGGTGCAATAACTTTTAAATCTAATTTTGAGGCGATATTCTCGAATCTTTCTTTCTGAAATCTACTTTTTATTCCGCCGTGAACCAGACCTTCTATTTGAAATTGATCTTTTGCATTTTGCAGCAAATCCTCAACAAGAGTTAATTCATCTTTAGTTTCATCAAAAGTCGAAGCAATTGTTAGTTGTGGAATGTTCATTGATTCTGATTGAAGTTTTGTCCATTTCATATTTGGATAATGTAACAGATGACTTTCGTCGGATTTTGGAAGAACGCTCAGCAGGCATTTCACATCATGTCCTTGTTTTTTAACAGCATAAATTGCAAATGTGCTATCTTTTCCCCCTGAAAAAAGTGAAGCTAGTTTCATCATCTAAAAAGAATTCAATTCAACGAATTCTTTAAGTTTATTGAAAAGGATGCTTCAATACTCATAATCGTCATCACACAATCAGACGGCTTTTCCGATAATCATCAGCATCCGTACTAGTTCTTTATGCGCATTATTTTAGTCCTATCCATCACAATCCAGTATTCCACGTTTTGACCATTTTCTAATTTACCTTTGACTTCATCGTCAATCAAAGAGACATCAATAGTCTCAAATGACTCTGAATCCATAACTTGGATGGTTTCACCGTTAATTGAGATGATTTGTCCAACTTTTTTGTTAATCATTGGGATGTGAATTTGCATGCTGACAGGACCGACATGGGGTCTTTTTTGACCATCAAAGATCCCTTCACCGACAATTCTTGCTTTTGCAGCTCCGTGTTTGCCCGGTTTTGAGGTATCATATTCTACAATTCTACAGGGTTCCCCACTGGGTTGATCTGAATGAGGCAGCAAGATGTATGATCCAATTTTCAAAGAACCAAGATCAGAGGGTTTACTCATGAGAAACAGTTTTTGATCGAATATTTAACTTTTCTACTTTAGATTGTCAAGAAGTGAAAGACTCATCAAATTAGTCATCGTCATCCCTTTTCGATTAATATCACGTCTAGTTTGATCACAGTATTTCTTTACACTCTGGTGGCTTTTTTCACTTGCAACTTCAATTACAACAATGTTTTCAGAATAAGGAAAAGTGAATTTGGAGGCGTTTAGACAGAAGGTATTCATATTTCCCAATCCGGCTATCTCAATTTTGTCTCTTTTGAGTAAAATATTTGCAATTTCCTGTAAATCGTCCCCTTCATCACCATATTCCAGGTAATAAACAGAGACAAAATTCGTATCACCTTGAACTTCTCTTTGAAAGAGATCATCTTTGATGTTAAATACAAAAGAAGTTTTGTCCTGATTATAAATTGCAAGATCCCGTGAGATCTGCGCGCTGTCTTTGAATTTGGCCAAAATGTAATGGTTTGTAGAATCAGAAAAATAGGGTTTGCTTTCACTGGAAAACGTTCCCGTAACAAAGTATAGTTTTTCAATATTTTTTGAGTTAATCCAGGCCTCTTTTAGTTCAACGGACTTGTTGTTATGCAGATAGGGGGCACATACATATCCAGAATAAGATAATTCCGTTTTGGACAAGACGACTAGAAAATATTTTTAAGCTATTTATGCGTATATGGATCCTGTCGATCAGATTTGGAGTTTGCCTACGATAGTTTTTTAATAGTAGAGAACTTTGTGTTTTTGTCCCGTGGTAGCTCAGCCTGGTAGAGCTTCCGGCTGTAGTTGTTGGCTTTAGATGGCTGACGGAAAAGCAGCATATCAGGCATACAGAAACCGGGTTGTCGGTGGTTCAATTCCGCCCCGCGGGACCACAGATTTTTGAAAAATAATTAAAAATAATAAAAAGATAGACTAGTTTAAGAAAACAAAGATGAAATCTTAAATTAAAAAATTTGTTGCCTATGCTGATTTTTTGACTTGTTGTGCTGCTGGGCCTTTTTGGCCTTCGCCTACTACAAAGTCGACTTTATCGCCTTCATTGATGAATCCGTCAACATCTGATTTGTGAACAAACAGATCGTCTCCACCCTCTCTTTCGATAAAACCAAAGCCCTTTGTACGGTTAAACCATTTTACGGTACCTTGTTCCATTTGATTTTCAAGCAATCAACTCACTATATTAACTAAGACATCAAAACAGAATCAAGTCATGTAAGACTAGAAATCTTTTGGAATGTGGTTTTGTGCTTTGAGCCATTCAACTTGCGGAAGTGTGAATCTCCAGACAATATCTCCGCGTTCCTTCTCTTTGAAATCCCAGGGGGCAATAATTACAATGTCGTTGTCTCGAATCCAAACCCTTCTCTTTAATTTACCCCTAATTCTTCCACGTCGAGTTATATTGTCATCGCATTTTATCATTACGTTTTCCCCTCCAAGCATCTTTAAGACACGGCCAAAAAGTTCCCCCTCTTCTGGTAGTCGGATCTCTTTTAGTGCACTCTCATTCTTTACTTGACGCTTGCCCATGTCATCAATTCCCCATAATGAGCATATAACTGATAGGATTATTGCAAGGAAGGATCAGTAAAGCCAAGCATAAGAGATTTCTATCAAGTATGATAAAAAAAGACATGGAATTTAGATGCATTGATGATTGCTCGCAGTGCTGTATTGAAAGGGAGTATTATCCAAGCAAAAAATTCGGGAAAATTGGAGTGTTGATCCTTCCAGAAGAAAAAGAGAGAATTGAAAAAATGGCAGCCAAAAATAATTTGAAGATTAAAATTTTACCAAGAATAGGTGTTTCTGAAAATCCAAACGTGTTACCTACAAAAATTTTGGCGTATCAACTAATGGGACTAGAAAGAAATGGAAATACGTGTCCGTTTTTAGATACGACCAGTGGAGAAAAGTCACCACACGGCGGATTCCCATGCAGGATATACAATCAAAGACCTCTTGCATGTACGGCATATCCTTTGATTGAATCGGATCCAATCACACTTGATCAAAAATGTAAATTTTGTAAAGAATGCGGCAGCGCAGATAAAAATCTAAATTCAGAGATGGAGGCACTTTTAAAAATTAAAGATGCAATGATTCCGGGTGCGGGGGTGATTTGGAGATATGCGACAAATGTGGGGGAGGTCCAAGACCAAGAAATACTAGAGTCGGGATGGATTTTAGAAGATCATAAATCACAAAAATAGAACCAAGTAAATTTGATCAAAAATTCAGAGGTGGTTTCAGGTGTGCAGCAGTGCACCGCAAGACCAGCAGAATTTTTTGTCTTTGAATATTTTAAAAACAGGCCGTCTATTATCTGCAATACGTGATTTTTTCTGTCATGGTTTGTGGCAGATTAAACTAGGGGTTTATCACTGCACGCCCAATGATTTTACGGGCCTTGAGATCCTCAAGAGCGATGTTTGCATCATCGAGTGAATATCTTTTTGAGATTACAGGGTTTATCGTGCCCTTTCGTGCAAGATCAAGTAATTCCACCATGTCATTATAATTTCCAGTGTATGCACCCTGAATGACAATTGATTTTAGAGGAATGGTTACAAGGGATAACTCGATGGAACCGCCAAATAACCCAACTAGAACCAAATTACCTCGCTTTCTGAGAATTGCAAAGTCTAATTTTGCAGTTGGGGGAGCATTTACAAAATCAACAACGCTGTCTGCACCCTTTTCATTACATATGGACATTATTTTTTGAACCGTTTTAGGATCCTTGGAATTTACTGTAAAGTGTGCGCCCATTTCTTTTGCCGTTTCTAGTTTTTGATCATCTAAATCGACGCAGATAATCTTGGCATCAGTAATGGCCGATGCAATCTGTACGCCCATCAACCCCAAACCACCGGCGCCAACAATTACGATGAATTCAGGAAGATTTTGATTCGCTTTTTTGATTGCAGTATAAGCAGTTAGTCCGGAACAAGCAAGCGAAGTGGCAGCATCCGGATCCACGCCGTCAAGTTTTGCCAGGTATTTTGAATTGGGAATCAAGGCATAATCAGAATAACCGCCGTCTTGAAAAATGCCCATGGATTTTGGGGTATCACATAGATTTTCATTTCCCACTTTACATGCAGGGCATTGACCACATCCAATCCATGGAAAAACCAGAACCTGCTCTCCTTTTGAAACTCCAGAAACGGCATCTCCGGTTTCTTCAACAACTCCTACAATTTCATGCCCAGGGATTACAGGGTAACTTACCCCCCTATCGGTGACTTTCATGAATTGACCATCGCCTAGATCATATCCCCCCTCCCACAAATGCAGATCACTGTGGCATACACCAACAGAATTTACTCTAACTAGAACTTGGGTACCTTGTGGTTTTGGAGTTTCACTTTCAGATACTACAAGAGGCTCATTTGGGCCTGTAATTCTAGCTGATTTCATAGTTGAATTTTCAACACTAACAATATAAGAGTTGACTGGATGTGAGAAAAAAATAGATCCGTTAGATATTATTGAATAGGCAAAGAGAAGTTATGTGAGTGAATCAAATATACCTAACAGTATTTCCCAGGAACCGATAAACATTCTGTTTAATCCATCATCAGTTGTTAAAAAAGACATTTGGGAGATCGATCTAATTCAAATTTTGAATTTATTGATAAAAGTTCTTGAAAAAACAGGCAAGAAAGATTTCAAAGTTGCAGGAATGGCAGCATTGTCATCATCATTAATTTACAGAATGAAGGTAGAAAGTATCTTTGCATTGCAGAAAGCGGCAATGGAGAAAAAACCAATGCGTCAGAGAACAGATGTGGATATCGAGTTGATAGACATCCCATACAGACACGAGTCAACATATCCGGTTTCCTTGGATGATTTGCTGGGGTTGCTACAAAATCTCATAGGTACGATTGCAAATCCACAATCAAGAAGAAACAAACAGTTGGATATTGAGCCTGTTCCAACGCCGGATTTCCAAGAATTCTTCATCTCCCTTGAAAGCATCATAGGAAAATATGAAGACCTCATCATGAAAAAGATAGGAGATGTGGGATTTGGATTACTACAAGACATCATTGTGGATCTTGATCAGGTGGACTCGATCAGATGTTTCTTTGCAGCATTGTTTTTGGCAAGAGACCAGAGAGTAGACCTTGAGCAAGTCGAGGATGACATCAGAATTATCGTCATAAAAGACGAGTTGGTAAACTGAAAAGGTGGAAAAAAATGGTAAAAGTCGAGAATTCAAATGAGGCTACGGCAAGGATAGAGGCTGCGCTTTATTCTGCAGGAAGACCGCTAAGAGTGGAGGAGATCATACGAGCTTCAGGCACAGAATCTAGAACAAAAACGCGATACCTGCTTGAGGGCATCATCAAGAAGACAAGATCGACTTTCAAGGGATTGGAGATCATCGTACTTCCGGACGGATCCTATGTAATGCAATTAAAACCGGAATACAGTTCAACTATCAGAAGATACGCATCAAAACCGGTTCTGCCAAATGCAACACTCAAAACATTGTCATACATTGCATACATGCAGCCAATCTCATCAAAACAACTTGTTGAAACAAGGGGATCCGGAGTATATGCACATCTCAAAGAACTACGACAGTTGGACTACATTACGAGCCAAAATGTGGGACGGATGAAAATCTTTACAACGACTGAAAAATTCCAGAAATACTTTGGAATTCAAGGAGACGTGGAGGATCTAAAACAAAGATTATTCTCCAAAGTAAGAAAAACGGCCAGCAGGCAGACAACTCCGACACCGTCTGCAGCATCAGAAGTTAACTGATCAGATCTCTTAACTCTCAAGGCTAATTTTTTGCGTTTTGTATAAATTAGAGTAATTCATAGAGTCATTTGTGAGAAAATCCGTAGAGAATTTGGCGACTAGTAAAATTACTGGGGGAAGAAGAGTTCCACTTAGAATTAGAAGAAAATACGAAACTGACAGATATCCAAATGAGCCAATCAATGGAGCTCAAGTTACGGTAACTAGAAGGATTCGGGGCAACAATAAAAAGACGGCATTAAAGTCAATTGACTTTGTTAATTTAGCGACAGGGGAGGCCAAAGTAAAGAAATCAAAGATTATCAAGGTGTTAGAAAACACTACAAACAATGATTACAAAAGACGTGGCATCATTACAAAGGGTGCAATTCTTGAAACAGCCGAAGGAAAGTGCAGGGTTGTTTCAAAACCAGGACAGAACGGAATCGTCAACGCAGTTTTACTAAAGGAATAAAATGAAGGATTACGAACACATCGTAATCTGGTTGGATTATTTCAACAAGAATTTGAAAAAATCCGCTGGTAGAAGAGTCGGATTGAAGGGATGTGTTTTTGATCCCTCATTAAAAGAATTGATGGATGCAACAACGGCGGGAGGATTTAAGATTACAGAGTCAGATGACAAGGTAAGATTCCCCAAAAGGCCGTTTGTAAGGTCAGGCTATGTCATCGTGCCAAAAGGATCATCATCGTCCTCATACACCTCCAAGACAAAAATTCTTAACAAGATTTCAGAGATGATGGTGGCAAAAAGGACAAAACGGTCAAAATAAAATGAAATCTAGCTCTTAGCTAAAGTAAAGTTGACAGAAGTCTATGATAAGAATACGATCATTAGTAATACTAATTGCAGGAGGTAGGCGAAATAATGCACCTAGCCGGTAGTGGCAGGGTAATCATTCAACTATCAACAGAATTAGTTGAAGGACAGATACTCTGTGACAAAACGGGAACTAGAGTTGCAAAAGTAAATGAACTGATAGGTCCGGTAAGTAGGCCGTTTGCATCAGCAACGCCATTAACAAATAACATAAAAAAATACATCGGCAAACAAGTTTACGCCGCTCAAGAATCTCCTGCAGACAAACCAAAAAAAATTAGGAGAAGAAAATAATGAACATACTAGAAAAACAAAACTGTCCTGAATGCAAGTCTACACTAGTAGACGACATACAGAATGGTGAAATAATCTGTTCTGGTTGCGGCGTAGTAGTCGATGATCAGATTGCAGATTTGGGTCCAGAGACAATAAGCTCCAACTTCGAAGACAAGATGAAGCTTGCAAGAGCAACAGGGCAAACAACCTATTCCCAACATGATTTGGGAATAACCACCGAGATATCAATTAGTGCAAAAGACTTTAGCGGAAAAACAATCAACCGTGAAGTTGTAAATCAGATGCACAATCTCAGAAAGTGGCAGCAAAGAGTACGGGTTTCCTCACCAAAAGAGAGAAGATTGGTAAAGGTCTTGACAAAAATGGGTGAAACATGCAACGGTCTAAATCTTTCAAAGAACGTTTTGGAAACCGCATCAATGATATACAGAAACTTGGATGAACATGTCGAAGTAAAAGGAAAATCAGCTGTGAGCATCACAGTGGCTACGATCTACATGGCATGCAAACAATGTGAGGTAGTAAGATCATTGGAGGAAATTTGTCGAGGGAGTTGTCCTGCAAAAGATGTCAAATCAAAAACAAAACTTGCAGCCAAATACTATCGAACCATGGTAATGGAGATGGGACAATTACACGCCCCGGTTGTAACCATGGACAAATACATCTCAAAGATAGCAAACATGACACAGACTGAGGTAAGAGTTGAAAGACTAGCCTTGGAAATTGCAGAAAAAACCAAAGACAGCAATATTTCTGACGGAAAGGCGCCAAATGGCATAGCTGCTGCATATCTGTATGTGGCATCGGTCCTACTTGGTCAAAATGTCCTACAAAGAGACGTTTCAAGTGTCGCCGGAGTCACAGAAGTTACCATCAGAAACAGATGTAAAGAGATTCTAACATGCCACCAACTCAAAATCACTTTGAGACCCTCTCTGGCCAACTAATTAATCCCCCCCATTTTTTTATTTTATATTTAATATCACGATTAGGATTAGCTAAATTTCGTCTGTATTATATAGAGAATCAAAACAAATCAGAATATGGCAGTACTGGAAATCAAAGATCTTCACGTATCAAGGGATGGCAAGGAGATTCTCAAAGGTGTTAATTTGAAGACAGGTCCAGGTCAGGTCCATGCTATTATGGGGCCTAACGGTTCAGGAAAAAGCACGTTAGCTTACACACTGCTTGCACATCCAAAATACGAGGTTACCAAAGGAGATATCCTGCTGGATGGGAAAAGCATTTTAGATTTAACAGCAGATCAAAGGGCAAAAAAGGGATTGTTCTTGGGATTTCAATATCCAACTGAAGTTTCAGGGGTGGGTTTTTCCCACTTTCTAAGAACTGCGTATAACTCTCTAAGTAAAGCCCTTGAAGGCGATAATAGAGAGGTGTTCATCACGGTTAGAGAATTTCAAAAATATCTTAAAGAGAATCTGGAAAAAGTCGGATTAAAAGAGGAATTCCTTTCAAGATATTTGAATGAGGGTTTCTCCGGGGGAGAAAAGAAACGTGCAGAAGTATTACAGATGGCAGTATTAAAACCAAAAATTTCAATTTTAGATGAACCGGATTCAGGATTGGATATTGATGCAGTTCAGGCAGTGGCTCAGGCAATCAGCAAGGTTGCAGATAAAGATGCAACAATTATCATTATCACGCACTATGCAAGAATTTTAAAATTCTTGGACAAATTAGACTTTGTTCATGTATTTGGCAGAGGCCAGGTATTGAAAACAGGTGATGCAGCACTTGCAGACAAACTTGAGGCAGAAGGCTATGAATGGGCCCTAGAGCAATCAGCATAATACGTATCACCTAAATTTCGTTTTTTATTCACAATGGTTTGTTTGTAACAATCCATGCTTGACTGGGATTCAGTGAACGTCTTCAAACGATTCATCAAGATCTGAATTCTTATCTGCAAAGCCATCAAATCCATTCAAACAACAAAAAGATGCCGATAAAATGGCAGCGGGGTGGCGTGTGCAGTGTTCTAATTTAGCGGGATCCCAAAGCAGTAGAGAAAACAGTTGAGGCATCGAAATGTGAAATCCGGTTTTTGTTTAAATAAGGTCTCAAAATTGAGAAGACCATGTCAGAAGAAGACAATCAGTATTATTTTAATTTCTCATTTTTCAAAGTTGATCCTAAATGGAGATGGATGGCTGATTTAGCAAAAGAGGAATCAGCAAAAGAGGTTGAAAATGTAATTAATAATTCAGGAATAATGTTCAGATCATATTCAAATTTAGGATTAAGAGATGATGCAGATTTTTTGTTTTGGTTTGCAGCAAAGACAGTTGAGGAAATTCAGATTGTAATTGAGAAAATCTACAAAACAGTATTTGGGAAATACATCATCCCGTCAATGACATACCTGTCATGTACGCGGCCATCCTTGTACGTACAAGAACAAAAGGTTCATGGGTTTCTTACAGGAGATAATCCAAAAAAACATGTCATAGTGTATCCATTCACAAAAACTAGAAAATGGTACCTGCTGCCAAAAGAGAAGCGCCAGGAGATAATGGATGAACATATCAAAGTTAGTAAAAAATACCCACAGATAGTACTCAATACAACATACTCTTTTGGAATACATGATGAGGATTTCATGCTGGCATTTGAAGTAGATGATATCAGGGATTTCCAAGATCTAATCATGGATTTGAGGGAGACCCAAGTATCAACATATGTTAAAAGAGATATTCCGATGATTGTTTGTGTCAAAAAGGATATTGTGCCGCTGATATCGAGTTTAGGATAGATGAAAGATGAATTACAATAAACTGGGAAAAACAGACATCAAAGTATCTGAATTAGGATTTGGTGCATGGTCAATTGCATTGGATTGGTGGGGAAAGAAGATTGAAGAGGACGAAGCAAAGAGAATGCTCAAAAAAGCATATGATTTGGGAATAAACTTTTTTGAAACCGGAGACATGTACGGAAAGGGAAAAAGTGAAAAACTCATTGGCCAAGTTTTCAAAGATATGAGGGACGAGGTTATAATATCTACAAAGTACGGTTATGATTTTTCAAAAGTTGAGCAGATTGGTCACAGTGAACTCCCACAAAAATTTGATGAAGATTTTACGCGAAAGGCACTAAGAGCAAGTTTGGAGAGATTACAGACAGATCATTTGGACATGTATGGATTGCACAATCCAAAATTACAACACATAAGGGATGACTTGATTTTTAATGTGCTAGATAGTTTTATTGCAGATGAATCTATCAGGGCATACCAGGTGGCGTTAGGTCCAGCAATCGGATGGACCCGGGAAGGGATTGAGGCGATGGATAGGCCAAATGTTAGTGCAGTTCAAACAGTTTACAATATTTTAGAGCAGACCCCTGGAAATGAATTGATGAGAAAGGCGGCTGAAAAAGATGTGGGGATACTAGTTAGGGTCCCAGAGGCATCCGGAATACTAACAGGAAAGGTAAATGCAGAGACAAAAATTGATGAAAAAGATCACAGATCAGTGAGAAAGGGGGAATGGATTAAAGCGTCATTGGAAAAAGTTGAATTGTTAAGACCAATTGCAGAGAGAAACGGATTGACAATTACAGAGCTATCTATGAAATTTATCATGTCAAAAAAGGGGTTTACATCGGTATTCCCAACAGTTGTAAGTGAAGAGGAGATTGTAAATTATGTGGAAATGACCAAGGGAGAATATGTTTCAGCATCAGACATGCGGGAAATTGAGGAACTGTATAACACTTGGCCTTTATACGAATTAAAGGCAACAACGCCGCAGGCAGATTAGTTTGTAAAATAGGATTAAAAAAGGAACAGTGTGGCAGAGCATTGATGTTTTTGAATCAAACAGCAGATCATGTTTTCATTGCTTCAGATCATCCCAAAACATTCCAATACATCAGTCATCTGTATGTTTTTGCAGATGATCTCCAGAACCAACCCGTTATTGCAGCATAACTGATCAGTGTTTTTGTGCAATACACGTCGTAGAACACAGCAATGAAAATGAATTAGGATGCCGAAAGTGTTTCCTGCAAATTAAATGAATTTTCTACAAAATATTCAACGCGTGTTTTCTTGAATTCACGTGAGCTGAAAAGAATGTTGTATTGGTCCACATGAATTTGATCTTGGATTGTTTTTGCCACTTTGTGTGCCTCGTCATGAGTCTTGCAATGAATCATGGAAAAAACATTGTAAGGCCAGTCATCATATGTGGGCCTTTCATAGCAATGACTTACTTGTGGAAATGAGCCCAGCATTTCTCCAACTTGTTTGATACGATCCTCGGGAACTTTCCATACAATCATACCGTTTGCAGTAAATCCAATTTGTCTGTGCCTTAAAATGGCGGCAAATCTTCGCATGACGCCGATATCTTCATAGTGTTTCATTTTTTCAAATAATTCATTTTCAGTCATTCCAAGATTTTTGGCTGCAAGAACAAAAGGTTCATCAATAATATCCATGTCTTTTTGTAATTCACGGATAAAGTCCTTGTCCTCCTCAGTTGGGACAAATTCAGTATTCTTGATCACTTTCTTTTCTTCAGTTGGTGCGATATCATGTTTTTTTTCATCCACCATGTCAAGTTTCACTCCAATTTTGAATAACTGCAAAGTTGGAAGCATTCTAACTTTTTTAATTCCTTTTAGGACATTGAATTTTTCAAGTTCTGCCTTTAGATCAGCGCCGGGAGGAACAGCCAGGGTAAACCAGAGATTGAATTGGTGGTCCCTCTCATAGTTGTGACTCACGCCGGGATGACGGTTAATTTGACTTGCAATATAATCCAATTTGTCAGATTCGATCTCCATGGCAACTAGAGAGCTGGTATAGCCCAGTTTTCTAGTATCAAAAATTGCACTTAATTGTCTTAGGACACCGATTTCTTTTAATTGATTTAGACGGGATTTTATATCTTCAGGGGTGGTATCGAACTTTTTTGCAATTGCATCAAAAGGCCTTGTTACTAGGGGAAAAGTCCATTGAATTTCATTTAAGAGTTCCTTGTCAGATTCATCCATAAAAGTCATCAAGTCACAACTGGTTCATTCAATTAAAAATGTAGCTAGGATTTCATGCTCTGAATTTTAATACATAAATAGAAACCAGAGTCCATTTGATCGATGATAGTTGATCTGAATCTACAGGGTAAAAAAATCATCATTGTTGGGGGAGGAAATGAAGCACAAAAAAGAATCAATCAGTTACTCAAGCAGGAATGCGACATTACAGTTATTGCAGATTCAGTGAATTCACAAATAAGCAAACTAGTAAAAACTGGAAAAATCAGAATTATAAAACAAAGGGTTACAGATACGGGATTTATTTCAAAATTAAAGCCGAATCTGGTCATAACAACCACGGATGACATGATGATGAATCAGAAAATCATCAATGCCGCAAAGAAAAAGGGCATCACGGCATACAGTTCAGATAATCCAGAAGGCAGTGACTTTTCCAATCCCGCAACTATTGATTTTGAAAACATGGTACAGATTGCGATTTTTACAGGGGGAAAAAGTCCGGTGATGTCAAAGAGAATCAAGGAAAAATTGGAAAAAGTGCTCAAAAAAATAATCACCAAGGAAGATATTGCCCACATCAAAATTCAAAAAAAGGCAAGGGAATTAGCCAAAGAAGTTATTTCCACCCAGGAACAAAGAAAGAAATGCCTGCACAATATCATCAATGACGACGGGATTGATCAGTTGATAAAGGACGGTCAGATGAAAAAAGCTGAAAAGAGGGCTGATGTAATATTGAGGAATTGGAAATGAATCAGAATATAATCAATGCACGTGTCACTTTTCGTAACTCGCCAATTCACATTCTTGAGCAATTTACAATTAAGGATATGAAAAATGCATATGAAAAATTCAAAAATGATTCAGGACTGGATGAATGTGTAATTATTCAAACATGCAACAGGATTGAATTGTTTGGAAAATCCAAAACATATGATTCAGAAAGGATCAAAAAGACATGGGCCACAATTACGGGTCTTCAGGAGGAGTCATTTGATGACAATATAGAATTTGTAGAAAACCATGATGCATTACATCATTTATTAAAATTGACATCAGGGTTGGATTCCATGGTGTTGGGCGAGGAGCAAATTCTAGGACAAATAAAAAATTCCATCACATCTGCCAGAGAGGTAAAGGCATCAGGTCAGCATCTCAACACTTTGTTTGACAAGGCAATTCGAATCGGAACCAGAATCAGAAATTCAAGCGGAATTGGAGCCGGGGGGATTTCAGTTGGTTCTATGGCAGTAAAGCTTGCCGAAGAAAATATTGACGAGTTGAAAACAAAAAAAGTGCTGATGATTGGGACGGGGGAAGTATCAACTCTAGTTGCAAAATCTTTACAGCGAAGGGGCTATGCATTTGATGTTACAAGTAGAACCATAGGAAGATCAGAGACATTCTGTGAGACCATGGGTGGAAAGGCAATTGAATTTGAAAAGGTGCTTTCAGGATTTGGCAATTATGATGTCATTTTTGTGGCAACTACTGCGCCATATTTTCTTGTGACAAATGAAAGAATTGCCAAAGCTATGAAAAATAAGAGTAAAGGAATGATGATTTTAGATTTATCAAATCCAAGGACGGTGGATGAAAAGGTCGCAACTATTGGAGGCATCAAACTAATGAATCTGGATCAAATTGCAGAAATGGTAGAAAAGAACATGAATGCACGGTTAAACAAGGTAAAAACAGTTGAAAATATAATTAATGAGGAAGTATCTGTATTAGAGGCTTCAATGAAAAGATTAGATGCAGAACCGCTTGTAAAGGATGTTTTCAAAAATATTGAAAATCTTAGAGAAAAAGAATTACAAAAGGCGCTACAAATGCTTGATGAAAAGGACGAAAAGAAGATCAGAATCATCGAGGAACTGACAAAAGCTGTTGTAGAGAGTATCGTATCGGCCCCCATGAATAACATCAGAAAGGCATCTGAACAGGGTGACCCGGATTTAGTAGAGGTTGCAAGTAAGATATTTGACTATAAAAAACAGAATCAAGCAGACTAGGATTATATTTTAGATAAAGGGAATTTTATCATGTCATTTCCAGCAAGACGGCTTCGCCGACTGAGAAGAACTGAAAAAATGAGAGAGTTGGTTCAGGAAACAACCCTGTCTCCAAAAGATTTCATTTGTCCGATATTTGTCCAGGAGGATTTGAAAGAAAGAATCAGGATAGAGTCAATGCCGGAAATTGAAAGACTGCCATTAAGTGATGTAAATGGAGAGGTCGAAAAGATAGCGGGGTTGGGGATTCCCGCCATCATGCTTTTTGGAATACCAACTCAAAAAGATAAAGCGGGAAGTTCGGCCTTTGATGATAATGGAATTGTTCAAAAGGCAATTTCTCAGATTAGAGAAAAATGGGGAGAAAAGATAGTGATCATGGCAGATGTGTGTCTGTGTCAGTTTACATCCACGGGGCATTGTGGGATTATTCAAGAAAATAAAATAGATAACGATGCCAGTTTAGATACGCTTGCAAAAATAGCTGTCAGCCTAGCCAAAGCAGGGGCAGATACGGTATCACCATCAGCGATGATGGACGGCCAAGTTACAGCTATACGGAAAGCATTGGACGCAAATGGATTTGCAGATGTTTCAATAATGTCACACTCTGCAAAACATCGTTCAAACTTTTACTCACCGTTTAGAGATGCCGCAGAATGTGCTCCAAAGTTTGGGGATAGAAAAACATACCAAGTTCCATACACTAATGCAAGGGAGGCAATGATGGAAATAGAAACAGATATCGGGGAAGGAGTGGATATTGTTATGATAAAACCTGCCCTGGCATATTTGGATTTAATTGCAGAGACCAGAAGGAGATTCAACGTGCCGGTTTCAGCATACAGTGTTTCTGGGGAATATGCACTAGTAAAAGCTGCCTCACAATTAGGATATGTAAATGAAAAGGACGTTACACTTGAGATTCTGTATTCAATTAAAAGAGCGGGAGCGGACATGATTGTAACGTATTTTGCAAAATCGGCTTCAAGATTCCTTCAAGAGTCATGAGAAACGACGAACGCTTTGAAATTCAAAGGGCATTTGATTTACTTCCACATGTAGTTGGTGCAAGCTGGACTGTTGTTTGGTTCAGAATGAAGGGAATCAAAAAACCAACCAGAGAGGAATTTCGGGAAAAAACCTTGGAATATTTACAACTAGTAGAGCCCGTTTTTGACTCTTATCCAAAAGATGTAGAGTTTGCAGAAATTATCAAATATATCGAATTTAGAAAAAAGGATGAATACACCAAGATAAAATCAGGGAAGAATAAAGAGATTGAGACACGTTATGACAGATATGTCGATTATGGTTAAAGTTCTCGGTTTAGTTGTTTTAAAAATTCATTGATTACCCTAGTTCTCTTTTTTGCTTCAGTCTTGCCTGATTTTGTATTCATTAATGATTCTAATTTGAGTAATTTTTGATAAAAATGATCAATAGTCCATGTTGCATCATCAGGGCTTCTTGTTTTACAGAATGGATCATCAGCATTGTAAAATGATCGTTTTAACGAGCCCCCCGTAGCAAAAACCCTTGCAATACCAATTGCACCCAATGCATCTAGCCTATCAGCATCTTGCAGGATTTTACCCTCAAGTGTTACAGGTATTTTGTTTTGTGAAAAACTATGGTCACGTATTGCATCTGAAATTATTGTTATTTCTTTTTGAGAAAAGTCATATTTTTTTAATATGGATTTTGATTTTTCGGCACTTTCTATCGAGGACATCTTGGAACGCTTGTCGGATTTTTGATAAGAAACGACGTCGTGCAGTAAAGCAGCACAAAGTACCAATGTTTCATTTGCTTTTTCTTGTTTGCATAATTTTTGGGCATTTTTGCATACCCGCATTATATGTTCATAATCATGTGCAGGGTCATTATCCATTATTTCTTTGATCTCTTTTTTAATAGAATCAAGAACAGTCATTTAGAATCTCCATATCTTGGGTTTGACAAATTTAATTTTTCTTTGAGTAATTAATAGAGTCCAATTAACTGATGCAAAAAGAACAATCAATCCAATGCCGAGACCGTCAATTAACAGTATGCCGGTGAGACGGTCCTCGAATATTTCTAAAAAAGGAGTCAGTACGGCGTTTCCAAAATAAATCATAATGATGTAAGAAAGGGTTCTGCCAAACCAAAATCCAATGTAGATGCCCAAACTCTTTGCCCGCATTAACCCATATGTGATAAACAACAAGTTGCTAGGTAGAGGAGTTGCACCAAACAGAAAGGATGTAATCAAATATCCGTATTTTTTATCGTTGAGATAATCGCCTATAGCATCAAGATTAGATTTCTGTTCTTCAGCTACGAATTTTCTGAATAATCCACTAATTTTTTGAAGGGTAAATCTACCAAGAGTGGCACCTGTGGCACCCACCGTGGCAAGAATTACAACATTCAATGTGGGGTCAAGAAGATAAAATGAGGTTAGAATAATCCAACTGGGGGGCATCAAAATTGGAGAGGCGTTTACTCCGATCAGTACAAGGAAAATTCCAAGATATGAAAATTCTCCAAAAATTTCAAAAACATCCAATATCTTTCAAAAAATATAGGGGTTTTTTTGTTTCTAAACCCTTTGATTCATGGTTCTGGAATCTGTAAGACCCGTAATACGGATCATCTTTGCTGAATTGAAATTGTACCTAGATTCTCTTGACTGTCATTTCAGGGTATTTTTTTTCAAATTCTTGTCTTATTTTGGAATCTGTGTGTGTGCCCATACAACAACTTGACATCATAAATAATAGGATTCGCGGTTCTGGGGGATTCCAGTGATCTGATCACCAAAATGCATCAGAGCATTATCAAAAGTTTCTATTGTGCCTTAACCCAACCCCCGTCTCACAGCGGATACGGAGACCGGTGGTAAAACACACCGCTATTGCTACATAGTATGACTGGGACACTTTCTTTTAGATCGTAATGTTGGGAAAATTCGAATTTACGGCATAATTTATTCAGAATAGAGCACAATCGGAACTTCTGATTATCTAGTCTTACTTATATACTGATTTGGCATATATTGGCATTATGGGAACGGTTTCTATGTCTCAAGATAAAAAACAAAACCCATTGGTTAATACCTCATTTTTGAGTCAATTTATTAACGACGAAGTCAATTCCAGCAATAAAACGAAAAATGAATTTCCTCTTTCGAATAAAAAAACAAACAGACAATACACAAGAACGCATGTCTGAAATTTTAGATGCGATTGCAAGTCATTACAGTGCATACAAGGATTACGATCACTCCAAGATTCATTTTACATTGGGGTATGGACTCGGGGAATTCTTATCAGAATGTGAGATGAGAAATAAATGAGCGTAACTGTATGTAAAAACATGCAAAAAGTGGCCTCATTTATAGAGATCTGCTCCATATTTTTGATAATTGCCGTATTTGTATTATTTATTCCACAGGCATTTGCATATCAAGGTGATCCAATTTATCATATGCAACCCGAATTTGATGGGTCGAGAAGTGGACCATTTACAGGAGGATTAATTTTTGTCGCTCTTGTCATAATTGGTGTTTGCATATTTTTGATAATTCTATGGCGCAAAAGCAACCCTGCTAGAATAAAGTGGTTGTGTCTCTTCATCGCTTTGTCAGCACTATTAATTTTTTCAATATTTCGTGCCTTGGGACATTTGACGTTCTAGAAAATAATTCAGTTATTCTGTTTGTGATGGAGTGTTTCAGATACGATAAAACTGAATTTATAGCCCAAGTTTTATCCATCCTTGCTGCTTGAGCTGTACAAAAAAGTATTTGGTAAAATTACAAATCATGTGAGACATGTCCACTTGACAGGAAAGAGAGACGGGGATGATGATGATGATGACGGGGAGAAATTGAATAGTGAGATAAGAGACAGGGGAAAAATTCAAAGGGATCTCTCAAAATAATTGATACACCCATTGACGGCATGAGGATTTTTTACCATAATTTTGCAAAAAAAAAGCTCGGTGCATTAAATGACAGGGCTCCAGGCTCTGATGATAGAGGTGGATGGCAAAACATATGAAAAGCCATATTGTCAATGCCCCACCGAGTAGGAATTCCCAAAACAGAGGGATTGTAATTGGATCGACTAGGCAAGTCTAAAAATTTTTTATTATATAGTCATTGCAGTAATTTCAGAGGACGTCTTGACTGCGTGCTCTGTTATCCATACTGAGAGGCAGATACACCTTTTCCCAGTCCCGAAAGGACAGTCAAGAATCCAGGCATAAAATTTTCAATCCGGAGAAGATTCCGTATTTCAGGCCTCAGATTAGTGCCTGATTCATATTCAGTTACGAAAAAAATTCATTATAATCTAAAATATTATAAAAATTACAAGTTTTTCAAAACAATGTTCAGGTATTGTAAAAAATTGGATCAATGATGCAATATCTTTATAAGTAATTTGTGCTTATACTATGTATGTCTGAGATGGTTTGGAAGTGTTTTAGATGCAATCTGTTTTTTAAGAGCGATCAACTAGCAGAAATACACAAGCAGATTTCAACACATTCAGTAACCAAAGTAAAAAGCATCGTTGCATAATTGCAAATTTTTACAAATATATCAATTTTAATTAAAATTTAGTGCAGAGGGTGGGATTCGAACCCACGAACTCCTAAGAGAAGGGATTTCCTATTTTGAGGATCTTGAGTCCCTCTCGGTTGACCGGGCTTCGATACCTCTGCAAATAGATGGTATATTGACTGATATTTCTCGATTGCTATTTTGACAAAATAGGAAATTAATCCATGATTTGGCAGTATTTTAACAAAGCTTATAATTATGCATAATTATCTTAAAAAATAATGTCAGAAAACATACCAATTTCCGAAGCAAAGAAAATGCGAAGTGGAGTTAATGTTGAAGCTGTTGTTAAAAGCAAAGGGGATTCTAGAACTGTAAATCTCAAAACAGGAGGAACAGTAGATGTCTGTGATGCGATCATTTCAAACGGCGAAACTGAGGATGACCAAATGAAACTCACATTGTGGGGCGACGATATCAAAGCAGTAAATATCGGAGATAAAGTTGTCATTACAAATGGATACACCAACGAGTTCAAAGGAGAAGTATCCTTAACCAAAGGTAAATTTGGTAAGATGGATATTAATCCTCAATAATTTCTTTTATTATACAATAAACTCCATTTTATTATTTTTATACGTACAGATACGCGTGAATCACGATGATAATATGTTGTAATATCCTGAAATGATCAGAAAAAATAACAGACCTCAGTGTCCTCCCGAAAGATGTAAGAATCAATAACCGGACCATCATTGCATCTTGAATGAAGAGTATCATGCAGTTTTTAGCAGAAAATAGACATGCATCAAATGAACAAGTTATGATGACCTGTGTTTATCAGATATAATAAAAAAGAGAATTGCTAATTTTATGGGAGAATAATATGTCAATCATGTTTAACAATGTATACACCGGCACTCAAAAGTAAAACCCCCAATACAAGTGTAAACATGGGGAAAATAATAATATTTTCCGACGAGCCTGCAAAATCTACAATTGGAGAAGATGAAAGTAAATTTCTAATGGCTACATCATTATCTACTACCAATGCAAAGATCCGCCTATACAAAATATCCAATAACATCAATATAGGAATCCATAAAAAAGAAATGATGATAATATTAGTACATATCCTAATTTTTTATTGATCATGACAAAAAATTAGGCAAGGTAAACAAAAATGTTACACTTGTAGTACAGCTGTGTGGTTTTAGACGTATTGTCCTTTGCATGTATTGAGCGTTGTAATAGCAAAAGTGTGTTTGCACCACAAGCATACATCCTATGGTTCTGAACCTAGGTGATTAGTCTGTCAGAGTACACAATTGAGCTGCAACATGTTCTCGAGGATTCAAGGATATCACAATATCATGTCTTTGACGGTTTCTACATGATCAAAGTTAAAGCATTCAATAGTTCTTTGTTCTCGGATATTTTTATCCCGGTCCTGGATAATCAATCCCAGTAATTGTTGCAGTGCCACTCCGGAGCAATACAGTCCCTCCTCCACCAAAGGCAATCAGGGGATCAACAGGTCGTAAATGCGGTTTTACTCCATTAAATCAAGTAGTTTCCGTACTTTGTTTCTAATTTCCAGAGTTATCTGCACGATTACTAGTCCCTCATTTGGCTGGCCGTACAAAACTACAGCATTTTCAGGGGCATAAACACACACAGGCAATACAAGAAGGTCCTCCTCACCATTGACAAAGATTCTAACAGGCGATTCAAGTGTAAAAGCCTTTTTGATAGTTGAGATGCTCTCAAAAGTGATTTCTGCTGCAGGATTATCAACTGTTAATTCAGTGGCCTGTTCTAATTTTGGAGGTTCCCTTTTTTCTCTTTTCTCATGACCGTCTATGATTTGTAATGAGGGAATCAAATCAAAATCAATCATCTTTTCCGTAGTCCTATCTCCAACAGAAATAACATACGAATCCTCAGAGAGGTATTTTTTGATATTATCTTTATCTGCCTTACTTTCAGGCAAGAGTGTCCCCAGTGGAATTTTCATTTGTTCTCTTAGAGAGGGAGGTAGTTTCACGGTGATCTAAGTAGTACTTGGTTCGGGTGTGGATTCTTTATCAGTGTCTTTAGTAGTAGATGCCATCTGTTCTTCTTGTAATTTTGCCGCCAAAATACTGCATTGTGCCGCAATATTTTTTGCGCTTTTTCTAAAAGCCTCCGCACTTGGAGAATCAGGATTTGTAATCATGATGGGTTTTCCCAAATCAGAACCGGACATAATTCCAGAGTTTAGTGGAATTTCCCCCAAGAAAGGCATGTTGAATTGGTCACTAATCTTCTTTGCACCGCCTTCACCAAAGATGTAATGTTTATCATTGCAATTTGGACAAATAAAATGAGCCATGTTTTCAACAACTCCAATGATTGGAACATTTAGTTTTTCAAACATGGAGACTGCTTTGACTGCAACATTACTTGCAACATCCTGTGGAGTTGTCACAACAAGAATGCCTGTAATAGGAATTGTTTGTGCAAGTGTTAGCGGGATATCACCGGTACCGGGAGGAAGATCTACTATAAGATAATCCAGATCAGACCAGTTGGTGTCAACTAGAAATTGTTTTAAGATTCCAGAAATAATTGGACCGCGATAAATTGCGGCCTGATTTGATTGATCAGCAAAGAAACCAAATGATACAACCTTTAATCCGTTAGAGTCGGCGGGTTGAAGTTTGTTATCCACTACTTCCATAAATCCGTCCTTCATTCCAAGCATCAATGGAATGCTAGGACCGTAGATATCAGCATCTAGCAGACCGACTTTTGCCCCTGATTGGGATAATGATAATGCCAGATTCAAAGAGACAGTTGATTTCCCCACGCCGCCTTTTCCACTTGCAACACCGATGATGTTTTTGACAGATGCCATTCCAGTATCATCATCAAGTGATCGTCCCTCCATAACTTTGGCAGTCACCTTCATATCAAAATTTTTCAAATCAGAGAGTTCGGCAATTGTTTTTCGAACATCATCTTCAATTTCAACATTAAATGGGCATGCCGGAGTTGTCAATTCCAAAGTGAATTTCAAATCACCATCAACGAGTTCCAAATCCTTAATCATACCCATCGATACGATGTCTTTTTTCAAGTCAGGATCAATTACGGTGCTGAGCTTTTCAAGAACTTGATCGATGCTAACCATTGCGTCAAAAAGTCATTCTACATTATTTAAACATAAGTTAGAGATCAAAAGAAATTGGCATTAATTTGAAAAATGTGAAAAATCTTTGGAATTTCAAGCCCAAAATCACCTAAACATTCATAAATTGAAATTCGAGAAAAACTGTACATTTGTTTTCTATATCTACCCTAGTTGATGTTGTAAGGATTCCTCCTAGCTTGTTTGGAACCACTCTCAAAAAGGCAGCAGTGAACATCCTCAAAGAAAAATACGAGAGTATGATTAATGTGGATTTGGGGTACATCATTATGATTTTAGATGCCAAAGTCGATGAGATGGGAAAAATGATTGCAGGGGATGGAGGAACATTTCACAAGGTTGAATTTGAAGCTTTGACATTTTATCCAAAATTGCAGGAAATCGTTCAGGGTGAAATTGTAGACATAACAGACTTTGGTGCATTTGTAAGAATTGGTCCAACAGATGCATTGCTTCACTTGTCACAAGTTATGGATGATTATCTAAAGAGCGACGTAAAATCTGGAATGATCATAGCTAATCAAAGCGGTAGAACACTCAAAGTTGGTTCCACACTTCGTGCAAGAATTACTGCAGTGTCATTAGGAAAAGCTGCTGCAATGGGCAAAATTGGAATTACATGTAGACAGCCATTCTTGGGCGCAGGCGACTGGATTGCAGAAGAAATAAAGAAAGCAGACGGTGGCAATGAAAAGCCTGCAAAGGAAGAAAAAGTCGAGGCAAGTTAGAATGGCGCGAGAAATGGCATGCCGTAAATGCAAACATGTAACGACCCTAAAAGTATGTCCCAATTGTAAATCATCAGACTTGACACCGGACTGGAATGGTGTTGTACTAGTAGTGGATCCGACAAATTCAGAAATTTCTAAAACCCTGGGAATCACTACAAAAGGCAAATACGCAATCAAGGTAACATAAAATCTTTAAAATCACGTTAACATTGATCAGTACATTGACATTTAATTCAAAAAAACAATTATCACAATTTCTTGCCGAAGATATCGGTAAAGGGGACATTACAAGTGGCCTATTGCCAAGGAAAAAAATTTCCGTCAAAATAATTTCCCGGGAAAACGCCATTGTTGCAGGAGCATCACATGCAAAGGAGATTTTCAAATTAAAAGGATGCAGCTCAAGAATTTTAAAAAAAGACGGCTCTAAAATAAATCCAAACCAGACTGTAATGATCATTACAGGCAATGCAGGGGACATACTATCTTGTGAGAGAACGGCCTTGAATCTGCTAGCAAGAATGAGCGGGATTGCATCTCAGACAAATGCACTGGTAAAAAAAATCCCAAGGAAGACAAAATTGTATGCGACAAGAAAAACGGCTCCCGGTTTGAGGTATTTTGATAAAGAAGCAGTGGAAACAGGCGGAGGCAAGAGACACAGGCTAACACTAGATGAGATGGTCATGATCAAGGACAATCACATTGCAGTCGGGGATTCATTGTTGTCTTTGATTAAAAAGGCAAGGAAAAAATACAAAAAATTTGAAGTCGAAGTTGAAAATACATCTGATGCGGTGTTGGCAGCCAATGAAGGGGTGGCAATAATCATGCTAGATAACTTTACTCCCGCACAGATTAAAAAAACCATCCAAATTTTGAAAAATCTAAAATTAAGAGACGGGGTACTGCTTGAAGCATCAGGCAGAATCACATCAAAAAACATTTCAAAATACGCTCAAACCGGGGTGGACATCATTTCAATGGGAAGTATTACAAATTCCGTAAAAGGGATCGACATGAGTTTGGAGATTTAATTTAATTCCTTTAGCAAATTCAGCACGGACTTGTTTTTAGGATCTACCTCTTGAATTTTTTCACAGCATTGTATTGCCCGTTTATCCTCGCCCAATTTTTGGTGGGAATACGCCTTTAACAGTAAAACATCAACATCATGGGATCCAATTTCAAGGGATTTATCAAAATAAGAGATTGCAGTTCGGTGTTTATTTTTCAAATAATAGATCCCGCCCATGGTAAACAGGACATCATGGTGGTGGGGGACTTTTTGCAGGTACTCCGTACCTGATTTTAAGGCCTCGGCATATCTTTTTTCTTTGACAAGTTTTTTTATTTGTTTTAGTTTCTGGACATTTTTTTTCTTTTCAGGATCTTTTGAACCTCTAGAAAACAATCCGGTCATGACAGACGGCGCTCATCTAATTGCAAGCATTCTATCAATTGCCAGACGGGCCTTGTCTGCAATTTCTTTGGGAACAACAACAACATTTTTTTCATTAATCAATGTGTCATATACTTTTTCAAGTGTAATCATTTTCATGTATTGGCATTCTGCTTTTTCAGATGCAGGGATGAATGTCTTGCCGGGATTTTGTTGTCTCATCCTATAAAGAATTCCAGTCTCCGTAGCAACTACAAAATTCTTTGATTTTGACTTGTTGGCACGATTTAGCATTCCTTCAGTGGAAAGAATTGAAACTTTTTTGCCATCATAACTCCCATCTGCAACATCATACATCATGGGCGTTGTACAGCCGCATTCCGGATGAATTAGGAATTCGGCATCTTCTTGCATAGACTCTAATTTTTTGATCACATCCTCAGGAGTGATTCCTGCGTGAACGTGGCATTCACCGGCCCAGATGCGCATATTTTTTCTTCCAGTCATTTTTGCCACATATGTTCCCAGGAACATATCAGGCAAGAATAAAATCTCCCGGTCTTTAGGAATTGCTTTGACTACATTTACGGCATTAGAAGAGGTGCAGCAGTAATCCAGTTCGGCCTTGATTTCTGCAGTAGTGTTAACGTATCCAACTGTAATTGCATCAGGATGTTGCTTTTTCCAGCCCCTTAATTCATCCACAGTGATCGAATCAGACAGGGAACATCCAGCATCTAAATCAGGAATTAAGACCTTTTTTTCAGGGCTGATTATTGCGGCAGTTTCTGCCATAAAATTTACACCGCAAAAGAGAATTGTTTTTTGCGGAACAACAGATGCCTGGCGGGATAAACCCAGAGAGTCGCCGATAAAATCAGCCACATCCTGAACATCTGGAATCTGATAATTGTGGGCCAAAATTACCACGTCTTTTTCTTTTTTGAGTCTCATAATCTCTTCTTTGAGTTCTGAGGTTTGTTGTACGAGCATAAACCAAAGGAAATTGAATTAAAGGTGATTTAAAGAATATGAAATAGTCCAGAATTCTCAAGAAAACTAGCAAGTGTGGCAATTATTGCCATATTACGTGCCAATCTGAATATCATCAGAACAGTATTTTCTCAGGGTTTCAATTGCAGATAAAATTGCCAATCGGCTGGTTTTCGGATTATTTGCATCAGGATAATTTTCTATAGTAAAAGTCATTTTTCCAAATTTCCCTTCAGCTTTGACATGATGGGTATTCTTGTCGGTGTTGGGATCTGCAATAATTTTTACTCGGGTCTTTTCACTACCGATTCCAGATAAAGACAAGAGTGCTGCAACGTTGATATTTGCAGGAAACAAAGTAACAGCTTCCTTGGCGGCGCCTTCAAAGAGTATGGTAGAGGAGGTAATAGAGTCCAAATCAATTTCAGAATCCTCGAAAAACTTTGCGCCCCTTAAAGAATTGGGATGTTTTGTAGTGGTGATTGAAACGGATTCCAATTCATCTTTTACGGATTTTAAACCATCTAATCCGGCAATTGCGCCAGACGGAAGAAATATTGTTTTTTTGAAATCTTTACATGCATCAGATAAGATATCAAAAATTGATTCATCCAACAATGCACCAACGCTCATTATCATCAAGTCGCGTTTATTTTGCAAGACACTTAGTGCGACATCTCTAACTGCATTTTGTGATGCAGCCTCGACGACTATGTTGACAGGATGTGAAGATAAAAGATGGGAATTCTCTACAATCTCAGGCTTGTTAACTAGTTTTTCAACCAAAGCCCGGGATGCATCTTTGGAATTATCATATACATGAGTAAGAGTTGCGGAAATTTTTCCAGAATCAATGGCAAGAGCTATTTGAGTTCCAATGGCCCCACAACCCAGCAAACCAATCTTTTTCAATCATTATAGATTGGAATCATCTCTTAATTAATTCTAGTTTACAAAAATGAAGATAAACAAATGGTACAGGCTTGTGATCTATTTAAAATAAAAAATGGAATTTGGAAATGACCGATTTTTGATGATAAACCCCCAGAATGATATTTTTTAGAGTTAATAGTCATCGTCGGATATCGGGGTAGATTGCATCGTCATCATCATCAGGAAGGTTGGGCAGCATCCTACTACGATATAGGGGAAAGTGATATTTGAGGCTAAATACCACAAAACATGCAACTATCATATTTCTGAATACCATCTCAAGTGAATTAAACTATGAAACGGGTTGAAACTATGGTAACTAATAGTCAGGTTATTACTCTAGGAAAATATCATACCACCCAAGGGTGAAGAAGATACACATGAATGAAGATCCTGTAAAAAATTTGATTGGGGAACTGGGGGCTCAACTTTCACAAAAAGAGCATTCAGATATTGTGTTAAACGATGGGAATGGAAAGCAGTTCCTCATTGCACCTGCCGAGTTTACAGAGATAAAACCCATAGATTCGCCCCGCAAGATTGCATTTGTGGATGGGGGAAATGGTCCACTAGAAGAGTCACCCAACTTTTTAATCACAATTAATCGGGTGTATTTTTCATTATTCCAGGGCAAGAAGAGAATAAAACCCAAAGCCAACCCGCGAGTCCAGTTTTTCTCTTGTATTACTTCAAACATTCAGACCGTCAACGGCAAGAAAACTGTCAGTTATAATACAAAACTATTCCCCCACACTACAGAAGATAAAAAATTCCTGCCTGCAGAATCTGATTTGACGTCAAGTACTGAGAGTACAACCGTACTGCAGGGGGCAAGACTGAATTCCCTGGGTCGTAGATTTGCAGAGTGGCAATTGGCAATCCACGTGGTAGAGTCAGAATTAGAAAGGGGTGACATGATCGTAATGGATGGTTCGCTGCAAACTAATTTTAAAAATGAATTAAAATATGCAAATATATTATATGATTTGGCAAAAAACAAAGGAGTAATTGTTTGTGGTTTGGCAAAGACTAGCAGGTTAATCACAGAGTCAGGTCATCCACTACTTGCAAGAGTTGCAGAGATTTCAGAAGATGTCTCTTTTGGAAAATGGTATGTGAAAATTGCAGAAAAAGTATCTGCAGGCGACAGGGGATTCATGATGGTTGTAAAATTTCACCCACAGTCAAAATTTGTATTTAGATTTGAAATTCTTCGAGAACAGTTCTCAGAGATGAGTAAGGAGGATTTGAATTCGGTTCTTGGCAGCCTGGCTGAGAATTCCCAGGATGTAGCCATGATCGGCTATCCATATGGTGCAATTGATGCGGACAGATTTGCCCAGGTCAGACGTGATGAGTTGGGAATGTATCAGGGATTCATGCTGTCTGAGAAACTTCGCCATCCCGAATGGAAGATATTGCAAAAGTATAGTGCGAGTTTGGAGGCACACAATGATCTTAATGAGGTGACCAGTTAATGGACGAGTTATCTGTTGTAGGTCAAGTAGTTGGCGGAAGCTTCGGCGACATTGTCATTCGGCAAAAGGCCGGAACGGATTTGGAGATCGGGGATTTGATGGTTTGTGAAGAGAACGGTTCATTTTTGATTTTGCAAGTCTTTGCATTACAGTATGGTTCACAGATACAGGACAAGATGCAGCAGATGATGTCAGGGGTTAATTTGGAACAGGGTGTAGTTGATGCCCATTTTTATGAGCCTGATTTTGTAAATTATGTCCTAGCTCGAATAAAACCACTGGCTCGTGTGTATAAGGAAAACAATGATGTTAAAATCCCAAAATCACTGCCTTCGTTTTTTAATAAATTGCGATTAATTGACAAGGATGATTTAAAGTTCCTGCAAAAGGAAAATGACTCTATCTTTGTCGGACACATACGAAGTGGAAGCAAGATAATTACAGAAGCCGAAGTTTGGCTGCCCGCAGAGGATGTATTTTCCCATCATGTGCTGATTCCCGCAACAACGGGTCGGGGAAAATCAAATTTGGTCAAGACGATTCTCTGGCATGTTCTAGATACAAACAAAGTTGGCGCGCTGGTGCTGGATGCACACGATGAATATTTTGGACGGAACGGTGTTGGACTAAAAGACCATCCAAAATCAAAAGACAACATGATGTATTACACGCCATCAGATCCTCCAGTCGGCACCAACAGATTGACAATTAACCTGCAGACAATCAGGCCTGAACACTTTGAAGGGATTGTGGATTTTTCAGATCCGCAATTCCAGGCAATTAGAATGGCTTACAGACAACACAGAAATAATTGGATTCAGGAGTTGATGAGGGTCAACGTAACACCCATTGAGATGGGGGCAGACAGCAGAAGGCAGGGAGACTTTGCAGCAGGTACGATGATGGTGGTTCAGAGGAAATTGCGCCTGATTTTGAGTTTGGAGTTGGATGAGGAGCAGGTAATTGTCTCAAGACACGAAGTTTTTGACTCTACAACAAGGGGAATTACCACAGTGGATGACATTGTAAGGGATATCGAGCAAGGCAAGGTTGTGATTTTGGACACTTCAAGATTGGGAGATGAGGCAGAATTGCTAGTTGGAAATATCATTGCATCAAAATTATTACAAAAATACAAGGATGCAAAAGCTACCGGGGAACTAGAAAGAAAACCCGTAGCCACCATAGTCATTGAGGAGGCCCCCCGTGTCATCGGCGAGGATGTCTTGACATCAAGGAACGACAATATCTATTCTACGATAGCTAAAGAGGGACGCAAGTTCAAGGTGGGATTGACTGCAATTACGCAGTTGAGCAGTGTCATTCCAAAAACCATTCTTGCCAACATGAATACAAAGATAATTTTAGGAAACGAGATGAAGCAGGAAAGAGACGCAATCATTGCATCAGCATCCCAGGATTTGTCTGATGATGACAAAAACATTGCAAGTTTGGACAAGGGTGAGGCAATCATTACGAGCATCTTTGTGCCTTTTGCAATGCCAATCAAGGTTCCATTGTTTGAGGATATAGTAAAAAAGAGGTGCACAGTAGCGGCGGCCACCACAGGCAAAACAAAGGTGTTCTAATAATTGTTATTTGCGCATTTATCGGATATTCATCTAGGCTTTCAAAAACATGAATCACTGCAAAAGATAGAGCAGCAGGTATTTGAAAAGGCGATGGATGAATGTATTTCAAGAAAGGTTGATTTTATTTTAATTCCAGGGGATTTGTTTCATGTAAACATTCCAGAGATGAGGGTTCAAAAATTTGCGTTTGCAGGGTTTCGTAAAGTGTACGATGCGGGCATTCCAGTATACGTCGTGTATGGAAGCCATGACTTTTCCCCCGTTGCAAATTCCGTAATTGACTTGCTGGCCGAAGTCGGCTATATCATCAAAGTGACAAAGGCGACATCAAATGAGAACGATACGATATCACTTGATTTTCTTGTGGATGAAAAAACAGGGACCAAAATTGCAGGATTATCCGGACTCAAAGTTGGCAAAGACAGGGAATGGTATGAGAAACTAGACAGGGATTCTTTGGAGAGGGAGCCGGGATTCAAGATATTCCTGTTTCACGGCGGGATCTCAGATATGAAGACAGATTCGAGCATGGAGGGGGACCTTATGCCGCTGTCCTTGCTGCCAAAGGGATTCTCCTACTATGCAGGAGGGCACATGCACAAATTCAATCACCAGACATTTGAGGGGTACCCCCATGTGGTGTACTCTGGAACTCCATTTGCAGGATATCATGCGGATCTGGAGTATAATGCCGGAGGCCAAAAGCGGGGCTTTGTCTTAGTAGAGTTTGAAGAGCATGTAAAATCAGTCGAATTTGTAGAATTGGAAAATACGCACTATGAAATCATCAAAGTTAATGCAGATAACAGAAAGGCCGATTCCATAAATTCAGAACTGCAAGACAAGGCCAGAAACATTGATCCGACAGACAAGATAGTCATCATCAAGATTGCAGGGGAGCTGACATCAGGCAAGACTGCAGATGTGGATGTCTCCTCCATCAGGGAGGAACTGGCAAAAGCGGGCTCTCTTGTTGTAAATATTTCTAAAAATAAACTCACATCCAAGGAATACTCCATCACAGAGGCCAAGGGTTCTAACAGGGATGAGATAGAGATCAATGTTTTTTCTGAAAACATCGGGCAGTTACGTTTTGAGCATCAGGAACTGCTAGGAGAGCGGGGAATCAAAACTGCAAGAAAGCTACTTTTAGAATTAAGTCAGGGTCAATTAATCAATGAAAAGAAAAATGAGTACATTCCAAGAATCAGAGATAGTGCTTTGGCAATTTTAGGATTGAACCAAGATGATTCTTAATAGCATCGTAATTGAGAATATTCGAAGTTATTTGCATGAGGAAGTCGTCTTTCCCCGCGGAATCACATTATTTGAAGGTGACATAGGTTCGGGCAAATCAACCATACTCATGGCAATCGAGTTTGCATTGTTTGGATTGGGCTCTCAAAAGGCAGAAAGTCTGCTGGCAAAAAAATCTGAAACAGGTTTTGTTATTTTGGATTTTTCAGTCGATGATAAAAAATATGAGATCAAAAGAACCCTGATAAGAAAAAGGACCGGAATCAGCCAGGATCCTAAAAATTCCTGGATAAAGACTGCAGGGATGAAGGAACTGTTATCGCCATCAGAACTAAAACAGCGGGTACTGCAAATTCTGAAATTCAACGAGCCGGCAGATCCAAAAGCCGAGAGTAGAATCTTCCGCTATACCATATTTACGCCTCAGGAAGCCATGAAGGAGGTCCTTTTTGACCCTGTAAAAAGACTAGAGACCATTCGCAAAGCCTTTGGAATTGAGGATTACAGCATTGCAGATTCTAATGCAAATAACGTACTAGCCGAGATCAAGACCAAAATCGAAGTTTTGCAGGTAAAATCCAGCGGTATTTCCGAGCTGGAATCTCAGATTAGTGAATCAATCAAATTGATCTCTGAAATTAACGGTGATATTTCTAAAAAACAGACAGAGGCAAAAGTTCTCCAATCACAAGAAAAAGAGGAAAATAACGAGTTGCAAAATCTGCGAGAAAAAAATAACGAGAAAATAAAACTGGAATCAAGAAAAGGGAATCTAAATGAAAAAATTGAAGCTGAAAATACGCGAATTAAAGACAGGGAAAAAGACCTTGCACAATTTGAGATCGAATTAAAAAACAATGATGAAAGAATGAGGAAATTAATTCAGATAAAAATGCCCGATACTGCAAAGAGCATTCCTGATCTAGTATCAGAAATTAGAAAATTCCAGAAAATCAGTAACGAATTAATCAGACTGGAATCTGAGGAAAACAGCATATCATCAGATATTTCAAGATTGAAAGAGAATCTAGAGGGGGAGATAGACACGGATAATGAATCAATTCAAAACAAACTAGATGGCTTGATTCAGGAAAAAAAATCATTGGAAAAGTCTTTTGCGGAAATTAAAGAAAAATTGGAAAAAGTCAAAGACCGCAGGGTTCAAAAAGAAACCCTCAAGAATTCATTGGAGAAGGAAATTAGTAAATTTACATCGCTGGGAAGCGTATGCCCGACTTGCAAGCAGCCAATTGCCGATTCGCATCATCACAGCCTAATTGATGAAAAGAAAAAAGAGGCAGGTGTGCTAACTGTTGAATTACAATCAATTACCGATTCCTTTTTTGAATCAAATTCAAAATACAAGGAAATTCAAGTAAAGATAGAATCAGATGAGCAGGAGATTCGACATATGCTGAAAATCATTCCAGGCATTAAAGAATACCAGAGAAAAACAGTAGAGATATCTCAGATAGAGGTCAAAATCCGGGAATTAAAAGGGAGTTTCTCAGAGTTTGGAGGAAAAAATCCGGCAGAATACCTGACAGGGATCAAGGATGACTTGACTAGTTATGAGAATGCAGCAGAGCAGCTAAGACAGGCTGCAGATGCAAAGCAAAAAGTTGAGAAATTAATTGGGAATTATAAAGTAGAGATCAAGGCGGCCAAATCACAAATTTCTCAAAGTGAGACAGAGTTGAAACAAATTCAATTGGAACTAGTAGAGTCATTTGGGGATTTAGAGGGGGAGATTGCCAGTAAAGACAAAAGTGTTGATTCGCTTCGAGTCGGGATTTCCAGAATTTCAAGTATAGTTGCGGCATCTCAGGAGAAATTAAACAATGAGACTCTGAAAATCAAGCAGAACAAACTCGGGGTTGAGGAATCCAAAAAATGGAGGATTAAACACGGGAAATTTGTCCAGTTCCAGGAATGGCTGGAGGCGTTTTTCATTCCAGCAATAGCACAAATTGAAAAACAGGTGTTGCTCTCTATTTTACAAAATTTCAATGAAACATACACCAGATGGTACTCCATTTTGGTAGATGATCCTACGAAAGAATCCAGAATTGATGAGAATTTCACACCAATCGTGACTCAGGATGGGTATGAACAGGAAGTGGGGTTCCTGTCAGGGGGCGAGAAGACAAGCATTGCACTGGCACATAGATTGACTTTGAATTCCCTGATGAAAAAAGAGACAAAAACTGGAAAATCCAATTTATTAATTTTGGATGAACCAACTGACGGATTTTCTAAAAACCAATTAAATAAGATTCGGGAGGTGCTAGACGAATTAAAATCAGAACAGGTCGTGCTGGTCTCACACGAGAAAGAGCTTGAAACGTATGTAGATAATATCTTCCAGATTTCAAAAGAGAACGGTTTGTCTAAAATCTCCAGAATGAGTTAATCGTGAGTTTATGCCACAACCCAACTCAGGTGACCAGGCATCAAAAGTTCCGATTGCGTGTCCATTCCGAATAAATTATGCCGTAAATTCGAATTTTCCCAACATTATGATCTAAAAGCAAGTGTCCCAGTCATGCCATAGCATGTGGCGTGTTTTGCGCAGGTCGCCGGATCCTCCGTGAGACGGGATGGAGTTAAGACAGTCGAAACTTCTGAACATACATGCAAGTTTTTCAGATCATATGCCAATGTAATGGTTGCAGTTCACATTCATATGTTAGTCTGGGATCGATTACGCATCACTATTAATTACTGATGGAATGTGTCTGATATACAGATCGTGTTTCAAGGTATTTTAGAATGGTGTATCTGATGCCTGATGTTAAAAGACATCTCAATGGAATCTCAGAACAGACGGATTTTCAAAATGATTGGGGATTGATTTCACCATAAAGGATTTCTAATTGACTGTAATCTGACCGGACATCCAGGGATGAACCACGCAAAAATAATCATAGGTTCCCGCATCATCAAAGGTGAATTCAAAAGTTCCACCGGATATAAACAGGCCGGAATCAAAGATGCCATCAGCGCCATCCGAAAGATCACCGCTAGTTACAGTGTGGGCGGCACTGTCAGAATTATTCCATTGTACCGTCTCCCCGACATTGATTGTAATTAAATACGGCAAGTAACATTCGTTTGTTTCCTCACATCCCGGTGCAGCAGAACCCGTGGCAATGTTTACTGTGGGAGTTACAGTTGATGCCATATTTGACACGGCCATTGTTGGTTCGGGTTCAACTGCAGGCTCGGCACGGATTGTGCGTGGTTCTATAATATCATAAGGATCCAGGGATATGAATCCGATGGAGATTGCCGCAAGGATTCCAACTAGTGCAATAATTCCATAAGAAAAATTCATCTCAGCCACCTGTCAACTTTGCAAACTTTTCATTCTTACTTAACTTTTCCATAAATTCAATATTAGACAATGCAACGACGGCGGATTCAACGACTGGTTTTTCCGGATCATTTAATGCCTTTTGAAGTGATTCCTTTGCGTCTTGGGAGCCAACAACACCCAAAGCTATTGCGGCCTCGTGACGTACAAACATGCTAGGATCATTAAGAGTTGCATCAGTTAATGGCGGAATTGCACTGGAATAAGACATTTGACCCAGTGCAAAGGCAGCTTCATGACGTACCAATTCATTATCATCGTTTTTTAAAACATTAGCTATATGATGAACTTTGTCCTCTCCTCCAAAATCAACCAAAATACATGCAACCCTTGTTCGTACTACATAATCCGGATGTTCTAAAAGAGAGATGAAATATCCGGTATCTTTCTGTTCATATTTTGATTCCATTTCCGTAAAAAGTGTCATTCTGTCTTTAGTGATTACATTCATTTTGTATTGGAATTTTTTGTGTCCTATATTAGGTTACTTGAGATGAAATTGGGGATCAGTTGAGATATATATTTAATGGAAAAAATTCAATAATTTATCATGGGCGTAAAAATCGGTGAAAAGGCACCAAATTTTGGGGTGTCAGAATGGGTACAGGGAGCTCCAACAAACTTTGATCAGGAAAAGGATCACATAGTATTATTAGAAATCTTTCAAGTGAACTGTCCTGGATGTTTCATGCATGCAATTCCTGATGCAATCAGCATCTACCACAAATACAAAGACGAGGGAGTTAGGGTTTTAGGCATGGCTACTGCCTTTGAGGATTTTGAGAAGAATACATTGGAGAATTTGAAGATGCTTGCCGAAACCGGGGAAGTGATTGGGGAAACTAGAGATGCGCTTTTAGCACAAGGTCAATTAGAAAAAGGAAACAAGCTTTCATTTAAAATTCCATTTCCATTGGCAATGGACAACCTCACAAAAATTTCAGGGGAGGTTGGTCAGGAAAAAATCATGGAATTTATCTATCCGCAAATTCCCGATTTTGATTCCCAATCAGAAGAACGCAAAAATGAAATTATTGAAAGAGTGAAAAGTTATATGAAATCCAAAGAATATTCTGCCGAGACATTTGAGAAATTCTCTTTACAGGGTACGCCTTCTGCAGTATTAGTGGACAGAAAAGGAATACTCAGAGATGTGTCATTTGGGCAGTCAGGCAACCTCGCAGATTCAATGATTCAGAAATTACTTGCCGAGGATTAAGTCATCTAATCAGTACCAGTACAACAGACAGTACTGTAACAATCACAAATCCGCTAACAAGGGCAATTTTTGCGTTATCCATGTCATTTATCAGTAATTTGAACGGATTTTCTTTTTCGGATTTTCATGACAGCAAATGCCGCAGCGGCAGATAAAGATCCGACCAAAATAATCCACCACCCAAAAGAGCCATCAAAAGTTTCCACTTTTTGTACAGGTGTCTGAATATCTTTATCTACGTTATTATCTTTCTCAAGCAGTCCAGAAAGATATGTTGTTCCAAAAATTTCTAATTTATTATCTCCGGATCCTGTAAAATTCAGGGTTATGAATGAAATAATATCATTTGTTCTAGTACGAGGAGTATATTCTTGGCCATTAAGATAGAAAGTTAGGTTTCCGCTTAAAAGATTCAGTGGAAGGATCACCTCGCCCAAATTATTCTCCAATCCACTTGAGATGTGTAGAGTCAGTTTTTTCTTGGATTTATCAAAATCAAAATTTAGGACATCAAAATTTGAAGTGGTAATTACCTCAAAGGAGCGGCCTCCGGTTTGAACATCCAGCCTGTTTACAAATCCGGTTGCGTCAGATAATGCCTGGCCATATACAGGAGTCAATGCAAAAAAGAATAATGCAAGCAGAAAAAATATTTTTTTCAATTTATGCGGTTCTGGGAATTCTTTTGGTCAATTCTTTATCTTGAGCAATTCTGGGATGATCTGGATCTGCCAGAATTACTTCAAACCAGTAATGTTTGCCATCCTTGTACACAAAATAAGATCCTAAAAACTTCATATTGGGATATCTCTGGAGGACCCTTCTATCTGCAACAGTTTTCATATTATCGTCTGCCTTGATTCTAGTAACACCGAGATGCTTGGGTCTTCTACCACCGGTAGGTCTCTGTTTCCTCATACCACCTGTACCCACCCTCATTCTAACAACGATGATTCCTTGTTTTGCTTTGTAACCTAATCTTCTAGCTCTTTGCAACCTACTTGGTTTGTCAATACGCATGACTGCATTTTGCTTGCGCCATCCAATTACACGCTCACGAATTTCAGATGAATTTTCTTTCCACAGTCTGATCCACGTTTGATCCTGATAACTAGGCATATCGAGAATAGAAAAATCCCCTTTAATAACTGAAATGTTCAGAGAGTTTTTGGCGCAGTAAGACTGGTTCAATCAAATCAGCATCTTGCTATTTAGTACTACTACCATTATGAAAATTTAAGATGCGCCTTTCTCAAAACCCCATTTTCTGCACAATCGGCAAAAATAGGCAATAATATCAGTCCCTCAGATAGGCTTTACCTGAGAATCAAGTCCGTCAGATTACAGCACCCGCATTGAAATTCCAAGAGAGGAATATTTTGATGTTGTCATACATATGACACGATGTAATTAACAAGATCTAAAGATAATTGGGTACAGTCAAAATTAGCCATATACAGATTAAAATCCGTTAGTAGCCTGTAAAATCTCCAAGAAAATTCACATACTGCGATGATGCCGCATCGGCAAAAATCGATAAACAAAGCATGTTCCAGTTATGAAAAAAGATGTCCCGGCATATAGGGGATTTTTATTAAACAACATGCGTTAAGAAAAGATGATAGTCAAAATAATTGCATTATCAGTAATCCTAGTCATGGGAATTTCATCAGCAGTCTTGCCTCAAATTCAAGCAGCAGACCCACCACCATCAATTTCGATAATCATGGAACAGACAACATATCGTTATTGCGAAAAATTATTTTATACAATCAAGGTCTCTGAAGTGACAGGTGATTCTGCAATAATTCACATTAGGGATGAATCAGGCAAGGGCAGCAGTGCCATACCAGTAGCAATAGCGGAATTACAAAATCCAATCCCTTCATTGATTCCATTTGAAGCCGAAATATTTCCACTGGGAAGATATTTCATAGATGTGGAATATTCAGGAGCTTTAACTGTTGCAGAGTTTGAATTAATAGAATCAGATTCCATATGCATTCCAGAATTAATCAAACCGATTACGGCTAACTGGCTTTCTGGAAATATTTCAGACGGATTTCTATTGGATGCATTTCAAAAATATGTGGATGAAAAGTTGATAAACATACCATTTGAGATTAATGAGGAAAATGTTTATGATGTAGATATTCCAGAATGGGTAAAAAATATTGGTTATTGGTGGTTGGAGGGGGCAATATCAGATGATACTTTTTCTAATGCAATGAATAATTTGCTTGAGAGGAATATCATAGGACTTTTAACAAAAATGGAAAATGAAGTATGAATATACATTCAGTCATTACGATTATTGCGGCCATTGCCATCATACTGCCATTTGCATATTCAGGATTAAGCATAGTTGGAATGCAGCAGCTAGAATACAGATGGAGTAATTCAGGTCAGTTTAGTTTTTTTACAATGTCCAATCACGGGGAGATGGAATTTTGTAATCCGGTACCATTTTGGATCAGTTTTGAGAGGTTGGAAATTACACCATATTTTGAGGCAAATAATCTAGGCTCGTTTTCAGTAGGGCCGACCACAGTTGGTCCAATGTCATCAACAGTACAAAAGGGGATGTTTTCCTCAGAGGAATTATCTGCATCCCAGCATATTTTCATGGCATTGGATTTTGAGTTTGATGGCGGAGATATCAGGTTTGAACCAAATCAATTCATTGTTGTTGTTCGTGCAGATACGCCCATACTAGGAATCATCCCATATTCAACTACAACACAGATGCCAGGATTTGATTTAGATAAAATAATGAATTCTAAAGATTGGTCTTGTGGTTGACTAGTATTACTTGCTTGCTTTAGAAATCACAGCAAGCACAGTTATGATGATACCAGCACCAAGAAAGGCTACAATAAATCCCGTGGCTAAACCCCTACCTAATCCTTGTGAAGAAGTACCAGTTGATTGAAAAGATGAATCAAGTACACATACTCCATCTTTGAGAATGGTTCCAGCACCACATCGCTCATCTAATATGCATTCTCCATCTTTGAGAACGGTTCCAGCACCACATAATTTTGATAGCGTGTTATCTGTATCGACATTGGCTGCCGCCGCTGCTGCTGCCGCCGCCGCATCAGCCTCTGCTTTGGCTGCTGCTGCCGCTGCTGCATCTGCCTCGGCTTTGGCTGCCGCATCTGCCTCTGCTTTGGCCGCCGCCGCTGCCGCTGCCGCATCTGCATCTACTTTATCAGGATCCGGAATTTCGGGAGCTGGTGGGGGTGGAGGTGTTGTTGTTGTAGAACCTCCAAAGACCGAACCGATAATTTCTACTTCTTCAGTACCTGCAGGCAAATCAATGCTCAAAGTTCTACTTTGAGGTGTTGTATCAGTTTCTGAAAAAGTTGGTTCGTCACCCTCAGCTAGTATGATAAAATCATCATCTAATCCCTTATAGACTGTATCAAAGAAAGAGCGATCTAGTGTAATATTCAAGGTTCCAATTGATTCAGTGACATCAACTGTAAATATCAAAGATATGAAATCAGTATCAGCTTCAATTCCTGAAACAGTCATTCCGGTTACATCATATTGAATATCAAAGGAAGTTCCACCCACATCAACAGACAAAGTTTCTGCATAAACTAATGCCGATGAAATCACAGTAAACAAGATCAAACCAAGTGAAATTTTCAAGAGGATACTAACATTGACAGATTGTGCTTGTTTTTCCAAATAAAGTTTCCTTGTAGCAAAATTATTCATTTGTATATTTTAACATCTGAATCAACGTTAAAAATGAAGTGACAGTAATTAATCACGTAAAAGTCAAGCTTTTTTACTTATTTTTAAAGTTCAGGCAGAAGTTATTAGATTACACCGCGCAGAATCTGGATAATCTTCTCGGCAATTACATTTGCAGCCAGTGATTGGGCCTCCTTTGTTTGAGCACCAATATGAGGCGTCAGAATTACATTGTCAAGTTCTGCAAGTTTTGTTCCAATAGCAGGTTCTTTTTCAAATACATCTAATGCCGCACCACCCAACGTGCCATTTTTGAGTGCATTGTAAAGGGCATCCTCATCAACAACCCCGCCCCTAGAGGTGTTGATGATTTTTGCAGTCTTTTTCATAACAGACATTTTTTCTGCATCCAAGAGATGGTACGTGGAATCTAAAAGTGGAACGTGGATGGAAATGTAATCGGAACTTTGTAAAAGGGTGTTCAAGTCGGCCTTCATCAGTCCAACTTCTTTTGCAAACTCTGCATCAATTGGTATTACATCATAACCGATAATATTCATGTTTAGTGCTCGTGCAAGCCTTCCCAATCTTTTTCCAATATTTCCCAAACCAATAATCCCCAAATATTTTCCCCTGAGTTCTGTTCCTTTGAGCTCTTTTTTGAGCCATTGTTCGTTTCTTATTGCCCTATCAGCACGTGCGGTTTGTCTAGCAAGGGACAGCATTAAACCTAAAACTAATTCTGCAACTGCATTCATTGCCCCTTCAACTGCATTAATTACACGAATGCCTTTTGTTTTAGCTGCCTCTTGATCAACGTTATCCAACCCAACTCCAACACGTGCAATGATCTTGCAGTTATCAGCTTTCTCTATCATTTCCTTTGTAATTGTAGTTCTACTTCGGACAATTACAATATTAAAAGCGGGGATTTTCTCAAGAATTTGTTCCGGAGTAATTTCAGGCTCGTATGAAACTTTTAATCCATTATCAATCAAAATTTTGTTTAGAATGGGATCGACCTCGTCACAAATTAGTACGCAGTCTTCAAATCCCATGATTCAGGAAAATGATCAACGGAATATAATTCATTAAGAAAATAAAAAGAAAAAAAGATTTTAAAAGATCAAGAAGTAAGGACTTCTGCGAGTACGGGAATTATTTCCCATAATGCGAGATATTCTCCACTTGCTTGCATTTCAGAAGCTTTCTCATCAGTCATCAAACCGTGAATGTTTTGGGCAGGATGTGCAATACTGTTCATTCCCATTGGTGGGACAGCATCACTTGGATTGCCTAAAGCGTATGCATAAGATGCTACGGGTGCTGGGATGACTCCTTTCTCAACTAGAACAGGGTTCAAGCCGAATGGGTCACCTGCTACAAATACTGTAGCTGCACCTGTGTAAATTGCTGCATAATCGTGGTTTACTGCTGCATATGCACCTGGTTCATCAAAGACCAAGTCAACAATCATGTTTTGTGAACCTCCAAGCAACCATGTTTCAGTTGCTGCAGATTGTACTCTGTTACCCTGTGTAACTTTGTCCAGAATTTCCCCAACAATGTGGAAAAATACCGGTTCGTTACCCTGGTTTTCAATAAAGAGTCTCACGTGTTGATCATTTTCAACAAACAAGAGTTGTGACTGGTATTGCTTGTGTTCAATTCCATTCCATGGTTGTACGACAAAGATGTTCTTGTTTACATCGCCCTTGACGAGTAAGTTATGAGCCATGTTTGGTACATAACCGAATTGCATTCCGTTAACAACTGTTGCAGTATTGTGATGCTGGAACATTGCTCCTGCATCATAGTTACCTTCAGGTGTTAGATACAATTGGTTGTATTGAAGTTGGAATTCTAATGCATCTGCATCGTAGTACGTTCTATCCAATGAAACTTTGCCATCACTAACCGAGGTTTTCTCGACCATTAATTTCTTGTATCCATTGATTGGATCAACGATTGCAATTCCATACATGCCGGAAAGAACATGTTGGTCCATGCCAATTAGTTTGACACCAGAACAGTGGTATTTGAAAACACCAGCAGATTCTGCAATGTAACAGTACTGACTTGTTTCACCCGGATTAACGGATTCAAAGTTTCCTGATGACATTTGAGATGAGTGCATGTCGTTACCGTGTCCGGTAACTTCATCATCTGGAATGGTAAGTGTCATTTTTACAACATCACCTTGTGTAACTCTTAGTGTTGGTCCTGGAACTTGTCCACTAAAGGCCATGGCGTTGTAAGTTTTCCCCCCCATAATTGGAAGTTCGACACTCTCACCAATCAAATTGAACTCTACTACGTTTCGTCCAGTTTGTGATAATGCACCACAATCAGTTTCAGCAAATGCTTGAGGCATTACAAGTTGTAAACCACCCATTTGCTGGATTTGTTCAATTACATCGACATCCATTTTGTTGATATCAAGTGATTGTCCACCAATCTGGGTTTGTGTGTATGTGCTTCCGAATAAGGTTGCCCCCATCACAGCTACTGCTGTAATAGTAAAGAGCATACTAACACGCTTATTCATAAAGCAAAGCATTTGTAATTCCTATATAATAATTCCCATTATCAGGATAATTCATATTCGCATTCCTTTCACCTTGATTTTCAGTTTATTTACACACAATAGTCAGTTGGGCGCATTACGCGCATGCCTCAAGACTGAATCCCCAGTTCAGGTTTCCAGTTATTCCTCCTTGAGACCCTGTTCTCAGTTATCCCATCCCAGAATATCTGTTAATCCGGGAAGAGGACCTGGTCTCCAACTGCTCTTGTCCCCTCGATTAATCCGCGTCTGCTGTCCAAAAAATAGTTGATCTCTTCTTCTCATCATATGAAAAAATGAAGACTGTTGGCAAAAGACACATACGCGTCATGGTAAAACTAGACGAAAAAGTCAGAGGGATAATTAATCAAAAGGGAAATGCGGCTGGCACCAAGAAGGCAGAGTGCAACTATACATCAGAACAAAATTCTTGATTCTTAATCTTTTTTAAGGTAGGGTAGCATAAAGGATACATGCCGGATATAAAACAAATTGATTCTCCTCCACTTTCAGACGAAGAAATTGCAGACATTAAGGAATTTTACAACAACCCACAAGATCGCAAAGTTGTAACTCTCAAAGAACTACTTGAAGAACTGCATAATGATTAAAAATTGTGAGGATTAGACAACAAGAGTAAAAAATTCATAACAATACAAGCAACTTGATTCTAACACGCAACATCTTGTTGTAGACAGCAGTTACAGACATTACATCTTTAGCAGACAACCCTCCATTGGAGGTACAGGCAAGACATGATGATTTTTTTATGAGCCTGGCAGAAAGCATCACATATTCAATTCGATCCAACAAGAGAATATGAACTGTTTCGGGTATACGACTACAAGTCAGTCTATGGCAAATACTGGCACCGGAATAATTTTTTCCTGGAGCCTTCCCTCCGGATGCGGTATTCCGGTACTATCTGTATCTTGTTTTTATTCACATATGATTACAAAATCTGTCATGGCGTTGTCTGTAAATTCACAAAAATCACCGGTATGCAGAATCACAACCCGTCCAATCCTTGGATTTCATGCAGATTCCAGCCATCCCCAAGACAATACAGTACAATATTCACATACATACTCATACTTTGATGATGCCACACCAGCGATGCCATACATCACACATTTACAAAATCACACGATCAGATGTAGATGATACATCGCAGACCAAGTTTTGCAGTTATGCATTTCTTCTTCTTCTTCTATGATTTGTCTTTACAGCAGTCAGCCTATCTTCATGGATGAGAATACGTCTCCGCAGACTGATATATCTTTTCAAATTATTCCCAGTCTTTTTCATACCAATCCCTTGTTCTTTGTACGTACACCGTATCTTTTTGATGGATTCGGGCATCCATTTTTTTGACTATAGTTCCTGCATTGCCGGTTTCTGCACAGTATGTTCTTCATGGATTTTTTTTCTATCATTGTATTGGATGGAACATTTGATCTTTAGATTTTTTGCCGGATGCTTTTGAACTTTGATCTTTTCGGCATATTTTGATTGAATTTACGTGCAACGTCCATCAAAGAATACTCGCACAATAAAATAAAAAAAGGGGATTGGGAAAATCCATCAACCATACTCTACGTATGATTCACCGTTCCAGATCTTCCAACCCTGGATTTTTGCCTTGTCCCCGATGATAAATACAAGACAGCGGTGACATACCTTGATTGGGATGGTCTGCTTTCTCGTTTTATCCAGTCGGATTGTGATGTTTGGCGTGTTAAGAGATGCAATCATGCATTCGGGGCATCGAATGCTCAAGATTTAACCTCTGATAAATGATTTTTCATCACCTTACACGTTGCAACATAGATCCATAAAACCAAATGTTATGATTTTTAGATAATTTTGAGCAAAACACTGATTCAAATTTATGCCAAAATACAGACATTATGTTTCTTGAATACCTCAGAAATCAGACGGGCAGAGTTTTTTGTCTCTGATTTTTCGGACATCTTGCAGACATCTTATGAAAAAAATTCTTTGATTTTGTGTCAAGACATGAGTCGAGATCGAGGATCAGATGCCCAAACTGATTGTGGGGGCGGTGCCACCCTGTCACAGATTTTTGTTTCATGTGTGTACAAATAATTCAGATTGTTTTGATCTGGAAAATAGGGTTCGGCAGATATCGTGATATGAATTCTCCAATGATCCTGGTTCGATCTGTTGAAGAGACCTAAACAGTTCGTTTTGACACATACCCGTGTCTTTTATTCAGTGTCTAACAAATTGATTCAATTAGATTTCAAATTATTGTAGCTTTGATTGGGACGCCTTTTTTTCCTGATAATTTTCAACAACAAGTTTGTTAATCCATAATGCAATTGGTACCCAAAAAATTAAATTGCAAAAAATAACCACTATTGGAAATAAGAAAGTCATTTTTACACTTGAGGGGATAATTAAAAAGAGATGCAATTAAAACAACAGGAAGATTTAGATAACTCTGGATTGGTCCTAAACCTAAATCTTGTGGAATTTTTAAAATCAAATTTCCACATATCTGCAATCCCACAATAAGAAAAATAGTGCGTACGTTATAATCAATTATAAAATCGTACCTAGAATTTTAACGGGTTTGATCCTTTTCTAGCAGATACATCGCCTTTGCGGCCTCGCTTTGCATCCTCTGTATTATCTCGGGATTATCCATCTTGTCGATTTTACCATCATACTGGTAGGAGAATGCGGGGTCTAGTGTGCCCTGTATGCTGCTGCTGTCCCACACCAGCACTGCGCGTTCTGCCTCGTGTCGTATCAGCTCATCAAAGTTGTTGTTTATTCGGGTCATGACAGACATTGTAGGATCTCTAGGTTCTACGTAGGGTGTGTATGTTAACTGTAACCAGGTACCGTGATCGTTTTTGGTCCAAGTGTTGCCGTTGTTGTCAATCCATAGGTCGCCTACCTTGTCTGTTCGAACCAGATCCAGCACCTGAACCTTGCCGTTGTCTGCCTTTTTACCGGTGTGCAGGATGTATTCCGGTGGGGCGTTTAGTGATTCCCCGACTATGGCCAGTCCCTCATTAAGATAGTTTGTAGAGGAGAGTCTCTTGGTATCAATTACTTCGATTGCAAATGGTTCTGAATAAAACACGTCACGGAACATTACATCATCAACATGTACCACAAGACAGTCTTTTTCAAGACCTGCAGTACAGGACTCTGTACTTAATGATACGTTTGATTCATCCACGATATCAATTACGTTCTCCAGGTTGTTTTGCGTGTCTACTGATTCTATTGCATATCCAGTGTCAGATTTATGATCTTGGGATAATTCTATTACGATTAGTGCCTCAGCGGTGTTTATTGATGCTCCCACCTCTTCTACGCCGAATCCCAGTTGTAGCATCTTTAATGGATAATTACTGAATGGTTTTAATGTAAAGTCATGTACGGTGCCTGCCTGTATCGTCTGTCTCTGGTATTCCGTGTGGTATTCCAGGACATCACGGCATATGCCGTCCATGCTGAATCCACAGGAGACTAGTTGGTTTGATCCTAATGGGGACTTTCCAAAGTGCGGCTTTGATTGCTCGACGTTGCCGCTGTCACCGCCGCTAATCGGAGGTGTTTGTCCAAATCCAAAGATATGGGGTCTTTCACAAAACTCGTTGCCAATTGTCACATTCTCGCCGGCAATCCTTACCATCTCCGGTACCCCGGTACAGGTTGTAGACAGGGCTGCAATTGCGTTTCCTGTATGGTCACCATCTTCATGATATGTGATTGTGCCAATAAAATCGGATGTTAGTGGTGCTCCACCATGATCAGCAGGACGAGCACCGTTGTCTGCCAATGCTCGTACAGTTATTTCTATGCTAGTTCCGTTTGCAGGATACCTTATGTCGGGGTTGTCTATAGAGTCCGGATCTATGGTCCATCCGGTTGGCGCAGTATATGCAGGTACAGGAGTAAACATTGGTATACCACCCACATTTACAGGAGTCGAACCATCGCGTGCATAACGTGTATTATCTTCCAAGCCCTCTGGTGCAATACATCGTTCACGTGTATTGCTAGTATTAGCATCCTCTATTTCGGTGATGACTCTCATGTATGGAAGAAATTTGAAAGTCTCAGGAGTGCTACGACCAGCCCCTACATTTGTGGGATTATTATCATCCGCAGAAATTACTTGTGCACCACAGTCCCAAGATAAATAACGGGCGTCAGTGCCGACTGGGTCTATTGCCGTATTATCAATGGTAAATCCGAGAGCGACAGTAATTGAACCTTGTACTACTTGAGCGATATTACCATTTCCCGTGTTCACATTATGTAGACGAATCTCTCCAGTGATATATTGTATATCATATGAATCGTGTCTAATTCCTCCAAACGCATCTATATTTGTGTATTCATTACCAGAGAATCCAATGAATCTATCATTTTGATCAGGAGCATATGGTGTGTTTATATCATCATCATTAGCACTCGGTCCGAATATGAGTTGAGTATCTATCGCTACCTGCGCATATGCCACAGGTACTAATACAGATAACATAACAAGGCATGCTGCCATTGCGATAAGGGTATATTGTAACATGTATATTTTGTTCCAACCCCCCCCCCTTATAAGCATTAATGATTTACCCGATCCATAAATTCATAAAAATCACCAATTACGCGGCATCATCATCATACCACCCATCCCCGGATTTCATGCAGATTCCACTGCCATTCCCCAAGACAATACATTATTCGCAGGTGTAATTCATACTTGATAATCTCAGACCGGCGATGTCATACATCACACATTTACAAAATTACACGATCAGATAGATAGGCATACATCACAGACCAAATTCTGCAGTCATACTTTTCGGACAGCCTTACAGTACAGCCAAAGCCTCTACCTCATTATGAAACCCGTCTACACAGGCTATTGTGCCATATCTTTTCAAATAATTCCAGGTCTTTTTCATGCCAATCCAGCATTTTGTACGTGAACTGTATCTTTTTTGACAATCCTTGTTTGGGGCATTACAATATTCTTCCAGAACATGTAATCTTTGTAGTTCTCATGTAAAGTATGCGCATCAAGCATATGAACCGCCCGCCGTATGCCAGATAACATCTTTTGAAATATCGTAGAGTCGTATGCGGTATCCTGTCACATAAAATGCAGAGATCATCTCTTTGCATGCAAAGAATGTAGTACAACTTTACAAATTCATACCCGGAACGATATCTTTTTTTGCATCTTTGTATTCCGGATATCTGGCCTTTGATTCCAGTAGAATCACCAGTCCTATTGCATGTGTTGCTGTCAGTAACAGTAGAGGAGGGATGAATGTTTCATTATGTGGCATATTGGAATTTATGAAATCATTTGAACTTAATGTGTCCAAGACCACATACAGCACACATTTGATTCAATATCACAACGTATGGCAGACATCTTTAGTGGGAGATGCGCTCAGTATGGCAGATGAGCAGTGGGTGCCGTACCAACCTTTGTTTCAAAAGATCAAGTAGCAATGACATGCATTTTCCACATTATTCCATTCCAGTTACTGTGATGGTTTCATGTACAGTGGGTTTAAGGTACGGCGGCGCGGTCAGACTCAATGCTGTGCGAGATAGAAATGACATGACTGCCAGACAGACGCAATACTACGAGGAGATGCGTCTCTGCATTATGATTTCAAATGGCATTATCAGCATCAGCATCAGAACCAGCACGGCATTACAGCACGGTATTACAGCACGGTATTACAGCACGGTATTACAGCACGGTATTACAGCACGGTATTACAGCACGGTATTACAGCACGGTATTACAGCACGGTATTACAGCACGGTATTACAGCACGGTATTACAGCACGTGCATTACTGCCAGAATTGTACAATCGCGGAAATGTACAAAGAATACGGATTCAAGTTTGCAGGCAAACTAAATAATGCGATACCATCTGCTCACACTTGCCGCATTCAGATGGTCCTGCCAACAATTGGCAGTTGCATGCTGACCCCGGATAACTGCAAGAAAGATGCGCAACAGCCTGCAACTGCCCCAAGGCAGAATGAAGATGTTTGAGATACGGTCTGACATTACAAAAAGGGAAAGGGGCAAACAAGACAGAAAAACTGCCGGATACTACAGTAAAGACGGCGTTTACCATCTGCACATATAAAAATATCAAGTGCAGTTTATGGTATAATACACCCATGATTTACACACAAAATTTTGAAAATGTCTGAAAAAGAATGAATAATGGGGAAAAATTAGTAGTGTCAATATGAAATTCAGGTTAGATCAGGATTCGCTTGGAAAAGTCAAAATCCCAGCAGACGCATATTATGGCGCATTCACAGGCAGGGCAATCAACCAGTATCACGTAACTGGAAACAAGAGTCATGAAAATTTGATCAAGTCATTTGTAATGATAAAACGTTCTGCGGCAGTTGCAAATATGAGAACCAAGGCCATTGACATTAAACGTGGAAAGGCAATTGTCACTGCATGTGATAAAATTCTATCTGGAGAATACGTTGATCAGTTTGTAGTAGATATGATAAATTCCGGTGCAGGTACGGCATTTAATATGAATGCAAATGAAGTGATTTCAAATGTGGCACTAGAAGTATTGCATAAAAAGAAAGGTGAATACGGGTTCCTTCATCCAAATGACCATGTCAACATGTCACAATCAAGCAATGATACATATCCAACTGCAATGCACGTTGCAATTTTGATGAATCTAAAAGAAACCATTCCTGCAATTGATGTCTTGATTAAATCATTATCTAAAAAAGCAAAACAATTCTCATCATTTAAAAAAATTGGAAGAACCCATCTGATGGACGCGTTACCAGTAACACTGGGCAGTGAATTTGCAGCATATGTTACTTCAATTTCCAAAGCAAGAAAGGGAATTATTGGTGCACAAAAAGAATTACAAGATATTGCGCTAGGAGGTACGGCCGTAGGTTCCGGCGCCAATACTCCAAAAGGATATAGAAAAATTGCAATAGCGGAACTAGGAAAAATTTCAAAATTGTCATTAAAACCAGAAAAAGACATGCAGCACGCCCTGCAAAGCAGATTTGCAGTGGTAAATTGTTCGGGTACTTTGCGGAACCTGGCAATAGAAATTGGCAAGGTTGCAAATGACATTAGGTTAATGGCATCAGGGCCGATTGCAGGACTGGCAGAATTGGAAATTCCGGCAGTCCATGCAGGTTCGTCAATTATGCCTGGAAAAATAAATCCGTCTCTGGCAGAATGCATGAACATGATTTGTTTTAACATAATTGGGAACGATACTGCCGTTTCTTGTGCAGCGCAGGGGGGGCAGTTTGAGCTGAATGTCATGCTTCCAGGAATGCTAAAATGTGTGTTAGAGTCAACTGACATGCTGAAGAATTTCTTGCCAGTATTTTCTGCAAATCTAATTGACGGACTGTCAGCTAACAAAGACAAATTACGCCAAGGCATTGAAAACAGTCCTGTAATTGTCACGTTGCTAACCCCTAAAATAGGATATCTGAAATCCGCAGAACTTTTCAAAGAATCACTAAAAACCGGAAAAACCATCAGGGAACTTGTAGTTTCAAAGAGACTAATGAATAACAAAGAGATTGATTCTCTGTTCGGATAGGTATGGCAAAGATCTTTGTCGAGGCTTACGGTTGTTCTGCAAGCTTTGCAGATTCGGAGATGATTTCAGGATTAATTCTAAATGGGGGTCATACCTTGGCAGATAATTCCTCAGATTCGGATCTAAATATCATAGTTACCTGTTCTGTAAAAGATTCAACTGCAAACAAGATGATGTATAGAATTAACTCATTAAAATCAAAGCCTCTCATCGTGGCAGGATGTCTTCCAAAGGCAGAAAAGGAAACTGTTGAAAAATTTTCAGAAAACGCCAGTCTGCTAGGACCAAGCTCATTGGGAAAAACAGTTCAGGTAATTAATTCAACTTTGAGAGGAAGAAAGCAAGTTGCATTGGAAGATACTGATTTATCAAAAGTGGGACTTCCCAAAGTAAGACTAAATCCCGCAGTTGGAATTGTGGAAATTGCAAGTGGATGTATGAGTGAATGCACATTTTGTCAGACCAAACTATCCAAAGGAGATCTGTCAAGTTATAGATTGGGGGACATTGTAAGACAGGTTCAAGCTGAAATCAGAGAAGGGTGCAAAGAGGTCTGGCTAACATCTACAGATAATGGATGCTATGGATTGGATATTGGTACTGATTTGCCATCATTGGTAAATGCAGTATCAGGGATTCCGGATAATTTTATGATACGAGTTGGCATGATGAATCCAATGTACATGCCAAGAATTAAAGAAAAGTTGATTGAATCCTTTGACAGCGACAAAGTTTTCAAATTTTTACACATTCCGGTTCAGAGTGGAAGTGATAAAGTGCTAAAGGATATGAAGCGCGGTCACACATCTGAGACATTTAGGGAAATTGCAAGTAGAATGAAAGAGAGATTTGGAGACTTTACTATTTCCACAGACATCATTGTGGGTTTTCCCACTGAAACAGAAAAAGAATTCCAAAAAACAATAGCATTACTAGATGAAACAAAGCCGGATGTGGTCAATCTCTCAAAGTACAGTGCAAGACCCGGAACAGATGCCGCCAAATGGGATCAGATTGATGCGGCTGAAGTCAAACGAAGAACAAAGATAATTTTTGAACAGATCAGCAAATTGTCAATGAATAGCAATCAAAAATGGATCGGCTGGAGAGGCAAAGTACTATTTGATGAGAGGACAGATGAGGGAATAAAGGGAAGAAACTTTGCCTACAAGCCTATAGCAGCTGGGGATAAGGTGGAATTAGGCCGATCATACATGGTTGAAATCACAGATGCCACCGTAAAGAGGTTGATTGGCAAGATCGCAAGCTAAATTTTTTCGATCTAAAATTTGATTAAAAAAACGTAAGAAGGTTTTTTATCTAAATCAAAAGACAAGAACAGCGATGAATTTTCAAGTTAAAGAACCGGTTTTAGTCATAGGTCTGGGGGGGGTAGGCTCAAAATTGATAATAGATGCAAAAAACGCTCTAAATTCAGATTGCCTAGTAATTAGTAATGATAAGAAGGATTTCTCATCTGGGGTTCCATCTGTTCATGTTTCAACAGAATCAGTGATTAATCCATCAGTTCAGTTAATCAGAGGCTCAACGTACAATGTTGCAGACGAGATTAAATCAAAAATTTCAGGATATTCCACAGTTATCTTGATGAGTAATTTGGCAGGCAAGGCAGGCTCGGCCATGGCTCCGGTAGTATCAGAAATATGCAAAGATGCAGCAGATACAGGACTAGTTTCCTTTGCAATCATGCCTTTCAAGTATGAGAAAGACAGAATTTTCAATTCGGGTGTATCTCTAAAAAGAGTAAGGGAGAACTCTGAATGTACAATTGTACTTGATAATGATTCATTACTTGAAAGCAATCCCGATTTGAGTATAAAGACATGTTATGAAATCGCAAACTCTGCCATGATGCATGTTGTAGGTTCACTTGGTTCATCAGAAATATCTAGCGAGACAAGCATTCTATCAACAAGCAAGGATGGTCAACACATTGAAGATTCACTAAGGGATTCACTCAAAATGCTTTATGGAAATGCACCGCCAAACGCAGTCAAACGCTCAATGTTGTACGTGGTTGGGGGAAGCAATATCCCGGTAGGGGTTATCAACTCAATTACAAACATGACAGCAGGGATTGTAAATGAAAGTAATTCACAAATTGACATGACTTTATCTTCAGAGGAATCCAAAATCGTAATGTTATCATCAATTCAAGGAATGACAAAATTTGATAATTATGATCCCTTGGGAATGATTCCACAAAAAGATACTCTTGATTGGTCAACACCGGATTGCAGTATTGATTGTGAATTAGACTTGTACCAGCTGGAATAAACTGGTTTTTAAAATTGTAATTTTTTTGAAGAGAATTAATCCTTCTGCGGTGTTTTTGCAGATGGTTCCTCGTTCTGTGGTGCTTTTTTGGTTGGTTCCTCAGTCTCTGGTGTTTTTTTAGATGGTTCCTCAGTCTCTGCTACTTTTTTAGCTGGTTCCTCGTTCTGTTGTGCTTTTGCAGATGGTTTCTCATTATCTGATATTTTTTTAGCTGGTTCCTCGTTCTCTGCTGCTTTTTTAGCTGGTTCCTCGTTCTCTGCTGCTTTTTCGGTTGCTTCCTCAATCTCTGCTGCTTTTTCGGTTGGTTCCTCAGTCTCTGCTGCTTTTTCGGTTGGTTCTTTTACTTTATCTGAAACTGCAGGAGTTTCTTTTTTAGGGGTAATTTTAGATTCTGCATCCTCATCATATTTAGAAACTAGAACATGACCTTCATCAGTCTTGCTCATTCTAACTCTAATTTTTCTTGGGGGATTTCTAACGCCTTTTGCCCAAATTTCATGAGCCAACTCTTCTTCAATCTTGATTGTTTCAACTTTCATGTGATGTCGAGCAAATTCTCTAATCATGTTAATTGCCCTAACAGCCCTATGCTGAGACTGTGAAATTTTTACTTTGCCAAGATTAATTGTATAAACACGTTCTAATTCCTGGGACATTTATCCGACCTCCACATCAGTTGATCTCCAAGCTCTACGCTTTGGATTGGTTCTCACGCCCCTCTTGGTCTTTAGAATAATCCATGCAGGTACCGCTGATGTTTGCCTGGTCTTTTTGAGTAGACGGATTTTCCTTGGAGAGGACTTGCGTGCAGCCATAAATTTGCAGACACGCAGACTCTTTTTAAATGAATCTCATGATAGTTCGGTGCAAAGAGGGATCTGAACATCAAAACACACCAGAACCGTCAGGCGGTTCAATCCAAAAAAGATCGTGGTTTCATGTCAGTAACCCCACAAAACCCTCAGGATTTTAGGCAGTCTTGAATCTGTTTTAGAATCCTAGCAGAAGCTCCCCACACAATTTGATTTTGGTATTCAAATGTATACGTTTTCTCAGTAACATTGTGAGATGGAACCGGATCCCCCGCTTGGGTTTTTAAAAATGATTCCAGGGGGATGTGGAAAATTTTTTCAACCTCTGCATTGGCTAAAAGTGATGGAATTTCATCTACAATTGAAATGAACGGCAAAATTAAAAATCCGGAATTCAATGTTACAACCGGCTCTAGCTGGCCAATTACCTGTTCTTTAGTGATTGCAAGTCCGATCTCTTCACGGGTTTCACGTAATGCAGTTTCTAAAAGGTCTTGGTCGTCTGAATCGAATTTGCCGCCTGGAAATGAAATTTCACCTGCATGAAATTTCATGTGTTTTGGTTTTTCAGTCATGATTACAATTGGCTCCTCGCCGTAAATCACTACCAAGACTGATGCCAGACGATATCCTCCGCCGGATTCGATTCTGGGATCAATAAGAGTTGAAAGACGGGATTTTAATTCATTCAATAGCATCATGGTACTTTCCTGCTAGTCCATATGGGTTTTGGTATTCAAAGGTTTTAACCAAGGATAAGGAAATTGAAAACATGACAATTAGGTATGAAGCCAATCCCCCCAAAATTCTATCTAATGTGGATACAAACGAGTCAATTCAAAAATTTGTCGACAAGATAAAAATAATTTCAGAAAAATGCGATGCAATCCACCTAACAGAAAATGTGCTGGGATTTCAAAGGGTCTCGCCAATTATAGCTGGAGAAATTATCAAACAAAAAATTCCAGATTTGCCAATTACTGCCAGTCTCAGAGTTAGGGACAAAAGTGAAAATGAGATTTTAGAATTTGTAGAAAACTGCATAACTGCGGGATTTTCAGGGATTCTGGTTCTCATGGGTGATCCGTCCCAGACAGGCAGTGCCGACTCTGGGCAGATACCAAGCTCAACGGTAAAGAAACTAAAACAACTGGGAATTGATTCCAAACTTGACTTGTATCTTTCAATATCAAACAGACCTGATTTTTCCAAAATTGGAAAAAAATTGGATGCCAATCCCAAAGGATTCATGACCCAGGTAATTCAAAACATTGAACAGGTTCAAAATTTAGCGGAGAACCTAAAGGGGTTTTCAGTGATACCGATTCTTTTGTATCCGTCCCCAAAAAATGAAAAATCTGCCAAATTTTTGAATTTGGATTTGGCATCATATAGTCAAGAATTTGAAGGGATTCTACACAAAACACATGAAATAACAGGGGATGTGCTGATTACATCACCTAGTGACTTTGAGGGGTTGGACAAATTTTTAGGGAAATTATCAGGCTAGATAACAAAATATTTTGCATCAGGATGATGAACGACTATTGCGGCAGTGGATTGTTCGGGGATTATCTGTCCGGATTCAGTCAAAGTCATTCCGGATTTTTCAGGCCGTAGTAGTTTCCATACCAAATGATGCTGCGTCACATCAGGGCAGCTGGCAAATCCCCAGCTATATCTCAGACCGCCTTTTTCCAAATTCATTTCAGATTTTATTCTTTGGTTTGTCCATACGGCCAATGCCTCGGCAACCTCAACTGCCAATCCATGCAGATAATATGCGTCAGTATACCTGTCTTCCTTGTTCCATTGTTCAATGATTTCTGTTGTTTTATTTCCCACAGTCACTGATTGGAATGCAACGACGTCATTTTCACCAAAATAATCAGTCAAACAAAGATGATCAGGCTTTGTAGAACGGGGGAATTCTAATTCCACATCATCCCCGTGGGGATTCTCAACTAGTAATTTTTTATCCTTGTTATGGCATTTGAAATAGCCATAGACAATCTCCGGCTCGAATAGTTTTTCCCGAATCAGCCTTATCTTCCATTCAGTCAGCAACTGTTCATGTTCATCAATTAATTCAGAGCCTGCCTTTCCCCGCAGGCCCCAAGACAGTTTGAATAGCGATGTCTTATCAATCATGGTCCAGACCTCCTCCATATTGATCTGATCGAGTTTTAGCCGAATTGGCTCTCCAATTGTTTTTAGAGTAGGGGGTTGTACAGGTTTGACATCACTTTTTGGAAGCGTGTCAGGATTTATAGTCACAGTAGATTTTTCCCTCCAATTCTCCAACTTTGCCTTCCAATCAGCCAAAAGTTTTGGTTTTTGATCCGATATCAAGGCATCCATTGTTTTCAAACCTTCAAACATGGTATTGCAATAAAATACCCCGGGTTCATAGATTCCGTCCTCTTTTGCTATTCTGTTTATGTAATTGCTGTTAATTGCAGCGCCGCCACAAAGAATCGGAATGGCCATGTTGTTTTTCCGAGCATGCTTTACAAAGAGTTTCATTTGTTTTGAGGTAGACACCAGTAATGCAGAGAGTCCAATGGCATCAGGTTTTGTCTCGTCAATTTTTTCAAGGAATTTTTGTAAAGGAACCTGTTTTCCCAGATCATGTACTGTGTATCCATTATTTTGAAAAATAGTCTTTACGAGATTTTTGCCAATATCATGAACGTCACCATAAACAGTGCCCAAAACAAGCACCCCCTTGCTTGTTCCCTCGTCTTTAACTAGATATTTCTCCAGTTCCACAACTGCGGCCTTCATGCATTCTGCGGATTTTAAAACAAATGGAAGAATCAGTTGGCCGGAACCGAATTTGTCGCCGACCTCTTTCATTGCAGGAAGCAGATCTTCATTGAGGGTTTTGATTGCCCCGTCATGAGTCTCTTCTTTTGGAATATCAATGGACAGGGTTCCATCCACACTTGTGACAATCTCGCTTTTTCCAAGTTTCTCTGCAATTGCAGAGACGACATCATTTTGAATTCCGTCCTTGAGCCTATTTACAATTCTAAAGTTTGCACGTTTACCTGCAGGCCACAGGGGATCGACATCAACCTTCCGGGAGGCAGTGCCGTCAGGAGTTCCTGCATTCTCAAAAAAAGTAATCAGATCAGATAACGCGTTTGAATGTGTGTTAAAGACCAGATCCTCTGCAAGCTTTTTCTCTCGCTCATCAATCTCACCATATGGAATGATCTCTTTTGCATTGACTATTGCAGTATCAAGGCCTGTTTTGACGGCGTGATACAAGAACACGGAATTTAGGACTTTTCTAGCATGAGGTGCAAGGCCGAAACTGATGTTACTAAGACCCAGGGTGGTAAAACAGTCCGGGAACTTTTCCTTGACTAGCCTGATACCTTCAAGGGTGTTTTTCCCGGCATCAAGAAATTCATCCTCACCGGTTGCCAGAGTAAATGTAAGAACGTCAAAGATGAACTGTTCAATTTTTAATCCGTATTTTTTTCCTGTTTCATAAAGTAATTCTGCAGTGTCGACTTTTTGTTGAGGTGTTTTGGCCATGCCCTCAGGACCAATACACAATGCAATTGCGGGCAGGCCGTACTTTGCCATGAGAGGAGCTAGTTTTTCAAATCGGCTTCCATCACCTTCAAGATTTATAGAGTTAATTATCGGTCTTCCTGGAATCTGGGTAACTGATGCCTGGATGACTTCGGGATCTGTAGAGTCAATTACAAGCGGGGCATCAATTTCCAGGCTTAGCTGCTTGACTAAATTTAACATGAATTCACGTTCATCTGCACGTTCAGTAGTTGCAACACAGACATCAAGGCAGTGTGCACCGTCATCAACTTGAGTTCTAGCCAAATCAATTAAACCGTCATAATCATCTTCAAGAACCATCTTTTTGGCCTTGCGAGAGCCCTGGGTGTTAATCCGCTCCCCAATAATTAGGGGTGCGGGTACTTGTTTCAAATCCACTGCCTTTAATGCCGAACTTACTCTTGGAACCGTCAATATAGTAAAATCACACCTTTTTTGTAAATACTTAACCCTCGATAGAGTTGGCTTTTATGTCAATTACTTTCCTCAATACCCTGATATGTTCAGGATTTGTCCCGCAACAGCCACCGATTATTCGGACCTTTTTGTAGTCATTAAGAAAATCACCCAGTACCTTGCCCATTTTTTCAGGAGTCATCTTGTAAACTGCCTGACCGCCGTCATTTTCAGGCATTCCGGCATTTGGAACCACCAGCACCGCGTGTTGATTCTGCTCATCTAGCCATTGAATACTGGGAGTCATCTCAACAGGACCAGTCGAACAATTCAATCCAAATACATCAATTCCCATATCAGAAACAGTTGTGTATGCAGCTTGGATATCTGTTCCAAGTAACATTTTTCCATACTGATCCAAAGTGGTATTTGCAATAATTGGGACTTTATTACCGGTTTTTTTTATTGCATTGTGGCACGCCTCAATGACTAGCTTGACCTCCAGGATGTCCTGACTTGTTTCAACAAGCAATGCATCGACTCCTCCAAGAATCAGTCCTTCAGCTTGTAGTTCAAATGCCTTGCGTATTTCATCAAGTGGTGTTTGACCTAAATCGGGATCATTTGAACTTGGTAGATAGCCAGTCGGACCCATCGATCCAATTACATACCGGGGCCTGTCAGAGTATTCCGCACAGACTTTGGATGCAATCAAGGCGATTTTTTTATTGAATTCAACGGTTTGATCACCAAAACCATATTCATCAAGTTTTATCTTATTTGAACCAAAGGAATTTGTTTCGATACAATCAGAACCGGCATCTAAATAATTTCTATGAATCTGTTTAATCCATTCAGGATGCGTAAGTACCAGGCCGTCATTAAAACCGTCTTGATTGTTTGGAAAGTCTTCAGGTTTTGGATCATACCCTTGAATTTCAGTTCCCATTGCGCCATCAAATAGTAAAATTCTATTTTTTATTGCATCAAGAAACGGCTCTTTTTCAGTCAATCTGATTTCAAAATATTTCAACATTGTTTAACTCTTTTGAAAAAAAACAACGATGGGATGCGATTATGCGTATGTTGAAATTAGGTAAGGGGTGATTTTTTGTACATTTATGCAAAAGTTATCCATTAACAACCTAGTTCGTAGTGCCACTTTTTTTCAACATGCCGGAATTTCAATAATCTTTGTTTTCATGCCCATTATTGCAAGCGGTGTAACAGAATCTATTTTTGAGATCGGGCTTTTAGTGGCATCATTTAGCTTTGCTCAGATCCTGTCTGAAATTTACTTTGGAAGACATTCAGATAAGAGGGGAACCCGGCTCAAATTCATCAGAATCGGCTTTATAGGATGCGCCATTACGTTTGGATTGCATTATTTTGCAGACGATCTTGGCATGTTTTTCCTGGTAAGAATTGCAGCAGGGGTTGCAAGTGGGATTATGATTCCTGCAATGATTGCATATACCTATGAGGCAAATATTGACAAGCGAAGAGCTGCAACAGTAATCTCATTTCATGCACTGGGATGGCTTGCAGGAATTGCAGCGGCAGGAATCACAAATGATCTTAAACTGATTTTCCTACTAAGTGCCGCCTCATTCTTAATTGGATTATTGTTTACGGTGGGACTACCAAATCCTAAACAGGCAAAGGAACTAACACGTGGAACCACCAAAAAAGTGATTTTGAAAAATAAATTTCTGTTTTTATCATTATTACTAAGACATATTGGTGCGGCCGCAGTATGGACCATTCTTCCAATAATGATTGTGGAAAAACTGGGAGGCCAGCTATACCACATTTCAATAATATATGTGGCAAATACGCTGACTGCATTTATTTTGATGAATGTGATGGTAAGTAAAATCCATCTCTCCAATGTAACCAAATTTAAAATCGGAATTGGGTGTACGGCATTTGTTTTTGTGGGACTCTCCGTAGTTACAGAATGGTGGATGGTGATGCCATTTATGTCATTGGTGGGTGCAACATGGGCATTTTTATTCATTAGTGGAAACTTTCACCTGATGGAGAACAACCCGCGTTCAACATCAACCGGAGTATTCAGCTCGACTCTGGCCATTGCAACTGTAATTGGACCGGTGGTGGCAGGTGTAATTGCATATACATTTGATTTTGTTACAGTAATGTACTTTGCAATTGCAATTATCATTTGTGCCTTTGCAGTATCATTAAAGATAAAAAATGAAAATAAAAAACAAGATGCAGTGATTTGAACCCGTCAGATGATCTCCGGGAGAATCATCCATGTGAATTCAGGAAATCCCTACGTTGCATATTCGTTAAAATCACGTCCTGCAAAAAATATTCCTTTGAAAGACGGGTTCAGAGTATTCGGACATTCAAGTATCTGGCAACAGCATCATTGTTAATTATTTTAATTTTTGAGTTTGATGTATGCTGAATCATCCAAAATTGGGCGTCACAGATTGATTTTATAATTTGGTTATATCCCTAGTAAAGAAAAGATCCACAAACCAATCCAATCCCACTCTAATTCGTTTTTCCAGAACAGGAAGTGTTGACAAATAATACTGCTTCCATACAAACCAGGCTACAAATCCAGTCAGATTAATCCCCAGCATTTTTGCAACACCGTCGCGCTTGCCAATCTTTGCCATAGAGCCCTTTGATGAATAATCAAAAATGGAAAATTGCCGCTGGCCACGAACAGATGATATCAGGTTTTTAGAGACAGTTTTTGCCTCCCTTATTGCATGTTGGGCAGTTGGCGGGTATGGCTTGCCATCAGAATCCGGGATAAATGCACAGTCACCCAAGGCAAAAACATCAGGGTATTTTGGCAGTCTAAGATACCGGTCAACTGTGATTCTACCGGATTTGTCATGTTCTGTATCAAGGGATTTGACAAAACTTTGAGACTGGTTTCCTCCGGCCCATATCAGCACAGAATAATGCAATGACGAATCATCACTCAGGGAAACATCGTGGGGGGTCGCATCAGTTACTTTGGTATTGTAAAGTATTTTCACACCGGATTTTTCCAATGATTTTGCGGCATATTTCCCAAGAGCGCCAATTTCAGGCAAAATGTGATCCCTTGCAGCAATCAGGTGTACCTGAATGGAGTCAGATTCAATGTTTCGATAGTATTTTTCTGCAGATTCCCTAATGAATTCGTTGATCTCTCCGGCAGTCTCAACTCCTGAAAAGCCACCTCCAACTATAACAAACGATAGAAATTGCGCGGCAAGATTTGGGACTTTTTGCTGATCAGCTAGCTCTAGTTGAGTAATAATTTGATTCCTTATTATATTTGCATCCTGCAGTGATTTGATTGTAATTGAATATTTCTCCAAATTTTTATTGCCAAAAAATCCAGTCTTTGTTCCAGCTGCAATGACCAGATAATCATAGGGAATTTCATTTTCCCCATTAACAGTGCTGATCGTGACGGATTTTGTTTCCAGATTGACATTAGTTACTTTGGCCTGATAGAATCTTGCCCTTTTACAAAAATTACGAATGGGTGTGGCAATATGTCTGGGTTCAATGGTTCCAGTTGAAAGTTCGGGCAACATCGGAGTATGAAGAAAATAATTGTTTTCGGAAATTATGGAAATATCAACATCAATGTCTTTTTCAAATCTTTTTTGGATTTTTTCCAATACCCCAACTCCGGCATACCCCCCACCCAAAATTACAATTTTTTGAGTGTGGGGATGACTAGAGACGTGAATGTATTGGTAATGCTCCTCAAAGGTCGAGAGTTTTGAAAACTCAATGTCACATTTATGACACCTATACATCATTCCTTTTTTTGTAGTTAATACAGATGCCAGGACTCCCAGTGTTCCACCCCACAAAAAATGAGTTAGAAATGATTTTAGTAAAAATTCTTCAGAGAAAATAAAATTTAGTGTTGCAGTATTGTTCAATTCAGCCGTTATTGGTTGAATCCAAAAATATTGTACAGGAATAGTAAAAACAACTGTAACTATGGCACCGGCAAGAATTCCAAATAATAGCCCATTTGTGATTTTTGAAATATTTAGCATCTTTGTTTTGTAAAGAATGATTCCAACTGCTATTCCAATAATTGTAGCTACGCTAAAATGTACAAAAACACCAATCAGATAATCACTGGAACCCAAAATTTTTGCAGCAATAACCCAAAACAAGTAGAATTCAGAATTTGTTAATGCATCTAAAAGAAAGTTCGGGATGAACATTACAAACGCACCTAGAATTGAGCCCAGAGTGATGAAAAACACCTCTTTTTTGATTGAAAAATCCACGATCAGTGATTTCATGATTTTCCCTCATCAAAATTAAGTGGGTTCTGGAATATGGTATCAGTTGGCATATTATTATAATTCTCCTTGAATTTTGGAGAAATAAATACTCTTTATCACTTTGTATTAAAACAGAGTTCTGATTGTGTGCCTTAGATCAACCCCACCTCATGGCGGATCCGGTGACCTGCTGTGAAACATGCCATACGATGTACTGTAAACTCATCCACATCAACAGATCTGCAAGTCGGTGTTCATTGTGTATTCTGAGAAAAATCCAGAGATTGTAAATAAAGAGATACATGAAAAACATGAATATTCTGACTGATTTGTCTGTGCTGGTGGTACAATGTCTGACTGCCTTTGCACTCTTGTATCCGGTTTCAATATCCAATCCTCCTGTACATCTGTAGAACCATCCGTATTGCATTGGCATCATTGCAATACATGGTTTGTCACAAACACCAGATATCTGTCGCTCTCTTTTGTAATGTTTTCTTCTATTATGCCGTCTTTTGGCACGATGATCAGTTCGAATCCGAATTCTTCTTCTGCGACGTTTTTCATGACATTCTGGACACAGAACCCCGCTGCTGAAATGGCTGGAATAATTATGGATGGTAAGAATAAATGGAAAACGATTATTCAAAATGCCAGCTTAAATAGAATTCATAACTAGACTTTTATTATTCACAATAGTGATGATTTTGCAATCTAGGTTGTATGGCTGAAAAACGGGCTCCAAACTCGGGAAGGCTTGAAACACCTTTCTAGCCATTAAAAATATGCAACCACACATTCCAACCTGTATGGAGCGAACAGTTTAATGAAACGACTTAAACTTGTTAATGTTTTGTTTAAAGTGTTATTTAAATATTTATTATTAATCAGATTCAAAAAAATAGGCATAAAAATACCCATGAACATTTCTATTCGTGCTTAACCAAAGATAGACGTGACCTCATACCAATCAGAGGTTCCGATTGTGTCTTAACCCAACCCCCGTCTCACGGCAAATCCATAGACCTGTGGTAAAACACACTCTATTGCCACATAGATGTGACTGGTACACTTTCTTTTAGATCACAATGTTGGGAAAATTCGAATTTATGGCATAATTTTATTCAGAATAGAGCACAATCGGAACTTTTGACAACTAATTAACATGTATAAAATAAGATTATTTTCGTTTAATGGATTGCTTTTTTGGTTTTTTTAATTCATCATAAAGATATTGAAAATGACCAAAATTCATATCTGCAGTATTTATTTTATCAAATACATAATCTTTAGGAAAACGATAGGTTCCTTATCAATAAGCACGATATTTTTAGTAGTTTTATGTTGCAAGTAAAACATGGGCGAATCTGAGCCATCATTAAGGACAGTATATCCAACACATTCTAAAACGAATAGTATACGATCTCTACCATTGTTTCAATATTAAATAACAGGACGATGTAGTTTATTACTATTTTGCAGATTTTTTGAACACTTTTTCATATCCAATTATTGCAGATTCAATTTTTTCTAGCGCTTCACGTCTAGTATCCCCATACACAGAAATTTCAGGTTTTACTTCACATTTTGCCCTGAATCCTTTAGATAAAGGAGAAATCGTATATGTTGCATTATCTGGAATTAACCTTTTACTCTTGGCCATAAACTTTACACTCTCCACAATATTTTTCACATATATGAATCTCATGGTTATTTTTCATGGGGATCCCAGTATGGGTCATAAGATCCATAAAAGCTGAATCGCTGTTTACTATTTTTCATCATTAGTTCAAGGCTAGATTTACTACATACTGTCATGTATGTTTGATTTGAACAAAAATTAAAAGCCATTTCTACTAATTCACGCTCAAAAAACGATGCTGATTAAAAAATCTGATTACAAGATTATCATAAGATACGGACACATAAATCATTAGTAGTAATATAGCAAGAAGCATATGTTCATGAGTTATTTTCAAGATATTCCAATTTTATTATTCATACTTGCCTAGGTAAAATCCACTAATCTCTAGTTTTTTGATGATTTTTAGTTCAAAAACTTTGTCTTCTCGCTATACATACACGTTATTATTGTTTTAGGCATAAACAAAAGTTCTGATTGTGTGCCTATTCTGAATAAAATTATGCCATAAATTCGAATTTTCCCAACGTTATGATCTAAAACAGGGAGTGTCCAGCACATTATATGGCAATAGCGGCGTGTTTTACCGCAGGCCGCCGTATTCACCGTGAGAAGAGGTTGATCCAATGCACACAATCAGAACTTTTGTAAAAAAACCCACTTGATAATAATTTGACATTATATTTTACATGATCATATTATGTGTGTTTGAATAGATAGAATACAGATTTTTTAGATTCAGTACTTGCAGAATTTGTGGTTTTAACCTAGTGGTTCTGCTCTGGGTAATCAGTTGATCCAAGCATAGATTTGTTGTACGCAGACACGGGGAATACTGCTTACCTGCCGCTCTTGTTGTTGGAAAAAACATCATCATCAGATAAATCCATCTTCTTAATTCATCATAATTGACAAAGATAGAGAGATGCAATTCAGTCATTAAACATCTAAAAAATTAACAGTATTAACTAAAATTCCAAATCGACCCCAATGAAAAATAATTGATGAGATGCTGGCAATAAACATTAAAAAAATGAATCAGACTCGGTACCCAAATGGAATTTCCAGCAATCCACCTACCGCAATGATGAAAAACTTTTCGTCTCACAGCAAATGGGAAATCCATGGGTGTGATGCAACGTGATGATTACAAAGGATCATTGAGGATTCAAATCCAGTATCTGATGATGATGATGATGATGATATAAAAAGCGCAGGGTATTGAACTGATCTGGCAAAACCCGAATGAAATATTTCATTAATCACATACCCACACAGAATAAACTCATCTCAAACCCCAGCGAGACATCACCTTGTTTTCAAGTCTTTTGAAAACCACACCATCAATCACCAATCCAATTCCCATGATCACAACCATGATTCCAATTACCTGAGATACATCATTCAAGGAACGACCCGCATTAAGCAGATACCCCAATCCCAGGTAGGAAAATAGGATTTCGGCGCCGATGACCCCCCTCCATGCAAATGCCCAGCCCTGCTTAAAGCCTGAAATCATGTATGGAAATGCCGCGGGAATTAACACGGCAGTAATTAGCTGGCTTCCCCTTGCACCCATATTTCGGGCGGCCTCTATAAAGTGGGGATCAATGTTTTTGACACCTGTATACGTATTGATTGTAACTGCAAAAATCGCCCCAATTGCAGTGACAAAAATAATTCCACCATCAGTTAGTCCAAACCAAAGTATTGCTAATGGAACCCAGGATATGGACGGAATTGATTGTAATCCTAGAACTAGGGAACCTACGGTTTGGTTGATTGCCTCGACTCTGGCCATAAAAATTCCAAGTGTGATTCCACCGGCAATCGCAATTGCAAGTCCAATGGATAATCTCCACATGCTAGTTGCCATCCCATAAAACAGACTGCCGTCTGCTGCACCATATGCCAGATCTTCAGCCACTTCATAGGGGGATGGAAAGATGTTAGCAGGCCAAACACCGGACATTGTAATTATCTGCCATATCGCAACAATTCCGATGTAAAACCCGATTCTATGAAGTGTGTAATTCTTTGCCATGGTACCACTTTACTCCTTTTTCTTTACCTCTGGCCTTAGTTCCTTCAATACGTCTTGCTTGAATTTGAGTAATGATTCACTCTCAGTGACTCGGGGTCGCGGGGAGTTATTGTCAACCTCTTTTTTAATGACTGACGGCCTATTACTGAAAATTGCCACCTTGGTCCCAAGAATCGCAGCTTCTGAAACATTGTGAGTTACAAACAAAATGGTCTTTTTTGTTTTCTCCCATATCAATTGCAGTTCCACCAGCAACAGATCACGGGTTTGTTCATCAAGTGCGGCAAATGGTTCATCCATTAGCAGCACGTCAGGATCCATCGCAAGAGCTCGGGCAATGGCTACACGCTGTTTCATTCCAGTTGAAAGTTGATAGGTGTGCGAGTCTGCAAATTTGGTCAGCTGCATCATATCCAGATATCTCTGAGATATCTTTATTCGCTCCTCTTTTGGGATGCCTGCCATCTTTAACCCAAATTCCACATTATCTTGAACCCTAAGCCATGGAAATAACGCGCCCTCCTGAAATACCATGATTCTTTCAGGTCCGGTCTCAGTTACATTATGTCCATCAAAGAGGATTTGACCCTCATCGGGTTTTTCCAAACCCGCAACTATGCGTAAAAAGGTGGACTTTCCACAGCCGGATGGGCCAACCAGGCAAACAAAGTCGCCTGCCTCAACTTTAAGATTTATCCCTCCAAGTGCCTTTAACTTGTGGGAGTCATGGCTGAAATATTTTACAATATTCTTTGCCTCAAGTTTTGTCATCTATGTATTTCCTCCGGAATGGAATTTATATCAAAGTACAGAAAAATTCCAGACAAGTCATATCCATTTCTTCCCAGATATCCTAACGCATCTGCTCTTTCTGCAAAGACGAGAACAGAGTCAGGTTTGGGATCAGGTGTAATTACCAGGTTGGATAATGCAGTATCCACCACATCATCAGATAAAGATTGCCGCAAATGTGAATCCAGAAAGGCATTAAAAATAATTCGGGATTCAACAGGGTTTGAATTTATCCAATCAGATGTTAAATAATGTGAATCCAGAAAGGGAATAAAAAAGGATTTGTTTTTTTCAACATAATCGGCATTTCCAATCAAGAGAACAGATGCAAACTCTTTGTCGGGCCATAATTCCTCTTCATGGAACAATCTTTTTCCACCAAGTTCGGTTTCTAAAATTGTTGCCCAGGGTTCGGCAACCCATGCACCATCAATCTCGCCTTTTACAAATAATGTATAGATATCAGGGTTTGCAATATTATAAACAATTACAGAGCCGCCTTTTTCCGCAGGTTTGAGTCCATTTTCAGAAAGGTAGTGGCGAAGTGACACGTCTTGCGTGTTGCCAATTTGGGGGGCGGCAATTTTTTTACCGGCAAAATCAGACGCTGAATTTATTTCAGAGTCAGGATGAACAATAAAGCTGGTACCGCCGCTTGCAGCACCTGCAAGAATCTTTAGGTTACGATTATGGGAATTTAAAAATCCGTTAATTGCGGGGCCGGGTCCAACATATGCAACGTCAATGGAATTTGCAAACAGGGCCTCTATTGCCTGGGGGCCATTATCAAAGACCTTGGTTTCAATGGTCACAGAATCCCCAACACTTTTTTCAAAGAATCCTTTTTCAATTCCAACTATGGGAATTGCATGGCCGATATTTGGAAAATAGCCAATACGGAGTTTGGGATCATCTGCAGCATCACCATCAGAGTCTAGAGATATGCCCAATACTAGTAGCAATACGGATCCTGCGGCGCCTGCAAAAATCACTGATCGAGTTTTCATAAAACAGCGTTATATTTGACGGTTAAATAATCATCGAATTTTAGCTCAAGCTAGTCAAAAATTTTTAGAGAGTATCTTGATTTGGGGCTATCACAAAAGATAAATTCCAAAATATAACCAAAAAAATGTTTTATGACTCAAAAAGGAATCCTTGCATTTTCAGGCGGATTGGATACTTCAGTTGTTGTAAAGTATCTGCAGGATGAGCATGATATGGATGTAATTACTGTCACAGTCGATGTCGGACAGGAAGATAACTGGAAGCGAATTGCGGCCAAGGCAAAGAAACTGGGTGTAAAAAAACACTACAATATTGACGCAAGAAAGGAGTTTGTCACGGATTACATTTTTCCGTCAATTAAAGCAAATGCATTATATCAAAAAAAATACTGTCTTGCAACAGCACTTGCCAGACCGTTAATTGCAAAAAAGGTTTTAGAGATTGCAAAAAAAGAAAGGGTGACATCTCTTGCCCATGGCTGTTCTGGAAAAGGAAACGACCAGGTAAGATTCGACATCACATTACGCTCAGGTTCTGATCTTCCAATTATTGCACCAATCAGAGATAAAAATTTGGACAGAGATACAGAGTTAAAGTTTGCAAAAAAACATGGAATTGAAATTGATGCTGTGGCAAAAAAATTCAGTATTGATCAAAATCTTTGGGGACGTGCAATTGAGGGGGGCGTATTAGAAGATCCATACAACGAACCGCCTGATGATATATTTATTTGGGTTAAAACAAAAAACCTGCCAGAGAAACCAACATACCTGGAAATCAAATTCAACAAGGGGATACCGGTTGGAGTTGACGGCAAATCAATGCAGCCATTGGAATTAATCAAATACATTAACAAGAAAGCGGGAAACGCGGGTGTTGGAATAGTCGATCATATAGAGGACCGGGTTGTAGGAATTAAATCTCGTGAAGTGTATGAGACTCCGGCAGCGACTTGTCTAATTGAGGCCCACGCCGATTTGGAAAAGATGGTACATACCAAGCATGAAAACAGATTCAAATCAATGATTGATGATGAATGGGCATACCTGGCATACTCGGGGCTCTGGCAGGATCCTCTAAAAACAGATCTGGATGGATTTATTGAGGCATCACAAAAACCAGTTTCAGGAACTGTAAAACTAAGGTTGTACAAGGGATGTCTCAGAGTGGTGGGTCGAAAATCTACAAACTCTTTGTACAGTCACGATATTGCAACTTATGGAGTAGAATCCACATTTGATCAAAGATCAGCCAAGGGATTTGTAGAATTATGGGGAATGCAGTCAACAGAAGCTAATAAATTACAAAAGAAAGGGTCTACAAAAACATGAACTGCCCAGAATGTGATGCAATACTAAACATCCCAGACGATGCCTCGGTGGGAGAAATTGTCTCCTGTCCTGATTGTGGTGCCGACTTTGAAATCGCTAAAAAAGAAGGATCAAATGTTGAGCTTAAACAAGCAGAAACCGTAGGCGAAGACTGGGGAGAGTAATGTCAAAAATCTGTATCGTGTTTGACCGCCTAAGAACGGAAGAAAAGATGCTGCAAAAGGAGGCATCCGCACTAGGACATGATGCGTTGATGTTGGATGCAAAAATCACCCAAATTAATACCGATAGTAAAAGGGGGGATTTTGATTTGGGGGATGTTGTTTTAGAGAGATGTGTCAGTTATTTTAGAGGACTGCATTTTACCGCCGGTCTGGAATTCATGGATATTCCGGTATTAAACAAGTTTAAAGTTGCAAATATTTGTGGAAACAAAATGTTCATGACGTTACTTTTGAGGAAAAACAACATCCCGACACCAAAGACATACTTTTCATTTTCAAGTCAAAGCGCGGCTGAGAATTTAGAAAAGGTGGGATTTCCACTAGTCATCAAACCGGTAATTGGAAGTTGGGGAAGAGGAGTGATGCCACTAAAAGACAAGGACACTATGGAGGCAGTTTTTGAAATTAGAGATATTACAGACAGCCCGCATGATAGAATTTATTATTTACAGGAATTAATCCAAAGACCTCCAAGGGACATCAGGGTAATCACAGTAGGTGATGAGCCTATTGCGGCCATGTATAGAAAATCTTCAGGCGGATTTAAAACAAATATCGCACTGGGTGCAGATCCCCAACTTTGCGAGATTACAAAAGAGATGGAGGATATGGCAGTAAAGGCATCAAAAGCCATGGGCGGGGGAATTTTAGGAATTGACATGATGGAGGACCCTAAGCGAGGTCTGGTTGTACACGAGGTAAACAATACGGTGGAATTCAAGGGATTGGCAAAAGTCGCAAAACGAAATATACCAAAAGAAATGGTGGAATTTGCGCTAAACTATGTAAGAAAATAAATTATACTCCTTTGGAGGGAATCTTATCATGAAAGTAGGAGTTGTGGGAGCATCAGGATATGTGGGAGGGGAGACGCTTCGTCTTTTAGTAAATCATCCAGATGTGGAGATCGCAATGGTTACATCAAGACAGCATGTTGGGGAATATCTACATAGAATTCAACCAAGTCTGAAAGGATTTACCGAACTGGTATTTTCAGAATTGGATTATGATAAATTAACTGATAAATGTGATCTAGTTTTCACTGCAGTTCCACATGGAACAGCAACTGAGATTGTAAAAGCAATCTATGACAGAGGAGTCAAAGTTGTTGATTTGAGTGCAGATTATAGACTGCATAATCAGGATGCATATGACAAGTGGTATGGCTGGAGACACCCACATCCGGATTATTTAGAAAAATCGGTTTTCGGGGTACCGGAACTGCACAGGGAAAAAATTAAAAATGCGCAACTAGTTTCCTGTCCTGGCTGTATGGCAGTAACATCAATACTTGCACTTGCGCCATTAATTAGAAATGATCTTATTGATACAGACCACATCATAGTTGATTCAAAGATAGGATCATCGGGGGCAGGTTCCGGTTCTGGAACTGCCCATGCAATGAGGGCAGGTGTAATTAGACCATACAAACCAGCAAAACATAGACACACAGGTGAAATTGAACAGGAGCTCAGCGAGATTGCAAAAAGTAAAATTCAGGTTTCAATGAGTCCGCACGCAGTGGATGTAGTCCGCGGAATCTTGTGTACAAATCACACTTTCATGAAAAAAGATATCGATGAAAAAGAATTATGGAAAATATATCGTCAGGCCTATGGTGAAGAAAAATTTATCAGACTAATCAGGGACAAAAAGGGATTGTATAAATTTCCGGATCCAAAATTCCTGGTAGGTTCAAACTTTTGCGATATTGGATTTGATATAGATGAGGATAACAATAGATTGATTGCACTTTCCGCATCAGATAATTTGATGAAAGGTGCGGCAGGTTCTGCTATTCAAAACATGAACGTAATGTGTGGTTTTGACGAAATGGATGGACTAAGATATACTCCATTAACCCCGGTTTAGAAATGATTACAATCAAAATAGGCGGAAGTGTAGTTGATGATTTACATCCGTCAACGATTTCAGACATTAAAAAAATGGCAGAAACAGAAGGAATCATTATTGTTCACGGAGGGGGAAAGGAGGTTACCAAAGTATGCAAGCAGCTTGGAAAGGAACCAAAATTTGTAACATCCCCAAGTGGCATCAAGAGCAGGTATACAGACAAAGAAACTGCAGAGATTTTCACCATGGTAATGTCAGGTAGAATTAACAAAACAATTGTCCAGATGCTTCAAAAAAACGATATCAATGCGATCGGTCTTTCAGGGGTTGATGCCAGAGTTATCGAAGCTGATAGAAAAAAGAGACTATTCATAATAAATGAGAAAGGTCGAAAACAGGCAATTGACGGCGGATACACAGGTAAAATTAGAAAAGTTAATTCAAAATTCATCAAATCCCTCCTAGACCAGGGCCTGACTCCGGTGATTTCACCCATAGCAATCAGCGAGGAATCGGAATTTCTAAACATTGATGGGGACAGGGCCGCAGCATATGTAGCCGGCAAAGTTGGCTGTGATAAAGTATTATTCATCACCAATGTTGATGGATTATTAATGGATGACAAACTTGTTCCAAAATTGACATTGGCAGAAGCAAAAGAGATTAGGCCAAAAATAGGTCCCGGGATGGAAAAAAAGATTCTAGCATCCACAGAAGCGCTAGATATGGGAGTGAGGGAGGCTTTGATTGGAAACGGACAAAGAGAAAACCCGGTCTCCTCAGCAATTGCACATGATAACTGTACGGTGATTGAACATGAGTGAAAAAGAAGACCAATTCATGGGAAATCTATATCAGAGATTTCCAGTGACAATTGAAAAAGGAGCAGGCGCCCACGTATGGGATGTGGATGGAAAGGAATACATCGATTGTATGGGCGGGTACGGGGTTGCTTTGGTAGGTCACAAAAATCAAAGAGTTAATGATGCAATCAAGGAACAAATTGATAAGATAATCACCGTCCACAGCTCTCTGTACAATAAAACCAGAGAAGAATTTCTCACTACACTGATAGGATTGGCACCAGAAGGCCTGACACAGGTTCATCTAAACAATAGCGGAGCCGAGGCAGTCGAGGCGGCAATGAAATTTGCAAGAAAGTTCACAGGGAAAAAAGGAATGGTTGCAATGAAGGGATCGTATCACGGAAAGTCATTTGGCGCATTATCATTAACATTTAATCCAAAATACAGAAAGGCGTTTGCCCCCCTAGTTGAAAAAGTATCCTTTGCATCATATGGGGATATTGAATCACTGCGCTCAGTAGTTGATGATGATACCGCATTTGTGATTTTAGAACCAATACAGGGCGAAAGCGGGATTATTGTTGCGCCTGAGGGATTTTTGCAAGACGTAAGAAAGATTTGTGATGAAAAAGGAATCGTGCTGATTTTTGACGAAATTCAAGCTGGTCTAGGTAGAACCGGACGATTGTGGGCTTGTGATCATTGGAATACCGCACCGGACATTCTATGTCTTGCCAAAGGAATTGCAGGAGGCGTGCCAATGGGGGCCACCCTTGTAAGGCCAAATATCCTAGCTTCAATAAGTAAGGGTGAACATTCATCGACATTCGGGGGAAATCCGATATCTTGTGCAGCAGGGACGGCAGCACTCAAGGCAATCACAGAAGACGGTTTAATTGAAAACTCAGAAAAGATGGGAATGTTATTCAGGGAAGGGCTAGAAGAATTAAAAGAAAAACATACAATGATCAGGGAAATAAGGGGCAAGGGACTCATGATAGGAATTGAACTAAAATTTGAAGTAGTAGGTATTTTAATGGGATTAATCAAAAGGGGGGTATTAATGTTATATTCAGGAAGAAATGTTCTAAGGATTCTGCCCCCACTAGTGATATCAAAAGAGGATGTAGCAAAAGTTTTACATGCTCTTGATTCCGTACTAACAGAAGAGGAAGAAAGAAGAAATGTACAAGGATAAAATAGATGAAAAAATTATCGGGTATTTACAAGAGGATTCCAGGGAATCATTTGTAGACATTGGTAAAAAACTAAAACTATCAGAATCCGCAGTTAGGAGGCGTGTAAAGAATTTAGTGGATAGCAAAACAATTAAGAAATTCACTTTGGAGCTGGGAGAAGAAAATTCAACTAGTGCGATTGTCCTAGTTTCAGTGGATTCTGCAACAGACACATCCAAAGTATCATTAAAACTTGCAAGGCTTGACGGAGTGAAAACAGTCTATGAAATTACCGGTCAATACGACATTACAACAATAATGAGTGCGACAAATATTGCAGAAATTAATACCACCATTGATGCCCTAAGAAAAATTCCAGGGGTGGTAGATACAAACACAGTCATCATTTTGAGAAAGATCATCTAATTACGACTTTCGTTTCAAAATTTAATTTCAAAACTGATTTAGGATCATTTTTACTTTTTTTCAACGAACATAGTACGAATATGTTTATATCATCAATCCATACTAACGATATCAGTAATGAAAGATCCGAATCACTATGCAAATCTGTACAACGCATATGAAAAAAACCCAAAGAAGATTAGAATTTTAGATAGCACTCTGCGAGAAGGAGAACAGCATCCGGGTGTCTCATTTACGTATAAACAGAGAATTCAGATTGCATGGATGTTAGATTATTTTGGTGTCGAACAAATTGAAATCTCACCCATAATATCAGATGATCATAAAGAGGCGACTAAAACAATTATCAAGCAGGGATTAAAGGCGGACATTGTTTCCCATGGACGGGCACTCAAAAAAGACATAGATATTTCATTAGATTGTGATGCAAAATGGTGTGCGGCATATTTGGGAATTTCAGACATACATCTAAAAGAGAAGCTGAGAATTTCAAGGGAGGAGGCGCTGGAGAGGGCAGTAGAGACTGTAGAGTATGCAAAGTCGCACGGATTGAAAATCAGATTTACAGTTGAGGACGGAAGCAGGGCAGAGCCGGAATTCCTGCTAAAAGTTTGCAAGGCAATTGAGGAGGCAGGGGTTGATAGAATCAGCCTGCCAGATACTGTTGGAATTTTACGTCCAATTGGAATGTATAATTTTGTTAAAAAAGTAAGAGAGGTAGTAGATGTTCCACTAGATGCACACGTTCATAATGATATCGGGTTTGCAGTTGCAAATGCATTTTCAGCATGTGATGCAGGAGTTGATCAAATTCATACTACTATTGATGGGATTGGAGAGAGAACCGGAATTCCCCCCCTTGCAGAAGTTGCAGTAGCATTGACGTATCTTTACAAATCACCAAATGATTTCAGATTAGACATGTTATTGGATTTATCAAGGTTGATTGAGGAATACACCTCGATCAAGCCATATGATTCCAAGCCCATTGTAGGTTCATCAGCTTACAAACATAAAGCCGGTACGCATCTTGCAGCGATTCTTAGAAATCCTGCAGCCTATGAGCCAATTCCACCTAGAGCGGTAGGCAACAGAAGACGAATAGTTTTTGGAGAGTTGGCAGGGAAAACGGGTGCGGCTTATTTGATGTCCCTTTTAGGATTGGAAAAAGATGAGAGAGGTGCAAAGGCAGTAGCTGCGGGATTAAAAGGTCTAAGAATGGGTGATCTCATCGAGATCCCCCTAGAAGACAGATTTGAAAAAAAGATAAGCAGTGATGATAGTAAAAAGGTGTTGTGACATCTTTGAGGAATAAATGATCTCTCCCTCAGATTGAAATTCTGTGCATATTGGGAATCTGCTTGATGAGGCATTTTGAATGGTGGTTTTTCATGTTTATCATTTATAATGACATGTGAATGTTTATGAGATTATTTTTATCAAACCAAAAATTGCAGTGATCATTGCCCGTCCTAAAACAATGAGATCAATCATATCAAAGGATTTCAAAAAATGTACAAAAAGAGAGATCCAAAGTAAGACCAAGAATGTCAGTACACATGTTTTATGTGCGCAATATGACATGCGGAAGTGTAGATTACAATGTCTCAACGGTTACCGGGTAGAACGCCGAAAAGAACGGGGGGCCTGAAGGCTCGGATATCCCGATGCGGCAGACCCGTAAAAATTCAACACAAAAAATGGATCAGATAGGCAGGCATCAAGGGACGCATTGTGTCCTCTTTTTCCCCCTTGGGGATTAAATCTGATTCGACAATAAAATAAAGTGTTAAAGATAAATCTAAAGGCACCTTGGGATGAGGGTACAAAAGTCAAAAGAATGGAATCATTTATGAATCCAAACGGGGATCATATCTTATGGTTATTTCATATCTAATCATCGGAGCTATAACAACTATTGGTGTCATCCTACTTCGCTATTATCTAGATGAACGCAAAAAAGCCCCTAGAAATGATAAATTTTGTTACAATTGTAATCTAAACTTTCCAAACAATTACAGTGTATGTCCCAAATGTGGAACAAGATTTGGCAGTTAGGAGAATGAAAACAAGATTTTTGCTGATAATTGCAATGGCCGGTTTAGGTTTTTTCAGTATTTCATATGGTGAATTTGAAAAGGTGCCAGACAAAACAGATTCTTTTGATAAAATTCAATGGAATATTGGAGAGATAGACTGGCTGAGCCTTTCTTATTCTGGCAAAGAAAATTCAGTGGCTACGTTGCGTGTAATTGATCCCGACTTGGTTTTATTTCCTGATTGGGTTGATTTTATCAGGATTCATGTGTATTCAGATACTGATCCGCTAGGAACGGACATTGTACTTACAAACACAATTGAAAATCCAGAATTTTTTGAAGGTGACGTGATTTTCACCCATGATTTTCCATCATCACGGGATGTATTGCTAGTTAGTGACAGAGACATGATAACTGCAAAATATATCGATACCACACTTCCAGACGACATTGATTCTGACAAACAAGAACTTTTTAGTTATGCAATAATTGCAGGGCATAGTACTATCTAGCTGAAAGTGTGCAGGTATTATCACTAAGAATTGAGGATTTGTGGAAAAATCAAATTGATTATAACAATAGTAATATACAAGTTGGATATCAAATTTTGTTTAGTTCAGACTTGTATCCTCATATACAAAATAAACGTGATTTTGCATATCTTGTTCAAGTACAAAATGATAAAGGACATACAGCGTATTTGTCATGGTTGTCTGAAATTATTTTGCCTGAGCAAAAAATTACATCTTCGGTATCATGGCTTCCTGAGTTGCCTGGATCTTATACCACTACAGTGTTTGTTTGGGAGTCTCTAGATAACCCCACTGCACTGTCTCCGCCCAAGAGTATAGAATTTCTTGTGAAATGAATTGGGAACAATGAAAAACAAAAACTGGAATTTTGATAATTATTTTATCTATAATCACATTGTTGATGTTTTTACAATAATTATGATTGCCATAAGGTGGATCCTTGGAAATGAGATCATTTTTTTATGCTTTTAGACATCCTCTTTATTTCTGATCTCCATCGTGATAAAAATTCCGAGTCACTATCAGTCAAGTTAATCAAGTGATTCATCATATTTTTCTCAATATGGAAATTAATTTTTCCATCTCGGGATCATTTTCTTTATTAATTTCATTGATTTGATTTTCTGAAATGATAATATTTAGATCAATGATTGCCTGTATGGTACTTTTTCTTACTTCCAAATCAGAATCTGAAAGGGATTTGAAAAGAATTTCCTCGGCTTCCAGGGCCCCAAGATGCCCCAGTGCCCCAATTGCACATGATCTGACCATGGAATGTCCATCATTTGCGAGTTTTATTAGTGCCGGAATTGCAAAAGTTTCGTTTCTATTTGCCAATACCAACGATGCAAATCCTCTGATGTTTTTATTTGCAGAATTCAAACTTTTAATTAAAAAATCCGCAATTTTGTTTTCGTTTAATACAAGTGAGCTAAATGCCTCCCCTCTGACTTTGATATCATCATCATCTAATTTTGAAATTATCTTTTCCAGAATTTCTGGATTATTAGTATGATCCAAAGTCTCCAAGATTCTGATTTTTTCTTCGCTATTCCCAAATTCTAAGACTTTTGAAATATTTTCCAAGTTCTGAGCAAATTATTCCCTTCCGGTTAATAATAGTTCAAATCCTCCAAAAAATTTTCAGGATATTTGAAAGAGCCGTTTTAGCTTTAAATTATCGTTAAATATCAAATTTTGCATGTCAAGTGAAACCAGAGACACCGTATTCATCGGTAAGAAACCATTGATGGCATATGTCACATCAACGCTAATTCAATTGGCAAACTTACCATCCGTCAGCATCAAAGCTAGGGGACTCAGCATAGGTCGTGCTGTGGATGTAGCTCAAATCATCATACGAAAAACAGAAAATGCAGGCTACTCTATAGGAAGCATCAAAATTGGTTCAGAGTCACTAGAGTCAGAAGACGGTAGAACCAGAAACGTTTCAACAATAGAAATTGAAGTAAAGAGAAATCAGACATAGCTGGTCTTTACTTGAAATTTTTCTTTTTATTTTCTTTTCAAAGTTCCAAATTTCTTTTCCATCTTTTGAAATTTTGAGAGTTCGACTAGGTCATTGAACTGATCAAAATTCACAATTTTTTGCTTATACTTTGTAGTGTTTCCTGATTTTTTTAATTCTGCCAGAATATTCAGGGTTGCAAATGTATTGGCATACAGCACAGATAGGGGATAAAGAATAATGTTAAACCCCATCTGATTTAATGATTCAGCTGAACTCAGCGGAGTTGCGCCACCTTCAATCATATTTGCTACAAGTGGTGCGTTGATCTCTTTTCCTATCCTCCTCATTTCATCAATTGATTCTGGCGCTTCAACAAAAACAGCATCTGCACCTGTTTTTTTATTTTGTTTTCCACGCTGAATTGCATCATCCAATCCTTTAGTTGCTCTTGCATCTGTTCTGGCAACAATAATAAAGTCCTTGCTTTCCCTAGCATCAATTGCAGCAGATAATTTTTCCGTGTATTCCTCTTGTGAAACCACTTCTTTTCCCCGCATATGACCACACCGTTTAGGCCAACTCTGATCTTCTAAAAATATTCCTGATGCCCCTGCTGATTCCAATTCTTTTACTAATTTCCAGACACTCAATGCGTTTCCGTATCCTGTATCAGAGTCAACAATTACGGGAACCGATACTGCCCTGCAGATTCTTCTGGCATTGTCCACAGTTTCAGTTGCTCCAATAAATCCATAGTCTGGCATTCCAAATAATGTGGCAGATGTCCCATACCCTGTTTGAAACATGGCATCAAATCCTACTTTTTGAGCAATTTTTGCACCCAAGGCATCATAGACACCGGGAATAACAAGGGGTTTTTTCGATTTTAACATGCTTTTCAAATTTTTCATAATTGTCTTTCATTTTTGAATTATTTATGATTTTAATTGTATTCACAGGAAAATAGAATCAATTTTTACAGTAATAACTGGTTATTCGATCTTTATTTCTTTGCCTTTTCTCTTTACTTTTTTTTCTTGAACTTTTTTTAGCTCAGATTCTAAGAATTGTCTGTATTTGTCAGTCTCTTCATCAGTCATATTTGAAAAATTGGAACTCAGAATAGATCCCATTGCCGCGATCTTTTCCAACAGATCTAATGCGACAAATCTTCCTACGTTGCCTAATCTGAATAAAACCTCGAGTTGTTTTTTAACAATATCATTTACCTTGTCCACATCTTCTGCTGTATCGATTCCCTTCTTTGTTAATTGGTATCTTCCATCTTGGGTTTCATCAATCAGTCCTTCATCAAGCAATCTGCCCAGTAGCGGATAAATCAATCCAGGGGATGGTTTCCATATTCCATTGCTTTGTTCAACGGCATAATCAATAATCTCTTTTCCCGTATGAGGGGTTTTTTTCAATAGCTCTAAAATGAAATATCTCGAAAATCCTCTGGGGACTGAGCTTCCCACTCTTTGAAACCATTCAGAGATCATTATTAGTGATATCACTAGTGATATATTTTAATATTTTGGATCAAATCTGCCAATTACTACATATTTATCCAGCCCAAAGCAAGTTTGACTGAAAAATGGTAGACACCATAGAATTTGACTTGATTATTTGCGGTTCAGGATTGGCAGGATTGCGTGCTGCAATCGCTGCTGCCAAAAAAGGGCCTCATCTCAAAATTGGAATTGTGTCCAAAGTGCAAGTTATGCGTTCCCACTCTGTTTCAGCGGAGGGCGGAACCGCCGCAGTCATTTTTGAAGATGAGGGTGATACAATTGAATCACATGTTTATGATACCATCAAAGGAAGTGATTTTCTTGCAGACCAGGATGCCGCTGAAAGACTGTGTGTTGAAATGCCCCAAGAAATTCATCAATTGGATCATTGGGGGATGCCATGGTCAAGAAGAAAAGACGGCAGGATTGATCAGCGAAATTTTGGAGGTTATAGTTTCCCTAGAGCAACATATGCATCAGATAAGGTTGGTTTCTTTGAAATGCAGACATTGTATGATACATGCCAGAAATTTGAAAATATTGAATATCTTAACGAATGGTTTGTAACATCAATTGTACATGATGGAAAACGCTTCATGGGGGTTACTGCAATTGAATTGGGTTCAGGAGTATTTTACACAATCAAGGGAAAAGCCCTCATCATTGCAACCGGTGGTGCCGGAAGATTATACAGTTTTTCCACTTATGCACTCTCGTCTACTCCTGATGGTTTGGATATGGGATTACGTGCGGGGATGGCACTCAAAGATATGGAATTTGTTCAATTCCATCCGACTGGAATTCTGCCTTCTGGAATTTTAATCACAGAGGGCGCAAGAGGGGAGGGAGGCTATCTTCTTAACAACAAAGGTCAACGATTTATGAAAACATATGCACCCAGCATAATGGAACTGGCTCCACGTGATATTGTATCAAGATCAATTATAACTGAAATTCAGGAAGGGCGCGGATTCAAACATGAAACCGGTGTTGATTGTATGAAACTGGATCTAAGACATCTCGGTGATGAAAAAATCAAGGAAAAATTGGGCGGCATTAGAGAAATATCAATCAAATTTTCCGGCCAGGATCCTGCCACTGATTTACTTGACATCAGACCTGTTTGTCATTATATGATGGGCGGACTTCATACGGATATTAACGGTGCAACTGAAATTCATGGAGTTTGGGCGGCTGGCGAGGCTGCATGTAACAGTGTTCATGGTTCTAATCGTCTAGGCGCAAATTCCACGTCTGAATGTATTGTTTGGGGTAAAATTACAGGTGAATTGGCAATTGATTATATTCAAAACAATCCCCAAACCAATCCCTGGCCCCATCACTTGGTGGCAGCCGAAGAAAAGAGGATTTATGATGGAATCTTTAGAGGGAATGGCAGTGTCAATCCATATGAAATTAGACAGCAGCTTACTGATACAATGAATGAAAAGGCATATGTCTACAGAAATGAAGCTGATCTAATTGAGGGTCTCAAAAAAATCCGTGAATTAAAAACAATGACTTGGAAACACGTTGATGACAAAGCCAAGGAATACAACACCAATTTTGCAAATGTAATGGAACTTGATTCCATGTTTAGAGTGGCAGAGATTGTGTTGCTTGGTGCAATTAATAGAAAAGAATCGCGTGGCGCACATGCAAGAACTGATTATACCAAACGTGATGATGTTAACTTTTTACATCACACTCTTGCTTATTACGATCCAAACGAACCAATCATGAAAACACATCCGGTCACGATAACCAAATATCAGCCCGTGGAGAGGAGATACTAATGCCACGTGATGAACACAAGGAGGGTATTAGGGGAATGGCCAATCCCACCAGATATGGAATTGAACGCGTAGCATATTTGCTAATGCGGTTAAGTGGATTGGGATTACTCGTATATTTCATAGCTCATATTTATGAAACAAGTAATATTTTGAGAGGACAGGTTGGCTGGGATGATTTCATGGAAATCGTATCTAGTACGGATGGACATATCATCATGTCAATTGTAATTGCAATGTGTGTATTTCATACAGTAAATGGGATTCGAGTGATGCTGGGACATGGCGGCATCGGCGTGGGAAAACCTGCAAGACCCGATTATCCATATAATCCAGCATCACAAAATTATAGACACAAGATAGGAATTTATTCTGCAATAGTTCTTGCAGCAGTTGCCATGATGTATGGTTTGGCGGTAATGTTTGGTGAATAAAATGAGAGAAAGCACAATAATGAAAATTCACTATGGGACTGCTTTGGCATCTGTAGCACTAGTGGCAGTTCACGTCTTGATGCGTCTCACAATGGGTTATGCCGAGTCCTTGGAATATGAGAATGTTCTTGCAAACTACAAATTCGTTCCGTATGCCATAATGTTGGAGTTAATTTTGATTCTGTTATCCGTTCACGGGTTCAATGGACTTCGAGTAATCCTACTAGAGTTAAAACAGGGACGAAGGTATGAAAAAGCTGTTTCTTATGGTTGCCTTGCTGGAATGATCGGATTAATAGGCTACGGCTCAAGAACAATTATTATGACTAACATGGGGATGGTATGAAATGGCACAAGTTTCCAGCATTTCAAATGAACAATCACCAACAGCAAAACCCGTCGTTCTTAAGATTTCAAGGTTTAATCCAGAACATGACAAATCCAGTAAATTCATGAAATTTGATGTCAAATATGAAAAATGGACAACTGTTTTAGAAGCAATTCTTGATGTCAAGAAACATTTTGATCATTCTATTGCAGCTCGTTATTCCTGTAGACAGGCCACATGTGGTTCATGTGGAATGATGATTAATGGAAAGCCCAGATTGGCATGTTTTACAAAAATTAGTGAGTTAAATTCCAAGGTCGTAACTGTTGAACCCATGAATAACTTTCCAGTGATTCGGGATTTGGCTGTAAAATTTGAAAAAATGTTTGATACTCATCAAAAAATTAAACCATACCTAATCAGGGATGATACAGAACTGGTATCTGATGAAAAAGAATTCTTGCAATCTCCTGAAGAAGTAGAACAGTACATCCAATTTGCAAATTGCATCAAATGTGGTTTGTGCAACTCTGCATGTCCCACAATGGCTACTGATTCATCTTTTGTAGGACCTCAAGCATTAGCTCAAGCATACAGATATGTTGCAGATAGCAGAGACAAGGGTAAAGATTCCAGATTAAAAATAATTGATGACTCTCATGGTATTTGGAGATGTCATTTTGCCGGTTCTTGTAGTCAAGTATGTCCAAAAGGAGTTGATCCCGCAATGGGAATTCAGTTACTTCGAGGATATATGCTAGGTTTTAAAAGCTAGCCTATTTGTTTGGATTTGGGCTATTGTTTACCTGGTTGTTAATCTGTTCTGCCATAAAGTGGTTTGAGACATTAACCTTGACGTCTTTTACTCCATCCACTTTTAATAGATTATCATGAACATCCTGACAAATCTTAAAACCAAATACTGCCGGACAGAATGGACTGGTAAGATGTAAATCAACTTTGACGTTGCTGTCATTGATATCAACTTCATCAATTAATTCCAATTCTACGATTGATGTGTTAATTTCAGGATCTACAATCTTTGATAGCTCATCAAATATTTTTACACGCATCAGTTTGATATCTTGGCTCATGTCGTGCAAACCATTGTTGCTATATATAACCATTATAGAACCTTAGGTATGTATCGTTCACGTCTTGGTACTGATCTGAGTGATATTACTTTGGATTATGTTTCATCAGTCAAGGATGATTCTGAAATAGCCTTTTATGACATCCTTGGAAGTCAGGCTCACGCTTTGATGTTGTTCCAGAATAACATCATAACAGACAGTGATGTCAAAAAAATCCTGACTGCCCTGGAGGATTTGAAGGATGAGGAATTCAATGCCCCGTCTGGTGCAGAGGATATCCACGAGCTAATTGAGACACTGGTGATTAAAAAAGCTGGAATGGCCAGTGGTGGAAAAATGCATACTGCCAGATCTCGAAATGATCAGGTCGTACTAGACATTCGAATGAAGATGAGGGATGATATCAACATTATCTGTAATTGCCTTTTAGACACCATAGAATCTCTTGTATCTGTGGCTAAAAATCATCAAAAAACCATCATGCCGTTGTACACACATCTTCAGCAAGCACAGGCTGGTCTGTTTTCTCATTATCTTTTAGCACAAGCTGATGTTTTAACAAGGGATTTTGAAAGATTGTTTGGAACATTTGAAAGAATAAACCAGAGTCCGCTTGGTGCAGGACCCGTGGGCGGAACAAGTATTCCCATTGACAGGCATAGCACTGCAAAGATGTTGGGTTTTGATGGTCTGGTTGAAAATTCAATTGATGCGACAAGTACACGGGATTTTGTAGCAGAATATGTTGCAATGATTTCAATTCTAATGACTAATCTTAGTAGAATTTCCGAGGATTTTGTTATTTGGTCAACTTCCGAATTCTCGTTTATTGAACTATCTGATGAATTCACGTCTCCGTCTAGTGTGATGCCACAGAAAAAGAATCCGGATATCTTGGAACTCACACGCGGTAAAACAGCCGAGGTCATTGGCAATTTGACTGCAGTTCTAACAACGGTTAAAGGATTGGCATCCGGATATGGACGGGATCTGCAACAGATTAAATCCTCGATTTGGTCTACCTCAAAAATTTCTATTGGTGCCCTGATAATTTTAAAATCAATTCTTTTGACATTAAAAGTAAATGAAAAACAAATGAAAAAAATGACTGAATCCAGCAATCTAATTGCGTTAGATATTGCTGAAAAATTAGTCCAAGAAGGGATTCCGTTTAGAGTGACACATAAAATTTCAGGAGTACTAGTTCAATTAGCTCATAATTCAAAAAAACCGATTTCAAAATTGACTTTGTCTGAAATTAAAAAATCCGTGATTGACACCAGAGTTGACCCGAAAATGGTCTCAAAAATCATATCTTCTACAACTGTAGAGTCTTCGCTCAAGGACAGAAGATCTTTTGGTTCTTCAGGCTATGATGAGCAAAAAAGAATGATTTCAGATAGAATTCAGAAAATTAATCAATACAGGTCGGATGTATTGCAAAGAGAGAATAAAATCAATGCGTCAATTGATGATTTGAAAAAACAAATCAAGGCAATAATTTAATGAACAAGTACGTGAGCAGGCAGGAGGGGATGATTAGCCCAAAACGTTGGCTCTGTCGTCGGGCATGGAACAGAATGGGGGGTGGCGCGCCCCCAGAATACACAAAAGATCGCAGCATAGGGCATGATGGATTCCGCAACGAACGGTTGTAATTGCAGCAGCGGGGGAGATCTGAGGTGATGATGACTCTGTTGCAGCCAACCTGTTATCTGAGAAAAGTTATGCTACGGGGGCAACTGTAATCTGAGATGACTGCTCATGGTGAATGCTCTGTGAGCTAAAACTGTTATCCAAATAATGATTGGAACCATCTGCCAATCTGTTCAAGTATACCATCGTTGCGTTCGGGTTGTTCGGGAGCTATCATTGATCAAGGTTCTGGATCCATTGGCGGGTTCTGGTGCATTTTGGTGATCAGATCACAAATCTATCAGATCCCTTTTTTGGTCGGATGTTCTCTTGATCTTTAAGCTTTTTGACATATTTTGATTGAATTTACAGACAACGCCCACAAATAGAATAGAATAAAATCACATTATATAAAAAAAATTGAAATCATAAGAAAAAACATTTCCTTTAAATTAAGATTTAATTTGTTTTTTATCAAGCTCCTATAGTGTAGTCCGGTTAAGCATTTTGGCTTCTCAAGCCAAAGACTCGGGTTCAAATCCCGATGGGAGCATTTGATTTCAAAATTATTTCTTTAAATAACAAAATTTCCATCAAAGTATATTGGGCTTGAGAGAAATCGAATTAAAAGAAGAATATCGTTCAGATAAAGATGATATTGTTTCAGAGTTTTTTCTTCCCTGTCTGAGTAATTGTATCCAATATGACAGATGTGTGGATTTTTTATCAATTCAGACATTATCAACATTCTCTGTAGCGTTTGATAGATTTGCAGAAGGTAAAGCAAAATTAAGAATGATTACAGGTCATAGATTTAGAACCGCAGATCTTAATTTATTTTCAAAGCTTTTTTCCGAGAAATATACCAAATCGTTTGAGGGTAAATTAATCAAAGACATTAAAATTCAAAAACTTCAAGATATTGTAAATAATGGACAGATTGAGTTAAAAATCGCAATTCCAAATTCAGAAAGAATTGCAAACACGTTTTCAGAAAGGATTGGAATTTTTAGAGATGAAAAAGATCAAACAGTGGCATTTACAGGGACGTCTAAAGAATCATTTTCAGCTCAAACCAGGGATTTTGAATCAGTGGATGTTTTTACATCATGGAATGATAAATCCAGAGTAGAAAGAAAAATAAAAGATTTTGAGGATTTGTGGCAAAATAAAACAAATCATATAGAAGTTTATGATTTTATGTATGCAGAGGAGAATAATTTTTTAAAATATTCATCAGAATGGATTATGAATGATTAGAGGTTCTGATATTCTTCAAATCTAGATTTATTTTCATAAAAATCCATTTTGTTTATTTTATAGTAAATCACTTCACCACGACGCTCTATTACTGCCATAATAGGTTCTTTGCCCATCTGGGTAATTTCTTCAATCTTTTTCTGAAGATTGCCCATTTTTTCTTGCTGGCCTTCATTGAGACCAAAAATTAGAAACTTTGCACCTTTTTCACCATAATGACCACGCTCATAAACTCTAAAATCAGAACCAAACCCGAATCCGTCTTTGACAACATATCCCCTGGTCCGTAGATCACGGTAAATCAAAAATTTAGTAAGAATTTCAGAATCAATTTTTTGATAAATACTCATAAAAATATCAAAATCAATTTGTTTTTTGTTCTTTTTTAAAATCAATCTTTTTGTATACAACAAATATAGTGTTTCAAAAGATTTAAGAAATAATTTTTCTTTTTCAATTTCTCCAAATCCTTTCAAATCTAATTCATGAATCATGCTCTCATCAGAAATACATGTTTGATCTGAAACTAATTCTCCATGAACCACCGGGATCTCATCCAATATGAAGTGAAAATCAAAGGATATCCATATAAGCATTGGAGAATGCAGGGCGCATCATCTGCTAACCGTTAAAATATGGGCATTATGGCTTGAGAATATCATGCACGGTGCCAATTATAGGGATGGAAAAGGACAGGTCTTTACAAGAAAAGAATACATCAAAGGTAAACCACAAATCAAAATTGCAAAATTTCAAGGTGGTAAAAGAGACACCTATCAATACTGTGTTCAATTATTACTAAATGAAAAAATCCAGATTAGACATATGGCTATCGAATCTACAAGGTTGGCAGCAAACAAAACACTAGAAAAGACAACCGGTGAATCAGGATATTATTCAAGACTCAGAATTTATCCACACAATCTTCTCAGAGAAAACAAACAGATTGCAACTGCCGGTGCAGACAGAGTTTCAGAAGGAATGAGAAGATCATGGGGCAAGGCAGTGAGTCTGGGTGCCAGAGTCAAACAAGGACAATGCATAATGGAATTATATGTAAACGGAGATGCACATTTGACAGCCGCAAAAAAAGCACTTCACGGATCATGTGTAAAATTACCAGGAACACCGCTAATCAAGGTGATTGAATGGAATAAATCATCACCATAAACCATCTAAATCAGATTCCTTATTTCTAATAAATTCTAAAAATTCTTCAAATTCTAATTTTGTAGGTTCTCGATTTAGGATTCTTTTGGATTGATAATAAAACGTGTTATAGATTCGCCCAACAACAATACCTAAAGCGAAAGATTTTGAATCATCAATAGTGGAAAGTGACCGGATTAATTGCTTAATTTCATCTTTATTTGAGATTGAATCCTGAATTTTTAGCTCGATTTTCTTGAGAAGAATTTCATCCATAAGACCCCTTGATTCAAATAGTTAAAAACAGTTTAATATCCAAATTCAACCCTGAGGGTTGTTGCAGTTATAGTACAGTCTGGTTAGTACTCGTGCTTGCCAAGTACGTGACCCGGGTTCAAATCCCGGTAACTGCACCATCATTCAGATTCCTTGGAATTAACGCATTTTGGATAATCCCAAGTGCATCTTGAGCTTTTTCCGGACGCGGCAACTGAATCATAAACACATTATCTTGTCCATAATTAGATTTTGGGGAAGTGAGTGCAAGCATGGATGTATGTGCAAGGGCTTGGAAAAAAACAAGATCAGTTTTTGCATTTATAATAAATGATTCAGTGATACCACATTGTGAAAAAGTCAACTTGATTTCGACAAAAACATTACCCAATCCATCTTGGAAAATATCCAAATCAGTGTTGATAGACGAGGGTTTTCCCGCAACTTTTGAGAATATTTCATCATATTTTTTCTCATCTAATTCAATACAAGGCGTGTCTTTTCCCTCAAAATCAAAAGTGGTAATTCCAGAATGTACTTTATCCAAGAATTCCTTGAGTTGATCAGGCATTTTTTTTATCTTCCAATGTGGGAATTATTTTGTCGCCGGCTTTCATCAAAAATGGGGAAATGAATGCAGTCACAATAGCGATTATACCAACCAAGGGGAACAAGAAGGCACTAACTGCGCCAATGTCAACTCCGGCCTTGACAATTACAATAGAGAACTCTCCTCTGGGAGCTGCTAGAGTAAATGCAGAACGAAGTGCTTTACCACGTTTCTGTCTGAAAATCATATTTCCAATCATGTTGCCACCAAATTTCATTCCTGTTGCAACTGCAATCAAAGCAATTGCTACAAAAATATAATTTTCAAGCTGTGAAACATCCATCAAGGCGCCAACTGAGATGAAAAATATAGCCACAAACATATCTTTGATCGGACTAGAAAGTAATTTGGCTACCTCTGCAGATTTGGATTCGGCAACCAAGACACCGGCCAAAAAGGCACCAATTGCAACTGACAATCCTACAAGATTTGCAAGTAATGCATAGCCAAAACAGACACCCAATACGCTGAGTAGTAAAATTTCACGATGTTCTGCGGCTGCAACTCTGTCAATAAGGGGCGGAATTACACGGGTTCCAATTGTAAATGTTCCTACAATCAGGCCGGTTGCAACTAGTACGACGACGATGATTGATTCTATGGATACGGTGCCAACCAAGGCAATTGACTGTAAAGAAGAAATTAAGATGACCGCTATTACGTCCTCGACAATCAAAATACCTAAAATCATAATTGACGATTCTTTTTTGATTTTTCCCATATCTTCCAACAATTTTACAATAATTGCGGTACTAGATACAGACAATGCAGCTGCAATAAATAAAGCATCCATGAATTCCAATCCAAGTGCAGTGGCAGTATAGAACAATACACCCAAGGTTGAAAATAATCCGACAGTTCCAACACCTATAGCAACCCTACCAATATTTTTGATTTTTGCATACGGGAATTCTATACCAATTACAAAAAGAAGTAAGATGACACCAATTTCAGCAAAAAGATTCAATGCAGAGATATCAGACAAGATTCCAACACCCTCCAAAACATTAGTAGAGGTGTTTCCTTCAGGTAATACCCAAGACCAAAATGGAGATAGAGGTCCAATTAACATTCCGGCAAAAAGATAGCCTATGATCAATGGCTGCTTAATTTTAAAAAATGCAAGAGTTACGACTGCTCCAATAATCATAATGAATGCCAAATCAGTGACAAAACTGGTATGCGGGAGTTCGGGGGTTATCTGCTCTATCAGGGTTGTTACAGTGTTGTTAAGGGAGCTTTGAATTCCATTAGAATCTAGTTGAAGTGGAATGTCTTGCATGTTATCAGTTGGTAAATTTGTTTAAAAATGATTACGAATTGCAAATTTAAGGGATTTTAACAGATATTGCTAGGCTCGTTAATTTGAAGGATCTTTAACCTCTTTATGCCCAAACATCATAATTGATATGCAGAATGATGATTAGGTCATCTGAATCAATGAAGAGATATGACCTGGGGTATCTGACTGCATAATTGGTTATTTTGTAATAACCTTATTATTAATAGTACGGTACCATACCGTACTATATGATTCAATGCGAATATTGTCCAAAAGGGTTTATTGAAACGGCAAACGGACTGGCCGAAAAGACATTTCATGAATTACTTCACGAGCCAGAAGTTGTAAACAAGTAACTCTTTACATTTTTTATTTTATACCCAACTTTTTTATCTCTAAATTTTAAATGATTTGTATGGCTGCCAAAACTAGAAAGAAAAAAACAATCGCCAAGACAAAGAAAGAGCCCAATCCATCAGTGTTATTAAAAAAGGTAGCATCAGTTTCAGATTCAAACAAAGCATTACAAAAAGAGATCAAAGTGATGTCAAAAATATTCGGTGAAAATCAAAAAGTGCTAGTATCCATGAAGGGGATGATTGATACACTGGCAACCACTTTGGAACATATTCAAAAACAATCAAAACAGATCAACATCATAGAGGAGGACACCCAAAAACTATACGCGGGATTAAACCAAGTTAGAACACAGTCAAATTTAGTCAATAAAATCAATGATCAAACTTCTAAATTAGAAAAAGAGATTGGTAGAATTTCAGAATTACAAAAATCATCAAAATCACAACAGCTGTCACAGCAGATGGAAGACAGCATGAATTCAATTAAAAATAATTCTCAAATGATCATCAAGATTGCTCAAAGAATTGATGAAGTTAGAGATGACTTGAAAAAGGTGTCTGGAAAGACGGATTCATTTTTAGAAATTGGTTCTGAGATGGACAATCTAAAAAATACAATCAATGAGATTTCTGGAAAGACATCAAAATTAGATACTGGTTCTCAAATTATTGACAGTCTCAAACAGGAACTGGGAAGAATTTCAGAGGGGGTTTCATCAAATTCAAATCTAAATGCAGAGCTGGACGCCATCAAGGTTACAATTGATGCAATTTCATCCAAAGCATCAAAAATTGATTCGTTGGGGGGAGTTATTGACGGTCTAAAACAACAATTTGACTCGATAGCATCAAAGGCAAATTCCGTGGATAATTTGAGCCTAGAATCCATCAAAGATTTGGGGGGTAAAATTGACAAGATTGAGACTGAAATCGGGACACTATCTCAAAGGGCAGATTCCACAGCATTTGTTGGTGAAGGACTAAAATCAGTCCAAGATGAATTCTCTAATTTCAAACAAAATGTATTTGATAAAACAAACAGCATAGAACAAAAAATATCATCAGTATCAGACACCCTGAAAAGACAGGATGAATCCACGATAGAATTCCATAAAAAATCTGAAAAACTATTTCAAGAATTACAATCAATCAAACAAGTCACCAGCAAGGCATCAAGTGATTCATCTAAGGAGATGATGGCTTTGCTAAAACTCTCTGAATATCAATCAAACATCAGAATGAATACAGAATCAAAATACGGCGTGGCAAAAGATATAGAAAAAATGGCATCACAGACGGCAGATATTGTCAATCTCTTTGATAGAATTTCAATAGAATCAGGAGAAAAAATACCACTACCCCACGAAGTTAGACAATGGGCAGTTAGTAAGATATTGGATTGTGCAGACAGGTGGGAAGTAAGATTCAGTGATGTTTATTCAATTTTGACAAATTCGATTGGTCGAGACATGCTAAAGGAGGCAATCAGAATTCAACAAGTCAGGGATATTTATGGAATTAGGGCAGTAGATGAAATTAGAAAAGATCTAAATATTTCCTAGTTACACTTCATCGGGTTTACTGAGTTGTTCTTTCTTTCTTTTTAATGCTGCAAAGATTCCGATTATTGCGGCCAACCAAATAATACTAAGCATCATGTTGGCAGGACTCACATACATGTATGGAGTTGCATCCATGATGTTGATTCTTAATTTTGATGATCTGTCGTTGATATCTAACATTCCAGTATTGTAATCATCAGTTGTTTTTAAAACAGATGAAATTTCCTCAACATCTGCAAGCATTAAATTGACGTCATTTTGGATTCTAAGAAAGTTTGTGGATTCTGTTCCAAATATCCATACCGGATTTAGCGAAATAACCTCACCATCAGAGTTGGTTGTTTTGGGAAGATTAACCATGACAGCACCTAGATCCGCCTGAATGGCAATTAAATGATCACGAATGGATTCAGGATCTGATGAGGACCCAATACCATCAAGATTTCCCCTAATTCTATCAAGTGGATAAATATCAGAATTGTAGCCAGAAATTGCCATGTATCCTCCAAAAATAATTAATCCAAGTATTCCAATCATGGAAAGTTTGTAAACAGTATTTGCCATTTTCTCCTTCTTAGTTCTGAGTCGATTATCACTTGATTTATTTCTTTTAAATCTAGTATGAGACAAACTCAGATATGCAATGAAAAAAAAGCCGATGGTTTGAAGGGCAATGATTGGTACAAACACTGGATTGTTTGAAAAGATTGCAATGAAAATTCCCATTATTCCATAAACTCCAAAAAATATTTCCAATAGAGTCGTTTGCGTAAATGGTAAATTATACGCCTTGTCTCTCCAATCATCTTGCTTTGTTATAATTCCATATTTTGGAGTTCTATGGAATTCATTTTTCTTGCCAAATAAAGCATCAAATACTGCCACAGTATTGGTGACTGACATGCCGGCATTATAGATGAGCAACGCAGGAAGTAATTTTACCTTAGATTTCCAGGATTTGTTATACATTCCTTGAATTATTATAACGTATGCACCGGGCCCCATTGCAAGATATGTTGCAATTGTCAATGCCGGCAGAACACTCACGACATAAAGATTCATGTGTGCTGCCAATAATACGGGCAGTGATAAAAATTGTATTAGCACCAGGGGATAAACAATATGACGAGTAAGTTGGATGAATGCCTGAATTTTAGTTTCAATAGCAACATGACGTTTTAGAGCAACATCGCTGAGCAGCTTTATTGCACATTGGATTGATCCCTTTGCCCAACGAAATTGCTGTCTTTTAGCACCATTCATTTGAGCAGGTAGTTCTGCATCAACTACAATATCAGGCAAGAACAGACATTTCCAACCTTTCATTTGTGCCCTATAACTGAGATCAAGATCTTCTACAAGGGTTGCAGTATGCCAACCGCCGGCATCTTCAATACATTCGCGTCTCCAAATACCGGCAGTTCCGTTGAAATTCATAAAAAGAGACGAATTACTTTTTGCCTTTTGTTCTACGAGGAAATGGAAATCTATGCAGAGGGCCTGGACTTGGGTTATTGTAGAATAATTTTCATTGAGGTGCCCCCACCTACATTGAACCAGTCCAATGTTTGGGGTCGCAAAATGAGGTATTGTTCGTTTAAGAAACCAGGTAGGCGGAATAAAATCAGCGTCAAATATAACAACAAGTTCCGTATCAGTTGTTTTCATTGCATGTTTGAGTGAACCGGCTTTGTATCCTTTTCTTGTTCCACGTCTTACATGTTCAATTTGATAACCTTGTTTTTTGTAATCATTGACCACATTCTCAAGCAGTTCAACGGTATCATCATCAGAATCATCACATACCATTATCCTCAGTTTGTCTTTTGGGTAATCCAGATGGCAAACCGCATCCACGAGTCGTTTTGCCACATATTTTTCATTGTAAATTGGTAATTGAACGGTAACAGACGGGGTTCCCCAATCAACTACATCATGGGACTCTTTTCTTGTTCTTGAAAGAAATGCAAGATAATAGAAATTAACAGTATATGCGGTGATGATTATAGCAGATAAAATAAACAGATCAAATACAAATGAAGTGAAAGGGTTGATTGCCATATCCCTAAATTTACAGAATTACTAGTCGATATTTAAATTGCAAGAAATTAAATCTATTTCTGTTCATAAATCTTGATTGCTTGAGGAGGACATACACCTTCGCATGCAAGACAGAAAATACAATCAGGTTCTTTTGACATTAATGGTTTTTTGTCCGATGCAGGGTTTCCAGGACTGTCAAACCATTCGTATACAGCTACAGGACATGCTTCAATGCATCCACCATCAGCTACACAAATATCATAATCCACAGAAACGAATTCTCCCCATACACCCATGATACCATTATTTGTACCTCGTCTTCCCCAAGTTTTGATAGTGTGTTCAGGAGCTTCATATGCAGCAGATGATTTTATTTTTGATTTGTAATCAACATCAATTGGACCGGGTTTTGCACCGTCGGGAATTTCAATAGAACCATCATCCTCCTCACCTTCTTCATCATCGTCTTTTGCCTCTATTGGTTTGGGTTTTGCACCAAGAACAATTTTTGCAAGAGGAGTGAGTTCTTCTAGTTTTTGAATTGCAGCAACTTCAGAAATTTTTTCAGTTTTTGCATAATATGAAACCATTTTGTCAGATAAAATGGTATTTCGTAAAATAGTATCAATAACCATTTTAGCAAAATGGTCAGCCTTTTTTCTGTAATCTTTAACCCAATTAGGATCACCGAATTTTTCAATCGGGAAAATTTGATAAATGATATCCACAACTTCGCCGGTGACAATTTCTACTGTAACTGACAAATCAACTTCTTCGTATCCTTTAGCATCAGGATCAACCATGTTTTGTTCTTTCCAACGATATGTTGCAAAAATTCTATCGGCATACATGTCCATTTCAAATGCCTTTTTGAGACCATCATGAACTGATTTTAACTCGGCGGGTTCTTCAAGTTTGATTGGTAATCTGTATAATCCGAGTTTGAATCCATGCAACGGATAGACGCCACGCTTTGCAGTTGGAGCCTCCATTGACCATACTCGATCTTTTAAAAGTAAAGACATCTGTATGTACTGAATTTATTTTAGATAAAAAGGTTATCAGTCGCGGTTCTGTGTAATCTTAGACACCTATTGAGAATTGTTACTTAGTGAGGCATTTTGAATAATGGTCTTCCATTTGTTCTTACCATCCACCTCAATGAGGGATGCTTGGGCAGGAGTCTTACCTTTCAATGCACCATGTTTTTTAGTGAAATTATAATAAACTCTCATACCATCAAGTATTGGGGTATCCATTTTCTTAAGACCTCTGAACACTTTTTCACGATCCCTAATCTCACCATTTAGACGTTCCATTTTGTTATTATTGTCACTATCTCTTTTTCCTGCCAGGTGGATATGTCTTACATGATTCGTCTTTTTACCAAATACTTTCTTACTTGATTTCATGTAAGCAGGAAGTCCATCAGTTATGAAATTTCTTGGATTTTTTCCTGCCTGCTCTTTTGTCATTTTGAGGAGATTATCTGCATTATGTTGAAATTTATTATCTGCAAGATCAGAGGCTAGCCAGTATCGGGTATCATCATCCATTGAAGCAAACAGATAACATTGATCTCCGTTGATTTTAACCCATACCTCATCAGCTCTGAACCAATCACCAACTCTTGGAACAATACCATCAAGATACTTTGATGTCATTTTGGAATATTGGGAAATCCAGTTATAGATAGTCTTGTATGATACGTCTATTCCAATCATCTCAAAGTGATCAGCGATTCTTCTTACTGACATTTTAGAATAGTATATTTGCATAGTCTGAGTTATTATGGATTCATCAAACTGTTTCTTTTCAAATCCAAAGTTTGTAGTAAATCCTCTTTTACAATCATTACATTTGAATTTCTGTAATTTACCAGATTTATTTTTCTTGAATCCTTTTTTGATTATATTGCCTGAATCACAGAATTTACATTTTTTGAGTTTTGCTCTTTCCATGATTTTAAAGGTGTTATTTCTGTAACATTGGTTTTTCTTCATTACATCCAGTACAATCTTGATGTGCTTGCAGTCAGATTTTCTGTCTTGGTGATCTGGGCACTCACAGACCAGACCGTTTTCAGTATTATATACAATGTAATAATTTTCAGGATTACCTTGTGACCTAACTCTGAATTTGTCCTGTTCAAATTATGAACAATATCCAGGGGTTGCCATGATTTGTCTGGCTCGGGTTTCTCTTTGATTCATAGTGTAGGTAAATACTTTTACATATATAAATCTTAGATAAATTTATTTACCTATAATAATTATAGGTAAGTTAATATACTATACAAATTATTTACCTATATGCCAAGAGTTAGAACGAATGAATCAGTATTGAGTTTAGCAGTGTCAAAAAGTAATTCGTTAAGAACAACAGTACCGATTCACATCATACAAAAACTAGATTTAAAAAAAGGAGATCGAGTAGTGTGGGATATGGATAAAGTTAGAGGTAGATGGATTGCAACTATGAAGAAAAGGGTTGATCGATAATGAAAATAAATCACAAAGTTATAGATAAAAGTAAGAAAACATTGATTAAAAATGGTGAAAATGAATGAGTAAAGAGAAAATAGGCAATATGAGTCATGCCCAGATTATGAATAAAGTTAAAAAAACATTATCTATACGTGGTAAAAAAACCGCAAATAAAACCAAATTAAAATTTGTTTGTAATACCTGGTTAAACAATTCATTGGGGACATTACGGACATCCGCAATTGCAGGTAATCCCAAATGGGTTAGAAATTCATGGCATATTACCATACATCTTAACGATTCAACAAAGTCCAAAATTGGTAGTATGAAAATTGATGAAAATATGGAGGTTGTATCTCATACTGCAATCAAGGAACTAAAACGATTGTTGAAAAAGCAATCTAAAACAATTTCCAAACACCATTCTGATGAATTTACAATTAAAAATCACAGTCTTGTATATGCTGATAGTCTTGTAGAATGTATGAAATTAAGAGATAAATCAATTGATTTGTTATTGACAGATCCACCTTATGGAATTAGCAGTCCTTATTCAGCTGAAAAACAAATACCCAGACGTGTCCGCACCAATGGTGGCGATTTTATTATGCCAAAAGGTGAATTTGGAACATGGGATCATGATTTTTCTCCTAAAAAGTGGACAGACATCATATTACCAAAAATCAAAGGTTGGACTGTAATTTTCTGTTCCCATGTACAAATCAAGGAATATTCAGATATTTTATCAGAACACGGTTTTGTGGCTGTCGGTGCGTTAGTATGGCACAAAACAAACCCCGTTCCATTTAATCATAAATTTAAATTGCTTAGTGCGTGGGAATCTGCGGTAGTGGGTAAAAGACCAAGCACCAAATTCAATGGTAAATCAGTTCACAATGTATTTACTTACAAATCTCCCTCACCGCATCATAGAATACACCCAACCCAAAAACCACTTCCATTGATGGAGGAATTAATACAGTTATTTACAGACAAAAAAGATACCGTCCTTGATCCTTTTTCAGGGTCTGCAACAACAACAATAGCATCCATGATTCATGACAGAAAATCATTGGCGTTTGAGAACAATAGAGAGTATTATGATTTATCTGTAGATAAAATCAAGAATTATTACGAATGAATTTATTTAGTTCTGTACGCCACTTTTCAAAATCATACCACCCACAACCTTTACATCCTGCCGGATCATGTTTATCAGTACGCCATTTTTCATCTCCATGCCAGAAAAATTTTATTCCAAACGGTGTTCCACGTTTTTTTGTTTTTAAACACGTTTCACAAGCTCTACTTTTTAAAAGATTATGGCTTACTGACCCATTAGATTTTTTTAATAATTGAAATGCATGTTTGATGTCATCATCGCCCATCACATCATAGTTAGTTTGATAACCTTGGGTATTTTCACTCCATCTAATCATTGGTAGTTTATGATCTATGGTGAGCTCATTAGCAGATCTATTCCCCCCGTCTACAACATCCTTGGATCCTAGTAGGTTAATTACTCTCTGCTGAAATTCTCTTGACATATTTGTAGGTGCGGCTAATCCACTAAAATCACCAGTCCAACGATCATGCATAATGTTTTTTTTACATTTATTGCATTGTTTATTTTCACTCTTTAAAACAATACCAACACGTTTTGTACTGCCTCTTTCTAATCCTTGTATCCCTCCAGAACCTGCAAGCTGTCCTATATTGATGTGTGTATATTCGTGTCTTCTACAATGCCATTTTTGATCCTTTAATACTTGAAAGACTTGATATACTTTAGTTCTATCATCTAATGACTCCGTGTATTCGTCTAAATCCATCATCTATCACGTATGTAAAGACCATCTCCGAGTTTCGTAATTATACCTTTCCGTTCTAATGTCTTTAATGCCCCATACAGATTATTTCTGATGGTATTTGCAGACATAGAATTACCCCAAGTTTTGGTTAGTTTTATGTTTAATTCTTTTGGTGTTATAGCTTGATTCACTATCATATGATCTCTAACTGTCTCCCAATGCATATCAGATATTATGTACTTGTTATATTAAAGAGTAATTCGGAATAAGAATCCTCGTTTTAGTTTATTAACCAAAAATTCAAAAAATAGAAATAGAAAAAGAACAACTCACAACTATGTTATATTCTCAAAAATTTGAACCGTGTGGATGTAAGATCAGGCGATATAGTGGTGGTAAAGTATTCACTAAAGGTTGTAAAGACCATTCAGATAAAATGGAGTATTTTTGTCCAGTTTGTAAGAAAGAGTACCCAACGGAACTAGAATTAAAGGCTTGTAGATGGTCTCATGCTTTATGACCATGGTATGATTAAAAATAAATTATACACCTCCATATTTTAGTAATATAATGACGGTAAAACCCATATGCCCTTTTTGTCACCAATTACAAACTCAAAAACCTATTAAATCGTGGACATATGGAAAAATGATTGAACATAGAGACAAAGACGGTACGATATGGGGTGCTACAGTAAATGTTTCAAGATACTTGTGTAATTGTAAAAAACGGTTCAATTTTTTTTTAACTGCGAAGGGGAAATCTTGGACAATTCCTAAAACAAAAAACCCTGATCTGGTTCAAAAATAATACCATTAAAGTTCTCAATAGGCACAAATTTTTGAATCTGGAGAAGATCGTGATTTCAGGTATATAACTTCATAAAAACTCATTTCCTATCTAGGTGTCTAAGATTACACAGAACCTCAGTCGCCATTATCATCAGGGCATGTTAATTCTCTGAGTTGGGTGTATCTTTTTTCCATTGCCTCTGCATGAACCAATACCTGAGGGAGATCATGGGAATCTTTGGCAAAATACCATCGAATTGGAACCCAATGTCCAATTCCATCCATATCATGAATCATTCCTTTATCGGCTTTGACGTTGATTTTTTCATCAATTGATGTTTCTTTGATCTCAAGACCCCTTTTGGTTTTATCCTCCATTATAATATCAGACTCACCATCTTTGATGAAATAAAAAACACCTTTCTCAAGGATGGGAAGATCTAAAAGCAATTTATTTTTCCACGGGATTTCCTATCATGTTTCCCCATTCAGTCCAGGAACCATCATAGTTTCTGACTTTGGGATATCCAAGCAGATATTTCAATACAAACCAACTATGTGAAGAGCGCTCCCCTATTCTGCAATAACAAATTACATCCTTGTCTGGAGTTACCCCTTTTGATTCATAATTCTGTCTTAATTCTTCAACTGTTTTGAAAGTACCATCCGCATCATTGACGGCAGCTGCCCACGGAATATTGTTTGCATCAGGAATATGACCGCCTCTTTGTGCATGCTCCATTGGATATTCGGGGGGAGCAGTAATTTGTCCAGTAAATTCTGCAGGAGATCTTACATCAACTAATACGGTGTCTTCCTTTCCCAAAGACCTGCTAACATCAAACAGATATGCACGTAATCCTTCATCCGGAGGCTGTGCAACATATGTTGTTGAAGACATTTGCGGTTCATCAGTAGTATATTCCTTATTTTCTAATTCCCATTTTTTACGTCCACCATTCATAATCTTTAGATTTTCATGTCCGTAAATTTTGAAAACCCAAAAAACAAAAGCTGCAAACCAGTTGTTAAAGTCGCCATAAAGAATCACCTCGGTATCTGCCGTGATTCCATTTTTAGCCATCAATGCTTCAAATTCTTTTTTATTGATGATGTCCCTTGTAACAGGATCATTAATGTCTCGTTTCCACCAAATCAAGGTGGCATCATTAATGTGGCCTTTTTGATATCCATTTACAGGATCATAGTCAACTTCCACTAATTTTCTATTTTCATTGGGAGGGTTTTTGGATACCCATTCTGTATCAACTAAAACTTCCGAGTGTGCGTAACTCATAATTTGTACGGAGTTGCTTTCATACTTATTTGTTTTTACAAACCCGGGAAAAATATCATTTTTATGTAAATACAATTCAGAAAAACTACTTGAAATTACATAAAGTGGCAGTAGTCAGCAAGGTAGGAAGCAAGGATTCGGAAGAAGCTGCAAAAAACGTCACAAAAAAGCTTTTAGCAAAAAAATCAACGGTTTTCACAATTTCTCCAATTGAGGTTGAAGGCGCAAGGCAGATGGATTCGCTGGAAGAATTAAAAAAAGAAAAATTAGATCTAGTCATAACACTGGGGGGGGACGGAACAACACTTCGTGTGTTTAGAAATCTGGAAAATGAGACTCCGATTCTAACTATCAACGTAGGTGGAAACAGGGGAATTTTATCAGAAATCACAATTGATGGAATTGATGGGGCAATAGAGCAAATTCTAAAAGACAATTTCTTTTTAGACAAAAGAACCAGGGTGGTTGCATCCTGCGGGGGAAAAGAATTCCCACCGGCTTTGAATGAAATTTACATCACCAGGACAAACTTGACCAAAACAGCGGAAATTAAAATCAAGTTTCAGGATGATATTGTCAAACAAAAAATGGATGGAGTCATCATTGCAACCCCAAGTGGTTCAACGGGTCACTCCTTTTCACTAGGTGGTCCAATTTTACATGAAAGTTTAGATGTCTTAATCATCACACCGGTTGCACCAGTGTATAGATTAGCATCATTGATTGTTCCAGATGAAAAAATTGAAATTGTGTGTTCACATGATTGTAATATTGCAATGGATGCACAGGTTGTAAGAGCTGTGGGATATGAGGAATCAATCACAATTAGAAAATACAAAAAACCTGCAGTCTTTCTAAGATTAAAGAAACGCGGATTAAGACAGATGAGTAAACTTGGATTTTAGAATTTTGGATGCCAGTGCATTTTATGCAGGAGTTCCATTTAGATCATCAGAGGATTGCTATACTACATCATTAGTATATGACGAAATCAAGCACATAAAGAAAAATCATGATGCTTTAGGGACATTGCTTGAAACTAACAGATTAAAAATTAGGGAGCCGAATCCCGAATCCATCAAAACTGCAATCAGGGCATCAAAAGATACCGGAGATTTTCCCCAATTATCAAAACAGGATATTTCGATTATTGCGTTGGGTATAGAAATGAGAGGCCAGATAATTAGTGATGATTTTGCGATTTCAAATGTGGCCAAGAATTTAGGCTTGGAAATTATTCCCATCATGACAAAAGGAATTAAACATGTCGGAAAATGGATTCATTATTGTCCTGGATGCAGGATCAATCATGCAACAGGAAAAGAATGTCCAATGTGCGGGACACCGCTAAAAAGAAAATTACTAAAAGAGAAATCACTTTCTGTTTAACCAAACAAATATCCGACCAGATTTCAAATTAATTTAAAATTCTGATTTATTTATCAAATTAAGAGTCGTGTAAAGTTTTTTGACTGGATGCCTTGAGGGATTTATTTTTAGTATTCAGGGTTTTTTTGATTTTTTTTGCACGGGCTTCACCCAAACCCTCAACTTTTGCCAATTCAGCAACAGTGGCACTAAAGACTTTCAGAGGAGTTCCAAATTTTGCCAGCATTCGGACTGCAAATTTTTCTCCAATTCCAGGCAGACTGCATAAAACTGAAAGTTGCTGTTTTTCTAAATCAGCCGATTTTTTGATCTTTTTTAGATATGGTCCTTTCGGAATGCCGGTTCTCAAACACATGGAGACTAGCAATTTTGCAGTATGTGCGGCACTTGGAGTAGGAATTACGGGAATTTTAAAATCCAAAACAACAGTTGACAATGCACCATAAAATATCAGAGGATTCTCAGTAATTTCTTCAATTTCATCAACATTTCCTTCCATGAGAACTATGGGATGTTCAAAATGTTCCTTCAGTCTAGTGCACTGATCATAGAGCCTGCCATCAAAGACGGAAGCCATTAGATCACGAATGCTTTTTCTTTCCACAACGGTTTCGGGTGCAACAATGTAATCCCCTATGGGAAGTGTTTTCATCTCAAGATTCATTCCAACGGATTTCAGAAGATTTGGGATTCCGCTTTTTCGTTCCCTCTCATCTGCAATGATTCGAAGATTTTCTAATTTCACAGTATTACTTGAAAAGAATTGTTAATATCTTGTATGAATTTTTAAAATGAAACTATTTTCTAGGATTGTCTTCTGGAGGGGGGGCGGAATTAGGGGGGGCGTTTGCAGAGTCGCCTTTCATCATTTCAGTAATTTTGGTTTCCTGTTCTTTGAGACTATCTTTGAGGCGTGTTTCTTGTTTTTCAAGGACAGTTGCACGTGTTTTGGTCAATTCTATGCGTTCTTCTAATTCACCTATTAATTCCTGTTTTTTTGATTTAATTAAAACAGTTCCTGCCTGTTTGAATACTGCATCGCCATCACCGACCTTTCTTAATTCTTCAAGGGACTTTACAGTTTCTGCTTTTTCAATTTCGAGATGCTGTTTTTGAGTCATAACGGACTGAAGGTCTTGCTGTGATTGTTGTAATTTGATCAATTGCTCTTGAAGCCATGGCGGCATTTGTCCAGCAGACATAATTAATCAAAAAATTTGTGTCATTATATCTTTACCGATTCAATCGGCGTTGTCCGTAAATTCAATCAAAATATGCCAAAAAGCTTAAAGATCAAGAGAACATCCAACCAAAAAAGCTAAAGATCAGTATGTTCTACCCCATATAATGACAAGTAAAAGTTCAATGCAAAAACAGATTATACCGGAACCAGCAGTCAGAAAAAAATGGACACGGAAGCCAGGATATGACAAATCCTATGAAATAAAACGCAAACAGGAAGAGCAGGAAGACACTCAAACTAATGCGAAAGCTACTTCCCATACTACAAACCTTCTTTAAGACAAATAGCCGTGGACACCAGGATCTTGGTACTGGAACCGTGTTGCCATTTTTGTTGTTCAAAATGATATGGCTACCTCTTTGCCTGTCTACATAATAACCGAACTTGCTTAATGCCTTTATAACATCTAGCCAATTGTGGTTTCTGAGACTCAATTTGGAATCTCTATGATTATCTTCTGATCTGGTTTTGTTTTCTCTTCAATGGATTCTAGAATTAATTGAACAATTTCTTTCATGTTTGTTTCTAATTGCTCTATTGTATCCCCTTCACTAATTGCTGCAGGCAACTCAATGCATCTTCCGGTATATCCACCTTCTGATGATTTAATTACCTGTATGGTGAATTTTCTTGTTTCCATGATTCTGGTGTATCTTGCCTTGCTTTTAAGATTGTCCAATATTCCGCCTCCTATTGTTGGGGATGGCATGATCTGGAGTTTGTCAGCACGATGTCTTTGGTCAAAATCCACCCTCTCAAACAGGCAAGATCTACATGTTCCATTTACCTGCACTTTTTTCCTGCCGTTTGTACCGCAAAACACGAACCATTATCTGAGAATAGGATCAGACGGACAGAACCTCTTGATTGTAAATCTGAGCAGGCATGACCGCACTCAGATGTGACATTCCCGGGGGAGGTTGTCGTCCAGGAGATCTGGGTTCGACTCCCAGGTAGTCTGTAATTTTTTATTATACAATATCTCAACATAATGGACGACAACCCCGGGTGTGTGTTCTGTTTTTCACGTTTTGAAAAGCAGTTACATCATTTTATAAAATAATTTCATTCCATTATTATGACTAGTCAGATCCTATAACTTCATAGAACCGTAAACTAAAGCGCTTATATTTTTACTGATTCAATCGAATCGTAGCTTGCTTGAATTAAGCGAAGCGTGGAATTCAAATTTGCCCTAAGATGAGACAGTTGTCCAGTTTCAGATGTAATGACGATGGTGGTTTTTTCATCAAATTTTATCATAGTGTTTACGGGATTTTCCGGATAAAATTCATTATCAGTAGTTACAGAATCAAAAATTGCTTTTGACCTTTCTTTTGCATCAACTGTGATTTTGGCACTAAAGTTTAATGTCATATGCCGTTCCAGCCACTTTGTAGCTGCATTTTTTACAGGACCAAATTCCAACGGCATCACGTCCAAATGTTTGTGAACCGCATTCAGGACAGGTTCTTTTCTCTTTAAGCTGCAGATGGATCTTTGTATATTGTTTTCGAAGTTTGATTCCGTATCGTGCACCTAGACCTTTGAGGGATTTTTTTGCTTTTGCCATTTTATTGACCACCTTTTTGAGCGTCTTTTAATTTTTCCCTTATTTTTGCACCTACACGGACAGAGATTTCACCGCATCCATTAATTTCATCCTGGGTGAAACCACCGCTGCCGCCTTTTTGTAAGGCACAAATATTTTCATTAGAATCAGTTGTAATTGTAATACGTGCATCCATACTAGCCCATTCATCCCCATTAGGATCAACGACTATGTGATTTCCAATTTTTCCCATTGTAACAGATACAGGAATTGTAGTTATTGGTAAATTAGATTCATCTCCTTCTGCCAGTACCGGCTTTTCATCCACCCAATTCCATTTTGGGGTTTTTGATGAGAGTAATGCCGCAGTGCTAGCATATGAACACGCATCAAATAAATTCCCATCATAATCTACAACAACATTATCGGCAAATACGCCAACAACGGATCTGTCTTTTTCAATAACTAGCTGAGAAACATCAACCATGTGACTTTCTCGAATACCCCTATCAACAACTCTGGCTAATTCAATTACAGGGGGTTGTGGAGGTCCGGTTTCGACAGTAGGATGGGATAAAGGCAATAGTTCAGCAGTACAGATGAAGAGTCCCTTGTCACCAGTGTCTGGGAAAGGCCTATCGGGTTGAATTTTTATGCCACAAACAACTTCGGTATCACCAAGATAAACTCTTGCAGAACCATTTGCTTTAGGAATTGCATTAATTTCAATTTTAATTTCACGGAATTCATCTAGTGCACGTCCATCAACTCTTTTACCCTGTTCTAACAATTCAAGAATTTGCGTTCTCTTTAATTCATCAATAACGGAAATAGATGTCAATTTTAATCTCCCCCTCCCTTTCCAAAATATTTGTCAGTAAGAGCTTTCTTTTGCAATTCGTAAACGATTTTACATCCTTTAACCCCCACGTCAACACATTTCTTGTATTCTTCAGTAGTTAAGACTCCATCTAGTTGTAATAATGTGATTTTTTCAAGGTTTGGCATGTATCCAATAGGCATATCGGCTTGACCTGCTTGATCTTCTTCATTGTTAACATCAAGGATTACCGTGTCAGCAACTTTTCCTGCTGCAATTGCTGCAACCATGTCCCTCATAGGAATACCTGCATCAGCTAATGCGACAGAAGCTGCTGAAAGAGCTGCACATCGGGTTCCACCGTCTGCTTGCAATACTTCAATAAACACGTCAACTGCGGTTCTTGGGAATTTATCTAACATTACCGCAGGTTCTAATGCTTCTTTGATAACCTTGGAAATTTCAATTTCTCTTCTTGATGGTGCAGGATTTTTTCTCTCATCAACAGAAAACGGTTCCATATGATATCTGACCCGTAAAATTCCAGTGTCAGTGTTTGACATGTGTTTTGGGTGTACATCTCTAGGACCAAAAACTCCAACTAGAATTTTATTATCACCGAATTCAATGTAGGCAGAACCATCTGCATTTTTTAATCCGCCGGCTTTAATCATAATTCGTCGTGGTTCGTCTACTTTACGACCATCACAACGAATACCATTCTCGTCCAACAGGACCATTGTTGCGTCTCGTCCGCCCATTATGATTCATCATCCTTTATTTCTAACATTTCTTTTACCTGATCAGTCAAATTAGCAACATGTGCTTTTTCATTAATCATTTCAATTGCTTTTTTAGCCTTTAATAATCCCTCGGGAGTCTCACAGGAGACCACTATCCAGCCATTCTGACCAATAGTAACTATGGCATTTGTGGCCATTTCAATCATCTGAATCATGCTGCCCCTCTTTCCAATTAGACGTGGAACTTTGCTTGGGGAAATTTTTACTAAATCACCAGAGTCAATCTGACCCAAGTCTCTATCAGAGATTGTTATTAGTGGATCTCGGGTTCTATCAAAATTAGCAATTCTTGCTGCCACCAAGTCGCCGGATTTTAGTTTAGTTGAAAGTTCATCTGCATGTGCAGAAAAGTCACGTCCAAAAACGTCTTGAGCAGGCAAAAATCCAACATAACACGAATTGATATCCAATTCCCAGGATAGAGAAGTGTGGGAAAGAACCTTGCCAATTACAAGATCATTAATTTTTGGAATGTATTTTCCAGTTAACGGAATGACTTTAACAGAATCATCATAAATTTCAGAAATGCCTATAGTTGTAGAAATTATTTTGTCCCCTTCCAGAATTACATTTTGTTCAGGCCTAAAAGGACCAGTAGTTACAACGTCCCCTGGAATAACATATTTTCTCTTATTATCCATTATTTGACTACCTCGACTGAAGCTGAGCCCTTGGTTATAGAACCTAGTTTATCTATCACATTTGGTCTTGCTGCTGCGGGTATTTCAAGTATTGCTTTTAACGAGCCATTACTTTGCCATTCTTCAGATTTTAGTGAACCTGCAGATTTTAACACGGCATAGGATTGGGATGCAAATTGTGCGGGAATTATAATTTCCAATTGTAGGCTTTCAGATTTTAGTGCGATTATAGAGCGTAGCTGCTCAACAATATCCTTAACCTGCTCATCTACACTTTTTTGAGGATCAACTGAGACTCTTCCATCTTTCATGGCCTGCTGGATTCTCAGTGGAGGATGAGGCAAATGTGTTTTAGGATCTACATAGGTTTTAGCGATAAATGTGACAATCTGTTTCTTTTTATCATCAATCATTTTTCTTCTTTGCTCAGTGTTAAGATTCAGATCACCCTTTTCAAGGATAATCTGAGCAATTTCGGTTTGATCTTCGGTTTTGAAGGCTTTGAGTAACTTTTCTGAAGAAGGCCTCGTACCTTTTCCAGAATCAGTGTAAATTTCATCAGATACCAATACTGCAGAAATATCTTTTTTCTTGCCCATTTTGTAATCAAGTGCGGGATCAGGCTTTACCATAATCTCAAATTTTTCCCCTTCAAAAGAATATCTTACTAGTGTTACATCGACCATTTCAATAATAGTAAAAAGGATTTGCTATTTATCTATACGTAAAGCGAAGGATAATCGACTCTAGTATATCTCAAGATACGTAAAACTAGCTAGATTTTTATGTGGATTTTGGAGATTTTGTTCAAGATTTGTCACCTTTGGAGATAATTAGTAAAGATGGTCAAAAAATAGCTGTAAAGCTAAAAGGCATTCCATTACAGTATGCAAATGCACTTAGACGCGTATGTCTAAATGGAGTTCCGGTTTTTGCAATCGATACAGTAGACGTTATTGAGAATTCTTCAGTATTGCCTGATGAGGGTTTAGCTCATAGATTGGGATTAATACCACTAACAACTGATTTAGCCAGATTCAACGAGCCATCTAAATGTGAATGTCAGAGTGAGACAGGATGTTCAAATTGCAAGGTAATGTTAGTTTTGGATTCAGGGGATTCAGATGTTACAAGAACGATTCTCTCAAACGAATTATCATCAGAAGATGATTCAATTAAACCGACTTCTGATAAAATTCCAATAGTTCAACTAGCACCGGGTCAAAAAATCAAGATTGAGTGTTATGCAAGACTGGGACGTGGAACAGAGCATGCAAAGTGGAACTCGGCGACAATATCGACACTTACAGATACAGATAAAGATGATGTCAAAGTATTGACAGTGGAATCAACAGGGGCCCTCAATCCGGAACAAATTATTATTGCCGGAGTAGACGAGGTCACCGACAGAATAGGTCAATTCAAAGAAATGATTGACCAAGTTGAAGAATAATCCAAGCATAGACATTATATTTGGGTTTCAAACCGTATTATTCACATGACTAATCAAGTCGTTATACACATGGCAAAGGATCTAAAAAAGGCATCTACAAAGAATGATGCACCAATTTGGGCAAGGCTGGCAGAATATGCATTAAAACCATCCATTGCAAGAAGGGATCTCAATTTGAATAGAATCGACGAATTAACCAAAGAAAACGACATTGTAGTATTTCCAGGCAAAGTTCTTGGAACAGGCAATATCTCTCACAAAATTACATTATTCTCGTTTTCAATTTCAGATTCTGCTGCATCCAAAATTATTGAAAAAGGTGGAAAACTAATCAGTCATTCTGATTTAATTAAACAAAATCCAACTGGAAAAGGAGTAGTACTGCTTGGCTAAACAAGAAACAGTTGTAAGAACTGACAGACCGATTGTCGTGGATGCAACTGATCATATTGCGGGAAGATTGGCATCCAATGTTGCCAAATTATTAATTCAAGGAAACAGAGTGTCAGTTGTAAACTGTGAAAAAATTATGATGAGTGGAACAAGAAGTAATCAAATTAAGGAATATAGGGAATTTTTAGAAATTAACAGTATCATTAATTACAAACATGGACCGGTACACTATAGAAGACCAGATACTCTAATGGCAAAAATGATTCGTCAAATGCTGCCATTTGATAGAAAACCATCGGGAAAAACAGCACACCAGAGACTGAGAACATATATTGGCTCACCAAAAGAGATCAAATCGCTTGAAAAAATTCAATTTGAAAAAGCAAAAATTAGAAAGACCCCATCAAACTATACCGCACTCGGGGAGTTATGCAGAGTGATTGGGTGGACTGAATGACAACACCGAAAACTGAAATTTATTTTGCAACAAGAAAAACTGCCAGTGCCCACGTTTACATTACTAAAGGAAAAGGCAAAATTAGAATTAACAATGTTCCAGTAGAAATGATTCCGCAGGAAACTGCTCGTGAAGTGATTTTAGCACCATTGGAAATTACAGGTGATTTGAGGGACAAAATCAATATTTCTGTCAGAGTTAGAGGTGGAGGTTTTATGGGTCAGGCAAGTGCAACTGCAACTGCAATTTCAAGAGCACTGACAGGATGGACAAAATCTAAAAAAGAACCAAAAGATCATCCTTTCCCAAAATCAACTAGGGAGGATCTTAGAAAACGAATCACTGATTTTGATAAATATCTAGTCAGTGGAGACGCCAGAAGAAAAGAACCAAAAAAATTTGGCGGACCTGGTGCAAGAAGAAGAAAGCAGAAATCATACCGTTAGGCTGTGAAGGCTGTAATTCTTGCAGGTGGCAGGGGAACCAGAGGTAAACCATATACTGAATATTTCCCAAAGGCGATGATCCCAATCAATGGAAAGCCGCTAGTTGATTACATTGTAAAATACCTGAAATCATTTGAGTTCATAGATGAGACAATCATTATTTCAGATTTTGATGGATTGGGCGGACAAATCAAAAACTATTATGAAAACCAAAAAAACATCACCTTTGTTCAAGATTCACAGAGTGGAACAGGCGGGGATTTATTACACATTGCAGACAAACTCAAAGATGAATCGGAATTTGTATTGTGGTTTGTAGATAATTTATGTGCAATAGATCTTGAAAAAATGAGGGAATTTTTCAAGGAAAAGAAGAGTTCTGCATGTATTGCAACCAGAACTAAAAGAAAAGAAGAGACGGGATTTGCCACAGTTGAAGACGGGGTGATAAAAGAATTCAAAGAAAAACCGGTAATGAAATTACAATTATCAGAATGTTTGGGAGTGTATATGCTTGGAAAAGACATTATCAAAAAAATCAAGGCAAAACAGAAACAAAAAGAGATTAATCTTTCATTTGATATTTTACAGGATTTATCAAAAGAAGGAAAAATCAGCGCCTTTGACATTGGTGAAAATGAATGGATAGATGCAGAATCCCCAATGATTTTAGAAAGAAACGCAAAAACAGTAAAGAAGATTATAAAACAGATGGGATTTTAGATTGTTTTTCAAAATCTGAAATTTTGTCTTTGTATTGAAAAGTAATGGTAATATCATCTAGTCCCTCTAAAAGAATTTTTTTCTGGTATGAATCAATCTCAAATGATATTTCCTCCAAAGGGGTTTTAATGATTTGATGTTCTAAATCAACTTCAACCACGCCATCTTCCTGAAGCAATTTTCCCACCATTTGCGGATCCAGAGCTATTGCTAAAACCCCATTTTTGAAACAATTGCTAAAGAAAATATCTGCAAAGGAGGGTGCAATAATTACTGAAAAACCATAATCAAGCAAAGCCCAAACAGCATGTTCACGACTGGAACCGCATCCAAAGTTATCTCCAGTCACAAGAATCTGTGAATTTTCATATTTTGAATCATTTAAGACAAAATCATCTTTTTCATTCTTTTGTTCGTCATATCTCCAATTAAAGAAGAGAAATTTACCAAATCCGGATTTTTGAACCAGTTTTAAAAATTGTTTTGGTACAATTTGGTCAGTATCTACATTTACTTTATCAAGCGGAGTTACAATGCTGGTTACTTTTTTAAAAGATTCCATATTAACTCAAATCCATCTCCCTCACGTCTACAAAATGTCCATGTATTGCAGCGGCTGCGGCCATCACGGGGCTCACCAAATGAGTTTGTCCCCCGGTACCTTGTCTACCCTCAAAGTTTCTATTTGACGTACTAGCGCATCGTTCCCCGGGGGATAAAATATCAGGATTCATTCCAAGACACATGCTGCAGCCGGCCTCTCTCCATTCAAAATTGGCATCAATGAAAATTTTATCTAATCCCATTTCCTCAGCTTGTTTTTTTACCATTTGAGAGCCGGGAACTACCATTGCCTGAACATGGGGTGAAATTTTCTGTCCCTTGATGACTTTGGATGCTGCAACAAGATCTTCTAGTCGGGCATTAGTACATGATCCAATAAACACCCTATCTATTTTGATATCCTCAATCATGGTTCCCGGTTCTAGAGCCATGTAATCAAGTGCTTTTTCAGCTCCTGCCTTTTGATTTGGATCACCGTTAGAAAATTCGTCAGGTAGAGGAATGGAATCTGTAACGTCACAGGTCATACCAGGATTTGTTCCCCAACTGACTTGGGGGGCAATATCATCAATGTGCAAAGTGAATTCTTTCTCAAACTTTGCGTTATTATCCGTCTTGAGATGATCTTTCCATGAATCAACTAATGACTCGTAGTTCTTTGGAGTGTACTCTCTATCTCGAAGATAATCGAATGTTTTTTCATCGGGGGCTATCAATCCTGCACGTGCACCTGCCTCAATAGACATGTTGCAGATAGTCATACGCTGCTCCATTGAAAGATCGGTGATTCCTTCACCACAGTATTCAATCACGGTGCCAATACCACCGCCGATTCCAATATTTTTGATAATTGATAGAATGATATCTTTGGCAGTAACGGCATGGGGATTTTTTCGTTTTCCTTCAACCCGGATTTCGAAAGGTTTTGGTTTTTCCAACCAAATGGTCTGAGATGCCAAAACGTGTTCAACATCACTAGTTCCAATACCCAAAGCTAGTGCTCCAAAGGCCCCATGTGTAGATGTGTGACTGTCACCGCAAACGATGGTCGAACCGGGCAGAGTAATTCCCAGTTGAGGGCCGATTACATGAACAATTCCCTGATTAGGACTGTGTATATCAAATAATTTTATTCCAAAATCCTTACAGTTTTTTTCAAGAGTTTTGATTTGAACCGAAGATGTTTGATCCAAAATTGGAAGTGAACGGTCAGTTGTTGAGACATTGTGATCCATCGTGGCAATCGTAAGATCAGGACGTCTGACTTTTCTGTTGTTCATACGCAAACCATCAAAAGCCTGTGGGGAAGTTACTTCATGAACAAGATGCCTGTCAATGTAGATTAGTGACGGATTGTTTTGTTTTTCAGCAACAACAACATGTGATTCCCAGATTTTTTCAAAAAGAGTTTTTTCCATTTTAATCCTGATCTGGTTTGTACTTGAAGAGTCCGCCGGCGGCAATTATCTTTCCAATAATTTCTGAAAATGGTTTCATCTTGTAGATTTGGTTTTTTGTAATATTTTTAATTTCATTAGTAGACACATCAATTTCTATCTCATCGCCTTTTGAAATTCCATCATAAGCATCTTGTCCAATTTCAATAGGCAGCAAAAATGCACCATCTACAGAATTTCGGTAAAAAATTCTTGCAAAGGATAATGCAAGAACTGCCTTTATTCCAGAATGAGACAAGGCAATTGGAGCATGTTCACGACTGGAACCGCAGCCAAAATTTTTGCCAGATAAAATAAAATCACCTTCTTTTACTTTGGAATGAAAATCTGGATCTAATCCTTCCATTGCATGTGTTGCAAGTTCTGCATAATCATGTATTTTGAGATACTGGCCAGGAATTATGACATCCGTATCAACGTTGTCTTGAGCATATTTTATGATGTTACCCCTCATTACAAATCCCTCGGATCAGTGATTTTTCCAGTTACAGCAGAAGCTGCTGCAACTAGAGGAGATGCAAGATATGTTTGGGATTCTACATGACCCATCCTACCAGGGAAATTTCGATTGGTGGTACTGATACAGATTTCATCTTTAGCTAAAACACCCATATGGGCTCCACAGCATGCACCACAGGTTGGCGGTCCCACAGTAGCTCCGGCATCCAAGAAAATTTTCAACAAACCATTTTCCATTGCTCGCCGATAAATTGAAATCGCCGCGGGTAAAATTTCTGTCCTGATCTTTACTTTTCTTCCTTTGAAGATTCTTGCCACTGCTTCCAAATCTTCATACTTTGCTCCGGTGCAAGATCCAATGTAAGATTTGTCCAATTCGACAGAGGGGGCCTCCCTTACAATGCACGTGTTGTCAGGAGAAAAAGGTTTTGCGATGGTGGGTTCCATCTCTGAGCTTTCAAATTCAAAAACTTTGGCATATTCGGCATCATCATCACCTTTGATCAAATTGATGTTGGTTGCACCCCGCCGAGTAAGATAATCAACCACTTTTTGATCCGGTTCGACAATACCGTTTTTTGCACCAGCTTCTGTGGTCATATTACATAACGTAAGTCTGCTTTCAACAGACATTTCATCGATTCCACTGCCGCCAAACTGCATGCTCTGATATGCGCCCCCATCAGTTCCTATTTCACCAATAATTTTTAGAATCAGATCTTTGGCCATCACATGTTCAGGTAATTTTCCATTTATCTTAAAATAACGAGTTTCAGGAACCTTGAACCAAATTTGCCCATTAAGTAAAACATATGCAATGTCAGTATGCCCCAACCCACATGCAAACGCACCCAAAGCCCCGGTGGTGTTTGTATGAGAATCACCGCCAACATAAATATCACCTGGCATTACCATTGCTTCTTCATGGGATAGGGTATGACAAATCCCATACTGACCCATTCCATATTTGAAATGTTTTTCAATTCCATAATTTTTTGTAAAGTTGGATAATTTTACAATATTTTCAGCAGATATTTTTTCAGCCGATGGGACAAAATGATCTTCGGCAACCCAAACCTTGGAGGAATCCCATAATTTATCTACTGAAATTCCCTGTTTCTTTAACTTGTCAAATACCTTAATGACGCCAGGTCCTGATACATCATGCATCATGACCTTGTCAACTTTTGCGAAAATCACATCATCGGGGGAAACCGAAGATTTTCCAGCCCCACGTGCAAGAATCTTTTCAACAATATTCATAATCAAAAAAGCCCTTCGACAGATTAAAAGCTTTTCAGAATCCAATCTTGAATTAAATTTTTAATTTTCCAGTATCAAGACCGAATTTAACTATGGAAATGAGATATCGACTGAACAATTCCTCAAAGAAGCAGAAGAGATTCAGCCTCAAATAATTAACTGCCTGTCTTTTTTAGCAAGTATTTTCAGACTGGGCACACATCCTCAACTTTTATGTTGATATGATCTAAAATTTCATTGTACCATCCATACTCTGATTGCATGAAATATTTATCAAGATCGCATATGGATACGTATAAACTCTTCTTGGACTTTTCAACTATTTTTGTTGGGGTAAACGAATGGAAGTAGTAAGAGATACGATAAAACTCTCAAATATTTTTGCAGTGTCTGCTCCTTGCACCCTCAGACTCATTATTGAGCGAACATATAATTCCCATACCCAATACCATAATTCAGAATGTGAATCAATCAATTCAACATTAAGTTTTAGGATTTCTTTGGCTTCTTTGTGGTTTATTACCTTTCCGTGTGATTTGTATGTCTCCCCATCAGATAACCATTTTGCAACATTCTTTGCTTGTTCTGGATTTTCTTTTAGCATGTATCTTGAGAGCCAACTTTTTGCAAAACATTCTGCATCAGCTATTGCAGAAGTACATATGGAAATTATTTCAGGCCGTACTTTTTGTAACATTGATAGATACATATTTGGAGGATCACCTGCTTGCACGTTCTTTCTTACCATTTCCAATCCGTCAATAAAAGAACGTGCAGGTATTGCAGGATTTCCAGGTAATGATATTTGTGGATCAATTGGACCCAATTCTGCAAGATAATCCATCATGATTTTATCAGCTCCAAGGCACATCATTGTTGCTGCACTTTTTGCAAAGTTTGGAACAACCACTGTGAAACTCTCAGTGAATCTTTCTCTGCACATAGAAAGTAGTTTTTCCGCAGCGTTGCCGCTACCTCCAGAAGAGTTTAAAATCAAAATTCCTTTTTTAGAATCTCCAGTAGAACGCAATAGATCTTCAAATGGAATTACGTCGTCATTAACAATAGACGCATATGGATGTTCAGGATTTGCAAAATAACATATTACTTTACCATCTAACTTGCCTTCAATTAATTTGATTAGACGTTTACGAGTTGTATGATCATTTTCATTTAAAATTGATGTAAAAATCGGATCTGTGATTATGTCTGTCATGTGTTTGAGATAACATCATACCTGAGATATATGGGTTTATCCTCTGTATCCAAGTCAGCTAAAATTTGTTGGAGTTCATCAAGATTATCAGCCTCATCTTTTCCTTGTCTAACTGTATGTTTTACAAAAGTTTCCAATGACTTCATATTATAGTTACGTCAAACACCTAGATAAATAAATTCCTCAGTCCAAGATTTTTATGTTGGAACTATTTCACTTGGAAGAATATCGTAATCGGTTTAGGTCCAAGCACAGATTTGTTGTCGGCAGGCACGGGAGGTAACTGCTTACCTCGGATTATTCACAACAATAAAAAAGAAAAGAAACACTGGAATGATGTGCAATTAACAGTTTTTCCGCTTTTAGCAGAAAGAATGGAGACAAAATTTGATGTTTTTGAGACATTGTTAAAAACATTGAAAAATAATAATGAGTCTTTGGAAGAGGGCGATGTTTTGGTAATTTCAACAAAATATATCTCAAATTCACAGGGAAGGGTGGTGGATTTGGGGAAAATCACAACATCAGAGCAGGGAAAGAAAATTTCAAAAGAGTATCAATTAAAATCAGAGATTGCAGAAATAATTCTAAGGGAATCAGATAAAATTTTTGGTGGGATTGGTGGATTTGTAATTACATCATCAGACAATATCATGGCACCAAATGCGGGAATTGATAAATCAAATGTAAAAAAAGGCTGGGTCATATTATATCCAACAGATCCGTATCTTACCGCAGAAGAAATTCGCAGAAAGATTTTCTTAAAATTTTTCATTCATGTGGGAATAATTCTTGTAGACAGCAGATTAATGCCTGCAAGAATCGGTACATCAGGTATTGCAGTATCATGTACAGGAATTGAACCGGTCTTGGACATGAGAGCAAAAAAAGATCTTGATGGCAACCCATTAAAGGTTACATTTCAAGCAGTTGTTGACAATCTTGCTACTATTGCAAATCACAAGATGGGTGAAGGTGCAGAATCAAAACCATTTGCAATAGTTAGAAACTCGGATGCGGTTCTTACAGATAGAAAAATCAGTCCGGAAGAAATGGCAATTTCGCCGGATCAGTGCGTTTACGTGAGGGGACTCTCAAATCCTCCAAAATTCTAACCTGAAATCCAGTTCTGCTTTAAATAGAGGAATTCATTTGATGAATTAATGGAATACCTCACAACATATCCCAAAACAGTGTCATTCCTTGATGGAATAAAACACAGGATTGATATCGATAGCAAGGAGGGTGTAGAGCAGCTCCACATAGTAGTTAAGAAAAGCTTTGAAGAGTTGACAAAAATCTTCACAGCCGAAGGTTTTACAAAAGTTAAATTTGAACACAAACAGCCAGATCAAATTGGGAATGGTCTAAATTTAAAATTAAAAAAACCATGGGAGATGCATGTGAGAATGATTGATTTAAAGAAAGGATTAATCGGGATTCATGCCGAAGTAGAAGTTTCAAGGGATTATCTACAGCATTTGTTTTCCCAAAGAACTCCGGTGGTTTATGAAATAGAAGAAATTTTAAAAAAATATCAGATAGACTGCAATATTTGGCATGATAAAATTAAGAAAAACGTACATGCCATAGTTGATAATTACAAAGTAAAACTTGCAACCCCCAGTATTCCCGTATTTGCATGGAAGCCAATGCTGTTTGTTATTGGTACCATTACAGCATTTTACGGTTGGAAGTATTTCAACACAATCTGATAGGTTAAACACCCAGAGTTTCGGCCTTGCTTAGTTCTAGGAAGACTTTATCCCCAACTGAAAGACCCATATCTTTGTATTCGTGCATTTCAAGTTTTAATTGAGTGATACCAGTTGGCATGCCTGTTCCACCCATTCCAGATAACATCTTGTTCAAGTCTTTCATCATGTCATTCATGTTTGAAAATCCCATTACTTTTGGAGTCCCAAATGGAGTTTGAGGGGGTTGAGTTCCGCCTTCCTTTAGATCTTTAAGCGATGACAGTGAAACTACAACATATGGCGAGCCATCAGGTGCAGAATCAATGCTTTTTACCACATATTCTTTCTTCATGTCTAGATATGTGTCTAACATAATATAATTTTAATTTTAAGGTGAATTTGGGTGAAATTCAGCGAATTTGAAGCTTTAATTACAATTTTTGTGATTTTAAATCATTGTCAGAGAATGTAAAAACAACATTACGATATTACGGAATTTCACCTTGGGAGATCGAGGTGTTGTATGGATTTCTAAATTCTCACTTTACCGTAATTCAAGATGAAATAGAGGCAGATGATGAGAATTTTGTAAGTTTCCTGGATATTGATATTCCACTTCAATTCAATGAGGAATTTTTCCAATGGTTTGATTACAAACGTTGGGAGAAAATTAAAGCTGTGTTCAAGGAAATGAAACGACGCAGAGGTAGCAGTAATGCATTAAAGATAGTAATTAATTTTTCTGGAAATCCAAAAATAGTTTTCAAAATAGAAATTGAAGACAGGCAATGGTTTGATAATGCATTGGAAAAAATTGATTTTGTTTTGGAGTTGTTACCATATCATCTGGATCCAGAAAAAATACCGTCAGATATTTCTGAAATTATATACAAATTTGATTCAGAATCAATTAGATGGCGTTTAGATTCTGCTGCATCATCTAAAAATAAAAGATATACGTTCAGCGGGGATTCATGGAATGAAGTTACTTGAGATCTTTTTGCAAAGGCTCCAATAATTTATGAAGTTCTTTATACTTTGATTCTAAAAACTCTAAAGCATCAACGAGTTTTTTAGATTTTCCATATTTGTATCTAATTAATTCACGATGATGCCAGTATGTTTTATTATCATCAACAGACAACGTAGTAAAATAATCAGTTCCTTTCAAATTATCGGGAAGTTTTACATCATGGGGAAACAGTAGATCTGCAATAAACCACTCATCGGCATCAGGATAATCAGAGCCGGTTTCTACGTCAAAAAACACATGTAGCAAATCAGATTGCATAAGACCATCATCGTTGATAGAAGGATGTTTGGCAGATGATTTTTTAAAATCCAGATTAACTAGCTGCGGTTCAAAAAAACCCTTTATGATGGATTTTCTAAATATTTTATTTGCTTCATTAATGTTCAAATGCAAAATAATATTCCACGAAACTTGCCTATAACTTGTTAGGTTGATGAGGGCAATCTAGACTTTTAAAGAATCCAATATTTCCGAAATATCAGTATTAGAAAGGCCTTTTTTTGAAATATTTTGTTTTGCAGGGAAATTTTCTAGATAGTTTGGAATCTTGTCTTTGATTCTTTGAGTGTATGGAGAAATTAGTTCGTTTTTGTAGAAAATCCCAATTGGTATTTTATTTCCCCATTCAAGGGATTTAATCAATGCCTGGGATAATTTCTCATTGACTTCAACTTCAGAATCATAGTGAACCACCGGCTCATATCCATAATCTTCTAGTTTGTAAATTCTGGAATGTCTTTTTTGGGCCTCATCAACTAAATCAGTACCGGCATACCAGTCTCTAGTGTTAAGGTCATTGTAAGTGGGACAAGGTTGTAACACATCAAGAAATGACAGGCCTTTGTGGTTGACTGCCTGAATGATCAAATCTTTGAGATGTCTAACATCATAGGAATAACCACGAGCAACAAACGTAAAACCGCTTGCGATTGCCAATCCAATTGGATTAACATTGGAATTTGTATTTGGTGAAGGCAGCGATTTTGTTTTCTCACCCAATTTCAAAGTAGGAGATGCCTGTCCTTTTGTCAAACCATAAACTCCGTTATCAAAAATAATATAAGTCATATCCACATTTCGTCTACCGGCAGCAACAAAATGTCCGGCGCCAATCCCCAAACCATCGCCATCTCCCCCCACTGCAACAACAGTTAATTCAGGATTTGCAATCTTTGCACCCTGGGCAAATGTCAAGACTCTTCCATGTAATGTGTGGACACCATATGTGTTGATGAAATGAGATGTTTTCCCAGAACATCCAATTCCAGAAAACATTGCGGCCTTGTCTCTTTGAATACCCATCTCTGCTAAAGCCATTTGAATTGCATTGACTATACCAAAATCCCCACAACCGGGGCACCAATCATTATGAACGTCTGTTTTGTAATCAGCCAGTTTAAGCGCCATGCATTAAAACCTCTCTTTTGTTTGCCTTTTTCTCAATAATCTTCCTAAGTGAATCATAGACTTCAGTACTAGTCATAGCTCGTCCGCTGTATTTTAAGATAGAGTAGTCAATATCACGTCCAGTGTTCTGTTTGAAGAGTTTTCCCAGTTGTCCAGAATAGTTTGATTCAATATCAATAATCGTCTTTGCATCCTTTAGTAGAAAATTGACATAATCACTTGGAAACGGATGTAATAATTTTAATTGAATGAATCCCATAGAAATTCCTTCTTTTTTGAGCATATCCAATGCGTCTAATATGGGACCTTTGGTAGAGCCCCAGGAGATTATAGTATGCTCCCCAGCACCAAAAGATTTTGCCTGCTGACTATCAGGTATTTCTTTTAGAATTAAATCTAATCTAGACATTCTCTTATCCATCATCTTTACACGTAAAACCGGATCCTCGGTAATATGGCCGGATTCATCAGATTCATCCCCAGTATTCCAAAAAATTCCATTATCAATTCCCAGTCTTGAACGGGGGGATATTCCATCATCTGTGAGTTCAAATCGCCTATACCCATCATCTACTTTTTCCAAGAGTTTTCCCCTATTAATGGAAATTTTTTGTGGATCAAATCTTTTACATGTAATGACTGAACTTGCATGAAACTTGTCCATAAGATGGATTAAGGGGACTTGAAAGATATCGGCATAGTTGAAGCAGTTTCCGGTATCATAGAAACTCTCTTCAATATCCCCTGATGCATAAACAATTTTTGGGAAATCACCGTGTCCTGCATAAACTGCAAAAAGCAAATCATCCTGTCCATGTCGCGTAGGAAGTCCTGTAGACGGACCGCTTCTTTGGTAATTAGTAATTACAATTGGAACCTCATTAATTCCTGCCCAACCCAGCATCTCAGTCATCAGTGCAAATCCAGGACCCGAAGTACAAGTTGCTGAACGGGTTCCGGTTAAAGCTCCGCCAATAGCCATACCCATTGCACTGATTTCATCTTCAGTTTGAATCACAGCAGTAGAGCCGGGTCTATCATCAATGATTTCTAAAATTTCATTTGATTCAAGAAAAACGGATTCATCAGATGCGGGAGTTATCGGATAGTAAGGCTGAAATCTACAACCGCATGCCATTTTTCCAAGAGCTGTTCCCTGAAAACCCTGAACCAGTATGGTGTCAGGTTCTTTTTCTGTTTCAGGCAATACATGAACAAAGTTTTCAAACTTTGCTGTAGCATAGTTGTATGAATAATTTGCAGTTTGTTGATTTATTTTTGCAATTTCAGGTTTTTTTGAAAATATAGATTCAATGGTTTGTTGTAATGAGTTAGGAGGCATCTTTACTAATCCTAAAGACAGAGATACGCCAATGACATTATACATTCTTACCAATCCTTTTAAACGGGGATTATCGGTTTCTTCAGAAAGAATTTCAAGAATAGATTTGAAAGATACAGGAAATAGTTTTACACCATTATCTTTTGCAATTTCCAAGGCACCTGCCACAGTAAATGGTTTATTTTTTGATTCCAGTTCTTTGCACAGTCTTTCTTTAAATGGAGCATCAAGCGTGCGTACTGAATCAATTTTAATGTCATCTAAATCAGAATCATAGATTATGCCTCCATCGGATATCACCTCATTATAATGACGAAATATTGTTTCGGCATCAAATGACGCCATCAAATTTACAGCGTTAACATTTGAATTAATTTTTTTATCAGCAACTCTGACTGTAAAATAACTATGTTCCCCTTTGATATTAGAATAAAATTCTCGTTTGCCAAATATCTGATAACCCATTTCGGCACAGACTTTTGAAAAGATGTTTGCACCTGATTCAACACCACTGCCTTGTGGACCTCCAATTAACCAAGTAAAATCATGCATACTCATAATAATTCACATAACTCCTGAATTTTAATAGTTGGATGGGGGGGCATATCTTCTATCCTCCGGTGGCCGCATCAAACAATGCACATTCACATTTATCACGCTCACCGCAATAGGGACATACACAGACACATTTTTCAATCGAATTTCCACATTCTACGCAAATAGCAAATTCCTCCTCTTCGACTTTAGAAGACATCAATAAAACTACAAAGAAATCGTATAAATTGTTTGAGATGAATATAAGGCTAATGAAAAAGAAAGTGTTTCTGACAAGGATTTTACATGATTTTGCACTAAAAGAGTTGAGAAAAAAATATCAGATTGAAATTCATTCGGGTGAAATTCCCATTCCGCAAACTAAATTGCGATCAAAGATCAAAGATATCGAGGGGTTGATCTGTTTTCCATATGATAATATCAATAAAGAGATTATCGATAAAGGCAAAAATCTCAAAGTCATTAGCACATACAGTGTAGGTTTTGATCATATTGATACCAAATACGCCGCAAAAAAGAAAATTCGTGTAGGGTACACTCCGGAGGTATTGACTGATGCGACAGCAGATATGGCTTTTTCATTACTGCTAGATATTGCCAGAAGAATAACTGAAGGAGACAAAATTATCAGAGAAGGGAAATGGAAAGAGATCTACGGTGCCTTTGATTATGTTGGTATGGATCTTCAACAAAAAACTATTGGGATTTTAGGTCTTGGTAGAATAGGCAGTACGCTGGCCAAAAGAGCAAAAGCATTTGACATGAAAATAATATATCATAATAGAAAACAGGTTATAAAATCTAAAGAAAAATTACTTGGTGCAAAATATGTATCTTTTGAAAAACTAATCACAGAAAGCGATTTTCTTTCAATACACGTGCCGTATACGAAGGAAACAGACAGGTTGTTTGACATGAAAATCTTTAAAAAAATGAAAAAATCATCATTTTTAATCAACACATCAAGGGGAAAAATAATAGATGAAAAAGATCTCGTCATTGCATTAAAGAAAAAAGTTATCTCAGGTGCAGGTTTGGATGTATTTGATAAAGAACCGATTAAAAAAAATCATCCCTTTGTGAAATTGCCAAATATTGTACTTGCCCCACATATTGGAAGCTCAACTAAGGGTACAAGAATCAAAATGGCAGAAATTACTGTAAAGAATTTGAATTTGGGGATTAATGGAAAAAAACCAATCTATTCGGTGGGATACTGATTTTCACGCATAAGTTAGAATCCCAGTAAATGTGAAGTTTTTATATCTAAATTGTAATCTAAAAGCAGATTGAAAAAATTCAAACATACAAATGAAGAATTAGAATTAGCTAAACTACAATCTGAAAAAGAAAGGAAGAAGAAAGAATCTCAAGAATAATATTTTTTCTCCTTGTCTTTTTCAGACAAGGTTTTTTTTTTAAAATTGAATTTTTGAAGTATATTTTTGGTTTAATTGATCATAGAGTCTTTTTCTTTCAGTAACTAGTTGTTTAGAATCGTCATACATTTTTGTAAAAAATGCTGCAAGAATACGTTCATTGTTATCATCAAAGAATCTTACACTGAAACTAGTTCTCTCAGATTTCTCCTCTTGAATAAATTCTGCATGTTTTATTAACTCAGAGTTAAGATGCATGTGGGCCGGTCCATCATTATCACCAATAGTGATCCATTTGTCTTTTTTTCGGATATTAAGAGAATTACTTTTAATTTCACTGGTGGCCCCGTTGCTTTTTATGATAAATAAAACATTGTCAATTTTTACTAAATCAGACAATAATAATTCCAAAAGCATGATGATGGTTCTTGAAAACGAAATTATTTCAACTTTTTGAATGATTCATGTCAATGCGTACAAAATCATCAACATCACCATGAACACAATCAGTTCCGACTGTTTTTACGGGTAGAAAATTAATTTTTCCCCCATGCATTTTACCTTCATTTTGTAAAATAGTTATTTTGCCTGAAACAATTTGCTTGTGCTTTTGACAGGTAACACCCACCATATATTCATCATTTCCCGAAATGACAGATACAATAAATTCAGGGGGGTTTACACATTGTTTTCTTTCTTCCATAACTGAACATTTATCAGGCAACATGGCTTGATTTGGAATTTTATCAGATATTAATCTTGATTGTCACAGATTCAATTTATTATCAACTAAATTAAATAAAGATTGAAAGTTATTGGTACAGAATTTTGATGTGATAGTTATCGGCGGAGGTGTTCTAGGAACTACAATTTCATATTTTTTATCATTGGCAAATAAATCAAAAAAAATCGCAGTTATAGAACAAGCTCGTAATGTTGCTTTTCATACAAGTGGAAGAAACACCGGGAAAGTTCATGCTCCATATCTATATAATCCTGAAAAGAAAAAATTGTTTGCAAAATCAGCTTTTCATGGTTATGAAATGTTGGAGACGTATGCAAAATTAAAAAAAATACCATTTAAAAAAGACGGGGTTATCGAAGTTGCTTTAGATGAAAAAGGAATCAACGTTCTTGAAAAATATCTCAAGTGGGGGAAACAAAATGGTTTAGAAGACAAAGATATTAAATTATTAAATAAGGAAGAATTAAAAAAAATAGAACCGGAAATAAAATGTGAATCAGCATTATGCGTTTACAAAGATGCATCTACAGATTATTCATTATTTACAAATTCAATAATGAATGACAGTAAGGAAAATGGTACAACATTTTTGTTAAATTCCAGAGTTACAAAAATAAAAAAAGAAAAAGACCGATGGACAATTACATTAAATGATAAGCATGAAATTCATGCCAAATTTCTAATCAATGCCGCAGGAGGGGAGGCAATAGATATTGCACATAGTGTTGGAATGGCAACAAAATTTACGGATGTGCATTTTAGAGGGGAGTATTGGAGAGTTCCCAATCAGTACAACAATCTTACAAAATCTAGTGTATATTCTGTTCCTGAATTTCCAGAATATCCATTCCTAGATCCGCACTGGATTCTCAGAGTAGATGGCAGTTGTGAAATTGGACCCAACGCAGTACCGGTTTTTAGTCCATATGGATATGACAAGTTAGAAAACATCAAAAAATGTATTCCAAAAATACTAGAGATGCTAAATTCGGGTGCAAGAAAAGCAATTTTTGATAAACAATTTCAAGAACTTGCAATGAATGAAGTACAATCATCAATGTCAAAAACAACGATGGTTAACAGAGTAAAAAAATTCTTGCCAAAGATAGATGCAAACAAAATAACTGAAAGAGGTACAGCAGGAATAAGATCATCAGTTATTGATAAAGATGGAAAATTTGTACCAGATGTGATTCAAGTGGAAGATGAAGCATCATTTCACATTCTAAATTATAATTCGCCGGGGGCTACCGGAGTTTTACCATTTTCAGCACATATCGTAAATCAGCTAAATGAGAAAGGGTTGTTTGTCAGCGAGGATCTTAAAGTAGACTGTGGCCCATGGAAATTCAATAAAATCATAGAAAAAATACAATAAATAATCAATTCAAAGGATAATTGAATGCTATTTTATTGGATATCTAAGAATTGCTAAAACAGAATTATTCATATCTAATTTTTTAATAATATTTGGAGAAACTGCAAATTCTATTTTAGATGAAGTATTTTTTGCAATTTCAAGCATCTTTATTATGTTTTTGAATTGGGGATTGGTATGATAATTTGCAGATACAATTAATGTATCTACTGCCCCCCTTTTCAATGCTTTGTAGATGACATTATTTCTTTTAGCAGTTAAACCATCCTTGAATAATTTTTCATATTTTTCAACTAGTTCTACCACGTGTTTTCTTCGTTGTTGATACAAATGATGGATGATTTTTTCATGGATTTCTTTGATTGGAGTTGAAAAAGACAGATTTTCTACAAATCTGCATTTTTTCATTAATTCTGAATCAAGTTCATCAAAAAATTCCATTTTTGCAGTACCTGCTCCACCCAACAAAATTAATTCGGAATTCAAATCCATTGTTTTTGTTTTATTTGCAACTTTCTTAAAGAAAACATGGATTTTTGTTTGCCTTGCTCTCAGGAATCGCCCCTGGCTTTGACCGCCTTTTCTATGTCTTCCTTGTAAATCAATTTTGAGTTTGGATTCTTCTAATATCTGACTGCCATGAAATTTTTGTATTCTTGCAGTTTTTTGATCAATTGTGACTAGTAAAACATCATAATTAGTTTTGAGAATGTCATTGAAGGGTTTGATATATGGTTTTTTATTCAACATGTAGATATACGGAAGTTTTTTTGAGGTTCCAATTTCTTTAATTGCTACTTTACCATTATTTATCCAACCAAAAATACAAAGAGTTTTGAGAGTTTTCCCAACAGATGATGGATTCTTTTTCAGATGTGTGATTCTTTTTTGAATTTGTAATTCGATTTTTTCAATAGATTTATTTCGTTGACCTTTATTTAGCAAAGAAATAGTTTCATCACCCTTGCCATAAGGGTAATACACAGACACGCATGCAGAGTTGACCTGTTTTATCTCATAAAGGAATTGATTCAAAGATATCCATTCAGATGAAGAGATTTCAGAAGATTCCAAACCACACATAGATTAGAATCCAAAGTATTCATATAAAATTCAACTCTAAGATTAAAAAAGGTGCCTGAAGAGCGTTATGTGTATCAGTCTTGCAATGAATGGAATTTGCACGATTTTTCACTCAAAATTAGAAATATATCTTGAATAGTCAATACAGACACAATTACTTGGAATTTCAAGTCTTTTTTTAAAAAAATGTTGTAAAGGGCATCAAACGGTTAGTTCAACATCATTTGAGATTGAGAAAAACCTGAATTGCCAAAAATCCAGTTTGCATTTTCTTTTTCTCCATACATCCAAACCAATTATGACAAAAACAAGGGCAACCAAAATAACTGGAATATAATTATAATTCTCCAGTTATGACAACATCATCCGTCATGTGGATTGGTTTTAGGACTGATTATCAAATCTAGTTTTCATTTTAGAGCATGACTGAGAAAATCAAGTTTAGTATGCCAAAAAAAGTAAAAAAATTCCAATTGTCAAATAAATCACTGTTTTAGATAATTTTTCCATGTGTGTAATGGAGACTGGGATAAGATGCCGAGATACTCTAATATCTTACACTAGGATTATTCTTCATCAAGAATCAACCAAGACAATCCATAGAGTTGTTCCCAAGATTCAGCATTATTGTTTGATGACATGACATGCGTTTACAAAATTTACTTAAAACGTTAATGAACAAATGATCCATATGAATTTAGAAATTATGGTTTGTTGTTTTGATGATAAAAAGACAAAAACAATGAAACCACATGCGTAATCATTTATTTGATAACAGGAAAATCATTATTACATTAGAGAAATTATCATCAAAAACACAATTAAAAATTCAATTATGCATAAGACTCTAATATAGAAAAATCTCAAAACAGCAATATTGATGAGCAGTCCACCAGATTCTATTTCCGGAGATGAAATTTGTCCAATGTGCGGTAAGCCAAAAAGCAAACACAGTTCTGAGGAAATTTCAGAATGCTCAAAAAAATTAGTTGAAATGGGAATAATGCGTTTTTGTGGTTTGTGTGGATTGACCAAACCTGCAGAAAGACTTCATGACAGATGCGGGAAATGCGGTGAAAAGTATTCTTTCTCAAATTCATGATACAAAATGTTTGTTCATTTGAACAGACAATTCCATCATGTTTATGCCATGTGGTGCTGCAACATTTTCCATGATTTCTTACGAAGTTGATTTCTTGTTACTTTGCTCGGCCCATCCACATTTTGGACATTTGTAATTTTTCATAAATTCGTCTTCAAACTCATTGAATTTACTTACTTGTGAATCCAAAATTAGATTGAAAGGGACGATTCCCATTTCTCTATGAGAGCATGATTGACATTTAAAAAGAAAATGTTTAGGCACACATATTATTAATTTCGATCGCTATATCTCTTTATGATCAATTCCCACAAGATTCCATAATTCCATTACTGCATTCATGTCAGGATTCGGCAAGTACCAGAGGTCTGGAATCATATGAAGAACAGATAACTCAGGCTCACGGTTCTAGTCTGTTCTGATAGGACAAGGTATGAGATCTATGGCATCCAAACCAAGGAGTAGGTAGCAGATGCACAAAAATGTAACCGTGTCTTCTCCTCCTCCTTCTCCTCAAGCCACACAAGTCTTTACTAAATGGCAATAGGACATTATCCAGTATGTCTGGAGACAGTGGGGGCACCATAATAGCAACTGTGGTATCAACAAACTAATTGATTCTCAGGAGAAAGTTGTGTACATTTATCTATACTTTATCATTTGGTGAAATTCTAAAAGATGTCAGTTCATTTCCACATCTGTGCTCAAATTTTGGCGATGCCAAAAGATACTAAAAATTATTGACTCCTTGGCAGAACATAAAAGATGCACCATAACTTCAATAAATCCCTTTTTTCATAATACAGTGTAATTTACAACTAAAAAATTTACAAATATTTCTCATGATATTTGTGGCGTTTAAAATTTTAAAAAATTCTATTTGATCACATACGATACAAACGAAAACGCGTATTTTGTGTCATTTGATGAAAAAAATCCGTGACCAAACTCTCTGCTCGCTGATAATTCCTCACCGCTGGGAGCCTGTAATACTGTCATTCAAACTGCCATATTTTATGAATTTTGGATGAGTGATAACTTGACATTTCAGTTCCATTACATTCTTACGGGAAGGATTGGGATCCCACAGATGAAAATAATATCCGTATCCTCTTTGAACTATACCTCTGCTGCAGACTTGGAAACACAAAAATATTCGTCGATAGAGAATTTTTTCATATCTATTTCACATTTTTTAGCAGTGTCTACGGGCATAATCACTGACACAAGCAAAACCATCAGGACAGTAGGTATTGCAAGTAATAACAGTCATTTTTTCATACCTCGTATCCTGATATAATTTATTAAAATTATACTATTGATAGATGTTGTACATGAATTCACAAAAATCACCAATTATACGTATACTGCACTAATCCCTGTGTTTGAGGGTATGATGAACTGATGAGAAAATATCTTTTGTTATTATTTTTTACAGTCACTGCTTTTTGTCCCGTCTCCTCCGTTCTTCAATTAGATTCAATCTCTTGGTTTTTTATCCGGCTGACAGAATATTCCACTTGAAAGGGCAAAAAAAGCAAAATAGGAAAAAAGATAGAGTGGCGCCGGGAGGGAGATTTGAACTCCCGTTCCCTTGCGAGAACGCGCTTTATGGTTAATTATTTCCAGGCGCGCGCCCTACCAGGCTAGGCGACCCCGGCACAAGTCTTGCGACAAAATGATTTGATGAAATGTGATTATAAATTATGTTACTGAGATACTACTTCCAAATTGTGATAGTTGTTGATTTTTCCACATTATTCCCCTCATTATCAATTCCTTTAACAGATATTTTATAAAGACCTTCCAGAGCTGTATCGCCATCATTTTTTATTTGATTCCATGAAAAACTGATTCTATCACCGGGATCAAGAGTCGGGGACATTCCCGTGACATCAGGGGAAAACATCAAAATCCCGGACAACCCAGTAATTCGAAGACCATAAGAATCATCAAAAAAGATTAGAGGAATAGTTCCAGAATTCACAATCTGAATAATTATTTCTTCACCTTTTTTAAAATCAGATTTTTCAGTAACTACAGAAATTGAAGATCCATCAACAAAGACCAACTGATTGGTATTTTTAACATCAATCAGATATACGCCAAAAGCTAGTCCAGTAACCACACCGATTCCAATAAAGAGTACAAGGCTTTTTGCTAACAATTTATTTTAAAATAACTCATGATTTTTTAATCCTTTGGAGAAGTTGATTTTGTTCTCCATTTTTTTGGATATGTATTAGGAGCCATGATGATTCTTTTTGTTTCAAACGCATATCCCTTTGTAGCGTCACGAATTTCCTCCTCAGACATTGTAGATTCAGCCAATGCCACCGCCTCGCCTTTTTGAGTATAAACTCCAACAATATCACCTTTTTTCAGATTTTGAGAGATTTTTAAAATTCCAGGTATTGCCAACTGAGCCCCATGACACATGGCATCAACTGCCGAATCTCGAATTATCACGGATTTTAATTCACTGAGAGCATACTCTACAGGTTTGATCATTTTCATGAGTTTGCCATCATCTTTTTTCTCCTCCCATACTGCAAAAGCATCTGCAAGTTCGTGCAGGGTTACCAAGCCATCACGTTCATAAAATTGATCAACTCTAGTTCGTCTAAGCTCCACCATGGTTGCACCAGGTCCCAAAATTTCTCCAATATCATAGTAAAGTTTTCGAATATAAGTTCCGGATTCACATAGGATTCTAGTTAAAAGCAATCGCTCTTTTTGTTCTATTACTTCAAATTCATAGATGGTTCTTGTCCGTGTTTGTCTTAAAACAGCAGAGCGCTGTGGAGGTTTTTGGAAAATTTCCCCCCTGAACATTTCAATAATTTCATTTAGTTTCTCCTTTGATGGAAGTGAATGAACCCTTCCTAATGCATGATATTCTTTGGGACCATAAAGTAAAACACCCAATGCCTTAGTTGCCCCACCCAATCCCAAGGGTAAGACACCAGAAACTTGTGGATCTAGCGTGCCACTATGACCAATTTTTGGAAGTTTCAAAAGACGCTTTGTCCAAGCGACAGTTTCATGACTTGTAGGACCGGGAGGTTTGTCTAAAAGTATAATTCCGTAATTTAGTAATTGCTCAATTGTTCTTTTATCATAATATGTCCCAAATGCATCATCAGTAATATCCTGATCAATTTCTACAAGATTTTCCAATTGTTTGAGGGTCATAGTAATTTTCTCACGGTTTCTTTTGTTACATCAATAACTTGTTGTGCGGTTAGATTATCTGTGTTTATGATTAAATCAAACACGGATTTATCTTCACCAAAATCAAAATTATATAGTTTTTTGTACAATGCCCTGTTCTTATCAAATCTTTCTTTAGTAATTGTATAAGCATCTTCAGAACTCATACTGTCTCTAGACTGCATTCTTTTAGTACTGCTTGCATGTGAACCTTCCAACCAAATTCTTATTCCGTCTTTAACCATCCAAGGCAAGGTATAACTGGTAATTACCATTCCACCTTGATTAAAAAGAACAGTTAGTTTTTCATCTAATTTTTTATCAAATTCAGAATTCTGTTCACGTTGATTAAGAAACTTCATTCCTTCTTCAGTATCCCACCAGTCATCGCCTTTAGAATCAAATCCTTGTTCATTTGCCATCTCCTTTAGAACATCTCCACCACTGAGATATTGTAATTGAAATTCTTCTGCCAATCCTTTGGCAACAGTTGTTTTTCCTACTGCAGGAGGACCAGAAATAACAATGGATTTTGTCAACTGAGATCCATCGAAGTTTTGGTGAGTCTCATAATTATGCCACTAAATGCAATAGATGAAAGGAAATACCAAGCCCAAAGATATAACGCATTTTCTTCAGTACAAACATGATCAACATCTGCTGCCTGTTCTGCCGTGCATGTTAATTGGAAAAGATCTCCAGGAATTACATTTAATGGAATTGGAGATATAGCTACAGTATAAGCAAATAGTTGCGGCAATACAAGATAAAAAATCAAAATTAGTGGAACAAACGTAATCATCATAGGTCTCATATTCATCTGCATCATTTCCATGGACATTTTGTTCATGTATGATGATTTTTTGCCTAGTTCGGCAATTTTGGCTTGATCTTTAGATCTCATTGCAGCCATCCTTTCTTTTTGCCATGTACGAGTCTCCTTCATAATCCGTTTCAGCTTTACTTGATCAACCATTTTTTTTCTCACTGCAGAATTAAAGATGTTAAGTAGAATACCAAAACCAGATACTATGAACATTGAAAGAATTAATCCTTTAACAATTGGATCGTCGCTACCCAAAGCCTGTCTTCCTTCATCGCCAAAAATATCAAATTGTAGGGGGATAGAATCGAGGAAGAGTAGAATAAAATTGAAATCCATTTTTTACAGTCCTATTGCACTAATGACTTTATCAGCAGCTTCATCAACCTTTCCCTCACCATTAAGTATGTGTCTTACCGGTGCTCCGGTGATTACAGCGCAGGCAGAAATCATACCTGATTGAACATTTAATTCTTTTTTAATATTAGCCAAAGTGATTTTATCCCTATGTCTAGTATCATCCTTCATTCGTCTATTATAGATTTCTTCAGGTTTTGCAGATACTGAGATAAAATTTGTAGGTTTGATGATTTTTAGAACATGTTCTGGCAATCCAGGATAGTAGCCTTCTGGAGAATTGATAAAGGCATGAGTGTCAATGATGATAATTTCTTCAGTATGAGCGGAAATCTTTTCTGCCACAACTTTTTGAAGACGTTGTTGTTCAGATACAGGCAATTTTCTAAGATCATCCCTATCAGTAACACCGTTTTCTTTAGATACTTCAAACATCAGGGTGCCATAACTAATTACATACATATTTCTTTTATGATTTTTTAAAATTTCAACAATTCTAGATAATAGTGTAGTTTTTCCAACACCAGGAATACCTATCATTATTATTTTTTTATTTTCTGCCAAGTAAAGCACCCAAACGCGGCATAGCTACCTCAACTTGTTCTCGAACTAACTGTGTGTAATAGTTGATGAGAATATCTACCATAAGTAAGACCCCGATTCCAGATCCAAATACTCCAAGTACATCAGATACTCCGGCTAGTCCGCCCAATATTGCAGAACCGATTATTGTAACTGATGGAATGTACTTGTTTAGTAAAGCTTCAACAGGTGCATTTGATCTTCTAAATCCGGGAATTTGTACATCTGCATCAAGTAAATTTTGAGCTGCACTCTTGGGAGACAAACCACCAAGTTCAACCCACAATCGACCAAATATAATAACAATTCCAATCATAAACAAAACATAACCTACTGCACGCATTGGATCCTCTGCTGCAACATCCAAACCTCTTGGAGGAGTAATAAAGTAGATGACACCACCAATAGGTGAATTTGGATTGAGAGGATCAAATTGCGCTATAAAATTCATAAAGAAATCATTGTTCTTGGGATTCAGGTTTGCCCACAACATTTGGAATATGAAAACCGCATTTGCAGTAAGTGCAGATGCCAAAATGACTGGAATGTTTGAGACATACATCAATTTGATGGGATAAACAGCAGAGAAACCTCGGTATTTGGTGGAAACAATTGGAATTTCAATTTTAATACCCTGAGTAAATACAAGTACCAGCAATATTCCTGCTGTAAGACACAATCCAAAGATGCTAGGTAATTGATTTGAACGGAATAGAACATTTGTAATATCTCCACCTCCCCCATCAATCAAAGATTGAGCAATGTATGGAACAATACCAATCATTCCTCCATCTCCAGCAGGTAATGGGCTGAATATACTCCAAAGGATCTGTTGGGCAACACCGGCCATAATGAATAAACTGATTCCACTGCCAAGTCCCCAGCCCTTTTGAATTAATTCATCCAAAAACATGATAATGATAGAGGCGGCCATCAGTTGACCAATCAACACATACAGGACATACGGCTCGGTGATACCCGGACCGTAAACTGCTATAGCATATACAATTGATTCGGCCACAATTACGATGTATGTTACCAGTTTAGTAGCAGTTTGAAAGATTCCCCTTTCTTCTGGTTTTTTGAAATCAAATTTTAGAATGTCTGAACCCCTCAATAATTGCATCAAGAGACCAGCTGTAACTATCGGCCCTATGCCCAATTCAACTAGGGTACCTTGTTGTGATGCAAAAATAACTCTAGCAAATGCCAGAAAATCAAATTGAGGTGCAGTTGCTCCAAACAGAGGGGTCTGCCCCATTATCATGTAGATAAGTAATGCAATTCCACACCAGAGTAATCTAACTTGTAACGGGATCTTCTTTTTAGGTTTTGGAACTTGTGGTAAATACGGTTCTGCTTTAAAAACTATTTTTCGAATAGTGCCAGTAAGTGTGCCTTCAACCATTATCAGATAACACCTCTCCCCCAACAGCTTTTAGTTTTTCTTCAGCAGATGCAGTAAATTGCTGAACTTTGACGGAATATGCATTTGTTATTTTTCCGCCACCAAGGAGTTTTTTATATCCTGCACTTGCAAGATCAACAATTTTTTTTCCTCCTTCTTCTTTACCGAACTTTGTGAACAGGTCATCTAAATCTCTGAGACTTGCCCATTTTTTGATAATATTTGGGTGAGGTGTTTTAGGGATATCATGGCCATAATGATCTGGATCATCTTTCAACATAGTGCTTCTATGATGTTTCATCATGCCAGTAACGCCAAGACCACCTTTGTGACCACTTGCACGGTGTTGACCTACTTGTCCCCATCCCATGTGTCGTCCGCCTCTAAGTCGTCTTGTTTTTCTCAATCTAGTTGCCATATCAAATCATTCTCCTTACTATGGTATCAAGTTCTTTATTTTGTCCAAGAATACCTTTCTGTCCATAAAGTTTTTTGGTGCTTCTTTTGAATCCATGTACCGGTGGTGCTAGAGCAAACCAAGGCTTTAGTGGTTTTAATTTTGATAATGTTGCTTTTCCATCAGCTAAAGCTGTTGCCAATTCATCAGAACTTGCAAAACCAAGTGTTTTCAAATCTTCAGTGGTGATTTTTTGATATCCTGATTTTCTTGCTTTTTTATCAATCAGTTCCTTTGCCAAAGAAGAATCAAGTTCAATCCACGATACATAATGTTGTACCTTTCTTAACATTCCCAATGTGTTTTCTTTTGCAGGGAGAATTGTTGCACGGTATTTTTTATCTAACTGTAATAACATCATTGTATGAGTAGCCCAGTATGGACAGTCTGCTTGACCTTTTATTCTAACAACAAGATATGCTTTAACCATAATTTATCAACCCTGACTAAATGTCTGTCTAAGACAATCCAATACTGCTTTTGAAGTCGAGTTCATTGTTGGAGTAGACCCTTTAGCTGTAGTCCATGCATCTTTGAGACCAGCTAATTCCAATAATCGTTTAATTTTACCACCAGCTACAAGACCTAATCCACGAGGTGCAGGAATAATTTCAATTGTAACACTGCCACCCTTTCCTTTAACTTTGAATGGTACAGAATGTTTTTGATCACATCTGCATTCCCAACTACCACATCCCATTTTGATTGGCTGTACATTAAGAAATGCTTGACTGGTTGCTTTTTCAATAGCAATTCGCATCTGTTTTGATTTTCCTTGTCCAATACCCAAGTATCCATTTTCATTGCCGGTAGCAACAATTGCTTTGAATCTAGTTGATTGACCATTTGAAGTCATTTTTTGAATAATACCTACATCGACAACTTCACTTTTCAAGTCAGGTAAAAGTTTCTTGATAATTCCTGATTCTTGTATGCGTAATCCTAATTCAATGATTTCTTCTAGGGATGAAATTTCTCCCGATGCAACTTTTTGCCCCAAAATAGTTTTTGGAATCCAAACTTCTGCTTCAGGTTCTCTTCTTGGTCTTCTTGGACGGTCTCCACCTTTAGGTCCACCAGGAGGACCTCTACCATATACAGGTGCAGGTTTACCACGGAAGCCTTGTGAACCTTTTGACTGTGTTGTTTGACTCATTTTTATTTGACCTCATTATCAATTGAAGATTTTATTTTTGAAATTTCGTTTTTTACTGTGAGATGTTCGCCGTTAATTCTTTCTTCAGATGGAAATGTTTCTGAATCTGCAGGAACTTCAATGCCTGCATCAATTACTCCTTTAAGAGCAGCTGCCATTCTTTGGGTATACCTTCTAGTACCAGTATACAAGATTGCATTTTTTGCACCTTCTCCTAGTGCCTTTTTACCAGCCAAATAGCCAGTTAGATATGCGGCAGGGACACTTTTTCTAGATCCTTTCCATCCTTTTTCAAGTAAATATCTAGAATGAGCAGAAGCAACTACTTTGTCACCAGTCATGCCAGGTTTTAGAATTTGGACTTGGGTGTTTTCATTAGTAATATTTACAGTGATAAAATCACGTTTGCCCATCAACATTGTTCCACGTTTTTTGTAATTGGTCTTTTCCTCTCTTAACCGTCTTAATATTTTCGAATAAGCCATTCTATAGAAACCGAGTTTGAATCTGCTCTTATATACGTTAAGCGTGAATTAGAGCAGCAAGTAAAGCCTTCTGTGTATGTAAGCGATTTTCTGCCTCATCCCAAACAACTGATTGTGGACCATCTATTACTGATGTGGTAACTTCTTGTTCTCGTTTTGCTGGAAGGCAATGTAAAAAGATCGCATCCGTTTTTGCGGATTTCATTAATTTATCATTAACTTGATACCGTGGGAAGAATTTTTGTAATCTTTTTTTGTCAAGATTGTGAATAGATGAAAAAGTATCAGAGATCATTACATCGGCATTTTTAGATGCAGTGAATGGATCAGTTGTTAGTTCTATGTTTGTTGATTTTTTGGCTTGTTGTACTACATTTTTGGCAGGTTCAAATCCTTTCGGAGTTGCAATAGACATACTAATTCCTGCTAATGCCGCACCGTAAATCATAGAATTACAGACATTATTACCATCACCAATCCATGCAATCTTTAATCCTTTGAGTTTTTTCTTTTTTTCCTTAATTGTCATAAAATCTGCCAAGATTTGACAAGGATGAAAAGTATCAGAAAGACCGTTGATTACAGGAATGCTTGCATGCTCAGATAGTGTTTCAAGTAATTTATGATCATAAACACGTGCCATAAGACAATTAGAATAGCGTGAAAGAGTCTTTGCAGTATCTTCTATTGATTCTCCACGAGACAGTTGCATATCATTTGATGAAAGATTAACTGCATATCCACCTAATTGATACATGCCAACTTCAAAACTAACACGTGTTCGTGTAGATGGTTTTTGAAAAATCATGGTTAGTATTTTATTTTTTAGAAGTGGTTTGTTTCCACCTTTTTTGAGTTCTTTTTTTAGTTTTATAGAATCATCGATTAATCCTACAAATTCCTTTGGTGATAATTCCGCTAAAGTAAGTAAATCTTTTGTTTTTAGTTTCATTTTTTAAAGAACCCGAACCTGCCTTTTTTCTTTTTGGGTTCTTCCTTATCATGTTTTTGTATTTCTTCATCATCATGTACATCTTTTGATGTTCTAGGTTCAGGTCGGTCATTTTTAATCCATTGACGAATCTTATTAGCTAAATTGATTGCATCCTGATCATTTTCAGGCGATGGAATATCAAATAGTTCAGAATAAGTTGTAATATCTTCATCCTTGATTCCATCAAATGGATCATCAGAGTTAGATTGTGGTTTGAGTTCCGATGTTGGTTCGGGTTCTGGTGTTGGTTCTGGTGTTGGTTCTGGTGTTGGTTCTGGTGTTGGTTCTGGTGTTGGTTTGGGTTCTGGTATTGATTCTAGTTCTTGTGTTGATTCGGGTTCTTTCTTCAAATCAACATCATCTAATGAACCAAAAACAGTTTCAAGAAACATTTTCTTATCAAACGGTTTTAGATCAGGATACTCTTGTCCAACACCCACATAAAGTACTGGAGTAGATGTAACTTTTACAATAGATAATGCGGCACCTCCTCGTGCATCTGCATCACTTTTTGTTAAAATTGAACCATTAAAATTTACACGTTCAAAGAATTCACGTGCTTGATTTACTGTATCATTTCCAGCCAAAGAGTCACCAACAAAGATTTTCATGTCAGGATTTACTACTTTGGTAATTTTGGCAATCTGCTGCATCAAGTTATCACTTGTCTGCATTCTTCCCGCAGTATCAATTAGAACACAATCAGTTTTATGAGATTTTGCATACAAAATAGCATCTCTTGCAACAGCGGCAGGATCAGAGTTGTAATTTTGTGCAACAAGTTTCAAATTCAGACGATTTGCATGTTCACGTAATTGTTCAATTGCACCGGCACGAAAAGTATCAGCTGCGGCAATCACCACTGAATATTTTGCTTCCTTTAACATGTAGGCAACTTTAGCTAATGAAGTAGTTTTACCAGTGCCATTAATCCCCACAAATAAAATTAAGAAAGGTTGCCCTTGACTCTTTTTCTCATTAATTTTTTCGAAAAGATCAAACTCACCTGCAGCATCAAATAGAGTAGAGATACTTGAAATTAAACTGTCTTTGACAAATTTTTCAATTTCATGTTTATCAACCTTAGAACCAATCAATTTTTCTTTAAGATCAGATTTAATAGAATCAATAACCTCCATTGCAACATCAGATTCTAAAAGGGATATCTCTAATTCAAAAAGAATATCTTTTATGTCTTTTTCATCAAGTTCCTTTTCTCCCATACTTTTCGCTACATTTGAAAATGCACTTCGAAGTTTATCAAACATGATTTATCCAGAAGTTGGGGATTGTGTTTGTTGTTGTTGTTGTTGCATTGCCTGCATCATTTGATTCATCTGTGCTTTACCTTGTTCTAGTCTAGCAGCAGCATCTTGTTTTTTTGCTACAGTATCTTGCAATGCAATTTCAATTTCTTTGATTCTTGTTTCCAGATAATTAATTGCAGAAGGAAAATCTTTTTCGACTGCAATTCCTGCACCGATATTCAGAACAATCTTAGAATGAGATGAAATTTTTGTGGGAATAAAAACACCCATTCCAATTGGAACTAGAGTTTCAGATTCGGAATTCTTTCCAAGAGATTGAATAGATTCAACTGAAGCAATTGATTCTCTTAAAATATTCATAAAAGTGGCTTCTCGTTGAGATAAATCAGAAAAATAGGTTTCAAGCATTTGCATTTGCTGCATTAATTGCTCAGATTGTTCTTCACTCATATACAACAAACATCTTACTGATGGTTATAAATTCACTCATAGATTTTGAAAAAATCCAATTAAAAATAGATAAAAAAAGATAAAAAAAATAAGGGTTTATTTTTATTTTGCTTTAGAGAATCTGTCTTCTACCTCATCCCAGTTTACTACATTCCACCATGCGGCGATATAGATCGGTCTTTTGTTTTGATAGTTGAGATAGTATGCATGTTCCCAAACATCACAACCCAATAACGGTACTAATCCCTCAGTTCTTGGACTAGTTTGATTTGGCATTGATTTGTATTCAACCTTTCCAGAAGAAGGATTGTATACTAACCATCCCCAACCACTACCTTGTATTACAGCTGTGGTGGATGAAAATTTCTCTTTAAAGTCAGAGAAGCTTCCAAAAGAATCGTTGATTGCATCAGCAATAGATCCTTTAGGTTCTCCGCCTCCATTTGGTTTCATGTTATTCCAAAATAACCTATGGTTATCATAACCACCACCATTGAAATTAATTGCACTTCTTTGAGCCTCTGGGACTGAATTAATATCAGACAAGATGCTAATGATATCTTTTTCTTGAATATCAGCAGGACATGCTTCAAGAGCTGCATTTAATTTGTCAGTGTATGCTTGATGATGTTTTGTGTGATGAATCTCCATTGTTTTTGCATCAATATGAGGTTCTAATGCATCATATGCATATGGTATTTCAGGAAGAGTGTATTTTCCCATGTATGACTAGGGAAATTTATTCAATTTATTGCTTTAGTAAGCAATTCATTTTTACTTGTTAAATGATTTCAAAATTTGTGAAAATAATAGCAATTTTCCCATTATCACTAGCATTATTGGGAATTTTTATTTTATCATACCCATTAGAATCCGAGAATGAAATTAAGGCCTATCTGCAAAAAAGCGTACCATTTGTTGGAACCGAGATCCCCAGAATAGACGGAGCAAATGGATCAGGAATCAAAATTGCAGTAATAGATACCGGGGTTGATTTTAATCATCCAGATCTTTTTGGATGGGGACCAGAAGGCAAGGTAATTGGAGGATTTAACTTCATACAAAATGGACAGCCACCCTTTGATGCAGATGGTCACGGAACACAAGTTGCCGGAATAATTGCAGCTGATGGACAAATTACGGGAATTGCACCAAAAGCAAAAATTTTAGCTTACAAAGTTTCTGAAAAAGGGGAAGGGGTTTCATCAGATTTTATCGTCAGAGCAATTGAAAAAGCGATTGAAGATGAAGTAGACATCATCAATATTAGTTTGGGAGTAAATAAGACTAATTCAAGAATTGAGCGTGCAGTAAACTTGGCATTAGAAAAAGAGATCTTTGTTGTTACTGCGGCAGGCAATGATGGACCAGAATTAAAGACAATAGGTAGTCCGGGAAGAAATTTTGGATCAGTAACAGTCGGAGCAACATATAACAATCTAACTTCTAGCTTAATTGCCACTTTAGAAATTGATGAAAAACCGTATACGGTAATTCCCATGGTGGGATCATCAAAATTAGACGAAGCAATTACAGGAAAAATAATTTTTGGAGAATATGGAAAGATCGAAGATTTCGAAAAAATAAATGCAGAAAATGCAATAGTAATTGTTCAAAGAGGTAGTGATGTCGAAGAGGAATTATTATATTTTTCAATTAAAGAAAAAAATGCTGCAAACGCAGGTGCAAAAGCATTAATCATTTACAATGATAAACCAGGAATTTTTTTAGGAGAGTTAATTCATGAGTTTGTAGAAACGGAATACACGCCGCAAATTCCAGTGGTGTCTATAGATAGAGAAGAAGGACTTGAGATCATAGAATCACTAAATGAAAACAGTAAAGGCCGCATGAATTTGTTTTATAATCCAGATTTTGTTGCACATTTTAGTTCAAGGGGACCTGTATCGCCATTTTACATCAAACCGGAAATTGTAGCACCTGGGGCATACATCAACACCACACAAAATTATGCAAGATACAACTTTGCTAGTGGAACAAGTTATGCAGCTCCTCATGTTAGTGGTGCAGCAGCATTACTTTTACAAAAAAACCCAGAGCTTCACCATCAGGAAATCAAATCACTGCTGCTAACCACTGTAAAAGACGTATCAGATACCTATGGTCAAGAATTTTCAGTTCATGATACAGGAGCCGGAAGATTAGATATAGGAAGTGCATACAATGCAAAATTAATCATAATGCCACCTAATTTTGTGATCAATGTTTCATCTGAAAAATTAATTGCAGAGCAAAAATTTGACTTGAAATTACTTGATGGAACACTAGATACGCTAGAGATAAGATTTGAAGGTCCAGAATTCATTAAATTTACACATGTTCTGAAAGGAGATACATTACTTGTTAGGATGAGTGTGAATGAAGAAAGATTCGGAGATCATGAAGGAAGAATTATTCTGAACCATGCAGATACCCGATATGTCATACCATTCTTGTTACATTATACACAAGGTTCGATTTCTGTAACTCAACAAAATCAAAAACTTTATTTTGAAATTTATCATCCAGATGAATGGAGTTTTACTAAAATTTCAGTTACAAATAGCAAGGATGGAAGTATGTCAACCATAACTGCCACCCCAGATAAAAAATCATCAATTGAAATTTATGAAAATTCAGAATATTGGATTGATGCAAAGATTAGAGTAAATGGAAATACATCAAATGCATTTAATACAATAGAGATTAATTCGCTTGAAGAAAATCATGATAGAATATACATGCCAGATATTCCAGAAAGACAAATTGGGATAATCTCCATGGTTTTAATTGGAATTGCAATATTCGGTTTGATGAAGAGAAAATAAGTTATTGTGAAATTTGAGGACCGGCATCAATAATTTCAGATGAAACATTTTCAAATTTCTTAAAGTTTTCAACAAACATTTGTGCTAATTTCTTTGCAGAAAGTTCATAGGAATCTTTGTCAACCCAGATGTTTTTTGGATCTAAAATATCAGAAGGCACGCCTTCCACTTCAGTAGGAACATCAAGATTGAATAAATCATCGTGTCTATATTTTACAATATCAAGCGCACCAGAAAGTGCGGCAGTCACCATTGTCCGACTGTATTTGATCTTGATTCTTTTTCCAACCCCATACGGGCCACCGGACCATCCGGTGTTGACTAGATAGACTATGGTATTATGTTGGTTGATTTTTTCGCCAAGAAGTTTTGCATAAACTGATGCAGATCTAGGCATGAATGGAGCTCCAAAACACTGAGAAAATACGGATTTTGGCTCTTTAATTCCCCTTTCGGTTCCAGCCAGCTTGCTAGTATATCCAGACATGAAATGATACATGGCCCCCTCTTTTGTAAGTCGGGAGACTGGAGGTAAAACTCCCAATGCATCTGCAGTCAAAAATAGAATCACTTTAGGATTACCACCAACACTTGGGATTACTGCACCAGGAATGTAATCAAGAGGATATCCAACGCGTGTATTTTCAGTTAATGAGTTATCGTCGTAATCTGGAACATTGTCGTTTAAGACGACGTTTTCTAAAAGAGCGCCGGGTTTAATCGCATTCCAAATTTCAGGTTCTGCTTCCTGACTTAGATTGATACACTTTGCATAACATCCTCCTTCAAAATTAAAAGTACCAGTATCAGACCAACCGTGTTCATCATCTCCAATTAATTTTCTATTAGGATCTGCTGAAAGAGTGGTTTTACCAGTACCAGATAATCCAAAGAATAAAGATGTATCACCTTTTTCCCCAATATTTGCTGAACAATGCATTGGGAATATACAACGTTCAGGTAAAAGAAAATTCATCACACCAAACATTGATTTTTTCATTTCGCCGGCATATTCCGTTCCACCAATCAAAACAATTTTTCTTGTCAAGTCAATTAAAATAAAGACATCTGTTCTTGTTCCATCAATCTCAGGATCTGCAACAAAGTCATTAATACATAAAATTGTAAATTCAGGTTCATGTTTTTTTAATTCGTCATCAGTGGGTCGGATAAACAAATTGCTTGAAAACAGACTCTGCCAAACATGATCATTGATTACTCGGATAGGCAAGCAAGTTTCAGGATCAGCACCTACAAAACCATCAAAAACAAATAGTTCTTTATCATCAACAAAGTCCTTCATTTTTTCAAAGAGCTTTTCAAACTTATCGCTTGGGAATTGGTGATTTATTTTTCCCCAATCAATCGTGTCATGAGTTTTATCGTCGTAAACGATAAATCGATCATCAGGAGATCTTCCCGTATACTTGCCGGTATTTACTGAAAGTGAGCCTGTGGAATTTACAACGCCTTCCTTCCTTTCAACTGCCAATTTTACCATCTCATCTGTGCCAAGATTCCTATGAACCAGAGAGGGACTGATTCCAAATGCGGTCAATTGGGATAAAAATTTCTCAGTTGTTGCAGTACCTAGTACTCGAGTCAGAGGATTATGCCTCCAGAAATATTGTTATTAATCCCAGACTGATTCATGAGATATTCGATCCGCCCAAAGTTTCCTTATTATCTTTTTCTTATAGCAAATCATCACGAATCTAGGAACGTATTTATTCTAAAATTTAAGAGTCAGTTTGATGCCTATCAACAAAGAAAAGATTGCAAAGAGACAGGAAATAAAAGAACACAATCCGGATTTTGTTAGACCAGAAAGTTGGCGCTATGTTAGACTACAAACTAATTGGAGAAAACCTAAAGGTATAGATCATCATCAGAGAAAACAAAAAAGTAGGGGTCGTCCAGGTCTTGTCAAGGTCGGATATGGCGGACCCAAAGATGCAAGAGGATTACATCCTTCAGGATTTACAGATAACTTGGTTTTTAACTTGAATGATTTAGAAAAATTAGATCCAAAGAAAGATGGCGTCAGATTTGGTCATAGTGTTGGCACTAAAAAAAGAAAAGAGATCATAGTCAAGGCAATTGAACAAAAATTCAAAATTTTTAATGCGAGAGTGAGTGCAAGTGGTAGTAAATCTTAAAGCTAAAAAAAGGCTGGCAGCCAGAGTTACCGGTGTCGGGGTTCACAGAATAAAATTCGATACAGACCATCTAGATGATATCGCAGATGCAATTACAAGAGAAAATATCAGAAGTCTCATTACAGCAAACACAATTAAAATTAAATCATTTACAGGTACATCAAAAGGAAGAGCCCATAAAAAGAAAGCCCAGAAAAACAAAAGGGGTACAACTCAAGGCTCCAAACAAGGAAGAAAAGGTGCAAGGGTAGGTAAGAAGGAGGTCTATGTTGCAAAGGTTAGAGCATTAAGACGATTATTGAAAATTGCAAAAGATAGAAAAGATTTGACCAATCCGGAATTTTGGGCGCTTTACAAGAAAGTGGGCGGAAATACTGTCAGAAATAAAGCACATCTTAGAACTTTGATGGAAGATATTAAGGAAAAACGAAAAGATTAAAATCTATAAAGCACGTTTTCCAATTCTACAATTTTACCATTTTGAATCTGGATTCCTTCCTCATTTAGCATCTTAGTTTTTACATGCTCCCCATATGCATAACCGCCGATTTTTCCAGTAGACATTACAACTCTATGACAAGGAATGATCACGGGGTATGGATTTTTGTTCATTATCTTGCCAACTGCACGTTGACCATTTTTTAAACCAACAGCTTTTGCCAGTTCCCCATAAGTAGTAATTTGTCCTCTAGGAACTCTGAGTAATTTTTTGTAAATTTTTTGTTCAAGATTCATAATTTGATCACATCCAGTTCTGTAGAATTGAGATAATCAAGTATTTTTTGTTTGTGAGATCCCAGTCCTCGCCAATCTAAAAGAGCGGCTTTTGCCATGCTATTTTGTGTGAGAATATGAGAGAATAATTTTTCATCAAGATCACCCAATGCATGTTTTGGAATGATTGTACCAAGAGCATATTTTCCATTCAATAATTCATTTGTGAATTTGGACGGATAATGAGTTCCACCAAAACAAATAGCTACAGGATGTTCTTTAATTGGTTCTGACATTACTTTGTGAATCAATACGGCCACAGAAGCACACAGTGACTCATCAGTCCATTGTTGTTCTGTGGTTCCAATTTCGATAAATATCGATGGTTTTGTTAGTGCAGTAGGTCCATGATGAGTTGCCTCCACAGTAATCTGAAAATCTGGAAATTTTGATTGATTTTTCTTCAAAGTTTGAAGATACATTTTTTGAAAATCAGGTTTTGGAATTGCCACTTGTTTGTCATTTCCACCAAATTTCGCAGTAGAGAAATTTCCAGTGTTATGACATGTCAAAGCTAAAACTCCGGACTCTGCTGCATGTTTTGAGAGAAAGATAAATCCGTCATAATCATATTTCTCTTCTAACCAATCAGCAGAAATTGCAGGAGTTGGAATAATTACAAGATCATAGTATTCTCCACGAAAAATATCACCATCTTTGGACATTTCTTTGGAAAGGAATTTTGCCAGATTATGACCTGCGGGGTCATCTTGATACGCAACTAGTAGCTCCATGAGATAAGAGATATAAGGACACCTTATTAATTTCCATCAATGAACCCTAGGCAGACTCTGAAAAATATGGCCAATACCATGAAGATGGCCAAAAAACCAGACAAGGATGAGTATCAACAACACCTCAGACTGGTTTTATTGGGAATAGCAGGAGTGGGATTGATTGGCTTTACAATTCAGTTTGTCTTTTCTGTAATTACGTTTGGTAGATAAAATTGTCTGAGGAAATAAAATCACACTTGTTTGCAATTAGAACCACCGGAGGACAGGAGAAGGTGGTAATGAGATTATTGGAGGCAAAAGCAAATGCAAATCAAATCAACATTCAATCAGTATTTTGGGTAAGTGATTTGAAAGGATATGTAGTTATTGAGGCAATCAACCCTAGCGATGCTTATCTGGCAGTGGAAGGAGTCAGACATATTCGAGGTCAATTAAGGGGAGAATTAGAATTCAAAGATATCGAGGGATATCTAATTAAGAAATCAACAGTTTCACAATTAGCAGTAGATAATGTAATAGAAATTACAGGTGGACCATTCAAAGGTATGAAGGCAACAATTACCAGAATTGATACAGACAAAGAAGAGGCAACTGTAGTTTTGTTGGATGCATCATACCAATTACCAGTCACAGTAGACGCAAACTATCTAAAGCTGTCTAGTGAGGCTTAGTAAGGATTAAATTTTCAATTTGAGTTGGATTTAACATGGGAGAACAAAAAATATCATCACTTGTAACAGGCGGAGGAGCATCGGCAGGTCCACCACTAGGTCCGGCATTAGGTCCTTTAGGAGTCAACATCATGCAAGTCATCCAGGCAATTAACGATAAAACAAAGGATTTCGAAGGAATGAAAGTTCCGGTAACAGTAATTGTTGATACAGATACAAAAAAATATGAAATTGAAATTGGAATACCTTCAGCTGCGGCCCTCATTATGAAAGAAGCAGGAATTCAAAAAGGTTCGGGGGCATCAGGGACTGAATGGGCAGGAGATGTTACAATGGATTCAGTTGTTAAAGTAGCAAATACAAAACTTGAAAAATCTTATGCTTCTTCATTAAAATCAGTTGCAAAGACAATCATCGGAACATGTCTGACATCAGGGATCAAAGTAGAGGGAAAGACACCAAAAGAAATAACTGCCGAGATTAATGAAGGCAAATGGGATGAAAAATTTCAATAATTATTGAATAAGATATACGGGATCTTTATCGGTTTTTTGCAACTCTACAAATGTTTCAGTATTTTGAATACCTTCAATTTTTCCAATTTTCTCAATTACTACAGAATGAAGAGCCTCAAGATTCTTAGCATAAACATGAATCAGGATATCAAATCTGCCTGTAACTTCTGAAATGGATACAACTTCGGCAGTCTCCATGAATTTTTTATGAATCGAATCCTTAAATTTTGGATCCCTGTTTATTCCAACAGATGCCTTTACTTCCACACCCAAGAGGGAATCATCAATTTCAATGGTGAATTTTTTGATTAGTTTCTTCTTCATTAATCGCTTAATCCTACTATAAAGGACAGAAGCATTGATTCCAAGTTTTTTTGACAAAGTAGGAACAGAGATAGAACCGTCAGTAGTTAATTCATAAAGTAATTTCATATCTAATTCATCAAATCGGTGCAATGTGTTCGAAAAATATGATTCTGATTTAATATATGTAGGTTTTCAACATAATTTCCACCTTAATTGTAATAATTCTAGTGAAAAAATGTAATTTTTTTAAAATAAATTATTTTGTCTTGCAAATAATAATCTGATCAGCGTTTTTGCATGAGAACATCTTTGGATCTTGGATATCCTGCAGATCATTTTCATGTTAACTGAGATCAATAATATTTTTTGTATCTGTAAAAATCATCGGATCTTTGACTATTATTTCAAAATAGATATTTGCTTCCTCAACTGGTTCATCCGGGATCTTTATGAAATTTAACGAGTTGAATCATCCAAGTGGATGGTTCTCCAGTATTTTCTGAGAGTCCCACATCATTTTCTTGAACAGGAATATCCAAGATTTGTATGTAGTAAAATCTCGTCAATCAAGATGTTGTTTCTAAACTCATGAATGTGTTATTTTTTATTTTTCAAGTTGGCTATATATACTGAAAAACAAAAGTTTGTGAGTCATTTTCAAGACATTTCGGTTTGATTATTCGTATTTATCTTGGTAAAATCATCTAATCTTTTGTTTTTGAATGATTTTTAGTTCACGAACTTTGTCTTTAACATACCTAGACAAACGATTTTAAATAGGTTTTCTAGAAAATGTTTCGTTATGATTACAGACGTACAGCTTGCTGAAATGATAAAAGAGGCAAAAAATGTAACAAAAGAGAGAAAATTCAAACAATCCATAGAATTAATCGTCACTTTCAAAGATATTGATGTCAAGAAAGGATTTGCAATTAACGAGGTTGTTCAACTTCCAAAAACAAGTTCTCCTGCAACTGTTTGTATTATAGCAACGGGGGATATGAGTCAAAAAGCAAAAGCTGCAAAAGCTGATACTGTTATTGGAATAGAGGAATTAGAGAAATTCGGAGCTAACAAAAGAGAGTCTCGTAAATTCATCAACAAACATGATTTCTTTTTAGCAGATACAAAAGTTATGCCAGTTGTCGGTAAAACTCTAGGTCAGCTTTTAGGTCCAAGAGGAAAAATGCCAACGCCTGTTCCTTTTGATGCATCCATTGAAGCATTCTTGGAAAGATTCAGAACCTGCATCAAAGTAAGAACAAGGGCGTCATTATCAATTTCATCTAAAATTGGAGATGTGTCCATGGAAGATACTGATTTGGTAATTAACGCACATGCCGTTCTAAGTGCAATTGAAAAGAAACTGCCAAACGGTGAGAAAAATATGAAAAAGATTTTAATTAAAACTACTATGGGCAAGCCAATAAAACAAGCACAAGAGGTTAAAAAGAAATATGCATGAAAATAGAACAACGTATCCTAAAAGAAAAGCCCAGATGTATCAGCAATTGCAAGAACTGCCAAAAAAATACAAAGTTCTAGCTGTAATTAAAATGACAAAAGTTCGTTCCAGACAAATTCTTCCGTTGAGAAAAACTTTGGCAAAGGATGTAGAATTTTTCAGTATCAAAGACAAAGTTGCAAAAAAGGCATTTGAAAAATTAGATGTGCCCGGAATCAAAGACATTGCAGACAAATTATCAGGACAATGTATGTTCTTATTTACAGACATGTCGCCATTCAAGCTAAATGTTCTTCTTGCCAAAAACAAAATAATGATGGCAGCAAGAGGCGGGGATCTTGCGAGTTTTGATATTGTAGTTCCTGCTAAAAACACAGGAATCGCACCAGGACCAATGCTTACAGAATTCAAGGAAGCAGGAATTCCAACCAAAATTGATCAAGGAACAATTTGGATTGCAAAAGATAGCACACCAGTTCTAAAGGGTGAAGCAATTAACGAAAAATTAGCTTCAATTCTAGGCAAATTAGACATCAAACCAGTAGAAGCTGGAATCTCACTATATTCAGCATTAGAAGAAGGGCTTGTCTATGCAGAAGAAGAAATGATAATCGATGTTGAAAAAATCAGAGAGTCATTCTCCCAAGCACACCAGGAAGCAGTGTCACTATCAATTGAAGCGGCATATATCACTGCAGACAACATTTCACAGATTCTCATCAAGGCTGCCCAATCTGCACGTTCTGTATCTGTTGAATCAGGATTTATGACTGATGAAACAAAAGAACAGATTCTGCAAAAGGCAGATTCTCAGGCAAAAGCAGTTGCAGGACAGGCAAAAGATTACACTCCCGCCTAAGTTTCTTGAACTTTGGGAAGATTCCAATTATACTTTATTGCCAACAATCGTATTCCAATTGCCGTAACAATTCCAATTATTGATGCAATCTGCATATCTACACCAGACGATAAAACTAGATAAAAAATTACAATACCAATAAAGCTTGCAACAGCGTACACTTCTTTTACAAAGACTATGGGGATTTCTTTGACAAATATGTCTCTTAGAATACCGCCGCCAATAGCAGTAATCATTCCTCCAAAGAGCATAGGTAGAAAGTGTAATCCAATTACAGAATATGCAATTGATGCGCCTAAAATTGAAAATACCCCCAATCCTACGGCATCAAAAACTAACCAGATATTCATTTTATTTTTGAGACGAATAAAAAAGAAAAACGCCAGTACTCCAGTTGTAACAGTCAGTCCAACATAAATGGGATCAGAAAAAGCAGTAGGGAATCGTCCAAAAATAACATCACGTGTCACACCACCACCTACTCCAACAACGGTTGCCAATACAAGGATTCCAAAGATATCAGCCTTGTGTGTAATGGCCTTTGAGGCGCCAGTTACCGCAAAAGCTACTGTCCCCAAGTAATCTAAAATGCTGATAAAGCCGTCTATTGGAAATGAAAAATCTACCATTCATTACAAACTAGGAAGTATTGCTAATTAAGACTTGATAAAAAAAGATTAAAAGTAAATTTGATAGAAATAAAGTTGCTTAACCAAATAAGGAAGACAGTCCTTCCATGGCTGCTTCTTCGTTTTTAGGGTCTTCTTTCTTTTTTTCTGCCTTTGCTTCACCGGCTGGCGCATCTGCTGCTGGAGCGGCTGCTGTTGCTGTAGTGGCTGCAACGGCTACTGGAGCGGCTTTGACTGCCTCATCGATGTTAACATCGACCAAGGCTGCAACTAGTGACTTGACTTGGGCTTCATTTACTTCAGCACCAGATGCTTTAACAACTGATGTGAGATTTGCCTCGTTGACTTCTTTGTCTAGTTTGTGAAGAAGTAAAGCAGCGTAAACATATTCCATTGTATCGAGATTTTCTTAGGGCATAATATAAAACTATATCATCCAGAAATTTGAGATACCGGACCGACTTGCCCTTCCCAGAAAGTTGTATTATAAACATCTAAAATTGTAATTGGATCTTATCACGCAGGTGTGTCTTCAAGGGGTTCTAGAGAAGATCACTATTTGAGCAGAGTCGGATGGCAATACGTTGGGGTTTAAAGAGTATTTTATTGATAACATGCGATTGGCACCCCTTGAATCAGATTGGATATTACGACTAGAAGGAAACATAACCAATAATATTGTTGTAATTCTTTCTCATACACAAAAATAATAGTGTGTTTGCCAATATGAACATCTGTTGATACGGGATAACGATGCGGATTTCTACAGTTTCTGGATCAAATAATTAAAGGTGTAATGGAGAAAATAAAAGTAAAATATTCCTTGTATAACGAAAAGACAAAGTTCATGAACTAAAAATCATCAAAAAACTGGAGACTAGTGGATTTTACCCAGGGTAAGTATGAATAATAAAATTGGAATCCTGAAAATAACTCATGAACTTGTGCTTCTCGCCATATTAGTAACATTAAATAATAAAATCTTATTCATATGTCAAAATAAAAAAATAGTGATTTATTCAACGTTTCTTCAAATAATAAATGACAGCAATTACAGCAATAATTGTGGCAACAATAAGCAATATACTTGGTAGATTATACAAAAGTAAGTCTATCGAAGATGGATAGTCCATGACAATAGCCGGTGCATTTTCTATACATTCGGTATCAGCATCATCACAGATGGTTCCTCCTCGTAATCCGAGCCGGTGCATAGCCGGTCTCCTAATAATGATCCAAAAGATATACCTGTAGAATCCATATCTTGAAAATCTTCTGTGGATGTTTGCTGCGCAAATGCCATTGCCATAGGAATCAGCAGGATTGCCATCAAGGTTGGCGGTATTGCGTTGTATTTTTTCATATTAGGATCAGATGTTATATTATAAATTAATGTAACGTTAGGCATTGTAAAGTTATCTGCATCATCTTTCAGATAGGTGACAAGATCATTGTTTTGCAGCAGAACCGGCAGTTTTTTGAATTCGGAGAAGAACATGTTTTAGATCACATTGGACACATCTGAAGAAGATCAGCGTTGAAGACAGGTTACCCCAGAAATAGAAAATTTAATTCAGGATTTTTAGACTTCTGCAAACAGAGTACAGGGTTCGCTTTAGATTCTTATCTGTCAAAGTATCCATTCTATGTCTTAAAACTCGTTTTGCCTCATCTCTCTCAGAACCCTCCGGCAAGGATAAAACAGTATTAATGAATTCAGGTAATGATTCACGAATCCAGCCATCTAGCATGGTATAGATTCTCGGAGGAATAATATCACATTTATCAACATCAAGATCCAGTACATCAGCATAATTTTCATGTTCTACCCTATACACCAGAGCCAGTACCACATTGTCAGGGGTTGGATGTTCAAGAATTTCCCGGGATCGCTCACCTGTCTTTCCTTGAGTAATCTTGTTTTTCAGACCGATTGGATTTACAATTACCCCATTGACGCCTATTTTTTTGCCGTCAATGCCGGTAACTACACCAAAAATAAAGTCATTGAATTCACCGTTTTTTTTAATTGAGAAAACCGTGGTTCCTTCTTTTAAAACAGGCTTTTTCCCAAACATGAATAGATTTCATCAGCCAGTGTATTTAATGTATTATTAATCGACAATTCTTAATATTAGATTAGAGCAGGCTCAACGTTGGATAAAAGAGAGATTCTAAAAGAATTTTCAGCAGATCCTGAAAAATACTATAATGTCAGACTGTTCCAGGAGCAGGGATTTGTCAGAAAAGCATGCCTCAAGTGTGGCAGATTCTTTTGGACTTTAAACGCAGATGGAAATTTGTGTCCGGATGATGGAACTGATACATACTCATTCATTGGAGATCCTCCAACTAGTAAAAGATTTGACTATACACAGTCCTGGAAACAAGTCGAGGAGTTTTTTGTAAAAAATAATCACACCTCAATTAGCAGGTATCCCGTAGTTTGTAGATGGCGAGATGATCTGTTTTTTACAATTGCATCAATTGTTGACTTTCAAAGAGTGATGGGCTCCAAAGTCGTTTTTGAATTTCCTGCCAATCCGTTAGTGGTTCCGCAAACCTGTCTGCGTTTCAAGGATTTGGAAAATGTCGGAGTAACAGGGAGGCATTTTTCAAGTTTTTGCATGATTGGACAACACAGTGTTCCGGATTTGGGGGGGGGATACTGGAAGGATGAATGTGTTGACTTGGATTTTAGACTATTGACAAATCAGTTTGGAATTAAAAAAGAGGAGGTAGTCTTTGTAGAGGATGTTTGGGCAGGCGGCGGTTCGTTTGGTCCGTCATTGGAATATTTTGTCAGGGGGCTGGAATTAGGAAATGCGGTATTTACTGAATTTCAGGGAGAGTTGGGAAAACATACCACACTTGATCAGCGGGTAATAGACATGGGTGCGGGACTCGAGCGATTTGCATGGATTACCATGGGAACACCCACCGCATACGACTGTTGTTTTGGTCCAATCAATCAAAAATTATTTGAAAAGGCAGGAATTGATTCAGATTCTGAAATCTTGAGAAAATATTTTACGGAAATTGCAAAGGAGATTGATCATTATGATGATCTAAATGATGTAAGACGTCTTGCAGTAAAGAATGCTGGAATTTCAGATGATCAACTAGACAGGATTATTACGCCGCTTGAGGGATTGTATCTGATTGCAGATCATTTGAGGACGTTGATTTTTGCAATTACCGATGGTGCCCTACCAAGTAATGTTGGTGGGGGATATAATCTCAGAATGATGCTCAGGCGAATCAATGCAACAGTTAGCAGACTGGGCCTGAATCTGGACATGGATGATTTAATTGATGCACACGTGGATTATCTCAAAGATACCTATCCGGAACTAGATGAAAAAAGAGAAGATGTCAAAAAAATCCTCAGGCTGGAATCTGCAAGATATGAGGATTCCAAAGTCCACATGAGAAAAAAGGCAGAAAAGATTCGTGAGAGAGGCATACCAAATGTGGATGAACTCATCACATTGTACGAATCAGATGGAATTACACCCGAATATCTCAAGGAAGTTGATGCAATTTCGGAGATCCCATCATCATTTTACTCAAGACTCTCTGATTTGCACCAGTCTGAAAAGAAAAAGGCGATTGCAGATCTTCCACTAGAAGAGCTGCCAGAAACTGTGGCTTTATTTTACAAAGATGATCCAATGGAGTTTGAGGCCAAAGTAATCAAGGTCTTTGATGACCAAGTGGTACTAGACAGAACCTCATTTTATGCCAGAGGCGGAGGACAAGAGCCGGATCTTGGCAGTATTGCAGGTTTCAAAGTGATTAATGTAGATAAACACGCAAACATTATCGTTCACAAGTTGGAAAAGGGGGTTCCAAAAGAGGGAGATACCGTATCATGTAAAGTTGATCAAACACGTCGTGCCAACATTACTAAAAACCACACAAGTACCCACATCATCAATGCATCGTCTCGAGGAGTGCTGGGATCATGGATTTGGCAGCACTCTGCATTCAAAGATGAAGATCACGCAAGACTGGACATTACACATCATTCATCATTAACTGGCAAGCAAGTTCAGCAGATAGAGGATGCAGCTAATCAAATGATAAAAGAGAATCATCCGGTGACTGTTGACTATTATGATAGGGGAGCAGCAGAGCAAAAATACGGATTTAGAATTTACCAGGGGGGAGTGGTTCCAGTAAAGTCAGTTAGAATTGTATCAATTGAAGATAAGGACGTTGAAGCATGCGGTGGAACGCATGTAAAGAAAACAGGGGATATTGAACTGATTAAAATTACAAAAAGCAAGAGAATTCAGGACGGTGTAGTTCGCATAGAATTCGTCTCAGGGCCTACAGCTTTTCAATATGTAAAACAGCAAGAAGAAGATTCAAAGAGGCAAGAACAAGAAAATATTGCAAGACAGGCATTAGAAAAACAAAGAGAGGAAAATAAGCGAATCACAAAGGAGCGGATCCCCATATTGTTAGAGAAAATTTTAGCCGGGGAATCCGGTGAATTAGACGGGATTATCATCAAGGACAAGCTGTGTTTTACCGCTAGTCAGAATTATGATGAATATTTTCACCTAAACTTTGGCAAAAAACTGGTAAACAGGGATGCAAAAGCGGCATTTTGTGGAATATATGACGCAGGTCCTACGACTAGGATAATGGTGTATTCAGGAGGACAGTCAGGCGTAAATGCAGGCTTGATTGCCAGGGAGATTTCCGCAATACTAGGCGGTTCTGGCGGAGGGGATGATAAATTCGCCCAGGGAGGAGGAAAAGATACATCTAAAAAAGACAAGGCAGTACTCAAGGCAAAATCAATGATTTTAGGATAGAGGGTTTATGAAAATTAATTGGAATGAGATCGAATCAAAGTGGAGAAAAAGATGGAGAGATGACAAGGATTTTGAGACAAACCCAAATGACCGGCCAAAAAAATTCATTACTGTTGCATATCCGTATCCAAACTCACCACAGCACATCGGACACGGTAGAACATACACTCTAGCTGATGTCCATGCAAGATTTTACAGGATGAAGGGGTACAACGTGCTGTTTCCAATGGGATTCCATTACACCGGAACGCCGGTATTGGGAATGGCAAAGAGAATTCAATCAGAAGACAAGGAGATCCTAGACGCATTAAGGGATATTTATCATGTTCCAGAAGATATAATCAAGACGTTTGTAGAGCCGATAAAGATTGCCGATTATTTCCATGCGGAGATAAAATTAGGAATGATTGAGATGGGGTATTCCATTGATTGGCGCAGGGAATTTACTACGATAGTTCCAGGTTATCAAAGGTTTATCGAATGGCAGATTACAACTCTAAAAGAAAGCGGCAGAATCATCCAAGGTTCACATCCGGTTGGATGGTGTCCTCGTGATCAAAACCCGGTATCACAGCACGATACAATGGGGGATGTCGAACCAAAGATTGATGATAAAAATTATCTGATAAAATTCAAGCTTGGGGATTACGTGTTTCCTGTTACAACATTAAGACCTGAAACGATTTTTGGCATAACCAATCTGTGGGTTAATCCAAATACAGTATACAAAAAAATCAAGGCCGACGATGAAGAATGGATAGTTTCAGAAGAATGTGCAAAGAAGATAGAATTCTTTGGAAAAGAGATTTCAGTTAAAGGCGATATTGCAGGAAAGGAACTGATTGGAAGATCTGCTGTGGCACCACATAACGGCCAGGAGATTCCAATACTAGAGGCAGAGTTTGTAGAGCCTGGAATGGGAACGGGTCTGGTAATGTCAGTTCCGGCTCATGCGCCAAAGGATTATCAGGCACTGGCGGATTTGAAGGCAAAAAACCATGAAACTGCCTCTCAGATTGAACCTGTTCCAATTATTACTACCGAGGGATATGGCCAGATTCCCGCAAGGGATGTCTGTGAAAGACTGGGGGTATCTGATCAGTCTGATCAAAAATTAGAAGAGGCCACAAATGATCTGTACCTCAAAGAGTTTACAGGCGGCAGGCTAAATGAAAGATGTGGGGATTTTGCAGGCATCAAAGTGGAATTTGGACGAGACAAGATAAGGGATTGGCTGCTAAAAGACGGGTACCTAGAAAAATTCCCGGTACTTGAGAATGCCCCGATTCAGTGTCGCTGTGGAACTGAATGTGTCGTCAAGATACTAGATAACCAATGGTTTTTGAATTATGGGGATGAGCAATGGAAGGAATTGGCAAGAATCTGTTTTGATGAAATGGTCATTTTGCCAAATAAAATCAAAACCGAGTTCAAAGATGTGATTGATTGGCTGCATGAGAGGGCGTGTGCAAGGCAGCAGGGACTAGGAACAAGACTGCCATGGGATAAAGACTGGATTGTAGAGAGTCTGTCAGATAGTGTCATCTACATGGCATATTATACCATCTCCAGATTTGTAAATGATGGAACGCTGATACCTCAGCATTTAACAAAAGAGTTCTTTGATTATGTGTTCTTGGACAAGGGAGATATTGGACTGGCCTCTGCCTCATCAACACTTGCCGAAGATACAATCAACATGATAAAAAAGGAATTTCAGTATTTCTATCCGGTTGATTCAAGACATTCAGGACGGGATCTGGTTCAGAATCACCTGTCATTTTTCGTGTTAAATCATGTTGCAATATTTGAGAAGAGGCTCTGGCCACGGGAAATCGTAGTTAACGGTTCTGTAATGATGAATGGAGCTAAAATGTCAAAGAGTATGGGGAATATTATCCCGTTAAGAACCGCAATCAAAGACCACGGAGCTGACCCGATCAGGCTTGCGATAATTTCATCAGCCGAGCTGCTGCAGGATGCGGACTTTAACATGGAGTCAGTCTCTGGCATCCAAGGCAGGCTGAAATCCCTTCTTGAGGGATGCTCCAAGACAGAGACGACAGAAATTAATGACTTGGAGACAGAAGACAGATGGATTTTATCTAAAACCCAGAATATGATATTACAAGTCACAGAGGCAGTTGAAAAGATGAGACTTCGTGAGGCCTTGCAGGATATCTTGTTTACATTCGAGTCTGACTTGGGCTGGTATGCAAAAAGAGTAGAGGCAAAAGGCAGAAAAGACGTTTCAGGAATACTATATAGGATTAATTCCGTGCGAGTTGCAATGCTGTCCCCGTTTGCACCACACATAGCTGAAGAGATGTGGGAAAAATTGGGATATTTGGAACCTGTATCAAAATCACCATGGCCAGAGTATTCAAAAGAAAATGATGATGCAGCGGCAATTCAATCCGAGGAACTGCTCAGGAAAACCATGGATGATATTTCAAATATTCTCAAAGTTACAAAGATCACTCCGCAAAAAATTGTAATCTATGTAGATTCGGATGAATTCAAATCCAGAGTATATTACAGGATACTGGAAATGATGGTTGGCGGTCAGAACAACATGGGGATTGTAATGAAACAGCTCATTGCAGATACAACGACTGCAGATGCCAAAAAGATGCCAGACTATATACAAAAGGTAATCAAGGATTTGCATTCAGAATCAGAAGTTATCAAGCAGGCAAAGCTGGCATCAAAAGGGTTTGATGAAAAAGAATTCCTCTCAAAAGAGTTGGCCGGTATTGGCAGGAAGGAGTTCGGAGTGGAGATAACAGTTTGTTCAGTGTCAGATAAGGACATCTATGATCCAAAGGAAAAAGCAAGGCATGCAAGGCCATTCAAGCCTGCAATCTTGGCAGAATAAAAGATTTTTTGCAGGATTTTCAATAATGCCAGTACCGCTCTTTATCCAAGACATGCGCAAGATGGATTCTCCAGTCATCCAGTATTGGATATGATCATATATTTGCAGGATTTTCAAGAATTGTTCGTATAGAAATCCCAACACAGTTGATTTATCGTAAATTATTGGATAACTAGATTAGATTGATTGTTTTTCTCAATAATTATACAAAATTAGTGTTATCTAATCAAGTCATTTTGTTTGGGTTGTTACCATCAAAGACTATTTTTGATATGGCAACTCGTTTTGATGGGATGTATTGTATTAGTTCTGTTAATTTATTCAATAATTTTATGTATTATTGATGTTAAAAAAGAAAATAACAGAATATGAAATTAAAAATTAAATTTTGATGATAGTATGTTATTGTGACATACCATTATTACAAAATATTATTTTATGTTTGCTAGCATTGTAAAAATAATATCAATCTCTTTTTGATCATAATCCTTGATTTTCTTTAATTCATAAGTATAGGTAGTGGGATTTATTTTCATTTGTTCTAAAACTATTTTTTGTAATTTGTAAAGATCTTCGCGAGTATATTTTGATTTTACGATGTATCTTTCATCATATTCAAAGATTGGTGCGTTGTGATTTTCCATGTTTTTATTCGATAAAAAAAAAGTAAAAAAAGATTGTGGTATTCTACCAAATAGACTGGAGAGTAGCCACTAGGTTGGCTTTATCTCCACCATTTATTGGTGAATATGCTATTGTGGATGGCCAATCTTGTTGGATTGAGGTAGAAGATACTGTTTGTTGAAAGGTACCATAATTATGCAACAAGCCACCTTGCTTTTCTTGAACAAGTTCATGGTTTCTTTATGCTAGTAAAGTATTTGCGTATGTGTAGTGGTGTGTAGCCGACCCCGAATAACACCAAATCAATCCATTTTCAAAAACTGTTTAATTCTACAGTTGTTGCACCCATAGAAATATTCAAATCACAGTCATTTCATACCAAACTATTGCAATATGAGATTCTAAAAAACCCAATGGGATTAATCGAGTTCACATTAAACAAAGATGAAATGGTTACAGCAGAAGCTGCCGCCATGGTATACATCAAAGGCAACATCAAAACGGAGACCAAAATGAGAAAGGGTGGATTTCTAAAGTCCATAAAAGCGGCAGCATTTGGCGGTGAATCGTTTTTTGTAAATGAGTTCATTGCGCAAGAGGACAACTGCAAGCTGGGATTAACTGGAAACACACTGGGTGACATCCAAGTAATCAAGATACAAGAAGAGTTCATTGTTCAATCAGGCGCATTTGTAGGCTCTACTGGGGAACTGACACTTGACACAAAGTGGCAGGGATTCACAAAGGGAATCTTTGGAACAAACATGTTCATGCTAAAGACTGTGGGTAATGGCGAGATTTTCGTAAACGCATGGGGCGGAATCATTTCACATAAACTAGAGGCAGGTGAAAAAATGATAATTGACAACTATCAGCTAGTCGCACTAAGTTCTACGGCTAGTTACAATGTTACAAGACATGGCAGTCTCAAGACCACCCTATTTGGAGGAGAGGCACTAGTGATTGAAATCATAGGACCAGGAACCGTATACATTCAAACCAAAAACGTGATGGAGTTTGTACGCTCTATAATCCCATTTTTGCCAAAAAGAAACTAGCTGATCAGCATGAAATAAAGAGAAAAAATTCCGAGAGGGTTCTGTAGGTGAATCAGGGCTTGATGATTATTGGATCATCTTTTATCTCCACATCCCGTAGGAGGAGGACGTGATGTGGATCGTCTGTGACTGGTTCAAACGGGTGTAGTTACGCTGCTGTTCGACATGGAATCCTTTGAGATTGCCGTTTGTCTGCAGATGTCCCACATCTGCAAGTAAATTCATGCCTATTTTATATTATAATCTCCAGTTTATTGGATATTGTGATATATATTAAAATAGTACAAATAGTGGATATTATGATATAAATGAAAGCATCCATACTATTACAAAAATTACATATCGATAAAAAAGAGTTTGTAACATCTGTTGAGCTAAAAAACTATTGCAAGAGAGGAAATTACGATTATGATGGGGTTGTAAAAAATCTGGAGAGAAGCAAAAATCTTGTACGAATATTTCGTGGAATATTTTATGTGCAACCTGCAACAGATTATTACAACGAACATGAGAAATACAATCATCTTGAGTTAGTGGCAAAAGGATTAGAATTAAAGGGAATATCAAATTGGTATTACGGCTTGCATACGGCACTGCAGCTAAATAACATGACACACGAGTATTTTGTAATGGATGATATTCTCAATGATTCCATATTTAGACAGAATGGTATAACAATTAAAGGAAGAAAATATAATTTTAGAAAAATTTCAAAAAAATTATTAAATTTTGGAATAAAAAACAACGGTATTGTAAAATACTCTGATCCTGAAAAAACAATACTTGATTTTATCTATTTATGGAAATATAACGGACGACCTGATGGGAGAATAATCGATGATTTGTTTGACTGGACAAAGAATATTTCTATCGATAAACTAAGAAAATATTCCAAGAATTATCCAAATTCCACAAAACGAATTATTGAGATGATGGAGATATGAATGTAAAATTAATTGAAGAATTAGCAATAAAATTTGAAATAACAGAAAAGGATTTAATTGAGAAAGATATTATTTTACATAAAATACTAACATATCTATCAAATGACGAATATTTTTTGGAAAATTATCTCTTCAAAGGAGGGACATGTCTAATAAAAGCATTTTTAGGATATGTGCGATTTTCAGAAGATCTTGATTTTACATATAGAAAACAAAAAGTATACGAGGGAAAATCTAAAAGTCAGATTGAAAAATATATTTCAAATGAGATTGATGCATTGGGGAAACTTTTTGTAGAGATTGCATCTAAATATGATCTTGATTTCAAATTTGACAAAGCTGATCCACATTATTTTCAGTTTGGAGGAGGGGGAAAGATGCTTACAATGTGTATGTGGTATAATTCAAAAATTCTTAAAACAGAAAGTATGATAAAAATTCAAATAAATTTCTTGGAGCAAATTTGTTATTCTATAGAAATCCATGATCTGCATAGTTTGGCATCCGGAGATGATGAATTCAAATTCCTATATTCTTCAGAATCTGAGTATTTTGATACTGTAAAATTTCCTACATATGCTCCTAGGGAAATACTGTGTGAAAAAATTCGTGCAATACTGACACGAAAAGGCGTAAAGGTTAGAGACTTTTTAGATATTTACCAAGTGTGTAAAAAATTTGAAATAGTCCTTTCAGAAATTACAGATAATTCCATCTCGAAATTAAGATTTTCTCTTGATATGTATCAGAAATATCGTGATAATATGACTGAGAAATCAAAATTATTAGAATCAGGAGATTTGTTTGCATGGGGTGTAGAAAGACGTCTCCTCCTCCAAGATGTGGATGATATTAATTTTAATTCATTTGCAAAAGAACTAGAAAATTTCTTGAAAGAGTCTATATTAGAATTTATATCTAATCGATCTTAGACTAACATATTCCAAATGTGTGAACTGATATCAATCACATACTTTGTATGCATCACATATAAAATGAAAATTTATACAAAGTTTTCAGATTTTTTACATAGTTTTAGAATATGATGTGTAGAATCACGGCATGTAGATTTTAAAAATCTTCAAGCGAGCAATATGCCTTGTATCTCCTGTTACGATACATGGGGTGAAAGTTTTCCAGTCCCGTAATTATCTGCATCTCCGAGTTAAACTGCTCTGTTATACCATCACATGTACTGATAAACGTCATAATTTGTGGCGTACCTGCGGTTCTTTATTTCCGCCCTTCCTGTGTGTATTTTTATGAACCACATCTTTTGTTCTTCTGCAGATCCCCGCCTTTTAATTTTTTATCTTGGCTGACAAGATATTATTCCAGTACTGTTCTCTATGCCTGAATACGTAACTATGTGAAAAAACAAAATTCGAATGGTACTGAAAATACCCCATCTGGAAAAAAGACAGTTTCCAAGAAAAAAACAAACAAAATCATTAGGGCAAAAAAGACGAAAAGGTAGCCCCCATCACACCGGTTTGTATATCTGATCCTCGATTCTGTCCCATCTTCTGCCAGCTCAGCAGACACGTCATCAATATACTAAACATTTCCATTCCCCCAAGTGCCAAACCCCTACAGATAGTATATTTATTAGGTCTGAGTTGATCGCAGAACATCTTGAAGATTGCAGTGATGGGCATGGGAGTTGCAGGATCCTATCTTATGGCCCGATTGAAAGATTCCAAACACGAGGTCGTAGGATATGAGAGAATGAGGGAGGAAAACCATGATTCGATTTGCGCGTGGGGAACAATCAAACCGACACTGACAGAGTTTTGCAAAAAGACGGGACGTAACTTTGATGATTTTCTAATCCATGACGGAAAGAACATGCATGTCAAGATGAACAATGATGTAAAGTTCGATATCGGACTCAAAGGATTATGTACGTATGACAAGCTAGGACTGATCAAGGATTTCATAAAGGATTCAAAAATAATCTACGGCAAGGCACCAAAACTGGAAGAACTAGAGACAGAATATGACATGATAGTTGATTGTACCGGATTCCACAGGGTTTATCTGCCAAGATTAAAAGATGACTTTTTTTTACCAACATACGAATACAAAATAGAATATGAAGACGGCGTACCATACGATGATTTTTACATCGAACCGTTTCCTGGCATGTCAGGATACTTTTGGTATTTCCCATTAGGGGAGAAACACGCCCATGTTGGGGCAGGTGATTACAACAAGAACCACATCAAGGCAACTGATGAATTTCTAAAGAAACATGGCGGTAAGGTGATTCAAACTAAAGGCAGACCCATAAGACTGGCAACGCCAGATAGATGCAAGCCATACTATTCAGGAAAGGTTGTAGGTGTCGGAGAATCGATTGGAACAGTATATGCACTGCTAGGCGAGGGAATAATTCCATCAATGCAGTGTGTTGAGATTTTCTTGGAGAATATGCATGACTTTGCAGCATATCAAAGAGCAGTTGAGAAACACTACAAGGTATATGCCAAGGTGTTCAATTTTGTCAGGGCGAAAATTCACAAAGATTTTAGTTTCTTCAGGGCACTACCGGACTTTATTGCAATATTTCGTTATATGAAAAAACATGAGGACCGATTCGGCATGAATATCAAGATAGGCGACCTGATGAAGGTTGCCAAAGCGTAAATGCATAATGCCATCCGCTGACATCCTAATTAAAAAAAATAGATAGAGAGAGAAACATCAAGACACGTCATAAATGAGATTCTATCCAAAACTAACAGAGCTGAATCCTTCCCTGTTGGTTCGATTTGATGCCATGTTGTAATCGTAAATAATTTTTGAATATTCCTTTAATTCATCTTTCATAGGATCCAAATTCTCTGCAAGATAAAATCCCGGACAGTCACCTGTGAATTGATAAGTTGCATGTACACGTGCCGTGCCACCCTCATTTTCAAGCCAGGTTGAAAACGGATACAGATAGCACACTCCCGGTCTGTCAGGATGCATGCTGCAGCCTCCCTCACCATCTAAAAACCTGCATGAGATGTGGGTTCCATCATCAGCTTCTGTTTCATCTTTTTTTCTCTTCAGATTAATCGTAGTCATCGTAGTCATCTGTCCTGAAGGCCCCGGTTCTTGATAAGTTGCCACAAGCGTTTCATTTTTTATGAAATCTGCGTGTTTTTGATATTTCAGGCCTTTTCCAATAGTGATTAAATCATCTGATGTCAACGGGAGTCTTCCCTGTCTGTCACAACAGTTGTGACAGTCAGGCCAGAAACACTTCCATAAAATATATTTTTTTTCAGAATTCAGATAGGGGACATGAAAAACCACATCTTTGACTTTGATTGAATAGTCAGATACATCAGAGACTCCCCCCAGCATAAATTTTCTGAGAATTGGATCGACATCCCAATCTTTTTCTAGCAGATCAAGTGACTCTTTAATTTCGTTTTGAGACAATCAAGTTATAACATCTTTTGTAGATATTATTAATGTTGAGTGAAAAAGGGAAGTATGCCTCAGCTACTGAAAACAGGAGATTTGTTTGGTCTGAAATTATCTGGCCTTTGATTTTAGAAATCAACGATGTTGCATTTTCTTTGAAACAATTCCAAGAAAAACGTGAAAAAATATGTAATGAAAAAAATATTTCAATCAATATTCCATCAAGAGGATTGGTATCACTAATGCAAAAAGAAATTATCAGAAAGGAGGGAAACGTCTATTCAATTCATTTCAGATTAATTCCGTACATGCGACTAAAAGCAGCATGTAACTATGCAACTGCGATTCACGAAGTCAGACTAAAATAATTACAACAAATGAATATATTCTAAAGCATCAAAATTTATTCTAGTAGCCCGATAGTCTAGCGGTCAAGGATTCTGCCCTCTGGATCTCAAGAGTGGATAGGCGGAGACGGCAGTTCGAATCTGCCTCGGGCTACTGATAAAACATTATAGTTGTGTAAGACTCTATCTTGATGCTTGAGCAATACGTTCTAACTCGTTCTTTTTCTTAACAGAAGGAGCATTTGAATCATTTGATGCTGCAAGTATTAGTTGTTCAGCCATGTGTTCTTCAATTGGTTTTGGATTTGAGAAAGTTGCTTCCTTGATTGCATCGGCAATAAATTTCAAAGCCAAATCAACTCGTCTAATAGGAGCAACATCAACTGAAACGTGATAAACAGTGCCACCATATACAATTCTTGTAGTATCTTCATTAGGAGCAGAGAATTCTACGGCCCTCACTAAAACTTCAACAGGGTTTTGTCCAGTTTTTAATGCAATGATATCAAATGATGTTTTTACGGTGTTGAGAAGTTTGGTTTTCTTACCAGTCATTCTACCTGTATTCTTTGCATATTTCTTTCCAAAGTGCATTGTTTTGTTGATTAATCTTTCAACAATGTTAACATCTGCTTTATTGAATCTCTTTAATGCAGAACGTCCATAAGTGTAAGGCAGGATCTGTTTTCTCAATGAGATGGCAGTTTTTAATCCAGGATCTTTTACTTCAATATCAGACAAATCCCATTTTCTAAATAACAACAAATTTTTGGTTTGTGCCATTTCTATCTCCTAGGTTTCTCCTTTTTACCAATGACTAACTCATGCAATGCCGTACCGTTTACTTTGAATACTTTGAATCTAACACCCGGAATATCCCCCATTGCACCACCTTGTGTCGCACCCATGCCTTGAATGTGAACTTCATCGTGTTCATCAATGAAATTCATTGCACCATCTCTGGGTAAGAAGGCAGTTACAGTTTTTCCATTTTTAATTAATTGAACTCTAACACATTTTCTAATTGCAGAGTTTGGTTGTTTTGCAGCAATACCTACCTTCTCTAAAACAATACCACGTCCTTGTGGAGCTCCTCCAAGAGGATCTGCCTTTTTATCAATACCTAATTTTCTTCTTTTGAAAGTAGAGATTGCCCATCTTTGTTTTTTCTTTTTAATTGTAAGAACCCTGCCAGCAAATAATCCAAGGGGTGATTTTCTCATATATTACATCTCCAGAGTCGCACGTTCAGGACTATTAATCAATACACTGCTAATATCAAAATATCGTTTTGCAAGTAGTCTTGCTTTCTCAGCATTTCTGCCATCCCGTCCAACTACAATTCCTTTCTTTCTTGGGTCTACCATTACTATTGCCTGCTTTGTCCCATCAGCTCGCTCATTTATCTTTACTTCAGAGATCAGTTTTGAATTAAGCAAATTGGACAAAAATTTTGCAGGATCATCATCAAATTCTACCAATTCAACATTTTTCTTTACAATATTCTGCAATGATTTGATATGCATGCCGCCCTTGCCTATAGCAAGCCCCATTTTACCAGTATTAACTACAAAAATTACTCGGTCTTGTTTCTCGTCCTCTACACAGTCACGTGCTGTTGCACCAGTGACATTTTGAAAAAGTGACATTAATCGCATTTGATCAGTTGAGAGTTTAATTGATTGTACCATTAGAATTCCTTTTTATCTTCGAACAAAAAATGTCTCATTTAAACTTTGATTAAATAAATTATAGTTAATCATTTTTTCCCCCCGGCCTCTATGTTTTTTAAAATTGATTTGATGTTTGCATCATCTATAGATGTAAATGAAATTGTTGAAATTCTAAATTGCAAGCCACACAGTCTACCTAATGCGACTGATGTTCCTTGAAAGTTTACTAGGGGTATTTTTTCTTTTTTTGCATCAGATTCAATTTTCTCAAACATTTCTTTTTTAATTGATTGAGACAATATGATTAGCTTGGAATTTTTTATAGAGTTCAAAACTTGTTTAGTGCCCATTGTTAATTTGTCTTCTTTTAGAGCATCTCGTAATGATTTTTCAAGTATCTTACTCATGTGTTTTCCTTAAGACGATCCTCTTAACAGGGCTTTATAGGTTTATTGAAAAAACAAAGTACAGGATATAAGAGAATCAATTTATAAAATAGTCCGGCTGGTATAATTGAATTTTTAACTGTACTTTTGATGATTTCTCTAAAACGTAACAATGGTTTTTCTGTTATCAAATAAGCGTGTACACGGGATCTAAACAGATAGATAACCCAAAGTTGAAAATACAATACCTGTTGCATCATCATCAGAAGAAAATGCGGTTAACAAAGATGGCTCGCAATGCAATTCCCAACACATATGAAAAAATATAAATTTTCATTTAATAATCACAAAGAAATTATTCTCTTCATGAAATGGTTATCAAGGCAGATAGGGATGGAGACAAAGGAGTTGGATCATTTATTGAATTCCAAACAAAGGTTTCTATTTTATAAATTCCAGATTTTTTTGGAGTCCATGATTGTGAAATATTCAAATTTTGTTGTGAAGAAATTTCTCCCTGAATCCATGATAAAGATTCAACAGTATTTTTATCATTTTTTACTTGTAACATATGAATAAATTTTTGTTTAAAATCTTGTTCATTTGAAATTACACCGACTATTTGCATTTGAATATTTTGTGAGAAGGATTGTAAAGGGTCTCCAAATACATCAGAAAAAGCAATTGATGAATTTTTGATTCGCTCAATTGGTGAAATAGACAAATCAACCAATGTATTAGATTCAATTGTTAAACTATCAGATTCAGAGTAAGGTTTAGGAAGAGTATAGTCATCATATTTGGCATAAATTTTATCTCCAGATAGGGAATAGAGTCTATTTCCACTAGAAGGGGAATTTTGGGATAGTAAAACGGTTGCAACAAAAGAACCTGAGCGTTCGGATGTCTCCACGGCATTTACAACAATTCCTGCAACATCAGAATCAGAAAAAAATTGTATTGATAGATTATCTAATGCTTCAGGATTCAAATTCATATCAGCATCAACGACATGAACCATTGCAGAATTTTCCAAATAGAAAATATCTTCAGTAAAGTTAACAGTTCCAACATTCCAACTAACTGGAACAGATTCAGTCAATACAACACCATCTGCAAACTCAAAGGAGATAGTTATTGCAGAATCTCTATCAACTTCTAAAAATCCACTAGTGGGACCGTTCCCAATAGTCCTAGGTGTTGTATCAAAAGATCCATCACCATCAGCATCATGAGGGAAACCTGTAAGAATTATTTCTGCAGTAAAAATACCAGAATTTGCGGTAGTTTCAGTAAACCGATATGGTTCTAGGGAATTTTCAGATGTAGCAATTTTAATTGAATGTTCATCAGTTTCTCCAATTGAATCAATGAGGTGATTATTAGTATTCCAGCTTGGAGAAAATATAGTAATTTTCATTTTGTCAGTCCACGAATATACAGACTTGTCAGTAAAAATTGGAGAATATGGATTATTGTAATCAGGTATAGATTCTCCAAATGCAGGGAGTAAAATCAAAGGAAGGAGAAAGAAATGCAACATGTTAAAAATTGAAATCCATTGAATTTATTGTTTGATAAATAATCTTCAGGATTCTTCGTCTGGTAATGAAACAGCTAAAATATTATCACCACGAAGTAATATTTTTCCTAGTTTCTCATGTCTTTCTTCGGAAATATCCTCAGCATCATCCAGTGTAAGATTCATGTGGATATCAAAATCTTTGAGTATACCTTGAATAGTTTTTGTATTTCTCAATCTTAGTAATACAACTTTATCTTTGCCACTATTCATCAAATTAGAAATTTCATCTGCCATAATTATCACTTATTCGAACTTTTACTCCCATTTTTTCTTGCTTACTTGCACGTACAAATTGTCAGTTTCGAGATACTTGTTAAATGAAAAGGATAACAGATTAAGCAATTTTCTACAATTTCAACCTAATTGAGCCATATTTAGGCATTTCAACATGTGGTTATGTCTAATAATCGACAGGTAATAGGATTCTTCTCTGAAATCTTGAAAATCATAGCAGTCAAATTCTCGTATCTTTTTGTGAATGTCTTTTATGGGTCTCGATGATTTTAAGGGCATCTGCAGGGTTGTTGGAAATGTCATACGGAATTTTCTTTGTAAAATGAGGTATTTTGAATCAATCCAATCTATTGTTTTTACCATCGTACAACAAAACAGTTAATTCCACAATGAATAAGAAGGATTATGAATCCGGGAATTATTTTTGCAATATCCCTTGTTTTGTTTCTGCCATTATCTGCTCTTGCTCAAAGCCCCGAATCTTCAGAGGAATCATCAGATGGCATGGAAGTATGTCCTCTTGTTGGGGAAATTTCCGAGATGGAACTCTCATACAGGGCAGGTTTTACAAGACTGTTTGAAGAATACAAAACAAGCCAAGAATTTGAAGGATATATCAAGAAAATTGACTATCAAAAATCCCAGAGTGCGACCGCTTTTGTAAACTCGATAATATCCTCTGAGGAGTTTGCGGTGTTTTATTCAGACGCGAATCTGACTCCTGAAGAAGAAAAATTAATGATTCAGATTTCAGCAAAATATCTTGAATTTCTCCGTGATGGAAAAAGCCAACTTTTATCATATATAAAAACAGATTATTCTGAAAAGAAAAACGAGATTGACACAGTTCCGATACGGGATTCTGGATTTACAATGTGTGGTGAGGATAAGATGGCATGGCTAGAAGAGCTGGAAAAATCCAGGGATTTGCATAAATTTGCAATAAAACAGCTAGTTGATCCTATAATTGCAGATTGGGGGGAAAATCTGGAATTAAAGCAGAGTAAATTTCCAGAAGAATTCCCAAAGGAACAATCGGTCTCGTCGACAGATATTCTAGCGGGTGAAATTGGTCTCAAGAAAGGAGACTGGGTAAAGTACAAGGTGAATATATCTGGCAATGGATCGTTTGGAATAGTAAATGCGCTGAAAAGCGATTATGAATTCATTGAAATTGGATGTGCTTTTTCAGATGTAGAATGGAATAAATTTGAAATTATCAAAGTGCACGACAATAATCCAACGATTAAGAGTTCAATCTTCTGTAATGGAGAAGAACATGAACATCCTATGGCAAATGATTCGTTTACTTTTATTCAACACTTTATTCCCGTTAATGTCAAGATAGGGGATATCTTTACAGACGCTGATAATGAATATGAAGTGGTAGGATTTGAAACCACTGATTTTGTTAGCGGATTGGGCTCATACTCGGGTTACGAAGAGATAGCCGGGATCAAGATGTATTCTGAACAAATAGAGTTGTATGAGAATGACGGTAAAATGAAGATAATTGATGAATCATTTTTTGAAAAAAATAGTGGATTACTACTTGAGAAAAACATCAGTATGGAGACGGCCAACATACCGTTTTCTGCAGACATATCTGTATCTGTGACATTAAATGCAATTGATTACAACATACCAAGAACAGATCCCAGTCAGCCATCAGAAGATTCTGGAGGCGGTTGTCTTGTAGCTACTGCAGCATATGGTTCAGAACTAGCACCGCAGGTACAACAGTTACGAGAACTGCGGGATAATTCATTGCTTCAAACAGAATCAGGGACTTTATTTATGAAATACTTTAATGATTTCTACTACTCATTTAGTCCAGTAATTGCAGATTATGAGCGTGAAAATCAGGTATTTCGCGAAGCAGTAAAGATTGCAATCACTCCGATGATTAGTTCCATATCGATTTTGAACCATGTTGATATGGATTCTGAAGCAAAAGTTTTGGGATATGGTATCTCATTAATTATACTAAATGCAATGATGTATGTTGGAATCCCTGCAGTTGTTATTGTAGGAATTAGGAAGAGAATTTCTTGTTAATTTGAAATTTTATCAAATTTTGTATTAATGTCCCTTCATAGTTTCATGTAATAGTTTAACTTTTTCAAAAAGAATCTAGCAGTCCATGCATAATTGAATTTTTAATTGTGTATTTGGTGATTTCTTCAACCCGGCAAACTGAAAAATCAACATCTGAGGAGACGACCCAACTCTGTGAAAGATCAATCCCGAATTTACATCCGGCCAAGCTTGTGTTGTTGATTCATACATTACATTTCCTGCATGATCTGCCCATGAAGAAAGTTTCTCAACACAGATGTAAGCATTTGCATGCACGGGGCAAAAGGAAAATAGATGAGGAAACAATTGTAAATAATATGATTTTATTTTTCATGTAGAGTGTTGTAAATCAAGTGAGTTCAAACTATTGAAAACAAATCACTTTTTTTTGGAGACTTGCATGTACAAGTCAACAGTACCACTTCCAATAGGAATGTTACTTCCAACAATTACATTTTCAGTGATACCTTTGAGTTGTTCAATTTCACCACCAAGTGCAGCATGTGCAATTGTTGGAACTGTAATTTCAAATGCCGCTCTTGCAAGGACGCTGTCTTTAGTACCAGCAATTCCATGTCGTCCAATCTGCTGCATGTATCCCCGGGAACACATCAAATCAGATACCAACATAATGTATCTATTATCAACTTCCAATCCTTGATCACCCAAAGTATGATTGAGTTCATCAATCAATGAATTTCTTGCAGCCTCAATTCCCAAAGTTCCTGCAATTTCAAACACATTATTAGTGCGTACATTGTTTTTATCAATACCTTTTACCTCAAGCACTTTGGCAATGTTGGAACCGGTTGTTTGAATAACCCATTCATCGTCTTTTTGAACCAATGTAACCCGTTCGATATCCGGAACTCCTTTAACAGTGGTGTTTAGAACTTTGTTTCTAATTGCAATAGCAGTTGCAGTATCAGCCTCGTCAACCAAATTCAGAGTGATTAATTCTCCTGTAACCTCCATCTTGAATTTCTTATTGGATGAAAGTGCCGATTCCACTTCTGAAATCGAGCACCCTCTTTCATTGAGTCTGTTAGTACTCAAAACTAATTTGATGTTTGTAGAGTAATCCGTTTCAGTATCAGCAATCAATGCACTAACTTTAGTTTGTAATACGTTTCTTGCAACCTGAATTGCCTTTTCTCGGGATTTCTTTGATTCCTCATCAAGGTAAATATCCATTGTTGGGGTTACAGGTTTCTTTCTAGCATCAACTAACTCGATTAATCTAGGAAGACCCAAAGTAACGTTTCTTTCTTTAATTCCTGCAAAATGAAAAGTTCTCAAAGTCATCTGAGTGCCAGGTTCGCCAATGGATTGTGCCGTGATAATTCCTACTGCCTGACCAGGTTCTACTTTGGCCTTGTTGTAAAGGGATAATCCTTTCTTACATACTTTTTCAACACCTTCTTTACTCAAGTTAGATTTCTGTAAAGCCTCAGTTAGAAGCATGGTTAACCTTGGATTAAACGTCTTTGTGTATTTTTTGGCTAGTGTGCCAATTTCTTCCTTGGTTGCTTTCTTGCCCGAATCAATAATGGTTTGTGATTCTGCCAATCTGCTTGCATTGAATGCTTCACCATGATCACTTTTTTGTACGTCAATTCCATCTTCACCATATAGGAATTGGACGATGTGGCCGTGTGGATCTCTTACCGTTCCATCATATTCTAATCTAATGTGCTCTAAAGCGTTGATTAACCTGCGCTGCATGTAGCCACTTTGTTGGGTTCTGACTGCAGTATCTACTAGTCCCTCACGTCCACCCATTGCATGAAAGAAGAATTCCAAAGCTGTAAGACCTGTCCTGTAATTTGATTTTACGAATCCATGTGCATCCGGATTGCTATCATGTTCTTGATAATGTGTTAATGCACGATTACTATAACCGTCATTCATCCTATTTCCTCTTCTTGATTGTTGACCCAAGGCACCTGCCATCTGACCAACGTTTAATGCCGAACCTCTGGCACCTGTGGTCGCCATAATTTTTCCGGCATTACTATCATCAAGAGAATCATTTGCTGTGGCTCCTGCTTTCTCTCTTGCTTTGCCCAATTCATTAACAATGTAGGCCTCTAAAGCCTCTTCAGCTTTCATACCTCTTGTTAGTTTTAGCGTTCCCTTGTTGTATTGGTCAGTCAGATCAGCGACAATATCATAGGTTTCTTGAATATCATCTAGAATTTGCTGTACATGCTTTTCTGGTACTTCAAGATCACCGTAACCATAACTGAATCCATAATGAGTGATGAATTGTTTTACCATAATTAGAACAGAGTTTAAGAAATTCTTACCAACACCGTTTCCATAATCTTTTGTAATTCTATGCAAAATACTCTCTGGTTCTTCAGCACCGATTGATGTCTTGTCAATAACCCCACTGATTAATTCACCATTTTTAATTACGACGTCTTTTTCAGGACCTTTAGTTCCTTTTGACCATTTTGACGTAAGCACATAGTTAAAGTCTTTTGGAAGGAATAATGAGAATAATTGTTTTCCAGTATATGCAGGTCCATCTTTATTTTTAGTTGCAGGTTTTGGAAGAGGATTCGCATATCCGCCAAGCATTGCATAGTTTGAAAATTCTTGCACAGACAAAATAGTATCGTCTTTAGTGAGAAGATATGCACCAGTTACAAAGTCTCTTAGTGCTCCAATAATTGGTCCACCATATCTAGGAGAGATCAGTTGATCTTGAACTCTCATCAAAAGAATTGCCTCGGCTCTTGCTTCCTCACTTTGAGGTACGTGAAGATTCATCTCATCACCATCAAAGTCTGCGTTGTATGGGGGACAAACAGAGGGATGTAATCTGAAAGTTTTACCTGGAAGTACCCTAACATAGTGGGCCATGATAGACATTTGGTGAAGGGATGGTTGTCTGTTGAACATTACAATATCACCATCTGCAAGATGTCTTTCAATCAAATATCCTATTTCAAGTGTTTCGGCAATTGTAGAACGGTCCTCTACGAAATCTAATCTAATCTTTACACCATCTGGTCTTACAATATAGTTTACACCCGGAAATTTTTCAGGTCCATTGATCACTAGTGTTCGCATTCTGTCAATATTCCATGCAGTTACGATTTCAGGAATAGTTAGTTTCATTGCAACCTGTTCAGGAACACCAACTTCAGATAAATCCAGGTTGGGATCAGGGGAAATGACAGTTCTACTTGAAAAGTCAACTCTCTTTCCCGATAATGAACCCCTAAATCTTCCTTCTTTTCCTTTTAGTCTTTGAGTTAACGTTTTGAGAGGACGTCCAGAACGATGGTGTGCCTGCGGAATTCCAGAGACTTCGTTATCAAAATATGTTGTGGAATGGTACTGTAACAGGTCAACCAAGTCTTGTACAATTAATGGCGGGGTACCTGCTTCCTTACTTTCCTTTAGTCTTTGATTAACCCTGATGATATCCACCATTTTGTGCGTCAAATCATCTTCAGATCTAATGCCGGTTTCAAGAATAATTGAAGGTCTAACAGTTACCGGAGGAACAGGTAATGCTTGTAGAATAAACCATTCAGGTCTTGCAGTAATTGGATCATATGATAATAATGCTAAATCTTCATCGATGATTTGTGAGAATCTTTCTCTAATTGTAATTGGCAATAATCTGTGTTCGCCAATTTCAGTTTTTTCTACAAAGATTGTTGGTTTTGTAAAGATCAACTCGTATTGGGTTTTTCCACAATGAGGGCATTCTTTTGCTTTTTTAGCTTTTTCAATAATTTGTTCTGGAATACGTTTTTGTGAAACTACGGTATATGCTGCATGTTTGTCTTTAATTTTTTTGAATGCCTCAAGATCTTCTTGCGGTACTTTGAGTCTTGCACATGAACGACATGTTGATTGTAATAATTTGTAAATGTTGTCAATAAATGCAATATGTAAAATCGGTTCTGCAAGTTCAATATGTCCAAAGTGTCCAGGACATCTTGCGGCAGTATTTCCACATGTAAGACATTTTTGTCCGGGCTCAAGAGTTCCCAATCTACCATCCATAAGACCGCCCTGAACGGGCATTCCATCTTCGTCATATGTTTCAGGAGCAGTAATTTCAGCTACAGAGTATTTTCTAATTTCAGTAGGGGACCATACTGAAAAACGAATTCCATCAATTGTTTTAATTGCTTGAACAGACATTAGATTTTCTCCTTGATCAATAATCGGGGTGCAACGTTAAGACTTTGCATTTCTTGTAACAGTAATTTGAAGGCATAAGCTACAGATACAGAAGATACTTTGGCTTTATCGCCGCAGACTCTGCAAACATATTTTCTTTGTTTAACGTCATGATATGCAACTAATCCGCATCTTTCACATACAAAGATATCTGACTTGTCAGACTCGTCTAACAGCCTATCCTTAAGAATCATGGAAGCACCATAAGCAATTAAACAGTCTCTTTCCATTTCACCAAATCTTAGTCCACCGCCTCTTGCTCTTCCTTCAGTTGGCTGTTTAGTTAACATCTGGACCTGTCCACGAGCTCTTGCATGTATTTTGTCTGCAACCATATGGTGTAGTTTTTGATAATATACAACTCCTATGAAAACGTCTACCGGGAATGGTTTTCCAGTCCTGCCATCATACATTGTTTCTTTACCAGAATATTCAAAGCCGTGTGCATCCATTACTTCTTTGACCTCATCCATTTTTTCTCCAACAAATGCAGAACCATCAAATCTTTTTCCACGTAATGCAGCTGCCTTGCCACAAATAGATTCCATCATCATACCAACTGTCATTCTTGATGGGAATGCGTGGGGGTTGATCAAAACGTCAGGTGACATTCCGTTTGCAGTATATGGCAAGTCCTCGGCTTTAGCTAAAATTCCAAGTACGCCTTTTTGTCCATGTCTTGATGCAAATTTATCACCGATCTCAGGCACTCTCATATCTCTTGCTCTAATTTTATACATTTTTCCTCCTTCATTTGATTGAGTCATGACTATAGTATCAATTACTCCGGTTTCAGAAGGTCTCACACCAATTGAGGTATCCCGTCTGTATGGACCGGATTCAAACTCTCTGTACTCCTCCATGAATCTTGGAGGACTGGTTTTTCCAATTAAAATATCTCCACCTTTAACCGGAGCCTCTGATGCAACTACACCGTCATCTTCAAGTAATCTATATGCACGTTCTCCTTTGTAACCTCTAATGTTGTCTTCAGCATTGGGAATTTCAAAGCTATCACGCATTCCACCAGGGTATTGCTTTGCTTCAGCATCATAGATTCTATAAAAGAAAGTTCTACCAAGACCTCTATCAACTGATGATTTACTTAGTACAATTGCATCTTCAATATTATAACCGTCAAATGGCAATACAGCAACAATACAATTTTGTCCTGCAGGTCTATCTTCTAATCCTAAAAGCTTCATTGCTTTTGTATTAACAATTGGAACTTGGGGATATAGCATAAAGTGCTGTCTAACATATGTACTGGTATTCATCATAGGAGTGGAAAATCCTAAACTTTGTTTTGCCATTGCAGATTCGTATGTATTTCTTGGAGATTGGTTGTGTTCCGGATATGGAATTATTGAAGCACCCGCACCTAGAATAGATGGTGGGAAAACTTCCAAGTGAGTATGTTGCTTGGCATCTTTTTCGTCTAAAGTAACATAACAATTTTCTTCTTCATTTGCATCAATCATTTCCAAGACGCCCATCCGTAAAAGATCAGTCCAAGAAAGTAGTTTCTTTGAAATTTTATCCAATAGTTCTGAAGTTAGTAATGGTTTGTTATCTTTGATAATAATTAGTGGACGAAGTACTCTGCCCGCATTACAATTGACATACAGTCTTTTTGTGGATCCTTTGATTTTGGATTTGTGGAAAGATACTCCAACATGTGGATGAATCTTGGAATTTCTTCTTAATTCTCTAAGAGATTGTGCTAGATCTCCACCATCTTTATAGTATCCAATTAATCTTCCATCTACAAATATTCTAGCTCCATCTTTTTTCAGATCTTCTTTTGCATCAAAGAAATGAACAACTCCGAGATCATAGAGTTTTTCTATAATTTCTTCAGATGGAACATTAACTGAAATGATTCCAGATAATGCCAAGTTTTTAACCAAACCGCAGTTTGAGCCTTCGGGGGTCTCACTAGGACATATTCGTCCAAAGTGTGTTGCGTGCAAATCTCTTGCTTCAAAATTTGGCTGAGTCCGGCTTAACGGAGATTGAATTCTTCTAAGATGGCTGATTGTTGAAAGGTAGTTGGTTCTATCAAGTAATTGAGTAACACCGACACGTCCTCGCCCCCAGTTTCCGGTTGCAATTGCATTGTTTAATTTATCAGTAATAATCCCCGGACGTATTGCCGCAGCCACTGCATTAATTCCACGTTTTTGGCCGGAACGCTCAAGTTGATATTTCATATCCCTAACCAGATTTCTAAATGCGGTTCTAAATAGATCCGCCAACATTTGTCCTGCAAATTTGATTACTTTGTTTCCATAATGATCTTTATCATCAGGGGTAATCCAACCGAGTTTTAATTCTAATAATTTACAGGCTGCCTCACCTAAGAATTGGGCTTTTTCTTTTCTGTTTTCTGGATGTTTGCCCAAATGTGGTAAAAGTCCCCAATCAAGTAATGTTTCAGCACGTTTAATCTGGAATTCCTCCAACATTCCAGGTGCAATTCTTTTACTGATATAGACAATCGCATCTTTTGATGTTGGGACATCCCCTGCTTTTTCAAAAGAGCCTTCCAATTCATCTTGAATTTCATCAACTAGTGAAACTACAGATGCAATTTCTCGGTCAGATTCCAATCCAAGTGATCTCATTAATGTGACAACAGGGATGTCAACGGGAGAGCCTGGAATTCTAGCTACAATCAAACCGTCGTTTTTCATTACAAGTTCTAGTTTTGCACGATAACCGACAATTGAAGAATATACTTTAGCTTTGAAAACAATGTTACCGCCAACAGTTTCTCTATCAACAATTATTTTGTTGTAGGAAAGATCTTCTAATCCGACAATTACACGTTCTGAACCATTGATGATAAAGTAACCGCCAGGATCCTGTGGATCTTCACCATGTTCAATTAATTTTTGAGAAGAAAAGTTATGTAGAATACATGCATTTGATTTTGCCATTACTGGTACATCTCCAATATGTACAAATCTAGATTCTAAAATTTTTCCATCTTCTACAACACTAGCTTCCATCATGACAGGGGCAGAATAAGATACGTTTCTCAATCTTGCCTCAGCTGGAGTGATGTGTGTGATTGAACCATCAAGTTCCATCATTCTGGGTTGTTGGAGTTTGACTTTACCTAATTGTATTTTGTATGGATATTCTGCATTCTCAATATCAATCTGTGCAACTTCATTTATGATACTTTGAAGTCCTCTTTCTAAAAATTCATCAAATGAGTTTAGATGTTGTCTTGCAATACCCTCACGTTTTAAAATATCCTGAATTATGGGCCATCTTTTAGTGGAAGGGTCTACCATTTAGACTTCCACCACATATCTATAATAGAGACTTTTACCGGCAGTTGGACTTTTTCTAGTAATTTTTATCATATCTCCGGGTTTTACACCAAGCCCCAAAATTGCAGGATCATTTACAAAGATTAATGGTAATTCAGTCGGTTTGCAGTTATATTTTTCAAAACTGCCTCTGCCTCTTGTTTTGTAATGATTTCATGTTTTGGGACATAGACATGATCAGGTACCAGTACCTGATTTTTCTTAATTGCCATTCAGAATACCCCTAAATTCAACATTAAATGTAACACGAATAAAAACAGACAAACTGTCAAAAGTTCACGCTCGGGTTAATATATATGTAATTTGAAATTTAAATAAACTATCTTTTTTCTATTTTGTCAATAAATTTTTGCACAACCTTAAATAGTATAAATTCAAGCGTAAAAATAATGAAAGCTCATTTAGCGGTGTTTGCCTTATCTGCAATTTTAATTGCAAGTATCGGCATGGCACCAGCATTTGGACAAATACAAAGCTCGATTGTTGTTACTACGGACAAATCATCATATTCTGAAGGTGAAATAATCCTAGTAACAGGAGAAGTAAAAGATCTGTATTCTGGTACTCCAGTATCTGTAATTGTCAAAGCTCCCAACAATAACCTTGTATTTATTGGACAGGTTACAGTTGGTGCTGATAAAAAATTCAGTACAGAAGTAATTGCAGGCGGAGGACTAATGAAAACAGAAGGCTCATACACAGTAACAGCCCAATATGGAAACGAGAATCGTTCAGCAACAACATCATTTGAATTTGGTGGATCAACTATTGTGTCACCAATTAATGGAGGTGGAGATGTTGATTCAAACATAACACCAACGACGATTTCTCTAGAGGGATCATCTGATTTGATAACATATGAGATCACAGGAGGAAAAATAATAAGCGTCATACCTGATGTGGAACAAAATTCACTAATCATCAGTATTGAGGCTACAGAAGATGGTTCATTGACCATGACAATTCCTAGATCGGTGTTATTAGCTGAAAAAGATGGGGTAGACGCAGATTTGTTCATCTTGATTGATGATGAAGAAGTAGACTTTGATGAAACAATTACATCAACAGGTAGAACCCTGACCATGTCATTCCCATCAGGTGCTGAACAAATTGAAATAGTCGGTACATGGGTAGTTCCTGAATTTGGTACAATCGCAGCCATGATTCTAGCAGTAGCAATTATCTCAATAATTGCAATATCTGCAAAATCAAAACTTAGTATTATACCAAGATACTAAATTTCATCTTTTTTCTATTTTTGAATATACATAAATAGCAATAATACGGGGTGAGATTAGGATGAATTTCAAACGTTCAACGACATCAATGGCAATAGCCCTAATGGCACTGTCATTAATTTCAATGACCTCAATTCCTCAAGATGCCTTTGCTCAAACTCTTGGAATGTCAATCACAGCAACTGCCGATAAAGGTTCAGATACAATCACCGTTACCGGCAAAACTGTGTCAGATGTTGCAGTTGTTACTTTTAAAATAACATCTCCAAGTGGAAATAACATTGTCGAAATTGCTCAAATATCACCTGACGATGATGGGAACTTCATAGCAGAATTCATTATAGGACCAAAAACATGGACTGAAGATGGATTTTACGATATTCAAGCTATGCAAGGTAGTGGAGCAAATTCATTGTACACACTAAATGTTTCTGTTGAAGTAACAAATGGTATGACTGAAAAAACTTCTGTAACTGAATCTAATTTAGAGACAGGGATTTTCACACCAAATGTAAACAATGCTGCAACAGATGCAGGAATTACACTCGATGCAATAGTTGCCGAGAATGGTTCTACAATGTTTGAGGTTACTGGAATGACGGATAGGGTGAGTCAAGACATCGCATTAACTGTAACTGCACCAAATGGAAATGTAGTAACAGTTGGTCAGATATCACCAAACCTTGATGGAGAATTTGCTGCCGAGATTACAGTAGGTGGACCATTATGGATGCAAAATGGTAATTACACTGTAATGGTACAACAATCTGATGATCCAGCATATATCGCTTCAGATGAAGTGGATATCTTAGATGGAGTCATAATACCAGAATTTGGTACAATCGCAGCCATGATTCTAGCAGTAGCAATTATCTCAATAATTGTAGCATCTGCAAAGTCAAGACTTAGCATTATTCCAAGATACTAAGTTCACAATTTTTTTCTATTTTTAAGATTCTGTCTAATAATAGACACAAATGGAATAGTGATCTTCTCCGGATTAAAATTTTATACAGGTCCCGATAAATTTCAGTGATCTGTTACACAAATCATGGAACCAATATTCTCCGAATTGTACTTTGTAATTTTACTAAATAATTCAAATGGAATTGTTTATGTTGAATCCTGTTGCTAAATTTTGATGATCAGATCATATTTGTACCCGAACCTAATTTCTCTGTCTGCAATATTAGGAAGTAGAGACAATTGTATTTGGCATCAAGGAATCAAACAGATGTGATTTCATAATAAATTCAGAAAACAGATGTCCAGAGTATGATCAGATAACAATTTACGATCAACCATAACATCATATCGTATGTATAAAAAAATTTATCAGTTGTTTGATAAAAAAATTAATGATGATTCCTGTAATATTACCAATAATAATGATGATTCCTGCTTGCCTCCACAGCTCAAATAACTCCAAGTGAGGAGGATTTGGCTGACGGGGGAGATCCGTTGGAATTGTAAATGAACTATATGAGGCTCAAGATACTGCAACTGAACTTGTGATAACACATCAGAAGACAATTGTTAATGAGGGATATTGGATGACAAGGTCTGCTTGAAGGCAGTTTATGTTGACAAGGAAAATGAGAAACTTGTAATTGGGTTGGATTCAGTACAGTTATTCAATCCTATTGATGCCAGGTGATCTACAGGAAGAACTGAGAATCGAGGTTACGGGGGATATCAAATATGGTTTCTTTGTACCCAGATCATCATCAAAGTCCCTGGTTCTTGTCTTACAGGCGCAATCTCTTGTTTGTTACTATTAAGACCGATATGTCAGTCAATGCCTGACCAGTCCAACATACAATGCCTGACAGCAGTTTGCAGGTATTACTAGTTCAAGGGGTTATTCCACCAACATCATGGGAGTTCAAACCACTTATAATCGATTTTTCAATCTGGGGAAGATCCATATTTTGCCTGTCAATTATTAGGCAGATCCATTTTTAAATATACATAAATAGAGATAGATGTAAATCGCAACAAGATGAACAATCGTACACCGTTCGCGCTACTAGCTCTTTTGACTATAGTCGGTACTTTAACCATAACATCAGCATATGCGATAGGAGATATTCCAGAAGCATGTGTAGGGTGTTCCATGGAGGATGCAAAAGCATTAGCAAAGCAAAGTTTGCTTGCCGCAACTCCGATATCTGTTTGGACAGACAAAACAGATTATGGTCACAGTGATATGATTATAGTAACAGGTCAAGTGGCAAACATATCTACCGGATTTCCAGTTACAATAACTGTTGTAAGTCCCTTAAACTCCATCATTACAATTGATCAAGTCAATGTAGCAGAAGATGGAACTTTTGGGACAACATTAAACACAGCAGGTGCAATATGGAAATACGATGGTACCTACACCATTAAAGTAAACTATGGCAGTGCTGAAAAAAGCAACAGTGCCAAAGTTGTACTAACTGGGGGGGTTGAATACATACCAAATTACTCAACACCAAACAAGATCAAACAATGCAGTGCTAATGAGTTATCAGCAAGCGATCAATGCATACCATTTAGCATTTCAGGTGGGACAGTAACAGATTCAGTTCTCAATATCAATGGCAAATCAATTGATATTAGCATCAACGCTGAAGATGACGGAACATTAACAGTAACTCCATCAAATGAAATCATTAGGGATATCTTCACGGTACTAATAGACGGAGAAGAATGTGATGAACCAGAATGTGAAATTGTTGGAAATAAAGTAACAATCATGTTCCCAGCAGGTGCTGAAACAATTGAAATAGTTGGTACGTGGATCATTCCAGAATTTGGTACAATCGCAGTCATGATTCTAGCAGTAGCAATTATCTCAATAATTGCAGTATCTGCAAGGTCAAGACTTAGCATCATACCAAGATACTGAAATCACACACCTTTTTTCATTTTTTCATTTTTGATAGTAAAGGAAATATAGAAATGAACGGTTGGAACTTTGTGGATTCAAGAATATTTTACGGGATCATATTATTTTTAACAGTATCTACAGGTTCAGTCTTTGCACAAGAATCTCTAATTTCTGTTCAAACAGATGATAACCACTATGATGAAGGAGATACGATTGTAATCTCAGGGAAAGTAACTACACTAATAGGAAATACTCCGGCAACATTACAAATTGTTCAGAAAGGAAATCTAGCACATATTGCACAAATAACAATAGCACAAGATGGAACATATTCTCATACAATTATTGCAGAAGGACAATTATGGCGAAGTTCAGGTGAACACACAGTCAGAATATTATACGGGGAAGGAAATATTGCAGAATCAAGTTTTATTTATACATCCAAAGCGGGAATAAAAGAGATTATAGAAAATTTTGAAGTGAATGCAGGAAGTTACGGAACTTTTGATATAAAATACACCATCAAAGGTGCCACAATCAAGGATATTGCAGTGAATCCGAAAATATTTGGAATAGTAGTACAAATAGATGCAACAGACGATGGAACAATGACATTAGATATGCCCAGAGAATTCATAGGGGCAGAAAAACAAGATGGAAAGGATGATGAATTTATTGTTCGAATAGACAGTCGCGAGATATCATACATAGAAGCAGCAGTACATTTAGAATCAAGAGTAATTACAATTGATTTTGAACAAGGAGATTCAGATATTGAAATAATTGGAACTTATGTAGTGCCGGAATTTGGTGCAATTGCAATGATGATTCTGATTATAGGGATTATGAGTACCATCTTAATTACGAGAAATAAGATTCAATTGAACATTTAAGCTTTAGTTTCAAAAGAATATTTATCTTTAAACGGGGAAAAAGATCTTAATTCTTTGACAATTTTCTTTAGTGAAATTATTGTTTCTTTAATTTCTTTTTCATTGTTGAATATCCCCACAGTCAATCTTAATGAACCTGTAATTTGTTCATGTGAAAACCCCATAGCTTGCAAAACGTGGGAGGCCCTTTGAGTATTAACGGAACATGCAGAACCTGTAGAAGCTGCAATTCCATATTCATCAAGTTTGATAATAAGATCTTCACCATTAATGCCAAGAAAGGTGAGATGGACATTATTTGGTAATCTGGATATAGGATCTCCATTCAAAGTCACTTGGGGAATTTCATGCAATATTTTTTCAATTAACATATCTCGAAGTTTTGTCACATATTCAAGATTTTCATTTAGATTATTTTTTGCAATTTCACATGCTTTTCCAAATCCAACAATATTAGCAGTATTTTCAGTTCCAGAACGTAATCCATGTTCTTGTCCTCCACCCAACATGACAGGATTGATTTTGATTCCATTTTTGATATATAACGCACCAATACCCTTCGGGCCATGAAGTTTATGAGAAGAGATAGATAGTAAATCTATGCCCAACTCTTTAACATCAATAGGAACTTTGCCTACAGCTTGAACGGCATCAGTGTGGAATTGGACTTTGTTAGCATTGCAGATTTTGGCAATCTGTGAAATTTGTTGTATTGTACCAACTTCATTATTTCCAAACATAATAGAAACAAGACCTGTTTTCTCAGATAGATGTTTTTTTAATTCCAGTGGATCAACAGTTCCAAATTTATCTACAGGTAAATAATCAATATCAAATCCATTTTGGGCTAGTTTTTTACAGGGTTCTAGAATTGCATCATGTTCAATCAAAGAAGTAATAATTTGATTGGATGCAGCAGCACCATTCATCGTGATTCCTCTCAACACAGTATTGTTTGATTCAGTACCTCCGGAAGTGAGTAAAATTTCAGAAGGATCAGCATTAATCAATGATGCAATTTGTTTTCTAGCTTTTTCAATGGCTTTTCGTGCCAATCGACCATACCGATGGAGGGATGAGGCATTACCATACTGATCTTTAAGATAGGGCAGCATTGAAGCTAAAACATCCTCATGGATTTGGGTAGATGCGGCATTATCTAGATATATCAATCTGTAATCACATTAATTTTTCCGGGTTTATAGCCTTCCGGATCAATCTCAACAGAAATAAAACCAATCATCTGTAATTTTTCGGTGATTTGTTTTAAGATAGTTTCATCAAATCGGGAGATCATTTGCTTTTCAACTTCGATTTTCGCTGAACCGTCAATATCTCGAACTCGAACCTGTTTCACTTTAGTGAGTTGTTTAACTATATTTTCACCAAATTCAATTCGGATTAATTTTTCAGCAGTCACTCGTTGACCCCAAGGAATTCTCGAAGCCAAACATGAATTTGATGGCTTGTCAAATACAGATAATCCAATCATTTGGGCAGTTTCTCGAATTTGGGATTTGGAAAAATTGGTTTCAACCAAAGGGCTTTTAATTCCATTTTGTTTTAGAGCCTCAATTCCAGGCCTATAATCACCTAAATCATCAAGATTGGTCCCGTCAACTATAATCTCCACATCGTGCTCTTTTGCCAGTTTAATCAAACGGTCACCTAATTCCATCCTACAGTGAAAGCATCTATCAGAGTCATTTTTAGTAAAATCCTCATTCTCAAGTTCATTATAATCCAAAAATAGCTGCCTAATGCCTATTTCAGAGCAGATCTGTTTAGCAGTGCCAAGTTCTTCTGAAGACAGAGTCTTGTAATCAGCAGTTACTGCAATTGCAGAACTGCCAAGTTTTTGAAATGCGGCATATGCAACAAGTGCACTATCAACACCACCGGAAAGTGCAACCATTACTTTGCCTGTATTCTCAAACCAATTTTCAAGATCATCAAGTTTTGTCAAAATCAGCCTCCAATTTTTCAATTTCTTTTCTCAATAATACATCTGTTTCTTTAATTGATTTATCAAGCACATTGGAAATTTTTCTCAGATCATCAAATTCTATCTTAAAATCAATTTGTCCTTTAAATGATGATTTTTTGTAATGAACTTGAAATGACTGATCATTCAAAGTTATTGAAACATCGTGTTTTGTTCTAGGAACAGTGAATCTGCTAGAATCTGAAATTCTAATTCCCAAGGTTCCAGTTTCTAAAACTAGAGAGTCCATAATTTTATCAACATTTTCATTATCACAAATTACAGAAACAAGATTTGTAGGTCTGCCTTTCTTTGTGATTCCAGGATAAATTGAAATATCTCGGGCTCCTTTGTCCATGATTTTTTCAATCAAATTACCCAAAATCTCACCTGAAACGTCATCAACATTTGTTTCAAGGATTTTTACAGAATCCACGATTAATTCAGGGGTAGTTCCTCTTACAATTTTTAGAACATTAGAAAAAGTTGGAAAATCTTTTTGCCCAGCACCATATCCAATGGATTCCAATTTCAATTGAGGATAATATTTTACAGATTCATCCACCAAATTCACCAAAATACAGGCCCCAGTTGGAGTTGTAAGTTCTTCATTTGCATCATTTCCTTTAATTTCCAAGCTTGAATTTTTGAAAATCTCAAGAATTGCACTTGCCGGATTTGACATGGTGCCGTGTGAAAAGGTTACAGAACCACCTCCAACTGCAACGGGTAAACAAATGATTTTTTCATCAAACAAGCCTAAATCCTCCAGTGCGATTGCGATTCCAATAACATCCACCAGAGTATCTATGCCGGATGCCTCGTGAAAATGAACCGATTCCTTAGGAATTCCATGAATTTTAGATTCGGAAGAAATTAGGGTATCAATGCATGATTCTGCAAAAGACGCTGCTGTTGATGACAACTTGATTTCTTGCGCAGATTCAGAAATTGCATTTTTAATTTCAGAGCCTTTTCTTTGATGAATATCTTCATCAATTTCTAAAACTAGATGAAGGGATTCAACTCCATGTTTTTGTATTTTTTCAAAATCAATTTTTTTTATTGAAGAATTTGCTAGGAATTTTTCTGATTTCTTGATTCCTGTAATAATCTTATTTTTGTCAGCACCAAGATCCACTAGTGAGCAAAGAAACATGTCTCCGGATATGCCTGCAATCTGGGGATCAATTACAAGAACCATGATTAAAAATTATTAAAAATACTTATAAATTCGACTAATATTTCACAGATTTCAGGCTCGGCCCAGATATGGGGGTCATCACTAGATTTAATTATTCAAAACCAACATCGATTTTCATGATTACCATTATTGGTTCAGGCAAAGTAGGCGGAGATGCGGCCTTGTTCTCAGCTTTAAAACGATTAGACGATCAAATTTTATTGCTAGATGTCGCAGAAGGGCTTCCACAAGGAGAAGCAATGGATATCAATCACATGCTATCTGAGCAGGGAATAGATGTTGAAGTAAAAGGATCAAATAATTTTGCAGACATGAAGGGATCAAAAGTGGTGGTGGTAGTTGCAGGGTCTGGAAGAAAACCTGGAATGACTAGAATGGATCTTTTGAAAATAAATGCATCAATTGTAAAAAGTGTGGTAGAAAATGTGAAAAAATATGCAGACGATTCCATGATAATTCCAGTTACCAATCCATTAGATCCAATGGCTTACATTACATACAAAGTTTCAGGATTTGACAGAAGCAGAGTATTTGGCATGGGAGGAATGTTGGATTTATCAAGATTTAGGCAATTTATTCATGAGGCAACCGGGCATTCACGTGAGTCTATCGGAGCTCTAGTAATTGGCGAACATGGGGAAAATATGTTACCATTACCAAGATTTTCATCAGTCTCGGGAATTCCCTTGTCATCTTTTCTTCCAAAAGAAAAATTAGATGAACTGGTTCTAAATACAAAACAAGTTGCAGCAAAAGTTATCGAGTTAAAAGGAGCTACAGTTCATGCTCCAGGAAATGCAATTTCTGCAATTGTTGAATCAGTGGTAAGAGATAGAAAACAAGTCATTCCAGTTGCAACTTATCTTGATGGTGAATATGGACATTCGGATGTTACAATAGGAGTTCCGGCAGTCATTGGAAAGAGAGGTGTCGAAAAAATTATTGAATTAGACCTAAATGATGAAGAAAAACAGGTCTTTGATAAAGCAGTTCAGAGCGTAAAGAGTGCGATTTCAGGTATTGAGATCTAAGCATTTTTTTAGAATAACAGATAAAATCCATCAATGGAAATTCATGAAATTTTAGAGTCATTACAAAAGGATAAAATTTCAATAAATAATGCAAAAAAGCTTTTGTCCCTTTATTCAATTGAAGAAGTAGAGGGCTTTGCTAAAATCGACATTAATAGAAGAAAGAGAAGAGGAATTCCCGAGGTAATTTTTGCAGAAACCAAAGAATTAGATGAAATTAAAAAAATTACAAAAAAAACTCTAGAAAAAACAAATTCAGTAATAATATCAAGAATTAAGAAAGATGACTATTCAAAAATATTGTCTTTTTCCAAGAGATTAAAAGTAAAAATTAAGACTGGAAAGAATTCGTCGTCATTATTATTATTTAAAAAACCAATTAAATTTCAGGGAGGTAAAATAGGAATTATGACTGCAGGAACATCAGATATTGGAGTTGCAGAAGAATCAAGATTGATGTGCGAGGCGATGAATTGCAAATGCATTACAAGTTATGATGTGGGAGTGGCAGGAATACAAAGAGTATTTCCAGTTTTAAAAAAAATGATAAATGAGGATGTAGATTGCATCATAGTTGCAGCAGGAATGGAGGGCGCCCTAGCGACACTGGTATCGGCGTTAGTGGATATTCCAATCATCGGGATTCCAACATCCGTAGGATACGGGTATGGGGGGAAAGGAATATCCGCATTGGCATCAATGCTGCAAAGCTGCTCACTAGGGTTGTCAGTTGTAAATATCGATAACGGAATAGCGGCCGGAGGGATAGCTGCAAATATTGCAAATAGAGCAATTAAGAAAAATTATTCAGGTTAGAATTTTAGACTAACCATCCTCGTAAATGATATATAACATACCAAAAAGAAGTTGGGTAATTGACTGGCAAACGTGTTGTACTTACTGCTGATCGTAGTTTAATGACAAATTATAGAGGAAATTTTCTTTATGGATTTATTGCATGCGGACCGTATGAAGTTCTACCTGAATGGGTTTTTGATAAAGTATTTTGTCCCTCAGTTGAAACTGATCCAGTAACAGGACAGGTAAAAGTTGCTCAAGTAGGATTAAGAAGAATAGAGAGTTCCTTAATTCAGGGAGGCTACAAACGAGAAGATGTATTCATGGCACATCCGGAAATGCTTAGTAAATCAATTGGACCAGATACCAAAGTCGTGGGAATTAATGTAATGGATCCACTAGGAATGGCACCAGTCACAACTACAATGTCTCCAGAAAAATTATCCTATGTTGCAATGAAATTCAAAAAAATGTGTGCAAGTATTATTCAGCTAAAAAAGAAATATGATTTCAAAGTTGTAGTTGGAGGAAACGGTGCATGGGAATTAGCAAAATCAGACAGAATGAAAATACATGGAATTGACACAGTCGTGGTAGGGGAAGCAGATGAATTAGCTGTTGATTTATTCCAAGACCTGGAAAAAAATGATGCGCCGGAACTAATGCATTGTTTTGTAAGAAACCTCGAGAATATTCCGGTAATTGAAGGTCCAACAATTAATTCACTGATTGAGGCCATGCGAGGGTGTGGAAGAGGTTGTGACTTTTGTGACGTCAACAAAAGATCAAAGAAAGATCTTCCGCTTGAAAGATTACAGCATGAAGCTAAAACTAACTTAGATTACGGATTTGATTCGATATGGCTGCATTCAGATGAAATGCTGCTTTATGGATGTGACAATAGGGATTTTGTTCCAAACAGGGATGCCATTATTGATTTGTGGAAAGGACTCAAAGGATTAGGGGCAAACTTTGTTGGGACCACACATATGACATTTTCAGCAGTTGCCGCAGATCCCACACTAATGCAACAGATTTCCCACATTAATGAACAAGATAAAACAGGAAGATGGCTTGCCACAAACCTTGGAATTGAGACAGTTGCACCAGCGATGGTAAAGAAACACTTGGGGGTTAAAACAAAACCATTTGCACCTGAAGAATGGGGCAGTGTTGTAAGGGAAGGGGCAAAAATCCTGAATGAAAATCATTGGTTCCCAGCAGCTACTATCATTATTGGCTGGCCTGATGAAACTCCCGATGACGTTCAGCATACCATAGATATGATGAGTGACTTTAGAGAAATGGATTTTAGGGGATTGGTGGCTCCGCTACTTTATCAAGATTTTAGTGAAAAGAATTCAATGCATTTTGGAAACTTGAATGAAGCTCAATTTACATTATTTTGGAAGTGCTGGGAGAATAACTTGCGTGTAATTAATGATATCATTCCAATTATTCTTAGAAACAAGACATATGGTCCGCCAATGAAAGTGTTCATGTATGGAATTCTTAAAGCGGGAACCTGGGCAATTATGAGGTATTTGCGAGGGTTATGTAAAGATCTTTTCAATGGAAGAACCCCGGATGAAATTATCGAAAAATATGCACGAAGTAGATCAGTGTCTGCACCAAAAATTCAAACCAAGAAATTATAGATTTTCAATGGCAATATCTGCTATTGTATTTCGTTTTGGAGTCAGGGAAATAAAGTAAACTTTGTCAGCTCTCTCTATACTTTCAACTTTTTTGAATGATTTTAATGCGACATCAAATTCATAAATTCCCGGTTCAAGAGCACCCTTTGCATAAAGCATCAGATATGTTTCTCCGGTTGCAGGACTAAGTGGAATAAATGACATTACATATCCTTTGTAAGAACTGATTGGCATTGTATTCTTCATTGGAGGAGCAGCCGAAGCCATATACATTAGAATATCCTCAACTGATTCAAATTCTTCATATTCCATATGCATAAAATATCAAAACGTGTTTCAGTATAATAACCTAGAGTAAAATCAGATTATTTTCTAGATTTGACAATTTTGTTGATTTTGAATCCAATTAATGCTGGTGCTGCAATATACATTCCCAGGTTTAGTGCAATTACTGAGATTCCAAGTCCCAGAACTTCTGCCTCTGAACCGTTATCAGCCAAAGTCATTATAGACAATGTTGAAATCATCGGAGTGATAAAGGCTCTAACTGCCTCTTTGAACATTGGATTCTCTCTTTCCCAGTCTGCAACTGTTGGTGCAAATGAATAGTATACCGTGTTAAATCCGCTCATGAATGCGGCACCGGATGAAGTACTCAGTACAGTATTATCTCTAATTTCTCTGAGGAATTGAACTTGTGGTGCCAGTTCTGTACCATATGCTGCTGTTGCAATCAAGCAACCGTTTTTAGGTGGAGGAGTTGAGATTGCTTGGCAAACTCCATCAACTAATTGTGTTCCAGCGCCACATTTTGGTGCTGGTGGTTCAACAGTTGCTGGTGCTGGTGGGGGTTCAACAGTTGCTGGTGGTGGGGGTTCAACAGTTGCTGGTGCTGGTGGGGGTTCAACAGTTGGTGGTGCTGGTGGTTCAACAGTTGGTGCTACGGGTGGTTCAACAGTTGGTGGTGTACCGGCTAGGTCCTCTCCATCAGCATAAGTAACTACAACCTTAGAGGTATCTGCACCATAATGAAAGTTAATAGTATAATCACCATTGAATTTCCAGTTAGGACCACCTACAATTATACTTGCACTAAATGAACCATCAGAATCAATAGATGGTTGACCAATTCCTGCACGACCACCATTATTTGGCTGCACTACGACAAAAGTAAGTCCTTTTCCAGATGAAGAATCATAATCTTTGATAGTTCCAGATACGATTAAATCTGCACCATCGTAAACACGGTCTAAATTAGTAGATATAGGTAATGCTGGATTGAAATCATCGGCTGCAAAGGCAACACCGCCAATACCGCAAGATAAAATCAAAACAGACAACAAAGCAAATGCAGTTAATCCAGTTAGCCTCATTCTCAATTTGACTCATCAAGTTGAAGTATTTATATTTTAATTGAAAGAGAAATTGACTAGATTATATTAGAATTATGCCTTTTTTGACCAAATATTGAATCGATTTTATATAATCTTCATCAGAAATTTGATCATTGCCCCACCATTTGGCATTATCTTTGAACCAGTCAGGAATTTTTTGACCATGAATTGAATCAGGTGTACTAGAGGAAATAGCGATGATGCCCTCTTCAATTAGATATTCAAGTCCATTAATGAATTCAGAATCAGGAACAGAATCAAAAGACGACCACCGTTTGGCATTATCTTTGATCCAGTCAGGAATGACGGGATTTAAGACGGTAAAAGAGATTGTCTTTACAAATGAATCATTATAAAACAAATCAATTTTGTAAATACCAGGTAAAGTATCTTCATCAACTGAAATTACGGATCTATAATTTCCTGCACTAGATAAAATTGAGGCAAAATTTTGAGTTTGACCATCAGGTGTTGTAATAACAACAGATAATGGAATTCCCCTTCGAGGATTATCTAGAGTTCCTGAAAGAATAATTTCCTCAACATTTCCCGAAAAGGATTTTACTACTTTATACGCACTAAGTTGGGCTGACAAATGGAATTGAGTAGTAGGCTCATTTTGCAGTAAACTGAAAACATTTGCATTGCCAGAACCATCTCTAGAATCATGGTATTTTGCATCAAGACTGCCTCCAGCTGAATAAATTAATGCGGTTCCGGATTTGTTACATATTTGTGAAGGCATCTTAAACACGCCTTCAAAAATCCCCGTACTTGGACCTGTTTCTACAAGAGTGAAACCAGTATCACCTAAACCGCCATATGCTACACCATCTACAGTACAGCGTTTGTAACGAATATCCTTGATCAAAACTTCAAGTAAAGTAATTCCATTTTTTCCAACGGTATCAATATTTGGAGAATTAATATCATTGATAACAAAATAAATATCGATTACATCATTTCTCAAATTAAGATCCGGATCATTTAATGTCAAAGTTACAGGCTGACCAAATCTATAAGACTTGGAATCTGAAGAAATTGTGCCCGCATTTGTTTCAATATCAGATTGTAAAGTGGTTGTTGTAAAAATACCGGTTGCATCAAGATCAGAGTAAGATATAGAGATCCCTTCATCATCAACTAACCTGTTAGTAACAATGAATTTTATTTGATCATCTATTGTTTGAACCGTTTGAATAAACTGTGGATCTAAAATGTTTAGTTGATTTGCAACAGAATATTCCATAGTTCCAGTAAAGGTTGAAGAATTATCAGATGTCTCTTCCAATTCAAAACGATAAATGGAATTATTTACATCATTTGAATTTACAATTCCAAATGAAAATAAATCAAATACTATAGGCTGCTCACCGGTTTCACTAGAAATAGAGAGGTTATCACCGGTTCCAGTAGAATCAAAGTCAATTACAAGAAAGACGGTTCCACTTTCATCTGAAATGTCAGATACATCAGAATCATCAATTTGAATAAATCCTTGGGATGAGGAAATATCGCCGGCATCAACAATAGTTATAGGAAATGAGCCCAAAATTCCAAAAGAAAGAGTGAATGAAGTATCACTAAAATCAGAAATTCCGTAATCATTTTCAAAAGATCGTAAATCATAATTTATCCAATTTGTGCCATCTGTATCAGATTCAGAAACATCAAGTAAAGTAGATCTCAAAGTTGATGTGGAAATACCCAAATTCATAGAAATCATTTCATATGTGCCATCAGATACAACTCCAAACGTATCAATTACAAGCCTATCAGAATTAGCATCAGGTACTGACGAATTTGAGTCATCCCCGTTACCAAGAATGGGGGAGATAGAATGAAATTGGACATCAAGGGCATTTTCTAAAGTCACAGGACTTCCGATTGTGAGAGTAGGTATTATTGTATAACTTTGAAAAACATCCAAGTCATCGTCTGAACCAGAATTAATATTCTGATCAGGATCAACTAAAGTTACGGGGAATTGGGTTCCGGATTTTAAGGATTGCAATCCATTGCCAATAGTCAGGGTAGGATTTTCAAAAGATACTGTAGCTTGTGAGGAACCTGTAAGAACGGAAATAGATTTCATATTATATGCAATTGAACCTGTTTGTCCTCTTGGTGCGTCAGCTAAGATTCCCAATACGGATTGATTATTGTGGTCTCCGGAATCAAAAATGCCAGAATTTGGGCCGTCTTCAACCAGAGTGATTATTTCTGAATAAGTTACGGTTCCATCAGAAACACTTGTACCAGGTTGTTCGTTATTTGATTGTAATTCAAGAATTGAATTCAGCGTTACAGAAAGTCGTCCATTATCTTCAAATCCAATATTAGAAAGACGTGGAGCCAAATCTACCAAGCCAGTTCCCCCATTTGCTGCACTGGATCCATTTTCATCATAAGCCTGATAGAAAGTAGATATAGTTCCAACATCAAAAGTCCAAGAATCCTCATCGGTTGGATCTTGATTTAATTGAAAATCATTTACTGTCAAAAAAACTTCGGAATTGGAAGGATAAAGATCTCGGTCAATAGTCATAGAGATATTTGGAATTTCATCATATTCCAATGAAACTTGCTGTGATGAACCTCCCGGATTGTAGCGAATTACTACATCACTGAATGAATAAAGTTGAATTAAGGGCCAGGCATTAACATCTAATCCTATTTGTCCAGTTGGAATGTTAGAATTAGTATTGATGGATTTTGTATTTCGAAGTACGTTGTTTATGTTCATTCCAGCCGGAGATCCAGTACATTGGGAAAATGGCATATCACCGTTGGTAGAACCAACTGCTGTGCGTGGCAATGCAAATCCATCAGTTTCAGAAAGAGAGATACCCACAATAGACTTGGAAGTATCCCTGCTACAAAAAACTCCAAAATCTAATCCCTCTCCAATAGAACCGACGGTGGCATCAGCTATCTTTGCCTTGCCTACATTGGCAAAATATGCATACCAGCTACCATCAGATGCCTGAACCATTCGTAAAGATTTCCCATTAATTGTGACATCAGGCTCGCCTTTTCCCTGATCGGTATCAGCCAAATTCGGATTAATTACAACCACCTCAATTACCATAGACCCAGCAAAATGATTATCAAATTGTGGATTTTCAGCAGATACAAACAAATTTGGATTGCTGGATGCCTCTGCTTCAATTAATGGTATAGTAGATAGGATTGAAAATACGGCTATCAAGCCAAGATATTTTCCATCCAACATCATACCAAAAATCGAGTTTGATTGCAAATAACATTGTCGCATAAATGCTTTATAGAAAACGGTAATACATGATTAAATTATCAAAAAGAGAGAAAATGTTTGTTCAAAGAACCAAAGTTTTACAGATTTCACTACTAGCCATATTTTCAGCATTTTTGGTTGAATTGATTTTTGGGCTGATCTCAAACAGTCTTGCGCTAATTACAGACAGTATTCATGCATTGCTAGACAGTGTTGTAACACTTGTTTTACTGTTAGCTGCAAGGTGGGCAATTAAACCGCCGGATGCCGAACATACCTACGGTCATGGAAAGATTGAGTCATTAGGAGGCATGATTGGAGGAATAGCAATTTTTCTAATTGCTTGTTTTTTCATCTATGAATCCATCAATAGACTACAAAGTCCGCCTCCAAGTGTGTTACCAGGTTTGTTTGCAATAATTGGCGGTCTATACACAATTGGAGTTGATTTTTTCAGAATCATTCTCTTGAGAAGATCTATTAAAAAAATTGGAGGAGCAACTCTGAAAGCTGATTTTTATCATGCATTTATGGATCTTGGTTCCACATTAGTTGCAATTGCAGGAATTGTATTGGTATCATATGGTTTGTATTTTGGAGATTTTGTTGCAGCGTTAATTTTAGGAGTGTTGTTGGCGGCATTAAGTATAAAACTAGTATACAAAACAGCATTGGATTTGACGGATGTTATTTCTCCAGAACTTGTAAAAAATGTCAAAGAAATTGCAATGTCAACCAAGGGTGTTGTTGATACGGGATCAATTCTTATGAGAAGATCAGGTGATACAGTTTTTGCAGATATTACAATCTCCCTAAGAGGAGATACAAGTTTTGGTAAAGCCCATGAAATCAGTGATAGCGTTGAAAAAAATATAAAAAATAAAATTCCAAATGCATCAACTACAATCCATTTTGAACCAAATTGGAAAGATGTTCCACTAGACACAAAAATCTTGGACATTGCACAGAGTATAGAGGGAGTCAAAGGAGTCCATAACGTCACCACACACAAGACAAGGGGCGAAATATATTCTAATTTACACGTAATGGTAGATAGGGAAATCAATTTATCCTCTGCTCATAAAATTTCAGAAATAATCGAACAAAAAATTCAAGAACAGATTCCAGAAATAAGACATGCCACCATTCATCTTGAACCATTTGTGACAGTTCCAGATAATTTGAATATTGAGGATGTTGAAACCGAGGAAAGAATCAAAACAATATTAGAAAAATATCCAGACATTAAAGAAATAGGCAGAATTGTGTCTTTGAGATTTGAGAATATTCGTAAAATAGACATTGACTGTTCATTTAACAAAAATTTGTCAATTGAAAAAGTTCATGATTTGACATCAGGGATTGAACACATCATTAGAATGGAAATTAAAAATTCTGTGATTACTATCCACCCGGAACCAAATTAGACCAGGATGCTAGTAAGATACATCACTAGCATTCCCACAGCAAATCCGGAAATTACGGCCAGAGTAGTCAGTTTTTGTTCATTTTCATCATAAATCCATTTTAGAATAACCACAATCACCTGAAAAATAGCACCAGCGCCAATTCCAAGAAAAATTACCGATGTAAATGGTGAATATACAAATCCCCCGATCCAGGCTCCAAAAATAGCAGGGCTTCCAGCAATTATCCCCATGGCAGCTAGTTTTCCAAGCATCAATTTACCTCTAGACATGGGGGCAGCAATAGCTAAACCTTCAGTTGTATTATGTAATGCAAATCCAACAATTAAAAAAGTACTAAATGCTATTGAACCCATTCCTACTGCAGCACCAATTGCAAGTCCCTCACCAAAATTATGTAATCCAATTCCAATAGAGATCATCAATGCGATAGCTACTGGTTTTGTGAATTTTGAAGAATTTGCTCGTTCAACAAGTTTGTTTCCAGCATAGTACAAACCAAGAAAGGACAGTATTGTTACTGTAGATATAAGCAAAAGTCCATTGAAACTAGTAGCCAAATTATCATCAGATACATCAACTGCCTCTTCTATAGAATCAATTGCTAGAAAAAGTAACAAACCAGAAGTCAATGCTAAAAAGAAATGATATTTTTGTTTACTAATTTTCTTGATAAATGGAAGCCATAACAAACCAATCATCACCGGAATAATTCCAACATACGTTCCGATTATTGCAAAAAAGATTGCAAGGTCTAAAGAAAACTCTAATGCGGGGGCAGCCGCCTCAATTTCTTTTTCAAATCTTGTTCCATCTTCAATGGTAATTCCAACAACATATGGTTCTGCCTCATTCCATTCAAATGGGATTCGAACCAAGGTAGTTTCAAATCGTTCAAGAAATCCATCAGGTTCAACTGCGGCAGGTTGAATTCGATCATTCACATCAGCCATTACCACCTCAACTGGAATAGGACCTGTGTTTCTAACGGTTGCCTGAATTTCAGAATCAACAAAATCTATTTTTTCAATTGTAATTTCAGGAAGGGGTATTCCAAAATCCAACAAATCTCCACCAGGACCGAAAATATATGCCATCATTAGAATAACAAATACAAATGGGACAATACCACTTGCAATAATTCTTCCCTTTGATGTGTTATCACCCAGTTTCATAATCTATCTCTTGGACACTTTTTTTGGCAGATTCATTTACAAGAAAAATTCCCACCCAGCCTTTTTCTGAAAATTCAACTTTATGTGCGTGGAAGAGGTATTTCCCTGGAAAATCATATTGAAATTCCATTATTCCACGCTCGGTTTGAGACAAAGTAATCATGTCAGTGTAAAATGAAGCAACAAGATCTGTTCCCGTGGGATAATATTTGTATAAATTTCCATGAAGATGCAGATTGTTTATAGGGTCAAATTCAACCATGTTGACAACGTAAACACGAATTAATTCATCGGTGTTAATTTGGATTGGATGATGCTGATAGTAAAATGGAACTGTGTTTGCAGCATAGAAATTATTTTCAGTGTCAAAATCAGTATCCAACCCATTTAACACCATAACCATTTCATCAGCTGGGGGACGTGCTTCTTTTGGATCAACTATGAAAACACCATAGAGACCATGAACAATATGTTCCTCAAGTGGCATCACATGGCAATGATATGGATGCACGCCTATGGGTCCGGCTTTGAATTCATACATAAATTGTCCACCATTACCTCCAACTGGTTCAAAAACTCCATCCATTATAGCAGGATGAATTCCATGAAAATGCATCGTGTGTTCTTTGGCACCATTATTTATGAAATTAATGCGAAGTAAATCTCCTTCTGTGGCCCTGATAGTAGGACCTGGGACAGTTCCATTAAAGGTCCAAACATTATAGAATACTCCTGGAGAGACCTCCATGATTTTATCATCCTCGGCAATTATTGTAAATTCCCTAACTGTTGTGCCATCAGACAATTTTGAAAGTTTTCCATAGTTGAAATCTCTCAAATATTCCATGGGGTCAAATTCTACAGTGGAGACAGTATAGAGAGGATCTAAAATTTCACCCGAAGTGTGTACAATGGCTCCTGAATGAGTCACAAATGTTTTAGATTCAGGTAGAGTATCAGAAAAAATTGGAAAGAATGAAACTATTGAAAACCCAATTACTAATGACAATAATGAGATCATGAGGGTTGAACGACTAATTTTCAAGATGTTTGAAAAAGATAAATTCTTTATTTAAATTTACCCCAAGCTAATTTTTTTAGTCTAGTCTAACTTTGTTGTATTAGAGCAGCTAATTTTTGAAAAATTAGGTTTAAACTAAAGACAACCAGTCTAAATCTGTGCAAAAATCAGGATTAATTATTGTAATTTTTGGATTGTTGATTGTGGCAGGACTTGGAGTGTCATTGGTGGAAAATAAAATAACATTAGAAGGAATCAATGAAGGAAATGGAAAAGTTAGCTCCATTGAAACAGTGACTGTTTCAGTTGATCTTGATAAGGAAATTACGTCAGTGGGAATTTTTGCAGTTCAAACAATGGAATTTAAGGAAAATATAATCTCTGCAAGGATTTTAGATCCATCAAATGTTGAAATTATTTCTCAAAAAGTAAATGAAGAAACATTTGAAAGAGAATTCGACGTATTTGAAACTGGTACTTATCAATTAATTATTCATAGTTCAGATGAAGATGAAATTTATGTAGCAGGTGCAATTGGTCCACTTCCAGATGCCAACAAAAAATTAATTCTTTCAATCATATCATTAGTCATACTGATTATCGGAATGATGGGTTTAGTAATTACAGGAATATATGGAATTAAAAATAGAAAAAGATCAATTTAGATAACTATCCATTTTTTCCAAGCCATCGATGGCTGCATCAAAATTATCTCCACCTTCAACAATACTAGTGAGTTTCTCAGAGTTTGCAGTTAGGATACATTTTCCATCATCAGAATTTTTTGAAATAAATCCGTGTTCAATTAAATATGATAATCTTTGAAGAACTTCAGATTCAGAAATCGATGATTGCTCAGCCAAAAATGAGCATTTTTTTTCCCCATCCTCAAGCTCGGCTAAAATAGATGAAGTGATCGGATCAAACATGCATTCTACTATTTTTTCCCGATCAAAGGTATCACTCATAATAAAATCAAAAACTTTGAAAGATATAACTTTTTGAGATGATTCTTCGTATGAGGTTATCTACTCAAAAAATTAGGCGTAAAAATATCCAGGAACATTCCGATTCGTGCTTAATCAAAGGATAGACGTGACCCATGTGATTCTTCCAATAAGGTAATTAAGAAAAAGATCCGACCTAAAATCATGCAAAAACTCTGTAGTAGGGATCCTTCTGGAAAGGGAATACACTGCTTTTGTATAGATATTGACGCTCAAAGAGGTGTCAAAAAATGTTGTAAATGTAATCAATGGAATGTTCAGGGCAATGACTGGACTAGTAATGAGGACTTTAGATAGACAAGTTCAAAAAAAAGAAATCATGATTAGGCATGATCTTAAAATCTCAATTAGGTGAAATTTCAAAAATCACTCATTTTGGTGCCTAGCATGGTTTTTATCGGGGATTCTTTAAATTTTTGAATACTTGAGCACACAAGAATATAGACACATTGTCAGAATTGTCGGAAACGATATCCGTGGAGAAAAGAAAACGATTATCGGTCTAACCCAGATCAAGGGCATCGGGTACAATTTTGCAACCGCTATTCTTGATACACTTAAAATTAATCCAAACTCCAACATGGGTAATCTAACTGATGAAAATGTTCAAGGCATTGAAAAATTAATTACAGATCCGGTTGCCAACAATTTTCCCATATGGTTTCTTAACAGAAGAAAAGATATTGAAACCGGAGCAGATTTGCATTTGTTAACATCGGATATTCCATTTACATTAAGAAATGATATTGAAAGAGAAAGAATCGTAGCTAGTTGGAGAGGATATCGTCATCTCAGTGGTCTTAAAGTTAGAGGGCAAAGAACTAGGACATCAGGTAGAAAAGGTGGAGCAGTAGGTGTCGCTAAAGGTGGATTGGCAGCTCCAGTTAAGAAAGGAGGAGCAGGTGCTCCTGCTGCAGCAGCAGCAACAGCAGATCCGGCAGCGGCAGATCCGGCAGCGGCAGCGCCTGCGGCAGAGGAGAAAAAAGAATAGGTGTTTTGAATGGGAGATCCAAAATATCCGCGTAAAGTTTGGAGAAAGCCAAAAAGACCTCTTAATTATGAATTAAAAATGGATGAGTTAAAAACACTCGGTACGTTTGGATTAAGAACTAAAAGAGAATTATGGAAGGCACATACAGAATTGTCACGTGTTAGACATCAAGCAAGATCATTACTTGCATTAAGACAAGAAGTTAGAGCAGAAAAAGAACCAATCTTAATGAATTCACTTGCAAGAATTGGTCTAGTGAGTAATGATGCTACATTAGATGATGTCCTTAACCTAAATGCAACTGATTTGCTTTCAAGAAGATTGCAAACTATTGTTACAAGAAAATTCGGATTCAAAACACCATATCAAGCAAGACAAGCAGTAATTCATGGTCACATAATGATTGGCGAAAGAAAAGTGAATATTCCATCATATACGGTAACAATTCAAGAAGAGGGTAATGTTCATTTTGCACCAGAATCAAAAATTCCTGAAATGTTAGAAAAGACAAAAAAAGATGATCCAGTTGAGGTTGCCGTTACTGAAGATGCAGTTGAGGTGACTACTAAAGATGCAGTTGAGGTGACTACTAAAGATGCAGTTGAGGTGACTACTAAAGATGCAGTTGAGGCTACTACTACTACCACTGCGACTGCTGCTGAAGATGTAACTGAGGCTACTACTACTGCGGCTAAAGATGAAAAAACTTCAACAGAATAATCAAAAAAACAGGTTTATCAATAAATAACCTCAATTATCAAAGAGAATCATAATGTGTTCAATTATTGGTTATTACGGAAAAGAATTTGCAGCACCCATCATTGTAAGGGGATTAAAAAGAATGGAGTATCGTGGATACGATAGTGTAGGAGTAGCAACTGAATCAAATAATCAAATTGAATTAAAGAAAGGAATTGGGAAAGTAAATGAAGTTAATTCAAAAATTCAATTGGACTCTCTTCCAGGAAAGATAGGTATTGGACATACAAGATGGGCAACTCATGGGGAAATAACAGATTTTAATGCACATCCACATACAAGTAATTCAGGAAAAATTGCAATTGTTCATAATGGAATAATAGAAAATTTTGAAGAATTAAAAAAACAATTAGAAGGTGAAGGATATGATTTCAAAAGTGAAACAGATAGTGAGGTTATTGCCAACCTAATTCAAAAACACCATGAGAAAACAGGAAATGTTAAAGAAGCAATTTTGAAAACAGTCTCAGAGATCAAAGGACATTATTCATTTGTTGCAATGTTTGAAAATGGTCAACTAGCTGCTGCAAGATTCCATGCACCATTAATAATAGGAGTAGGTCAAAATGATTTCTTTCTATCCAGCGATGTTTTAGGTTTCATTGAATTTACAGATAATGCGATTTATTTAGAAAATGGAAATTTTGTAATTTTAGAGGAAAACAAATTTCAAATTTTAGATTTTAATGGAGAACGTGTAAAATATGGAATTACCAAAGTATCTAAAGAATTCGGTGATGCATACAAAGGTGATTATGCACATTTTACATTAAAAGAAATTTACGAGCAACATGAAACCATATTAAAAGCGGGAGAAAAAACAAAAGAAGCAATAGTAAAAACTGTAGATTATATCAAGCATGCAAAAAATATCTATGTTACAGGCAGCGGAACCAGTTATAATTCAGCACTTATTGCAAAGCAAATCTTCTCAAAATATGCAAAAATCAAAGCAGAACCCATCATGTCAAGTGAGCTCCAATTTTCATCAGATAGTATCGAAGAAAATTCCATAATAATTGCGATATCTCAAAGTGGGGAAAGTGCAGATGTTTTAGATGCAGTAAAAATTGGAAAGCAAGCAAATTGCAAAATCATAGCCATAGTGAATTTGATGACTTCGTCACTTGCCAGAGAGGCAGATGTAGTAATTGGTATGAATTGCGGACCGGAGATTGGAGTAGCTGCAACAAAAAGTTTTACGTCACAGCTGGTAATTCTCTACAAAATTGTGCAAAAATTGAGTGACAAAAAAATAACAATTAATTTTGAAAAGTTTGCAGAATCAATTTTAAAAATCTTGGAAAATCCTGTAAAGATTCAAAAAATTGCAAAAGAATTGAAAAACATTTCAGATATCTATGTACTTGGACGAGGTATTAATTATCCAATTGCAAGGGAATCAGCTTTGAAATTAAAAGAATTGACATACATTCATGCAGAAGGCATTCCAGGTGGAGAATTAAAACATGGGCCCATTGCATTAATGGATTCAAATGTATTTGTAATTATTATAAATCCAAATGATTCCACATATGCGGACACATTAATGAGTGCAAGGGAAATTAAAGCTCGCGGAACAAAAATTATCGGGGTTTCAGATATCAAAAGTGATATTTACGATTATTGGATAGAAATACCAAAAATAGATCAAGTGTTATATCCAATTTCAGAAATAATTCCAATTCAATTTTTATCATATTATGCAGCACTTGAGAAAGATACGGATCCGGATTATCCTAGAAATCTTGCAAAATCAGTTACGGTAAAGTAAACAATCTATGGTATTCTTTTTCAGCCATTTCTAAAAATTTTGTAGAATCATTTCCAGTTTTAATCATTGAAGAAATGATGCTTCCACCAGCTCCTACTCCTTCCTTTGCAAATCCTTCAGAAAAGGCTTTCAAACCAGCATACTTTGAATTTTTCAGGCCCGGATTTACCGAAATTATTGGAATATCAGTAATTTGGGTTACAAGATTAGTAAAATTTGCACTTTGATCCTCCGTAATGTATGAAGTTGTTCCAATTACAGTATTTTCTTCATTAAATCCAATTTTTTCTGCAAATGCCAAAACTGCAGCCATCTGAGTTCCACCAGCCAACATTACATTTGATATACTGGATGCAGAACTTAGCATTCCAGCTACAAAAGGAATCATCGGATCACCTACTTTTGCAACAATACTATAAGGATGATCAGACTCTATTCTTTTAAGAGCAGAAGTAACAATTTGATTTTTTAATTCAACAGGATTATTTGGAATGCTAGAGCTAACTTTGGCATCATAACCTAGTGCTTTTAGTACAGCCAGAGCAGTAGTTGTTCCACCAGGAACGCTTTCACCAATTACCAAACAATCTGTAAGTGATGCCATACTTCTACCTATAATTCGTCCATAATCAACAGCATGAGATACCTGAGAGTCAGTCATTGCATCATTAGATGAGATGTCTTTTCCAAAAGACATGCCAGTGTCAACAAATGGAAGTTGTGGAGAAATTTTACTTCCTGCATTAATTGTCAAATGTGGGATACTAGCTGATTCTAGTGCAGTTTTTGTCAACAGACCAGGAGTTGGTTTGCCATCAGGAGTCATCGGAATTTTATCAATAGTTTTACAGTATCCATAATGCAGATATTCAGCATCTGCCGGGGGGGTAAACTGAATTAAATCCTTATCTGCACCTGCAAATGTAATTCCAGGAATCTCACAAGTTTCAGTGTAGGAAATGACAAAAGAAAAAAGAAATCTTTTAGACCTTATATATTCAAGAAAGCTTTTTCCTTGTTCTATATTTCCAAATAGTTTGAAATTTTCCATTGCAATTCCTAACCCATCATATCAAGAAACTGTTGTTCAGTTCTTGTTTGCATGACATGATTGGTGATTTTTTCTTGTCCAAGAGTGGAAATTTCAGAGTTACCATAATTATGCCCCGAATACATGACTAGATCATCATCTAGATTGTACAATATCTCAAAAAGACTGTGATAAAGATCTTTTGCACTACCGCCGGGCAGATCAATTCGACCACAATTTCCAACAAACAGCGTATCACCGGAAAAAATTTTTCCATCACCTACAAGACAAATACTATCTTGAGAATGACCCGGAGTATGAAGCACCTTTAATTTTGAATTTCCAAATTCAATAAAATCACCATCCTTTACCGCAATGTCATGTTTTAATTCTGAAGATTCGTGCTGTATGATTTGGGTCTTTGTAGATTCAACCATTGCTACATTTCCCAAAGTATGATCAAAATGATGGTGGGTATTTACAATATATTTAATTTTCAGATTATTTTTTTTAATTAGCATTTCTAATTCGATTAAATCCCATGAAGGATCAATTATAATTGCTTCACTAGTATCCTCATCTTCAACAATGTATGAGAAATTCTGCATGTTTCCAACTTGAATTTGATGTACTTTCATATTATTCCCTCTTCAGCCTCAGGTGGAATTCCAATTTTTTCTGCAAATAATTCTCCAGTCAGATCCTTTCGTTTAGGAATTCCTTGTTTCATTTTATGAAAAGTTACAGTCATATCACATTTAGAACAAATATTGGCAGTTTCTCCTGTCTGTGGATCTAATCCGGAAGGAACATCCACTGCAAACTTGTAGCAATTTGTATCATTAATAAAATTGATTGCAGATGCATATGGTTCTCTAATATCTCCAGATATTCCAGTTCCCAAAATTCCATCAATTATTACATCAGGTTTAAAATCAAATTCAAATGAATCACCAGACATTAACTTTACAGAGGGCATTTTTTGTAAAATTGACCAATTCCAGTTACTTTCTTCTGTTTTTATTTTCTCGGGACTGCCAAGAAGCATTACTGTAACTTTGGCACCATATCCTGCAAGATGTCTTGCCATCACCAGACCATCACCGCCATTATTTCCCAATCCAACAAAAATCAAAATGTTTTTTGATCCTACATCTATTTTTTCAAGTAATCTTCTGACTGCTGCGGCTCCAGCATTTTCCATCATGAATTTTTTCAAAAATCCCATGTCGTGGCCTTTATTTTCAATATTGTACATTTGATCAACAGTGATTTCCATGTCTTTCATGAAATTATATCCAAAATAAGAGTTTGGCAAACGGCTTTATCCTAGGTTTAAACAGCAATAATAATGACATTGAAAAATGTAAAGCAATCATTGAACGAAATTGCAAAATCCTTAGGGGAGGTTCAAGATGCTAGAGAATTCCTGCTTGCAAATACAAGAGAAATAATTATTCTGTGTAGTAAATCAATTATTGCAGTACATAAAGGAGACATGAGAACTGGAAAAACCAACCTTAAGAAGGCAGATATATTATTAAATAAATATAGGAAAAAAGCAACCGGTGGATTAAAAAGATATTTAGTCGTTCCAGAACAGGAATTTGTAGAAGCTGCATGTTTGATTGCGATTATTGAACAAAAAGAAATCCCATCATATAAAAAATTGGCAGTTATGCCAGAATCATATGTTTTGGGATTACTTGACTGTGTTGGGGAATTGAAAAGGCAGGTATTTGATAAAATTAGAGTTGGAAAAATCGACGAGGCAACAAGGATTTTTGAAGTGATGGAGAGTTTGTATCTTCAACTGTATACCTTTTCATTATATGATAAAGTGGTAAAGGAGGCAAGAAGGAAAATAGATGTTAATAGAATTCTAGTAGATGATGTTAGATCGGTAATAACAGAAGAGAAAAGAAGAACAGAGTTAATCAGAATTTTGCAAAAATTAGAAAAATAATCTAAAAGACATGGTGCGGGCGATGGGATTTGAACCCACGAACTCCTAAGAGACTAGCCCCTCAAGCTAGCGCCTTTGGCCAGGCTGGGCGACACCCGCAACAGAACTTCCATTCATGGTTTTTATAATCCTTGATTATATTTTCAAACGTGTTAATTCCAGTTAGATGTTTGACATGTGGAAAATTGATTGCTGATAAATTTGAAGATTATCAAAATAAAATTAAAGCAGGCGAAGATTCTACAAAAACGCTTGATTCACTAGGTGTTGAGAGATATTGCTGTAGAAGAATGCTTTTGACTACTGTTGAAACAATACAACAAGTAATTCCATTCTACGAAGCAATTCAGAGAAGAAAACAAGAAATTCAATCTGAGTTGGAATAACTTGGCCAAGATTTCCTCCATTGAAGGGCGGATCTTGTACAATAGTAGAGGAAGTAAAACAATAGAAGTTGATGTTAAAGCAGATAATAAATTTCTAGGAAGAGTATGTGCACCATCAGGTGCAAGCGTGGGAAAATATGAGGTAGTTAGTTTTCCAAATAATAATCCGGAAGATAGTCTTAGAATTTTAAAAGAAAATTCTCAAAAATTCGTAGGTTTGGAATCATCAGATCTAAAAGCAATTCACAATGTTCTAAAAACATTGGATGGCACAACAAATTATTCAAAGATTGGCGGGGCATTAGCTTTTGCGGTAACAATTGCATCTATGGAATCAGCCTCAAAAGCATCAGGAGAACCATTGTTCAAGACACTCTCTTCAGAATCATCATTCAAATTTCCATTTCCATTGGGAAATATTTTAGGAGGCGGGGCACATGCAGGTCCCGGAACCCCAGATATTCAAGAAATACTTGTTTGTGCTACAGGCTCAAAAACAATTAAAGATGCTATTGAAACTAATTTGTCAATTCATAAAGAATTACAAAATGTTTTAGAGAAGGAAGATCCCAATTTTACAAATGGTAGGGGGGATGAAGGAGGTTGGGCACCAAGATTGGAAAATCAAAAAGCATTAGAAATTTCTGTAAAAGCATGTGAGAATTTGGGATTTACTTTGGGAAAAGAAGTGTCATTGGGAGTGGACTTTGCATCATCAACACAATGGAATGAAGAAAAAGGCAAATATGTTTATGACAGGGCAGGATTTGAAAATTCTCCTGGAGAACAAATTGATTTTGCTGCAAACATTATTGATAAATTCAAATTAATTTATGCTGAAGACACAGTTCATGAAGAGGCATTTGAGGACATGTCAGAATTAACAAAAAAATTCCCAAACACACTGGTTACAGGAGATGATTTGACTGTGACAAGTAAAAATATCCTGAAAAAGGCAATTGGGGCAAAATCATGTAATGCGGTAATTTTAAAAGTCAATCAGGCAGGAAGTCTTTTTGATGCCTTGGAGTTTGCAGATGAGGCAACTCAAAATAACATTAAACTAATCACATCACATAGATCCGGAGAATCTACAGATTCGCAAATATCCCACATTGGCCTTGCTACAAAGTCTAAAATGCTCAAAGTAGGCATTGTAGGAGGAGAAAGAGTGGCAAAACTCAATGAATTATTACGATTATCAGAGCATGGTTTAATATGCGGCATGGCAGAGATTTAAAATCGTCATGAGTCAACAAGCTGAAGCAACGGACATCAAAAAGAAGGTTCTAGCTACTGGAATTAGGGTAGGTACTCAAGTTAAAACCAAATTCATGAAACCATTCATCACCAAAGCAAGTCCTGAAGGACTGTACATGCTTGACTTGGATATCACATTGGAAAAAATTCAAACAGCAGCCAAATTTATCAACAGATTAGGTGCTGAAAACCTCATAGTATGCTCGGGTAGACAATATGCAGAAACGCCGATTGAAAAATTCTGTGAAAGTTTGGGTTCTAAAAAATTACTAAACAGATTCATGCCAGGAACACTAACAAATCCATCATTGCCATATTATATTGAACCAAAATTAGTTTTAATTTCAGATCCACAAGTAGATGAACAGGCAATTATTGAAGCAACAAATGCAGGTATTCCAATTATAGGAATTGCAAATACAGACAACATCACATCTAATCTGGATGTAATTATTCCAGCAAACAACAGGGGAAGAAAAGCTCTGGCTACAGTTTACTGGTTATTGGTACGCCAAGTCTTGATTGAAAGAGGGGAATTAAAAGAAGATGAACCAATGAAGGAAGACATCGATGATTTTGAAACAAAGATTACCGAAGAGGAAATCGAATAATTTTCCAGAATTTTAGTGTTTAATTGAAATCCAAAGCTTCTGCACCGGGAAAAGTAATTCTTTTTGGGGAACACTTTGTAGTGTATGGAGTTAAAGCAATACTCTGCGCAATTAACAAAAGAATTACTGTAACTGCAGAAAAAATGGATGGAAAAAAAATATTCATCAAATCAAACATTGGAGATTTGGAATTAGAGTCTGGAAAACCAATTTCTGAAATTAATTCACCACTGAAACCATTTTATTACTTGGCAGATAAAATGTTAAAGAATGAAAATACAGGGATTAGAATTATTGTTGAATCAAATATCCCATTAGGAGTAGGTTTAGGTTCGTCATCTGCGTGCTGTGTTGCAGGTGCAGCCGCAATTTCAAGATTATTTAAAAAAACATCAGATGCAGAAATTCTTGCACTAGCAATAGAGGCTGAAAAAACAATTTTTAAAAATACATCGGGGGCTGACTGCACAGTATGCACCTATGGTGGAATTATAGAATATGACAAGGAAAATGGATTTTCTAAAATAAAATCCGAGCCTAATTTTCACCTAGTAATTGCCAATTCAAACATTGAACATTCCACAGAATCAGTAGTAGATAAGGTAAGGCAGTTTAAGGAAAATAATGAGAGTCAATTTTCGTCCCTATGTAAAATGGAATCAAGATTGTTGGAGGATGTTTTAGAATTACTAAAGGATAACGACATTGAAAAATTAGGAGATAAGGTTAGAGAGAATCAGGAATATCTGGAGACCATAGGAATTTCAAATGACAAATTAAGGGAAATGATCCAAATAGGCCAGACTATATCATTTGGTGCAAAAATTACGGGTGCAGGGGGAGGAGGATGCATCTATTCACTTACAGATGAATCAAACCTTGCACAGACCATTAACCAATTCAAAAACAAGAATTATGATTGTTTTTCAGTGAAAATTGATTTTAAAGGTCTGGATACTTTTTAATTGATCAAATAATTTTAAAGATTGTGATTCTGATAAAATTAGGCGGCTCTATAATTACAAATAAGGAAAAGCCATTATCAGCTAGAAGAAAAACAATAGATAATATTTCTAAAAATTTGAGAAAAATTAATGAACCAATAATCATTGTTCATGGAGGAGGATCTTATGGGCATTACTGGTCTGTAAAATACGATATGCATACAAAAGAAAAAAGATACAATCCAAAAGGAGTCGCAATTGTCAAGAACTCGATGATTGAGTTAAATAAAATTATTTTAGATTCATTATTAAAGAATAAATTAAATCCATATTGTCTTCCTCCAACTGATTTTATGTCTGGAAATAAACCCATTACTAGAAAAATTAAAGAAATTACAAAAATTGCAAAATCAGGCTTGATTCCAATCACATATGGGGATGCATTATGGCACGGTCAGGGAAAAACATACATTTTATCCGGAGATAAAATTATGACTCATCTTGCAAAGATTCTAAACCCCAGACTTTGCATTTTTGCACTAAATGAAGATGGGTTGTATTCGGACTTGAAATCAAAAAAACTGATTTATGAATTACGTGGTCAACGTCCATCTATTTCTGAAAATAAAATGGATGTCACAGGCGGCATGACTAGAAAAGTTGAAGAAGCATCAAAAATTGCAAAGATGGGAATGAATGTTTTCTTTGTAAACGGTAACAAACCTGAAAGAATTGTCAAAGCGGTTAAAAATAAGACATTTGAAGGAACGTTGTTTAGAGGTGAAAGAAATGTCTGAAGAATTTGTAATTTTAGTTGATGAGAATGATAATCCGATAGGAAAAGAAGAAAAAGTAAAGTGTCATTTGCCAGGTGGAAAATTACATCGGGCATTTACCACATTATTGTTTGATAGTGATGGTAGGTTGGTTCTTACAAGAAGAGCCAAAGAGAAGATGCTGTGGCCAAATGATTGGGACGGAACATTTGCAAGTCATCCAAGAGAATCAGAAACTTTTGTTTCATCAGGAGAAAGAAGAATGCCTGAGGAACTAGGAATTGATGGGACGCTAGATTATTTACATAAATTTGAATATCATGTTCCATACAAAGATATAGGATCTGAAAATGAAATATGTGGGACTTTAATCGGCATTATTGACAAGTCTGCAGAATTAAAAGAGATTGAAGGTGAGATTGACGAGATTAAATGGATTTCATCTAAAGAATTGATCGGAGAATTAAAAAAAGATCCACAAATCTATTGTCCTTGGATGCTAATTGCATTAGAATTATTGGAAAAATCAGATAAATCCATGCTTGAAAAGCATGCAAGTATCTTATCTACATGGATGAATAGTAAAGTGCATGATGAATTACAAAAAGCAATAAAGATTCATCTGCCAAATGACAAATGGAGATTAGTAAATGAATAAAACTAGACAAATGGAGCAAAATGCAAAAACAGTAAACAAGTATCTAAATTCAAAATTAAAAGGAAATCCTAAGAAACTCTATGATGCTGCAGGACATTTGATTATAAATGGTGGAAAAAGACTCAGACCATACATGGTAATTAAAAGTTGTCAAATTTTAAAGGGTAAAGCTTCCAGCACAATGCCTGCTGCAAGTGCGGTGGAAATGGTTCATAATTTTACACTGGTTCATGATGATATTATGGACAATGATGAAATGCGTCACGGGGTTCCTACGGTACATAAAAAATTTGGCATGCCAATTGCAATACTTGCGGGGGATGTCTTGTTTTCAAAGGCATTTCAAGTCATTACTGATTCAAAATTATCACCTAGTGCTACTACCCAACTAGTTTCTAGACTAGCCAAAGCTTGTGTAGACGTATGTGAAGGTCAGTTATTAGATGTGAAAATGGCTGAAGAGAGAAAAATTCCATCACAGACAGAATACATCACGATGATTGGTAAAAAAACGGCAGCTTTGTTTGATGTGTCTTGTGCAATGGGGGCAATTTGTGCAACAAATAAGGCAAAAGATATCTCAAACCTCTCATCATTTGGAAGAAATTTAGGAATCGCTTTTCAAATAACAGATGATCTTATTGGAGTAATGGGAGATCCTAAAATCACAAAAAAACCGGTGGGAAATGATCTAAGAGAGGGAAAGAAATCACTCCCAATTCTCATGGCAATAAAATCAGCGAAAGGTACTGATAAAAAAATAATTCAAAAAGCATTTGGGAATTCAAAAATATCAAGAAAAGATCTGGGCAGGGCCGTTGATGTCATACGATCTTTGGGAATAGAAGAAAATGTAAGAAATCAGGCTCTAAAATACGCTGAAAAAGCAGAAAAAGCGTTAGGAACCTATTCTGGTCCTGCAAAAACAGAATTAATTTCATTATTGGATTTTGTAGTAAAACGAAGTGTGTAGTGGTATAGGTAAGAACAGGCATGGATGAAGAATTAAAAAAAGAAATTAGAAAGATGGCTCTACAAAATGCTTTTGAGCATGGAGGGGAGACCAGAGATAAAATAATTTTAGGAAAAATTCTTGGAACAAAACCGGAATTTAGGAACAAAGTAAAAGAAATTTCAGGAGACATTTCTGAAATAGTATCAGTAATCAATCAGTTATCACTAGAAGAACAAGAAATTGAAATCAAGGAAAATTTTCCAGAAATTTTGCTGCCTAAAGAAAAAATTGAAGAGAGGAAGGGACTTCCGGAATTAAAAGATGCTCAACAAGGAAAAGTCATCACTCGATTTCCTCCGGAACCCAATGGATATCCGCACATTGGACATGCAAAAGCAGCCATCATTAATTCAGAATATGCCAAAATGTATGGAGGGAAATTTATTCTAAGAATGGATGATACAAACCCCGAAGCTGAAAGAATGGAATATCATGCAGCTATCAAGGTTGGATTGGAATGGCTGGGGATTGAATTTGATACAGTAAAAAACACATCAGATGACATGGAGTTGTTTTATGAAAAAGGAATAGAGTTAATCAATGCAGGAAGAGCATATGTTTGTACTTGTAAACGAGACGATATCGGTAAAAACAGAAGAGAAAGAAAAGCATGCAAATGCAGTAGAGCCGACATGGAAAAAAATAAAAAAAATTGGGAAAAAATGAATGATAAGTTCAAACCTGGGGATGCCGTTGTTCGATTCCGGGGAGACATGGAGGCAGATAATGCGGTAATGCGGGATCCTGTTTTGTTTAGAATTATTGAAGGAAAACATTACATTTTGGGAGAAAAATACAGAATTTGGCCAAGTTATGATATGGCAGTTGCCATAGAAGACAGTATTGACGGAGTCACCCATGCCTTTCGTTCAAAAGAATTTGAACTAAGAAAAGAGCTGAATGATGCAATTCTAGATGCATTAGACATGAGAAAACCAAATCAAGGATTTTTCTCCAGATTGGAATTCAAAGGTATGCCTATATCAAAGCGAATCATCAAGCCATTGATTGAAAAAGGCAAAGTTTCATGGTATGATGATCCAAGGCTACCAACATTGGAGGCATTAAAAAGGAGAGGGATTAAACCAGAGGCAATTAGGAAATTCATCATGTCATTAGGATTAACCAAGGCAAATACTCTGGCACCATTTGATGCACTAGAAGCCTTTAACAGAAAATTTGTTGATGCAAATAGTATCAGATTATTCATGGTAAGTAATGCAAAAAAACTTTCAGTGAAAAATTTGCCCATATCCTATATTGAAATCCCAAATCATCCAATAAATGATATGGGAAAAAGAACGATTGAGATTGATGGGAATTTTTACATTTCAGGAGAGGATGCACAAAGCATTAAAGAAGGATCAGAAATTCGTTTATTGGGTTTAGGAAATATTTGCATTACAAAACAGGGAATAGAGATGGAGGGGGAATTTGTTGAAAACGGCGGTACAAAAGATATGATAAAAATCCAGTGGGTCCCACAAAAAACAGCACACGAAATAAAGATGATTATTCCAAAAACATTGTTTAATGGTGAGGAGTTTAATGAAGACAGTTTAGAAGAATTGAACGTGTATACAGAACCGCATTATCTACAGTTAAAAGAAGGAGAAGAAATCCAATTTGTTAGATTTGGGTATTGTAGAAAAGATTCTCAGAATCAGGCAATTTTTACACACAAGTGATTTAATATGAAAATAGCGCGATTGTCATATAATAATAATGAGACATACGGTTTTGTTGATGGTGATAAGGTATCTACTAAAGATGAAATCACTTACTTGACAGGTGTTCCAATTCCTCAAAATATTAAGGATTTTCTTTTTGATGGATGGTATGATGAAATTAAAAATAAAATCGGCGATTTGCCATATGAAGAAAATATTTCAAAGTACAAATTATTAGCGCCAATTCCTAATCCTAACAAGATAATTTGTCTGGCATTCAATTATGTAGATCATGCTAAAGAACAGGGATTACAAGCGCCAGAAGATCCGGCCTTGGTAATAAAGCCTAGAACCGCATTAAACGGTACAGATTCAGAGATTGTATGCCCTGATTTCATTACACAGTTAGATTATGAAGTTGAACTAGCCTTGATTATTGGCAAAAATTGTAAAAACATCAGCGTAGATGATGCATTTGATGCAATATTTGGGTATATGATACTCAATGATGTTTCAGCAAGAGACATTCAATTCAAAGACAAGCAATTCACAAGAGGAAAAGGTTTTGATTCTTTTGCACCCTGTGGACCGTGGATTACAACAAAAGATGAAATCAAAGATCCTCAAAATCTTAAAATGACAACCAAAATCAACGGAGAATTGAGGCAAAATTCCTCATCAAACAATATGTTCATTAAAATTCCAGAGATCATTTCAAAAATTTCCCAAGTAATGACGCTGGAAAAAGGGGATATCATCTCAACTGGGACACCTGCCGGAGTCATGTTAAACAAACCAAATGCAGTATTTCTAAAAGATGGTGACAAGATAGAAATGGAAATAGAAAATTTAGGAGTCCTGCGCAATACAATCAAAATTGTTAAATCAAATTAAACCAAGGATTTCTTCATTAAATAAAATGAGATTTTAAATTCCAAAGTATCAAAATCAGATAATTTTTCTTTAGTTAAAATTTGTAAACGTTCATAGTTTTTTTCCCATCCAAGATTCTGTAAAAATGAGAGAATTTCACATGCAGACTCGTCAGAATTTGAGAACAAAGTAGCAATCAATGTTCTATCAAAATGCTCAGATTCAGATATAATTGCAACAGAGTTTTGATTATCAACTGAAGCAGTTATAATTCTATTTTGTCCATAAAATGACTCCAATATGATCTCATCGATTGGAAGCCATCTCCAGGATTTTACATAATGTGAATAAGATTTAGGATTTATGGACTTTTCAAAAGTGACATTGAAATTTGAATTATTTTTTGGCTCAACGGAGTAAAAATTCCATGTTTGAAAAATATCATAATCTAGAGACCGGGCCATGGAAATTGAAATTGGATTTTTTGTATCTATCAACATGTATGAAAAAGATAAATTTTTCTCCAAGCCTATAATTTCAGCATGTCTTACTAATTCAGATGCGATATTTTGACGGCGTGAATGTGGATCAATTCTGATCCCTTCAATCCAAACTTGATTATCGGAGTAAAATGCATGACAGATTCCAACTGGATCGGCTTTTTGAGCTAATAGTAAATGACCTTCAGATATCCAATAATTCCAAACATGGTCTACATAATCCCCCCATGAAAAGGTATTTTTGCAAAATTTTAAAACATATGTTTTATCCGAATCATTTGCCTCTCTAATTGTAAATTTTGTCATATACAAAAAATTATTAAGAATGAGTAGATAAAAACGTCAATGGGAAAAATTATTGCAGGTAAAACATCAGATATTCCACCTGGAAAAATGATCAAGGTATCTATTGATGGTAGAGATGTCCTTGTTGCAAATATTGACGGACAATATTGTGCCATTGATGATTCATGTACTCATTCCGGTTCTAGCCTGTCTGAAGGAAAATTAGAGGGTTGCACCATTACTTGCGGATGGCATGCAGCAGAATTTGATTGCAAAACAGGCAAATTAATGAAATTCCCAGCAAAAATTAGGGATTTGACATCATACAAGGTTGCCGTGGAATCAGACAATGTATTTGTAGAGATGTAACTATATACTTCTGATTTTTAAGAAAAAGTGTAGAAATGGTTGACGACTCTCAAAATAAAGAATCCATGAAGGAAGCAATTGAAACATTAGAACAAATTACTGCTAGCAACTCAACTCCGAAAGCAATCAAGAAATCAATTACGGATTTGATTGCAGATCTTAATAACCAAGAATATTCATTATCTGTTAGAGCTGCAAATGCCATTAGTCTATTAGATGATGTAACACAGGATCCTAACATGCCTTCATACGTCAGAACCCAACTATGGCAAGCAGTATCAAAATTAGAAAGCATAAGGGAATAAATTCCCGCATATAATATCAGGTATAATGAAAATTGAAGAATATTTAGAAACACTTCCTGACAATTTGCTTAGTGGTGAGGATGTTCAATTATCCGAAAAATCATTTCGTGAAATTTTCAAATTTGTGAATTTGGGTGAAAATGATGTTTTTTATCATTTAGGATGTGGAAATGGAAAAGGAATTGAACTTGCTGTAAACGAATTTGGTGTTAAAAAAGCAGTTGGAATTGATAATAACCCTGAAAAAATAAAACAAGCAAAAAATAATCTTGATGAAGAAAATTCCAAGATGGATTTGATTTGTCAAGATATAGAAGAATCAATTTTATCAGATGCGTCCGTAATTTTATTCTGGTTTACCGATGAAAATATTATCAGTAAAATGATAAAGAGATTTGAAAATCTCAAGAGAGATACAAAAATAATTACAATTTGGGGGCCTTTGGCAGAGTGTCTTCCAGATAAAGTAGATTTTCCATATATTCTGAATAAAGTTCCATTCAAAAAAGCAAAAAACATGCAAGAACAGTTACTATCAATCTTTGGTGTGAAATGTGTTAATTTTGTGACGGCCTGGGAATTTGCTGAAAGATATACCAAGGCACTGGGTTCTCCAGAAATTAAAAATGATCGATTTCTGACAATTATTCAAACATTAGTGATTTGGATTAATGCAAAAAAACTAGGTGTGGCATGTGGAGAGGAAATTCCAGAATCGATTCAGACATACATTAACATCATGAAAATGCATTTTGACATAGATTTTGAATATCTATTAAAGGAATAATCGGTGTAATCCTTTTATTTTGTTTTAATCCAAGTAAAATATGGAAGGAAGAATCAACATCAATGTTTCAGCAGTAGATTATGATAAAACCAGCAAAGCGTTAACTCATCAACTGTCTCTTTTAGAAGAAATGGTTCATGGACAGGATGATTTTGTCATGACAGATTCGGAATTTGCGTTTGGGTGGCATTTTTTTGTATTAAGCGTCAACAGATCATTGGTGGGAAAACTAGTAGAAGTTATGGGTGCCGATTTTGATAGGATGGAGGGCAAAGGAAATGAAAAAAAGTTTCTAACTTGGTTAACAAAAAATATTGAGACAAAATCCCCCCGATTCAAGCTTGCCATCAAAGAAGAGATGGAATCTAGCAAATTTGGTGTTTTTTAAAATGATAGAGGGGCCCTCGAGGGGAATCGAACTCCTGTCCGAGGATCCACAATCCTCTATACTAACCACTGTACTACGAGGGCCACAAAAAAGAAATTTGTTCAACTAGTAATAATCTTTAAGATCGAACTGAAAATTATGCTGTAGATTTATTATTAACGAGATAGAATCATCAATATGCGTCTATGGTGGTTCGGAATGGGAGCAACAATAGCAGTCATCTGGATAGGTGTGAACTATCTTCTTCCATGGGTATAGAATTAGTAATTCTTTTGGTTAGCTAGTCTCAAATTCAAAAATAATTTTTGATTCAGGATAGCGATCGCTTTAAATTTGTTGTATCATGGTATTTTTTGACATGCGAAAGGATTTCATCACCAATAGGTTGCGTTCGAATAAAAAATCAGTAGACATTCCTATTGAAAATAAAATAGAAACCATTCAAGGAGAAAAATTCGTATGGATTGATTTGCAAAATCCGGATAGAAATGATGTGGAAAAATTAGCTAAAAAATATAATTTTAATGCATTAAACATAGAAGATTGTGTGACCAAATTTGAGCTTCCAAAATTAGATAGTTATGAGGATCATTTCTTTGTGATTTTACATTTTCCACCATTAGCACAAAAAATAGGAATATCAAAAAATAGTCAATTATCAATATTTGTGGGAAAAGATTTCCTGATTACTGTTCATCAGGGGGATCTCAAACCACTGGTAGAATTAGTAGAAATTTGTAAAACAAATTCTGATCAACAGAGAAGAGACATACTATTAGGAAAATCATCAGGATTGTTACTGCATGAAATCTTGGATGTGTTAGTAGATGATCTTTTACACACATCAAGGAAAATAATTGCAAATCTAGATGATATTGAAGATATGGTTTTTGATGAAACAAGACCAGTGGCTCGAAGTATTGCATTACTCAGAAGAGAGATTAACAGATTAAGAAGAATAGTAAATCCATTAAAGAGATTTGTACAGGAAATAGCTAAACATGTTAAACAATTTTCAGATAGCAAAGATGATGAACTTGTCTTATTCTATGATGACGTAATCGATCACATCGATAAGGTAATTGAAACATTGGAGGAATCCAGGGAAACCATGGAGATTTACAAGGATACGGATTTTGTGTTAAGTACTGAAAAAACAAACAAAGTTCTCGCAGTATTGACAATAATATTTACACTGGCAATTCCATCAACGGTGATTGGCACATTTTATGGAATGAATGTTGATTTGCCAGGAGGTATTGGAAGTGATTCGATGATTTTAGGACAATTTACCACATTCATAATAGTAATAATCGCATCAGCAATTCCTGCAATCATGATGTTTACATATTTCAAAAAATTAGGCTGGATAAGCAGTTAAAATAAAAAATTTAGAACCAATCATGGAAAATGATGCACAGTTGGTTAGTTAGCAAGTGGTTTGACTGTCTGTACACTGCAAACTGAGAGCCTTTCCATCCTCGCTCACATCGACAAAGGCGTCTTGAGTGGCTTTAGTTACAAACAGATTCTCATACTCTACATTTACAATGCCAGATAGATCTGATAGTATATTCACGTAAATGTATAGCCATATCCTTTAAAGTTTCTACATTTACAATGCCAGATAGATCTGATAGTATATGACAAAAGACATCATTTTCAACTAATACACCCACATTAATGTCCGCCAATGAGTCATCATTATGATCTGTAGTCATAGTATATGCTAAAATCATCATTTTCACCCGTTATCACACAAGCTGGATTTGTTTCTGCGGTATCAAAATATAAAAATTCAAAATCACTTGTTGTAGATACGTCTTTATCATATAAACACACCTTGGTATAACTAGCAGGACCAATTGAATTATCACGTTGTTGAATGTTTATTGTGCCACTAACAAAAATATGAGGGGATGGAGTTGCAGCTCCTGAAACAGCATCATGTGAAGTTTGTGTTCTAAACTCAGGATAGACTTCAAAAAAGTCATTGACAAATTCTTCTGAAAGATAGTTATCGCCAGTAGTTAACCATCGAGCCATATCCGATATGTTGCGTGTTTCTTGCATCATTCTTAGAAACTCTGCAAATTTTTCCCAGTTATCACCGATGTTTGGCAGATAATCCAACAGATCATCTGATGTTCCAGAGACAGATTGTGCATAACGCTCAGTCGGCACATATTCTGATAAAGGTCCATCCCATATTACAGCATAACGGGATTCAGGAAATGTACCATCCAGAAGAATTGTGTGGTCTATGTGTGTTATGTTAACACCCGTAGTTGTTTTATCAATTCCGATGTACGTAACAGCTCTCACACCGGCATTCAGAATCATTTCGTCATAGTCATGTACCATTTGTTTGTCTAGTCTAAATTCTATACTGCCTGACAAGTCCTCAACATCATCAAGCACGAAAGCAGTACGATACATGCCGTGTTTTTCATATTTATCTACCCGTTCAAGGTGGCGCCAATCGGGTTCAGTGACAGGAGAAAATTCATCAGGAACCAATACTAGCAGCGGATATATTGAAGTTGCGTTAAGAAGTTCTGAAAAGTCATCATAACCGTATTTATCAAAATCAAATGTTAATTCGTAGTCAATTGAAAAGACTTGTCCTACATCAACATGTGACGGCAACTCAAGAGTTACACTTGTTGGTCTTGGATACATATTACCAAATGAGTGACCGCCATTTGTTGATTCTGATTTTATAGTCAATGTAGTTGATGGATTATTTTTTCCATCATCCCGCATTGATATTTTCTCATCAAGTGGCAATCCCTTCATAAACGCTTCACCAACTGCAAACTGGTTAGTTGCAATTATGTTCCACCCAAGTTTTTCAGCCGTGCTCTCTTTTACGCAGGCAAACTTGCCGCTTGGTCTTTCCACATAGACAAGAGTGTCTCTGCAGTCAGGATTCCCAAGGTACATTTTGTTTTCTAAACTTGTATCCACATTAGCAACTGAATCCATGCTTTTTATGATGTCTTTTTCTCCCGGTATTATCTGGGCAAATGCCATTCCTCCCGGAATCAACAAGATTGCCACCAGGAAGGGTATTGCGTATTGTATTTGTTTCACAATATTACAATTAGAATCCCATATTATGCTATAAATTGATTCTTTGTTGGGCATTGGAAAGTTATCTGAGTGATCTCGGGCATTTTATGAGAAGATCACTATTTTACAACAGAATCTAAAATGAGCTTAGATAAATACAAGATGATTTTATCTAAATTATGGGGAAAATTAAGATTAGAACCGGTAGAGGCACAGGAACTATCGAAGTTGATGATGATGCCTCAAAATGGTCTGGAGATGACTTCAAAAAGATCCAAGCAGCAAGAAAAAAAGCAGCATCAAATAGAACAGTCTCATCAGGAAGAGGAACCGGATCTAGAAAACTTGGAGACATGCCTGAATCAAAAAAGGCAGCTAGCACTACAGGTAGAACGATCAGTACAGGTAGAGGTACAGGTTCTAGAAAAAGCAAATAAAAACAGAATTACATCAATTCTTTATTTTTAAAAATTCTAGTTGATGTTATTCTGTAAATTTTATTATATGTTGATATCAGGATTTCCAGATTTTAGCTTGTCCCAATCAGCCAGAAAGTTTTCTAAACCAATTTTTGTTAATGGATGCAACATCATTTTATCTAATACAGCAGGTGGTAATGTAACAACATCTGCACCAATCTTTGCAGCATCAACTACATGTATCGGATGGCGAACACTTGCAACCAGGATTTGAGTTCCAAAATCATAATTTGAAAAAATTTCTTTGATTTCTTGAATTAATTGTATGCCATCCTGGCCAACATCATCTAATCTTCCAATAAACGGACTAACATATTTAGCTCCAGATTTTGCGGCAAGCAATGCTTGATTGGCAGAAAAGATCAAAGTGACATTAACAGGAATTCCTTCAGATGAAAGTGATTTACATGCTTTAAGACCGTCAGGAGTCATAGGAACTTTAACTACGACATTATCTCCATATTGACGAAGACGCTTACCTTCTTCCATCATTCCAGAATATTCAGTGCTAACAACTTCCAGGCTAACATCACCTTTGATTATTTTTGTAATTTCTTCCATAGCATCCTTTGGATTACCACCCTCCTTTGACATGAGTGAGGGGTTTGTTGTTATTCCATCTAACAACCCCATGTCATTGAATTTTCTTATAGATTTAAGATTGGCAGTGTCAAGAAAAATTTTCATAGTTTTTTACTCCTTATTTCTTTGACTTGTTTTGCTATATTAAAAGATGTTATTCCATGTTTCTCTAAAAGAAGTGGAACTTCTTTATCACGTGCAGATTCGCCAAACATATCCTGAACGCCTATTCTCTTGACAGGCACGGGATAGGATTCTGAAATAGATTCTGCTACGGCAGAGCCCATTCCACCAATAATATTGTGTTCTTCAGCCGTTACAATACAACCGGTTTCTCTAGCAGCTTTTTCTAAAATTTCATGATCAATGGGTTTAATCGAAAACATATCTATGACCCTACAAGAGATTCCTTCTCGCTGTAATGATTCAGCAGCCTCTAGAGCCATTCTAACAGTAATACCGCATGCAACAATAGCGCAATCCGAACCATCCCTCAACGTAATTCCTTTTCCTATTTGGAATTCCTGAGAATCAGAATGGACAAGTGCTGTTTTTGATCTGGCCATTCTCATGTAAAATGGACCGTATTCCCTAACCATCAATTGAGTTAATTTTGAGACAGTAATAGTGTCTGCAGGAATAAAAACTCGGAAGTTTGGGATAACCCTCATTATGGCAATATCTTCGATTGTTTGATGTGAACCTCCATCAGGTCCAACTGATAAACCACCATGGGAGGTAACCAATTTTACATTAAGACCTTTTTTCCCAGGAGGTGATGGGTATGCAATATTATTTCGAATTTGATCCACAGCCCTGCCGGGTAAAAATATTGCATATGTACTAGCAAAAGAGATCTTTCCAGAGATTGCCAATCCAGCAGACAACGTTACAAGATTAGCTTCGGCGATACCTACATTGAAAAATCTATCGGGAAATTCCTTTCCAAATCCAGAAGTTTTTAACGAGTCAGTAGTATCTGCACCTAAAACAACGACATTGGGATTTTGCTTTCCTATTTGAATCAGAGATTTGGAATATTCTGAACGCATATCAGTCATTATCGGTTCATTCAAATGTATCTGGCCTCCTGTGCGATTTTTTTAATTTGTTCCTGCTTTTTCCCAATTACATGTAACCCAATCCATTTGTTTACCAAATCACTTCCACCTAGTTCATTTGCTTTTGCAAGTAATCCATATCTTCGTGATTTCAAAACCTCGTGTCTAAAATCCCTAATTGCCGCCCGAACGTCTTGCTGACCAATTATTGCGCCACCTCCAACAAAAGCACGGGCACCATCAGCAAAAACAGAACCAATATTTTCAATATTTATTCCCCCATCAGCCTCAATATAGCCTGAAAAATTATGTTGTTTTAATATAGAATTCAGTCTTGTCATTTTTTCATGTGTTTCTTCAATGTATTTTTGGCCTGATTTTCCAGGTACGACGGACATCACAATAAGCTGATCAAGGGATTGTAAAAATTTGTAAGACCATTCAGGTAATTCAGTGCCAGGATTTATTGAAAAACCCACACCTATCTGATTTTGTTTTAAGATATCATGAATTTCTCCAAAACTAGATTCGTCAGTTACTTCGGCATGAACAGTAACAATATCACTACCAGCATCAACATAGTCTTTGACATATTTTACAGGTTCGGCAATCATCAGATGTGTGTCAAACGGAATTACTGTTAGAGGTCTCAGTTCTTTGATTTTATTGTGATCAAATGTTTTTGTGGGGACAAACTTGCCATCCATCACATCAAGATGAATGTAGTCTGCCCTACCAGTCACACATCGCTTGATTTCATTTTCTAAATTTGTCATATCTCCTGCAATAATGGAGGGCGCAATCATAAATTGTGAATCCAGTTCCAGATTGATTATCGGAACAATCTCCGAATCAGGTGCCTTTCCATGCCACATGGGATTATCTTCCATATGTTCAACGGCTTTTCCTTTAATTGTTCTTGAGATAATTATAGTTGGAACACCCTTTGTAGCATTTGCTTTTGTAATAGCAGCATCAATTTGCTCAATTCGATGTCCATCAATTTCAATAACATTCCAACCAAATGATCTCCACTTGTCACCAGTTTTCCAACGTGAGGCATCTTTCCACATTTCAGAAATATCAGAGCCTTCTAAATTTGCATCTAGTGGCATAATTTTTTCAGTATACGAATCTTGTTGAATGAAATTTCTATCAAGAAAGGCTGTAAGATTATCGACTTTGTATTTTGAAGCAGTCATGGCAGCCTCCCAAACTTGACCTTCATCAGATTCACCATCTCCAATGACGGTATAGACATGATGATCTTTTGAATCAATTTTTGCTGCAAGTGCAATACCAACAGAGTAGGACAATCCGGTACCTAAAGAGCCGCCACAAAATTCGACTCCGGGGCATTTTAGATCCGGGTGTCCTTGCAGTCTACTACCAAATTTTCGGAGTGTCTCAATTTCGGATTCTGGAAAATATCCTGCAACTGCCATATTAGAAAATAATCCAGGAGCGGCATGTCCTTTTGATAATACTAATCGATCCCTATCTTCCCATTGGGGGTTGTTAGGATCAAATTTCAAATGTTTGTTAAATAAGCATCCTAAAATCTCAGCCATGGAAAATGAACCGCCCGGATGACCGGATTCTGCAATATTGGTTCCCTTGATCACTAATTTACGAGATCTGAGAATATTTTTCTTTATTTGATAATAATTAAGACCCATCTGCAACGATATTCCCGTAAATTGAATAAAAATCTATTTCTAAAGGAAAACACCGAGTGCAAAAAGATAGACAGGAGAATTATCAAAAATACAAATCAATTATGAGGAATTCAGAGTTGTTGCCTAATTAACATCAAGATATGTGTTTTCTGAATTTATGATGAAATCCCACCGGTTTGATGCCAAATGCAAGTCCTACTTGCCCCAATATTGCAGACAAGAATTGCGCGGCAATCTTGAGGAATTCAAAGAGGAGGATTACATGCGATCCATTATAAATTTCAAAAATGAATACAGAGGTTTATGCATAATCATTTGTTTCAGGACAAAAAAATCATTATTGGATTAGAGAGATCATCAAAAACACAATTAAAAATTCAATTATGCATAGATTGTACAATGGTTTTCAGTCAATACTTGTATTAGACTCTTGCAAATGCATCATGGACTTCATCCGGAATGACCAGAATCGGGATCTGTAATGAATTTCATTAATTATCATCATAAATTTCAGGTATTAAATCTGTAAAATTTTAATTGGATCGTTTTTACAAGTCATCATGGAAATTAAAGAAAACATTCCAATTGTATTATTTGATAATCAATGTTATTTGTGTATGAAATTTGCAAAAACTGTTGATTTGTTTGCCAGAGGAAAAATTTCAATAGTTGGCCATTATTCGGAATTTGGGGAAAAAATTAGGGAGGAGATTCTAGATGAAACTGCCTTGGATGTGTTTTGGTTTATTACTAAAAAAAGAGCATATGGTGGAAGAGCAGCCTTACTGCCATTGATAAAATCCATTTTAATAGAAAAAACAAAAAAATCATCAATGATTAGGGCGGACTATGAGTGCCAGCAGGATTGTAAAACGATCAAAGCCGTATTTGTAAGATCAATGAGTCTGATTACCAATAGCAGGACAATAGATCTATAGTAAATCTAAATAAGACTTGAAGAATAAAAAGTTCATAATGAAAATTAAAACTGAAAATTCTGCAAAAAAGAAAACCAGCATTCTATGTGGATTTGTAATAGAAAATTCTAACAAAGTTCTAGGTTTGCCAAAATTTGATATCAAAACGGAATCTGCAATATCCCAGTCTCTAAAAGATATGGAAGGCAAGCTGGGAAGACTCTGTGTTATTCCAATACCGGGGGAAAAATCAATACAAAGAATCATGCTTGCAGGCATAGGCAAAAAAGAAAATTTGACAAAAGACACAATCAGGTCTGTTTCAGGAAAAATTGCCCAAAAAGTAAGAGAATTAAAGTTAAAAGAATTTTCAATAATTTCACCGCCAAGTTTTGTAGCCGAACCAATTTCTGCAGTTTCCCAAATAATTGAGGGTTCTAAAATGGCTCTTTACAAATTTGATAAATTCAAGTCAGAAAAAACAGAAAATTCCCCCGATCTTACAGTTATTGTGTCAAAATCTGATAAAATTTCAAAAGCTATCAAGACTGCTGAAATTGTTGCAGATGGTGCAATATTTACCAAGAGTATTGCCAATTTACCACCAAACAAGTGCACTCCTACAACATTAGCAAACATGGGGAAAAATATGTCTAAAAAAAATAAAATGAATTGTAGAATTATTTCAGAGCCAGAATTACAAAAGAAGGGTTTTGGGGGGATCTCTGCAGTTGGACAAGGAAGTAAAAACCAACCAAAATTAATTATTTTAGAACATAACAATGGTTCACGAAATCAAAAGCCGGTTGTTTTAGTAGGAAAAGCTGTAACATTTGACACCGGCGGTATTTCATTAAAACCGGGTGCAGCAATGGATGAAATGAAATTTGATAAATGTGGTGGATGTACGGTGTTAGGAATAATGAAAGCAGTTTCGGAATTAAAACTTCCAATCAATGTTGTGGGAATTATTCCTTCAGTTGAAAATATGCCAGGCGGGAAAGCATACAGACCCGGAGACATCATAAAATTATACAGTGGAAAAACTGCTGAAATTCTAAATACGGATGCTGAAGGAAGATTGATTTTGGCAGATGCGTTGGCATACGGGGAGAAACATTATTCTCCAAGTACAATTATCGATTTTGCAACTCTTACGGGTGCATGCATAGTTGCATTAGGTACTAATGTAGCGGCAATTGTATCAAACGATGAAAAATTAACCAAAAAAATCAACGATGCCTCAAAAAGAACAACAGAAGAAGTTTGGAGGCTTCCATTAAATCAGGACTATATGGATATGATAAAATCAGATGTGGCAGATATGAAAAATGTTGGAATTGGAAGAGCTGCTGGAACAATCACTGCGGCTGCATTCTTGAAAAATGCAATTGGGAAAACACCATGGGTACATATGGATATCGCAGGAGTTGCATGGACGCAAACATCTACAAAAGAAAAAGCATACAATCCAAAGGGTGCAACAGGTTTTGGTGTTAGATTGATTTTAGATTATTTACAAAACCTGTAAAATTAGTATCCCCTACTGTTTCTATCAGGAGTACCAGCATTTGGATTTCTCCAACCATGTTTTTCCATCATGTGATTTAGTAATCGAATATCATTATCACATGTTTCTCCACAAACACTACAATTTGTCATATTGAACTCAAATCAATCAAGTCGATATTAAAAGTTGATTATAAAACAGAAAATGCCAGCACTATTGCTTCCCAAGGGCTCTCGCATCTTAGTAGCACAACAGCGACGTCAGGTTTGACTTCCAAGTTCGGAACGGGATTGGGTCGCACCCTAACGCTATGGCCGGCTTGAAATTTGATGTCAAATTCTCATCTATTAACGTAGCGCAGGTTTTAAAATATGCCCAAAATAGGTATAAAGCAAAGAAAATATCGAGTTACAGCATGACTCACCGAGTAGCAGTTTTAGATCAAGATCTGTGTCAACCACAAAAATGCGGATTAGAGTGCATAAAATATTGTCCAGTCAACAAGTCAGGTGCAGAATGTGTTGCTATTAACGAAGAATCAAAAAAGGCTCAGATTAACGAGGATATCTGCAATGGTTGCGGGATTTGTGTCAAAGTATGTCCTTTTGATGCCATAACAATCGTCAATTTAGCAAGCGAATTAGCTACAGACAAAATTCATCAATATGGAATGAATTCATTCCGACTTTACAAACTACCTACTCCAAAGAAAGGTGAAGTTGTAGGACTCTTGGGAAGAAATGGAATGGGAAAAAGTACTGTAATCAACATCCTATCAGGAAACCTTAAACCAAACTTGGGTAGATATGAAAATCCACCTGAATGGGATGAGATTTTAAAACATCACAGTGGAACAGAGCTTAAACAGCATTTTGAAAAGATTGAACAAAAACAAATTCGAGCATCGATAAAACCACAACAAGTCCATCATATTGCTCAAGCATTTGATGGAACGGGAAAGGAGCTACTAGACAAATATGATGAACGCGGAGTAGCGAGTGAATTAATCAAGGAATTGGGATTACAAAATTCCATGGAACAAAGTTTGAAGGAATTAAGTGGCGGTGAATTACAAAGAATTGCAGTTGCCGCTGCTGCATCCAAAGATACAGAGTTTTACTTTTTTGATGAACCCTCCTCATACAATGATGTTTTCCAAAGAACCGGCGTGGCAAGAGTAATACAAAATTTAGCAAAGATTGGAAAAAGTGTAATGGTTGTAGAGCATGATTTAACATTATTAGATTTTCTAAGTGACTATATCGAAGTGTTATACGGAGAACCAACAGCGTACGGAATTGTTTCAAATATTTTATCTACCAAAGTTGGAATCAATGTTTTTCTTGATGGATATTTACCAAATGAAAACGTAAGATTTAGAGATAAGCGATTTTCTTTTGATGTATCATCCTCATCTACGAATATTTTTCAAGAAGGAAGTGATATTCTTTCATATCCAAAATTAGAGAAAAAATATCCATCGTTTTCAATGACAATTGAGCCTGGAAGAGTAAGAAAAGGTGAGGTTTTAGGAATAATGGGTGCCAATGCATTAGGAAAAACAACCATGATGAAAATGATTGCAGGTGTTGAAAAGCCAGATTTGGGCGATATAGATAAAAAAATAAAGATAGCATACAAGCCACAATACCTCCAAAACGATCTTGATGTAGAAGTAATTTCATTATTAGACAAGGCAAATGAAAATCCAGTTGAAGGCAGCATGGAGGAAGAACAAATTCTGGATCCGTTAAAAATTAAAAAGCTTTACAACAAGTCCATCAAGAATCTTTCCGGAGGGGAATTACAAAAAATAGCAGTTGCAACATGTTTACTACAAAAAGTTGATTTGTATGCATTGGATGAACCTTCTGCATTTTTAGATGTAGAAGACAGAATTGCAGTTGCAAAATTTTTACAAAAATTTGTTCGCTCCTTTGGAAAATCAGCAATAGTTATTGATCATGATTTACAATTAATGGATTTAATTTCAGATTCAGTGATAATATTTGAAGGAGAATCAGGATCTTCCGGTATTGCCACATCACCAATGCCAAAGCCTGAGGCAATGAACAGATTTCTAAAATCATTAGACATGTCATTTAGAAGAGATGAGAGAAGTCTGAGACCTCGTGTAAATAAATTGGAAAGTAGGTTAGATAAAGATCAAAAAACAAGTGGAAATTTCTACTACAAGCATTGACTCGAATGTTAAAAAAAGCACTAGAAGATGTGCTTACAGAAAAAGAAAATGATGAATTAATTTCTGCTTTTGATCAGATAGGTGAAATAATTATTGTAAGAATTCCAGATTCACTTTTATCAAAAAAGAAAATCATCGGAAAAGCGTTGTTAGATGACGTAAAAGTCGTTAAAAGTGTATTCTATCAGGCCTCTGCTGTGAGCGGAGATTTTCGAACAAGGGATTTAGAAATTCTTGCCGGAGAAGACAACACACAAACAGAATACAAGGAATTTGGATGTAGATTTACAGTCGATGTTAAAAATGCATTTTTTTCTCCTAGGCTTTCTACTGAAAGGGAGAGAATTGCCAATTTGATTCAAAATGGCGAGGTAATAACCAACATGTTTGCAGGAATTGGAATGTTTTCTATCATGGCTGCAAAGAAGAAAAAATGCACAGTGTATAGTCTGGATATCAATCCCGTCGCTTCAAAATTATGTGAAACAAATATTGGATTAAACAAGCTAACAGGAGAGGTGATTTCAATAAACGGGGATACATCAAAAATCATCAAGGAACAATTGGTAGACAAGTCAGATAGAACATTGATGTTGTTGCCTGAAAGATCAGATGAATTTTTAGCAGCAGCAATAAACACAACCAAGGATGGCGGTATAATTCATTATTACTCCCATATTCACGCAGATAAGAAAACGGATGCTGGAAAGCTCTCAGAAGAGCATTATCTCAAAGTTGCTCCAATAAGATCCGAAATACTAGATTCAAAAATCGTAAGAGCTGTTGGTCCCCGATACTATCAAACAGTTGTGGATGTTAAAATTTTCAAATAATCTAATCTTCAGAAGTGATAGAAGCAGGTGAAGGTTTTGTTGTTGCCATTACATATCCAATCCAAGCAATCACACCCAGAATTCCACCGGCAATCATCAAGACAGATAGTTGTAATACGATGGGACTCCATTCAGAAAGCATCAACAGGTATGCATAAAGAAAAAAACCGCCAATACACAATACAAAAATGACAATACCCATTACCTTTCGTTTGTCCACGATAAAGAATTTTTTGTGAGTTATTTATTGGTTTGAACTAATTCAATTCGATTGCCATGAGATATGCATCCTCACCATCTCGATAATAGGCGTTTAATTGTTGCCGAATTACAAACCCCAATTTTTCATATAACCGAACAGCATCAGTGTTACTACATCTTACTTCTAAATAGAATTCATCACATTTTCTTAACTTTGCACCGTTAACGGACTCTTCAACTAGTACGTTTCCTATTCCTTTCTTCCTGTGTTCCTCAACTACTGCAATAGATACAACATGTCCTTTTTTGACAAAACCTAATTTTTTAAAATTTGAAAAACCAAATTCAGTTTTACACATAACATATCCGACATGTTTTCCTCCAATTTCAGCAACAATGAAAGCCTCTGGTAGATCTACAAGCAAACTCTCATAGAAATAATCTGAATAGTGTTCTGGCAGAGTTTTGAGATTAATTTCCATTACTGAAATTAGATCGCTTGGTTCAGCCCTTCTAATATTACAATCTCCCAGATGCCTTAGAATTACTTGCATGATTGTATGATATATTATCGATATTTAATTTTAAACCAAAAGACCATTAATGGAGAAATCCAGTCTTAAATATATGGATGATCCCTCACAAGATGACATTATTTCAATAGTAAATTCCATATTTCAGGTAAGTGATTTTACCAAGACTGAATTTTCATTAGAATTCAAAATCGAAGATCCTGATTTCAAATCAAAATTTGAGGGATTGGCAAGAAAATTAGAGGATATGAAATATGTTTGTAAATTAGAAAAGATGGAGGAAGGGGGGCTTTATGTCATCATTCAAAAATTTACCCCCAAGAAACAGGGAAAATTGATGAATACATCATGGGTTCCCAGAATATTATTTGCAATTGTCATTTCATTTGTTATGATTGATGGGTACTATAGAACATCAGGTACAAATTCAATTGTGGAAATCGGAGATCCGTTAGAAACGGCAGCGGTTTATACCCTATCATTGTTAGGAATCTTAGGAGTACATGAACTAGGCCACATTATTGCTGCAAAAGCTCATGGGCTAAAAACAACATGGCCGTATTTTATTCCAGGGTTGCCAATAATTGGGATTCCAACATTTGGGGCATTTATTCAATCAAAAGGTTTAACGATTAATAGAGAAATATTATTTGATGTTGCTATTGCAGGTCCAATAGCAGGACTAGTAATTGCAGTTATAGTTTCAATTTATGGGGCATATACTGCACCAGTTTTAGATCCTGAAACTGCAGCAGGATTGTTTGAAGAGTTAAGATTGATTGAATGGAATCAGGGTGAACCGTTGCTGATGACTGCCAGTCTATCATTATTTGGTAAGGGTGGGACAGGACATGAGGTAATCATGACACCCATAATGTTTGCAGCGTGGATTGGTTTCTTAATTACATTTTTGAATTTATTGCCTGCATGGCAATTAGACGGAGGACACATGGCAAGAACATTGCTCGGAGTTAAACTTCACAAATATGCAACATATGGAAGCATGATAATTCTTGTTTTGTTAAACTATTGGTTAATGGCACTTTTGATTTTATTTATGAGCTCAAGAAATCCTAGTGCTTCACCCTTGGATGATGTTTCACCATTATCAAGAAACAGGAAACTGGCATATCTTGGAATTATTGTATTAGCAATTTTATGTGCACCGTTACCTACAAAATTTTTGTCAGGTATACTACCTTAACAATAATCTTGCACCATCAGTCACTACTGCGACTTTTTGGCGTGATCCCTGTGTTTTTAGAATATAATCCATGGAATATTTTATTCCCTGCATAGAAATCATATTTAGTTTCTTGACATAAAATTCAGGCAAAATTGAAACTAGACCTATTTGAAAATTCTTTTGTATTTCTGAAAGGAATAACAAATCTTCCATTCCACCAATGTACTTTGATGGATTTCGCAGTTGTTCTATAGTTAATCTATCTTCAATGTATTGTTGAAGTGCATCAGAACCCAAGCCCCCCTTACATTCGGCAACCAAAATGGCAAGACCGTCCTTTTTTATTGCATTAGAACAGTTCCAGAGTGAGGAAAATGAATTTCCAAGATTATCATTACTTGCATCTTTTCCAGTGCTAATCACCATTGTTTTATGTTGACCAATATCTTTGATAGAGTTTGATTCTAAAATTTTTGTTGATGAAATAGTTTCAGAAGGATGTCCTATTGAAAAATCAACAATCCCTTCAGAATTTGCAATTATTTCTATTCCATGAATTTCAAAATTATCTGTAAATTTTTTTGCTTCAGTCAAGCTTTCAGGATATTGTCCAGGTGTAGGAAGATTTCCCTGTCTTTTTGCATATGCCAAAAGCATTGATTCTTGACCAAATTTTTTGATAAGACGTGTAGAAATTGTCTCATATCCAAACAATCCATTGAATTCCATCTCCCCCATGAATACCAGATTTGGATTAGAAATACCTATATCGTCAAATTCGTTTATTGAGCTTCCTTCAGGCAATCCTGATTTTACCAAGCTTAGAATTTTTTTGTCAGTTAAAATTTTTGGAAATGGTTTAGATTTTTGTTCACATAATGTAAACAAAGAAGAGATGATTTTTAGAATGGATTTGGAATTATGTAACACTACTAGCTCCATAGGTTTTGACAAATCTAAAGCGTTTAGTTTTTCATTGATTGTTGAATCATCTAGAATTTTCCCATCAGAATCGATTTTTTGCTCTAAATTTTCTGCCTTTATATCTAAAACTACGTCTGTGATACCATAATTTAACCAGATTTCAGGCATAATTATCACTCAATACAAAACAAAATAAATCCAGCGTGGTTAATTTTTGTATGGAATTTGTGAAAGAATTTACAACATTCTTGTATCAAAAGGGCATAATAAAATTCGGTGATTTTACACTAGCTAGTGGAAAACACAGTTCGTATTATGTTGATTTACGATTAGTGCCAAGTTATCCTATTGAATTTAGGAAAATGGTGAAATTTCTTGAAAATGAAATTGGTCAGGATATAGGATTAGATAACTTTGATTCAATTGTTTCAGTACCAACAGGGGGTTTAGTAATTGCATCAGCATTAGCAATCGAAACTGTCAAACCCCTAATCTATGTTAGAAGCAAACCAAAAGATTATGGAACATCAAAATCAGTTGAAGGGAAAATTCAGGATAATATGAAAGTTGTATTGATTGATGATGTTGCGACAACAGGAGGTTCGGTTGTGAATGCAATAAAATCCTTGAAGGAACTGAATATTTCTATAAAAGATGTATACGTGATAGTGGACAGGATGGAGGGTGCAGATGAAGCATTGTTAGAATTGAAAGTTAAAATGCACTCAATTCTAAATATTTTACAGATTGCAGATGCCCTATTTGAACAAAATCTGATTGATGCAAATACCTTGGAAAAAGTAAAAAAACAAATCAATAAATGAATTTTGGCAGCTCAGTCAAATGCCTTCCAATCATCAATTCAGATATAACTCTGATTCTTCATTGCAGCCAGATAATTTTTAATTTACTCATTTTAAAACTAATGGAAATAATGTGCGCCTCAAAGAGGCTTGTTTGGCGGATAGGACGAGTACGGAACTATATCGTGCAGGGATTCTGATGATGATGCCATCTCTTTCAGGATAATATTTTCCTGCCACATGAATTTATTGATTTTCATTTTAGATCTCGATCTCTGCAGAGATCACTTTGATCTCTGGAAAGTGTTGTCAGTAGGATTACATTTTGCAGGGTATTGTATGCTCTGGTGTGTAGCATGTGTTTTCACTGCATTGTAACGTTTGTGTGTTTTGCAAAATTTCATTCCAAATAGTAATCTTCTCAGGGTTGAACGTTCCAGTTGCACTACTCTGCTCAAAACTCAGTTGGTTTGAACGTACCGTAATTAAGTTGGTTTTGGGGGTTTGGATGAATTTAGTCAGAATTAAAACACCAAAAAATATTGAAAATTACAATGGATATGGTTCTGCCACATTTGGGATATCTCAGGTCGTCAAGACCGTCTTTTTCAAAGCGTTCCCACCCATGGGACATTACAGTAGAATCTCGGCTATTTCCTGCACACCATATTGCGCACATAAAACATGTACACGGCAAGCATTCCTGCCCTTGTTTTTGGATCTTTTTCTTTTTTGTGCATTTTTTTGAAATCTTCCGATATGATGGATCTCATATTGTGTTAGGACAAGATGATCTTGGTAGTTTTTAGTTTGATAAAATTGATCTCAAAAATATTTGCGTGTAACTATGGCATGTTTGAGGGAATTATTATCAAACACGCATGAAAAATTTATTCATTCACTCTTATTTTTTTACTATTTTTTACATAATATATTAAGAAAACCCCCAACATTATGGGTAGTGTTATGATTAAAGTATAGGCTAAATATGATTGAAGAAAAGCATCAATTCCCCAAAAACATGCTGCATAAAAATATATGCTAACAACAACATCGCCACCAAGCCATGCTTGTGGAGTACCTCCTGGATAACAGAAAGGAGCTTTCTGAGTAATCAGGCCATACATAATACACGATATGGATGGTATAGTTAAAAGTATGAGAATTTTTGTTATTTTTTTCATATCAAAAAATGATGTTTATTAAATAGATAAATCCCTTACGATATTTTCCCAAGTGTTGAATATTTGGTATACCAGAGGACATACTTGACTGCCAGAAGATTAGCACTCACAATAGTTTATTCAAAAGCATGTACACACATCAGACACACTCGTATACATGCACAACAATCTTGGTCACTACCCAAGATACTCAGGCATCATAATCATCGTATTCAATTTGAAAGAGCATATTTTGGGTCTTGTAGATTACACAGAACCGTTACAAAACAGATTCAACTACCCAAATTTTATCGACGCGTTGAGCGGACTGGTTCTTGCAGAATTTTCATACCAGCGACGTACGTCGTCATCCTGTAATAATAGTTTGGATGATTCTCTTCTCATTCTGTTCCAGCTGGTAATTACAGTATTGTCACTGCATTTTCATTTATCAGAATTTGTTGCAAATTGAAGTTGTCATATAGATCCGTCAAAATGGCGAGCGTCATTTTGGGCATCTTTACAGCTGGAAATATATCGAGGAATATGTCCATGCGGCTTTACAGCTGCGATACTTTTTGCATGCAACTGTGCAGTACTGGATACGGCAGAGATTACTTTCTCTCGATTATTTTTTTGTTGCGTGAGATCTTGCAGTTATCTCCAGAACTTGTTTTTACAGGCTTTATAGAAATTGCATTCTCCAGACACAGTATTTTTTTGTACCCGCGCTTTGCAGAGATTTTTTTGCCGGGCTTGTGCATTTTTCAGAAGCATGCTCTGCATGAAAAATTTATGGGCCCGAAGGGCTTCGATCCCTTGGCTCACCGGTTATGAGCCGGTTACTCTACCAAGCTGAGTTACGGGCCCTAAGCAAATGAATTTTTCCTCAGATATAAAATGTTATGAGATCAACAGTATTCGTCATAACAACTATCAAGCAACAAATTTTGTGCTGAAATCGATTTACCCGCAATTTCAATCAAATTGCCAGAGTCAACCGGGGATTTTTCCAAAATATTTCTCCAGGATGCCGCATGTCTAATATCAGCTTCTGTGTGAAGTTTAAAATATTCTATAGCTTTATTGTCAGTCATTCCATAAAATTCAGCCAGACCATCAAGTTTAGTTTGACTAATTTTGGGGATTTCTTTTTCAAAAGCATACATGGCACATGCACCGCCATCAAAAGTATCCATCAATTGGTCCAAGTCAGATACTGCTTTTTGGGTTTTAGCTGTTCCGGAATATGTGATTAATTCATCTTTAGATATTCCAAGTTGGCCGGCAAAAGCAATCCATGGTTTGATATGATCAGATTCTTCTTGCTGATTTTCTGTCAATTCACCAACTAAGGATTCCGGGGATTTTTCAATAATTGGAGCCATAAATGAAGGAACTGCTTTCACAAGTTGGAAATATTCCTTAGAATAACCTGCCAAAGATTCCTGGGTCAATTTTCCATCAGACCACATTTGGTAAAATGGATGTTTTAGTAAACTTTTTTCTTCAATCATTTCGTCAATTTTCTTAATTATATTCATGATACATCTCCAATAATGCCAATAAAAAAATCTTTGCGGTTTACAAAAGATTTTATGGTCAGAATACAGAATTTTCATGGGTTCCAGTGGTGTAGACCGGTCAAGCATTTTGCCCTTTCAAGGCAAAGATCCCGGGTTCAAAATCATTCGATGAAAGTCCCGGCTGGAGCACCAAGATTTATTTACGTATGGTAAAGTTTTTTGATCAGGCTCATCTTGGACAGGAAAAATATCGAGATAAATCCTCTACTTGAAACTTATGGCAAGTACATTCAACGAATTGATCAAGCTTTAGAAGACGAACTTGACATTTATTCTGAATCAGAGTTTATCGAGCCTCTAAAATACTCCCTTGAAGGAGGAAAGCGAATCAGACCAATAATTTTGAGTCTGGCAGCAGAGTGTGTGGGTAAAATTGATGAAAATGTACTTTCAGCTTCATGTGCAGTTGAATTTCTCCACATGGAATCAATTATCCATGATGATATCATTGATAATGAGACCATGCGAAGACAAAAGGAACCGTTTCATATCAAGTATGGATACAATACAAGTGTACTAACCGGGGATTTTGTTTTAGGACTGATTCTTGCAATCTCATCTAGACTGGATAATGCTAGAATTACGAAAGATTTGGCTACCACTGCCATGCTAATGAGCGAGGGAGAAATGATTGAAGGTCGATTGGAAACAGGTGAGGATGTAACATTTGCTGATTATCTCAAAGTTATTGAATACAAGACAGCAGTGGCGTTTCAGGTTGCAGCTAGAATTGGTGCAATCATTGCAAACGGAACAGAAGAACAAATCGAAGCTTTGACAGAATATGGAAAAAATCTTGGAATTGCATATCAAATTAGAGATGATTTGCTAGATTGGAAAAATGAAGACAAATTATTTAATTTACTAATCAAGAAAAGCTCTGATCCGAGAGATGTCTTTAACAAAATGGAAGAAATGTTAAAAGAATATTCAGAAAAGGCAAGAACCGCAATGAGGAAAATTCCCGACAGTGATGCCAAGATAAATCTGGATAATTTAATTAAATTTACATCATTTAAGGCATAAGACCGAAACTAATTACAGGAGCTGCGAATTCTACAAATTTCAGCAGTGGTTCTGGATATACACCAAATCCTACCAAGAAGATTGTTGAGAATATCATTACAGCAATAATGGATTTGGGTTCTGCGACCCTCTTTTGAGTTTCACCCTCAAAGTACATCTTTCTTGTAATCCAGCCATAGTATGCAAGGGATAGGGCACTGTTAAGAACACCTGCAATTGCAAGCCATGGTGCCCACCATAATGCAGAAGTGGCATCTAATGCACTGCCAAACAGCATCAATTTACTCCAAAAGCCGGAAAGTGGAGGCACGCCTGCCAGTGCAAAGAGGGCAATAACTAGACCAAGTGCGGTGATTGGCATTCGTCTACCAAGCCCCTGTAATTTGTCAATATGAGTAACTGCAAGGGTTGTAACAATGCCTGCAATTGCAATAAAGGCAGCACCCTTCATTACTGCATGATTCATTATTTGGTAGAGGGATCCTTGTAATCCAAGAGAACTGTGCGGAGATACTGCCAGTCCTATCAAAATATATCCTGCATGTGCAATACTTGAATACGCCAGCATTCTTGAAATGCTCTTTTGCATAATGGCTGCAATATTTCCAATGGTCATAGTCATCACTGCGATAATTCCAAGTGCCAGAGTCCAATCAAGATTCAAAACAACCATACCAAGAACTATAATTCTAATTGTTGCGGCAAATCCTGCTTTCTTGGTTGCAGCAGCTAATAGAGCGGTAATAGTAGGTGGAGCACCCTCGTAGGTATCTGGAAGCCATTGATGGAAAGGTACAAGTCCCATTTTGAATCCAAATCCTGCAATAAACATTCCAACTGAAAGCAATGCAAGTGGCAGCAAAGAAGGATCAAGTGTGGAATAGCCTGTAATGACCTCCCCAATATTTGTAGAACCTGTTAATCCATAAGAAATTGAAATTCCATAAACTATGATCGCCGATGATAAAGCACCAAAGAGGAAATATTTTAAAGCCGCCTCATTGGAACTTGGATTCCTTTTCATATATCCGACCAAGATGTATGTTGGAATACTCATGAGTTCCCATGCAACAAATAACATTATCAAATCAGTAGAGTATGCAACTAGTACCATGCCAATAGTTGCCAGTAAAATTAATGAATAGTAGACAGCGGGTGAGTTATGCTTTCGCATATAATTAAAAGAGCCAACAGTTGTGAAAATAGCAACAATAATCATTGCAACTGCAAAGAATCCTCCAAACGCGTCATCTACAATTACATCATCAGAGAATAGGGCAGATGAGGCAATATTTTCGGCGATAAATTGATACCCCACGTATCCCAGAGATACAATTAACGCTGCAAATGCAATTATTGCATAAAACGAATTTGAGCCCTGCTCCTTTCTTGCAATGCTGATTATTGGAAGTAAAATTCCAACAGTTCCCAAAATGGCAATTATTATCAATGGAGTTGAAGTAATTTCGATCATTTCATAACTCACCTAAATCAACAATATCAGAACTATGAATAATAATCCTGCTCCAAATACGAATAGATATGATTGCGAAACTCCAGTTTGAGTTCCTTGAACGACTTTGGCACTCCATCCAACTGCCTTTTGGACTCCAGCATTCATACCGTAATCAATAGCGGTCTTTTCAAAGTATCTGAACACTCCCCTTGCCAGCCATAATGGGGCTACAACAAAACACCAATAGATTATGGCGTTGAGGTACCATCTGTTTAAGATAACTTTGTGAATCGAGTAAAAGAAAATATTTGAATTTACAAATTTCACAGGATCGACCCATCTTGCAATATAAAAGATGTAACCAAGCCCAATACCCGTAGCAAATGCCGCTAGTGATGAACCAAGTGCAACCGGATTAAGTCCTTGCAGGAATTCCGGCAGGATTGATGATGATGCTGCTGCCACATGTTCTGTGTGAATACCAAATGAATCCTCAAGATAGTCGGTGAACAGGTGGTGCAGTCCTTCTTCAGCAGATAATCCAACAAGACCTATGCCGATTGTCAGAACTGCAAGAATTCCATATGGAACCCACATTGATAATGGTGCCTCATGGATATGATGTCCCTCTTCCTCCATCTTTTCGATGTGTTTGCTCTTCTTTCCAAAGAATACCATTCCAATCATTCTTGTTGTGTAAAATGCTGTAATTACAGCAGTTAGAACGGCTATAATGTAAAGTGGCAGTGCCCATTCATTTCCAGATTCATAAACTGCGGCAAAGACTGCATCCTTACTCCAGAAACCTGTTGTGATAAATGGAGCACCCATCAGACCCAGGCCGGCAGCCCACATGAATACATAAGTTTTCTTCATTTGTTTTCTCAAACCCCCCATATCTGTCATGAATCTAGAGCCGACAATATGCAGCAACGAACCTGCCGCCATGAATAATGAAGCCTTGAACATTGCGTGAGAGATTAAATGAAAGAATCCTGCAGTGTAACCATCAACATATTGATGGGATAATCCTGCAACGCCCAAGGCCATCATCATGTAACCAATTTGAGAACCCGTAGAATATGCAAGAACTTTTTTGATTTCAGGATTAACCATGCCTTGTGTTGCAAGTAGTAATGCAGTGATTGCGCCAACCCAAGCAACAATCTCAAAGAATTGATCTGCCATAATTCCAGCCGCACTTAATGCAAATACGATTGGACCAATTCTTGCAACCAGGAACACACCCGCCTTTACCATTGTTGCAGCATGAATCAATGCAGATACCGCAGTCGGACCAGTCATTGCCTCAAGTAGCCATTCATTTAGTGGGAATTGTGCCGATTTTCCTATGGCACCTCCAAATAGTAAGACAAATGCGGGAACCAACAATCCTTGAGCGGCCATTGCCGTAGCCCAATCAGTGGAACCCACTAATTCTTTAAATCCAAATGTTCCTGCAAATAGGAATATCAGGAGCATGCCGGCAATCATCATCACATCACCGACTTTGGTCATGATAAAGGCCTTCATTCCAGCATGTGTTGGTGCATAGTAATCTAACATGCCAAGAACTGTACGTCCTTGAACACCAACATGATCTTTCTTTTTATCACGATACCAAAAGCTAATCAGGGCATATGACGCTAGTCCGACTCCCTCCCATCCAAAGAATACCTGTAACAGGTTGTCAGATAATACGATTAATTGCATTGAACCAATAAAGAACAGCATCCAGAACCAGAATCTTGTAATGGATTTGTCACCTTTCATGTAACCGGTACTGTAAATCATAATCAGGAATGAAATCCAGGCAACAACATTTGCCATGATTATCGATAATGGATCGGCCAAGACGCCGGCTTTGAGGCCTATTGCATCTATCCACATTATTTGATCATGGATTTCGTGCGCCTCCAAAGCCAGGGGAAGCATTGATGCTGCAGATAGCGCACTCATCAAGGCAAATCCTACTGCAACAAAACCGGTTACATTCTTTGATAATTTTCCAATTCCCGGCATGATCAATGCAGCGACAAACGGCAGTATCCAAACTAACCAGGCGCTTGCTGCACCGACTTCAAATGGTAATCCAATTGCCTCAGTTGCCATTATCTAGACCCCCAACACCCCATTCATGTACGGAATGATCGTCTTTAAGAAAATGTCCGGATAAATACCAACTACAATTGAGAATCCGGCCAATACCATCATTGGTGCTGTCATGTACCAACTTCCCTCCTTTACATTCTCAAGATGTTCGGGGGTTTTTCCAAAGAATACCCGTTTTAGCATCCAAAGCATGTAAGACATTGTAAGAACCGTTGCAACTAGACCTAGACCAAATGTTACGGCCCTTAGCGTAGAACCCTCGCTAATTGCAGTTTCTAATGCACCATAAAACAGAATCCATTCTCCCATAAATCCACTAGTTGGAGGAATACCCATGATTGTGAGTGCTCCAATAACGGCACAGGTTGCAGTGATTGGCATCTTGCCAGCTAGTCCTCCCAATTTTGAGATATTTCTAGTGCCAACCTTAACAATAATAATTCCGGCCATCATGAAGAGAATACCTTTTCCAATTCCGTGTGTTACATACATCATCTCCGCACCTGAAAGACCAAGTGCAGACATTGAACCAATTCCAAACAAAAGATAACCCATCTGACTGATACTCGAATAAGCAAGTAGCCGTTTCAAATCATCTTGCATCAGTGCCATGGCACCACCATAAATCATGGTGACAAGTCCCCATACGTGGAACCAGATTGACAGTTCAGCAAATGTTACCGGGAAAAATTCTACAATCAACCTGAAAAGACCATAAGCTCCGATTCCAATCATTGCAGGGGATAACAGTGCGCTGATTGGGGTGGGTGCAGAACCGTGTACATATGGAAGCCAAATATGGAACATGAATACTGCCAGTTTAACTCCGAGTCCTATTGAAATTGCAACTGCGGAATACATTGCAATATCTGCCGGAATTTCAGATTCTTTGATATCTGCAAAGTCAAAACTTCCGAGTGTAAGACCGATCATCAAAAATCCCAATAGTAAAACTACCGCCCCCGCATGGGTCCAGAATAAGAACATTAGACCAATCTTTCTTCTTGGACCATCACCCCAAAGAGCAACTAGGAAGAAACCTGGAATCAGCATGACTTCAAAGAAAATGTAAAATTCAATAAGATTAGTTGAAAGAACCGTTCCAAGCATGCCCATTGCAAATACAAGATAAAGTGCAAAGTAAAGCCCAGATTTTGCATTGACATAATCAGAAAGAGCTGATGATTCTACAACAGATGTTTGAGTGCCAGATGAAGTGTTTAGAACTCTTTCTTGCTCAAATTGCTCATGGAATTTGTGAATCATGTATGGTTTTGAGTAAAGTGCCAAAATGGTGGATAAAACATAGATGATTATTGCAAATGGTGATGCCAATCCATCAAGCAAGAAACCAAATTCTCCAAACTGTTCTGTCCACGGATAATGCTCCTCGACGGTTCCAGATAGTGCCGCATTAATCACAAGAATTGTGGTATATAATAAAATGGCAAAAGTAAACCACATAGCATAAGTCGAACCTAATTTTCTTCCAATAATATAGGCTACAGGAGATAAAAGTAGGGGCAGGAAAACTGCCTGTAATAACGCGTATTCCATTATCCCTTTAAACTCCTAAAGTCTGCAATATCGACATTTTGGTACATACGATAAGCTACAATGATTAGTGATAATCCAACTGCTACTTCTGCTGCAGCAATTCCAATTGAAAATAATGCCATTGTTTGACCACCACTATGAGGCAGGAATCTACCAAATGCAACAAGGTTAAGATTTGCCGCATTAATAATAATTTCAACTGCAAAGAGCATGCGAATAAAATTACGTTTAACTGCAAGACCATAGATTCCTATGCCAAGCATGGCTACAGATACAAGTGTAAAATCAATTAGCTCGCTGGTCATTCTCCACATCCTCTCGCTTGGCTAAAACTAGTGCACCGGTAACAGAACCGGCAAGAATTAATCCCATCAAAATTAATGCTGGCCAATAATATGTCACAAAGTCAGTTCCTATATCTCTAAAGTCAGTAGCAGGTTCATCAGTAGTTATTGTTTTGATTCCAGAATCCAGGAATATGGCACCTAATGAAACCATGATAACAAGCATCAGACCAATACCTGCAAATTTTCGTCGTTTGTCCTCAATTTTTTTAAAGATCAACTCTCTTTTTACCAGCATTACAGTAAACAAGATCAGAACAGCGATGGAACCAACATAAACTGCGATTTGGAACAATGCAACAAATGGTGCATCAAGCAAGAAAAAGAACCCGGCAACACCGCCCAAAGTTCCCATTAAAGCAATGGAACCATAAATCAATGATCTTAATTCAAGTGCCGCAATTGCAGAACCTATTGTAATCACAGATAATGCAAGAAAGGCAGCATCAGCCATGTGTTGCACCTCTATCAGAAATTTGTATTTCACTGTCTTGTGCAACGTATGGTTTTACTTGTAACTGGGCGGGAGTGTAAATTAGACCTTCCTTTGAAAATGAAGATAATTCATAATCATTGGTCATATAAAGTGCATAAAATGGACATGCGTCAACACATAGACCACAAAAAACACATTTTCCATAATCAATTTGTGGCATGATTGACTTTTTATTTTGTTTTTGGTCTTCTGGAACTTTGACCATTGCAATAGCTTCTGCAACGCCTTCACAAGCAATTGAGCATAATTGACATCCGGTACAATGATCATGGAACAACATATGGCGCCCTTTAAGTCCGGCAATACCTACACCCGTAGATGGATCAAATTGATATCCGTCGCCTACAAACTTTAATTTCTCCTCAGGATATCGAAGTGTGAATCGTTTCGTTGCAATGTGTTTAATTCCAGAATTTAATGCACGAATAATACCAGTTGCAGTTCCCATTATTGTAATCCTCCCGGTCCTAGCACTCCAGCATAAAGTAAGCCAAGAGCAATAAAGATGTTAACAAAGGATAGCCCAATCAATTTGGTCCATCCAAGACTCAGTAACATATCAATTCTGATTCGTGGGAAAACGCCCCTTGGCAACAAGATAAAAAAGATGACAGCCACGGTTTTTAGAACAAACCAAAGTGCACCATTGAGCATTTCTTGGTCGAATAAAGGCAATCCAGAAACTTTTGCAGTGATGGGACCTAATTCAATTCCATCTGTAAGAATTTCCGCTGGGAATGGAGGCACAACCATGGGACCATTCCAACCACCAAGGAAAATTACAACAAACAGTCCTGCAAACGCATAAAGTTTCAGATATGTTCCTAACTGTACAAGACCGTACATCATACCAGATAATTCAGTTAACCATCCCGCTACAATTTCACTTTCTGCCTCTGGTAAATCAAATGGAATTCTTTCCAATTCGGCAAGCATTGTGATAAAGAATACGATTGCACCCACAGGTAAAAATACAATCCATGGGAAACTGGATTGACTAGCAGCAATTTCAGATAAATTAAGGGAGCCAGTCAGCATTACAACTCCCAATAAAGATAGAATTAACGGAATTTCAAATGAAACCATCTGGAATAAGGCCCTGATGCCACCAATAAACGGGAATTTACTGTTTGAAGACCATGCAAAAAGAATTGTAATAATTGGAAAGAATCCTATTACTGCAAAAACTCCCAGTAACCCCAGATCTACATCTGCAACAACCCAACCTGGTGCGACAGGAATGAATGCAACAAATGAGGCAGCAGCTGCAACAAAGAGAACGGGGGCCACCCAGAAAATTGGTTTGTCAGCTTTTGCAGGAATTATAATTTCTTTAGAGATTAGCTTCAGACCGTCACCCATTAATTGCAGGATACCTTCAAACTTTCCACAATAAAAAGGACCAACTCTTAATTGTAATTTTGCAAGCATTTTTCTTTCTACGAAAATTGTACCAGCGGCCAGTAATGCGGCAAATCCAAATCCGGGAAATGCCATTACTCTAAACATATCAGATGCTATGAACGCCTTTAGAATTGGAATAACACGTGACGGATCTGTCAGCCAAGTCAATGCGAGAAATGGTGTAAGTAATTCCCCATGGATTACAGGCAGTTCAACAACAAACAGAACTATGAACACTGCGGGAACACCAATTAGGACTAGCAGCAACAGGACCCAAAAGACATTATCAAATAATGATTTGATAAATTCACTTAGTTTGAATTTTGGTGCAATAACGGACATTATCGATCCGCCTCCACGGGCCAATAGTTCAGACTCCAGTAAACTGACGGCATATTACCTAGTTTTTCGCCTCTAAGAAGATTTGGCAACGCAATCAAATTTCTAAACGAGGGAACACTCAACTTTACCCGGTAGGGTTCGGCTTTTCCATCAGATACAATATAGCAGCCCAAAGAACCCCTGCCAGATTCTACACGCTTGTATACAGAATTAAGACCTTTGCCTTTTGGATTGGGTTTTAATTTGACTCTGACAGAACCGGACTTTGGCATTTTTTGCAAAGCCTGTCTAATAATATTACAACTTTCCATCATGTCAAGCCAAGGAATCTTTGATCTTGCATAAGAATCTCCCTCTTTTAGTACATTGGTGTGAACATCTAATTCATCATAGACATCATATGGTTCCTTTACTCTAAGATCATAATCAACACCACTTGCACGAAGTACTGAACCGGTTGTTCCGTATCTTATTGCATTCTGTCTTGATAAAACGCCAGTATCTCTAGTTCTTGAAATTAGGATGGGATTATCATAGAATATTGCAGCATATTCTTTGATACGTTTTTCAAAATAATTTACTTGTCGTAAACAAACATCTTCAAAGTTTGGGGGTAAATCATTTCTAACTCCACCTGGAACAAAATGTGCGTGTGTTACTCTAGCACCAGTCATTTTTTCCATTAAATCAATCAAAAGTTCACGATCTCCTGCAGGCCACATAAACATGGTAGAATGACCCAAAAAGATTCCATATATTGCAAGCCAGTACATGATGTAGATGCAGCGGTTTAATTCAGAGGCAATTACTCTAACATACTTTGCACGTTCTGGAACTTCAATTCCAAGTAATTCCTCTGCCCCCAAAACATATGGATAAAGTACATTACAGGAATCATGAATTACGGGTCTTTCTAAATGAGGTATGTTTAGAATGTAATTTCTATACTCTGCCATCTTTTCCTCTCCACGATGAACATATCCGGGATCAGGATCACATGCAACAATATAGTCACCATCAATTTGCACAATAATTCTCATGTGACCAGAACCGGGATGTTGTGGTCCCACATTTAGAGTCATTATTCTCTCGTCAACTTTTTGGAGTGCTAATCCGGGTGGTAAATCCATAGTCATTCTATCTACCTTTTATTGCAAAGTCCTTTCGAAGTGGTGGCAAATCTGCCCAGTCTTCTGGCAAAAGCAATCGCCTGTTATCTGGGTGACCTTCAAAGTAAACACCCAACATTTCAAAGACTTCTCTTTCATGAAACTCTACACTGTAAAAGACGTCTCTAAGAGTGGGAAGTTTAGTAGCATCATTTCCAGGAATCGGATTTGTTTCTCGTGGAGCCCTTGTTGCTAAAACTAGAATTTGTCTGGCCAATGAAGATTCAGTGTATGATCCAATATGATAAACAACTTCAATTTCATTATCTGCAGGATAATCTACTCCTGAAACTGATTCAACATGATCATAATTTAATCCATCACGAATGAATTCGGCAACATCATGTACATTTTCTTTATCAACATTAATTCGGACTCTATCTTTTTTTATAAATCCAACTTTTATTTTATCCCCAAATTTTTCAACAATTTTATCAGAAATACTCTTTTCAAAGGCAGGTAATTCAACCGGTGGTGCCGCTTCAGGTTTCTTTGGTACGGGTTTTGGCGGAGGGGATTCAACTTTAGATGTAGTATCTGCAGGAGGATTTTCAGTATCAGTACTCATTATACAAACTTCCTAGCCTTCATTCTCTTGATTTTTTCTTGCAACAACATACATCCTTGGATAAGAGTTTCAGGTCTAGGTGGGCAACCCGGAACATAGACATCAACTGGGATAACTCCATCAATTCCTGGAAGTACGTTGTATGAATCAAAATACAAACCTCCAGTAATTGCACAAGCACCCATAGCAATTACATACTTTGGCTCTGGCATTTGATCATAAACTAATCTGAGACGCGGTGCCATTTTTCTTGTAATTGTTCCTTGTACAACCACAAGATCACACTGTCGAAGTGAACCGAATGCTTCAATGATACCAAATCTTTCAACGTCGTATCGCGGACTTGATGCCGCGCCAAATTCTACACTGCAGCAGGCTGTTTCAATATGGACAGGCCAGAGTGACCAAATTCTACCCCAATTAATGGCATAGCCCAATGGCTTGTCAATTGCCTTCTCTAAAATGTCCCCCAATTTTCCGATAAAGACATTTGCGTTTTCTGGCGTAAGTAGATCTTTGAGCAATTTTATCCCTTATCCTCGTAAATGTGGTTTATATAAAAAACTACCATATTCTTCTCCTCCCTGACTGATACAAGGCAAATGCCATGGCTCCAAACATAATAGCTAAAAAGCCCATCATCGGCAGAGTTGCTATCTTTGGAATTTCTAAAAGTGCACTGCCCCACGCATACAAGAAAATTGCCATCACATCAAATACTACAAACATCAGAATATACGGATAATACTGCATCATGAAATGTGTTCTGCCCTCACCAGAAGGAACTTGTCCACATTCCATAGGCAGGAATTTTACGGGATTGCTTCTTTTTCGGGGGGAAATCATTCTTGAGATAATTAAAGCTGGAGCCATAGCTACTACGGCAAAGCCAAACATCAATACAACGGTACTGTAATTGCCCGCTAATTCCCCGACCAATTTAGCTTTTCACTCCAATTTTTGTATAAAAAGGTATGTTTAATTTTTAGAATCGATTTTTGAAAAAATCATTTTGAAAAGAACTTAATAGGATAACGTCAAATTGCGATCATGGCATTAAATGTGGGGGATACTGCTCCTGATTTTGAACTTGCAGATACCGAATTAAAGATGCGGAATTTGGAGGAATTTAAAGGAGGAGGAAAAATCATACTGTCATTTATAGTTGCAGCCAGTTCCCCTGTTTGTAAAGTAGAACTGTGTTCATTTAGAGATTCTTGGAAAGAAATTTCAGATTTGGGTGCCAAAATAGTTGCAATAAGTAATGATGGTCCATTTGCAAACAAGGCATTTGCAGAGAAAAATAACTTTAACTTTCCATTATTGGCAGACTATACCAGTAAAACAATTCGAGATTATGATGTTTTGATGCCAGATTTACTTCACATTAAAGATTACAATGCTGCAAAACGTTCTGTTTTCATTATTAATGAAGATGGAAAAATTGGTTACCAGTGGGTTTCAGAAGATCCATTAAAAGAACCAAACTATGAAGAAATTAAAAATTTCTTAAAATAAAAAATTCATTCTATCTCTGCAACAACGTCGCCTTTGGCAACAGTTCCGGTTTCCTTAACTTTAATTGTTTTAACAACTCCATCTTTGTGGGATTTTATAGCAACTTGCATCTTCATGGATTCCAGGGTACAAACAACATCGCCTTTCTTTATAGTGTCACCTTGTGTAATAGATATTGATACAACCTTGCCAGGAATTTGACTTTTCAAAGCTAATTGTGCATCACCGCCACTTGATCCACCAGAATTTTTGTATACAATTTCGTCAAAGTGTGTATTGCACTTAAGAACAATTGGAACATTATCAATTACAATATTCATTTCATTTGTAGATTGTTCAAGATATTTTGCTTTGTGGTATTTTTGATCTAAAATAAATTCCATTCCTTTTGAATTCATGGAAATAATTTTTAATTTGTGTTCATTATCATTAATTTTAATTATATAATCATTGTTTCCAAGATTTCTTATTATTTTTCCTTCAAATGATTTTTCAATATCTTGTATTTTATAATTCATTTTTCATCAATCCAATTTGTATTTCCAATTTGCATTATTTGTAGTGTTATTTTGCACTCTACTCTTAAAATATTCAGAATGCATTATTGCGGCAGCCAAGGCAGCTTTACTTTTATCTTCTTTTTCTTTTTTAAGATCTTCAGCAAGTCTATCAATCATGCCATAACGCTTTAGAAAGTCAGTAGAAAGATCACCATTTTTGTATTCATCAGAATTTAGGATTGTTTTGTAAAGAGGTATCGAAGTTTCGACTCCCTGAATGTAAAAGTCATTTAATGCTGCAAGCATTCTAGTCCTAGATTCTTCAAATGTTTGACCCCAGGTAACGAGTTTTGCCATGAGTGAATCATAGAATGGGGAGACTGTGCATCCAGGATAAAGATAGGTATCACATCTAACACTCGGGCCTGCAGGAATTGTTACATCAGGAACAGGTCCTGTAGAGGGAGCAAAATCTAAGAAAGTATCTTCGGCATTAATTCTACATTCAATAGCATAGCCATTCATTTTGAGATCATTTTGCTTGAATGGGATTGCCTCCCCATTGGCAATATCTAGTTGTAATTTAACCAGGTCTAATCCAGAAACAAATTCTGTGATTGGATGTTCCACTTGCAACCTAGCATTGATTTCAATAAAGTAAAATTCCCCGTTATCAGCCCGTAGAAATTCAGCAGTGCCCAAGTTGGTATAACCTACTGCATCAGCAGCCCTACATACAGATTCACCCACACGGGCCCTGGTTTCTTCATCAACAATTGGTGAGGGAGTTTGTTCGATTAATTTTTGATTGCGTCTTTGTATGGAGCATTCTCTTTCAAATATGTGAACGGTGTTACCATGTGTATCTCTTGCAAACTGATATTCAATATGTCGTGTTTTTTCTAGGAATTTTTCTACAAGAATTGCGGATTTTCCTACTGCCGCAATGGATTCGCCGGTAACTGATTCATAGCCATCACGTAATTCTTGATCATTAGTTACAATTCTAATTCCGCGGCCTCCGCCACCATAAACGGATTTTAACATTACAGGATATCCAATTTCATTTGCAATCTTTTCTGCATCATCTGCATCTTTTACTAGACCGAGACTTCCAGGTACAGTTGGAACATTAGCTTTAAGCATTGCATCTTTACATTTCATTTTATCTCCACAGAGATTCATGGATTCAGCAGTAGGACCAATGAATGTAATTTTATTCTTCTCACATAAATTTGCAAAGTCATCATTTTCAGAAAGAAAACCATAACCAGGATGGACAGCATCTGTTCCAGATGCAAGCATTACTTCAAGGATTTTTTCTTGATTAAGATATGATTTTGCAGGAGCTGCCTCCCCAATATGATATGCTTCAGTAGCTTGTTTCACATGCATTGAATTGTAATCTTCATCAGAATAGACTGCAACTGTGCTAATTCCAAGTGCCTTACAGGTTTTAATTACTCGTAAAGCGATTTCCCCCCTATTTGCGATAAGTACTTTTTCAATCATTTTTAATCACAAGTTGATATTCCCATGTTTTCTTGGTAATTGTCTTGTTCGTTTATTCTCAAGCATTTCAAGTGCTTTAATCAACATAGGTCTTGTTTCAGCAGGATCAATTACATTATCTACAGTTCCATGGGATGCTGCAACATAGGGATTTTCAAATTTTTCTGAAAATTCATCAATTAATTGTTTTTTTAGTGACTCGGCATCTTTAGCCTCCTTGAGATCCTTTCTATACATAATTTTTACAGCGGCCTCTCCGCCTAAAACAGCACATCTAGCAGTTGGCCACGCATAATTAATGTCAGTTCTAAGATTTTTACTTCCCATTGCAATGTATGCACCACCATATGCCTTGCCAATTACCAAAGTAATTCTTGGAACTGTAGCTTCGCAATATGCATAAAGTAACTTGCTACCATGTCTAATGATACCATGGTGTTCTTGATTAGAACCCGGCATGTATCCCGGAGTATCCACTAGAGTGATTATTGGAATGTTAAATGCGTCACAGAATCGAATAAATCTAGCTGCTTTGTTTGATGAATCAATATCCAGTGCACCTGCAAGATGTATTGGTTGGTTTGCAACAATTCCCACTACGTTACCATTCATCCTTCCAAAACCAACTATAATATTTGGAGCAAATAACTCATGGACTTCAAAGAATTCATGATTATCAACAATTGAATTGATGATTTCTTTCATATCATACGGTTGTAAAGAATTTTCTGGAATAATGTTAATCAAATTGTGGTCCATTCGATTTGGATCATCGTCGGTTTCAATTTTTAGTGGTGTCTCAGTATTGTTTTGGGGTAAAAATGAGATTAGTTTTTTGATATAATCCATACATTCGTATTCATTTTGTGCAACAAAGTGTGCAACCCCGCTTTTTGTTCCATGTGTCATTGCTCCTCCAAGATCATCAAATGAAATTTCTTCACCCAATACAGTCTTGACTACATCCGGTCCGGTAACAAACATGGTTCCTACTTTTTCAACCATAATTACAAAGTCTGTCATTGCAGGAGAGTAAACAGAACCACCTGCAGATGGCCCAATACTTGCAGTAATTTGTGGAATTACGCCAGATGCTAATTGATTGTGATAAAAAATATCGGCAAATCCATCAAGACTCATAATTCCTTCTTGAATTCGGGCTCCACCGGAATCCATGATGCCGATAATAGGACATCCCGTTTGAACTGCATGATCCATAAGTTTGGTAATTTTTTTAGCTCCCATCTGACTCAAAGTTCCCCCAAGTACAGTGAAATCATAAGCAAAAACAAAGATTTTTCGCCCAGTTACATTTCCATATCCGCCTACCACGCCATCTGTAAAGAATTTCTTTTTCTGCATATCATATTCATGGTAATGATGCGTGGTTAATGGATCAATTTCAGTAAAAGTACCCTCATCAAGTAATAGATTGATTCTTTCACGTGCAGTTAATTTTCCCTTATCGTGCTGGGCCTTGATTCTATCTTGACCTCCTCCTTGCAACGATGTATTACTCTTGTTAGTATATTCTTCAATCTTTTCAGAATGCATGGTATTCTAGACCAATATGGTTTCATATATTAATTTAGTTTGAGAATATCCAGATACCCGATTTTTATAAAAAATCAATGATCATGGTTATTTTAGAACTTTAGGAGTTAAGAATTGAAAATTTCTTGTTTACTAATTTTTGATAAGAGCTAAATGCATCCTTTTCATCACTGCATTTCTTACATATGCATAATTGTGAGACATTTGGGATGTCACAAATGTCCTGAAATTCACATAGAGGACACCCTGCAGGGGACCCACATACAATGCATTGCAGTTCATTGGTTTGGGCACATTTTTCATGTTTTACACCTAATCCTTTAGCCCATAAACCGACCTCATTTACAAGTATTTTCCCATTACAAACCACACAAGTACCGGGAAATTTCATCGGGATTTTTCTCCAACTCATTGTATCATCTCAATCTCCTTTTCAATTATGTCTCCAAATGTTTCTTCTAATTCTAATTCTAGAGTTTTATTTTTAATACAAAATAAAACAAAAGGCAAACACATAGTTACAAAAGAACTGGAAGATAAATGCAATTTTCTTGCCATTACAGATGATAGTGATTTTATTTTTGCACCATCCCAGCGAATTCTATTAAGTAAGGGCCATGACAAATTGTATTGAGCATATCTAATTCTGTCATCATTTTGATATAATTTAATCAAGATATCATTTAGATATCTCAATAATCTCCAATTCTGTGTTTTTCTTATTCTTCCAAAAAGCATATCAGCTCTAGATAATACTTCTAAATATTTTGCAAGCGTGGAACTATCCAACTCACTGGTAATAATACTAGAATAAAATACATTGATTTTTTCTCTGGGATCAATGCGCATTGAATAAAGAACGCTTCTAGCTTCCTCAATAGAATTCGCTTTAAAGAAAGCATTTACTCCATCTTCGACATTAATGCTTTCAAATGATTGATCTATTTGTGGATTAAATCCCGTAACTAGAGATTGTGTAAGATTAATCATTGAACGTATATCTCCTTTAGATTTATCAATAACTTTGATTAAAGCACCCGGACTGAGCTTTGCATTCTGTTTTTTTAAAATGTTTTCAAGATAAACTCTCAATAATCGCGGAGGGATTTTTTTGAATTGAATTGTTTTTACAACTTTTTTGATACTCTTCATTTTATCAGATGCATCACTGTTTGCAGCCAGAACAATTGGAACTGTAGGTTCTTTTAGAATATCAACAAGTGCTGATGCACCACCATAGTCACCCCTACCATGAATTCCATCTACCTCATCTACAAAGATCATGGGGGTTCCTAAAACACTCACATTTCCTAAAACAGGTATAAGAATTTCATTGATTCTAGACTTACTTCTAACATCACTGGCATTTAGTCCAATCATGTCATATCCGAATTGTTTTGCGACAAGATATGCTATTGTAGTTTTTCCAATTCCTGGCGGACCAACTAAAAGTAATGGTTTGGTGCCTTTTTTCCATTTAACAAACCATTCAGTGATTGCCACTCGTGCTTCTTCATTTCCCACCATCTCAGACATTATCTGAGGCCGGTATTTTTCAGACCACATCAATGCAATCACTGGGGAAGTTTAGATTGGTACTCGGACCACTTGTTGGCTTTTTCTAATTTATTGTACCAGTATTGATTATAATGCTCTACAGTCAAAAATAAGAATTCTAAAAATTCCTTATAAGAGAAATTATCTGGGAGTAATTCAAGTGCGAGTCTTGCATCTTGCAGGTACAAATTACTTTTTTCCAAAGTGACTTTGAATCCTTTTTTCACATCGTTTGCCAATAATGAATAGTAAAGTGGCCAAGAAGGAATTTTTACAAACCCATTTTTTAGTGAATCCTCAATTTCATTTCCACATCCAACACCTTCAGCTGCTCTTGCCATCCCTAAATAGAAAATTTCGCCGAGAGGTCTTTGAGCTAAAGCCATATTTCTTCCGGCAGTTCCCATTACTGCACGGTATTTTTTGTAAGATAAAGTCATTTCTTCTTCAGTAATTTCTGTTGGTTTTGATTTTAATTTCTCATCTAGATATTGTCCAATTCTAGCATCTTCAAATCCAGCTTCGAATTCTTTTAGAACTTGTTCGCCTCCTTTTGAAATTTTATCTCTAGCCAATTTCAAAATATACGGATTCATTAGTTTGTAATCATCAAGAAATTCCAAATCTTCGTCTTTATCGACAATTCTATCCATAGGTTCACTAAGATCAATTGCAAGAATATGTCCTTCAACCATATCTTGTTTTAATTGAGGATCATCTCGCCCGGAATATTCCGCTGCTGCATCAAATAATCCGTTAAAAACGGGAAATGTCATTTTTACAAAATTTGAATTTAAAATTCGGTTCACCCTATCTTGCATGGCATCAAGACTTTGCAATTTTGATTTTATAGGATCAATTTCAGACGCATTTAGAATGATTTCAGTGGAGCCTATTTCATTACCAAAAGCCTGTTGAGTAGCATTTGGATCAGGATCAGATTTTATTTCATATAATAATCCTTGAGCAAATCTTTCTGCAAAATTTGGAAATTGGCTTTCGGTTTCTTCTTTGTATTTGTTAAATAATTTGTAACCTTTTGATTTGAACAAAGCCTGTTTTATGATCTGTTTTCCAGGTTTTGTACTCATCAAAGCTTCCTTACTAATTACAGATTGATCTTTACCACTCACAATCGTTAAACTTATTTATTGTTATTTATGCCTTCAAATCAAATATTTTCTTCACTTAAATTACGAACTAGTAGTTGTGTAACATGGAAGTTGTAGAAATTCTTCGTGAAGCTTCAAATAGAATTTATGAAAATGTAAAAGATCTTGCAGGTACAGAAGATGCTGCAGGAGATTTTGGGATTGGTGCAGGAGGAGATGTTTCAAGAAATATAGACATTATTGCTGAAAAAACTGTTTTAGATTATCTTAAAGAAATTAATTTTGAATGCATAGTTTTGGGGGAGGAATGCGGTAAAGTAGAGTTATCAAACAAGCCAAAGGGTTTTGTCATAATGGATGCAATTGATGGTTCAGCAAATGCCGTGAGAGGAGTTCCTTTTTTCTGTAGTTCGTTAGCATTTGCAACAGAAAATAAACTCAGTTCAATAACAGATGGAGTCATTACTAATCTTTCAAATGGTGAAATGTATTGGGCATCTAAAAACAATGGTGCATTTTTCAATAATGAACAAATCAAAGTACACAAAAAAGATCCCATCTATAAAATAGTGGGAATTAACACATCAGGTTCATCAATTGAATTAATGGCTAAATTACATCCAATTTTTGAAAATCATAATCATACTAGACATTTTGGTGCAAATGCACTTGAAATGGCAATGTTTGCAAGAGGATTAATGGATATTTTTATTGATTTAAGAGATAAGATTAGGGTTCAAGATATTGCAGCAGGCTATGTAATTGTTAAAGAGGCCGGTGGAATACTATTAGATGGCAACTTGAATCCACTTGATGCTGATCTAAGTTATGAGACAAGAGTTTCTTTCATTGCAGCTGCAAATCAGGAAATTCTTGATGAAATAATGTCACAAATTAATAATTGAGGTTTCAGAATAAAAAATTGAAAAAAGATAAATAGTTTGATGAATTATTTAACATTCTAGAGTTTTCAGTATACCTTGTGTGTTTGATTCTAAGAGAAATATATTTAACCAAAGCCAAGAAAAAACTTTATGTATGGTAACTGAGATGAAAGCCCAGGTCGTCTATAGAGAATTACTCAAAGAGGATCTTGTCATCATCAGACTAGTTCCAGAAAAAGGAATGCCAGAATACAGAACAGGTCAATTTTTGACAATAGGTCTTCCAATTCCTGCAGAAAAAAAAATCGTTAGAAGGGCATATTCTATTGCATCACATTCAGAAAATAGAGATTATTTTGAATTTGTAATTAGATGGGTAAGAAAACCGCTTCCCGGTCGTGTAACAACTGAATTATTTTATCTAAGTGTGGGTGATCAGGTTTATCTTGGTGAACCAACAGGAGCAGCATTACAAATTAGTGATAAATTACCTAGTGGTCAAAAAGACGGCAGAAGGGTGATTTGTGTAGGTGGCGGTACTGGATTAGCACCATTTATTGCATTTGCAAAACATTTTCACGATATAAATGATAAACGGGAAATAGTTATTCTTCATGGGGCAAGTTACGTTGATGAATTAAGCTACAAACGACTATTGATAGATTTAGAATTAGAAAGTGAAAAAAGAGGACGAGATCAATGGAATTTCAGATATGGAGCTGCAATTAGCAGACCAAAAGAATTTTTCAATAGATCTTGGAATGGTCATGTAGGCAGAGTTGAATCATTCTTCAAGCCAGACAAGAAATCAGGATTATCACCAGTAGAAGAAATGGTAGGTGAGGAACTCACTCCAGAAAATACGATCATCTACATTTGTGGATATCAAGGAACCATTGATGGGGTTATTGAGCATCTAGGTCCAAAAGGTTTTGTTACTGAACATGAAAAAAAACCGGATGGAAGTTTCGGTATAAAGTTTGAATCATACGGATAGATGATAATTTAGAAATAACAATTTTCATTTTTGGGATTTTAAAAGAATTAACACTAGTAATTAGTACCTGTGGATTTTTATATTGATTATTTTTCTACCAAAGCATGGCAAAACTCAAGTGTAATGATTATGGGTTTGAATGTGATTTTGTATCAGAGGGGGAGATGGAGACAGTCATTGATGATTTTAGAATTCATACTGATGAGGAACACGGAATTGATTATTCTAAAGAGGCCATTATGCAATTTCTCTTGAGAAAACAGGGATTGTAATAAAAAATTAAGCGTCTAATCGTTTCATTCTAGCAGATAAAACCGGAAGTTCTTTTTCTATAATTTTTTCTACTGCAGGAACAATACCTACTCTGGCTTTAACACTTTCTTCATAAAGTTCTGCAATTTGATCTCTGAATAATAACTTGATTCCAGAAAGTGCAGTTATTCCTTCATCAACAGTTCTTGGATCAGATAAATCAAGAACAAGTGTACCTTTTTTCTTGTCCTCCATTACTAGTCGGATTCTATCATAGGTAATCAAGAAATAATCAGAGGTGGTTGCAACAAAAATTATATCGTATTTATCAAATCCTGTCAAAACATCATTGAAATCCACAGGTGTTCCACCGAGGATTGTTGTAAATCCAGTAGCACGTTCCATGCTTCTACTTGTTACATCAAAAGGAATATCTTTTTTCTTCAATGTTTTTGCAAGCATGGCTGCAGGCTCACCAGTTCCAATTACAAGTACTTTTTTCTTAGAATCAAGACCGGCTTTTTCATCAACTAATTTTACTGCAACATCACCTAATGAAATAACATCTTTGGCAATTCCGGTAGTATCCCTCATTCTAATGGCTAAACGTATTACACTTTCAAATAATTTATTTAGAATGTTTCCAGAAACTCCGGCATTCTTTGCATTAGATAGAGATTGGACAATTTCATCAAAAATTTCTTGTTTGCCAACAACAACAGAATCTAATCCAGATGCTAAGCGTAATAGGCGTAAGTAGACATCATCTCCTTTGTAAACCTCCAAAGTTTGATCAAAATGATCAATGTCAATTTGTTCCAAGGACGATAGAGATATCCAGGTATCCTTAATTTGATTTAGAACAAGTGTTTTACCTTCTGCTCGTCTTGCATCAGGGGAATCTTTGGTTTCAACATTACTTACTGTAAATATTTCTACACGACTTGCAGTTTGAATAATTACACATTCTTCAACACTGGGAATTTTTTTAAATTCCGTACATGCTGCAGCAACATCCTTGAAAGTAAATTTCGATAATGTGTGTAATGGAATATTTTTGAAAGTTACTCGCGCATTAAGAACATCAAAAGATACTTGACCCAAATCATTCACCTATGCTTTAATCCTGTCCCTACCACCTTTAGCAGTTCTAAAAACATTCATTCCAATATAGAAATTTTCATGTAAAGATTCTAAATAAATAATTTTATTTGCAGTGTCCCTAATTTCTTTTTCAGTTGTTTCAGGATTGTTTTTTAATTGTTCAAGTTTTTGTTTTGTTTCTTCTAAAAATAAATCAACACCTCGTTCATAACTTGAAACGCCGGCAAATTCTGGACTAAGAACATGTTCAGGAACATATGATGGAGTCTGATCTTGGTATATCTCTACTTGTCTAGTAAGGGATTCTTGTTCATCTGCTGAAAGAATTGGTCTGAGAAATCGATCTGATTTATCCAACCAAAATTCAGGCTCCCCCATATCCCGTCTGAAAATTTCTTCGCCTTGTCTCTTGAAAGTATAATCTGATTTTATAGCAGCCTCGGCTTTTACTTCAGCTGCAATTGCCTTGTACTCTTCTTCCGCTGCTGCTTCTGCTGCTTCTTTAGCTGCTTCAGATTTTGCAAGAGCATCCTTGACTGCAAGTTCTGCTTCCTCTACTGCTTTGGCAGCGGCTTCTGCTTTTGATATTGCATCTTCTGCCGCTTTAGCTTCATCTGCCGCTTTAGCTTCATCTGCCGCTTTAGCTTCATCTGCCGCTTTAGCTTCATCTGCCGCTTTAGCTTCAAGTTTTGCAGTCTCATCTGCCGCTTTAGCTTCAAGTTTTGCAGTCTCATCTGCTACTGTATTTTCAGATGAAGGATCTTTGGTGGTTTTTGCGTCCATTTCAGATTCTTTTTTCTCTTCAGACAATAAAATCCACTAAAATTGCCTGAATTTTAATATTCTTGTAAGATCAGTAGATGGAAATGTGCTCCAAAATGACCGGATTTCATCCATAATATTTTCACCAAAACAAAGTTTCATAGATCATATCAAGCGAAATACGATGACATGTAGGATTCGATATGATCATCACACCGATCGAGACATGTCTCAGCGCTTCTCATGTAGTACCTGAGAGGTACAACGCCATTTATGGCACAGTGGACACGCTCAACGTGCTTGTACTATGTGTTCGAAGAACCGGTAATTGGTGTTTCATAGCACATTTCCATCTACTGCAAGAGTAGAAATTGTTTTAATTGATGAATGTCTGTTGGAATTAGAGCAAATTTTTGTTTGTTCTTGGTGGACAAGTTGGGACAATCTCATTTTGATTGCGCTACAGCCCAAACCCGGGGTTGCTTTGCAACTCAGGGTTTTCTATTAATTCCATACACAAAAGAGTGTTTTTAGACCATTTGATGAATTTCAATAAAAAAAATGCATTCTTTTAAAAAATAACTATTAAACATTTATGAATATAAAAAACTCATCAATTACTCGTGAAAACAAGAAAAAATAGTTATTTACGATTCATGAATAATAATGAAATGCCACAAAAGGAGGATTAACCAAATGCAAGAGATAGAATTTAGAGTGCTTTGTGCTAATGATAGTACATCATGTGATTTGGTCAAAGGAATGATGGTGGATTTTAAAATAACGCAAGCAGGAAATACTGATGATTTTGATCATAAGGGTGTTAAAATATTTGAATCTCTAGCAGAATCTAAACACGGTGGCCTGGTGGTATGATTAGGAGATATTGAAAATGATCACACAAAAATTAGTAATAGCTAGTATTTTGATTGTAGCTGCAATAATTGCAACATCTTTTACAATCCCAAATATACAAACACAATTTGATATTGCCAAAACAAATACAGATACCTCTTATGTATACACGCCATCTGATATTACCAAAGCAAATCCCAATCTTGTGATGGAGCAAGGAGCATTTTCCATGGTAGAAAATATAGAACATGCAAAAGATACTGTAGTTCTAACACTATCTGGAACTGTGTTATCTGTTGAAGATCTTGTTGATTGGGAATATAAAGGCAATAAATACGGATCTGTACCTATTACAATTGAGGTAGACAAAAACACAAAAATCAATACTGAGACAAAGCATCAAATCCAAAAAGAAGATTCTTTCACATTTTATTTGAGTGGAATATATGAAATGGATCAACATTTCATAGATAATTTTGAACCTCAATTTGAGATTGGTGAAAAGGTAATCGTCCATATAGGTAAATCCGATCAAGGACCCAATGGTCCTGATGGGACTAATTACTTTGTCGAATTAGGCAAATATGGAAAATACAAAGTTGTTGGAGACAAAGCATACAATGAAAAATACCCCAATGGCAAATCATTAGATAAAGCATTTAATGAGGCCAAATAACCCTGTTTGAATGTTGAAAAATATCAAGTTCTGATTGACCTCATGAACTTTTGATCGTCATCATATCTCACATTCCGTATTTTTGTCCTGGTGATTCTGTTTGCTTTTTTTGGAACCCGTCCCTTGCCAGATGCGATTCCCAGCACCGCCATCTGAATTTCATTTTTTATTAATGGGGTTAATGCAATATGACGTGTGATCTATACCATCTTAAAAATAATAAAAGAAAAAAATGTGCTAATGCACTTTTTTTAAGGAATTGCTCTGCTGTACAATTTGCCTTCCAAGGCCATCTTGTACATCTCTGCAACGTATGGGTTCTCTCCAGGAGTTTCTGCACCAAGTTCTACGAGTCGAGCATATACTCTAACTACGTATGCAAGTGCACCCATGAAAGCCACTACGACTCCCATGTTAAACATCCAATGGTTTGGAACTGCAAAGATTTCTTCTACAAACCAGAAATGCCACATCTCATTGATACCAATTGTAAACATGGTTGCAAGGTAACCAAGAATGGTCATCTTCAATCCAGTGTTCATTGAATTATTTGGTCCTCTAAGAACTGGAATTTTTCTATCATAGATTGCTGCTGCTCCCCATCCAAGTGGTAATGTGATAAAGTGGGAATATAACCACCAATGTGCGGGTGTAAAAGCACTATCTCTGATAGAGGTTTGATGCAAAGAACCATCAACGAAGTTGTCAACTTCGACTGATGCTGCAGTAGAACCCATTGCAATAACGATGAGCCAGATTTTCTTTAGTCTCTGGATCTCAACTTCTTTTGGGATTAATGCGGGCATCTGTGCCATATCTACTATCATGTGAATTCAGAATATAAAGTAAGAGTTTTAGAATATAGTAATTTTTTCTAATATATTATAATTATTTGGAAAATATGTGTAAATATAACATATTTGAACATATAAAAACGCATAATTTAGTCTATTTTTTTATCAATTTCAATGTTATACACTAATGATTTATAATGAATATTGTATCGATCCTCGTTGTTAAAGTAAAACATATAACAACGTGTTTGGTTTCTTGACTTTAGAGATAACTATGGTAGAAAAAAGAATTTTTGTATTTGGGCTAGCTGTAGTACTTGCACTAGGAACTTTGGGTTTCAACTGGGTTGAATCCGTACTTCCAACTGCAGATGCACACGGTGTCCAAGCACAACTCCAGAGTCGTTTCATCAGAATTGAGGATGAAACCTTCAACAGACAATCCCTACAAACCGGCGAAACCTTGACAGTTCAGGGAACTCTAGTTAGTTTAGTAGAAAGAGATCTGAGGGGATGGCTATCCATTTTCACAGAATCAACCAATGCAGGTAACAGATGGGAGATGTTGGCAAGAGACCCACCAGGAAATGTCTTTGATATTTCAGGTAACTCAGTCATAGATTACTCATTGTCTGCCAAAGCACTTGAAGAAGGTGTATACCACGTACACACCCAACTCAATGTAGCACAAGTTGGTCCAGGACTCGGTCCAGGTCAAACAGTAGTAGTTGATGGTGATCCAATTATCAAACCAATCCCATATACCAACATCGCATATCAATCAATCATTATCGGTGTCGGTTATGTCATTACGTTTGCAACACGACCTTGGCAAGTGATCTAAACAAACCCACTTTTCCTTTTCATTTATTATATACTCTTTACGATTTTCGTAAAACTAAAAGCCAAGTTTTATCTTTTAGAAAACAATAATGAAAATATGCTTAATTTCAAGATAAAAAAATTAGATATTTTTCAGAGTTATTTTTTTGGAGAAATAGAGTTTCGCTCTGACAAATACAAAGTAAACATACAAAATCAAAGAAGAGGAAAAGTTCTAAAACTGCCTTTTGAGATAAAACCAAAAAATGAAAAAATTGTTGTCAGGGTATCTGGAGAAGGGGGTTTGTTTACAGAGGATTATCTCCCTTACAAAGGGGAATCAGAGTGGTTGGAAATTGATTCAGATGAAATAACATACTTTCTTGCAGATCATCAGGATCAATGCGATACAATTGAAATTATGTATGAATAAAAGAAAGAACTTTAAGTAATCTGATCAAAGACATTACAATGAAGTATCCTGGAATGGGGGATCCATATAAGAGGAGCAAGACAATAAAGTTTCTTGTGATAAGTGCCATCATAGGTGGCATCGCAGTGGTACTTACCAGTTTGGTAGTAAATCCACTGATAGGCGAGCAACCACATAATGCTTGTATTGACGATATTGATACTAATTGGAAAATGTCATTTACGTTTGAAATGATTAAAGATGATCAGAAAGCAGAGATTCAGCCAAATATTGGAATCACAGAAGGATGTCAAAGAGCCATATACACACTTTCCAATGATGGCACAGTATATGCAGAATGGACAGAAAACCCCAATTTTGAAATAGGACATTTCTTATACATTTCCAAGTTTGAAATTAGAGAGATGGAAGAGTCAAAAACAGAAATTTATGTAAATGATAGATTATCAGAAAATGGTCTCAAAACCCCATTACAGGACGGATATCACTACAAAGCAGTATTCACTACAAAGGGGTATGATGAATCCCAGAGAACAGACTTTTTACCGGAATTAGAAAATTAATAGTATGACAGACCAGAGTCTTAGGCGTAATTGAATTTTTAATTGTACTTTTGATAATTTCTCTAACGTAATGATGATTTTTATGTTCTCAAATAAACGATTGTGTATAACGTCTACTGAAAAATTGTAATTTCCAGAAGAACTGGAGAACACTATTTTTCATTGAGATATTAAAAATAATGAAAAGATGAAAGTCGGTAATTTTACCAATATTTACCGTTGTCTGGAATGAGACCGATGCCTTCTCTTTCAAAGTGTCTGTCTAATTCATCAACCCATCTTTCACGGTTATCTTTGTAAGCCCAACCGTGTACACGTAACCAGAATGAGATAATTCCAAGAAGGAATATTGTGAACATAATGGTTCCGAAGATGTAAATCATTACATCGTAAAATAATGGATCATAGTTTGGTCCTAGTTGTCCTGTAATTGAAGACAGGATGCTTAGGAAAGTGCCTACGATAGGAATCATAATAATTTGGCACTATTTGTGAGATATATACATTTCTTTTATTGGTGCTGTTTAATAATCGACAGGTGAGAATGGATCCCCTCCAGATTGAAATTTTGTGCCTATTGAAAATCCTTGTTTGATGAGGTGGCTTAAAATGATGATTTTTCTTGTTCTCACCATCAATTCCAATCATTGAGGCGGCAGCGGATTTGCGCGGGTCTGGCCGTTCAATGACCTTGCGTAATTGAATCAATTTTATCAAATTACACATATTCCTTCACAGCAAGATCTAAGGGATGAAAATAATGTACAACCGTGTTAACATACAAGAAATTATCAAAAAACCAAAATTATTTCTCCTCTTTACCAAAGTATGGTGCAACAGTGGGAGGAGATCCTTTTGCGGGATATTAAAAAACAGCATCCCTGCATTCTCTCAGATGAAAAATAATTATCCAGAATGAAACATACTGTGCTACCAGAGTTGATGATGGTCTTTATGACTTTGAATATTTCGGGATGAAGGAAGAAGATTTTTCATGACAGATCAGTATCACACCATACAAGAAAAGAAAAGGAGAAGAGTTGATCATTTCTCAAAAGTATCAGAAAATACAAGTCTGAAATAGAATCAAAGTAGAGCACACAATCAGTGAAATCAAGAAATCACGGATCAATTCTGAAAAGTTTGGGAACAGACTGTCGATGGTATAATCAGTGACATCGTAGTAGAATTATCAATTTCAAGATACGATGAAAGCAAGAGTTTGTTGATCCCATAAAATCAAATACAGGAAAAGACGAGATTTTATCTGTAATATGCAGGAGGTCTATTACATTGGGTAGAACATACTCTAAAATTAATTTGAAATTTAATTGAGATGTAGTTACCTTGGCATTTTAATTAATTTGATTTATGATTTAATTTGATTCTGAAGACTGGAATGAGATCATCAAAGTTCAAAGCGGGTTTAGAGTGCAGATAACAGTTACAGAAGAATCAGGCTGAGATGAGATCATTTCTCTCCAAATTTGCTGTTTGAAAATTTGAATTTGTATATTGAATTGAAAATTGATGAGCGTTCATCTAAGAAATTTTAAAAAAATATATTATTGTTTTAGAAAAAAGCAAGATGGAATTCTACATACCATACTTGAAGGGTCTTGCCAGTTTATACATGCCGTTATTCATTCTCACAAAGTAGACTGGTTTTTTCTGAGGATTGTCTTTTCTGTATCTGGAGGGATACCTAGAGGCCGCCCTTGCAGAAATCCTGCATGTCTTTACCAAGTCGTTTGGATAGAAAGGCTCTTTGAGTTTTTTTGATTTTACTGCCTTGACTATTTTGGAGTAGGTTGGGTATGGATTTCTTTTCATGAAATAATTATGATTTTACTTACTTTTTAATTTTGATACTGTTAGGAATATGTCTATTGTACGAAAAGTAGGTCCGCCCCGGATCCGAAAGGACAATAGACTAAGGTTACCTGTAGCAAGACACAAAAGTTTGTTCTAATTTAGCATGGATTTGATCATAAAATGATTCAGAACGTAAGAACGAATTTTTGTGTCTTACTAGTGTAATCTTTTACTATTCAAATGAAAGGCGATTTCCATTTCTTATGATAAACCACCATACATACCAGGCGATCACAAATGGGTATGCTTTGGAAGATTTCCAAAACCATATTCCTCCCATAATTCCAAAAACTGCAAAAGGTACCATAATTAAAAGCGCATCAATTCCATTGTATTTTTCTCCAAAAAAACGTGCTTCTGCACTAATCATAATAAACACGAATACAACTGTTGCCCACACCGTTTGTATAAGCGATGCTGTCTTTCTGACTAAATATAAAAAGAAAGAAAAGGTTAGAACAGCCATTAGTCTTCTCATCCTGCTGGTATCAGCATTAAAATAGATATTGAAGTTATAACCGCCATTTTGTTTGTATAAATCATTAGATCTATTTAACACTTTATTTCATACAAGTAACGGTATTATTTTTCAGAATAAATTCAATCTAATACAATTATAATATTATGATAAATTATCCTTTTTGGAAAGATATTTCAAACCATTTTTTTAATATTCTCTGTGGCAAGAAAACGACAAATCCAGGTAATTGGAAATAACACAAATGGCTGTTACTCCAAAACATGAAAAAATAGCTTATGATACTGGATATGAAATTGCAAAATCCGGCTCTGTTTTGATTAATGGTGGTTAGGTGGGCGTGATGAAGGCCGCATCACATGATGCTCTTGTTCAATTATGGGATATTTCTCTTTTAGATCTAAAAAATTTCTTTCCAATTGGTATTCCTACTCAATATATAATTTTAGAGTAGTACTGATCAAACAAATTTTCGATTAAAAATATTTGATCAGATGAACTAAAATAACTTCAAAAAGCTATGGTGTTACAATTCTCCTAGTTTTGCATGTCATTGATTTTTTTTTTTTTTGAATCTGCATATAATTTTGCAGGAATTGGGACGGACTTTCTTACTGCAGGCTCTAAATATCTAATGTTTCTGCTTGTGTATTCTGATCCAGTCCGAACAGATGCTGCTGCTGCTGTCAACTTGCATGTTAGATACAGTCATAGTAGACAAAAAGCATTATTACAAGTTTGTCTTGTATATCCAAATCAAGCAGTCTGCCAGCACCAATGTTGCATCATAACTCTGTAAAGGAGAGAAAGGATTTTGGTTTTTTGATAATTTCTTGTATGTTAACATGGAATTGTACGGTGATTCCTACTTTCAGATCTTGTTGTGAAGAAATGTGTGAAATTTGATAAAATTGATTCAATTACACAAGAGATCCATTTAGAGGGAAAAATTCAATCACAGTATCCACTAAAAATAGATAATAAAATGAGAGAAAAGTGAGGGTTTGATTATCCTCGTCCCATTGCTGCGTATTTGCCTGATCTTCCTCTTATGAAGAAAGCTCCTGCAACACCACCAAATACTGCACCTGCAATAATTGCTGCGCCAAATGCACCGTTAGGATCAAGATACGGAGTTCCTGAACCAAGAGTTGGATTCTCTTCAACTGCTGCGACTCGTGCTGCTTGAAGTGCAAGTGCTTCTTCTAAGGTGTATGATCCGGTTTGTCCTTCACTGCCGACGTTACCCTTGTATGTATCGTCAATTGCTGCTGATGCATCTCCTGCATAGAGCCCTACAGTGAAGACAGCGATTAGGGATGCTGTTAATAGTAGTTTTGTATTCATACCGTTTACCTGTTGATTAGAACATCAGAGACTTATTTAACTTTTATTCTGAGCGATTCATTCTGCCAAGCCTCAGTTGATATACTAGGCGTAAAGCCGGTAGGCGTCATTTTAGGCGGTCCCGTCCCATACCACATACCAATATTTCCAATCCAAGTACAGTTCTAGAATCTCATACATTACTTTTTCAAAAATATTTTTCCAGAAGCTATGTCGTTAGTAGAAATTATGGTATTTGGTTTTATAGAAATTCGGGGTATTGGTGTTATGGTAGAAAGCATCCCAAATCGGGATATATTACTTTCTGGAGGTTTAACATAATGTCATGCACTGGTAAAGCATCTCTTGATTGGAATCCAAAATTTGATATTGTTTTTGAAAAATATGAGAAAATGAAGAAAGAGGCCGGCGGTAAATTACAAGAATACGATAATTCTTAGTCCTTTCTTTTTCCATCCTTTATTGACTTGAAATTTGGTTCAGCATAATCTCAGTTTTTATTTTCAGGAACAATCTCAAGATGGGATCACACGTGATAGATTAAATCAAGTGGAGAATATTGAGAGAAATGGATGGCCCTAGCAAATGATGGATTGTACATTTGTTCCATCCATAAAGACAGACATGTGGCAAAAATCAAAGACGCTAGAAAATTACTGTTCTTTAAAATTCATCGTGATGATGATGATGATGAGGTAGCTGCAAGACAGTCTTGAATTAATTGCAATTGGTGATCCTGATAATCTACTCTAATTCTCACTCAAATTTTGAATCAAAGTTATCCATTTGTTGTCTCCATTAATTGTAATTCCGCATTTCTCACTGTTTTCCCATCTAATACAGAATGTTCACCGATGTAATTGTGAAACAATGGTAACCTGTTAGTGTCACAGAATTTTTTCTTTATTCATCTAATTACTTTCTCCCTGCCACAAATTTTGCCGTTCAGCCTTTCCATCTTGTTATGGGTCATGTCACCTTGCAAATAAATATAGAGACACCACCCATGAAAACAAAATAGAATATCTTATTAAAAACAATGAACAATCAGCAGAAATACAGATCAAACTTATGTTCAGTTGAATGAGAGTAAAATAGGAACAACCCAGAAATATTATTGGCAAATAAGAAAAAAATAATTGAATCTCATTTAGAAAATGCTCTTTGGAGCACATTCATCTATTTTACAAAAATCCAGATAATGATTGATCTTTAAGATGTAGATATAGAAGAATTTTTGACTGATCTAGGAAAATGGAACCAATTATATTGATAAATCAGAATCAAGATTTCGAAACTTTAACTGAAAAACTTTATCGGCAAATTATTGATTATCAGATAATAGGTTTGATCAAAGGACAGCATATGATATATATAAAAAAATTAAAGGCGATAATAGACAACTAGCCAAACAATTAAGCCAAGCCCATTCCTTCTAAAGATGGAAAGATTGGTACGACATGAATGTTGTAAAATGTATTGAATGTAACAAAGATTATTCATGAGGAATATAATCTCACCAATGTCAGATCTTTGAAGGAATAAAGATTATTGAGGGCATTTGTGGGTAAATGATGGAAAATATGGTAATCCTCTCAAACTCAAGGGCGACTGATCATTTACATCAAAGAAAACAACTGCAGATTGGACAGAATCTTCTGAACACCCGATTTCGGCATATGTGCGAGATCAGTATAAGTAACGTTTAATTCTATTCTATAATGAACCAAATCATGGGACGAATGCACACTCACAGACATGGAAAATCACACTCCATAAGACCTGCCATACTGCGTGCACCTTCATGGATAACACAAAGTCCTGCAGAAATTGAAGAATTAGTAATAAAATACACTAAAGAGGGTTTGACCCCAAGTCAAATCGGAATTAAATTAAGAGATCAACACTCCATTCCTCTAATCAAACCAATTACCAAAAAAAGTATGGGCCAGATTTTAGAGGAAAATGATTTAAAAGCTGAAATGCCAGAAGATCTTGAAAACATGGTTAGAAAGGCAGTAGGTCTTCAAAAACACCTCAAAGCAAACAAGGGAGACAACAGAAACGTAAGATCTTTGGAATTAATTGAAGCAAAGGTTCACAGACTATCAGTCTACTACAAAAGAGTTGGAAGAATCTCTAAAACATGGAAGTATAAATCCGTGGTTGCTCAACTAGAGTGATGACAAAAACACTAGATGACTCACTTGCGTTCTTCAAAGATAAGATTTTAGATTGTATAAAATCAAAAAAATCAATTTCAGTTACAACACATATTGATTGTGATGGACTAACTTCCGGAAGTATTATTACAAAAGCCCTGATCAGGGCAGGGGCCAATTGCACGGTTAGAACATCAAAAGAATTTAGTAAAAATGTTCTAGAATCTTTCAAAACTGATTCTAGGGATTTTCATGTAGTTACTGATCTTGGAGGAGGTTTTGCAAATGAGTTAGATAAGACATTGGGGGACAATTGGATTGTTTTAGACCATCATCAAATTCCAGATGAAGAGAGAGACAATCAAAATGTAATAAATTCTTGGAAATACGGAATCAATGGAGGAGACGACATCTGCGCAGGAGGAATGGCATATCTGGCCTCAGTGGCACTTGATGAAAGAAATTCAGATTTGTCTGCAATTGCCATAGTTTCAGCTTTAGGTGACAGGCAAGATCAGGGAGAAAGAAAATCATTTACAGGTAAAAATTTTGAGATTGCCAATACGGCCAAAGATCTCGGATTGGTCGATATTGATTTAGATTTATTATTGGTTGGCAGAGAGACAAGACCACTAGCTGATGCCTTGGCATTTACCTCACAGCCATTCATCGAAGGTCTAACATGGAATAAAGATGCATGTTTTGCCCTTTTGAATTCGTCTGGAATTAATCTCAAGGAAGAGGGAAGATGGAGAGTTCCAGCAGAACTTGATCAAGCCGAAAAAAGACAGGTGATTGAATCAATCATAAAATTTGCTTCAGGGAAAAATTCTAGTGGGATAATGTCAGAATTAATTGGATACACCTATACATTTCCAAGAGAAGACAGGAGAAGTTTCTTGAGAGATGGAAGGGAATTTTCAACCATGTTGAATTCTTGTGGAAGAATCAATCGCTCAGGAGTAGGGATGGCAGTATGTATGGGAGATAGAAACAAGATTCTAAGAGAAGCTGAAACAATTCTAACAGATTATAGGGCAATGATTCGAGAATACATGAATATTTTATCAAATGAAAGATGGAGAATTTCTGAAAGTGAAACATGTGTGATGGTAAACGGTGAAGACATAGTTCCAGAAACCATGACTGGCACCATTTCGTCATTAATTGCAGGATCACCAAAAAATACAGGAAAAATCGTAATTTTGAGAACCAAGGGGGAGGAGAATACGATCAAATTCTCATCAAGAAAATCCTTTGGATGTACATCAGAGATCAATCTTAGTGAAATAATGAGGACTGGGGCTGAAAAATTCGAGGGCATCGGAGGGGGTCATAATGCCGCTGCAGGAGCAAAAATAACTAAAGACAAATTGGATGAATTTCTCAACTATTTAGAAGTAAATGTCGTTAACGTGTCAAGTTCAGGTAATTCTCAATAACATATCAAAAGAAAAAGCTGAAACAGTGAAAAGATCCTTAGAACCAGACAATGTGGATTTTCCAGAAGGATTGAGTCTTTATGTTGAAAATGTTGATAACAAGCTAGTTTTTAATTTTAAAAGTGAAAAGAATATGAAACAACTTACCAGTACAGTTGATGAAGTGATGGAACATATCCAAGTTGCATTAAAGGTGATAGAATAATGCTGGATCCTAAACTGATCAAAGAGAAACCACAGATTATTCGGGATATGCTCAAAGCAAGGGCAGTTGATTTTGATTTGGACGCTCTAATTGAATCTGAGCAAAAAAGACGTGCATTTATAATCAAAACAGACGAACTGCGGAGAAAGAAGAACCAGGTAGCATTGGAAATTTCTCAAAAAAAAAAGACAGGTAAAGACGCATCATCATTTTTATCAGAAATGAAAGAGGTCTCATCCGAACTAGCAAAATTGGAATCTGAGCAAGAATCAGTTGAAAATACGTATTCTAAATTAGCATTTACTATTCCAAACCTTGTTCATGAATCAGTACCAGTGGGAGCAGATCAGGATGCAAATAAGGAAATCAGAAAATGGGGGAAAATTCCAAATTTTGACTTTAAGGTAAATGACCATATTGACATATCACAGAGTTTGGATTTGGTGGACCTGGAAAGAGCTGCCAAAGTAGCAGGTGCCAGATTTTATTATTTGAAAAATGATCTTGTAAGATTAAATCAGTCGTTAATCCATTACGGACTGGACTTTCTTGCAAAAAAAGAATATTCGCTTGTCCAACCCCCATACATGATTAATCGGGAATCCATGGAAGGGGCTGTAATTGCAGATGATTTTGAAGAGGTAATCTACAAAGTTGAAGATGAGGATCTATACATGATAGGGACATCAGAACACGCCATGGCAGCAATGAGGGCAAAAGAGATCCTAGAAGGAAAAGATTTGCCTTTAAGATATGCAGGCATCAGTCCTTGTTTTAGAAAAGAGGCAGGAGCTCATGGACGAGATCAAAAAGGAATTTTCAGAGTACATCAGTTTGATAAAATTGAGCAGTTTGTATTTTCAAGACCCGAGGATTCTTGGAAGGAACATGAAAAAATGCTAGCAACAGCAGAAGAGTTTTATCAAAATTTGGAAATTCCTCACAGAGTGATACTATTATCATCCGGAGACATGGGAAAGGTCTCGGCCAAGACATACGATATTGAAGCCTGGATGGCAGGACAAAATGCGTTCAGGGAAATTGTTTCATGTTCAAATTGCTTGGATTATCAAGCAAGGAGGTTGAAGATCAGATTCAGGGATAAAACAAACGAGGACACACAGTACGTGCACACCTTGAACAGTACTTTGATAGCCACAACTAGAGTTCTAGTCTCAATAATGGAGAATTTCCAAACCAAGGATGGTCACATAAGAATTCCCAATGTTTTGCAGAGGTACATGGGAGATCAGAAAGAGATCTAGTGATATACCCTTATATTTTGGGTTCAAAGGTCGTTAATAATTGGCACGTAGAAAAGGTCGCGTAAAGGACAAGTGGCGAGAAAAGCACTGGGTTACAGTATATGCGCCAAATTCATTCAACAATATCCCAATTGGATACGTTCCAATTACAGATGATCATAATGCAATAGGGAGGGTCATAGAAGTAACACTATATGATATTCTAAAAGGAGATCCGTCACAACATCAATACAAAATCTATTTCCAAATTGACAAAGTAGATGGCGATAAAGCGACTACCATTTTCAAGAGATACGAATATTCAAAAGAATTTTTGCGTAGTTTGGTAAGAAGGGGATCATCAAAAATTAATTTCATAGTTGATATTAAAACAAAGGATGGCTACATCTTTAGAATTAAATTATTGGCTCTAACACATAGACAACTAAATACATCCAGACAACACGCTCTCAGATTAATTGCCAGAGATGTAATTAACAAGACAATTCCAGAACTGACAATTGATCAGTTTGTTCAAGCAACATGTTACAGTAAAATTAATTCAGACATTATGGCAGCATTCAAAAAGGTGATCAGAGTAAGACATGTAGGTCTAGAAAAAGTCAAACTCATCAGGACTGCAGACAAGGAAACAAAATTGCTAGAAGCATAATAACTGGTAGAGTTTTTCTTTTTTTGTAACATCATGGCACACAACATTGAAATTACAATCGATGTGATTGTTCATGCAACAGAAGATATTTCAAAAATTTTTCAATCTTTTGAGGATGTTTTGAATCTCAATGATGATGATGATTTCACAGTCAAGGAGATGGAAGGACACTATGAAAATCCAATCATCATGCTAAAGGCAAAAATTGTGAAAAAACAGGCTCATAGTCTGCTAGATAAGATACTTGAACTCTTGCCAGCTAAGCAAATCAATGAATTAATTGATGAGATTGATCAGAGAGTAGACGGTTCAAGATTCCATATGAGACTAGACAAGCAGGAATTAATCAAAAACAATGTAATAGTTAGTGAAAAAGGCACGATAAAATTGAAGATTCACACGCCTGTTTACAACAAAAAAGACACGGTCAAAATTTTTACAGAAATTTTTCAAATTGTCAACTAGTAGATTAAATAGGAATGAGGAAACTAGGATTTGGGAATGAGGAAATAATAGCCGCTCCAGTCTGAGCTAAAGCCTTGAAGACGCCGCGACGAACCGACCCTTTTTATCGATCAATAGTTTGAATGGATGGGTTTGATCAGGTCATAGTATTATTTTAAATACGGATAGACAAACCTCAATATCGTGTCAGATTATGATGTTATAGTGGCAGGAGGGGGTCTTGCCGGAACCGTTACAGCGCAGGCCATTGCCCATCACGCAAATCAAAATCTGAAAATTTTAGTTGTTGATAGAAATACAGAGTTTCTGCCAGGTAGAAAATCATTGGCAGGATGGGTATGCGGGGATGCATGCTCCAAAGAAGCAGTTGATTTCATGTCAGAGAGAATCAAAGTAGAGTGGACCGGACCTGAAATTGAACATGACGTAAAGGGAGTCATGGCATTTTCTCCAGACAAAGAGACTGCAATCCCATTTGATGGTTCAGGATACATGTTAAATCGCCAGAAATTGCCAGAGATTCAAAATGAAAGATGTAAAAAGATGGGTATTGAATTTGAATATGAAATTAATCTTACAGGTTTAATCTATGAAGGACAACAGGTAGTTGGAATTCAGGGAGTGGATAATAAAACAAAACAGCCATTTAAAAAGTCATCAAAGATTGTAATTGATGCCACAGGTGTTACATCCATGCTTAGAAATGGACTTCAAAACTCTACCAAAGTGGAAAAGAGAATTGATAGACGGGATTTGGAATCTACTGGAAGATACATTATGCATTTTGAACCAGGAGAAAAGAATCTTGCAGAATTTGATCCAGATTACTGTATCATTCATTTAGATCAGGATATTGCACCGGGTGGATATGGATGGGTATTTCCAAAGGGGGACACCAAAGTCAACATCGGTTTGGGAGTTGAAAAATCCCTATTAGATAAAAGAAACAAAAGACTGGATAAAAAAGACAATGTTGAATCACTAATGAAAGAATATCTTCATAGGAATGTTGCAATTAAGAATGCAAAATTATCAGAAGAAGCTCAAGACATCGGTAATAATTCAGGTGTATTTCAAGTTTCAGTTAGAAGACAGAATGACTGCATGGTATCAGGAGGATACATAATGGTTGGGGATTCAGCATGGATGCCAAAACCAATTGATGCCGGAGGAATCGGACCGGCTCTGATTGCAGGTACAATTCTAGGGAATAATGTATCTCAGGCATTAGAAGCAAATGATGTTTCTGAGGCAGGTTTATGGCAGTACAATTTAGATTACATCAAAGAATATGGATACAAAACTGCAGGTCTTGAACTTTTTAGAAGACTTGTTCAACAAATGACTAATGAGCAGATCAGCTATGGCATGAAACACTTTTTGGGGAATATGGATGTAGAGTCAATTAGCAAGGGTGAACATCCGGATTTTTCAGGATTAGGAAAAATTGGAATGATCATCAGAGGTGCAATGAACAAAACCGTTGCAGATGGATTGAGATTTACATCAAAAGAGAATCAATGGTTGGTAAAGCATTACAATGATTATCCAAAAGAGCCATCCGGATTTGATGATTGGAGCAAGACCCTTCATCAAAGAATGGATGCCGCATTTGCTAAAGTGGAAGCGTTTGGATCTTAGATCTAATATTAAATATCGTTTAAATCATTGAAAACGTACCTTGGATGAAACACAGTATCTTGACTGGAACAAATCAATTCAAATTATGGACAAGGCATATGAGGCAGGTCTTTTTGTGCTCATAATAGGTCCGAAAGGAACTGGAAAGACATCCCTAGTTAGAGATTTTGCCAAAAATAAGAACATCAACCTAGAATCCATTAATTTCAGTTTAAGAACTAGGGAAAGTCATTTGATCGGTACCAAGACACTGACAGATGGGACTGTAAGTTTTGATGAAGGTCTGTTAATCAAGTCAATGAAAAGTGGAGACATGCTCTACCTAGACGAGGTCAACTCGGCAGAGGCTGATGTTTTACTAAGATTAGATGAAGCATTAGATGACAGGCGCCAAATTGTATTAAAAGAATCAACAGGCAAAGTTATCAAAGCAAAAGAGAATTGGTTTGTTGTTGCCACAATTAATCCATTAACACACAGTGGAACAAAGGAATTACCACCGCAGTTACTAAGCAGATTTCCAGTACGAATTAGATTAGAGTATCCGCCAGAAAATATAGAACTAGACATTGTGAAAAAACATGTTTCAGGAAATTATGAATCAGAAATAATTCAAGCTATCAAATTAGCAAATACGTTGAGACGGGCAGCTGCAGTTGAAGAATTATTTTATTCACCCAGTCTAAGAGAGACGATTGCTTTTGCCAAATTATTGGGCAAGGGAATGACGCCGAAGGAAACGGCCGGGATCATATTTGGAAACGTCTATACACAGTGGGGAGACATAGAATATCAAAAAGTCAGCGACATCATAACTTCAATGTTTGGGAATTAAATGCAGCCGCCAATTCGATTACAAAACGATTCTTTAGTTGAAATAGCGACATTTCTTGTTAGAAGGTGGTCTGAAAAAGACAACATCATTGTGGAAATTTCAGACAAGGCAGAAACTAAAACACATCTAAAAGAAAACAAGCTAGTCCTAACTCCGATGGAAAAACGAATCGGATATGACTTTCAAAGATATCGTCAATTTAGAACATCACTTTGGTATGAAGCCATGAGGATAAAATATTGTAAAAAAATCCTTAGTAATGATCATGCATTTGGATTTATTCTCAATACGTTGGAGACCCAAAGAATTGAAAAGTTGGGAAGAAGGACTTGGAGGGGCATGGATAACGAGATCATTTTCAATTATACCTACATGCTTGTAGCAAGACCGCAATTGCACACAGTTTATGGGAAAGCAAGGATTGTAGAGGCATTCTATCAATATTTTATGTTTGGAGCATTAAAAGGTCAAATTCAGTCAAGTGACTTTGAAAAAATAAAAAAAGCATCAATATTTGCAAAATTAATTGTGAGTCAAGCAATTAAAGAAGAACAAAACACCGATTGGGTTGAAAAAAGTGTTACTGAAATTATAAAAATATTAGATATTGATTCGCTTCTAACAATTCCTGTATCTTTGCCATTTATGAAAGCGGGGATGGCACTATCAGAGGAAGAATTACTCAGAGTGCTTAAAGTAATTTCTAAAAATAAGGAAGGTGATTTGGGGACTATAGATCCAAAATCCATAGTCAGAGGCGAGGATGTTTATGACGAATACAAGGTACTGTTAGATGAAGACAGGAAAACTGAAAACAGGGGATTGGCAACTGAAACAGTGGGAATTCAAATCCCCTCAATGAGAAATGTGGATGAGACGGCAATCTACGATATGAGTCTGATAAACGGATTAAAAATGAAATTTAAAGAATGGAAAACGGGTTGGAGTGAACATCATCTTAGTTCTGGGGATGAATTTGATGAAGAAAACTATATTGAAGGTAACAAGCCGTTTTTTACAGATATAAAAAAATCAATCAAGACAAAGATTGTGATTCTATTGGATCATTCATCGAGTATTGCATCTGATGCAATTGAGTATAAAAAAGCAACCCTGGCATTATGTGAGGTATTGGCTTTTCTCAAAGTAAAATTTGCAGTTTATGCTTTTAGTACTGAAAACAGATCAATGATCTGCTGGTCAATTAAACCAGAAAATGTAAAATGGAACAGTATTACTGCAAAAAGACTAGCACATATTGTTGCTAATGGGTCAACACCGTTAGCCGAAGTTTATGACAAAATGTTTTCTATTTTACAATCAGGCAGACCGGATATTTTTTTGACATTAACTGATGGGGAACCATCAGATCCTGATGCAGTAAGAAACATGACAAAGTCTTTCAAAAATTTGGGAATCAGCATGGTGGCTTTGGGACTAGGTCCAAATACAATCAGGGCCACGACCATAGCAAACAATCTCAGACACTTGGGATATGAAAAAACTATGGCAGTCAGCAGGCTAAAAGATATCCCAAATAAGGTTATCAGTATCTTGGATGTGTAATGTGGAATCAAAAATGGGCAGATGGTGTATTACATCAGATATTTTATATGATCAAAAAATTCACTACACCCTAGAGAGAATATGTCAGAAAGTGATTTTGATAAAGAACTACTTGAAAAATTTGAACGGGAGGTTTGGAGCAAAATTCCCCATTTAGAAGAAGGAAAAAAAGATGGCAAAGTTATCAATGCCACGCCACTAATTGATCTTACAGAGGACCTCAAGGAATGTGCAAAAAACATCTACAAGTTGGATATTTCAGATTTGGATTTGAGAGTATACGGGAAATTTGATGCTGACTTGGTATCAGGTTCAATCAAGATCAGGCCTGCTATTCACATCATACATGATGCAATTAAAACCGGCAAGTTGAAGAGCAACCAGGCAATCATCGAGGCAACATCGGGAAATTTTGGAATTGCACTTGGACAAATGTCAAAGTTGGGACTGACTGTAGTCTCTTTGGTTTCAAGAAAATTACAAGAAGGGGTCTTTAAAGAATTAAGAGATGAGAATATTCGCATCATGGATTTGGATATGGATATCTGTCCGGCACCGGGAATCAAAGACAGTGATGCTGACGCTCTAGTTGCAAAAGCAACTGCGGTAAACATTCGTTCCCAGTTAGCGGGATTGGGTTTTGATCCTATGGTTTATGACAAATCAATTTCTAAAGTTGAAATGTTGTTAGCTGCACAGGATATAATCAATTTGGCAAAATTACTATCAGAAATGTATGGATGCTTTTGTCCAGAACAATACGACAATGAATTAAACATTGAAGCCCATAGAACAATTACAGGCGTTGAAATTGATCAGCAGTTACATCAGAATGGGGATTCCTTGGAGGATTATAAAATACTCTGCTCCTTTGGAACCGGCGGTACATCCGGTGGTTTAAGTAAATACATGAATGAAAAATATGGAAAAAAGCCAGTACATGTAGTGTTTCCGATTCCAGGTCAAGATGTTGCAGGAATCAGAACAAAGGCCAAAGCTGATGGACTAAAGTTGTATAATCCGGAAGCATATGCGGCAGAACATGAAGTTGATTTTGGACAAGCAAAACATTTACTCAGATATTTTGTGGATAAGGGTCACAATATTGGTGAGAGCACCGCACTTGCACTATACTCCATATTAGAAATGCAAAGTGATGGAAAAGAAGATAAAGGTAAATTTGTGGTCATAGTTGCAGATGGTATTGAAAAATACAGGAAAAATCTAGAAGCAATGTCTACCAACAAGCAAATCCAAATAGACCTGGACAAGGCAGCAACAAGTGTACAGGATTATGACAAAATTATCTGGGTTCATACCCAGTATACTCCAAAAGAGGAGGGAATTGAAATGATCGCAAAAGCCTTGGGAGTAGACAAGGAAAAAATTTCCATTCCAAAAGCAAGTATCATCGATCAGCTATTATCAACACGGCAACTTCCTGATGAGTTAGGCGAAGAGCTAAACGGTTCCAAAGGCAAATCATTGTTGATTTGTATGGCAGGAAATACATCATTGATGACTGCTCAAGTACTTGCAAGTAAGGGCATAGTAACTGAGAGCCTGAATGGGGGCATAACAAATTTGCCTGAAGGACGGGGTAAGAATCCCGGTGAATATATCAAGGTAGCTACAGAATAAATCTTGAAATGTATTTCAGTCTCACAACCATTTGCTAATTTAATCATTTCAGGAAAAAAAAATATAGAATTAAGAACTTGGAATACTAATTTCCGAGGAGAAATTTTAATTCATGCCCCATTGAAGGTAAGAACTGCAGATGCCAAAAGATTAAAAACAAGTCAAAAATTTGTAACAGGTGCAATTATTGGTAAAGCTCAGATATATGATGTAAAAAAATATGATTCAATAAAAGAGATCAGGTTGGATGAACAATTTCATTTCTCAACAAAAAAATTTCAAGCTAAAACTTTTGGATTTTTACTAAAAGATGCAAAACCATTAAGAATTCCCATTCCATGTAAAGGTCAGTTGGGAATATTTGATGTGGAGATTCCAAAAACTAAAATCAAAAATAGAGAAATTGTATCAGAGATCATAGATGAAGAATATCGCTATCAATGGATTGGACATCATTAGAAAAATCAACTGATGGTTTTGTAATCCTTGACACATAAAATATGGATCTTTGCCAGATTGAACCTTCCAGTGACTGACAATGACGGTGATCTGATCATCAAAATGTACCAAAGCATCTTTTTTTCATGCTTTTTTTGTGATTTATAATCTAAAATAATCCATATCAGGTTCTTCGTATCCTGGGCGGACCTACTTTTCGTACAGCAGAGAAATGCTACTTGGATGAGAAGAGAATTTAGTAATTTTTCAAATGACGTTGATTTGTATGCGTCGTGTCTCCTTCTCGCTTCTCCCGTCCCAACCTACCCCTCCACCTACATGCAGTGTTCCACATCATCAGGACAAAAAATCAAAACGAAAAAATCCAATTTAATTAAAAATTATTTGTAAAATATGGTAAAATTTCTTTTTGTGTGTTTGATCTGATGTAGCACTGAATCCGAGATTGCAACACCATAAAAATTTCAGCCAAAGCCATCAAAAATTTAACAGATATGATTTGACTAGTATATATAAAGGGCATATACAAAATCCCTAGTTATGCCTCAAACAAAGCCCATTGTCAGTGTGGAAAATGTTGTCGCATCAGCATCAGTAGATCAAAAGATAGATCTTATCGAGATTACAGAAAAATTTCCAGAGACTGAATATCATCCAGAGCAATTTCCAGGACTTGTATTTAGATTAACAAATCCTAGAACTGCAACGTTGATTTTCAGAACAGGTAAGATGGTGTGTACTGGAGCAAAATCTGAAGAGATGGCAATCAAAGCTGTCAATACAGTTGTTCAAAAATTAAGAAAAAGTAAAATAAAAATAAAAAAAGATGCAGTGATTACAGTTCAGAACATGGTTGCAGCAATTAATCTGGGTGGAAAAATTCATTTAGAAAAAGCTGCTAGGACATTACCTAGAAGTATGTATGAACCAGAACAGTTTCCAGGACTCATTCATAGAATGCTGGATCCGAAAACAGTGATATTGTTATTTGCATCTGGAAAATTAGTGTGTACTGGAGCCAAGAAAGAATCAGATGTTTATCGTTCTGTTCACAATTTACATGCACTGTTGGAAGAAAAAACTCTAATGATTTATGATCAGTGATTTTTGATTACATAGAGAATTGACTAGAGATATTTTTGAGGATGAAAAGATCAAATTAACACCTGAAAAAGGTTTTGATCTAGTTGCAATTGATTATTTTGCAGAATCTGGCAATCAGTTGTATTTGGTAGAACATTTTGAAATGTATCAGGACGCTCTAAATGCAAAAAAAGATCGAAAGAATCAGGATGAATATTTTGTACTTTACAAAGGAACGGGAAATGAATTTTTCTGCAGATAGATTAGAAAAATCATATAATTTTACTAAATTTTACACAAAAGTTTATGCATATTTAACCAAACTCTGAAGAACCAACGTGCAGGCAAGTTTTTCAGATCATGATGATCTCAATTGTATGGTTATCAGTTTATACATTCATGATATTTAGTGACATGCAAATGTTTTTGAGATTAATTTTATCAAACCAAAAACTATGGGGATCATCATATAGGTCCTAAAACAATGAGAAGCATGCCGGAAGTTTCAACAAGTGTGCAAAAAAGAAAAAGATCCAAAAGTAAAGACAAGAATGTTACAGTACACATGTTTTATGTGTGCAACATGACGTGCAGGAAATAACACAGGATCTACTGCAATGTCCCAACTGGTTACATGGGTGAACCACTGAAAAGGACAGCCTTAAAGCCCTTCTGGGATCTGCCTAAAGCAGCAGACATGTAAAAATTCCACACAAAAATGGATCAGGTGATGCTTGAAGCATCAATAGACACATCAGATGGTGCAACTGCAACAACACTTGCTTGCAGACTGGAATCACACTTTACATGACAGATAAAAAGATCATGCGCAGGTACCGTTGTCACCAAAAAAACAAATCCAATTCATGTAAATCATGCAAGCAGACATGTATGTATCCCACTGGAAATACCGTCTAAAAAAGAAGATTCCATGCCTAGAAAGGGAGGGATAACCATGTTCAGGACGAATCAATGATGATTCATGATCCTATAATTTGTAGCAGAGATGGATCCCACCCGTAAACCACCAATATAGTGCATATACCAGAAAGCATCCGCGAATCATCATCATCATCATGTACGTCTTTACAAAAGATCAAAGACAGTTTTTTAGAGCATGTAAGGAGTTTGATGCAATAGTGCGTTCTTAGGAATTTAGAAAGAAAGTTTGACACATTGCAGTAATTTTGGATGTGGTACACAGCATCGCGCAAAAGATCTCAGGGTATTTTTCAAGAAAGAATCCAAGTCTCAGATTAATTTATCTTCCAAAAGCCATTATTTGAATGCAGTATGGCATCAGGCAATGCAGGCGTTGCCGGTTTGAATTTATGTATCAATGCCTGATATGACTCGGTTTTCCAAATATTTTAGAATGTATGATTCTTCCCGAATGTTGAAAGATATCTGAAGAGTTTTGATTGACCTGATGAACTTTTGATCGTCACCAAGTATGTAGAACCACATCTTTTTTGGTTAGAGTATGCATAATTGAATTTTTAATTGTGTTTTTGATGATTTCTCTAACGTAATAATGATTTTTCTGTTCTCAAATAATGATTACAGATAAACTCTATTGTGATAATTTGAGGAATTGGTTAAAAACTTGGATTAATTATGCGAGTCTCAATTATGTAGTAAAGAAAAATGTGTTATATTTTATTTCTTTACCATTATCCACGGTGATTGTATAAGTGCCAGATGTTTCCCAACCTAGGCCACCTGCAATAGTTAATGTTGAAAATTGTCCATTACTTTTCAATGAAGTTTGTTCTGTCCATACAAGCTCATTGTTTTGGTTCTGGATTGACAAATTTACGGTTCCAGTAGGATCAGAAGTGCCGCTGATTGAAATCAAATCTTTGTCATGGTATGATTTTAAATCGGTTTCAACATATATTGGAATCGGAATATTGACGGCGGGTGTAGGATTGGTATTAGAGGTAGAGGGGGGATCGCCGGAAGAAGATGCCGCAATAATAATAATAATTGTTATCAGAGCTAATCCACCAAGACCAAACATGATTTTTTTATTTTTTAATTTTGAGTATAGTGTTCCAAGCACCTTACTTGGTAATGATTTGGTGCGATGTTGTTGGATAGGTTGAATTTCGGGAATAGGTACATCTGGAATTGATGGTTTTTCTATAGGAGGAATTTGAGTGAATTCGGGTTTTTTACCTAGATGTTTTTCAGCCAGCTTTCTGACATAGTTTCTTTCATAATTACTGATAATCTCATTATTTTCACATGCCCGACAAATCTGTTTTAGGATTCGGTCATCTCCAAAATCCTTGTCCAAAAGAGCTTTTGTATCATCCAATAAGGTATCTACCATGTGTATTTTCTCGCAAATAGATTATTTATGAATATATGTCTGATATCTATTTTGTATAGATCTTTTGGGCTTGTATTATGACTGTTCTAATGTAATCCTTTGCAGTAGAATCAGTAACTCCCATCTGTTTTGCTTTTTGATATAGATCGATTTCTTTAGGATTTAGTAGATAATACTTTAAAAGATAGTTTAATCTATGGGATCTTCTTTCATCACTTTTCATAATTTTATTTTTCTTAGATACTAAAAAGGTCAGTGGATAATGAAATAACCAATTAAACTCAGTAGTATCATAAAATTTGAATAAAAACATATGATCTTTTTTAAATAATACCAAAAAAAGAATGCAAATGAAACGAATTGAAGCAACTATTCAAGCAACCAAAATTGGCGCAGTAACTGAAGCAATAAATGATATTGTTGGAGGATTCACTGTTCTAGAAGGTAAAGGTAGAGGTTCAGGAGCCAGACAAGAGATGAGATCAGGTAGGGGAACAGGTACTGTAACTGCCGAATACAATCATGTGGCAACCATAAGCACAATTGTAAATGACTCGGATGTAGAGAAAATTTCCACGGCGATCGCCGATGCAGCATTTACAGGAAAAGGAGGAGATGGGATTATTGCCGTATCCGGTGTGGATAGTGTTCTGAATATAGCATCTAAAAAGAGCGGTTCTGAAGCCCTCTAATTATTTTTTTACTCAGAAATAGATTCATCAATTTTAAGATTAATCTGCTGAGAGGATATCATACGACTCCTCTCAGAGTGGTATCCCTTTGGGGGACATGTATTTTGAAGGGATAATTAGTATTACAGTTTAAGTATAAAAGCGAAGGGTTTTGAAGTTATTGTTGACCTTCAATTCCCATCAGGGTTAGTGTTGATCTGATTTTTGGGATTTTTCTAATTTTCCATGTTATTGTCTCTCTTAGTGCCTCGACTTGACTTGATTCCACTTTGGCCAGAATATCATATGCACCAAATGTACCATGTACTTCAACAACACCTTCAATAGATTTTAGTTCTGAAATGACAGATTCTTCAGAACCAAGCTCACAGTTTATGAGAACATAAGCTGTTGCCAATTATGGTTTAACTCCTATTTTCATACATAGAATGTATTCTTGAAATATATAAGAATAGTCCATTTTACTTAAAAATTAAGGTAATATACGGGCGTTGTCGGTAAATTCAATCAAAATATGTCCAAAAAGATTAAAGATCAAAAGGGCATCCGAGCAAAAAAGCTAAAGAACAGTCATGCCATACAATGGCAGAAAAGAGAGCAATGCAGAAACAGGCAGTCAGAAAAAAAGGGGGACAAAACAAGTATGGATCAATACAATGCTGTATAATTTGGGATTTCTGTGAATTTACAGTCATAGTCCAAAAACTTTTCCCAGACATGAAAGTGGTTGTCTAATTAGCCTTAGTTGAGATATTCATCTGTTTTTTTTTTGACTGGAATTATTTTGATCACAAGCGTGGTGTGTGTGCATTCTCAATGATCACCAAAAGAAGGGATGTATAGCAAGAAGTACAGGTTCAGGAGTTATTTTCAGGACATTCCAATTTTATTATTCATACTTGCCTAGATAAAATCCACTAATCTCTAGTTTTTTGATGATTTTTAGTTCACGAATTTTGTCTTTTCGCTATACCAAGTATACCGTCTGGAACATTGGAAAGTTTCTAGTTAACAATATAGTTTTTTTGGCAAAAGAAATCCTCCCCCCTTGTTGTAAAAAAATACCGCAAGATATGAAGAAAGATCCACTCGGATCTCAAGATGACTGTATCTACATCATAATGGTTACACTGGACATACTACTACAAAGACACAGTGGACATACTACTACAAAGACACAGTGGACATACTACTACAAAGACACAGTGGACATACTACTACAAAGACACAGTGGACATACTACTACAAAGACACACAGCACATCATATCATCGTCAAATTTTTCCCAAGATGAACCTGCATCTGTTTGAACCTGTCACGGATAATACACCATCACCTCTGACGAGACACAGAAATAAAAAAAAAGGATCCAAGATACTAGAGAAGTTATGTAAAAAGATTTGTTAAATGTCATGGCAAAAGAATATTCTAATCATAATATTGAATATTTTAGATCAATCTGATCTAAATACAGTTCAGCATCAATTCGTATAATTGATAAATTTAAAAGTCAAGATTTTTAGAAAGAAATTGCCAAATTTTTCACAGAGATCAAGAAAAAAGATACACTAGAGTTCATGCGTATTTGATTCAACTCTGAAGAAATTAACACACACCAAGTTTTTCAGATCATACAGATCTGAAATCATTATTTAACAATTTAAAAAATTACATCTCCAAACATTACAAAATGAAAAGATTTCATCCGGACATTCTCAAATAGTGACACACAGATATTTTTGAGATTAATTTTATCAAACCAAAAACCAAAAGGATCATCTCCGTTCTAAAACAATATGTGAATAATCCTCTAATTGGAACAATAGAGAAATGAGGGCATCAGACAAAGCGACATTACCGGTCTGAATTTATGCATCAATGTAGGATATGACGTGCCCCTGATCATTGAGGACTAGATCTCTTTTATCTGGACAGACAGATGTCATGTATTTTTGTCTCCAATAATCTGTCACCGGATGCGGCAACTGCACTCTATTCAAATCCTTTGTTGCAGCATCTCGGAGATCTGTCAGCTCAGTATCTGTTCTGATCATGTAAAAATGAGAACATCATCATTCCCGCAGATACTGTCATTGCCAATGCCAATTATTAGAATGGGATTCATAAATTCCAAATATGAGGAGTGTTTAAGGTAATAAATAAAAAAAATTCATGTTTTGTCCCCTCTACCAGCAAAGATTACCAAAAGGGGGGACTTTGAAGTCCCGACTAATGATAACGGTTTCCATTAGTAGGTACAAACTTTGGAATTTTTCGGGTATTTTCAGCCATTTTTTGATCAATTTTTCAGGATTTTTTCAGTTATTTTTTCAGATAGACATTACATGTGCAGTTAAAAGCATCTCGGCATTACATTTCATGAAAGAAGACACTGTAACCATACCAAGAAAAACCCTGGAGGATATACAAAAATTCTTTGCAATGTATGTAAAAAATATGGACAAGATAGAGGCTGCTCTGAAATAATTCAGACGGCTGCAGTTATCCACACTTTGGACACTGCTCTCCCAGATATGCCTCATCACAGGTGCGGCACTTTGTTATTTTTTTGATCATGTCCAGCACCCCTGCATCTTTTAGCTTTTCTGTGAGCTCAAAGAACTTTTTGAGCTTTTCTCTCATCTTGGTGTTCTCTGCAGATTTGCATTTCTGACCCTTGCGTGTTCTTCTCCTGTATTCGTCAAGCTCTGCTCTGAGCCGCTCAGTATCTGATATCGTAAGAAATGGGACCGCCAAAAAAATCATGACTGCCTACGGTCTTGCAGAATTTGGAATAGGACTGATAAACTCACGACTGTATCACCCACAGGCAATTATCAAACACCATTGAGGCATTTGCAGACAAAAAGACCACACAGATGCGATCAGAGAAAGGGACCAGAAATGGATAGTACACCGATGACGGACATAATCCATCATTCCGTAAATTATTTGGGATAATCTACGGTTTGGTTGCTTTTCTCTAATTACACAAAATTAGTTTGGTTGGTGGCAGCGGTGCATTGTAATCATCTACTATCCATTATGAAGAATATGCATCATGCATGATTTTTTCCAATTCCTCAATATTTTTTGAAAGAGTGATTTTAGAGCGCAATTTAGAACCACCCTTCATTCCTTTAGTAAATCTCATGGCCTGACCTTTGATATTTGCAAATTTGATGGTGATGTACCGGTTTGTAAGATGCAAATAGTCAAAAAAAGAATCCAGTCTATCTTTGAATGAATATTCATTGTAGGAATTGGTTTTCAAATAATCATTAATTTGTTCAAACAGAAACGGATTGCCCATTGCCCCTCTACCAATCATGACATAATCACAATTAGTATTATCTAGCATGGATTTGGCGTCCTCAGGAGTGGTAATATCACCATTCCCAACAATTGGGATGCTGGAAATCTCTTTTAATTCCTTGATTAATCCCCAATCAGCAGTTCCAGAGTATCCTTGACTCACGGTTCTGGGATGGAATGTAATCATTTGGATTCCTTCATCTTCAGCAATTTCTGATATATCCCTAAAGAGGAATTTACTAGCATCAGTAACACCTGAGCGAATTTTTAGGGTAACTGGTTTTTTTACAGCATTTACAAGCGTAGTAAAAATCTGTCGAGTCAGGTTGACTTCTTGTAATAATGCACCTCCTGCCATTTGTTGTGTGATATGAGGTGCAGGACAGCCCATGTTATAATCAATAATGTCAAAATATGGCTCTACAATCTTTGCTGCTTTTTCTAATGCCAAAAGATCAGATCCAAAAAGTTGAATTGACAGGGGGCGTTCTTCATCAGAATATTCAATAAACTCTTGAATTGTCTTCATCCTTTTTTTTAGTTGGTTTTCCTTTGCAATAATACTGTGAATGTTTGTAAATTCTGTAACAACTAATCCAGCTCCCATTTTTTTACATTGTAAACGAAGTGCAGGATCACTTACCCCCGCCATGGGTGCTAAAAACGCTCTACTGGAAAATTTTGGAAACATGTTCAGACTTTACAAATTGAATATATTTACCATCAGATGAATAAATGAAAAGTGTTAACTGTCTGGACATCCATCCAAATCTTGGTCACCGTCATAATCCTCTGGATCCAGAGGACAGAGATCATCGTTATTAATAATACCATCTAGATCATCATCGTGGACAAATCTCTGCTGTTCAGGAGCAGTATCTGGGCAGCCGTCATGATCATTATACTTGTTCCATGTTTCAGGATTTATAGGACATGAATCAATGGAATCATGGTAGCCGTCACCGTCAGAATCAGGTTTTGTTGTATCAGTGGATTCGGCAGCTAGTACATCAGGACAACCGTCCCAATCCAAGTACTCGTTATAGTTCTCCTGTTCATCCATGCATGAATCCCATCTGTCATCTATGCCATCACCATCACCATCACTAAAAAGGTATGATGTTGTAGGTGAACCAGTTGCATCCGGACAACCGTCTTCATCCTGATAAAAATTATAAGTCTCAGGTTCCAATGGACATGCATCAGAGACATCAGCAATTCCATCCGTGTCAGAATCAAGTGTAAATAATAATTTATCAGGGCAGCCGTCATCATCTAAAATTCCATTATGTGTTTCTGGCTGGTTTGGACAGGAATCTAAATTATCAACAATGCCGTCACCATCTGAATCACTCGTAAGTCTGTCATCAGATACTTCATCAGGGCAGCCGTCATCATCAAGATACCTATTGTAAGTTTCCGGGGCATTAATGCATTGATCTAAATTATCAGGAATGCCGTCAATATCGGAATCTCCAAGTGAGTCATATGCAACTGCGTCGGGGCAGCCGTCTTCATCCTGAAATTGGTTGTATCTTTCTGCAATTGTTGGGCATAAATCAAATTCATCAGGAATATAATCATAATCAATATCAGATAATGCATGTTTTGAGAATCCCGGAATATCAGGACAGCCGTCCCAGTCCAGATAGTTATTATGATTTTCTGGTTCATCAATGCATTGATCCCATCTGTCATCTATGCCATCCCCATCAACATCGGGAAAGAGATATGATGAACTTTCAGTTCCAGTGGAATCAGGACAGCCGTCACCATCTTTGAAAAAGTTGTAAGTCTCAGATTCCAATGGACATGCATCAGATACATCAACAATTCCATCCATATCAGAATCAAGTACAGAGTCATCACTGTCAGGGCAGCCGTCACCATCTGAAATTCCATTATATGTTTCTGGCTGGTTTGGACAATGATCCAAGTTATCAGCAATGTTGTCACCATCTGAATCACTCGTAAGTTTGTCATCAGATACTGCGTCGGGGCAGCCGTCTAAATCCTGGAATTGATTATAAGTCTCTTGTGAATAAGGACATTCATCCAAATGATTTAAAATTCCATCACCGTCAGAATCACCGATAAAAGTAAATTTAATTTCATCAGGACAACCGTCATCATCCTGGAATCTGTTAAAATTTTCCCTTTCTAGCGGACATGCATCAACAGAATCAAGAATGGTATCATAATCTGAATCAATCCAACCAACTGAATCAGAGCCGGTTGTATCAAAACAGCCGTCCCAGTCTAGGAATTCATTATAATTTTCTGGCTCATTAAGACATTGATCCCATCTGTCATCTATGCCGTCACCATCGGTGTCTGGGAATTGATATTGGGAATCTATTGTATCAACACTGTCAGGGCAGCCGTCATCATCCTGATAAAAATTATAAGTTTCAGGATCTGCAGGACATGCATCCAAGATATCAGAGATGCCGTCATGATCATCATCTTGTAAAGTAGAGACATCATCAGGGCAGCCGTCTGCATCATCAATGCCGTTAAAAGTCTCCGGTTGGTTTGGACACAGATCCGAAAAATCAGGATAACTGTCATCATCAGAATCTGTAATACTTTGTGAACCACCAGGCGATGAATCAGGGCAGCCGTCATCATCCTGGAATTTATTGTAATTTTCTTTTACGGTGGGACAGTCATCAAGGTGGTCTTGAATTCCATCATAATCAGTATCGTACCATGGAACAAAGTCTGCAGGGCAGCCGTCTATATTGTCGCCATACTCTGAATCATAGTCTTCTAAAAGATGAGGGCAAAGATCAAGATTGTTTTGCACGCCATCGCCGTCAGTATCTAGATCATCAGCGGCAAAAACGCTGCTTGGCACCATTCCAATAGTGGATGTGAGTAAAAGTAAAAATCCTAAAATATATTGTCTCTTCATACTATCTAACCGCTATTATCAAGCATCTATTAAGTCTCACGTTAAATAGGTTCTTGTAGATATTGAATCATGGCAGGACTAGGGATTATCAGGGCAGCCGTCTGAATCTTGGTCACCGTCATAATCCTCGGGATCCAGAGGACAGAGATCATCAATATTGATAATACCATCTAGATCATCATCATGGACAAATCTTTGCTGTTCAGGAGCAGTATCTGGGCAGCCGTCCCAGTCCAGATATTTATTCCAGGTTTCCGGGTTTGTTGGGCATGAATCAAGTGTGTCTGGATATCCATCACTGTCAGAATCCGTATATACGGGAACAGTTGATTCGGCACCTGGAATATCAGGGCATCCGTCCTGGTCCAGATAGTCATTATAGTTTTCTGCTTCATCAATACATTGATCCCATCTGTCATCTATGCCATCATCATCGGCGTCCGGGAATTGATATTGGGCAGATGCGGAATCTGCAGTATCGGGGCAGCCGTCATCATCCTGATACTTGTTGTAACTTTCAGGCTCTATGGGACATGCATCCAGGATATCAGGGATGCCATCACTGTCAGAATCTAAACTAGATGTCAATTCATCAGGACAGCCATCAACATCCTGAAAGCCGTTGAAAGTTTCTGGTTGGGTTGGACATTTATCTAGAAGATCAGGTATTTTATCATTATCAGTATCAGATGTAAGATTGTTATCTGCTATGTAATCAGGACAGCCGTCTTGATCATTGAACATGTTGTATGTTTCATTAACAAGTGGACATTGATCCAGATCATCATAGATACCATCGCCATCTGAATCCACAACTTTCAGGTAATCAATACTATCAGGGCAGCCGTCATCATCCTGAAAGCCGTTGTATCTTTCAGCAAGTGTTGGACAGTTATCTAGATCATCGGCCAGACCGTCATAATCAGCATCAAGCATGTCACCTGCCGTTGTTCCCGGAATATCAGGACAGCCGTCCCGGTCCAGATAGTCATTATAGTTTTCTGCTTCGTCAATACATTGATCCCATCTGTCGTCTATGCCATCATCATCGGTGTCCGGGAATTGATATTGGGAATCCATTGCATCAACACTGTCAGGACAGCCGTCTAGATCCTGATACCTATTATAAGTTTCAGGCTCTATGGGACATGCGTCAACGAAATCTGCAATACCATCAAAGTCTCCATCAGCAGTAGTGTCACTGTCAGGACAGCCATCACCATCTAAAATTCCATTATATGTTTCTGGCTGGTTTGGACAATGATCCAGGATATCAGCAAGGTTGTCACCATCTGAATCGCTTGTAAGATTGTTATCTGCTATGTAATCAGGACAGCCGTCTAGATCCTGGAATTGATTATAAGTTTCAGAATTGAATGGACATGAATCATTTTGATCAAAAATACCATCACTGTCATAATCTCCAGTTACTTTGAATTGTAATACATCAGGACATCCGTCATCATCCTGAAATTTGTTAAAGTTTTCTCTTTCTAATGGACAGCTATCCACATCATCTGGAATCCCGTCATAATCAGCATCAAGCAGGTCACCGGCCGTTGTTCCCGGAATATCAGGACAGCCGTCCCAGTCCAGATAGTCATTATAGTTTTCTGCTTCGTCAATACATTGATCCCATCTGTCGTCTATGCCATCATCATCGGCGTCCGGGAATTGATATTGGGCAGATGCGTAATCTGCAGTGTCGGGACAGCCGTCTAGATCCTGATATCTATTATAAGTTTCAGGCTCCATGATACACATATCTAGGATATCAGAGATACCATCCTGATCATAATCTCTTAATGTTAAATCATCATCAGGGCAGCCGTCTGCATCATCAATACCGTTAAAAGTCTCCGGTTGGTTTGGACACAAATCCATAAAATCAGGATAACGGTCATCATCAGAGTCTGTAATACCCTGTGAATAATCAGTGGATGAATCAGGACAGCCGTCATCATCCTGGAATTTATTGTAAGTTTCTTTTACAGCCGGACAATCATCAATGTGGTCTTGAATTCCATCATAATCAGCATCGTACCATGGAACAAAGTCTGCAGGACAGCCGTCTATATTGTTGCCATACTCTAAATCATAGTCTTCTAAAAGATGTGGGCACTGATCCAGATTATTTACCACACCATCGCCGTCAGTATCAATATCATCAATGGCAAAAACACTGCTTGGCGCCATTCCAATAGTGGATGTGAGTAAAAGTAAAAATCCTAAAAGATATTGTCTTTTCATTTAAAAAAACACCTACGGGTCAGGACATCCATCTGTATCCCTATCGCCATCATAATCCTCAGGTTGTAGGGGACACACGTCATTTTCATTAATAATATCATCTAAATCAGCATCGTGTTTGTATCTAGACTGTTCTGGAGCAATATCGGGGCAGCCGTCATGATCATTGTACTTGTTCCAGGATTCTTTTTCATTTGGACACAAGTCAACTCCATCATTTAGACCGTCATTATCAGTATCAATTACCGTATTTCCTGTGGGCAATGAATCCGGACAGCCGTCATAATCGGCATATCTATTCCAAACTTCATTTTGTTCTGGACATCGATCCATTACATCTGAAACACCATCACCATCAGAATCAAGTCGAATATCATCAACGTCAGGACAGCCATCAGCATCCCGGAAATCATTGTAATTTTCAGCCACTAGAGGACAGTCATCATGTACATCATTAATTCCATCATTGTCTGAATCAATTACAGGTGATTCCAAGACATAATCAGGGCAGCCGTCACTATCCTGAAATTTATTGTATGTTTCTTTGGCAATTGGACACGCATCTAAATAATCTGGAATGCCATCCTGATCTCGGTCATTATTTGAAATATGACTATCCGGACAGCCGTCTCGGTCTAGAATTTCATTATATATTTCTGGCTGGTTTGGGCAGTGATCATCGTAATCATTAATTCCATCATCATCAGAATCCGGAGCCTCTTTGTCATCACTTAGATAATCAGGGCAGCCGTCTTCATCCTGGAATTTATTATAATTTTCTTTGGCAGTCGGACATGTATCTAAATCATCTGGAATGCCATCAAAGTCAGAATCCAACGAGGTGGTAAAATCAGGGTAATCAGGGCAGCCGTCTTCATCCTGGAAACCGTTGTATCTTTCTTGGTCAAGAGGACATTGATCCGCGGAATTCAGTATACCATCTTTATCTGAATCGGTTTCAAAAGGGTTGTCAGGACAGCCGTCATAATCTTGATAACGATTCCAGGTTTCAAGATCTGAAGGACATTGATCTAATGAATCCCTGATTCCATCACCGTCAGAATCCAATACAGAGATATCAGGGCAGCCGTCATGATCTTGATAACCATTTACAGTCTCCGGTTCAATAGGACATTTGTCAGTTAAATCAGATATTCCATCATCATCAGAATCCAGTCCAAAGGATTCAGTGACGTTATCCGGACAGCCGTCATCATCCTGGAATCTATTAAAAGTTTCCTTGGCAATTGGACATGCATCTAAATCATCTGGAATGCCATCGTGATCTCTATCAGATGCAGTATTGCTGTCAGGACAGCCGTCTCTGTCAAATATGCCATTGAAAGTTTCTGGCTGGTTTGGACACAAATCTGAAAAATCATTAATTCCATCATCGTCAGAATCCGGAACCCCTTTATCTGATGCTATATAATCAGGACAGCCGTCTTCATCCAGGAATTGATTGTAAGTTTCTTTCACATTTGGACATTGATCAACGCTGTTTAGAATTCCATCGCCGTCAGAATCATTATCACTTGAGTAGGGTGGTACATCCGGACAACCGTCTTCATCTTGAAAGCTGTTGTATCTTTCAGGTTCTAAAGGACATGCATCATCAGCATCCGTTATTCTATCACCATCTGTATCATTTGGTGTTCCATCAGACAAAGGGACAGAGTCTGGGCAGCCGTCATAATCGGCATATCTGTTGAAAGTTTCAGGATGATCAGGACAAGTATCAAACTGATCTGCTATTCCATCCTTGTCCTTATCATTAAATGGAATATCTAAGAAAGTGTCAGGACAGCCGTCTGTGTCTCTATAACCATTATACACTTCTGGTTCAGTGGGACATAAATCAATTTTATCTTGAATGCTATCATTATCAATATCTGTAAAACTAGAATCATTAACAGAATCAGGACAGCCGTCATCATCCTGGAATCTATTATAAGTTTCAGCACTTAGTGGACATTCATCGACAGAGTCTGAAACTCCATCCAAGTCTCTGTCACCAGTATCAAAAGAATCAGGACAGCCGTCTCTGTCCAAAGTGCCATTGAAAGTTTCTGGTTGATTCGGACACAGATCAACTAGATCAGAGAATCCATCACCGTCAGAATCTGCCGCTCCATTACCACCATCATTTCCAGGAAGTGTATCCGGACAACCATCTTCATCCTGGAATTTATTGTAATTTTCTTTAAGATTTGGACAGATATCAATGTGATCTTCTATTCCATCATAATCCTCATCATACCATGGAACAAAGTTTGATGGACATCCATCTATTGTTCCCTCATGGTCTTCTTGTAAGTTGGGACATGCATCGACAGAATCACTAACACCGTCATTGTCTAGGTCATCAACTGCAAAGGCAGGATTAATGGGCATACTACCCAGAATAACCACGAGTAAAAATAGAAATGATAACGTATGTATTTTTTTCAAAGCCTAAAAATACGTCGAGGATCCAGTTATTAAACCTCACTCTAGAATCGACCAGAAATATCATTAGTTTTGGGCAAAGTTTCCATGTTGGACAAAAATCGCGATCAATTTAAGTAAACCTAGGATGATTTTAACACATGAGTTGTTCTGGGGAGACTGTGGAGAAGGAAGAAGAAGACCAATTAATTCAGATCAGGCCCGCAATATCTGCACAATTAAAGAAGGCAAAGTATGGCGTGGCAGATCATTCAACTGTGGGACTTTGCCATTGGACAAAAAAGTCATTCAGGCATGAAGGCGACAGTTGTTACAAACACAAGTTTTATGGAATCTCAACTCATAGATGCATGGAATTTTCTCCTGCTGGCATGTATTGTGAAAATAGATGCGTGTACTGCTGGAGACCCATGGAATTTTATGATTCAATGCAGATGAATCCGGAACGGGTTGCAGAGCCTGAACAAATTTTAACAAAGTTGATGGCCGAACGAAAAAAATTGATCAATGGATTTTATGGTGATTCAAGAAACGACAAGCAAAAATTAGATGAATCATTACTGCCCACTCATTACTCTATCTCTCTTTCTGGAGAACCTACAATGTATCCCAAACTTCCGGAACTAATTAAATATCTAAAATCACTTGAAGCAACAAAATCAATTTTTCTTGTAACAAATGGACAGGAACCAGATATGATTCAAAAATTACAAGATGAAGATGCATTACCAACACAGTTGTATCTGTCAACAAATGCTGCAGATTATGAGTCATTTATAAAAATAAACAGGCCAAAGTATGATGATTCATGGGAGAGATGGAATAGAACACTTGGTATGTTAAAGGATTTGAAAACAAGAACAGTGTTAAGAATTACTTTAATCAGGAATTATAACGACAGGATGGAAACAATTCCAGTATTTGCAGAAATGTTTAGAAAAGCTAGCCCACACTTTATTGAAATTAAATCATATATGCACATTGGCCGCTCAACAAACAGATTGGAATATGAAAACATGTTGGAAATGGAAGAAATAAAAAAATTTAGTGAGGAAACTGCAAAACAAAGCAAGATATTTTCGATAATTGATGAAAGTGTTGTTTCACGAATTTCAATATTACAAAATAATCAGCGATACATTGATCGTTTTATTCCTACTTGCGCAGATACCATTTAGAGAATTTTCTTAATGCCTTGTATCTATGTGATACTTTGTTTTTATTATTTATTTGAGCAAATGTTTTCTGTGAATTATCTGGAATGAATATAGGATCATATCCCCAGCCTTGTCCTTTTTGGATTTTGGATATTTTTCCATCTATCTTTCCTTCAAACGACTTTAAAGTGGTTTTGTCACAATAAGTAATAATTGAAATGAATTTTGCCTGTCTCTTGTTTTTTAACAAATCAAGAATTCCCTTATTCCCAATTGTTTTGAAAACATATGACGAATAGGGACCTGGAAATCCAGCAATTGAATCAATGAACAAACCATCATCTTCAATAATGACGGGTTTTTTGAATTTAGAAAATGCATTTCTGGCTTTTGCCGTTGCGATTGCACCAAGTGAGTTTGATTGAATCTCTTCTAATTCGGATTTCAGAAATCCAATGTTAATTCCCAAGGAATCTAAAACGATCTTTGCTTCTTGATATTTGTGGCTGTTGGAGGATGCAAAAAATAGATCAAACGACTCTGGCATATCTTCCTCGGCCTTCTATTTCTGAGACTAGTCGGATTATTTTGTTATAGTAGGCAGTGCCAACTATGGATCTGTATCCACTTTGAAAGTTTTTCCAAGAAGTCAGCATTATTTTGGCATGGGCACTATTAAGAATCTCTTTAATTAATCTCAAATCAACGGCATGATCTTCGGGTTTTATTGAAATTTGTGATAAGCCAAAATCAATTACAAATACTGTATCTTTAAACAAGATGAAATTTGATGTTGTCAGATCGCCGTGCATTACTCCGTTCCTGTGTAAGGTGCCAACCAATTTTCCAACGTCCCGGGATAGTTTAATAATTTTTGATTCGGGCAGATCATGTACGGGTTTACCGGGAATTTCCTGCATGGTAATTGATGTCTCATCTAGATTGACAAAGTAAACAAGAGGGGCAGGAATGCCAAATGATTTTACAAGTGAGAGCATTTGTGATTCCTTGATGGTTCTCTGTCTACGAATTTTTGAATCAAGTGAGAAATTTCTATAAGTTTTGATTTTTCTTAGTTTGAGTATGGCGTTTGAATTTTGCCATTTAGTTTGATAGAGATCTGCTTCAGCGCCTTTTTTAACTAATTTCATTAACGTTATATCCAAAGGAATTCAATAAAAATTAATCATGGATGAGGGAGAAAAACGAATCGAACAAGAGGATTGTGGTGAAGATAAACTAGGTGCGGGAATTCTAACGTTAACAAATAAGAGACTGGCATTTGACAAGACCAATGCAAGAATAATGGATTTTTCCAAACATTTTGGGGATACTGTTTTAGATATCCCATTAGACAATATAACAAAAATATGGAAAGAGGGATTGTTTATGAAAAAAATATGTTTTACATCAAAAACAGAACAGGGTGAGGAGACTTTCAAGTTCGGGGTATTCAATACCAAAAGATGGGTTAAAATTATTGAACAGACTATAAATGAAAATAAAAATCAATAGTCGATTTTAACTGAATCCAATCTCCAAGATTGTGTAACAAACGTATCTTTTAATTCCACACCTGGTTTGATTTGGGATTCCAGCAAGCCTGTCCAGCAGATTTGACTCCCACAATCTCCAGCATACTGTAGGGGTACGACAAAAAATTTACACCCATGTCTTTTACAGACATCTTTTAACATTTCAGATAATCTTATGTTGGCTGCAACTCCTCCAACAACCATCAATTCTTTTTTTCTTGTAAATGATAGGGCACGTTCCACTGTCTCACTTATCATAGCAAATGCGGTTTCTTGAAGCGAGTAACAGGCATCGATCTTGTTTTTAGTTGCAACAGATTTTGTTGCAGATAACAATCCAGAAAAGGATACATCGTTACCTTTAACAGAATATGGCAAGGCAACATAGTTTGTAGATAAAGATGATGCCAATTCCTCAATATTTTTTCCACAGGGGGATGCAAATCCGATTGAACGCCCGAACTGATCTAGTAATTGACCCAAAGTGATGTCCAGTGTTTCCCCAAATACCCTCCATTGTTTGTTTAGAAATGCCAGGAGCATGGTATGTCCTCCGGAGACTAGGAGTACCAGAGGATTGACAGAACCAGTCAGTAATTTTCCTAATTCAATATGTCCGATTGCGTGATTTACCGGATATATTGGAATTTTATAGTATGAAGAGAGGGATCTGGCAACTATGGCACCGACCCGCAAACACGGACCCAGACCCGGCCCTGCAGCATATGAGACAATATCCAAATCTTTGACAGTGACATCTGCTTCTTGAAGACACTCTGAAAGTACTGTAGGGCTGTTCTCAACATGATGGCGGGATGCTTCACGGGGATGGATTCCCTCACCTTGGTCTGGACGATAAATCTTTCTGATATCTGAAAGAATTCTTCCCTTCTTTCCACGTTTTTCAATAATTGCACAGGAGAATGTATGAGCAGTACTTTCTATTCCCAGTCCCAGCATTCAACCACGACCCAATGTGGAAACGATTTTGATGACATCCCCATTTTTGAGTTTTTGATCCCCGCTAATCCTTTGTTTTGTTTTACAATCTATTGCATGCAAGAATCCTTTTGCAATATCTGCGTGAACCAATCCTGCCAGATCTTTAGCAGTGGAATCTTGTGGAACCAGTTTTGTGTCAGGTAAAATGACGCCATCTTTGTTGGTAAGTTTTGTCTCATCCTCCACAGGATAGACAACAATAAATTTTAGTGAATCAAAAACTGCAGTATTTAGAATTTCCTGAATTCCAGTTGAATGAATTTTTGAAAAAACAGATTTTACTAAATCAAGTGCTTTTTGCTGTGGTGGTGGAAGAACTTCCTTTCCTTGAACAGGGGTAAATCCATGATCACCAGAAGAATAATTAATGATTCCAGCCTTTGATGCTTTTCGTAAAAGCAATTCTGTTTCCGCGCTACATGGAATTACATTATCAGGAATTTTCTTGATTATATCAAGATCTTGACAAAGATCTGCTTTGTTTGCAGCAATAACCATGGGTTTTGTATTTTTTCTTAATTCTTTGACAAAGGTTATGATATCATTTTCTTGCCATTCTTTTGGATTCTTGGCCATGAAACCTAATTTTTGAAGAATTTCATGAACTTGAAAATCTTTAATTCCCAATCCAGAAAATCTTTTTGCAATACCATCAGTCAATTTTGCCCGTTTTTGATCTATTTCGCGGATGATTTTATCCCATTCCCTTTTTAGAATATCTGCAAACCATTGATCAAACTCGTCTTGTACAAAAGCTATGTCTTCTAACGGATCATGAGTTCCAACCGGAACAGACTGTCCTTGAATATCTGTAGTTCCGGCAATATCAACAACATGAATTAAAACTGCGGCCTGTCGTGCATCATCAAGAAATTGATTTCCCAATCCCTTACCTGCATGTGCTCCGGGAACCAATCCTGCAACATCAATGAGTTTTACAGGAATAAAACGGATGCCATTTACGCATGATTCATTTTCATGTTTTATTTGAAAATGTTTGCAAGCACAATCTGCCTTGACATATGCCACCCCCACATTGGGTTGAATTGTCGTGAAAGGAAAGTTTCCTGTTGCAGCCGGCGTTTCAGTTGCAGCTGAGAAGAACGTGGATTTGCCAACATTTGCTTTTCCCAGTAAACCAATTTGCAATACCCACAAAAACCTATTTCTACTTATTAGTATTGCAGAAATCGTTTAATCTAGTTAATCGTGATTTTGTATTATGCCCATAGTAATTACAGGAAATCCGGGTGTGGGAAAACATGCCATTACAGAGCAGATTGCAGAGAGAATGAAATTATCAATATTAGATATTAACAAAATTGCAGGGGATTCCGGATTATTTGAAAAAAATGATAATGATGACACAAACGACATAGATGTTGAAGAACTTGAAAAAGTACTAGAATCAAAAATCCCTAAAAATAGTAATGGCGTTATTGTTGTAGGGCATTTGGCACCATATGTTCTAAGAGAAAACCAAGTAAAGATAATGATAGTGTTAAGAAAGAGTCCTTATGATTTGATTCCAGTCTACAAAGATAGGAAATACAGTGACAAAAAAATCATGGATAATGCAGGTAGTGAAATTCTGGGTATTATTGCAAATGATGCAATGGAGAAATTTCAAGAAAAAACATTTCAGATTGATGCCAGCAATAAAACAATTCAAGAGATAGTAGAAAAAACCATGAGAATAATTACAAATGATGATGATGATGATGATGATGATGATGATGATCAAGACGAGAGTGTGGATTGGCTTGAATTAGTGAGAAAAAATAATGATCTAGGGAAATTTTTTATTGACTAATTAAATGGCTCGGGCATAATTAATTCAAATTTTTAATCAATTCCTCAAATTATCACAATTAAAAAAGCCGAGGATCTTTACACCATTATCTCATGACAACATGAAAAATATGAAAACTCAGCAAAATTTTATCTGGGTTTTTCTTATTGGTATTTTGTATCTGGTGAGAACAACATCTTGTTGTACAAAGATATCATCAGACGTGGCAGAACAAGATTATTTTTCTAAATCATTATACAACAACAAGTCTCAATTAAATAACGCCTTTGAGTTTGTGTAATTACTTGTTTGAGATCTCAAAAACCGATTTAGCCGGCAGAATCGGCACCCTGTATACCAATCACGGTAAAATTGAGACTCCAGCTTATGTACCAGTTATCCATCCAGTCAAACAGACAATCCCATCTAAAAAAATTCAAGAGATGGGTTTTGATTTGGTGATTACCAATGCATACATTACAAGAAACAGCTACGGTGATGATGCCATTGAAAAGGGAATTCATAAAATAATTGATTTTGATGGCGGAATAATGACGGATTCTGGGGGATATCAAGTTCTTGAATACGGTGATGTTGATGTATTGCCACAGGACATGGCAAGCTTTGAAAGAGGCATCATGACGGATTTTGCAATTCCATTAGACAAGCCAACAGGCTATGGAATGCCAATTAAGAAAGCAGAGGCATATGTAAAACACACCCTAAATGTTTGCAGACAGACCATAAAAGATAGTGCAGACAATGGTCAAATTTGGATGGGACCAATTCAGGGAGGAGAGCATTTTGATCTTGTTGGAAGATCTGCAAAAAATCTAGTCAGCATGGGATTTCAAATGCTCGCATTGGGAAGTCCGGTTGAGTTTATGGAGTCGTATGAATACAGGCTATTGGCACAGATGATAGTGGCTGCAAAAAAACAGATACCACATTCAATTCCATTACATCTATTTGGTGCGGGACATCCTCTGACCATACCATTTGCAATAGCTTTGGGATGTGATACGTTTGATTCAGCATCATACATGCTATATGCTAAACAGCTAAGATACATCACAGATGATGGTACCCGCTATTTATCAGATATTTCCGTATTTCCTTGTAATTGTGAAATATGCTCAAAATACACTCCTGATGAATTTCGCCAATTGGAGACGACTGAAAAGATCAATCAACTGGCAATTCATAACTTGTATGCAATCAAGCTAGAAGTAGACAAAGTAAAACAGTCCATCCATGAAGGAAGGTTATGGGAGTATGTAATTAAAAAAGCAAGAGCACATCCAAAATTATTTGAGATGATCGAGGTTATGACTGAAAACTATGAATTTTTGGGTTTGGGAACTCCTAAATTCAAAGAGAGGGCCGTCTTCTTATTTGATAAAGATGATCAGTACAGACCGGAGGTTCAATCATTTCATAGAATGGTTAGAAAATTCAAATCAAAGAAAGAGCGATTACTCATCACCAAAGAATCAAGTTCAAAACCAGGATATCTTTCTCAGCAATATATCAGACTAGAAAAGAAAATTAAAGATTTTCAGACGTTCCAAGTTTGTCAATATGATCCATTTTTAGGATTAATACCAATTGAGATTTCAGATATTTTCCCTGCAGCACATCATGAAACCTCCAGAATAGATTTTCAGCCAAATGAATTTCCCGTATTTGAGAGAACATGGAATGATTTCTTTGCAAACAATAAATTTTCAGAAATTCATTATGACAAAGAGGACAAATTTCTAAAATATTTTGTAAAAAGTTTGCCAAAAGACATTCGGAAAAAATCTTTTGTGTAATTAAAAATAAGAAAAAAGAATGTGCTAAAGATACTGCTTATAGGGCAGCGTCTTCTGCCCAACCTTTGATGAAGATACCGTTTTTGTGAAGAGGTACTGGTTGTCCAGCCGTGTAATTCATTGGTCTCATCCAAAAGATTGATTTTGTTGGGCATACACCTATGCATGCACCATCAGAAATACATCTTTCAGGGTAGAAAACAAATGCTTTACCTCTCTTCCAGCCTTCAACAGGTTTTACTCTAAGGACATCAGGACCAAGAGTTGTACAGATTTCTACACATAGTGCACATCCGATACATCTTTGTTCATCAATGTCTGGAAGTATTGCTATTGGCATTATAAGATTAAGATTGATTGGTACCTATTTAAACCATGATCGAAATTCATAACCCTGTTATGAAGTTGATCGCATCAAAATTTATGCGTAGAATCAGTATGCAAAAAAAATAAAAAACAAAAAGATAACGTGTGTTGTGCACGTTTATTTTCTCATTGCGTCTATCTGACCAGAAGTGACCCAGTCAAGTAGCTCGGCTGAAGAAGGATTAAGGTCTGCTTTCTTATTCATCAGATTGTTAACCCAAATCCAGTTAATTTGGTTTAGGAGTGGTTTGTTTGCTTCGTCACCAGCACGTGTTTTAGCGACGACGGCTTGATCTTGTTGTCCTAACCAGTCTTGGTAGCTTCTTCCCATAAGGATCGTGTCTTAGCTTACACTAATTAAAGCTTTTGTAGATTCCGTAACAGCCATAATGATCGGATCGTCTTTGAGAAGGTTTTAACGTAGATAAAAATGCACTATAATTCTTGGATGTTAAAATTTTAGGTGCTGCCAATGAAGTGGGTAGATCAGGATTTTTAGTTAATTGTAATGGTACCAAACTGTTATTAGATTATGGAGTAATGTTTGGGCGAAGAGGCTCCCCTCCACAGTATCCACTTCATGTAAAACCAAAAGATTTGGATGCTGTTATAATCACTCATGCCCATTTAGATCATTCAGGAAATGTACCATCCCTGTTTGTCAGTGGGAATACTGATGTGTATGCCACACCTCCAACATTTGACCTATCAAAGTTATTGATTGAAGATATGCTGAAAATTGAAAAAAATTCACATCCATTTGATCTACCCGAAGTCAATAACATGATGAAAAATGCCAAAGAGATAGGGTTCAGAGAAAAAATCACCAAAAGAGGTGCAACTTTTGAGTTAAGAGAATCAGGTCACGTGATTGGCGGCAGTACCGTGCTGGTGGAATCAGAAAAAAAACGCCTTTTCTATACGGGGGATATCAAGACAAACGGTTCCCGAATGCTTCGAGAAATGGATTTAGACATTGGAGAGGTCGATTTATTGATTACAGAGAGTACGTATGCAAAAACCGAACAGAAACCAAGAAAAGAATCAGAAACAGAATTAATAGAATTTGCAAATGAGGTAATGGACAGAAAAGGAATTTTATTTATTCCGTCATTTTCTGTGGAACGTTCTCAAGAAATTGCATGTATTTTAAGAAGTGCCAATTTCAAACACAAAATCATAATGGATGGAATGGCGTTAAAAGTAAATAAGATAATGTTCAAACATCCAGAGTATCTAAGAGATCCTGAAATCTTTTCTGAAGCAATAAAGAGTGCAACTGCAATAACAGAACATGCAGAAAGAAAACGGGCGATGGGCGAACCGTGTGTTGTGATATCTCCAGCTGGAATGCTGGTGGGTGGAAATGCAGTATATTATTTACAGCAATTATCTTTTAACAGTAAAAATGGAATAGCTCTGGTTTCCTATCAGGGCGAAGGTACACCCGGGAAAAAGTTACTTGATACTGGAAAGGTTTCAACTAGGGGAAAAGATCTAAAGGTTACAGCACAAGTCAGACAATTCCAATTTTCCGGACATGCAGACAGGAAGGAATTATTTGATATGATTAAACAAATCAAGGGCAATCCAAAAGTATGTACCGTTCATGGAGATTCAGAGTCATGTGAGATGTTTGCCAGAGAAATTCATGAGAAATTTGGTTTTGAAACATTTTCGCCGGCAGTAAATGATGAAATAAGCATCTGAGATGCAAAATAATTGTATCATAAATGTGGAAAATACGATCAACAGCGGTCAGGTATTTCTTTGGAAAAGAAATAAGGGTAATTGGTACGGGGTTGACGGTCAGGATATCTTAAAAGTATCAGAGTCGGGAACTGTTAAATCATATCAAAATGTAAAGACGGATTTTTTTAGAAAAAGAGACGATGTGAATGAGATAATTAAATCGATTTCCAAGGACAGAGTTACCAAAAAAGCTGTAAAACAATATCTGGGATTAAGAATTCTAGAACAAGATCCATTTCAATGCATGATTTCATTTATTGTATCATCAAACTCTAATATCCAAAAAATTAAGAATAGTTTAGAAAAAATATCAAGAAAGTTTGGAGACAAAATTGAATTTGAAGACCAAGAGTTTTTTTTATTCCCAAAACCAGAAAAACTCGCCAAAGCATCAATAAATGAAATAAAAAGCTGCGGTGTTGGTTATCGTTCTAAATTTATCAAGGACGCTGCCAACATGATGGCGTTAAAAAAGATAGATTTTAAGACGTTAAAGAAAACCGATTATCAGAATGCAAAAAAAGAAATTTGTTTAATTCCAGGAATAGGAAACAAGGTTGCAGATTGTATTTTGTTGTTTTCATTAAATAAATTGGAGGCTTTTCCATTGGATAGATGGATGATTAGAATATTAGAAAGATACTATTCAGATAAATTTCAATTGGAAACAAAAACTATTACTGAAAAGCAATATGAAATTCTTCATGAAAAAATTGTAAATTATTTTGGTCCATATGCAGGATATGCACAGCAATTTCTTTTCAAAATGGAAAGAGAAAATCACCAAAAAAAGTGGCTGTAAACCCTTAAAATGGTAATTAATTTCTAGGTTTTTGGGCCTATGGCGCAGCATGGATAGCGTGTTGGACTTCTAATCCAAAAGTCAAGGGATCGAAGCCCTTTGGGCCCACTTAACAAAATTATTATTCCAATTCAGAAACAGTATTTTATGAAGGATTTAGAGTTTAAATTAAATTCAACTGACATTCATCCTGATTCTGAAATCATGGGAACAATTACAGTTTCATATCCTGGAAGATACGACGGAGTCGTCGTGAATACGACAATTTCAGATTCAAACGAGCATATTATTTACAAATCATACAATGGAAAGAACATATCACAGAATGTCTCAAGATTATTTATCAGCAGGGATGTAATGCCAGAAAACAAGGCAGAGTTTACTGCATTAATTGAATTTGAGCCAAAACAGGAACATGAAATAAAATTCAGAGCGTCAATTATCGAACAACACAAAGAGATTGAAAGCGAGATAATCTTTGCAAAGTATTCTATCTAGTGCCCGCTGTCAACTACAACAGTAATTACACCAGTCATCCATGGATGAGGCTCACAGTGATAAGGAACCACTTGTGGTTCTGTAAATACAAATGCATAGGTATCACCGGGTTTGATTATTACCGGAGTAGTCAAATCCCCACTGTAACTATCAGAATGTGGTTTATCTGGTGTCACTGTATGTGCGGTACTATCATTGTTTTCCCAGATTACATGATTGTTTCTAGTCAGCGTTATTTCAGGCTTGTTTGGGACGTAATTTTCATTACCCTCAGTTAGGGCACCGGGAACAATTTCAATTAGAAAAGTGGATTCAGGATTTAGTATGTCATCGGCGACTGAGGGTTTTAACAGGGATTCAGGAAGATAAAATGACGTATAAAATATGACAGATGCGGACATTCCAATAATTAGTGCAATCACTCCAATGCCATATGCATGACTTGATGTGACCGTGCTCATAATTTTTTCACTCCATCAGGATCGTTGGAACTGACATTTGAATTGCTGCTTGCATCAACTCCCGAATTGCCCTGAGTCTTGGGTGTTGATACCTCCGGAGCCAGTTCCTGTAGAGCCGGTTTGGCATCAGGTGTTATTTTATCTTCTGAAAGTTTGCCCTGCTCCGTAACAGTCTCAGGTTCTGCTAGTTTTGGCTTTTCTTCAACTATGGGTGCGGGTGCGGGTGGAGGGGCATTCTTTTGCTGACTCGTTGCATAGCGGTACACATGGAAGAATGCTGCAAACACCAACAGTATGATTCCTACGAAAAACAGCGAAACATTCTTCATTCCTGTTAGAGCGGCATTGTATGCTGCAATGTTTAAGAACACCTGAAATGCCAAAAGTGCAATCAATAACCAATTAATCCATTTCTCAGAAAGATTGATGGTGGCTACCTTTTGAGGACCGTTACTTTTTGCAAGTTTTGATTTTCTTTCAGCCTCATTTGCCAATTTAATCATCATGTATGTAAATCCAAATCCTAGCGGTACCAACAGTATCATTGTTGAATAGAAGAAGATAGGATCAATTACCAGTCGTTCTAACAAGGGAAGTTTGGTATCAGGTGAGATATAGAATCCCCAGTACGTGGTGACCATAATTTGAGCAAGGCTGGTAATGCCAAATGCAGTAATTAGCGGTCTATCCCTCCAAGAAAATTTCTTGTATCTGTCGATAAATGGGACTAGTACAAATGATATGATAAACAGCAGGGGCCACAGCAAGCCGGTCACAAACTTGTCATACTGCGTCCTCATGAATGCGTAGATTCCAGTCAGGTACCATTCAGGTACAGTCACACCGGGTGCTTTAGTAGGTTCAAACTTGACTCCCAGGTCAATTGGAAATACACCTCCGGTGATCAAAATAGCCCCGCTAATGGCCATCACCATTGGTACATCAAATACCAAGAATCTTGGAAAGTGTACTGCCATTAATCCCAGCATGACAATGGGCAACAAGAACACATGCTGTGCGTAAAATCTCAATACAAAGTCCGAAAATCCACTACCTAACGCCGCATCACGAATAGTCGGTCCCACAACAGGAATAGAAGTTGTCAGGGATGCGGCAATACTAATTGCAAGTTCTGCTCTTTCACTAAAAATAACATCATATCCGGTAAATGCTTCAAGAATTGTTACAGTACCAAGAATGACACCAGTCATCCACAAGACTTCATTTCTGATTTTGTATCTTCCACTAAAATATTGATAATACATGTGGAGTACAGCTAAAAGTACCATGGCATTAGAACCGTGATAGTGGATATTCCTAATATGAAAACCAAAGGGAACATCATCATTAATGAATTGGACGCTATCCCAAGCCCTATCAAGTATTGGCTGATAATAAAACATCAGCAACGCACCTGAAACACCAAGAATAATGAATACAATGAATGTGAGCATTCCTAAAAATCCAAAGGGACTTACAAATCTTGCAGGGAATGAAAACTTGATAGCAGTAAAGATAGTTCTATCTACCCCATCCCAAAGCCAATAAAGGAAAGATACTACCCCGGTTTTTCTCTCAAGCGAAACGGCCATATCCAATTACTCCATTATCATTTGCGTTAAACTTTGGCGGCATGATGAATACAAGACCATCTGGGTCTATTTCCAAAGTTAATTCAGGCAGGGTGTTTGAGGGTGCAGCCTGCACTGATGCAGGACCAAGAAAAGCAATTCCCGTCACAGGATCATATATACTGCCATGACATGGACATTCGCCTCTCTTTTTTCCATCATCTGGAAAATAATCCCATAAACACCATAAATGTAAACAAATCGCGCTGTATGCCCTAACAGCTGTAATATCATTTTTTCCTCCACCTAATTCTTCAGGGAGTCTGATGAATTGCCATTGACGAAAAGCTTCTGCATCAAGTGCAGTATCACCAGTAGAAGGATAGGTGATTAATTCAGCATGATTGATTGGAAAAGTGTTGATATTGGCTTGAGCACCATCAGATAAAATAACTGGGACTTTTTCAAGAGATGCCTGGTTTGGATTTGGCATGAAATTACCAAATGGTACAAAAGGAGCAAATGCTAATCCTGTGCCTGCGGCACCGATTAATTTCAAAAAGTCTCTGCGCGATAACCCGCCAGACTTTTTTGTACCCAACTCTGACATTCAGCTGTCGTACTCGCCAAATTGCTTATAAACCTTGTTTAGTTATTTGGATATAGTGACACGCAGATGTTTTTGAGATCAATTTTAGCAAACCAAAAACTACAAGGATCCTCAATCATCATCCAATTCTCATCATTGGAACTTTAATTACGGCATACGTTCCCAGATATAATCACTGTTCCCCTAGGATTTCCAGTCATTTGTTTAGTCTTTCATCTCTTTTTTTTCTGAACTGACATGCAATATGTTCACAGGTATGAAATCATTTGTATCATAATGAATTGATATATTATTCCACATTTTCAATAATTTGCTTTTAGTTCAGACATTACAACAACATTATCATTTTTAGAACCAAATCATGTTGATCAGCCATCACAGGGATAAAACTGTCCAACACCAGTTTCTTTTAATATCATTTTTTTGCACTTTATTTATCCAAATCAAAGTTCTCCTCATCAGTATTTTTTGTATTGGAACCAGATCATAACTTTTCATTGTTTGTTGTATTTTTTTTATTATTTGTCAAGAAGGTACTAACAACATGATACATACCAAATAAATCTGCACAATGCAACAGGATGCAGCATTAAAGGTTTTGAATATCTCTTGGAGGGATTCTTCAAACAAGTCATGTAAGAACAGAACAGACCACTTTCAGCAGAATCCACAGAGTGCGGACTGGAAACAGGTGCAGGCAGCACAACAACGTGCTGTATTTGTCCAGAATCGTATCAGTGGAAATCCCACGGAGAAGTCAAGTGCACGTTTGATGTGTTCATACATTCGTGATATGTCAATCCAAGATCAGTTACGCATAAACTCTGCTATAATCTTACAGGGATTCCGTTATTTTTCAAATGCGATTTGACGCCATTTACTCCATGAGTTTCATAGTGAAAGATAGAGGCTGCAAGGGCGGCATCCACATCGGACTTTTTGAAAACATCAACCATGTCATCTGGTTTTCCACAACCTCCTGATGCGACAACAGGTATGGAGACAGAATCTGTGACTTGGCTTGTCAATAAAATGTCATAGCCGTCCTTTGTCCCATCTTTGTCGATGCTAGTAACAAGTATTTCACCGGCACCTAATTTTTCAGCACTTTTAACCCATTCCATTACATCAATGCCAGTTTTCTCTTTTCCACCATAAATGAAAACTTCAAACCAGAATCGCTTATTGCCTTCTGTGAAGATATTTTTTACATCATCACCATCATCAATATCATAATTTCTTTTAGCATCAACTGCTACTACAACACATTGACGGCCAAAAATTCCCATTAATTCTGTAATTACTTTGGGATTTTTTATAGCGCCGGTGTTTATTCCTACTTTATCAGCACCGTTAAGCAGAATATTTCTTGCATCCTCCAGAGAATTTACTCCGCCACCAACAGTAAATGGAATGTCTATGACAGATGCGACTTTGCTGACTAATTCTTTGATTGTTTCCCGTCGTTCATCAGATGCAGTAATATCCAAAAAAACCAGTTCGTCTGCACCTTCATTACTATATTTTTCTGCCAGTTCTACGGGATCACCGGCATCTTTTATCGATTCAAAATGTAGTCCTTTGACCACCCTACCGTCTTTGACATCCAAACAAGGAATAATTCTTTTAGTCAATGTCATGATATCTTTTTTGCCTCTTTTATTGTGATTTTTTTCTCATAAAGTGCTTTTCCAAGAATAACACCAAACGCATTTTTTCCCTTTACATCCTCAACGTCATCAATGTTAGATATTCCTCCACTGGCAATGATGTTTGTGCTTGATAGATTGCACGCCTGCTCTAAAAATTCCAAATCCGGACCCGCAAGAGTACCATCACGACTAACACTAGTCAGCAAGAATTCCGTAAAACCCATTTCAAGAAATTCGTTGATTGCAGGAATTAGTTTGATACCAGTGTCTTTTTGCCAACCATGAATTACAATTATTCCATCTTTATGATCAACTGAAATTACAATTTTTTCAGGACCGAGTTCTGATAATAACAGCTTCAAAAGAGGTTTGTCCTTGAATGCCAAAGTGCCCAATACAACTCGTTCTGATAGTTTTGCCATCTCCAACACCAATGATTTGTCCCGTAAGCCGCCGGCTACCTGTACAGGAATGGACACTGCATCAAGAATATTTTTAATTATTTCAATATTTGATCCGATTCCAAGCGTGGCATCCAAATCAACCAAATGGATAATATCAGCACCGGCAGATTCCCATTGTTTTGCAACATCCACAGGATTCTCGCCGTATACTGTTTTTTGATTGGGATCCCCCTTGTACAGCCTAACAACTTTTCCATCCATTAAATCAATTGCAGGAATGATCTTCATCTTGCACACTCTTTGAGAAAATTCTCCAACATGATCTTGCCTGCAGTGCTGGATTTTTCCGGATGGAATTGTGTACCAAAGAAATTGTTGGATTCAACTACGGCAGGTACCCTGATTCCATAATCTGATTCAGCAGTAATGACGTCATCAAAAAAGGGTTTCACCCTATAGGAATGAACAAAATATACCCAGGAATCGTCCTTGACTCCCTCTAAAATTTTTCCAGGTTTTTTGATTTCAAGATTATTCCAGCCCATGTGGGGCACCTTCATTGAGGATGGCAGTACGATTACCTCACCCTCCATTACATTCAGACCTTTCTCTTTTCCCTCTTCACTTTTTTCAAAAAACATTTCCATGCCAAGACAAATACCAAGAACAGGCATATTGCCGACATATTCTTTGAATTGTATTTTAGAAAGATTTCTAATACTGTTCATGGCAGGGTCAAAATTTCCTACTCCGGGAAGTAACAATCCGGAATAGGTATTTTTATTCTCAAAATTAGTGATTACGTCTACTTTGGCACCTATCTTTTCAAGGGAGTTCTTTAGACTGAAAATATTTCCGGCCCCATAATCAAATATTGCAACACTTGTCATTACATCGAACCTTTTGTACTTGGAACTCCTTTCTGTTTTTTATCTAATGTGGTTGCATTTCGTAATGCAACAGCGAGTGATTTGATGGCGGCCTCTACTTTGTGGTGATCATTATCCCCATACTTTACAGTAAGGTGAATACAGCTATTGAGGTTTTGTAGTAAGGATTGGAAGAAATGCTCCAAATCTTCTCTTGATACGTCTTCAATTTTACTACGTTTAATGGACAAAGTTAGTTTCCAAAATGGACGTTTAACTAAATCAATGGAGGCTTCTGCAAGAGACTCATCCATTGGAACCGATGCATGGCCAAATCGTGTGATTCCACTTCTTGAGCTCAAGGCCTTGTCAATTGTCTGCCCTATTGTAATTGCAGTATCTTCAATCAGGTGATGCTCAATTCCATCATTTGATTTTGCAACAACCTTGAGATCCATCATTCCGTGTTTACCAAAAGACACGATCAGGTGATCAAGGAAATTTATCCCGGTTTTAATGGACGTTTTCCCGGATCCATCCAGGTTCACAGATACAGAGACGCCAGTCTCCTTTGTATCACGTTTTGTTGATGCCTTTCTTGGTGCCATATTTCTCACAGATTATGTAATGTGCGTCATTCTAAATTTAATACCTTTGGTAAGAGATGGATCGAGTCCAGTACCAAAATGGCGCCATTTTGCTCAAATAGTTCCAACTTTTCTTGTTTGTTCTTACTAGTACCCATAATTCCACAAAATACGGTTTGATGACCCAGATCAGACACTCTTTTTGCCATGATAAAATCCTCCATAGAATCACCAACATAAAGAGTGGTGATACTGCTCATACCCTTTATTGAATTTAAAAGGGATAGCGGATTGGGTTTGGCAAGTTCGCGGGATTCATCCTCAAGAAACATGGAATTATCCAGATCAAATTTATTGAGCAGTGATTTTAAAGAGTACTTTACAGATTCCTTTCCCCTGCCAGTCACCATGGCAATCTTTGAATCGAATCGTTTTAGTAATTTTTCAAGCAGGATATCATTTAAAATTACATCGTCTTGTTTGATTAAACCGTCATCAGAAAAATCAGAATCCCTGCCAAATAATTCTTGATATAACTTGGGTCCGTAAAAAAGTTGATCAAATATTTGATACAGTAAATTATCATGACGTGTTCCAGGATAGGATAACTGGTTTTTAATGGTTGAAATATCAACCAAAGTTTCAAGATATTTTTCTACTGAAACAATACCACTTGAATCAGAATGTCCGATGACATTAAAAATAAAACTGGTTTGATCTTTTTTTAACAAGTTGGCAGCAACCAGTGAGATTACTGCAGCATAAGCAAGATCAACTTCATCGTTAAATCCCCCTGTAGATTTGAATCCGTCAATTATTTTAAAATCAATGTCAATTGCGTCATCGATCTTTGCCAGACTCCTTAAAACATACCTGGTTGTCTTAATTATTGTTGAATCATATGATTTTGTAATATCAATTAATACTCCGTCACAATCAAAGATTACCGCATCTACTTTCTCAAGAATCTTGATTGTGGAATCATCTGCATAGATTCCATCTGATCTTTTTATCAAAGCCGTCATTCCAGTAGATCACGAATGGCCAGTAAAAATTTTGAATTCATTTCTTTTGTTCCAATGGTAACTCTAAGACATCCTTGATGGTTTCCAATTTTACCCAGTTTACGGATTGAGATTCCCTGTTCGGCAAGAGCAGAATAGATGCGTTTGTAGGCACCATGTGCGTCAAAAAGTACAAAGTTTGCCCGGGAATCAAACACCTCAAAAGCGTCATATTTTTGTAATGTCTTGATAATTCGTTTTCTCTCAATTTTAATTGCGCCTACTGCATCTTTCATCAGATCTGATTTTTCCAAAGCTTGGATTCCGGATTCTATTGTGATCGTACTTACAGGATAAGGATATTGCAATACGGTCATGAAAGCCTCAGTGAATTTCTTGTTTGCAATAAAGTAGCCAAGTCGAAGTCCTGCCAGACCAAACGATTTTGAGAAAGTTTGAACAACGATCAAGTTATCTTGGGATTTGACCATGTTAGAAAGAGAATATTCGCCGAATTCCCCGTACGCCTCATCAATTATCACAAGACCGTTAAAAGACTTGATCAGTTTCTGCAGATCACTTTTTGCAAATTGAAATCCCGTGGGGTTGTTTGGGGAATCAAGATAGAGAATGTCTGCATCTTTGGATTGTTTTAAAAAATCTTTGACATTTAGTTTCATATCATCTGAGAATGGAATTGCAGTAAGCGGTATATCATATAATTTACAACGCTCCTCAAAAAACCCAAATGTGGGCTTTGAAGTCAAGACTTTGGTTTGTCTTGATGCAAAATTTGAAAGAATCAGATCCAAAATTTGATCAGAGCCATTGCCAACTCCAATCATTGAAGAAGGTATTTTAGCAAACTTTGAGATCGTGTTGATTAGTTTTTCAACTCCGCCAAGCGGATACTCTCTTATATCGGAATTTTTTTTTGCAGTAGAAAGTATATCGTTTTGAAATTGTTTTGAAATCACATAATTTTCATTCGAGTCAAGTTTCACCGAATCTGGTATAAATTCGGGTTTTTGATAGCCGCCCATAGAGATGAATCCTTTGACCTTGTCTTCAAACCAATTTTTATTCAATCTAGCCTACCTCTTACTGCCTCAAAGTGATTTGAAAGTCCCTCAGCATTAGTTAAGACTTTGAGATGTTTTGAAAGTTTTGATAGTGATTTTTTTGATGATGTAATCTGTGTATTTATCTTGATAAAATCCAAAACAGAAAGTGAACCTCTAGTCCTTCCAAATCCATTGGTTGGCAGGATGTGGTTTGAGCCCAGAATATAGTCACTTGCTGAGGACGGTGTATCATTTCCAATTAAAACAAGTCCAGAAGAAGTGATTTTTGAAGATATGGATTCAGGATTTTTGGTCATTATTTGCAGGTGTTCAGGTGCCAAAATATTTGCCAGCCGTATCATGTCAGAATTTGTTTTGCATATTCCAATAAATCCATTTTTTTCAAGACTAGACCGGACAATTTTATCTCTTTGAATCCGGGGGATTGATTCTAAGAGTATTTTGTTTACCGACTCTGCAAGCTTTTCAGATGTTGTAATCAGATAACAGAGGGTGTCGTTGCTGTGCTCAGCCTGAGAGATCAGATCAAGTGCAATGAATTTCGGATTTGCAGAACTATCTGCGAGTATTCCTAGTTCAGTAGGACCTGCAAGCATGTCTATTCCTGTCTGATCACTTATCATGGATTTTGCAGATGTTACAAATGCACCCCCTGGTCCCACAATTTTATCAACCTTGGGAATTGACTTTGTTCCAAAAGATAACGCTGCAATGGATTGTACGCCGCCGGTCTTGTAAATTTCATCTGCACCGCATACATCAGATGCCACGATAGTCAATGGATCAATTCGTCCATCAGAGTCTGGAGGAGATACCACTACGATTCTCTTTATTCCTGCAATTTTAGCTGGAACAACGGACATGATTACAGAACTTGGATATCTTGCCAGTCCGCCGGGAATGTAGCATCCCACACTTTGAATTGGAATGAATTTTTTTAAAATCTTAACTCCATCATGCCTAATGGTTTTGTTTTTTAATAATGATTTCACAACAGATTCTGTTTTGCCCAGTCTGGCTTTTGCTAATCGTACTGCATAAAGTTCATCCTTTGTGATTTTAGAATAAGCGTTTTTTATCTCATTTTGAGTCAAGCGTAATGAGGAAATGTTTGCCTTGCTGAATTTTTTTTCATATTTCCTTACTGCGTCATCCCCATTTTTTTTGACATCCTTTAGAATCGATTCTACAATAGTCTTGTTGTTGTTGTTTTGAGGCTGTTTTGAAATGATTTTTGCTGCAAACTTTTCAACATTGGTTACCTTAATTATTCTCATCAATTTTCTTCGTCACGCTTTATCTCCTCAAGTTCAAGTACTTGACGTGGCTCGTGAACTACAAGGCCCTGAGCAACCTTCCTTAACTTGGGAACAAGTTTGTGGAATTCCTCTTTTTTAATCACAGTATTTACTCCAAACCATCCCGCCTCACTTAACGGACTAATCGTGGGTTTTTTCAGGGAGGGCATCTGTGTCAAAAGTTTTTTCAGGTTTTTTTCTTCAACATTTAGATAAATGTGTAGGAATTTCCTGCCATGAACTGCACCCCGCATCAAGGTGACAATGTCAAATATCTTTTCACGCTTTTTAGGATCATTGAGGGATTTTTTATTCACAATAAGGTGGGCAGTTGAAGTTAGGACCTGATCTACAATTTTGAGCTTGTTCTGCTTTAGCGTGGTACCTGTTTCTGTAACATCCATGATTGCATCAACATCCTCAGGAGGTTTTGCCTCAGTAGCTCCAAAAGACAGATGAATTTGGACATTTTTGTTATTTCCCAATCTAACCCAGGGAGTAATAATCAGAGGATCTTTGGAGCCATAATATTTTTTATATGATTTTGATTGTTTGAGGAATTTTGATGCAGTAGTGAGATATTCCGAGGATATTCTGAGGATCTTTTTCTTTTTGCCGTAATCTGCAATCATTTCATCAAGATTTTTGTATTTGTATTTATCAGGAAAAGCAATTACCAGTCTAATTTTGCCGTATTCCAGATCCAGTATCGGCTCTACATCGGAATTTGTTTCCCCTACCCAGTCCTTGCCGGTAATTCCTACATCGTATAATCCCTCTGCAACCAGTGTCGGAATTTCTTGGGGGCGGAGCATTTTGACAACAATGTCAGGATCATCCAGATAAACCCGATATGTCCTGCTCTTACGATTTACCCTAGTCCAGGATTTTTCTAACAATTTAAAAGTCGCATCCTCTAAACTGCCTTTAGGAATGGCAAATTTTATCTCAGACATTTTCAATTTTTTCACTTTTTAGGTATATAATCGCATGTTTAAATTTGCTCAAGTAGCTCTTTAGCCCTATCAAGTGAAATTTTCTTTTCTTGAATCATTTTTTGGACAATTTCATCAATTCGATCAGGTGTGGCACCGGCAGCAGCAGCTAAATTCCGTGCATGGAGCCGCATGTGGCCTTTTTGAATTCCTTCAGTTGTAAGAGCACGAATAGCACTGTAATTTTGGGCCAGCCCCACTGCAGTCATGACGCATGCAAGTTCTTGCGCCGATGATGCTCCTAGAATCTTTGTGCAAATTTTTGCCACAGGATGAACATTTACAATTCCACCTACAATGCCTACAGAAAGGGGCATTTCCAGAGTTCCAACAAGATTTCCCTCATCATCCTTACTCCACTTACTTAGAGAACGGTATCTTCCGGTCCGTGCTGCATATGCGTTTGCTGCAGCCTCTATAGCTCGGCTATCCTGACCTACCGCATTTGCAACCGCGATTGTTCCATTCATTGTACCCTTGTTATGAGTCACTGCCCGATACACGTCATTGTCCGCAAACTCAAATGCAGAGATGATATCATCAACTACCTGTTCTCCACCCACAGCCTCCTTTTCAAATACCGCTTTTGCTCTAGCGATTCTTCTAGTTGAATAATTGGATAATATTCTAAGTAATGCTCTGCCGCCGGTAATTTCTTCAATTAGTGGGGAGACGGCCTCGCACATGGTATTGGTGATGTTTGCACCCATGGCATCACCAACATCAACAAGCAATTCCACAATCAGCATTTTTCCAGAAGGCGCGTCAATTTCCCTGTATGAGATTTCTTTTGCACCCTTGTCCATTTTAGACAAGGTGTTGCTTTTAGAATTTGCTAGCTGTAAAAGTTCATCTTTGAAATCTTTTAGTTTTGAAATTGCAGAATATGCATCAACAACATCTAACATTTGTATTTGACCAATGCTGTAAGATTCATCAGCTGAGACTTTGAATCCTCCTTTGATTCGTGCAACTTTGGCTCCCTTTGATGCAGCAGCTATCACCGATGGTTCTTCAATTACCATGGGAACAACATAGTCCTTACCATTAATCCTAAAATTTGTGGCAACACCTAGCGGGAGTGAAAAAGTTCCAATTGCATTTTCAACCATTTTATCAGCTTTGTCATAAGAAATTCCACCATCATCATTTTGTAAGATTTCCAATTCTTCAGGTGACAGATTCGCAAAATTGACAACAATATCCAATCTCTCTTTTCTAGATTTCTCAAAAAATTTTGAAATTGATGAATCAGGCATTTTATTTCAATATCCTCAACAGCTTGTCATCCATACTGTCTGGAAAACCTTTTCCATCAGTATTTGAAGTAATCACATACAGACTGCCATCAGGACCCTGCACCACGTCACGAACACGTCCTATACCACTAAGGATTGATTTTTGTGAATTCAGCCCCTCTTCAAAATCTAATTGATAGAGATTTGCAGCCCTCATTGAGGCCATAATAAATGGGGATTTCAGATTCAGGGAATCTCCAGAATAAAACAAGATGCCTCCAGGTTCTATGCTTGGATCATAACAAAGAATGGCATCTTGGAAATCCTCATTTCCAGAACATTGCTGTTCGGGCCATCCATAATTCTTTCCTGCTTGAATCAGATTGATCTCATCATTTTTCTCAGGTCCGAATTCTGCGACAAACATATTCCCTTCATCATCCCAAGTCATTCCCTGGGGATTTCTATGTCCCAGCGAATATACATGAGAATTGGGAAACGGATTATCACTTGGAATTGTACCATCATCATTTAATCTTAAAATTTTTCCAGACAGAGAATCAAGATCTTGCGGCAGATGTGATGCATCAGAGATTGTACCGGTACCCACATACAGTTTTTCATCAGGTCCAAATTTAATAAAACCCCCGTTTGTAAAGGAAGATCCGGGAATTTTATCTAAAATAACTTGGGCGTTTTGTAACTTGTTGTCATTCTCGGTAATTTTCAAAATCTTGTTCCATAAATTATTATTTTCCTCATAGGTCAAAAATACATACATGTGGTGATTAGAGGGAAAATTTGGATGCAATGCAATCCCCAATAATCCGCCATCAAATACATCAGCACCGCGTAATGTAGCTAAAGGTGATTCTAACAGGGTATTATTTTGAATTACTTTAATCACCCCGCCTTTTTCAGTGACAAAAATTTTATCATTAGAAATGGCAATAGCTCGGGGTTTATTGAGATTTTCAGCTAAAATAGTTACAAAATCACTTTGGGAATTGGAATTTGGAACAGGCAATGGAATTGGATCAGTGGGGGATGTTAAGACTAGTGCTGCAAATGCAATGGCAACAACAATTACAGCAACTTGAATTTTTTTATCCATGAAAATAAGAGTTCTTCAAATCCTATTAATTACTTTCAAAAATTTGATAAAGCGTATATACGGCTCGGCTTCATTTATGTTCAGCGGGGTGGGGAAGTCAGGTCATCCCGGCGGGCTCATAACCCGCAGTTCAGTAGTTCAAATCTACTCCCCGCTATCTATTTCTCATAAACATGAAACCACGAAAGGGAGTCATCAAATTCTGATGATTTGTTGAGGGTTCCAATTCTTTGTAGGGGCCTGCTCAGATGCCTGTGAGCAGAAATTTTTGGAAGGTAGAGTTGTTTTTTGATATTCTTTCTTGGAATTTCACTAGTGGTTTTCTTGAAGGATTTTTCTCCGCAACGAATGCACTGAAATCCTTGATTCGTACCCTTGGATTTCATTTTTTTATGACACTTTGTACATTGGGGATTATTCAAGGTGGTATTTTTTACAAGTGAAACAACATCAATGAATTCAAGATTGAGTATTCGGGGGAAATTTTTAGAAGCTCTTCGTACTCCTCCGCCGACACAAATTTGATCTCCCCTTAGCAGATAAGATGCAACTGCAGTCATTCCAGTTGGCCTATAAACAGCACACCAAAACTCGTGATTCCTGGAAATAATTTTAAAAAATACATGACCTCCTTTTGCAATCTTTGGCACAGAAGACACAGCACCTGAAATTTTTCCGGATGCATAAGGCTTTATATTTTCAAGAGTCAGTTCATTTTTCAAATGATCACCTGTACCTTGATTAGACTTGAAGATCATGTATCCGTCCAATTTTTCAGTTGTTTTTAGAATTTTGGTAGCATAAACTAGTGAATCTACATTTTCACCCCGGACACCATAAAAAACCGGATCAGGTCCATGCGGAGTAATTAGAACCCTGCCTTTCTTGGTATCAAAGCTGTTAAACGTGTCAGGAAAAGTTTTTTCTTGCATATTTCTCACGCTACGAGTGGAAATTTTTCTTTCTTTTCCAAATTTTGATTTTCTACGATAACTCAAAAGTTCCAATGTATGATCAGTAAAATCATAACCTATCGCACCTATTGCACCGATTAATCCTTGGCCGTTTCCTTGATAATGAACTTCGAGATTATTTTCTTTGGCAAATTTTTTTGCGTTATTACGACTGATTAATTGCCATAAAGCCAACTTGCTAAATTGGATAAATTCAGGGGGAATATCATCACGTTCAAAGAATACCAATCCGGGATTTGCTCCATTTTCAGTATCAGAATATTTTGATACAAGGTTTTTTATTTGATTTTTTATTTTGGATGGTTTTTTTGTCTTTATTCTAAAAGAGACGGCTCCATTTCCCCGGGTCTTCCACGGAATATTGGGATTAAATCGGATTAGACGGGGAAAATCCAGAAATTCTGTTTTTTGTCTTTGTAGTAAATCAACAATTTTGTAAGCAAGGAATGTGGTGCACATGCCTTTAGGGGAATCAGTATCATCAAAGCCCACATTGAGTATTGTTTCTTTTTCCACTACTAGTTTTAACTAGTCAGACATTTTTAGTTGTTGGAAGATACAGTTGATTTAAATTAATAACGTCACATTCCAAGCTGAATTGATTATAGTAGATGATGAGAGAATTTTCAGAGAGATAGAGGAGAGAAACCCAGCTTCGGTTTCCTTAAATGGACCTGATGGAATTTTGCCCCAAGTTCAAGATACAGCCATCAAGATAACAAAAAAATTTGGAATTCCCGCATATGTCTTGGCAGATACTACCTGGGGTACCTGTGATCTTAACACTAATGGTGCCAAAGTTCTTGGATCTGAGATTCAATTCAACATTGGACATACTATTAACACGGAATCATTGGAAAAAAATTTGATCTTAATTGACGCATTTGACGATGTAGAGTTTGATAGCGTTGCAAAAAAATGTGTAGGCATGTTAAAGGGCAAGGTGATTTCATTGGTTACAGACAGTCAACATTTACACCAGATTGACAAGGTAGAAAAAATTCTAACAACCGGAGGAATTGAGGTTAAAATCGGAAAGGGAAAAGGGCAATTAAATGACGGCCAGGTGTTTGGCTGTGAATTTTATCCAGCATCTGAATTAAAAAAGGAGGTTGATGCCTATGTTTTTCTTGGACAAAGTAATTTTCATGCGGCAGGAATTGCATTATCAACTGGCTTGGCAACATATGTCTTGGATCCATACTTTAACGAGGTAAGAGAGGTAACGGAATTTGCTCAAAAATTAAAAAAGAAAGCTACTTTGGCAATTTACAAGGCAGCAGATGCGAGAACCTTTGGAGTCATTGTAGGATTAAAAGAAGGTCAGTTATCCAAAGTTTTTGCATTAAAAATCAAAAAGGAACTGGAAGCCGAAGGAAAAGAGGTACAACTATTTGCTCTGACAGACATTACAAATGACAGACTCAGGAATCTAAAAGGAATTGATGCCTTTATACAAGTTGCATGCCCAAGAATATCTACAGATAACCAATTTGACAAGCCTGTTTTATCAACCCCGCAAGCAAATGCTCTTTTAAAAATTTTAAGAAAAGAAAGTATAGATGAATACTTGGAAATTCCACATTGGTTGTAACTATAAAACCAATTTTTTGAATTTAGCATCATCAGATAATTTTTCAGATGATCTTGATTTTATGGCTTTAATTTCATACGAGAGTTTATGCGCAATCGATCCCAGACGGACATCCGGATGTATAATCACGACAAACAGATGCTTGTGATGCCCCACATACAAAATGAAAATTTATACGAAATTTGATGGTTTTTTTACAAGATTTGAAGATATGGTACACATAAGGTTCACCCTGCTTGAATTCAGGATACTCGTGTTGCCTGTCCAGTATTTGTCGGTTTTTCCTCCGACTGTTCTGACTGTTATCGTCCACTCCAGATATTTTCCAGTCAGTTCCATCCTCTATCTCAATTACAGCATCAGTGTAGGCAATTGGCTTGTCTCCAAATTCCTTGGAATTTTCATCTACTATACCGATAATGAGATCCACACACTTCCTTTACAACATATTGAGAGTTATCTAAAACATCCGGTATCAACCAAAGATTCAAGCAGAACATCCACCCAAGTTACCCGAGGAGAATTATCTAGTATTGCCAGTCATTCCACCAATGCCCATTATGAGTGCAGTTGTGACAAGTCCTTGTTTTCTAGTAAACATTATACAATTCCTCAAAAAAGGATTCCATCATAATGGGTTGTGGTTTTGTACAGTTTGCCAGGTAACAATATCATTAGATTCATCTAAATGAATCTGTTTCTGGATTGTTCATGTTATTATTATTATTATTACAGTTATTATAATTCAGGCTTGATTAGTATTTTTCCAAAAAGCCCCTTACCCTTGAGCATTTTTGTGTGAGCTATAGCAGCATCCTCTAATGAAAACACCGAATCAATTATGGATTTTATTCTTCCCTGAGACATCCAGTAGAATCCTTGTTCCAATTCAGAACGGGTTCCCTGGGTTGAGCCCAAGATGTTGATTCCTTTAAAAAAGATATGACGCAGATCAGTCTTGGCATCGTATCCCGTAGTTGCACCGGTTGTGACAATGGTTCCACCGTAATTTAGTAAAGTGAGTTCCTTATTCCAATGTGAACCGCCAATATGTTCAAAAATTACATCCACACCCGGAACATCTCCTAGCTGCTTGGGAATCTTGTTGGCAATTGATCTTACCTCTTTGTGCCAATCATCCTTTCTATGATCTACTGCAAAGTCAGCTCCTAGTTCCAATAGTTTGTCTAATTTATCAGGACTTGCAGTAGCAATTACTGTACATCCAAAAAGTTTTGCAATCTGAATGCCGTAATTGCCAACTCCCGAACTTCCACCCATTATCAAAACTATTTGTCCGGGTTGAATTTTGGCTCTGCCAATTAACATATGCCATGATGTCAGCAAAGTCATAGATGCGGCAGCAGCTTCATCATATGAAACCTGTTCGGGAATTTTTACGACATTAACTTCCGGAAGATGTGTAAATTCACAGTATCCTCCCCAAAGTGGACCGGTTTGAAAACCCCATATTGATCGTCTTCTACAATCAAACTCTCTACCATCAGTGCATGCATTGCACACTCTACAAGACATATTCCCATGTGAGACAACCCTGTCCCCAACTTTGATATTTTTTACATCACTGCCAATTGCAGTGACCTTGCCTGCAGCATCAGTTCCAGAAATATGAGGCAGTGGGATTGCCAATGGCTTGCCCCTCATCCCCCAAATATCATCATAATTTAGAGCAGCTGACTTTACCTTGAAGACGACCTCATTTGATTTAGGTACAGGGACTGGAATCTCCTTAATTTTTAGAATTTTAGAGAAATCGTCATCTGTAGTATACTGCTCATATACAAGGGCTTTCATGATTTTTCTCTAACTTTTGAAGATATATGATTTATCAAGATCCAAAAAGACCACAAACAATTATAATCATAAAAACAAAGTTCTCAACATGTCAGAAAATGCAATATTTCCGGGAGACAAAATAGCTTCGATTGAAGAATATGAGGCAGGAAACAACGCTTTTGACGACGGCGACATGGTTCGGGCAGCAACAATTGGAGAAAAGCGCATTGACAAGATTTCAAGAACCGCCAATGTTGTTCATCCAAAGCTTCTATCCATCCCCAAGGTGGGAGACATAATTATCGGCACGATTGCAGCCGTCATGTCATCGATGATTGCAGTTTCAATTGACTACATTAATGGAAAACCCACAACATCAAAAGTCGAATGCATTTGTGGAACACGGAATTTAAGAATAAGAAATATTGCACTAGTCAATGATATAGTGACACTGAAAATCGTCAATCATCTTAATGGTACTATTCATGCAACAATCAGCGAACCAAATTTGGGTGTCTTGCTTACTAAATGTAGAAAGTGTGGGGGTAGGGTAGTCCCGATGCGCGATGCAATCAAATGCACGGATTGCGCGTGGATTGATGAAAGAAAGTTATCTGCAAACTTTGGAAATACTGATTTCGTTAATTTACGGGGTTAAACAATGATTCATGTTTCGTTCCAAGGTGAACGAGGTGCTTATAGTGAGGGTGCAGCAAAATCATTTTTCAATGAATCGATTGAAACGATTCCTCTTTCAACATTTGCAGAGATGTTAGCTAATACTGCCAATAACAAATCACAGTATGCAGTATTACCGGTTGAAAATTCCTTAGAGGGAAGTGTTGGTGAGAGCTATGACTTGCTATATTCAACATCACTAAACGCAACAGGTGAAATTTATCATAGAATTGAGCATTGCCTGATTGGTATTGGGAACACAGATGAAATAGATACGGTATATTCTCATCCACAAGCTCTTGGTCAATGTAGAAAATTCATAGAGGGACACAACATGAAAACAATTCCTACATACGATACGGCAGGGAGTGTGAAGATGGTTAAATCACTTGACAAGAAAAACTGTGCATGTATTGCAAGCAAGGATGCCGCGCAAATCCACGGGATGCCCATAATTCTTGATAATATCGCAAATAACCTAAATAATTATACAAGATTTTTGGTTTTGTCAAAAACAGCTAGTCCAGAATCGGGAAACGATAAAACATCGATAATTTTTTCAATAAAGCACGAACCAGGCTCATTATTTAGAATAATAGAAAATTTTCATGGAAATAATGTTAATCTAACAAAGATTGAATCACGACCGACAAAAACAAACACCTGGGAATATAATTTCTATGTAGATTTTGAAGGACATCAAAATAATTTGAAAATTTCAAAAATGTTAGAGAAAATCAAACATGAAACGCCATTCATGAAAGTTCTGGGATCTTATCCTTCTGCAAAATTGAGCTAAAAACCCTTAGGTTTTCTCAGGGTAAAGCCCATACTAAATCCGATGATGACCATTCCGGATGTAATCACCATTAGATCAAATGTGAACCAAATTGGATCAGAGCTTCGGATTAATGTTCCAGTTATAGACAATTCTGAATTTCCCGTATTTTGAATGCTGATCTTTGTTTCACCGTCTTCTAAATGAACCCACTCTAATGTCAGTGGCTCATCAATCCGATCTCTGAATGATTCTGATGTGTCTTCCGAGTCAGATGACGGAATTTGTAATCCGGGAGGCGGACTAGCAAGTTGGATATCAAAGGAATCGCCAGAAATTTCCACATATTGAGGAGTTTGAGCAGGTGCAGGAATTGTGTAAAATACAGAATCGCCCAATCCTACAACATAATCTTCGTGAATTGTGATTGTTCCAATATGAGAAATTAAGGAATAACCTCCGATCGTAATAATTGCACTTCCAACAATTAAACCAATAATTGTTCTTTTAGAAAGCATGATGAAATTATTCTAATACTGCTTCTTAAAAAATTACCGGATAGGCAGTGTAATATTTTCAATTAATTCAAGTACAAAATAATCCCACATTGGGTAAAATCTGGATTCAGGAGTTGGTTCTTTTATTTTTTGGAATATCTGTGATGATGTATTGATGTTGAGAGTAATGCAGAGACTAATTCCATCGCGATCCCATCAATTTTTCGTTATACAATGAGATAATGATGAGATTCCTAGCTTTTTTGATTGCAATAATTAGAGGATTGATTAAAAATTTGAATTAATATCTACTAATTGTTATTCTGACCTTTTCTTGAGGAATACTGCTTATCCCTTTCTCAACTAGCAGTGTTCTAATGACATGATCATCTGGATCTCCTGAAACCCCTCCCAAAACTGGATAAAGACAGTCAATTATGGGCTTTACTGTACCTGATGAGATATTCCCTATATTGACATCATTTGAATTAAATTGAATTTTTACCATGCATTCATCGTCTTTTCTTAATCGCTCTTTTGTGTTATTTTTTACAAATTCTGCAAACTCTACATCTGTTGCAGATTTGGGAAATACTCCTTGGTAAATTTCATCAAAAACTACAAAATTCATTTGCATTTCTGGGGTTTTTTCAAATAATTTTAGTTCTAGTTTACCTGAAACATCTTGAATTTTTTCTGCTTTGAACCATTGAATGTTGCCCCTTTTACCTCCAAAATATTTCTTTTTTCCAACTAGAATCGTAAAAACTGGTTCACATAGATTATCCACATCAAGTGGCTGTTTGTGTACTGAAGGAACATAATGAAATTTCAATTCCACCCCTGAATATTTTCCATCCTTGTTTTCTGGAATGGATTCCATCATAGTTTGTCTCCATGGCATTTCTCCTGGAGTTGCAAACGTGAACGGCTCACCTGAAATGATTATTTTGTCATTTAATTTTTCCATTGATATCACAATATCTATCCTTTCTCATGTTTGTTATAAAGAATCTTTTTTGTGGATTTTATCTTACACTAAATGATTATAGTTTTTTTTTTTGATTAACCCTAAACCGTTATTTTTGCTTTCAGAATCCATTTTTTCAGAAAGCACCTCTAAAACCATTCTAGTCTGCTTGTCATTTTCAAGATACTCTCTTCCCATTTGTATTAATCATAAAATGCAATTTCTTCAGTAGATAGGTTCAATTCTTGCTAAATTCACTTTCTGATTCATACGCACTTTCATCATAACCGGATCACATACTATTATTTCAGGCTTGGATTTTTCTTGTAAAATGAATCATTTATGCGTAAAAAATATCATTTATCTCAGTAAAAGTTACACTTATTTTGAAAAAGTTGGATCTAGCCATAAATTCTACGAATGTTTTTAATATGTGTGTATGTAGATAAACATACGGTGATTTGAGTGGTTAAAAAAAAAAGAGGAAGTGGAGTCCAGAGACAGGAATTAAGCGAACTGATAAGTAAAACCATCGATAAAAACAAGACCGTGTTTGAAGTTTTAGATGAACACTAAATGAATGAACTTTCTGAGGAAGACGTGAAACTAGTACACAATGAACTAGAAAAAAAGTTTCCATTAATGCTAAAAGGAATACAAAAAGAAGGTTTGATTAGTTCGGCAGTAGAGAGACCATCAACAAAATTGTATGGTACTGAAGAACGATATCCGGATGTCTATACTAAAGCTGCATCTCTAATGGAGGCAATTACACGATGGCATATTTTTGCTGATGGAAACAAAAGAACAGGATTATTATGCGCATTTTTGTATCTATATCTGAACCGATACTATATGGTAATTCCAATTGATGCTGTAAGGTTTACTCAAAAAATTGCAGCAACTAAAAAGATAGAACAGGAAAATATTGAAGAACTAATTCAAGAAATTGCAACATGGCTGAAAAAATACACTACAAATGATCCTGCCATTTTTATTTTGAATGTTTTTAGATATAATCTAATTCCAAATGCCAAACTTATAATTCTTAATTTCTTTGGATTTAAAAAATATGTCAAAAATAAATTAGATTATTATTTTGCAACAGAAGCACATCCGGAATACAAACAAGAAACAAAACAAGTCTTTGTATTTCTGAAAGATTTGATGTTCGAAGCAATGCTAAAACTATTAGATTCAACAAAGAAACATCCCAAAGATTTAGAATTACCAATATTGGATGTGATGAGATGTGCAGTATCTGACCACGAGGTTTTGATTACTGAGGAAAATAAATTATTTGAGTCCCTGCCAGATTCAGATCGCATTAAATATTTAAATTCTACCTGTTTTCATTGTGGAAAGAAAATATGTTTGGAAACTGATCCTGAAGATGAAGGAGAGTATTGGATATTTGAGTATGAGTAACAGACTTGATTTGATTCTGATGCAAAATAGTGATCAGACCGCCCAATTGCACCAGGACTCGTTTCTCATCATAAGAATTGTTAACCAGTAAAAAATGATGACTGGTAAATTATCTACATCAAAGAAACATCATGAGGCTGACTCTCGGCAAATCCAGCTCTTGACATTTTGATAAATTCTGCATTCTCCTGCATTTGTGGTATAGTATGAGCCCCACAGTAACTTAATCCAGAACGTACACCGCCTGTTAACTGTTTTAGAATATCAGTTACAGTTCCTTTGTGTGGAACCATTGCCTCAACCCCTTCTGCAACATAATCATTAAGATCATCATCAAGTGACAGTGAACCTGTTTCTTTGGATTTTCTTCCAATGGATGCAGCCAGTGATGCCATTCCACGATAAACCTTGAACCGTTTGCCGTTTTTAGTCAAAACGGTGCCAGGGGATTCATCAGTTCCGCCAAGCATACTGCCAACCATTACTGTTGAAGCACCGGAAGCTAATGCCTTGGTTGCATCACCTGAAGTTCTGGTTCCACCATCAGAAATTACTGGAATGCCGTGATCCTTTCCAACTTTGGCGCAATCCATAACTGCAGTTAGCTGTGGAACTCCAGAACCAGTAATTACTCTAGTAATACAGATTGAACCAGAACCCACGCCTACCTTTACGGCATCAACTCCTGCTTTAATCAAGTCCTCTGCACCTTGAGCAGTTGCAATATTTCCTGCAATGAGTTCACATTCAGGAAATGCTTTTTTGATGTTACGAACTGTACTAATTGCATTTTCACTGTGTCCATGAGCAATATCAACAACAAGTACATCCACACCAGACTCTAAAAGAGATTCACTTCTTTCTAAAAAGTCACCCTTCACTCCAACTGCAGCGCCAACTAATGGTCTGCCCTTCTTATCTTTAGATGCATTTGGGAAATCTGCATTATTTGTGATATCTTTACTTGTAATGAGACCTTTGATGAAACCAGAATCATCAACAATGGGTAATTTTTCAATCCTGTTCTTATGTAAGATTTCTTTAGATTCATCTAAAGTAACTCCGATCTTTGCAGTAACAACATCTTTTGTCATCACGTCTTGAATTTTACTAGTTTTACTGGCAAATAAAAGATCTCTTTCAGTTACTATTCCTATTAATTTGGAATTAGAATCAACAACTAAAAGACCTGAAATTTCTTTATCTTGTGCATAATCCAAAGCATCTTGAATAGATTTTTCAGCCAATATGGAATAGGGATTTTCAATCATTACACTGCCGGATCTTTTTACTTTGAGAACTTCATTGGCCTGTTCTGTAATAGTCAAAAATCTGTGAATAATTCCAATCCCCCCAGCCCGGGCCATGGCACCGGCCATGGAGGATTCTGTTACGGTATCCATATTTGCACTAACAAAAGGAATGCTAATTGTGATATTTCGAGATAATTTTGTAGTTAGATCTGTTTGACTTCTACTAGTGATATCAGAGTATTTGGGTACAAGAAGAACGTCGTCAAATGTTAATCCTTCTTTGAATTCCAATGAAACCTTGTTAAGAAAGCAAAATATTGATTATAAGCCTTTGTGTTATTTAGATAATTTAGAGGCGATCGTTATTGCATCCTTGGTTGCCTCGACATTGTGAGTACGAATGATATCGGCGCCATTCATTACAGATACTGTCTCTGCAGAAATAGAGCCAAATAATCGATCATTTGGATTTTCTTTTCCCAAAATTTCCCCTATGAAGGATTTATTTGAGACTGAGATCAGCAGGGGATAATTTTGTTTTATGAATTCCAGATTTTTTAATACAGATAGATCTCTTTCCAACCAATCTGACTTGATTTTTGTAAAAAATGATCCCTTTCCGGTTTTTCTAAAAAATCCAATAGCAGGGTCCAATACAATTTTTTCAGAAGGAATGTGTGATTTTTTTGCAATCTTTAAGCTATCTTGGAGTAATTTCCTAGTTATTGATGCAGGATTTCCATCTGCAAGTTTTGGACTATATGCACATAAAATTAATGATGGACAATATTCAGAAATTACCTGAGGCATTTTTTTATCATATTTTAATCCAGAAATATCATTAATTATTTCAACTCCACATTCCAAGGCATCTTGTGCAACTCTTGCTCTACAGGTATCTACAGATATTGGAAGATTTGTGAAATTCTGGATTATTTTTATTGCATTTTGAATCCTTTTTGATTCTGTTTTTTCTGAAACCAGTGTTGACAGATAGGGCGCAGTAGACATTCCTCCAATATCAACAAAATCGGCACCTTGGTCCTGCATCAGTTTAACGGTATTTTTTATGAGATTTTTGCTGGTATTGACAGACTTTTTGTAAAATGATTCAGGACTGGTGTTAAGAATTCCCATTATCCTTGCCGGATTCTTTCCGCCTACACCCACATTTCCAATTTTTGCCACATAGTTTATCAAATCTAATGCAATTTGAGTGATATGATGATTTCAGGTTGGAAGAAAAGATATCTTGAAATTTTAAAAGAATTCAAGTATGATGAAAAGAGGGATCAGGAATCGGCCATTATTTTAAATTCAATTTTAAAAAAAACTAATGTAAACAAAAAAATCATTGAATTAATCAAAGGAAAAACAGTTTTTGTAATTGGTTCAGGACCATCATTGGCGGCAGCCATCCCAAAATTAAAAAACTACAGAGAAATAGTCAAAATTGCCGCTGATAGCTCAATAAAACCGCTGGTGGAAAATGGCATCATACCGGATATCATTGTAACTGATTTAGATGGGGATCTAAAAACGCTTGAAAAAATTGGAAAAACTAAATGCATTTTTGTTGTTCATGCACATGGGGATAATCTGGAAAAATTGGAATTGGCAAAGAAATTTAAAAATTGTATTGGAACTACGCAATCATCACCTATTGGTAAAATAGAAAACTTTGGGGGTTTTACAGATGGAGATAGAGGGGTCTTTCTGGCAAATCATTTTCAAGCAAAAAAAATCATCCTGATGGGAATGGATTTTGGAGATAGGATTGGAAAATATTCAAAAACCCGAAGATCAGATAGAAAAACAAAATTGATGAAATTAAAAAAAGGCAAATCTCTTTTGAGATGGCTGTCCACATTTACAACAGCGGAATTGTTTACCACATCAAAGTCAATTGGGGGATTTAGAAAAATATCATACAGAGAACTAGATATTATGATTAACTAGAATGCATTTAATACCCATCCATCATTAATCAAATTATGAAATTCTCAGAGGAGCAAATAAAAGAAATCGTTGCATTGAAGGAAAGTTTGATCAAACAAATTGACAAGCACCAGGAAGGCATAGAAATGTTGGAAAAAAATGTCATGGTTTTAGACTTGTTCTTAAAAAACTCTAGTTTTACCAAAGCTTCTCAATTGGAAATAAAAAAAGAGGCTGGAACAAAACCCGAAATCATAGAAAAACCAGTACAGAATACAATTCCAATTAAAAGGGTTAATGATGGCAAGATTATTGCCAACGCATTTGTCACACCAGATCAAGTTTCCATAGTTTTAGATGATGCTATTGTGATTAATGCAGACACGCCACCTTTCAAATCATTCTTTTTAGATAGAATAATTGGTGAAATGCAAAAAAAGGATGCAGTTGAAGCAGAAAATGGGAAAATCCAAAAAGAATCCGTGATTGATTATATTGTTAACAAAAACGGGGCAGACATTAGAGAAATTATAATTAAAAATTATAGGCAAAAAGAAAGGATCAACGAATTAATTAATACCGCAGGATGGTCATTGACTAGAATGCTTGAGAACATAAACAAGTGATAATATGAACAAAATTGTAGTTTTAGATTTCGGATCACAGTACAGCCATTTAATTTGTAGAAGGATTAGGGAATTTTCAGTTTATGCCGAACTGGTTCCATACGATATTAGTTATGAAGAGCTATTGAAAATAAATCCAATAGGGATAATTTTTTCAGGCGGTCCCTCAAGTGTTTCTGATTCAGATGCTCCAATTCCAGAAGATAGAATTTTTGACATGAATTTGCCACTGCTTGGAATTTGTTATGGACATCAATTAATTGTGAACAAGTTTGGAGGAAAGGTGAAAAGGACGAACAAAGAATACGGTTCATCAGTACTAACGATTGATAGTAATAATGACCTACTAAACGGAGTGGGGGAATCAGTTAGAGCGTGGATGAGTCATGCTGATGAAGCAGAGCAAATTCCCAAAGGTTTCAAAGTTATCGGACATACTGAAAGGTCAAGAGCTGCGGCAATTGCATCCGAAGAAAAATCGATTTACGGTATTCAATTTCATCCAGAAGTGGTACATACAGAACAAGGCACAGAGATTCTAAAGAATTTTGTTTTGAGAGTTTGTGGTGCAAAACAGGATTGGACTATGGAGGGTTTTATAGATACGGCAGTTGAGAAAATTTCAAAGATTGAAGGAAACGTACTTTGTGGAGTAAGCGGAGGTGTAGATTCAACTGTTGTTGCATTGCTAATTCACAAAGCAATAGGGGATAGACTAAAGTGTGTTTTTGTGAATAATGGATTGCTGCGATTAAATGAAGAGAAAGAGGTTGAAACCATGTTTAAAGATAATTTCAAAGTGGATTTTACTTCAATTAATGCTACAGAACAATTTCTTGGAAAACTCAAAGGGATAGAGGATCCTGAAAAGAAGAGAATGGTTGTAGGAGAGGAATTTATTCATGTTTTTACTGATTTTGCCAAAAGTGCCGGCTCTTTCAAATGGTTGGCTCAGGGTACGTTATACCCGGATGTAATCGAGAGTGGAGTGTCAAAAGGCCCTGCAGCAGTGATCAAATCCCATCATAATGTAGGAGGACTGCCTGATTGGCTTAATTTGGAAATTTTAGAACCATTAAGAGAACTGTACAAGGATGAAGTAAGAAAAATTGCTAAAATTCTGCAAGTTCCAGAAAAACTTTTCATGAGACATCCATTTCCAGGTCCGGGATTATCAGTTAGAATAATCGGAGAAGTGACTAGAACAAAACTTGAGATATGCAAGGTTGCCAGCAAAATTGTGGAGGAGGAGTTGACGAAAGCAGGCTTGTATGAAAAAATATGGCAGGCATACGCAGCAGTAGGCGATGACAGAGCAGTAGGAGTTGTAGGAGATGAACGTAGATATGGAAATATAGTAATGATCAGAGTTGTAGATTCAGTTGATGCAATGACTGCGGATTGGACAAGGCTACCCCACGAATTATTAGAGAAAATGAGTAACAGAATAACAAATGAGATAGAAGATGTCACATGGGTCACATACACCATTTCAAGTAAACCACCTGCAACCATTGAACCCCAATAGTGATGAAAATGGAATATGAGAAAATTTGTGATGAAATTTTAGAATGTGATGAAAATATCAGGTACGTTGGGATTTATGATTTTGGAGAACTATATGACAGAATGCGACCGGGATTAAAAAGTCATTTATCAAGAGAGGAGACTGAAATGTCGTTATCTCAGGCAGTATACCGCTGGTCTACACGTAAGAAAACTGCAGATAAAATTGGAAAACCAATTTATGCACTAGCCAAATATGAAAAAATTTATCGGGCAACAATTCCAATTGGAGGTGCAGGATTGATTTTGATTAGTGTTAATTTAGATGCAGACGTGAATATAATTGTGGAAAAAATTATAACAATTAAAAATAAATATTTTCCATGATTCGTGATTGAGATGGATTTTCATGTTTTTGACACTTGTGTAAAGGCAAAAGATGGACATACAATGCATTTTGATGTAGTTACAGACACAGGAATATAGAAAAAGCCATTTCTTTTGCAAAAGAATGGCTAAAATCAATCGGAGAAGAATCATCCACTGTAACTACAAATGAATGTAAATTTTGTCATACGCAATCAGTGCCAGAAGACATGGAAATTGAAATCATGACAGACGGATATTCTATTTCAAAAATAGACGGATGTCCAAATTAATTTATACTGATAATTTTTTTAGAAATTAAATAATCTACAAGACACCAGATCGTTTTCTGGAGTTGTTGTTTCTTATGCATGCCATAAAGAATCAGAGTCAAATAGTGTGTAGGTAGCCAAACTCCAAGGACTGGTGCAAAATAGTGATGATCAGAGCATCAAAAATCTCCCCTCCCCGGTGATAATGGATAATTTCTGAACCATATGGAATTTATTTGAAAAAATCACTGGGAAAAGAAAGATCCGAGTCCTCAAATCAATTTGTAACTATTATTTCATTAAATCATAATCATAATAATAGACAATTTTTTTGACAAATAGATTCCAATCTCGAAATACTAGCCAAGCATACAAGCGCCAAACACACCTGCTGAATCACCTAATTTATTTTTCAAGATGGGGGTATCAGCCAAATCTGAAAATACTTTCTCATAAACGGATTCTTTTCCTTCAGAATACAAAAAATCGATATTTGATAGACCGCCACCCAGAACAATTGCGTCAGGATCTAAAATGTCAATTACATTTGCAAGACCGTATCCAAAATTTTCTATAAATTCATCTTTCCATTGTTTCCAATGTTCATCATCAGTATCGACAAGAATTTCCGAGAGTTGTTCAGATCGTCCTGTAAGCATACTCCAATGATTTTCCAGTGATGGACCACTAATGTAAGTCTCTACACAGCCGGTTTTACCACAATAACATTGATTTCCATTACGATGTAACGTATGATGGCCCCACTCACCGCCGATATTTGTTCTACCTGCATAAAGTTTTTTATTAATTACAATCCCACCACCCACACCTGTTCCAATTATAACGCCAAAAACTAAATCAAAATCCATGGCAGCACCCAACGTTGCTTCTGCCATTGCAAAACAGTTTGCATCATTTTCCATGGAAATTTTTTGTCCGACTTTGTCTTCCAAATCCTCTTTTAATGATTTTCCAATCAGGCACTGTGTATTGCTATTTTTAATTAGTCCAGTTTGTTTTGATACTGCTCCGGGCGTACAAATTCCTAATGAATACTCGGATGCATTCTCAGATACATCTAAAATTAATGAAGAAATGGAATCTAGGATTTTTTGATAATCATTTTGGGGTGTGGGAATTCGTTTTCTTTTAATTACATTGAAACTTTGATCTAAAAGGACCGCTTCAATTTTAGTCCCACCCAAATCAACACCGAGTTTGTACATCAATTATTTGAAGAAATTAAGACGCTTAAGCTTTGAGTAAACCTAACCCATTCCGCCTGGAGCACCAGATATTGCAATGACATCATCAATTCTTAGTACCATGCATGCGGCTTCAGTTGCAGATTTGATAATTTGTTCTTTAACTACAATTGGCTCTAGAACATTGATTGCCATCATATCTGCAATCGTGAGGTTTCTAGCATCAATTCCAGTCCATTTTTGACCCTGATTTTGTTTAGCTCTAAGATTGGCCATAGTATCAATTGGATCCATTCCTGCATTTTCAGCAATGGTAAGTGGAATAGTTTCTAGTGCCTCTGCATATTTTTTAATTGCCAGTTGTTCTCTCCCATCAAAATTATCAGCCCAATCTTTGAGAACCGATGCTGCAAATGCTTCAGGGGCGCCGCCACCAGCTACAATTGCTGGTTTTTCAACAACGTCTTTTACAACCATTAGAGAGTCATGAATCGAACGATCAACTTCATCAATTACTCTTTGTGTTCCGCCACGGATTAACAGTGTAACTGATTGTGGATGTTTGCATCCTTCAATGAAAACCCATTTGTCGGATTCGACTTTCTTTTGATGAGCTAAATTTGCAGAGCCAAGATCATTTTCTGAAAGATCATCAAGATTGCTAATTACTCGTCCACCTGTGGCTTTGGAAAGTTTAATCATATCACTTTCTTTTACGCGGCGTACTGCCATGATGCCATATTTTGCAAGATAATGCTGTGAAATATCATCAATTCCTTTTTGACAAATCAGTACGTTTACTCCTACGTCGTGTAATTTATCAACCATGGACTTTAGCATTCTATTTTCTTCTTCTAAGAACATCTGCATTTGAGTTGGGTCTGTAATTCTAATTTCTGAACTAAGTTCAGTTTTTTCAATTTCCAGTGCAGAATTAAGTAATGCAATTTTTGCATTTTCAATTTTTGTTGGCATTCCACTATGAACAATTTCTTTATCCAAAACTATTCCTTTTATAATTTGTGTATCATCAATTGAACCACCTGCCTTTTTTTCAACTTTGATATTTTCAAGATCTACAGAGTACGTATCACCGTTCTTTATTGTAATGCTAAGAACTGCATCAACTATAATTTTAGAAAGTAGTGAGCTATCTTCAGAAATTAATTTTGACTGCATGCTTGTTGTTGCGATTTTTAATAGAGATGCTTTATCATCGGGTTTGATTTTTTTTGCCAAATCCGAATAAATTTCGAGGGTTTTATCAGCTGCTGCTTGATATCCATCAATAATAGTTGAAGAATGAACATTTTTGTTGAGTAGATCTTCTGCCCTAGCCAATAATGCCCCACCAAAAATCACAGAAGAGGTCGTGCCATCACCTACCTCGTTATCAACAGTTTTAGAAATTTCAACCATCATTTTGGCTGCAGGATGCTGTACATCGATTTCTTTGAGAATTGTAGCGCCATCATTTGTAATAGTGACATCGCCCAAGGAATCAACTAACATTTTATCTAGACCTCGTGGTCCAAGACTGCTTCTAACTAATTGTGCAACGAGTTTTGCCGCTGCAATATTGTTTTGTTGAGCGTCCTTGCCTTTTTGCTGTAATGCGCTCTCTTTGAGAACTAAAACAGGTCCATTTGGTCCTTGTTGAATTGATGCCATCTAGATTCAGATTCAATCCCCTGAATCCCCCTTTTTAACATTACTTAATAGATCGCTGGGATGTAACTGCGTTTTTTCACATCAATGATTCCACCACAAAGAATTCGAACCGAAGGTAAAGCCAGAAAAGGTAAAAACAGTGGAATCAGATGGGGTTTAGAGAATTTAGAGCCAGAATCTACAATTGTACTGTTGATTTTTTCAAAATTGGATGAAACTTTTTCAAAGGAATCAGTAGAGAGGATGCCGCCAAACTGTAAAGGTAGTGAGGCAGTAATCCTTCCAGATTTAACTACAACAAGTCCACCTTGATTCTTGATGAGATAATTTGATGCAATGGCCATATCAGAATCATTTGAACCAATTACGATCATGTCATTTTCATGAAAACTCCATGTTGAGGCAAAAGCACCAATGTCTGCACCAAAATTTTCAAGAAATCCAATAGAATGCTTGCCCGTTCCATGAATTCTATCAAAGGCTGCAACTTTCCAAATGTCAAAATCTAATGAGGCAGAAACATGGCCGTCTTTAGAACAAAGTTCGGCAGAACCCAGCTTTGTAATGATTTCAGTCTCCATATAGATGGTATTTGCAGTTACATCTTTCTTTTTTGATTTTATTACAAAGTCATTTTCGGTGAAATTTTTTAGTTTCACAGTTTTTTTAATCCAAGATGAAATCATTTGCCTCTTAATCGGGGTAACTATTTGCCCGTTTGATACAACTAGTTTGCCTCCGACAAAAACTTTGTTTGGTTTGAATGATTTTAAATCATCAAAAACCAGAATATCTGCTAACTTGCCAGGAGCTATGCCTCCAAGATCTTTTCCCATGTTATAGTAATCAAAATTATTCTTTGATGCCATGGTAACTGCATCTATTGGTTTTAGACCAAGGTTGATTGATTCTCTAATGCAGTGATCTATATGACCGAATTCGGATATATCTGAGGGATCAAGACCGTCAGAACAAAACATCAAGCGATTAAGATATGTTCCATGAGACAAAACACGTGGAATTATTTCCTTCAAATCACGTCTAATTGAACCCTCTCTGATCATTATCCACATTCCAAGACGCAGTCTTTCCAAGACTTGATCAAAATTGATTGGTTCATGACAGGATAGAATTCCAGACGAGACGTATGCGTTGAGTTTTTTCCCGGTGGCTCCAGCAGTATGTCCATTAATTATGCAATCACATTCCAACATTGATGAAAGTGATTTCATTGTTTTTGAGTCACGTGAAGTAACTTTAGTCCATGAAAAAACCTCACCTAATCCAAGTACATGTGGATGCCTTACTGCAGCCTTTTCTTGTGATAATGACAATGACTTGCCGCTGCTAAATTTTGCATCCACTGGAAGACCACCTGGAACTACCTGAAAAATCCGGATTGGAAGATTCTCGCCAAGTTTTAAAAATTCTTGAAAACCTCGATATCCTCCCACACTTACAATATCAATAGGATCAGAAAATAGGGATGTTACACCACACAGCAAAGCCTTTTTTGCAAATTCAGATGGCAAAACAAATTGATCAATATGTAAATGCGGATCTGCAAAACCGGGACTGACATATTTTTCCTTTACATCAATTACGATAGTTTTTGGACCAACTGTGTGTGTAGCATTCGGACCGACATACGCAATTCTATCTTTGATAATTGCAATCTGAATCTTTGGAATGATTTCCCGGGTATAGACGGACATTAAATTACAATTTTTTAAAATTAGATCGGCTTTCTTCTCACCCATCGCTACAGAGTTGAGAGACAGGATCGAATCTGCCAGGTTCGAATTCATTTCTTTTGATTGGATTTTGCGCCTATTATAGATTCAATGCTTAAATTACGGTTGAAGAGGTTTTGTTGATATGAACATCCCCAAGGTGATCAAAAAGTATTGTGCAAAATGTAAAACACATACAGAACAAAAAGTCTCCATTTACAAGGCTGGAAAAAGACGCGGTTCTGCCAGAGGCGAACGTAGACACGCAGAGCGCAAACGGGGATATGGCGGTCAGAAATTCCCAAAATTGGCAAAACCGGCCAAAGTTACAAAGAAAGTTACCCCTCTTATGACATGTACTGTTTGTAAAAAGAAATACAATAAAAAAGGCATTAGAATTAAGAAATTTGAGTTGATAGCAGCATGAAGAAAGATCACATTGAAATTCCAAAACCATCCAGCAGGTTTCAAAAAGTCAATTGCAATGAATGCGGTGAACTGCAAATAGTTTATTCACATGCATCAATACAAATCGCATGTAATTCCTGTGGAAATACTATTTCAGAACCAACAGGATCTAAAGCCCTAATTAATGGCAAAATCTTAGGTAATGCCGAGTAAATCATAATCGTGTTTAGAATTTAGATTGAATGCAATTCTCTTATCGTCAATTATGATATAATTTTCAACCAGATTTTCCAGGGAAGAGATTTTTTTTGAATTTATCAAAGAGATTCCGGTGTAATGGCAAGTTTGACCATCAAAATCAGCTGAAAAATCAGACTCTAGATCAAGAGTAATTAAAAATTTGTTGGTTACAAGAATACTGGTCCAAATTTTTTTAGGATCAAATTGATCGATAATTTTTTTGATTATTTCCTCATCAAGCAGTGGTAAATCACCGGATGTCACTAGGACGTGATCATTGATGGTTTTTAGTACTGTATTTAGATCTTTGACATAACCAGTTCCCGATGTATCAAAAGTTTCAATGTCATTTTCTTCCAGTAATTTTTTTGTTTTGGGAGAATTGCAGCTAGTAACGGCCAGAACTTTTGAAAAAGAGTTTGAATTTTTTAACGAATCAACTACGTGAAGAATTACAGGTTTTTTGAATTTTAGTAATAATTTTTCTCCATCTGAATTCATTCTAGTACCTTTGCCACCGGCCATTACAAGACCAATCATATCGAAACAAACACCATCAAGGAAGCTAATCGAGTAAATTCGTTAGTAGTTCCCAGTACATCGCCTGTAATGCCGCCGAAACTACGAGTAGACAGAGCTAAAAGAAACATAGTCAAGACAATAGTCACGCCAAGCATTATCAAGCCTGTTGTTCCACCAATTATGATTACGGGAATAAGCATGATGAAAAATGCCGCTGCAATCTTTTTCTTGTCTTTCATGAATTCAACAAATGGAGAATTTGAGCCTAATGAAGCCGATTTTCCCAAACCAGCCATCAAAACCATTGAAAATTTTGCTAGAATTTCACTAATCAAGATTGCCTTAAACAGATCAAATCCGCCGGTAAGGGAGATGGTGATTATCAAGCCGATAATATACAACACAGTGGCAACAATGCCTGCCGAACCAGTAGAAAGATCTTTCATGGCTTTGAGTTTTTTGTCTTTTGATCCTTTTACCATCAATCCATCTGCAAAATCAGCCAAACCATCAGCATGATGTATTCCGGTAATTACTGCAATGGATGCAACAACTAACAAACTAACTAACAGCGGTTCTAGGAAAAAAGATAATCCAAAACCCAGTGAACCAACTAAAAGTCCAATAACAATCCCAACAATGGGAAACATGAACATGTATTTTGCGATATTATCCAGGGATGCATTGGATGACGGGAATATGGTTAAAAATGAAAAAACGGATCCAATTTCTTTAAACATGTGCCCACCACCCCACAATAGATAAAATGGAAATTATTGGAATTGTGACTGTTATAAAGAAAAGCACCGAAGTAAGTTTCATTATAGAAATTGCAGAATGTACATGCTTTTTTGTCAGTATGGTTTTGCCATCTCCTAGTTTGTAATGATCAATTTTTTCAAATTTTGTTTCCAAAGCTCCTGCTAAAGCAGCCATGGGATATCCAGCATTGTGACTGTTGGTTTTTTTGCCATCTCTGATCATTGTTTTGTATGATTCCTTCCAATTGTTTTGTAAAATAGCGGCAGAAATTATCATTATCAAACCTGTCAGTCTAGATGGAATATAATTTATAATGCTGTCACAGGTTGCTGCAAACCAACCAACATTTTTGAAAATATCAGTCTTGTATCCAATCATTGAATCTGCGGTGTTGATCACACGATATATGAATGCTCCAGGCAATCCAAAAATAGCATAATAGAACAGGGGTCCTGTGATTCCATCAACTGTATTTTCACTTATGCTTTCAAGCACGCCTGAAAGTACATGAGTTTTGTCTAAATTTTTGGTATTTCGCTTGACAATCATCGATAGATGATTCCTTGCCATATCAAGATTGTCCCCATCTAGGGATTCTAGCACAGACTTTGCATGTTTTTCCATTCCATGAATGGCAATTGTAGTTTTTAATAACAATCCACCAACAATTACAGAAACAATCAATGAAACATAATCAATGGTTAGCAAAGTTATTCCAATATGGAATGCATAAAGCAGTAAGATGATCAGGGCAGAAGTAACTGCAACGACTAGGACGCCTCCAAATTTTTCTAACACAGTATTTTTATTTTTTGCCAGAGGAACAAGTTTGGCAATCAAAGTTCCAATCCAAGCTGTGGGATGATACTTGTTTTTAGGATCTCCAAACTTCAAATCAAGTAAAATAGCCAATCCAGTTACAAAGATAGATTCAATGATCATTCTAACATTCTCTCAATAGATTTTATGTTAATATTTGATTTGACGGTTTCTGCCAATTTATTTAATTCATCGTCAATTTTTGAAATATTTTCCCTACTCCATTGGAAATCTCTGGGAGTGACAACATCAAGAGAATCTTCCTCTGGCAAGTCTAATGGTATTAATGGAATGGTGCCCATGACAGGTATCTTTGTAATATTTTTGAGTTTTTCAAATCCAGGTCTTAGTACGTCTAAATCTCCTCTGAATTTGTTAAAGATAAAACCTTTGACAAGTTTTTGATATTTCTTTTCAATTAAGGCCATTGTTCCAACAAGACTTGCAAAGGACCCACCCTTGTCAATATCTGAAACCAGTAAAACAGAGGCATTTGCTTTGTGGGCAATTCTCATGTTTGCAATATCATATTTTTGTAAATTAATTTCTGCCGGAGAGCCTGCACCCTCCAAAATAACCAAATCATGGTTTTTCTGCAATGTTTTAAGAGACTTTACTGCGGCATCAATTCCTTTATGATTTACAAATTTTTCATAGTACTCTTTTGCATGCATTTTCTTGTATCTCCTTCCATTTAGATACACAATACTGTTGTAATTTCCTACGGGCTTTAGTAAAATGGGATTTAGATCAGGCGTAATTTTGCATCGTGACCCAATAGCCTGAATTGCCTGGGCACGAGAAATCTCAAATTCAGGAGCAACATATGCAAAATTTGACATATTTTGTGATTTAAACGGTGCTACACTGTAGCCTTTATCAGAAAAAATTCTACAAAGCGCCGCAACCAATGTTGTTTTTCCAGATCCAGAAGAAGTGCCTTGGATCATCAGTGATTTCATCTTATTTTCTCCAATGCTTTTACAAGTTTTAGATTCTCCTTGTGGGATTTAACGGCAATTCTAATATGATGATCATTTAATCCCCTGAAATTTTTACAGTCTCTAATTAGGATTTTATGTTCAAGTAATTTTTTTTGTAATTGTGTTGAATTCTTTTTTATTTTTATCAAGATAAAATTTGTTGCAGAATCATAGCAATCAAATCCATTTAATTTGTTAATTTGATTCGTTAAATAATTTGATTCTTTTTTAATCACGGAATTAGATTTAACAAGGTGTGATTTATTTTTAAGGGCAATGTTTGCTGCATCCTGAGCTAATAAATTGACACTCCATGGGATTTTTATTTTTTGTAAAATTTCTACAATTTCTTGGGAGCTTGCCGCATATCCAATACGAATCCCCGGTAATGCAAATGATTTTGTCAATGAACGTAAAACAAAAAGATTTGTATATTTTTTAACATGTGATATTACGGAATCATTGTATTCCGGAACCATCTCTATAAAACATTCATCTACAAATACCAGAGTTGATAGTTTTTTTGCTTTTTTAATTATTTTAAGCATTTGATTTTTTGATAATAGTTTTCCCGTAGGATTATTTGGATTACATATGAACACACAGCCATTTTTTGGAATTTTTGAGATAAAAATATCAAGATCTACGGATAAATCCATGGTTTTAAAATATGAAATTTTGCATTCATTGAGTTTAGCTGCTGTTTCATATTCTTGAAATGTTGGAACTGGAATCAATACCCTGGTTTCTCTAGATAAAAATGCAGAACAGAAATTATAAAGAATCTCAATTGCGCCATTTCCAACCACCAGGTTTGATTTTTCCAAATTAGTATATTTTTTTAGGCTTGAAATTACTGTTGATGAAGCAGGATCTGGATAGTGTGTGATATTTTCAATGTTTTTTTTGAGTGTTTTTTTTATCGATGATAGAGTTCCTATGGGGGATATATTTGAACTAAAATCAATAATTCGGGAATCAGCCCTTTGTGAGGGGTTTTTTCCTCCATGAATTACAGGTACATGGTTGGTGATTGCAGGTTTTGTCCGTATTTTCACAGTTCCAAATAAAACTTGCCGATTTAGTATGTTTTGGTAATACAGAAAACGGTTATTAGTTGAAGGCGATCAATATTGAAAATATGGGCAAAAAAAGAGTGGCAGTTATTGGAGTTACCGGTTCTGTGGGTCAGGAATTTGTCCAGTCATTAGATAATCACCCATGGTTTGAGATTACTCAGATTGCCGCATCTTCACGTTCAGCAGGAAAAAAATATCTTGATGCAATTAAAGATGCAAATGGAATTGTAGCATGGGATGTAGGTGGAGAAATTCCAGAATATATCAAAGAAATGACAGTCAAGTCAATTGATGACTTGGATGTTTCTCAATTAGATCTAGTGTTTTCAGCAGTAGAATCAGAAGCAGCTAGAGATATTGAAACTAGGATGGCCGCAGATTTACCAGTTATCTCTACTAGTTCTGCTTATAGATACGAAGACGACGTACCAATACTAATTCCGGGAATTAATGACGAACAGATAGAATTACTTGATATTCAAAAGAAGAATAGAAATTGGAAAGGCTGGGTAGCACCATTACCAAATTGTACTACGACTGGTTTGGCAATTACATTAAAACCATTACTTGAAAAATATGGGGCAAAAAAAGTCATGATGACTTCGATGCAAGCAATATCTGGAGGAGGGAAATCAGGAGTGTCTGCAATGGGGATTACTGATAATATCATTCCGTATATTCCTAAAGAAGAGGGTAAAGTAAAATTGGAAACAAGAAAAATTTTGGGCAAGCTAAAAGATGGAAAAATTGAGGATGCAGATATTAGAATTAGTTGTACTTGTACCAGAGTTCCCGTAATAGATGGACATACAGAATCAGTTTTTGTTGAGACCACAGAAAAAATTGATCCTGCAAAGGCAAAAGATACCTACAATGAATGCAACAAAGATATTTCCGTGGCAGGGTTGCCATCTGCTCCTGAAAAGTACTATGCATTTCATGAGGATCCAACTAGACCCCAGCCAAGAATGGAGAGAACCGTTGGGGACGGAATGACTACAACGATTGGAAGAGTTGAAACTGAAGAATTATTTGATAACGGTTTGAAATACATGTTGTTTTCACACAATAAAAAGATGGGTTCGGCAAAAGGAGCAGTTTTGCTAGCAGAGATGTTATACAAAAAAGGCAAGATTTAGAGAAGTTTTTTGTAATTTTTACAATAATAACTTTATAAGATCCAGAAATCTAAATCGACTCAGGTGTTTTAGACGGCAAAAGTAGACGACTTGGATTTACAAATTTTATCAGAATTATCCAATGATGCCTCAATTTCAGTTCCACGTTTATCAAAAAAAATTAATGTCAACTCATCTGTAGTATATTCAAGAATCAAGCGACTAGTCAAGAGAAAACTGATCGAACGTTTTACAATTGTTGTTAATGATGAAGAGCTTGGTTACAGCGTTAAAGCATTAACTGGAATCAATATGGATACAAAAAAACGAGATCATATTATGGATGAATTATTCAAAATAGACGGGGTTAGAGAAGTCGCCGAAGTTACAGGTAGATTTGACATTCTAGTTACAATGTATTCAAAATCATTAGATCAGATGCATAAAATGGTCTCTGAGCGAATTGGTAGAATCGAAGGAATTCAGTCCTCTGAATCGTTTATAGAAATGAAGTCACGAATGAAAGCAATGCCATATATGCCATCAAAGGATAGTGACTGATATTGCAAAAGCAAAAATCCGAATCCAGAGTGGCAGTATATTACGAATTGACAAAGCCAAAAATTTGGTATTTGCTGGTTTTTACGGCATTCGGTGCAGCATTAACGGCTTCTAACATTTACGGAATAGAGATATCACCAGTAACGTGGCTTTTGATGTTATTTTCTGTTGCTGCCGGTTCAGCAGCTGCAAATACGTTAACGAATTACCATGATAGGGATATTGATGCAGTTATGGAAAGAACAAAAAACAGACCTTTGCCATCAAAAAGAATCTATCCTGCTGTCAAGGCAAGGAATTTTGGATTAGTATTAGCAGGCATTTCTTTGGTTCTAGCATTTGGAATCTCTTTTACAACAACATTAGAACAGGGGGCATGGGCAACTGCTTTCATTGCATTTGGCTTGGTAAACAATATTCTAATTTACTCATACATGTTGAAACGAAATTCAAGAACCAACATAATTTTAGGTGGATTGTGTGGCGGTTCACCACCAATGATTGGGTGGGTGGCAGTAACTATGTCAGATTTATGGACAATGGGTCTTGCCATGGCAGGTTTGGTATTCATTTGGATTCCAATGCATATTTGGGCACTTACATTGCATTTCAAAGAAGATTACAACAAAGTAAATGTTCCAATGTTGACTGCAGTACAATCAGAAAAAACTTCAGCAAGAGTTATTGCAGCCTCGACGGTTGTAATGGTATTATTTTCAATTGCCCCATTCTTTATTACAACTACAAACGGTGAGGAGATAGTCGGATCCGTATATCTATGGACTGCAATTGCTTCAGGTGCATTAATGGTGGGATTATCAATATGGGTCACAGTAAAACCAATGGAAAAGGCCGCATGGACATTATTCAAGTTTTCTAGTCCATACCTGGCAGTATTATTTATCGCATTAATGGTAGATTCTGCATTATAAAATACTCCCTTTATCATCAAAGCTGTTTAATTCTCTAGTGATTTCAGCGTGGTTTTCTACTAGATTTTTGATCTCATTTTTTAATTCATCAGAATTCCATTCAGATGAAATTAGAATCGTTAATTTTGCCACAATTCCCCATTGAATGTTATTTTGATCATCTATTAATTTCAAAAATTGCTTACCTTTTTCCTCATCATTCATAATTTTTTGACATTATGCAATCATAAAAAGTTAGCATTGGTAATTATATAATTTCAAAGTTTTATTAGTAAACAATTAATATTTTTTCTAATGAAATGTAGCATATCAGAATGTAAAGAAAAATCTGTAGAGACCGTACAAATCAGTTTCAGAGAGACACGAAATCTATGCAAAAAACACTCAAAGTTATTTAAAAACAAGGATGAAAAACACAATCCTATATTCTACAAGGCATCAAATTTTTAATATTCAATTATTTTCACATAATGAAGTTGTTGAAAGATTTAACATCTACTATTCTCAAAGTACAATATGGCAACAAAGAAAAAAAATACCAAGGAAAAGGTGAAAAAAACAGTTTCTAAATCCAAAAAACAAGTTACAAAATCTTCAAAAAAACCAGAATTTGAAAAAGCCTGGAAGAACTATAATTCTGCTTTGAATGGGTGGAAAGAATCTCTTGCACAATGGCAAAGAGCTACAAATGAAACCTTAATGACATATCATGACGCATGTCAAAAAGCATTAGAATCAGATGCAGAATTATTAAAAAAAGTCAGTTCAAGTTGGGAAAATACTTGGGAAGAAATTGGTCCTGAATACATTAAACAGCAAACAAAGATGATGGAAAACATCTTTAAAGAAACCAATATTGAATCAATTAAAAAATTCAACAGCCAATGGGAAAAATTTCTAAAAACATCTGGAGGTGATTCAGTTGAAGCATATCAGGAGGCAATCAAAAAATTCAATCAGGCGTGGCATTCAGGACAAATGTGATTAGTACACACACCCCATATAACAAATTTTTATTTTTTCATTTTACCTACTATTCAAAAGACGATGCATTCACATACTGAACATTCCTTTAATTGCAGGTCTGTCATTTTTCATGATGATTTCTTTTGGATTTTTGATGATTCTTTTTGTTTTACATTTTACACAACATGCTCTTGTGAATAAGGCTCGGGGATTTTAATTTCAATGTATCTTAATCATAAAGTAATTTTTCAATCTCTTTTTCCAATTCCTCAACTTTTAAAAATTGTTCAGTAATCATTGCTTTCCTCCGGTTCAGATTCAGATGTAAAATCTGACTCTTGAAAAAGTTCTTTTACGGATTCTTTTGGTAATGAATCTATGAGATAAGGGGATTTCTGGTTCAATTACTAATTGATACTAGAATATGATTCTAATCAGAATAGCAATTAATTCTACATGGGGATTCAGATAAATCTCCCAAATAATCGGATTTCACTTATTTTCATCTATTCTAAGATATACAGAGTAATACCTCCGATTAAAAAAAGTTCCAAGTTTGTTGCCGAGTTTCCAAGAGTTTTTTCCGCTGTAAATTGTAACGTATAGTTAAAAAAAACTGTGAACTAAAAATCATTCAAAAACAAAAGATTAGATGATTTTACCAATGTAAATACAATAACTAAACTGAAATATCTTGAAAATAACTCACGAACTTGTGATTGCCGCCATTACTTGACCGTTTTTTGTCAGATGCAATTGTTAAACGATCTACAGGTCTACCTTTAGTAATTCTGTTATCAGCAGCAACATCTTTGTCGTGTATCTATTAGATGTCTTGCGTAATAATTCCTAGGCACAAATTCTAACAGATGATTTTTCAAAATATCAAAAAAATCAAAATTTTCAGGCATAAATTTAACCAAAATCCAGAAATGTACAAAAACAATGCTAATTGTGCAAGAGATCTTGAAATTATGTGCCCAGAATCACAGCTAACTTTTGAAATCAGATAATCAGCACATCTCTTAATTACAAAAAATAATGATTGGTTTCTACTAATTAAAAATGACTTTTGAGATGATGCCAACTAGAAATATATCCAAAATCTAAAAAAACATAAAAAATGAATGGAAATAGGCACAAAAAATAGGGTTATAATCAGGCATAATGTGAATCAAATCAGTGGAAATTTCTATCGAACCATGGAAAAAATTGATTATTCATGAGGTAATTGAATACAAATTTGAGGACTGGGTAAAACAGATAGCTTTTAACACACGATCTTCAGGGGGAGGAATTCCCACTATGCAATGGACAAATGGAATTGTTTTCTCTCCGGCAAATTTTCCTACAACCAACTCTACAGTCGAGGAACAATTGAAGGGAATACTTCATTGGTCATCAGTATCATTTGCAATTAAAGACAAATTTGAAAAGCAGATTGTAAAAGAAAATGCAACGATAAATCTGGTTGATGTAAGTGTAAATAAGATTTTTAAAGAATTATCAACTACTTTAAAGTCAAAATCAAAATATGCTTCAGACTCCAGTAAAACCCAATGAACATAGAAGAGACAATAAAAAAATGTGAAATTTCTTTAAAACAGATTAGGCAGTATGATCCTGAACCATTTTATGTGGATTATTTTTTTAATCAATATCTTACTTTAAGAAACAATATAATTTCAGGAATTTTTAAAGAAGCAAATATAGATTTTGGGTTATTTTTAACAGGGCCGATTAATGAAAAAAACTTTCATGAAAAGGCAAAATTAAAGAATGATGAAAATGCCATAAAATTTTCAGAGTGGTTTAAAATAAAATATAATGAAGAACACAAAAATGCATATCCAAGTTTTATGAATGACATAAATAATTTTAGAAACAAATTTGAAAGATTACCCAGTGTGAAAATTATGATTAGAGCATTAGATAGATACAAAGATGACATTAATCAAGAAATCAAAGTTCCTTTAAATCATGGAAAACTACGTTCCAAAGACGAATTAGGGATTGAAATGAAAAGACAGTTACCAGTATTTTTAGAAATTATAAATCATAAAAGGCACGTAAATGATGAGCCTAAAGTTGAAGAAAATCAGACTATCACATCGGCATTTCTGAATGTTGGAGATCATAATGCCATGGAAATTAGTTATGCTGCTGAAATCTATATTCCAGTAATGAGGAGATTGGTTGAGGAATCAAGGAAAAAAATTAAAAAATTAGTTAGATGTTTTTCTACAGTGTAACAATTATTGGGATTTTGGCCACATTAAAGCCCAAGTTTCGGCAAATTTTTTCATCATTTCGCCATAAACGTTCATCTGTTCCAAGCCAGATGAACTGAGGGTTTTTTGCCAATTTTCAGCAAATTGTTTGAAAGCAGATGCATTAGTGTCATTAAGGGCTTTTTGCCAATTTTCACTAAATTCTTTAAAAGAATTCATTCCAACATCATTGAGGGCATTTTGCCAATTTTCTCCAAATAATTTCAGGGTTTCGGCACTTGATTCAACATTTGCTTTATCCCAAACATCATTGAATTTTAATTGCATGTCTTTACTTGCATTTTGAATTTGCTCAAAAAGAGATTTCCAATTTTCAAGTGATTTTGTATATTCTTGCCATAATGAATCCCATTCATTACTTTTTGGTTGATCTGACATTAACTAAAGACAGATTTCATGATTCTTAAATGGATCTATGGGACACTGTTCAATCTTGGTGTCATTTTCCAGTGTTCAATTCGAGGTAGGAGTATAAAGTTATGAGTATTGCCCCATGTCCAGTAAATAATAAAATATTCGGTATCTGTATGCAAGAAATGTGCCTAGATTTCAAAAAAGGCACTCCATTTGTCAATATATCCCCTTATATAATGAAAGACCAGGGTAGGATAAGAATCTGAAGAACATTCAAAAAAATACTGGCCAGTTCGTATATCTAATGAGTCAAGTTTCGGAAACAAAATCTATAGAACATTATTTATTAATTAAACAATGTTTCCTTTTTTAGAAATTGAATAAAAAGATTATTTTTACAATATCTGGAAGCATAGTAATAATTACAATCACGGTATTGTTCTCCATTAATTATCAACCAAGCCAATGGGCCTCATGGAACGATAATAGCCGCATTGAACCGCCACCGGATCCTATAATGTTTAGCCCAAGTCAAAAAGATATTGATTTTGTTGCAAGTAAAACCAATTCATCTAAAGCTGGGGCAATATCGGCACTAATTGAATCAGACAACAATGTGCAAAAAGCAATACAATACTTGAATAAATAACCACAAAAATAAAAAAAACTGCCTTTCATTTTTACTACCTGACTTATCATCTCATCAAGGATTCTATCTAACAGATTGTTTTGTCCACATCAAATCCTCTCCAACACAGGGAGACATGTTAATATCATACAATTCCTCAAGATTTTCCAAGGATTCTTTTCAGTGTTTGATGCAGTATGTGATACAGGATTATTTTCTTGATTTTTTTCCCACCTAATCCTTGATGTGATTTGACAAAATTATGATTGATTTTTAGTAATTCAGAAAATGTTTGAGCTGATTCGTCATACTAACCCATGTCTAGTTTTGGGTCTTTCCCTAATCTCATTATAATATCTCTCAATAGGTCTGTTAACGAATACTTCCCTTAGTGATTTTGACTTGAAATGTACAGTTTTATTTTCAAATTCTTTTCTAATGATCTCTTGGTAAGAGTTCAAACAGCCTGTGAATACATAATTTGGATTTTGTGTTACTATCTTCTTCTGCTTGCCACTTGCAATAATCTTTCTTGCATCTGAACTTTCCCTTTTTTGAAACTTTAGTAGTAGTAATCAAGAACCTAGTTTTTGAGTCGATCATACTCCATAATCAGTCATCAAATCCCTGTCTGTGGTGTTCTTGACATTAAGATACATTTCATCAATGAACCATAATCACCTATGTTAAAAAACAAAGTTCGTGAACTAAAAATCATTCAAAAATAAAAGATTAGATGGTTCTACCAAGTAAATACAATAACCAAACTGGAATGCCTTGAAAATAACACACGAACTTGTGATTGTCACTCTATTGTAACAAAGAATGAATTTAAAAATTCTTAAAGATTGTAATAGAATCAGTCCCTTCCGCCTTGGACTTTCAGATCTAATAAATACTAGGCAGTAAAGATCGATCTTACATGGCCTCAAAAGAACAGGAAACCAACATCATGTTAAATGATGATAAACTGTATCTGAGTGATCTTACGATTAGTGATAGTGATGTTGTCACTTTTTTTCAAAATTTGAATGAATCAGAGGATTTGGAAGAAAAACTATTACAGTTGCTGAGAATTGGAATCACAGTAACCAGATCAATTGGCACGACTGAGAATGTGAGTTATGTTGAAAAGGCGTTTGAAAATCTCGATTCAAATTTCTCACAGAGATTGAATGCCGCGTTTGGAGATAAAGGTCAGTTTTCCGAAGTCATAAAAGACCATTTTGGAGAAGACGGTCAAATTATCAAGGAATTATTCAATCCAAACCGCGAAGGAAGTCCACTGCATTCTCTAAAGAAGGAATTGGATGTGACTCTGGATCAAATAAGAATGAAACTTGGAATTGATGAAGAAGTTAAAAAAGTTGAAGATCGGGGGACAAAGAAAGGATTGGATTTTGAGGATGAATGTGAGAATAAATTACAATGGATTGCAAGAATTCATGGCGATAAATTAGAGACTACAGGTACTACAAGAGGAAAGATAACTGGCTCAAAGAAGGGTGATTTTGTTTTGACATTGGCAGATATTGAAAAGAAGATTGTTTTTGAAATGAAAAATAAGAGCAGTATTTCTCAAAATGATATTCATAAAGAATTGAAAGAGGCCATAGAGAACAGGGAAGCTGATTACGGTATCTTTGTTGCAAAAAACAAAGATTCACTTCCGAAAAATATTGGATGGTTCAATGAATATGACAGAAATCATTTGGTATGTGCAGTAGAAAACAGTGAGGGCGAGGCAAAGATTGATGGTGAGATTATTCATATTGCCTACAAATGGGCCAGGGCAAGATTACGGTTAGAAGTTACAAAAGAAAAGAAGGTTGACGCTTCAAAGATTTTAGAAAAAACAACAGAGATTCAGCAAAAGATTGGGGATTTGAGAAAAATCAAATTACAATGTACCAATATTGACAAATCCACAGAAGCCATTAGAGAAACGGCAAAAGATACTGAGAAGGAAATCAAGAGACAGTTAGAAGAAATTGCTGATTCCCTGTCCGAATAGCAATGATGGTGTGGTAGCAGTCAGCCTTTTTGCACACCAACTATTTCTGCCCCATACGGATTTTTTAATTCACAGATATTTTTTTGAAAAGAAAGGGGGTGGCGGCATCAAACGCCAACCTTTTGAGGATCTCAAGAATTTACCTAAAAAAAAGGAGCAGCAGAATTGTAGGACAAGTCACTAAACTAGAATACATCTACCGCGTATCATGGAAATATACTACTAGGTTATTTTTGACGATTTTTTAATCTGTTATCCATTCGGATTTTTCCTTCCTCAAATTTTGCTCTATCATCATCTGTTTTTAGAGCTAGTTTGGGAACAGGTACAGGTTTGCCATTTTTATCAAGAGCTACAAAAGTTACAAAAGCAGTTCCGGTAACAGTTCTAATCCCCGTTACGATATCTTCAGCTTCAGCTTTGACTTCTATTTCCATCGAGGAATTATGAACATAGTTTATCCTAGCATTTAATGAGAGAACATTTCCAACAAAAACAGGTTTCAAAAAATTTACGCTGTCCATAGAAACAGTAACTGCATTTGATTGACTATGACGCTGAGCAACGATTCCTGCCACCATATCAATATGTTTTAGAATTTCACCCCCAAAGACATTTCCAGCAGGATTTGCATCCGAAGGAAACATTCGAACAATAACTTTTGCGTGAGATTCTGAAGGATTTTTCTCTCTCAAGTTAGAACCTTCTGATGACATTTTTTATCTAGTTATCATTCTCAATTTAATTGAATCACCTGATTTTGATTATTTGAAATATTTTTCAAGTTTAATTTTATCAATTTTTGGGATTTTGGCCAATTCAAATCCTTCCGGACGCTTGGAAAAGGATCTGGTTGCATCAATGCCCATTTTAGCAGTTTGTAATTTTTGTTGATTACTTGACGGATCCAGACTAGAGCCACGAACATTTTTGAGAACAAGTAGATCTTTATCAGCTTGAAACCTCGTGGCCATGGCATATTCTACAGATTCAGCATTGTTTGGATCGATATCCTCATCAACGACAGTTACTTGTTTCAACGAACGATGGGATTCGAATGTTTTTTTAATTATTTTTTTCGGATCTAAATCGTTCTTCTTTTTAATTTGGACTATTGCGTGTAACCAATTACATCCGCCATTAGTCATTGAAACCTGTTTTATTTGAGAAAATGATTTTTTTAATTCCCCGTTTAGTTTTGATTCAATTGGCATTCCCATCAACAATCTATGCTCAGAGTATCCAGATAAAACATCATGAAAAATGGGATTATTTCTAAAATACATATTTTCAAGTTCAAAGATGGGTTGAGATCTTTTATGATCATATGTCTGTAACATTTCAACCATCCATTCCGGGCAAGTTTTATCACGAAGAATTTTTCCCTCCATAACAAATTCCGAGCCAGATGGCACATTCAATCCAGAAAAGGGCAATTTTGCTAAAGTTAGTTTGCCTCCAAGAAGAGAGTTTGCAATATCAATCTCATCTTTTCCCCAATCAGCTTGATATGCACCAGCAATTGAAATTGCAGGATGAACACCTACAGTTATGGCAATTTTAAGATCTTCACCATGTTGTTTTGCATCCATGAAACATCTATGTAGATGCCGTCCTTCAACCATTCTTATTGAAAAATGAGTTTTATCAATTGGCATCATTCTGTGAAATGACGAATTTTGTTTTCCAGTTTCAGGATTTTTAGCATATGCAATTGATGATGTGATAAATGGACCGGATTCTTTTTCAAAATGAGTAACTATGGGCATAGAAAGCAGATTTTTTGACTTGTTTTCCATGAATTTGCCTGAAGAAGTTATCTTGGGTTTTTTAGCTTTTTTGATTGCAGAAATTACTTTTTCATGAATATTATTTTCTGCATCACCAACGGCAATCGCAAATCGTTTTCTAGTTCCAACTAAATTTGCAATTAAACTAAAATCACTTTCTTTTATTTTCTCAAATAATACGGCATTAGAACCATCAACTTTAGCAGTAATTCCAGCAATTTCATATTTTGTTGAAACAGTAGATTTGACCGTATTGAGTTCGTGGATTTTTTTAATTTGGGAAATGTAACTTCTTAAATCACTCATTTTCAATCATTTCCATAATCTCAGACATTAAGGCTTTTGCTGTATTAGATTCCAGGGGTTTTTGAATAAAAGCAGATACAAGAGCTATTCCTCTCATACGAGTACTAATTCTTTCAGAAACAAGTTTTAAAAAAAGAGATTCGGACATGGATGGAATAATAGTGGTTGTTATGGGCGTGGGTCCGGTTGCTAATGAAACTACCATTGATCCCAATTTATTTGACCCTTCAGTAACTGAAATAAAACAGCCATTTTCAAATTTTTGAATTTGTAAAAAAAAATTTCGACTCTCCAAATTTACCATTTTCTGGAAAAATCCATTTGGAGAAGTCATCAAGCTATGAACAAATCTTATGCTTTTATTGCTATTGATTCACTTTGATGGGAAGCAATAACTTCAGGTTTTTTTTTGCAATTCTTCTCATGTTTATCTGGATAAACAAAGAGTTTTTCACAATGTTTGCATGGAGTTTTTACTTTAGTAATTTTTACTTTAGCAGTTTTTGCTTTGGCAGTTTTTACTTTAGCAGTTTTTGCTTTGGCTTTGGATTTTGTTGTTTTTGCCTTAGATTTTATCTTAGTAGCTACTTGAATTCCTGATTCAATTTCAGTAGCTGCTGCAGCTTCTATAGAATCAGCCTCAACTCTAGCACGTAATTTTGCTTTGTATTTCAAATTACGTGGTTTCGTTCTTAATCTGTATCCACAACATGGACACCAAAGTCCTTCCCATTTGATGAATATTTCACAAATCTGGCATCGACGTTGTCCTGAAGCATATCTTCCAGTGCCAACAGGCTTTTGAGCCTTGTATCTAACACAAATTCCTTTACAAGTCATCTTGGTAACATCTTATAGAATTCATAACTATATAAGCATGGATCGATAAAATCCATATAAAATGACATTAAATAATGAAATAATTTTATATTTTTAGCCAATTGAAATTATTATTTTCAAATAAAACCCAAAAATCATCAATAAATATGTATAGCTAATTCTCCAAAGATTATTTTTATAAAAATAATATACAGCAATATAGTTGTTTAATAAAAAATTTCAATTTTTTTAGAAAAAAATATAAAAATTTGGAATATTCTCATACTTTTATTGTTAACAGTCAGTCGCAAATTTGAATAATAATCAAATTATGAAATTATTTGAATTAAAATTAGAACTAGCCTGTAATTGACAAAGGGAGGATTGAATGTCGATATCCTTCTCGCTGAGAAATATATTTTGCTGAAAGCATATCACGTTTTCCTCTTTGATTAAAGTTCTTGATTTTCATACTTGTTTTTCGTTCATCCACAAATTCTAATTCAAATGATGAACAAAAATTTAGATTGAGCATTGTGACAATTTGCTTTGCAACATACATGTTTCCATCTCCAATTTTTAGAATTTTTCTTTTTGCCCTGAGACCACCTAAAATTCCAATAATATGAAAAACTAATTCATCAATAGAATTATGAACAGAGCTCTCAATTTCTATGCCATAGTAAAATATTGATAAACCCATTCTCTGACCAGGATCAACTCCTAAAATCAGATTCTCTTCTTCAAAATTTGAATCAAGTTTTTGCACCATTACACCTCGAAGTACAGTAGGATGATGTTCAAGAATATCTTCATAAAGTAAAATTTTCTCACATTTTTTGGGAGATTCTTTTCGAGTCGTAAGTATTAGATGACCAGCATAATTAGGTATTTCTTCTGGAAGTAGAGAATCAAAAGACAGATTGAGACCTTTCAAACAAGTTGAAAATCTATAGTATGGTTTACCATAGGCAGTAGCAATTCCAATACGCAAGTTCTGTAAGGGATCGATGATTAATGAAATAAAATATGAGATTTAGGTTTATGCCTTCAAAACAGTTGACATTACGTGCTTGACTGCTTGATCAAAATTAGTATCAATGGTTGATTGAATTTTAGATAATTTTGCGTCCCCTTCCTGGACAATTTTTACAGATTCGGCAGTTGCCTTGTCTTTGGAAGCATTAATAATTACTTCAGCCTCTTTAGTGGCCATTTCACGAGTTTTTTCTAATAAACTATCAATTTCAGTGATAGCCTTTACAGATAATTGTTTTTTCATATCTCCAACTTTGCCATCTAGAGAATCTAGATCATCTTCTAAGGCATTCAGGGATTTGATAATTCCTGTGACTTTGGATTCGGCCATACTACTACTCATTATGCTCTAAACCGGATTAATCCATTACTTAAATCATTCATTTTTAGGCACAAAAATGCAGTATTCCAAGATTAGCCTGTAGTTAGAAGCAAGATAGCTCGTGCAAGATCGCCCTCAACCTCTTCTAAAGCATGTTTGGCCTTTTCTTCATCAACACCTGCGCTTTGACAGACAAGCTGAATATCTTCTTCTGAGAAAATTGGAACCGCCAGTTCTCTTTCTTCATAACTATCAGAAGTTACTGTAAAGATAGAATTGTCCTTTGCTTTTATTTCAATAACAGACGGTTTTGAAATGACAATTTCTTTTTTATCGGTTTTAATTATGACTTCTTGAACGTTGGGCAATTCAGTCATATCTTGACCTATTTTATTCATCATTCTTCGCATATCGCGATTTTCTCCTCCTCCCCGCATCATGATATTATTTCCCCATTGCGGCTTTTTAAACTATCTCTGACCTTTATAGCCACACCTCTATCAAAATCAGAAATCATATCAGATGATAAAAGTGCCCTACCGACGGCAATTACCTTATTTTTGAATAATACAGGAGTATCAGCAGATATCTGGACATTTTTTCCACAGTAAATTACATGTTTACAAAATACTGATCTGCCTTGTTCAACAAAGGGAGCTGCATCAGCATTTATCTCAATACAATTTTCTTTGAATTTTTTATTTTTCAATAGTACTTGAGCAAAATGAGTACTAATAGCAAGGCTGCCATCGATTCTCAAAGTACATAATAATTTCCCCTTGTGGGCAACTGTTCGTATTCTACCAGTCTTTCGAGAAAAAGTCATTTCAATATCTTTTGGTAATAATCTTGATGTTCCATTTCCAAATAATGCATCAAGGGAATGTTGAAGTTTAAGAATATGATCCAATACACATAGTAGAATTTTTTCTAAATATTAGTTGAATGCCAGTCTATATTACAAGGATCAAACTATATAGAAGAGAGTTTTCCCTTTAGATATGGATGGTGGAGAGGAGACTAGAAAAATTCAATTTACCGGAAAATCATCATATATAGTTTCATTACCAAAACAATGGATCATGGAACTGGGTCTCAAACAAGGAGATCAAATCAGAATGGTTCGTAAAGGCTCATCTACATTAGAACTTTATCCACCAAAATTTGAATATAGAACTCGGAAAAAAGAAGAGGCAGTTATAGAGATTAAGGATGAAGAAGAAGCAGCTTCTATTGTCAGAAAATTAATTTCGTTGTATTTTTTAGGATTCAAGACCATTAATGTGAAACCAAAAAATGGCAGACTGAGTGCCCATCAAAGAAACACGGTAAAGGAAGCTGTAAAACGAATGCTAATGGGTTCTGAAATAATTGCAGACTCGAGTGTGGGTATAACAGTACAGGTTCTTGTTAATTTATTAGAATTATCAGTAGATGGGGCTTTTAAGAGAATGATTCATTTGGCAAAATCAATGTCAAATGATGCAATTTTGGCTGTAAAAGAAAATAATTTGGAATTGGCTCAAGAAGTCATCAATACAGATGATGAAGTAGACAGATTTGGATTTTATATTATTCGACAGTTAAAGATTGCAATCCAGAATGAGCATATGCTAAAAGAGATGGGTTTCAGAAATGCCAGGAATTGTTTGGGATATAGACTTGTTGTAAAAAACATAGAGAGAACGGGGGACCATGCGGCATTCATAGCCAAAGATCTAATTGAATTTAAAAAACCAGTAAAAAAAGAGATTTTACAAAAATTACAGGAAATGAATGAATTTTGTTTATCAGTTTTAGATGATTCATGTCTTGCATTATTCAAAGAAGATTACAATCAGGCCGAAAAGACCATCACAAAAATTAATGAAATTACAAAATTTGAGAAAAAAGTAAGAGATGCTTCAAAATCATTAAAAGATGATGAAGAGATTTACAGGGTAAGAAGAATGACTGAAAATATTAGAAGGGTTTCTGAATATGCAAGTGATATAGCTGAAATAGTTTTGAATATGAATATAGAAAAAACACTAAAAAAATCCGATTAATTTACCAAAGACATGTCCAATACAAGTATCTTAGATTCAAGTAAAAAAATGAATTCTGCAATTTTAATCACATATGATCAAGAAGACTCGATAAATGAAGCAAAAGGGTTGTGTGATGCGGCAGGATACAAAGTAGTCCATATTCTCAGACAGAATTTTCTTCAAAAGCCAAAGTATGGGATTAGTGGTGGAGCGCTTGAGCAATTAGAAGAAATTGCAGAAAAGTTAAGACCAAATGTCATCATATATGATGAGATTCTAAAACCGAGTCAGAACTATAATCTTGCAACAGTTTTGCACAGAGAGGTATTAGATAGAGAGGGACTAATACTTGAGATTTTTGAAAGTAGAGCTTCGAGTGCAGAATCAAAATTACAAGTGAAATTAGCACAATTAAGATATGAGATGTCAAGAGCTAAAGAAAAAGTGAGACTGGCAAACATGGGTGAACAGCCAGGATTTATGGGAATTGGAAAATTTGAAGTCGATGTGTATTATAATGATATCAAACATAGAATGCAAACAATAAGATCAAAACTTAAAAAAGCTGGAAAGCAAAGAGAGCTTCACAGACAGGGCCGGAAGAGAGTTGGATTCAAAACAATATCACTTGCAGGATATACTTCTGCTGGAAAAACCACACTATTTAACAAAATTACAGGTGAAACAAGAACCCAAAGTAAAGAACTTTTCACAACTCTTACTACAACTACACGAAAATTTATGATTCAGCGGGAACCATATTTGATTGCAGATACAGTTGGTTTTATTAGTAAATTACCGGCATACATGATTGATGCATTCAAATCAACCCTGGAAGAATTGATACATGCCGATGTAATAATTCTGGTAATTGATATTAATGATTCAATTTTTGAATTGAAAAAGAAATTTTCTAGCTGTATGAGAACTTTAAATGAATTGGGAGTTGAACAAGACAAGATAGTTTATGTTCTAAATAAATCAGATTTAGAAAAAAATGATGAGATTAAGAGAAAGATTGATTATCTTAACTTGACTGAAAATAAAAAGTTGATTTCAGTTTCTGCAAAAACAGGGAAAAACATATCTCAATTAAAAGCGTTAATCAAAGAAATGGTGGAAAATCAAAATTTTCACAAGCCGAAAAACAGTGTATGGGAAGGAGTGAATAAAACATTTGGTAATTGAGATAGTTAGGATTGGACAACGTGTTATAAGAGATGACAGAGTAACAACGCACGTGGCACTAGTTTCCAGAGGATTTGGTGCAGAGCGAATCTACATGACAGAAGTAAATCCAGAAATCAGAGATACCATTGAAAAAATCAATAAAACGTGGGGGGGTAATTTTGAGATTGAATTTATTGAAAAATGGAAAACGGTTGTAAAAAAGAGAAAAGACGATGGCTTTAAAGTCGTTCATCTTTCAATGTATGGAGAAAGTATCAATGATACTCAAGAAAAAATTGGAAAAGAAAAAAATCTATTGATAGTTGTAGGTGCTGAAAAGGTTCCAAGAGAAATTTATGAATTGGCAGATTATAATGTTGGAATTGGCAGCCAACCTCATTCAGAGATTAGTGCTTTGGCAATTCTTTTAGATCGCATACAAAACGGTAAACAGTTTGAAAAAAAGTTTCCCAATGCAAAAAGAAAGATTATTCCTACCAAAAATGGCAAAAATGTGCAAGTAAAGGAAACAAGGGATTAATAGTAGAAAATCAGGAGTCATTAGAGTTGGTAGACAAATACGAAGATCCTTTTGTTAGAATTGCCTCAATGATTGGTGGAGATGAATACCTCAAAGTGGCCAGATCTCTTCTTAAAGCTGAAGATGCTACTGATGAAGAAATTGCCAGTTCTACGGGTCTCAGAATCAATATGGTAAGAAAAGTATTGTATGATCTATTTGGAAAATCCCTCATTACCGGAATTAGAGTCAAAGATGAAAGAAAGGGATGGTTTGTCTATAGATGGAGAACTAGAAGAGAAGAAGTAGAGCATTTTATTGAAAATCAAAAAAAGAAAATTAATGAAAGATTGCAACAAAGATTAGATTACGAGAATGCTTCTGATTTCTATCACTGTGGAAACGAAGACTGTCCCAGGGTAACATTTGAAAGTGCGCTTGATGGGATGTTCAAATGCCCATCATGTCAAAATGTTTTAAATCTGAAAAAGAACGATAAATCTAAAAAAGCATATCAAAAGAAGATTGACGAGATCAGAAAAGATATGCAACAGACATTTTGATTAGATCAAATTTCTAAAAAACAGGTTACTAGAATAAATAGGAGGAAATATTCAAGAGATTCTTGAATCAAATAACTACTGTAAATCCATCTACTGGTGAGGATATTACAAGCTATTCCACTATGGATAAAAATCAGGTATTTGATTTGGTAGGAAAAGCAAAGAGGGCGTATCCAGAATGGAAAAAAGAGTATGAGAAACGGAGAAGTTACATTTACAATTTAGTTGAACATCTAAAGAAGAATAAAACAGAGCTTGCAAAAGTTGCTACATCTGAAATGGGAAAACCGCTCAAAGAATCAATTGGAGAGATTGAAAAATGTGCATGGGCTTTGGAATTTTATGCAGATCATGGAGATAGTTTTCTTTCAGATGAAGTATTAAACACGGATGCAAGAAAGAGTTTTCTAACTTTTGAACCACTTGGAGTTATAGGCTCAATTATGCCGTGGAATTTTCCTTATTGGCAGGCATTAAGATTTGCAGCTCCCTGTCTAATGGCAGGAAATGTGATTGTTATGAAACCATCCAGAGTGACAATGCAGTCAGGTATTGAAATTGAAAAAGCATTTACAGAATCGGGAATGCCTGATGGGATTTTTCAAACTGTTGTTGGAAGTGTAGAATCTGCAAATCATCTTATAGATTCAGATGTTAATGCTGTTACTTTTACAGGCAGTACTAATGCGGGTGCAAAAGTAGGTGAAAGAGCTGCAAAGAATTTGAAGAAATGTGTTTTGGAATTAGGCGGAAGTGATCCTTTCATAGTATTAGACGATGCAATTATTGAAAAAGCCGCAGAGGGTGCTGTTAAAGGTAGATTCATCAATTGTGGTCAAAGTTGTGTTGCATCAAAAAGATTTTTTGTAGGTAAAAATATTGCAGATGAATTTATTGAGTTATTTATTAAAAAAACAGCCCAGCTCAAAATCGGAGATCCAATGTTAATTGAGACAGATGTTGGACCATTATCAAGTAAAGATGGTCTAGAAACAATTTCTGAAATAGTTGAGGATGCAAAAGAAAAAGGTGCGGAAATTCTTCTTGGAGGTTCTCAGATAGAAGGAAAGGGATTCTTCTACAAGCCGACTATTCTTAGAAATATAAAATCAAATATGAGAATAGCACAAGAAGAAACGTTTGGACCAGTTGCTCCAATTACAATTGTTGAAAATGAAAGTGAGGCAGTAAAATTAGCTAATGATAGTGAATTTGGACTTGGTGCAAGTATATGGACTAAAGATCTTGCTAAAGCAGATAAAATGTCCAGACGAATTGAATCAGGTATAGTTAGTGTCAATAATGTGGTAATTTCAGATCCACGAGTTCCATTTGGAGGAATAAAACACAGCGGATTTGGAAGAGAACTGTCAAGATACGGTATGTTAGAATTTGTAAATTTAAAGTCAGTCAGATTTTATGATAATTTAACACATCATCATTACGTAGAATAGATTATTTTTATTCAAAAGTATTAGTCATGAGTCAGAATCCTCCTCCAATTCCTCGTCTGAATCATCTTCCTCATCATCGCATTCCTCTAAATCAACATGTGTGGGATTTCCATCATCACCAAAGAAAATCTCAATACAGATATCGGTAGCTAGGGTAGATACGAGAATTTCAGTAAGATCTTTGGGAAAATTTCCTAATCTGCTAGGATCGGATGAATATCTATAGGTGGTAATTTCATCTTCATGATGAAAATCAAATTCAATATCTCCATGAGCAAATTTTCTCACGGTAGTTACCTGACCAAATATGCTATGGGCCAAATCAACTACTACTACCTTGCTGAAAAACATCTTTTGTAAGATTTACTGCTAATTGTTCATAATGCTGCCTTGTTTTTCCAATCTCATCAAGTTTTGATTTTTCAATTTCTGTCAGTTCCTTGTCAACCTTTTCTGAAACATATTGTAATCTTGCTTCTGCCATCACGAATAATTTGTTATTCTCTTTCCACAAATGCTCAGTGATATGTTCAACATATTGTTGCATATCACTCACTAACTTTGTCGAATCACCAGATGAAAGATATTCTTTGGCAGATACTTCCATTTCTGCACCTATTTCTCGTGAGCGTTGATGATCAATTAACATCATAGCAATCGGCCCCATGTTGGTAGGCAAGCCGGCTTGCTCTAAAGCTGGAAACAATGATTTTTCCTCTTTGCTATGATGACAAACATCTGTGAAATTTTTTGAAAAATCAATTACAGGTAATAATATAGATTCAGGAATCTGTTTATCATCATTTAATAATTGAATGGTAGACTCCATTGCTTTGATTACTTTTTCTATTAATTCATGATCGCGTCGTAATGATGTAGTGGACATGAGTAATCTAAATAAAATCCAATATCTATATCTTGTTCATATTAAAAAATAATTAAAAGATGGAATTAGTTAACGATGATTCGTTAACGGGTGGGGGTTTAACGATTAGAAAGGTCCTTTGCTTTAACAAATGCCCAAATCTTTTTGGTCATTTCACTTGGTGCAATTGATTTCTTACCGAAGACCTGTTCTACTGTTTCAGAACGTCCGGCAAAACTAATTGCATATCCACCAAATGCTGGTTTATTAGATTTTGATTTGGCTGCTTTCTTTGTTGGAGCTGCTTTCTTTGTTGGAGCTGCTTTTCTTTTTGCTGTAGTTTTCTTTTTTACGGTCAATTTCTTGTAATTTCATTTCAAATAAAGTATAATAACTTACACTTTTTGATAATTCAAAACAAGATGATTTTTGAGCCTCTTGACAGATTTTAGTTGTAGATTCGGCGATTTGGAAATTTTGTCAAATCCACTGCCTTGAACAAAGGATATTGAATCACTTCCTCCGATTATAAATGGAGAAATGGTGATAATTAATTCATCAAAAAGATTTTGCTTAATAAATTCCCAATTTACGGTTCCACCGCCTTCAACTAAGATGGTTTTGATTTTTTTCTCTGAAAGTTTTCTCAATAATGCTTTTATGTTTACTGATTTTTCACCGGCAATAATTACTTCGACTGGGAAATTATTTAATTTTTGTAGATTAGATTTTGTAATATTTTTTGATACGGCAATTATAGTTGGTACATGGATAGATGTTTGTAAAATTTTTGATGTTTTGGAGATCTCACCTTTGGAATCTAAAATTATTCTAATGGGATCCTTCCCCTTGATATAACGTACAGTTAGTAAAGGATCATCTTGCATCAGGGTATTTTTTCCAATAATTATCGCATCTACTTTTGTTCTAAGCTGATGTAATCGATGAAGATCTTCATTGGAAGAGAGTTTTGAATCTCCTGTTTTAGTAGCAATTTTACCGTCAACAGAAATTGCCGCACTTAAAATAATGTGTGGATCATATTTTTCCATGTACTATTTTCCCTCCAATCATTACAGCCTTTATTGTAGATTCAGATGCTCTATGTACAATTGATGCGTGCGGATCGTGCATCGGTTCTAAATCTAATGCATGCTTATCCAAAAATATACAATCAGCAAGTTTTCCAGATTCAATACTTCCAATATTCTTATTCAAAATTTTTCCGCCATTAACAGTAGCCATCTTGAGAATTTCTTTTGCATCAACTCTTTTTTTGTGTAATCCCATTGTTACTTTCCAAATAAAATCCATCTCTCTAAACATATCAGGAGAATTTATCATCACATTATCTGTGCCTAGGGCCAGAATACAGCCTGATTTTTGCATTAAATCAATATCAGGAATCCCCTCAGCAAGCGATGAATTGGCTCTGGGACAAATTACAATGCCTCTGGTTTTTTTAGATGCGATTTTCAGATCAGGCTTTGATGCATATGTCATATGAACTAAAAAATCAGGTTGTAGAGTCAGGGCCCTAAGTGTTTCTGATTTTCCAGTTATTTTTTTTGATCGAGTAATGCTTTGTTTAGTTTCAGCAGAATGAATTGCTCTAAGCTTTGTTACTTTTGAATAATAATTCAATACAGAGTTACTGTTTTCATTAGCACCACTGACACCTATTCCATCACATTTTTTGAGTAATTTAATAAATTCAGGGGATTTTGTGTTTGGAAATGGTGAATTTTTTTCAATTTCTTTGGAATCCTGATAAAATTCCATTCGACCCAAGATAATTGAACGTATGGGAACGTCTCTCAGAATTTTTTTTAATAAAATCACACCGTCTAATCCACCCTCTCTAAAATCAACAAAAGTGGTGATTCCTTTTCTAAGCATTGAATGACATGTGTGTTTCATAAAACTTCCCAGCATCTCATTTGATGTATTTTTGAGAATTTTTGATTTTGCTCCAAAGACAGGATGGATTTTTTCATCAACTGTATTATCTAAAGAGATATCTTTTCCTATAGAATCTCCAATATGCGTATGGGCGTTGATGAATCCTGGTATCAACAAGAGCCCCTCACAGTCTACAGATTCGTCTTTTACTCTTGGTTTAATTTTTGAATGAATTTTTTTAAATTTATTATTTTGAATGCTGATATCAGTGTTTGAAATAAAATCTAAATCTTGACCAGTTAAAACGCTGATATTTTTTATTAACATGATAATTCATAAACTTCAGGTTTTTCTTTTCCTGAATCTCGAATTTCGCGTATGGTATCAAGAGATTTTGTGGCTAATTTGACTGCATCTCTACCAGTACCTGCATTGCCGATTCCACAATTCAATAAAATTTCATCGTCATTTTTTACCAGATTGATATAATCCTGAACAGATTGTTTTGCTTCATCAGTTGATACAATCATAAAGTTATCGCCGCCCATAAAAAATGTAAGAGAGTTTTTTTCTAAAAAGAATTTAGACATTTTTGAATACAATTCAAATATTATTGATGAAATTTCATAGGGGGAATTAGTTTTCCTTTTTGATGTAAGATCATCCACATCTAAATGCATTATTGAAACTTTTGAATCAGATTCAGCATAAACAAAACCAAAAATATTATGTTCCCTATTTAAGATAATTTTATTTTTCCTTCCTTCGTATGCTTTGAGATTTGCTTCAAAAGGCGAGCTTCCATAACCAATAGACATGGTCAATCCAACTTTGAATGATTTTTCAAGGATTTTCTGGATTTGAATGTGATCCTCCAAACTCAAACCATTTGAAACTACAAAAAATTCATCTGCTCTATTTAGAAAAACTATGCAATTTTTTTCAGAAAATAGTTTTTGTACTTGCTTGTAGATAGATGCCTGAAGCATTTGAAGCTCATGTTCTCTATCACTGCCAAGGGTTAGAGTCCATGGACCGTATTCTGTAATTTTTAAGATGCTTAGTTGAATCATTTTTGAATCCTTTTTAGTTCATCGGAAATTTTTACTACTGCCTCGACTGCTCGTTCTGCAACGGGTCTGATTCGAGCATAAGCATGTCTTTCCTGCATTCCGGGACCTGAAATTCCCAAGGAGACAGGTTTTTGATATTTTAATGATAAATCTGTTAATGCTTGAGCTGCTGCATGTGATATTATTTCGTCATGTTTTGTTTGTCCCTTGATAATAGCACCCAAAGTAACTACGGCATCAACATCTTTTTTCTGTAATAATGAATCTACAATGATGGGCATGTCATATGCTCCCGGAACCGTGCAAACATAGGATATTTTTAATTTCATTAGATCTGATCTTTCTTTGGCGATTAAAAGCATCCTGGATGTCACTTTTTCATTGAATTCTGAAACGACTATTGCTATATTCAAAATTAATTCACCTGGGCGTATTCTAACAGATCTTTTCCATCAATTAATGGAATTCCATTTTGTTTTGCAAATTTTTCTGCCTTGTCTACGGATAATGCATTATAAGTCTCAGCATCCATCATTTCACATATCGCAGTCACGGGGGTTAAACCTGCAATTTGAGCTAAATAAACCGACATTTCTGTATGTCCTTGGCGTGCTGCCAACAAACCTTTGGATGCTATCAATAATGGAACATGTCCAGGTGTCTTAAAGGATGATGTAAATTTTTTCTGTTTGTTTTCAACATTATAGAGTTTAGCCATTTCATTAATTGTTAATGCTCTATCTTTGTCAGTAATTCCGGTATATGTTTGATAGTGATTTACAGATAATGAGAAAGTTGGATGATCTCCATAGGGTGCCAATCCCATAATCATCTCTTTATTTGAGATTGGAGATTCAGCAAGAATTTCATGCATGTATTGTAAATCAAGGGAGGCCGCAAAATTATTTTCAATTGCAATACATAACAATCCACCTGCATGCTGACGCATCCTTGCAACGTGTTCGGGGGTTACAAATTCAGCAGATACTACCATGTCAATTTCATTTTCTCGTCCGGCAGAGTCAAATAATAAAACAAATTCTCCACGTTTCAAAGATTGCAAGGCAGATTCAAGTGACATAAGAAAAAACTTTTTAATTGGATTATAAAGTTTACTAAAAAAGTGGTAATTACCACTAAAATTGTAGATAATTGGCTTTATTTTAGAATATATTTCCCAAGAATGTCAGTTTCAATATTAACTTTGTCGCCTACTTTTTTTGTGTGAAAATTTGTCACCTCAATTGTATGAGGTATCAGTGATACTGATGCCAGGGAGTTTTTGATGTCAACAACAGTTAAACTAATTCCATCTATAGCAATAGAGCCTTTTTTCACTACAAATTTGGATAGTTTTTTTGGAACTTTAAACCAAATTTGTACTTCCTTGGGTTTTTTCAGAATTTTTTTGATTGTTGCAATGCCATCCACATGACCTAAAACAAAATGGCCCTCAAGTCTATCACCTGCTTTTAAACTACGTTCAATATTTACAATTCCTCCAATCTTTAAATTTCCAAGATCAGTTTTTTTGGTGGTTTCTTCAATCATTTCAAAAATACAATTTGATTTCGAAAGTTTGGTTGCTGTAAGACAAACCCCATTTAGGGCAACACTTTGTCCAATTTTTAATCCCTTTGAATGCTTCCCTAAATTCACAGTCATTTGAATAGCACTTCTATTTTTTGTATTTTTAGAAATTTTTTCCACTTTACCAACCCCTTGAACAATTCCGGTAAACATCAGAGCAACTATGAATCATATCTATAAAATTCTTCATGTATTTGGGAAGGATTTGTTGCCTACAAAATTTATTCAGAATTTGATGTCTTAAATTCATCATCACAAAATTGGTGAAAAACGGAGCATTTGTTTTCTTTAGCATCGTTTTTGATTTTTTCCATATCCTTATTGAGAACTCCTTGAGCAGCTAAAAATGCATCATCATCCATACCCAACTTTTCAAATAATCGTGATTTAGCAAGTGAAAGTTCTTTTAATTTGGAATCGATCATTTGTGCTTTATCATAGTAATTGATAGCATCAACATAATTTCCCAAATGACTTGACGAGATTGCCTTGTTCATCAAAGCTGTAATATCATTTGGATCTATTAGAAGGGATGTATCATAGCATTCAAGAGCTTCTTTATGACGATTTAACTCATTCAGAGACAATCCCATACTGTTAAGGGTCCAAATATCTTTAGGATCAGTTGAAAGAATTTGTTGGCATAGTTCTAAAACTTGTTCATATTGTTTTAAATTTTCAAGAGCAAAAATCTTATTTTTTAACGCATATGTATCAGAATCCTTTATTTCTAAAACCCTGTTACAATAATCAATGGATTCCTCATATTTTTTTAGATAAATCAGAGATAATGAAATATTTTGAAGGGCAAGCATGTCATTGGGGGTCTTCTCTAGTAATCCCTTACAATAGGCATACATCTCTTCATATTTTTCAGAATTAAACATCCTAGTTATCACATTTGAAGAATCAAGAAGATCTACCATCTCTAATTTAGAGAACTTTCATTATCTTTAATCTATTCTAATTAAACAGAAAATTTAGGAGTGTATTGACGGGGAAATTGCACCCACGTATCATCTAAAAGTAGAAAATATCTAAACTGCAATTGTTTTTGAAGAAATTCAATCAGATATTAAAAGAGGGGATTGGAATTTTTGGGAGTTGCCAATAAAAAAAGTTTGAAAAAGGTATAGATATCAAAACAATTATTGAATCATTTGAATAGATTTAACTAAAAAACATCATTTTACAAGATCAAGAATGGCTTTTGCTTGTTTAAAATGTACTTCATCTATCATCTTTCCCTCTATAGTTGTCGCACCTTTTCCTTTTTTGATTGATTCAAGATAAATTTTACAGACTTTTTTAGCCCATAATATTTCGCCTTTGTTTGGATGGAATAACTTGTGAACTATGGGAATTTGATCTGGATGAATGATGCTTTTTCCGGTATATCCCAGACTTTTTCCCAATTTGCAATCTTTTTCCAATCCTTTAGAATCTTTGAGATCTTGCCAAATCGCATCAATTACTGCAATTCCGGCAGCATGTGCATCTACAGGTATTTTTCTTCTAGAATATTTTGCCCCTTGGGAATCTTTTGTGTATTCCACCCCCAGATCATTTAACAAATCAAACACACCAAAAACTATTGCAGGCACACGCTTGCCAAAAGAAGCAATCTCAAAAGCATTTACCACTCCTTCTGCAGATTCAATTGAGGGAATGATTTGAAGGGGTTTTAGTTTTCTGGTTTCTTCCAAATCAGATAAAATTTTCTCAATTTTTTTCATCTCTTTTACATTGTTAACTTTGGGAATTACAATGCCATCAATTCCTGTTTGAATGATTTCTTTAAGATCTGAGGGAATTTTTCCCGAAGAGGGGGAATTTGTTCTAACAAAAATTGAAGATGCGTATAATTTACTATTTTTTAGTGCAGATTTGATTAGTTTTCGTGCACCTGTCTTTTCATCATCTGGAACAGAATCTTCCAAATCAAAACAGACAATGTCTGCTTGCAGTGTTTTTGCTTTTTCTAAGAATCTGGAATTATTTCCAGGAATAAAAATAAGACTACGAAAAAGCCGAGTCATTAAATGACTAGACGCCCTCTGGCTTTAGTAGGATTTTACCAAAGAGGCCTTTTCCAGTTAACATCTTTGTGTGAGCCTCGGCTGCTTGTTCAAATGTATATGTTGAATCAATTGCAGATTTGATTTTTCCCTGACCCATCCAGTAGAGTCCCTGTTCTAATTCAGCTTTGGTTCCTTGTGTCGAACCTAGGATGTTAGTTCCTTTAAAGAACACATGTCTAAGATCAGTTTGTGCATTGTAACCAGTTGTTGCACCACATGAAACCAGAGTTGCACCATACTTGAGTAGGGTTAGTTGTTTATTCCAGTGGGTCTCACCAATGTGATCAAATGATATATCAATTCCTGGCACTTCGCCTTTTTTCTTTGCAAATTCTTTTGAAATGGCCCTAACTTCTTTATGCCAATCTTCCTTTCTGTGATCAACTGCATAGTCTGCTCCAAGTTTTAAACATTTGTCGAGTTTGTCCGGACTTGCAGTTGCAATAACATCACAATTGTATAATTTTGCAATTTGAATTCCAAAGCTTCCAACTCCGGAACCACCACCCATAATTAAGACGGTTTGCCCCGGCGTGATCTTTGCTCTACCTACAAGCATGTGCCATGATGTCAGTAGGGTCATGGATGCGGCGGCTGCATCATCATACGAAACACCTTCAGGAATTTTTGCGATATTTACTTCAGGCAAATGAGTGACTTCTTGAAATGCGCCCCACGTAGGACCTGTTTGAAATCCCCAAATGATTCTATTGACACAGTCAAATTCTCTACCATCAGTACAAGCTTTACAGACTCTGCATGACATGTTAGAGTGGGATACTACTCTATCTCCAACTTTGATATTTTTAACATCCTCGCCCACAGCAATTACATCACCTGCAGCATCAGAACCTGAAACATGGGGTAATGGAACAGGAACCGGTTGACCCCTCATTCCCCAAATATCATTATAATTAAGGGCGGCAGCTTTGACCTTGAAGACTATTTCATCTGATTTTGGTTTTGGGTCATCTATATCCTGGACTTTGAGAATTTTAGCAAAATTATCGTCTGGTGCGTATTCTGTGTATACTAGGGCTTTCATGTATTAACCAATTTTATTCCCATAATTATATTTTTTCTAGATTAGATTCGATTTATCTTAAAATCACGTTTAGGCTGCTGAGTAGATAGTAAAATTTGCTTTAATTGCTCATCGGTGATTTGACCGGGGATTTTTCCCTGTGTTGCCATGCCAATTAGATACTGTTCGACCATCTCAGATAATTCAGGTTTTACCATTTTGATATTATTGAGTCTCATTCTAGCTTCAGGTGAAAGAACCTGCTTTAGGATTTGTTCTTTTTGCGCAGCTAACTCATGATTAGAATCATTGTTAGGGGGTTCGTTGGATTCGGGAAAACTCATTTTGAATCTAAGAATATACTTTTAATTGGGGATTTTCAACAATTAGTTCTTTAAGAATTTCTGTTGCTAATCTATCTAGTTTTTGCATCCCTTGTTTAGAAATTATTCGTCCTTTCTTTTCAACTTTTTTGACATATCCAAGTTTTTCTAATCCTTGAATGGCATTACGGATAATTGCACCACCGGCATCTTTGTGATGTGCTGCGCCATATCCAGATGGTCTGCCACCACCATAATCATTTCTTAAAGCATTAACACCAATTGGACCATTAAGGTAAATTTTTCTCATAATTGAAGCGCATCTTGTATGCCACCATTCTCTATCTTGAGGAGGCTTGTCTGCATGAGCCCCGGTTTTGACAAATGGTATCCATGAAGGAGCAGCAATATCTTCACTCTTTAGTGTGGTGGATAGTCTTTCTATCAATACATCTGCGGGTACATCGTATACCTTTGCCATAAAATCAAAAACTCGATAATCGTCTTATAAATCATTGAGATACTGTGCCAGATTTGTTCAATGTAATTCAGCGTAAAAATCTCAGATCGGAGTTTTATTTTTGAACTATAATTTAAGGGAGGGCCTATCACTGTTCTTTTCATCAATGGCTTTGAGGTTCAATTCCATAGGATTCATTACCGTTTTTGGATATGAAAAAAATACAGATGTATGAAAATAAAAATAATTATGAAAATTTACAACAAGACAGTCTGCATGCTACAAATGGACTATTAGACATAATGATGTATGTTGTAAATCATTTAGATATGATTTTACGATAAGTATGCCCACACAAATTACAAGAAATTCTGATCGACTTGACAGATGTTCTTCCTAAACGAAATCTAGAATTTATTCCTGGTGCAATGAAAGATTTACATTTTTTGCAAAACACCATCCTAAGATGGTACGGCATTCGAATTTTATGTCTAGTACTAATTCTTCGTGCAAGAAAAGCTTGTCTTTGGGAGAGTTCGGGATCTTTTTTTGCATTAGTAATTGCATTTTCAATGAGGATGTGCATTCTTTCCATTACAAGTTTTTTTACCGCAGGTTTCACATTATTATCTAAAACTACACCTAAAAATTGGTTCTCATAAGGATTAAAAATGCAGTCAGCGGGATTCGAACCCGCGTCACAGGGTTGGAAACCCCGAATACTAACCAGGCTATACTATGACTGCAATAGACTGCAGATTTTATGTCCTACATAAAAATGGTTTTTTCGTACTCATATAGCATTCTGGAAACTACAACATGTCCCTCAAATGATTCATCGCCAACAGAATAAAGATCTGTTATTTTATTTGCAATTGAATTAGAGAAATGTCCTTTTTGGAATCCTCCAATCACAATACAGGCATCATCTATAATCTCTTTTGCAATTTTTTCATACGTATTTTTAGAACCGGTTGTAGAAAAACCAAATGTTTTTGATGGACTTATTTCATCAAGTAATTCAGGAAATGTTTTTTCTTTTATTTCCAATAAAACATCATCATCTTTTGTTGTAATTTCTTTTTCTTGAAATAATTTTTCCATAACTCCTGCAAATCTATGATATGATTTTGGGATATGGACGTTTTTCCCAAAATATATTACTTTATCATCAAGAGTATGAACGTAAAATTTCATTTTATTTTGAAGATACAATGGAATGGTTGTAGCTTCGAGTATGGAAAAATGTACAAGATCCGGTCTTCCCCTTTTCATTTCATTTTCAATTCCTTTCATTGCTGCAAAATGCCATGAATTATCTAGTAAAATTTCCGAGGGGGCTTTTCCCAGTTTTCGTGCATGTGAAACTACTGATGGATGATAACTTAATTCGGATGGAACAAGCTCTAATGATGATTCAGATAAAACTAAAGAAATCATCAGTTTATCAGTTCTATTTGCTTGATGAATTCATTCCAACCGGGTTTTGGATTTCCATCGATTCCAACTAATCCGGCATTACAAATGTATTGATTTAGTCTTTCAATAGTAAATTCACTACTACCCAAACCCGAACCTCCCCCAACACTGAGTTTTTGATTACCAATTTTTTGTTGTTCTGTAACGCAGGTACCTTCAGGCCGGTCTGAATACCTATACCAGGTTAAAAATTCAATTTCAGATTCATTTTGGGAATAGAAATCAAATGTTTTTTCTAGAAAGGATTGTTGCAAAGTGGAATTGCCACCTACAAAATCAGAAGAACTCCAGCTAACCTCAAAAAATGCAATTTTTTTGCCAGGTACAATATCAAATGCTTTCTTCAAATCATCTAAAGCATCCTGGGGAGTTTTTGTAATTTCATTTAGAGTGTCTACTGGAAAATATGAAAATGCAACAAAATCCCCAATTGCCAACTGATCTACAATATGTCCTAAATCTTTATTCAGTACTTGATGTAATGCAAATGAATTTCCAATCGTCACATTAGGATGTTTGTCTTTTAATTTATCATAGACCCCAGAAAACAATTCTTTATAAACAGAAATATTTTGTTCCAAATAACGAAATTGTGATTCGGTTTCACCTGAAATAATTACTGAATCCACTATATGATACCTTGAAAGAATGGCATCAAGAACACTGACAAGTCGATCCTCACCAATTGCATTAATGGATGGTTTTCCAATCCAATCCGGAAATGGTCCCAGAGAATCCCCATTAATTACTGAAAAGAAGAGTGTAACTTTAAGATCATTTTTTTCATTTAATCCCATCAAAATATCAGATTGACTCCAATTAAAATCGCCTCGTTCAGGTTCAAGTAAATTCCAAAAAAGATAGACATTGCTTCTACCAATCCCAGTATCAGAAGATGCGGAATAAATCTGATCTAATTCCTGTAGTGTTGTTGATGGATATGGAGAATTAATTACAAGACCGATCTTTTCATTGGTTTTACGAGTCATTGTTTCCGGATTGGGATTAATCATAACCATTGTGACGATGGCGATAACCACTATTACACCTGAGATTATGCCTAGGAGTTTTTTATCCACACGAATTCAAGAATAAAAGAAGGTAAAAAAGTTGTGATTCTGTTTTTATCCAGAAGTACAACCGCTGTATCCGCATTCAATACAGATACTGCAACCTTCAACAAAGACCAGATTGTTTTTGCATGTTGGACATAGACGATCCTCGGAAATCTCTTCTATTTTTGAAACATCTAGTTTGATTTCCTCATCATGTACCTTTAATGCCAATGCGACATTGACTTGGGATTTGATGTACGGGTTTGTGATATTCTCAGTGACATATGCTGACATGTATTTACTTGGTGTTACCTCAAATGTCTTTGTTGCATTATCACTGGTCATGTGAAGAACCTGTTTGTGTCTTGAACCGTCCCGGTAAACAGTCATGCCTTTTAGACCGATTTCATGCGCAAGTAGGTATGCAGATTTTACATCTTCAACTGTCACATCATATGGCATGTTGATTGTTTTTGCAATTGCATTTCCAATCCAATCCTGCCATACACCCTGAGCCATTAGATGATCAGCCCAATGGATATCCATTGCTGTAACAAACACATCCTGCATCCATTTTGGAATCTCTTCAATTCCTTTCAATGAACCATAATTGTCTGCAATCTTTTCAAGAATTTCATCGGTGTAAAGACCTTCTTCTTTTAGAGATTCCTCAAGAATCTTGTTTGTATAGAAGAATCTTCCAACAGTGACTCTCTTTTCAAACACTAAGGCAAATGCAGGTTCCATTCCGTTTGAACAGTCTGCAATCATGGATAGTGTTCCAGTTGGTGCTACTGTGGTAGTTAAGACATTTCTAATACCATATTTTTTGATTTCTTCAATGAGCGGTTCCCATTCATATGAATGAGATGCTTTGGGTTTCTCATAGTATCCAGATATTGGAATCTTTCCTTCAGGATATTCTGTCTTTGCACAGAGTGGGAACTCACCACGAGCTCTTGCCAGTGCAACACTTTCTTCCATTGAATAGTATGTTAGGGCTTCAGATAGTTTTGATTGTAGTTCATATCCTTCCTGAGAGTTGTACGGGATTTTCAATCGGTATAACAGATCGGCCACCCCCATAACACCAAGACCGATTCTTCTAGATTCTTTTGATGCTACACTAATTTCAGGTACCGGATAATTATTTACATCAATGATGTTATCCAGGAATCTTGTTGTCTTTCTGATAATTTCTTCATATCCTTGCCAGTCAAACTCGTAAGAACCATCAGCCTGTCTTTTTGCAAGATTTACCAAATTGATAGAACCCAAGTTGCATGATTCGTATGGATAGAGGCTTTGCTCACCACATGGATTTGTAGCCCGAAGTGGTGCTTGTCTTGCTTTAGCAAATACATTGTATTTGTTGATTTGATCAAAGAAGATCAGACCGGGTTCTGCGCTCTTCCATGCAGATAATGCAATTAGATCAATTAACTGATGTGCATTGATTTCTTTTACAGGTTTTCGGTCACGCGGACTGCGTAAAACGTAGTGGCCATCAGTTGTATTAACAAGTGCATGCCAGAAATCTTCCCAGATTCCAACACTTACGTTGAAATTTTCTAAAACTCCTGCCTCTGTTTTATTTGTGATGAATTTTTCAACATCTGGATGCCATACTTCAATGATTCCCATGTTTGCACCGCGTCTTTTACCGCCTTGTTTTACAACTTCGGTGACAGTATTGATGATATTCATAAATGACACCGGACCTGATGCAACACCGGATGTTGAGGCTACAATGTCACCTTCTTCACGAAGATTGGAATAGTTGATTCCAACTCCGCCGCCGGACTTGAAGATTAATGCTGCATCAGAAGTGGATTTCATGATTTCCTCCATGCCGTCATCCATACCAAGTACAAAGCATGCTGAGAGTTGTCCCAGTCTTCCACCTGCATTCATCATGGTTGGTGAATTTGGTAGGAAGTTTTGTCTAGTCATCATTGTAAAGTATTCGGTGATTTTATCTGCATAACTGTCAAGTTTTTTTCCTGCAAGTAATGTCAATAGATCTTTGAAACTTACTTTCATCTGACTCTGATTTGCAAGAGTCACATAGTGAGTGATCAAAGATCTAAAATGCCATTTGCTGAAGAAATAATCTCCAACTTTGAATTTATAATCAAAGGCATCTAATTTTTCAAGATAAGATTTTGCTTCATCTATATCCTGCTTGCTGTTTCCAGATTTGTCAAAGATTTGTGAATCATATAACATGTCTCCAATTCCAACTAGAATTGCAACTCTTTCAAACATTTGAGTTGGTGATTCAGTAATCTCACTTTTTGAATTTCTGAATAGATATCTTGATGCTAGTACTCTAAGACAGTTCAAATCAAATTTTTTGGAGACAGGATCAAGGACTTTGAGATTCAAGACCTTCATTTTTTCTTCTCTTAATTTTCTTCTTTCATGTCTGTAGAGGATGTATGCTTTTGCAATATCACTATTGCCGCTATCGATTAGAGTTGACTCTACAATATCCTGAATATCTTCAACTGTAGGCGCCCGAGAGCTTGTAAATCCTTGCTCTACTAACTTGTTGACTACATCTTCTGCGAGTTTGTCGGCAACGCCACGATCGGCTTTAGAGGTGGCTGCCAATGCCTGATAAATGGCATTTGAAATTTTGTCTTTATTGAAAGCCGTTACTGCGCCACTGCGCTTACGGATCTCATTGATCGTATTATCTATTTGTGATTTGTCTATTATAATCTCCCCACGAGGGTTAGAATGATTATGGTTATAACTTGTGTGCTCGAAACATTTTGAGTTTGTTCGTTAATGAGTCAATATTTTCAACATTGATACTATGAATTTCATACTGGACTGCATTCTTTACAGTTAACGATGATCGCAGTGTCCGAAACCGATCAAAATATTTTCAAAAATGATCGGAACTAGTTTTTCATTTACGAAATTCAGACAACATAGGGTGACTTGCATTTTGGACACTTGTCATCAAATGGTTGGTCTTTAAAGCCACACTCACCACAAATCGCAGTTGGCCTTACAGGCTTGAAAGAAGGCACAAGTGCTGATGTTTTCTCTATTGATTTTTTGATATCCTCGACTTTGGCGTCTTTCTCAATCTGTAATGTCACTAAAAGACCACCATTTAGTACCTTTGAGAGTTTGGTGCATTCAGAGATAACCTCACTTTTTGCAGTCATATTGGAGACTTCTGAGGCATTAATCACTATACCTTGAGAATAAAAATCAGCGTCCATCGAGTTTAGGCTCGAGTTTTTACCATATTTTTCACCATCAAGGATTGCAAAACGGGCAGAGCCTTCAGTTTCAGTCATAGAAATAGCCACGGTGTCGCCTAATTCCTTGCCTTTTTTGGCACCAACATCTACTGCAGTTTGAATGACTTTGTTGAGGATACCACGTCCTTCTTTATTATTTTGGAATCCAAGTATGCTAAAGACAGCTTCCTTGAGCCCTACCAAATTAACAACAAGTGATACAGAACTTCTCTGCATGTATTGGGTATTCTTTGCAAGAATTGGATTAAGACCTCTTCTAGTAAGATCGGAGATCTCTTTCTTTCTTAATGCCATGGAGACCAAAGCTGGTTTCATTAGTAAAGCAAGTCTTGCTCTAAAATAAGTTTCATCTTTGTTTGATTCAAAAGCTAATCTTGGAAGATTAATTGAAACAGATTGTAAGACGATTGAAAGAGGACTGGATATTTTGGTAGAACCATTTGTTATACCATAACTAGATGTTTGACCTTTTGCAAACATTACTTTTCCACCAAGTGAAAGTATTTCAGCTACTGCTTGTGATACATCAGTGATTTTTCCTTTATCAGCGTCAATAATCAAACCAATTTTTGGAATTGGTGTAATCTTTATGTAATTTTTGTATGCATTGATAATTGCAATAATTATTTTTGTATCTGTTCCTAATTGCAAACGAATTGAAATGTTGGTGCTGTTTTTATTATATTTGGAGGTTGTTGATGAAGTTGCAAATGCGCCAGTTAATTTTTGTTCAAGTTCTGGAATAGATTTTGAATGTTTTACAAATAATGATACTAGTCCATCTAGAACTATTTCTTGTGAGGCTTCTTTTGAAAGAAGGGCAATTACTACAGATAATGAGCTTGTAATTTCATCTAGTTGTTTTGATGTGGCAATTCTTGATACGTCAAGATATTTTCCTCCAAGATCAATGCCATCTTCAATTAATTCCTTAATGTTGACAAATATTGTATCTGGAATCATTGACCAAATTCCAGGATTTGAAATGTGCAAGTCGCCAGAGAGATGGGAATCTGCCACATCTTTAGGTAGAATATTTGTAAGTAGGTGTTCGGCAAATACTCGTTGCCCAGTATTGAATAACAGTCCTTCAGCACCATTATCTACATCATCCAAATTGGAGATCATCTCCTGGACATCATAAACCGGTAAACCCAGACGTGCAAGTTTGTTCCTATACTCTTCGTGACCGTGTTCAAGCAAGACAGAATTAACCATTTCCCGAATTAATGCACCTGTCAGATAGGTTGTTTGGTATTTGTAAATTCTATTTTCTACTTCTTCTGTAATTTTTTGTGCCAGTTCTAATGGAAGGCTACCTTCACGGACCAATGATTGGATAATTTTGTGTGAATTGAATTCTTCAATTGATTCAGAAGATGTTCTAACATACATCTTTCCACTTTCAATGATTGATCTTTCTTCAATTTGTCGTGCTAAACTTAAAACTAGTTTACCAAGATTTGTAATAGTGTAGCGTCTTTCAGATTTATTTAATGCAACAAGTGATTGTCTTAGTAATTTTCTCAAATGATATGCAAATTTTCCACTTTCTTTTTTAGATTTGAAACCAGCCAAGGATTTTAATTCAGAATAGGTTAATGGGCCTTTAGAATTCAGGATTCTTAGGATATCAATCCTATTTGGGCTTGCCATGACAGAAAAGATCATTCTGACACGTTTTGAGGTAGATTGTAGGATTCCACTTCTTTTTGGATCAGAGTCGTCCATGTCATCATCATCATCTAGATCCATGCCCAATTCAGAGTTATTAACAAGATTGGCATCTGTAGCAAGGTTAGCATCAGAATCTAGATCAAATTCTAGATCTTCTTTGGTTTGTTTCACTACTATTTCTAAATTTAATGGAGTAAATAAGACTTGTGACTAGATAATTTATTACAATTTTTGAACATATTCCTTAAAATTATAATTGATCTAATGGGGGGATCGTTTTTAATTATTTGTCTTGGACATCAAGTGAAAACTCAGATGTGGAAAGTTTCTGTCCACATGATGGACATTTTCCATTTGTTGGATTTAGTACATCCTTTAATGATTTTAACATCTTCATATTTACGATCTTTTCACCACATTTACCACAAGTAATTTCGACTGACATGAATATGATCACATATATAAAATAATTAAGAAATGATTTTGATTTTTTTTAATAATTCAGGCAAATTATTTTACTGCTTTTCAATGATGATTCCACGTTCATCAAAACCGGTAATATGTGCCCTAGTTCCAACAGGTAGATCTGCAGGAGTGGTAATTCCGGCCATAAATCCGGATATCCTCAAATCCGTATTCTCCAGTTGAAGTACAACAAAAGCATATGGAGTATATTTTTCAAAGCCTGCAGGTGCCACGGTAATTATTGTATAAGTAACAACCGAGCCTGCGCCGTCTAAAACAACATCCTCAAATCCCTTACTACCGCATTTTAGACAATAATATGCAGTAGACAAATGAAGATAATCGCATTGAGTACATTTGTGAGTTACAAGCTTTCCTTGCTTGGCATATTCAATAAGTTGTTCTTCAACAGTCATTTTACACACTTTGGAATACATGAACAGCGCAACTTGCCCCGGTTGCACCAAAGTTATGAGTTAAACCAATTTTTGCATCTTTGACAGTTCTTTCACCAGCTTTTCCAGTTAGTTGATCAAATACTTCCACCACTTGTCCAACTCCTGTTGCACCAATTGGATGTCCTTTTGATTTAAGACCGCCCGAGGGATTAATAGAAATATCAGAATTTAATTTTGTTCTACCTTCACGAACAGCTTGAATACCTTGTCCCTTATCAAAGAATCCCAAGTCTTCAGTGTCCACAACTTCTGCAATGGTAAAACAATCATGTACTTCTGCAAAATCAATATCTTTTGGGGTAATACCTGCCATCTTGTATGCATCTGCTACTGCAAGTTTGGTGCTAGGAATAGTCGTCATATGTTCACGTCCTTGTAATGCGGCAGATGAACCACCCCTGCCAGAACCAATAACCTCAATATAATCACCACCATGATCTTTTGCAAACTTTTCAGAGCAAAGAATAACAGAACTTGCACCATCAGAAAATGGACAGCAATCATAAAGCTTTAGTGGGCTTGCAACCACCGTAGAATTCATTACATCATCAACGGTAATTTTCTTTTGCATGTGTGCTTTTGGATTAAGAAAACCATTATCATGATTCTTTACTGCAACTGCTGCAAAGTCTTCTTCAGTTGCATCAAACTCTGTCAAGTAAGCCCTTGCCATTGATGCAAACAGACCTGGAAATGATGCACCTGCTTGACCTTCATAGAAAAAATCAGAACAATATGCAAAGTAGGTTGTTGTCCATTCAGTCCCAGTATGAGTTACTTTTTCCACGCCGGTAACAACCAGGCAGTCATAAAATCCTGCAGCAACATTTGCATAGGCCTCTCTAAAAGAAACAGAGCCGCTTCCACATGCAGACTCTATTGTTAGTGAGGGTTTATCTGGAATTCCTAATCTGCTCATTAATACAGGACCAATGTGGACCTGCTTGTCAGCTACTCCAAAAACGTTTGAAATGTAAGATGCCTTGATCTCTTTTGGATCGATTCCCGCACTTTCTATGGCTGAAACCGATGCCTGAGTAGTGATATCAGCAATACTTTCACTTAATTTTCCATATTTAGTGCTACCAGCACCAAGAACACAAACCTTTTCCACAAATGTGACTGACCCAGCTCCCTATAAAAATTGTTTTAGTAAAGTCATTGTTAAAAATGCCAAGAAAATCAAGTAGCAAAACGTTGCAGATCAAAAAGCCAATAATGAGACATGTTGTCAAAACTACAAAATCAAAAACCAGTATATTCAAAAAAGAAATTATCCAATACTTTGACAGTAACGGGTTCCTTTCCTGGTCATCAAAAGAAAAAAAATATATTATTCTTGGAACAAACTCTCCAAAAAATGGACTGGTACCCTGTCCTGAATGCAAGTTTGGAGAATTAATGGTAATCAGATCAAAAACAACAAGAAAACGATTCATGGGTTGTTCTAATTTTTATGGCGGATGTAAAGCATCATCACCATTATTACAAAAAGCAAGAATGCGAGCTACCAAGATGCCGTGTGATGTATGTAAGTGGCCGATGATAATCTTTCGTTATTCACGAAATCAAAAATGGACCAAACAATGTGGCAATTTTAATTGTAAAAGCAGAAAGACTAAGCCTTCAAAGTAGGATAAACATCTGTTCTTCTATTTTTTAAGAGTGGTAAAATCTTCCGTGTTTGTTTTACTTTATTCAAATCAATATTTACAAAACTGATTCCTTGTTTCTTTTTCATGTCAAGCAATACTTTACCATATGGATCAACTACTAAACTTCGTCCACAGTAAATATTTCCAACTTGATCCGGTGCAATCATGTAGCATCCATTTTCTATTGCTCGGGTCTTGTTAATTGTAATCCAGTGTTCTTCTTTCATTTTTCCTTTAACCCAAGCTGATGGTGCTACTAAAACTTCAGAATCTGCGACTGCAAGTGATCTTGACATCTCGGGGAATCTTAAATCATAACAGATCATCATGCCAAGTTTTCCAATTGATGTTTTGATGGGTCTTGTAATTTTTGAGCCCGCCTTGATTTTGTCTGACTCTTTGAACCCCAATGCATCATAGAGGTGTATTTTACGATAGGTAGAGATCACCTTGCCTGACTTGTCAATTACAAATGCTGTGTCATAGACACGGTCTTTTGCTCTGGTTTTCTCATAAAATGAACCTACAACTTGAATTTTATTATCTTTAGCAGCTTTTGCAATAGTTGTGACAAAATTTCCTTTTATTGTTTCAGATAAATTTGCCAATTGTTTTGGAGTCTGAGAGGAATTCGTATAAAACATCATGAATTCTGGAAATGCACATAAAGCTGCATTTTTTGATGCTGCCTTTGAAATGAACGAAACTATTTTTTTGAGATTAATTTCTTTGTTAGTTGAAGCTGTGAATTGAACTACTGCAACCTTTTTCATAAAATTGATTAATCAAATGACAATAAAAGGATAAACTTGTGGTACAATCAGAAATGTGTCATTTTCTTATTATGCAGATTTATTCAAAGAAATGTAGATCGATTATGTGTATGTATGTCATCTACTAGGTCAGAGGGGGTGTTTTCCAGTCAGATATTTTAAAAAAAATTAAGGCGTGGTTTTTGGATTATTCCTGTGTGATTTGATATGAGCATACATTGCCAATGCATGCGATGTGATTTCTAACACAATCATCAGGGTATATTAAATTCTGAAGATAATTGATTTCATTTTGTTTATCTTTGGCATCAATTCAGAAGATTTTACAATTGCGATAACAATCAACATGCCATATGATGTGACAGTAAAAGATGTAAAATCTTCATACCTGCTTGCACATGAAATCGATCTAAAAGGCATGACTGTTTACCGGGACGGTTCAAGACACAAACAGGTTCTTCATATGTTGGTGAACCCAAATGATGTTTCTTCACCTCAACTTGTATATGATCATATGTCACAAATGAAATTGGAATTTATGAATATATCATGATCAAATTAAAAATAAAACATGGATTTGCATATCCAAATTTTCATCCTGTACGTATACTATACAGACATTACAATTGCTTTCCTGCTAGAAACCAATTTTCTTTAGGATTATCCTCAAAAACAACAATAACATGACTTTCTTTTGTTTTTAGAATGTCAACTGCTGATTTTGTGATTGCTTTTGCATATTCATCTTTTTGTTCCTGGGTTCTGCCAGGATACATCGATACTGTAATCAGAGGCATGTAAATTCCAAAGACAATCAAGAATTTATTCTTTCAGTAATCGTCTGGTCTGTAACCATATCTTGTACCATATGTAAAATTAGACCTATGCATTTTTTTGTAGATGTATCCGGTTCCAAAACCAACTACAAACCCACCAATGTGCGCAAGAAATGCAACACCACCTGACGCACCGATCCGGGTACGAAGAACGGAAGCAAATTTTGGAAAACCAACCAAAAAGGTAGGAAGAATCTGGCCTGAATATGCATCATGAAATAACCCATTAGTGTTAAAATTCTAGCTTTTGGGAAAATTATAAGATATGCACCCAGAACTCCTGAAATTGCACCAGATGCACCTACTGCGGGAATTGGACTGGTAGGATCTGAAATTATGTGAATTAATCCAGCTATAATCCCCCAACTTAGATAAATTAAAAGATACTTGAATTTTCCAAATTTTTGTTCAATATTATCTCCAAACACCCACAAAAATAACATGTTGCCACCAAAATGTAGCAGACCACCATGCATGAAAGTTGAACTCAGTAAAGATACGTATGGTACAGCAGGACATGAAAGTGCAACAGGACCTCTGCCAAAATTAATAATAGATTCACTTGCACCGGTAACACAGTTTGGAACAGCGCCCCAGTTGTAATACATGTTAATTGTATTTAGATGGGCTCCATTCTCATCTACCATTGCAAAATCAAAAAACTGTCCGGTAATTGCAACCTGAATAAAAAATATAACAGCATTTGCTGCAATTAATGCAATTGTCATTACAGGTTTAAATCCAGAAGGATGAGGATTTTCGTCTTTTAGAGGTATCAATTATGATTATCGTTGGTAAAAATTGTATAATAAGATTATTCAATTTGGATTTCTATTATTCCCTCTTTAATTAGAAATTGAATTCCCAGTATGAAAGAATCATCATCAATTGTGTCTTCTGCCCACCAGTTAGCATTGGCCTTGACCCAGGATGGAATTTCAGATGATTTAGAATTGGAATTTTGTACCAAGGCAGGAATTTCTATTATTCCCTCTTTAATTAGAAATTGAATTCCCAGTATGAAAGAATCATCATCAATTGTGTCTTCTGCCCACCAGTTAGCATTGGCCTTGACCCAGGATGGAATTTTTGGCATTTCCAGAGGTAGCCCTTTATCAAAACCTGAAATTTTGAGCGTGGCCTGTGATGTAGGACCTACTTGAAATGCAACATGCCAAAATCCTCTCTCGTCAATACTTTGTATAAATTCTACAGGTTCATCATTTAATGTCACGACAAATTTTTCAGTACCAGAGATTGGAGGAAATTCAAAATTAGCATATGTTTCTAATGGATAACTGTTGTATCCCTTCATGCTAAGAGTGGTACCTTCTTGATCAAATTTTGCAGCTGAATACCAAGCTCCTGAATCATATCTAAAATCAAAATTGCCATCATTTTTCTTTGCAGTGACAGGAATTACAGTCGTATCAACAGGCGCAAAGCAGCTATAGTAAAAAATTTCATCATTTATTGAAGGATCAGGATACATTGAAAAATTCAAGATTTCTCCGGGTTTGATTTTTTCAATAAATCCCATATTTTGTCCAATGTCCAACACTTTTTCGTAGCCATGAATTACTGCAAAGATTTTGGGGTTGTAGATAGTTTGCTCACCAGTATTTTGAATTCTACCAGTAAGATGACCATCATCATGTTTTATCAGGGTTTGATCATAAAGAACTATTATCGGAATCATATCTTTGATGGTTTTCTTATAGGATGATTCTACTGCAAGCAAAATTGGATTGCTTGAAACATCAAAAAATTTAATTTTAAATGGAATTTCAGCACCGGATGCTAAGGGTACATGTATAATAGTTTTAGAAAATATTTCAGAATCCTCCTGTACTGATACGGTGATAGTGGGTATTACAGCATAATCAAACTCGTTTTTTACATTTCCAATAACGGTATAGATGCCATTAGAATCAAAATAGCCAGCGTATTCATCTTCTGGAACAAACACTTCAGAAAATGAAATTTGTGGAATCAGCATTAATGAAAATATCAATAACAGCAGATGTATTTTTGAGCCCAAGATTCTAAAATGAGTTGACAGTGTCTTCGAATTCGGATGTTGGTTTTCCAGGCAATCTTGTTTTATAGTCTTCAATTAATTTATCTATGAGATGCCTTGCTTTAATATGATATCTCTTTTTTAGTTCTACATGCTGATTCAATGATCGAACAAAAATCGATCAAACAAGAAGGATTCCAATCTTGATTAAAAATTCCAAATCCTGAACAAATGTTTTGTCATCTATTTGACCATCGGCCCACAATTCCGCATTGTTTCTAATCCAAGATGGAATTTCTTCAGATCCTGAAGACTCTTGTGGAGTTTGAGTAAGTACAATGATATTATTTTGAATTAGGTATTGAATTACTTGAATGAATGTTTGATCATCTATTTGTTCTTGGGACCACCACAATGCATTGTTTCTAATCCATTCGGGTATTGAAATCTCATCAGTTGTTATTCTATTAATTACAATGGGAAATGTTGCCTTTGCAAGCTTGTTATGATCTAAATTTTTAAAATTTAAATTTACAATGCCCGAGACATCATCTGGAATAACAAATTCTGCAATGTTGTGTTCATCTTTTGAATCAGTACTGATTCCATTTTGTTCAAAAATCATTCTTTGATCTTGAGTCACTGAAAACTCGTAATTGGTTGCAACGGGTTTATTTTTTAGGAAAATATCAGTTACATCAAAAAATATTTTTACATTTGAATCAGATTTTAAATTTTCAGGCTCTGTGAATACGAGAATTCTAAATTGTCCGTTATCTGTAACTGCACTTAGATGAGCATAATCGAGATCTGGTTTAATTACAAAATTCATACCGTTTGAATTAGAATTATTATCAAAAATATTCTGTAATTCCTTTTGATATATTATAAAATGAACAATTCGTTGATCAGCAGAAAAGTCATCAGTATTCACAATGTCTTGTGATAATTGTACATCATTGACATACATTGTAAAGCCGGAAACCAGTAAATCGCCAAAAGTTTTTGGAATAACTAATTCCTCATGAACGACTGATGTTTGATTAATGTTGGATTGGTTCCAATCAAAAGGCATGAAAAAACTGATCTCTTTTGAACTAGAGTCATAATTGAAATTTGAAATCTCATCATAGTATGTTACTATCTGTATATTTTGATCGCCAAAGTTCGGATCAACAAAATCATGTCTGGATGTTTGCGCTATGGAAATTCCAGCGTTGAATACTAGAGGTACATCCAAGTTTTGAGAATACCCATCGGCAGTCAATACAGTAACATCTAACTTGTATAATCCGCCTTCACTTAGTTTGGGTCCTTTGACATGAACCATTCTGCTCTCAAGACCCAATAATGAGGCAAATAATCCTCCTCCTCCCTTGGGTTCTTCCTCAATAATAATAGAGTCAGTTTCTTCTGATACAAAATTAATGACTATGAATCCATTATCAGCTTTGAATTCTCGTTCAAAAAGAGATTGTTCCCCTCGCTCAGATTTGATTAGAAATGTAACATCCCGCAGAGTGATTTTTGAGTTAAAGTCAATTAAAGAGATTGATATTTGTTGATCATCACTTGTGTTGGGATCATTTTTTGATGATGATACTTCAAGTGTAACTTGCTTTCCATTTAGATCTACTGGGGGAAAAGTTTCACTTCCTACACCATGTCCATAGACGTTATCAAACCCAATTACAAACACAGATGAGAATATTATAAATCCAAATAAGATGAGGTTTTTCAATCTATGTCCACTTGTCTGGATTTTTCTTTCGAATTTCTTTTCCATCAACTGTAACTTGATCCTGTTCTTCAAAAATTGTGTGCCATTTACCATTACTTGGAAAAATTTTGTTCATTTCTTCAACTTTGTCATTTGTTGGCGGTTTGTTCATCAAAGCTCCCCATCGCATGTTAGGAACTTTTGGCATGAGATCATTGATGTCTTTCATTATACTATTACCATACAAAATTTATTTAAAACTTATGACGGTATTCTCATAATTCCTGTTTTAATCAAGAATTGTAGTCCCTGAATGAATGAATTATCATCGATTTCTCCTGCAGCCCACCATTCTGCATTGTCTTTAATCCAGTCTGGAATATCATTTAAACCAGATCCGGTACCCGGAGTTGTTGGAGGAATCTTTAGAATATCATCTTTAATCAAATATTGAATGCCCTGAACAAAAGTGCTGTCATCAATTTCTCCTGCAGCCCACCATTCTGCATTGTCTTTAATCCAGTCGGGGATTGGTGTTTTTTCAGATACTGACTGTACAGCAGAGCCCGGACCAATTTCAATAATTGTCGAACCTATTCCAGCATATGTTTGATCATAATCAAATCCGGTTCCATAAACTAAAAGATCAAAACGTATTTGTCCTTGAGAAGGAACATAGATTTTCTGCACATCTATTCCCTCAACGGAAAGAATTCCGGGATTTGCAGAATCGATTTTGTCATTTCGTGCTATTTCGTTATCAAATTCATCTAAAACAACATAGGCATATCTTACATCTTTGATTAGTTCTCTATTTTCATTAAAAAAGGTGAATTCAAACGGAATTTCTTGATCTGCACCATATCTTCCATCCCATGAAATATTTACAGTGGTTGAAACTTTTTCATAGTTTGTTGTGTCCACAAGAGAGAATTCCGTAGAACTTTTTGAATATCCTTCCAATGGAACTAATTTCAAGTCCATTTGCAAATTATCATAATTAGAAGGACCAAGGGTTTTGTTAATTTTTTCCAACTCACTTTTTGTAATTAAAAAATGAATGGTATTGATATCCTCAGATGTATAGGGATCATTAAGTAGTGCACCCTGACCAAGTTCAACACCATTCACATAACCTTTGAATTGTTTTCCATCTGCATAAGGCGCAAATGTTTTTGGAATTCTGACTTCCTCATGTACTAGCTGTACCAAACGAACATAATCTGGGCTCCAATCAAATGGCATCTCAAATGAAATCGAATTATCTGATGTGTCGAATTTAAAATTATCAATATCATCATAGTATGTTTTTACAACGACTGGAATTTCTTCAGCGTTTGCCGTTTGGAAAGAAAAGTTTTGTGCTTGTGCAACACTGACAAAAGTTTCATAACTTAGTAAATTTGCCACCACGGTTCTTGGACTAGTAGCTGCCTCAATATCGACTCTGATCTTGTATAACCCACCTTTAACAAATATAGGACCTGTAATTAGGGGTCTACCACAGATATCTAAATTATCATCAGTGCAATCTGCTCCCTGTACAAATAAAGCACCTGGGGCACTCACATGCTCTGAACCACCATAACTTGAACATTTATGAAGATCAATTTCATTACAATCAGTTTTTGGTTTGATTTTAACATCCAATCTTCCATCCATGTCATAAAACAAATTTCTAGCTAAAAGCTCACCACTTTGCCAAACTTCTACCCTGTATGTTACTTTGTCAAGATTTGTATCAGTCAGTGTGTCAAAGAAGCGAACTTTCATGTTAGCAGAATCAATGTCACCCACCGTAATGTCTGCCGGACTCAATTGCGTACTTACAGTTACTTCCATATCACCAAAAGTGATTGCCTCGGCTTGATCTGAACCAAATCCATGACCAAAGGCGTCAGGTAGAACGGTGACAATTGAGAAAATACCAACAAGTGAAATGAGTAATACAATCTTGTTATACATTAGATGAATTGCGTTTATTCCATATTTAAAGTTGGCACAGTATTTCCATGCGTGAGAATTTTTTCTGTTTGGAAAACAGAGTACGACTTTTATTTCCGATTTTCAAGGTAAACGTATGAAAGTTTTACTTGCAATGTTACTAATTCCATTATTTCTCATTCCAGTATTTGCCGAATCACAGACATTACCTACCAGTCAAAAAACACTTGATGTAAAAATATCTTATGAGGATATTATACCAGGAGAGTTAACCAGATTAGTTATAGAATTCATAAATCCTGTGAAACAGGAAACTCAAATGCATATAGATTATAAAATATTAATTTCAAAATCTGGTGAAACCATTTTTAAAACTCCTTTGACGCACACAGAGGGATTAATAAAAGGATTAAAAGTTGAATTTCCTGAAGATGGAATATACACCATGGAATTAACAGTTGAAGGAATACTGTTTACGCCAATTCCACCAGAAACTGTTTCATTTGAAATTAGAGTGGGGGATGCATATGCACTAACTCCCATTGTGCCCGTAGTACCACCAGATAGTGGATGTTTAATTGCAACTGCAGCATATGGAACTGAATTAGCACCCCAAGTCCAGCTACTTAGAGAAATCAGAGATAGCACGTTATTTAGTACAACGTCGGGTACTGCATTCATGAGCGGGTTTAACACGGTGTACTATTCATTTGCACCAACAGTTGCAGACTGGGAAAGAGAGAATCCTGTGTTTAAAGGGGCGGTAAAAACCATGATCACCCCAATGCTTTCAACATTATCTATAATGTCACTAGCTGATGAGGGTTCAGAAGCGGAAGTTTTAGGACTGGGAATATCCGTGATTGCGCTTAATTTGGGAATGTATGTTGGAATTCCAGCATTTGGAATTCTAATGTTGTGTCAAAGTAAGAAAAACAGATTTTAAATTTTGGGGATTCTAGTGAGGTTTTTATGGATCCAGACGAGAACTGTAGCATTGAAAACCAAAACAGCTTATTCTTTTTTTATATTATTTACTATTGTAACAAGTATTATCGCAATGACACCGTCATCTGCTTTTGCAGGTAATTCGGAAATTACAATTGTGCCCGTAGCAGGCTCTAGAACTGTAGGTTGTGAGAATTTGGATGGATGTTATGCACCAAATAGCGCAACAATTGACATGGGCGGTAAAGTAATTTTCTCAAATACTGATAATGATCCCCACACATTTACGAGTGGGAATGCATATGATGGTCCAAGTAAAAAATTTAATTCAAGCTTGATAGGGGCAGGCCAATCCTACATATTAGATACAACTGATTTAGAATTAGGAGAATATGATTATTTTTGTATAGTGCATCCTTGGATGTTAGGATTACTAACAGTACAAGAATCTGAAGAGGTTCCGGTAGTTGATGAGGTGGAGGTTCCGGTAGTTGATGAGGTGGAGGTTCCGGTAGTTGATGAGGTGGAGGTTCCGGTAGTTGATGAGGTGGAGGTTCCGGTAGTTGATGAGGTGGAGGTTCCTGAGACAACACCCCCAGATAGTGGATGTTTAATTGCAACTGCAGCATATGGAACTGAATTAGCACCCCAAGTCCAGCTACTTAGAGAAATCAGAGATAGCACGTTATTTAGTACAACGTCGGGTACTGCATTCATGAGCGGATTTAACACGGTGTACTATTCATTTGCACCAACAGTTGCAGACTGGGAAAGAGAGAATCCTGTGTTTAAAGGGGCGGTAAAAACCATGATCACCCCAATGCTTTCAACATTATCTATAATGTCACTAGCTGATGAGGGTTCAGAAGCGGAAGTTTTAGGACTGGGAATATCCGTGATTGCGCTTAATTTGGGAATGTATGTTGGAATTCCAGCATTTGGAATTCTAAAGCTGTACCAGTTTAAAAGAAACTAGTTCTACAACCTGAAATTACTAGAGAGGTTTTTATGGATCCTGACAATAATTTCTTTAATGAAGACTAAAGCACTTAGCTCATTCTTCGTACTATTTGCACTTGTAGCAGGTATGGCCACAATGGCACCGGCTGCTTTTGCAGATCATTCAGAGGTAACTATTGAAGCAGCAGAAGGTTCTGGTATAGCAGGTTGTGAGACAACACCAGAAGGATGTTTCACTCCAAGTACTGCAACTGTTGATGTTGGAGGAGTAGTAATTTTCTCAAATACAGATAGTGCAGCACATACATTCACATCGGGTGTAGCATCAGATAGTGATTCAGTTGGCGCATTGTTTGATTCCAGTCTAGTAATAGCAGGAAGTTCATTTCAATGGAGTCCAACTGAAGTAGGAGACGTTCCCTACTATTGTATAGTACATCCTTGGATGATAGGTATGATCATAGTACAAGAAGCAGAAGCTCAAGAAAATAACATGGGCGGAAGTATGGGGGGCGATGATCCTGCTCTAGAGAGGGAGGAGAACCCAAGCGCAACTGGCATGTTATCAGATGGTACGATGGTTTCAATTTGGACTTCAGAACCAACAGCAGGAGAAGCAATGGAGATTTTCATTGAATTCTATGGTGAAAATGCCGAACATGTAAACCACGACATAATGGTTACACAAAACGATGAAGAAGTTTTGATGGACATAGATGCACATCATCACGATGGTACAGGTACACATACAACAGCGCCACTTGGTTCTTTTGATCCAGTAGACGTCATGGTTACCTTCCAAGGTTATGGTATAGATGATCCTAAAACAGGACCAATTGGTGAACAGGTTGTATTCACAAACGTTGTCCCAGAATTTGGTACAATTGCAATGATGATACTAGCTGTCGCAATCATAAGCATCGTAGCAGTGACCGCAAAATCAAGAGTCGTTCCAAGATTTTAGGAATTCCTCTTTTTCTATTTTCTTTTTACTAAAGATATTATTGCCAGAATAATTGCCGCTGCTGCAATTGATAATCCAAATATGGCAAAGTCATAAGATGCGCCACCATTAGATGATACGCCATTTTCTTGCAGATTCATAATATCTTGTTGATTCTGTGCAATAGCATGTCTCAAGGCATCAATATTGGCATCACCGCCGTTAGTAGTACTAGAAGGAAAATCCAAGATTGCAGTGGGTTCTACATCCTCAATCGGGATTTTTACATCAACTGATACATCACGGATCTCCCCCTTTAATTCAACAGAGTAACTTCCAGTCTTGGTTGGAATAATAGGCGAGAAATAATATCCGGGTCTTGGATCAGAGTTTATATCAATTTTTTTAGAAATGCCTCCAAACATTATAGTCGCATCAGTGCTTTTGAAAGCATTGGTAATACCCGTGTATGTGCCTTCCTTGTCGCCTGGTTCAGTAATTTTAAAAATAATATCATTTCGAATTCCAACTACGGGGGGTTCAACACTCCAACCCACTTCAATCTTGTACTGTTCAACCTCAACTGTAGTATGTGCAAATGAAGGAATAATCATCATCATACCAACTGAAAATAATAAAACAATAAAGCCCAAAAATGCTATCTTCACGACCATTATTGGACATCATAGGTTATTATCTTTATGGACATTGGTACAAATTTGGAAAAGAATTAACTGTTTAAATTGTCATAAATGATCTTATCAACAAATGCAAAAATTTCTAATTATTTTATTATTTTTATCATTGATTTCAATTCCATTTGCAGCGGCCCATCCATTTACAGAAGATACCATTCCAAGTTTGAAATCAAATGCGCCGGTAGGAACATCGGAGGTAATTGTATATTTTTCAGAACCAGTCGACATCAATTTTAGTGAAATCAAAATTTTTGATAGTGAGGGAAGTCAAATTGATAACAGGGATACCAGTTACTACAAAGGAGAATTATCACTAATAGTAACCACCCCACCATTGGATGATGGAGTATACACTGCATCAGTCAAGGTTCTCTCCAAAGTTGACGGACATTTGGTACCAAGTGCATTCTTGTTTGGTGTTGGGGATGTCAAAATCATAGATCCGAATCTGCCACTAGTAAATTCGGAAATTATATTTTTACCTGAAGCAGGGGCAAGATTTCCAGGAATTGTAGGTCAGACCATTGTTTTGGGTGTAGTAATTGCCTCATTACTAATTTGGGGAACGCAAAACAAACAACTAATCAAAGATGAGTGGGACAAGGTGGAAATTTTTCATCACGGAAAATTTATGTCAATCACGGGCATTGGATTGATGCTTGTATTCATTTCAGATATTCTAACGATCATGGTTCAAACAATCAGATTAGAAGCATCACTCCTTGATGTGATTGGGACATATTTTGGTACAGTTTGGCTTGCTAGAATGATTATCACAATAGTCTTACTTGGTATTTGGTTTGGAATGGATAGGAAAAGGACATTATCAAGGAAGAATCAAATTCCAATGCTTGTCGCATCTCTAGTATTAATTTCAACTTCTAGTTTGATTGGACATGGTGCAGCCAGTGAACAAGTCGGGGCACTGGCATTGGACTATGTTCATAATTTAGTTGCTGCAGTTTGGATAGGGGGAATAATCTATTTTGTCTTTACGTTACTTCCAACATTTTCACTACTAAAAGATGCAAACAGGGAAAAGATGAGCCTGGTTATGATTCCAAGGTTTTCTATTGCATTTATCATCTCAGTTGGAATTGTAATAATTACCGGACCTACTCTAATGTGGTTCTTGGAAACTGATCTCGGACTGATTACAGAATCAGTATTTGGCCAGTTAATCATCCTCAAAATAGCAATTGCCGCAATAATGATTGGATTGGGGGGATATTTCCAACTTGGAGTGCAAAAAAGTGCTGAAAAAAATTTTTCAACAGGCAAGAAGATTTCAGTCCATAAAAAACTAAAGAGATCATTGAAAATGGATGTAGCACTAGGAATTATGCTTCTTGGAATAGTGGCATTGCTAACAAATGGAACATTGCCTGCCGGTCAAATTCAAAAAGTGGATGCACAGGAAATCGTATATGGATTCAAAACAATAGAATTTACAGAAAACACAAAATTCGATATTGAGATTTACCCATTTTCAAGTGGGACAAACACAATCCATGTTAAAATAAGTGATTTTGAGGGTATGCCAATTCATGATTCAAACCAAATTCAGGTAAAAATGTCAAATCCCTCAAAGAATATTTCCCCGATTGAGGTTCCCGTTAAACTTGTGAAACAGGAAAAAGAAGACAGACCCCACGAATTCCAGGGCGAGTTAACATTTGGATTTTCAGGAGAATGGCTGGTAGAAATTGAAGTACAAAGGACTGAAAATGCAAATGAATCAAAGATTTTGAATTTGCTTGTCAAACCCAGATTAACAGATATTCAAACACAGATTATTGAATATGATTTACCAGAGAATGCAAAGCCGTTATTCCCGGTTTATGATGGGAGGGATTCATTGTGGATCAGTGATGCATCTGCCCCACGTTTGTGGCAGTTTTCGCTTGAAACAAACGAATTCACACCATATTCATTTGACGGATTAGCTACAACATTTCTAACACAGGATAACAAAGGAAGGATCTGGTTTATGGACACGCCAAGAAATCAAATTGGATTTATCGATATTGAAAGCAAGGAAATTACAACTAGGACAATTCCAAAACTGGATCCGGTAATATCAGAAAATACGCCACTATTCATCAAGGCGGATTTTGAGGATAATATTTGGATTACAGTTGTAAACAAGGATCGAATTCTAAAATATCTGCCAGAACAGGATACATTTGAGGAAATAGTTCTGCCAGACAAACAGTCACTGCCATTTGCATTAGCTCTTGACGGGGATGGAAAAATTTGGTATTCGACAAGCGGAACAGGTAAAATAGGATTCATTGATCCTCAAAGTAATCAGTTGACTCAGATCCCAACTGAGACAATTTTACAGGCTCCCGAAGCCCTGATTTTCGATGAGGATGGAAATCTATGGATTGCAGAACACACAGGCCTGGCAATCACCAAATTTAACCCAGTTTTGGAGACATTTGAGAAAATTTCTGTGCCTGATGATGATGCACTACCATTTGGCATGACATTTGACAAATATGGCAACATTTGGTTTGCACAGCATACCATAGATAGATTGGGAGTTTACGATCCAGATAACAGTGATTTGATGGAAATTCCAATTCCAACTGAAGCATCTTTTATCCAATTTATGGCATCAGATGGTAATGCCAATGTATGGTTTGTTGAACAGCAATCAAATAAAATTGGAACAGTAAAGATTACAGAAATTCCGGCAAGTATTTCTCAAATCAGAGAATCAAATGATGATGGTGTTGAAATAAAATATACTGAATTTGCTTCACCGTTGATTGCTTTGGGAATTATTGCGACATCGCTGTTTTATGTAAAAAGCATACAAGATAAAAGACGATTAAATTCTCTGATTAGTTCTTAGAGAGTAATCCTGCAGACTTTATTCCCATGGTTCCTGCAAGTAATCCAATTGATATCAGGACAACGGTTCCGGCAGGGGTAATATCAAGCACATAGGAGATTAGAATCCCTGCAACAACTGAAAAAACAGATAATCCCATTGAAATTACCGCAGTGTGCTTGAATCCTTTTCCATACATAATTGCAGTAACATTTGGAATTACAAAAAGGGCTGAAATTAACAGTACGCCAACAAGCTGAATTGAGGTAACTACGGTGATTCCTGCCATAAATACGATCAGATAATTTATTTTTTCTACGGGAATTCCACTGACTTTGGCCTGTTCTTCATTAAATGTGGAATAGAGAATTTGTCGATAAAATAATAAAATTATAATTAGAATTGCGCCAGTTAATGCCAAAACTAGTACGGTGTCATCTACACTAACAAGCAGAATACTACCAAAAAGAAAACTAAAGATATCAATTGTAAAGCCGCCGGATAATCCGATAATTACAAGACCAACAGCTATGCCTGAAGATAGCAGTACCGCAATTGATGCATCTCCTGAAATATTGTACCTGTCTTTGATTTTTGTAATTACCAATGCACTAGCTATTGAAACACCATATGCTGCCCATAATGGATAGATTCCTAGCAGTAATCCCAATGCGATCCCACCAAAAGATGAATGCGCAATTGCATCACCAAACAGGGAATAACGTCTCAGAACCAGGAATAATCCAACCACCGAACATAGAATTGCGATTGCAATTCCGGAAATTAATGCCCTATGCATAAAACTAAAAGTCAGAATTTCAAAAGACATGATTAATGATGATGCATATGTTCCTGCATTGAGGCCTCTGAATATTGTTTAACTAGCTGATCATCAGAAAAGAATTTTTCAGATTCACCATGAAAGAACAGCGTTCTATTAAGACATGCCACGTGATTAGCCCGTTGGTTGACTGCATCCAAATCATGTGATGACCAAATAATTGTGATTTTTTGTTTAGAATTTAATTCACGTAAAATGCTGTAAAACAGATCGATGCTTTGTTGATCAATTCCTGTTACCGGCTCATCTAAAATCAAAATTTTTGGATTGTTTACCAAGGCCTTTGCAATAAAGACACGTTGTTGTTGCCCACTAGACAACTCCCCAATTCTTCTTTGACGTAGCTCATGTATCCACAGCTGTTGTAGAATTTCATCGATTTTATTTTCATCAGATTCCTTTCTTAATCCCATTCTAACAACATCAGTAACAGTTACCGGGAAATTTTGCTCAAAGATTGGCCTTTGTGGAACATAGCCAAGTTCTTTCAAATAGTTTTTTGATTTTTTAATATCTTGATTAAAAAATTTGATTGTTCCCTTGTATTTTGTATGTAATCCAAGCATCGATGCAAAAAGTGTCGATTTTCCAGCACCGTTTGGTCCAATTATGCCCAGAAAATCGCCCTGATTAACCACCAAGCTAATGTCATCTAGAGCCTTCACATCGGGATATTGAACAGTAAGATTGTTGATTTCAACTATTTTCAACATAATGCCTCCTTTAGATTTTCAAGATTTTGACTCATTTTAGAAATGTAATCACCTTCAGAAACAATTTCAATTGGAGATAAAACCATAACTTTTCCACCTATCTCATTAGCAATTATTTGGGAAGTTTTTGTATTAACAGATTCCTCACTAAAAATTACTTTGATATTTAATTCTCTGGCTTTTGAAATAACTTTCTCCAGTGTTTTTGCGGTAATCTCCCCATGAAGATCATTTACTGAAAGAATGGTATGTTGATTCAAGCCGTATTCTTTTGAAAAATAAGAGAATGCATCATGAAATGCAATGAAATCGTTATTATTACAACTTGACAGTTCGCTTCTGATTTTAGAATCAAGCGAGTCTAATTTTTCACCATACTGTATGGCATTTGCGTGATAAAAATTTGCATTGTCGGGATCTGCCGCTGAAAATGCAACTGCAATGTTTTCAACCTGCTTTTTTGCATAAACAGGGTTGAGCCAAATATGTGGATCACCTTCCGAATGCCCATGATCATCATTTTCATCTGCGGGCGCAGTTACAATGCCTTTACTGGTATCAATTATGGTACCACGATATCCGGTGTCAACCAAGTCATCAACCCAGTTCTCAAAACCTATTCCATTAATTACGATCAAATCAGACTTTTGCATTTGTTGAACATCTTTTACTGTTGGTTCCCAATCATGGGGTTCAACTCCAACTGGGACTAGTAAATTAACATCAACTTTGTCCTGTCCGACTATTTGTGAAAATTCATAGAGTGGATTAAATGATGAAATTATCTCTAGTTTGGAATCATCATCATCAATATTTGTAAACTGCTGATTGGAACTAGTACTAAAAACTGCAACTGATGCTAATGGAATTACCACCATAATTGCAGCAATTGCCATTTTTGTTTGAGTGTTCACGCAACAATTCAATCCGGATTATTAATAAATTTATAAAATCTTAATAAGATTAATTGCTAAACTTATAAGATAATTAATAACATTAGGTATATGCCAATAGTTTCAATCTCTCTGAACAATGAGATCCTGTCAGAGTTGGACAGACTTCAATCCTCAATGGGATTTTCCGGTAGGTCAGAGGCCATCAGGGCAGGAATCAGGACGTTTGTATCAGAAGAAAAACAAAAGGCGGATTTATCAGGAAATATTCATGCCATACTTTTGGTTGTACACAACGACGAATTTGATCATATCGTTTCGGGAATTACGCATAATTTTGAAGATTTGATTACAACTCATCTTCATAGTAAAATTGAAAAGAAAAAATGCATGGAACTATTTGTAATTAATGGGGATGCAGATAAAGTCTCCACAGTTACAAAAGATTTTCAGAGAAATAAAAATATGGATACTGTGAAATTGGTGGCACTTTAGATTCGTAGTTGACTTTTTCTAGTTACAAAAATAATACTCATCGTGGAAATTACCAGTATCAACAAGGCAATTGTTCCAAATTCCGGTACAACAACCAAGGCAAATTCGGTTTCTTGTCCCGTATTTCGAATATTTTCAAATTTAATAATTGTGGGACCGGTTTGATCTTCAGCAAAGGTGAATTTCTCAAATTCCCCACCGATTTGGGCCAATCCAGATACACGGTAAATTTCTTCCCCATTTTGAATTATTACAAATGTATAATCAGAGCTTCTTAGAACATCATTTGTCCTTCCATCCCTGATTGTAAAAATGAAAGTTGTGTCAACACCGGGTTCCACATTCAATGGATCCCATGAGAGATTTATTTTAAAGTCTTCACTTTTGGTATAAGCCTCCAATGGAAAGGGCCTATCCTCACTCATGGAAATTGTAAATTTCATATTCTCAGGCAAGTCACTATGATCTTTTTTCATTTCAGTTTTTAAATATCGTAAATGATCTTGTAACAAAACAAGATGCACTATTCTTTCATCATCTTCCGTATAATCATCGACAGATACTGAAGATTTGAATAGCTCAATTCCATTTACGGTACTAGAATAACCAAGAGACAAAAACTCTACAAAATCTTTTGGAAAATGGGTTTCTACATGAACTACAGATACATGAGACATCTGTTTTTCACTCCAGTCAAATGGCATTTCAAATGTAACTTGATTGGCATCAGGATCATACTTGAAATTAGAAATTGAGTCAAAATACGACTTTGAGCTGAATTCCACGTCATTATTTTCAGAGTCCTTTTGAGGAAATGATACAGTCTCAACTACGCTCAGATCGGCATTATAAATTCCCGAATCTATGACATTTGTAGGTTCGTCAATAGTTCGTATCTCAATTTCAAAATTATACAGGCCACTAGAATTAAACAGAGGTCCTGTAATCTCTATAGGATTGGATTCTGTACCATGCCATGCCCCAAGCAAAGTGTCCTGTTCGCCATGAATTGTAATTTCATTTTCCGGTGTAGGAATCACTTTTATCTGTAAGACGCCATCATCGGCAAAAAAATAATTTCTAAATATCATTTCATTTTCATGAAACAAACCAATTAGAAAAGTCACGTTTTTTGCATTTTCTTGTGTTGCATCCTCTGTTGCAGTGATTGTGATTTGTTCCTGTTCATTTTCAAAATATATTGGCACCTCTACAGAGATTGAGAGTTTTTTTCCCTGAATGTCTATTGAGGAAATTGTATCAATGCCATTTCCATGTCCATAAACACTGTTGCTGCTACTTGCAGGAAACAACAAGCACACAGCTAGTGCAAATATTACAAATTTTTTCAGATCCATCATCATATCTATACTGAAAATAATACCATTACTCGCTTAATTAGTTCATCCATAGTTGCCGCCTCTAAAATTGGTTGTAACTCATTGGGATCCTTGGCCCCAATGGCCGACAATGAGTAAATGTAGTCAATTGTCGGCGTATCAGTATTAAGATAGTACTGTTCCAATACATGATCCAGTGAGTGAGAATCAACACTTTCCGGCAAAGCTTGTTTGATGATTTTCTTTTTCCACAGGTCTACGAGTTTTTCCCATTTCTCAAGTGGGATGTTCTCATCAATTTCGTGAATCATTTCAACTTCTGCTTGTATGTACATTTTTTCTTTTGTTCCAATTTGTTCATGTATTTCAGAAATTTCCTGATGACCCTCAACTGAGAGCGGATCATAATTTGCCGGTTGTGTAATGGATGGCGGAATAATTTTTTTAATTTTAAATGAATTTCTCCCAATTGTTTCAATGTGTAATTGTAATCCATCTAGTTCTACATCCTCACATTTTGAAATTTTAGCAATAGTACCTACCAATTTAGGTGAATTCCAGCCATTGATGGAATTATTCTCATCAATCAGACATACTCCAAATTGACCATCCCCAATCATACAGTCATCAACTAATTGCTTGTAACGAGGCTCAAAAATTCGAAGCGGAAGTTCTTGTCTTGGAAATAATACCAGGTCTAAAGGAAAGATTGGAATAATTTTTGTTTCGGTCAATAGTCATATTGAGATGTCTCCAGATATATGGAATACGGATTTTCTTAAAAACTAAAATCCATTCTCATTTAGAATCATACCTAACAGAGCAGCACGTGTATATTTTCCATATTCAGCCTGCTCAAAGTACTTGGCATTTTTTGTTTTATCAACATCTGCAGAGATTTCATCAATTCTTGGCAGAGGATGCAAAATTATCGAGTCGGCCCTCATGCGCTTTAACATGTCTAATCCTACAACATAACTTCCTTTGACTTTGAGGTATTCCTCCTCATCAGGGAATCGCTCTTTTTGAATCCTTGTTACATACAGAACATCAAGATCATCCAGATGATCTTCAATGTCAGTAGATTCAGTAAAATCCAACCTCTTTTTTATTTCATAAATTGAATCAGATCTTATTCTTAGTGATTCAGGGGAGATCAATCTAACATCAACGTCGTAATTTCCCAGGCCGTGTAATAGAGAGTAGACGGTTCGTCCATACTTTAGATCACCTACAATCCCAATTTTTAAGCCGTCAATCTTTTTCTTTTCTTTTTTAATTGTAAACAAATCTTGAATTGCCTGAGTTGGATGCTCTTCAGTACCACTGCCTGCATTGATGACTGGTTTGTCAGAAGTTTCTGCGGCAAATCTGCTAGAGCCATCCAGAGGGTGGCGTAAAACCAGAACATCCGAATAAATTGACATTATTCTAACAGTATCAGCAAGACTCTCGCCTTTTTGGGCAGATGAGGATGTAATGTCGGAGATTCCCAATGAATTTCCACCAACTGACACCATGGCAGAATCAAAGCTCAGACGGGTCCTAGTACTTGGCTCGTAAAACAGATATCCCAGTGTTTTGCCTTTACAAATTTCTCGTCTATCAGTTGGATTCAATTGCATGATTTTATCAGTAGATGTGAAGATAGTCTCCAGCTGATCCCGGGTATAATCCTTAATTGAGATGATATCTTTTTGGTAAAATTCGTTCATTCTTTCAATAATATATACAGGTGACTATACAAAGTATTCTGATGGAACAGTCCGACCTTATGGTTCGACGAATTAAGGAGGGTACTGTAATTGACCATATAGACGAAGGAAAGGGCCTTCAGGTTCTCGGGGCATTAAGAATTGATGGTAATGACGGTAGTCTAATTACCATAGCCTTGAATGTTCCAAGTGGGAAATTTAAGAAAAAAGACATTATCAAGGTGGAAAACAAGTTTCTAAAAGACGATGATACAAACAAGATAGCAGTAATTGCCCCAACTGCGACAATCAACATGATAAGAGAATACAAGCTTGTTGAGAAGAGAAGGGTGTCATTACCTAACGAGATTGATAGAATTTTCAGATGTTCAAATCCTGATTGTATTACAAATAGTACAGAACACATTGAATCTGTAATGGATGTTATTGACAGGGAAGGAAGGGTTCTCAAATGCAGGTACTGTTCCAGGGTTTTGGATGTTAACAAGCTAAAATATAATTAAATAAAAAACCTAAAAATTTGAAGAATATTAGTCTGGACTATTGTCCCAAGATGATAAACATCATAACTATGCCGTAGATTGCGATTGATTCGACCATACCTACAAAGATGAACACCTTTGACTGCAAAGCCGGGTTTTCACTAATGACTGCAAGACCTGCAGCACCTACTTGACCAAGACCTATTCCTGCTCCGCCGGCTGCAATGCCAAAGGCCAAACCAGCACCCAAGAGTTTCATAGAGTCGCCACTAGATGCATCACCCTCTTCTGCAAATGCAACTCCGGTTGAACCGAGAATTGAAATTGCTGATGCTGCCAAAAGTAACATGACGATAGATTTCATTTATGATCAGGCTCCATAATATCCATATTTAAATCATGATGAGATAACAACAACTCAAATTCGATCCAGGGTTTTCTTTTTGAATAATGTTAGATCATCTTTGATAGAGCTTACAAAACTATCATAATTTCCATCCAATTCCTTCTTTGAATTTTCAAGTAATTTTTTTATTTCCTCTTTTGGCATTATTTTCCACTTTCCATCTTTTCTTTCACTTTTTTTAACTTTGCGAATTCTTCTCTTTCCCTCTCTTCAAGAGTGGAGAGAATAAATCGAATATTATCCTTGTATTGGGGAATAATGACGTTTTCAAGTGCGTTTAGTAGTTTTTGCGTCTTTTCTAATGCTTTTGCAAGACTGAAAATGGAATTTTCATATTCTGCCGCTTTACAGATTTTTGGCATCAATTCTTTGATTTGTTTTGCGGCTCTATCAATTGAAGAGTTTGTATCTGCAAATCCATAAGGCATTGATTTGGTATCTTTCTCAGTTACGGTAAGTGCCGGAATTTTAACATCAACGACTCTTCTAACATGAACGTCTACTTCCATTACGGGCGGAGTAGATTCTGCCACAGAATCAACAGTGTTCGTACCTAACGCAAGATATGCTTCATTGACTGATTTGTAAATATCCTGTAAAGGATCCCAGATTCCACCCCTTGCCTTGGATGCTTCTTGAATCATCTCTTCAATATTTTTCAAGAGAACCTTGCGCTTGTCATCTAAAATTTGCTGAACCATTACAGCAATTTGGGAGGATTTTTTATATTTGAAAAGTTCGATTTTTGTTGCTGCAACGTTTTGTCCAAATGACATTATTATTCCTCCTTGTAATATTGTTCTACGTGCTTGTCTTTGATTTTAGTAATCTCATTCTTTGGTAATTTTGATACAATCTTCCACAAAAGAGACAGTGTTTCATCAATGGTTCTATTCTCATCAGTTGCCTGTGTAAGGAATTCTTTTTCAAATGTGTCACCCACGTCCAAATATTTGAGATCGATTTCAGTCAGTCCTGCTTTACCCACAATACCGGCAAGTGCCCTTACCTCCTGAGCTCTTGAATATGCATCATAGACCTGGTTGGAAACTTCACTGTGATCCTCCCTAGTACTTCCTTCACCAATTCCGTCCTTCATCAGCCTGCTAAGACTCATCAAAATATTGATTGGTGGATAAACTCCCTGTCTGAATAAATCCCTGCCAACTACTATTTGTCCCTCAGTAATGTAACCGGTAAGGTCAGGTATTGGGTGAGTAATATCATCAGAGGGCATTGATAGAATTGGAACCTGGGTAACACTTCCTTTTCTTCCATTGAGTTTTCCAGCCCTTTCATAAAGCGTTGAAAGGTCGGTGTAAAGATAGCCCGGATACCCCTTTCTTCCCGGAACTTCTTCTCTTGCCGCACTAATTTCTCTTAGTGCTTCTGCATAGTTTGTCATATCAGTAATTACAACTAGAACATGCATTCCCAATTCAAATGCCAGATATTCTGCTACAGTTAATGCCACACGGGGAGTGATGATTCTTTCAATTGCAGGATCGTCTGCCGTATTAAGAAATAGAACACTTCTCTTTAGTGCGCCTGATTCTTCAAGACTTCTTCTGAAATATTCAGCCTCGCTGTATTGCACACCAATGGCTGCAAATACCACGGCAAAATCATCTTGTTTTCCAACAACACTTGCCTGTCTTGCGATTTGCGCTGCCAAAAGATTGTGGGACATGCCAGAGCCAGAAAAGATTGGGAGTTTTTGTCCCCTAACCAGAGTCATTAATCCGTCAATTACAGATATGCCGGTTTGAATGAAATCCTTTGGATATTCACGTTGTTCTGGATTCATCGGTTCCCCGTTAATGTCTACAAATTTATCAGCAATTGGATCCGGGAGTCCGTCCTTTGGTCTTCCAAGACCGTCAAATACTCTGCCAAGTACCTCTTTTGATACGGGCATCTCCATTACTTTACCTACAAATTTTGCTTTGGTTCCAGAGATTGATAATCCGGTTGTTCCCTCAAAGACCTGCACGATTGCTTTGCCGTTTCCTACTTCGAGAACTTTGCCCAGTCTTTTTTCTCCCTCTGTGGTTTCAATTTCAACGAGTTCGTCAAACGCTGCATTTTCAACGTCATCTACTACAACTAGAGGACCTTTGATTTCTGCAATCTTGCTGTATTGAACCCCGCCTTCTGCCGTCAATTTGATACTTTAACTCCTGAAATTGATTTGAATTGTTCCTGCATGTCCCTATCTAACTGATCAAGTTTTGGCATCTCATCGTCTTTGACATCCATTCTTGCTTTAAGTAGGCTGCTTACCACGTTTAATTCACGTATGTCAGATAGTGCTGCACCCTCCTTGAGTGCTTGCTGTCCATTTTTGTAAAAGTCAATGCATAATTTCATTAATTTGAATTGTTTTTCCGGACTGCAGTAGGTATCAACATCATCAAATGAGTTTTGTTGCAACAAGGCAATCTTTATCATTCTTGCAACTTCAAGAATTAATTTTTCTTCATCAGGTAATGCTTCAGGACCCAAGAGTCTGACAATTTCTTTTAGCGTATCTTCTCTTTGTAAAACACCATAAGTTTCACTTCTAATGCTAAACCAGTCTTTACTGATATTTTCACCCCACCATTTTGCAATATCTGCAAGATAGCCGGAATAACTGTTCATCCAGTTGATTGATGGGTAATGTCTAGAGTATGCAAGTTTTGCATCCAAGGCCCAGAAGGTTTTGATAAATCTCATCGTGTGGGTTGTAACCGGTTCTGTAAAGTCACCACCGGATGGAGATACTGCACCAATCAAAGTGACTGAACCGTCACGCTCCGGACTGCCAGCTGCCTGAACACGTCCTGCTCTTTCATAAAATTCTGCCAATCGTGATGCAAGATATGATGGATACCCTTCTTCTGCAGGCATCTCCTCTAACCTGCCACTCATCTCTCGAAGTGATTCGGCCCATCTACTTGTTGAATCTGCTACAAGTACAACGTCTTTGCCCATATCTCTGTAATATTCTGCAATTGTGACACCAGTGTAGATGCTTGCCTCTCTTGCTGCCACAGGCATGTTACTAGTATTTGCTACAAGGACGGTTCTGTCCATTAGTGGTTTTCCACTGCGTGGATCTTTGAGATGTGGGAATTCAACTAGTACCTCAGTCATTTCATTTCCTCGCTCACCACAACCAATGTAAACAACAACTTGGGAATCAGCCCATTTTGCAATTTGGTGCAATGTAACAGTCTTTCCAGTTCCAAATGCTCCTGGAATTGAACCAGTTCCCCCCTTTGCAATTGGGAAGAATGTGTCAATAACACGTTGACCGGTAAGTAAAGGTACGGTCGGATCGTATCTCTTGTGATATGGACGTGGTTTTCGTACAGGCCATCTGTGATACATTTTGACCGGAGCTGATTGTCCATCTTTCTCAGTAGTAGCCAGCACAGTCTCTAAATCATAATCTCCTTCAGGTACAAGGTTTGAAATTTTTCCACCCGCATGGTCCGGTGGAAGCATAATAGAGTGCTCGATAAGATCAGTTTCTTGAACGGTTCCAATGATGTTTCCTGCAGCAGCTTCGTCTCCGTTACTTGCAGTCGGAACAAAATGGAATTTTTTTGTCATGTCTACAGCGGATGTTGTGATTCCCCTTCCGATGAATGAGCCGGATGCTTTGGATAATTCCCTTAGTGGTCTTTGAATACCGTCATAAAGTTGTCCGATAATTCCAGGACCTAATAATACACTTAGTGGGTTTCCGGTACCAACTACGGGCTCGCCTGGTTTAAGACCGCTTGTTGATTCGTACACCTGAATAAATGCCACATCCCCGGTAAGTCGAATCACTTCGCCTACTAGTTTTGAATTTCCTACAGTTACAGTTTCATACATTTTTGCATCAGACATGCCGTCTGCCCTTACGGCAGGACCACTTACCCAAACAATTCTACCCTGAGCTGCCATCTTTTAATTTCCTACTCCGAATTTTGCTGCAATTTCTTTCCTTATTAAAGGCTTCATACGTTCAATTCTTGCATCGATCGTATTATCAAATGTCATGGCACCGTCTTTTGATTTGACTTTGATTCCTCCAAGGCATTTGACTACCTCAGATGATAATTCTGCTCCTGAAAACTCGGATAATGCTGACTGGACCACTTTTTTGTCTTTTGCATTTGTTGAAACAATAATTTCTCTGGTACCCAGAATTTTGATTGCCTCATCAATCAGAGTCTTGATTAGGTTCGAATAGTCGCCACTGCGATCAGCATTTGCAATTTGGTCTAATGCTGCTGAAAACACCCTTTCAACTGCCTCCTCTAGGACCAACAGTTGTTTGTTTCTGGCTTCAATGTCTGCGCTTCCTGTGATCTGTTTTTCGAGCTTATCGGCCTCTTTTTTGCCATCAGAGATAATTTTATCATATTCACCCTCTAATTTAGGAATAGCATCATTGAGTTTTTGCTGGGATTCATCCAGGCCGGATTTAATATTTGTGAGGATGTCTTTTTCAGTATTTGTCAGAATCTTGTCAATTGTGCTTTCTAATGCCGAATTAGATGTCAATGGGTGCCGTTGACGCATAATGGATTTTAATGTTTGGGATTGGAATCAGAAAGATATTAAACTCGATGAAAATACCCAAAATTTGTCTTGGGAACGTCCGATCTAAAACTTGGAACCGTAATTTTACCAAGAAGCGAGTCGCCAAAAGCAATTTCAAGATTAACCGAGTTTGAATGGTATCATAAAATTGATTCTGCCAGTGATTTAGTTACGCCTGAAATCGACGATTTACTACTAAAAGCACAGCAAACTTTCCAATCTATTGATGATGTCATCAAGGGAATGGGAATTCCCCTGCAAGTAGGAATTATGGAGATTTTATTCAAAGGAACCGTAATCAAGAAAAAAGACTATGAGATCAGCGAGATCGAGGAGATGGTCGAGCAACTAAGTAAAGAGGCCCCATCCATCATAGATAAACCGGCACAATTGCTCGAAGAGGCCGCAACCACCAGGGTCTCCATTGAGGAGTACAGGTCACTCAAAGACACGTTGGAGGTCATCAGAAAGATGAAGATGGATATCTCCGGATTTGGTCTGATGAGGCATTTTTTTACGAATCTCTTTGTCATAAATTCCGCAGATTTTGATGAAATTAATCGCTCCCTTCAAGGCATTACAGTCTACAAGTATGATTTGGAGAACAAGGAAAAATCAGCAGTCTTGGTAATTTCAGGTACTGCGGATTCTGAGAAGGTTCTCAAAGTTTTAAGAAGTTTCAATTCAAGCACGTTTAAAATTCCAGAAGGTCTGCCTCAAATTCCGAATGAAGCTTATGCATTAACAGAATCAAAAATTAAAGAATTAACTACAAAACAGGCCTCAATTAAAAAAGAATTGGCAGGAACAACAAAAAAGATCAGAAGAGACATCCTTTCACTGCATGAGAAAGCACTGGTTGCAAAGGATGTTCTTGAGACTCTGAGAAAGCCGGGAGGAACAAAAAACTTTGCAGTAATTCAGGGATTTATTCCAAAAAAAATGGAGACAAAATTTACAGAATCAACCAAACAATGGATGTCAGTTGTAGAAGACATTACCGATCCCAAACTAAAAGAAGAGATTCCAACATTATTTGACAACAAGCGGTTCGTTAGAACTTTTGAGGTAATTACAAAAAGTCAGGGAATTCCAAAGGCCGGAGAGCCGGACCCGACTCCCATGATTGCCCTAATGTGGCCAATTTTCTACGGATTGATGTTTGCAGATATGGGTCACGGATTATTACTCATGGCATTAGGTTTGCTCTTCAAATTCAAAGGACAGGGTGAACTATCAAAATGGGGAATGCTAATTGCAATCTCTGGTGCGTCAGCTGCAATAGCGGGCGTGGCCGCGGGGGAGGCATTTGGTTTCCATCTTGATCATATTGGTCCGTTTGAAGGATTGTTGGAGGAGGGCGGTGCACTGCATTCTGTCAGTTGGATAGTGGGAGTTCTCAGTGTTGCTGAATTGACGTTTGAGCAGGTAATCAACATTCTCAAAGTTTCATTATTCATTGGAATCGTGCATCTGGTCTGGGCAATGTCTCTGCGTGTAATTAGATTGTTAAAAGAGGGGCACAAGATGGTTGTATTTACTGAAGCAATTCCAAACATTGCGCTCTACGGGGGAATTGTTGTCATCATGATGTGTGCAATTGGTTCACAGTATGACGTCATAAACATGTATTCCAAAGTTCACACAGAAGCTGTTCCGTGGGTTACAATGTTCCTGGGGGATTGGGCGGAAGTTTGGATTATTACAAGAATTGCAGTTATTATTGTAATTGCATCAATGGTCATCATGATGGTCGGTGGTGTAATGCATGCAAAGAAGCATCCTGAAGACGGGGCGGATCCCGCAAGTGTCATCATGGAAGTTCTTTTGGGCAAGACAGTGGAGAGCCTGGCCCACACCATCAGCTATGCCCGGCTTGGAATCATGCTGCTTGTGCATGCGGCTTTGCTGATGACGGTAAACAACGCATTCACATCACTGGGTGGTATTGAATCAGGTGCTGCAATGGCCATGATCATTGGTGGAAACTTGGGAATCATGATGATTGAAGGGTTGATTGTATACATCCAGTCACTCAGATTGCACTTGTACGAGTTCTTTACAAAATGGTATGTTGGCGGTGCACAGTCATTTAGACAAATTAGGCCAGAGTTGATTTACAACCAATTCATTTGGAAGAAAAAACAGAATTAGTTGTTTTCATAAAGATTTACTGTAACTTTTGTAGTCCACGGTTTGAGATTATCGGGGAATGCAACTAAAAGACCGCTGTCCCTGTTGACGTTATTGCAGGTACCGCTGTAGCTTTGTTTGTTTTTGCCATGGCAGCCGGATTCGGTGTAATAAGCAAAACTGGAACTTGCAAACTGTTCATATTGCACATATGATGAAACAAAGTATACATCAAATCCCAGATCTTTGTTATTGGTTTTTACGCTGTAATCATATGATGTTGTATCCCTTGATGTACAAATGGGGAAAAATTGTACAAATCCGTTTTTGATTTGTGATTGCTGTTCTGAATCATCATAGTTTTTGTTTTCAATATTCGGATATACAGAAACACTGGGATCTGCACTTAGTTGGTGTCCTTGGACGTATTCAATCTCGTGTCTTACAGTGTCTACTGCCTTTCTATACAACATGGGCTGCCATTCTTCTTGACAATCACTGAATTCGTGCTTTAATTCAACATATGATTTGCCGTTGATCTTTTGAAGTTGATTAATGTTGTATTTTTTAGATTCTGCATCAAATACATGATTGACATTGCTGATTTTATCTGATTTGTGCCAGGTGTTTGTCACATCAAAAATAATATTTTTGGAATCACTCTGCCATTCAGATAGCAGGTGAATGTACACCGAATACTTGTTCATTACTTCTTGGGTTTCTGATGTGGAAATCAGATGGCCAAAAAAAGCATTTACAAATATTACCGAGAATGCAAGAATGGGAATTACCACGTAGAGGATTTTATTCATTTTGACCCCCCAAAACAACTACTACCGGGGGATAATTCACAGTCATTGCAGGAGAATTCATAGTCGTTGTCATCCCCGCGTTCAATTTTTTCTGAACCGCATTTTGGAGATTCTTTACTTTTGATCAATTCAGTCATTTTTCATCCTCAGAGATTGGTTTGGATAAAACGCCAATTATTGCACCAAAGACGGCATGTCTGGACATCTCATTACTGGGTTGATGGCAATATTTAATCCTGCAACATTCAGGGACCGCAAACTCGAATCGTTTCCGGGATTTATTTCTCCACGGCAAGTTCTAGCTTATTTCCCCATTCTCCCCAGGAACCAAGATAAACTCGAACATTTTTGAATCCCAATTTTTTCAAAACCAAAAAAGAGTTGGCGGCCCTATATGCCCCCTGACAATAAATAACGATTTCAGAGTCTTTTGGATAATCATACATTTTAGATAAATCCCCGTCATTTTTAAAAGTGCCATCCTCATTGAGATTTTGATTCCAATCAATATTGATGGAGTTGGGAATGTGACCGGGCCGGGCTGCCCTAACCGTGCTTCCGTCATATTCACCGGCAGATCGTGCGTCAAGAATTTTCAGATTATCTAGATTATCCCTAATGTGTTCAAATCCTGAAATGATATCAGGATTGACTTTTCCTGAAAATTTAGACGGTTTGAAACCGTTTGATTTTGTTTCTAGTAAAAGATTTTCACGTTTCCACTTTGTTATTCCTCCATCAAGCATTGAAACGTTTTGATGTGAAAGATACATCAGCATCCAAACACCCCTGGCTGCCAGCATTCCGGAAACCGAATCATAAAAGATGACTTTTTTCCCAGATGTTACTCCAAGAAATGAAAGAAGATTCCGGGTTTGGGTGTTAAAATTTTCAATTCCTTTATCTGTTGTATCAATCCAATGAAATGCAAAAAGATCCAGATGAACAGATCCCGGAATATGCCCCTGAGAATATTCTTTGAAGGAACGCGTATCAGCTATGATAACATCGGGATCATCCAGGATTGAATTCAGCAGAGTTGTAGATATCAGCAATGATTTGGATGAAATGATCAGACGTAAATTGATTTGTATTAAAATAAAAAGAAGAAAAAAGGGTTTTTTTTCTATTCGTTAACGTATGCTCTTTCGCCATGCTGTGCCAAATCAAGACCAATCTCCTCTTCTTTAGGAGTGACTCTGATTCCGCCCGGCCATACGGCATCCATTACTTTGAGGATTACAATTGTAACACCAAAGGCATAGCCTACTGATATTCCAGCACCGATGATGCTGATTGCTTGCTGTTCCATTCCTTCTGGTGTACCAGTCCATGCACCGATACCGTCTCCAGTATCCCAGATGTGTGGACTAGCTAATGTACCAGTCAAAATTGCACCTGTAAGACCACCCATTCCATGTACTCCCCATACATCTAATGCGTCATCCCATTTGCGTGCGCTCTTGAATGCAATACTTGCATAACAAATTGTACCAGCTGCAATACCAATTATAATCGCAGCCATTGGACCTACCCAACCTGAGGCGGGTGTGATTGCTACCAATCCTGCTACTGCTCCTGATGCAGCTCCGACAATACTTGGTTTTCCTGTATGTGCCCAAGACATGAGCACCCAAGTTATTGCAGCCATACCAGTCGCTGTATTTGTAACAGTCCATGCGCTGACGGTAATGCCGTCTACCATAACTTCACTTCCTGCGTTGAAACCAAACCATCCAAACCAGAGTATTCCTGCTCCGAGGACTACCATTGGGATGTTGTGTGGTTCCATTGGCACTTTGCCATATCCAAGTCTTCTGCCAAGGACTAAGGCTCCTGCCAATGCCGCAAATCCTGAAGAAATGTGTACTACAGTACCACCTGCAAAGTCTAAAGCGTAGCTCGGTGATAGGTCTGGATCGAGATCAAGTGCGCCTCCTCCTATGTATCCGCCTCCCCAGACCCAATGTGCTATTGGATCATAAACGAAGGTTCCCCATAAGAGAACGAATATGATTATCGCACTGAATTTGATTCTGTCAATTAATCCACCAATAATTAGAACTGGTGTGATTATTGCAAATGTTGCTTGGAACATTGCAAACAATTGGTGAGGTACTGTACCTGGCCAACCTTGACTACAAACATCTCCTTCAACCATCGCATTCATCTGGTAAGCTGCTGACCATGTGTCTGCACACGGACCTGCTTCACCTAATGGTGCATACGGTGATACCATGTTAAATCCGACATAATCGAGATTTCCCATGAACATGTTTGCATCTGAATCAATGCCACCAAATGCTAGTGAGTATCCCCATAGGACCCATTGTACTGACATTAGACCCATTACGATCAGGGTCATACCAAGTACGTTGATGACGTTCTTTGATCTGGCTAAACCGCCATAAAAGAAACCGACACCAGGGGACATGAAGAGTACCAAAGATGTTGCTGTAAGCATCCATGCTGTATCACCTGTATCAATTTTACAGGGTAGCATGCTGTCATCTTCGGGATACCAACATTCGTTAGGATTTCCAGTGTAAATTCCACTGGTTCCTTTGACATATCCATCCATACCATCATTAACACTTTGTGCATATGCCTGAGACATAGCACCAACTGCTGTGATAGATACTGCGGCTACAAGTAATAGAGCATACTTGTAGTTCCTAGAATTCATTAAATTTAATCGAAATTGAAAATTATTTAAGCATTGGAGACTTGAAAGTATGCAAAAAAGTAAGTTATTATATTCCAGTATATTCTGATAGTAACATAAAAGATGAATATTATGATAATGGTGAGTAAATGAAGGTCAAATCCAATACGAAATTAGCAATTTTTGACACATTTAAGACAAAAAGTGGCGATCTTACAGGAGAAGCAAACAGGCAGAGGGCGATAATTGCCATACTTGGGAGTAATGCAAATCCTGCAGAAAGAACAAGGACCGGAATATCCCAAAGAATAGCAAAAAAAGCAGATATTGCATGGAAGAACATCTATTCTGGGATATTTCGAGATCTAGATGAGATCTTGGTTCCTTTGGGTATAGCGGAGGAAGATGGCAGACTGCCTTTGAAACGGGGTCCAAAAGCACTCCAGGAAAAAGGAATTCCATATTATCACTTGACAAAGAAGGGAATTTTGGTGGCATTGTCAATTAATGAATGCAAAAATAGAGAAGATTTGCTGATCGATTTTTTCTCAAAATCCGAACTGGGGGAAAAAGAATTTGCAAAGATTCTGACCAATCTTGTAAAAACAAGCCCCATTTTCACATATTCGATCCTCCAAAAATATGTCAGGGCTTTTTGTGAAAATAAAATTGAGGAGTTGCTCCCCTTTGATCTCTCAAAATTGCAAGATATTTCTGATGAATCATTGATTATTCAAAAGGAGATTCTTTCTGCCTTTGTAAAACTATCAAAGCATGAAAAAGATGAGGCACTGGTATTTTTGGATAAAATAACGTAGTTTATTCACAGGCAGATCGCCAAACATTAAAATCCGTTGTCAAAGGAGGATTGATCGAAATGGGCGGTTCTAAGAATGTGTATGCCTCAGTAAAGGCATACAGTAAACGTGGTAAATTACTCACAAGGGCGGATTTTCAAACCCTTGCCGAATCCAGGGATTTGGAGGAATTGATGACTAGAATCAAGAATACCGTGTATGCAGATGCAGTAGCAGATGTTCAAAAGCCGTATTCTTCACATAACATAGAGTCGGCACTTAGAAGCAAGTTGGCAGATATTCATTATTCTATTGCAAAAACTTCGGGAAATTCCGGAGTGCTAGATGCGTACTATATGAAATTCATTGTTTCAAATCTAAAGCTAATCCTAAAGGGTAAAATCTTGGGAAAATCTCAAGAGGAGATTGAATCCCATGTTAATCTTCATGCAGAGGAATTGATCAAACAAAGAGATGTTATTGTTAAAGCACTAGTTGCCAAGGATTTTGAGGAAGCCGTAGCAAGTTTGAATTCAGTCGAGTTTGCAGATGAAATTGCAAAGGCTGCCGCATTATACAATGAAAAGAAAAATTTACAAATCTTTGACACATATTTTGACAAGATATTATTCCAACATCTGGCAGGTGCAATGAAAAATTATTCAGATAAAGAGGCGACAAAAATTGTTTCAATGGATATTGATTTTTATAATATTCTAAGTGTGATTCGGGGAAAATTCTGGGGATTGCATGAGGAGCAAATTCAAGATTTGATAATTAACACCAGCCCACCTGCCAAGGAATTACTTGGAAGAATGATAGCAGTATCCACAGTAAGGGATGCATTTAATGAATTATCAGGTACAAAATACAAGGATTTAGTTCCACAAGTTGAAAATGAGTTGGATGCAATTGCTGAATTTGAAAGAGCCTTTGAATTGTCAATATACAGATCATCACTGAGATCATTCACAAAGATGTTCAGCTTTGCAACAATTGTTGGAATTACAAAATTAACCTCATTTGAAATTAGGAATTTGTCAGCAATCGCTTTTGCCGTAGAACAAAACATTCCAACTGAGACTACAATGTCAAAGTTAATCCTCCCAGAGCAGGAATAGGATTTGAAATGTTTAATTTTAAAAAGAGAAAAACCGAAGTTTCCACAGAACTATTAATCAAATTTATCTGGGTTAGCTCGTTTTTAGCCATGATTTTTGCCCTTCCACCATTGGCGGTGTTCCTGGGAATTTATTTTCTAACAGGCCAGCTCATCATTGGTGCAGTCATCGGTTTTGGTCTTCATTTTGTCATACTTGCCTTCTCTGGAAAGATTTCAAAGGTAATAACAAAACTTGTAAGCTAGGTATAAAAAGTCAAAAAAAATTAGTGATGTATTATGATGGGAGACAGAGATTTTCAAAGTACTGTTGAAAATGCAATAAATTCGATAGGAAAAGAATTAGAGATCAATATTGATTCAGCAGATATTCAGACCATACATCTGCATGAGGTTGTACAATGCCTAAGAAGGTCATATTATGACAGAATTGATCCCCAAGAAGTTCAGAGAAGGGGATTCAGTGAACTTCTTTCAGGATTACTCAGAAAATTACAATATGGAAGTGACCCAAAGGAATTTGATATTGATGACATCAGACTAAAGGGTCAGGTTGATATGCTAATTGATGACTCTATCTTCTTATTCAGAGGAGCGGCAACAAATGAGTTAGAAAATCCCCTTGCAAATGATGTTCTTTATCTGAATGCATGTATGTGGATTTATGATAAAGCAGATGGAATTATTGTGTACATATCTGGTGATAGAAAGGAGATCTCATTTTCAATTTCACGAAATAAAAAGATGTTTGAGGAAGTTATAAGAAGAGTTCGGGTTCTAAATGATCTGCTAAAAGAGCAGAAAACCCCTATTTTAGAGCCATCAACTGAGTGCTCGGATTGTCAATATTATGAAAGATGCTTTATGAAAAAGAAGAATGCCAAACAGTTAGACCTAGCAGAAATATTGGGATTTGGCAAGAAAAATTAGTGAAAAATTAGAAAAATGTTGTAAAGGAAAAATTCCTTTGTTTATTCTAGTGGTTCCGGATGTCCTTTACCACGAAGAGCGAAACACACTACTGCGAGTGCAATTGCGACTCCTGCTGCTGCGCCAAATGCGGCCATACCTGCTTCTGCCATTTGATAAAAAACAATGAAACGGGCTTTTATAACTTTGCCAATATTTTTACTCTAAAAACATATTATCATAATTTTAAAATTTTATGATACTATATGGTTTATTTTGTGAATTCAAAGTGAAGCTCGTTTTCCTGACCGCTAGTCATTGAGCTTAGATTGTAAAATACATCACCTGTCACCCTCCACGTTGCAGTCCCATCTTCAAATGCCTTCCATAAATCTGCAGTATTTCCAGAATTCCTTATTGTCTTGGAATCACGAAGAGTAATGGAATTTTCTCCAAGAAGGGTGTAATAGTTTGAGCCAAATTCCAGCATTCCTTCGGGCCTACTGCCGATTTCACCGCCGGTAATTTGTTCAGTGTCAGAATAACCCGTTTCAAATAATTGATAATCCATTGTTTGCACGATTACGGCCCGTGGATTCGGATTTGAGAGTTTGAAGGCCAGTTCGATAGTCACTGCCCGCTCTGAAATTTTGGATATAGAAAGATCCTCTAATTCAATCCGTATTGGCTGGGCTTGGGGAGCATTTCGGGTTTGAGACGGGTCGCCTGGTGTGGGAATAACAATCGTCGGTCCTGTTAAAAGAATTCCACCTAAAACTATGACAAGTGCTGCAACTGCTATGCCAACAAAAATTTTAGGATTCATGGTTTTTGCATTTCCTCTCGACATCTTAAATGTTGAGATAGTTATTATACCATTGCAGTAAGGAAAAATTATGCAGTACTTTCAAGCCGTACAACAGGGGAAGCAAAGGGCAAGTAAGTCACAGATGAAGATGTTTGAGGTTGCCGGATTTGGCATGTTAACCTTGACAACTAAAAAGATCGATGGGGAATTTCATCCGGTTGGAGAAGAAGAATTTGTCGCAGTAATTAATTCTGAAGACGGTCATGTAGCTGTAATAGTGGATAATGACGGATTTACAAAGGCTCAATCCAAGACTATGGAAAAGGAAGAGGCCCTGTCAATTTACAAAAAACTAAGAGATACGGGAATTCCTGAATATCCAAAAAATGAAATTCAAATTTGGTCTCAAACAAGACCTACAATTCAAAACGATTCTTTGAATTGATTATTTTGAAGGAATAATAATTTCAGTGCCAACATCATCACTACCTTTGATTGCCTTTTCAAGAATTTTTATATCTGCTTTTAAGATTCTTGTTTTAATTTTCGAGCGTTCAATGATTTTTAGGGCAACAATATCCATCAAGTCATAGCCGCCTGCTATGGAATCTTCATGAACCAACATGTTCTTCAAATTTTTAATTTCTATTCGTTTGAATTTTTTTGCCTTTTTGAATTTGTTGGGATCCATATCATAAACTCCATCAACATCAGTTGCATTAAGAAATTGTTCTGCTTGTACTTTTTCTGCGATCAACGCTGCAGTACCGTTGGTACTCTGACCGGGATGAAGACCTCCTGCCACAACAATTAATCCGGCATCTACAGCATGTCTTACTTCTTGTAGTGTAGTTGGAGGATGGGAATACGCCTTGTTTTTTAGAGCATAAATCAGTAATTTTGCATTTAGTCTTGAAATTTCAATACCTAGTTCATCCAAGGTGGATTCATCAGCTCCCGAGGATCTTGCATGGGAAATATAATGTCGTGCAATGTTACCTCCACCGGCAATTACAATAGGTTGACAAAACTTGCTGATTTTGACTAAAAATGTAGCATAATCTTTTAGAACTTTGACGTTATCCACGCCAAAAATCCGTCCGGATAACTTGATTACAATTCGTTTTTTCATTTTAGATTACCAATAACTGATTTTGCGGCAATTTCAACTTTTTTTCTGTTCTTTTGATGGGTATAAATCCTAAGAATGTTCATGAATCCAGAGATTGCAGAGACTAGGGGTATTTCAGATATTGGCATCTCGCGTGCCGAGGATCGCCCATTATCATGTGTAATCAAAATTATTGATTTTGATTCGTTTTTGGAGGGTGTAAGGGAGATGGAGGGAGTAACAGAACTGTCAACGAAAATTTCATTTTCGTTGACTCTGGATTTTTTAGAAATGGCGGTTCTGAGTTCGTCAGTGCGGGTTTTTTTCAGATTGGTCCTGCCAGTCAGGATTCGCTCATATACGCATTTTAGCAGTCTTCTGTTCTGATAATCCAGGACAAATTGTCTGGCACGTTTTAGTTTTGGAGATGTAGATGAGATCAGTTTTGATAGAATGTATTCATCGGTGAGTTGTACAAATTCATCGATGTTAAAAGTGGTAAAACCAAATTCGTCATCAGAGAGTCTTAATGCTTCAAGCAACATGACTTCTGCTGCCCTTACAGTTTTGTGGAAATATACTGCCTTGAACATCTGGTATCTGGAATGCATCATGGATTCAAAAGAGTACAGTGCAGAGCGCTCCAAGGCTAATCTTTTCTGATGTACATCAAATGATTGCGTGATTCTTTTGTGGTCAATTTTTGCATGTTCTGCTCCCGTGAAATATCCGTCTCGAAGCAGATAATCCATCATATCCGCACTCAGTGCACCGGATATTATCTCATTCATGTATGGTAGTTTGGAATTCCCAAAGGCGATTTTTGTAACAAGTTTTTTATCAAAACCGTTTTTTGACAGACTGTCACCAATTTCAGATTTTAAAACAAGTTGCTTGCCAAAATCCTCATGTGAAATTTTTTTTCCACATATTATTTCCTCAAAAAGATGCGAGAATGGTCCGTGACCGATGTCATGCAAGAGACCGGCCAGCCTGAGAATTTCAATGTCATCTGATTTGATGATGCCTTTTTCATTTAATGCGTGGCCTGCAAGACTGGCAATATGCATGACCCCCAACGAATGTTCAAATCTTGTGTGCTGAGCTGCTGGGTATGTCAGATGGGCGCCGGAGAGTTGTCTGATCCGCCTCAATCTTTGAAAGATGGGACTGTCAATTATTGATAATTCATGTTTGTAGACACGGATAAAATCATGAATTGGATCAATTATATCTAGATAATTTTTTTTCATATCCCTATCTTCTTTGAGAATGTTTTTAAAATTTCTTCGTGTATCTCCTGTTTGGATTTTGAGGCATCAATTATCTTCCAATGTTTTTTTGTGGCAGTTCTTCTGTATAATTTGGAGATGTTTCTTAAAAATTCCTTATTTTTTTCAAATTTGTCCCTGTGGGTTTTCTGCCTGCGGAATGATTCCTTTTGTGTGACATCAAGCAAGATTACAAGATCAGCCTTTGGCAGACCGACATCAAGATTCTCAAGCCATTTTTGATTCATGCCGTTTGCCAGACCGTAAACAAGATTAGAGTGATAGTAACGGTTCATGATCAGAACAGAGTTTTTCTCTTGTGCAGATAAAATTTCATCGCGTTTTTCCCATCTATTTGCCGCCAAAAGACAGTGAATTACCTGAGGGGGAAATTTTCTTTTGCCGTCCAGATACTGCCTAATCTCTTTTCCTACAGGAGTTTTGTAATCAGGAAAATGGAATGATTTTGTCTTTATCTTTCTCTTTTTGAGCGCCTTTTCCAGGAGCGTTGACTGTGTCAATTTGCCTGCCTGATCTCCGCCCTCGATTACGATTATCATGTCATAAAAACATAGGAGTTGATTGATTAAAAATCTATCAAGTTGGGCTTTGCTCACGTTGGTATATCATCATTATCAAATAATGGATAAATTAGGCAGATTATGCGAATTTGCCTTGTATTTTCTCTCTGATTCTGGTACGCGCACTCATAACCATACAAAACAGGTGGATGGTATCAGAACTGGGATAAATAGAGCAACCGCAGTTTATGCAGTTCATTCTTCGCCGTTTGATGCTGCTATTTCTGCCCTTCGTTTTTTACTCCATTTGTCATACTCTGCCTTGAGACCTGGCGGTAGATGTGATAACTTGAATGCGCCATATTTCAGACCTGTTAGTAATATGCCAAGATCGATCCATTCGTTGCCACAAGGGCTAAACGTATTCTTGTATAGCGTTGCGCCATCTACGGGATCAATCATCGTTATTTCTTTAACCATGTTAGACATACCTACATATCCTTTATAATATTTCATGCAACATACAAATCTAAAATCACAAAAACAACTCCAACGACGTAAACGCATACATCTGATCCACCAAGGTTTATAACCAAAAATTGTGCACATAACACAAAATGGGACTCGTCAAAGATGTAATCAAGGAGATTGGAAACAAATCAAGGGAATTCTACGAGTTTGTCCTGCCTCCAATTGACATGTACCTAAATGACGAGGAACTCAGGGTGGTAATTGATATCCCGGGATTTATCAAAAAAGATATCGAGCTTGCCTTGTGTGGAGACATACTTTCAATCAAGGCCCAAAAAACAGTACCTGAAAAAGAATCAGAGTCGTTAATTTCAAATCAGAGACCCAACGTAATTGATAAAAAAGTCAGGCTTCCCATCGATGTAAAACAGGGGGAGGAAAAAATAAAATCTGCAAAGTATGAAGACGGCATTCTTACATTAATTATTCCTGTAACAAAAAAAGGAAAGAATATCGCAATAGAATGATCTAATACTTTCTAAAGAGTCCAGATACTATCATCATCAACCCGGATGCAATTATTCCACCCAGACCAAGAGACTCGTTTGACTGGTACAAAAATACCGAACCGAGAAAAACCGCAGAGGCAAAGATACTTCCGCCAACTAAAATCCTAGGCCTGCTTTTTTTCATTAGTATCCTGGTTTCATCCATAAATTTTTCCATCTCCGGTGCCAGTCGCAATACAGAATCAATGGATTTTGAAAAATTTTCAAATGAGATTTTTAATTCTTCGACGTATGCTTGTGGAATAAGATTCTCTTCCTGTAAAATACTTTTTAAAACCTTGACAAACTTGAAATCCACATCATGTGTTTTGTAGATTCCCTCAATTATTGATGCCATTCTCATGTACAAAGCCAAATTTTTTGGTAATACAAATGGGAACTTGCTCATCGTCTGATTTGCAAGCTCCATCAGACTTTGCACTTCCATTTCATCGGGTCTGTTTCCGTGCATGGCACGAATCGAGAGTTCGATTCCCTTTTCAATTACATCTCTATTATAACCGGGAGTTAGCATTGAAAGATCATTCATTGCATTAACTACCCTGGGAGGATTTTTTTCAACCAGAGCCAGATACAATCTAATCAGTTTGAATCGTGTTTCATTGTTTATTCGTCCCACCATTCCATAATCATACAGGATGAGTCTTCCATCATCAGTTACAGAGATATTTCCAGGATGGGGATCAGCATGAAAAACTGAATGTTTGAGAAGCATTGTAAAAAATACCTTATGAACATCAATCACAAGCCGTTCTCGATCAATGCCCTTTTCATCCAAGGCTTGAACATTTGTGACTTTGATTCCAGGTAGATACTCCATAGTGAGTACGTTTTTGGAGGAATAGTCATCATAAACGGATGGCACAATTACATTGTTTGAACCGGCCATATCCGCCTTGATTCTTTTTAGATTCTGTACTTCGTTTTTGTAATCCATCTCTTCATGAATGGTTTCAATAAATTGGGAAAGCATCGCTTTTGCTGAATAACGTAAATTTGGATCAACGAATCTTAGTGCAAGAGGAAGAACCTTCTTTAAGACTAGGAGATCTTTTGCAACAATTTCTTCTATTCCAGGTCTCTTTACCTTGACAGCAATCCGCTGTCCAGAAATTGAACCAAGATAAACTTGCCCTAATGATGCGCCGGATATGGGATTAGAATCAATATAATCGAATTTCTCATCAATGGAACCAAGATCTTTTTCAATTATTGGTCTTACCTGATCAAAGGGGGCAGACGGCACACTGTCTTGAAGTTTTGAGAGTTCTTCCAAATAAGGCTGGGGTAAAATATCTGCACGTGAAGAAAGCCACTGTCCCAATTTTATGTATACGGGACCCAGAGAAATAAAAGTATCAAGTACTTTTCTTGCGTTTTTTCTAAACTGCTCTGAATCAATTTGGTTTTTTTCCTGATTGATCCATTTTTTTCTATCTTTGCGTAATGCCAGAATGGATGGAAGAAGTTTGAAAAGTACTTGGATTGTTCTTACAGTAGACATTTGATTTACTCCAAAGAATTTTTGATTTTCTTGGTGGCCAAATATCCAATATAACCGGAAATTATTGAGGAAATTAATCCTGATGTCACTGTTAATTTTTTAGAATTTTTACCAGTTATTTTTTTTGCCATTTGTAAACCGCCAAAAATTGCACACGCCAAACCAACTAGGACTTCGGGTGCATCATAAACCAAATGTCTTATCGGATCTATGCGTGGATCAATTTTGTCATTATGAACTAAAAATTTATCATCGTATTCTCTAATGTGTAAATTTCCGTAACGATACTGTCTGAGTGCCCCGTTTTTTTGTCCAAGAATTGTCTCTTCGGCTTTTTCCGGCATGAATTCTCGTAATTCTTTTGGCACTTCAATCTCGTCATTAGACATAATCACAAGATCCGCTAATCGCTTATAATCTTACGGTCAAAAATACAAACAGCCCAAGACCAAAAACGACTTGTATTTTGGTGAGGGCTGATAATATAATTAAAAAATGATATTTAGATCTAACTGGATTTCCATGTATGTTTTTTATTCAAAAAGATTGATTTGATTCAAATGATGGAATTAAGTTGATGCTCACTGCACATCCATCAAGTACAAAAATTAAGATGTCTTTAATTGATTTTTTGTAAACATTACAAAACTAATTGAAAATGATGCCAGCATCAGGATTCCAGTAACATATGCATAGTTAAATCCGGCACCGGGATGAGTTTCTTGATGATAATAATTTATTAAAAAAGTTACAACCAGCAAAATCACTCCCAAAATTGTCAATTTTTGATGTATTTCCAATGAAAATTTAATTATCAATAACTATATGAATTTAGGAAAATTTGGATCTTGTGGCAGGTGTTGTGATAAATCCAGCCATATTACCCCTCACAGTAATAGAAAGTCTCGTCATCCCAAATCATCTCCTTGTGATAATGAGGATGTAAATCCCAAAAAATGGATAGTTCTATGAATCAGTCCATTTGGGACAGGTTGCAATTGCTTTTCTAATTCTGCCCCGTCTTTTTTATTACGCGTTTTATTACTTGTCTTTTCATTGATTTTTTCCAGATTAACAAATCGGAATTTTTAATTTGATCTTTTGAATCATTCAGGCTTTTTTTGATTTTGTTGGTTTATTTTCTACAATTCATTTTTGTGTGGCCCTGATTTTTCATATTGACTGGTATCCAGGAATCATGTATTTCTCAAAAGTGGGAAAACCCAAAAAAATCATGCTTGTAATGGATAAAACCACAATGAGACTATGCTGAATCTCAATGTGTTGCTACTTTTTCCACGTTTTAGATTTTAAATTATATCTTTAACTAGCCTCAACCACTGCTTTTTTACGCCTGCGAATAATGTAAAACATGGCTCCTCCCACCACCAAAATAATTGGAATAATTATCAGTGCAGGATCAGTGGTATCTTCATTCAGATTTGCAGGCTCTTTTACAAAAATTGCCGCATCATGAGTTAGAAATATCTCATCTCTTGTACTGTCTTTGTATCTAACGGTAATTGTGACATCATGCTCTCCATATTTTGGTTCGCCATCAAACTCAATTGGAATATTAAATGGTACCGGTGCATCTATCTCAATTTCATCAATGAATTGTGTTGTTGGCATAATATTTGAATCCTCTTTGGATTCAATAGAAACAAATCCAAACAATCCATCCTCATTACCTTCGTTAATTATTTCACCAATTACCATGTGTGTGCCAGATAACTCAATTACATCCACATTAAATATTGTCAGATCAATAAAGCCCTTGATGTAAAAATCAACAATTTTTGAAATTTCATATAAATCCCCATGTGCATTATAATATGAAATCGATAGGGGGATTCTCAGAGTATCACCTTTCAATGATTCGGGAACATATACAGTTGCAGTTAGCTGTCTTGCAGACTTTGAGGGAATGTTTCCAATATCCCAGCTGGACTCCAAGATAACAACATTTTCTATATTGGTAGTTGATGATGATGTGGAAGCAAGTTCTGTGGATGTATTGGTTACAATAATATCCACGCCGGAAATTTGGGCAGTGCCATCATTTGCAATTTCAATTATTACATCATTGGATTTTAAAGAAGTAAGAAAGGGGTTCAAAGCTTTAACATTGATCACGCTATCCCCTGTTACTTTAAAATCAAAATCTAGAAATGTTGTTCTGACTCCGGACTCTCTGAATCGTGAGTAATCAACTTTCACAGTTCCAGGATACTGCTGAATTTGGATATTTTTATCGACATTTACAAAGAATGTAAGATGAAAGTTGTTTCCTGCTAATGAATTCGAGTCACTATCTGCATGAATTATAGAGCCCGGACCATCAGATGCTGAAAATCCCAAAGGCAGAGATAACTGGCCCCGAATTCCCGTGATATCCTGTGATCCTACGTTTGCAAATACCACTGTAAATGGAACATTGCTATCGCCTGCTTCAACTTCAATTTTGTCATCCAGAGTACCAAAATATGCATCCAAAAATTTTACATCAGCAAAGTCTCTCTCAAATGGAGATTGACCGAATCCTCCTGAAATAATTTGTGCATAAGAGTCATCAAAAATAAAGGGCAGCAATCCAATTGCAAGCAATGCAAAGATAATTTTGGAATTCATTATGCAGTAATCTCCATCTCCGATGGCAGTTCACCTTCAAATGCTTTACCATCCTTGATTGTAATCACCCTATCAACATCACCAAAGTGCGGTCTATCGTGTGTAACAATTATAAAAGTCTGATTAAATTTTTTTGCCATCGATTTCATCAGTTCTACTATTGTCTGTGAAGTGACAGAATCAAGATTGCCAGTCGGTTCATCAGCTAAAACTATGGATGGTTTGTTGATTAATCCCCTTGCAATTGCAACTCTTTGAGATTGTCCGCCGGATATTTTATTTGCACGCTTGTGTATCTGGCTTTCAAGACCGATCATTTTTAGTAATTGAATTGCATGTTTTTCAGCAATTTTGTCAGTACCGGAAATTTGTACGGGTAGCAATACATTTTCTAAAACAGAAAGATCAGTTAGTAGATTGGAGAATTGAAAAATAAAACCCAGTTTTTGATTTCGAAATGATGAAATTTTATTATCACCAAGTGTTGTGGTATCGGTTCCATCAATGGATATGTTACCAGATGTGGGTCTATCTAACAGTCCGATCATATTCAACAGGGTGGATTTTCCCGAACCCGAGCTTCCTACAATCAATACAAACTCACCTTTTTTAATTGAGAGTGAGACGTCATCAAGGGCTTTTACCTTGTTATCGGATTCTCCATAGATTTTACTGAGATTGTTAATTTCAAGTACGTTAGACAGTTCTCATCGCCTCCACGGGTAGTAATTTTGTGGCTCTATATGACGGATATAAAGACGCAATTACTGCTAAAACAAACGAGAGCGAAGCAGTCTGAATAATTTTTTCCCAATTGTATGTTACTTCTAATGGCAGACTGCCATTAAATGACATTTTGGTCTCCTTGGCATATACGGTATATCCCAATCCTGCAGCTGTCCCCACACCTGCTCCAATGGCCCCGATAATCATTCCCTGGAAGATGAAAATTATCAGAATGTCTTTTCTTTTGGCACCGATGGATCTCATTACACCAATTTCTCTTGTTTTGCCATTTACCAGCATCATTTGGATTGTAACAATTGCAAACGCAGATGACATCATTCCAAAATAACCTATCAGGTTAATCAATGCAATACCGGATCTAAAACCTTCAAGTTGTTCTTCAGATGCCTCTTCTGTGGTTTCAGCTATAAAATCTTCATTTGGAAATGAACGTAAAAAGAATTCTTTAACTTCCAGGGCTTTGGACTCATCATAGAGTTTTACCATAAACGAGCTGCTATCCCCGTGTCTATCCATCATATCTCGTAAAGTATCAATGTGAACGACTCCGGAATAATCAAATCCCTGGCCTCCGGGCGAATTTGCGATTCCACTGACTGTGAATCTTCTGATTTGATCTTGACCCAATCTATCAACTACCAGGACTTTGACACTATCACCAACCTGAGCCCCTCCAAGATCCCGAGCTACGTTAGATCCCAATACAATGGAGTTTCTTGAAAAAACATACCTTCCATCTGTAACAGTCGTATGAACAGTGGATGCTTTAATGTCATTAAATGGATCAACGCCAACCAGCGGTATCCTAGTTTCTTCAACCAGCCTTCCATTTTTTGTCATATTCATTTCTGCTGTTGCAGATAGCCGCGGTGTCGCGGCTTGGACAACTGGAATTCGCTCAAACCATCGAATCAGGGATTGATCCGATTTATCTATGAAATCAAATTCGTCAGTTATAATGACATCCCCGGTGTTGTAATCACTAATGTCCCTAACAATAGCATCAAACAGCCCCTGAAAGATTACAAAGTTTACATGAATTACTAGAATTCCAATAGTGACAGCTAGAACAGCCCCAATCAAACTTCCTTTCTTATTGAATAACATTCTCTTTGCTAATTTGACCCTGTAATCCACAAGATAAATAAAAAAGTCTAATATTTAATGTCTATGGCACATTGTACTAACAGTATAGACAGTTTTATATCATATTAGTTATTTATATTGTTAATGAGGGCATTTTAGGTGAGATAATGGACAATTTAGATATCAAAATTCTGAGCAGCCTGTTAAATAATTGTAGAAGATCAGACAGGCAGATAGGCCTGGAATTGGGAATATCAGGCGGCGCAGTCAGAGCCAGAATTCGAAAGATGCTTGAAAAAAAGATCATTGAGGAATTTTTTACCAAGGTTGAACCCCCGGTCCTAGGCTATGGAATACTGTATTTTGTCGTATCAGGGGAGAATATCACAGAAATTTTAGAGCAGGCAAGGCTGGTGGGCGAACCATATTTTGTGGTACCATGTATTGGAGGAATAACAGTTTGTGGGATTTCTGTAAAAGAAGATATCGATCAAAAGATTGACCTTGCAAAAAAATTGATGAGGGATGTTAGAGTTTTATCTATTTTTGAAGCAGAAAATCCCAAATTTAGTTCAAATCTTACAAAAACAGATTTGGAGATTTTGGAGGAACTGATTAAGGATCCGAGACAAAAAATTGAACAGATTGCAATGAATACAAAAATGTCAACAAAAACAATTACAAGATGCATAGAAAAACTACATGAAAATCAGGGCATACAATTTACACTAGTTTATGATCCCAGAAAGATTGAAAATATCATTCCCCATGTCATACTTGCCTGGATAGAGGGGGATTTGAAGGAGACATTGCAAAGTCTGAATGATTCGTTCTCTGAATCATATTTACAAATTCCATTTATAGCAAAAAATCAGATTGTTCTGTTTATGTACAGTGACAACATCTTCAAAATGGATGAACTAACGCAGAAGATTAGAAACATCAGGAATATAAAATCAGTGGATTTGTTCATTCCAAAAAAGATATCATTTTACACACAGTGGATAGAAAAAGCTATAAACGATTTCAAAAAATCACCAAAATTACATTTGACATATCAAACCAATTAAATAAGAATAATTTTCCACAAATCATGTGAAGGAAAAAAAGATCTATGAGGGAAAGATTCTGGGTCTTAGTGTTTATGATGGTAAAATTCAAGGCAGGAAGGTTAAACGGGAAGTTATCAAGCACGGGGGAGCTGCGGCCATGCTTGCATTTGATGAAAATAAAAAAGTGATTCTTGTCAAACAGTATAGATTTCCGCACGGATATGTTTTGGAAATTCCTGCAGGAACACTGGAAAAAAAAGAAAAACCGACAAGATGCGCATTCAGGGAATTAGAAGAGGAGACGGGATACAGAGCCAAAAAAATGACTCCTCTAGTTACCTATTACCCATCAATTGGCTATAATACGGAGATAATTCACTGCTTTGTAGCCTCGGGATTAAAAAAGATGTCCGGTTTGAGCCTTGATGAGGATGAAATTTTATCAGTGGTAAAGATGGATTTCAAGAAACTCATTTCGATGATAAAAACCGGTAAAATCCAGGATTCAAAAACAATATGTGCGGTTTTGACATATGCTGTAAAGAAAAAATTATACTAGTTATTCGTTATAGATGGGCTGTACAAGATCTGCAACATCGGCCCAGGATTGTGCAATTCTTTCAAACATGTACACAAGATCAAGAAAATCCAAAGGAATTTGTTTCTTGTTTCCCAGTGTGGTTCTGAGCAGCCCGAGTTTTTTTTCATATTGCTTATGCATGGAAATTGCCTCAATAGCTAAAAACCTATCAGGTCTTGTAAAAGCATCAATTGATTTTTCAGCAAGTTTGTTAAAATCTTTTACAACATCATGGATTTTTTTAGAAAATTCTTTTGATAATGAAAAATTAAAGATGAAATCAGAAAGCTCAACGATTGAATCCCCTGCATTTTCAAGAATATTTGCGGCAACCCTATAATCAAGTATATCAATATTTTCCAGATTAAACGCATTGGATAATCTTTTGTCAACTAGTGTACTGCGAATCAGGCGAACAAGTAAAAAGTATTGTCTGTTCACTTCAACATCACGCTTGGAGAGCGTTTGAAGATTTGATTTGTCATCTGAAATTAACCCGTTTAACACGTCATCATACATTCCCAATGCAATGGAACTCATCCGTTTAAGAATTTTTGATGGATTCAGTGTTGTTGCATCTAAAAGAAACTGCATGTTGATGTGGGACGCATCCTCTTCAATTATCTCCATTCCAACCAACCGTCTCATTGAATTACGAATTTTTTCCCTGTCCTTGCCCGGAATAATGGATTTTGAGTTGATTACAATAACATCAAATCCCAGAAGATAGGCACCCGTAATGTTTGCAACAATATTTTCTTCCTTGGACAGAGGATAAGAGATTACAAGCTCCTTTGTTGGCCGGGTCTCCTTGTTTGCAGATATGGAGACACTATCTTGACCGGTATCTATCTCAACCTGGCTGCCCTTATCTAGATTATTTGCATCAACCCACTCTTTAGGTAATGAAACTAGGATGCTACTTCCGATTCTTTGCAGGCGTCTAACAAATTTAGTCAATTTATACTAGTATAATTAATTTAAGCCATATTCTTATATTTTGTGTTCAGTTTAAACTCAGATTAATGGAGGCAAAGGCATTCTGTCCGGCACACATTACGGGGTTTTTCAAGGCCCATCTAGAAGACAGTAAAAACAATCTGGAAAATTTAGGTTCGATTGGGGCGGGTTTTTCAATAAATCATGGTGTTACAACAAGTGTCAAAGTCAAGACAAAAGAAGACCGGGGATCAAATTTTGAAATTGTGACATATGGATATCAATCAGAAAAGACAGATGTCTCCCAATACGTGTTAAATGAATTTTTAAAATTGGGGAAATTCTCAGACAAGTTTTTTCATATAGAACACAACATATCGATTCCAATCGGTTACGGTTTGGGCTCTAGTAGCGCAGTTGCATTATCATTATCATTTGCATTAGACCAGGCCCTTGAAACCAGATTGAAAAAGACGATGATTGGTCAAATTGCTCATAATGCGGAAATAAATTGCAAGACGGGACTGGGGGATGTATTGGCATCATATCATGGAGGATTTGAAATCAGGGTTAAACCAGGTGCGCCGGGAATAGGACATGTTGAAAAAATATCTACGGGGAAAATTTCAATTATAATGATTTGTTTTTCTCCAATTTCCACAAATACGTTCATCAAGGAACGTCTGTCTCAGATTAACGGGTTGGGCGGAAAAATGGTGAATCAGTTATTAGAATCAAGGGATTATGAACATTTTCAGGACATGTCATTAGAGTTTGCAAAATATGCCGATGTAATGACTCCCAGAATGCGAAAGATAGTTGGGGAATTGTCTGAAAATAATATCAAATGCGGAGTTGCCCTTTTTGGTGAAACTGTTTTTTCCATGATTCCACAAAAAGATGAATCCAGAGTTTTGAAAATTTTACAAAAGTATTCTGATGGAATTTTAATAAAATCAGAATTAGATGATAACGGGGCCAGAGTCTTAAACAATTAGTGGATCATGTCGTTAATTCCCAAATCCCATCCAAGAGCCAAGTCCCTTTTAATTCGTGAGAGACTTGTTGAGGGATTTGAGCGGGGACTAGTTGCAAAGGAGGGTCTTTTGGCACAGGGCAGGGGCGAGGCATTTGATTATCTTTTAGGAGAAAAGACGGGCAGAGCCGCATTGCGTGCCATAAGAGCCGCTGCTGCACAGCTACTCGTAGCAGAGAGACCGGTCATTTCAGTTAATGGAAATACGGCGGCATTATGTCCAAAACAGATTGTAGAGTTGTCAGAACAGACCAAGGCAAAACTTGAGGTTAACCTGTTTTATACAAATGAAAAAAGAAAGGCCTCGATTATCAGGACTTTGAAGAAAAATGGCGCCAGTGGGATTTTAGGTGCTAAAACCGCATCATCATCATCATCTAAAAAATTACCAGGCGTTGATTCTGCAAGAAGAATTGTAGATAAGGATGGAATCTATGCAGCAGACGTGGTTGTAGTACCTTTGGAGGATGGTGATAGGACCATGGCACTCAGAAAAGCCGGTAAAATAGTGATTGCATTTGATCTGAATCCACTCTCTAGAACATCACAGACGGCAGATATTACCATTGTGGATAATGTAACACGGGCAGTTGATCTGCTCATTGGCGAGTCAAAAAAATTATCAAAAAAAAATCAAAAAAGTCTTGAAAAAATAATCAATGATTTTGATAATAAAAAGAACCTGAGAGAAAATATAATTCAAATAACGGAGAATCTAACAAGGATGGCAAGAATTGCATAAAACGGTTCAGGATATCATCAATATGAAAAAAGAGAAGAAAAGGATTTCCGTAATTACAAGTTATGATTATACGCTGGCATCACTGTGTGACAAGGCGGGAATTGACGTATTGCTAGTTGGGGACAGTGCGGGAATGGTGATGTTGGGATATGAAAATACGATTCCTGTTACAATGGATCAAATGTGCATGTTTACAAAAGCTGTTAGCAGGGCAAGGAATGATTCTTTGCTGGTATCAGACTTGCCTTTCATGTCATACCAAGCAAGTGTTGAGGATGCCATAAACAATGCCGGAAGGCTGATCAAATCCGGTGCAGATGCAGTAAAACTCGAGGGTGGCTCAGTTATGGCCAAGACGATTCGTGCGATAGTTGATGTGGGAATTCCCGTAATGGGGCATATCGGACTGCAGCCGCAGACAACAATGCTTTCAGAAGGGTACAAGGTTCAGGGTAAAACAAAAGATGGTGCTGTAAAGTTAATTGATGATGCCAAAAAACTAGAGAGTGCCGGGGTATTCAGTATTGCACTGGAGATGGTTGCCCATCAAGTTGCACAAATTATCTCCGAATCAGTTGATATTCCCACCATAGGAATAGGTTCCGGTGTGAATTGTGATGGACAGGTGCTAGTTGTTCAGGATTTGCTGGGGATGTATGATAAAATTAAACCAAAATTTGCCAAAAGATACATGAACCTGTCTGAAGATATTGTAAAATCACTTGGGGAATATAGATCCGATGTCGAATCAGGTTCATTTCCTGCTAAAGAGAACTCATTTTCGATGGGTGAGGAAGAATTAAAGAGATTACGTGAAGAACTTGGCAGTTAAAAAGAGGCCAAAAACAAAGGATCATCACCATCCATCTTTGGACATAGTTGGCTCACACGGCACAGAGCTGTCCGGGAAAAAGATTGTGTTGTGTGTGGCAGGCAGTGTTGCAGCATACAAGGCAATTGAACTTGCAAGATTGCTAATGAGACATGGTGCCGATGTAACATGTGTTGCCAGTAATGCTGTAACAAGGCTGATTCAGCCCGAGTATTTTAAATGGGCAACAGGCAATAAAGTAATAACAAAACTTACGGGGGAGTTGGAACATATCAGATTGGCAGATTACAATCAATCCGATCTTGTGATAGTGTATCCTGCAACTGCCAATACACTGGGAAAATTGGCAAATGGGATTGATGATACGCCCGTATCAACAGTGCTTACGGTGGGATTTGGATCAAAAATCCCAATTCTCATGTGCCTTGCAATGCATGCATCCATGTATGAAAATCCTGCTGTTAAAAAAAATATCAAATTTCTAAAAAACAAGATCGAATTTCTTGCACCGATACTGATAGAAGACAAGGCAAAATCTCCAGAACCCAGAGATGTTTTGGAGAACGTATTAAAAAAATTCGGGTTTTCATCCACCATACTCAAAGACAAAAAAGTGTTGATCACAGCAGGACCGACAGTAGAACAGATAGATCCCATACGTGCAATTACAAACCATAGTTCTGGAAAGACGGGGGTAAGCCTGGCATCCGAGTTGGTCTTGGCAGGAGCCAGAGTTACGTTTGTTTATGGACCGGGAAAGGAAAAACCCCCAAAGGGTGCAAAAATCATCAATGTCTTATCCAGCGGGGAAATGCATGCGGCCGTAAAATCAGAATTAAGGAAAAAATTCGATATTGTGATCATGGCAGCAGCTGTTGCAGATTATGTACCTGCAACACAGAGCAGGAACAAGATTAAAAGTTCAAAGTCAGAGACTGTCATTATCAGCCTCAAAAGATATCCGAAAATCATAGATCAGATAAAAAAATATCAAAAAAACGTGTTGCTTGTGGGTTTTAAAGCAGAGGTAAATCTTACAAAAAATCAATTAATCAGATCAGCGGAAAAAAAATTAAGGGAATCATCGGCAGACATGATTATAGCAAACGATGTTGGTTCAGTTAGGTACAAGAAAAACCCACAAAACAACCAGGTGATCATCGTTGATTCTGAAAAAAACTTTGTTTCAGGATGGATGAATAAAGAAAAAATTGCCAGGTTAATTAGAAAGCAGATAGAGATGAAAATCAAAACAGGGAATAGTCGCCGAATATAAAAAAACCAAAATCAAATAATGAGAAATTAGGGGCGTGTCATTAAGACAGTTGAACGCAGATCTACTACAAACTACAGGGTCATTAAAAGCAGATTTGGAAGGGATTACATAAAATAGACAGATGAGATAACTGTAATAGATGAAATTCATTCATTCAGAATACAAACAGCGAAATATGAAGATCTGGAACGAGGTTGCCCCAAGGTATCATAAGAGGTGGGCCGGTGTCAACAAGGGGCCGTTCCAAAGTACGAAAAAACTAGTAGAATCAGTCAACATCAGCAAAGATGATGCAGTGCTCGATGTTGCATGCGGTACCGGGGCAGTTACACTCGAGATTCAAAAAAAGATAGGCAGATCAGGATATGTGGTGGGGGTAGACACTTCAAGTACGGCAATTAAGATTGCAAAAAAATGGAATGGTAAAAGAAAATCAAACGTGGATTTTGTGAATATGGATGCGGAAAAATTCAATTTTTCTAAAAAATTCGATGTTGTCACATGCCAGTATGCGTTGTTTTTCTTTCCCAATGCCCAAAAAGCGTTAAAAAATATGAAAAGCAGCCTCAGAAGATCGGGAAACATCGGAATTTCAGTTCATGGGGATAAAGACCACGCCCCCTTCTTTAGCAGTATTATTGATTCAGTTACAAAGTATATTCCGGATTATGTTCCTTCAGGAACTCCGAATCTTGAGAGGTTTGGAACAAAACCGGCTTTGAGAAGGGAGGTTGCCAAAGCGGGATTCTCAAAAATTACTGTAAAAGATTATGTATTTCATTTCAGTCCGGGGAAATTTGAAGATTATTGGGGAAATTATCTAAAATATATCGTAAAACCGCTAAAAGAAAAGCTAAACAGGTTGGATTATTCAAAGAAAAGGGAGTTAAAACAGCTAGTCAAAGAAAAGACGTTACAATATACAAAGAGGAACGGGGAAATCGTGTTTCCTTGGCAAGTTTTAATTCTAAGTGCCAAAAACTAATTGATGAGATGGGCGGCAGCAGGGAAAACAAGAAAAAAGACGACAGACCAAGAAAGAAGAATGATTTTAGATCATTTCTTAAAAAAAGGGCGCCAATCTATCTTGCACTGATTGCAATGTTGGTAATATTTGTAGTTCCCGAATATACAAAGGGAACACTGGAGAAGAGCCTTCCAGAACTGGCAGGTGAGCAGCAACAAGTTGCAGATATTTTGATGCGGTATGATGGCCCGAATGATTCGGGATTGACTGTAAAGGAGGCACTGGAGAATAAGATAGATGAAGAGTATCCAAATGAGAAAATTTATGATCACAAAAAGACGGTGGTGGATCTGACTGTTACAAATCTGAATTCCGGGGAATACCAGGTTGTCTTTGATTTCAAATCACACAAGGGTGAAATGAATTATGATTGGAATGTAAATTTGGCCTCTGAAAAGATTACATCAAATAATCCAGAGGCAAAACACGTAATTGAACTGGTAAACTATTATGACTAGGCTCAGATTGTAACCAGGTCTTTGGTAAATTTGTGCATTACAACCGGTCGATCTTTTACAATTAACGAGTCCTCTATTCTGATTCCAAATTTATTGTGAATGTAAATGCCGGGCTCGACAGTTATTGCCATGTTTTTTTCCAATTTTGTGTTGCTCTTGTAAGAGATGGTTGGCAGCTCGTGGACATCCAATCCAATTCCATGACCTGTTGAATGAATAAAGTATTGACCGTATCTTTGATCATCAATGTATCTTCTACATGCAAGATCAACATCTTTACAATCAACGCCGGGTCGGACAGCTTTTAGACCAAGTCTTTGGGATTCCTTGACGATTTCATATGCTTCATTTGCCTGTGATGAAATTTTTCCCAATGCAAATGTTCTTGTTGCATCAGAGACATATCCCCTGTATCTTAATGTAAGATCAGTTACTACGAGATCTCCTTTTTTGAATTTTCTATTTGTGACTTGGGCGTGTGGTAATGCGCCATTGGGACCTCCGGCAATGATTAATGGGTTGAGTGTGGATTTGTATCCGGTATCAAACATCTCTTGCTGCATTGCATATGTCATCAGGATTGTCTGTAACTCGGATTCTTTTTGGCCGATCTTTATTTTTTTGGCACAGATTTGGAACATTTCATCAATGATCTTTGAGGCTTTTTTGAGAATTTGCATCTCTTTTTCATCTTTTATGATTCGGGCATTGTAAAACGGTTCAGTTGATGATTTTATTTTGGGAATTGATTTTTTTAGGAACATCATTGCCGGATAATTTTGGCAGTCAGTGCAGCAGGAATAGGCTCGATCTTTCTTAATTTTTTTAGTGATATGGGCAAGCAGGCCTTCTCCCCGCGATCCGGCAACCACATTGCAATTCACGGATTCCTCTTGTGCCCGACGGACTTCGAGTTCGGGCGCAATTATGGTGGTTTTTCCATTTTTTTCAAGCAGGCCGATTGCCTCACCCCAAAACCCAGTCATGTAAAACAGGTTTTCAGGCTCAAATGTCACCAGGGTATCACAGTCGATCTGCCTGGCATGTTTCAAAAGATTCCTTCTGCGTTGCTTCATATTCTGATACATCGTATCCCTCCTTTCTCCAATTCTCAATTTATGTATGATGATGTAAAGTTTGTATATGGAAAATAAAGTTAGATCGCAATGGGCAAAGAGGGAGAAGAGAAGAAAAAAGTAGTTGCGTTACTATCCGGAGGACTAGATAGTCAGCTTGCAGTAAGAATGATGCAAAAGCAGGGTTTTGATGTATCAGCTGTTGCAATTAAAACCCCGTTTTGTGATTTTGATTGTGGACGTGGATGTGGATTTGAAATTAGAGAAAGGGCAGACGATCTCAACGTTAATTTGAAAACAGTTTATCTGGGTGATGAATATATCGAGATGCTAAAACATCCAAAACATGGAGTTGGTGCCGGATTTAATCCGTGTGTTGATTGTAGAACAATGATGTTTGATGCCGCAAAAAAACACATGGAGGAGATTGGTGCGGAATTTATTATTTCGGGGGAGGTATTGGGCCAGCGTCCAATGAGCCAGCATGCACCGTCATTGCACATTATTGAAAATGAATCTAATCTAAAGGGAAAGATTCTCAGGCCGCTGTCTGCCGGACTGCTGCCACCAACGGATGCGGAAAAAGACGGCTTGATCAAAAGAGAGGATCTTGGAATGATAAAGGGAAGACAAAGAAAAATCCAAATACAGATGGCTAAAGAATATGGAATTGAAAATCCGCCAAATGCCGGTGGCGGTTGTTTGTTGACTGAGCCGCAGTTTGGAATCAAGGCCAAGGATCTGTTTGATCATGTGGAAACCCCAACGATTAATGAAATTGATCTGTTGAAAATTGGAAGACACTTTAGATTAGATGAGGAAACAAAATTCGTTGTTGGAAGAAATAAAGATGAAAATGAAATGATCAAAGCACTGGCACTGCCCGGTGATATTTTGCTTGAGGCCAAAGACCATGTCGGACCGATTTCAATCTTGCGCGGCAAGAATGCAAAACTGCATGTAAGACTTGCATCATCTGTAACTCTGAGATATTCAGATGCACCTAAAACAGAACAGGGTGTTGTTTGTGTTAAAAACGGGGATTCATCCCAAGAAATCAGCACCGAATGTGCCAAAGAGCATTCATACATTAAATTTAGAATGTAGGCATGAAATTTTTAAAAAATTAGTTGGAACGAAGGAAGAGTTTTTGAGGAAGTAGATCTCATTTTCAACAAGGATGCAAAAACAAGAAAACCCCACATATCTGAAGGCCATAACAATCAGAGACATCAGTGATGTTCACTCTATCAGGGAGGATATCAAGAAAGACATGATTTTGATTCTAAGGGTCACCCCCCTGGCACAAAAAGATGTGGAGCAGCTTCGTAAAGTCGTTGAGGAATTGTATTCCATTGCAAAGGCAGAGGATGCCGAGATTGCAAGACTGGGGGAGGAACGGATCATAATTGCGCCATCGAGTATAAAGATCTGGAAACCGGAATACGATCTAAAATAATTTAATTGCTTCCTGAATCTGCGGATAATGTGCGGGGACCTTGTACATTCGTCTTATATTCATTGCAAGATTTTCCGATTTTTTTCGTTCTCCGTGATTGACTAGTACGCGACGAAGTTTTGGCCTTAATCTTTGTACAAACGACATTAACTGGTTGTAATCGCTGTGTCCGCTGAAACCATCGAGTTTTTCAACACCGCAATTTATTGAAACAACCTCGACCTTGCCTTCCTTGCCCAGCATGGTTGCCTGTTTGGAACCATCAAGGACCCTTCTTCCCAAAGTTCCATTTACTTGATATGAAACAAACAATACTTTGTTCTTTTTATCAGGTGCGATATTTTTGAAATATTCCAAGACGGGTCCGCCCTCCAGCATGCCAGATGTTGCCAGGATAATACAGGGGGAGTTGTCCCTCATGGGTTCTTCCCTGGTATCTGCATGTTTAATATTTGTAAAGTATTCAGAATCAAACGGATTATCATCAGTTTCCAGTATTTTTTGTTTGAGTTCCCTTGCAAGATATTCGGGATAGGATTCATGGATTGCTGATGCCTCTGAGATCATTCCCTCGGTAAATACGGGTGCCTCAACCATCTCCCCTGATTTCATATAATGATCAATTACCATCATGATCTCTTGTGCACGTCCAACTGCCGGAATGGGGATCAAAACTTTGCCGCCATCAGCTAGCGTGTTATTTACAGCATTGATAAAAGATGATTCTACTTCCTGTCTGGTTGGCTGAACATCCTCCTTGAGACCATACGTGCTCTCTATTAGTAGTGTTTCAACTCTGGGAAAATTCCAGCTGGCAGCTTCAAACAGGATGCTTTTTCCAAATTTAATATCACCGGAATAAACAAAATTATGATCACCGTTTCCAATATGAAAGTGGCACAGTGCAGAACCCAGGATATGACCCGCATTTGCAAGTACAAGTTTGATGTCAGGGGAGATATCAGTCACTGTTCCATATGGCAAGGTAATTGTCTGCCTCATAACCTGATGTACATCCCGTTCTGAGTATATTGGAGTCCTGCCTTGGGCTGATGCCACCTTGATTGCATCTAGTTGAATTAGATTCATCATGGGCAGTGTGGGTTCAGTACAGTAGATTGGGCCCTTGTATCCGTATTTGCAGAGGGCCGGAAGAAATCCGGTGTGATCCAGGTGCGCATGTCCAATAACTATTGCATCAAGCTCATCAAGGGTGATATTTAGAGAGTCCAGTCTTGGAAATGCATCCATTGGGGAGCGTGCACCGGGATTTATTCCGCAATCAATTAGGATCTTGCTTTCAGGTGTGGATAATAGTAACGAGGATCGTCCCACCTGGCCAAAGCCCCCAAGTGTGTAGAGGGATACCTCGGTTCTTTGGGATAAACGGGGTCTGAAAATTTCATCACCGACCTGTTTTAGCTGCTTGGTCCTTTCAGCTGAGGCCTGTTTCAGGGTTGCATTGATTGTCTGAATTGTACGGGAGGGTATGGTCGTGGCTTTTCTAATCCGCAGTCTCCAGCCTATTTTCTCAGTTATTTCAGCATGATTGAATTCTTTTGCATTTCGTTGCAGCAACCAGGGTCTTTTTGCCTCAACTGATACTTCACCCGTTGCAGTATCAAAGATGGTTTCCTGCAGATTGGCTTCTTGTGGAACACAGTCTTTTAAAATTTTTATCACTTCATTCTCGGGTTTTCTGATTGATTCATCGGTTCTGACAACAATTCTTTTTTTAATTATATTTACAAGCGTTGAAATCGTATCGTTGTTTTCCATCAGGTAGCGGGGAGAATTTGTATAAAGGGCGATTCTTGGTCCTTCGTACTCGATTTTTGTCACACATGCCTCTTTGGGTATACTTTGCAGTATGGTAGCCATTATATTCTGACTAGTAGGAGGCAATTCTTTTTCTTGATATTTTCTTTGCATGAAATCACTAAAGTTCGATGACGGTTTTCTTTTGTTCGTCCGTTAATAAACGGAAACCGTCTTTGTCCATAACTGCGATGTTAATTCCATCGCCTGTGCCAATGTTTCTGACTATTGCGGCTTTAACAGCTCTCAGAGCTATCTGTTTTGCTTCTTTGACTGTAAGATCCTGCTTGTATTCTTCTTCTAGCAGGCCATAGGCTACAGGTGAACCGCTACCGGTTGTAACATATGACTTTTCTTCAACTGAGCCGAACATGTCGACGTTAAATAATGACGGGCCGGCTGCATCATATCCGCCAAGTAGGATATCTGCCATGAATGGATAGCCCCTGTTCTGATGAAATATCAATGAACAGAGTCTTGCAAGTGAATGAATTGAGATCGGGCCCTGTTTGTCAACCCTGTAAAGATTGGAGTGATAGCGCAGGATATCAACGATGTTTTGTGCGTCTGCGACACCGCCTGCCAGGGTAAGTCCTGCATGCATATCTATTCGTTGAATCTTCATGGTATTGTTATTTGCAATGAAATAGCCTGCACTGGCCCTCATATCAGCACATAGTACAACGCCATCTTTGGCCTTGATACCTACTGTGGTAGTCCCATGCAGAATTTTTTCTTCAACGTTATTTGACAAAATACACCTATTAAGATAAAATAAATGGCATCTGACCCTTTTAAATAACTTTTTGATCCCTTGAAATCATAAATAATGACAAAAAATCAGGATCACATGCAGTCACATAAAATGGAACTACCTAGGCTCATAGAGATAGGAGAAAAAAACATCGATGATTTTGGTAAATTTCTCATTTCATTAAATAAATCAAAAAAGGTATCCTTGATTGCCGGAGTCAATGTTCAGAAAATATTAAAGAAGAAAATTGAGGGATCATTGAAATCAAAAAAAATCCGATTTATTTGGCATACCTCAACTGACAATCAAATAGAGTCATTGAATAAGATTCAAAAAGACGTCAAAAAAGACGGTTCGGATCTTGTTGTGGGGATTGGAGGGGGGCGTTCTGTGGATACTGCAAAATTAATCTCATACAACCTGGACAAGTCGTTTGTAAGTTTGCCAACAGCGGCATCGCATGACGGGATGGCCAGTCCGTTTGTATCAGTAAAGAGTGACAAGCCACATTCCATAGTGGCAACTGCACCCATGGGCGTCTTTGTTGATATTGATATTATTAAAAAAGCCCCGGCAAAGCTGCTGGCAAGTGGCTGCGGGGATCTTGTTGCAAATATCACGGCCGTAAAAGATTGGCAGTTAGGTCACAAAAAGAGGGGGGAGTACTATGGCAGATATGCCGCGGATTTGGCTTTGATGAGTGCCAAAATTGTCATGGAGAACTCTACTGGATTTGCAAAAAAAGGATTGGATGCAAGGGTGATTGTAGAGGGATTAATCAGTGCGGGAGTCGCATCGTGCATTGCCGGAAGCAGCAGGCCGTGTTCGGGTGCAGAACATCTTGTTTCACATGCACTTGACAAGCTTGCACCTGGAATCGGACTGCACGGTGAGAAATGTGGGTTGGGCTCGATCATGATAGGAAAGTTGCAGGGACACGACTGGAGGAGGATTGCAAAGACTTTGAAGGATGTGGGGGCTCCGACATCTGCAAAACAGATTGGTCTAAAACCCGATGTAATTGTAAAGGCCCTGATGATTGCACAGGATCTCAGACCGGAAAGATATACAATTCTAAAAGAAATTAAAATGACGGAGAAAAGAGCGGTAAATCTGGCAAAGAGTACCGGAATAATTTAAGCGGTTTCTGGTTTGGGGGTTTCCTCTTTTGGTTGAGTAGTTTCCTCTTTTGGTTGAGTAGTTTCCTCTTTTGGTTGAGTAGTTTCCTCTTTTGGTTGGGATTTCATTTCCAGGGATTGTTTATTCGCGTATGTTTCAACAAAACTTATTTTTTCCAAAATTGGAACAAATTTGAAGATGTCAAGTTGAATAAAATGTTTCGTCATTTGTAATCCCTCTATACGGAAAATTTCCTTGGGAACTGTAATGCTTGCTTCATTGTCTTTCAGATCAAATACAACTTTTGTAGCATCAACGGATAGTCGATTTTTGAGAATACTATCAATTTTATCATTTGGGGTATCTAGTGATTTGATGACATTGACATCAAACAGAATCGTTTTTCCGGCATGTTTGTGATTATAATCTATTTGGACTCTACCTGATCCAATATAACGAATGATTCCTATTTTGTTATCAATTTCAACTGAATCACCCACGGAGACTTTATCTGCATCATCGCCTAATTTTCTAATGGGAATCATTCTGATTTTGCGAGAATCTCTTTCACCAAAACCTTTGTCAGGTGTTACCTCAATTGTAAGTTTGTCACCAACGGTTGTTTTTGCAAGAGCCTCATCAAGTCCTGTCAGAACAGGATAGGAAACCTCGCCAATGGAGATTAATTTTGGTTGGTACTGTAAATGTTGTTCATAAATAGAATGTTTTTCTGCAACCTCTTTAATTGTCGTATCAAATATTTTTTCACTGTCTTTTATCTTTGCAGTGTAATCTACGAGAATTAGTGAACCTTTACTGAAAGTCAATGTGATCAGTTTCGAATTTCCTTATATTAAGTTAAACCCAGATGAGTTCTAATTTTGCACCCGTAGAATCCAAGATGATTATTTTATCAAAATTCATCAGAGGTGACAAGGATATGACCGGTTTGACTGTAAATACATGAGAAAACATTCAAGATGCACCCTATAATTTCAAAAAATTTGTACAAGAGAGACATCAAAATGTGACAGATCAAATATGTGTGGAGTCAATTGAGATTAAAAAACAGATTCATTAATGTTTGATGGGTATCAGATATACCATAATTACATGACCACACATAGGACTTGAGGAAGATCACCTGCTAAAGCAGGTAGTATTGATGTTAACGGAATTAACAAATAGATAATTTTAATACAAAAGGCTTCAAAAGATTAAACCTTGATAAAATTATTTGTGTTTTTACTAGCGATATTTTTAATTCCACCACATATTTTAGAATTAAATGCACAAACAGAATCTTTAGATGTTAAACTTGAGGGAACTAATGAAAAATTGGATGAAATGATTGATGAGATTAAAAAATCAAATCAACATACAGAAGTGATGTTCTGGACTGCTTTTTTTATTGGTGAAATATTTGCAGGTATTGCAATAATTTTTACGGTATGGAATGCAAGAGAACTTTCCAAACAAACTAAAAGTATGCAGAATCAAACAGATGCTAACGCAAATAAAAATTCAGTAAATTTGTTATTTGATTTAAACAGGAGAATCTATTCGGACTTTAGTAGGACTGTAGATTTAATTTATGATGCAGATGACGGTAAAAACGTTGTTTTTAGATGGGATAAATTAGAAAAACTTTTAGGAGAATTAGAATTAGTTGCGTTAGCAGTTAGAACTCCAGTTATTCATGTGGAACATGCATATGAAATATTTTCTTTTCTTATTGATAGTATTTTTAACAATAGAAGTATAGTTGATTACATAGATCGTGTACGAGAAGAAGATCCTGAATTTTTCTCAGGTTTAAAATGGTTAGAAAAGGAATTTAAAATCATCAAAGAGGAACATATTAGACATATAGTGAAAAGACAAAGTTTATGAACTGAAAATCATTCAAAACCAAAAGATTAGATGATTTTACTAAGGTAAATACGAATAATCAAACTGGAATGTTTTGAAAATAACTCATGAACTTTTGATTGTCATTATATGTTTTGATTCATGTAAGAAAATTTAGACTAAATACCAGATAAGTTGACAGAACCAGATAATGTTATTGTTATTAAGAAGATCTTTGCATTGTAGTCAAGATGACAGTAAAGGATTCTAACCTAAAATTGAATGCAAAAAATCTATTCAATTCTGAAAAAAATCTTTTGAATTACATTGTTAAATCAAATGTAAATTTGGAAACAAAAAAGAATATTGAATAGATTTCTCCATTATTATTTATAAAATCTGAATTTCAGATTAACCAGCCATAAATAAAAAAAAGCCTGTGTTATTGGCCAGAATTCAAGATATGTTAGCACGAAAGAATCACTTTATGATATAAAGTTAAACCCATCTGAATCACTCCTAATAGAACAGGTAAAACTCATAATTCGTAAAGATGTTTTTGTATAAAGTTACTTGGAAAATATTCAATAACCATCAATGTGAAGAATAGGGAGAGATATTCTTGATTAGGATTAACAAAAAAAATGACATTACACGTGTAACTGCCTCAGTTACTGATTTTTCAGATTCTCTGGGGTACTGTGAATATAAAATTCCATTATCAATCCAGGGTGTAAAACCCAAACCTACACAGTCACTGATTTTGGGTACAAAGGCCCATCATGAAGAAGAGAGATACGAACAAGAGCACGTAAAATTAGAACAGGTATCAGTTGAGCAAATTAAAGACAGGGAAGAGGATATTGAATTTGCAAGGGAGAATATTCATTCTACTTTGAATATACCTTTTGAATTTCCATCTGAGAATGTCTTGCTTACACTTTCAGGCAGAATTGATAAAATTCTCAGAGTAGATGAGACCCTGATAGTCCAGGATGACAAGTTTGCAGGACGGCCAGAGATCTATGACACTAAAACGCAGCCATATCCAAGCCAACTATTACAGGTATTGGCCTATCTTAATTCCAGTTTTTCTTCAAAGAGGAATCCGAGTGTCGATGATATCTTTGAGATGCCCCACACCCAAAAGAGATGGCAGATTAGAATTTGTGATAGAAAGACTAGAGAGCCATACAAAGTATTTTCAGAGCTTCAGGATGCTTCCTCACTTCGTTATCTGCATGTATCATTGCAGAAATTTACAACCATATCTCTTGGAATGGAAGAACCAGAACATCATAACAGCATAAACAAATGCAATGCATGTAACTTGAAATCATTTTGTGAATTTAAAATTTAGATTATATCTTACGATATTTCTATATATCACTAAAATAAGATGATCATATGATGAATCATGTTTTTCTTCAGATATCTACTAGCTTTGCAGTAATTGCAGCAATCCTTGTTGCAGTGATAATATCTGCCATTTTCTTTGCAATTCAAAGAAAATCTATCTCCTCAATAAAAAATCAAATTACCACTCTACATGATCCTAAAATCAAGTACGATGTTGAAAGAATACAAAAAGATTTGGGTTTGTTTTCAGATAATATGATAAATTTGAGATCATCTATTCCCCATACAGCTGAAGTTAGCAATATGCAGGAAAATGTTACAAAACTCTGTAATGATTTTAGTGAATTAAAAACTGCAATAGATTCACGAATGGATTTATTTCGATTAAATACGACTGAAGATCTTACCAAAACCAAAGAAGAGATGCTCAAAAACGCAACAATGGAAATTACAGAATTTGCTGGAAACCACATTAAGGAAAACAGTGTGGATAAGGAAGAATTTGACAAGTTGAAACAAAGAATAGAGAAACTTGTGGGAACTGATGAATCATCTGAAAGAGTGGATGTTCTTGCAACATTTTTTGATAGTTTACAAATCAAAGTATTGAATTGGCAGTGTATATTATTCAAGCTGCTGAGGGGAGGGCTGTCCCCAGAATCTGAAGAGGATGATATGATTTCTAGAGGAATTCCGATGAATTCTGGAATAAAATTTCTAAAAAAACTTGAGGAACAAGGCATAACAAATTCAAAAAAAGTGGATACGTATTATCTAAATCCAATGTATGAGTGGATTTACAGTTATATCGATAATCCAGATTGGTTGCAGAAAAGATTAGAAGACAAGGTAAAAAAAGAAAAAGACTATCAACAATTTATCAAGAATAATCTAGGACAGATTGAAGAAGGATTATTGCTTGAGGAATCAGAGTACCAGTTAGCAACAGGGAAAATTGATTTTATTTGTAGAGATAGCACTGGCAAGGCAGTTGGTTTGGAATTAAAGTATCCAGTTGCATCAACTACAGTGTACAGACAGTTGCTAGGTTACAAGGCAGATTATGAACGCAAAACAGGAAATGAGAACACGAGATTTATGATAATTGCCCCAAAACTTCCAGATAAACTCAAAGATCTGTTGACAGGGGAGAGATTGGAATTTAGAGAGATTAATTTCTAGTTGATAGATGATTTTGAATCCTTTTTCTTCATAGTAGGTTGATTTTATATGAATAGTTCCCTGCAAGACCAGAATACAAAAATTGTAGATTTTGTAATTTCTGAAATATATATGATGAAAGAGAGATGTCATTATCTTGAGTAATATACCTGTACGTGAAATGATCGGCAATTCAGTCAAAGACTTGGGTGGAAAAGCAACATATCGTCAGATAATTGATTGGGTCAAAACAAAGTATGGTGACGTAAATGAAGGTACCATTAGATGTCAAACAATTGCATGTTCAGTTAATCAGCCGTCTAGGGTTCATTATCCTGAAAATAACAAAACAAGAGATTCAGATTCTAGATATGATCTGTTTTATTCAACGGGGCGAGGAGAAGTGGAACTTTTTGATGTTAAAAAACATGGAAGTTGGGGAATTAAAGAACGTGATGGTAAATCAAGTATTATTACTCATGAGGGTAAAATTGTGGATGCATCTGAAATGTATGAATTCTTTTTTATTGAAAAAGATTTTGAATCAACCACTTCAAAGGAAGAAGATTCTCGATATCTCCATGACAGGTTTAAAAATCTTCATAGTGTATTGAAAAATTCTTTGGATGATTCATTTAAACATGGTGAGAGTTATGTTGGTCATCCACTTAGTCTGGGCACTAAAAAATGGACAAACTACAAATGGTTGAGTTTTGTTAGAAAAGAAACTTATCAAACAAAATATGATTCAATTCAGTTTAAAGTTAGTCTTACTAGTAAAGATGATTTGGCTGTGATGATTTGGTTAGATGGAAAAGCAAATTTTACAAGAAAACGTGTATTAAATAAAATAAAAGAGAAACAAGAAGTCTTTTTTAAGATTTTAAGTGATATTCCTTCTTCATATTATATCGGAATTCAAGATGGAGGAGATGGGAATAATCAAAAGATTCCGGTAGGGGAAATTTCCCAAGAATTTGTCAATAAAATTAAGAATAAATTGTCACAAAAAAATTGTGAATTTTATATTGTTAGGTATTTTTCAAGAGAAGAAGCAATAAAAATTGAAACTGGAATTAAAGAGGAAATTGCGGATGTATTTGAAAAACTCGTTCCAATTTCCGATTTTCTAGGAATAAATCCCGCAATCATAGCTCATAGTTGTTTTATACTTGCACAAAATTCTGATGGCAAATATGATAAAGATAAGCAATATCGATATGCTAATCAAATTCCAAATTCTGGAGAATTATTAAATGGTTCAAAATTTGTCATTCAATCTAGAATTAATAATGAGAATCATTTTGTGGGATATGGAAAAATTGGAGAAATTAAAGAAATTAAAGATCGTGATGAGAAGGGAAAACCAATAAAAAAATTTGAAGCTAAATTTTCAGAATATCACAAGTTTAATCAACCAATACTTTGTACTCGAGAAATATTTGAAGAGATGAGATCAAATGGGAATATGACACCACCCATTTTGCCAATTACTCGTCAATTGTATGCAAAAATAACAGGGGATGTTCAAGATGGAACATCAAAGAATTCAGAATTTGCTAATATTTTACTAAAGAAAAAACAATTGATTTTCTATGGTCCACCGGGTACAGGTAAGACCTATTCTGCCATTAAATTAGCCAAAGAAATTGTCGCACAAAATTCTTCAAGCTCTACTTTGACATTTAAAGAAGCAGCCATAAAGATTCTCCAGAAAGAAAATAAAGATATGCATTATAAAGAAATGCTAGATAAAATCTTAGAACAAGGATTAATTCAAACACTAAGTAAAAAACCTGATAGAACTCTTTCATACACATTATCAACTGATATTCAAAAAAATGGAGAATCTTCTATTTTTAAGAGAGTTGACAATGGAACTTATTCATTGAATCCGAATATAGATTTAGAAGAATTAAAAGAAACTGAACATTACAAACATCAATTTATTAGAAATGTAACATTTCATCAATCTTATTCCTATGAGGAATTTGTTGAAGGGATTAAACCCAATTCAATAAATGGAAAAATAGTATATGGAATTGAACCAGGAATGTTTAGAATAATTTGTGAAGAAGCTGAAGCAGATCCAGACAACAGATATGTCATGATCATAGATGAGATAAATCGAGGGAATATTTCAAAAATTTTTGGAGAATTAATCACATTAATTGAAAAAGATAAGAGAGGAATACACGAGCTTCAACTAGCGTATTCTAAAGAGACTTTCAAGATTCCTGAAAATATCCACATTATAGGAACAATGAATACTGCAGATAGAAGTTTAATTCAGATGGATGCTGCATTGAGAAGACGTTTTGCATTTTGTGAATTACTACCAAAACCACAATTATTATCAAAATCAATTCAGGGCATCTCATTGCAAAAACTATTAGAAGCAATTAACAGACGGATAGTAGAATCAGGTTTTCGAGAAAAACAGGTAGGTCATTCATATCTTATGGGAATTGATAGTCTTGAAGATCTTCAATTTGCTTTTGCAAATGAAATAGTACCACTATTACAAGATTATTTCTTTGATGATTATAAAAAATTAGAAGAAGATATTCTTAGTTCTGATTTTGTAGATTCTGAAAAGATGATTATAAAGGATTCATGGAAACAAAATTCACAAACATTTCTTGAGGATTTGAAAAAATACATTGAGACATGAATTTAATTACTTTAAAGGAATACCAATCCCTACCTCCTAGAAAAGACAAAAGATCAACTGAAAATGAACTACAATCTATTGATATTCTCAAAACTTTAACGCTAAAAGAGGAAGATCAAAAATTACGTCAGAGACTTGAAGATAAAGGAATTCTTACTATTTCAGGTGATTTAACACGGGGATTACGATTAAAAGCTGAAAGTCATATTGGTGTTGCACAGTTTTCAAATTTTTCAGTAACCATAATTCCAAAATTCTCAAACATTGGGAAATTAATTGAATTGATTGATTATGTATATGATTTAGATTTGGAACTTTTCCCTGAAAGTGAGACTGAATTTTTGGGGGAAAAGGACATGTTATCTGAGATAATTATTTCTACTTTTGTTAAACATTCAGAGAAATTATTGAAAACAGGAATGGTAAGATCATATACAATTCATCAAAATAATCTACCATATTTACGTGGCAAGTTAATGTTTCAACAACAAATTATCAATGATGCAAGAACGAAATTGGAATTCACGTGCGAACATGACGAATTTGAATATGATAATATTGAAAATCAAATCCTTTTGTATTGTTTGGAACGATGTTATTACATTACCATAAACAGTGATAGAAAAAAGACAATCAGATCAATGATAGGTTTGTTAGAAGGATTAGTAAATCATAGAGAGATTTCATCAGATGATTTTAAAATGATAAATTATAATCAAATGAATCAACATTATAGAAAGGTTCATGGGCTTTGTAAATTAATTGTAGACAGTATCAGAATAACAAATTTTTATGAACAAAAAACCAGATTCGTAAATTCATTTTTTGTTGATATGAATGATGTGTTTGAAAAATTTGTATTCAAATTATTTGATGAATATTATCCATTGAAGAGTAAAGAACAACAAAGATACCCATCATGGGAGCTTGAAGGTTCTGGAAAAAAATCCTACATTATTCCAGATATTTTGATTTATAGCAAAAATGGAGAGGTTGAGACCATAATTGATTCAAAATACAAAGATGAGTTATCTGAATCAGACAGGTTTCAAATTGCATTTTACATCAGAGATTATGACAAGAAAAAAGGATATGTCATATTACCAAAAACACAAGAATCACGACTTGGGACATTAAAAGCAACAAGACAAAATATTGAGATCAAAATACGTTTTATTGATATTGACAAAGTTTTAGAAATGATTTATTCTAAACAAAATAACAAACAAAAGATCATGGATTTGCTTTTAGAACTGGTTCCTCAAAATTAGATTATAGTTTCTTTACTTCTTTTTTTGTTGACAATTTCATATCCCAGTCTTTTGATGATGGCATCCAGTAATTTGTACAAGTCAGTTTTAGTTGTGTATTTTCTAGAGTAGGGTCCTACTGTGGTTCTTTTTCCCCGAGCAAGTTCGTATGCTTTATGAACAGATTCCTCTCCAAAAATTCCTATGGCGTTTCCATGATTTCCTTTAACTGCAGAAAAGCACGGAATATCAGTTGGTCCGTCACCCAGATAAATCATGTACTCAAACGGTATTCTTTTATTTTCAGTAGAGATTGAATCATTAACACTGTATGGATTTTTTCTTATCATTTCAACTGAGATGCCCTTGTTGATGGCATAAAGAAATTTTGTTTTTTCTGTAAATGTGACACTTGATTTTATTCCAGTGATTTTCTTTGTTTTTTGATCTTCTAGAAGCTTTGCAGCATAAATCTCATCAAAATGTTTGTTCAGTGGACTTCCTTTGATGATATCTTCAATTCCCGAGGAGATGATATAAGATTCTAATTTTATTCCGGCATCAACAAAATCACTGTTTTTATTGACGGATTTTTTTAATTCTGAGATAAACTTGGTTACCCCCTTGTATGGTTTGACTTTTTTTCCAAAATCAAAAAGTTTCTGATTGGTATTTTGCTTGATTTCTCCAGAATTCATCATATCTACAATTGCAGTCATCCAGGCCAAAGGTGGATCCCATCCCTGTTGAACCTGTTTTGCAATTTTCTTGTTCCAAAACGACTCTATGTCTATTCCATTACTTTCTAAAAGTGCGCTTGTAGTATCTGGCGCCAAGGTATCATCACAGTCACAGATTATTGCAATAATATTTTGCATATTGACCTACTCTAAAGTTTGAATAAAAACAGTTTGCTTTTGATTTTACATCTCATTAAGACATGCTAAAGGGGTATGTATACAGATTGTCAGGTTATGTTACTGGAGTAGTAACAGGAATAGAAATCCAACACCAGTTATGGAGATTGATTTTACAATGGAAATTCCAACAGTAATAAAATATGTTAAAATTAACATAAAGGATCGATACCCAATGGTCTAGAGTATTACTAGCAGGTTTTCGGTGTGGTCCCATTAGCCTCAAGGGTACAAGTATCGATGTATATTATACTAAATCCTCCTATTTAGAAATTTCGTGGTATATTGTTAGAATCTATGCGTAATCAATCCCAGACTGTTGCATCTGAGTCATTTTTTTATTTTATGATCACATTATTTTGGATTGAGGTTTTCTAATGCCATGATTGAATAGCAACTCATTAAATAAAAAAATCAAATTCATAGGAATACCATGATGAACTTGTTACAAACCGAGCATGTTTCACATCACATTTTATAATTCATGGATGGGTCCAAATGATTCTGCAAAGTTATGGTTTTACGATCAGATGTTTTTGGGATAAAACTTTACAAAATACCTAACAATGCAGTAAAATCACCTGCTAACTAATCAGTTCATGAAACAATTTAATATATCGTGATGTATAATTTTGGAGAGTTGTAGAAAATGAAAACTAGAATTAAAGTCATAATTCTGATAATTATTGCAATCACTATTTTAGCAGCTGTATTATTTTATACGTCCAGTATTACATATAGAGACTACCAGGGATTGGGGCTGTTTTATCTTTCTGATAACGGATTCCAAGAACTACTCAAAAGAGGTTACGTGCAAGAAGCAGATATTGTAACTATTACTGACAAAGATCTGGAGGAGGTTCCCAAATTAAAGGAATTAATTGACATGGCGGTGATAAATGGATTACCATTCAGCGAATTCGGTGATGTAGCATCTACAGTTGATACGATAAAAGAATATCACAGATACTATGCAATCATTTTAGCTGAAAAATATTCAAAAAATCCTGATGACTTTTTTAGAACATATTCTGTGTCTGCCAATACATTGGAAAAATATCCTAATGCATATAGATATGAGTTTGGTGGTACACACTATGTATACAACGGAGTGCAGTATTTCTGGAGCAATGGACATATGGAAATCTATGAAGAGGGACAATTGGAAAATATTAGCACTTCAATAATAAAACATTCTTCCCTAGATCCAAATCAGCATATATGGGCCACTATCACCGACAAAGATTTGGAAAAAATGCCGCTGCTCAAAGAGGCAATTGGCAGAATTGGAACCAATGAGGAAAATAGTCTGGTTATAGGTGCTGGCATGTCACCTGCGGAATTATCCACATATCAAAGATGGTTAGATGAAAAAACCTCCTCTAACGTGTTTGAGTATGATGAGAAATATTTCCAAGCGGTATGGGGGATTGCATAGAATGAAAACTAGATTTTTGATAATTATTGCAATTTCTATTTTTTGGCTCTGATTATTTTTATTGGCATCATTTATTCAACAAGTTTAGCGCTCGATTCTTCAGATGGCAGATTACTTGACAGGGGTTTACCTCCTAGTTATTTACTCCTTCTACAATTTAATTCGATATTTGTTGTGGGAATCATAGCAGGAATTATTTCATTAATATTCCTTGTACCAAATATAATTTTAAGAATAAAAAAAATTCCGACTAGAAAATACATGTTAATTATAACATCCGGTATTTTGATATTTTTTGGTGCTTTTTTCATAGAAATTGTTCTCTCCTTACTGACTCTTGAACATTCTGAGCATTCAAGTGGTGGTTATAGAATAACCTTGATTGGAGCATTAACATATGCAGGTATAGGATTAATCTTCATAATCCCTGCAATTATCATATTAAAAAAAGCCAAATTGAGGAAAAAGAACGAAAACTAGATTTTTGATAATTATCATCACTGTTCAATTCCAGTGTCATTTTCCAGTGTTACACAATTCTTAGAGACATTTCATTTTCTCTCAATTCTGTAAACTTGGGATGAACCTGAGATTATGAGTTTTGATAGATAAATCAGATATTCAACTGTTGAGGGATTTCCTTTACAGACATTAGTGTAACGCATTAATACAGATTTGGCACAGAGTAAGTATGGAAAAATCTAAACTCAAAGACGAGGAACCATGGGGGAAAAGAGATGATGAAGTATTTGAGAGATATGAAAAAAGCCTGAAAAAATCAAAGTAATCTAATGACTCATGTTCTTTATGTACAATTTGACAAAGAATTCAACAAGACAGAGTACTAAATACGCCTGATTCAAACTGCAAAATTGATACTGTGTGGTTGTTCTGCCGATATAATTCGTTCAAAATTTGCCAATATCCGTTGTCCGGATTTAATTAATGATAAAATAAGAAGAAGAGTAGCTACAGAGAATTTGTATGCTTGCCATTCTCAAAAAATATAATTTGATTTTTGTAGAGTTGGAGAAATCAGAAAGAAAGTAAAGCCGTATGACGATAATTAAAAAGTTATACCGGTCACAGAAATCATCGGTTTTACCATTATGATCAAAATAGATCATCTGATCAATGAATAATGGATATCCAAGGCACATCAACAAACACTACGCATGATACGTATCATGCAATCATATCAGGAAAAACACTATGTCTCTTTTTTGCATCCAAAATCAAAGCACACATTTTCCACATGTTAGCATGAATAGCCATAGTAAAATATGAATCATAATCAAATGAAAGATCCCGTCAAAATCAAGCAATTAAATGCAAGGATTTGCCGATTAATACTGCGGATTCCAAATGGTAAAATACAATGAAATTTGATCAAGAAAAACTAGCGGCAATAGAGCATACCGGTTCTGCCCTGCTAGTTACTGCAGGTCCCGGAAGCGGCAAGACCAGGGTAATTACAGAGCGAATAAAATTTTTGTTAAAAGAAGGATTAAAGCCAACAGAAATCTTATGTTTGACATTTTCAGAAAAGGCCGCACACGACCTCAAAGACAGACTAGAAAACGATGATGAGATTAAGGAAAAAATCGATATCTCTGAGATGCAGATTAGTACCTACCATTCATTTTGCAGGGATTTACTAATAGATAACACGACATCAACCGGACTTGGAATGAGGGGCGGAATACTAGACCGTCCGGTGTTTCTGGTGTGGGGCGTTCAAAACATCGACAAGTTTGGATTCGATGATCACATAGAGATCGGAAACAATGCAGTTGATCTGATTGAAAAGATGGTTGATGGGATCAGTACGTTTACCAGTGAGTTGGTGACCCCCGACGAATTAGATGAATATGTCAAAGCAAAATTCGACGGTTCTAAAAAGATAAAAGATGAGGAGGAAAGGGAGTATCTTCACATGCTGGAGAATCTTGTAAAGATGTACAGGGAGTACATCAGATTCAAAAAGGAAAACGACATTATGGACTTTGATGATCTCATAGTAGAGGCAAATAATCTGCTTGGCAACGAATCAAAACCCCACGCGTTAAACCAGGCCCAGAAAAGATACAAGCACATCCTAATTGACGAGTTTCAGGACAACAACTTTGCCCAGTTTTCAATTGTAAAAAAGCTTGCCAAAAACGGAAACGTCACTGCAGTGGGGGATGCGGATCAGAACATCTACAGATTCCAGGGGGCATACACCCAGATCTTTGAGGATTTTGAAAAATCATTTCCGGATCACACCAAGGTACAACTGTTAAAAAACTGGAGAAATCCCAGACATGTAATTAGCTTCTCAAACCAGCTGTTAAGACAGGACTCGTTTCGGGCATCAAGGGAAATCACACCTACAAAAGACGATGCTCAGAAGGTGGGCGTAGTGGAATGCTCATCAGAGTATGCCCAGGCAGAATTTATCAAAAAAAAGATTCATGAATTAAGGGATGGTTCAGACTACAAATTCAGTGATTTTGCCATCCTATCTAGAAAACAAAAAGACGGGCTCAATGTCGCGCAGATTCTAGTATCAGATAAAATACCCGTAAAATACATTGGAAAATCAGAGATTCGAAACTCTGCCAAAGCAAGGATACTGTTTGCATTTTTACGAATAATTGCAAACCCAATGAGATCCATGATCAGCATCATCAGGATTTTACAAGAGTATGGAATATCAGAGCAGAACATCTCCAAGATAAATCACGAGGCCAAGATCAGGGCACAAGGTAGAACCGATGGAGATTATGCTTATGACGTGCTCTCTGATTTGAAGATAGCGGATCTTACCCAGAAAAAAGAGCTGTCTGATATTTTTGCCATGATTCAGGATTTTATCAATCTTGCAAAAAACTCATCCCCGTCACAGACCATCTATCAGATAATTCGAAACAAGACAGATATTTACAAAAATATTGCAAATGACGACTCTATAACTAATTTCATAGAGCGCTCGATTCTAAAGGACATTATAGAAAGTGTATATGATTTTGAAAAGATAAACACCCAGGCGGGAATCAAGGAATTCTTGGAATTTGCAGATGAACTAGATAAATTCGACATTGAGATAAAACATGATACAGTTGATTCTGATGCGGTGCAAATATCCACAATTCACAAGAGCAAGGGGCTGGAATTTAGAACCGTCTTTATCATCGATGTTGCAACATACAAGATCCCGCTAAAGTATACTGAAAAACCGTTTTTTGTGCCAGAAGAACTCTCAAAAGGCGTAAAACCCGCATCTGATGCAAAGGAGGAATTTCTGCGAGAGGAAAGAAGGATATTCTATGTGGGCATGACTAGAACCATTGATAATCTGTTTTTGATGTATCCCACACAGTATGAGAGCAGAAGCAAGGCAAACAAGGCATCAAAGTTTCTTGTAGCGTTAAAACCCGAAGAAAATGACGATGTTGATTTTAAAAGACATGATTCTATTGCAAATCCAGAGGTTTCAACCACGTTTGATGCAGTAGAGATTCTCAAAAACGAAAAGCTCGAGCAGACAATCAAGAACCTTCACAGTGAACAGTATGAAAGTGCGGTTCAGAGAATCCAAGATTTGGCAAGGATTAGCTACTTTCAAAAAAACCAAGAGTCAGATGGATTCTCTTTTGGTGGATTGCTAGAGCAGTCACAAGGCAAGGAACTTGAGGCACAGTTACTTGGAACACAGCCAAAGAAATTGGGGTTTTCAAAAAAGAACCTGTCTTTTTCCAAATTTGATACGTACGAGAGATGTCCAAAGCAGTTTTGGTATAAACACGTACTCAATGCACTGCCTGAAAACCAAGAGATGCCAGCACTATACAAAGGAAGTACGTTTCATGAGATCGTAGAGAACTCGGCTAAAAGACAGAAGGAGGGCAAGATGGATGATGCAAAAGCGTTGCTAGGCGAACTAGAATCAATATGGGATCCAAAAAAATACCTTACAAGTTCGGCTCAAAAGGAACAGCAGGACAAGAAATCCCTTGCACCGGCACTACAAGCATACCAAAGGTGGTCCGGATCAAATCCCAATGAGATCGTTGCGTTGGAGCTGCCATTCTCAATTCACATTGGGGGGTTCCCCGTAAATGGCGTGATAGACAGAGTAGAAAAGACCCCCGAGGGCGAGTATGTGGTAATAGATTACAAGACAGGCGGGAAAAATAAGAGGGTTGATGCAGCAAACAGTGTGCAGCTGAACCTGTATAGCATGGCACTAAAGGAAAATCCAGATTTTGGCAGATACCCCATCAAGGCCATGTTTTTCTATGTGGAAAAGCCAGAAGGCGGGCAGTTCTTTGAGTACAAGGTGGATCTTGCCAAAGTTGACGAGATAAAAAGCAAGTTAGAGGGGTATGTCGGCGCAATTCAGAACAAGGATTTTGATGCAAAGCCCGGATTGTTTACTTGCAAATGGTGTGATTACTCGAATATTTGTGATGAAGCTGAAAAATAGAGTTGGCTGGAAACTGGTTAATTTCTCTTCAATAATGTATTCATCTATTTGCCAATGTAAATCTAGAATCAGCGATGAACTATGAATTTTTGTCCATTTGCTACAGCTTTTTGTATAAATTCAACTCTTTCTGGGTCTGGTTCTTTTTGAAGTTCGTCTACCAACATATTCCACTCTTCATCTTCTAAAGGTTCTACATCTCTTAATGGCATGTTGTGTTTATAATAAAATTGTATTTAGAGATTTCCTTGGACACAGAATAAGCGGTCACCTCTATGCCTATAAACAACAAATCTGTGCTTGGATCTAACAATTACGACACGGGTGATGCCTAATGTTCAATCTCAAATTAGATAAATTGTAATTTTTAGTTTGATAATAACCGGTTATATAAAAAAATCTGGAATTCATAGTTATGATTCAGGAATATAAGCACAAGAATCACGATGTCAAGCTAGCAGGATTACAGTGCTTTTAATTTTTCTTCGGCCGTCTTGAGGCCTGCCTGTGTATCTATTTTATATCCCATCATTGCCAGCGTCGATGAGATTGCAGAGATGGTCCTCATTACGTGGTACGGACTGACCTCACCCATGCATCCAACCCGAAACACCTTGCCTTTCAGATCACCGAATCCGCCTGCAACTAGAACCTTGAATTTATCAGCCAGCGTGCTTCTAAAGATTTTATCCTCTAGTCCATCCAGATAATTCAGTGCGACAATTGAGATGGAACGATCTTCTGGTTTTGCAAACGGAGTGAGACCAATCGCACTCAATCCCGCGTATAGCGCATCAGAGCAGACCTTGTGGCGGTTAAAGACATTTTGCAGTCCTTCTTCGAGCATGATTGATAGGGCCTCCCTGTATGCATACAGCAAAGGCAAAGCGGGTGTAAACGGAGTGTGTTTTTCCTCGTCATAATACTTGAAGTATCTTGCCAGATTGAAATACATGGTGGGTGGTGGATTTTCAATCATGTATTTTTTAGCTTTGGCACTGACAGATATCGGTGAGATACCAGGAGGGGCTGCAATTGCCTTTTGTGCGCCGGTCATACATACATCTACATTCCATTTATCCACCGGGAGATGGGCACCACCCAGCAATGATACGGAATCTACAACATAGAATGCATCGTTTCTTGATGTCAGATCAGATATCCTGTCAAGATAGTTCACCATTGTTCCAGTCGAGGTTTCATTGTGAACGACATAGAACGCCTTGACATCCTTGTTATTATCAAAGGCCTCTTTTACCTGATCAAAGGTTGCATTCTCCCCGGGCGGAGTCTCCAGCCGGATGATGTTGGCGCCCTGGCCCTCAATAAGTTGTGATAACCTGTTACTAAATTCCCCGTTTACGGGAATGATAATTTTATCGCCTTTTTTAACCAAATTTACAACGCCTGCTTCGACTGCACCTGTTCCTGATGCTGATAATGCCACAATGTCATTCTGTGTCTCAAACACCTGCTGGGTTTTTGCAACCACATCAGTATACAATTCCACAAAATCATCGCTTCTATGATTGATAATTGGTGCCAGCATCGCCCTCATCACTCTGTTAGGTACGTTTGTCGGACCGGGAAGCATTGAGAGATATTCCATTGTTATCTATCAACGGTCTGGCTGGGGTTTATTTATAATTAGAGATTTTTCAGGTGGTCTTTGGCACCAACCTTTTTCAAAAAATTTCTGCTGCCATCAGGAACCAATGATTCCCAATCCTGATCGCCGGTTATCAGATCGCGAATATTTGTTCCAGACAGTGATTCCCGGTTGATAAAAGGAATCGGGAGGACCTGAATATTCCTTTTTGAATACAGCCGTCCAACCAGGTCGTCATTTGAAAAAACCATATCAAACTTTGGCACTATGGTATCTATTTTTTCAATCCATCTAAGGTGGTTATCTACGTCCGGAATAAGATAAATTGAAATTTTTTCCTTCATTGAATCATCAACGGATGCCAGAATCATCTCCTTTCGTTGCTTGGCAGTAAACGGATTGTTCTTTTCCACGGGCCTGTTTGAGCTTCCCAGTCCCACCCACAATTTATCGACTTTGGATAACGCAAATTGTAATGCCTCAAGATGACCCAGATGAAAGGGCTGGAATCGCCCTATAAGCAAACCGTTCATACCATACATAGAAAATTTCTTTTTAAAAAACTATCATAAAGAGCAGTATTAAATTAAAGCGGGATATGGATTTTTTAAAAATCAATGGGGGTCATGGCGAGGGAGGCGGCCAGATTATCAGATCGGCCATTGTACTATCATGTATAACAAAGCGTCCAATCCACCTCGAAAACATAAGACAGAATAGAAAAATTTCCGGATTAAGGCCACAGCACCTTACAGCAATTAAAATTCTTCAAAAAATAGGTGGTGCCAAAGTGACCGGGGCAAAGATAGGATCCACTGAAATAAAATTTATTCCAGGCGACATAAAGAATCTGGAGCTAGTCGAGGATGCAGGTACTGCCGCAAGTATTCCGTTAATTTTGCAGGTATTGATTCCGGTTGTTGCAATCTCAAAAAAACAGCTCAGATTAAGAATCAGGGGCGGAACAGACGTTCTTTGGAGTCCCACAATAGATTATACTCAGCACGTACTAAAAGAGGCATATTCAAGAATGGGAATAAATTTTTCATTTGAATTAATCGGGCGGGGCTATTATCCAAGGGGCGGGGGGGAGATCAGGTTGCAGGTTAATCCATCCCATGTAAAACCGGTATTATTTTCAAAAAGAGAGACAAGGAAAGCAAAACTAATCTGTTCATTTTCAAGACTTGGAACCAATACAATTGAAAACAGGATAAATGAGATTGTAGCGAGGTTGCAAAAGGCGGATTTTATTGTTGATGTGGAAATCAGATCCGAGGAGGCAACAGATTCGGGTGCGACCCTACTGATTTACAGCATGGATGCCGATTCGATAACGGGGATTGACGGGCTGTACAATAAAAAAACAGGTGAGTTTGATATGCACCTGGATAATTTTATCAAAAATTATTCCATTGATGACAACCTGGCAGACATGCTGGTGGTTCCTGCCAGTCTGGCTGCAGGAAAAACAATCTTTCCAGTAAAAGAAATTACAAAACATCTAGAGACAAACTTGTTTGTGACATCCAAAATCACCGGTTGCAAATACGGCATTGGAAAAACCAGAGACGGATTCAAGGTAATAATTGAGGGCGCGCCCTAAACTCCGGCATCAAGCAGTGAGGCAAAAAATAGAATTGCCACAGACAGTACCACGGTGACCTCGCCGAGAATAATAATTTTTTTCCTCAATTTCTGAATTTCAGGCTCTGACATCCGGTTGGACATGATTTTCTCCTCGACATCCTTGCGAATCACCCTGACATGAACTGCATATGTAATGACTAGTGCGATAACAAGAATTATCTTAATGATTAGAAAGGTCCCATAGCTTGTTGAAACAAGAAGATCAGGCCTGGCAATTAATGCGTGTGAGGTATACAGGCCAGTAATCATTAGAATTATCAGTGAGGGGACAGCAACCATGTTGAATCGTTTGCCAACGCGAATCATGATCTGCATTCGCTCCTCAACAGAGCTTGTCATTGATTTTAAAAGCGGGGAAAACACTATTCCAATGAATAGGGAACCTCCGACCCAGATTGCAGCGGCTACCAGATGAATCCAGGTGATAATTGCCTGCTCTATTGCCGTCATGGCTTGTGATGATTCAGATCAAATATTATGTATTTGGATCTTGACAACCTTTTTTAGTTGTGCAAATCTGGAATTAATGAAATGGCACTTCAAAGCAAGATGACAGTGTATCTGGCCATTGCCGGGGTTTTTGCATTGATGGGTGGAATCATCTTTTATGCCAGTTTGGACAACGTCGAACTGGAACTAGTCGAGATTGAACTAACAAATGTGGAGCTATTAAATGTGAACACGGTGGATAACCAGGCAAAGTTTGAGGTTACATTTCTGGTAAAAAATCCCAGTGTTAAAACATTAACAGTTTCACTCATCGATTTCCAGCTGTATGGGGATGGTAAATTACTGGGGCCCGGACTGTATTCCACGCTGGATGTCGCATTACCTGGAAGGGCCCTGTTCTATTCGGGTGCTGAGATCCCGTTGAAAAATACGTTTGTTCTTAGCAAATCCGAAGTCAATTCAGAAATTTATGAGGATGCCATTAATGGAAGGATTGTCAATTTTTCTGCCGAAGGTAACATAACTACCCAGACTGCGTGGAGTGAAACTGACAAAGATTTCAAGACAGGTTATTAAAAAAAAGTGGGCCTAATGAGATTCGAACTCATGATCACCGCCATGTCGAGGCGGTATCCTAACCAGCTAGACTACAGGCCCATTGAAAATTAAATCAAATAATTGACATTATTAACGTTTAACAAAAGAGAGAATGGGGGTAAGTAGTGATGACAGAAAATTTTACTGATGAGGAAAAAAGGGGCTTTTACAAAGCGATCTATTCAAGAAGGGATGTCAGATCTCACTTTGCCCCAAGGCCGATTGAGGATGAGGTTTTATCAAAAATTCTCAATGCAGCTCACCATGCGCCTTCAGTGGGATTTTCTCAACCGTGGAATTTTATCTTGATCAAAGATCACGGTACAAAAACAAAGATAAAAGAATCGTTTGAAGAGGAGAAAATCCGGTCATCGCAGCTAGTTGAGGAGCCAAAAAGATCAAAATATCTTTCTTTCAAGTTGGAGGGCATTTTAGAATCGCCTGTAAATCTGTGTGTCACATATGATCCCACAAAATTCGGGCCGTTTGTAATTGGCAGATCAAGTATTCCAGAGGCGGGGCTGTACAGCGTGTGCTGTGCAATTCAGAATTTGTGGCTGTCAGCTAGAACAGAGGGAGTGGGTCTGGGATGGGTGAGCATTCTATCAAATGAGACACTAAGGGAGACCCTGGATTTGCCCGAGCACGTTATTCCTGTTGCGTATCTGTGTCTGGGATATGTTGATGAATTTGCAGCAAAGCCGGATCTTGAGACCGGGGGGTGGCTGCCGAGATTGGAGTTAAGGGATGTCGTATTTTTTGAAAAATGGAATGACAAGGAAAATAAGAACTGGGGCAAAATTCAGAGTATGATCAAAGATAATCTTGATTACGCTTAAATAATTAGGAATGTTTTTTTTGATGGGCTTGTAGCGCAGAGTCATTTGACGCGAAATATGGATAGCGCAGTAGCCTCCTAAGTTACAGGTCGAGGGATCGAAGCCCTCCAAGCCCGTCTACCTATGTGACGATCAAAGGTTCTGTGTAATCTTTGAGACCTGAAATGAGGTTTTTATTCCAATGCGAAAAAATAATTGTCAGGACCTCAAGATACAAGGCATCAGTCTCTGGAATTTCAATAGTTTGACCATGGATAGTAAAAAGATTTTATACCTTTCACAGTACCACAAACCTCAACAGCGCCACATTCTAAAATTTTAGATCCTGCATAATTAACCCATATCAGATTGGAGTAGCCAAGTGGTAGTCATCTGTTCCAACTATTAATGCATGTACATCTCCATGTTGGTTTTGAGATTGCCACACCGGTCCTAGATAACTGATAATTTACCAACAAAATTTTCATTATTTCTAACTAAATCACCATAAGATAATCATATAATGGCAGTTTTTACATCATCAGGACTCAAGTCAGTTGTTTTTAATTCTCTTTCTTCCATGTTTCGATCTGTTGTCACGCCAGGCTTGGAACAACAAAGTCAATAAAAATAATATCGAAAGATTCCTAATTTCTTTAATTTACTCAATGTACGCTCAATCCAAATCGTAATTGATATAAATTTTTGTTGATATGGATCTAAAGTTATCAGAAGCTCTGTTCCTAACCTTTTTTTAGTTGGAAAATATCTTAATTCTAAATGTTAACTAGAAAATATCTCATACTGTGTACAGTAATGATTCCCACTTCTCTGATTCTCTTTATTCCAGGTTTGGATGATATTGTCGAACTCCTCACTAATGATTTTTCGCATCAGGGTATATCAGCTGTACAGTATATTGCAATATTCCTCCTTACACCAATGTTTATTTTTGCTGTATCAGTTATAGGATTGTCATTTACCAAATTATCTAGAAATAAAATTATAATAATTTCATCATATCTAGTGATTGCTCTTCCTTTTTCTACTTCTCCTTTTTTTATTAGTTTTCCTATTTGGTCTGTTATAGAAATTGTATTGGGAGGGGGAGGGGGTTTTCATTAAACAGGACACTGCCGTCATTATCCATTGCCCCTATCTGAGAATTCCTTGTGCGGGTAGATTCCCACAGGTGATCGATTTCGTCTTTTTTTCCATAATGATTTTGTTTGCCTTTTTCTTGGAAACTGTCTTTTTTCTAGATGGGGTATTCTAGTACCATCGGAATTTCGTTTTCTTCACATATAGTTACAAATTTGAATTATTAGATTACAAGAAAAACATACATGAAAATCCGTTTATCAGCAGGGTCAACCCCTCAGAATTTCGTTATGAATTGGAACGTCCATCAGAACACGGATTGTCAGTTAAAGAACAACTAGAGGAGAAAATTTCACCATACAACGTAACATGTGCAAAGAAACACGTATTGCTTTTTAAAACTTACACGTACTCCCCCATATGCGTATACCCCGATACTGGCAAAAAATTGATTGAACTTGGAATTGCAACTAGAACCACATCATCGGCAAATTATCCATGAACGGATTCAGGTCAAGGCTTCTAGAATCTGTGTGTTATTGTGACGGGTTACTTGACGGGTTCCCTGAAGGTGGCAAAATATCAAGTTCTGATACTGCCTCATGAACTTTTGATCGTCAATATAAATATGGACGCCATCATAAATAGATAGATTGCCTGGTCATCTCCAACAAATTAAAACTTGCAATGGTTCTCTTTTTATCATTTCTGATGCGCACCAGCATTTCATTATTATCAATTCCGTTCAACTTCAATCTTGCAAAATTCATGGGTACGATTACTCTGCTAGTTCTTGCAGTGTCACTGACCGTCTGGCTGTAAGACCGTTATCATATGGGTGTAAACATGGCTTGTGATAACGAAGCTAGGGTGCCACTCTTCTGGATACCGGTAGCACTGTGGGTAATATTTGCTATATTCGCTCTAGTCTTCATTGTGGTGCCGCATGGAATTGTTCTCATAATATTTACAATTCCCCTCCTTGTTCTGGCAGTCACAGTATCTGCGTTCTGGTGGAGGGATCATCGTCGTAGTAATCGTCGCAATCATGACCTGCAATAACAAACTTGGGGTAGCCAGATACCGGGTATTGTGAGTCATCCCTGTATCGTCATTAATCATGATATCATGGGCTTGGCATCATCTGCAGTCATTTCCTGTTCCAACTAGATTCTGTCGTGGTAATGTCCGAGTCTGGTTCTGTGCCCTCCCTTTACTACGGCAAACGAGCTTTCCTCTCTCCCCAAGCCTGCCAAATTCCACATTACGGAAATTTAAATACAGAGATATGCAGTCTGAGATATGAAGGTTGTAGTTATTTCCGGCAGCCCAAGAAAAAACGCCCTCACACAGGTTGCAATGAAGCATGTTTATGAATATGCCAAATCAAAGAATCAGGATACAAAACTGATCAATCTGTCTGACGGTCAGATTGAGTATTACCGGGGGCCAGATGTGGAATACAACGAGGCTACAAAGAATGCTGCAGCGGACATTATGGATGCGGATGTCTGGCTGGTGGGATCACCTATCTATAATTCATTTTTTAGTTCGGCATTGAAGAATCTTTTTGAATATGTAGATTATAAAAAAACGCCGGGAATAGTAGCTGGAATCACAATCCTGGCTGCGGGAAATATTGGTTTTGTCAGTGTCCAAACATTAATCACACAATTAATGTCATATTTCAGGGTGATAACAAATCCAAAGGCCGTATTTTTAACTACGGAATCAATAAGGGAGAATTCAGTAACTGATAAAGATGCAAAAAGCAGACTGGAGAAAATGGTGGATGAAACTTTGGAAATTGCATCAAAAATGAACCCGATTTAACAGAGTTGGAATAAAATTTTCATAATTTATTATCAGGTAATTCATTGCAGTAATTTGAACTGCAACACGTCTGATAAATTTGGAACAGACATGGATAAAATTTACAAGATATAAAAAATTTCGGGGTTGATTTGTAGAATTTAAATTAAGATTTTATTTTCCAGCATGCATCATAATTTGAATCAATGCTTTATTACAGAGTTATTTTTCAAATAAATTACACGGGGGGATAATCTTGTCGGTAAATAGATGGCATCATCTTCTAATGATTTCATTTCAAAGATCAAACCATTCACAAGAAACAGCCAATATCATTGAACTGCAAAAGCCAAATATTGGCATGATTTGTAGATATACCACCATGAACTCAAAAAAAGATCCTACCGAATTATGTTCATGTAAATGTCATTTTGGTGGTGCTGTCAGCTGCCCGAGCTGTAAGGAAAATCACGGTCAGGTCTGCTGCCACTGCAAGGATTAGGATTTATTTGTCCTGGTTTTTCTTTTAGATGCCAGCATTTTGAGATTGGCCAGTTCGGTTTTAAGCGACTCTATCTGAACCCGAGTTTCAAGATTTGATATTTGCTGATTTAATCTTTCAATTTCACTGTCTTTGAGTTTCACAGATTCTTTTACGCCGTCTAGTTCAATGGATAACTCGTTTTGGATTTGTTTTATTTGCGAAAGACTGACTTGTGATCCCACAGTTGTAGTTTCAACTGTTTGTGTGTGACTCAAGCTTTTTTTTTCACTGTGCGATGGTGCATGATTATGCATGTAATCAGTGCTTTTTTGGGAGATCCAACATGTAAACGCCATAAACCAGGTGATTGGGACGGCCATAATGAAAATAAAGTTCAGTAAAGGAGCAAAATCAAGAAATATGGGCCAGAGTCCAGTTAATACGGCTGCAAACACCCCGGTTACCAGCGTGGCTAAATGGTTACCAACATATCCCATGATTATTTGCAAATTTCATTATTTATAACAGTAATGCTAAAAATCAGAAAATAATGTAATTAAAAAGAAAAAAGAGCCTAGGTTTATTCGTCTTCTTCTAAGGAGTCATCATCAGCTGTTTTTGGCATGTCTGATTGTAAGATTTGGATTTTTTGCAACAGTTCAGTTCTTAGGTCTCTTGCAACTCTTCTTACAGTTGGTCTTGGAACTCCAAGCTCATCAACTACCTTGCTGTAGATGTCCTGTTTGTCGACTACTCCCCGGTCAAGATAAGAATTAATCGCTTCTTTAATTATCGTGTTCTGATTTGTACGATTCAACAGATTCTAAATCTTAATTGTTCTATATAAGACTATAATTTTGTAATTTTAAAATTGTCATATCCAATAAATTCAAAATGTATAAATAATAATAGTAATAGTAAAACAAAAAATTTCCGTCCACACAAATAAATTTTCCAACGAAAACCGTACAAATTTTTATGGATTTTCAATATCATTAAAATATCTACGGATCACTCTATCTGCCAGTCAATTCCGCAAAAGACTATTAAGATGTGTTTACTGATTCAGACTATGGCCACAGTAAACATTGAAACTAATTTAGGAAAGATTTCATTTAAACTACTGCCTGAATTAGCTCCTGAAACCGTAAGGAATTTTGAAAAATTAGCCAGAGATGGATTTTACAACGGGACGCTTTTTCACAGGGTAATCCCGGGATTTATGATTCAGGGAGGCGATCCCAATACGAAAACAGACAACAAAGGCTCATGGGGGATGGGCGGACCAGGATACAGTATAAATGCTGAATTCAGTTCCAGATCCCATTTACGAGGCATAGTTTCCATGGCCAGATCGCAGGATCCGAATAGTGCAGGTTCACAATTTTTCATTGTAACTGCAGATAGTACATTTTTAGACAGACAATATACGGTATTTGGCGAAGTCACCGAAGGGATGGATGTTGCAGATAAAATTGTTAATCTTGACAAGGACGGCAATGACTGTCCCTTGGAAAAAACATCAATGATTCGAGTTACCGTGGAATAAATGAAAAGAACAGCAGCAATATCCCTCATGGTTTTACTGGTTTTAGTTATTGTTCCTCCCTCTGTAAATGCCCAGGAAGAGATCAATCTTGCAGCAAAAGCAGCTCAAAAGTCAGTTACAATCACCATAAATGAGGCCGGAGATGTTCATGCCACGCATGTTGTGGGCCCCTCTGATTCTGTCAAACAGGTAGAATTAGTTGATGGCGTAATTGAAAATCTGGTCATCACCAATGAAGAAGGCGAGGAACAGCTAGTTACGGTAATTGGAAACAATGATGGCGTCTTGGTCTTTCCAATAAATGGTGATTCAATTGTAGAGTATGACTTGAAGGATGTACTTGTTCTAAAAGAGGACCTGTGGACGTGGGATTTTCGATACTTGGAAACTACGAGTTTCATCCTGCCTGAAAAATCAGATTTGATTTTTGTTAATGACCGACCGGTGTATCTGGGTGAGAAAAAGGCAATAAGGTGTCATGGCTGCCAGATGGTTCTGGAATATGCATTTAGCGAACCAAAAAATATTATCAAGGTGGATTGGGAAGATAAGGAATTTCTTGTGGAAATGAGAACTTTTGCGGATATAGAAAATTTCAAGTTCAGCCAACCTACAAAAAGAATTACTTTTGATGTAAAAGATGGCAACCAGTTCATTACCACGATAATTCCATTAGAGTTATTGTGGCGCCCATATGTAATATTTCAGGGTGATGAAAAAATTCATTTTCAGGATGCCAAAAATAATGGAACCCATGTTTGGATTAATATGAGACCCAGTGCAGAGGGGGGGGAAATTAAGATAATTGGCACCACCGTTGTTCCTGAATTTCCAATTATTGCACCAATGGCGATTGGATTTTTGATGATAATGATGATTCCACTGGTTAGAAAATTTAATCTCCACTAGAGCCGCAGGAACAAAAGCCGTATTCGTCAATTCTAACATTACAAACCGCACATTTTTCACCGTAATCTACTTCCCACGGCTCTTTTCCAAAAAGCTTGAAATGATCATCGATTTCTTCGGGGATCACCCTTTTCTTTTCCAATGATTTGTATAGTCATTTCAACTATACATAAATTATTGGGGAATAGTCACAAGATTGAATGCGGTTGTAACTGTATAAGGTGCGGGGGTACGGATTTGGAATCAAAGAGGACGGGTAAAATTGAGAACGACGGATATTTTGATATGCATCACACATGTAAACAGTGTAACGCACATTTTGATCATTTAGACGGGGAAGTTTTTTCCGAGTGTGAAAAATGCGGTTATTTTTCTAATTAGCTACGATTGCTTCCTGAACAAAATAATGGGTGCGGCTTTCATCGGAATTTTTCATTATTTCCTTATTCAAAGCCATACTAGTCAAAGCTTTTGAAACATCTAGCGGACCTGCTGCCCAGCCATGCTCTCTGAGTTGCTGTACGGTTTGAGTGACTGTTCTGGGGGAATCAAAGAATTTTTTTGTTTCTAAAATTCTTAATTTTGATTTGATTTCATGGGGAGTGACGTATTTTGGTTCATTAAATTCGGGCTCGTATGCTTCGGCATCATCTAGATATTCTAGACCAAATTGAGATGCGGTGGGGCGTACTTTTTCTTCTTCTTCTTCAACTGATGATTGTGCAGTACTTGCTTCATAGACGATTTTAGCCTGGTTTTCCGGCAAATAATGGGAGATATTCTCAATAATCTCCCCCAAAGTCTGATTATCAACATAGAAATCCCTAGAGTCGACCTCAATTTCATTTTCTCCTAGTTTGAGCTTGATTCTGGCCACATAGTTATGTCGTCTGTTTTTGATTTATTGTACTAGCTCTAAGGAGATTCAAGATTAGATCAAAACTTTTACACAATTTATCGGGATTTTTTTCCCCTTAGGTTAAATGTAAATTTTCAAAAACCAGTCATGGAACCATCCAAAAAAGCGGGCATAATTGTCCTGGTGGTATTAGGCATTAGCATTTTCGGATATTCCCAATACGCATCTGCCTCGCAAATTAAGGTGAGCATTAATCAGAGTGAATTATTAAACGAGAATGACGGGATCTCAAACTATAATGTTGAACTGCAGTTTGAAAACCCCTCATTGCTGATATTAACTGCGGGTGAGACCGAGTTTTTTGTAATTGCCAATGATGAAATTATTGGAAAGGGCAATCTGGAATCATTTGTTTTGCAACCACTAGATAGCAGCTTTGTAGATGGTACTTTTCATACAGAGATTAATTCGGATCAATTCCATTCAGTAGAAATTTCAGGTGTAACAAAATATGATCTATTTGTTACATCAATTGATGTTCCTTTTGTATACCATCCAACAGCAGAACAGGCAAGAGAATTTATATATCAAAATTAATTTTTCATCAAATGCTTACTGTTTTCGGATCTACGGCACTCGACACCATAAGAACCCCAAAAAAAACATTAAAGAACGTTTTAGGTGGAGCGGCCACATTTGCGGCAATCTCTGCCAGTAAGTTTGTTGATACGGGTTTAATTGCAGTTGTGGGAAAGGATTTCCCAGAAAAATACCACAAAATTTTATCAAAATATCTGGATTTACAGGGCCTGACCATTAAAAACGGGAAAACATTTCGCTACGATGGAAGATATGACAATACGCTCAGTACAAGATCAACATTGAAAACTGAATTAAACGTACTTGATGGTTTCAAGGCAACGGTCCCTGAGGCGTATAAAAAATCCCAGTTTGTATATCTTGCAAATAATGATCCGGAACAAAACATCTCCCTTATCAAGGAATTTGACAAAGTTAAATTTTCCATGTGTGATACCATAGATTTCTGGATTTCAACAAAGCGGGATGCCGTAATCAAGATGATAAAGTCAGTTGATGCAGTTGTAATTAACGATGAAGAGGCCAAGTTGCTAACAAAGGAATTCAACTTGATAAAATGTGCAAAGAAAATGATGCGGTGGGGGGCAGAATATGTCATAATTAAAAAGGGTGAGCACGGCTCCCTGATGTTCTATGGCGAGGATGACGAGGTCTTTCCTACTGCGGGATTCTCTTTAGAGGATGTTGTAGATCCCACGGGGGCGGGGGATTCATTTGCGGGTGCAATGATAGGATATCTTGCAAGTAAAAAATCCACAAGAATATCGGATATTAAAAAGGCAGTTGTTTATGGAAATGTTTTGGGATCATTTGCAGTTGAGAGATACGGTCTTGATGGATTGTTAAAAATAAAAAATGGCGATATCTCAAAACGCATCAAGACATATGAAAAGATGATTCGGTTCTAAAAAGACTTAAGTTCAATTATTTATCAAATTAATCTGTCATTGTCAGAGCAAAAAGATCGACTAGAAGCAATATTCAAACTTCAGAGGGGGCTATCAGATATGATGAACCTGGATAGGTATCCAAAAGATTCCGAGGGAAGGATTTCTGCCTTGTGTACTGCCATAATGCACGAGGCCGTGGAACTGCAAAGAACGACAAACTGGAAATGGTGGAAAAACCCCGTTGAATTTGACGAGGCAGAAGCCAGGGAGGAGTTGATTGATATTTGGCATTTTGTTGTACAGGCATCCATTGAGCTAAAACTCACACCTGATGATATTTTAGATGAATACAGAAAGAAAAACGAGATCAATCGTGCAAGACAGCGGGATGGATATTAAAAAAATCTGTAATTTTTTAGAATTAACTCAAATTCGGTGGTATTGATCAGATTCACAAGTTTTACATTGTCTTGAAAATATTTTATCTCCGGTCTTGAAACGCAAAGAACCGGATCCGGACTCGTTGAATCAATTATTTTGTTGTTTTGATCTGTTCCGTTTTTATAAAGTTGGAACAGTGAATGACCTGGCCTGTGGCCCCAAACCTCCTTTCCACAAACTATTACCGTGTCAACCTGATGATTTTGATTCAGATATTTGATGATGGAATCGATGCCCTTGTTTTCAGAGAGCAGCCGTCCTACCACGGATATCTTGTTTAGAATTTCAGAGCCTGCAATGGTTTTGAGTAAATCCATGCTTGAGAGAGTACAGATTGCCACTTTGGAATCGGGATTTCCCAGATAAAATTCTTCATTGATTGGCAGGACAACCCTGCAGATTTCGCCAATAGCCTCGCCTATAACATTCACAGTGTCTCACGCAGTATTCTGGCAATAAACTCTATGTTTTGGGGGGTTACATTTGGATGGATGGGCAAAGACAGAACGTGGGAGGCCGCCCAATCAGTAACTGAAAGTTTTATTTTTGATTTGTAAAATGGGGTTTTATGAACGGGTGTCAGATAATAGGATGCCGCACCTATTCCCCTGTCATTTAGTTTTTTTAAAATTTTGTTGCGGTTCCGAGTTGAAATTGTATAGAGATACCAATTTACATCTTCGTTTTTTCGCTCTCTTGGTAACACAACCTCAAGATCAGAGATCAGGTCTGATAAATGCCGGGCGTTGTTTTTTCTGGATTTTAAAAATTTGGAGAGCTTTTTCATTTGTACTGTTGCAATTGCGGCACTGATCTGGGGCAATCGCAGATTCAGGCCAAGCATCCTGGTATCATACCCGTTAACCATTCCGTGATTTCTAATCATCAGCAGTTTGTCTCGAAGTTTTTTGTTATTAGTTACAACAAAACCGCCCTCCCCGGCAGTCATTACTTTTGCAGGATACATGCTGTAACAGCCCATTTCAAAAAAGGTTCCCGTATGTTTCCCCTTGTACGTGGAACCCAGAGACTGTGCGGAATCCTCAATGACGGGAATACTGTATTTTTTGGATATTTCAGAGAGTTCCTCAATAAATGCCACGTTTCCATATAGGTGGACCGGGATTATTGCTCTGGTTCTCTTGGTGATTTTATTTTCCAAATCACGGGGGTCTATAGTATAATTTTCTTTCAGGACGTCAACAAAGATTGGTTTTGCACCAGTTGCAGCTACGGCATTTGCAGTTGCCACAAACGTAAATGAGGGAAGCAGAACCTCGTCCCCTCTCTTGACATCAAGTGCATAAAGTGCCGCCTGCAATGCCGCAGTACCGGAATTAACTGCAACGGCATATTTTGATTTTACAAAGGATGTGACGGATTTTTCAAATTCCTGAACATGTTTGCCGCCCAAATTTGCAGCAGATGTCAAGGCGCCGTTTTTTAGAATCGGGGTGACAGCGGCTATCTCTTCTTTGCCTGTAATGGGAATGTTAATTGCAATTTTCAACAATATTCCTGTTTATAACTAGTCTATAAATCTCAGTAAAGAAGCATGAATTTTTATATTTCAAAATCTGGCAAACAGCATTCATGAAGTCACGCCATCTTGAAAAATCAGATTCGGGGTACAGGGTCTATCTGTATATCTTCTATATTTGCGGATTCATGATGGTATCATCATTGGTTTTTGGCGTATATGTTACCATGACTGAGTGGATTGAGAATGGAACCTATGTCATGGGTGAGGCAATTCATAATACGACCATACCGTTTGAAAATTTTGCCAGGGTGTCGACTTGGATATTTTTCTCTACGATAATTGGATGGTACTGTGTTACAAGAATAGGATGGAGGAGAACGGCGGGTGATAAAATTGTTGGAACAAAAATGGCACTACTACAATTGATGTTGTTGGGATTCTCAATCATAACTCTCTATGAAGTCATATACAATTTCACCGTCTTAAATGCACAAATGACGGCGGGGGTTATCAACGGAATGGTTCCGGACATTGACAGATTATCAGTTGCCTATCCGGATCCTGACAGACCGTGGAATTTGGTGTTTGCAACCAAGGTGTTTTTTGCGGCATTTATTATTAGTACGCATGCATTTTATCTGAGCATAAAACCCAGAAAAAGTCTTGATGAATAGGAATTCAGTCCAGTAGACGTAAATCATGAAAAAAACTATTTCTACTATACGCTACTAACTCGAATATGGGATTATTTGGTTCAAAGAAGAATGAGTTGAAATGTAAAAAGTGCGGGACGGTCCTTCCGGATTCTGATAGGTTAAAGAAGCATCAGGAAAAAGCCCACAACAAGAAAAAGGAGAAATGCCGAGCTTGTGGAGCTGAATTTGACACCACAGATGATCTACGAAAACACAAGAAAAACTGCAAATAGGATTTAGTAATCTGATTTGTTTTGATTGTCTTTTTGGCGCCTTTTCAATTGCAACCAATTTTGTTTTTAGAATTCATCTATATGCTGATCATTTCAGAGCCGGGTTGCTGATTGTTCTGGCAGTCCCTCAAGAAACTTGGGGCTTTTTTTTCTGGTTTGAAATTAATTCCGGGCCTCCTCAGAGTCATGAACGGTATAATCCGCTATTCAACCTTTGAAATTCAAACCTGAATTTTGAATAACTTTATACGTCAACATCTCAAAAGTTGTTTTGATTTGGATATTACAGAAAAAGTTGATTTGATTCAAAGGCCCCCGACTGAAGAGATTGTAACACGGGAAGAGCTGACAGAGTTGCTCAAGACAAACTCATCACCCAATCATTACATTGGCCTGGAGATTTCAGGATTCCTGCATCTTGGCAGTCTAATTAGTACGGGTTTTAAAATTAATGATTTTGCAAAAGCCGGAATAAAATGCAGGATATTTCTTGCAGACTGGCATACCCTGATTAATGACAAACTCGGCGGGGACTGGGAGACAATTGCAAGGGTTTCAAAGTATTACCAGGATGCATTCAAGTTGGTCTGTCCGGATGCAGAAATAATACTGGGTTCAAAATTATACAAGGAAAAAACTGAGTATTGGTCTGAGCTTCTCAAATTTACAAAACACATGACGATTGCCAGAACAATGAGAACCCTGACCATAATGGGAAGATCAGAGGATGATAAAAAAATTGATGTGGCCAAATTACTTTATCCGGCAATGCAGGCAGTTGATATTCATTTCATGGATGTGGATATAGCACATGCCGGAATGGATCAAAGAAAGATACACATGCTGGTACGGGAAATTTTTCCCAGGATGGGGTGGAGGGTTCCAGTTGCCGTTCATCACAAGCTGCTACCCGGACTCTTAAAGCCTGCAGATTCAAGTGATGATAAAATAGTTGGAAAAATGAGTAAATCAGATCCGAATGCGGGTATATTTATTCACGATACTGATGAACAGATCAGCAAAAAGATAGGCAAGGCGTGGTGTGAGGAGGCCAACACAGATAGCAATCCACTGCTTGAAATCGCACGATCCGTGGTCTTTCATGAATTTGATGAGATCAACGTGGAGAGACCTGAAAAATTCGGCGGTAATGTGTCATATGCCAGTTATAACGAGTTGGAGAAGGATTTTGCAGAAAACAAACTGCATCCGGGGGACTTGAAGCAGGCAGTAGGAAGTTATTTGATAAAGATAGTTTCCCCAATAAGGGAGAAATTAAATCTCAGTGAGGAGCTAAGTGAGGCAATCAGGAAAAGCTTTTAGACCTCAAGATTCGGATTAGTCTGCTCCTCCAGGTTGTATTTTGATTTGTAACCTCTTGGATTAATCATCAGATCCTTGTAGGTGTATGTAGATGAATTTCCAATAATTACAGTGGTAATCATGCCTAACTGATCGGAGTGGTTTGGCAGGTTTTCCAAGTCCGTCATAACAATGGTTTCAGACTCTCTGAACGCGCCCTTGATAATTGCAACGGGTGTTGTAGGTTTTCTATATTTTAAAAGAATTTTTCTCGTATCTTGTAACTGATGGATTCTTTTTTTGCTGGCAGGATTGTAGATCACTATTACAAAATCACCCTGGGCGGCTGCCTCGACTCTTTTTGAGATGATTTCCCACGGTACCAGCAGATCACTCATACTTACAACTGCAAAATCAGTCATCAGGGGCGAGCCAATAATTGACGCACATGAATTAAGCGCAGATACGCCCGGAACAATCTCCACCTGTAAATCATCTTTTGGATTCCAGCCGGATTCGGCAAGTGTTTCATAGATCAATCCTGCCATTCCATATATTCCAGGATCACCGCTTGAAACCAGTGAAACGACCTTTCCGGATTTGGCAAGATCAATGCATTGATGTGCCCTTTCCACCTCTTGTGTCATTGCGTAACGATGAACTGTTTTACCCCCAATAAGATCCTGTACCAAATTTACATATGTTTCATATCCGACTATTGTGTCGCTTTTACCAATCACTTCCTTTGCCCGGAACGTCATATGGTCATGGTGACCAGGTCCGACACCGACAATGTAGAGTTTACCAGTCAATTTTAAAAGAAATTTTTTATCAAGTAATTTATCCGTTTACTGAAGTTTTTTGAAATGGATCAATAAACGGGCAATTCACTATATGATCACTGTTAGTTGGACGTGCAATACTGACTGAGAGCATCTTTTCTGTACTAAATGCGTCAATATCGGGCTTTGTTTCCAGGACTTTTGCAGATTCCGCATCATTCCATTCTACTAGGTATATTCTCCACATGGGACTATAATTTGCATCCCCAAGTGATGCCCCGGAAATTCCCGCCTGAAATCCCAGGGGACCCGAACCGCCAATTCCATTTTTGAATTGAAACAGATCAGCCGCTCCGGAATGGGCAATTAGATTCGCCAAGCTCGGGGAGGAGACAACGCCCATTGTTTCAGCGGGTCCTGATGGTGTTGCATCAGTTACAATATAGTAGATAGTCCGTCCGTCCGGTCCCCAGCCCCTGTGGGCTACAAAAGTTACAGTCATCTCCTCCTCATTGATTTCAGTTATTTGTCCGCCGCTGTAAGACATTTCATCAGAGATTTCTTTATCGGCGCGGACTATCATCTGCCCGTCAGGCCAGATAATCTGGGGGGTATTAAACACAATTCCCATCTCGTTAAATTCAATTCTGCCGCCTTCCTCAGCTGCAACTATGTCTGCTACGGATTCAAATTCAATCTGTTTCTGACCGATTTTCCAAGTAACCTCGATTATGGAATTCAATGCGCTGTATTCTGATTCTTGGGATGGGGTGCTGGAAAATACTTCATTTTGAAATCCGTAAATCCCGTCGCCACTTACTCCATTTTTGAAAATGTATAATTTTTGCAGGGTGTTTTCTGGTACGTCTGCGAGCACCGGTGCAAGTTCTACATTCCATCCCTGTTTTTCTGAAATGGTCTTGGCATAATCTTCATCACTGCCGTCAGTTATGATGTAATGAACCGGACTTCCCTCATAGATTCCCTCGTGCATTGGAATTATGGCAGGCACGTTTGTTCTTGAAAGTAGTAGTGTTGAATCGTCTTTTTCAAACTCAATTTTTTGCATTATTACCTCAGTAGGCTGTCCCCTAATCCAGCCATCCACACTGACAGTCGCGGTAAATTCTTTAGAATTTGGCGAGTGTAATGCAAGGGCGGCCCCTGTAAATTCAAATGAACCTGAATTTTTTTGCAGATCTATCAGGGACAAGCCATAGATTGTTTTTCCATCAACAGTCCAGATGGGCTGACCCTTTGATTGTGGGGCGATGATTTCATGCAACACTACGATCTGTACGGGCTCACTTGAGGTAAACGTCATGGAGCCGTCATAGATTGTCCCTTCGTTGGGGGATAAAATCAGTGCCAGTTGATGATTTTCATGCCCCTGACCCGGATCCTGAGAAGAGGTTATAGTCTGGGTAAAGTGGATTTTTTTCCTTGAACCTGCATCAACGAATTGATCAGTTGCAGAGGATACAAAAATTATACCAATGGCAAAGATTCCAATTAATAGCAGGGCCGAGAGTTTTCTCAATGGATAATCTCGGGACTGTTCCCTTAAATGATTTGTCTTAGTTGATTTTATCCAATGCAAATTCATCATGCAGGGCACGCACGGATGTATTGGTATCTGAATTTTTTACGACAAATGCAAGATTGAGTTCAGATGATCCCTGGGTAATCATGGAGACGTTTACTTTGTTCCTCTCAATTGCGCCAAAAACCTTGGAGGCGACCCCGACAGTCCCCCTCATTCCCGAGCCAATTAATGCAATTATTGCCACATCCGTGGTAACATCCAATTTTTTAATAATTTTTCCCAGTAATTCCATCTCCAGGGCACTGACTGCCTTGTCAAGATCCGCATTCTTTACCACTATAGTAATACTTGATTCAGACGGATTTTGCGAGATCATCATTACGTTGATTCCGGCTTTTGCCAGGGTTGCAAATATTTTTACCGCAGTACCGGGGGTTCCAACCATGCTGCCGCCCTGAACATCAATCAGGCCGTTGTTCTGTATGTTGCTTACACATTTTACTGTGTTTTTTACAGTTGAGGAGGTTGATGCGGTCACCAGGGTTCCCTCGTTTTTGATATTAAAGGAATTTCTAATTTTCATCGGGATTTTCTTTGTAATTAAAGGCTCGAATGTTCGCGGATGTATCTGCTTTGCACCAAATAGGGCCATTTCAATTGCTTCAATGTATGATACCTCTTTGAGTAATTTTGCATTTTTTACAATTTTTGGATCTGCAGTCATTAAACCATCCACGTCACTCATTAGCCAGATCTCATCTGCCTTTATGCAGGAACCCACGATTGTCGCAGAATAGTCCGAACCGCCCCTGCCAAAAGTGGTAATATGTCCGTGTTGATCGGCGCCTGCAAATCCCCCGATAACCGGAATTGTTTTCTTTGAGAGTAGAGCGTCAACTGTTTTTGAAACCCGTAATCGTGTTGTGTCTATGAGCGGTTTTGATTCGCCGAAATTAGAATCAGTGACAATTCCCGCCTCCTTGCCAGTAAGGGGAATTGATTTTTTTCCTGAATCGTTTATTGCTGATGAAAGTAATTTTGTCGACAGCCTCTCGCCAAATGAAAATAGATAATCCGTTGTCCTTGGGGTGACTTCCCCAAATAGTACCATCCCGTCAATTAGTGCAACAAGTTCGTCAAAGTCCTGATCAAATTTTAAAAGTAGTTTTTTTCTTATCTCGGATTTTTTGATCGTCTGTTTGGCCAGCTGTTTGTGTCTGTTGATAATTTTTGATGCAAGTTGTTTGGCCTTGGATTTGTTTTCTTTCTTGATTGATTCTGAAATCTCGATTAGATCATCTGTGGTTCCACTAGTTGCAGAACATACAACAACAACCTGGTTTTTCCCGGATAATTCATCAAGATGTTTGGCTACTGCCTGAATATCTTTTGCATCAGAAATGGATGTTCCCCCGTATTTTATTACTAGTCTCAATTCAAAATATCTGAACCAGTTAATCTTTAAATGCTTTAACTTTCTACGCGTGGAGCCAGGTAAAAGTGAATTCTGCCGATATTTGCCACCTTGAATTCAATTCTAAGGGGTTTTGCGCTTGAAAATTCACATGTAATCGAGCCTGCATTGGAACCTACTGCTTTTACCACCGGATTCAGATATTCAAGGCTGTATGTGCCAACACTGTCTTCTTTTGAGGAAACTTCTTCTATTTCTTTATCATCCTTGTCTAGTTCAATTAGGACCTCGCCGGAATCGCCTTTTCCAGAAAAGTCCCCCTTTGAATCTGATGTATGAATTGTAAGGTAATCAGATACAACCTGTACATCGCCCAGTATTTTGTCAAACTTTGAAGAAGTCAAAATAATTTTCGAGTCATAGGGAATCTTGGGTAACGGCGTATCAGTTGCAGAACTTTCAATTAATCGCATTTTGTATTTTTTGTTTTTTCCAACTGTTACAAGCAACAGGTTCTGCTCGGAAATACTAATCTCAATGCTGTCTTTTTTGTCTGCCCTTTTGATGAGTTTGGAGAATTCGTCTATTCTTACGCCAAATTTAATATCACTGTCACACTCGTATTTTTCAAATGCAGAGTTTGGCCATGAGATATCAATTAATGCCACATGTGACGGATCCATGCCTCTAAAAGTAATTCCCTCTGCTGTTGCAACAAAGGTTGCCTCCTCAACCAGTGTGGATATTGCAGATATGATGGCTTTAAGATCATCTGATCCGCTGGTTTTTGCTCCAAAAGTCAAATCAATTTTCTTAATTTTATGCTCCAGTTAAACCTTATGTGTAATCCCGCCAGGTGTATTTGCATTTCAAGCAGCGGTAAAACCTCGTAGTTGGCTCATCAGCACTTCGGGTTTGGAACATCCAGCCTACTGCCTCATCATGTCCGCATTTTTCACAATCTATTTTTGTTGTTGGCAGGGATTCCTCCCCCTCGTCTCCTTCAAAAGCAAGTAATGAGAAATCGGGTTCCTCGTCTTTTTGTTTGGCGCTGATCTTTTTTGTTGTTTTTGCCGCTTGATCTTCAGTATAACCACATTTGGCACATTGTAGGCCAGAACCGCTGTTTTTTAATTTGATCTCACATTTGGGACAAAACTTCAATCTAATTTACCTTAATTTGGGAATGGAATAGTTTGCCGAATTCTTGAGCCATTTTAGTTGCTGAATTTGCTGCTTTTTTAATTTCACCGAGGGGTTTTGAACGTGAATTAACTTTCATCCAGCATTCATTGGTAAGAGGATGCTTTACAATAACACCGGCAAAATCAATATTTGGTGCTTTTAGCAGCTCGTGTTGAATTACGTATAAAATTCCTATATCAGTTTCAGTGATTGAGAGACTGATTTCTTTGGGCTTGGAATTGATCACTTGTGCGTTCATGTATTCAGAAAAAGCACTTATTGCGGATATAAATCATTATGAACGGGAATAATGAGTGAAAGCAGGATTTCAACAATAGAATTGGTAAAATCCAAAGACAGGTACGGATTTGATGAGAATATCGAGATAAACGTTCAATTTTCAGTTGAGGGAGACCTCAGAAATGCCTTCAACGAGGTTAATTGGACCAAAGCCTACAACAATAACGATGTTTCATTCAAGATGAAATACGGCATTAAATTGACTACGGGTGGAATAAGAAAGAAAGAGCTGGGGCGAACCATTGATACCTATAGAAAGGCATCAATATTTTGGACGAGAAATCCAAAACTGGTCAATCCAATGAAGGACAGACGGATTTGGGTGCAGATAGCCAAAAATTTCGAGCCGTTCATTAGATTGTCTGAAGAAGAGGTCAGGGAGGAATTATTTGACTTTGATGAGAAATTTGTATTCAGGGCATCAGACTTGGGAAAGGGCAGACACAAGATTGGAGCAGAAGCTTTTGCATCATGGCAAAAGCACGACTTTACGGAAACCGGAAGTGTCAAGAACGGTTCTGGTGATGTTGAGATTACAGTTGATTAGGGCGCACGCCCCCAGATCTGCTAAAAATAACTACCGGGAATTTTTGACAACGTGATTACATGTGATGGTGAAGGATAAAATCAATTATGGTATGCAAACAGACTGTAAGAATTTCCGGATTCGTTTATGCGGTATTAATTTGTTTGAGAGCTGTCAGCAGTTACAAGAAGAATAGTTACGGGTAAAACAAAAGGATTTGGAAACTTTAAGGAATGATGGTATGATCAAAATTCTGGGAATGCAGGTGATTCAATTATAGAGTTTTATTATATTGATGATGATTTTTCAAAAGATGGATGAAATATCATTATTGAACAAGTGATTATCAGTGTCGGGGATACAGATGCAGTAAGAAGGCGCTGCCAATAAATCAGGAATCAAACTGTCACACACTAAAAAAATGTGATTGATAACATTTAATACAAAAATAGCAAGAAATAACGTATGTCAGATATGGAATTTTTAATAGATGAAAACGTATTGGGGCTTGCCAGATTTCTGGATACATATGATATTAAATATAGAAAAATAGGTGATGAAAATTGTCCAAAATTGGGCTCAGATGATTCAGTCGTGGCTAAATTTGCCGATAAAGAAAATTTGGTGGTGTTGACCAGTGATGATAAGCTAAAGAAGCAATGTGACTTGTTTGAAGTCGAGTGTGTTGTTCATGATTTGTCGGATTTTGCAAAAAAGGTCAAGAAACATCAGGATTCCAAGAAATAAAAGAATGACAATCGGTAGATAGACTAGTTATTGACAATTAGGTGCCAGTCAACAAATGACTCATGAAAGTTTTAAAAATATTAGATCGTCGTAAATGGTGAAAGTGACAGAGAAGATCGAATATCAATCCATGGAATTGAGCAATTTGTTGGGCCATCCATTAAATGACATTGAGAAAAGACATGCCCCCAAAGTAATCTACTGCAAAGGAGCAATGGAAATTCCGTTGCCATCGTGTCCCAGGGTCTCAGTTATTGGTACGAGACTGCCAACAGAACAGGGAGTTTCAGCTGCCAAACAAGTAACAAAAATTCTTGTAGAAAATAATGTCATCATTGTAAGCGGACTTGCAAGGGGGATTGATACTGTAGGGCACAGGACTGCCATAAAAAACGGTGGCAAGACCATTGCAGTTATTGGAACGCCATTGAACAAGACATATCCAAAAGAGAATGCCGGGTTACAAGAGGAACTTGCAGAGAAGCATCTGGTTATTTCTCAGTATCCGATAGGTTACAAGACTACTCCCAAAGATTTTGTATTACGAAATCGTACGATGGCGTTAATCTCCGATGCCTCTGTAATTGTAGAGGCGGGAGATAAAAGTGGAGCATTGTATCAGGGGTGGGAGACGATGCGGTTGGGAAGACCGTTGTTTATCTGCAGGCCGGTGGTGCACAATCCAAAATTAAAATGGCCAAAAGAAATGATGAAATACGGTGCAATAGAGCTTGATGAACCTGCAGACATTTTAGAGGTTCTTCCATCAAATGTTAAAATGCCGGAATTGTTTCAAAGTCAGATGGACATCAAAGATTGAGTTTTCACTACGTATTCTCCGGTGGAACCAGAGACGAATCTGGTCAGAACAGTATGGCACATTTGAAAAATGACAGAGTAATGGATTCTGAAATTTTATCACCATGACTAGTCCAATTTGACCTTGGCATCGGGTCGAAGGATACATTGCTCGGGCTTGATTCCTTTCGAAAAATCAAATAACGCAGCAGCGTCATTTTCTAATTCCGAATTTGACTTTGAAACTGCTGTTTTATCCATTGTTAAACTAGATACCACGATGTTATAATTTAACTATTGTGCGTCTTAGTTCTGCGTGATCTTCGGTTCATAGACTGAAATTGGATCTTCTCCAAATTGAAAATTCTACACTGTTCAATCTCCATTTACCAATACCTTAAAGATTACATGGTACTGAAATTAGTGTTTATTAAAACATGAATGTTTTCAAGCTGGAATTATACAATAGTCAACTTGAGCATCGTCAATATTATCGGTGTTTTCTACACGTATGATTTTAAATTCTATAATTGGGTAATTGCCTGTAAATGATAACTTGCCAAGACATATGGTATCTCCAACGTGGAAATACGGATCAATTTGCATTACTTCTGGTTTGCAGTATCCAGCCATTACAGTCCAAATTTGATTTGTATTTGGTAGAATAAAGACTCTACCCGTAACATAGTTAGTAGCAGGGGTTCTCAAACTTTTCATACATATTGAATTGTAGAATTGTATATAAATATAAAAAATAGATTCTGTGTATCAATAGTTGGTGAGTGTTTTCATTGGAAAACATTGGAATCAGCTTCAACCATTTTCCAAATTGATCAAGAACCAATGACGCCCATCACAATACTTGCCAAACTGCATCTGGCACATCATGATCTCCTTGACCTAACGGCAGAACCTGTGCTTTCTCTGCATGTAGAATATGAACCTCATAAGATAAAGAATCATGAGAAGATCCATTTTCGGTCCTCTTGCAACAATAAATCAACTAGAAAAATTATTTTTTGTAGCCATCAGACTCGAGAACCTGAAAATAATAGAAAAACAGGTGGTTACAAGTCCTATTTGGATCAAATGATTGGAAATTCGGGCATTGTAAAAAAATATTGGGATTAACTAGGGATATAAGGAACTTTTTTGGATAGTAACTAATGGCAAAATACGATGGTCTGCTAGGACAGCCAATACTTGAAGTTGAAGAACCAGACAAAGAGGACGGGATTACCTTTATCTTCAAAGACAACAGGTTTATGTTCATAAAGGCAGTTGATGGCAAAATTGAGACCGTGTCAATTCCAGAATAGGTTGGTATGAATGGAAAAATTTGACGCAATCAAGATGCTGGAACTAGTCAAAGTGGAAGATCCCGATGCAGATGGCGGATTGACTTTGATTTTCCAGGAAGGCAAAACCCTGAAGATAAAAGTTGTAGATGGGAAATTAGTTTCAGAGTTTGTTTGAGCTATTTCTTGTATGTTTTTCATAAAATCCAATAGCTAGTTCCTGTACTTTGGACTGGATTGACCCTGGTCTTTGATTTCGAATTTTTTTAATTGCAGCATCTGCTGAGAATTTTTTATATTTTATAAAATAACATGCAAGTATTGTTCCAGCTCTTCCCATTCCGGCCGCGCAGTGAACCATTACGGCCTGATCATTTTTAATTTGCTCATGTATGAAATCCACTGCCACATCTATCTCATCCATGTCAGGGGCTGTCAAGTCGGGGGTTGGAACATGGAGATACCCAATGTTTTCAATCCACTCATCTGGCAGCGATTTCTCAGTCATGGTTACAATTGATTTTATGCCTTGGTGTAAAAGCCAATCAAACTCAGCAGAGCTTGTTGGGATGCCCGATCCTGCCAGTTTATCTTCAATCAGCCAAGAAAAGTTTGTTGGTTTTTTTGTAATTTTACCATGAACCTTTCTCCAGATGTTCCCAGGTTTGCTCATGTTAAATTTGGGATTGTTCTGTATTTTTAGTATTGCGTAAAAAGAACGCAGTTATGATGCTACTGCACGGACGGGGGAGCCTGTAGCATCTTTTAGTTTTAGTGGAAGAATTGTAAAATTAAATTCCAAAGATCGTATTTTGTCCATGTTTGCCAGATTTTCCACTATCAAAATATTGTTTTTTGATAAAATATGATGTACAGAAAATGACTCGTCTTTTCCAAGATCTATACTTGGAGAATCAATGCCGACCAGATTAATTTTTTTAGATGCAAGATATTTTGCAGATGATGCATCCAATCCGGGATTTTCAGTAAAATAATTATTTTTTTTCAGGTTCTTTTGCCAGCCGGTAAAGAAAAAGACGGAAGAATGATTCGGGATTTTGCCGTTCTTTTTTTCAAATGATACTAAATCTGATTTTGTAATGGGTGTATTCTTTGACTTTCTGAGTTTGATCAGGGTTGCTTTGCCAAGCAATCTATCAAGGGGAATTTGGTGGATTTTCAGCCCGTTTTTAACAAAATGAAACGGTGCATCTAGATGTGTTCCAGTATGTGAACTGAGGAATAACAGTTCAAGATTATATCCGTCATGTTCTATATCAGACCAATCAATGAATTTGGGTGTCGGAGACCCCGGAAAGCTTGGAATGGATTCGGATATCAAAAGTGACATATCTACTAGTTCCACATAATCAGAATGCATTGCTAATTAATCAATTTAAGCAGTGAAAGATTAAATACTGTTTGATGAAAAAACTGTTTGTGCCTACAGCGTATGTCCTGTTAAATTCCGATTTGGGATCAGACGAGTCGATCATCACAGAGGTAAAGCAGATTCTTGCAGAGGAAAATATCAAGTTTGAGGTTCAGGGGGTATACGGAGTATACGATATTGTCTTGAAATTGTCCTCTAATGATGCTGAAAAGCTGCGGGCAATCATCACCAATAAAATCAGAAAGATTGGCAAGGTTCAATCCACGCTAACAATGATGGTAATAGAGGAACAGGAAGATCTATAGCTCCTTCTTTATCGCCCCAACTACATCCAAAATCTGAGATTCGGTATTGAAAAAGTGCGGAGATGCCCGTACAATCTTTTTATCCATTATCTCCCTTACTGCCAAAATAATATTTTGTTTTTCAAGTTTATCAACAACCTGTTGCGACTCTAGTCCCTTAACGTTAAAGGAGACAATACTTGTTCTAGCGTTTTGATCCTCTGGTCCATACAAAGTAATGTCTGGAATTTTTGATAGTTCCTCTCTGAAAACATTGGACAGATATTGGTTTTTTTTGCGAATGTTGTTCATTCCAAATTTCAATAAATAGTTTGCAGAGGATTCCAATCCTACAATTCCCACATAGTTTCTAAATCCTGTTTGAAATTTATCTGGTAATTCCTTGTATGCCAGCTTTGAATCATCATAAATTATTGCAGACTCGCCTCCGATGGACTGGGGTTCTAGTAATTCACTGGAACCTCGTTTGCAGTAAAATAATCCCGTACCCATGGGACCACAAAGCCATTTGGATCCATTAAAGGACATGAAATCACATTTGATTCTTGAAACGTCAATGTCCTCCCCCATACAGCCTATAGTTTGTGCACTATCAACGAAGAACGGTACTTTCCTGTCTTCAAGTATTTTTCCCGTCTCCTCTACGGGCAGGATTGCACCGGTATTATACAGTGCATGGCTGAGTGCAACTAGTTTTGTATTATTATCAATGTAGGATTCCAGATCATCTAATTTAAAAAAACCGTCATCATCAATTGGCAAATTTTGTATGGATACCTTTTCTTGTAATTTGATCCACGGATAAAGATTGGAGTGATGCTCGTGTGTCATTCCACGAATTATCATGTTGGAATCATCATCAGTAAAAGATAGTCCGTTTGCCACAAAATTGATTCCATCGGTGGTACTCTGGGTAAGAACCACTTCATCAGGCTGGCAGGAGATGATTTTTGCGATGGTTTTTCTTACGTTTCGCAGTTTTTCATCAATGAGGGATTCGGATTCCTTAGAGTCAGGGCCAATGGAACTGTATTTAATTAAAAATTCCCGCATGGCCTCGATGCTTTGAGTGGGCATTAAGGAAATGGATGCGTTATTCAGATAGATCTTTTCAGATGTTGGAAAGTCATCTGAGATGTCTTTTGATATCGAATTCATTATTATATCTGTAAAATGACAATGTTGTGTTGGATAAAAATCCTGAGCAGGTCATTGGTGAGGATTTGACACAGATTCAAATTGAATTTGAACAAAACAACCCGAACATAGTTCTGTGTTCAAAACCATTCCACAAGATGGAATTTCTTGATAGATTAATCAATTCAACCAAAGATCCAATAATTTTCATTGACATGGATTTGCTTTACACCGGATATGTGGAATCAAAAATGATTCAAAAGAGAGAGAATCTGAGAATCTTTTGTCCGGATAAAAAAGACTGGAAAGAAGAGCTGTCAGGGATTATTTCCAAAGTATCAAAACATCGATTTCTAGTAATTATCGACTCTTTTAACGGAGTATACAATTTGTTTGATGATCTAGAATCTGCCCGATTCATCAATTCGTGCGTGATGTTGCTCTCCTCAATTGGAAATCACACAAAATCATCTGTTGTAATAACCGGAATGGCACGAAAAAAAAGGAATGGTAGCTGGGTTTTATCCCCGGGTGGAAGGCAGATCATCAAATCAGAAAAAACAGGCGTCTACTATATCAAAAAAACAGAAAATGGCTTGATCATAGGCACGGCAGCAGGACATACAAGTGACAATGTGAGGTAAAAGAACGGTTCCAGCAGGCGATCAAAAATTCAAACGCCGTTATAAAATATCAAACGCCGTTATACGGGGGTATTTCTAGGCAAATTATATTAAGACCAAATCAGGAAACAAAATCATGCCAGTAGGAATTATTCCAGACATCAGCGAACAAATGTGTATCGGATGCGCACTATGTGTAGAAATCTGTACCACACTTGGACCAGATGTCCTTAGAGTAAAACCAGTTGAAGGCTGGAAGAGAGGTAAAGCATTTGTCTTTTATCCAGAAAGATGTATTTCTGATGGTGCATGCATTGGTGTATGCCCAACAAAAGCAATCTTTTGGATGCGACCAATGGACTTTACAGTTGGACAACCAGTTCCACTCTACAAGAACTCAGTCTTCGTCAAAGGTTGGACTGAATTAATCGATTAGATTAGTTCATCAATTTTTAATTTCTTTTTATTATTTTAAATTGACAGCACCTGATGCCATGTCTCGGATCTTGGGTTTTTTCCTCAACCAAAGCGTGGCAGCCAGGAACATTACACCGGGAACCAGAATGATCAACAGCATCAATTTATCGTAAATCGTTAGTCTTTGAGCGGGTTTTGTATGGTGCAGGATGATCTGATTTTTTGGATTACCATAAACTACCGCGTAAAATCAACGGAACGCTGTTCTTTGCTTTTTAGATCTCCGGATACGATAACACTCTGCTCGGCAAAGACTGAAGGTAAATAATTCCCGCTATTCTTATTATGACGGATCCCAATCATCAAAAACAAAATTTCTATAATCCTCTCCTTTTTGATTTTGGCTTGATCTCTGAAAATTTCTTGCCCGTTTTAAAATATTATAAAATCATACTTTATTTCTGCAAGGTTTGAATTTGTTTGTGGATCATAGAACTGGTAAACAAATTGGGTTTTTTCATGGGCTTTAATGACTGGGGGATCCCAAGACAGACTGACTTTCATGTCTCCATCTGCGTATATTGTAACAAGGGAAACACCAACTTTGTGCCAGCAGCATCTGGGGATAATCAGGAATCTGTTTTTCAACAATAAAGATTCCCTCCATCCAGGAATGAATTATACATAGTAAGAAAAGGAACCGGGATCTTTAAATTTGCAAGACCACGATTCTCCGGGCATAAATCTGTCACTCAAAAATCCCATCTGCTTCTCAAATTATCACTCATCCAGCCGAATCTTCCCAAACCCTCCCCGCTTGTGACTGTATGACCTTCTTGTTATCATTATACCAAGTTACAGCATACCCACGGCCAACAGACATCCGGGGGATCGTACATACTTCAGCCGAGTTATTTAATTCGGGATTATGCTCCCAATGGAATATCCAATGTATTCTTCAGCATATATAAAAGATGTAAAGATGTAATTACAAAAAATGTGGATAATAGCAAAGTTTCATGCTCTAAAACCCCGATTTAGATAATTAAATACTTGAGTTATTTTCAATAGTAACATGGTAAAGTCAATATTTTTCAGTTTACAGAAAAAACTGCTGGTACTAGTAATGTCTGCAACCCTAATTTCAATTTCAATTACCACCATTCTGTTCCTAAATTTCGACAATATACCAATTTTTCAACTACAGGAAAACATCATATGGATTGGCATAACTCTGATGATTGGATTAAGCGTTCTAACGTATTTTCTCTCAAAACGTCTTTCAGAGCCAATCACCAAACTCGGCGAGGCGGCAAACAAGATATCACGGGGGGATTTTAGTGTTAGAACCAACATAAAGTCACATGATGAAATAGGACATCTGTCTGCATCCTTTGATTCAATGGCGCAAAAGTTACAGGAATCACTGTTTGAAATTAAGGAAAAAGAGGAAGTCATCAAACAGCAGGAGGATATTTTATTAAAATTTTCTCAGCATGTTCAAAATGATTGTGTCGGAGTTATTGACATGAAGGACTCTACTAAAATCTCAAGTGAATTATCCGATGAGAGCATTACCAAATTATATGAAATTTTTCTAAATTTTATGGCAAAGATCGTACAAAAGCATAGAGGGGAGGTGGTAAAGAATATCGGCGATGCCCTGATGTTCAGATTTCCAAATGTGGATCCCCGTGATCCCATAGTAATGAAAAATATTTTAGAGTGTTGTCTGTCAATGATTGATTCCCATGATGAGCTGAAAAAACTATTAAATTCAGAAAATATGCCGGAATTGGATTACAAGATCAGTGCGACATACGGTTCTGTAAAAGTAGCTAAAAGTACAACCTCGAATATTTCAGATATTTTTGGACCGACTGTAAACAAATGTTTTAAAATTAATTCGCTCTGCCCAAGAAACAGCGTGGTGGTTGGAATTAATTTATATGAAATTTTAAAGGATTTTCAGGATTACGAATTTACAAAACTCATCTCAGATGAAATGGAAAAAAAATACGGTTATAGTATTTTTGAGGTTAAAAGGAAGCGGTAAGATTTCAACCCGTTACTTTTTTGCAAATCCGAATTTTGATGCCCAGCCCTGTTTTTGCTTTTTTGGGGGTTTCAGGGAGAGATTATCTAGCATCGCATATGTGATTATAAACCCATTACCAACCATGGTGGCATCCTTGGAATAGTTCCCCCCGTCTGGAACAAATTCAGTAGCCAGGTCTTTGATTTTTTTGGTTTTGAGATCAAACAGTCTTATTTTTTTGCCATTTTCAAGTTTGATTATTGCATCACCGCTCAATCCCTGGATAGAAAAATTTTCAAAGAATCGTATGATTCCACCCTCTTTTAATTCTAGAACGGAATCATACGTGAGTTTTCCCCCATAAAATAAAATTTCCCTTGCAGATAATATTACATCATCCTCTATATTCAAAACAATAATTGAATCAGCTTCAAGTAATACGGTATTTGCGAGGTTTTCTGCAACAATCTTCCCATTTAAAGCAGAGATATGCGTTCGATGTTCCTGAATTTGATAAACACCTACACGTATGGGATCTTGGACCTTGAATTTTCGTCCATAAACATTTCCAATGACTGCATTCCCATTATCGACAATAATTTTTGCGCCATTATCAATTTTGTATTTGTTTTCTAGCGGATTAATAAATTTGAAATCCCCACGGGTTAGATGAATATTTGTCCGGTATTCTTTTGTCCAGGACGGACTAGAAATACTTCCCTGCATGATTATGGGGCCATCATAAGCAAAACTTCCCGCCATAAAATTTCCCTTGATTGAGAGGGTACCAGTAGCTTTTCTTTCCAGCTCAATCTCTCCGAGGGTTTTTGATCCAAACAATCGTGATGCCGTAGAGTTTGTTCTGCTTAATTCCATGGCCCATTCCTGAGCAGTCTTCATCTCTTTGAATAATTCCTGGCCCAAAATCTGGTTTTTTCTTCTAACATCGGCCTCAGAATCACCAGAATATACTCTGGAATTTTCCAATTTTTCAATATCTGTTTCCGGATATTTCTTGCCGATTTTTAGATCATCGTATGCCTGCTTGATTTTAATGAATTGCTCATTTTCCCCCCCGCGATCAGAGTGAAATTGTAGCGCCAATCGCCTAAATGCATCCCGGATTTCCTTCTCAGTTGAACCCTCCACAATCCTTAAAATATCATAATTGCTTTCCACCACATTTTACACCAAGACATTTTTTAAATTCCTTTACTTTTAGGTTGTTACATAAAAAGATCAATCTAGCCGGTTTTCATTGATTTGCCAAGTGCAGTTATTGCAATTAAAATTCCAATAATTCCAACTCCAATCCCGGCATATCCGATGTTGTTTGATTGTGATTCTTTCAGAGTTGATACTGACATTTTCAAATCAGTCACGTCTTCAATTAATGCATATGCCCGTCAATCATCTGAGTAATTGTAATATCAGAGGGTTCGGGAAATTCAATGTATGCGCGCTCGTCAACTTTTGGCGGATGCATCGACGGGCTGATTGGGGTTTCAATGATGGTACCCAAGATATTTGCCTGGTAAAACCGGATACCGTCGGATTAACAAATGCATAATACTTTCCTGGAATATTGTGATCAGGGGATAAGGGAAGTGTGGTGCGGTCATTTTTGTAAATTAAATTTATTTTGATGGTTTTCCTCAAATCCGGAATTCCATTCTAAAATTCCTGGGATTCTGCACATTTGATTGCCTCTGAAATCTCAGTACATGGAACCAGCGGGCTGACGTAGAACTCGATCGCATTTGTTTCTCCGGAAACGACCGGTTCGTTCATCCAGCCAATTTCCACCCTGTAACTGCCTACGGCATCAACTGTGTGTCCGTGTGCAGTTACAACAACAACATCACCACCACCACCAAGATCCGGGAGCAGCAAAAAAAGCAGCGGTGGTAGTAGCAGCAGGAATCTTGATTTCAATACTGAAAAATCCAGAGATAATTTTAAAAATGTTCTACCTGATCCCAGGTTTGATGATTGTACAAATTAGGCGTCTGCATACATTGAAACTTCCCATGCCGTGGGAGTCTGTGCAAACGCCGTATATTCCTTGTATTTTAATTCAGAGTATTTGTCAAGAAAGTCCTTTGTAAAGACGCCTTGCAGGAATTTTGAATCACTTGCCAGGGAGTCAAGTGCCCCCTTTAGAGAGATCGGCAGCGACCCGATACCGAGTTCGCGTTTTTTTTCTGCAGAAAGTTTGTATACGTTTTCATCTATGGGATCCCCGGGATCTGTTTTGTTTTTTATCCCATCCAGACCGGCCAGCAGCAACGCTGCCTCTAGCAGATAGATGTTGGCAGTTGGATCAGGTACGCGGTATTCAAGTCTCTTGCTCTTTTCCTGGTTGCGGTTATACATTGGAACCCTGATTGCCGTGGATCTGTTCCCCAATCCCCAACAAACGTTGACGGGTGCTTCAAATCCGGGAACAAGACGTTTGTAGGAATTTGTCGTGGGATTTGAGATTGCACACAGGGCCGATGCATGGCTCATGATTCCTCCGATGTAGTATCTTCCGGTTTGACTCATCTGCGCTATTTTGTCGTCCGGATCATACATTACATTTGAATCATTATTCCATATGCTTTGATGTGTGTGCATCGCCGATGCGTTATCACCAAAAATGGGTTTTGGCATAAAGGTGGCGACCTTGTTTTTTCGTTTAGCTTTTACCTTTATCAGGTTTTTAACTGCAATTACGTTGTCTGCCATCAAAATCATCTCATCATAAACCAGGTTAATTTCACACTGGCCCGAAGTTGCAACCTCGTGATGCTCTGCCTCAATCTTTATTCCGAAAAATTTATACAAATCATCACATACGTCCTTTCTAAATCCCTCAAGCGTGTCTTTGGGTTGTGATGGGTAATACCCTTCCTTGATATCTATTGCAGTACTTATGTTTCCCTTGGCCCATGGCGATTCCTTGGATTCGATAGAATAGCCGGAGCCTCCATAGGAATGGGTTGCAGCATATGGCGAGGGATAGACATTGATTGCATCAAATACAAAAAATTCTATTTCCGGTCCCCAGTTGGTATGGGTATATCCGAATTCCGAGAGTCGTTCAGATGCCTTGTGTGCGATTCCCCTCGAGTCCCGATTATATCTTGATTCTTTACTTGTGCTTCCATCGTATAAATCACAGAACATTCTTGCATTTTGTCTATTGCCCGGATCATAGTCGTTTGGTAAAATTTTAAACGAGCTTGGATCAGGCATTAAAATCATATCAGAGTTGTTTACCGATTTGAATCCGATGATTGAGCTGGCATCGAGTTTTTCAAGACCGTTTACAAAACTGTTTTTATCAATTGCATAGCTTGGCATTCCAACGTTGTGAAGTTCGCCAAAAATATCTACAAACCAAAAGTCGATAAATGAGATATTTTCATCTTGTATGGTCTGCAAGACCTGATCCGGATTCAACTGATACTTTTAATGAATCTGTTTACAAATATCATCTAGTAAGATAGATTTGTCAAGATGGTCATTAAAGTCTAGGATTTGGAATTTTCAGATGTTTTGGCAGCCTTGATAGTCTCTAGTTCGTCCTCAAAGAAGAATTTTTCAGAAAATGCAGGCTTTAGATCATCTAGCCATATCGCGTTTTCATCATATTTGGCAAAGAACGGCTCGTGAACCCATCGGGGGTTTCTACCCTGTAAAAATCGCAGGATCATCACCTTTTGGGCATTAACAGTTGCAGTTCCAACGACTTGTACCTTGCCTGGAGTTGCAGACATGCTAGGCCCGCGGACGGTTCTTGCCAGCCCGCTGACAGAAGAGTAGGCGCTGCTGAAAATCTCATATGCCTTTACCAGGGGAATTCCAAAGTAGTGCTGTGCCCCCGTGTCCCTTACTACAAACATGTAGTAGGGAATACAACCAAGCTGAACTTGTCTGGTCCACATTTCTGCCCACATTTTTGCATCGTCATTTATGTGTGCGAGAAGCGGGGACTGGGTCCTGATCTGGGCGCCGGTCTTTCTAACCGCGTTGATTGCAGACTTTGCGGCATCAGTTGACAGCTCGTTGAGATGGTTAAAGTGTGACATAAATGCAAGATGATACCCATTATCTGTTATTCTTTTAAAAATATCCAGCATTTCTTGGGAATCGGAATCTGTTAGAAATTTGTAGGGCCAGTATGCCAAAGCTTTTGTTCCGATTCTAATTGTTTTAAGATTTGGAAGTTTTGCGTCTATTAATGCATCAACATATTTTGCAAAGATTTTTGCCTTCATAATCATTGGATCACCGCCTGTAAAAAGAACGTCAGAAATTTCTGCGTGTTCCCTAACATATTGAACAAGCTGTTCACCCTCCCGCATTGCAAATTTCATTTCATCCATGCCAACAAATTGGGGCCACCTAAAACAAAAACTACAATATGCATGACATGTTTGACTTTGACTGGGAAAGAACAGGCAGGTTTCCTTGTATTTGTGCTGCATTCCATATAATTTGGTGCCGTCTTTTAGCATTGGTACATTAAGTTCCATTTGACCGGCAGGATGCGGGTTTAGTTGTAAACGAATTTCATTTGCAATGGTTGCAATTTCCTCCTTGGCAAGATTGTTTCTCAAGGCTGTTTCCATTTTTTTGTAATGCTCCGGTTTTAGCATTCCTCTCTGGGGAAATGTCAAAACAAATATTGGATCATTGGGAATGTTGTTCCAATCAATTAACTGTTCAACAACATAGTTATTTGCCTTAAATGGCAAGACGTTTCCCACGACCTCCATTTCAAGCCGTGTCTTCTCCTCAAGATTTTGGATTTGGGGAAGGGTGCGAAAGTTTGATAATGTGTAGGATTTCAGTGATGGTGAATCATTCCATACTGATTCTTGATGAGTCATTTTGTATTTAGTGCGTTTGCCCTTTGTTAAATGTTGCATGATTTTTACGCATGAAACGGCCAATATGCGTAAAAAAGCGGGAATAAATTGGAAATGATAATAGAGGTTACATTTATTCAGGAAATAGGTAGATGACGTAAATGGCAGAGGATGAAATAATTGGCGCAGTGGCAGGACAGGCCAGTGAATTCCAAACGGTTTCAGAAATCATCGGATCATCTGAATCATTACAACTGGCATTTGCCGTGCTAATAATTGGAATAATAGCAATTGTGTTGGTTTATCGTGGTTTGTCAAACTGGGTCCGGTCTCAAAAATTTTATTATGCAAGACCCCATCTGGCAAGATTTGTCAAAGTAAGTGTTTTGCCGGTTTTTGCAATAATTCTCATTACAAGTATGAATGTGTACATTCAATCTTTTGATATATTTGATGTAGATCAGATTCCTGACACAAAAATAATTGACGGTGAAAATAACATAATATTGGAAACAGAGGAAAAATTAACCCCTGCCGGAACATTTTCAAAAATTCTCAATACGATCAACATCCTGGTTATCGGATACACGATTGCCCATTTGATCCCCATAATTCTGACAAAACGCCAGAAAACCAGTCTTGAGAAGGAAGATTTTGAAATGTGGAAAGATATGCGGGGATTTTTCGATGATGGGGATAAATTATTCCATAAATGCTACAAATGGGTCCCACCTCAAAACACGCCAGAAGATATCCCGGATGAGGAATTTCAAAATAATTTAAAAACAGAGGAAGGAAGACACCTGCTTGAGGAATACAGAACTGCAAGGGGACTTCCAATTGGCAGTTATGAACAGTTAAACAAAGAGCCGTTTGAGGATTGGAAAAAATCTGAAAGAAAGAAATACGCTGATTATTTGGAAAAATGTATTTCAGAAAACAACCAATCAGGAAAAAAACTTAGAACGGGACAGGAGGTAGAGGAAATTTATCCGATTGATACGTGGAGGGAGGAGAAAAGACTGGGCGGATTTGATCCAATAATTCCGGGGGCAAGACCTCCTGGATATGCATTAAGAAAAAGAAAAAACATTCCAAAATCCATTACACAGATTTTACCATTGGGAATTTTTGCCTGTGTTATAATAGGTGTTGTTAGCTGGTGGGGGGTTGATTTGCTCGTACTTGCAACTGCCACGGGAGGTCTGGCCATTGGAATAGGTCTGGCATTACAGGAGACAATGCAGAATTACTTTGCATATATTTTGATTAGAAAGGACAAGATATTTGCCGAGGGTGAGCGTGTAAAACTGGATACTGGGTATAACGGATACGTACACAAGATAACACCCAGAGTTACATATGTTAGAGACGCATTAAATGAATCATTTGCAGTCATTCCAACTAGACAGCTGGTAAACGCGCAGATAATTAATTATTCCAAAGAGATCAAGATGGTTCCTGCAATCGTCGAGGTGGGGGTTTCTTATCTGAATGACCCAAAACAGGTCTCGGCGATTCTGGTCAAAGTTGGAAAACGGGCAATGAAGGAGGTTGTGGACGGCAAAGGACGACATCTCGTGGTGCAGTTAAAGTGTCCGTATTTAAATAAAAACAAACCCAGCTGTGGATGTGACAAGGATATTCATGTTGAAATAAATCAGCCGGTTATCAGATTCAATCAGTTTAATGATTCCTCTTTGGATTTTTCGCTGTGGCTTTTTGTCAGGGATTATGGCGCCCAATTCAAAACCAAGACGGATATGAGGATGATCATGTATGAGGAATTTAAAAAATATGATATTAGAATTCCATGGCCAATTAGAACGATATATCAGGGAGACGAGAAACGGGAACAGGAGGAAATTGACAAGCTAAACGGGATTAGGGACGGGGTTATTGACAAGTATGGTATTGGGGATATTGGCCGCGGTAGTGGCGAGGATGAATAGACTTCTCAAAACTTAAGAATCCCATTAATTCACATTTCTTGTTGAGCAAATTATCGGTGATTGCAGGTAAATCTTCTGAAGAGCTGGCAAAAAAGCTGTCAAGAAAGATAAAGGCGGATCTTGTAAAATCAGAAATTAGAATTTTTACCGATGGTGAGAGTAAAATAACACTTGGGGGGAAAATTTCTAAAAAGCAGGTTGCAGTGGTTGTCCAGTCAATTTATCCGCCAGTTGATACAAATCTAATCCAGGCATTGTCGCTGATTTCAAAAGCTCGGGAATCATCATCCAAAGTAATTGCAGTAATTCCATATATGGGGTATGCAAGACAGGACAGGGAGTTTTTGCCGGGGGAGATTGTAACAATGAAGGTTCTTGGGAAATTATTCAGGGGTGCGGGAGCATCAAAAATAATTGTAGTTGATATCCACAGTATGACCGGTTTGAAGCATTTCACAATAAAGACAGAGAATGTATCTGCAATCCCCGAACTTGTGCGGCACATCAGGAAATTGAGCCTGAAAAACGCGCTTGTTGTCTCACCGGATCAGGGGGGGAAGACAAGGGCAAAAGAGTTTGCAAAGGAACTGGGTTCTGAATATATCGCCTTGGAGAAAAAGAGGGACAGAAAAACAGGCAGGGTCCAGATAAAAACAAAAAACGTTGACAAAGTTGCAAATAGGGATCTGATCCTAGTTGATGACATGATTAGTACCGGGGCAAGTATTGTCAAGGCCACCGAGTTCCTTAAAAAACAAAAATGTAACAAAGTCTATGTTGCTTGCACACACGCGCTTTTAATGAATAATGCGGAGAAGAAAATCAAAAGGGCGGGTGTTGTAAAAATTATCAGTACAAACACGATTCCAGGCAAGACGTCCATCGTGGATATATCAGGCATAATTGCAAAGGCAATTTAATATGCCGGAGAGTTTTTTTGTCTTATCAAAAGATCATCTGGAGCTTGCAACGGATGAAATTACGGCAATAGTAAAAATGTATGACAGGTTTTCCAAAATCAAGATAATTTCCAATCTGATAATCGTTCAATCCAAAACAGACGTGAATGAAATAACAAAACGCGCCACATTTGTAAAAATTTCGGGGCAGATTCTACGGAAAATGTCCGGATTGTTTCTGGATGAGGAAAATGTCAGGGTCTTAAAAAATGCAAAAAGCTTTGTCTGCAGGGTGGTCAACCTGTCATCAAACCAATTCAACACCCCGGAATTGGAGAGTTCCATGGGGGATATGATATCCAAATTTTCCCGAGCAAAAGTAAATTTGAAAAATCCGGACATTACGGTATATCTGATTTTTACAAACAGTGAAAATTTTTTCGGGTTTGCAAAACGGGTTGAAAAGCAGACACGACCAAAAAAGATCAAAAAACATCCTCATGAATTGGATTGGAAGCTGACCAGGGTGATGATTAACCTGATTGGAATGAAAGAGGGGGAGACAGTGTGTGATCCATTTTGCGGGACGGGGACCACGCTGCTTGAGGCAGAATCCATGGGAATTCACGGGATTGGATTGGATTTTGATGAAAAAATGTGTTCAAGTACCAGAAAAAATCTCAGGGTGAATAATTATCATTCAAAGGTTTTAAACGCAGAATTTCATGAATTGACAAAAATATCCGACAAATTTGATGGAGTTGTAACTGATTTACCATATGGAACGGCCTCAAAGACATCAGAGATGCCCCAAGAGATGTTGAAAAAGTTTTTTTCAATACTGCCCAAACGGAAAAGAATGGCAATAATGTACAAAAAAGAGATGGATTTTAACTCAAAATTAAATGGATTGAAGAAATATCACATCTATAGGCATAAAAGCCTGACTAGGACAATTCTAATAAAATGAAACTTGTATTCCTAGGTACTTCAGCTGCTCTGCCCACGGAGAACAGGGGATTGTCATGCATCTGCTTGGAGAGAGACGGTGAAATCCTGATGTTTGATGCAGGTGAGGCGGCCCAGATATCATTTATGAAGTGTGGTTTGGGATGGAATAAAAAAATGAAGTTGTTTGTCACACACATGCACGGGGATCACTGTGTGGGAATTTTGGGATTATTGCAAACCATGTCAATGCAGAACAGAACTGAAACGTTGGAAATTTTTGGACCAAGCGGGATTGAGGAGTTTATTGCGGCAAACATCAAGGTGTTAAATTTTGGATTGTCATTTCCTGTTTTAATTACCAGGATCAAGGAGGGAAAAATATTTGAGGATGAAAAATTTTCCATTCATGTGTGTAAGGCAAGTCATTCAGTAACTGCTTTCTCATATTTATTTGAGGAAAAAGACAAGCCCGGACGCTTTAATCTAGATAAAGCCAGACAGCTGGGAATTCCAAGGGGAAAGCTGTGGGGTGACTTGCAAAAAGGCCGTGATATTACAATGGATGACAGGGTAATAAGACCGGATCAGGTGTTGGAGGAGAAACGTCCGGGTAAAAAAATTGGAATTTCCGGGGATACAATGCCAACTGTGGAACTGGAAAAATTTTTCGAGAACTGTGATTATCTCATATTTGATTCCACATTTTTGGAGGAAGAAAAAGACAGGGCACAAGAGACGTGTCATTCAACTGCAAAACAGGCGGCCGTGCTGGGGAAGAATGCCAAAGTAAAAAACCTGGTTTTGACGCATTTTTCAGCTAGATACAAGGACGAAAAGGGGCATTTGAGGGAGGCCGGAGAAATTCATGATTCGGTGATAGCTGCCAGGGATCTCTTGGAGATAGTGGTTAAATAAAATGTTCGAGTCAATCAGTGATCAAATCAAAAATTACAAAAAGATTGTTTTTGTAACGGGGGCCGGAATTTCACAGGAAAGTGGAATTCCCACATTTAGGGGAAAGGGGGGATTGTGGAGGAATTATGATGCAATGAGGCTTGCCACCATTAGTGCATTTAACGAGGATCCCAAACTGGTGTGGGAGTGGTACAACGATAGGCGGAAAAACATTTTTCAGGCAAAGGCAAATTTGGGTCACAAGGCAATTGCCGAGCTTGAAGAATATGCCGAGGTGGCGGTTCTAACACAAAATATTGACGGGCTTCACCAGCAGGCAGGCAGTTCAGAGGTGCTGGAACTGCATGGAAGTATGGTGAAGATCAAATGTACGGTATGTGATTTTAGAGACGAGGTTACAACAGAGTTTTCAGAGACTCCGCCGCTGTGCAAGTGTGGGAACATACTCAGGCCAGACGTGGTATGGTTTGGGGAGGCCCTGCCGCAGGACGTATGGAAAAAAGCCGTGGTTTATGCGGGCCAGTGTGATTTGATGGTAGTTGCCGGCACGTCCCTTATCGTGTCGCCTGCAAATACGCTGCCGACTTGTGCAAAGGAAAATAATGCAGTCATGATTGAAGTAAATCCAAGTAGCACGACGATGTCATCTCAGATGGATTTGGTCATAAGAAACACCAGTGCGGTAGCACTGCCTGAATTTACTGCAATGTTTAGAAAAAATAGTCATGATTGATGATGAGGCTGTGCGGGTCAATGGCAGTTAATTCCCAAGGAACTAACTAAGTGGTTTGAGGTATCAAGGCTGTTTACTGATTTGGTTGCAGATAATGCGATAATCTCAACGGGGGTGTTTAAATATTATTTTGTAATTATTTTACCATGCAGCCAAAACACTGGAGGATAATATCTTTTACATTAATTGGTATTGGCGTATATCAAGTAGCAAGCTTTCTTTTAGAGGTATATCAAATATCCATGACAGGAGCGTTTTATGGAATGACTTTTTTGGATGTTGTATATGGAATTATACTCAATGCGTTGTATGCTTCTTTTGCATTTTTCATTGCAGGGTACCTTTGTTTTAGAAGATCCAGACCCAAGAAATTATCTCAAGCCAACTAATTGTAAAGATTACATGGGTTTGGTGAGTAATAAAAATGAAAAAATTACCAGAGAATCCAAACCACCCTCAAGATTTGCTGACAGATTACCTACAGGTTATATTTTTTTAATTGTAAATATAGCCTCGTTAGTTTGTAGAGACACACAAAATAATGAAGAATATGAACAAAGTAGTAAACTTGAACAAAAAATTCTTAATCAACTTTCAGTATATTTTGAAAATATAAATGCAAATGAATGTAAGCGTGGTAACTTTTAATTCTCTTCATTTTTGTGATAAATATGAAAAAAAAGAATTTTAAATTTGATGATAATTTTGGGTATAATATTGGCATTATTTTGTATTGCAGCCTTGCTTAATTTGACTCACTATAAAGGATGGGGCAATAATAATTTTGCATATTTTTCAGGTACCGGCACAGAAATATTATGTGATGTTAATTTATTTAGTCCCCCCACCAACTGCAGACCAAAAGTTTATGATCCTGCTTTGGAATCTTATTATCCTATATCAAAATATTATGGTGACACAGAGTCATTAGATTATAAAATAAATATTTGGCTTGATAGTTTTGATACCAGATACAAAGACTCTAGGTAAATACAAAGTTATTGTAGACAACGCGTACAATGAAAAATACAAAGTAGTTGTTGCTGGGCAGATAAGTTTCAGATAATGATATCTAACTTGTGTAACCAGAAAAGGCATAGGAATCCAAAAGTTGATCAGTTGTTTTGGAATCGTCATTGCCTGCAAAAATATTTTTAATTGATTCAATGGGATCAAAATTGAAAATTTTCTCGGTAATTGTTTGATTCGATGATCCTCTTATCTCGGATATTTCATTGGAGAGATTGCTGCCAGTGTCACTAATTTCATCAGTTATGGTATTGCTTGTGACGTTTGTTATCGTATCAACTGATTCATCAATTCGTTGTTCAACAAAATCTGATGCCTGGGCACTAAAATTGATCACATCCTTTTTTAGGGAATCAATTAAGGTGTGGGAGGTATTGGGGAAGAATGTGTCAATTTCATTTGTAAAGATCATCGCCCCTAGTATCACAATACCTGCAATTATGCCTAGTTTTATGAACATCAGGTAGTAATACCGGAAAATAGATTTTAGATCCAAGCTTTAAAAAATACTCAAAAATGAGTGAATTTTCTTAGCTAATTTTGGAATATTTTAAAATGCAAACCAGTCGATTATTCCATCAATGTTTGATGAGGTCAGGGTTACCCGGATTGGTCCCAAGGGGGATTCTTCTGCCTCGTCACAGATTACCACATGATCTACAAAAGCTGCTTGTTTGTTCAGATAAAACCAGGTACTGTCATCTTTTAAATTATCCTCCAGCTTGCGCATGTAGCTCTTTTGCAATTTGTTGGATCTGATTACATCATAAATTTTTCCAAGGGATCTTAATTCATTAGAGTCTGCCTTTATTGAAAAATTTTCATTGTTTATTGTCGAGTATGGAAAAATGTTGGATATTGCATGTTTGACTTTATCAGGATCTTCTGACAGATTTATCGGGCAGGTCATCTGAATTTTACAGTTGATGTTTGGAATTTTCATTCTAACCATTTTTGAATGATTTTAAAAGTTTGTTCGGTTAATTCCTCCCGGGATATGCCAACATTGGATACTGCGTTATCAGAAAGTGCAATGGAATTACTTACGCCGACTTTTAATTCACGGTCGTCCCTTTCTTCAAAATGCTGTTTTGTTTGAGGATCATCTGTTCTTCCCCTTTTTTGCAAGAAATCAAATCGGGTATCAGTGGAAGCGTGGACTGCCAATAATTTTACCGTGCCATATTTTTTCAATACCTGAATTTCATCATTTGATCTGACCCCGTCAATTAAAATTACATCTGATGTTGAGGATTCTATCTGTGGTTTGACTAGTTCTGCTATGGCGCCAGGGCCGTTTTTCTCCCTTAACTCAAGCATCAGATCTCCCAAATTTTCCCTGGTAGATTCCAAATTTCTTTTTTTAGCTTCTGCCCTGACTGCATCTCCCATATTGATGGTTTCATAGCCTTTGAGTTGTAATCCTTGCGCAATGGTGGATTTCCCGGCTCCGGGCATCCCCGTTAAACATACAATTAGTTTTCCCAACATACATCATAAAAAAGGCTCTTCTATGAAGCTACCGGAAATAATTATAAACATACTTTGAAAAATGTTATGATGCGTCTTTTTGTAGCTGTTGAAATTACAGACAGTGGTGTGATAAATTCAATCAGGGAATTTCAGGAAAATATCAGTATTGATGCCAGGGGTGTAAAATTGAAAAATCTCCATTTTACCCTGCAGTTTTTGGGGGAAATTTCAGGGGATATTACCCAAAAAATCATCCAGTCCCTTCAAATGATTGAATTTTCCAGTTTTAAGATCAATCTAAGGGGGGTCGGAGCATTCCCCAAACCAGAGTCTCCAAGAGTGGTTTGGATTGGAACAGACAAGGATGGTGGCGATATGCTGGTTGAACTATCAAGAAAAGTGGAAAAAGTGCTAGAACCGCTGGGATTTTTTCCAGATAAACCGTTCAAACCTCATATCACAGTATTTAGAATTAAAAAGAAGATTGGAGACATAACAGGGGAATTGGAAAATTATAAAACGATAAATTTTGGAATACAGGGTATGTCTAAAATTAAATTGAAAAAAAGTGAGCTGACACCGGACGGGCCGGTTTATTCGGATTTGGCGGAGGTTGATGCAAAAAAATGAAACAGACAATTTCTGAAATTTCTCAAACCGTAATGCCATCAAAAATAATGGAAAAATCAAAAAAACAGATTGCGGGGGTGGCTTTTGATCTAGTCGAGAAGGAAGTTAAAAAATATCCGGAAATAACAGGGCTTGAATTTGGCGGATCCTTTGCCAAAAATACCTGGTTAACAAAGGATGCAGATGTTGACATATTTATTAAATTCAAAAAAGATGTATCTGAGGAAAAATTTGAGAAAATTTCTAAAAAGATTGGATTTGATTCATTGAAAAAATATTCCCCGTATGTTAGATATTCTCAACATCCCTATGTCGAGGCCAAAATTAAGAATACAAAGATCAATGTCGTACCATGCTACGATGTAGGGGCGGGCCAGTGGAAGAGTGCTGCAGACAGATCCCCATTCCATACAAAGTTCATGAAAAAATCATTAACATCAAAAATGAGAAATGAAGTGCGGGTTTTGAAGACGTTTCTAAAGTCAAATGGGATTTATGGTGCAGAAATAGCAAAGCAGGGATTCAGCGGATATATCTCAGAGGTTTTGATTCTAGAGTTTGGAAGTTTTGAAAATCTTGTAAAATCAATTTCAGAAATAAAGGAAAGGCAGATCATAGGAAAAACAAACAAAAAATTTGACACCTCAATTGTGGTAATTGACCCGATAGACAGTAACAGGAATTTGGCCGCTGCAATTTCCGATGAGAATATTGGAAAACTTGTTCTTATCTCAAGGGCGTTTAAAGCAAGTCCAAGTTTGGAATTCTTCAAGCCCAGAAAATCAAGAATATCAGGCAGGTTCTGGAATAATTTGCTGGTCGTAGAATTTGATTTCAAAGCTCGGAGTCCGGATATAATCTGGGGACAAATCAAAAGGGCGACTACAACGCTGTCCACGCAGCTGGGGTTGGGGGGATTCACCGTTCTGAGAAGTAAATCCCACACGGATCAGCGAAAAAAAGTCTATCTCTTGTTCTTTTTGGAATCGATCAGAATAAGTGAAAGCTATGTCAAAAAGGGACCGGAATTTTTCAGAGAGGATAGTACACACAGTTTCATTACAAAAAATCTTAAAAATGCAGAGTTGTTATGGGTTGGAAATAACAAAAGAATAATCTCCCTGGAAAAAAGAGACCATGTTGATGCGGCAGGTTTTATGAGAGAATTCTTAAAGAAAAATCTTCGGATAGGCATGCCAAAGGGTCTTCAGGAGGATTTCAAACGGGGTTTCAAGGTATCTGTGGGGGACAAAAATCTGGGCAAATCAATTAAAGAGGAAGCAGCTGAATTGATTTCAGTAGATGGCACACTCCTTTATTTCAATTAAGAGATTCGCAGACGAGCCGTACTCAAAAATTCTCGGATATCCCAGAGCCACCAACCGCCAAATTAGATCAAGAATCAATGAATTGGAAAAATTAAAAATCAGATCAATCTCGCTGACGGGTCCCACCACGCTTGGCAGGCTGGCGATTTTGGGAAAGGGATACGTGGGTGTCGTGGTCCTTGCAAAAAAGGGAACCAGGCAGGTTGCAGTAAAAATTAGAAGAACGGATTCGCAAAGAGACGGGATGAAAAACGAGGCAGACCTGCTGAAATTAGTAAATACTGCCGGTGTGGGTCCAAAAATGTTCGCTGTCAGTAAAAATTTTCTGGTTATGGAATATCTTGAAGGAATGAAAATCAGTGAATGGATAAATAAACTGGGGGGGGTAGGCAGCTCAAGAAGATTAAAATCCACAATCAGGGATGTTTTGGAGGATTGCTACAAATTAGACAGCATGGGCTGTGATCATGGCGAGCTGAGCAACATCTCAAAGCACGTCATTGTCGGGGAAACACGATCAACTCTGATTGATTTTGAGAGTTCCAGCACCAAAAGAAGGCCCTCAAACGTGACATCAGTTACCCAGGCAATTTTTATCGGTTCGGGAATTGCAAAAAAGACCCAGAAAATTTACAAAAATCCCACCAAAAAGAGGATCATTGATGCGTTAAAGCAGTACAAGCAGGAGAAGACACGGGAAAATTTTGATAGTCTGCTAAAGATTCTAAGAGTGTAGGATTACTGCTATCCTAGGCGATCTGCTTTTCGTACAATGGGATTGAATTATGATAACCAAAGATAGGCATAATTTCTCAGAATCCTTTATCTATAAATGACTGTATAGTTTAATGACGGAATATGGCTTTGAATGAATTTGTAAATTTCTTGGATCAGAATAAGATGATTGCAAAAGAGCACATAACAGATGACAGTGATGAGGGATTCAACAATAGACTGCGAATTCAGAAATATGTATTTCTTTCCAGATATTTTGGATTAAATTTTTCATACAGTTACAACATGCATTTGAATGGACCATATTCAAAAGATTTAGTTCGGGATTATTATAGTATAGATGACTCTAATAACAATCCAAACGCATTGAATTCTTTGAATCGTGATAAATTTTTAAATCTAGTACGGGAAAAATCAGATGGATGGTTAGAGTTGGCTGCAACAATCCTTCACAAAAAAGGGACCATAGATGACAAGTTGTTGTTAGAGTATATAGCATGGATAAAATGTGATTTTTCTGATGAAGAAATAGAAAAAGTCTATAGTGACTTGCAGGGCACTATTCTCCAGTAAAATCTTCAGGAATGTTTAATCCTTGAGTACGAGTTCCATCTAATTTTAATTTTTTCACATATTCCTGAACTCTGTAATTTTTCAGATCACTGTCATTTGTGTAAAAATGAGTTGCTGCATCATCCGTAATCGGGTGAGCTAAAATCAATGAATCCATATGGTTAACAACATCACTTACACCATGTAGATCTATAGCACATTGTATCACATCATTATTGGCGGTAGGGAATTTTCCAGGCGTACATTTTAATTTAAACAGTGTCTCTTTGAGATTTTCCAGATGTTCTGGAATTTTAGATTCATCGTTAGTTTTTTCTAAAATTTGTGTGATTGCTTCACCTAAAACAATTTGTGGGATTCTAATATCTTTACCATAAAATATTTTTTTCATCTTTCTCCATGTATCTCTGTCCACTCTATCATATTTTGATAGTCCCAAAAGAATATTTGTATCAATGTAAATAAGCATAAAATTATAATAAAAAATTCCAGTTAATAAAATATTGGATATTTTTAAAACATGTGATTATCATCTTGATAATAAATGAGACGGGCATATGATGTACAAGATATCTTGTAGATACATCTAACAGCAGGAATTCTGTGTTCCTGCAAATACAGCATCAATAAGAAAGGACCCAATAGAATACCACTGCAGATTTTCATATTTTTTGTTCCAAGGATGGAGGAACTCCGGCTTTATTGACTGCAATAACCGAGGAATTGATTGAAAATTTGAATTAATTTACCAGTTTCACATGAACCAGATGATGGTGGGATCGGCAGGATTTGAACCTGCGACCACTAGTCCCCCAGACTAGTATCATACCAAGCTAGACTACGATCCCCTGCTTTTAGACACAGAATGAAATTATTAAATTGTCCTATTGATAAACAGAATTAATGAAACTATGCAGTATCTGCCACAAGATTTCCGGCACGGACCAAGATCATCTTGATTGTGTTCAAAAAAGCAGTATCGAGTCCGAGTCCGAGGATTTTAAAAACGGCATTCCTGAAAGACTCAATCTTTCAAAGAATACCCAGGAATTAGACGTGGGAGTCAAGGCAATTTTGGAGCATCTCTCAAAAAACAAAGATTCGGATAAATAGCTATAACCATTTGGATAGTCTCTCTTTTTCAAATTCTATTTTTTTGGAAAGATTATCAGAAGTTGACTCTGTAAGATGAGTAGATGGCTTGGCATTTGTGAACATGTCAACTTTGATTATGGATGCCGTATCTCTGCCCGATTCTATGAAACATCCGCCTTTTCCATCAAACAGTGCAGACTCTGCCCTTGATTGGATTTTTGCAATGATGTTTTGGGCCACAGCGGTTCCTTCCCCCTCTGCAAAGACTCCGGCTTTTGGAACCGCCACATTTTCTGCCACAGTTAAACTGGTTACATCACCTATGGCAAATACGTCCTCAAACGGGGTCTTGCAGTCCCTGTCTATTGGAATAAATCCGGATTCTTTAGCCAGTCCGGAATCATAAATTACCTTGGGGGCAACATGTGGCGGAACAGCTAAAAGTATATCAAAATCAGCTTCCTCTTTGTTATTTTCAAAAATTAGTTTTTTAGATTCAACTGATTTTATTTTCGATGAATTATGAAAGTTAATCTGTGCGGAATTTATTAATTCCAGAATTCGTTTGCTAATCTCGGGTCCTGCAGCCGGCAGGGTGATTGGGGCGGGACTGTAAAAATCAATCTGTATGGAATTGCGTGTTCCCCGTTTTCTCAACATGGAATCTACAAGCAATCCGGCCTCAAATGGTGCCGGAGGACACTTGTAAGGCATTCCCATAATGCAGATTGCAATTTTTCCGGATTTGATATTCTCAAGTTTCTCGCGTATTTCCAAAAGGTGGTCGTGATCATAGAGATTCAGTCCGTTTTCCTCCAGCCCGGGAATTTTTTGGGGAGCCAGGACGGCGCCCATTGAAATAACTAGAAAATCAAACGGGATTTCCCGGGTTTTTGTTTGTACGTTCCTTGATGGGATGTTAATTGATACGATTTCATCTTTGATGAAATTAATTCCCTTTTTTTCCAGCCCCCTCAGCGAACCGGTGGAATTTTCAAAAGTACGGGTTCCATTAATGATCCATAGTTTGGCAAACCCCACCATAAACCAGTCTTTTTTATCAATAACGGTGATTTTTATCTGGGATGATGATGGCAGCGTATTCCTTAATTCATTTGCAGTTGAGAGCCCGCCAAACCCGCCTCCCAAAATTACAACGTGTGGAATATTTGCCAACTCAACGTTCTTGGGTTGTAGGTCGTATTAAAATCTCATTGACATTTACGTGCGGTGGGGAATCAACTGCATACAAAATCGCATTTGCGATATCCTCTGCCTGCAGAGCCTCCATCTTTTTTGCATTCTCGACAAATCCCTGCAGGGATTCATCAGTAATGGCATCATTGAGTTCCGTTGCAACGACCCCCGGTTCAATGCTAGTTACTCTAATGTTGGAACGGACGCTGAATTCCTGTCTTAATCCCTCGCTGAATGCGGCAACTGCGTGTTTGGTTGCACAGTAAACGCTGCCGGCGGGAAAGACTATTCTTCCGGCCACCGATGAGAGGTTAACTATGTGGCCTGATTTCTTTTCCTTCATATGTAAAATTACAGAGCCTGTCAAATACAACACGCCCTTGATATTGACATCAATCATCTTGTCCCACTCGTCAACTTTGAGGCTTTTGAAGAAACTCAAAGGCATCAGCCCCGCATTATTGACTAGAATGTCAATCGAGCCCCATTTTTCTAAAACCGCCTTTGCAAAATTTTCACATTCGGATCTTTGTGTAACATCCAGTTTTTGATAAAATACCTGCCCGCCCTCAGACGTAATTTTTTCCGCAAGTTTTTCTAATCTGTCAACTCTTCGTGCACCTATGGCAACCTTTGCCCCCGCCCTTGAGAGGCTCAAGGCAGTGGCAAGCCCTATTCCACTACTGGCCCCCGTAATTATCGCGACTTTGTCTTTAATCATGGTATTCAAGCAGATTACGGCCGGACATCGTAAAAATGTTTAGGCATTAAAAAAATTCCAGGCCAAGTATGACACCTTTATTAAAAGAAAACAGTATTACAAATCATGCAGGCAGAAAAATGCGCTTATTGCGGGGATTTGACTGATCTGCCATTTCAATGTAATTATTGCAAGGATCCTTTTTGTGCAGAACACAGACTCCCAGAAGAACACAGATGTGTAAAACTCAGTCAGATCAGGGCCAGAAGATTTGGAGAGAAAAAAGTCATACGTGACGGGGGACGCGACAGGCCGAATATTTTAAAACGGATCTTTGGAAGATTTTAAAAAAATCAATACGGACTTTTATCGGGGGAAATTTTCGCAATTTTTCCCTGATAAATCAAGGCAATGGCAAGTGCAAACATCACTACTGCAGTTAATGGAAAATTTTGCGGTGCGGGCAGAATAAACCAATAGTAGACCCCAAAACCAATAGATACAATTGCCTGTGTCCACAACTTTATCCATTTTGGCGTTCTAGTTAATCGGCTTATGATCTCCACTATGAAAATTCCGATTACAGGATAAATTGTATAAAAAATAAAATCAATTACATCAACGCCCGTATGAGACATACTGTATCACGATAAAGGCATAATTTCTATCTAGTCTTCCAAATGAACCTTGGTTGCCACGTTTTTGGCAATTAAGGCCTGGGCATTCTCATATGGAATCGTGGCTATATCCTCAGTCTTAAAGGGGCCGTATTTTTCAAGATCTGCACCGACAATCTCATCTACATCATGTAGAAATCTAATGACAATCTTTTTTGTCTTGTGGTTTTGGGCCAGCGACTCTAGAAATTTTGATTTCCCGTTAATTGTTGCAGATACGATCATCTCCGTTCTTTCTTTCTGATCCTCCTGTGAATCCAGAATGAATTTTTCCTCGTCTAACAACGAACCCACCTTCAAATCAGTGGATTTTGAAATTTTGTCCAGTCTGATTTCTATCAATAATGATGTCAATTCTGTCAGCATTTCCACCATATTGTCTTTGATCTTGTTTTCTATTCCGTCAAATTCCTGTTTTTGTAAATTTCCAATAAAATCAGCCAGATTTCTGTAAAAGTTTGGATCAATTTCCGAGATGTGATCATTTTCAATTTCATACAAAACCGCCTGATGCAAAGAGTTGATGTTGATCTGATTTGATTCTGACATTTCTTACCTAATCCTTAAATGGCTGATGTATTTGTGTTTGATTGAAGAACAAATTGCCATATAAAGTCAGCCACGGTAAAGCCATCCAGGTAACATACTCGCCTGATGAAGTTTTTTCAAGAATTCAGCACGAAGGCATTCAATTCATCGATTTACAGTTTACGGGTCTTACCGGTCATTTTCACCATACCACAATTTCGGCAAATACCTTTACCCCAGAACAAATGAGGGACGGATTGCCGAAATTGGACGGTTCGTCAATTATCGGATTTACCAGTATTGATGATTCGGATTTGCTTTTAAAACCCGATCCAAATACATTTGCAATAATTCCATGGATGACTGAAAACAAAACGGCCAGACTGCTATGTGATATCTACTGGGGGGAAGACCGGGGCAGACTCTCAAGGGACCCGAGGGGGGTTTCACAAAAGGCCGAGGAATACATCAAAACCCAGGGATTTGATTCTAGTACGTGGGGTCCGGAAGTTGAATTCTTTGTATTTGACAAAGTTCATTGGGATGTTCTAACCCCTTACAAAGGCCAGTCATATTCTATTGAATCAAAGGAGGCCCCGTGGAACCAGTCAGGTGACGGATATCCCATGGGACTACAGGAGGGATATTATCCGAGTACTCCGGCAGACACACTTACACCATACAGAAACGAATGCGTGAATATTCTCAGTACAAATTTTGGCATCTTGTGTGATAATCATCATCACGAGGTGGCAACTGCAGGACAGTGTGAGATTGATATCAAATACGATTACATGACAAATGCCGCAGATGCCGCGCAGTCATACAAGTATGTAATTAGAAATGTCGCACAAAAATATGGAAAGGTTGCGACAATGATGCCAAAGCCGATTGCCATGGATTCGGGTTCGGGCATGCATGTTAACGTCAGCTTGTGGAAGGGCAAAGTAAATGCATTTTATGATCCGGATGATGAAATTGAGCTAAGCCAGCTTGGAAGATACTTTTGTGGCGGCATCATCAACCACGCAAAGGCATTGTCTGCAATTTGCAATCCGACAACCAACTCGTATCACAGACTGGTCCCCGGATACGAGGCCCCCGCATACATTGCATGGAGTTCCGGAAATCGTTCCGCAATAGTGAGGGTTCCAAAACACCTAAGAGGCAAGAACTATTCCAATCTTAAAAGACTTGAATTCAGAGCCCCCGATCCCTCATCAAATCCGTATTTGGTATTTGCCGCAGTTGCAGCAGCGGGAATGGACGGGGTAAAGAAAAAAATAGATCCCGGTGATGAAATTCGTGATGACATCTTCAAGATGACCAAATCAGACAGGAAAAAAAGAGGAATTGGCGTTTTGCCCAAAAGTCTCGGGGAGGCACTAGATGAATTGGAGAGTGATAGAAAATTCCTCAATCCGATTTATACAAACGACGTGGTTGATAAGATTATAGAGTTGGAGAGAAGGGATCAGCGCGAGATTGCCATCAGGCCGCATCCACACGAATTCTACCTGTACTTTGATGTTTAAGATCTTCCGGTGAGTTCAAAAATATAAAATAATGAAATAGCCATCAAGGCAAATCCGCCCCCCAGAAATATCACCCTCTTACTTTCAGATGTTGCGGCCCTGTATAGCAAAACCCCGCCTGCAAGACCAACAAATAACACCAATACCCCGATGACCACCCCATCAAAACTGCCGTTGTTGATAAGTGGATGGAACAGTCCTGCAAGCAGCGCAAAAAATACAACCAGGTAAATGTATTTGAATCCTGCAAGTGCTTTGGATGATGATCTCTGATTCAATATTTCTCGTAAACAGATTTAGCAATTAAAGGTTTGAAAAGACATTAAAATAATTTACATCATTCCGCCCATATCAGGCATGCCACCCATTCCTCCTGGCATTCCAGGCATGCCTCCTCCTCCTGGCATTCCGGGCATACCTCCTGGCATTCCACCCTCTCCTCCGCCGGGTGGACCTCCTGCGGATTTTTGAGTGGCAATAACATCGTCGATTCTAAGAATCATGCATGCAGCTTCTGCGGCTGCTGAAACAATTTGAAGTTTGACTGCCAATGGTTCAATAATATCACTTGATTTCATATTTGCAATTTTTGCCTTCATTACATCAATTCCGGTCCATTTTTCTCCCTTTTGTTGCTTGGAGCGTAAAAGTGTCAGGGTATCAATTGGATCCATTCCGGCGTTTTCAGACAGTGTCAATGGAATTTCTTCTAGTGCATCGGCGAATTTTTCTGCTGCGAGTTGTTCCCGTCCCTCCAAAGATTTGGCCCAGCCCCTCAACTTTGTTGCTGCAAATGTCTCGGGGGCACCGCCACCTGCAACAATCTGGGGTTTCAAAATTACATCCCTTACAACCATTAAAGCATCATGAACAGAGCGTTCAACCTCGTCTACCACCCTTTGTGAACCCGCACGAAGAAGTAATGTTACTGATTTTGGATGCTTGCATCCCTCAACAAATACCCATTTGTCCTCCTCAATCTTTCTCTCCTCTACGGTTGCAGCAACACCGAGATCCTTTTCAAATAAATCATCAAGGTTGGTAATTATTCTGGCACCTGTCGCCTTTGCAAGTTTGGTGAGATCACTCTCCTTGATTCTTCTAACAGCAATGATTCCGGCTTTAGCCAGATAGTGTTGAGCCATATCATCCAGTCCTTTCTGGCATAAAACCACGTTTGCACCAGAGCCGATTACTTTGTCAACCATTGTTTTTAGCATTCTGTTTTCTTCATCCAAAAATGATTTTAATTGTTGGGGGTTTGAAATGTTAATTTTGGCATCAGTTTCAGTTTTACTGATTTCCAACGCAGTGTTAATTAATGCGATTTTAGCATCGGTAATTTTTCTTGGCATTCCGCCATGGACGATTTCTTTGTCAAGAACAATGCCCTGAATGATCATGGAATCCTTGACGGAACCGCCTGCCTTTTTTTCTACCTTGATATCATCAATGTCAACCTGGAAAGATTCGCCGTCTTTTTCTGCCACGGCAAGGACTGATTTTACAATAATCTCTGCTAGCTGGCCGGAATCCTTTCTTACAAGTTTGGTCTGCATTGAGGTTTTTGCAACTTTATTTAGAATGGCTTTATCACTAGCTGAAATAGTCTCTGCGATCTGCTCAAGGTACTCTTTTGCCTTTTTTGCGGATTTTCTATATCCATCAACAATAATTGTCGGATGCACGTCCTGATCAATTAATGATTCGGCCTGTGAGAGCAAAGCGCCTGCCAATACAACGGCGGATGTTGTGCCATCCCCCACCTCGTTATCGGTGGTCTTTGAGATTTCAACTAGCATTTTTGCCGCAGGATGTTGTACATCAATCTCTTTTAGAATTGTAGCACCGTCATTTGTAATAGTGACATCACCCATGGAATCAACTAGCATTTTATCCATGCCTCTTGGACCAAGACTGGTATGAACAATTTCGGCAATAATTTTGGCCGCTGCAATGTTGTTCTTTTGTGCCTCCCGTCCCTTGGTCTCAGAACCGCCTTCTTTTAACAAGACAACGGGCATGGTACCCTTAGAAGTTGCCTGCATTCCCATAGATGCCAAAACTTGATATTCCCCTTTTATACCTTCCAGATCAGGATTGCGAATCTGAAAAATATCGGTGTTTTTAAATTGGGAAAACCAAGATGCAGAATATGGCAAAATCCCAGAATAAAGAAGCCTATGATAAAATTTTTACGAAATTAAAAGATCATCACAAATGGTTTGAAAATTCAATTCCGTTGATTGCAAGTGAGAACATCCCCAGTCCGGCAGTCAGGGAGGCAATAATTTCTGACTTTGGAAACAGGTATGCAGAGGGCTGGCCGGGGGAGAGAGTCTATGCCGGTTGCACCTACATTGATGATGTAGAGTTTGAATGCATGAGGATGGCTAAAAAATTATTCAAGGCAAAGTTTGCAGATGTCAGACCCATTTCAGGAGTCGTTGCAAATTTGGTGGTTTATTCCGCATTTACAAATCCGGGGGACATTATGTTGGCGCCATCAATTCCTGCAGGCGGACACATCTCCCACGGCAAGAAAGAACACGCCGGAACCGCGGGATTGGTTCACGGATTACAGATCGAGTTCTACCCCTTTGATGCCGAGGAGATGACAATTGATGTGGAAAAGACCAAGCAGAAAATAAAAGATCTCAAAAAACAGGATCGTCTTCCAAAAATGGCAATGTTTGGCGGATCACTGTTTTTGTTCCCCCACCCCCTCAAAGAACTGTCTGATTTTCTAAAGAGCTATGACATGCACATCAATTATGATGCGGCCCATGTTGCAGGATTGATTGCCGGTGGAAAGTTCCAGGATCCATTGCGTGAAGGAGCAGATACAATGACTATGAGTACCCACAAGACTTTGTTTGGTCCTCAGGGCGGACTCGTCCTCGGTTCAAAGGAACACGAGGAAGTCATCAAAAAGGCAACCTTCCCCGGTCTTACCAGCAGTCATCACATTCATCACATGGCCGGAAAAGCCGTTGCGTTTGCAGAGGCATTGGAGTTTGGAAAAGATTATGCCACCCAGGTAATTAAAAATGCCAAGGTGTTTGCAGAGGCATTAAGCGGTGAGGGATTCAAAGTGTTGGGTGAAAGCAGGGGCTTTACACAATCACACCAGATCGCAGTTAACGTTTTAGATTATTCTGATGGTGGAAAGGTGGAATCTGATCTGGAAAAGGCAAACATCATTGTAAACAGGCAGCTGATTCCAGGGGACATCAAGGCCGGAAGAAACTATTTCCATCCGGGCGGAATACGACTGGGGGTTTCAGAGATTACCCGGCTGGGAATGAAGGAAAACGAAATGCAAGAGATTGCATCCTACATAAAACAGGTTGTAATTGATAAAAAAGATTCAAAGACGGTACTCTCCAAAGTCAGGACATTTAGAAAAGAGTATCAAAAGGTAAGGTTCTGTTTTGACAACAAATTGGGCGCCTTTGAATACGTCAAATTAAGATAGTTACGCATAGTCTGTAAGTAGTGATTGGTCTCCGCTGCTCTTGCCAAATACCAGTTCAATTTCATCAGACAGGGCGTGAATTCGTCCTCTTTGATATTCGCCGACATCGTACTTTTCAACGAGTCTCTTTGCAAGTTTTAGATATTTTTCCACAGAACCCCTGGTAATTGTGGCAATCAGGTTGTGCCCGCATACACAGTTCTGAATCAGGGGCATGCGGCGATATGTCCTTCCACATGCCGTGCATCTGAATTTTTGCTTGGCATATGCCCTGAGGTTTCCCATCAGGTCAGGAACCAGGTGTGTGGAGATTACATTTGAAACGATTTCCGAGGTGTTTACAGCGTCAATTAGTTCTGCGTTTCTGACCTGCATATCAAATTTGTCAAGCATTGAACCGAGTGTGGAATAGGCGCTTCTTGATTTTGATGTGGTCAGTGACGAGGTGGCATGCGTAAAATGATAATCGTAGAATTGACTTTCAGTGTCAAGACGTGACTTGATGATTTCAACTGATGAGACATCAGATGGCTTGACCCGCTTAAACGTGGATTCAAAGAATTCCAGTGAAAGTATTTTTGTGACCTCGAGGTTGTGCGCCTGCGGCTGCGATTCATGCGGTAAAACAAGGGGCTGAACAAGCAGCGGGGCATCCATTAATCCGCCGATTCCGTCTGAGAGAAACTGCCTGGAGAAATTAAGAAGACTGTCCATTAATAGCATTATAGAGTCGGCATCCCCGTCAGCGTCCCTTCTTTTGGCAGAGTGCCAGTTTGGAGTTGCAAAACAAACATGTGTTTCAGTGTACCCTATGATTCGCCCCACTATTCCCACAGATGTGTGCGGGGCCAAACCAATAATTAGATGCCCGATTAGTTCCTCAGAGTTTTTTATGTTGTAAAACGAGGGTTTCCCGTGGAGTTTTTCCAAGATAACATCGATGTACTTGCAGGTGGAAACAAGATAGTTTCCGCTCTCGTATGGAATTACTACGTCCTGCATTCGAAGTTCAACTGTTTGATCCTCGGATTCCAGCGGTTGTCCTGCAATGTCGTGAGAGTACCCAAGTGATTTTAGTTTCTCAACGGATGTTCCAATCCATGAAGGTTTGAATTGTGTGAGCGGGGAATTTGTCGCATCAAATCTGACTGTTCCGTCTTTGAAGGTTGTCAATCCAAAGTTCTGTCGTACCAGTCCCTTTTCAAGTGGTTCTGCAATTTTGTCCTGACTGATTAACTCCTTGACGCCCTTGAAGGGTTCCCTTGCACGAATTCCCATTCTCTCCTGAGCCAAGAACAGCCTGTTTTTGAGTGGAAACGCCTGGTGGGTGTGCTTGGGGGCCTTGCGCTTGCATTTTTTACAAAATGCCTCTTTGAGGATGTCCCTGCAGCTGGCGCATTGGATTGTAACTGTGGTCTTTGTACCACATATCAGACATTTTATGGCAATTGATGGTTTGTTGCAGGGGATACAAAATCGGTTGTAGAGATCGGCGAAGAAGTGTTCGGTTCTTGATGCCTTGAGAAGATCCCGCGTGGGTCCGCCCCTTGCACCAACCGGAAACAGCACGTGTGTGGCAGGCTTCATCTGTCTGGGAGCTGCCTTTTCGGGCCTTCCAATTCTGACCCCGATGCTAGTTGAAAATTTGTTATTAATTTGAATGCCAGACGACTCTGTCAGAATTTTCGGTACCGGTAAATCACGGATTACCGGTTTTTCTTTAAACAGCAGGGTAAAAAAGATCTTGGCCTCCTGGGGTCCCAAGATCACAGTTTGATTTTCAACCTTGTGGGGGGTCCCCAGATTCTCGAGAATTTTCTTGGTTTGAATCGGATATTCCATTGATGTTTCGCTGACTTTTTTGGGTTCCAAAAGTTTGGATAGATCATCTGATGAAATTTTGTCCCAAAAGTACAGGTAACGTGGATGCAGTGGAATTTTAAAATCAAGTGAGATTTTTATTGCCTCATCTATGGTTGGAACCGCACTCAAAAACGGATTTAGATGCTGGTGGTGCTCGGATCCATGTTTTTGAATTTTTTGTTTTAGTTCTTCCATCCAAAACTCTTCGACATATGCGGAGGGCACCAACTGGGCGTTGTTCTCCAGAAAATCCCCAAAGGATATTAAAATGTCCCCAAGATGCAGGATCTTCTCTATCTCGTCTTTAATTTCCAGTCCGTGTTTGACGTCCCGAATTTTTACAACACTGCCATCATACAGACGGACTGTGGGGGTATCTATTGAATCAACAAACGCCACGGTGGCCCCCTTTCCAGGAATATCAATCTTGATCTGTGTTCCGACAGCGATCGTATGATCAAGAATTTCCGCAATTACCGGATGGATTCCCACTGCTGCAAATCCCGTATTGCATGCCCTTCCGTATCTCAAACGGAATCCCCCAAGTTTGTTGGGCATGGACAAAACTGATCTGCCGGTGATTACCTCGTGCATCCTCTTGGTTGCCGCGTCCTCCTGGTTCTCGCCGGTCTGGACTGCCCCCTTGAGATCATTGAGCCATTCCCATCCGTCCAGATTATACAGCTCGATTCTTTTGAGGAGTTTTTTTGATCTTCCAATCAATCCGTCGTTTAGTACGCGCAGGGCGCCGCCCCTTACCCGGTCTGTTTTTATTCGGACCATTGACTTGTGGTTTACTACCTCGTATGGATCAGTGTCAACACCCGTTAATTCCACCGGAAGATTGGATATTACATGTTCAATGTCCTCATCCAGGATATGAAATTGAAAGCTGCTAGCCTCCCTCTCATAGATGCGTAATTCCTCAATAAACCTGCCTGTTTCATCATCAAACGAGTTGGGCTGAAATTTTGATAGGCCCGCTATCTTTCTGACATGATCTGCGATTAACAGAGTCACTGCAGACTCTGTTCCCCCCGCCGAACGCATGGGTCCTGCAATTGAAACGGACAGGTATTCTGTGCCGTCCTTGTTCTTTTTTACTTTTACTTCGTTGATTCCCTGCAAAGGTGCAATGGTGACCCCTTCTGTAATAATTGCCAGTCCCACGCGCACTGCAAGATCCAACTTGTACTCTAGCGCGGCATCTGAAGGACAGTATTTCCCCTGTGCAATCTCTTTTGCCAGGATTAACGCGGAGAGTTCCTTTCCATTGATTTTTAAAATTTCGCGGAGGGGATCGGCAATGTCAATGTCGTGCATCTTTGCAACCCTGTCTGCCAGGTCAAATGCAATTTTGGGCTCGATGTTCCCCGAGGAATCAGCCAGGCTTGATTTTGCCGATGCCGCATGTTCAAATATCAAGTATGTATCATTTGAAAGACCGGTATAGTAGTCCAGATAATAATCCGGCATTGGAATATCACGGATTCTAGATATTGCATCATTTTCAGACATGTCTTCTCTACTTGCTGCTTCTTTGAATTGTTTTTGCTATTTCTTTGAGTGTTTTGATGCTTCCGCCTTTTTCAAGGAATGTTCCAATGACTAGTGCATCAGCTCCGGCCTTGACCAAGCTTTGGGCGGTTTTCACGTTTTTAATGCCCCCGCCCACTATCAAAAATCCATCAAATGCGCGCCTGACAGTTTTTACCATTTCTGGGGTAACACTGGTTTTTGCACCAGAGCCTGCCTCCAGATAAACAAATCTCATACCAAGAAACTGGGCGGCAAGCGAGTATGCTGCGGCAATTTTTGGTTTTTCAAATGGAATTCCTCTTGCCGAACCTACAAACCATGCGGATGTTCCATCCCCTATTACCAGGTAGGCAGTCGGCAACGGTTCCAATCCAAATTTTAGGACACTGGGGGCACCCAAAGCCTGTGCCTGAGTGATAAAATACGGATTCTCAGAGTTCATTAACGAACTAAACAGTATGGCATCGGCGTCCGGGACGACCCCTGTAACATTACCTGGAAACAGAATGATTGGAATTTTCAGTCCTTTTTTGATCTCCTTTACAACCTGGGCCATCTCAATTTGATCAGTGGCAGACGAGCCTCCAACTAGAATTGCAGATGCCCCGATCTTTTCAACGTCCTTGGCAAGCTTGCTTGATGCTGCCAAATTCGATACTTCAGAATCAATTAATACAAACAGTAATGCCCCCTTTCTTTTTAATTCTGATTTTAGGAACGATTCGACTTTATCTCCGACCATAAAGGGGGTTTGTGTATGTCTCTTTAAAGTTTAATTGGAGTGCTGTATACAGATTTGTATAGCTATGGACAAGTTGGAAGGATCTAATTTTAACAACATTATTCGTAAAATTATCAAAAAATCACTGTTTACAGAGCGACAAGTTGAAATTATTTTAAAACAGAAGGATCTTCTCGAGTCCGATTTTTCCATTAGTAGGGGGGCGTATTACAGGCAAGTTGGGCAGTCCAGAGACAAATTAGCAGGATTGTTCTACTCAATCGTACTTTTTCGCGGTTTGGGCATACTTTTACCTGATGATATAGATGTGATAACAAAGATTTCAGAACAGATTAGTGTGATTAATGAGAGTGATATTTTTCCTGAAAGAGAAGATGATGTGATTGACGTGATTGACAGGCTCATTCGTCAGGCATGCAATATGTGATGTGTGTGATACGTTGAATTTGTGTTAAAACAACTCATTGTGATAGTGTGTGTGAGATTGTTAATCCAAAGTGTGAAATAATATTGTTCTATCACAATAAATCACGTATAGGCATGAAAAGTTGTGATGTTAGTGGAAATTCCAGAACCAGAAGTGATTTTAAACGTGATTCTGGCATTTGTTGTGGGAATTATAGGTCTGTATGCTTACTTTAAAGTGCGCCCATTCATAAAAACCAAGAGTGATGTCTTTGATGCATCACAAGCAGAACGTCTGGAATACTATGAAAGACAGCTAATTGACATGAAAATACGCATGGATGCCTTGGAAATTCAAGGAGTTGAGCAAAAAGGGGAGGAGGATCCCAACCTGGAGTTGAAACAATTCATAGAGAAACTAGCAGAGAGCAAAGTCCGCCAAGTCCCAGTAGAGGTTGTGACCGGCAAGACCCAGCCTGTTCCAGAAAAGGTGGATTCCGTGCCTAGCATTCAGAATATCATGCCATCAAACCCAATTAATCACGTGTTACACCTAATCACAACCAAAGATATGACGTCACGTGATATTCAAATCACATTAAAGAAGAGTAGAGAGCATACATCACGCTTGATGAAGAAATTATTTGAAGAAGGATACGTTCAAAGAAATACAGAGTCAAAACCGTACACATACTCAATTACTGAAAAGGGAGTTGCCAAAGTGGAGCAGGGTTCTGGCAGTCTTTTGGCACAATAAAACATCTTTGGATATTTTTTGGAACACGACAAAGCCGGAAGACAAAGGGGTCTTTGCACGAACTTTTGCGACAAAATATCTTTGGGCATATTTTGCGGGTAAATTTGCTGGATCTTGAGGAAATTACTCATGTTTTATAATGAAACTATATTTAAATAATTTAATAAATTATATATATTACTAAATTATAATGATATTATGTCAGTTCAGGAAAACGAGGTGTTGGTAAAGATTACTTCAGCCGGTACAATATCAATTCCAAAGCAGTTTAGAAAATATATGGACATCCAAAAGGGAGAATACGTCAAAGTGATCTTGGGGAAAGATCGATTGCTGGTTAGAAAAGTAACAATTTCATAATTCATTGTTGTTTTTGAGCTATTTTGATGATTTGATATGTCCATTCTCGGCCGTTTCGGGTCCTATTTACCCTCCCTTTTGCAGCATATCTTGCCAAGTATGTGGAGATAACACTGAGTTTTATAGGCGTGTTATACTCGTCTTCGTACTTTTCAAGAATGTTCGTTGAGGTAAATCGGCCCAGGGGGAAGAATTTATCAACAACACCCCAGATTTTTGAGCCCACCGAGTCCGCGTTTGTCGGTTCTTGATGCTGGTGTTGTTCATCCTCAATATTCATTAAATTCATCATCTCGAAAATTTTGAGAACTTTGTCTCGGGTCACATTACCCTCTAATTTGATGTCATATCTGGCACCATCAGAGTCCTCCATATCAATTCGAATACGTTTTTTGGTCATTTGAGATCTAATTAATCAGATGTTAACAGTTGAAATGATCCCAGAATATTTGTTAACCAAAGTAGTTGTTAAGATTGACTGCCTGAGCCACGCCTAGAGCCTATTTTGTCATTAACAACTCGCCCAGATTTAAGCCCCTAAATTAGGCTAATTTCGTGCGTGGAGTGGAAATAAGGGGGTCAAAATGGAGTTATTCACAGTGTTAACACCCATCTTAACGACTGGAGTGGAAATAAGGGGGTCAAAACAGGTCTTTTCAGGCATTTCTTAACACCAAATTAACAACTCTGTTAACTTGTCCTCTAGGACTCAACCCACACACCAATATTTCCACTCTACATTTTTTTTTAATTTTTTTTTAATAGAAAATCTAAAACTAACTAAAAATAATTAATTACAAACTAAACTACTACTACTATTCCATTCTATACTCTCTTTATGAGATGTATATGTAAGTTGGAAAGAAATGAAGGTGTGTGAGTGTGACTGATCCGATAGATGATTTACTTGATGCATCAGAGTCTGGAAAGTCAATTATTAAAAATCGTGATATACTTCATTTTACATATATTCCAAGTGTTATTTTGCATAGAAAATCCGAACAGGAACAGGTCACCCAGTCCCTGCTACCAATTCTAAAACAATCAAGACCATCAAACCTTTTAGTTTATGGAAAACCTGGGACCGGCAAAACGTTGGTGGTGACAAAAGTACTATCAAAGATACAAGACAGGGTTGAGAAATCAAAGTTTCCAATCAAGCTTGTATATTCCAACTCTAAAAACGAGACCACGTTATACGGGTTGTTAGTCAGTCTGGGACGGCAACTGGGTCTGGAGCAGGACGAACTACCATCAACGGGGCTTGCCATCAGCGAGGTCTTTAAAAGACTGCTAAACAAAATTAACGAGGGAAAACTTAATGCGGTTTTTGTAATTGACGAGATTGATTATCTTGCACAACTAGTAGCAAAAACAGGCAAGGACATCTTGTACCAGCTAACCCGGGCAAACGAGCAGCTAAAACAGGGATCTTTGACCATGGTGGGAATATCAAATGATCTAACATTCAAGGAAAAACTTGATCCCAGGGTTATCAGCAGTCTGGGCGAGGAGGAGATTGTATTTACAAATTACAACGTTGAACAGTTAAAAAAAATCCTTGAGGAGAGAATCAACGAATCCTTTGTAGAAGACTCTGTGGACGAATCGGCCCTGAATCTGTGTGCTGCCCTTGCGGGGGGAGAACACGGCGATGCACGCAGAGCCATCGATCTGCTTCGCGTATCAGGCGAACTTGCAGAAAGGCAACAGTCTGACAAAGTCACAGTGGAACATGTTAGGGAGGCGTCTCTAAAGATTGAAGAAAACAAAGAGGAGGCCTCTCTGAAATCATTTCCACTACATGAAAAGCTGGTGATAATAGCCATAATGAAGGCCAACGGCTCCTCCACCGGCGAGATTTACTCTTCCTACAAGGGTCTCTGCAAGGCACTGGGCAAGGACGCACTTACACAAAGAAGAATAACACAGATGCTCAACGAGATTGAATTATCGGGGATTATTTCTGGAAGAATAATTCATCAGGGAATTCACGGCAGGACAAAAAAATACAAGCTTACAATATCATCTGAGATGATAAAAAAATCATTCAAAGACGATCTAAGTCTGCAAGACATTGTCTGAATTGGAACTGTAATTTTGATGAAAGACCTTGAGGGTCTTTAGATTGACAATTATTGCAATGCCCGGATTCGGAGTCATTCCCACGCTGGCCTGAAAGGGTGTCTGCTTTTGCCAGGAACCCGAATTTATCAGCAGGATTCCCTTGTACATGTCTAGTTGGGCCCTGTGAACGTGCCCCACATGAAAAATATCCGGAATGTCCTGAATCACCATGTGATCCTCGTTCTCCGGTGCAATCGGGGTCTGACTGCCGTAAATTGGACTGAGATGTCTTGCTTTTAGCAGATGCTTCATTACATTTGCAGGCCTGTCGTAACTGAGACCGGGCGTGGTCTTTACAATATCATCCACGCTCTGTCCGTGAAACATTGAGACTATTACCCCGTTTAATGAGACCACTGCGGGATTGCCAACCATGATCACATTCTCTCTTTCCCACAACCCCGAATTGTATTTTTTGGGGATTGCCGGCTGGGGCAGGGCCCTCCTGCCTGGATCGTGGTTTCCAGGTATTACGACAACTTTGACATTCTTGGGGATTTTGTCAATTAGTTCCTCTGCTTTTTTTAGTTGCTCCTGGACTGTCAGACAAACCAGCTCCTTGTTCTGATCCTTGTAAATGCCGACACCATCTACCACGTCGCCGCAAATTAGGACGAATCGGATCTTTTTTGCAACCGGATCAGGGCTGGATATCCATGATACAAACTCTAAGAACTCTTTTTCCATAAAGTACTTGCTTCCTATGTGCAAGTCAGAAAGAAATACTGCATATGCGTCACTCTCTGACTTGTTTTTGGCCTGGTCTGGAATATCAGGCAAAATTAAATCCTTGATGATGTATCCAGAGTTTTTGGCAGAACCTATCCTTGCCATGACGAACTGGTCCAGCAGCAAAGTTCCCGCAGTCTTTTGCAGTTCCTCATCAAAAATTATTCCCTCAAACGAGCCTGTGGGATCCTCTAGAACTATTTTTGTGATCTTTCTCTCAGAATTTCTCTCCGTAACCAGTCCGCACACATACAGGTCCCCCTCTATCTTTGCATTTTTGAGCGATGCCGCAGTCTTGATTAATTTTGATTCCGGCCTGTCTGAGATTATTCGTTTCAGCTTGCTAAAACGACTAGAGAACAGGGCGTTGTACCCCTTGACTCCCTCCCCGGATGTGATCTGGTCTGTCGGGTCCAGCAGTACCTTGACTTTACTTTGCAGTGTTGAATCCTCCTTTATTCCAAGATAGGTTTCTAGATCGTCTTGGTTAATCTGGAATAATTTTTGCCTTGTCTTCTCCCTTACAATTTCTTTTATGATTTTTTCCAATTTTTTAACATCTACATTTTCCAATATCTTAAAGGCATCCGGATGAATCTGGAATCCCTTGTTTAACGCATAGTTTAACGCAAAAGACAGTTCCTTTTTCATATCAAAGGACATACTCTGGTTTAATTAAATCTGTACCTGCACCAACAACAACCCTAAATATTGTTAAGAGGCAGCCGTCTTATGAACAGGAATAGAATAATCATATTTTTTGTATTTCTGGGGCTGTTTGCAGCCGCATATCAGGCAGGTTCAATGTCCACAGTATCTGAGGAGGATGCAGAGGCCTTTATGACCGAGTTTGAGGATCTTGTTCTGGACATTGATGCCTTTGGAATCTTTACCCACAACACGACTATTGCACTACCGATGTTTATACCGGGTTTCGGGGCATTGTGGGGGCTCTTTGCTGCCTGGTCTACGGGATTTGCTTTTGCTGCAATAGCGACGACATCGCCTGAGATTGCCGAACTTCCACCGCTCTTGATTTTTTTATCCCCCTTTGGATTAATGGAGGTAGTTGCGTATTCCCTTGGAATCTCCAAAAGTTTCATTCTGGTTTGGGCCATAATTAAAAAAACCGCCTTGACTCCACTCATCAAGCCAACTCTTATTGAGATTGGAGTTGTTACCGGTCTTCTTTTGGCAGGCGGGTATATTGAATTCTACATGATAGAACTAGCTCAAGAGGAAGGACTGGCCGGCATCTCTGATCTGATTTAGGCTTGCCCCCGAATTTGCCTAATCAGTCTAAAATAATTTAGTAGTAAATTATAAACCAAACTAGACCAAATTTAATCGTGAAAGTAACTGTTACACTCGCATTCCTATCTTTACTCATAGTCTCAACGGGTTATTTTACAGGTGAATCATTTGCCGAAATTTCCGAGAACCAGGGATTTGTTTTAGAGGGCTCGGGGTTTGCAGTAACTGAAGAAATTATCCGTACGTCTGAAATTGATCTTGGCCTGTCTTCCCAGGATCAGCGCGGGAGCACAATCAACTTTGCAACTAAGGACGGTTTTATCACACTAGATGATGAGGAATTTATTGTTTCTAATTTGGAGGGAAAATTTTTGCGTGAAGGCAAATACATTCGAATAAACGGCGACATTGAAAGTTCAAACGGATTTGACACATCAATTAGCTTCTTTGGACGGCTAGTAGATGAAAGCAAGGATGCGGCAGTATACGGTTTTACGGGAAGAATTACAACACCTGATAATATTTATAAAATAATTTACACGACAAAACTGTCATCACTTTCACAAATTATTACAACCCCCGCAGAATCCGAACAGTCGGGCAATCTTGCAATCCACATTCTAAAGGGGGCCTCCTCAAAGGGGGTTTCAGATAATTACATTGTCACAGGCAAGGCCCAGACCACGTCTGATCCGGCCAGACTGAGTTATTTCTCACACGATAGAATTTCAGTGGAACCTGGTACGACCATAACCCTGGTCAATGACGATGACGTACCTCACAGAATAGTCAGCGGCATTGTGGTGGGTTCAGAGAGGGGTCTTGAAAACGGAAATATCTGCACCGACGTTGACGTTACACTCAAGGAGGGATTTAGCACCTTTGGGGAGGGCTCTGAGGTTTACGATTGTGATTTTGTAGTTGATAAAAGAATAGACACTGATACGATCTTATCTGGCGAATCAGTCTCAGTTACTTTTGACGAGCTGGGATTCTACAGGCTGCTTGATCCTGATTATGGATGGATGAGAATCGTGGCTTATGTGTTTCCAAACACTGATGATGTGGTTTTAGGAACAACGGGCAAAAACCTGGGCAACTAGTCTTCCTTTTCTTTTTCTTTTTCCCACTGCCACTTGTAATTCATATAAGAATCCGGACTTGCCTGGTTGAACACCATTACAGACAGATCAGAGAACTTCCTTCCCTCCAACTCTTTTACGGTTCCCTCAAAACTTGTTTCATTTTCAGTAGTTAGTGCCTCAAAAACATGAACTGCCATCCTGTCTGTTTTAAAACCGTGCTTCCTTAGATACACTGCTATCTCAGACGGCATAAAGTGCTTGTCTGGCTGTCTTGGCCACGGTCTTGGAACTAGCACCACGCTAAAACCGTCAATCAGCGCCTTTTGTAATTCCAGTTTCTTGTCCTCAATCTGGGTTGTAACATGCATGGTAATTACCTTGGATTTGTCAAGGGGGACATTTGCCTTGGATGCTGCAACCTGAATCGAGCTGATGCCGGGAACAATTTCAACGCGACTGCCAAAAATTTCTATTAATCTATCAACGACTTCAGACTCTGAAAAATTGACATCACCGGTAAACGGAACAACCAGTGTTCTGTCCCCAAGTTCTAAAAGAATTTTCTGATAAGAGGCCTCTTGATCATTCATGGTGATCTCGTAGATCTCTTTTCCCTCAATCAGGTCTTTGATTGTTTTTAATGTGTATTTGTAACCTGCAACAACATCACAATCCCGGACTATCTCTTTTACAATTTCCGTAACATATTTTGGGGAACCGGGTCCGACACCCACGGCGTAAACTTTGCTCAATTTTACTCTGTAAATCTCTGCCTTTCTTTAATATATTGCACAAATGGCCCCCAATCCACCTTCATGTATTTTGTGGGCTCTTTGACAGGATATTTTACCCAGTCCTGGGCTATCGAATACTGAAATTTCTCATCTTTTCCATCCTTTTGATACTCTAGATGTAACGAACTTCCCCAGTCCTTCTCTGTAAAGCCAATGCTGGAAATATCACCAAAAGACAACTCTATGTTTCTGTCATCCTCACAATCATTCATCAGATCTTTCTCGCCGTATCCATCGTGGCGAATCATCGTATTTCTTGATCTTATAAAATTAATTACCTGTCTTTGGGTGATTGCCTTCCACCAGTTGACTTTTGACTCGGTCTTGTGAATAAACATCAAATGTCTGTCAGTTAATACCAGCATGCCCTCCCTTCCGCCGATTGAAAAGATCTTGTTTGATTCCCTCCACACTGAAACTAGATGCGCCTGAATTTTTTCATCGGATTTCATACGGATTAATTATCGAACTTTGTTAAAAACTAATACAATTAACTTTTAAAGGAGTCCCAATGGGAAAAATTATTGGACAACAAGATTCTTCCAGCCTTTATATTTTCATTATTTATTGTCGGTTCGGGCAGTTATGCGTTTGCCCAGTCAGTCGAGGTCAACCAAATTCAAATTCTTGATCCCGTCGTGATTTTGGAGACTGATCTTGGCCAGATAGCCGTGGAACTCTTTCCAAATGACGCGCCAAAACACGTTGAAAATTTTATTAAATTGTCACAATCGGGATTTTACGACGACGTGGTCTTTCACAGAATAATTCCGGGTTTCATGATACAGACCGGTGATCCGAACACCATTGATGGCGAGCCATCCACGTGGGGTACGGGCGGTCCGTCCACATTTCTGGATGCTGAATTCAACACGATCAAACATAATCGGGGAATAGTTTCAATGGCAAGAACGGCTGATCCCAACAGTGCAGGCTCTCAATTTTTCATAGTGCATGCTGATTCTAATTTTCTTGATCAACAGTACACGGTATTTGGCAGAATTGTAACTGAAGAGAGTTTTCAAACACTTGACAATATTGCGGGTGTTGACACTGTTCCAGGCGACAAGCCCGAGGATCCCGAACAAGTCCGGATTACAAAGGTTTCAGTGGTTGCCAAATCAGAGATTCCAGATCTTCTTCTTGATCTGCCAGAACCAGAACGCACACAAGCTTCTGACACCCTGCCACCAACAACTGGCAATCAGAAATTTAATAGTGACAAACATGGAATTGAACTCAGCATGCCAGAAGGCTGGCTGTTGCAGGAACCTGACAAGACCCAGGCAAATACACCTGATGTGGTGGCAGTTGGTCCTCAAATTGGTTCGGCCAATCCCGTGATCTCCCTGACAATTCAAGAAACCAATCAACGGACATTAGATGATCTAATTTCTGAACAACTTGAATTCATTAAACCATCTATTGATTCTGGAAATTTGAGCATAATTTCACAGGAAAAGACGACTTATGATGGATATGAAGCACATGTCACTGATGCAACGGGATTGCTTACATCCAGTGGGGGGGAGGAATTTGGTATTAAATTCAAAGAAGTTTTGATCTATGACGAGGAAAAATACTATACATTTGCATACAGCCACGGACTGGATGATTTTGATTCACAACTCCCAAAATTTGAAGAAACAATTGATTCCTTTAAAATATTATCAGATAAAACACCTGAAGATGAAATGACTGCAAATCCGGCAGTTCCTCCGGAGGGCGGTGACTGTCTGATTGCAACTGCGGCATACGGCACAAAGATGGCACCGCAGGTCCAGTTCCTCAGAGAAATTAGGGATGACACCGTAATGAGCACCGTGTCTGGCACGGCATTCATGGGTGGATTCAACACGGTGTACTATACATTTGCACCAACAGTTGCAGACTGGGAGAGAGAGAATCCCGTGTTCAGGGACGCAGTCAGGGCCCTTATCACCCCGATGATTTCAACGCTATCTATAATGACTCTGGCAGACAACGGCTCGGAGGCCGAAGTTCTGGGACTTGGAATCTCTGTAATCGCGCTAAATCTGGGAATGTATATTGCGGCTCCTGCAGTCGTTATTTACAAAATTAAGAGACAGATTACAAGTTAGAATTTTTAATTTTCTCACGGTTTTACGGGTTGGATTATTACAGTATTATTCCGATCATGTTACATGTCTGGGTTCTGGTGCATTTCGGTGATCAGATCACCTAAATTGACCAGTCATCCCACCAAATATTCTGGAGTTGGAGGATTTAGAAAAATAAAGACTGCAAAATCTGAAATTGCACAATTGCCCGAAGGAAAGTTGCTAGAATTAATCACACGGTCTAACTCAAAAATGGAGATGTGATGACAATCAACAACAAAGCAAATCACATTATTCTTCAAAGAACTTGGCCAACACGATTTTTAGGTTGTCCATGAAAACCCTGTCGTTTACTGTACAGTTCATATCTTTTACACGCTGCTCAATCTGATCCCCTGTGATCTGAAAGTTGGTTATACATGACTCGATATCCTGCTCGTCTCGTCCATCCAGTCTTGCAATCTTTGTAATTATGATATCCACCGGGTTCAAAGCTCCAAGATCAATGTTTTTGAGCTTTGTTGCAATTGGCTTGCTTTTTTCCAGATAGTCATCAGGTAGAATGGTTACAAACACTGCACCATCACGAAAAACATCCACACGAAAGCCCGGCTGTACAATCTTCTTTGCGCGTTCAAACTCTTCATAATCCTTACCCAGAATGGTAAAATCAACGTCTATTGTGGATGGTTTTGCATCCACAAGTCATTGCAGTACCTCCTACTGCAACTATAACAATTCTCCGTTCAAGCTCCCTGTCTATCTCATCAAGAAAGTCAAGCAGTTTTGTGTTATCCCGTGACATCATACAGCCTCAATTTTTCTTTAATGCTCTTGGCATTTGCCTTTACCTCCTCTATCCTCATGGCCTCCAGCAGCCTTATTGGCTCATCGACTGTCTTCATTCCATGTGCAACCAGATTTCTTAATGTGCGCAGTATGCCAAGTATCTTGCCACCAAACCCATACTTTCGTGCAAGAAACAACAACAGATCATAACTTATTTTTGGATTCTTTGCAATGATTACTGAGATGGCATCAATCCTTCTTGCATCATCATGAAACATTATTGATGAAATTATATACTCTATGCAAAACAGCTTTCCTTGTTTGATTTTGGATCCAATCTCCGTATATCCGAACCTTGCAAGATTAAACACAATGTCTTCTTCAGATATTTTAGCCGGATTTATCTCATGTGAAATGGCAGATATCCTGATTCCTTTCTCCGTTATGTTTTTTATTTCCAACCAAAAGTCCTGGGGATGCAGTATTGCAATCTTGTCGTGTAGCATCTCTCTAATCGTGTTGTGCTCATTTGATTTGAGTAGATCAAGAAACGTTTCATTCTCCAGCGCAAGATAATCCATCCTTACGTTGTGGATTTGCTGCAAGGTTTCTGCTATTGCATGAATTTGGATCTTTGTCTCTTCTACTGCTTTTTTGTTGTCGGATTCTTTTAGTTGAATCAGCATCTCTGTTTTGTTTAGCTTTGTGTTTTTTTCTGGATACATCAGCAGTATGTGAGATATCAGAGGGACACTACGCAGATACGTATCAATTTCCAGCATGAGCATCTGCATCTCTTGTTTTCCTTTCAGGAAATTATGTTTGCGATTGAGCTCCATTTCTGCAAGCATGCCAATTATCATATAGTTATCAAAATTGAGCGACACCAGAGATGACCTGCCAGTCTTTGTCAGCGTTAGAATCCCTTCTCTGTCAAGCTCCTTGATCTTTTCATGCGTGTTGGCGTAATAGGTCCCGCCGTGTATTTTATCTATGTTTTTTGTAATCTCATTGATGGACATGAAGATACCCAATCTTCGTGACAATATATCCAGTATTCTGTATGTTGCTTCATCCATTGTATCCACTATTATAGTAATCTACTATAATATTATAGTTTTTAACTATAAATATGTGTAGTAGACTTATTGGGTACTTTCATATCAAATCCCCTCCCAGTATTTTGGAAACCTGCTAAACATCTATGACGGATCAGACTGATTCTGCCATGTGTTTCAGATGTGGTGCATTTCGGTGATCAGATCACCTAAATTGACCAGACCCCATCTGCCGATCCTCATGTACAAATCTCATTCATTTACTCAATGAATTTTCAATTCTTTTCTCTAGTTGTTTTTCAGTTGTGTCTTTTCTCATATCTGTATTCTTTGCTTTTCCATCATCAGTTATTTTATAGTGTCCAGAAATTACACCTGCAACATGATAACTGTCACCATATATGGAATCAGGATCTAGGTTAAGGAACAAAATAACATCATCACCGTCTTCAGAAAGAAGATGCGTCCATGTAAACACGTTGTTGTCATATTTGCCACCTAAAATTTTTACATTAATCAGATTTTCGTTGCTAGAGCCTTTTAGGAATTTTTCTGGTTTAAGATCCCAGTTTGTAAATAGTATATGTTTTGAAACATCATCATCTATGTACTGTATCTCAGATCTATGTGTGAGTATTTTGCCTTTTACAATTAACTTTGCTTCAGGAGCCAGATCCTCTACGCTCAGATCAGGAGATAAAGAATAGGAATCTATTATTACCGGAATAACGCTTGCCACATATAATACGGGCAATATCATTGCAACTGTAACAAGTGGTATTGTTAGTTTTTTCTTGCTTATCATTTCTAATACTTTCCCATAAAGTCTACAGATACCTAGTATTTCATTATTAGCTGGAATAGTGTACATTGTAAATTTTCGCAGCAGTACTTTGGTTCCGGTGCATTTCGGTGATCAGACACTGGAATCCACAGATCCGGATATGGAGCCCCACGCGGTTCATGCAATGAAAGCACATACCACATAAACGCAGGTAAGGGAATACAATCATGTTGAAAAAAATAGCAATTTCCAGTTCACTGGGACTGGCTGCAATCATGATTGTAGTAGTAATGCTAACTCTGCCTGATACGGATATTGCAGAAAAAAATCCCGGTTCCTTGGGACCGCCAACAAGTGTATATGAAATTACACAGTTGCAGGAAATTAACGCAGGCACGCCAAACAAAATAAATTCAGGCGATTTGCTTCCTGGTGAAGCACCTACAAGTAATGATTTACAACCAAACAGAGTATTTGCAAAATATGAAAATATTGCAAAAGACATTGATGCCATTGGAATGAATGTAAAGATTCCCTCAAATGATGATAACTCTAGAACAACAATACTGTTATCTACAAATGAAATTACAAAAGAAACTACACACTATCAATTCAAGTATAAAGATCAAGGAATTTGGATCTCGCTTTATTCATTAGAAGAACAGGAAATTCCAACTGATGCCTTTACTGCAAATCTAAACCAGGGATTTAGAGTTGTAAAAATAAATGAACAATACGATGCGGCAATTCAATCAGTGGGTCAGGTCGAATATTTTGGTGAAATCATTGATCGTTATCTGAGCTTAGATATGATTACCAAAGATACCCAGATTAGTATTCGAGGCTTTATCTCAGATGAACAGGCAATAAAGATAGCTGACTATCTCTCATAGGTAATTTTACCATGTTTACCGTAAAGAGATAGTTCCAATTAATGGCAAACAGAGTCCTCATCCCAACTTCTGGATTCTGCCAGAAATATACAAAATTAGGATTTTTGTTTGTGAGTATTGATTATTACAATATTAAAGATATTTCAGATAACTGCTAGAGAAACTCAAAGACGGTGGTAGGATAGTGACTCCAAATCACAATCATAAAATACAGTCTTAAAATTATGGGAGCCAAAATAAATGGGAATGAAACTAGGATGATTTTTCTGTCTTTATTAGAATAATAAAAATACAATGATACAATCATTGCAGCTATTGCAAACATACTGGCATATACGATCGGATAAAGATCCCATATTGGCGGATTAGATAAACCCAGATTAGAGACACCATGATGCGAATTTAATAGTATAAATCCAAAAACGGATATTCCTATTGGTAAGAGATAGGATACACGTCTCATATCTTTCATAAAAAAAAAAAGTATAAAAACTTTCAACTGCGGTAAACGGTTCCGCCCATACCAACACATAAGAAATCATGTTTGGTCAGAGGTTCCGATTGTGTGCCTATTCTGAATAAAATTATTCCATAAATTCGGAGGTTCTGGTGCATTCTGGTGATCAGATCACTGGAATCCAATCTGCAAGATTAATTCCAAAAAAATCCGGCAGAAATTACGGCGGGTTCCCCCAAAACATATCTAAAAAGACCTGATTTTTATTTTGATAATTTTTTTTGATGTGCTATTTTCCCCCAACTACCAAACATCATCGACCTCATCAAGCAATCTGTACTCTTTTTCGGTTTCCCGCTTTATTAGCTTTAATCTGGAAATGTCCCTGTCAAAGAACAGGTCTATTACCCAATCAAGAAATATGCGGGTTTTTTTGTCAAATGTTGAAATTTTTGAAAGGTATACGTTTCTCCAAATTACCCAGGCCCAAAAACCAGAGATATTCATGCCCAAAAATGTGGCAATTCCGGATCTCTTTCCAATAATTGCCATCTGTCCCTTGGAGCGATACACGAATTTTTCTTTTTCAGAGTTTTTAATCAATGCAATTAAATTTTTAGCCGCAACCCTTGCTTGGGCCTCTGCAATCTGGGCAGTGGGCGGTAACGGCCTCTGTGTCTTGGGATCAACATGTAATGCACAATCACCTATTGCAAATACTCCTGGAAACTCTGAGACTTCAAGATAATCATTTATCACGACCTTGCCCTTCTCCGTCTTGAACATTGATCTCTTGATGGTGTTGACCGGGGTCACCCCCGCAGTCCAAATCAACGTCTTTGTAACTATCGAGTTAATCTCTGATGAATCAATTGAATCCTTTGTATTCTCATCCAGTGATTTTGTCGTGACTTGATCTCCATCAAAACTGGTAACTGCCGTCTTTAATCTAATGTCAATTCCCCTCTCTATCATCTTGTCCTTTGCAAAATCCGCAAGCTTTTTGTTGAATCCGGGCAAAATCGTTCCCAGAGCCTCCAAAACAATCACCCTGAGTTCATCTTTGAGAATGGTAGGATAGTGTTTTCTTGCATCTAAAAGAAGATCCATCAACTCCCCCGCAGTCTCAATTCCGGCAAATCCCCCGCCCACAACTACAAAATTCAAAAAACTTTTTCGAAGAATCTGATCAGTTTCATTTTCGGCCTGCTCCAGCATGTCAATCACCCTGTTTCTCAACATTACTGCATCATTGAGTGTCTTCATGGTGTAGGCATTCTTCTCAACATCTGCCATTCCAAAAAAGTTAGTCTCACTCCCAAGTGCAACCACCAGGAAATCATAGTGAATTGATATGCCCCTTCTGTCCCTGGTTCCCCACAACGTCACCAGCTTTCCATAGGGATCAATATTTTTGATTCTTCCCTCGTAGAACTTTGTTTTTTTACAAATTGTTCTGATGGGCAGGACAATATGCCGGGTTTCAATCATTCCGGATGCGACCTGTGGCAGCATTGGTGTAAACAACAGAAAATTATCCTCACTTACCATCACCAGCTCAATTTCAGGATCATTTCCAAACTTTGATTCCAATTTCCTGGTACATTCCACTCCGGCAAATCCGCCCCCCAAAATCACAATCTTTTTCTTATTTTTTCTCAAGTGTCCTCTCCACAAACTGGGTGAATATATGCTATAAGAACAAAACCCGCCGATTTTACAGTTATTCCCACGTTCTCATAATATCCGAATGCAGGATATCATAGGCCCTTGATGAATCCCGCTCATTTAATATGATCGTAATGTTGTCCTGACTGAAAAACGCGTTTACCAGCTCCACCCCATTTGCATGCAACACCTCTGCAACATAGGATACCGCATCTGTCTGATTTTGAGAATTCGGAATCGAGATTCTGATTTTTGCAAGACCAGTACTAAACATGTCCTTCCTTTCTGGAATGTTGTTGAAGATCTGTCTAATATCCTCCAGGTCCTCTGCCAGAAATCTAAACGAATCAGAGAATCTAAAAAACTCATAGTTGTTGGTTATCTTGGAGAATTTGTCTAGAACCGCCATCGGGTCCATCTGGTTGGAATCCTTTATAGAAAATTTCACATCCATTATTCCATCAGTCAGTGCAAGTCTTGCATTTTTCAAAATTGATTCCTCCTTGAGGTCCTCCTTAATTTCAAATGAATCAGCATATCTCTTTATGGCCACAACCACCGTGTTGAGATTTACAGAATTTCCCAGAATTTTTTCTATTTCCGGCTGTATCTTTACTGCCAGAGCCGTGTAATTTATCAAATCCATTTTCATACAATCATAAATTGAGCGGTTTCTAGTGATGATCTCCCTTGCCAATTCGGGTATGGACATGTTTGCACCCCTCATAGGATTATTATATGATGTCAGTTATAATAGGATTATGTAAGAAATTGGGAGAATACCAATAAACTTTATATAATGTCATATATGTTACATACCATAGGTGAATATGACATGTTCTTTGATAGCGAAATTGATAGAATCTTCAAAAGAATGTCAAACTCTTTTTTCAGCATAGATGACATATTTGAGGAATTCGAGGGAGATGGTTCTGAATCAGGTCCGCATTATTACGGTTATACAATGACTGTGGGCCCTGATGGAAAACCTGTGATAAAAGAGTATGGAAACCCCAAAGCGGAACTGCATCCAATTTCTGATACACGAGAACCACTTGTCGACATAATTGTCGATGAAAAAGACAAAGTACTAAAGCTCGTAGCTGAGATGCCCGGAGTGGAAAAGTCTGATGTCAAGATTGTTGTCGAAAACAAAACCGTTGATCTTTTGGCAGAACGCGACAACAAAAAATACCACGTCAAAGTTCCAGTTGAGCACAAAGTTGATGAGAACACTGCAAAGGCCTCTTACAAAAACGGGGTTTTGGAGCTAGTCTTCAAGCTGATTGAAGAAGAAGAAAAACCAAAAGGCAAAACGGTGGAGGTTGAATAACCTCTTTACTTTGAGGCAATGACATGAGTGAAATAATCTTAAAAATAGACGAGAGTCCTAGGCAGCATGTTGGAAGGGGCAGGGCAATAGTTGATCCCAAGGTTATCGAGGATCAAAAATGGAATACCGGACAAATTCTGGAATTAACACACAACAAAAAAACACATGTAAAACTTTGGCCTGGTGCCCCCGAGGAATATGGGGCGGGCATCATCAAGATTGACGGAATGACCAGGCAGAATATTGGGGCAGGCATCGGCGATAAAATTTCAATCAAATCAGTTGAGGCTGTAAATGCCGCACAGATTGTCTTGTCTCCAACTGAAAAAATTACAGCGGGGGGACTGCAGGAATACATGATTTACAATTATCTTAATCACGTATTTACAACCGGGGATTCAGTATCCCTTAACACACAGATGGGCAGCAGGGTTCAGTTTGTGGTGACTAGTACAAAACCCTCAAAGCCTGTCATCGTTGCTGAAAACACAGTTTTCAAACTCGGGGCAATGACCAAGCAAATCGATGCATCCGTACCCCGGATAACATACGACGAACTTGGAGGCCTGAAAAACGAGGTTCAAAAAATCCGGGAGATAGTCGAGTTGCCCATGAGACATCCTGAACTATTTGATAAAATAGGAGTGGAGGCACCAAAGGGCGTACTGTTGTACGGTCCCCCCGGAACCGGCAAAACCCTTCTGGCAAAGGCAGTTGCAGGGGAGACAAACGCCCATTTTATCTCCCTTAGCGGTCCTGAAATAATGGGCAAACATTATGGGGAAAGCGAGGAGCGAATCAGGGAGATCTTTGCGCAGGCAGAGGAGAATGCCCCCAGCATAATCTTCATAGACGAGATTGATTCAATCGCCCCAAAAAGGGACGAGGTATCAGGCGAATTAGAGAAGAGAATCGTATCTCAGTTGCTGACTCTGATGGATGGCATGAAATCCAGAGGCAAAGTCGTGGTAATTGCTGCCACCAACAGACCTGATTCAATTGATCCCGCACTCAGAAGACCGGGCAGATTTGACAGGGAGATAGAAATCGGCATTCCTGATGACGGGGGCAGGTTTGACATTCTTTCGATTCATACGCGCGGCATGCCAATTGACAAAAAAGTGGATCTTGAACAAATCTCAAAGATTACACACGGGTTTGTGGGGGCCGATCTGGAGATATTATCTAAAGAGGCCGCAATGAGATCCCTTCGCAGGATTCTTCCTGAAATTGATCTTGATGATGAGGAAAAAATCTCATCGGAGATTCTTCAAAAGATCCAAATCACCGGCGATGACTTTGGAGACGCATTAAAGGAAGTCAGGCCAAGCGCACTCAGGGAGGTTCAGATTCAGGTTCCAGACGTCAGCTGGGAGGATGTGGGCGGACTGGATCAGCTAAAAGAGGAACTTCAGGAGGCAGTCGAATGGCCGATCAAATACAGGGACGCATATGACTATGCTGATATAGAATCACCAAAGGGAATTTTGCTGCATGGTCCCCCCGGAACCGGCAAGACACTGATTGCAAAAGCCCTTGCAAAAATGACAGAGTCTAATTTTATCAGCATCAAAGGTCCCGAACTGCTCTCAAAGTGGGTCGGGGAATCTGAAAAAGGTGTAAGGGAGATATTTAGAAAAGCCAGACAGGCGGCGCCATGTATCATCTTTTTAGATGAAGTGGATGCGCTTGTTCCAAGACGTGGCGGCGGCGGCGGTTCCGGCTCCCACGTTACAGAAAACGTGGTATCTCAAATTCTTACAGAAATTGACGGTTTGGAGGAACTGCACAACGTGTTAATAATTGGCGCAACAAACAGACTAGACATCGTTGATGAGGCCCTTTTAAGACCCGGCAGGTTTGATAGGATCATCAAAGTTTCAAATCCCGATGAAAAGGGACGGCAGCACATCTTTGAGATTCACACGAAAAACAAGCCCCTTGAAAACGATGTGAGAATCCCGGAAATAGTAAAGCTGACTCGAGACTTTAGCGGTGCTGAGATTGCAGCAGTTGCAAACAGGGCATCCATTACGGCTTTGAAGAGATACGTTGCCAGCAAATCAGAGAATGTCCGAGAGATCAGGATTACCCAGCAGGATCTCATTGATGCCGCAGACAAGGTAAAGCCCCTAAAAAAAGAGGCGTGCCCACCGCCCATTCCCAGTCCATAAAACAGTCTAAATACAAGGATATGACGGAGAATATATGAAACTCTATCTTGACTTTGAGCCCTGCAAGGAATGCAAGACGATCATGACTGAATTGAGCAGTCCTGAGATGTTATTTGCAGATGAAAAAATCAGAATAGACGAATCAGCAAAGTTTCTCAGACACCTGACGTACAACCACAACGAGGTGGTGCAGGCCGTCATGGAGGATCTTCCAAAACAAAAAAGAGACCAGGAACCTGATTTCTACAAATAACCCCTCGGGCTCATACTTGGAATTTTAGTCATATTCATATACAAAACCGTTGTAATGTTTTTGTGAAATTATAATATGAAAACCGGCATTGTTCTTGGCTTGATTGTAGTTGTAATGGCAGTAGCATCAGTTAGTTTTCTGCAAACTGCGCCAGCTGCTGCTGAAACAGAACAAATACCAAAACCGCCGCAGATACCAGAACCCAGCCCCTCGCCAAAACCAATCAGACTACCGGATCCCGCACCCGCGCCACACCCCTTTCCAGAAGAGTCTGATTCAGAAAAAGTAAAAAAACTGACAGAAGAAAACACCAGTCTAAAACAGCAAAACAAAAAGCTACAAAATCAGATATCATCACTAAATAACGAAAAATCCGGATTACAGGCGGAAATATCCGAACTGCACAATACAATACACAATCTGAGGGAGATCACACTGGAACAGGTCCGTGTAATCCTGCAGTTAGTAGATCAATTAAAAGAAACAGTGTATCAGGAAATATTTTCACTTGTTGTTAAAGCGTAATATTTTTGTGCGATAATACTAAATTATTATTCAACCAGCTTTAACGTCTTTTTAATCAGGGCCGCCCTGTTTCTGATTGTAACATCACTTATTCCGGATTCCACTGCAAACTTTTTCTGACTGATTCTTTCCCCGTTTATCATACAAGAGATGTACAACGATGCGGCAGCCTGTGCCACGGGGTGTTTCCCGGCAGTGATCCCCTCTTTTTCACAGAGGCCCAGTATTTTGAATGCGTCCCGTTTTGTCTTTTCCCTCAGATTCATGTTGTTTGAGATTTTTGAGATAAATGATGATGTATCATACTGATCAAGATTCAGCTCTAGCTTTTTGATTATGGTTCGCAGGTCTCGGGAGAGCGCCCTTCTTTCGACGTTTCCGGCAGCTGCAATGTCATTTAATGTCCTGGGAATGTTGTTTTTCCTGCATGCCGCATAAAGTGAGGCCGCAATAAGCGAGGTCATGGTTCTGCCCCTGGTCAGTTTTGCACCAACTGCCTTTCTGTAAATATAGGCCGCATTCTCTACAACCGTATCTGATATTCCCAGCTTTGTTTTCATCCCATGAAGGAGGGTAAAGGCCTTGCTCAAACTGGCAATCTTTCTTGATTTGCTTCTCTGATCCCATGTTCGCAATCTATTGAATTCATACCTTGTTTTGCTGGGCAGTGTCTTTCCAGTTGAATCTTTGTTTGTGCCAATTATAGTTGATAGTCCCTGGTCATTCATTGTCAGTGATGTGGCAGGACCCGTTCTTGATAGTTTCATAAAGTCCTCCGAGCTGTAACCGCTGCTCTCATATGAGGCATCAGTCATATTTTGCAATAAGATAAGACCGCATCCCCCACAAACGATTTCTCCCCTCTCAGAATCTGTTATTGCAGGATAGGTTTTGCAAGTGTCTAGTCGACACTTTACATCATAGTTGTTTGAATAATTTTCCGTCACTATTAATTACTATGTGTGTTCATGAAATAAAAATAATATGGTTCAGGCAATTTTGTAATCAAAACCAAACTTTGCAGACAAAAAATTCCTAGAATCTTCAACTGATTCCAGTTAAGGTGTAATGTACGCTGTAATAAATGTTAAAAATAAAGATAATTATCTTTTTTTAAAAACCTATTTCTTGATTGATTCCAAAGAATGACCGCGATTGGTAATCATCTGGGTGACTGCCTCAATGGTATAGTCAATTCCATGCTCTTCTTCAAAATGATTTCTTAGTTTTTCAATAAGACCCAAAGTTTTTTCCTCATCAAGAACGTATTCACACTCAAAACCATAGTCTTTACATCTCAACTTTAATGTCATTTGGTCTGAGAAAAATATCAAACCTATAAAAACTGTGAACATCCCTCCAAACCAAACTGCTAGGCATAAATATATCTGAAATCCAGACAGCACTAATAATGCCAGTTGATTCATTATATTAGATGAAGGGTCTGGAATTTGCTTTTCTTGCAGTGGGTTCCGTACTTGGGGCATATCTGAGATTCAAAGTCACTGAATCACCCCTGCTTTTTAATGCTGTACCCCTCAACGTTCTGGCAGTCAACGTACTTGGCGCATTCATTCTTGGCGCATTCATTGTAATGTCGCAACAATGGCATCTTGATGGAAAATATACCCTGTTTGCAGCCATCGGATTCTGCGGTTCACTCACCACAATGTCCGGGCTTGCATTGGAGTCCAACTCGCTTCTTGAGCAAAGTCATTATGGAACATTTGCAATAAACCTGGCAGCCAACATTAGTCTGTCCATTGCGGGACTGGTCGGTGGAAAGTCATTAATGAGCGTGATTCTCAACAACTAATTAATGGTTTATTCGTACCAAGTTGTAAAATTTCAAGCAGTCTCCTTTGTACAGGGGACTCATTGGACACGGTCAGTTGGTGATAAGGGAATCATGTACAAATCACTCAAAGACCCGTTTGCAAAACTAATCGTTCAATCCGCAAACAATTCAAAAAAATTATACCGCGTTCCAAAGGACAGAACCGTTGTCATAACAAATGATACCATACATTTCTTGGGCGAGATAGCCTGATTATTTGAAAAACTGATCGACCTGATCTCTGTATTTTAAAGCAATCTTTCCAAATTCCGTAAAGTCATCCGCAGTAGGATATTTCATCCTCATTGCAAACTGGTTGACAAATATGGATAGCGCGCTTCCAATTATCAGATTGTATACCCCGTCTGCGACATTATTTGAGTATGGAAATGCAACCCTGATAAATGGCAGATATGTCTCTGTCTGCGAGATCATCAATTTGATGTGTTTTTCAACAAACTCTTCTACATCTGCCGGAATTGCCATGATAACTATTCGTTTTGATTTCTTATAAATTGGACTTTGATACTCAGGCATGGTTTTTTATTTTTCAATTGAATCGCGCATTTTTCTAATGTCCCCTCATGTGTACTGCATATTTTCAAATCCGATTAAATCAGACTGAATTTATACTGCCAATTCCACTTTTCATTATTGCTTGACTTGGACATGAAGATATTTGGAGACATCACCACCAAGGAGATTATAGGGGCCGCTCCTCCGGCACTCCCTGATACCAGAGACAATCTTGAAAAAGAACTTGGGGCACTGCTTGCGGAACTAGAGTCAGTACCTGCGCCAAATCTTGAGAAACTCTTGGAGGGGCAAAAAATCGCCAGAGACCACATCAACAGCAGGCCCGGTGCAATGGCTCTGGCCCAGTCCAAGATTCAGCTATTCAACGAGTATAACGAAAAATATGTTGGGGCAATAGCAAAAAAATTACAATAGTGTATAACTGAATTTTTAACTGTGTTTTTGGTGGTCTGTGTGATTTCCGTCCCTGTAAACAAATGCAGATTAACAATCCGATTCTATATCCTGTTATTCATCTTGTTTGTTTGTAAAAATCAATAATTCATAAATAGCAAATCCGATAGTTTGGAAATACATGACGGGGAACTGCCCAAGATGTGCTCGGGGAAAATTAATCACTGATACTGAATCCGGAGAAAGGTTCTGCCCAAAATGTGGAATGATAATTACTGAAAAATTACCAGAGGCAGCAGGAGAACCAGAACCAAGATTATTTCCCACTGATGAGGCATTATTTGGTGAATTAAACAGATTAAAATACAAACTTGTAGTTTCTGATGCAGTAATTCAAAGAGCTGGCCTCATTTATAGAAAAGGTCTTGAAAAAAGCCTGGTTCGGGACCGTTACACTTCTCCACTGCTGGCAGCCGCCCTGTATGCTGCGTGTCGTGATACTTCCACACCCAGAACTCTAAAGGAGGTGGAGGGGGCTACAAATATCAGAAGAAAGGACATTGCACGATGTTATAGATGGCTATACAAGGAGCTAGAGTTGAAAACGCTGGGAACTGATCCCATTCAATGTGTTGGAATAATAGCAGACAAGATTGGAATTGCAGAAACGACAAAAAGACATGCCATCGAAATACTAATGCTGGCCCAAGAAAACAAGGTATCTGCAGGAAATGATCCAATGGGACTAGCTGCTGCCGCATTATACCTTGCCTGTGTGAAAAATGGCGAGTATAAAACTCGGCAAGATATTGCAGATGCTGCAAACGTTACTGAGGCAACTGTTAGAAACAGGTGCAGGGATCTCAGCGAATTACTGGGTCTTTAATTTTCAAACTGTTGCAACTGGCAATTTTTATTCCTTTTGAGGCTCGTCTGGTTTTTCGTTTATGAATCCGCCTTCAACTGATTCTGGTGGGGGAATCTTTTTTGATTTTCCCAGACCGATGGTCGTAATGACCACCGATGATAAAATAATAAAGAATATCAGCTGCGGGTACGCATCGGCATTTGGCAATCCCATGGTAATCGGATATGTTGCAAGAACCGCCGCTGCCAGCCCCCTCGGTATCATGGAGTTTGTTACGGCCCTGTCCAAAAGTGAAAACCGCTTTGTCAGCACGATCTTTCCAATAAACACCCTTCCAAAATAGACTGCAATGGTAATCAAAATCCCGAACACAAGATATTCTATCTGTCCGAAACTTGCCAACAACCCGACAAATACGAAAAAGAACGATCTGACCAAAAACGTCAGTTGATTGTGAGTCGGATCATCCATCTCGATTCTTGGAAGTTTGAATCGCAGTACGCGGGAGAGATGATTCTTGTTTCCAATCATCAGGCCAAATACCAAAGCAGTCAGTGCCCCGGATTCCCCAAACGAATTTGCCAAGAAGAACAGGACAAACAAAACCCCCAGCGTAAGCATGTAGGCGTGCTGGGCATTTCCAAGCTTTGTAGATAGGTACATCCAGGGAATTCCAACCCCGAATCCGAGAACCAGACCCACGACCACTGCCCGCCCAAGGGTCTCCTGCAGCGTTTGAACATCAAAGTGTCCGATTAGAACCGCCTCAAACAGTATGAATGCGATAATTGTAGCCAAAATATCAGTCAGTGCCGATTCAAAACTCAGCATTGACTTTGTCTCCTCTGAAATTTTGATATTTCTGACCAGTCCAAACACGATCGCAGAGCTGCTTCCACCCACGATGGAACCCAGCAGAATACTGTCCAGCCACAGCCATCCCAGCGCAAAATGCGCCGCAACTGAAATCATGATAACTGATAAGATAAAGCCGGCAACTGCCAGTGTAAATGAAAAATGGGCGGTTTTCAAGACGTGCTTGATATCCAGATTCAGACCCCCATCAAACATGATGATAATCAGCGCAAGGGCCGCAAAGTATGGAACCACCTGGATGACTGCCTCTGGCTGAATAATTCCAAATACTGGTCCGATCACCACCCCCAGAATCATCAGAAATGCCACGTCTGGTATGCCCGTTTTTTTAAAGAATGCCTCCCCTGCCACCCCCAGAAAGATCACCACTCCTGCGGCAAGTAAAACCACGTGGGCCTCGGCAATTGGCCCGTCATGCACAGACAGCGTTCCAACAGAGTCTTGCAACTCTGCAATTTTATCAAAAATCATACCCAGATCAAAGCTTGGTAATATGGGTGTGTCCTCCCCCCCCGTCTGGCCCCTGAACAGATTCAGGACGGATAAAATTATGGGATTCATCATCATCATCATCATCAATGTCTAAATGTAAATAAATCAGGATAAAAGTTAAACCCGACCATTCATTATTTTCAGGCTTTTGTATAATTTTTAAACAACGGGTTTTAGGCAATATCGTGAGTAGTGCCACCAACCAACTCCGTGCCGATCATGATCAGGTTCGCCGCTTGGAAAAAATAATATCAAAATGCTCCACCCAACTAGACGCGGGCACCCCGGTCCCATTCTCGGATCTGACAAAAATCACCATCGTAATTTCAGAGTTTGTTGATACAATTCACCACTCTAGGGAGGAGGACTCGTATTTTCCATGTGTTGCAAGCTATGATTCCCTAAAGGAGGAAATTCGAAAATTTATGATTGAGCACGAGTTTGGGCGGAACGTTGCCAGACAGATATCACACCATCTAAAAAGATGGAAAAACGGGGAGGAGGACGCGCGCGAACCCGTATCGCGATATCTGAGAACATATGCGATTTTTTTAAATGATCATCTCAACAAGGAGAACAAGTTTTTTGATGCCGCCGAGGCCGACGTCTTGTCAAAAGAGGAGGAGACTGAAATGTATGAACAGTACAGATCAGTCTTTGCAATTGTGAAAAAAGTCGAGGAGCTAATTGCCGATATTGATTATTTGGAAGAGCAACCCTGGGCCAATTAACGTAAGCTCTTTATGGGTTGTCTGGAAATTTTAATTTATGAAACCGTTTATTCTTTGGATGACTGGTCTTCCCTGTTCTGGAAAGACCACGATTGTAAAAGATTTACAAAAAGACATCCCAAACCTGGCAATGCTTGATGGTGATGAACTAAGAGAGTGGTTCTCCCCAAAAGACTTTTCAAAGGCGGGACGCGATGAGCACAACAAAAAAGTCGCACATTTGGCAAAGCTTTTGCTAAAACACGGTGTTCCCAGCGTCGTATCCCTGGTATCCCCATACGTGGAGAACAGGGAGAATGCCAGGGAGATCATCGGTGCAGGCGCACAGTTTGCAGAATGTTATGTAAAATGCTCACTGGAAAAATGCGAGGAAAGGGACGTCAAGGGAATGTATGCCAAGGCCAGAAAGGGGGAGATCAAGGGATTTACCGGAATTGATGATCCCTACGAGGCGCCAGAAAAGGCGGATTTGGTAGTTGATACAGAACACGACCCACTCTCAGAGAGTGCGCAAAAAGTAAAGGACTTTCTCAAGGAAAGAAACCTACTCTAATTTTTTAAATTCCTTGACTATTTTGTCGTGGATTAATCCGTTTGTAGCAAGAATGCCATGTTGATGATGCACGTCTTGGTTGTTGTATGTAAGATTGCATCCCCGCATGTCAGTCATTTTGCCGCCTGCCTCAGAAATTATACAGTGGGCAGCGGCAGTGTCCCACTCTTTCATCTTGGTTGTAGTTGTAATGTATGCCTCAGCCTCCCCCGAGCTGATCTTGCCGACTTTTAATGAACTGCCAACACTTGTAAAATTGGTAATGCCCAATTTTTTGATAAATGATTTTTCCCTTTCTGATAAATGATGCCTGGAACCAACAGTCCGGCATTTTGAGATCTCTGATATTTTAGTCACTGAAATTTTTTCCCATCCCTCATTTGAGAATCTAAATGCCCCGCCGCCTTTTTGGGCCGCAAACAACGTATTCTGGGTGGGCCACCCAATTACGCCCAGAACCGGTGTCTTGTTTTTGACCAGGGAGATCATTACTGTAAATTCGCCTGTCTTGTCAATGAAATCAGAGGTTCCATCAAGCGGATCCACTATCCAGACTGTCCCCTGTGATACCCGCTGCAAGTCATCATCTGCGTCCTCCTCAGACAATATCCAGTGCTCTGTCTGCTGTGACAGGATGCCCCGAATAATCTCATTGCTCTTCAAATCGGCATCTGTAACCGGCGAGTCATCCTTTTTTGTGGATATGCCGTACTCTTTATGATAAATCCCCAAAATTGCGCTGCCTGCCTGGACTGCGGCCTTTACTGCAATATCCAATTCTGGAATCTTTTCAGAAATGGGAATATCCTGCAATTAAACTACTACCTAAGTCGTGAGTTCCGGTTTTAATGTCCAGACAACCCCCAGAACGATAAATGGAATCGACATTACTCCGATAATGGCAATTATGGTGTTAAACTGTGCAGTTGATACCTCTGGATTATTAATTATCCATGGCAGTGGCAGCGTGATGACTATCCAGATTATTCCCAATAGTATGATCAATTTTGCCTTGGATTTTCTATCCTTCATAATTTCTTCTCTTTTGATGTTATATTAAATTCATCTGAATTCATTTTATTGATTCCCTCTCTACTGCCAACATCGCAGTTGTCAATGCGTCATCTGATGCAAAATACGGGAACTTTTGATCCTTGGCTGCCCAATCCTGTCCGGATGCTCATTCATCATATCTCGTCTTTAGTCTTTAAAAACGGCCTTGTCTATTGTATCTGCTATCTGAGATCATATTGACTCTACTGTCTTTGACATATCATCGGGCTTTGTCAACAGAATCAAGGCGGGTCTGATGCAGGATACGCATTGCATTGAATTTGATATGCACATCCGACACCAGATGAAATGTTAGTTATTGACCCGGATGTTTTTTGCAGATGGGTTTATTGCCTTTGTAAACGGTACACTGTCCCCCCAGATTTACATCATGCCTTTTATTCCTCTCTTCATTCATGCATTGTTTTATCTTGGGAAATATTCCGGCATTATCTACCAAATGTCCGGACCTGCCAAACTTTTCAATAATCCTACTTGGATTTTTTACATCATCCGAATTTTGTATGTCAGCTGCAATACTACACATTAGGAATTCTTTTGCTGCGCTATCCAACCGCCCTATTTTTTACAGTAATTATTAGCTGCATCATTTTCTGATAAAATTTTTAGTGGCCAATCTATTCTGTGACTTTCCGCTACAGAGCAATTACCTGATAATCGCTAATATCCGGATTAAAATTCGTAATTTATGGTTCACATCATGAAAGCAAAGAATTTCATAAAAATTGGTAATTTTATATGAAATTTTATGTCAAATGTTAAATACTTGAAGTTCTTATTGTAATTAATGTCGAAAGATATAATTGCTATCGACTGAACGTGCGTAGCCCCGCAGAACAAAAAAAGTGATCAGTTGTTACAACTGACAAGAGGAATTCCCTCATGGTTCTGTAGCAAAGGGGTTTACGCCTTTTGATTTCTTATTGGTTTGTTTGCCGCATGTCAGGCAAATCTTGGAGTTCTTTACAGTGTTTCAACTGGTAAACACCATTCGGTTAATCCAACTGCATAACCGGCAAACATTTCAAAACGAATTTCCTGATTCTGTGTATCTGTTTCGTTGTGGGTTGTAATGTTTTAAATTTTCATAATATATTTTGTTCCCCAGATTGGATTCCCCAACCCTTGATTATCCATTTTATAATGCGTTACAATTTTTTTATTACATGTTTGCTCTTTTTTTTAATTTTGCAGGATATCTACAGATACAGACCCAACGGTTTCCCCGTTTGGATTGATTGTAATTGAAACCATTTGCATTTCTGGAATCATGATATTTTTCTGTCCGTCATAATCCCATGTAAAATACTCAGAGATCCCAGTTTGATGCGGGGTTCCCACCAGTTGAAAGTTTTCAGAATAATCAAATGTATCACCGTTCAACGCTATTGATAAGATTTTCGGACTGCTCCCATTTGGAACAAATCTGAAAAAATGGTCGCCCTTTTCAAGTGTGAACTCTTTAGTATAAACACCATTAACATAAAGACTGGGATCTGCCAGTGTTACATGAAATGAAACATTCTTTCTCTTTTCATCTGTTTCATTGGGTGAAAGACCTGCCAAGACAACTGCTGCTATTAGTATGACTATCATGGGACTTGCCCACTTTATTTTTTTATTCAACAAAATATACCGCATATTCCATTATAAAAATAAATTCCATCAATACGCTTAATTTTAGTCGCTGTGTATTCTTGTAAATGGGCATCATTTGCAAGAAATGCGGCGGTACATCTAGTAACATGGAATCAGGCAGCCCACCCGTCTGTGAAAATTGTAAAATTCAGCTGGACCTGTTGGACCAGCAGTTAAAAGTTAATGATGAAAGAATCAGCAAACTCAAAGAACACAGAAAGCGCGAACTGGAAAATCCCAGATCAGAGAATCCGGAAACCCACCTGGAAACCATGAAACGATTGGAGCGCAATTTGGATTTAGAGTACAGGAAACGTGATGGAATAATAAAAGCAATGAATTCGCAGACTGCTGGATTCTAAATTTTCCTATTTTGGTGTAAATCTGCATGCCTATCTATAATACACGATTCTGCCCACCAGTCAGGAATACCGAAAATATCAGTTTAGCTAGTAATTTTTTATGTACTGTGAATCATTCTTTACACAGGAAATTAAGTATATAATTTAAAATCATAATCATGCCCGGATTATCTGACAAATGGTCAAAGCAGCAAACGCCCGGAATCACAGAAAAGATCAATGATACCATAAAGCCCAAGGGTGCCCTAAAACCAAGAGTTCAGGACGGAATTAAAAAATTACAATTACAGATTAAAAAATTAGATACCATGTTATCGAGTCTGCGTGAGCGCGATGCAAAATTATTCCAGCGAATCGTTGATGCAACACAAAAACATGACACTCAAACAAGCAAAGTTCTTGGAAACGAACTAGCCGAAGTAAGAAAGGTTACAAAAATTCTGAGCAGTGCCCGAATAGCATTGGAACAGATAGAACTACGATTAACCACATGCAGTGATCTTGGTGATACAATCGTGGCCATAATGCCTACAATGGGACTGATGAAGAATCTAAAATCATCCCTTGGAAAAGTCATGCCGGGCGCCGAGCAGGAAATCGGTCAGATGGCTGAGATGCTTGGCGGCTTTATGACGGAGAGTTTCTCAGGGGATGCGGCATTTGGAATGGATGACACGACCAATGCGGAATCTGAAAGCATCCTAAAGGAAGCAGCGGCCGTTGCTGAAAGTACGGCAGGACAAATGTTCCCCTCGGTCCCAACAGATACGCCGGATGCAGCATCATCAACTACTGGAACTGGCAAATTTCTCTGACTTTAAATTTATTCACCGAATGAATCTCGGGATTCTTTAATTTTTTTCACCCTGCTTCCCTCATCATCAATTATTCTATCGACACTGGAAAGCTTGTCCCTCAACGAGTTGATAATGGAACCTACCTCATCTGCCTCCTTTTCAACTTTTTGTCTCTTGCTTGCAAGTTCTGTAATTCCCCGGTTTTCCTCTTCAATGTATTCACTTACTTTCTGAAGCTTTTCTTTGAGATTCTTTATGTCAACTGACTCTTCCTCTATGTCTTTTTCAAGTAATGTTCTCTTGTCCTTGAGGTTTTTAATCATCAAACCCACATAGTCTATTGCCTCCTCTAATTTGGCACGTTTTCCCATTAATTCCCCCAGCCCGATTTGGCTGGATGACTCTGCTGCGGTACCGCCGGATTCCACGGTACTGATATTATCATTTTTCTCTTCTACCATTTCTCCTCCTCCTCCCTCATTATTTTTAAATTTGTCAAACATTTTATAATTTACTTTTCAAAATGGGAATAAAAAGTTACACTCCATCTCAAAGCTGACCATGTGAATGATTTTTAGTCAATTAGGGAAAAAATAATTGGTGATATTTCGGTGATTTGGTATGTCCTGAATCAGCTGAATTCTCATCATCACGGATTGCAGGATGCGGATCATGGAATTCATTGATAAATTCAGGTATTTCCTCTGATTCTGTCATTTTTCCAGAAAATGCCCCCTGAACCTTTTTTATCTGCGATTCTGGCTTTTCTTGAGGGATTTTACATCAAAATAACTGATTCCCACCGACTTGCAGGTCTGGTTGCCGTTGACCTCCGTTCTTGCTAGGCATTACCGCTGCTGCAGTAGTATGACTGATAAAGCCCTCATCAGCGTACCTCTATAATTTTGAATCACATGAAAAGACACCACATATCATGGTGTATTTTAGCAAAAATACCGGAAATCACCGTTCTTTATATGCTAAATTCCATTAAAACGGGCATAAATTGAGCATTTTCCTCTGAAAAATTTCCAAAGATGTATGTTTTAGAAGAACCACAATTTTTGAAAAAATTTCTAGGCACAAAACATTCACAAATTTTTTCACATATTTCCAAAATCATTAAAATCCGGGCAATTTTTCTGATGAAATCGCTGTTCCGCTATGTGTTCCGCTGTGATGTTTCAAAATGTTCCTCTTAAACTACGTTGTTTTACACTGAGCATGTCAAAACAACAGTACAGGTCCGAAATGGGCATAATGGGTGATATCCTCGACGTAACTGCTGATGGCGGCCGTGACGGAGTGATTATATCTGCAATCTCCCGCAAAGCCAACCTATCTCACTATTCAGTACTAGACAAATGTGAGAAACTAGTGGAAGCAGGCTTGGTCGAATCAGTCAAAAACGATAGAAACAGACTCTTCTCAATAACTGAAAAGGGACTGCTGTTCTTCCGGGAATTTAAGAGATTTCAGGAACTCGTTGAAAGCATGAATCTAAGGTATTAACATTGAATCCGGAAACCGTACCAATTCACAGGAGAAGGGCCATTCAAGCAGATGGAATGCTTTTTGTAAGGACTGTTAATATTGTCGATACAATGGTCAAAGTACCCCTTTTGGTGGCAGGCGTAATCATTGTGGCAGCCATGATGCCAATCCAATCCTCATTCAGTTCTCCCTCCAAGGCCCTGGATCTGATCATATATCCGGATGGAACAACCCACGTCTCTACAGAAATTGACATGGACCCGCTGCTCACTGATGATTACAAACTAGAGTTATTTGGCAGTACCATCGATAATTTTGTCGCCGTAGGGGAGGATGATTTTCTACTTTTATCTGATGTTGATGGCAGTACCGCACTGATTGAAACCTTTGGTTCGTCTGTACTGTCAGTCGAGTACGACATTCACGATTTGGTCTCAAAGCAGGGCAGGATCTGGACGTTCTCCCTGGATACGCCCTCTGATTTTACATTACTGTTACCAAAGAATTCCGCAATTGTCGGCATGACAAACATCCCAATCAACATGGAAATAATAAATGATCAAAACCGACTGACACTCTCAGGCGGCAACACCGAGATTGATTATCTTTTCAGCACCATTACTACACCAAGTGTGCCAATTACCCCCCCAGTTGATCCGGTTACACCATTAATCACTACACCACCCGCAGAGCCCGACTATCTGGTTTATGCTGCAACTGCCGGGGCCGCAATAGCTGCTGCCTGTATAATAATTGGAATTATAGCAATTACTAAAACAAGACAAAAAAACCATGGGGCAGTTGAGGAGAACCTGCCGACTCGGGATACTGCTCCACAACCAGATACTGCCACCACCACAGTTGACACAATCTTCAAGCAAAACCCGGACATTCGTGAAGATGACAAAGAGATAGTCAAGTTTATCTTTGAGAACGGAGGAAAAGTACTTGAAAGTGATTTGCGAAAGAAATTCCTACAACCAAGAACCACCATGTGGCGTGCAGTCAAGAGACTGGAGCGTTATAGTATAATTGAGATTGAAAAGAAAGACATGCAAAATCTGGTAAAACTGCGCCAAGACATCAAGGAGGAAAAAGAGGAACAATGAAAACATTACCGGTTATGTTACTATTATTTGCGGCATCCGCGCTGGTTCTGGGGACTGCCTCGCTGACTGGTACTGCACATGCCCAAAATGATCCGTACATCCTGCTGCGCATTGCCACGCAGGCAGATGAACAAATTATCAATCAGCTGGATGCAATATACGGCGATGCCATTCCCTCTGATATTCAGGGTCTGTACCAGGACGGCCATACCGCGGTACAATCACTGGGGGATTCCCTGCCTGATGATGTGGCTGCCGCACAAGAGAATTTCCTTGTGGCAATGAAGACCTTTAAGCAGATCACAAGAATGCTCTCAGTATCTGCCACTTCAGATGACGCTACATCCGATACCATGTCAGGCACCAATAATCGGGATCTTGAAAGTGAGTTAAACAGGCTGCATAAATACTTCCAGAATATAAAAACAATATCTGAAAAACACGATACGGGAATTGATTTATCTGATATTGAGCGATTATTTGCCGGAGCACACGACCAGATAAATTCCGGTGAATTTGAGGCAGCCATTCAGACAATCGAGCAGCTCGAATCACTCATAAAAACAATCAGACAGGATATCAGCGAGCACGAATCTCATTCGACACCTGACAGAAGCAAGAATTTTGCTCTAAAACAACTAGATAAAATCAAGGCCGTGTTGGATGGGGCAGCGAACCACCCTGAAACGCCGGAACTCCGAGAGGCAAATGCACTGGTCGCAGAAATTGAAACTCTGATCTCAGAGGACAAAATCTCTGATGCAAAGAAAAAATTCACAGAGCTAGTCAAACTCGTAGAAATTATCAAAGATCGTCAGTTGGAATCATAAGCTTCATATACATTTTCCAGAGAAATCGAGCATGGCATCCCAAGCAATTACTGTCGGTGTCGGAGTACCCATGATTGTTGTGGGCGCCCTCATGGCATGGCTGTGGGCGCCAGTGGGCGGAGATCTTCAAAACCAGGTGGAACTGGTGGGTAGTACCATTGGAATACTAGGTGTGGCATTCTTTATCTCTGGTCTGTTTTATGCAAAGGAACCAGTCATACATTAGAAACATGCATAAATAATGAAAAAAATTACGGTTGTTACTTGAAAGTCAGATTATTTGAGATATTTACCTCAGTCGAGGGCGAGGGAATTCTTTATGGGACAAAGACCCTTTTTGTGAGGTTGGCTGGATGCCCCTTTACCTGTTTTTACTGTGATACAAAAGAGTCGCTGCCCCCCGATTCCGGAACTGAATACGATATTGAGGAGGCCTGCCGTCTGATTGACTCGAATCTGAAGAACCAGACATACAAAGTAAATTTTACCGGCGGTGATCCGTTAATCCAGCACGAGGCAGTCGCACTGCTTGCAAAACACATTCAAAGCAAAAAAATCCCGACATACCTTGAATCATCCTGTTTTGATGTCGACCGGTTCAACCACGTGTTGCCGTTTATTGATATTGCAAAAATTGAATTCAAGACCCTGGATTCTGACTTTGTTGATACAAAACACTATGCAAAATTAATTGATCACACGATGAGATGCCTTGAATCATCTGTCAAATCAAAAAAGACAACCTACATCAAGATTGTGGTCAGCTCAAAGACTCTGCCCACAGAGTTTGCAGAACTGGTACAGAAAATTTTTAATGTCACATCCAAGGACGACATTGACGGTTTTGTCATCCAGCCCACCTATGGGATTTCAGAGCCTTCTCTGGACTTGTTACTGGAATTGTATGATCTGGTCTATCCCCATTATATTGACGTCAAGGTGGTCCCACAACTGCACAAGTTTATCGGCGCCCCCTAGCACTATTGCCTGAAACCGATTAGATTCAAATACTGGAAATTTTCTATATGAATATCAATGGATCAACAGCGCGTAAAAAAACTAATCAGGGAACTAATCATCGAGGTCGGCGAGGACCCCACACGCGAGGGACTGCGTGAAACCCCGGAAAGAATTGCAAACATGTACAAAGAGATCTTTGGCGGGTACGACTCGGATTCAGAGCTGTCAGTCCAGTTCTCAGAGGACTCTGATGTGGTTATAGCGCGGGACATTCAATTTTATTCAATGTGTGAGCATCACATGCTGCCGTTTTACGGAAAGATACACATTGCATATCATCCAAACGGCCGGGTTTTTGGAATCTCAAAACTGGTCAGGCTAGTAGAAAAATATTCAAAAAGACTCCAAATTCAGGAACGGCTCACAAAAAACATTGCAGACGAGCTGCATTCCCAGGGCGTAAAGGGGGTTGTCGTCCTGGCAGATGCTGAGCATCTGTGCATGAAGATGCGCGGGGTAAAAAACGATGCAACGCTATCGTCCTCGGCATTCAGGGGAATCTATGAAAACAAGGAGGAGAGGGCGGGTATAATGCCGCTGCTTCGAAACGGTGCCTCTGATCTGTCTTTTTAGTAATACTGAAAAATTAAATAATCAATATTTTTGATCAGATACATGGGGGTAAATCCGTATATTCACATTCCAAAGGAATCATGGCCAAACTGGACGTGGTATGCAATAGAGTGCATCCTTGTAATTGCAGTCTCCATGGTCGCATCCAGTCAGATTACTGATTCTATTGAGGGGCTCACCCCGGAGGTACAAAATTATGTCTTTATGGGAATATTCGGCGTGTTCTTTTTGATCTGGTATATCGGAATCAGGGGCTTGATTCTGAAAAAAAAGATTCTCAGAAATAGTTACTAGCATACAACATTAACAGTATCTTGTCTTGTCTGTGATACCTGCCTTTTCAAACGCGGTCTTTCTATTGTTGCAGGATTCGCAAACCCCGCAGTGATATCTATTGTTTGAGTAACAGCTCCACGTCTTAAAGATGGCATCCCCCAGCGTCTTGATCCCGGATTTCAGCAGATCACTCTTTGATAATCCCATCTTATATGGCGACCAGATTTCAATATTTTTTCGGAGCCCCGACTTTATTCCGTCAATCTCGCCCCGGTTAAACGCACCCTCTAACTTTTTTGCAAAGCCTGGCCTGCAGTCCGGATAGTGTTTGTCCCCAGTGTGGGCCCCGTATGCTACCAGGGACGCGTTTAATGTAAAGGCCCATGCCGAGGCAACTGATAGAAACACTGCATTTCTGATTGGTACCACAATTGAATACTCGAACTTGGCGGGAATCTTTCTTTTAGAGCTTGTTAAAACGTTAGAGTTCCCGTACAGCTCCTTCATAAAGCCGATATCAACTATCTTGTGTTGTTTTAAACCTAATTTTTTTGCAAATGATTTGGCAGCCGTAATCTCGTTGTTTGCCTTTTGTCCGTATGAGAATGTAATGCCGTACAGCTCGTACCTTGATTTCAGATATGAAACCGCACAAACAGAATCTATTCCCCCACTGAACACGATTACTGCCTTTTTCATGGTTTTCCAGTTGCTCTTTTGGTTGCAGCCCCCTTGCTTGGTTTACAAATTATAGTTTGACATTCTGTGTTTGCAGATGCAAATCCTTTTTCCATGGACCGGCTAATTTTTCTCAAATCAGCCGAGCTTTTTGAAAAGGCGATCACTGATGGTCCCGCACCGCTGATGGTGGCACCTAATGCGCCTGCCTTGATGGCATTGCCCTTTACCATGCCAAACCCTGGAATCATGTGCTGTCTGGCAGGTTCCACTATCACATCCTTGATTGAATTCCCAATGATACCAGAATCCTTTTTTAGAAATCCTGCCACGATTGCCGCAGCATTTGACAGATTCAGGACGCTGTCAGTCAGTTTGATCCGTTTTGGAACGACTCTTCTGGATGCCTCTGTCTTTTTTTTTGGAACATTGATTGCAGGAATTGCCACGCACATCCTTAGATTGGCTGGTGGCTCAATTCTAATTACATCCAAGGGATCCGTTCTTACAATTACAAATCCGCCCAGCACGGATGCTGCAACATTGTCATAATGAATTATACCCGCACTGGCCTTTTCCCCATACCCTGCAAATTCTACTAGAGAGTTCCCGTCCAGCTTTAACCCAAATAATTTATCAAATGCAACTGCTGTTGCAGCAGCTGATGCAGCACTGCTTCCCATTCCATATCCTGCGGGAACGCCCTTTTTGATTCTGATTTCAATGCCTCCTTTGATTTTGAATTTCTTCATCATGTTTTTTACTACCAGACCCGCGGTATTTTTTTGGGGGTCTGCAGGGATATCGTCTTTGGTAACTATTGTAATTCCGTTTTTTATCTTGGTTAACGTAACAGTGTCATAAAACGCGTCCAAGGCTAATCCGAACACGTCAAATCCGGGACCCAGGTTTGCAGTTGATGAGGGTGCTTTGACGGTAACCTGTGATACCATTACCCCTCTACCTCCTCGCCCAAGTTAAGAATTCTGCTGAGTGCGCCCCCCAGATTTACAAAACCATCGCCTGTAACGTTTGATATCGGAATTAACCCCTGGGCAAATCCTCCCAGATTCAATCCCCGTAAAATATTCGTAGTCAGCGCATACGTATCACCGTCTGCCTCTTTGCCGATTGCATCCTCCAGCGTCTTTAAATTTGTAGACCACTGCAATATGTTTTTGAGCTTATCCCCGATGAGATCCGTTTTTGTAAGAGCATTTATCGTTGGCAGATTCAAACGGAGACGGATTGATGTTGCAAGCAGCGCGATTGAGACAAAATTTACCGGGGTAGTAATTAATGCCCCGTCAAAAAGAAAGATGCTGGTTTTTTCTTCTGATGTAATGTTTTCAATTATGAATCGTCCGCTGGAGCGATATGCAAACAGCTCTATCTGCCCTGGTGTATCGACAATCAGGTAATCCGGGTTTACCTTGTTTACATCCTCCTGAATCTGATCAATCTTTGATGCAATCAGATCGTTTGCCATGACCATCGCACCATTCGGACCCAGGTCATACTGCTGCATGACTGATACATAATCCACATAGTCCCTGACATCCACATCACATGTATACACCAGATTTTCCACACCCGGATCCAAATTTAATACCGCTGCAAACGCCCCGTTGTTTGCGTAATACTCCAAAAGCTTTGATGAGAGCAGGGACTTGCCGGAACCGGCAGTACCTGAGACAAAAATTGTTTTCAAACCTGTCTGGTTTGGTCTCTGCTCATATTTCAAACTAGCTTGGGGTCATCTGATTTGGCTGGTATAGTATTCATTTTTGGAGCGATAATACACTGGAAACCAATCCAATTTCAGGACTGTTATTACCTGCCAATAGATGATAAAGCAGCCGGGAACCACCCAATTATACCTGATCTCAGGCATGATTTACAATTACGGGATTTATCAACTTTATTATTTGATTCCCTGAAAAAATTCATCAGATGAAATGGAGACTAGCTGTAATACCCGTCACGTTGCTTCCCATACTCGTTATTGCCATTCAATTTGATATTCAGTTCGAAGACGTCCTGGCAATTGGCATCATTCCGTTTGCAGGCGCAGTTGCCGCAATGCTCGTCAAGCTGGGATTGCAGGGGATAAAATTCGCATACATTGCCAGAAGGTATCTTGGCAGCTTTGACTCTTTCTGGAAACTGGTAGGTGTCCGCGTTGGAAGCGAGTTCATCAAATTTACGACCCCCATGTTTGTCGGTGCGGAATTTGTCGTGATATACTATCTGCACAAAAAGGGGGTAAAGCCCTCAAAGTCGACCTGGATTGCAATCATGGATATTGTAACTGAGGTGCTTGCAGCCGGGCTGTTATCGATGATGGCAGGAGTCATCGCCTTGATGAACGGGGCATACGTGGTCGGGGCAGTCATTCTGGCTACTAGCATCACGATCACGTCCCTGTGGATGGTAATGTTCTTTCTCTCATCCAAGCGCACGTTTCATGTTCCAAAGGTGCTGGAAGGTATCGCCAAGAGGTTTGGCAAGGAAAAAGGTATCAAATACATTGAAAAGACAAACTCCTGGATGGAGGAGGTCTGCATCATGAGCAGGAAGAATCTGCGTACTGCCGAATCCAAAAAAATCTTTACGGTATCATTCCTGTTCTCGCTGGTATCCTGGTTGTTTTATGGAATATCATTTATGATAATTGCAATGGGAACAGGATACGTGATAAACGCATTTGACTCCATAATGGCAGTGATGGGTGCAAACGCAATAGGGAATTTACCGATTACCGTGGGCGGTTCTGGTCTTGCCGAGTTGGGGATTGTGGCATTTCTGAATAATCTGAATCCGTTTGACTTTGATGTTCCTGCAGGGGCAGTTGCGTGGGATGCAGTTATTGGCTGGAGAATTGCCACATACTACGTTCCAATACTGATTACGTGGCTGCTTTTGGTAAAGCTGGCGTTGAGTCGGATATCAAAGGTGGAATCCACGTAACTGGCTGCAGCATAGATTTAAAATCTCCACGGTGTAATCCGCACCATGAAACGAATATTTGATACAGACAAGACACACGACGGAGAAATCGTTACTCCAGAAATATTTGTTCAGCCAAGTGACGTATCCAAAGATGTCAAACCGCTGGTCTCCCTGGAGATAGAAGAAAATGAATCCATAAAAGACGCCGAAGAGGATATGGAACAGTTTGCCAAGTTAATGTGGAATCAATGGTGCTAGATCAGTCGGGTTTGAATAAAATTCAAAAGTATGCAAAAAACATGGAATATCTGCAAACCAACTGTTAAACAACATGCTGAAATGGGGTGCCATAAAAAATCCAAAATTAAAATTCATGAACTCTAGTACAAAATCAAAAGTGGTGGCACTCTGCATCAGACAGAATCCAAATAAAATATCTTCTTTAGAACCTTCTATGTGGTTAAACTGAGAATATTTTTAATAAAAATAATGGATGTTACTGATCATGAATTTTTTCTATCAATGAAATTAAATCCTTATGAAAAGAAGTACACTTAGTCATAATTTCAACAACTTTTTCTGAGTCATAATCCGTAAAAACACTTTGCAATATTTCTTTTCCATTTTTTGCTTGAATTTTCAATTTACTAAGATCGCCTCCCAAGTTTTTGGTTATTACAGAGTCCTCTGTTAATGAATACAGTAAATAATCCTCAATGGCATGACTTTCAAGATTTTTCAATTTATTATCTCCTGTTATCAAAATATTATTTTTTTCTAAAATTTTTCGTGTACCTAAATTATGAGTAAAAGATATTCTATCTTCATTATCTAAAATTTGTCCTTCTGCCCCAAGTTCTTTAAAATAATTAATTACAGTATTTTTAATACTGTTTTCATCATCTTTGTCTAAATCTGTTTGATAAAACACTGTCTTGTTTTCATATGAAAGTCCTTTAAATAATTCTTTTTGTTTAATTCCTTTTCCACGTGCATTAATGAAATTTATTCCAACTTCTTCTGGCCAATATCCATATTGATGTTTGAAAGCATGTCTAATAATAATTTGATCAATTTCACCCTCAACAATGACAATTTTTTCATGTCGTAAATAATTTGAAATTTCCCATCCAATATCTTTCCACATGGTATAATCATTAGACATGATTTCATTTGATGTTATGCCTGCATTTGTTTTTTTTAAATGAATTAATTTGGCATTGTCAATTTTTGAAAAAATTTCTAAAACTTCTGGTGAATGAGTGGTGATAAACACTTGAATATTTCTCATATTACAAATTTCAGTCATTTTTTCAATTAATTTCCGTAACGATTCAGGATAATGATTTGATTCTATTTCTTCTATTAATAATACTGTATTTTCCATAGTTTCGCACAATGCCAATAAAGAAAGAGCAGATTTATGTCCATCTCCAAAATCATCAATGGTAATATCAACATTATTTTTTCTAATTACTAATCTTGTTTCTGTTTCTGAATATTTTATTTTTTGAATGTTTTCAATATCCGAATCATATTCATCAACAGGACTTCCACTGCCAATATTTTCTTCTAATAACGATAAATTTTTTGCAGTGGCGGAGTCAAAATATTTCAGTCCGGATATCCATCCAAATGATGCAGTAAGATCTAGCGGATTTGCATCTAAAATCATTTTAGTGAACGTTTGATCTAATCTGACTGTTCTTTGACTATCTAGAATTGAAATATTCACACTAACAGAACTTCCTGTATAATCATTTGTAAAAGTGAGTTCAGATACTTCATCATTGGAAAAAATTTTGATTGTGGGTATGTCTGACAAATGATTATAAGCGAGTTTTTGTGCATTTTGTTCACGATCAGTGTTTCGTAAAATTTTTGGAAAATCTTGGATATTGTCAGATTGTTCTAATGCTGCTGGTTTAAATGCAAAAATGGATTCTAGTAAAGTTGATTTGCCTACATCGTTTTTACCAATGAAAACATTAAACCGTTTTAAATCCGTTAATTCTAAATTTTTTATTCCTTTAAAATTTTCTACATGAATTTTATCTATTAGCCCTTCCATCATGTTCTTACTTTTAATAATCTTATTTTTATCTGTTATTTGAATTAATTATGCTAAAGTCTCATATAATCACACATCTCAAATCATACCACTAGGGCTGAAAATCATACGTGACTTTAATTTGTTCAAATCCTACATCATAACGATCAGTCAATACTAGATACTGTTCATGGTTTTTTCTAAACCTCTCACCATCAATTTCCAATGTAAATTTATTTTCTGAGTCAATTGGAATACGTTTTGAATAATATGCAATCCAGTTACCAACATAATCGCTGAATTGCCCCGAAATGGAAATCCGATCGGGGGAAGCGTAATGCTGCTTGTCACTGCTCAGGGTTGCAAAAACACGCTCATCTCTATAATTTTGCATTGGAATACCATCCGTGGTATTATTTGATACAGTAAAACGTATCCTGTCATTGTCGTCACCTGCGTATACTAGAATTTCACTCCATCCCTCACCTGCTGCACGAACTGTGGCATTCCAATTCAATAAACCCGGTTCACAGGGAACTGACAACATTGAATCAGAAGAATCAACAGACGGAGAGGAAAAAAAGAGCATTATGAAGTTATCAAGAAGAACTGACAACATTGAATCGGGGGAATCAACAAATCTAAGATTGCTACTTATTGCAACAACATTACCTGGCTTACACGGTAAAACCTGTTTGAGATAAGTGTTTGATACTGTGATGGTTGCCGTTTCACCTAAATTTGGAAGATGTGAGATTGAAAGGTTGTTGTTACCTTCTTTGACTACCCAGGATAAATTTAGTAGATATGGAAGACAGTAATCACCAGTACTGGATCTCACTGCATTACTTCCACAATACCATCTATCGGAGCGTGCATAAGCGTCTATGTCAAGAGGAGGATTCTCACTTATGCCCTGCCATGATCCAAACGACAAATTAGGAACAATGAATCCATGACCCATTTTGATTAATTCATCCCGGGCATCATGTGAAACACAAATTTTCTTCCTGTCTGAATTTTTTATCAAATAGTGCTTGTCAACATCACATGAATTTTTTAGCAAATCCTCAAAAAATGCGGCATATTCTACGGCATGTTTTGCAAACGAAACGGGTCCTATTGGTGAACAATGAAAGTCGTCAGTCTGACGCCAATTATTCCAGTAGTTATCATAGATCATAGCATATCGATCTCCTATTTTCAAAACATCTGAATGATTCGTGTCTACAATATCTGATTTTAATGGAAAATCTTTATTTCCATAAGTTACCTCATTAATTGTAACATTAGATCTTATTTGGCTTGAGACCGTCCAATCCCATCCTACTTTTGGAGGATCATAAAATATCCTTTCAGATGAGGCGACAGTAACAATTACAACTGCGAAACTTTTTTCAGCACTGTAAAATATGCGTTCTGGTGCATAACACACAGTAGCAAATGAATCATCCATTCCAATAATTCCAAACAAAACCAATGGAATTGTCATCCAAATCAGCCTCACAGCCCAATTTTGCACCCAAAGTTGTTAAATCTTTTACTTTTTGGACCAAGATTCGACCTGCAAAAGATGAGTATGCGACAAGCTGGATTCACCTACATTAGGATAGAAACGGACGCAGATAAACAAAAGACAAAACCGTTCTTCTACAGACTAACACTGTATACTACCTAACACAATTCATCATCTTGAAAGATCCAAGTCAATCCTGCCATATCTATTGCAGAGACACTGGTTGAAACCGGGTTTTCCTCCTCTTTTTGCCCCTCTAAGGAAAATGACTCGTCATGATTTTTGTCATTTTTGCATTGGGTTACTGTTGACATGATATGTAATAACAAAATTTACTTAAAACGTTAATGAACAAATCATCCATACGAATCATCAGCGTCTAAACACTGTCTGAGAAAATAATATTGGTGTTATTGTAAGATCTTCATCTGTGGTTTCTCCCTATTTAGCCGTCTTTGCATCTGCTGCTATATCCCGAGTCTTTTTACCCGTATTTCCATATGGTATAATGCATCCTGCAGACATCTGAAATAATCTAATTCGTATATGGAGAATTCATGCCGAACCAAAAAATTTATACAATAATCCCCATAATTTTTTCCGTGAATAACTGGGTACTGGCAGTTGTCCTAATATTCTCAAGCACGTTTGTAATGTATTTTGAGCACCTGCACAATCACATAATTTGGAATATCCCGTTTAGTAAGATAGACAAATCAGCAGTATTTCATCTTGATAATCACATTGTAAATTACACGGGCCGTGGTATAACTGCAACCGTATCCCACATTGAGCACGTTGATGCCGATACCCTTAGACTCAATTTTACTGATGCTGATTTTTTCATTGGTGGAGATGGCGAAATAACATATCAAATACCCCACAAGTTTGAATTTACTGCAACGGTAGACAAGCATGATACCTTTGTTGGATGGTGTAGTGATTCCCGCAATGATGGCGTTTTTTATGCGCAAATATTTCGCATATATGAGATGTATGATGACTATGTCTTGGTCAACCATTATTCTGCCCCAATGCCCCCCGATCTTCCATGTAAATATCCTGACATCATACAACGCTGTATTGATTTTGATTTTGTAGTTCCGGCACTCACAAGTAATTATGGCATAAAATAGTACCACCCTCATTTGGGATCTGATAAACCCTTGATTTGTAGATCTGTCTATTTTGCCGGATGCCTATACAAATTGGATTTACTAGTGATTTCTTTGTCAGTTCATCGTGTCTTTGTCCTTTGGTCATCCTAGCAACTACAAACAAACCAGCAGAACAGATGGAATGTGTGGTGTGAATCTGTAAATGATAAAAACACAAAGTAAACTCGGTTATTAGACCAAACCTGGAAATTTAACACATTTAAGTTTGTAACGTACTCATCATTTAATGAAGTGTACCCATCATTTTGTATATACTCCGAATTATTACCTTTGCAAAAAATGTGGATATCAATCTTATGGTCGCATTAAAAGAAAAAAACCCAGAAACGAGATGATGATACCTGGGTTGATAATTGCAGCTGTTCTAGGTGTTGCAACGCTTGGTTATGCTGGTGGTATTTTTGAGATCAATCCTGACAAACTAGATGAGACCATCGAAAATCTGTCCTCTAGTGTTGATCCTGCAACTATAGAAACGTCCGTATCATCTATTTCAGAATCCATAGAAAAAACCATAAAAACATCCTCCACTGATATTATCGAACAGATTAAAAAAAATAATCCTCCAGAGACATCCTCAAAAGATTATGCCCTAAAATCCATCCACTATATCAATCAAAAAAGAACTGAAAACGGAAAGGACCCCATTACACATGATCCTCGTGTATACGAGCTGGCACTGGCAAGGGTGCAGGACATGCATGAATACCAATATTTTGATCACACAAATCCATACACTGGAACATGTCCGTACAACATAAAGTCCGACTATGGATTAAAATCCCACGAAAATGTTGCAGAAAATGCATCTCTGTTTGGTACGGAGACCCATCCGACAACACGCAATCCTGATCATATTGCAATAATAGATGGCTGGATGGACAGTACCGGACACCGGATAAATCTGCTAAGTTATGAACACGTTGCAGGCTCTGTTGCGTGTTATGGTGGATTTTGTGTCTTTCTGGGATTAAATCACGGGCTTTATGGTGAGGGATGCTACACTGCGGCTGAAGGTATGGCTTATGCGTCACACTTTGAGAACTGTTCTTCCGAGCAGATGGCACAGTATGATGTGATGCGACAAGAGTATGATCTAATTCCACCCATTGTATCATCTAGTACACAATATTACGAGGCAGTTGAACTACTCGATAAGATTGAGAATTTTACATGTTAAGTGATGATGCTGTCTATTACATTTTATATGAACACGACTTAATACCTGTAAGATTCTTCATAAATTAGTGAAAGACTCTGATGGTATAATCCAGAAAGACATCGGAAAACTCTTTGATCTGATTATTGATACGGGAGCATTTCAATACAATGAAAAACAACCATTTCATTTAACATCGGGGAAAACAAGTCCCTACTATTTTGATTTGAAACTGCTTAATGGCCACCCGGAAGGAATCAACGCTGTTGCCAAAGTATTCTATCATTATATCAGGGAGATGCCCGGTGTACAGGCAGTTGGCGGTCTCGAATCAGGCTCTATATCCATTGCAACTGCAATCTCTCAGCTGAGCTACTTTGAGCACAAAGTTGATCCTTTGAATCCATTGATCACGTCATTTTTTGTCCGCAAATCTGCAAAGAAACATGGAACTATGAAACTAATTGAGGGTAGTATCACCTCACCCGTAGTAATTATCGATGATGTAATTACCAGTGGAATGTCAGCTATTGCCGCAGTACGCGCGGTCCAAGAAAGATGCGAATGCAAATCTTTGATGTCCATCGTCTTTAGGGGGACTGAAGAAGACCATAAAAATATCGAAAAAGAATGCAAACTACGATACATCTTTCACAAGGATCAACTCGTTGAGCAATTCAGAAAATAGTGATGTGTAACTAAAAAGCAACAATTATGCGCAGTCAGTCTAGACTGACATGCCATGATGAATGACGGCGATCATCTTTGACTGATCTGAAAACCTGTCTGCGCGTATTGGTTCCTCAACCATGTTAAATAGGCACAAACTCTACGTCATGTAGGAATTTATTTGCAAGACAAAAAATTATACTGTGTTTTAATTATAATCGGAGTAATCATATCGTTTTCTCCTGCATTTGAAAATCCTGATCAATTTGTATCTGAAATAACCATACCCAAAGCCGCTAGAATGGATATTACAGATTATACCTTGTCACCAGGTAACACCTTTACATTTTCTGCATATTTGACAGAACGTCAAAATTCAAAATTAATCCTGACTGGGAATCATATTCAACCCGATATCCGCATAATTAATCCGCTGGGACTTGAGGAACCATATGAACTTCTACAAAGTAAACCCGAATCAACTGATTCTGATTTGTTATACTCCTTTGATGTCAATTTTTCTCCTTCATCTGAAGGCAGTTACAAGGTTACAATTACAGGACAGGAGGAAGAAGATGGTACAACAATAAATCACGGTTTTTTCGGTTCTGTATCAAACACAGGTCGAGTGCAAAATATTGTGTTGGGTGAAATGCTGTCTGTTGCAATCTTGTGGACTGTTTTTTCACTGTTAGTTATCGCCGTTGTAAAATTATCAAGGAAAATTGAAAGCAAATTACACATATTCCCAAGAACAAAAAAGAGTTTGTTTTCAAAGGATTCATTACAAAATAAAAACAAAACCTGGGCAGTGGTACTTGCCCTTATTTTTGGGATTTTTCAGATACATGGAATCGGTCATTTTTATATAAAGAAATATTTTTCAGGCGGCCTGTTTTTGCTGGCCGGGTTTTTACCCGTCATACTTTACTACTATTCCTACATCCCGTTCTACATCCAGTCCCTGTCCTACCACGACCAGCCTCTGCCAACTCAATACGGGTCGCACTCGTCTCCTACAATATTTTCAATACCTTCACTCATTGATTATTTGTCACGTGATGGATCGTATTTTGTAATGTTGTTTTTGACAATTTATTTGATGCAAATACTGCATATTTGCTATTTTACAAAAAATCAAAAAACCTTTTTTAGAATCAGAAGGATTGTTGTAATGTCGTTGCTAGTTGGAATCATTTTTACTGTATATCCCGGATATGGGGCTGTCTATTCTTTCATACAAGATGTAATACCTGGAATAACTCTGGCCAATCATCATGATACAGTCATCAAGATGAAAAGCCATGCTGGATTCTGCACCGGATACTGTAGTATGGAGATTATCATGACTTTTGAAAAAATAAGTTATTCTAGCACGGGTTATACTGGTAATCCACCATTAGAACTACCTGAAATAACCAATGAGATTCCAATGTCTGAAACACAATGGCAAAAAGTATTATCTACCATTAATTTCCCTTTGTTCCTGCTCCTGCCGGATCGTATTGGGTCCCCCGGCGCCTTTGATGCTAGGGTATACACCATTGAAATTTCCATGATTGGGCTGACCAAATCAATAAGTTTTGAAAAATCTGATTATATACCGCAAATAAGTGATCTTCGAACTGAGTTAGATGAGATCAGCAAAATGATGATACCGCGATGAATAGCTTTGGGGAATGTTTGGATGCAGGATATGGATGTAATTAGTTTCATGTTAATACCGTCAAAAACATTTCCCATGAATTATAAAATGCATGATGAAAGTATCTCATCAAATTCCAAGTTCACATTTCCCCTCAATCAAATCATGCCCTTCTAATTGAATTACTATTTCTTTAAGTTCTTTTTTAAACTCTGCAAGTACTTGTTCTGTATTATTGAATTCTTGAATTATTTCATTCATCAATAAGGTAGTTTCTTCAGTAATACATGAATTAAGTATTTTGGTTACAATAGAGTAGTCAATTGGTTGTGTAGTCTGAAAAAGGATAGAATCTGATGTAATCATGTACAACTTGCGCTTATCGCTATTACTGTCAAGATTCCATGGCATGGTGCTAGTTTGAATAGGTTGATGATCCAAACCGTTAACATGATCAACCAGAATCTCATAGACCTCAAACACAATATTTTCAATGAAATAACTATCTGAATAACTGCCATCATATGCCCTAAGATCGGGCAATTTTTCCTTGATTCCATTTTCACAAATTATTTCAATTTGTTGTTTAACCAAATGTACTTTTGTTTTATACTTTGATTTTGATCTCTGCAGTTTGTTCCAACTATTTTTGATGTCATGGTATGATTCGATATGCTGCAATGCCCAACTAAGGCGAGGTATGTTATTGGGTACAAGATCTCTTAGAACTATATCTCCAAAATTCCTAATGTTAATTCCACTTCTAACTTTTTCTTGAATTATTTCATCTTCCGGATATCTCAACGTCAATTCTTTGGAATAATAATCTCTGATGCAAACTAACGAAAGAATGGTTTTAAAGATTTTTGCCATATCAGTTGAATGATTTAGTTTTCGTTCCGAATCCCCCATTTTTTTGTTATTACGATGAGTTTTTACTCCAACATATGCCATAACTATTGTTGCGCCAAGCAAAATAATTTGAATCAATAATGGAAAACCAATCGAAGGTTTTTGTTCAAGTGTTGACCAAAATATTGTAAAAGATTCTGGTTCCTGTTGATTTCTAAAATAATACGAATCAAAAAGTTCGCCTCCCCTTTCAACAGTTTTGGTATACGGGTTCACATCGTACCATGCTTCAAGATCAAATTGCAATTTATGTGTCAGAGAATCATCATGACCTTCCACTTCCAAACTAACAGGAATCACCGCTTTTCCTCCACTTAATTCAACAAAATTTTCAATAAGAAGTTGTTTTACAACAATGTTTTCGTTTTTATTTTTTAAATATACGTTGTAATGCAAATCAGTGGTCTCAGCAATGTCCGAGTCAACTTGAATGTGAATTATTTTTTCAGTACCCGATGGAAAAGATATCAAAGAAGGTTCGGTGGTTACAACGAATTCCGGCGGTGGAATTATTGCAAGGCGGGTTACATCCTGCACCAATGGGGTTTTTCCAGAAAGATAACCTTCTGAAAAGAATACAACTGCATATAGTTCTGGGTTTCCAATTTTTTCTAAATCTATCGACATTTCGACAGTATTTTTCAGACTATTGTGCTCAACAGAATCTTCAACAAAAAATGATCCTATTGGTTTTTTGAAAATCTCTCTTACTTCTGAAGAATTTGTTAGGAATTGTTCATAAATTTCATTCATTGTACCGTTATCCCACTGTACCATGTATCTATAATCAAATCCGTTTCGACCGGTATTAAAATCCGAATCTGAATCTATCAACATCCCATATGAAATTGTATTATTAATTGAAAATCCTGTTTTTCCAGAAACAATCAACCTTGTATCAAGAGTTTCTCCATCACTTTTGTAATAAACTCCTTCAAGGTTAAGTGCCTCAGAGTCATAATGAAAATAGTCATCGGGGAAAAACACATCCGTTCCAGCATTAATAAACTGCTCTGAAAAAGAAGTAGATGCTTCAGCATCATAAACAGATACAAAACATAACAGACTTAAGAAAATCATAGTGGAATTTTGAAAAAAAGAATTATTCATGGGATCACTCTTTGCTATCGCGTTACTCGCACACGTCAATCTGGATTTTACATTTTTCATATTTAATTACTTTGATGTCCATTGGTAGTTCACATTGTGGATATTTTCTTTCTACTATATTTACAGTAGACATTTTTGATTTTTCAAATGCGATGTTTATCAAATATAGAATAGAAAAAACTACAACAAAATACAAAAATTCACTAAGAAAATCATAAAATCCAAAAAATTGCATTACAATCACAACTGCTAGGAAAATTCTTACTGGCACTGCAAATTGTTTGTATTTTGTAAACGGAATGGAATCAAAAGTATCAATCATATCAAGATCTGCGCTGTAATAGTATTTTACAGAAGGACAGATAGCAGGTTTAGCTTCTAACTTGTTTTTACATACTGGACATTTTGACTTATCTAGAACATTTGTCACTTCCAGCATTATCAATCCTATTGCCAACAAAACACCTTGCCTCATGTAAAAAATAAGATATCACTTTCATATCAAGGTTTGACAAATATTCAATTGTACAAAAAGTAGGGTCACATAGGATCCAAAAGATGATGAGGATTATTTTAGACTGTATTGATCACAAATATGAAAAAAAGACAGACAGAAAAGTCTGTGAGGTATCATCATCATCTTTTTCTTAAAGGTATAATTCCAATGACTCTAAAACCCAGTCTTTGAATCCTGATTACGATAACTTTACAAATCCCACAATGCCAAAAAATCCAATGCCTGAAACAGAGACTGCCTATCTTGATACCATGGACGGATTTGAGTTTGAGCAGCTCTGTGAGAGAATATTTAGCAGGACAAACTGGGGTACTGTTCAACGCATCGGCAATGTGGCCGATGGCGGACGTGACTTGGTGATTCAACAGCCTGAAGGTAGAGGCGACATCATAGTGGAATGCAAGCATCAGCCAAACTCGACGATTGGACGACCCATAGTGCAGAAACTCCACTCGGCAGTAATCTCATCAGGTGCAGTCAGAGGAATAATAATCACCACCGGAAAATACTCTGATGAGGCAATACAGCACGCAAAACTCTTGTCCCAAACGACCCCCATGGAACTCTATGACAGATACATGCTAACAGCACTTGCACAAAAGGCCGGAATCCGCATTGTGATTGGTTCGCACAACTCGACGATCTTTTGTTTTCCGGCATCAGACATGGCAGAAATAAAGAAAAGGATATCTGCCCGGATTCACTCCTTTAAGAGCTACCCCAAAACCGCCCCTGAACTGGTTCAAATAATTCCAAATAATGACACCACGCTTGATTCCGTATACGTTGTCAGTGCGAGTGTTCACCAGGATTTCTCAACAAGCGTTGGGCAAATTCACTCGGTTCACAAGGATGATTTGCGCTTTATTGTTAATGCACAAGACGGCCACATTCTGCGGGATGACGAATCGAAATTTTTAAGGGATGCCATCTTGGTGGATTCTGCAGGGATTTCAACAGTAGCATCATCATCACCACCTCAAAATAAAAAAACTGATTTTCTTCTGGGTGTCACCTCCCTGAAATCTATGGCAACTGATCATATTATCAAAAAGTTTACGGCCCGTGTCTCCTACAGGGGGAGAAACAACGTCTCATACACCAAAACCTGCACCCCGGGCCCTCGGAGCATACAAATCAACGACATAAAACAGGCACTTTTGCCTAGATATGACCTGTCTTTGAACTTTCTTAAAAGCAGGTATTCCTGTCATCTGATTCAAAACGACCATGATGTAATGATGGATTCTGATTTGTATGGCTGCAAGACCTGCGGGAAACACGTGGGGGATGACGGGGTTCTTCCTTTGCTGTGTAATGCGTGTGGCAGTACTGCACACCCCCCAAAATCATTTGGCTCGCATAGTTTTATCTGTAAAAACTGTAAAAAAACAATTTGTAGGAACTGTACTTTTTGGTTTCGAAGATTTTTATTTTTTAAAAAGATTCTGTGCGAGGACTGTGCAGATGTGCGTCCCGCCTCAAAGCACAGGCTGGTAAAACAGCCTCATAATTGATGTACTCTGCGTATTATTGGATTCTGTGCCGGCAGACTGATCTTGGATGGCTCAAAAAGCGGGTGTATTCGTGTGTTTCATTCTAGAGAGGTTCCTCACCATGTTGAGTAGCATCTAAACCAGTTGTTATATGTAAAAAAACGTATTTTGAATAACCTATGTTGTTCCAACATCTGTCATACATTTGACAATAGCTTCGCATGTCACAGTACACATTTTATCTGTAATAGGATTGTTAATGCAATGTTTAGCAAACACTTTGATACGTTCAGTTTTTGACAGTTCTTCTAGATCCTTAAATTCACTTTTAATTTTAGTAAATGCTTTATCCATTACATATTCAACATAATTTATTCCCGTGCTGTTGATTCTTCCGATGAATGGAATTGGTATGGGTGATCCCATATGTCCCATATTACTCCCTTCTAACAATTTAGAATCAATCAACCAAATTTTAGCAGCATTTTTTTCATTTTTTTCTATATCCATATCTTGAACTCTATCGTCTGCTGATTTTTCAGAGTTAATTTGAGCATGATGAAATTCTTGATAATATTCAAATAAAATTCGAAATCTTAATTCTGGTCTATCCATTACTATCCTAATTTAATTTATAATTTAATCATTATGTAGAAGTTCTGATTATGTCTTAACTCGACCCCATCTCACGGCGAACAGCGGTAAAACACGCCACTACTGCATGGGAGAACCTTCAACAATACATCTTAAATTCAACCTAATGTTGTTCAATATATGAGTGTGGAGGAAGAGAGAAAGATCCATATTAACGGATGTAGATTAGATAAATCATCATTAAAAGAAATATGCAATTTATTAGAAACGGAAAGTCAAAAAATTAAAAATGAAAATAAAGATGCAGTTATCAATTTGACTTTTAAATTCGAATCAAAGAGAAGAGATATTACAGCTCATTCAACCGAAGCATTTTTTAATTCATCAATACCAAAATCTTTGAACAACATTATATTGTTTCTTTATGTAAATGAAGACAAGAAACAAGAAATATGGATTTGTCTTGATTTTTCCATCATATCATGTTCTAGTGTCACTGTAAAAGGAATAGATTCTACTTGGGTTAATGGAATAGCTACAAAAATTGAAGATTTATTTGAAAATAATAAAACATATAATGGAATTTTTAATAATTATGTGACCAGAATCCCGATCACCATAGCAATTGCAGGCATGCTTGGTTTTGCAGTTGCTTTTCTAGATCTTAGTTATTTACATGACTTATGGGATGATGAAATATTTTATGAGCATATACGGGGTTTGTCTATTATTATCGCATTCATATTATACTGGACAATAGGATGGTTATTTCCAAAAATAGAGTTTGAAGATTACTTATTACAGACCAAAATTAGAAAACGGGTTTTAACCATGCTTGTATTGATTATTGTAGGATTTATCGTAGCAGGTTTACCAAAATTATTTCTTTAAAATTATTAATCGATATACAACACTGATAAGTAAAGAGTTAGGTTCAGCATAAGAATAATTTTTTATGATCAATCTGATCTAAATGAGATCTGATGAAGATCTAGGGTCTGGTAATAAGATCATTGTTTTGCATCAAAACCACCTAAATTGAACAATCCACCATCTAAATTGAATACTTGAAAATTGAGAAATGTCACTAAGATTGAACAGTGTAAAAAATTGATCTATTTTAAATATGATTATTTTTTATTTAATTTATGACTTTGTTAGATGATATTAAAGAGGCAATATGCGATAAAAAACTAATTGAATTTAATTATGCTAATTATCATAGAATATGTGAACCTCATACGGCAGATCGGAAAAATGGATTGGATGCCGTCCACTGTTATCAACTTAGGGGCGAATCAAGTAAAGGATTAATTCCTAGTGAAACTAAACACGATTGGCGATTAATGCATTTGATGACGATTGAATCTCTAAAAATATCCGATGAAAAATTTACAGGTTCAAGAAGCATCCCCCACTGGTAAGCATTATCCTTTTGATGAAATTTATAAAATTGTAGATAAATTTTAGATGTGTCTAATTGTATGAGGTCATCTGCTCAAAAAATTAGGTGTAAAAATATCCACGAACATTCAGATTCGTGCTTAATCAAAGGATAGGCGTGATCTCATACTTATCGAGTAATAAAACATGAAATACAAATTTTCTCCAATTAGAACTTCTTAGGTCATATTATAGTTACCCATATCTTTTGATCATAAAATGAGGTTTTTTACGCAATGGTTGCTTTAGAAGTATTGACAAAAAGATCGATTCAAAAATACCCTGATCTTAAAGATCAAATTTCAAAGAGATGTTGAACTAAAATGAATGAAAGAATTACAGAGAATATTGTTAGGGATATTCTAAAGGCAAATAAGAAAAAATATCGCAAAATAAACATCGAGGCACAACAGTCAGAAAATCTAAGAATCAAAAAATTACTAAAACATGCTTCAAAAAGTGGCCGGGGGGGGGGAGTCCTGAATTTATTATCACGTTTGATGAGATACCTAACTTTATAATAATTGTAGAATGTAAGGCAGATATTAGAAAACACGAAAGCGAGAACAGAGATAAACCAAAAGACTATGCAGTTGATGGTGTTTTATTATATTCTGAATATTTAGCACAAGAATTTGATGTCATATCAATAGCAATAAGTGGGCAAAAAAAATCAGAATTAAAAATATCTACATTCTTACAATTAAAATCTAATAGAGTAATAGATAAGCCAGATGATGAAATACGTTCTTTTTATGATTATGAAATGATGTACAAACCAGAAAAAGAAAATCATGATATTTCAGAATTATTACGATATTCAAAAAAACTACATAATCAGTTAAGAGATAATGCCAAATTAATAGAATCAGAGAAGCCTCTTTTTGTAAGTGCTGTACTTATGGCATTAGACGATGCAAGTTTTATTTCATCTTATAAAAAAGAAACTATTCCTGATGAATTGGCAAGATTAGTTACAGAGACAGTAAGTAAAAAATTACGCAAAGCAAAATTACCTCAGAAAAAAATGGATGCAATGAATCATGTTTATGATTTTATAAAAAATCATTCTACATTTACTAAAGAAAAAAATATTGATGGGAGTCATAATACTTTATTGTATGATCTGATTATGGAAATCGAAAAAATAGTAATGCCTTTTATGGACAATTATGAACATGATGATGTTATTGGTAGGTTTTTTGCTGAATTTCTAAGATATACAGGTGGAGACAAACAAGGACTAGGAATAGTTCTTACTCCTAAACATATTACAGAATTATTTGTAGATTTGGCAGAAGTGAATAAAGAATCTATCATATTTGATAATTGTTGTGGAACGGGTGGTTTTTTGATCAGTTCGATGAACAAAATGATCAAGAATGCTGGAAATGATTCTAAGAAAATTGAATATATAAAAAAAAATCAGCTTATTGGAATTGAAGATTTATCTGGCATGTTTGCACTTGCATGTGCAAATATGATTTTACGAGGAGATGGAAAAGCCAATCTCTATAAAGGTGATTGTTTTGACCTATCAAAAACAATTAAAAAAAAATATGATTGTGATGTGGGTTTTCTAAACCCTCCATATTCACAGAAAGATAAGGATAGTAAAGAACTACATTATGTGATGAATTGTTTATCTTCTTTAAAGAAAGGAGGCACTTGTATAGCAATTGTTCCTTTAAATCGTGCTACTGCAACATCATTAGAACAAAAGAAAATATTATTAAAAAATCATACACTTGAAGCAGTTATGAGCATGCCTGTGGATTTATTTAACAAAGTAGGAACTGTTACATGTGTTATGGTCTTCAAAGCTAATATTCCTCATAATAAGGACAAACCAACATGGTTTGGTTATTGGCGTGATGATGGTTTTGTAAAAACTAAACATGATGGAAGAGTTGATAAGAATAACAGATGGAATGATATTAAAAAACAATGGCTAAAAGATTATTTTGCAAGAAAAGATGTTGCAGGAAGTTGTGTTTTACGCAATGTTGGACATGAAGATGAATGGCTTGTAGAAGCATATATGGAGACGGATTATTCACAAATAAATAAAGATGATTTTATTAATTCTATGAAAGATTATACAGTATTTAAATTTAGAAATAGTCATTTATTCAAAATTGAATCACAATGAAATTAACGAATTTGTTTACGACATCATATGGCACTAAATTAGATCTGAATAAAATGATTATTGTGGATGAATCAGATCACGATGCAATCAATTTTATTTCTCGAACTTCAAAAAATTTAGGAATTATTACAAAAGTTAAAAAAATTTCAAACAAAGAACCATTACAATCTGGTTTAATCACAGTCACACTAGGTGGATCGTATTTATTGTCCTCATTTATTCAACTTGAACCATTTTACACAGCGCAAAATATCATTGTTTTAGAGCCAAAAAAAGAAATGTCTTTTGAAGAGAAGATTTTTTATTGTATGTGCATTACAAAAAATCGTTTTAGATATACATCTCATGGAAGAGAAGCAAATAGAACCATTAAGAACATGATATTGCCAGACAGCATACCCGATTGGATTTATGAAATATCAACGGAGAATTTGACTAATAAAAAATCCTGTATTGATATCACAATGCATTTGACTGATAGAAAATGGAAATATTTTCAATATTCAAAATTATTTACTATTGAGAAAGGTACGAGGTTAACAAATGCAGAACTAAAAGATGGCGATATTCCATGCATAAGAGCAATTTCACATAACAATGGAATTGATAGATTCATAGATGTAAAACCTAATCATACTAAAAATACCATAACTGTAAACTATGATGGAAGTGTGGGTGAATCATTTTATCAACCTGTGGATCATTTCTCTATTGATTCCACTAATGTATTGTATACCAAATTTCAATTAAATGTGTACATTGCCATGTTCTTGATCACATTGATGAAATTGGAGAGGAAAAGATATAATTTTGGATACAAGTGGAATAAAACTCGCATGGTTGATTCAAAAATTAAATTGCCTGTAAATGCAGATAATAATCCTGATTGGCAATTTATGGAAAAGTACATCAAATCATTACCATATTCTGGCAACTTGGAAAATCTCTAAAAAGATTCTATCTCTATTACTTTGTGATAAATTCTTTTTTTGTTCCTTTGGAGGTTCTAACTTAAATTGTAATGTCTTCTTTTCATATTTGGGTTTTGAGGAGTCCACAATATATGGCTCGTTTCTTTCCATTTTCTAAAACTACATAGTATAGATATGTTTGACCTTTGATTATCTTTAGATTACATGAGCCATTGATAAGATCCCTAGAAACTTTATCACAGATGGATCGCCGGCTTACATGAAATCAAGCAAGAAAGTCTTTGACAAGAAAATAAACCATGTTAGGTACACACATCTTACAGGAAAAAGAGACAGGGATAACAGCAACAAAATGGAAAGGCTGAATGACGAATTCAGAGATAGCGAAAAAATTTTTAGAGGTCTTAAGAAAATGGATACTTCAATATTTGATGGGATGAGAGTTTACTATAATTTCACTAAAAACCACTATACACTAAAGGCTCTGACTCCAGCACAGGCTTCAATGATCAAGGTAGATGGTAAGAACAAGTGGAAAACCCTCATTCAAATGCCTTATTGAATAAAAATTCTCAGTAGGATAAATTTTCAAACTGGAGTTGAACTAGGCATGCAAAATTTAAAAATATCCTACCAATACTGATAATATGGGATTACTTGATGATGGCACACCCCGAAAAGAATCGCGGGCATTTTCGAAAAAATCAAAACAACATATGCTCAAAAGGCAGAAATACAAGTGCCCTGTGTGTGACAGGTCGATAACCATGAAGACATCTGAGGCTGATCATGTTCTTTCTTTTTCCATGGGTGGCATCACAAATACCCTCAACGGGCAGGACTTGTGCAAGAAATGTCACAAGGAAAAAACTGCAAGGCAGCTAGGGGGTTCATTATTTTAAGATGTTCTGTGAATGAGGTTTTAATTCAAAATACAGCAAAGTCAAAATTTCCAATATGCAGGGTTTTTGAATCTGGAGAAGATCCACATTTCATGTCTCATGCCTGACACTAGATAACTTTACAGTGTCCTAATTACACATGACTCTTATTTGTCAATGACGGAACATTGACTATTACATAGAATCAACACGATCTCCCGGTTATGATTATTATCCTAATGGTGTAAGGGTTAGTATTTTGACATTTGGTATTTTTATAAATCACTAATACAGAATTAAAAATTAATTTATTTTTGGACTAGAGAAGAAATTGAAAGGAATCTAAAAGATATTTTGACATAATGGCAGACATTGGATACAATTAACTAAAATTCAAAAAGAACTATTAAAAATATCGAAATTGCTATAAAAGATTTAGAAGAGGATATTAGAAAATCAGGATTCATTTTTTGGTGTCAGTTAATCTGACAGTGGAACCAATCATATTATCAGGAATATATTTTATGGAACACGCATAGGTTTCATTTATTGTTCTTATTCTTGATTTTTTCATATTAGTACTTGGAAGGATTCCAATATGAAGTTTTAATGATTGGGAGAGTCATATATCATGATTTATCGATTGCTGCATTTTCAGTAAAATCTGTGTTTAAATATCTAATAACGGATTGGACAAGTTGGGGTATGAACGGTTTTGCAATACATGATGTTTTGAGCAAACATAATTATTTGTCAAAAAAAGAGTCGTTTATCTATGCCAGAATATCAATTTAATGTATTGTGCCTGAATGATTCCATCTGTGATATGGTTATGGATAACATGAAACAGGAATATGGACCATCAGTCGAGAAGATTTCCGATATTAAACAACGTGATGGTACTGGAGATCATTTCATCAAACTTTATTGTGATGATATCGATGATGCTGATCAGAAGAGCCGTAAAATGATTCAGCGATACGCAGAATCCATAAGGACGATTACTGTCAAACCTTTGTGAAATACATATGCTGTTTGTAGTGTGACACGGATGTTATTGTCTAAATCATCGGAGCACCTGTTTTCTGAATTTATGATAAAATCCCACCTGTTGATGCCTGATACTAAATGTAATCATCACTGCTTTCTCTAACATTACAGGCAAATGGAATTACGTGACAACTTTGAAAATTTCATATTATTGTTATGCACGAAAATCAGAAACAGATTTTTGTATACTTGAAAAAAATACATTTGTGGAACCAGCAAATTGGACTATTTCCACAATTATTCAAAAATTTCTTGATAAGGAGATCCAATTGCCTGAAATCCACGAAAATATGTATGGATGTGAGAAAAAGTCACTAGGGGTTTGAAAATAATGGATTCATTATTAATTGATAGTTATCAACTATGCAACAATTACATCTGATCTCACATGAGTTTAGAGAATAGATTCCTGCAAATCATATGAAATTACTGTTAACGGAGTGAACAAATGGAAAAGATTGATTCAGAACACAAGCAAAAATTAAAGAAAATTGCTAAACCTGGCATGAAGTGTGGTTGGTTGATAGTAGATCGGTTAGTTTGACCCGTTTAGAAAATGTTTATGTTGGTAATATAATATCAAAATTTATGCTTTCTAGTATTTCAGTTTGTAACTTTGGTGGGTTTGATGATCAAGATTATAAAATTGAATTTAAGGGATTGAACATAATTGTGGGTGCAAATAATTCTGGAAAAAGTACTCTCTTTAAAGGATTAAACCTAATCCGTGTTCTTACATTCGCTGAAGGTCGTATACATTGGAATACTTCGTATTATAGACTTGAAAATTTCAAAGAATCTGTTTATGGTCATGATATTACTAAACAAATAACAATAGAATGCAGATATGATAACATGTCTCCTTATCTGGGATCTAGAATTATCTTGGTGCAAGATGGTCTTACACAAAGAGATTATTTACATGATGACACCTCAATTGGTGATATTTCTAATCCAAATCATAAATTAATGATGAAGAAAATATGGTATTTCAGTCCCAACATTAATCCCATATCTTTTAGAGATGACGTTTCATCAAGTGATGATACATTACAACCATTATTGCCTTCTGGAGCCGATATCAAACAATTCTTAGTTGAAAGATGGACTGGTCAAGATCATAATTGGCAATTGGCTCAAGACTGGTTCAAAAAAATAGATCCGCAATTAACAGTATTAAAGACTCCACTGTATGGAAATCAAGTTAGTTTAGAAACTGAACGAAATGATGGAAACAATACAACATCGATTAACCTAAGTTTACAAGGAAGTGGTATGCAGAACATTGCAACAATAATTTCTGGAATTATTTTTTCACCTAAAGGCACAACAATAATCATCGAAGAGCCTGAAAACTATCTCAACAGTAGAAGTATTGAAATTTTGGTAGATTTGTTTAATTTTGCTGTTAATGAATTGGGTAAACAGATAATCATTGTAACTCATTCATGGGAGATAATTAACGCATATTGTTCAGACATTGGAGAAGGAACTCCCAGAGGAAGTAACCATGTTAAAGCAAATCCAGATAATTTCAAATTAACTGTAATACATGAAAATACAGGATCAGATAAAATACAGGATTATGATTTATCAGGTAAGAAATATGCTGATGTTAGAAAGCATTTTAAAGATTTGTGGGGATAATTTCTCAACAATTGAAATACCCAGAGCAAATCACCGATGACAAAACAGAACCAACCTTGATCCAATTTATTAGGAACGCATTTTATAAAATATCATGTTTTGCGGTCATTGCGGATCTGAGATGGATGACAATCACAAGTTTTGTCCGTCATGTGGAGGTTCCACCACAAAATCTGATTCTACAACAATTACTGACAATACCGGAGAATCCATGAAAGCAGAAACCCCAAAAATTGAGGAGAAAATGTATTTTGAAGGTAGTGGTGAATTGATAATTAAAAAGATTGAGCACCGGGGCGGAGGAAGAAAAGTGGCCAGCTGGCTGGCAGGTGGTCCAATAGGATATCTTGCATTTGGACGTGATAAAACCCAGAAATCAAAGGCCAAAGGTAGACTTGTAGTAACCCAAAAGGCAGTCTATTGCGCAGGTAATGAATATCCATTTGCAAAGATTCTCAGTTTGGCTAGAATCGGAACATTGCACAAGTCTGTTTTGGTTAATTTTGAAAACGATGTTGCCGGAGAAAGATACGATATAAAGTTGGAGATCAAAACAAAAGAGATGGATAGATTATTTGCCGCGTTAGAAAGTGCCAGAATGTCCAAGATCGGGTTTTAGGTTCTAACAGATATGAAGAAAATCTATTTGGTTGCCGGAATAGGTGGCTGGCTGGCATTGCTGTTTTTTATCATTGTTGGAATAACACTATCTGATTCATCAGAGAATCCGACTGATGAGGAAAGAAGAACCTTTCAGATGCCCGAAGTTGTAACCCATCCCGTTTCTGATGATGACGATAACATTGCAGTCAAGGTTACCGGAGCAAACATCGTGCTTGATTCTAAAACTCCCCAGACCTGTGTGTTTGGTAGTTGTACTGATGACCGAAAACCTGGAAAATACGTATTGACAGTACTGATGGATATTACAAACCTGGGCAGTGATGAATACCGTGACAGCCCGTATCAATTTGAAATCGAGGATGCTGCTGGCAAGAGATACGGATTGGCATCAAGGGATTCAGGATTTGGGATTATTCCAGAGATATCAAAAGGAGAGTCATATCATACCCAAATTGTATATGATGTGGATGTGCCAATCTCCGAGTACAAGCTGATACTTGAGCAGCCCTGGAGTGATACTGAGACTGTAATTTCTTTGGATAATCTGCAAAAGCTGAGGCCTGAACTGTGTAGTGGGGATGCCGATTGTTTTGCAGGGTTTGTTGATAATGTAGTTGATGGGGATACCTTGGATATTTTAAATGTCGAATCCGGCGAGATTAAGCGGGTGAGGTTATCACTAGTTGATACCCCTGAAGTCGGGGAGACCAACTATGAGAATGCCCGAGATTTTACGGCTGGATTCTGCCCGGTTGGCTCTTACGTGCTCTTTGATGAGGATGATGGGCAAACTGATGGCTCGTATGGTAGAATAATTGGGAAATTGTTTTGCGAGGGAGAACCAGTCCATGAGAGTCTGCTCGAACACGGGTTGGCCGTCATTGATGCCAGGTTCTGCGGGGCAAGCGAGTATGCACATGAACCATGGGCTCAAAATTATGGTTGTAACTAGCTGAGTCGATAATCAAAGATTCAAGATGATATTAACAGATGTTCCTGAATCCTGTAAAGATGAAAATTTCGTATAAATTTTCTTCTGTATTCAGGGCATTATCTCAAAGATGCGTTGATGTTGGTCCATGCATTTGTAGCATGCGTTAGTCTAGGATCGATTACGTATAAACTCCAGTAGATTATTTTGTTAAAAATGATATAATATTAAAAAAAATCAGAAATATGGACATATTAATTTTGAATCTTATAGACAGAAATAAATAAAATTAAGACCTGTCATATTTTATGAAAGCTGGTTTGTTTTTAGGTGCAGGTGCTTCTGTTCCATATGGTAAACCCACCACAAAAGAATTCAAAGACTTGCTCCAAAATGAAACATTAGATGGAATTACTAATACCATTTTACAATCAATTCTTTCAATTCCTGAGTTTGAAGATGTTGAACACGTTCTTCAGGCAATAAAAGAAACTAAAGACTTTCTGACAAATTGGGGTGGACGTTATTTTCTAGGATTGCAAAACCAAAATCCGCCACATTTACAATTCAAAAACACCAATATCAATTTTGAAGATTTTGCCCAACATCTACAAACAATTCAAACCTTTATCGAAGACAAAATTTTTGATCACTATCATTGGGATCATGAAAAAGATGATGATCTGAGCAAAATCATGCATTGTATTTTAGAAGAGCTAATGGAAGATTCGGAAAGGAAAATTGTCTTTACTACAAATTATGATCGTGCAGTAGAGAGATACTGTGAAATGAAAGAATTTCAAATTCTAGATGGATATACTCCAAAACCAGCTTTAGGAATGGCTGTTTGGGATCCATCCAGTTTTGAATGTGAGAACAAAGATAACCATCCCGAAGGGATCGATATTAATAAACCAAAGATTTACTTGTACAAGCTTCACGGTTCGCTTTCATGGAAAAACCATGTTCAACATAAAACAGTAAAAATTAGCAGCGAAGGTAAAAGACCTGATCCAAATTATGATAGGAATTATTTGATTTATCCGACATTATCTCCAAAAGACAGTCAAAAATTTGAGCCATACAAGACAATTCATGAGAAATTTGTCAAAGTACTTGAAGGATTAGATGTGTGTATTGTTATCGGTTTTTCTTTTAGAGACAAACACATTACTGATGAGTTTAAAAAATTCATTGGTAGAAACACCACCCTACTAGTAGTCATTTCTCCAAATGCTGAGGAAAATGTAGCCAAGGATCTATTAGATATTGTAGATTGGCCTGTAAGTGGCAGTGAATTTGTAGATATGGGAGAACGAAATCAAATTATATGTGTGAATAAATCTCTTGATCAAAATACTGTAGCTTCTATTATATCTAAACTAAAAACTCCGATATCTGATATGGCGACTCTGGGAATTCATTGAAGTTATCTGATTGTATTGTTTGTTAATTCATGTTCCTCATCTTTACCTGTTCCATTCTGAAACAATTAAATCAATTCCTCATCTAGGCAATCTAAAGTTGATTTTGTTTCATCTGTAAATTCTGTTGAATCATATCATATTCGATTGTTTGTCAGATGTTCTTGAAACTGCATAAAATTGTTATAATTTGTATTTTAAATAGATCTAAATGATCGTCAATTACTCACTAAATGATTAGTTTTAAAGATGAGTGAAACATAGCACATTACGAAATCAACATGGGTAAGACAGGTATTGTAGTTGCAATAGTTTTAGCTATTATAGTGATGTTTGGAGGACTAGTAACATATTCATACACTCAGATTCACGTCGACCTAAATGATGTAAATTATCATAGTATTGATTGGGCACCACTTTCATTTACCCAATTATTAAACTTGGGAGTTGATGGATTATCTGAAAATATTCCGGGACCGGTTTTTGATCTAATTGATGGAATTAATTTAGAATTAATATTTGGATTGTCAAATAATGGATTCTTGCCAGTATACATTCCAAGTATTACATATGACTTGTCAATCAATGATGTATTTGTAAGCCAGGGAAATCGCATGACTGATTTTATCAGTAATCAGCCAAATAATTGGAAGGGACCTTGGAAGGGATTTAGCATCATGACTGATTTTACCATTAATCCGGGTCAAATAAAACAGATTACTGAAAACACGGACTATACGAAAAATGATCTAACTTCCGCAGCTAGTACAATAATTGCTAATGGCGGCATAATTGATCTTAAAGTAAGCGGTACTGCATATCTTAAATTATTTGAGTTAAGCATTCCAATTCCATTTGAATCATCAAAAAAAGTTTCTATAATTGATGAGGTAAAAAAGGAAATTGGTGAAATACAAGAACAAAATAAAAAATAGACAACTAGGATTACTTGGTATTTCAGATTCTACGGTGTATGCGGGGTTTGGTATCAATTAATGGACAGTTAATGACATCAGATGGGCGTGCAGTAGCACAGGCTTTCATTTACATCAAAGATGAAGATTCGGTAAGCGGAGATGATACAATCAAAACATTGACTATTGATTCTGGAGGTAATTTTGGGTTTAGTTGGATTGCAAAATCTGTGGATTCATTTGATGATACAGTGGAGATTTACGCTGTTTTTGAGGGAAATCAAGGGTCTGATTCATCACGTAGCTCACAGTTTGAAATTTATGTACAAGAGCATACAGGAATTTACCCCCAAAGACTTTAGTCCGCCCGAAACCAGTCAAACCTTGCTCAGTCTTGGCGTTCCATATACTACGTTAACAATGGGGAAATCTTGCCAATTTCGGGAAAATTAGTAGATTCTCAAGGATACAGTATACAGAATGGCATAATCTACATCAAAGATGATCCCACTTCCAGAATCCCCATGATGATATTGTCGCGTTATACACAGATAAAGATGGAGAGTTTTACTATGAATGGATTGCCGATACCAAGGATCCATTTGATGATGTGGCAGAACTTGTGCTGTTTTTGAGGGAACATCTGGTTTTGGGTCTTTACAAAGTGCTCAGATTGATGTCCTTGTTAGATGAATTCTAAATAATATTTCATTTAGAATTAATCTGTGATATGCATCCTCAGTTAAAATTTCAAGACCTGATTAAAGATTTCAAAACAGACATTGGAATATCAAACATTGCATTAAAAATGATCAGGCAAATGGTAATACATCAATGTCAGATATGATGCCATGTACATCAAAGGCTGTAGTGGCGCTGCATCAAAGATGCTGTGTGTCATATATGGATGCTAAAAGAAAAGAGGGAATTTGTCGCATGTCAAAGTTGATACAGGTTCATAAATTTGAAGACGTTATAGTTGGGAGATGGCCGCGTTTTATGCGTTGAGGATATACCTCGTTGATTAACTGCGGTTTCACCTGACAAATGGATGAAGAATGGTACTAGGGGAGAGCTCCAAATGGATACGTATCTGATTTCATCTTTTGGTTTACAGTATATCTCTAGCGCAGGCCATACTCTATGTTCTGATATTGCATGAAATATTTATTAAGATCGCACATGGATACGCATATACTCTACTATACTTGCATGAAGAGATTGAAAAATTTAGAACAATCAACAAAACATGTTCAATGAAATAATAGAAATTCAAAAACAATTAAGAAATTAAATTTTCCAAGGATACTCATTAAAATGTTCTATTGGCAAGTTTAAACATTTTGCAAATTTTAAATCTTCCTCCATGCCATTTGATATTCCATTCATTTCATACGAATATACTATATCACATTTCTTCATCAAATGATGTCCAGATTTAATACCTAATTTTCGTTCATCATCAATATCATCATGTAGAAAATCATTAAAATACAATCCAGTCGATAATGGAATATCATTAGAATATTTTGAAATAAATCTGCAGATCTTCCTAGTTAATTCTGGAAATGGATTAAAATCAGTTGATTCAAGATTTCCTGACCATGGATGACATATAAAAATAATCTTCATCATACATAGATTCAAAGATACACTAGATAATCTTATTGTAAAGATTTCTAATATTTATTATATCACCTTTAATTCATGAATTCATGAAAAGCATACCTAAATATTTTTCAATATCTCTGATAGTTGGATTAATTTCATTAGTTATAGGATTGCATTTTGAGTTTACCTATGAGATAATTTTCATTGGAACAATTTTAATTTCTGTTGTTACGAGTGGTATTGCCATATCTGCATTTTGGAATAAACCAATATTTCGAGATGCTAAATCGATTAACGGTAAACTTGTAGATGAAGGAAAGAATAGATCTAAAGAAACTAGTTCAGTGTTGATGATTTCTGTTTCAGCTTCATTATATGCAGTTTTAGCTGGTTTATCACTGGTAATAACTACTGAATTTGTTTTTGGATCAATTATAGATAAATTGGAATCTTTAGAAATTGATATGTTTTTGATATCACATGAAACTTTTCACGATATAGTATTTTCTAATTCTAATGAAATTTTGATAGCAATTGCATTTTTGTCAACTGCAATTCCATTTTATCATGGAGCTATGGTATATATTTCTGACAAATCACGAAATATCGAGATTGAAAGTAACAAAGGCTTGGTATTTCATTTTTCAGTTTTATTTATAGAATCTATTTTGTTGATTGGCATTGCATCATCTCTAGCTTCTTTAACAATAGTTATCACATTACTTATTTTGTTACAAGTTGTCGATTCATTTTGGATCATATTAGGTCAAAAAACAAAAAATAGACCACCATTAGGATGGTTAGGACTAAACTTAGGATTTTCTGCAGTGTTGATATATTCATTACACATAAACTCTATACCAGAATCATTGTATTTTTTTGTCGGATTTTCAATTGTAAGAATGATAATAGATTACGTTGGATTTCGTAATGTCTATTCGTATAAAACTAGAGTTTTAAACGAATCTTAAATTTTATGTAACACCCGGGATACAACGCTATGTTTAATGTAGCATCATCACCGACAATCTTTGCCGTGATGTACGTATTTCCTGTGGTGGTGCCTACATTCTAACCAACGGCGAGGCGTATCGTAGACAGAACAGGGATCTCACAGAATGAAAGTATAAGAAGATGAAACGTATGGCAGAATCAGTCTGATCCATCATATGGTGCTAGCAGGTTTCCAGAATACTGGAAAGGATTTGATATGGAAATACCAATAATTTTCATGAATAACAACAACAGCAACATAATCAAACCAAATCCATAAAAGATGAGTGCATAATTCATGATCAGGAAATAAAAATTGGAATTGAATACCAACAACATGTCTGGAGGAGAACTGGAATAGACGAAGTTGATCTGATTCCATTAACCATACAGGGCATCATCTCTGTTGCAGCTGCGTTTCTAGGTGTTTTTTTGGGATATGTGTTATCTGAAAAAAGGAGGAAAAATCAAAATAAGGAAGATCTGAAGAAAGTAAAAGAACTCCTAGCTGATGGATTACAGAGAATCGATGTGGATTTGAACAGGGTAATCTCAAATAATTTGTCCATCATACGCAAAATAGAATCCAAGGATGATGAGACAATTTCCAAGCTAATTAAAAATCGAATGAATTGTGAGCATGTAATGTCAAAGGGTTATATTCCTTTACAGTTAGATTATTGGAAAACTATCGAATCTTCCGGACACATGATGAAACTATCATCTGATCAAATTAAAAAAATCGGAGAGTTTTATAGTGGTATGGTTTCGTTGGGTGATGAATTAGAAGAGATGTTAAATGATTTTAACATAGAATATGAGAAAAATTTTACTCCCGGTAATAACAGCATATCTAAAACTAAAAAAATACCGGATTTATGCATAAGACGTGCAAAACAGTACATGATTACACAATTCTTGTTGAAGGAGGCATTAAACCAACTTGAAATTTCTTGGATCAGAATTACAACATTGCCAAAATTGGAATATAGAGCAGTGTTAGATATCAAATTAAAGTATATGGAGCTCAAAAGAAATTACGATATCTAGTAAACTGGCAGGAGATTTCTGCATTTATTGCCGTATTATTTTTTGCAATTCAAGTCAAAACAGATACGACATATCACCTATTGGAAGTGAATTATGAACTCTCGATGCTTTTTAACCATGATTACTCCAAAATGAAACCTCAAATTGAATTCTTTAAAGTTGTGCTAATTGTAATTTCACTAATAGTTACAGGCAGAAGAATCTCATGTTTTACTGTAAAATCTGTCCCTAACGAGACAAATAACTGGGTTTGCTCCGTCAAATGGCGAACCTGTCATATTTTTGAAAGTTAGATTCTTTATCTTGAGGAGCGGTTGAGGAATCAACAGTCTATACTAATGAGGATACCTTGAAAAGTCATTTTAATTTTTGTCTCTGCTTCTTTTTCTCTAATCTTTTTTGATAATTGTTTCTTTTGATTATTCTATCAAGCCGGGGCAATTCTATCAATAGTTGGGAATGTTTTCTCCAAACGATCAGGATCCTCTGCAAATCACTTTTTTCAACTATGATGATTCTAATTTTAACAAATCATTTGTTGAAAAACCAAGTGATGATTCTGTCTAATAATCTACAGATGAAACATGAATCTTCTCTAGATTGAAATTTTGTGCCTATTGAGATTCTTGTTTAATGAACGTGGTTTAGATTGATGTAAGATACTGTTTTGGTATTGTGCTGAAAGGACATTCTGATTAAAGTAATTTATATATCTCAAGTTAAATTAAGATATTCATAAAATAACATGAAAATCCATTATTAAATTTAATAAGACGTATCAAAATTACTATTTGTGACTAGATTAGAACCTAAATCAAGTACAATAAAACAATTATTTGCAGTATCTGGAAATCAATGTGCTTATCCTAATTGTACATCAAAATTAGTTGAAGATAATGCGGTTATTGGTCAAATAGCACACATAGAAGCAGCCGAAGAGAATGGTCCCAGATACAATGCTGAGAGTAATGATGAATATCGACGAAGTCATGCCAATTTATTCCTACTTTGTGCAAATCATCATACATTAATTGATAAAAAGATTGATCATTTCTCAACTACTCTCCTGAAAAAATACAAAAAAGATCATGAAAAAGAAAAACCTGATAAAGTTGTTGTATCTGATGATATGGTATCAGAATTTTCAGATAAATTCTGTGAAATAATTAATGTGGTTCAAAATACAGGTGCTGATGTTAAAGATCATGTGTCTAATGAATTACAAAGACATCTTGGTAAAGATAAAATAATTCCCACAGAAAATCCATTATTAGATTGTGAAAAATACATATCGGCAGAATTTCCAGAACAAATTAAATTAATTAAACAACAAATTATTGAAGATTATGAAAAATTTCCAAAACATAGACCAATAATCTCAAATTTTAGAAAATTTGATGGAAAAAAATTTTTTGTTATGCAAAAATTCCAAGTTTTAAATTCAGCAGAAAAAGGAGAAAATATCTTTCAATATGTAATAAATAGAATAAGAAATTATCATGATAACAAAATTCTAGAAAAAACAAATATTGAACTTATTCAAAAACATGAATCTAAAATTACAAAATCCATTCTTCCTCAAAAAGCAAAAGATGAGTTCAAGACGAAGCCCACTACTACCAATGAAACTGAAAGACAAAATAAACAAATTGAAAAATTATCTTTTGAACATTTTAAAATTCCTATGGAATTAATTTCTTCTGTAAAAGAACAGAAAAAGTTAGTATTAATGATACAACGAGAACCCAATATAATTAAACAAAAGACATCTTTAGAAGAAAAATTAAAAAAAATCCAAGAAATATCTGATCAGGAATCAAATCTAAAAAATGAAATAAAAAAATTATCTGAGATAGACTATCAAGAAATCAGTCATGAAGAAGTACTAAAACAAAAAGACAGTGTAATTATTTTACAACGTGAATTAAAAGAATTACAAAAAAATTCCTACGAATATTCTGGAAATAAGATTACACATGAGAATACAATTAGAGAATTTGAGAAAGAATTATCTGATATTTCGCGTGCTAAAGATAGATTTGAAAGAATAAATAATACATCAAAAAAATTATCTCCTCAAGATACTGCTAAAATGAAAGAAGTAAAACATATCTTAAAAGAAATTCGAACAGTAAAACAATCCTTCAATCATATTTTTAAAGCAGAATTAGAAATTCGTGAGTTATCTAAAGAAAAAATCATTCCTATAATAGGTGATTATGGTTCTGGAAAATCTGCATTAATGCATCATATTTTATATGAATTAGCACGTGATGAAGACAAAATTCCTTTGTTTATTCCATTAGGCTTACTTTCAAAACATAATGACAATGAAAATCACATACTTGATGATCTTTTTGATTATTTAAAAAATGAATACAAATTCAACTTTACGAGAGATTTTTTCCTTAATGGGATTAAAAATAATAAATTTGTATTATTACTTGATGCACTTGATGAAATGTCTATAAAATTAGATAATATAACTGCCCAAACAAATCTAAATCATATCATAGAAATCGCAAAGGGATCAATTGTTGTTTTAACAAGTAGAGAAACTTATCTTTCAGAAGGAATGAAAAAATCTCTTTTGAATTACAATGATCTTGTCAAAATACTTGATTTTGATAATCAGCAAATCAATACATGTTTGAATCTATATATCAAAAATAATGATGACAGAATTAATGAAATTAAAACGGTAATTGAGGAAGAACGATTTTCAGATTTTTCACGAAAACCATTATTCTTAAATATAATAATTCAAAAATTTGATATTTTAAAAAGTCATGTTTTAATCAATGAATCAATAATTCTAGAAGTTCTTACGGATGAATGGATTAAACATGATTCTACAATTAAGCTTGAATCAGATTTGATTAAAAAAGAAAAGTTTATTCAATCTAGACAAAAAATTTCTGAAATTTTAGCATTTGCAGAATATACAAAAGGAAAACCTATTGGAATCGATGATATAAAAAATGAAGTACAAAATGAATTTCAGTACAATGATGCAGATGCAAGAAGAGATTTATCTAAATATTACAAAGATGCAATTAGTTCCACATTTTTAGTTAATGAAGAAAATGAAACATATCGATTCATTATCAAACCTATTATGGAATATTTTATGGCAAAACGAATTGTTAATGAAATCAAATCAAACCAATCAGAACAATTACTTCGTCATGTTAAGGCATTAGATCATGTAGAGATTTTTGATTTTATTAAAGGAATTATTGATATTGAATGGGCTATAAAACCTCATTTACTAGAAAAAATTTTAAAAATTACTGAGAATTCCAATGAATCCCAAGACAACTCTGAAAAAATTTTAAAGGTTAAAGAAATTATTAGTTCACAAAAAGCCCGAGGCAATCATCTATTTCAGATGATTCGAAAATTAGGTTCTACTTCAGAACATAACAATGTAGGAAAATTATTACAAATTCTACATATTACAGGCAGCTTGCCCCCCAGACCTAATTTGAGCTCCTTAATCTTAGGTAAAGCAAATCTTAGAGGTATAAATCTCAGCAAATCCAATTTGACAGGAGTAAATTTTGTTGATGCTGATTTAACCGGAGCTGATTTCAGTGAATCAAATTTAACTGATGCTAATTTATCTGGAGCAACATTAGTTGGTTGTAATTTTACTAAAAGTATTGTAAATGAAACAATTTTTGAAAATGCGAATATGAGCAATTCTGAATTAGTCGAAATGACATTAAATAAAAAAACAAATTTGAAAAATATTATCTTTAATGGCTCCACAATAAAATCAATAAATTTAAAAGAAAAAACAATCAGTGGTTCAAGCTTTGTTAATTGTGTTTTTTCTGATACAACTCTAAATGGTGTCATTGGAAATAAATGTGATTTTCGCAGTGCATATTTGAAAGAAGCTTCTTTGCAAGGGGCACTTTTTCATGATTCTGATTTTCGAGATGCAATTTTAAAAAATGCAAATATAGTGAAAACTGAATTCCGTAGAAATAAGTTAGATGGTGCAGATTTTTCTCATGCAATTGTAGATCGTGATACTAATTTTTCCAGCTCACAAATCCATAATACAAAATTTCTTGGAGTTAATATTCGTGATACAATCAGAAATAATTTAGATCTTGTAGATGCCGTAGATGTTGAACAAAATAACAAATAACCTGAAATTATAGATCTAATTTATTTTATTGATGATAAAAATTTTCTAATTATATTGGAGTAGACCTCTCTAAATGAAAATGCTTTTTGCATGTTTTTATATGCATACATCTCCAGTTATTTCTCATCTCTTATTGTGACAAGAATTTCTTGAGAGTCATATATCTCAATGCAGAATGAATCTTGAGGTGATTGTAATCTCTATGCGTCTCTGCAATGACTATCTCTACTTCCTGATATCTTGTAAATTCGTACGGTTACAAATATTCTTTTTTAAGCGTTTTATGGAACGATTCGGTATGTCCATTTTGCTCTGGTGTGTAGTATCTTGTGAACTCCTGTCTTGCGCCAAGAGATATGATTGCATCCTGAAATGCCCTGTTGACAAACTGACTACCTACTATGTCCAGATTATCAGACGTGAACAGTTGGGCATGTTGTAGCATGGCGTTGGTTATTGAATCCACATCTGATATTATTTCACAATTCTGGATTGATGAAAAACCTTCTATTATACAGCTAAAATTTTGACAAACTGCAATAAATCCTATGATATGCCGCTCAATATTCCATATTACGCCCAGAATCTCTAACATTTGTACAGTTTCTTATAGGTACTGTAAAGTTATCGTGTGCTAGACATGAAATATGGCTCTGGTAAACTCGGTGATCTATGATGTTTCCTGTTCAAAAATGAACTTTTTCGTTCTCCTCCAAATTCGACTCTGAATGTTTCAGAGAAATCTTGCCCAATCCTTAATTATGTTTCAGATGAACTTCAATAACATGTTAGAAAAAAATTACAAAAAATGCAGATATTGTCAAAATCGTGATGCGTCAAGCCGTGAACATATAATTACTAACGATAGATTACGTTCCATAAATGAGTTTAAGTATCAAGCCCAAAGAAATGATAATGCTCAAAAAGCATACAAAAACATAACTTGTGAGGAATGTAATAATTTTCTAGGAAAATACGAATCCAAATGGTGGTCTTCTTTAGCTTACGCGACAATATGGAAGATTCTGGCAGGAAATACAAACAATGCTTTTGAAAAAGGATCAGAATACGTTTTAAAGCATTCATCCGAACATTGCATAAAGCATTTTGAAGACACACTCCGAACTGTAACTGAATCCGAAAACAGGAAATTACCTGAAAACACGTTTACGTTTAATATAGATCCCAAAACACTTGATCCTGAAAATAAATCTGGTAAGGCTGTCAAAAAGAAGGTTATGAAGTTTATTGATAAATCAGGTCATCCAGTCAAGGAAGTAGCTGTTTGCATTAAACCCAAAGGCGGAGATGAGGAGGAGGGAATATATTATTCACAGTCCGATGAGAGTGGGAAGGTAACCCTTAACGTACTCATGAGACTAGAGATGGTAAAAATAGCAAGTGAAAAACTAACCATACAAAATATCAACACAAAGGAAGAGATCTACGAGGATATTGACATCATAATCTATATCTCCATTGGTCCCGACAATCACAGAATTCTTGTGATATTTCCATTGATATGCGAATACAATACCAATTGGCCTGATACCCCTGTGGAGATTTCTCACAGAGGATTTCTGAAAATAATACAAGACACCGTTTCAGACATAAAGATAGTTAAACTTAAGCCAATGAAAATTGAGTAATGATCACCAAAATTTAACACCGAGGTTTGAGGACAGATCAGATCACTTTTGAACATCCGGTTGCCTTGACTGGAATTGGGGAAGGTCGAATTAGGAGAATAATTGAAAAGCTCATTTTTGAACAAGAAACATTGTAGATCACCTGAATTTACCAGAGCCATATTTTATGCTTAGCACACGATAACTTTACAGTACTCTAATCAGATTTTAACCCCAATACTTTGATATGTATTCAAAGGCATCCTCTACATCATAAGGCTGACAAGTATTATTATTTCGAACATAGAATTTTTTGTCATTTTTAATTTTGAAATAAACTGGGCTTGGGGAAGGAGTAATGGTTCCCAGGCAAATCTCTTTACCCTCAATTTGATGAAAACTCCAATTTATACACGAATTTGCATTTTTTCCAAGATTTTTGTTGATTAAATTGGTAAGATGTACTTGGAAATCATCTGAATTATTTTTTTTAAAAGTTTGATAATCTCTCTCTAATCCAAGTGGTATTCCATTATCATCAACGCCAATCAAAATTTTTCCACCTTTTTTATTCATAAAACTTGCAAGTTCTTTTATCACAACTTCTTCTAAAATTGGATTAATCTGATTTGTTTTGATATCCCATCTTAATGTTTGTTTATATTCTATATTTTGATTTTCACCTTTTAGTAGTTCCTTGATATCAAACGATGTTTCATCAATTTCTGGATAAATTAATTTTTTAAATTCTTCACGAATTGTTTTCTCACGTTCTTTGATAAAATCTGAAAAGTTGTCATTCATTAGACACTCAAATGCGCTAGGAGAGATCAGATGTGTGGAAAGACGTTGCTGTAATTCGGTTTTATCAATATTTTGCTCTTTCATTATTTCAGTGAGATATTCAGAAGGATTCTTGTTTGAAAAGAATTGATTTGTTTTATCAAAGATTAATGTTTTGTTTAGAACAGAATCAATATCTTTTTCTGCATTGAATTGTTTTGCTTTAGATCGAGGAAAGATATGATGATCTTCTAGATTGCTATATTGTAGAGGATCACCTCGAATAAAATCAAGTGCTCCTTTTTTTGCAATAACACACATGATTGCCTTGTAAAGAGCACTGTTACTTTTTTGAGTGTTGAAATTATTTCTCTCTTCCACATCAAATGGGTCAGAAGTATATCCATCAAACCATTTTTTCATTATTTTAAAATCAAATTCTGCAGTAGAATCCGTAGAACCCGAATATCTATCACCCAAGATATTATTCCAATACCAAAATCTGATTTTGTTAATGCAAGAAGTTCTGTTTGGTTTATTTTCAATTTCTTTAAGAAATGAGGCAATTAATGGAACCATTACGGTATAAGGAATAAAATCATAGTTTATTGCACCAAATCCCTCCACACCCGTTGAAGTGATTCTGCTAATTGTTTCCTCTACATAATCTGATATCTCTGCCCAATCATTAAAAAAATCATCAGAATCAAATTGTCCTGAAACTTTGTACAATTCATCAAGGTTCAGTATTGTTTTTCTTCTAAGAAATCCCGACTTTGATAAGGCTAGAGCCTGAACAATGTATAGAGGCACTTTATCATTTTTGAACTGATCATACCATTTTCTTATATTTTCGTGTGTATCTTTGATATTTTCCCATTGCTTTCTCAGCTCAATATCATGAATGATGAATCTAGCATTGAGAAGATCAAACACGCCTAGGGGAGTTCCCTTGCTATTGATTCTCTCAAACACCGTAGCCACATTATCCAAAAGCAGACTTTCAGGTAGTTTCACTATGGGAATTTCATATGTAGTCCATACATTGCTAAAAATCTCTTGGAGTATTTTATAGTATTTTTTGGCATCTTCATCATCATAACCTTCATTAGATTTCAAATAATCATAGAACCCAAATAGCCAATCAGAATAATTTCTATTTTGAAATTGTGTTAATGGAAAGATTTTCTTTTCATATTGTACTTTTACATCATGTAGATTTCTGGTTTCAACTTTTTTAGAATTTTCAGAATCAATTATTTCAGAAGAATCACGTAAAGGATCTAATAATGCATTAATGTTTAAGAAAAACTCGTATGGTTTGTCTGTGTTAGGTAGAGATATTGGAGGGGCTTTAACTGCATAGTGTATTGCGGTAATTCTTTGTTGACCGTCCAAAATCAAATCAGGATTTGCATTTAATTTTGAGCCACCCACAATTCTAGTTTTCCCTAATTTCTGCTCAGATGATGGCCATGTTAGTAATGAACCAATATAGTACCCTTGAAAAATAGATTCCCATAATTCTTCAATTTGTTTTTTATTCCATGTCCAATATCTCTGAAAATCTGGGATTGCACAACGACCCTTTTCAACATCTTGGAAAATATCTTCTAGAGTTTTTTTGTCAGGAGGGGGAATTTTTGTCGATTCGTATAACTTTGTAGGTAATTCAACAAGTTCTTCAAATTCATTTTCTTCTTCTTTTATTTTCTTAAAGTTTGGTTCTTCTTGTACTTGGATTAATTCATTTAAAATTAAATTGTAATCTTCTTCTGAAATTGGCATACCAGCATTTGCAGGTCCATGTGGCGATCCACGCAAATACAAACCTTTGAGTCTACCATTTTTCTTTTTAATGAATTTCAAAGAAGGTAAAAGTTTATTCACACTTGCAAATCCTAACTGAATTTCAATTAAATCAATTTCAGCACCAGAATGTTTATTCACATGCTCTTCATCGGGCCATTGAAAAGTAGGAGTATGCCAGTCATTTTTTACCTCATAAATGGCATGAAAATAAAGAGTTCCATTTACGTAGAAGATAATTTTGTCACCTTTTACTACCCGTTTTCCTTTACCTTCTGTCCTTACAGCCCAGATTTTATTTGCTTTAACTGAAGGCCAATTTTCAGGCGTAACAGGCCAAATCCAATTACTCATCGTAATTTACAGTGTATGAAAGTCATAGATAAGTGGATCCTAAAGTGATTAATCCCTATGCATCTGCAATGACAGCTTCTGCTTCTTGATATCTTGCAAATTGTAGCCACAAATACTCTTGTTTGAACGCCTTGTAGAACAATTCCACATGTCCATTCTGCTCTGGCGTGTGGTATCTTATGAACTCTCGTCTTGCAGCAAGAGATATGATTGCATCCCTGAATCCTGTTGATAAACCGGCCGTTGTATGTACGGATTACCGGATGTGAACAGTTGAGATATCAGTGGCACGGCATTGGTTACTGAATCTGCATCTGATATTATTTCACAATTCTGGATTGATGAAAAACTTTCTATTATACAGCTAAAATTTTGGCAAACTGCATAGATTCTATGATATGTCGCTCAATATTCCACATAACACTCAGAACCTCTAACATTTGTCCAGTTTCTTATACATGATCTTATATAATTCAAAAAAAGGATCAAGATGATATCAAATGCAGCAGAATTCCAAATATGCTTCATGTGTAACGTATAGCCCAAGGGAGGCCTCGATTTTAAAAAATATAGATGGGACTGTAAATGAAAAATACCCAAGTAAGAATGAAATTTTTCGTAGAGGGTTGCACTGTTTTACCTATCTCTGGAATGTGGATGAAAATTCTCAATTCAATCTTTTGCATTCATTGTTTGAAAAGCTATCCCTGGATTTAGACAAACAAACCCTTGGTATGGCAAGGGATCTTGCCTTCTCCATCCAGTCCATGTTGGTTACAAAGTATGGATTGGGAAAAGCTGATAGCTTTACAACAATTCCGGTTACGCTAGAGGATATTTCAAATTCTTTAAAAGAAATTGATACTATTACAGATGAAATTAAAACAGATGTCAAAAAAACTATTGCCGATTTGGATACCAGTCTGCAAACTATGTTTAATAATTCAGATAAAACATATTAGAATATAACATATGTTGACGGTGATAAAATCTGAAAACCTGCAATAACTCATCTAACTATTTTGAACGCAGTTGCTACAAACCAAAAAATATCAATGGATTTAACGGCGTATGTTGAAAATAGCAATATATCAATGATGAATTATCAGAACGAAAAAAATTTTTAAAAGGAGTAACATCTAAAAAATATGAGATGAAAGAATTTGGACGATGAAGAATTAAAAGTAATACAAACTATTCAAAAATTGGAAGGGGATGCACCATATAACAGAAAAGATTGGTATGATACAATGCGGAGTTTTACAAGCATAAACACTCGTGAAAGGATTGACAGGGTGTTGGATGAATATGAAAAAAAGATGGGTCTAACCAAAACCTCGGAATAAATAATCAATTGCAGATATCCGTTGTTTGTTACAAGTCATCTAATACAGCTGAAATCATTGCTGTTTCACGGCTAAAAATCGAGCTGTACAATAATTCAACTATTAATTTTTAAAGCAACACTCGGCTCTTTTCCAGCCTTTATCGTATTTTTTGGAAATTTCACTAGCTTTTTTCTCAGCTTCTTCAATTGAATTGCATTTGTGCCAGAAGGTGGTCTTGGTTGGTTCTCGATCTACAAAACCACAATTTTCTAAATGTATCTTTACTTCTCCTGCATTTGCCAAATCTTCAAATACAAAAAATGTCATGATACTCTGTACTCCGATATGGCAAATTTAATTCCTTCTGAGGCTTCATCTGGAACTAGTCTCTTTTCACAATTAATTCTAAAAATCATATCATCTCTATCTCTTTCTATTAATCCCACTCCTGAAATAGTTTTACCTTTATCCAGAAGTTCCGATTGTGTGCCTAATCTGAATAAAATTATGCCGTAAATTCGAGTTTCCCAACATTATGATCTAAAAGCAAGGAGTGCCCCAGTCACATTAATGTACCACCAAAAACACGACGGAACACTCCATGAAGACTATGGAGTAGTCGGATTTAACTCATTGTGTAGGGGGATTTCCAAGATGTCAATAGAGTTCTCAGACCGATATAATGCCATGTACGGAGCAAAGGATGTGGCAGCACTTCTCTTGTACATGTGCAAAAACAGCATTTGTGCAGAACAGGCAGTATCAAACAGGTGCGGTGACGGCATAAATGGGCCCGGTGCGGACTGGTTTTTGTCAAAGATCAGTGAAGTGGAATATGACGTGATGCTCAAAGAGTCAGCCCGTATGATCCGCAGCACTGTCCATGAGGCAAAGCGCAATGGCATGATCTCAAAAAATCCAACTGTTGCAATTGACAAGACCATACTTCCAAGGTATGGCAAAAAAAAGCCTATGGACATGACTGGTCTGATAAAATACAAGCATCCGGGTACCAGTACTGGAGAGGCATACATCACGGCAAAGATTGTAGGTGAGGGTACCCCACTAAACATTGCGTTGCATCCAGTTGGCAGGGATGGATTTAACCCCGATTTCGTGCGTAAAATCCTTGAGGAATTCAAAAGATGTAAAATCAAACCAGGACTGGTGCTACTTGACCGAGAGTTTTATGCAGTTGGTGTCATGCAGATTCTCAACGTGGCAGGCATGACGTTTCTGATGCCTGCAGTAAAGAGCTCTGGAATAAAAAAGGCGATATCTGAATACGTGCAGGGTCGACGTAGTTCCGTATCCAAATATGTCATGAAAAACACTGCAGGAGAAAAATTTAGATTCGAACTGATCATCGTGCCAAAAGACGGCGTAAGAGAGGAGGATGTCACAAAAGAGAGCGACAGGTATCTGGTGTTTGCTACAAATCACTTGTGGCGCAGTGATGTCGATGCAGTGCAGATGGTTCCCCAGATGTACAGGGAGAGGTGGGGTATTGAGAACGGATACAAGAGTGCAAAGGCAGTACGACCCCGTACCACCAGCACGAACCGATCAGTCAGAATATTCATGTTTTTCATGTCTCTCTTTATTTACAATCTATGGATTTTTCTCAGGACAAACAATGAACACATTCGACTTGCAGACCTGCTGATGTGGATGGCTATTATAATACGCAGTAATGGTGTGTTTTACCACAGACCGCCGGATTCGCCGTGAGGTGGGGTTGATCTAAGGCACACAATCGGAACTTCTGTTATCAACATAATCCAGCAATGTATCACAGAAAATCTTTAACATGTTATCCAAATCCTTTGTCTTCCTTCCTTCTTCAGTAGTTTTTTCACAGAGGTTAAAACAAATATCTATTTGCAGTCTTTTACCCCTCGTCTGTTTTTTAATTTCATCTAAATTTGGAATTTTCCTTAAAATTAAACCTCGTAATTTCTTTTTTCTTTCTAGAACCTTGCGTCCAGAAGTCACTGGAATATAATTTGTAATAGAAACTTCAATAATGGGATCTTTTTGGTCCATTTTATGGGATTCTCCCGGTATCATCTGAAATTTTGTCTAGTTGACTGCTGATATCACTCATAGTTTGGTTCAGTAATCTTGTCCCTTCTAGAACCAATTTTAGTATATCCTTAACGTTGTTGGTGTGGAATCACTCTAAATGAGATGATTTGCATGTATACACTTTTTGAATAAGTTGAGAGGTAAAACACATGGTAAAGAACAAATTCACCCCCTAGGAAAAGGCAAGAATAGTCTTGTAATCAATAAACACCAGAATTAGTAAGACAAGTAGAAATAACAACATAAAGTGTGGACATAGATCTTTTACTATTCCTTGAGATGAACTCATGCAAAAGCTGAATATATTCAGCGTCAAGAGTAGAGAACTAAATAGATTTTCAAGTTTTTGTTTGTAAATGCTGTGAGATCAATTCCTTTAATTCCATTTTATAATTTTCACGACCAATGAATTGTTTTGTTTTGCCACGTTTGATCAGTTTTTGTTTTTCTTGATGCAATAATCCTAATTTATCAAGCTGATTTCTTTTCCAGACAAGAGCTCGATATATTGCCATAGGTATATTATCTGAGACATCTTTCAGATCAAATTCTTTTGAAAAAATGATTAACTCTCTTAGATAAGGTTCAGTAAGACCAAAATCACGTTCTAATGCATTAGCATAATTTGTAATGAAGAATTTACGTGATGTTTTATCATAAAATTTACGTAACAGATTACCTAATTTCCAGAATGTAGTGCTGGGTAAATTCTGACGCTTGGATTTACCATTCTTGTAGAATAATTTTTCTGCTTTTTCTACTGTTTTAAAATAATTCTTTTCAAGCTTTTTGATTTCTATTCTACTATCGTCAGTCATAGTGAAATAATAACTTGAATCCAGCATTATGCCTTTTTTTGTATCACCACTGGGGGATGTCACTTTAATTATCTTGATGGGTATTTTTTCCATATCAATCATATATTGAATGTAATAGTTCGCGTGATTTGTTAGATACTGTTTGTGCGTCCCAACCCTCTGATTCTGCCTGATGTAGAACCAGTGCCTCGACTACAATCTTATACTTGTGATATTCGCCTATTAGTCTGCCTTCGATTTTTTTATAAAATGGATGACCTGTGTTGATGACTAGTGCACTATCACTTATACTCACATATGCCTCTTTTTCTTCGCCTTCATGTTCAATTTCGATGATATTTATGCCTCTGGTAAATTTCTTTTTTCTTTCTCCTGATTTTTTCCCTTTATCATCTGATGCAGATCCCGTATCAGGATTATCCACATGACCATTATCATCTCCTCCATTATCCGTAGATTCACCTGATTGCTGTGAGCCATCTGTCTCTGAAATTGGTTCTTTACCGCCACCTGCACTCACAGTCTCACTTAATTTCTTAGCAAGAAAGGGATTCAGATCTTTGAACTTTAAATTCTGTAACGCTAGATTTAATTTATCTGCCAGATTTTCTAATTCAACATTTTTAGTGATAGTTTTTGTTCTGTCTTTATACAAATCCTGTTCTTTAATGAATTTCCAAAAAATTTGATGGATTTTATGTTTTATTCTTGAAACATATCTGTGTCTTTCAAATCCTTCTTTACTTTTAATGACATATTTTGCCAAGATTGTTACATCTACATAACAAAAAATTCTCTTTCCAAAATTATCTTTAACTGTCAATGCAGTCTCTAGTTTATCATTCTCAATTCTTTTTCCTTGGACTACATATACAATATTTTGATAGTCATCATCAAGTTCATTATCGGATATAAAAAAAGTAAATCGTATTTTATTTCCTTGAACAGAAAATGTTTTATCAAATCTTTTCCCATTACTAGGAAATTTTGGAGTCATTTCTTCCCCATGTATTTTAATAGTAAACAATTCTGTAATCAAAGCATGGTTCCACCAAAAATGTATAATATTTTGTATTTTTGATTTTAATTCTGAATATTGTTCATTTGATAATCTACAAATAAATGTAGTTCCATTTGTGTGTGGGAATTTATCTAAATCAACTACTTTTGAAAGAGAATTTTTTTGGCTTGTTATATGTTCAGGTCCATCTCTAGTCCACTTCCATCTTACTGCAAGTTTCTTTTTATCTCCTGTAATAGTAATTATCTCTGCATCTTTATGTGATGGAAGAAAGATTTTGGCACCAATACCGACAAATCCTATATAATCGCCTATATTTTTGGAGGATTCAAACAGAGTAGAATATTTTTTAAAGAAAAAATTTTCTGGAATGGGTTTTGCATTATTATGAAATATGATAAATTTTTCGGTCTCATCTCTTTTTAAAAAAATTTCCAGGGTTGGGTTTTGCGTGTTATGTTCGTTAAATGCATCTTGTGCATTTGCAATAATTTCCTGAATCATTGCAATATGAGTAGGATATTTGTATGTCTTAGCCTCCATTTCTAGAGCACGTTTTGTATTTACATGCATAGATTCCCATTTAATCATAATTCTACAAGAATGTAGCATATACGTAAGAGTTTTGGAGCGGATCCCTCTAAATGAGAATACTTTTTGCATGTTTTTACAGTCGTCCTGATGTAACATCTCACCCCCAGAATGTAACACCAGTTAAAATCAATGAGGGCAACTTGGGATGTAACAGTGCAACAAAAAATTAACTTTACATTTTATTTTTATCAATAATTTCTTTCATGCGTTCATATGGGATTCCTTTCCATTCAAAAAGTTCATCTCTTCCTTCCTCTTCTCCATATTGAATATTTATATAATTATCAATTAACTCCCAAGCATAGTCTGGCAACAATGTAGCTAGTCTGAACAGGCATTTTAATTCATCATTGTTTAATTCAACATTCTTTGCATTATGTACAACTTGATTTCTTAATTCAAAGAGGTCTTCAATTTTTTCCCAATCCTCTTCAAGTGATCCTGTCTCTTTGCTATCTTTCTCCAAATCTTTTATCGCTTGAAAAAAATTTAACTCTAAAAGTCTTGAAAAATATTTGTTTATTACTTGAAGGTTCTGCCAATTAAAATTAGCAACCACATAATCTTCTTTTAAAAGATAACGGTCACCTTCATATTTTTTCAATTCGTTGATCATTAATTCAATATTTGGATCATTTGGAAAAAAAATTTCTAAATTTGGTGAAAATAATTCCAAGTAATGTCTCATCAAATCTCTAAATCTTATTTCAACTAATGTTACTAATTTTATCACAAAAATCTGTTTTAATGATGCTTGAATTACTTTGTTTTCCGTTTTATCAATCTCTCCGAGAATCTCATTAATTGATGAATCCACAAAGAAAATATCTGGATCTTTAAAATTTTTTATTTTTTTCCACCATATTTTGGGTCCTCGCTTTTTATTCTGACGACAATCTTGACACAGTGCTTTCCTGAGATTAATGTGAGGAGGAACTGATGTTTCCTTTTGACATGCTGAACATTTTACAGAAATTCTCTCTCTCAATCTTATCATGAATTTGTTTTTTTATTTATAAAATAGCTGTTTGAGCGGCACTGTAAACTTGTCGAGATCTGAAATCATGATCTTCTCCGATTGAAAACATGCCAAGTCAAAGTCAAAATCCATTAAAATACAATTCATTCCTGCGCTGGTAAGTTATGTGTATATGTGTATGAAATACGGATCTTCTCCAAATTAAAAATTTTATGTCAAGACATACAGCATATCTTAACTGACATCATTTTGATTCTTTTTTTGATTCATCTTCGATTCGATATAGATTGTTGACCAAATCGTTCAGGTCTTCATTAATCTTATCAATATCATGTTGTAATCCACGTTCATCGTGGGATCTCTTGTATAATTCAGTTAATTTTTTAGCCTTGTTCACAAGTACATCCTGTTCATCCAAATCAATATCGGGGATTGGAAATGACTTTAACTCATCAGGGTAGAAGAAATTTTTTAGTTTATGTTGCCGTATTGAATTAAGATATTCGTATGCAAAGTTGGAATTTATCACAGCAAGGAGATACCATAAATCGTATTTTTTTGAGATCATTCCCAATTCAATTCTGTCTTTTTTTGTCGATTTTTTGATACTACCTTGTATGCTCTTGTTATTCACCTTGGATAATGAATGATGTGGAACCATTATCATCATACTATGGTTGGTGAGAATGCCCTTTGTATCACATATGGCGCCCGTGGTACTTCCTCTCATTATCTTTGGATGTTTGTATAATTCAGGGAATGTCGGTCTGCTGATTTTTTTAGGAACTCGATCTGTGTCCCACTCCAAATATCGTACACGTTTAATGTGATATGCAGTAACATCTTTGGCTTCGATGTATTTTTTTGGGGTTCGAGTAGTCTTGTCATCGGATATCACATCCTCACGTGTGAACTCCCCCTTGGCTGTTTTTTCATTTGCATTGATGACCATCCCTTTACTGATAAAACAAATATCACCGAGAGGGTTGGTTTTTACATTTATTGAAATGGATTCAAGGATGCGGAATATCTGATCATTGCTTTTCTGGATGCTTTTTGAGGTGTTTTCAAATTTATCAATATGTGTTACCTTTGTAGTTTTGTTTTCAGGTTTTTGGTTTTTTACAAATAGAATGGTGTTTTCAACACCCGTTCCTTCAAAAATTTCTATATTTTTAAACAAATTAACCTGAATCAGATCATATTTCTCATGTATCATTTTTCGTGATTTCTCAGCATAACTGGCAGTATTATAAGAGTTGGATATGATCATGGATGTAATTCCACCTTTTTTTACAATCTGCATTCCCCGCTCGATGAATGGTATGTATAAATCCCATTTTTTATACAGTGTTGAAAATTCATTGTTCTCAATAATTCCCTTTCTCATTTTTTGGTAATCATCATTGTCATGATCAGCTCTCACATATGGTGGATTCCCAACCACACCGTCAAATCCAGGATTTTTCTTCCGTTTTCCATCACCATCATAAAAAATATCCGGAAACTCCAGATCCCAGTGGAAGAATGAGTATTCTTCTGCGATTTCCTTGACCTGCTGCCATCTCTCGTCTGTATAAAAATCGAGGCTATTCTCGCCGATTTTTATAACAAAATCTGCCAGTTAAGAGAATAAGGATGATAAATTGCTTATGATCCAAATTATTTTTATGCGGCATTATGTTGTGTGATTGGAAACGTTACACTATTTTCAAATTGCTTGTACATGGAAAGTAACTCATCAACTGTATATCTATTGTATCCTTTCATGTAAAATTCATGTCCGGCAAGAATGTGTCCTAATCCAAATTGTATTCTATTGGCCCTTGTTATGAAATATGAACGCATGCTGTGTACATGAAAGATATATCTGTTCTGTTTGCAGTGTTCATGTTTTTCCATCAAATTAATTCTTCTTCTTGCAGATGCAAAGCGTTTTAGAATCAGATTTAGAGATTGTTCTGTAGTTCGATTTCCACAAAATGTAAAATTAGATTTATTTTTTATTTTGTAACGTATCATGTCAGAAACTTGTCTTGAGAAAAATATGATTCGTGATCTACCCGTCTTTGTCATTTGTGCGGGAAGTCTAACCATTAAATTTGAATGTGAAAAATCAAAATGTGCTAATCTAATCTGTCCAAGCTCACTTACTCTCATTCCACTTGATACAAGTGCAAGCAACTGAAATTTGAATTCTTGCTTTGATACATCAAGGATTTTTTTTATGATATCATATGTAATTGGTATCTGATCCGCATGTAAAGTTTGAGGAAATGTGAGATTTTGCCTTATGTCTCTGGAATCAAGTTTTATTTTATGATGCCAGAGATAAGATCTGAATGCATTGAGATAACACATCATGCTCGAAGTAGCCATGCCGCGTTTGGTATTCCAGATTATCCATTCTTGAAGAATACCATAAATGTTATCCTCGTTATATAGAGACACATCTCTAGTGTTTATCTTGCCAAATCTTTCAATATTGTTTATTGTGCACCGGAATAGTTTTTGGGATGATTTTGATTTTATGTCCAGTGTTGATATATAGGTCGATAATGTTCTTATGCTTTTGCCATTATTTGGAATATGCACATTCATCACATTATATTTTTAAAATTACTATATCACAACAAATGTAAGGAAAACATAGGCTCTATGTTATTTCAAATTTATCTATGTTCCATATCAATTTAATTTAGAAAAAATACACGTTCCAGTCATATTTATCTTAGGGTTTAAAACATCACTAATCAATAATGCTACAAGAAAATAATGTCATTGATAACAAGGAGGTAATCCTAAAAGACGAATTATTGAAGATCCTGCCAAAGACTGAAAAGGCAAGCATAGCCGTAGGATATTTTTTCATCTCGGGTTTATCTATAATAATTCAATCTCTTAAAGATGTAGACAAGGTTCGCCTGCTAATCTCAAACACCACAGACAAGACCACGGCCGAAGCACTAATCGAAGGATTTCATAGCATAAAGGAAGTTTGCAGTAGTGTAGAAAAGATAAAGTTTGTAAACAAAGACAGAAAAGATAATGTAATTTTTGACTCCAAAGACAATGTGAAGCAGTCTTTGGAACACATGAGTCAGACCGTTGAAGACAAAACAGTCGTAGAAGCACTAATTGAGATGATGAAGACAAAACAGCTAGAAGTCCGTGTATATCCAAAAGAAAAACTACACGCAAAGGCATACATCTTCCAGCCAAAGGATACGGATTTTTCTCAGGGTATGGGAATTGTGGGATCCAGTAATCTATCTATTGCAGGCATATCCCATAACAGCGAGCTCAATCTCAAAACATACAACGCACCTGATGTAAATCAGTTGTTGACGTGGTTTGATAAATTATGGAAAGACGGTCTGGAATTTACAGATGATTTCAATCTGATACTGGCAAATTCCTGGGCAGGAAAGACATATTCTCCCAGAGAGTTATTTCTAAAAGCAGCATATCTAGAGTATAAAGAAAAACTGGAGGAACAGCATAAAATTGATCCCATATGGAGGGAAAAATTCCCGAATTTATTTCCGTTTCAGCGCAATGCAGTTGATCAGGGACTGACAATGTTTGAATTGTATGGTGGGGTTATGATTGGTGATGTTGTTGGATTGGGAAAAACATATGTAGGAATTGCACTGCTCAAATATTTACAATTACAAGAGTATAGACCGCTGATTATTTGTCCTCCTCCATTAATTCCCATGTGGGTGAAATTCTGTGAAGATTACGAAGTAGATGCAAAGGTTTTATCACGAGGTAAGCTATCACAAGAAAATTTTGAATTATATCAGAACTATAGATACAAGAGTAGAGATTTGGTATTAATTGATGAGAGTCATCATTTCAGAAACAAGGATTCAAGGCAATATGAAAATCTACAACAGTTCATGCAGGCACAGGACGCAAAGGCTATTCTACTTACCGCAACCCCATACTCCAATAGAGAAACAGACATTAAAAATCAGATAATGTTATTCCATCAGACGCCAAAGACATTCATCCCACCTGCAAATGAGACTGATCTTGACAGATATTTTAGACAGATAAAAAAAGGAGAGGCCAGCTTGGTGGATCTGCTCAGAAACATAATGATTAGAAGAACTCGAAGATATATCCTAGATCAATGGGGCAAGGATGATGAAAACAACAGACGGTATCTTCAGGTGGGTGATGAAAAGAAATATTTTCCTCAACGAGAGATGCAGACACAAACGTATGATATTAACAAAGTCTATCAAAGAAAATACAAAACAATTGTAAAATATCTTGCCAAGCCCAACGAAAAATCAAATACAGAATCCCTTACACTTGCCAGATACAGTCTGGGCTCGTATCTAAAAGATGAATACAAGAATGTTGACTTATACAATGAGTTAAATGTTGCAGGAAAAAGCCTTATAGGATTAATCAGAACACTGTTGCTTAAAAGAATGGAGAGTAGTCTTGTAGCATTCCAACAAAGCATTAAACATTACACCGACACTCATAGGATATTTCTTAAGCTGTTGGATGAGGGAATTATTCCAATAGGAGATGTGTCTTACAAGGCAATGTATGAGATTGCACAAGACGATCCTGACTCTATAAACGATCCTGAATCCCTAGATGAATTTAGAAAAAAGATCAAGGATGCAGGAGAGACAAAATACAAGATTGAAGCATTCAAGATTGAAGCACTTACCGCTGACATTCAAAACGACATAGAGATATTTGAGACAATTGGTGGATTAATTAGTGGACTTACACATAGAACGGATGACAAGTTACAAAAACTGCAAAAACTACTTGATGACGAATATTCTGGGAAAAAAGTCCTCATATTTTCAGAATTTGCCACAACTGCAGATTATTTAAATAGAAAACTGAAATGGAATGGAGTCCAGGAACAGGTTGACTCCAAGGCTGGAAACTCTGTTGAGTGTGCAAGAAGATTCGATCCTGACAACAATCCAAGTAATGATTCTAAACCTAAAAAAACTGATGAGATCTCCTTATTGATAACCACTGATGTGTTGGCAGAAGGCGTAAACCTTCAGGCAGGACAGGTAATAATCAACTATGACTTTCACTGGAATCCTACAAGACTGATTCAGAGGGCAGGAAGGATAGATAGAATTGGGAGTAAAAATGAATCCATTGTAGTACATAATTTTTTACTAGCTGAAGAGATGAAGGAAGATTTCAAGCTTGAGGATTACGTTGATGCCAAAATTGACAACATACACCAAATAATCGGTGAGGATTACAAGATACTCAAACCGGGTGAGAGACTTAATCCTAACGACAATTATGCAGAAGAAAAAATAATTAGTACGGATGATCTACGTGCAGTTTACAAAGGCGATAATTCAATTCTTGACAAAGAGGGAGAAAATCCATTGGAGCCGTCAAAATTTGAAAAGATTTTACATGAAATTCAAGTAAACAAACCAGAGTTCTGGGAGGAGATAAGGACTACTCCTGACGGTATAAGAAGCTCTGATGATATAGGATCAGGCGAATGTCTGCTTTTGGCATGTGAGAGCGGTACTGAAAGAAGTGGCAAGGTAAGAAAATATTATTTGATCAATAGTAAGGAAAAGATTAGTGAGATAAGAATACAACAAGTCTTGAAAATTCTAGAGTCAGATGATGAGACGGTACATACTATCCCCTCTGATTATGACAAGCTCATATCCGTAGGATGGAAAAAATTTATCGAGGATACGGAGCAGATCCGAGCCAGAGCATCAAGTGTCCGGCTTGGTATGGCACAAAGATGGGTGCTAGAGAAACTGATGAAAATGGACGGTGATCAAAAATCTTCTGATAAGGAGACTATTGAAACGTTGCGAAAAGCGTATTCTATTCCAATTCTAAAAGGAAAGCTAAACAAGGAACTACTCAAGATCAAGAAAAGTCAAATGAATGATTTGGATCTAATACAACACCTTAGTCAATTGTATATACATTATAACCTACAAAGTAAGATGGAACAAAATGAAGAGGAAAGTAAATCACCTAGAATTCTTTACAGTAAATACGTGGAGAATCAAGTTTGATTGATAAAAAACTCGAGAGTCTGGCATATAGGCTAAAAGATCTGAGTTCATTGAGAAGTTTATTTTCAGAGCTGAATTTTGATTATGAGGACAAGCCAGTCAATAAGGATAGTTGGACAAATGAACAAAAAGATATGGTTAAAGAATCAAAGATTGTTGCTAAGAAAAATGACTATCGAATTTACTATATCCAAACAAACACAGATTCACTGAGGGAATGGAAGGGAATCTCCTCCAAAATAATCAAAGAAAATCATGGATTCTGTATGGTATGCTCGCACAATCCAAATGGATTCAAGTGGGTATTTTCAAGTCTTTCAAAGGAATTCTCCAAGTCATTTTCTGAGACAAGACACGTTCCAATAAACATTAAACCTGACGCAGGTGTTCCAAAAACCTTTGTTGATTTTCTTGAAAAAATCAAAATTAATGATGATTCATCTGCATCATCAATTGTATCCAAAATATCTAATGCCTTTGACTCGTTTGCAATCCAGATTCACGATGAGCTTACGGTAAATGTGTTTGAGGCGTTAAAGAAATTATCAGAGGGGATCATTCTGGATAAATCAAACAATCTTGAATTGGATGAACAAACACTTGAAGAGATACGAGAATCTACGTTCATTTTACTTTATAGGATAATGTTTGTTCTTTATGCAGAAGACCGTCAGATATTTCCAAATGAATCGTTCTATGACAAAAACTTTAGCCTTAGATGGATTAAAACTAACTTAATTTTAAAATCCGATCATAATATTGCAGAATATTCAGTTAACAAGCGATTAAGAGAATTATTCAGATTAATTGAAATGGGTAGTGAGGATCTGAACTATGATCGAAAAGAATTCTTTATGCGTTCCTACTATGGTAGATTATTCGATAGAAAAATACACTCTAATCTTGAAAAATGGAATATTCCAAACAAGAATCTCCTTGACGCAATAGGATTTCTGACTAGAACCAGAGATAAGAACGGAAATTATTTCTTTTTGGATTATGCCGCACTTGAGACTCGCCATCTTGGCGCCATATATGAGCATCTTTTAGAATATCATCTTACTGTCAAAAATGGAAAAGTGGCAGATCTACCAAATCCAGAAGAGCGAAAAACTACTGGTAGTTATTACACACCAAAATATATTGTAGATTATATCGTTGAAAATTCAATTGGCCCATTAATTGATAATATTGTGAAGGAAACAGACGATCCCAGTAAGCAAATTGACGAAATACTTGCTTTAAATATTTTAGATCCTGCGATGGGCTCAGGTCACTTTTTGGTTGGAGCAACAAACTATATTGCAAAAAGAATTTGTAAGATAGAGTACAAGGGAGATGTAACTGAACAGGCATTCATTGAGCGTAAGAGAGATGTTGCCAGAAGATGCATTTATGGTGTAGATCTGAATCCGCTTGCAGTTGATCTTGCAAGTGTTTCTCTGTGGCTTGAAACCTTATCTTCTGAAAAACCATTGTCTTTTTTGAGTGCCCACTTGAAGTCCGGTAATTCATTAATTGGCTCCAGTATTGAGGATGTACTTGACACACAGACGACTTTGATGGAAACCACCAAAGGACGTACTAGTTTTAAGAAGACCGTTAGAGATTTTATAATGCTTGAAATGCTAGAAGATGACACCCCTGAGGCTGTAAAGACAAAGACTGTAAAATACAACAAAATACAATCAGAAGGTCAAATATACTATAATCTAAAATTCATGATAAATGCCAAGCTAGCACAATCCTTTGATGTAGATGTTCCCCCAATAGGCGATTATGTTATAAAAATCGGCGAGAATAGCCTCGATTTTTATTCAGACGCGAGATGGCAGCAGGTCAAAGAAATCGCAGAAAAACATTCATTCTTTCACTGGGATCTGGAGTTTCCGGATATTTTTTATGATAGTAATGGAACACGGAAGAAAAATCCGGGATTTGACGGTGTGGTTGGGAATCCGCCATATTTTAATTTGACATCAAAGGATATTCTCAAAAATTGCTCAGATTACTTGACGTTAACTAATGGAATATTGAATATATCTTCATTATTTATTAAAAAAGGAATTGATTTGCTTCTTGATGATGGATACTTGGGATTTATTATTCCAAAATCTTTCTTAATTGTGGAATCTTGGAAACCAACACGAGATTTTGTTTTACGTCATTCTCTGATCAAAGTAAATGATGTAGGTAAACAATGGGATGAAGTGGGATTAGAACAAATAATCATCATAATGATGAAAAATCCTGAAATGATTAACACTGAGATTCTATCTAAATTCCAAAACATCGATAATATTCCCCAAAAATTATTTACAAAAAGAGGCGTAATCCTCACAAAGTTAGATAAGAAAAAATTACAATTAGTGGAAAAAATTGAAAAAGATTCTATATGTTTAGACAAAATAGCAGAAATGCCACGTGGAATAACTGTAAAATCATCAGAATATATTTCAGAAAAAAAAAATAATCTTGTTCAGATATTGGGTGGAATCAATATTGAAAGATTCTTAGTAAAAGACGGAAATAAACGAAAACCCAATAGATTTCTCAAACATAACGATTCCAGAGTTCTATCCAAAAAAGAAATTTTTGATCAAAAAAGAATTGTATATCAAAATGTTGCATCCAGTATTCCAAAAATTGTTTCTACTCTTGAAGAAAATAAATTACCTACAGATGACACTATCAATAATCTAATTCTGAAAAATATAGAATATTCTTATGAAGATATTATAGCCATTTTAAATTCGGATTTGATTACATTTTATCTAAGATATGCAATTATCAACAATTCTGAATTAACAGTACATTTAGATAAACCATATCTTGGAAAAATTCCTATAAAAAATCCAGGAGGATCATTATCTGAAATTGTTTCAAATATTTTAAAAAATAAAAAAACTTTGTATGATTATACTATAAAATTTAACCAACTTGAATACCAAGAAAAATTATTATCTTTAAAAGATCAGATAGAAAAAATGTATTATAAAATAAACCAGATGATCTATAAATTATATGGATTAACTGAGGATGAAATCAAAATTATTAATGAATCTATAAAATGATTTATGTTGAATTAATAGATTTCAATATTTGCTTTCAGTTGTAACAATTTTCTCGTCGTCGTTGGACTCAATCAATAAACATGTTTGAAAAATCTTTTTTCCATCATTACGCTCAATTATTTCTCCCTTCAACGCTGTAAATATGCGAGGGGATCTTTTAGAGGAGATGACCCGTATGCATCAGAGTCGCATTCCATCATAGCTTTTACTGCCTCCTTCCATCGAGTGTCCCATGGTATGAAGGCTCCTTGCTGGCACATGTGGGATCAGATTCACCACTCAGGATAAACATGGCTCCTACCAGTTTTGGTTCTGATAGTTCTGATTCCTTTTCATCTATTAGTTCTCGCTCACTCAATCCCATACATTTGCATGTCTGTAAGATTGAATTAATCAATCCATCAACATCATCACTCCGCTCATACTCTGAAAGGTAACCGTTTATTTCATTAGCCCAGGGTGCAAGATCATTTGATTGTAGAACGGTAAATACGGTTTCCGCATCATCATCTTTGATACCTTCGGCGTTGGCAAGTATATCCTGGATTTTTTTCTTATCAGTGTCGAATTTACTACGTCTGTTCTTCCTCCCTGCTATGGAATTCATAAACACTGTATTGTTTTTCTCTTCAATAGCAGTCCTTGCCTTTACATCAATATCCAGTAACATTTTAAATGATTCCGAATTGTCAGGCCCGTCAATTGGCAGATATGTCTCAGTATCTACACGACATGAGATCGTGTTCATTACATCAAAACTGTCGTCTGAAACATATGCCGTATCTTTCCTAAAGTCATAATTTACAAAATATACTCTGCGTTTTGGTTTTTCCTGAAGGTATGCAAGAACCACCTTGGGGTTTTCACCCTTTTCTCCACTGCGTCTGCCCATGGGTATCTCCTGCATCATGTCAATTCCCTTCTCTTTGACATATCGGGTAAGCTCACTTAACGGAGATGATAGTGGCATGATATCAGATGCCCGCTGTAATTCCTCTATGGTCTTGCCTGCAGCATCTCCAGATGATGCAAGTATCTTGATCTGATCAACCAGGGTCTTATTGAATTGTTTTTCATTTGCAGGAACTCCCAACAATTCCACATCTAGACCCACAGTCGCATTTGCAGTTCCAATCTTTTCTATAAGCTTTCCCACCAGTTTCAGAATTTCATCTAGTTGCTTATCAGGATAGCATGCTCGTGAATGTATTACATCAAAGTTGTTGGTAAGACGGTCTACTCGTCCTGTTCTTTGCACTATCTTCATTGGATTCCATGGTAAATCATAGTTTATCACATAGTTGCAGTCCTGCAGGTTCTGTCCTTCAGATAACACTTCGGTGGATATCAGAATGTCAATCTCTGGTTTGTCGAGTTGTTCATCTTCAAGCAGGTTGGATTTGGGTGCAAACCGTCGGATGTACGCTTTTCTTGTCTTTTGGTCGGTGTTGCCTGAGATCCATCGTACTGTATTGTTTGGAAAACGTTTCGTCATTCTCTCTTCGATATATTTTGCAGTTGTAGTATACTCTGTGAATATGAGTATCTTTTTACTCTCTTTTTCCAAAGCCTTGTCATCAACTATTTTTGCGATTACACTTTGGATTTTGGTATCCGTGTTGGTTACATCGTCTATTTTTACCTTCAAGTCTTTAAGAATTTCCAGATCAGAATCAAGATCTTCTTTCAATTTTATAACATTATAGTTTTTACCAAGGGAGTCATGTGGAAGTTTTGCAATCTCATCTAGAAAAAACTTTGTCTGACTCTCTTCATCTATAGGTTTTTTGACTTTCTTCTTTTTAGTTTTATTCTCTTCATCATCATTATCTTCAGAATCGCCTGTCATTTCCAAGGTATTCCATTTTGTAAGGATTTTATTAAAGTCCTTGACATGTACAATCTCCCCCTGATTTACTATTTTTCGTATGTACTCGTATAGTTTTATTTTGTTATCGATACTCTTACTTACTGCCACCACACTACTTTCAAATCTCTTCAAAAGTAAAATCACCTGAAGGTGTGCCAAGGTTTGATGTTTCTTTTTCTCCTCTTCGGACAGACTTGTGTTGTATCGCTCTATCCCATATGGGGCCATTTCAAGGGATTTTACGGCATTGACTATATCTTCAAAAACATTTCCAAACAGATCACTCAGATTGTAGTGTATTGGCTGATATTCGTGCGATGGAAATTTTATATCCTGACCGTTTATCTGGTCTTTGGGATATACATCCTTGATGTAAGATCTGGTACGTCTCACCATTACATTGTCCAATAACATTTGTATCTTTACCAATCCACGTTGCAGTCCTTCACTGTCTGCTGCATCCTTCATGTGTTTGTACAGATCAGGTATTCCGATCGTTCTGTAAAAATAAGAATCATCCTCACCGGTGATTATAGATAGTTGGTAGTACAGGTCCATGATGGAATTGTTCACGGGTGTTGCAGATAGTAATACGGATTGTTTCCGCTTTCCAACACTCATCAGTTTCATGAGGTTTTGTCTGCGTTGTGCAGTTCTTGAGCGAAAGTTCTGGCTCTCATCAATTAGTATAAAGTCAATGTTTCGGTATTTTTGAATGTCGTTTAGTATTTCATCACGTCCAAGTGATTCCATTGTAAGCTTTTCTCGAACATTGATATCAACGTCCTTTAGTTTTTCACTCCACATTGAATGCAGCACCTGTGCGGGTGCGATGAGAAGTACCTTTTTGCCTTCTTTGAGTACCTTTTGTCTTAGAATTTCAATTCCCATGTTTGTTTTCCCAAGTCCGGTGGCATCTGCAATCATTGCACCACCAAAGTCAGATATTATTAATAATCCAGACTGGACTGCATCCTTTTGGAATTGAGTCAGGGTCTCGCTATATTTTGTATCAAGGTTGTTTTTTACCAAGAGGGGTTTGTATAGCTCAAAGAGCATCTTCATGTATACCTCAAATGGTGGGGGTGGAATCCCAAATTTGGATTGTGTCAGTATCTTGATAAGATCCTGTTTTGTGTCAGTTCCCATTTCCCACATGCGGTCAAACCATTTCTGGGTTTGTTCGATGGGGAGTTGTTGATAGACCGATGCGTTTAGCTCGTAATTTCCAACCAGTCCGGCTGCTGTAAAGTTACTGGACCCGATAAATGAGGCATTTTTCCCCAAGATGTAGCACTTTGAGTGGTTGAATCTGTTTGCACCCAGTCGTACTTGGATGTTGTCGTGTTCTAATAGTTTAATCAGACTGGAGGTATCATCCTTTGACTGTGGGGATAGTTCTGCATCATCCAGACTGGATTTAAGTGAACGGATATCAGGATTGTCTTGATTGTATTGTTGTGCGTATTTCTCAAAAGAGTCCTTTGTTGGGAGTATTGCCTCCTTTCCCAAAAGTATCTTCATCTCAAATAACTTGTTTTTTATCTGCTGTTCGAGGGATTCTTTGAGTAGTCCATATCCTGCAACATCAAAATATCCGGTAGATATGTTCAGTTTGTTGGTGTTTGGGATCTCGGAATTTAGAATATTCTTCATGGTGAACTCATGGGTGTTGTCAATTATGTCACGCTTGATTGGCTCAGTCATTATGATGAAACCTCCCCAAAATATTCTAATGCAAGATCTGCCATCTCACCGTAGAACTCTTTTAGATTGCTGTTATCCCAAATTATAGATTTCATCTCATATAGTGCGGGATTTTTTTCAAATGCTGGAAAATAATCAATAATTGTCTCATATTCTATTTTTGTTAGATTGTAAGATAATGCAACTAGCACATCAAGTTCAGCTGCAAGGGCAATTCTCTCTGCAGGTGTTGGTCGGATATTTGGAATTCTTAGAGACTCTGCAAATCCCTTAAATTCAGGAGTTCCAACCATTAACGTGCCTGCAAGCTCGGCAATTCTATCTTCATGGATTGGATTTGGGGTAGGCAATGATTTTATTATTGTAGCCAAATCTGTCTGGATTTTTCCACGGGTTACAAAATCAAATATCAAAGAATTCATTACACCACACAGATATGCGATTTTTTTATCATATTCTGTATCTAATGAGATATTTCCATTGCGTGTCAATACAACGGATCTTAAAGTATTTGTGTGAAATGTATGGGGAGGAATTATTGTACTGATAGAAGTTCTCATATTTCCAGCGCTAGAAATCCTTCGAAATACCAGTCTAAATGAATCATAAAAATTTTTATGATCACCTAAAAATACTCTTTTGTTACTCTCTCGCTCTAATCCGTCTTTTTCATTTATAGTAGAATTATAAACATTCCATTCATGATTATACTGATGAATGGTTTTACCTTCATGTACTGGCCAGCCTTTACCATCTTCTTTTAAAAGATTGGCATTATTTGTTTGATGAAATCCACTAGTGAATTCAACATCCCATCCATTTCCCAGACCATCTCCAAAAGTATCATTTTGTGAAATTTTCTCATAGATTTCCAATCCAAATCCTACCAGTTCAGGTATCATATAATCAACTGAATCTAGTAATTTTTGCTTCGACAACATGCCAAATTTTGTACTTTCTTTGTCTTTGTTCTCCAGTGATTCCAATTCATGTAAATAAAATCCGGCAGAAAATTCATCCGGACCTTCAGAATTACGTACGCTTAACACTACGAATCTATATCTTGAATCTATATCGAAGATCTTTTTCTTGTTCTCAAACACATACATTGACAGTATATCTTTTTCAAGCAGGGTTTTGCGCATATCTACTACTCCAACATTTGAAAGAATTGAAGAGGGAATCACCATTGATATGATGCCTCCTTTTCCAACAAGATTTAACATACGTTCGAATACTAGTTTCCACAGATCCTTGTCTCCAGAACTTTGCATCTGATATATTTTGTAAAAAGTGTTCTTCTCGCCGATTATATTTTTGTATGACTGGTATGCATTATTGATCTCAGGATCTTCACAAATGGCATCCATCTTAGATGTTTTTTTCGTTTTTGTTTTTAAATTTCTGAATGCAGGATAATATGGTGTAAAAAATTCATCATCATATGGTTTTATCTTTTCCCATGGAGGATTGCCAACTATTAAATCAAACCCACGTCTTTGATCAGTAAATGCATCCATCATTTCAATCTCCCAATGAAAAAATTTATGCCTCTTCATTAATTCATCAACTATAGTCCGTGCCTGTTTGAGGTCATCAGATTCCTTTTTAGAGTATGATTTGAATCGATGAATAAATACATTCTTGCCTTTTTTTGGTAAAAATTTAGTATCAATCTTTGATGTTGTAAGTGCATCTAAAACATGTTTATGAGGCTCTAATGATTTTTGATGTTTTCTATAATTATCTTCACTTTTATAGACTTGGTCCACTGTAACATCGGAACTAGATATGACGTCACATATCATTTTATTTGATTCTTCACTAGGTAACCAGTCATCAAGGGATCGCATCTCTTTGTTTTTCAAATCCTCTAGAAACATTCCAATTGTGGAATCACCAGTTTTGATGTGATGATCCATATATGTCAATGGAACTCCTATTGCAAATGAATCAAGCCACAATGAAAGTTTTGCCAAGTTCACCGCCATCGGATTTATATCCACACCGAAAATACATCGTTTCATTATTTTCCGTTTTAGTAATACATCATATGTGAGAATATGCTTATCAATAGTGATTCCTTTTTTCTTTTGTTCTTTTATGATGGTTTTTCTGTCTGACTCTATATCCAATAATAGTGGGTGATTGGGATATTTCTCCAATATGTTAGTCGCCCATTGTGTGATGCGGTTTAATGCTTCCACAAGGAAATGACCACTCCCCATGGATGGATCAAGTACCTGTATGTCCAAAATTCTATCAGTACAAATCTGCAAGTCTTTCTCTGATTTGCTTTTCTCATATTTCTTTAAATCATTTTTAATTAGTTTTTCCCTGTCTGCAAATATACGATCTAGTCCCTGTTTCACCAAAAACTTTACAATTTCATCTTTGGTGTAGAAACTGGCAGTTGTCTTTCGAGTTACAATTCCACCTTTTGATGCAAGGTATAGTTCATTTTTTTTGTAAGAATATGTGGATTCCTGTTTGGTTTTTACTTCCTTTATTTCACCTTTTTTATTCTCAAGCAACATGATATCAGCGGTTGCCTGCTTTACACCATACTCCATAAGTATCTCAAAGATATTACCCAAGTGTCTTACACCTAGATTGGCATAATCTATGGCATCACCGTTATTCTCTAATAGAGCACGCAATGCAGGGACGATGAATTTATTCCGTATGAGTATATTATCAATATCCTTTTTGTATTCAAATAGATTACCATTGTATTGGGGCAAGTTGTGAGTCTTGTCACCATCTCTTATTCCTCCAAATAGGTTCAATATCGCATCCCAGCAGTCAGTTTCATTAGGATTTGAATCAAACGAGTCCAGTTTGGTGCGAATTGATTGAAGTGATATTGGTTGGTACTTTGAATCATTTACAGGTAATAGATTTCGAGATTCAGCATATGCAATAAACCACACACGGTACATTATTTTCAGGGCAGTCTGCTTCGTATCAGTTAGTTCCGAGTCAGTAAACGTTTGTTTCATATCATGATTCAATACCCCTTTTACAATATCCAGGAACAGTCCGTTTTTGTCCATGATTTTCCCAGAAAGATCACTTTCGAGTGCAATGGCATAATTTTTCCCTTCATCAAAGAACAGATCAATGTCACATTTCTTATTAATGGTTTCAAAGGATTTCAGGCTGAATAGAGCGATAAGATATTTTGTAATGGTGTCTCTGGCAGGATCCAATACAACCTCAAAGTAATTCGTACTTGATGCAGATATTTTATTGCTATATAGCCTCCATTTTTTCCCGTTTGTCAGTATCACCCATTGACTGTCCTGTAATTTTGATATGGCAGTATAGCTTGGAGTCACAGCCTCGCTTTCCCTTATACTGAAATCATTTTGTGTAGTCAAAACAACCGATACCTTACCGTCACAGTATGTTTTTGCAGGATCAATAGCATCATACCCAAGGATTCTCAGTATTTCACCGGCATTGCCAATATTTTGTTTTACGGAATTAATATCAGATGTGATATCATGAGTCACATCATTAAACATCCTGCCTTGCAGATAGTATGTTGCAAACAATCCACGGTTGTCAAAGTCAGCGGTTGCATTTGAAATCTTTCTTATTGCAGATTTTATTGCCTTTGTTAATGCAAGTGCCTTTATGCCATTAGTGATGTCGCATGACTGAATAATGGCAGAGATTTTGTCATATTCGGAATCATTTTTTAGAATCAGAGTATGACTAGTGCTGCCAGATTTTAAAAAGATGGTGTTACGTTCTTTAAACAATATGAAACACGCTATAGAATCTCTTTGGGTTAGCTTTACCTCTGCAATGTTTTTCGGTCCATTTTCTATAAACAGTATTGGAATCTTAAGTTTAGGATCGTTTAGGATGAAACAAAGCCATTTGTTATTTACATCAACCTTTTGTCTTGCTGAAAAATCGCATCCTAATGAGGCAAACAACTGTTCAATTTTATTCAGAAGATATACCCCACCGCACATATCAAAATTTTATTTCCCGTATTACACGCCATTATTTCTTCCTCACTATTACAATCCATTTCTTGCCCTTCTTATCGAGATCCCAGTCTAGGTGATCACCTTCTTTCAAACCAAATTTCTTTACAATGGACATGGGAATCACGGTCTAAGGAGTTTGTCGTGTTTGCCGTAGCAAGTTTTGAGGATTCAACAATGTGGTAATTAGAAAGATAATAGTATTAAATATTACCATATTTTGTACAGGTAGTTAGTGAGTGTTTAGGTAAAAATTTTCTACATGTCAAGTATCGGTGTTGATCAAGAAATCTTGATTTTCATTAGACTTGAATCTAAATATATTTTTTAATTCAGTGAAAATTCATATTTCAGCACCCAAAGATATTATAAAACCACGAAAACAGAGTTTTAAATCCGAGACTCCACATCAAAGAACGCAGAGTTTGTCTCCTCGATTGTTTTTGCACCTACGATAATCCCTTTTCCTGATGCAAATAGTAACGCAACACAGCTGTCCTGAATGCGGTAAATTAGACCTGGAAACTGTTCTGGCTCGTAGATGGCTCTGGGTAGAGTTCTTGCCAATTTTTCTATTGAAAGTTTTTTACCCATGTCAAATCTTGATACGATGTTTCTTACCAGCGGTGTAATCTTGACAGGCTTTGTCAGATCATAATTTTGTAGTATCCTGCATGCTTTGCGTAGTTCTCGTCTTGCCTGCTCCGGGCTTTTTGTACCCACAGAGATCAGCTTTCCGGTTCTAAAGACTGTCACCCTGCCTGTCATGACGTCATCTTTTACATATCCACACCGATACAGCTCTAAATTTGCAGTGAGGTGCTCGTATTTGTTAAATGATTTCAGGTTGACTTCCTGCTTGAGGTCAGCAGTACACACGGTATTTTGAATCTTGATCTCTGATCGTAGCTTGATATCTGATTTTTTCAACTCTAATTGTTTTTGTAATCCTCTGTTTTAAGAATACTTGCTGTAAAACATATTTTTTTATTTTCCAAAGACAGAAAAGAACTCAAATGTGTCTTTTTTTTGAAAATTTCTTATTTTTTGTAAGACAGTAGTTTGTGGTAAATGTACCTCTTGGACACGATAATCATATGGTTTTAATGGAATAAATGATTCAGTTTAGATATGCATCAAATTCAGTCTGACCCAATTGATTTGGTTTTAGCGTGTCCCCACAAGTGGTATCTGTTAGAACAAGTTGATTCTAAAATTATTGTAAAATCTTCGTTATATGATAATCCTCGCATGAGACGCATAAGCGTTGATAGGCACACACAAGAAATGATAGATGAAGGATTAATCGAATCAACTTTTGATGGTTATCTATCAATAACTAGCAAAGGCAAGGGTGTAGCCAGAGATCTAAAACAGATGAAGAAAACCTATAAAAAAACTCTAGCATAATCTAATCGATCTTCTAAAATATTCATGTGCATCTTCCGTATATAGAAAACGTGTTATTTCTAATTCTTTATTTTCTCTTCTGATTGATGATTCATCTGACTTTGCATTTGTCTAGTTTTATCATGACTAGCATACATCTACTAATGTCCCCATTTTTTCCATATGATGATGATAGACGTAAACCACTTTTTGGACAGCAGATAATCCAATTTTTTTAAAGAATGAAAAATTATTCTAAATTGAAAGAATTTTTCTGCATATTCCAATCCTTCATTTTATTCAATTTTTTCCACAATTATAGGGATTTTCATTTGTTTTGGTTCAACCAAATTTGATGCATGAATAATACAAGATATTTCAAAGTTTTTTGCATGATCCAAAGAGGGCATTTTTACATATACAGTATCAATGGGAATTTCCAAACCATGATTGAGTTTATCGATTTTTATTTCAATTATATTAGAATTAAAGTCAATAGTAATATTCCTTTTAGGAATTGGGTTAATCTGTAGTGGAAAAGTATCTAGTAATTGCATTGTAGGAAATTTTATCTCACGATAACTTCGTTCAAAAAATGTTCTAGGCTTGGGTACTACGGGCTCGGATGGTATTTCTGGTAGATCAGATTGTTTGCATATTTTAAAACCATCTGGAAATTTTATGTAACAATGTATTTCTTCAGCAGGAAATTGTTCACATGACAAGATAAAATCCATTTTTAGTACTGTTGAAAGTTCCTGTTCAATCGGATTTTTATCAACAAGATATGTTTTATACAAATTCAAGTATTCCTTGACATCTGATTGATATCCATCTTTATCAATCATAAATGGCATAATGTTTAATGTGAGTGGGAAGGAAATTTTACTCAACTCTTGTTCTTTTCTTGATATTATTTCTTCAATTTGTTCAGTAGAAAGATTTTGAATTATCTTAACAGCGAATTTGGGCAGACCATCTTTGGTTTCTTCTGAAACTAATTGTATAGACGGATCTGGAATTTTATTTTCAAATATTCGTAATTTATTTTCTATTCTTTCAAATTTTTTACGCTCTTCACTCTTAGGATCAGGAAGCATGTCACAGTTAAGTTTCATTACATGTATGCCCATTCCCTTACCTTTTATTTTAGGTGTGGAATCATTAGTTATCAATACATCATCTGAATTTTCTCGTTCTATGATAAATCCTAAAATTCTATCATCATTCAAACTTGAATCTAAACCATGATGTTTCCAATCAATATCTGGTTCTTTAATATTCACAGATAATTTTACATTCTTTTTTATCTCTCTCTTACTTGAATCATAAGATTCTATCCTGGTTAAATTTTTTTTCGCTCTATCAGATATTTTCTCATTACCATCAAATTTTTTCTCATCTAATTCTCTCAAAACTGTAGAACATACGATAATTTCAACTTCATTTGATCCTAATTCTTTGCACCAATCTATATCCAAAATATTATAATGCAGGAAAATGTTTGTATCGAGAATTGCATATTTGATCATAATATTGCCAAAACTTCCTTAAGAAAAAAGATTACTATTGAGTGCATTGGTTAGTTGATGAGTAATTTGACTGCACTGTAAAATTAGAATGATTTGCAAAATTTTATAGCAAAAATAATTGATCATAAAATCATAATTTTAGAATTCATTTGGAACTATCCCGAATTATAAAATGTATGATGAAAATATTCTCAGAGATAACACGCATCATTATCGACACTTCAATTCCTCTGATTTTTTTTATTTGATGTGTTACCGTTTAATCGTACTGTCAGAAATCCCAAATTCTAAAAATCTTTTATCGTTTGACAAAGTAGAAATTTCCCTCTGGCAAATTATTCAAACAATCATTAAAAAAACAGACCCAAAATTATCATTTATGTGGTAAAAAACCACAATAGAACCCCAGCTTGTTTTCAAGACTCTTTCATTTTATGTAATACTGTATTTCTTTTCAAGTTGGAAATCTATTTTGTAAGTGTAAAACTCTATGTTGTGAGCAACTGAAAGAGCATATTGAATTTTTCTGTCATCTTTAGATGCGATTATGATTCCTCTTACATCTTGATCTTTTTCTGCAAGTTCTTCCTTTACATACCCCATGTATCTTTGACACTGTCCTACAGCAACGTCACTTGCTCTTCCTTTCTTGAGTTCGACTACAAGAAGCGTTTTTTTGTCTTTACTTACCGCTAGAATATCAATTGGACCTGTACCAGTTGAATATTGCTGACCCATCATCTCCCCATCCTCCTCGTAAATATCATAATTTTTACCAATTTCAGTGGATCCCCAATTACGTACAAGATAATCTTCAAGATGTTTTTCAAGAGCAAAAATATTTGGATCTTCTACAGTTACATCATTTGAAAGAATCGTCTGAGGGTAATTTCCAGAAAGTAAATCCTCTATTTCTTTTGCATGTTTACTAACGTTAATTACAGTTCCTGGTACACCAGTAATATTACAAAGCTGTTGGCTCATCACACCACGTGGAATTATCTTTTCTCTCCATCGTACTGCACGATGATGAGGCAAGTCTTCATCTTTATGGAATTCATAGTTATCTGTAACCTCACCTGCATAATAGTTACCTTTACCGTCAGGACATAATACAACATCATCAATCTGAATTTCTTTTACCATTGTCCAGAGCATTCCAGAAGCAAGTCCGGCAGAAATTCTTGTCTTATCCGGATTTTGTTTAAGAAAAATTGGTACAAGCATTTCAAAAAATCCACGTCGATCGTCTGAAAGATGATTCGTTAAATCTATGTCCTGGATAAATCCCCCGGCAATAAAATTGCCTTTACGTGCTTGTTCAGCAAAGGAATTCCCTTTACCTAGTATTACACGATAATAATTTTTCATATTGTTTGGTAGGAATTTACACTTTTAATAATTCTTTGATTTGATACGGTAAAAAACATGGAAACTATGTAGTTATTTTAATTTCTTTACAGAATCGTATTTCATACCTGACATGATATCACATCTGATCAATTTTTAAAACCTGTAAATACCTGTCATTGATATTGAATGCATGCTGTCTCTTCTTTTTGATGAAATGTACGAGGGAAAGGCAGACGAATTTAGAAAATTAGGATACCAGGCCGTAAGTGTGAGAGAACTAAAAAATATGGGATTTCGTATCCAGTATGATTATTCAGTAATTTCATACGCCGATGAGAACAGCATGATCTTGATTACTGAAGACAAAGAAAACTATGGAGGCTGCATGGAAAATCAAATCCCATGCGTACAATTAGGACAGAATCCTTCAAATGATGAAATTCTTGAAGAATTAAAGAAATTTGAAAATTTGCCTTGATCTGCAGTTGATTTTCTAATGAAAAATCTAGAAATTATTTTTATGAAATATCATATTTGAATGCGGAATCCAAAAAATAATTTGGCATTGAATCACGCATGATCTCAATGTTGTTATTTCTCATTAATCATTCTCTCTTGAATTCCTCCACACGCCGATACTTACATCCTAGGATCTCTTTACAATAAGAGGATGAACTACTACTTTCTGGATACCAGATTTCATAGGATTATCACAAGGTATAAAAATTAGAATTGGTTATATTTAATCCCATGAGTATACAACCTACCTGGAAAGATATTGTTGAAAGATGGAATTCAGATGAAATACAATCTCTGGTGATTCAACCACTCGAAGATGTAACTGATGAGCATTTCCAACCCACGCCTCATGCTGGTGAATTCTTTAGTTTGATCTTTGCATTTGCAGCTACAATCTACCAACATGCATATTCGTCTGATAATCTAACTCGAGCATTATATGCTTCTTGTGCAAATAACATGCCTCATACACGGGATGCAGATACAGACCAACAAGAACTTTTCAGAGAAATACTTGAGAAAATGCCAGATGGATTTGAAAATTATTCCATAACCAGTGGTCATCTTAATTTTCCAGGTGGTACAGATTTTTCAGTTGAGAAAGCAAGTGAATTTCTTGACTTTATTGTCTCAAATGTTTTCAGTGATATCATGAGACAAATCCGTAGAGATGCAAGAAATCAATAATTTCTCTATTTTTTCTAATCATGAGGTTTAAATTATCATATTTAGCCATAAATTTCATTTTTTTATATTAAAAGTAAGAAATATTTTATTCCAGTTCAATTCTCCTGCATTCCGAAATGATTTCTGATTCTAAGGTTTTTATCTGTAGAAAATATCCTTTTATTTTCTTCAATATGATGAACAATCTTGAATTTTCCAATTAATCCATCTATGTAAATTCTATATATTTTGTTAATAATTATAATTTTTCATTGTTTGCTTTCTGTAAAATTGTATTAATTTTCTGTCCAATGATATCACATACTCATAATATAACTTTAAGAATTTATCAGACATCAAATAATTTTCATCAAAGAAATACTTTATTTAATCTAATATTTCCAATGCTTCTTCTCCTTTGGAAGTAATTTCAATCCATCTTGTACGTCCAATCTTACTTTGTTTAATAAATCCCCAATCCTTCATCAAAGGTTGAATGATATTTTTATCCAAACTTGTAAATCTTGCTTGTTCATAATTATCTTTTTTTGCACCAATCTCGATAATTTTTTTGTCATCTACAGCAAGTGCTAAATTAGTTTTATTGATTTTATTTTCATTTCCTTTTATTATTTGTAATGTCTGTATAAGTTTTTTATCAGGTGTTTTAATATCATATTGTGGCAAATCAATAATCTTTTCCAATCCTGTAGACATTTGTTCTCCATTATATTCAAAATAATTTTCCGGTTGCGCATAATATGGAATTAAATTATCTTTTTCATTAAACATCATACAGGCCATTGTACATGCAACGGCTTGAATTTTAGATCCTGATGAAACATTGATATAATATGTATTGTTTTCACTCTCAGCTATAATGCTTTTTACACCTTTTATGATGCTGAACAAATTTAATCTATCTAATTCCTTGATATCAAAATCAATTCTGTTCTCTCGTAGTCTAGTTTTGATATCATCAAGATATGTTTGTGCTTTAGTTTTTTTTGGGTTATTATGTATCAATATCCAAACTTTGTCTGCCTTCATATCGATTGCCGGTAAGACAATTCTATCTGATTCAAAGCCTAATGGGGCAATATGTATACGTAATCGTGCGTGCTTACTCATGATAGTTCGTTCATTAAAGATACTATGTTGATGGTATTTAATAATATCTCTTTTCTAATTTTGTTGATGAAGACGCAAATGTATCCCAGAATCATCAGAGAGTTTGATGATGAAAGAGATGAGGAACCAATGATGTATGTAAGGTGTAACTAAGTTGGGATTTGACAATGAAACTGTAGTTTATGTGTATGATAAAACCAGTGGTTATTGTAATTATTGTGGAAAGAAAATATCTTTAACAAATTATGGCATAGTTGGAAATCATGGTGCCTGGGAAATTGATCATAGTAAACCAAAATCAAAAGGCGGTACAGACTATCTTAGGAATTTAGTTCCAGCATGTGTTTCCTGCAACAGAGATAAAAGTACAAAAGGCGGATCTGGCTACAAAAGAAATTTTGAACCTAAAACAGCCGGTGGTTGGTTAGCTCGACAGTTGGGGTTACCTGACGGATTTATGGGATCATCTAGAAGGAAGGTAGACAGGAGATAAAATTGGCAAGAAAACAGTATTCTGTTAGAAGAAAGGTTCAACGTGTCGTTGATGGCGATACTTTTAAAGTTAGAAAAAGAGTTAGCGGTTCACAATACATACGAATTGCTCAAATTAATGCACCTGAAAGAGGTCAACGTGGATATTATGCTGCAAAGAAAAACCTTTCCAAATTAGTAGGTAAAACTGTAACCATAAGACCCAAGGCCAAATCCTACAGAAGAACTGTTGCTGATGTAATCTACAAGAGAAAAAAATTGAGGGATAAATATTGACATTACCATGGAGTGAGCCAATTACTTATCGTAGTCTAGTAGATTTCAGGTCGCCTCCTTATGAGTGGCCACTATATCTTGGAGTTTATGTTATCGCTATAAAAGAAAATGGTGTACGAAAAGCAATTTACGTAGGACAAGGAAATATTGCAGGAAACATGCAAAAACATGAAAGTAAAAATGAACAAAATTTATGTTTAAATGAGTTCATGCAAAAGCGAAACAATAACATTGAAGTCTATCATGTGCAAATTGATTCAAAAAAGAAACGTGATGATGCAGAATATACAATATGGCATTATTATAGAAGTGCTTATAATTTACTTTGTAATGATATTTCACCACCAGGAGAAATTGACGATACTGTTAATTTTCCATTTGATAAAATTGATTTAAATTATTAATTGATTTGAGATGTGTTAAAATTTTTAATTAAAATTGATCTTTCTGATATTTGTATAAGAAAAATTAAACTCGTACAACAAGGAATAAAATACACAAAATCCGGATTAATTATTCTTCTTTAACAGTAACAAGGAAATTACCATCTTTTAGATATTGGATTGCCCCTTTAACATCTGCACTGGTAAATCCTGCATCCTGCTTTAATCCTGTCAATTTTTCATGAATATAATCAACAGTGCATTCATCTGTCAGTTCCTGTTGTCTTTGTGCCCAATAATGAACTGAGACAAGTAATTCCAACTCTCTAGGTCCCATCCCGGCTGTAAATTTTATAATCTCATCTAATGTCTTGTCTAATTCAGGAAGAAATTCCTCAAAATCCAAAGAATCCTTTACGTACAGCATATTTTTGATAGATGCATTTTCTTTTCCAATTTTAATATCCTTAATCGTAATTCTATTCCCATATGCCAAATCATGAAAAATTTGTTGAACCTCCCCACTTGATGGTCCATAGTCTGCCCATCTAAAACTAAATCGATTATGCTTCAAGTTGAAAAAATAAATGCTTTTTTGTAATCCTTTTTTACCTAAAATCCCTCTAATATCTACATCTGGATTATCTGTTGCTTTTTGAATTAAACGCAGCACTATTGATTTATTTGAAGTTGTTACTGGCATTCATTCCCCTCCATCTGTTTTGACTTAATTTTCGTATTAAGTCGTGGTAATATCATCATCAAAATCATCATCATATTGATCTCATATTGTTTTAAGACAAAGATGGCTACACAGATACGGATCAGCATTTTGTTCAAAATGGAATCAAAAATTGATCATCTTTTTGTATGTGTATCTCCAATACTATTAATGGTAAAAATTGATTTTGTAGAGATCGATGGGCTATACAGTTATGATTTTAAAACACGAATCAAATTCGATGATAAAAATATCATTGTTGGAACAAACGATTCAGGTAAATCCTCAATATTCAAAGCAATTGACTTTTTTCTGCAAAGCCTAACTAGGACTACAACACAAGACAAACCATGGCAGCCAAGACAGACACATGAAATGCAAATTGGTCTTACCCTGTCATACATTGAAAAACAGTTTTTGATAGAAATTCTTGGTGTGATCCCAATAGATAAACGTCATGAAATGTATCGACTAATTGAACATAATTATCCTGCATATCTAATTGACAAATTTGATCACATATGTATAAAGATCATATGGCATGATACACCTTTTACCAAACACAGCTCAGATATGGAATTTTATCTAGAAATACCTGAATTTGGATTGACGGTTCATGCTAAATCGCATTTTCCTGCTACTATACACTCTACACCACATCCTGTATCCAGAAATGGCATATCCGAAAAAACATTTGGATCTATTCTAGAGGACTCTAGTAACAATCCGCATTTCAAAATAGAGAATTTTACCAAAGAATTTTCCATGGATGAAGACATGGTTATCTTAATTTACAACTTTCCACCATTTAAGCGATTCACAAGCAAATCAAACGACCGTAGTGAATCTAATATTTTAAATTCCGCCGATTACAACAAATTACAATCCATTGGAACCATGTCTGGACTGCGACAAGATGACAATGACTCGCACAGCTTTTTTCAAATGCTTGGTAACATGCTTAAGAACAGAATTTCTCTAATATCGGAGAGTAGAAACTTTCAGAATATCGTAACCCTAGATCAATCCAATTTTAAAAACGATGGAAGCAACCTGCAAAACTTTATCTTCTGGCTTCAAAATAGCGGACATGAAGACGATCTTGAAAAACTTGGTACGATAAAAAAAGGATTTAAAGAGATAATGCAGGATGACATGACCTTTGATATCCAGATAATCTCAAGTGAATTAGAGTCAGACCCAGAACCTAGAAAAAGACGTATTCCAGACAAGGCAACGATAAAGTTTCATGAACCCAATTCTCTTGTCTGGCTAGATTTTAATACCGTAGGTGCGGGCATACGTGAATCATTATTCTTATTATCCAAATGTATGGGAAAGGATGAGACGATACTGATGGATGAGCCGGCCACAAACCTGCATCCCATCCAGATAAAATCCCTAATGAACAAGATTCTCAAATACAAGTCTCAGTATGCAGATAAAAGCAACCAAATCATCATCATTACGCATTCACCGGTTTTGGCATCCCTTGAGATGATGTATAACATGAATATAACACGCATTCAGAAGACGGGGGGCAGTAGTCATGCAATACAACCTAGTGATGAAGATCGTAAATGGTTAAAAGACAATCTGGGTGCATTTCATCTGTTAAAAACCGACATATTTTTTACAAAAGGGGTCGTATTGGTGGAGGGACCATCAGATCGGATATTTCTTGAGACACTGCTTTCTCACAGTGAGACGTTAGGAATCGTTGAGAGGGATCTGCTGATAGTCGACGTAGAAGGCAACAAATCATTTCCAAAATTCAAACGTCTTTTGAAGATATTTGACATACCGTACATAATACTTGCAGACTCGGATGGCAAGGATTTTTCAGATCAGCGTGATACACAAAGAATAGAATCGATAGAAAACGACCAGAGTATCAATCATGCAACTAACACATTCACCATATCTGATAATCTAGAATGTTATCTTTCCGCACTTGCCCCTGATATATATTCCAAATTAAAAACAAAATACCTTAAAAAACCTGAAAGGGCATATCATTTCATAAACGAGTTACTAGATAATAACATGCAGGACAAATTAAAATCCATAATATGCATGCTAAACCACATGTCTGAGTTGATTGAACCTACCGTGGAATAATCAAATATAGTAATGGTAAATTGAGATGATGAAATAGTATTTAGGATAACCCTGTTTTATGTGGATGATTTTGTGAGGCTTGACAGGTAAAATACAATGTTTTACTGGAATACGAACTGATCAAATATGATATGATCTAAGATGAAATGACATTCCAGTATCTCATAATTACGATCTTTTGGTGATAGATCCTGATTTCTGTTGAAGATGCTGTATGGTAAAAACAAGAATCATTTTTCTTAATAGCTGTCTTTGTTTCATTGATTAGGGTTTCTGGGATAATGCAAAATAGATATCTGACAGGATCTAAAATTATCTTTTATTCTGCCACTTTAGAATTTTCTCTAGAACTCTTTTGAATTCTCCTATCGCATCAGCACCGGGAATTCCTACAGCACCCATACTTCCAATTATAATATCTGCATATTCAAAATATTTTCGCCAAGGGTTTCTCAACCCTGAAAATCTGAATCTTTTATGTGATTTATCAGAAATTTCTTCTTTACTTCCTAGTTCCCTAACTTTATCAATTCTTCTCATTGATTCTTCCACTAGACTTAGTTTGAAATCTAAAGAGGATGCAGTTAATCCTACCTCTTCAAGTTTTTTGAATGCTTTTTCTGAAGACAGATATTCACGCAATTTCTCAAATCGTGGACGAGTTTCTTTCCAGGCATTCCGCATAAGATTAATTTTTCTATTGTCATCTTTATTCTTGAATGAATGTGGGAAAGGTTCCTCATCAACGAATAAACCTATGTAACATTCAAGATCATCTAAGAATTCCTTCAGTTTTTGAATATCACCTGTTTCGACAGACATTTAATTTCATATAGTATTGACTTAATTAAAGATGGTGTGTCTGAAATGTCGTTTATCACTCATACTATCAAATCTACACACCGGAATGTGCACATCAATAAAAACAATCTTTTGTTTGTAAACCAACCCGGTCAATCAGAATCCTTTCTTTGATCAATATTGATGCCGCATTCATCACGAAGATAATTTCGATATCTTTCATGAGCATCGTGGCAGTTTCTACATAGATCTATTTTTGGGGTTCGACCCTCTTTGTCTAGATATTCAACGACGTGATGTTCTGTCAGTTCAACACCTGGACTATTGCATACGCCACATTTTCCAACATGAATGGTTGTATTCATACCAAATAGTATCCTTGGACACGTATTAACCTAAAGAAAATTTGAACTGGTTTTTCCAAAATTTCAAAGCCTGAAATTAATTCGAGTTTGATCAGTCTTTTTTTGCCAGTAATTTTTTCTTCCATTTCAAATATTTAGGATCCGGCGAACATCTTGCATTTTTTCTAATTTGTAACTCTGGGAATTGGATCAAGTCATGATCTTATAATTGAAGAATTCTCATCTTGCAGGATGTAATTCTGAATTTTTTCATAAGCTGATGACGTTTATTCAAAGTTATTTGGTGATTTTACAATTAATTAAATCTGAATTTGATTCAAAGTTGTTGAATTTGTAAGAAATTGATATATAGTTCATATTCTATGAAAAATATTGTTGTCTCTTGATGTATCTGAATTTATCAAAATTCTTAACAAATCAAAATTGATTGCAGAATGCCCAAACTGCGAAGAGGAATTCCCACTTTCAAAATCACTTTTGTTTGATGGAAGAGGGAAATTCCCGTCCAAAGCAGAAAATAGAAGGGAAGAATTACTCCAAGAACTAAAAGATAGAACTGCAGAATTATTGAAACGACAAAGAAGCGCCACGATAAAATCTGAAAGGCTTGCAATCGCAGTTGGAATAGGAAAGATCATTGAAAAAATTCTTCCTGCCCACAAAAACTTTGATCTAACACCATCTGATTGCAGATTCCTTGCAGAACCAATTGATATGATTGTCTTTGATGGTATTTCTGACAACAAGATTAACCACATTACATTTATGGATGTAAAGACAGGAAATGCATCTCTTAATAAACATCAGAAACAAATCCGTGATGCAATTAACGATTACCATGTAAAGTTGGTGTCATATTAATGGAGGAATCCTTTGTTGAGATGTTCAACCGGTTAAAGATCATTCACTGCATGTGTCCTAACTGTGATAATATAATGAGAACAAGCGATTTGAAACTGTTCTCCAAAGAAAAAACAGAAAAAACATGGCTTGATACATATGATGCTAAAACAAAACGGTTAGACAAAAATGAAGACAAATTTGCAGAGGAGGAAAGAAAAATAAGAGAAGAATCAAGACAGAGAGGAAGAGAACAAGTTCCAAAACTAGTCAATCAAGCACTTAACAAGAATTTCTTAAAACTAAAGTATGATCCATATGATGTCAAGGCAATTTTACATCCAGTTGATTTTGTGGTATTTGATGGAATGAACAGAGGTCAAGTAGACCATGTCGCATTATTATCAAACAAGACTGCCAATCCTCATTTGCAAAGACTTCACAAGGCAATTGCCGATGTAATTAATGCCAAATCATATAGTTGGAAGGTGCTACATGTAGCAGAAGATGGCGCGGTAACCTACAAATAAAATATCTAGAAAAACCATTTAATAAAAAATTGAGTTTAATATCAGACTATCATGAAAAACTAGGTGACATGCTAGTCGCAATTCTAAAGAAATTATTTGTTTCTCATTGAAAATATGATACAAATATTTGGGCATGATTCCACAAACAGGTTGTTTACATATGACTAATGCCAGTTATTCTAATAAGGAAATAAAGGAAAAAGTCGAAACCGGTCTAGATCAACTTTTTAAAATTGATTCTTTTTTATTAGAAAAATCAGTAAATGAAAGAACAATCTCTGCCAGACTCCACTTGTATTTAACAGAATTCTTTCCAAAGCATATGGTTGATTGTGAATATAACAAACACAGTCAACACGACCAAAAGATCTTGATGGGAATAAAAGAATGCTCTGAAAAAAAGAAAAGTGATCTCGTCATACCTGATATAATAATCCACACCAGAGATACAGATGAGGACAATCTTTTAGTCATTGAAATTAAGAAAGATGGGACAGACGAATGTGATATCAAAAAACTAGAAAAATTTACAGATCAGTCTGGAATATTTCGGTATAAACTAGGGCTTTTTATAAAATTTAATCTGACAAATAAACCCCTTTTAACTTGGTTTGAAGATGGAAAAAAAATTCATCTCTGATAACTTATCATAAAAAGAAAATCAAATGTTACTTGTATCAATGTCAAAAATTACGCACGAATTTAACTCTCATTTTATTTAAAAAGAGTAAAAATCAATTCTTATTCTCAATTTTTTTCCAAAATCGTAATGTTGATTCTGCCTTGTCAATAATCTGATCATATGTCAAAATTTCTACATTAGGAAATGATTCTGCCAAAAGATGCAATCTCTTTTTTTCATCTTTAGAAAGATCAGATGCTTTCAAAGAGCCAATAATTGCTAGACCTTTGGAATGAACATCTCTGAATTTTTGTTCTAATGTGTAATCAACTGCCTGTACAATTCCGTCATAAACTTTTTTTGAAATTGTTCCATTTAGATTGAAAATTTTATCATTTGCTTCTTCGATTTCAATTACTACACATGTATCAATACCATCCAAACGTTGTAAAATTATAAAATCTGCTCTCTTTCTACCGATGTTGGTATCGCCGGTTCTTTTCCCACTTTCATCAATATCCGAAAGAATTTTCCTACCAAAATATTCAATTCCCAATAACCAGTAATCTTTAGCAAGAAATCGGTGTATGTCTCTTTCATCTTTTGTATTTGATTCCACATGTTCTTTTATTTTCTTTTTAAATTCCTTCAAACTTTTTTCTAATTGTTCATAATGTTTATGCATTCTTATCATATCAGGTAAATTTTTTGAAATACGAGTTTTATCTTTTGTCGGTAGATTTTTGATTGCACCAAATAATTTTCTAGATGTATTTGATTTCAATAATTCAACTAAAAGAGTTTCAACTTCTTTTTTTGTTAATCCATCTAACACTTTTATGAAAAGTTTTAGTTGTTTTTTTGGAGATTTTGGGGTTAGTTTCTTAAATTCTTCAACAGTATCATTTGCCAGTTTTGAATGTTCAAATATTGTTTTAATATCCTTTTTTTCTTCATCTCCCATTGTTTCATATTCTTTAATTATATTTTCAATTATTTTATAGTTAGATTTTTTTAGATCATCTACTAATGATGAAGGAGGCTTATTTTTGAAGAAGGCGATTGGAACTTTTGTAGAATATTCACGTTTTATTTTCCAAAAATATTTAGAAATTCTTAATTGATTTATCTCTGGATTTATCGCAGAATGGTATTTTTGATACGAATCTAGATTCACATAAACAATGGTAGTTGTGGGTCTCTTTTCAAAATAAAATGATTTTGGTTTATTAATTCTGTAAAAAATTACTTCAAATGCACCAATATGTCCATACTCTTTCTTGAGATATGTTAGTAGGCTTGACAATTTGGGGAAAGCATCTATTTCCCATTTTGCTCTTTCTTCATTTGATGGAACAAATGCAAAATTAATCTCTTTTTTCTCATAATTAGTTTTACCATTATTCCACCATTTTCTTCCAACCCTAAATGATGACAGTATTTTTAGATCTGAGTAATCTTCCGTAATCCCTAGAATGTTAGGTGCATCTTTTACAATATTTCCAAGTTCATCAGTAGATATTTTTTTAATTAATTCTTTATCCTCCACTTTGATCTCTTCAGTAAATTTTTTCCCTTTGTTCATAATCATTCACTTCTTTAATGAGAAACACTCTCATGTATCGGATCGATCAATTCTGTTAACATTTTAGTCAAATTGATTGATCCTAATTAAATTCAGACTGATCGCGGTTCTGGTGCATTTTGGTGATCAGATCACTAGAATCCACCGGAACCGGGATTCATCAAAATATCCAGTGATCAAGTATTGGAACCGTTGCAGTGACCTTGGATGCCATTCAGATTTATAAAATATTATCAGACCTAGGGATATCATCAAGACATAGAGTTAGAAACATTATAGAAATCCATGAAATTTTTTTAAAAATATCCTGTAACATCAAACAGATATGAATAGCCAATTATGACAAATTACGAATTGCTACAAATGAAGGCTCTCCATATCCCTGACCTATATATAAATAGGATTTTTAGTAGGAAGGACTGCTGAACAAAAGAACCTCCCGATAGGATCTTTCGAACCTAACGGGAATATTATCATTAATTACATAAACAGCTAAGGAATAATCAAACACTAACACCTAACCTAGGGAACCATTCAGATCTAGGATATCATCAAAGTATCCAGTGATCAAACCCTAGCACTGGAACGGTTCTGGTGGATTCTAGTGATCTGATCACCAAAATGCACCAGAACCGATAATTTTTTTATGATCACTTCGATCTAAATTGCATCTGATGTGGATCTAGAAGTGTCACACGTAGAAATCAAGATTTTATGAGATAAGATCGCTAAACTTGTCGCAAAGGACAAAAAAATGCCTCCATACAAAAAGATTTATTGTAAATAACTGAAGAACAAAAACTCACAAATACAAAGAAAACTATGGGGGCTGCATGGAAAACCAAATCCCATGCGTACAATTAGGACAAAATCCTCCAAATGACGAAATTCTTGAAAAACTAAAAAAATTTGAAAATTTACCTTGATTTTCTAATGAAACACTAAAAAATTATAATTTTTATAACAAGTTTACCTCAAATATGTTTTTTGGAAATAATTAATAAATAAAGAAAAATTAATCGCGTTCTACAAATTGAGCTGGAACTATCTTTAGTCCTTTGTCTGTACTCTCAACCAAAACATAATCTCCTACCTGTAAATTTTGGTTTTTTAGAAATTCTCTTGGTATAGATACGCGATCTCCTTTCAAAATCTTTTGTGGCACTTTTTGTAACATTTTTTGGGTCATAGTAACTAATCAGATTTTGGTTTTAGGTAGGATATATGTGTAAAGCCTATCCTTTGACTCAATTATTTTTTACATCATCGATCCTTTATAACCTCTATTTCCTAGTGGTAAAGTTATGATCTAGTTAAAATAGCTCCTACAAAATATAGAATATATGGTGCTATTACCACGATATAGGTATGAATTGGAGGTTGACCCAGTCAGGATAATCGGCGATTTACTAAACTGCCAACAATACATTTCTAATTCTTTTGATATTTCAGGTTTTGTCAAATGTCAGGTTACCTCAAAAGCAATTAAAATCTTCTTTAATCCCTCTGAGGAGTTAAACGAGGAATTAATTTTTCAGCAATTAAACTCTATTCTCCAACAAATTGGTATTGCATTTATTAGCATCACAATCAGACAATTTATCCCTGATCTAGGCAGGACACTGGCAAGTTCTGTAACTGGTGGTGTATTAGGTGCAAGAGCCGGAGGATTTATTGGTTCATTGATTGGTGGTCTGGCTGCAGCATATGTTGATCAAAAATTACTATGTTGGAAGAAAATATGCAAGTATGAATGTGATGATTTTGGTAATTTCCACATAGCACATTATTCTGATGGAATAAGGGAAAATAATCAGAATTGAATAGATCACATTTGATTTGTCTTGGAATAGATGAACAGCAAAATCATATGGTAGAACAACTGCTAATGACTACACACAAAAGAGGATCAGGGATTAGAGACATGAATTGTTCTATTTGCAACAAATTATTAAAATCTATTTCTAAATGGCATTTGTATATTCATGATACTATGAGTGACATACATCAAAAATATCTAAAATTACTCAGATGCAAATCTTGTAATGGTAATGATTGGGTCGATGAAAGAATTTCTGAACAAACACACAAACTTACATGCAAAAATGATGGATATGTGAAATATGTTATTCCTGATTATGAACCATTAGTTATGAGGTCTACTTAAAATGCCAAGCTTAGATATGAATGGACCATTTTCCTTTACTAATGAGGAAATTGATTCAAGAATTCGTGATAACAAAATTGGAAATTATGCCTTAGGTTCAAAAAATTCTAAAGGAGGTTTAAATGTATCATATGTTGGAAGATCTGATACTGATTTGAAGGCAGAACTAAAACAAAGATTAGAAACTCATGATCATTCACATTTCAAAGCAAGTTATGCAAATTCGCCAAAAGAAGCATTTGAAAAAGAATGTAAAAATTATCATGATTTTGGTGGTAAAAACGAACTGGAAAACAAAATTCATCCTGCTAGACCAAAAAATGTAAATTGGAAATGTACTGAATGTCGTGTATATGACTAAATTTTTTAAATGATATTTTATGTTTATACACCAAAAAACTGCTATAGAAACCGCTTTAACTCCAATCAAATCCTCCTTTGATTTGTGGACTTTAAAGACAAGGTCGTCCTAATCACCGGCGCCTCATCTGGCATCGGAGAACAGGCTGCAATCGAGTTTGCAAAGCGTGGGGCACACCTAATCTTAGTTGCAAGAAGACAAGACAAGCTACAACAGGTACAAACCCGGATAAACAGCACTGCCGCATCCACCTTAATCTGCCCCTGTGACATCTCAAAAAAAGACCAGGTAGAAGAAATGTCAAAAACAGTCCTAAAAAAATTCGATTCAGTTGACATCCTGGTAAACAACGCAGGTTTTGCAATATACGGCCCAGTCACCGACCTTACCATAGCCGACATTGAATCCCAAATGAACACAAACTATTTCGGCATGATCTACTGCATCAAGAACTTTCTTCCATCCATGATAAGGAAAAACTCGGGGCACATAGTCAACGTTGCATCAGTGGCCGCAAGCTTTGGCCTACCCAACATTGCCCCCTACTGCGCATCAAAGTTTGCCATGCTTGGTTTTTCAGAAGGCCTAAAACACGAGCTAACAAACACCAAAGTACGCGTCACCGTAGTGAGTCCCATCATGGTCAGGACCAATTTTTTCGATCATCCCTCTTTCGACAAGATGCCCCAGTTCTCCCCGACCGCACTTGATCCCAAGACCGTGGCCAAGGCAATTCTCCAGGCTGCCAACTCCCCAAGACTGGAGATCATCGTACCACCAATCGTGCGCGGTGCAGTCTGGATAAAACACACGTTACCCTACATCATAAACCCCATCCTGGGAAAAGCATTCAAAAAACAATAAAAAAAGACTAGGTGTTCCCGGCATCTGCACTGGAATCCGCATCCAACAACACAAGTGATTTCAACTCAAACCGGTATATGGCCTTCATCTCTATCTCTTTCTCTTTTTCCAGAAACTCGGACACTTTTTTACTTAGCGGTGCCTTGTATTGATCAAAAACAAACTCGTAAACCTCGCCCTTTAACAAGTCATCCATCTTGATATCCTTGACCACATCCATAGTTACAATGTGCCGCCCATCCTCCACTTCCTCATACAGCTGCACATCCACCTTGTTATCCTCGTAGTAAAACTCTAGAATATATCCTGATTTTTTTATCGTTACAGCCTTCTTGAATTTTGCATTTTGAATCTCATCAGTAACCCATGCGGGTATCTCGTCTTCTTTCTTTTTTACCATGTAATCACACGCTAGCTTTCCGCTTTTTCTTTCTTACTTTTTGACCACCACTCCAGATAGTCATCATGCTTGTCATCACGGGTTTTCTCCCTCTGGTTTAACTTGAATCTGATATCTGATATCTCTTCTCTCGTAGCGTATAATCCGCACCGCTTACAAATGAAATGTCTTCTATTTTTCTCATCCATCTTCATTGGAATGTCAATTTCATCAAATAACTTGAATAAATCATCCTTGTTCCTGTCCTCCTCTTCAAAATCCTCGACGTACTTTGCTTCTATCTTCTTTTTCTCTCGTGATGTACATTCGGGACAGTTAGGCACTGTTGATTTGGCTTCATTTTTTCCTTAAAAGCGTTCCCACATCTCAAGTTTTTGGCGTTCTTACCCATCAAAGCATTGGTACATCAGACTTCATCATATTGAGCAGATCGCCCAGATTACCCAATGATGATGATAATGTCCGACACACGGATTTTTTCATCATCCCTTGCGGTCCGTTCGCCCATCGAAATCCCGCGTGCCAGACAATCAAAATCCCCAAAATAATCTATTATCTCTTTTCCTCCAGCGTCTGGGCGGCAATTTTGGCAGTGTTCTTAGCACCACCCCCAACAAAATTCTTTGAAAATTCTTTTAAACTGTCTTCAAACGCCTCATGATTCTCCTTGATTTTGGTTATACCCCGAATCACCTGGTCTGTCTTTACTGCAAGCACGCCCAGATTTTTCTCTTCTGCCCACCTAATGTTGTTGGTGTGCTCATCATATACTGGAATCCCGATTATCGGCTTTGATTTTCCACCCATAATCTCACCCATTACCGTGTGCGAGCCGTTTACAACTGCGTATTCACACAAATTCAAGATGGTATCTTTCTCTTGCTCTGCAAGAAAGCCAATATCAATTTGTATCCAGTCAATTTTTTTATTCAGGGCATCAGATACCGAATATCTGTTGCCATCCCTCCCCAGCACAGAATCAATACCAGGATCGTTTTTTGCATGCGAGATTATTCTTTTCTCGGTTTTCATTTCATCATTATGAAACACATCTTCATATCTTTGACCGGTCCCATCATTAGTTGACTTGTTACCTGTTCTCATCCAGTATCCAAACTTGTTGTCCTGCACCAGCCTTTCAAGATCAGATGTATCCATCTTTTTGATCTGTATATCCCCAGTAAAATGACCCACATACACCACCTTCTTCTCCACACCTTTAACAAAATTCAGGTTATACTCACACATCGTATACGGTGCAGGAGAATCGGCAACAAGAATTTTTGATGCCTTTGCAATCTGGTTTGAAACAAAAACCAGTGACGGATAAAGATATGATCTTGAGTTGTACAACTTTGGCCTGAACTGATTGGTTACAAACAGGCTTGGGATGCCCCGGTTCCTAGCCAGAATATTTGATCCCATGTCACCATCATTAATCACAAGATCAAATTTCTCTTTGTTGTACAGTCTTCTCTCCTCCCTCAAATAATTAATGATCTGTTTGACTAGCGATGGATTCTTTGAGACTGGCAATAGTATATTTATCAGCGACTTTGAAATGCTCGGACCGAGTTTGCCATCAATCGGGGTCGGCATTAAAACCTCATGAATCTTCTCTATCTGCTCGGGGAACCTCTTTACCAGTTTTTCATAGACGTGGTCCTTACTAGAGAAATGAACCTCAAATTCCTCGGTAATGTGCTTGCCCAGCACATCGTACAATCTCATCATCCGAGAATAATGACCACTCCCCCACGGATAGATAAACTGGCCTATTTTGAGCACAATATGAAACTGGATACGCCTTTTAAATTCTCAATGCTCTTCTTCTTCAAGTGAATCCAGGATATCATGAACGTTGTTGGGTCCCACTGTAACACTGACAACCTTTTTTGTATTTAATGCAGATTCCACCACATTTTTTGAAAATGGAGGAATTTCATCATTGTTGATACCGGTAATGAATTTCTGCAGCTTCTTCATATTCTTATCCAATCCAATCTCTTTTGCATCCTCAAACAACACGGAGCCTGCCCCCGCAAGCGGCAGAACCGGAATCTTTTCTCGCTCAAACATCATCCTAACCACACCATCAATAAAATCAAGAGAGTGAATCTGCGGTGTCAACGCGACTGATACGCGGTTATTAGAGTATCTTAACAACACCTCCAGCACCGAATTCACAAAAATCAAATAGTTTTTGATTCCATTTGGCTTGATCGCAAACCGTAAAAATTCAAGTTCCACTGTATCCTGCACCAGCCTTGGAATAATCTGATTAACAGTTTTTGCAAGGCCCATCAGCTCGGATTCCTGCCTGTAACACACCAGTATCTTTACGTCATGACCCTGCTTGATTGTCTCAAAGCAGGATATCGCAGAGACCTCGTCATATACGGCACATATCGTTTTTTGTACCTGTGATGTGTATGGAACGCCACCTCTCCCAACATCCAAAAAGATGCAGATATACGCATTATTTTTTGTCAGGTATGTATACAGCAGCTTGTCATAGTTCTGCTCGGTTCCCGGATGTGCCCCAAGCTTTGCCTTTTTCTCAATGATTTCAGAGGTTGCTGCAATCTCTACATCCTTGACAACAAATCCTTTTGAGACACCCTCCACCTTAACCAAAAACTTTTCCCCCTTTAACAGCAGATTACCGCCGACTGCCGTAATCTCTGAGACAATCCCGCCAAAATCATTGTTAATCTTTCTTGCTATCGCTATCTTCTCAATCCCAAAAAGCAGATTTATCGCAGATGACGCAAAGACAGGATCGTTTGCATCAACTAGTATGACATCCCCGTCCCGTTTGACAGACCTGAACACCTGATCTTTTATTCCAAGAATTTTCTTGATATTTGTAATTAGTTGGGGAATCCTATTCCTTGAAAATACGGTTGGAAAAACCACAACATATGATATTTCATCCATTTCTCTGCTTTTGTTTCACTTGTTTATAATTTAGCACCGGGTAATCAATATAAAACAAATAATCCTAGTGGTACTGTGACAAAATTCACGCAGGATATAGTGGACAAGCTCAACTCGCAAATAAAAACAGCTCCTGAGGCATTAAAATGGGTCTCTGATAACCTTCATCCGCGAGTTGCAAAGGCATCAAGCTTTGGTGCCGAGGATGCGGTGGTCATGGATATCATGCTTAAAATCAATCCTGAATTCCGGTTCTTTACACTTGATACCGGGAGACTGCCACAAGAGACATACGACATTATAGATACTGTCAGTAAAAAATACGGTATCACCATTGAAATATTATTCCCCGACACAAAACAGGTTGAGGAGATGGTCCGAAAAAAAGGTATCAACCTGTTTTATGATAGTGTACAGAATAGAAAACTCTGCTGTGAGATCCGCAAAGTCAACCCAATGAACAAGATGCTGCGCACACTTGATGGCTGGATAACAGGTTTGCGCCGTGACCAAACAGAGAACCGGACCAACACTACAATGTTCCAGCTAGATCACGGACACGACAAAATTTTAAAGATAAACCCGATTATTGACTGGACCTGGGATCAAATCCAGGATTACATAAAAAAACACGATTTACCATACAACAGTTTGCTTGACAAAGGATTTCCCAGTATTGGGTGCGAACCCTGCACCCGGGCAGTCAAACCCGGAGAGAATATCAGGGCGGGCAGATGGTGGTGGGAGCAGCAAAAGGGGGACAAAGAGTGTGGGCTTCATATAGAGCCTTGACCAAGATTTGACATGTCAACTACAGATAACGATTCAATTAAACCACACGGTGGAACACTGATAAACAGAATTACCAAAGTTGATCCCGCAGGATTATACCCGGTTACAATCAGCGAGGATCTGGCAAACGATGTTGAAAATATCGCCGATGGCATATTCAGCCCGTTACAAGGATTCCTGGGACAGAAAGACTTTGAGAGTGTAATTACACGCGGAAGACTTGCAGACGGTCTGGCATGGACCATTCCAATTGTACTTGATGCAGACAAGGATAATGCGGATAAAATCAAAGAGGCAGGTGATATCCTACTACAAAATCCGGACGGTGTAGGAGTTGCCGTACTGCACGTAGACGAGGTATACCCGTTTGACAAGGAAAAGACAGTCCAGGGAGTATACGGAACATCTGATTTGAAGCACCCGGGTGTTGCCAAGACAATGTCCATGAAGGATTACCTAATCGGCGGAAAAATCGACTATATTCAGCGACCTCCAGACACTGATATCAGAAAGAACCGGTTAACACCAATCCAGACACGCCAGGCCTTTGTCGATGCGGGATGGGGCACCATCTGTGCATTTCAAACCAGGAACCCGCCCCACGTGGCACATGAAATGCTGCAAAAGACCTCGATTACCACGCGTGATGGCGTATTTGTCAATCCAATTATCGGCAAGAAAAAATCAGGCGACTTTGCAGATAAGGTCATTGTACAGTGTTACGAAACCATGATAAAATCATACTATCCAGAAAACAGGTGCAAGCTTGGAACATTACACACCGAGATGAAGTATGCAGGTCCCAAAGAGGCAATCCATCACGCAATAATGAGGCAGAATTACGGATGCACCCACATCATCATTGGGCGGGACCATGCAGGGGTTGGCAAGTTCTATGATCCAATGGCAGCACAAAAGATATTCGCTGACTACCCAGAACTTGAAATTAAACCAGTGTTCTTTCCGGCGTTCTTTTACTGTAAGACCTGTCTTACTTATACCACCCCCAAAGCGTGCCCGCACGGCGATGATGTCAAGGAGCAGATTAGTGGAACCGCACTAAGGGAGATGATACAGAATGGCCAGGCACCATCAAAGTTCATTTTGAGACCCGAAGTAGCTAAAGTGATCCTCGATGATCCAAAGCCATTTGTTGATTAGATTTTTATTCAATCAGGTTTGTTGCAGATTGTGATAAAGTATATTTTTACAGTAATTCTGTTTGCTGGTGTGTTTGTATTCCCTGCATTTGCACAAGAGGATACAAACAATCCCTCGCTAATCATTGAGACGCTAGAGATACCATCAGATGAGTTCAACAGGGTTTTGCGTGATGCACCGATCAGAACCCTAGATGACGTGCATGCAGTTAGTTGGCAGGTAACAATTGATAATAATTTGCTGTATGCCAATCCGGATGGCAATGCCGTGTTACGACTATACGATGATAAAGATACCCTCGATGAGGAGTTCATCGAGATGGGAATGGGATCCCCGCCCGACCTCAAGTTCTGGGTTGCAGTCCAAACCCCCAAGGAGGGTTATATCGTGGTACACCATGATTTGGATAGGGGCTGGTACCCCCAGGCAAAATCAATCATATCCTTTACTGATAGGGCGGGTTTGACAGTGAACAATGGTGCTAGGATCGTAGTAACTAATTTGGATATAGGGGAGTTTGCAATTCATTCGTATTCCATTCACGGAATGGAGGGATCCACTGATCCGCCTGCAACAAATTCCGGCAGCATGATAATCGAATTTTTGTCGGGGGATCCCGCAAAGAACGTGTTTGCGCTGTTTCCGTTTTATGTGGCTGCTGGGATGGGGGTGATGGTAGGCGTGTTGTTTCTAACAAAAAAGCGATCACGATGATGATGATGATTCTGATATAATTCAAAGATCTGAGTAATGCATTAAACAATTCACTTGGAGCATACTAGTTTTTCCAAAGTGCAAGGCTTGTAATGAAATCCTTCTTTGTTTATTTTGGATCACCTACATATGGAATTAAAGAAGAATAGATGGCAGATCGAGATGACGTCAATGGACATCTTGCCCATAAGATGCAATGTTGAAAGATGCCCATATCTAATGCTTTTTTCTTTGACTGATTCTTCACTGATCTGTCTGAATGGAAATCCTCCTCAATAAAACGATTCATTTGACAGGGGATTATAGCATATTTTTGATTATCTAATATTTATCAAAAAATCACTATTGAATAATGAATATAGTAAATTTGAATCATGATGACATTCTGTTCTGCAAAAATTAACGCCCACATTATAATCTAAACAAAGCTATTTTGGCATTTCTCTTCTTCTTCTTTTTATCTAAGGTTTTGTAATTTCTGTTCCATTCCATTGTTCCAATTTTCTTCTCTGTAATTTCTTCAATTATTTCATCCACAAAATCCATATTCGGTTCCCGTCCTGTTACATAAAGAGAGTTTGCTTTTTCTGAATATGCACGTTCTGCACGTTTAATATATGGAGCAGTGCCATGTGTTTGTTTTATAAAAGGTTTTGCTACGAGAATTATTTGCACACAAAAGACATCACCATGATAATCTAATGGAAAATTTTCATTTTCCATGTTCCTTAAGAATGTAAGAAAATTCTTAATTTCATTGGTTTTTTGATTTAGATCAAGTTCATGTAATCTTTTTCCTGTAAAAATAAATTCTGTGAGAAATATGTTATCAAAATATCCAAATATGTTTAACTGCGTAAACTCATCATAAAATAATTTTATTTCATCATTGTTATCTATTTGTCCAGACAATATTTCCTCGTTAAAAATATTTAATGCATCAGGGCGTTTTTCCCGTATTATTTTTTCTTGGATGGTCAATTCGGCAGCAGTCAAAATTTCAGATGGTAACTCATGCCTGATCACTGGAAGAAAAGCTTGGGATGTGTACTGACGTATTGCATTAACAAAATTTCTAGCATTATTATTATGATAATCCATGATCACAATAACATCGTCTTTTTCGACGTATGAGCTGAAATTATCATTTTTGATCCAGCGGAATTTCAAACCATATGGAAGTATTCCATCAGCATGATTATTTTTTATGTATGATGAGATTCGACCTTGTATATCCGAGGCTACGCTATGTCTTGCAGAACGTTTACTTAACTTTTCAAACAAAGACGCAATCAAGCTGCTCCAAATGGCAATCTTGTCAGGATGAGTGAAGAAATAAAATAGTAAATATGATAAAATTATTATCGGAAATGACCACCAAAAATCCACAAAATTTTGAAACATGCTAACAAATACATCTTGTAAAATAATATCTTTTGTCATGCTGCACTAATTTATGATTGGTGAATAGTTTTAACTATTTTATCATAACACGATATTTTGTTGCATGCAAAGACAAATTTTTCATCGACTAATTTCATGCTTCCAACATTTGTTGAGGATATCTCATTGGAGCATATATGACATTTTATGTTACTGTTATGAAAATCCTTTAATTGATCATATTTTTTCAACAAGTTATCCAAGTCTGCAATATGAACTGCCTTGATTTCTTTGCTTTGAGTAGACATCATGATACAATTATACATTTTCGACCTAAATAACTTGTTCGTATTTCATTGGATTGTTTAGTCTAATTTGTGATCACTAGGCTTGAAATAGTCATGGTTCTAAATACCTAGATTTTCATATGATAGTTATTTGCGAAAAACCAACTGCGGATAATCGTATTAATTAGATATAGAATTCTCTGCCACATTCTAGATAATATGATCCAAGTCCTGAAGAGAATCAAAAAATAGAAATGACTGGAATACTATTTTGATAAAAATTAGAATGTCACTGAACTATCTGTTTTTTTATAATGCTGTTTTATTTGATAGTCAATATCCTGGAAATAAATTTGGATCTTTTGTTTTTCCAAGTTTTTTAATTCCTTACTATAGCATCAATGTTTCAAAAATGAACTAATTCAGATAATTTTACTGTAATTGCTGACCTGTCTTCACATTCCGCTTTAACACCTAGAGAAAAGTAGCAAAATTATACTCTCCATCTAAAAGAACAGATACAATAATCATAACACCTGAATATTTTTAATATCTGTCAATAGATCACAAATTGAACAGTTCCCACATTTTGTAGAATTAAACAAGTTTTTTGAGATCCAAAACTGAACACGACAAAATTTAGTTAGAATTTGTCATGTCCCGCGTTAACAGCAATTTGGACAGATCCCGTATGTTGAAGTGCCAGCGCATCGCTAATCACAACTGATTGGCGTTGCAGCCTCTGTATCAATTGAGATTTTTGTGCCAGTCTCCAGCGAATCATACTCTTCTTTTGAGACAACCAACAAAGGAATATCAGCTAGTGCACACCCAGTAGCAACAGTAAGATCCGCTTTTTCACAAATCATTGCCAGTGGTGCCGCACCACTTGATTTTACAGAATAAATCGTGTATGCCCCAACGCTGCTGCCCACCCCGCTTGGAAAGACAAGAACCGTATCTTTGATTGATTGGTCAAACAGATCGTGGCTTTTATCTGTGATTACACCTGATTTCTTGTGCACGGTGCCCAGAAAATTAATCGGGTCTTTAGATTTTAACACGACACCCTGAATTTTTCCCTGTACCAGTATCTTCACCGTGTCTCATCCTCGATTATCTGCGACAATGGTTTTAAATTAACATCCACACCGTTTGAATTCTTTAGGTAGAATGCCCCCTTGATGCTGTTTGTAGTTACCGCATCAACATTTTCCTTGTTGATTAGAGGTGTCAGACAGGTACAGCAATCAGATAGTATCTCACATCCTGCACGCTCCAACTCGTTTGTATATCCCGCCTTTTTTGCCTGCTCTTTCACCATTCTGGGTGTAAATATCATGCACCTCTTTTGAAAAGATCTGCCCTTTAACCTGCCAACCAAATCCGATATTTCATTTATGCCCAGCTGGGGACTGCCCAAAGTAATCAAATCCCCCTTTTCTGCAGTGTTTAACTCATCATTTACCTTTTTCATCTCTTTCTCATCAAAATCAATCTTTTCATTTGTTGATTCACCATCACCAAACAGAATTTTCGCACAGGTCCCAGAGGTTCCCATGCCCCCGCACATGGCTTTACACTGGCGGTTGTCCATCTCTTTTAATCCTGAAATATTCACTGTGGTATCCCCTACTTTACCTGCAAAAAATCCCAGCATGCCATAACCCAGCTCATCCGGATCTTTTATCTTCATCCTGATGGTAATATCTGATTTGTCGTCTTTTCTTAGTGCTGAATATGGGCTCTTACCTGCAAGCGCACTGGCCAAAGCGCTAAACGCGCTCTCTTTGTTTGTTTTTAGATTGTCATATGAATTTGCGTGGATTGCAGCATTGCTTTCTGCAAATGCCACCTGGGTATCTTTTTTTGGTATGTCAAATATTTCATAGGGAATGCACGAGAATGACGGGATGACACCCATTCTCTCATAGGAATTTTTTATAGAGAGTTGCTTTGAAATGAAATTTTCATCCAGATTGTATTTTGAGACGTTATCTGCATCAAATCCCATCGGATTCAAAGTCGTCTTTACTTTGACTCTGGCGTGTTTACTGATACTTGACAGGAACTCTTCTCCTGCATCCCCGATCGTGTTATAATTGACCCCGGACAGGTGTACCCACTCTATGGGAATTAGCTTGGTCGCATCTGTGGCCTCGCCAGTCGCAACTAGAATCCGGTATGCCATCTGCATGATCTCCCCCTGTTCACCCTTTAATGCAGATTCTTCCTCTGGGGTTAACTCCATGGTGGGTATACCTACTACAGATATAATATTGTACGTAGTAGTATCTACATGAAAAAGATTCTTTGCGGCATGACTGATACCATGAACTCTGTAAAACCGCCCAGAATGACTGCATTAAGGGAGCTTCATGAAGTCGAGACGGGAGGCCCATTCAGCATACTGATTGGAACCATCCTCTCTGCTAGGACCAAGGATGAAAGCACAACCAAAGTCTGCAAGGTATTATTTGCAAGATACAAAAATGCAAAATCTTTGGCAAATGCCAAGGTAAAAGACGTGGAAAAAATCATAAAATCCATCGGATTCTACCATGTAAAATCCAAAAGAATCATCGAGGTGGCAAAAATCATAAACTCAAAATATCGGGGAATCGTGCCTGATGACCTGGAAACTTTGGTTACACTTCCAGGGGTGGGCAGAAAGACTGCCAACTGTGTTTTGGTGTACGCATTTGAAAAACCCGCTATACCAGTTGATATCCACGTGCATCGAATATCAAACAGGCTGGGTCTTGTGAGTACCAAGACCCCCGAGGAGACAGAACAAGAATTAATGAGAACAATACCCAAAAAATTCTGGATTGACATTAATGATACGTTTGTGATGTATGGGCAGAACATCTGCAAGCCCATTTCCCCAATGTGTGATGTTTGTAAGATAAAGAGGAGTTGCAGTTTTTACAAATCCAAAAAGAATAATTCATAAAATGAAGGATGCTGCAGGTTAGCAAAACCTGAAATTAGCTGGCGATGACTTGACTTTAATTCAGAGAATACACTGAATCGCCCTTGTCATTAATTATCCAATCAACTACCTTCAACTCTGTCAATCTCCCCATGGTAGCCAGCCTCCACTGGGTGATTTTACGATGGACAGTCTCAGTATCCTTCTCCAAATGATTAAGATTGTATAGTTCCTGGGCTTTTGGATCTTTCTTGAGGTATTCCATGGCTGCATCTTTAATTTTGGCATCTAGGATGTGGGTGATCTTTTCATAATCTTTTTTGAGGGTTTTTGATGATATCATTTCTTTCTGGAATATTTTAACAACTGAAACAGCTGTTTCCACAAACTTTTCTTCTAATTCCCGTTGGGGAATCAGTTTTTTCAATATAAAATCTGATTCTAATTTTGTTAACGGTCCCTTTTCGTATTCCCCCTTTATCACGGGATTATCCATCAAAGCAAACTCTTTGCCTAGCTCAGTTAATGAAACGAATATCTTTTCATCCTCCTCAAAGGCATAAACCAAACCCAAAGCCGATAATGCCCCCTCAAAATGATCCTTTTTTGTGATTCTGCTTTTTCTAACCTTTCCAACGAACTGATCCTTGAATCTTTTCTGAGCCATTGCAATCTTTTCCTGATCCAGGTCTTCCCGTCCTTTCTTTGGAAGTCCCGTGGATATTTTCTTGTTTCTTGGGGTTTCATGTTCATTCTCATATTTACTTAAAATCTCTGCAAACTCTTCGGCAATATCATAAGACTCTACTCGCAAGTCTTTTAATTCCACCTTGGTGTCTTTGCCTCTTCCAAGAATGTAACCCAATGTTGCCAGAACGATCTTTACAGGCAAAAATCTGCTGTAAAAACCCGACAACAATGGAAATTCGTCATAAGGAATAACATTTTGTGGTTTTGAAATTTTCAATGTTTGTACGTGTTTTTTAGTATGTGGTAAACTATTTCGCAGTTTTAGATGATCATCATCAGTTGTTCCCAATTTTTTTTGCTGGGACCACTCATCTTTTTCTTTGTCCATTTCAAAATCCCCAAATTTCTTTTTTAGCTCATCTGGATTCATAGTCTTTTTCATAAATCCTTCCTGCTCTGCTGAAAATGGCATCAGGGACTTCATCAGCTCCATGCATTCCTCAGGATATGCACTCTCCCAGGTCAGCAGAATCTCTATGGCATTTTTGAGAAAATCCTCGGGATTCTTGTACTTTTTATCTCCAACTAGTTCTCTAATCCGTTTGGCATGAATTTCAAGCACGGAATAGTTTATCTTTTCTGCCAATACGCTTTATTTCAAATTATTATATAAAAATGGTGTGCATAAAGGGTCAGAATATTATAATAAACTGATCGCTATTCATCATAAATGGTATAATACATTATGTAAAAACATATTTGCTTTATATATTAAATATTGCCTTTATATGTACATAAAGATATGTTTATTTATGGATAAAGGTGTGGAGATGTATGAATAATAACATAAAGAGATCGCAAAATGGATTCACGCTTGATACATGTGTTGGAATCAAAATCTGCGAGAATCCAAACGTTGGCAATCTGTTGAATTGCCGTGTAAATTTTGAGAATTCCAGCATTCATCTGAATTCTCAGACCATTTTTGAGGCAGAAAAATTGGGTCATGACATTGATCACATCTCAAAACAAATTCAGAGCACAGTTGGTGGCGGTGTAAATGTTATCCGTGGTTATGTCACAAGTAGTATGCGTGATGATGCAGTATATCTTGAAAGTGTATGCCCAACATTGCATGCCGGTGATAGTCAGATTCTAGCCTATGCTAGAGCCACTGGAACCACGCTGATAACATGTGATAAAGACTTGGCAGAGGCTGCAGGTTTATCCGGAGTCGTAGCAATAAATCCGGATCTGCTGCCATGCGATGCACTTGCAAAAAAGACACCAAAGTCCAGATTTCATAGAATCGTCAAAAAAGCTGCTGCAAAACCAGTTGTTGCAAAACACAAAGTAATGTCCACCCTGTCTGTAAAGCCAGGGCAAAAAATTCTTTGGAGGTCATTTAACTAATGATGCGATATCATCGGGGCTTTGAGATGAATTGGATTCCATTAAAATGCAAATGGTCTTGCAAGTGTGAGGCATGTGAGTCTTTCATCTTCAAGGGGGATGAGATCTATTGGAACAAAGCCACCAAAAAAGTAAGACATCAAAAATGTCTTGATGAAGTATTTTATGAAACAATGGGTCAAAAGCAATACTGGAAGGGCGGATACAAATGACTGCCCTGGTATTGCAGAACTGTCCGAATTGTAATAACCATTTACATGAGCAATATGTGAATGGAAGTGATATTCTTTTATGTTTAAAATGCAAATACAAAAAAACAATCAATACCGAACCACAAATTGAAGTTCCAATTGCGCCAAATAATTATGACAAATCAAAAATGATTGAAGAAGAACTAGAACCAATTATTATTCCAACTTCTGATTATGAGGAAATAGATTTTGCTGAAATGACCAAACTCTCATCAAAATGTGATGTTGTCTATGAGAGAACATATCCAAAATTAATCCCCACATTTAATGAGAAAAAACTAAAAGACATTGTTGAAAATGATATTTTACAAACGGCAATTGAGACTCTGATTGATAAACTGTATAGTTTCCAGGCCGATGCATTTGAGCAGATCAAGGGTGGAAATAATGTTGTTATTACCGCCCCAACCGCTTCGGGAAAAACCCAGGCATTTTTATTCCCAATATTAGATAAAATCATCTCAAATCCCAATCCGGGCAAAGTTTCAGCCTTGTTTATCTATCCTACAAAGGCTCTTGCAGGAGATCAGCAAAGCAATATTGAAAATTTTGCAGAAAAATGCGGAGTAACAATTCAAAGACTTGATGGAGATTCAAGGGGTAATTCTCAGTATAGGAAGAAAATAGTTTCCAACCCCCCAAATATCCTGGCTACAAACTTTGATATGATATCCTGGCATTTCAGTAGAAAAAATAAAAACGAATTCTCTGCAATGTTTGTTAAGGCACTATCCAATCTTAAAATTGTAGTAGTTGATGAGGCTCACAGTTGTACTGGATTTTATGGTTCCAACATTTTATGGATACTAAAAAGAATTCAAAGAATTAATCCGAACATACAATTTGTTGCATCCTCTGCCACTCTTGACAATCCGCAAGATTTCTGCTCCAAATTATTTCCGGTCCCAATGGAGCATATCCACGGATCTGGAAAACGCGGGGAGATAAAGCTGCAATTTCTAAAACCCAACATCAATTATCTTGATTTGATGATTGATATTACTCGTCAATTTGGATTGCGCAATCACCAAGTTTTGGCATTTAACAAATCAAGATTAGATGCAGAGTTGTTGGCAATGGATGGTTCGGATTCAAAATTAAATATTGAGGTTCATCGTTCTGGAATGAATCCAGAACGTAGAAAATTAGTTGAAGTCGCATTACGTACCAATAAAATTAAGGCAGTCTCTTGTACTCCGACACTTGAACTTGGAATTAATGTAGGTCATATTGATGGGGTGGTTTCCGCATTTACCTCCCCTGCACGACTAACTCAAAGAATCGGACGTGCCGGAAGACGTGGTCAAGATGCATTTGCATATATGATTCTAGATGAATCAAATCCAATTTCAAAATATTATCTGAGTAATCCTGATGATTATTTCAAAGATAGAAAACACCATTCAATCAATTTTGATAATCACATGGTTGATGAAAATCAAATTCTCTTAATGGCAAATGATTCACCATTATTCAAAGATGAACTAAAAGGCAATTCAAAAATAATTTCTAGACTAGTATCAGAAGGAAAATTATCCTCAAGTGAGGAATACTTGCAATGCACACCATTGGGATGGTCTCAGGTAGAATCTTGGGGAATTCGTGATATGGGAAATACTGTATCACTTTACAATGGTGTTCGCATATTTGGTGAATTGGAGATGCCTTTGGCATTTGAATGGCTTTATCCCGGTGCAATCTATTTTCATGATAAACGGGCATACAGATGTAAAGAATTTCATAATGGAAAATATGCCCAGGCAAAATTGGATTTGATAAAAACTAACAATATTACATATCCAATTAAATCAAAATCAGCTGATCTCAAAAAGATATTTTATGAAACAATGTATGAATCAGTCAATGTGGTGTATGCTGGTGTCCACATCACACAGTGTATTTACAACTATATGGAAAAAAATAGAAAAGGCACCTTTGAGAAATCCCGGCAATTCCCCGTTGAACCTCCCCAGCATTCTAATGTTAATACATTGGGTGTTTTCCTAAAGTTTGATGGATTTGGTTCATCATCGGGCCCCATCACCGTAATAAAAGAATCATTTCATGTAGAAACTGATTCAAACCTTCATGCAGTAGAGCATCTCTTAATTCATGCAGCAAAGATGATAATTGGTGCTGAATCCAGTGAGATTGGTGGAATGGTTGATCCACATCAGGGCATCATTTTGTTATATGACAATTCAATGAATGGTGGAAATGGAATATCTAAAGCAATCTATGAAAAATTACCCTTAATTTTGAATCGTGCACTTGAGATAGTTGATCAGTGTAACTGTACAGAAGCAAAGGGATGTCCATCATGCACTAATTGGGAAGGCTGCTCACAACTAAATCATGATTTATCCAAAGAAGGGGCACGAAATCTTTTAGAATCCATTGTAAAATCTATGATTGATGTTGAAGAGCCCAAATGAGAATTCATACGATAATGAAATTTTAGGTCGATTGTACGAAATTAAAGAGATTCTAAAACGAATAGACCAAGTTCTCTCATGCAAACCATTCAAGATGAATGGTTTCTTTCTTCTTTTTGGCTGAGAGCCTATCTCATTTTTGATGGAATTCTGCTCATTTGTGATCCGATCCCGCCGTCCATTTTTTGATGATACCAACCCACTTATCGGCATGATCTGAAAAATTTGTCCGTTGTAACCAAAATTGGGTTAAATACGAATACAAGCCCATAATCACCGTTTTCCAGCAAATTTAGGTTGAGATTCTTCACTTGGGCGCGAATTTTATTATAAATTAATATTCATTTGATTCCATATGGTATTAACAACATGGTACAAAAAAATACCCCCCAGTTCTCAATTATCCTACCCACGTATAACGAGTCTCAAAATATCGTAAACATACTAAAATCAATCCATGCAAATATTCCAAAGGGAATCCATACGGAGACCATAGTAGTCGATGACAACTCTCCTGACGGAACGGGAAAAATCGTTGAAGAGTACATATTAAATTTCAAGAAAATCGCAGAGAACAAAATTGATGTCATTCACAGAAAGGCAAAAAACGGGTTATCCTCTGCAATCCTCAACGGAATCCAGAACGCAAAGGGTGATACCATCCTCGTAATGGATTCTGATTTTTCACATCCTCCACAAATCATCCCCAAGATGATAGAGGCATTCAAGCAGTATCAATGTGACCTTGTTGTCGCCTCGCGGTACATCACTGGCGGAAACATCCATGGCTGGACTGCCAAAAGAAAGCTGATGAGCAAGATTGCAACAACAATTGCAAAAAGGGGTCTGGGCGTAAAAACCAAGGATCCAATGTCGGGTTTCTTTGCATTCAGAAAAAACATAATCAATGAATTGAATTTTGACGCGCTGGGATACAAGTTCCTTTTGGAATTGCTTGTAAAGACCAAGGGAATAAACATAAAAGAGATCCCGTACACTTTTGAGAACCGGAAATTCGGCTCAAGCAAGCTAAACAATTCAACAATCATTGATTATTTCAAATCCGTGTGGAAGTTGTACAAGAGCGACAAAATAAGAAATTCAGATGAGAACCGTGATTCCGTCCGCTTTCTCTCAAAGGCTGCAAGATTTTTTACGGTGGGCGCATCCGGTCTACTTGTAAATTATGTAATCTCAATGCTATTCACATCGGGCCTGACTGAAATGTGGTATCTTCACGCAAACATCTTTGGAATCATTGCATCAATCTCCACCAACTTTGTCTTAAACAAGGTCTGGACTTTTGAGGATAAAGATTTTTCAAGAGTAAGGACTGCATCCCAGTTTGGAAAATTCGGGCTGTTCAGCTCATTAGGAGCACTAGTCCAGCTCGGAATTGTATTTCTGCTTGTGGATTCCCATGATATCGCATATCCTCTCGCATTAATTTCAGCCATTGGCGTTGCGGCATTTAGCAACTTTATACTGAATAAGAAACTGACATTTAACGAAAAACTCTGGAACTAACAACCCAAAATTTTCAATACTTAAAAAAAAACCAAATAAAAAGAACTGACTCTCGTCTCTCCCCTACTATTGTTCAAAGGTGGAAGTAGAGGATTGTGACGAAAGCCCAGTTGAAGATGGTACAGATGGGAATTTATCCCCTATCTGTTGCTCGGCTACTGCGGATGCTTCCTGAAGAATCTTGTCGGTTTCTTCACTTGAAACATCAGACTCCATGTTAAAGGAATCTCCTGCAAGTGAATCCATCATTAGTCCATTAAGTGTCTGAGTCATGCTATTCAACTCTGAATCAGCTTCCGGCATGAACCTTCCCAGCGATGACTTTAATCCCTTCATTGTAGACATTGCTGGTCCAATTGCCACCATGGCATCACCAAGATCATGAATAGTTGTCAGTCTTAGTTGGACTTGTTCTAATGACATTCTTGCGTTGCCGAGCATCTTTGTAACTTTACGAATTTCGGCTAATTCGTTGGACAAAACTCTACTTGTGCTAGTATCATGTTGCTGCATTGCAGTCACGACTCGCTGAAAGAGCTGCGCGTCTCTCTCGTGCAGTTTACCCAACATCGAGTCCATTTTTGAGATTTGGACCTGTAGTTTGTTCACTGCAGTCTGAATTCGTGGTTTTAATGCACCTTGAGGCTTTACTGCTTCACGGAGTTTGCCAGTTACGCTTTGGGTCTCTTGTCGAGCCCAAGTCTTGTCGAAGTTTGGCATGGTTAACCGTTTAGAAATTTAGTCTTAATGGACGGTGTGCATTTAGATCGACTTTAGAGTAAATTTAGCTAACAAACATTACCTTTGATATCAGGTGTGATTCATGGTTAAAATCGCAGTCTTTGATTCGGGGCTGGGCTCGCTATCAGTAATCCGGGCAATGCGGAAAATCCCAGAAAAGATGGAGATCATTTACTTTGCAGACCAGTCCAGTTATCCTTATGGGGGCAAATCTCGGGTGCAGTTATCACAAATCATTGAGAAAACTATACAGTTGCTGGAAAAAAGATTCTCCCCTGACTTGGTCGTTGTGGCCTCAAACACACCCGGTCTCATGCTGGATTTGACAAGATACAAAAAAAGAATTGTTAATGTCAAACCACCTCTCACTGTTGCCAAAAAGAAATCTCAGACCGGACAAATTGGAATACTTGGCACAAAGAGTGCAGTTAACAGTACAGGTCTGACTAGATACATCAGGGAGAACAACCCTGCAAACGCCTTTCACTTTACCAAGATAGACGGATCAAAACTAGTTGAACTGGTGGAATCCGGGAAATTCATTACAAATAGAAAGCACACCCAAAAAACAATCAAAAAAGTCCTTGATGCAAAACTATTGCAAAATGACATTGATACCATCACCCTTTCCAGTACACACCTGCCGTTTTTAATTGTGTTACTGCAAAAGATGTACCCCCAAATCAACTTCATAGATCCTGCCGGCATAACTGCCAAGAAAATTCTCCTGAAAATAAAAAATAACAAAACCCAGAAAAACTCTATGAGAATTTTTGCATCAGGCAACCCAAAAACATTTCAGGATAAATTAAATAAATTAGGAATCAAAAACAAAGTCAGATATCTGTCTTTTTAGCCTTTCTGTACCCGTGGCTGAATTTCTTGTCGTACAATTTAGAATACTCGTACGTCTTGGAATCTATTACATCACTGATAATTACGATGGCAGTTCTTGTAATTTTCTCATCCCTGATTTTTTTTGCAATGTTTTCTAGCGTCCCCTTTACTATCTTTTGATCCTTCCAGCTTGCCTTATACACTACTGCCACCGGCGTTGTCTTTTTGTATCCTCCCGCGACTGCCTCTGTAACCAAACTGGAAATCAATTGTACACTGAGATAAAAAATTAGTGTCGCCTTGTGTTTTGCAAGCTCTGATATCTTTTCACGCTTTGGAACCTTGGTTCTTGACTCGGCCCTGGTAACAATGATTGTCTGGGTGACCCCAGGTAACGTCAGCTGCATCCCCAACGCGGCAGCTGAGGCCAGAAATGCAGTAACCCCCGGCACCACCACGGATTTTATCCCCTTTTTCTCAAGATTGTCAATCTGCTCTTTGATGGCGCCATAAATTGAAGGGTCCCCGTCATGTAGCCTGACCACCCGCCTGCCTTTTTCTGCATTTTTGTATAGTAAATCAAAGATTTCTTCTCTGACCAGTTTGGCAGCATCATGCAACTTTCCTTTTTTGCAGAGCTTTAAAATCGGCTCAGGAATCAGTGAACCCGAATACACCACCACGTCTGCCTTTTGAATTAACTTTTTGGCCTTTACCGTAATTAATTCAGGATCCCCCGGACCGCATCCCACAAAAAACACATCAGACACGTTTTACCACCAGTATTGAAAAGTATTTTGTAGTTAACGATGAATCATTTACCTCGCCCAAAGTCATTTTACGGATTATCTCGTTTTCAGTTCCCAGGTCCTGTCCTATCGCAAAGATCGAATCATCTGGAAAACCGGACTCTTTTAGCACCTCTATAACCTGGTCAAAGTATCTTCCGTCTTTGAGAAATATCATTGATTCTGAATGCTTTGCAATCTCTTTGACACTGGACAGGTCATAGCAGGACGGAATTATGGCCACTTTTTCGGCACCTTCGGCAACACTGACACCGACCTTTGATGCAAACGTGAATATTGATACAATTCCCGGTATTACGCTGATATTCATATCCGGATAGTTCTCTTTTAGATCCCGGTGCATATAGATCCAGGTGCTATACAGGAAGGGATCACCCACGGTTAGATACACCACGTTCTTGCCACCCAAAACGGTCTCTGCCATGATCCTGGCATTTCTCTTCCATGTGGCCTTTAGCACATCCTGGTCCTTAGTCATTGGAAAGATCAGTTTTACGACCTCTTGATTTTTGGATTTCTCAATGATTGGCGATACAATACTAAAGGCGATACTGGGTCTGTCCTCGCCGGATGCAGGACACATTATGATATCCGCACCCTGAATGGCCTTTACGGCCTTTACTGTCAGCAGCTCCACGTCTCCGGGACCCACGCCTATTCCAATTAATCCGGGCATGCAGATATCTTGTTTTTCCTAATTAAAAATTAATGGTAATCATCAGATTCTGGTGGCAGATATAATGGTTACAGGATTCCGTGCAAGCATCATTGTTCCCGTGCTTGTTTTTCTGCTCTTTGATATGGTTACCTGGGTGATATCCACTGATTCAAACTGTAGTTTTTCGAGTATCTGCAGTACGGAATAAAGCGTCTCTATCTGTATTACCCCGACTACGATTCTGCCCCCCGGTTTTAGTTTCTTTTCTGAGAGTTGGACTATCTCCTGGGTGTCCCTGCCGGTCCCCCCGATAAAGATTGTGTCAGCATCCTCTTCAAACTTTGGAATCTCCTCTTTGGCATTGCCCTGTATTACCAGAACGTTGGAGACACCAAACCGCTCTAAATTCTTTTTTGTCAGTTCTACTGCGTTTTCATCATAATCCACTGCTAATACTTTACCAGTTGTCTCTATTTGCAGTGCCGCCTCCACTGTAATGGAGCCGCTGCCACAGCCCACATCATATACAACCTGCCCCGGTTTTAATCTGGCCTTGCTAATCTGAACAACCCTGACCTCCTCCTTTGTAATGGGAACTTTGTCTACTCGCTCAAATTGATCATCGGGGATTCCCGGTGTTTTAAATTTCCATGTCGTCATTCTATTTCAAACTAGAGGTTGATTCCGCCTGACGCATCCCCCATGTGAGTCAGCGTGTAACTCACAATCCAGGAGAACAGATACAGAAAGACATAGCTGCCAATGGCCTGTGTAACGATCTTTTTCCGGTCCGATGATGGCAGCTGCATCCTCATCTCCTTTGCAATTATTACAGTTGCAAAAAAGATTATAATCATAAATGCAATCGAGGCCCACCTTCTCTCCTCGCCCTCGATACCCTCAAATAGAAATGTTGATGCGACTCCGGCAATCACTGCCAGGACAACACGCATCCAGAACAACTTGTTTAACTTTTTGTCTTTTTCACTCTTTTCTGCAATGTCTACTGGTGGTGGGGGATTGTTACCTGTGGGGGCTTCTGGAACGGATTCTGTCTTTTCTGTCCCCGGTCCCCCGTCCGGATTACTGCCATCCTGCCGTACAATTTCTTTTTTGGAATCCCCAGAATCTGCCATGGGCTCTGATTTTTTCTTTTTGAATTTTGCCAAAGTAAATTTCTAGCGTGACTCAAGCATACCATGTTTAATATCTTTGGTCAGATCCCGCGTTTATTAGAGCAAGAGTATAATTTCAGAGACAATCCACAATGATCATGGCGTTGGCAGGAATAGAACTGAGGTATCTGGTTGATAAAATCTCAGAGCAGGTCCAAGGGTACTATATCAGCAATATCTACGGAATCTCCAAAGACAGCATTCTATTCAAATTACATCATACTGAAAAAAGCGATCTATTCATGATGATCTCGACATCCGGTGTATGGCTGACTGCAGTAAAGATAGATCAGATGGAGCCCAACAGACTGCTCAAAAGGCTGCGCAGTGATTTATTGAGACTCAAACTAAAAAAGATTGAGCAGATTGGTGCCGAGCGAATTGCATATTTTACTTTTGAGGGATTTGGAAAAGAGTTTGTGTTAGTCGGGGAATTTTTCGGGGATGGTAATATTTTACTATGTAACAACGAGATGAAGATTCTCGCATTACAGCACTCAATTGATGTGAGACACAGAAAGCTGGGCGTGGGGCTGCAGTATGCCCAGCCGCCAACGAGTGGTCTTGACATATTTGATCTTCAGGAATCGGATTTTGAGGATCTAAAAACAACAGATCTGGTTGCCGCCAAATGGTTTGGACGAACATTGGGGCTGCCCAAAAAATATGTAGAGGCAGTCTTTGAGATTGGAAAAATTGACGGCAAAAAAATAGGGAATCTGCTGACGTCAGAAGAAATCAAGACAATCTTTGAAACGGTGAAAAAGATTGTTACAGATGTAATCTCTGGGAATCACGATGCGGTAATACTGGTTAATGAAAAGACCGAGGTTCTCCCGGTTAAACTGGGAAAGATGGGGGAGGGCAAAGTCATACCGGCCAACAGCTTTATCGAGGGGCTGGACACCGTATTTACTGAAAACATTATTGAAAAGGGAAAATCAGTCCAGTCAACTGGTTCAAATAAAAAAATCAAGGATCTGCAGACGCAGATCTCAGAGCAGGCAAAGGCCATTGAAACCGTCAAGGAGAGATCAACTAATATCACGGCAGTGGCAAACTCTCTCTTTGAGATGGTATCCCGTGGAATCCTCTCAATTGAGGATGCGGCCTCTCAGGAGATACTGGCAACCCACAACGCAAAACTAGTCCATGAAAAAGGGGTCTTGTTGATTGTGGTTCAGGATGAAAAAATAAAGATAAACGCGCAATCCCCGCTCCAATCAATCGCATCTGCGTTATTTAACGAGGCCAAAAAACAGTCCGCTGCAATCCCCTCAATCCAGTCAATCAAGGAAAAAACGGAGAAAAAACTGGAAAAATTCCAGAGTAAGACTGATTCTGAAAGGGATCTGTTTGTAGTCACAGAAATAAGAAAGAAGAGCTGGTATGAGCGGTACAGGTGGTTCTTTACGACTGATGGCTATCTTACAATCGGCGGGAGGGATGCCGCATCAAACTCGGCAGTGGTAAGAAAGCACCTGGAGAAGAATGACAAAATATTCCACGGTGATATCTTTGGCTCCCCCTTTTTCATTTTAAAGGATGCCGAACTCGCACCCAACGCCAGCATGAATGAGATTGCACATGCAACTGTCTGTTTTAGCAGGGCCTGGAGGGAGGGAATGTACGGTGTCAGTGCCTACTGGATACATCCCGACCAAGTCAAAAAGTCGGCACCCAGCGGGGAGTTTTTACCAAAGGGATCATTTACAATTGAGGGACAAAGAAATTTCATAAAATCTGAAACACTTCGACTGGCAGTCGGTATCATCAAACAGGACGGCGATCAACATGTTCTGACGTGCGGTCCCCCGGAACCGATTAAAAAACACTCTGTGTTGTATGCAATTATCGAGCCGCATGGCTCTGAGATGGCAGAGACTGCCAAGAAGATCAGAATTGAATTTGCAAAGCTTGAGGAACAGACTGCAAAAAGCATACCCATCGATGATTATGTGCGCGCATTACCTGCCGGAAAAAGCCAGATCATCAAGGTTGAGTACGGGGATGCGGTTTTGCTTCCATTCTAATGTTGAATATTGTGACGCACTCTAAAAAAAATAACTGATAATTCCAAAATTATTATCCTGCAGTAATCCCAAACTAATCATGGATACGCAATTGACTGTGTTACTTTTGAACCAAGCTCCGAAATGCTGATTCTCTCCTGTTCCATGCTGTCCCTCATGCGGATTGTAACTGTCTCATCTTTTAGCGTCTGATGATCAACTGTAATTGCAAAGGGGGCTCCTATCTCATCCAGCCTCCGGTACCTTCTGCCTATGGCACCGGAATGATCCAGGAATGCATCACACTTTCTCTTTAATTGAAGATAAATCTCATCAGTCTTTTCCTTTAGTCCGTCCTTTTTTACAAGCGACAAAATTCCAATGTGCACCGGAGACAGGTACGGCTTTAATGACAAAACGATCCTGTCATGCTCTGTATCATTTTTCATACAATGCTCTAAAATGGTGTACAGACTCCGGTCTACCCCCATTGAAATTTCAAATACGTGCGGCAAGACTTTTTCATCACCATCCATGATCTCAAACTTTTGCTTGCTCTTTTTTTCATGACTGGATAAATCATAGTCAGCTCTATAGTTGCATGCCACTAACTCCAGCCAGCCAATTGTAGTTTCAACCTCAAAATCAAATGCAACATCAGCATAGAATGCCTTTTCCTTCTCACCGAGTTTCCTGAATCTGCTCTTTGTAATGTCAATTCCCGTCTTTTCATAAAATTCAGTTAAAATTCCCAGATAATACCCGACAAACTTGTTTGGTACAATCTTTGATTCGACTGCCTCCTTGCATGTCATGGCAACAACTGGTTGTTCTGCATCTGTCTGCACCCTGATAACCACATCCTCAACTTCTGAAAACTTTTCCATCACATCCAGCTTGCCAGGATTGCAAAACACCTCAATCTCTGCCTGGTAAAACTCTCGTAAACGCAGCAGGCTTTGCCGCGGTGCAATCTCGTTTCTAAAGCTCTTTCCAACTTGGGCTACCCCCAACGGGAGTTTGCCCCTCATGGTCTTGTACAACCTGGGAAAATCCACGAAAATTGACTGGCACGTCTCGGGTCTCAGATACGCCTCTTCCTCCTCAGGACCAATACCAACCTTGAACATCATGTTGAAATTTTTGGTCTTGCCAAAATCCCCCTTGCACTTTGGACACTTTATGCTGTTTTCAGATATTGCTGCATCAAACTCTTCCAAATCAGCACTTTCTGGAATTTCAATTGAGGCAATCTCAGATATAGTCCTGTCTGCCCTGAATGTCGCGTTACATTTCACACATTTTATTATCGGGTCTGCAAAATTCCCCAGGTGCCCGGATGCCTCAAACACTGATTTTGACATTATTTGAGAGCCGTCAATCTCAAGCATTGCATCCCGCCGGACCAGCTCCCTCCTCCACAGCTCTAAAAACTTGTTTTTCAAGCCGACCCCCGAGGGACCATACTCCCAGAATCCGGCATGTGCATCAGCATAAACCTCGCAGCTTGGAAAGTAAAATCCCCGCTCAAGTGCCAGCTTCATCACTGATTCATAATCCATTATATCGCCACTCTTCCCCAAAATAAATTTCTACGCAAATCCTTTTGCCACCCTGACATTCTCATAGTCGTCCCTTACATCATCAATGGGGGTTTCCAGAATAATCGGAATTTCTTCCTTGTTGGCAAATTTTACAGCAGATGCGATTCCATTCTCACCAATGCCGCCCATTCCCAAATGGTAATGCCTGTCCAGATTACAGCCCAGCTCCCCCTTTGCATCATTGAGATGAAGTATCTTTAAATTATTAATTCCCACGTGTTCATCAAACTCTGCAAAGGTCTTACCCACACTCTTGCTGGTTCTCAAATCATATCCTGCCACAAATGCGTGACACGTATCAATGCAGACACCGAACTTTTTTGCAGGTTTCAACTGCTTGAATATCTCGCCGAGCTGCCCAAAATCAGAACCGACAGAATTCTTCTGCCCCGCAGTATTCTCCAAAAGAATCATCACATCATTATTTATTTTGGCAGCCTTGTTCAACCCCTGAACCAGTTTCTTGATTCCCGCCTCATCACCCGTGCCCAAATGGCTTCCCAGATGTGTCACAAGATATGGAATTCCCAGCTGGGCACATCTGTGGGTCTCATCACTTAATGTCTTGACTGATTTTTCAAATCCCTCCTCCTTGGGGGTTGCAAGATTCGGCAGATACGGCATGTGCGCACAGGTGGCAAACCTGTCAATCTTGCTTGCCTCAAGCTTTGATTTAAAGCTGGCAATATCCCCCTTTTCAAGCGGCTTTGCATGCCATCCCCTCGGATTTCTTGTAAATATCTGAAATGCCGTGCATTCCCTGCTTACTGCATTATCCACTGATTTGTCAATTGAGCCAGATATTGAAACGTGGCATCCGATCTGCATGTGTCTATTTTCTCAAAACATAATTTAAACCAGCGTCAAAATTCAAAAAATCAGATTTTTAAGTAAACAATGCAAATAACTTTCATGCTAGCATTAGGTCAAGACGAGATTGCCAAATACCCCTTTCTGGCAGATGCGGGACAGTATCTGAAGGATCAGGGATTTTCACTCGAACAGTTCGGAACGGATCCTGATTTAAAGCAGCTGATTCAAAAGGCATATGAGCGGATTCTGGTCGCAGCTGATGGTAAAATCTACAAATCCGATCTGGACGGGGATCACGTATCCAAGGAGGCCGCCCTACCCAGAGAGGTCTTCTCGTTTCTATTGGCAATTGTTCTCTTGAAATTAAGCGGAATGCACACCCTGATCAAAAGATTTTCGTTGGCAGAGGCCAGACGGGCAGAGAAGTATCTGGAAAAAGATCTTGCAAACATTTCAGATGAATCAAAAAACCAGCTTGCAGTCCGTGTGATCAACGATCTCTTTTCAGTCAAAGTCAAAAAAGTAGACGACTATTTTGTCATTCCAGTATCTGATTACCTGAAACACTCTATTAATTTCCATGAACGCGAATGGAAGATAATCAACAGACACGTGACAGACGGCCAGGTCTTTCTTACACCCCACGAGACAGTCAGACTGATAAGAAAGGAGCTTGGAACATACATCAATTCAAAAATCATCCGCGCAAAGGCCCCCACCATGATCCCCGGATTCGAGGATTCAGTCAACAAGCTTGTTCTACTCTCAAAAAAATTCGTAACACACACTGTAACTACCGGTGAATACCCGCCATGCATAAAACACGCAATCAACGTATTGGAAAAGGGTGAAAATCTTCCCCATTCCGGACGATTCATGCTTGCCACCTTTCTTTTGTCAAAGGGGCAGACAATACAACAGATTGCACCGCTATTCAAAAACGCGCCTGATTACAATCCCCGTGTCACGTTATACCAGCTGAATCATCTGGCGGGAACATCTGGGGGCGGCACAAAGTACGTGTGCCCTTCCTGTGAAAAACTAAAGACCCAGAACCTCTGTTTTATCACTCCTGAATGTGGCAGCATTATCAATCCCCTACAATTTGGAAGGAAGAGAAAATAATGCAAGAGGCAGATATCCTGTTTTTGGAGGATTCCTTTAAGAAATATTATTTCAATCATTTTGAGCAGATCAAAGTTCCGGGCAGGACATCAGAGAGGGAGTTTGGCTATCAGAAATTCAACTCTGGGATGACGCGCCATATCCCGATAAAGGATGACAAGGAACTGCACCTGATGCTGATGCAAAACATTCCATCAGACGTCTACTGTTCGAATGCATACTATACATTCCCAAATTTACCAATGAATGAAAAAGACTGGAAGGAGGCCGATCTGATCTTTGATATTGATGCCAAGGATCTTGATCTGCCATGCAGAAAGGATCATACGGTTTCAATATGTAATGAATGCAACAAGGTTTCAAATGGTTCTGCATCCTGCTGCCCCAAATGCGATTCATCCAAACTGGAAATAAAGTCACTGCCGTGCAAGAAATGTATAGAGGCATCCAAAAAAGAGGTCTCACAGTTATCTACGGTCCTAGTCGATGATCTTGGAATAATTCCAGAGAACATCCACGTATATTTTTCCGGCAATGAGGGGTTTCACGTATACGTGTATGACTCGCAATTTCAAGAGATTGGATCTAAAGAGAGATCCGAACTGACTGACTACATCTCGTTTCGCGGGGCCATCCCAGAAACATTTGGAATGAAAAAATCAAAGCAGAACCGTGCGGCATTTCCCGACTTTGATGAAAAGGGGTGGAGGGGCCGGTTCTGCAAACACGTATTTGGTTCAAAATCCAGACGCTCAAAGATAATCACAGAATTAATTGCAGATGGTTATCCATCCTTTCAAAAAACATTGGATGATGCATCAAGCAGCATCGGAGTTAAAATCGATCCCAGCGTAACTATGGACATTCACAGAATTTTCAGACTGCCCGGCTCCATTAACAGCAAGAGCGGTCTTACAAAGACCCGCTGTGACGACGACCTGAAAAACTTTGATCCGTATACGGATGCGTCCTTTCTTGCTGATGATGATAACATTCAAGTCTTTGCAGACTGTCCAATCCAATTCAAACTTAAAGACAGAACATTCGGACCGTATAACTCCCAAATCACAACGGTTCCCACATTTGCCGCAGCATACATGATTTGCAAAAAACTAGCTAGAATAGCTTGATTTTGCTGGTAAGACATTAATTTAGCCAATCCAAAGAAAATTCAGTTTTGTATAGCGCCTCTACTGACAAGCAGGATCCACCTCCAAACGCCGGAAAATACATCATGCCCGGCATTATAGCAGTCATTGGAATCGTTATTTTTGTCATGGTGGGAAACCAGGCAGTCATCCTCTCTATGAATTTCACCGAATTCGGGGATCAGTTCAGCAAGCCCCTGTATTACACACTCGTCTCCACTGTAATTCTCTCTGCCATTGCCCTAGTCCGTGTCAACATTCTCGGGCGTTCCTCTATCTTTTGGTATGCAATCAGCTCAAGCATCGGATTTTTGGGAAGCGGGGGACAGCAACCGGCCTCTACTACCCTGACTAGTTTCAGGGATTACAAGCTGTCATCGCTCCAGTTTGTAATCTGGCAGATCACAAAGATCCTGCTTTTTGGCGCATTCTTTGCAAATATCATGTTCGGATTTGCCGCCATCTCGTTTATTGACGGAAACTCTTTGGGGGTTGAGAATTTACCGACCCTGTTCTCCCTGCCCTTTGTAACCCCTGAGAACAGTCCAGACTATGCAACAGAGAACGTCATTCCAATGATGCCCGCTCTGATGATACTGATTCCACCCGTACTTGCGGCAGTCGGGCTCCGCCTGGTCCTGTACGTTGGAATCCACAGAATAATCAACGTGTTTACATCCTATCTAAAGGATTCCAGTGACGGAAAGCCCCGATATCTGAATTACGTCTCTACCATCGAGGGAATAATCGGAATCGGCATACTCTGGGTCGGCGTCAACCTGTTTTTTACCGATCATATTGATTACAACACCCGGTATATCATCGGGGGCACCCTTGTAATCGGTTTTGCATTAATCGGATTCTCCATAATTGACAGGATCCGGGCGCGCGTGCTCACCCACATGTTCAAGAGGGACGTATACATTAGAATACTGACAATGCTTGCAATTGGAGTCATTGTCCTGGGCGTTGTTTCTGTAAATAACAGCATTGCAGATGCGAAAAAGATTGAATTTCTGGGTCCGTACACCGCACAACAGATAGGGGTGAACCGGCATATCGGGGAACTAAACCAAGTACAGGAGAACATTCACGATGTGCAACTCACATCCGTCTCTACAAACAATATTGAAAATTATGTAACACAGAACAGTGATGTTCTTGATGTAATCAGAATTTGGGACCTGACAGCAGCTGATGCCAAACTAAGGCCCGAGATAGGACTGATTCCCTACGTGGACTTTAAAGACAATGACATTCTCCGCTTTAACAACACGTTGTACTGGACTGCCTCGATGAAGCCTATTTTACCCTCGTCAGTCAGCTTGGAAAACAGGTGGTACAACACACACCTGGTTTACACGCACGTTCCAAACGGATTCCTCACTTTGGAGGCCACTGACGGACAGATTGTAGACAGCAGCGAATTCTTTAAACAGCGGGAAATTTACTATGGCGAGGATGATGCAAACGACGGTGAACGAGGACTGTTCAAGGGATCCTGGTCTGCCTATCCGACTGAGAGGGGCGATACAACTGCAGAACTTGGAGGGGCCTCGTACTCTGGTCTGGGAGGAATCGATGTCGCACCGCCGCTAAGCTGGATATTTGAGCCGAATTTCCTGCTTTCATTTCCTGCCGAATCAGTCCACATTATGAGGTACAAGGACATTTATGACAGGATGCAGGTTTTGTACCCCTACTTTTTATACAATTTGTTTGGAACGGAACTGGACTCTTTTCCCGTCACTGATGGAACAAACTCCTACTGGCTGGTTCCATTAATTGTCACATTTGATACAGGTGACGTGCCCTGGTCCATTGGAAACCCGTATCTGCGTCTGGTGGGTTATGCCCTCATTGATACGTACAACGGTGATATCCAGCTGCTAAAGACAGGTGATGACTTTTTCACAGAAATGTTCTCTAGCCAGTACTCTGAGCAGTTCAAGCCGATACCTGCATGGCTGGAGGAGCAGATACGGTACCCTGCAGAGTTGTTCAACTGGAAGACTGAAATGTACAACATTTATCACGTTACTAATGCCGAGACGTTTATTCAGGCAAACGAGTTTTATGAAATCCCCCGCGGTCTTGACACCTACTACGTAGAGGCCAAGCCCCCGGGATTTGAGCAGACCGCGTTTCTGGGACTGTTGTCACTAGAGTTGAGGGGTTCTGAAGGCAGAAACCTTGCCGGATACATGGTAGTTGAAAATGATCTGAACCAGCTCGGTGACATGCAGTTTTATGAAGTTCCATTAAACTCTACGACAAAGCTAATTGGTCCCACCGCAGTCAGCGAGGCACTTGACCGGGATCCAGAATTTGCCCAGCTAAACACTTTGCTGAGGAATCCGAGAATCGGGGACAACATCCTGTACCGGGTCGGTGACCACGATGTCTACTTTATTCCCGTGTATACTGCAGGTGCCGGCGGTGTGGTGGCCCAACTGGGAACCATCGCGGCTGTTGGTGCCGCATTTAACGGCGAATACTTTGTCGGTCTGGGTGATACGCAAGAGGAGGCATTTGAGGCCTATCTGAAAAAGGTTTCAGGTGTCGCATCAACTACGACCACAGCCGATCTTGCCTATGTCGAGCTAGATAAAAGCGACAGAATCAATATCATAAAGAGCGTATTTGAGGCAAATGATATCTCTGTGTCAGAGCCCACATCAATTCAGATTCCGTTGTCATTTAACGAGGGTGAGATCTTTTTCTTTACTGAAGATGATCAGGAAGAAACCGAGATATTCCTATCCGAGTTCATTGATGACTTTGTAAAACCAAGAAGTGACAGGGTCCTCATGTGGCAGGAGGACACCAATCTCAATATTGGAACTGTATTTGTAAAGGAGGGACTCCCCGAGATACATTACATCTCAATCAAGGTAGGAAACTAGTTGCTTCTTGTCGTAGATAACGGCTCTATTTACACAAGACAGTTGACTGGGTTTCTAGATGAAAAACAGATCCCCTTTGAAACAGAGTCCCCGCACCTTTTGAATCTGGATTCGCTCCCAAAGTATGATGCTTTCATTCTTTCCGGACGCAGAAAAAACGACAAAAAGATCAATGTGGTAAATTCTAAAATTATTCTATATTGTGTAAATAATGACTGCAAAAAACTGCTTGGGATCTGCTATGGTGCTGAAATTCTGGCATTGGCTCTGGGTGGAACGATCAAAAGGATTCCCTCACTCAAAAAAGGAATCGAATCAATTCAGGTAATTGCTGCCAATCCCCTATGTAGCAGCAACTCGATGGATGTCTTTGAGAGCCACGGTTATGAGATATCCCGACTGCCTGACATTCTGGTTTCACTTGCCAAATCAGGCGGATGTAACAATGAAATTATCCAACATGTGAAAAAACCGATTTTTGGAACCCAGTTTCATCCGGAGATGAGTCCGGATGGCCATGGTCTGATTGAGAAATTCTGCAATCTGTGATTGATTGATTTTAATAACTCTCAAAATTCTTTTGTTCATGGATGCTGAGAGCAACGGGGAGGAGGAAAACCATGAATTGCTGTTACCACTCGTAAATGATGAAAACATCTGCCTTCCTTTACCAATCAACGTGGTATCAAAATACTGGAATATTGATTTGTCAATGGCCGAGGCCGAAGAATCCGCAGAAAAATATGCGGGATTTGATGGCAGCATAATAATCGAGGGAATAGAGGCCGCCGAAAGACACGGTCTGAGATGCAAAATAATGCACTCGACGCTGCCAGAACTGAAAAAAATCATTGACATGGGAATTCCGCCAATTGTAATTCTTCCGGGAATTCCTGAAATTACCCAGCATGCCTCAGTCATTACAGGATACGATAAAAAAGAGGGGACCATCCTGCATTACATTCAGAAAGGCAATCAGGAGGGCCAGCAGCAACAGGGCGCAATTCCCCAGGATGTCTTTGACAGGGAATGGTCTGAGGAGGGAAGACTGTTGTTGGTTCTGGCACCGCCGCCCACCACCGTCTCTGAGACAACAACTGCACCAGTCAATCTTGAAGATGACAATACTAGCAGATCAAACAGGTTATGTCTTGTATCTGAGAGACAAAACATCTTGAAGGATGATACCCAGGCACTAGAGTCGTTAAAACAAGCTATTGAACTTGATGCAGACAACTCTGTCGCTTTGAATCTACTTGGTACAATGCTCAACGCGCAAAACTCTCCAGAGTGTGTAAAATATTACGAGCAATGCCTGCAAATCAACGGGAACTCTTATCTGTCGTACAACGGTCTGGGAAATTTTTATCTAAAGACAGGCCAGTTTGAAAAGGCAGAGGACTGTTATGATAAAGCAATCAAGATTAATCCGAGGCGTTCTGCCAAAATCTACAAAAACCGCGCCTTTCTCAGGGAAAAACAGGGCAAAAATTCCGATGCGAAAAACGATCTCAAAAACTATTTGAAAAATTATCCAAAGGCCCCTGACAGGGGGGTGATCGAGCAGGCAATTAGGGAATTATAAGATGATTATTATGCGGAGTGCGGGATTTGAACCCGCGGCCTTCAGCTTGGGAAGCTGACGTCATACCAGACTAAACTAACTCCGCCTACACCATGTCATAACTATGATTAAATATCTTAACTGATCAGTACACACATGGATGCAAGATGTCCCGAATGCGAAAAGGTTGCAATATTAAATGATGAGATAACCCGTGTAAAATGCCCCCACTGCAACTTTGAGGCAGATTACGAGTCATATCTTGAAATTATGAAAGACCAGGCCATCAACATGTCATCTGAATACATTCCGGACAGACCCGGAATCTAACTACCAGTAACTCCCCTTGTCAGAGCAATCCAGGTGAGCTCCGCAGTTCGGACAAAACATGTGACATGCCTGCATATCGACCATCTTGTTGTTGCACCTGGGACATTTGATCTCCTGTGTCATGCATACTGTTAGAAATCCTGATTTAAAAATAATGTCCAAAGGTTAATTAGTCGTCTGACTTTTTCTCGAATAATTGGCAAACTTTAAGCTTACAATCTCAGACATAAAGGGCAAGTCCCTCTCAAAGGAACTCAAAGACAGTGATGCCAGTCCTTTGCTGGGACTGCAGCTGGGAAACGAGGCCGATGCCGCTGTCGTGGGATTGACTGGAAAATTAAAACTCACCGGGGGCAGTGACAAATCCGGCATTCCAATGAGAAACGACATTCACGGCGCCGCAAGAAAAAGAGTCCTGCTGTCCCGGGGTGTCGGCCTGCAGGATGCGGAATTTGGACAGCGAAAAAGAAAGCTAATGCGGGGAAATACAATTTCTGAGGAGATCTATCAGGTAAACTGCAAGTTTGACGGGGAATTGCCAGTTGAAGCTCCTTCCCCCAAGGAAGAAGAAAAAGATACAAAAGAAAAAACCAAAGACAAAAAAGAATAACTTAACATATACCGATTAACTTTTTGATTCATGGCGCATTGGAGAGAAACACTTCCGGACTGGTACATCAAAAAATATGGCTATCAACCATGTGTCAACATTGGTACTGCAGGCCACGTGGATCATGGAAAAACCACTTTAATCCAGGCCTTGACTGGTTCCTGGACTAGTGTCCACAGCCAGGAGTTAAAGCGGGGCATTACAATTCGTGTCGGTTATTCTGATGCCGCATTTTACAAATGCAAAAAATGCGAGGATCCTCTGGGATACTCTACGACCCCCAAATGCGGTAACTGTGGCAAGGACAGCGAGTTATCTCGCGTCGTGAGTTTTGTAGACAGCCCCGGACACGAGAGTCTCATGGCAAACATGCTTTCAGGCTCTGCATTGATGGATGGCGCACTGCTTTTAGCTGCGGCAAATGAAAAAGTTCCCAAGCCCCAAACAAAGGAGCATCTCTTGGCGTTACAGACACTTGGAATTCAACAGATAGTCGTGGTTCAAAACAAAGTTGATCTGCTCTCCTATCAGGAGGCCCTAGCAAATTATCAGGATATTGCAAAATTTGTTAAAAAAGGTCATGCTGCAAAGGCCCCCGTAATTCCAATCTCCGCGCAATCCGGATTAAACGTTGATGCGTTGATTGGCGCCATCGAATCGACCATCAAGACACCTGAAAGGGATGAAAAAGCCGATACGATAATGCATGTTTTGCGTTCATTTGATGTCAACAAGCCCGGAATAAAACTAAAGGATATCAAGGGGGGCGTCATTGGAGGAAGTCTCACCCAGGGAATCTTTAATATCGGCGATGAGATTGAGATAAAACCCGGAATCCTAAATGAAAAGAAGAAAATATACGAACCGCTATTAACTGAAATTATATCTCTGGGTACAGCTGCCGGCATTGTAGAGTCCGTCAAGCCGGGAGGCCTTGTCGCAATTGGAACAAAACTGGATCCTTCCATGACTAGGAGTGACTCGTTTATCGGCTCGGTGATTGGCAAGCCTGGAACGCTGCCTGATAATTCCGCTCTGTTAAAGTTAAAGGTGAGCCTGTTTGATTCGGCAGTTGGCGTGACTGAGGATATCAAGGTACTGCCAATCTCATCTGGAGAGTTGCTCAGGCTAAACATTGGAACTGCTCCCGTACTGGGCAAGGTTCTCAAAATCAGCTCAAAGAACGTTGAGATTGAGCTGCGGCGACCTGCATGCATATTTGAGGGCGGCAACGTTGCAATTAGCAGAAGAATTGCCGAAAGATGGAGACTCATTGGTGCGGGAATAGTAGTAGTTGGTTGAAGTAATCTGTGACACCAATTTTTTAATTCATCTGGCCACAAACAGAATCAAAAATATTGATAATCTGGATGTTGAAATCGGCCAAATCACTTTTGTCGTTCCCCAAGTCGTGCTAAACGAGCTGTCTGAATTGGAAAAAAGACCGGAAAAAAAACAAGACATACAATCAACCAGGAATTACATAAAATCCTTCAAGGTCATCCCCATACCAGGATCATTTGCAGACAGGGAACTGTTGGATTATGTGTCCCGGAATAGGGTAATTGTCGCCACCATGGATAAGGAATTAAAAAGACAGATTAAAAATAGTAATAGCTCCATCATGTCCGTCTCTAATAATAAAATTGTTCTGGAATCCTAGGATTATGCAATTAGCTGAAACAACCAGGTGCAAAATGCATACTAATCCGGGGGTGCAATACCGTTGTGCAGGTCAATCTCCTATCTGCACATTGGGGTTCTGTCTAATAATCGAGACCTGAAATAACGATCTTTTCCAGATTGAAATTCCAAAGTGCGGTCTGTTTACCTGCCCTTTTTTGATATTCTTCCAAAATGACTTTAAAATATCTTGATGGTTGTTTCCAGTGGACAATTGGTTCAGAGCCGATGAAGTATGGGTTAAAATCAACGGGGATCAGTCCTGTCTGCCTCAATGGATGACGACACTGGATTGACCGGCTTTTAATATTGCAGATAACAAATTCTGGCACAATGCGGATAATTTATGTAAAACCTTGATCCTTGCCTAATCAAAAAATATGGTTAACAGTACGGGATCGCCCGTGATCTTGCATGGAACAACTTTACTTATTCACTAAAACCATTAGTTGATTTTGTCGACACTTCATCCAAAACCAATAGTCGACATTTTTTGTCGACTTTGTCGACATTTCATCCAAAACTTTACTAAAACATCATTTATGGCTAAAAAAAACTTTAGGGGGTCAGTGACCAACTTGCAGTTGTGGGAATATATCAATAACTTGCACCGTCATTGGATTGTATACGTATTAATCCTGTCAATTCCCGTCTTTTCAAATCAAGACATTGATCAAAAAAAAATCACAGATTATTTTTTCTGAGATTCTTTTATCCGTCTAACTGCAATCTCTTTTGCGAGTTGACTGATTAGTTGAACCTGTTTTGAATCCAGATTAAGCTTGTACATTATTGCCTTGCCTGATCGTCTGGTTCTCGTTATGAGGGATTCTGATTCAAGAGTTCTTATTTCATTTAGAGCAGTTTTGAATGATATTCCAGAATATCTTGCAATATCTGAAATTGAATAGTCATAATCATCAAATACAATTAGAAAATCCAGAATCTTTGATCTGGAACATGGAAATGTATCTTCTAATGGTCCCAGTTCCAGAACTTTTCGCTCAGACTCGGGAATTGTTTTGGATACTGTTTCAGACATCATGTTATTGGTGACATACCGTATATTTATTATTTATCTAGTTCCCTAATATTATGTAATAAATTATATAATAGAATATAATTATTACGAATTTAGTTATAGAATGGAATTGGATTCAGTATCAAAAAAAATTCTCAAGAAAATGTTACTGCATAATGTGTGTGGTGGAAAACATCACGGATTAGATGATCTGAAAAGAGGATTTCCATCTCATGCTAAAGGAGATGTAGAAAAAACCATGAAAAAACTAGTCAAAGCAAATTTGGTTTTAAGGCATCCTACAGGATATGGATTTCAATATTCGTTAAATCATGACAAAATAGAGGAGATTGAAAAAATAATATGATTCAAGAATATCACATGCACAAAATTAACAAAATCGATAAAAATGACATTAGAGTAAATCAAAATGTGACTTTATCAAAAAAGGAGGAATTTAGAGTAGTTTGTGCATACTTTAATTTTTAATTGTATTTTTGATGATGTCCATAACGTAATAATGATTTTTCTGTTCTGAAATAAATGATTATCTAGGTAAAAACTTTTTATTTTTGTATTATAAGAAAGATGGTGATAGGTAATACCGCATAAATCACTTTCAAAGTATAAAATCAAAAGTTCCGATTGTGTGCCTTGGATCAAACCCCTCACACGGTGGATCCGGCAGTCTACTGCGAAACATGCCTACGTGTGTATTGCAATGGATCTTTTCATTCAGTAAAATAGAAAAAAGATGCCAATGCCGTATGGGTTGATGATGGGAATATTTCTAACGGTTTTTTTGGTATGGATACAATAAAGGGGCAGATAAGTATTTCCTGAATGTGGAATTACTATCCCAATGTCATTTGACGACATGAGAAAAAATGGAATACCACATGATATGTGGGATAATGCACTTTTAGACGCATGGTTATGTGAAGAAGAAGAAGAAGAAGAAGAAGAAGAAGAAGATTAGTCTTTCATACCCAATCATTGGACAGAACCATTCAAAATACCAGTTTGAATAGAATGAAAGAACAGAAAAACTAGTTCCAAATCTGTGAAATTAATTTGGATCATTCCACTGTCATTCTATGGACACTGTTTGTCATAGCCATCTTGATTTCGCGGGTTCAAATCCCAGCAAAACCCGTTTCTAGCTCCCAATAACTTTACAATAACTGATCTGGGAAAAATCGTTGTTTCAGGCCCAATCATGAACAGAACCTCATTGGAAATCTTTAACTGGAGGCGGCATGTTGAACTGGCATGGCCCTAACTCTGCAGAGTCCTGCATTTGAGAACCGGGGGGTAATTCCCAAGGAACACGGCTACAAGCACGGAAACAAGAGCCCTCCCCTGAAAATTGGCGGCATCCCCGAGAATACGGTGTCCCTGACACTGATAATGGATGATCCGGATGCTGTGGGCGCCGTTGGCAAAGTCTGGGTGCACTGGGTCCTCTGGAACATTAAACCTGAAAATTCCGAATTTAAAGAAAATTCCATTCCCGCAGGCTGCTCAGAGGGCGAGACTGATTTTGGTGAAACCGGTTATGGCGGACCTGCACCCCCTGACAAGGAACACACGTATGCCTTCAAATTATACGCACTGGATCAAAAACTTGATGTCGGGCAGGGCTCCACCAAGAACCAGGTTGAACAGGCAATGAAAAAGCACGTCATTTCTGAAACGACACTTTACGGAAGATATTCGCCCTGACTGTTGCCGTTATTATTTTATTATACAAAGAGTAATAAACAAAGTTTTTTGAAAATTACCAGTGATAACAAATTCCACCTTGATCTCACTTGGTAACTTTGATCTCAAATTCCAGCATTTACTGATAATCGGAGTCCTAGTTTTGGCATTCTCCATCTCTTTTCTTTTGCGCGTCCAGCCCGCTGATGCCGGATTCACATTAAACGAGTTTGATCCCTTTTTCAATTACAGGGCCACACAGTACATCGTTGATAACGGAATAACTGAATATTATAACTGGAATGACGAACTGAGCTGGCATCCGCACGGCAGGGACATCTCTGCAGCATCCCAGGTCGCACTGCACATGACTGCCGCTGCGACCTATTCTATTTTCGGCGGGGGCTCCAGCCTTTATGATTTTACGGTGATGTTCCCGGTCGTCTTTAGCTCCCTATCTGCAATTGTAATCTTTGCTTTGGTCCGAGTGCTTGGCGGCACAACTGCCGGACTGTACGCCGCGCTTTTATATTCAATATCGCTGCCAATCCTGATTCGCAGCCCCATTGGCTGGTTTAAATCCGAACCACTCGGAATATTTTTCAGCCTGCTGTTTGTTTACCTGCTGCTAAGCGGGATAAACACCAAAAACAAAAGGATTGCTTTTACCAAACTCGTGGGTGCCGGAATAATCACGACCTTTGCACTTTCATCCTGGGGCGGCAACCAGTTCTTCATTATCCCCATAGGCATCTTTTTTATCGCCCTGCCATTTCTCAGATCCGATAACAAATTCATAGTGTGGGCCGTTCCACTATACACAATAACCCTCATGCTCACCTCCCTGGGATTTGAGAGGACAAGCTCAAATTTTGTCTTTGGACTGGGGGGGCTGTCCCTGATAACATCCACGTTAATCTCAGTCTCGTGCATTTTGATTCAGATTAAAAGCCCGAAACATAAAATCAGAAACAGCCTGATATTCCTGGCAGTAATCCTGGTTTCAGTCTCTGTTATTTTTATAATAAACTCCGAATCCCAGTTCCTGCCACATACCAGCCACAGATATGCCAACGCACTCAATCCGTTCCTGACAACTACGGATCCGCTGGTGGACTCTGTATCAGAGCATGCCACAACGAACCTGTCCCAGTCCTTTTTGTTCCATTCCGTCCTGATGATCTTTTCAGGACTGGGAATCTGGCTGATAATAAAAAACCTGCAAAATAAACAGTCCAGTTTTATCAAAAGCGACATGCTGTCATTTGCATTAATTATCGGGATGGTGGGCGTCTATGTCAGCTCTACATTTGTACGACTGGAGGTCTTTGGCTCCATATCCCTTATCATCCTGGCATCGCTGGGTCTGAGCATTTTAAGCAGGCAGTTTTTCAAAAATACATCATCCCAGCACGCGCAGATACCAGTTAGAAAGCTGATTCAACTGCCGTTTGCAGCCGGAGTCATCCTTTTGCTGGTCACTCCTTTGGTGTATCCCGTCGAATACAACACCATCCTCCTCTCCAATACAACACCCACCATCCTGAACGGGGGTACAATCTATCCGGTCGCCACGACTGACTGGACAGATGCCTTGGCGTGGCTTGAGGGCAACACCCCCCAAGATGCCGTTGTGGCCGCGTGGTGGGATTACGGATACTGGATCTCCACGCTAGGTGACAGGGCAACCCTGGCAGATAATTCAACCATCTCTACTAGCATCATTCAAAATATTGCAAGGCTGCTTCTTAGCAGCCCCGACTCTGCATGGGGCTCCCTGAATCAAATGCAGGCAGATTACGTGCTGGTTTTTGTAGCCGGTGAAAAACTGAATCTGAACCTGGACACTGACGCATCATTTTATACGCTTGGCGGAGGGGGCGACGAATCAAAGAAACAGTGGTTTATGAGAATTGCAGAGGACGATCTTGGAAAATACCTGCATGCAGACGGTCTGAGCGGGACTGACTATTTCTGGAATGAAACTTTGCTTGGCCAGCTATTCCCGTTCTCCCTGGCAGGATACGTAAATCCAAACAATCTTGAGCAGCAGTACCGCAACTATGTTCCCGGGACCATTGGCATTTATGAAAAAGATATAAAGTTTGCAGCCGACGACGAGGGTCCATTCAGGCTGGTTTACGCATCACCTGGTTTCACTGAGGAGAGAATCGGACCGATGATCGGCGTATTCATCTATGAAATTAACAAGGATTACGTTATTGCATCCTGATTTTTCAGGAATATCTAGAGGCCAGCCTGTACCTCATGTACCTGTCATCAGGGGAAAATTTGGCCGGATGGACAGAAACTGTCTCCTCACCGCATTTTGGACATTTTTCCTTTAATGTGTAATGGCCGCATTTTGAGCATCTTCTCAGCAGAAATCTCATTTTAATTCTCCCTGGTCTTTCTTGAATCCTCCCTGGTGAATTTGAATGATCCCTTTTTCTTTTCTATGCCCGTCCCAATCTCGGCTATCACCGGCTTTAATAATTTTTCAGCCGACTTGAAATCCTCTGATGTCATTGAGAGTCTGTATTTTGGCGCGCCCAGATACGTGATATCTATGGCGGAATTTTTTTTTATGACATCCAACAATATTTTTTTAATTATCTCGACACCGTTTGACTGGCTGTTTGTAATTTCCATAATCCCCCTGATTTCCACTGATGGCAGCTTGATCCTTGAGCAGATATCCTCGATTGTCTTGGATGTTTTTTTTGCAAGTTTCAGGTCTGCGACTGACTCAATCCCGTTTCTTCCAATGGAGATAAAGGCATCATACACCGAATCAAACTTTGAATAGATGCTGTCCTCCAGCTTTTCAATCTCCGTATCTGACAATTTGGCTTTTTCCTGGACGTTCTGTAGCAGCGTCTTGCCCTTTTCAAATTTTTTAACCTCCTTTAATTTCTGTTTTTTCTGATCCTTTGAAACCTGTTTCAAGGACAAATCAATGTCTCCCCGCTGGGTGTTTATTTTTTTCACAAGAAGGACTTTTTTCTCCCCGTCCCTGACAAACCTGTTAACTGACCTGATCCACCCCGGGGCAATCTCTGAAATGTGTAAAAATCCCTGAATGTCCTCGTATTCATCCAACGTGACGTATGCCCCATGGTCCATTACCTTGGTGATTGTTGCAAGAATAATCTCACCCTGTTCTGGCATTTCCTGGACTTCGGTGGTGGCTGACATTCTTCTAAAACCCCCTCTTGCATAAATTAATGTTTGTCGGCTAGAAATCAATGCCCTTTTTCGCTTTAATTCCACGCTGAAATGGATGCTTTATCTCCCTCATCTCAGTGACAAGATCGGCGATTTCAATAACTTCATCCCTGGCATAATTTCCAGTCAGTACCAGGTGTACACCACCGGGTTTTGTCTTTATTATGTTTAATACGTCATTTACAGATATCAAATCAAGATTTACAGCATAGTTTATCTCGTCTAAAATTACAATGTCATAGTCCCCTGACTGGATTTTCTCATTGCTAATTCTGACTGCCTCTTTTGCTATCCTACGATGATCCTCCTTTGGATTCTTATCATCAATTATGCCTACAAACCCCTTGCCGACTGCAATCATTTCAAACTCCGGCTCTAGTCTCTTGGATGAATCCATCTCCCCATAGTGCCACGAGCCCTTGATGAACTGAATCATGCAGATCTTTTTCCTGTATCCTGCCGCACGCAACGCAATTCCCAGGGCCGCAGTCGTCTTGCCCTTGCCTTTTCCGGTATAAACAATAGTCAGGCCGTCTTTTTCCATAAATTCCATTCCTTGGTTCTTACTAAAAACCTGAGTATTCCTGCAATCCATCAATTTAAATAAAAAAATGACTCCATTCATACAATGAGAATCCCCAGAATCGTAATTGCAGGTGCCACCAGCGGTGTAGGAAAAACATCAATCACGTGCGCGATAATCCACGGCCTGCAAAAGAAAGGATTGACTGTCCAGCCATTCAAAGTCGGACCCGACTACATTGATCCCGGCTACCTTTCAGCCATCTCAAGGCAGGAGACATACAACCTGGATGTCTGGCTGATGGGCAAAACCCAGCTTTTGAACAGCTTTCTTTCAAACTCAAAATCCGACATTTCAGTTATCGAGGGCGTCATGGGATATTACGACGGATTCGGCGGCGATTCAAACTATGCCAGTACCCACCACGTGGCATCACTGACCTTGTCGCGCACAATACTGGTCCTTGATGCAAGCAAAACCTTTCGCTCCATTGCAGCAGCCGCCCTCGGATTTTTAAAATTTGATAAAAATTCACGCATTGCCGGAATCATACTCAACAAAGTCGGCAGCAAAAAACACGAGCTGTTGTGCAGGGACGCCCTCAAAAAGATAAAGATTCCAATTGTGGGCGTAATACCCAGAAATCCTTTGCTGGATATGCCATCCAGACACCTGGGACTGATCTCAACACAAGATAACAAGACCCTCCGAAAACAGGTTGAAAAAACATCCAAAATCATCTCAAAACACGTTGATATCCCCCAAATCCTAAAAATTGCAAGGGGTTCGCCTGTCCTTGCCAAAAGATCCAGACCCGTGCACAAGAAAACACAAACCAGTATCGCAGTCGCACTTGACACCTCCTTTAACTTTTATTACCAGGATAATCTGGAGGCATTGCGCCGCGAGGGTGCGCAGTTAAAATTCTTTAGTCCCACAAAAGACAAAAAGATCCCCGAATGCGACGGTCTTTACATTGGCGGCGGCTTTCCCGAAGTGCTGGGCGGCTCCCTTGAAAAGAACCAGCCTGTGAAAAAATCAATAAAGAAACTATCAGAAAAAGACGGCCTTCCCATATATGCCGAGTGTGGCGGATTGATGTATCTGACAAAATCAATTTTATCCGGGAATAAAAAATACAGGATGGTCGGCCTGTTTGATGCTGAAACAAAAATGACCAAAAAGATGAGACTGCATTATACCCGGGGCAGAATCACCTCAAAAAATCCGGTGTCTGAAAGACTGCAGAATTTTCAGGGGCACGAATTCCATTATTCACATCTGGATTCAGTCTCCCCTGATTCAAAATTTGCCTATACCCTGGAGATCGGCCAGGGAATTAAAAAACAGCAGGACGGATTAATCCAGGATAATACTCTGGCCTCTTATGGGCATCTATATTTTGATAGTTCAAACTATGCCGAAACCTTTGTTAAAAACTGTACAAGACACTCAAAGAGATGATGACGATTCAGCCCTGATCAGCTTAAAGATGGCGTTAATTGTGGCAGATACTGAGGAACTTCCCCCCTTTCTGCCAATATTGGTGATAAATGGCACCTGGTCCAGCCCTGACAGCTCTTTTTTTGATTCAGCAGCACAGATGAATCCGACTGGAATTCCAATAATTAATGCCGGTCTTACTATTCCCTCCCTGACCATCTTAATCACTTCCAGAAGGGCCGTGGGAGCATTACCTATTGCCACCACCCCCCCCTCAATATCCGAGACTGCCGCCCTCATGGATACCTGGGAGCGCGTCTTGCCCTCTTTTTTTGCCAGCTCCATAATTTCCGGTTTTGAAATGTTGCAAACAATGTCGTTTCCAAAATCTTTTGGATTCTGCTTGTTCATTCCCCCGATCACCCCGTTGACATCAACTATGATGCTGCAACCGTTTTTCAAGGCATTCATGCCACTTTGGATTGCATCCTTGTGAAAGATTAATTTGTTTTTATCTGCAAAATCAAAGTCCGCCGTTGAATGAATGACCCTTCTGACTATGGGCCACTCTATTTCATTAAAATCGTGGGGACCCACCTCGTCCTCGATCATCTGCATGCTTGCATCCTCAATTGACTGGCCTTTCTTGGTTTGCATCCTCTACCTCCCTAGCTCTCTCTAGCACCAAATCTATCATTTTTTGATCGGTCCCTATATGTTTTGTAACGTGTGAATTTTTTATGCTGGAATTCTCCAGTGCCGGAATCAAGTCGTTATTAATGTCCGTCTTGACATGTGCCCCCTCGTGAAGAAAATAAAACACAACTATCAAAACTTTGGGGCTGTCCCCCTCGCATTTCTTGATTCCCTCAAAGATGTCCGGTTTCTCTATCTCCAGCCAGCATCTGCTGATGTTTCTATAGGTGTCTTTTAGCTGGTTTACAATGAAATCAAGCGACATTTGTGCATTCGGATCCACGCTTCCATGCCCGATGATCATCACATCTACCTGGTTATTTGGAAGGGTGATCTCATTCTCCTTTAACGCCGCTGATATTCTGTTCTCAACAATCTCTATCATGGTTTTATGCATGCTCATCTGTTTTGTAACTAGAAACTTTACATCCGTATCCTTTTGAAATTTCATTACATCAGTTACCGCATTTTTCACTTTTTTTCCAGGATACAAAAAGTAGGGAACTATGGTCAGCGAATCAATATCCTCCTTTAGACACCTGGCAATCCCGTCTTCAATGTAGGGCGGTTCCACCTCGAGAAAACAAAAATCAGTAAAGACGTAATCGCCCTTGGCCTTTATTCCCTGACATATCACATCCAATTCTTCAGATGCCTCCCTCTGCCTGCTTCCCCTGTCAATTAATAACAGTCCCCGCCTCAATTTACCATCATCCTCTTTCTTCCTATGGCTATAGTCAGATTTGGCGGGAATTTCTGCTTTTCTACTATCAACTGGCCCTGAGAGACCTTGATTGCAGCGGCCTCTGAAACACTTGCGGTTCCCTCAAATGCTTTTACTGTTTCAGACGGATTTGGAGCAGAAATCACCGCCAAATCCTCTCTATCTACGTACTCTATTGCAACACCCATCTCCTCCCCAAGATCAATTAATCCCTGTACATCCCGTGGTTTTTTTATTGACGCCAACTTTGCAACTGATTTCGGACTGAGTTTGAATTTTTTCAGGCAGGTTTCAATCCCCGCTCTAATGGTCTCTTTTGTAGTGTCCCCGTGCAGTCCGACCCCCACTACCAGGCTTGGGGGGCGGTATATCACGGATTTGTCAGTTATCTGTACATCATCAATTATCCTGTCGGAAATTATAAGGTACGCCCTAGAGTTTGATTTTATTAAATTTTTCATGTCCTCGTAAATCCTGACATTTTTTGGCAGTTTCCCGTACCAGTTCCTCTCCCCTGTCTCCTGAAACACGCCTATGGGCTCTTCATTTACCATGTGGGCGCTGATCTTTGTTACCGTTGAATCATCATCTATCCTCCAACCAAACTCTTTTCCTACAAGGTCCACTGAAATTGTCTTGTTTACATCGGCTGCCGTGGTAATCACGGGCATTGCCCCTATCTTTTCTGCAATATCCTCGGCAAGTCTGTTTGCCCCCCCCACATGCCCGGATAACACACTAATTACAAAATTTGTCTTGTCATCAATTACAATTACCGCAGGATCTGTTTTTTTATCCTTCAAGTGGGGGGAGATCAATCTGATTACCGCACCCAAGGAAAAAATACAGATCAATGCGTTGCTATTTTTGAAAAGCTCGATAATTTTTTCTGTTGTGGGTTCTGAGTACCACGTAATTCCTCCTCCTCCTTTACTACTACCAGTTAATTTTGATGGTGCAAACACGCTCCAATCCGGAAACAGTTTTTTCAGATTCTCTCCAATGCCTACCCCGTTTTTAGTGATGGCAATGACTGAGGTTTCATCCATAATCCAAATTCCTTGACTTTGATAAAATACCTTACTGTTCTCAGGCAGATGATTTCCTAGCCAGAATCCCTCCCTCAAAATCAAACAATACCACGTCAATTGGGATTTTCCCCCCCGAATGCTCTCTCATGTGTTTGTGTGTCTGGGCGCAGATCATCTCAAAAAATCCCTCAATTTCGTTCTCTTGAATAATTTCTAAAACGTGTCTTGCCGTATTTGCTTTTTTTATATCCTTAATTACGTCCTGGCTGGCATTGCATCTCTGGGCCAGTTCTGCCAAAAAATTCATGTCCACCTTGGATCCCTTGACGTGTGTCTGTCTGACTCCCGCTGCCATCTTTGCCAGCTTGCCAATAAAACCAACAACATATGCCCGTCTGATGTCTTTTTTACCGCACTGCTGAATTGTATATCCTGAAAAATCACCCATTTGTACAAAACAGTGCTCCGGCAAGTCAGGCATCATCTTTTTTGCAAAATCCTCACTTCTTCCACCGGTTGCAAGTACGACTGTGTTATTGCCCATTGCTATTGATACATCCAAATTCTGTCTGATTGATGCCGCATAAGCTGCAGTAGAAAACGGAATGACAATTCCACTGGTTCCCAAAATTGAAATTCCATTTATAATTCCCAATCTTGGATTGTCTGTCTTGGGCCCCAGCTCTTTACCCCTGGGTACTGAAATGACTATTCTGATCCCCCTTTTCAAAAGGACTCCCCCTTCTATCTCCCTTAGATTCTCAACAATCATTTTTTTAGGAACCGGGTTTATGGCTGGCCTGTCAATCTCCAAACCCAGCCCCGGCTTGGTTACTATGCCCACCCCCTCCCCGCCGTCAATCTCAATCTCGTTTATCTTTCTAGTAAATGACAGCTCTACAACGATTTCTGCCCCGTGTGTAACATCAGGATCATCCCCGCCATCCTTGATCACAGAACATTTTGCCTTTTCAGTCCCAAATTCGCACGAATGTATTGGAATCTGAATATACGCCTTTTTTGGTAATAGAATATCGACATTCCCGATTTTTTTCTGGGTGATTACTGATAATAGCGCGGCCTTTGATGCTGCAGTTGCACAACTTCCAGTGGTGTAGCCGGTCTTTAATTCCGTCTTTTTTTCTTCTTCTTTTTCCACGCCAATCGTATTCATTTTATAGTATTAACTCTTATTTTACCGTCTTTGGGAATTATTCAAATAGATTTAAAATTAAAACAAACCTTGGTTCCATATGGCCAAATCCCCCAAGATCGTAGTTACCGGAGCCGGCGGCTTTATCGCAAAAAATCTTCGAAGATATCTATCAGAAAAAAACGTTGAATTGATCTCTGTATCCAGAAACGACTTTGTGAATTTCAAATGCGAGGCCAAAATCATCTCAAGAAACTACATAGAGGGGGGGGACATACTTGAAAAAATAAGGCGTGCTGATGCGCTGGTCCATCTTGTGGGAATAGGCAGCCAATCCGCACATGCCGATTATGACACGATAAACACCGGTCTGACGGCGCACGTTGTAAATTTGGGCAAAAAAGCCGGAATAAAAAAGATCATTTTTTTGAGCGGTCTGGGGGTCTCACCACACACACCACTAAGTTATTTTATCTCAAAGTATAATGCGGAAAAACAGATAATTGATTCGGGTTTAGATTTTACAATTTTCAGGCCCTCATACATTGTGGGAAAAGACGATCTGCTTTCCAGAAACCTAAAAAAACAGATTAAATCAGGGGAGATCGCAATTCCAGGATCCGGAACATACTCTATTCAGCCAATACATGTCTCTGATGTCGTCAAGGTGATTTTTGAGTCAGTGTTGCATCTGAAATTCAACAACAAAATCATTGATCTGGTCGGACCCGATTACGTGCCTTTTGAAAAATATGTCAGACTGTTCTCCAGGGGAACCAAAACCAAAATTAGAAAAATCAGGCTTGAGGATGCGTATCACAATGCAATTATAAATTCAAAATCCGATTTTGGAATAGATGATCTCAATATTCTAATTGGCAATTTTAAGGGAGATCACAAAAGACTATCTAAAATATCCAAAATTAAATTCCAATCCGTACTGGAATTACTACAATCCGGCGGCCTGCTTTAATGCCTCGGCCTTGTCTGTTTTTTCCCAGGTAAATTCCGGCTCGTTTCTTCCAAAATGGCCATATGCTGCAGTCTTTTTGTAGATTGGCCTCTTTAAATCCAGCTGGGAGATGATTCCAGACGGCCTCATGTCAAAATTCCCTCTGACCAGCTCTTCAATCTTATCTTCGGGAATCTTGTTTGTCCCAAACGTATTGACATAAAGTGATACAGGTTCTACCACCCCTATTGCATATGCCAGTTGAACCTCGCACCTGTCTGCCAGTCCTGCGGCCACGAGATTCTTTGCAATATACCTGCACATGTAACACGCGGATCTATCCACCTTGGATGGATCCTTTCCTGAGAATGCCCCTCCCCCGTGTCTTCCAAATCCCCCGTAACTGTCAACGATAATCTTTCTTCCGGTCAATCCCGCATCCCCATGCGGCCCGCCAATCACAAATTTTCCAGTCGGATTGATGTGGGTTTTAATCTTATCATTCCAAAGATCTCCTAGAACCGGCCTGATTACTTTGTCAATGATCTCCCTTGTAATTTCCTCCTGGGAAACTTCTGGGGCATGCTGTGTTGATATGACAACTGTCTCAATCTTTGTGGGTCTGTCATCCTCATATCTTACAGATATCTGTGATTTGCCATCGGGTCTTATCCATGGCAACGTGCCATCCCTTCTTACCCCTGATAATTTCCGAATAAGTTTGTGTGCTAGTAAAATTGGCATGGGCATTAATTCCTCAGTCTCATTTGATGCATAACCGAACATCAGGCCCTGATCACCTGCACCCTGCTCCTTTTCCTCAGTTGCAGTTACACCCTGGCTGATATCCGGACTTTGTGAATGAAGTTTTAAATCAACTTTACAGCTATCCCCATCAAACATCAGATCCTTGTTGTCATAACCAATCTCTTTGATTGTCTTTCTAACTAGTTCTTCTTGGGCCCCCTGATCAAATTCCGCCTTTGATGTAACTTCCCCCGCCACAACCACATAATCAGTTGTAACCATTGTTTCAACTGCAACCCTGGAATCGGGGTCTTGTCTGAGATATTCATCTAAAAATGCATCAGAAATACTATCACATACTTTGTCTGGATGTCCCTCTGTAACTGATTCTGATGTGAATAGAAAATTATTGGTCATAAAACCACATCGCTAACTAGAGCTCATTTTCTAGCTTGATAAATAATACGTTGTTGCCTCTTACTATTACTCTGCCGTAATTTGCAATTGTTTTGCCATCATGAATCTCCTCGGCATCAGTCATGATCAAATTCATATAGGAATCCACATTATCCATCTTTCCTTTATACTCTACTTCGTTTTTCAGTCTTATGGTAACTTTCTTCTTGGTATTTTTTTGAAGGACGGTCAGAGGTCTTTTTGCGCTATTTGGTTGGGACACTAATTGTTCACTTGTTTTGAAAACTTGTTCTCTAGCATAAAAGCCTTACCTCTTTTATAAAAATTGAAATTCTTTAAATTTTTTCTTGTTTTTCTAATAATTAGACATGATCTCCACGGGCTTGCAAAAATTGGACAAATTCCTGTCAGGGGGAATTCCTGACGGTGTAATAGTGGATATATTTGGCGGCAATGGAACCGGAAAAACCCTGTTCCTGTTGCAACTGGCAATAAATTCAGTCAAAAATGGCGGCAGTGTTCTGTATTTGGATACCACCGGCGGGTTTAGACCCGAGCGAATCATTGAAATCCAAAAAGAGTTGGGAATGGGGACGGCGGCAATTGACTTGCTGGAGAAAATCACCGTATCAAGAATTACAAACACCTCAGAGCAGATCAAATCGTTAGCTTTGCTTGAAGAAAACGATTTTTCCTTGATTGTAATTGACAATATCACCGATTTATTTTCTTATGAATACCAAAAAAATGAATCCATATTTGAAAAAAATTCGCTGTTTATAAAGTACATCCACCAGCTATCAAAGTTTGCCATTGGCAAAAAAACCCCCATAGTCATTACCAATATGATCCGAGTTGTAAATGATACCGAGGTCGAAAACATGCAGGGTGCAATTGATCCGTATACCCACATCAAAATCCATCTTTTTAAAAATTCCTCAAAATTCAGCGGTCAAATTTACTGGGCGTTAAAAAAAGAAAACTTTTCTTATACTATTGGCAAGATTGGACTGGCTGATAATAGTGAAGATTTTTAATGATCTTCTCTAATGATGATAAGCAATGGCTGGAATTTTTGACTCGATACCCGTTATTACCGTGGTTTTATTCGCACTTGGTTTGGTGGGTGTAATGGTTTATGAAAGATCACGATCAAATGGTGCAGACGAATCAACCTCTTGATTCTTTATGAAAAATCTGGTTTTTACAAACTGATGCAACCCAGAAAAAACATCACCAATATTTTTACAAAAAAAAGGATGCCTTGTTGCACCTACAGTTATGCCAAAACTGAATGTGCAGTCATTCCAATTTTCATTTGTAAAAAATGTTAAAAAAACTGGAAAATCAAAATATACATAGCCATCTCAATGTCGCCGAAAAATAATTAAACATTACAGAATTGGATTTGCCGATTCCTTTGCAAATACACGGAGGAGAGGAGAAGAGGCCAATTTAGCATCATCAATCTTGAGGGAGAAATTTCACCCCCTTCAAATTACATTGGCCTCCACACCACCTCAAGACATGCAGGAAACCAAACGAATTTTACGCAAAGGAGACAGACGCGGTATATTGCCCTATCTAGTTCTTTTTTGTGATTTTGGAAAATGGGGTGATGAACAGTTCCACCCTGCCCTCCAGTCCTGATTTTGCATCTAGTCCGGTAATTGAAATAATCTCGCCCAGCTCACATTTATCAATAATTCTTGCCTGATTTCTCCAGCCTTTTATCCAAATTTGACCCGTATCATCCTCTACAAACATTTCTGAGAGTGCTATTGACTCGCCTGATTTTGTTTGAACCTCGCGTCTTTCAGGAACCTTCAAAACTATTGCCTCAATACAGTAGCTCGCATCGATCTTGACATCGTTGATTTTTGTTCGAAGTTTGGACAGCAAGGGAATGGATTCGTCATTGTCGAGTTTTCTCACAAAAGAGTTTTCATCCAGGATGATTGAATTTCCGTAAATCTTTGATGGCATGCATTCAATGACATCGCCCTCTACACAGATACTAGTTGAATTCGAGGAATCAGTGATGTTAAACAGGTTCTTTTTACTATCAACTGCCAAAATCCGGCTCTTGCCGTTTTCCGTGGGTGTCATAGAGAGAACCCTTGCAATTACGGGTTCTGCCTCTTTACCGCCCTCTACTTCAATTATCGTGGAATCATTTCCGTGGATTTCAAGGCCCTGATTTCCTGATTTCACCCTGACACCCAGCAGTCTTACTTTGGCTGACTGTGAAATCATGTTTGGAATGGCCGATTCATCTTTTCCCCATAGGACCACCCTCATCGCACTGCCGTCCTTTCCTTTCAGTCTCATTCTCAGTGCCTTTCCCGGCATGCCGCGCGAATTTGTAAACTCCATTCCGCTAATCAGTCCATCAACAGTTCCAGAAATTACCAGATCTTTTTGACCCTCCTTTGATTCACTGATATCCTTTGTAATGCTATCTATGGTTGGAATTTCACTTTTGGAATCTGCAGTTTCTATATGTGATCCGGAACCGATGTTGATTGTCGGAGAACCATCCAGATCAGATTTTACATATGCCTTGATGATCTTTATGAGGTCTCCTGGTTTTAAATTTTCAATACCGGGGAGGTTGGCCTTTTCATCCCATAATTTCACACTGGCCGTGGAATTTGTATCATAGACTGTCATTGTTCTGAGATAAAACGGGGAACCGTCTTTTCTGGAAAATTGTTTTGCAGGTGAAAGACTCAAGACCCTCGTCTCCAACGAGATCTCTTTTGCTCCTGCATACAGATCCTTTATGCTGATCTCAGCACCACCCCTCTCTGATTCAGATAATGCAACCCCGTGATCTGATGCAATTAGAAATATTGCCCCCTGATCCGTCAGATAACCCGCCCCGATTTTCTCCTTTTTTTGTTTAATCTGCTCGTCAAGATCGGCCCTTGTTAATTCCGGTTTTTGTGCTAGTAATTTATCAATAAGATTTTCAAACTCTGACAATTTATTATTGTTAAACTCTTGTATTAATAAAAATTTCATTTTGGCAAAATTTGATCCCTTTTGATAAAGTGATCGCCTGGAGATATCCTTATCCGATTTTAAAAGCTAAAGACGTCTATTTCCCAAATTTCCGCGTGATTTTTCACAATTAATTCAAATTTTCAAAAAAATGCCCTGATTTATCTCATTAACTAAATTAATAGCTAGATCGCAGTTTTGTCATGTCCTGTATTGATGTACATCATCTATCAAAATCATACGGTTCAGTTAATGCAGTCGATGACCTTACTCTATCAGTCAAATCAGGCCAGGTCTTTGGATTCCTGGGTCCAAACGGTGCGGGAAAATCCACCACCATCAAACTCCTTACTACGTTAATTCCCCCATCTGCCGGCTCGTTATCCATTCTGGGCGTTGATGCCGTGTTGGAACCCCTCAAAATTCGTCACAAAATTGGAGTCGTTTTACAGCAACCCAGCTACGAGCCCACGTTATCTGTGGAAAAATCCCTTGAAAAATACGGCATGATGTGGAATGTCCCTAAAACCGAATGCAAAAAAAGAATGGAACAACTCTTGGATGATTTTGATCTAGCTGAGATCCGCAAGAAAAGAAACGAGGATCTATCTATTGGCCAGAGAAGAAGAGTCCAGGTTGCACGTGAATTCATGCATGATATGGAACTGTTGTTTTTAGACGAGCCCACAGTCGGATTGGATCCGAGTGCGAGAAGAAAGCTGTTGGATTATCTGAAAAATAAAGTCAAGACGGGCCTGACAATTTTTTACACGACGCACATTCTATCTGAGGCAGAATATCTCTGTGATCAAATAGCCATTATTGAAAAGGGCAGAATTCTTACAGTTGACTCCCCCGACGCATTAAAAAACAGATTTGGAAAAGAAAAAACCATCAAAATTCATTTACTGGAAAAACGCTCCGAAATCACCTCTTTGTTATCCGGCATTGTTGACTGTAAAATTGATTTTGAAACTGGAACAAACATAGTTATTCGTTCAGAACAGTCCGAGCTGGTCCTGTTAAAGATATTAAAGATACTAAACGAAAACAAAATCGACATTGAAGATCTCTCGGCGGTACCCACAAATCTTGAGGAGATATTTTTGAACATGGTAAGAGAAAATGCATCCAATAATTAGACTTGTTAATAGAAATCTGACGATCTCCCTTAATCCGGGATTTTTAATCTGGCAGGTGATATTCCCTTTAATCTATATTTTTGTAGCCGGATTTGCATATGCGCCGCTGATCAATGCGGTCCCATTTGGAGGCAAGGATCTTGATTATCCCGCATTCTTGGCATCTGGCATGATCGGATTTAACATAATGAACAGCACGCTGATCTCAGGTATTATCATCTGGAATGACAGAAAGCACGGGATGTTTGAGCAGATCATGTCCGGACCATTTACCCGGAGTCACTATATTCTGAGTAATATCTGCACCATTGGAATAATCGGCCTGGTCAGTGCCGGACTAATAGCTGTAGTCGGGTATCCGGTATTTTTTGAATCAGTCGAGTTCTCGCTTGTTACAATCCCCATAATTATTTTTGGTGCAATCACCGGCTCTGTACTTTTTGGTTCACTGGCATCAATCATCTCAACTAGGCTGCGCTCAAGCGAGGGATTTAACGTGATTATTAACACGGTCTTTCTGTTCTTTGCCTTTGTCAGTACCGCATTTTATCCTGCTGATGGCGCCCCAGAACCCCTGCGGACCGTGTTTTATCTGAATCCGTTGACATATCTTGTAGATGTAATCAGGGCGGGAATTTTTGGAACCATCAACGAGTTTGTAATTATTGAAATGGTGATATTGGTGGCAATCGCATCAGTATTGTTTGTTATTGCCTCACGACTACTTACAAAATTAGATTTTTAAAAAGTAGCCCGGCCCAGACTCGAACTGGGGTCAAAGGCTTCAAAGGCCTCTATGCTTGACCGCTACACTACCGGGCTGCCTAAACTTTCTGTTTTAATTTCCCTTAAAATGTTATTCATTACACATCATATCTAAAACCGATTCAAGTTTTTTTGTTGGATTCTCCATGCTTTTGAATTCTTTTTTTGCACGATTCCTTAGTGTATCTGATTTGTTATTTAAAATCCGCAGGATCTGTTTATCTAACTGGCTGACTTTGTCAATTCTTCTCACCAGTTTTTTCCTCACCAGATATTCTTCTGTGATGTTTGGAAAATCTGCATTATATGACAATGTTGGAATTCCCCTGAGGGCTGATTCGGTAGTCATCGTACCTCCCGAACCTACAAAGACATCCGTCATTCCTAGAATCTCACCGCTATCAACTGGTTTTTTTAATACTATGATACGCCGGTTCAAATTTTTTGCCAGTCGCTTTATCTCATCAGAATATCTTCCCAGAACTATGACGTTTGCATTTTCAATGGTTGCAAGTTTCTTGATTATCTTTACCATGTCTATCGTTTTTTTTGTGTATGATGCATTTGATTCATAGGTTCTAAACAAGATGTTTTTTCCTTTTTTATTTATCTGGGGAACCGTATTCTTTTTTGGTTTTTGAGATATTATCAAGGCGGCATCCACTGCCTTGTAGGTAATGACGTTTTTTGGCAGTATTCCGTATTTGGTAAATTCCTTTTTTGGAATTATCCAGGGAATCAATAATTTTTGAATTAATGGTACGGTCAGTCTCAGAGCAGCTTCTGAATGAGGCGTATCACAAAATGCTACGTGTTTAATCTGTAATCCGTGTGAAATTCTTGCAGCATCAGGCGAGCACTGACTAACTATTACGTCTGGTTTAAAATGCTCGATAATCGGCATTAGTTTTTTCATTCTATTCAGACTTGCCTTTAATTTTGCCGAGTTATTGCCCCCGCCATGTCTTCCAATGGTTTGCGCCTTTAGCTTTCGAATCTTTGCCAAGTGATCCACTTCCCGATATTTTCTGGTGGTACATAGAATCTTGTGTTTTCTGCCCAAATCCTTTGCCATTGGCTGAAAAAACAATAATTGTTTAGGAGTAAGGATGTCTATCCATATTTTCAATATTTTCCTTGATTTTATCCCGTCCAATAAGTTTTTCTTAGTCTATTACACGCTGTATTGTATGGGGGGAGTAAAAGTTGTCGTTTATGGTCTTAGCACAGAAGGGTATGCGATTGCCTCTCAAATGGCAATCAAGGGCGCTGATGTCTACATAATTGATGAATCAACCCCGTCTGCAATTTCATTAAAAGCTGAAATTGCCAAAACATACCCAAACGTATCATCGCTCAAAGAGGATGAACCCCTGCTGGCAATGGAGCCAATTGATGTGGCAATCTCAAAGGCACGATATCTCTTCTTTACCCCGAGAATTAGAAAAACAGGACAGGACATCAAAACAGAAATTCACTCAAAATTCAAGGATGCAGTCACATCAATGAAAAAAAACAGCTCGGTAATTTTCGCCCTTCCGACCGGATTTGGGGGCAACAACGAAAACATCTCACTGCTTGAGCATGTCACGGGATTTCAAGCCGGAAAACACGTCTCATATTTTTATTATCCCCTTGAGGATCTTAATGAATCGCCAAAAATCATTGGATCATTTAACGGAAAAGAGGATCCGATTTTGAGGGATCTTCTTACAGTGGGTAAAAAGGAAAAAAAGTTTGTGGCAATTTCATCATCTGAGCATTTTCATGCCATTGATGTTTTATCCAGATTTTCCAGTCTATGCAGTATTCTCGAAGTCTGTAAATATGCCCAGGATGATATTACCAAAAACGATCTCTCTTCAGATGATTTTCAGAAAATATTTCTAGATAACATGGTTGGCGGATTGCTCGATTTGAAATCTCTGGGATCATCCTTTGAAGGCGGTGCCAACTCTCTCATGTATTTGATTAACGGAAGTGTCAAGGGAATCGATGCCTACATCAAGCGTCTGATTGACGAGGTTCGATTAATACTAAAGAAAAATGATCTAAAAGCAAGCAAGACAAAGATTGCATTGTCCTGGAGACTTGATCAGCATGCGATGCGCGGAGATAAAATTGAGATGCTGCAAAATCTGACGTCCAAACTGCGTGATTACATCGGTGATGTGGAATCTTATCAAGATCCGGACTTTGATCTGTTTCACAGTGATAAAACAACAATAGTTGTTGCCTGCTCGCAATCCGATTTTGACAATATTGATAAAACAAAACAAAATTCTGATTTAATTATTGTAAAAGCAAATCCCCTGTGTGAAACGATCAATAATAGTATAAATTAGCTAGATTGTTATTTTGATTGAATTGTCCAATGAATCCAATCCTGATGAAGTTTCAGTAAATGTAATATCTGAAAACGGGGAAGAAAATGCCTCCATCACCGAACCAAAACCTCTGGAATCCTATCTTGATGAATTATCCAAACGGCTGGAATCAGAAAAACTGAGATCCTCAGAATATGAAGAAAAATTAAAACTTGTTTTAGCTGACTTTCAAAACCAAAGTAAAAAAACACAAGCTGATATCGAAAATGGAATCACTTTAAAAATTAACGAGTTTGCATTGGATTTCCTGCAGATTTATGATGATTTTATCAGGGCCAAAAAAGTTTTTTCTGAGAGTAACATTAATTCGGACGGTTTGGATTCTATTTTAAAAAATATGGATTCCCTATTACAAAAATACCATATCGTGCCAATTGATGCATTGGGAGGGATTTTTGATCCTAATTTTCATGAGGCCATATCCATAACTGGCGACCACCCTGATTTGGATGATAATACAATTACAAAAGAGATCAGGAAGGGATATATTTCTCACGAGAGAGTTATAAGACCTACACTGGTAGAAATTTCAAAAAAAGGATGATGATAAAAAATGGTTAAAATTATTGGAATTGATTTGGGAACAAGTAACTCTGCGGCAGCAGTTGTAATGGGTGGCAAACCCACCATTATTCCGGCAGCAGAGGGTGCCACCGTGGGCGGAAAGGCATTTCCCTCAGTTGTGGCATTTTCCAAGGATGGCGATCTCTTGGTTGGTGAGCCTGCACGGAGACAGGCAGTAACAAATCCTGATGGTACGATAGTCGCCGCCAAAAGAAAGATGGGCTCTGATCATATTTTTAAAATTCTGGATAAAGAGTACAAACCCCAGCAAATCTCTGCATTTATCCTGCAAAAAATCAAAAAAGATGCAGAAGCATTTATCGGCGAACCCGTGAATAAAGTGGTAATTACGGTGCCTGCATACTTTGATGACAACCAGCGCCAGGCCACCAAAGATGCCGGAACGATTGCAGGTCTTGATGTTGTCAGAATCATCAATGAACCGACTGCCGCATCTCTGGCATTTGGACTGGACAAGGCAAAAGAAGACATGAAGATTCTTGTCTTTGATTTTGGTGGCGGCACACTGGATGTTACCATAATGGAGATGGGTGGCGGTGTATTTGAAGTTCTTAGTACATCCGGTGATACTCAACTGGGTGGTACGGATATGGACAAGGTCCTAATTGATTTCATTGTTGATGAATTCAGGAAAAAGGAGGGCGTTGATCTTTCAGCGGATTCAACTGCAATGACAAGAATTAGAGAGGCCTCTGAAAAAGCCAAGATTGAATTATCCACCGTAATGGAGACTGATGTCAATCTGCCATTTATTGCACAAGATCCTTCATCAGGTGCTAAAAATCTGGAATTGAGAATCACCCGGGCAAAATTAGATGAATTGATCGGTCCCATTGTTGAGAGATGCAGGTCTTCTGTACTCAAAGCACTTGAGGATGCAAAACTTTCTAATTCTGATATTAGTAAAATTGTGATGGTTGGCGGACCAACAAGAATTCCACTCGTGAAAAAATTCGTCAGTGAGTTAGTTGGTCAAGAGTCTGAATCAGGCGTGGATCCAATGGAGGCAGTAGCTATGGGTGCTGCAATTCAGGCCGGAATTATTGCCGGAGATGTAAGCAGTGATATTGTTTTGCTTGATGTGACCCCGCTGACACTGGGGATTGAAACTTTGGGCGGTGTTAGAGAGCCGCTAATTGAAAGAAACACTACGATTCCCACCTCAAAGAGCAAGGTTTTCACAACCGCGGCTGACAATCAGACAGCAGTCACCATTCATGTTGTTCAGGGTGAAAGACCCATGGCAACTGACAATGTGTCGCTGGGAAGTTTTAATCTTACAGACCTGCCACCTGCCCCCAGAGGAGTTCCCCAAATTGAAGTTAAATTTGACATTGATGCAAATGGAATAATCAATGTCACTGCAAAGGATTTGGGAACTCAAAAAGAGGCAAAAATTACCATTGAATCAACATCAAAACTCTCTAAAGAGGAAATTGAAAAGCTAAAAGAGGATGCAGAAAAGTTTTCTGATGAAGATAAAAAGAAGAAAGAGAAGATTGATCTAAAGAACGAGGCGGAAAGCTACATTTACACCACGGAGAAATTAGTTAATCATGATCTTAAAGATAAAATCTCACAAGAACAAGGAATCAAAATTACCGATGCTGTCAAGGAGGTCAGAGAAGTTTTGGACAAGGAATCAGATGAATTACAACCCAAACTTGAAGCACTGCAAACACTGGTAAACGAGGTTACAACAGAACTTTACAAAAACGCATCGCCTCCACCCGGTGCTGAAGGACAGCAGCAAGGCGCTGAAGGACAGCAAGGCGCTGAAGGACAGCAGCAAGACACCAAAGAACAACAAGGCACCGAAGAACCGCAGCAAGGCACCGAAGAACCGCAGCAAGGCACCAAAGAACAACAAGGCACCAAAGAACAACAAGGCACCAAAGAACAACAAGGCACCAAAGAACAACAAGGCACCAAAGAACAAACTAATGACTCCACTCCAACTAATGAAACTAAAACCAACTGATTTTCCAATTCAATCATTTATACTGTAATTATGATTAAGGAATGATTCATGGCTGCAAAACGTGATTATTATGAGGTTTTAGGCGTCTCAAAGACATCTTCATCTGATGAAGTCAAACAACAGTATAGAAAATTAGCATTAAAATTCCATCCCGACCGCAACAAATCTTCCGAATCCGCAGAACATTTTAAAGAAATTTCTGAGGCATATGCTGTTATTTCAGATCCGGAAAAAAAACAGATCTATGATCAGCATGGTCATGCCGGTGTGGATGGAAGATATTCCAGTGAAGATATTTTTCAAGGAGCACAGGGAGGTGGAGGTTTTGATTCCATTTTTGAATCAGTCTTTGGTCGTGGAGGTGGGGGATTCAGTTTTAATCAACGGCAACAAGGCTCTGATCTTCTTTATGAAACTCGTGTAACCTTGGAAGAAGTATTACATGGAAAAAAAATGGAAATTAATTTACAAAAACAGATTCAATGTAATATTTGCAATGGCTCTGGTGCAAAATCCGGTACTAACAGGAAAACATGTGCAACATGTAATGGTCAGGGCCAAGTCAGACAAACCCGCAACATGGGATTCGCCTCATTTGTTACTGTAGTAACGTGTTCTGCGTGTAGAGGTCAGGGATCTATCATTGAAACGCCATGTAATGAATGCAAAGGACAGGGAAAAAAACAAGGTTCTAAAACTGTAACATTTAACATTCCACCTGGAGTTGATACAGGGGATTACACCATACCCGGAGAAGGAAATGAAATTCCTGATGGCATAAACGGTGATTTAATTGTTAGAATAAGAGTACAACCACATGCAAAGTTTAACCGGGATGGAAAAGATATTTTTTATGATCATGATGTCTCTATGATTGATGCTGCTTTGGGATGTGAAATCACTGTTCCCACATTGGAGAGAACGGAAAAAATTAAAGTTGATGCCGGCAGCCAACCTAACACCATTATCAAATTAAAAGGCAAGGGCGTGACTCGTATCAATTCTCGAGGCAGGGGCGATCAATTTGTAAGAATCGTGGTAAATGTTCCTAAAAAACTCAGTAAACACCAAAAAAATCTTTTAGATGAGTTTAAAAAATCCGATGACTAGTTGATATGATGAAAATTGCACTAGATGTTGATGGCGTACTTGCCGATGTTATTACATCCTGGATAAACCACAGTAATACAAAGAGATCAGAGATTTTTAAACATCAAATAACTGATTGGGAATTTTGGAAGAAATTTCAAATAAACCAATATGATTTTTATATCGAACTTAATGCCTGCTGGAAAAACTGGAGCAGCATCCCGCCCACTGAAGACAACTTGTCACATACTACAAAATCCCTCTCTGATCTAGGCCAGGTTGATATAGTTACGGCACGAGAAAAATCCACTGATTCCTTTGTAAAATCCTGGTTAAATGAACATAACATAGCATATGACAGTTATGTGTCAGTTATTGACGGACCAATGAAGGCTGATTTGGATTATGATGTCTTTATTGATGACTCGCCCCTCAACGCAGAAAATTTTCTTAAAAATAATAAAAAAATGATCTTGTATTCGCAACCTTGGAACCAGCATGTAAGTGACAATAAAATTCATAGAGTCTCAAACCTATTTGAAGCAATTAAACAAATTAAATCCGGTTAATCTTTTTCAATTTTTTTAATAGTTACTCGATGTCCATTTTTAACATGCACTGAATGTGTGATGTTTATCAACTCATCAATTTTATCTTCAGAATAAAACTTGGTATTGTACCGTCCAAGAACTTTTTTACAGTTTGAACAGTATATTTCTGCAAATCCCATCTTTCTGTTTTATGATTTTATCAATATATAATAGATTATGCGTATTTAACCCACTGAGTAACTAACAAGGGCAGGTTTGTTAGATGATATGCCAAGACGTGATCTATAGTTTACACTGAGATGTCAGTCGGGGATGATTAGGAATAAACTCAACTTCTCCCAATCTTGAAAACATCCTAGATTACCTGTGTGGTGATTTTCAGGTATGATGTTCAAACGCCATTTTTTATTTTTTCAATCCAGAAAAGATGTTGTTTGGGAGAAAATTTCACAAAACATCCCATTACAGGACCGTGAAAACACCCACAACTAACTTTGTATGTCAACTCTACCATAAAACCGATTTTTTGTGTCTGATGTAAAGCGGTAAATAGTAAAACCCACTTTACAAAGACTTTGTAAAGCAAAAAGCACTTTACAATGTTTGTAAAGCGGTATATAGTAAAACCCACTTTACAAAGACTTTGTAAAGCAAAAAGCACTTTACAATGTTTGTAAAGCAAAAAACACTTTTTTAATTGCCACAGTATAATACATCATGAGTACATTTTGGGAAGATTTTGAACTAATGGCAAATCCATATGATTCCAAACCATTGTTATCTGACAAGAAAAGCAGAAAATTATTCATAGGTAGAGAAAAAGAACTGGAAAAACTAAGCATAATGTTCCGTGGTGGTAAAGAAGGGATAATTTTGATTGAAGGAGAAGCTGGGGTAGGCAAAACAAGCTTTGTGAATATTTTTCAATATGACATGTGTAAAAAATTGAAAATATTGCCATCATTTGGAAAAATTGAATTGACAAAAAACGTTGATCCTGTAAATTTCATGCTATCTGTTTTTTCTAACATGATTTTTAATCTTGAAAAATCTGTTGGAAGTTCATCATTAAACAAATATCCAACACATAGAGATGCAAAGGCATTGATAGCACAATCCATTGATAGGGGTTGGGGAGGTAATTTTACAATTGCAGGATTTGGAGGTGGACTGTCTTCACAACAATCCAAATCCAGACCACCAACCATGTTGTTGCCGACAATCCTTAATTTGATGGATAAATGGATAGAATTGGTAATAGAAAAAACAAGATTTACTTCCATAATAATGGCAATTGATAATCTAGATATTATTTCTGATGTGGATCTGATAGATTTTCTTAACTCCATGAGAGATAATCTGGTTGGACGAAGACATATCTGGTGGGTAATAATAGGTGAAAAGGGTCTTTTGTCAATAATACAAAAGAGAGCTCACAGAGTAAGTGAAATTATTACCGGACGTCCGATAGTTATAGAGCCACTAACTGAAAATGAGATTAATACTATGATACAAATTCGTTACCAGAATCTATCAAAGAAAAACAACACTCCATTGATAATTCCAAAGGAAATAATCAAAATGCTTTATGAAGTATCAAATGGGGAAACGAGATATATTTTAAAACAGTCAACAGATTTGATTTATGCATTTATCACGGATTTTCCAACGATACGGAAAATTCCCTTGAAAGTTGCACGAAAAATGTTGTTTGTAGATGCCCAAAGGCGTGTTTTAGAAGCAAATCTGACAAAGCGACAGTATGATCTGTTGGAACTTGCCGCAGAAATCTGCGTGTTTAGACTCAGAGATTTTAAAAAATTTCATCTAAAGTCCAGACAGTCATTAAATGGTTACTTGGATAAATTTCTTAATCATAATTTCACAAGTAAGAAAGAGACTATTGGAAAAGAAGTATACTATAAAACATCCGAAGACGTGAATATTTTCTATAATAAAAAAATTCAAAAGGCAGTATCCTGATTTTATAAATCAAGTTGATAATGCGTTTGTCAATGCATTGTTTTGATTATTTGTATCTCAAGGATGAAATTCTGGAAAGTGTGATACTGCATACAACAACAGCATCATCATCACCGCAATAATTATTCCGGTAAACGTGGTTACGCTGTATTGTAAGATAATTCGTCTTATAGCAGTAAATCCATACAACTGCCGCAATTATGATCAGAATCTCCGAAAGACCCGACAAATACAGTCCAAAATTAGAATCAAAGTAGAACATACAGTCAGTGAAATCAAGAAATTTTGGATAAATTCTGGCAAGTTTAGGAACAGACTGTAGATATGATATAATCCGGGCATAGTTAGTGGAATTGTCAATTTCAAGATATAATGGATGCCAAGAGTTTGTCGTGATTCCATAAAATCAAATACAAGACGGGATTTTATCTGTAATTATGCAAGAGATCTGATGAATAACCCATATTACAAAACAGTCACAAAAATATGAAACAACCCATACAAAATAAACTGAATGTGGAAAATACTGTATGATAAAGAAACTTATTCTAGATCTCAATTTTTTCTAATGCGGGAGTCGCCCAGCCTGGTCAACGGTGTAAGGTTCAGATCCTTATCTTTTAGGAGTTCGTGGGTTCAAATCCCACCTCCCGCACTACAATTCATGTGGCATATATCAAAAGTGACAAAGCACACTGTATTGTTAAATTCTGTAAAATGGATTCAATAAAATCTAAGGTTGTTTTAAAACTGTAAATTATTGTATTGTTTCATCTTAGATTACATCTGATCATCCTATTTCTGATAAAATTTTGTAATTTTTGTTCGTCTAAGAATCTTTCTTTTTTTGTTTTTTATTATTTGGATTATCTCCACATGCACCCAATGACATACTTTCTTTAACGGTTGCTCCAGTTGCTGGAAGCTTTTTCTTCTTATCTGCCATTGTCAAGTATATTTTTTATTTTATGCCGTACTTTAAAGATTGGTAATTGTAAGTGTTTTCTTCATACAGAAAAAAATCTAGAGAGAATTATGAAAATGGTAAAAACAGGAATCGTAATAATTAAACCTAAAAAACATGTTTGAGCATGATTAATTCCTTTTGTTTGTAAATTATTTTGTTGTTCATAACTTTTTATCGATTTCAAATACTCTTCAATAAAATGTTCGTTCATCTCAGATTGTCCAGAATTTCTAAATTGTTCTACGATTTCAGAATTAATTTGATTGTTATTGAAAAAAACTTTGAAAGATATCGGATGACGATAATTTCTTAATTTATAAGAATTTAAAGCAAATTTTACAGTAAAAAACATGAGTATTATTTCTGCCATAAAAATTAAAATAGATATGAATGGAAAAATTAGTTGTTGTTTGAATACGAGATTTGATAATGCATATATTCCAAACCCCATGAAAATAACAGTAATTGTTCCAGCCATCATAATCATATTATTTGCTTTAGTGTCTAATCTCTCTTTTAGCTGAATACGTCGTTCAAATTGAGATTTTAATTCTGATAAGAATTGTTCGTCAGGCAACAGAGTTTAATGGATGATTTTATATGAAAGATTTTTTATATTAATTATACATGACTGATAAAGATGAAAAACCTTCAAATCCAAAACTCCCTTCTACGGGTGCAATACTCAGAGAAACAATCAGCAAAGAAAATAAAAATAGTGATGACTCTGATGACGAATAACCCCTCTTTATTCTTTTAATCTTTTTTTGATATTGTATGTGGTATTTTTTACAAATAAATGATTCATAATTAGATTATTCTGTCATAAAATGGCTATTAGATCTCTTGTGTAATTGAATCAATTTTGCATATGGTAAGACAAATAATTTACATTCCTGTTCTGTCTTTTCAGTTGCTGCAATTTTTTTAAGTAAACCTTCAGCATCAATTGGAATTATCATATAGTATCGGTTCAGATATAGATACAAAAATGTGCATATCATTCCTGTTCTTTTGTTTCCATAAGCAAAAATATACTATCGTGTAATTACCTCCATTAGAATGCATCTTTAGTATAGACATCTGGATATCGTTCTTCAGCCCCATACAATTTTGTTGATGGTCTCTCTACTGCCGAACTAATCAAACCTTCATTTTGTATTCCTTTTAGCATTAATGGAAATTTTTTTTCTAGTTCAATGTGTACTAGTTTCACGTATTCCTCAGAAAGTTCATTCATTTAGTGTTCATCTAAAACTTCAAATACCGTCTTATTTTCATCGATGATTCTATTTATCAGTTTACTTAATTCCCGTCTCTCGATTCCACTTCCTCTCTTTTTTTAATAATATTCAAATCACCGTATGATTATCTACATACACACATATTAAAAATATTCGTAGGTGGTGGGGGACTCCTCTAGAATGAGAACCTCTGATACATACGCTTTTTGAGCAAGTTGGGAGGTAAAACACATGTTTGTCAGCAGAACGCTCTAGGATGCAATCATTCTCTTGGCGTAAAACAGGAGTTCATAAGATATCACACCCCGGAGCAGAACGTACAGACGAATCGTTTCACAAGACGCTCAAAAAAGAGTATTTGTGTGACCACACGAGTTTGCAAGCTATCGGGAGGCAGAGGAGTCATTGCAGATGCATACAGGATTACAACTATTCTAGGATTCACTCGGCACGGATATGTGACTCTCGAGGAATTTTTATCAGAATGGGGGAAGTTCATCAGTCTGAATCATGTTTTTGTAGACCCAAATATTTTGCAAGATCTGAATAAACATCATTTCTATGTGCAATAGCATGCACAGTGATTATGTTACCAGGATTACCTTGTTCAACCTCGTAAACTATTCGATAAGGAAATTGATTGATATGGATAGAATACATTCCCTTCAAATCTTGACTTAATTCTTGTCCAAGTTTAGAATTTGTTTCTAATTGATCGATACTATCATTTATTATTCTTAGTAATTTTGGATCAGCCTTTTTTGTAAATTTTTTATATAATTTTTTACATCTCGGAGATAGCGATACAATATTCGTTATGTCGGAATCTTTACTTTTTTCCACCGTACTGAACCACCTTTCTTTATTTCTTTTCGACTCATCTTGATTTCATTCATCAATTCTGAATCATTAAGAATTTCTAATGTTTCTAAATCATTTTTGCTAATTTTAGGTGTTGCAATTTTCATACTTTTAAAAACATCAATATGGATTTTCTCTATGTTTACTTCTGATCGTGTAGAACATGTTGCATCAGCTAGCATGAAAAAAATTCCTACATCGTTATTGTTTAAAGTTTCACGTAAATCTGAAAAATTATCCGAACGGTTTCTTGTCACTTTTTGTTGTGGAAATACAGTACATTTAGTTTTTAATGACATTATATCAAATCCCTGCTCTTAAGTTCAATCCATGCATCTTCACATTGTTTTTTGGTAAAGTATTTTTGTTTATTCTTTACTTTCTCAAGAATATCTGCTTTTGACATCTTAGGGTATATTTTTTTTAGAAAATGTATTGATGCTAGTATCTCAAGTTTATCTGGATCATTTTTCTTATCTTCCATAAAATCAAGAAATTTTTGAAATTTCTTTTGTATTCCTTTTTCAAATTTACCTTTTGGACATTTATCATAATTTTCTTGTAGTTGAAATCCAATACTTGCCAAATGAGATGAATATGGTCCACGAAGATACCATGAAAAATTATGTCCAATGTAAATATCAAATGCTTGCATAAGATAAACTGATTTCTGTAGAATCAATCTTCCTCGAAATGTAGACATGTCAAAATTGTCTAAATTTTTTAAAATTAGTCCTAATGTGAATACTTTTTCATTTATTGGATTATTTTCCAATTTACTCATTTTATTTCAATTTTAAGTATAATTTAGTGTTATATCTAGATTTTTTGATCTCTACACCGCTTTATTTTATCTATTTTTAAAAAATGAATCCTAAACAGGTATCCACGACTAATCAAGCACACTTCATCCCAATTTTCTATTGTACAAAAATTAGGTCGTACTAATTTTAGACGTACTGCAAAGGAATACTATGTACTACATCGATCAAGAAAACTGATGGTAAAAAGACTCAATGTTGATGGGAGGTTCGTACTGTAAAAAACCTGAGAACGAATAATGATACAAGCTATCACACAGTAAAAGTTATGCGTAATTAATCCCAGACTGACATCCCATGAATGTATAAACTGCATAGATCACACCTTTGACATTACCACCTAACAAATCTGCCCTGTTAGTTACTTGTGGATTAAAACGCATAAATTCCAATGATATCCTCATTTTGTTATCATGGAAAAATCAATTGATGAGATTGACTTTGAAAAGAGCGGCGGACTTGTACCTGTAATAGTGCAGGACGCAAGTACAAAAGACGTCCTTACCCTGGCTTATGCAAACAAGGAATCATTGGAACTTGCAAGGAAAACCGGCAATTCCTGGTTTTGGAGTCGTTCCAGAAACAAACTTTGGATGAAGGGGGAGGAATCAGGCAACACCCAAAAAATCAAGGAAATCTTGGTTGATTGTGATTCTGATGCAATTATTTACCTGGTTGAACCTTTGGGACCCGCATGTCATTTGGGTGACAAGGTCTGTTTTCACAATTCTTTAAAATAGATTTTAACACACCGGTTCAAACGAACTCTCATCTCCGGGTAGTATCTGCTCTGTTATTTTAAATTCCAAATTTGGATGCTCTGTTCCCCTAAATACGACCCTCCAATCCCCAACAAAGTCATCGACTGTACAATACCCCCTCACTTTTGATAGCTGCGGCTGGAAATAATGATTGAATACCGTTTTTTCTGAACCTCCATCAAATGGAACTGTCCAATAAACAGAGTAATGTGTACTGTTTAACGGTCTGAGAAATGTAATCTGACCCTTTTCGTCATACCTCAACTCTCCCACTCTGAGAAAAATTTTCTCCCCCAACACATACTCACTCCGATCTATCTGAAACGGTCCTGAGGTGATCCATTCCACCTCTTTGGGCGTATATTCATTTTCCCGATTTTTTCTCTCAATCTCGTCGAGTCTTTCTTGAATTTCTGGTAATAGTTTATCATCTTTTTCTGGCGGTAATTCTCTGTCTGTTCCATTCTCCACTTTTACTGCACCTGGTTCTTCTTCCTGATTTGCAATTGTCACGACGACTATCACTCCAACAACCATCAGCAGCACAATCCCGCCAACTATTGCGATGACTGGCATCTTCTTATTCACAACCTACCTCTTACAAAAATAACTAAAAACCTTCCTCATACAGGTAAATTCATCAAATTTCATATTTTACCAATTTTTTCTTTATAGACTAATTTTTATTATATTTTTATCCATTTAAATCAAGTATTACTTAACTTGATATTAGGATTTTTTATGTATCTTCTCAAGTGATATATGATCTTGACTGGAAGAACATCGCTGCAATGCAGGGAATGCAAAAAGGACTATGATACTGCCTTCAAGTATGTGTGCGATGAGTGTTTTGGACCCTTGGATGTAAAGTATAATTTCCCCCCGGTTACAAAAGATACCTTTTCGAATCGTGAAAATACCTATTGGCGATATTTTGAATTACTACCCATAGAGCAAAAATCAAACATTGTTAGCATTGGTGCCGGAATGACTCCGCTTATCCGGGCCGACAACCTTGGGAAAAAATTGGGTCTGAACAACCTTTACATCAAAAATGATTCTGTAAACCCAACATTTTCATTCAAAGACCGACCTGCCGGTGTTGCAGTATCCAAAGCCAAAGAATTTGGACTGTCATCTGTTGGCTGTGCATCCACTGGTAATCTGGCATCTGCAACTGCAGCACATGCAGCAAAAGCCGGATTTTCATGCCATGTATTTGCACCAAGTAACATCGAGATGGCCAAAATTGCCCAGGCACTGTCATACGGGGTCAACTACATTGCAGTTGATGGAACATACGATGATGCAAATACAATTGCCGCACAAATCGGTGACAGTAAAGGAATCGGCATCGTAAACATCAACATGCGTTCTTATTATGTGGAAGGCTCAAAGACGTTCTCATTTGAGGTTGCAGAACAGCTTGATTGGCAGGTCCCCGATCAACTAATTGTTCCGGTGGGAAGCGGTGCAATGTTAAATGCAATATGCAAGGGATTTGAAGAACTGCAGACCGTTTCACTGCTTGATGATGTCTCCAACATGCACATGATAGCAGCGCAGCCACACGGATGCGCACCCATTGTTGATGCATTCAAGAGACACAGCGACAAAGTAATCCCGGTTCAATATCCGGATACCGTTGCCAAAAGCCTGGCAATAGGCGATCCCGGAGATGGCAGATATGTTCTAAAACGCCTGCAACAGTATAACGGATTTGCCGAAGAATCAAACAACCAGGAAATTCTTGATGCAATTTTACTGCTGGCACAAACTGAAGGAATATTCACAGAACCTGCCGGTGGCGTATCCATAGCTGTTCTTCAAAAAATGGTAGAGCAGAAAAAAATTGATGCAAATGACAAGATAGTGTGCTACGTAACTGGCAACGGTCTCAAGGCCACAGAGTCAATCATGAATGTCTTGCAAAAACCAACTGTAATGAGGGCAAATATCGGGGAAATATCTGCGGTGGTAAACTAGTGGCCGACATTACATTTACAATCCCGTCGGTCCTAAATCAGGGCAGTGGGGAGAGAAAAACCGAGATCGCAGCCGATTCACTGACTGATGCCTTTGTTAAAATCTCAGAACTTGTGGGCGATGACTTTAAGCGTCGGGTTTTGGAATCTGATGGAACTACACCCCGCTCACTGATAAATATCTACATCAATGGAAAGAATGCAAAGTTCTCTGACGGAATGCAGACTGTTCTCAAGGACGGGGACGAGGTCTACATACTGCCAGCTGTTGCAGGTGGCAGTAATTCCAAAGAAGAAGAGGAGGAACTTTCCCCAAAAGAGCTGGATAAATTTTCAAGACAGGTAATGTTAGAAGAAATCGGTTATACCGGCCAGTTAAAATTAAAAAACTCCAAAGTCTGTGTTGTTGGAACCGGCGGATTGGGACATCCGATAATATCTCGGTTAGCTACAATGGGTGTTGGAACACTACGAATTGTTGACAGGGATGTAATTGAACTGTCTAATCTACACAGACAAACTTTGTTTGATGAAGATGATGTTGGTCAAGTTAAAGTCGAGGTTGCCGCAAAAAAATTACGGAAATTAAATCCCGACTGTAAAATCGAAGCTCTTGCCGTATCCGTCAACGACTATACCGCGTTGGAGGTTGTTGAGGGTTATGATGTTGTAATTGATGCGCTTGACAGTGTTAATGCAAGATATGCATTAAACAAGGCATGCATAAAGTTTGGAATTCCGTTTGTTACAGGAGCTGCAGTTGGAACAGCAGGACAGGTATTTACCGTTCTTCCAAAAGAATCTGCATGTTACCACTGCATGTTCCCATCACTTGACGAGGAATCAATGCCGACATGCAGCATCGAGGGTGTTTACCCGCCAATACTCTCCATTGTCGGCGCCATCGAGGTTTCAGAAGCTGTAAAAATAATAACTGGAAAAACCCCCAGTCTGTCCCGGCAAATTTTACATGTTGATCTGGAAAATCTTGATTTTAACAGCACGAAAACATTTCGAGCTGATGAATGTCCGGTATGCGGAACAGGAAAACTCGATGTTGCAGAAGAAAAGGAATTGATTTTAGAAGAATTGTGCGGACGCAACCGCGGCCAAAGAACTTTTTCCATTACGCCAACTAGGACATTTGATCTTGATGTAAATTCTGTAACTGCAATTGCCCAAGAAAAAGGATTCATAGTTGAGAATCAGGGGACCCTGGGATTGTCCCTGCGAACAGGCAAATTATCTATAAGTTTTATGAAGCGGGGTTCTGCAGTTGTTGTAGGACCAAAAGACGAATCTGATGCTATTTCACTGTATAATGACCTCTTGGGAAGAGATCAGGGTATCATAACTCATCTGTAAAAATTTGATAAATTATACACAAAATGTAAAAAATTCATCGATCAATTGCCATTTTATGGGATAAAATATCAAAATTACCATGAATTATCAAAAAATTATATTATTTTTTAAAATATGATGGAAAAATTTCAAAAAAATCTGTTATTGTGGACAAATCGTCCATTAGCCTTTTATACTAATTATTATGAAAATTATCAATAACATGAATAACAAAATAGGACGTAAAATAACTAGTCTTACATTAATGACAATAATGTTAGCTGGTGGCTTGACATTTGCTATTCCTGGTGTAACGCCAGAAGCACATGCAGCCAACGCTAACTTATTTGTCTCCGCAGAAAGCTCAGCCTTTGACAATCACATGTCAGGGCCTCAAGTGATAGAAGTTCTTGTACGTGATAGTGATATCAATGATACAGATCAATCAAAAGGTTCACCAGACGTTACAGTAAACGGCAAGATCCTTACAATGGCTCAAGCCGTAGACGGTAACTGGTATGGTTACTTTGCAGATGCAACACAAGCAAGAATTGCTGACAATACTGTAAACGCTGACAACAGAGGAGCCGGATTAGACTTTGGTATACTTTGTGCAGCAGACACTGCTCCACTCGTACTGGGTGGTGCAGCAGATTCTGGTGTTTCTCTTACTGATACAGTAGGATTCGCAGTCGGTGTTGGTAGCATTGGCAGTGCCAATGCAAATCAAGCTTCTCTTGAAGGTGATTTCGCAGCCTGTACCCAAAGAACTCCAGGTAATAACGTCTCTTTTAACAACGTAGTTAGAGAGGCCAAAGAACTAAACACCAATTCAGCAGCTCAAAGGACAGCTGGCACAGGAGGCCAAGTCGGCTTCACCAATGACCCCGTAGTATGGCCTGTAATTCAGCTCTATGATCTAAACCTAAATGGTAATGTTAACATACAGTACAACAAAGGTGGTGGTGCTCAATCAGTAACACTTACTTTTGATACTCCAGAAAAATTTGCCGATCTAAGTTTAGATAGAGATAAATATCCTCAGAATGCAGAAGTTCACGCAACCATCACAGATTTGTGGTTAAACATTGACCCAACTGACGAAGACTCTTGGACGTTTGGTACAAACGCTGGTAACACTACCAGTTTTGGTGCCCACTACCAAGTATTCGATGAAAATGGTGGATTTGGACTAACACGTATTACCGGTTCTGGTGCTGTACCAGCTAACATCAATTCTGCAACAAATTCACTATTATGTGACACGAGTTGTAAGTTGGTAGTTAATACAAACGCACAAAATAATGCCGTATTAACAATACAGGGTAACCAGGATGCACCGATTGATAATCTATTTGCTGACGACCCCACGACTCCATCAAATAACGCAACAAACTTTGGTATTACCGAATACACTGGTCAATTTGGTCAAGGCTCTGTTCCTGTAACAATTACAGAACAAGGTCCAAACACTGGTATATTTAGCACAACTGATGACGGAAATACATCCGTATTGAAAATCACCAGTGATGCAAGAAGGAATACCTCTGCAACCATTGAATACAACGAAGTACGAACATCAATTCTAACAGGATTCAGCTATGCAACTATTGAGATCAAGCCAACAGGTGATGAATGGAAATCCGGTGAGGAGATCGATTTAATCATCGTTGACGGTGATCAAAACAAAAACATCAAAGTTGATGATGACATGGTTTTGGATGACCCAACAGTAACAATAATTCCAGCATTGACAACTGGAGATCCATTCACCATTGGTGAAGGCGATCCAAGTGTCAGCATTTTCAATGCAACCAGAACACTAACAAATAGTACATTTGGAGGTGTACCATCTGGTGATGCTGAAATTGGTACTCAATTCCTTGATTATAACTTCACAGCCTACACAAGCCAAATAACATCAGTTGTAGCAGTTGATCCTTTTAGTCAAAGAGCAATCATATCACAGACAGAAGACGACACTACTCAAGTTGTCATAGCTATTGTAGACCTCGGTACAACCATGAGGGAACTAAGTGACCCAAATACTGGTACAATTGGTCAATATGATGATACAACTGAAGGTGATACAAGTATTAGATTCAACTTCTTCAACTACAATGTAGAATCCTTTGGTGCAACTGAAACAAGTATATTCTTGTTAAACAGTGCAACGAATATTCTTGACTCTACTGGAAACTATACTATTGCTGCCACTGCTACAACACTTGTAGCAAATGCAACAGGACAAGGATACATATCATTACATGAAAAAGATGATTCCTTGTTTAGTATTTCAGGTAGTGATCAAATCGGTCTAGCTATCGAATTTGATCATACTGGAAACAGTGCTACCGATGGTGTCACTGGTATTGACGCCCAGGAGGTAATTGTAGCTGACTTCTTCTCATTTGGTTTCACAGATGATGGTGTGCAAGCATCCGAAAGGCATGCAAGTCAAATCATCAGAATTGAAGCTGAAGAAACAGATACTCACACAGGTATCTTCAAAGGAACACTCGAGTATGTCATGGTTAACCAACTCAATATTATTGAGGAATCAACCTTTGCAGGAATTACTCCAATCGATGACGAAGCTTCATTTATCGTAATTGAAGATTTGACCGTCGAGGATGCACCCCGAGTCACATATAATGACCTGGGTTCCGATGGTGTAGTTACTCCAATCTCTGCTCAAGAAGATGCTCCAAGCCACTCTGGCGTTGTTTCGCTAAATCAAGACTCTTACAAGACAGCTGACACAGTAGTTATTACTCTAGAAGACTCGGATCTTAACGTAGACTCTGAGGATATAGATATCTACACTGTTGTCAATCTTGACGATCTTACTGACACAGATAACGACCAAGTCGGTGTTAACGTAAATAGTCTACTAAAGGACTTTTCATTTGGTTCTCAAGGTAGATTACTAGACGTTACATTTGACGATGTAAAATGGCAAAAACATGCTGGTTGTGACGCACAATATGATGACGGTCTAGGTGCTACTGGATTTACTCTGGTAGAAACTGGTGTCGCATCAGGTAAATTTACTGGTGATTTCCAAATCCCAGCAGATTGGTGTAGAGAAGCTAACGCCACCCCAGAAACCGCCACTGGACTTGACATCGAAGTCAACTATGTTGACTATAGAGATGCATCCGGTGAAATAATTGAAGTCGGTGATTCTGCAGGTGTCCGTGCCAGCACGGGTTCAGTAAGTCTTGATAGAACTGTCTACCCAGTACCATTTGGTACTGAGCCTGACTTTACTCTCAACAACGACGTAGTTCCCGCAGGAAGATCATTATTCCCAATCCATTTAACTGGAATTGGAGGTGATGGTTTGTCAACTGGAGAATACCTTGTAAGTGGAGATCTAATAGTACACATTAGAGTAAACGACCCAGACTTTGACGTAAATCCATCTGGTGAAGATTCTATTGCCGTAAATGCCACAAATACTAACGTCGGTCCAGTTAAAATCTCTGTTATCAGAGGTTCTGACGTCGTCGTTTTAGGTTATGCAGGTGGTCCAAGTGTTCTTGATGGTCCAATTGGAGTCGGTGACAGAATAGACGACATCACATCGCTCAGACAATTTGGTCCAATCAGTGAAATTGCACCCGATGCAGGTATTTACGAGTACGATCTGACAATCAAATTTACTGACGGTCCAGCAGATACTCTATGCCCATCAGGCATTGACTATTCTTCAGTTAACGATGAAGCCGGTAGTACAGAAGCAGACAGATTTAATACTGCAAGTGGCAACGATGAGGATTATTGTATCTTACAAGGAGATATTCTCCAAGTAGAATACACAGATCCCGCTGATGCTTCAGGTGACATTAACACTGTAACTGACTCTGCTACCTTTGACCTAAGAAATGGTGTATTGCAATCAGACAAATCCGTATACATTATCGGCTCCGACATGATCTTAACACTCATTGAACCAGATTTCGATCTTGACAATGACAGTGCTGAGACTTATGACTTGGACCTGATTGAATGGGACTCTGATGCTGCTACCACTACTATGGGCAATGCCGGAAATGATGCCGCTGCATTCGATCCAGAACCAACAGATTTAAGAGAAACAGGTGATAACACTGGTATCTTCCAGGTTGTCATCGAGATTCCTGAAATTCTAAGTAATGACGCCCTCGAAAGAGGTGAAGAAATTGTCTTAGAATACACTGATTGGGGTCCATCTGGTTCTGACTATGTAGGGGATGAAGATGAAGATATCAACATCACAGTCTTCACTTCTAACTTCGGAGCAACTGTCTCACTTGACCAAAAAGTATACACATGGACTGACAAAGTCTACATTACCATTGTCGCACCAGATCACAACTTTGACGGTGATCTAGTTGACGAAATCGGTAGCGGTGCTAGTGATCCAATAAAGGTCTCTACCCGTGGCGCTGATCTTGACAACTACAAACTCGTTGAAACTGGTACTGACACAGGCATCTTCACAGGTGAAGTAATCCTTACAGGATTTAATAACCATGATGCAGATGGCGATGGTAGTGATGGTGATGCTTCAGGTGAAACTAGACCCGCTAATGATGGTGGTCCAACTGACGGTCTGCTACAAGCAGACGATGATGACGGTATTACAGTCTCCTTTGAATTCTCAGAGGATGAAACTGTAGTCGGTTCAGCACTTGTCAGATGGAACATCGGAGAGGTACAATGGTTGGAAGCAAGCTATCCAGCAAGCGGAACAGGTGTAGTAAGAGTAATTGATCCAGATCTGAACTTAAACCCAGAAGCAGTCGACAACTTTGATGTCGATGTGTGGTCTGACTCCGACGCCGGAGGTATTGACCTTACTGTAACTGAGACTAACGAGTCAACCGGAATTTTCGAGGGAACTGTGTTCTTCACAGTTAGCCAAGAATCATCCGGTCACAGACTCAGAGTCGCAGAAGGTGACACAGTCACCGCAGAATATGAGGACGGTACACTCCCAGATCCGTACACAACAGCAGATGAACTTGATGTCACTGCCACTTCGCTAATCGGTACTGTTGTACCACCTCTCTCAAGAGCACCAATTGGTAACTTGAGAGTAGTTGATGCCTTCGGTGGCAGTCTAAGTACTGCTGACGTTGATCAACAGGTGCAAATCAGTGCTGACTTGGCAAATGGTCAAGACAGAGAGCAAGCATTTGCATACTTGGTACAGATCCAAGATGATGTCGGTGTTACAGTATCACTCGCATGGCTTGAAGGTTCACTAACATCTGGTCAGTCATTCAGCCCATCCTTATCATGGATTCCAATAGATGCAGGAACTTACACAGTAACTGCATTCGTATGGGAGTCCCTTGATAATCCGACGGCGCTGTCACCACAAGCTACTCTAACAATAACAGTACAGTAAGATAACTAGTTCAAATATCCTTTTTTCTTTTTTTTGAATACCACTTAACGTAAGTTATGCACAATTTTTCCAGAAGCAATATCTAGGAGAAGATTTAAAACAATTCATATTGAAATTTAAAATTCTTCTCTTCTCATTTCTCGTTTTTTTCGTTGCAGGCAGCAACAGCACCCCAGACTCGTTTGCAGAGGAACTCGAACTATTTACAAACAGCAAGGTGTATTCCCCCGCACACAGTCTGCAGGTGTATGGTACGGGATTATCCGAGGAAAACCTGATCATCAGGGTTTTTGCCCCCGATGAAACCATTGTAAAATTTGATCAGATCATCACAAATTCTGAGGGTTCATTCAACTATGCATTGCTAACCTGGCCTGACCCCTCCACTGATTTTCCATATGGGACGTATACTGTCGAGGTAATCAGCACAGAACAAAACGGCGCCTCCAAAAAAATTGACATTAAATTTTCATCCACAACTGACCTGCTTGATGTGACTGTTGAAAGATTTGTAAATACTTTGGTTTTTGCCCCCGAAACTGCCGCAAAAGGCCAGGCAGTCCGGGTCTTTGTACAAACAACAAGTGATGGTCTTTTGGTTGGAGGTAACCCCATAAAACTACTGGGCACAACACACGTCCATCTGCCTTCGGGAATCTCAGTGACCCTCTCCAACTCATTTAAGACGTTGCATCAGGGATTATACTATGTCGATTACACCCCAATAGAGGAGGGAACCCACGTATTTCATGTGGTTGCATTCAGTCAGGGAACCACATCCCATGGTTCTGCTGCCACAACTGTTCTAAGCCAGGATCTTGGTGGAATATCTGATCAGATAATCAAACTGAATTCAGTATTGGATGAAACATCAGGCGAGCTTGACCATCTCAAAGCCGAGATTGCAGGGTTTGATTCCACTTTAGAGTATGCCAGCACTCAAATCGATGAGAATATCGGGGATATTACAACGTCTGTAAAATTCATTACAGCGGCATCCTCCCAGCTTAATGCGTTGATGCTGCCAATTATCGCCTCCATTGGGCTAATTGTCGCACTACAAATAGCGATTCTTGCCCGTAGAAGATAGTTATAATAACACAGGAATGGAAAATACCTTGATGCCCAAAGTGGCTACCATACTATTTAGCATACTGCTGCTGTTCTCTCCAATGATCACCGGTTCATATGCATTTGTTCCAGTTGACTTAAAGCCTCAAAGTAACAATGCCCAATCCACTCTAATCTTTGATTCGGGCATAATTGATATTGATCCTGATTTTTTCACTGAAAATAATTTCAATAGATACCTGATTTTTGGAAATGATTCAAGACAAGATGATATGTTAAAAGCCGCCTCGATCTCTGGAATCCAGTCTGATAACGGATTTTTCTCTATTGCCGTTCTCTCTGAAACATCCGCATCCAATCTGGCCTCCCAAGGATACCACGTCATTAAAGATTTCAAATTAGATTTTCACACAACAGACAACACAACAGTTGAGGATGCATCCAGGATTGGGGAAATTACCGGATCAAGCCAGGCCAAAACAAAATATGATTCATCCGGGAATGGCACCATAATTGCAGTTGTAGATACGGGAGTTGACTTTTCAAATCCTGATATCCGGCACTCGCTGGCAAGAAATAACCTCAATCATCCCATCATGCTTGATTCAGATGGACAGGGAATCGTATTTACAAATGCGACTTTTTTTGCATATATTGATGAAAATGAAATAATCCGAAATTACACCAAACCAATCCCCTCTCACATGACATCATCTGCATATGTTACACGGGACGGGGTGTTCCTTGACATATCTCAGGGGGGAAAGGGCAGCATCATTCCAATTTACAACTCTTTTTTCCCGCAGATCGGCGACTCTGTCATCTTTGATGCGATCCTGGACACTGATATAAAGATAGGCGATGACAACCGAAATTTCATCAAATCAAAAAGCGGCGTTTATCATCTTGGTATAATTTACCAGGGCGGGCTGACTGGGGATCTAGCTAGAATACAGGTGGTACCAGTACTGGTAGTTGATGCAGTTGTTCCCGGGGTATATGATACGATAATCCCCGATCTTAGCACCTCGTGGGAGGATTATACCCGCTTTGATTTAGAGTCGGGAAGACAGGCAGACTATGATTTTGATTTTACTGATGAGAAACCCATTGTGCTGGGAAGCGGAAATGAATTTCTCGTTTATGATTCAAACAATGATGGAAAAATTGATTACAGTGCCGGCACAATCGGTGCCCAGGTTTTAGATGTTTACGGTGCAATCAGAGGCAACTCCTCGGCCATTGATGAGCATTTACACGCAGTCAACGGCACTCTTTTGCCCCCCCTGGATCCTGATGGTGAATTTTTTGGTGTAATGACTGATTTTATGGGACATGGAACTCTGAGTGCTGCCACAATCGTCTCTAGCGGTCAGGAAACCTATGATATATACAATAATTCAAAAAGGTATTCGATTACCGGCGTGGCCCCTGATGCAAAAATACTTCCAGTCAAGGCTTTGTGGTTTGGCGATACCGTGTATGCGTGGCTGTGGTCTGCAGGATTTGAAAACAAGGGACACACCTGGGAATACACCGGCAATCCCAGGGTTGACATAATTTCTAATAGCTGGGGGATATCTGCATTCCCCTCCTTCAAATCCTCTCCGGGCATGGATGTCTTGTCATTAATTTTAAGCGTACTTGCAACCCCCAATTCACTGGATGATGATTATCCGGGCATTACAATAGTTTCCAGTGCGGGTAATTCCGGTCATGGATATGGGACAATCGGCCTGCCCAACGCATCACCATTTGGCATATCAGTTGGTGCCACGACAAACAACGTCTTTGTGGGTTACGGTCCCTTTAAGGATCAGCCCCGATTTGGAAATACGACTGCCCATTCAAACCATGTTATCGATTTTTCCAGCAGGGGTCCGGGATCAATCGGGGATCCAAAACCTGATGTCATGAGCATTGGTGCACACGGATTCGTTCCATCCAACATGCTAAAGATCCACAAGGATTCCAAGGACGAATCCTTCTCATTGTTTGGCGGCACCAGCATGGCAGCACCCCTCGTGTCCGGAAGTGCGGCAATATTAATTGAGGAACTAAAGAAACAATCAAAAGATTACGATTCCTTTTTGATCAAAAGCATTCTAATGTCAACTGCGACTGATTTGCACAATGATCCGCTGACCCAGGGCTCTGGTCTGGTGAATATTGAATCTGCACTGGATTATCTTCACGGTGAAGACGGGGCTTTTATTGTTCACAATAATGACTCGTATGACAATATCAAAGAAATTCTCGAACCTGCAATTCACAAAGTCAATTCCACCAAGATAGGCCTTGAAAAATTCCAGCTTGCCACACGCTCATTTCCGATGACAAGCTGGTTTGCAGGCCAGCTATTACCGGGGGATAGGACCACAACCACATTCACCATTGAGAATCCGTCAAATAACACGATCTCAGTTAATGTAAAACCCCAGACCCTGTCACTGATTTCAAAGGCACAGTTTAACGGGACTACAATTCTGCAACAACAGGATTCCATACAAGATGAGGCCGGTGTTTTTATCCCCAACTATGTCAGACTCTCCGAACTTGGTGATTCCTCCGAACTTGGGAGATTTTTCAATTACGATGATCCGATTCCCGACGAATCATCGCTGATGGTTCTAAATGTAAATTTCCCATTTGCCGATTTTATGAACAGTACATCCCAAGTTTATGCAGATGATATGAAAATCTCATCGCTGTATCTGTATGACTGGATTGACAACAACAACGATACAAAAATTACCAGTAATGAACTGTCATTGGTGAATAGGGCCGGTTCCTGGGGAACCGTTCAGGAATTAAGAGTTTCAGAACCCGGCGAAAAATTCAATGGCGTGCCCCTGGTCGGTGTGTACCCAGTACCCACAAGATACTCTTACTGGTTCGGGGATACAAAACAGAATTCCACCTCGATGGATTATACAATCTCTGCCAGTTACTATGAGCGAGAGAAATGGCCGCTTGTTTGGTCTGAATCCGAGTCCGTCTCAGTCGGTCCTAAAAGTTCATCATTAGTTGATGTCACACTGGTGATACCGGCAGATTTTCAAACAGGCGTGTATCAGGGATTTCTGAGTTTTGAGGGTGATGGGCACACCGTAAATGCCCCGGTATCCTTTGTAGTTAAACAGCCGGTAACTGAGAATGATTCTGCCATTGTAATCCCGGGAAAACAAAGCAATGATGTTCTTTATGGAAATGGATATACAAAGGGGGCATTTGACATGGTGAATCGGTATATGGCAGGTGATTGGAGACAATATTATTTTGATATTCAAAATAAATCCATCAATACTGCGGCAATCGAGCTTTCATGGACTAATGATGACACAAATCTGTCCGTATTTGTAATGAATCCCCTGGGGGAAATAATACAGACCAATGTCCCATCAGGCGTCTTTGAGTATTTTATGGGATGGGCCTCGCTTGACTGGCTGGGTAGTTCGGTCTTTAGCGAGGGCGGGGGTTTTTTCCCGGTAAAGAACAAAGACAAGACTTCGACGGTTCTTTACGTGCCAATTAATCAGACCGGCACCTATACACTTTTGACACACACTACGTTATTTGGCGGTTCATCAACCACAGAGCCGATCACCCTTGCAGCCAAATTTACAAATATATCACCAGAGATGATGATGACTAATTCATCTGAATCAGCTGACATTGAAATCAAGCCGGTCATTGCAAAACCTGAAAATGCCTCCAAAGTTCTAACAGAGCCTGAAATCCAGAATCAAAATAATGCTGATTCTGACATGATGTCGTTTGATGCTGGAATTGTCCAGGGAATGGCCATCGGCATTGCAATTGGCGTTGCAATCGGTCTGACTTTGTTCCTTATCATTAGACAGAAACCCCCTCTCAAGTGAGTCTGAGACGGGATGATGTCTCGTATCAACTGATATCTGATCATGGGGTTGATGTGTCGCAAATTTGATTTTCAGTATTATTTGCTGAAAAATTGATTTTTCAGTCGTTATTCAATTTGAAAAATATTCACATTTCATGATGTACAGGTTACCCGAATGCACAGATCGCTGTTCTTACTTGTAAACCTGACTCGTGTTTTATTTTTATTACCTGCACCACCACCAACTTGTTATTTACAAGACTAACATGGTTCTGGTGCGTTTTGGTGATCAGATCACCCGAATCCACCAGAACCTAAAATCGAGGTGAAAAGATATGAATATGAATTATGCAGCAACAACTTCATGTAAATGATGAAAGGTATATTTCAGAATTTGACAATGGTTACGAGGAGACAGACTGATGATAAAAAATAAGGCTAGCCATGAATTGTAATGTGGTACATCCTATATCTACAGGCAAGAAATACACGCGGGAATCCAATTGATTACATGAATTCTATTTTATTTTTATATGAGGTATTGGAATATATGAAATATGTTAAAAGATAACATACCTGAAGGATTTTCCTTTAATTTTGGTTCTAATCCAAAGGAATCCCAAACAGTAACTTTCCTCAAAACTGCAACTAGTCCTAATTTTCCATTCTTACATATCAAAATAAAAAAAGATGAATCCAAGATGGATACAAATTTAGAAGTTGCAGTGAATCCTAAATTATATGAATTAATAAAATCCACAAGCTTGACAGATGAAATATTTATTCATACTTCAAATGGAGGTCAATTTGGACATTGGGCATATGATATGATAGTTGCAATGAATATTTTAAAAAAATTAAATTCGTTTGAATCATTTGATAATTGGATAAAAAATTCAAGAGAATGTCTTGCAAAATTAATAGACGGTGGTAAATACAAAGCAGAATTCAATTTACAATCAGCAAAGGAAAATACAGAAAAGTTGTTGCATTCAATCAACATCTTGGATGAAGTAAATAGTAAAGACATGATTTTTCAAGCTGCAAAAGAAACTGTTAATGAAAAAATTATGGATTCAACTACGATGATTTACAGATTAGCTATGGCAATATACCATTCAATTAGGGGAGGAGAGACATCAATAATAAAAGCAATAGACAATCCGGGGGATTACTATTTACTTTTGACAAAAAGTCAATTTTATAACGAACATAGAGAAGAATTTAAAGAAATGGATGAACTGCCTATGGAGTTAAGAATAAATGTAATAAAAGTATTGATTGCATTTACAGTTGCAACTTATGTATACTATAGAGGTGATTTGAATGAGTGAAAATGAAGGAAGCGAAATAGAGTACGAAACCAAAAAAGACCATGAAAAAATACGTCATATGCTATTCAATTTTGAGGATATACCAACAGATTCACGGATAGATTTAAGATCTGAACCGTACTCGAAAATTCTTACATCAAAGATAAGAGGTACAGGATATGATGACGAATATGCAATCAAATCAGTTGTAGATAAAAGACTAGAAGAAAATATGCTCATATTCCAGAAAATGATTTCTTTTATGATTGATACTAAATTAAATGAGAATGGCTTTGTTTCATCTGAAATAAAAAAATCATCAGAACTAGATCAAATGGAGGAAGAAAGAATAGTAAATTCTCTTAACCATCTGGAATATGTCACGAAAATAGCATATTCAAAACAGGATTCAGAAATAAGAATAATTGTAATCCATTCTTCTAATGATAAAACCGATGCGCTCAGGAAAATTGATGAATCTATTCGAAAATTAGAAACTGGATTTCCAGATCATTATATTGAGCCATGGATTCTTCACGAGTCTGAAGTACAGCCCAACACAATAAAGGAGACAAAAATTATTCTCTAATCGGAAAATGTCAACAAATTTTCAAATTGATCAAATTAGTCACAACAAGAATGCAAATAATTTGCTACAATCACAAAATCAAAAATACAAGGATTGGGAAATTACCACATTATTCTATACTGCATTACATTTGGTAGATGAATTTTTTATTAGAAATCAGATAGAATATCCTTCAAAAATAAATCATCATATAAGAAATCAATTGGTGGAAACACATCTAAATGCAGTATATGCCGATTACCATTTACTTTTAACATTAAGCATTAGAGCTAGATACACTGTGGGGAAAAACGTGAATACAGAAGAACTGATACTTGCAAAAACATCACTTGATAACATTGAAGCCGGAATTCCATAGAAAAAGCTAAATCAGAATAGGTTACAAATACCATTTTGTAAAAGGAATGTGATTACTTATTGGAGCAATACATGAAGTATTATACACAAAAAATACTACAGAATAAGAAACAAAATCAAGAAATATCACTTGCAATTTTGACTGACAACATCATGATTTGAGTCTCTTTTATTCATAGATGTATTTATGATCATTGAAATTACAGATAATATTTTGAGTTCTGATGGCTTTTAGTGATCTGATCACCAAAATGCACAAGAACCAAATATCTGAATAGAGCAGATTGATCTCATGAACTTTTTATCGTCATTATATCCTGCAGTTTTAAATTTGAATTCTATGCTGCCACCATATTCTTGCAAGAATGTGCATGTCTTAACATTCTACTGTAGGAGATTTGTATAAAAAAACCATTTACAAAATATTGATGGGCAAACATGAGGTGTGCAATCATCAAAAAAAGATTCATGCAATGTTACATCGTCACCATCCACTTAAAGTTCATTTTACTCATAAAGTTGTTGACAAATTCAATTTGTTCAGGTAGTCACTGTATACTTCAAAACTAGTAGTATATCTTGTTGATGAGAGTGGACCGGAACTAAATGATACCACTTGTATTCCTAATACTTCGTTTTCAGTATCAAATTCTGATTTTCTATCCTCTTTTGGTTTTAGTTTGTAATTTACAGCATAAAGAAAATGTTTTGCAAACTCGTTGTCTATTGACAATTGGAATTGAATAGCCGGCGGGGTTTGGCATTTGTGATATCTTATATGACATGGACGTTGATTCTTCAAGTGCTGTTAATTCTGCTGGAACTTTGTCCACTGGAAACCGGTCAGTTTTATCTTCCAACACCGCCTACCTGTCTGCTGTCTTTTCTGTCAGACCGCAAGACTGTAGTTTGCTCTTTCAACTAGTAGTTCCTGGATGTACACGCACTGCTTGTCCTGAGTATTCTCAGCAGATCTGCGTACTGTCATGACACCGAACGCAAAGAACACCACCATTCAAAAAATATGACATGATTTTGTTTTATCACCTTGATCAGAAATGATGTTGTATGTTTAGCAAATACTGTGAACTCGAAAGTTCTGATTGTTGCTTTATTCTGAATAAAATTATGCCAAGTCTCAAATCTGCTGATAACTTTGCTTGAAAAAAAATTAAGATGAGGTGATAACTACGTTATCTATCCATATTGCTTGGTTCCAGTTTGCAATCCAACTATCATTGAAGTGAATAAACACCCTGATGTCTTGTCCTGCATACTCTGTCAAGTCAACTGATATGTTCTGCCATGGGGCTATAGTTTGGTCTGAGGTAAGTACTATAGCGAGAAGACAAAGTTCTTGAACTAAAAACCATCAAAAAACTAGAGATTGGTGGATTTTACCTTACCTGATTATCTTTTTGGTCTCCTTTTGTAATCGATTAGATCCATGCACAGATTTGTTGCCGGCAGGCACGGAAAGTCCCACCTGTCTCCTTTTGACGTCCAAAAAATATTTATATAAAAGAACACACAACAATATTGTTGTGTTCTAATGATTGCCAAATTCAACGACGAGGGAAATCTGCCTACGGGAATTTACATGTCAAAATGGGAAGAATTTGTAAAAAGATTTGGTATAAACTATTATCGAACAAAAATGATTCGAGGGTTGGTGTCAGCGTTGAATAATTTGAAATATGCTGGTTGCTCAAAAGTGTATATTGATGGAAGTTTTGTAACTTCAAAATCTAGGCCTCGTGATTATGACGCATGTTGGGATTTTACTAATGTAGATTTATCAAAATTAGATCCTGTTTTATTGAATATGGCAAATGGTCGAAAAGCACAAAAATCCAAATATTTTGGTGAATTTTTTCCAATTAATGAAACCAATAATGATATTCTTAATTTTTTTCAAAGAGACAAAGAATCCGGAAATTCAAAAGGTATTGTTTGTATTAATTTGGAGGAATTATCATGATAAAAAACGAGAGACAATACAAAATTACTAAAGCTCAATTAGATAAATTTCATAAATCTATTATAGAATTAAATGAAAAAGAAAAACAGGAGGGATCTTCCCCATTATTAAAATTACAAAAATCCTCCTTAGAAAGTTTATCTGATGATCTAGAGAGAGAAATTTCCGAATATGATGATCTAAAATCTGGGATGATTTCAATTTCTGAACTTCATTCACTTGATGAACTTCCACAAAATCTCATTAAAGCTCGTTTATCTCTTCGACTGAGTCAAAAGAAACTTGGTGCGTTAGTAGAATTGTCAGAACAGCAAATCCAACGTTATGAATCAACAGAATATGAATCTGCTAGCATCTCTAGAATTAAACAAATTGCTACTGCTTTAGAACTTGAAGTTAGTAAACAACTTGTTGTTCCTGAAGGCAAATTTTCAATAAAGAATTTTTTTAGTAAAATGTCTGATATTGGTTTAGATCGTAATTTTATTACTAAAAAACTCCTTCCTCCTTCTCTGGCTGCAAAATTTGAAGATGAAGAAATAGCTCCTGATCTTTTGGGATATCAAACTGCATCCTATATTGGTAAAATCTTTGGCATAGATCCTAATAGTATTCTTGGTAAAGAACCTCTTGTTTTAAACACTGACTCACTCACAAACGTTCGTTATAAAATTCCCTCTAATGCTAATAAGAAAAAAGTTAATGCCTATACTGTATATGCTCATTACATTTCTTTACTTGTTTCACAATCTGTAAAACATATTCCTCAAACAAACATTCCGGATGATCCATATGTTGTTCGTAACAATATTTTTTCTACTTATGGGGAAATTAGTTTTGAGAATTTGCTTAAATACACTTGGAGCTGTGGAATTCCTGTTATTGTATTAGACCCCACTTCATTCCATGCTGCTTGTTTTCGTGATAGTGAACGAAGTATTATCATTCTTACGCAGAAAACTGATTTTGAAGCAAAGTGGATGTTTAATTTATTACATGAATTTTATCATGCTTCTCAAGGTACAACTGAGATAGCTGAAAGTGTTAAAGAGATACATGATTTGGATTCTGATGAGGAACGAATAGCTAATCAATTTGCAGACATTGTTTTACTAGGTCAAGATCCACATGTTTTAGCTGAACGATGCCTTGCAAATTCTAATTGGAATGTTTCTCTGATTAAGAGTAATTTAAAAAAAATCGCATCTGAAGAAAATATCCGTGCAGACGTATTGGCAAATTATATCGCTTATAGGCTCTCAAATGAACAAAAAACAAGTCTTTGGGGAATTTCATCTAATTTGCAACAACCGTTACCTCATGCCCGACAGATGATCACAGATCAACTACTTTCTAATATTGATTTCAGTTCTCTTGCCAGTCCTGATTTGGAATTATTAAAATCGATTCTTTCAGTTGAGGAGGCTCAAATTCTTGGTTGAAAATTTTGCTGATTGGAAGAAACCTCCTCCACCACTAAAAAAACGAATAACATGCACTAGTACTAAATGTGAAGCAGGATTACATAGTTTCCAAACCAATATGAGATTAAAAGTTAATAGAGATGCTAAAAAAAGCTATAGGAACGGTTCTTGTAATTGTTGCGGCGAAGATAATCTTGTAGATTGGGAACGAATTGATAAAAGAAATTTTGATGATTCTGATTATTTGGTTTCTAGATTAAAACTTGAAATGTTTCGTAAAAACTATTGGGAAAATCCTTTTGATGATATAGCTATCAAAAAACTTAAAAATAAATCTTTTTCAGATTTAGAAATGAATGTTAAAAAAGTATTGAAAAAAACTCTCACAAAACCTAGACATGAGCAACTTCGTGATGGAAGTCAAACCAAACTTTCAGGCAATGTGATTTTTTATGCACAACATGCTACTGCAACCTGCTGTAGAAAATGTATGGAAGAATGGCATAATGTGAGTGTAAATGATACTATAAATAATGAAAATTTACAATACGCAATTGATCTGGTGATGCTCTATCTCAAAAAACGTTTACCTTCTATTTGTAAATCCAACTTCTCAAAAACCAAAAAATCTGATTCTAATAGAGTCTATGCGTAATTGACTCTACTCCAAAGTTACTAACACACGAACAAATTTTTCAGATCATACAGATCTAAAAGCAAGGTTAGCATCATAAAAAAATGGACAAGGATCAGATCATACGTGAACTAAAGTCCACCATAACCAAACAGAACGATAAAAATATCATTCTTCAGGTGTTGCTTACACAGGAGAGCGAACTGGAAATCAAAGGAAAATCAGGACAGAACGAGTTCTGATGCGGCACACATGCACGCCATAGACACTTGCAGAAGCGTTATTTGGGGAGATTGTAAATAAATCACTCATGTGTAATTCAATAGTCTCCAGATTCCACCGCCGGTTTTATCGGCTTGGATGTTGGGAATTGAGGAGCCGTGTATGTGTATTCGTGTGATACAACAGACTGACCACGATTACCATTTTCACCAGTCCAAAGGACGGGGCTTGTCTACGCGGATTGTCTTACAATTCGGGTCCATAGAGTTAGTACAATCACGGGTTCTGGTACGTTTTGGTGATCAGATCACCAGAACCAGCTGAAAAGACCACCTCAAAACTATCTGAGGATGGGGCAGATTCTGATGATGTGCTGGCAGGTGCCAGAGAAGCCTTGCAAGACATAAGGACTATCTCACTGATGGCAATCCGGATTCGGCAGACCAGCTTCTAAAGGATCTGGAAGAACACCTGCAAGAGATCCTTCTGGCAAGTTGTTAATTTGACGAGTCATGCCTGAATCTTCTTCGTGGTAACTGTCGTATGTTTTAAAGTATTTTGAATGATAGCTAGTCATTTGTTATCAGCTTTAACCTCAATTCCTAAACCTGTTAAAAGGGGACACTGAACCAGAAAAAATTACAGTGTTGCCTACTAAGAAATAATTAAATCTCTTGAATCCAGTAAGCATTTGAATCTTCATCATCTAACTTTAATTCTAAAATAAATCCACAATCTTGACAGAAAGTTTCTTTTGGAAATGCTGTGTTTTTAATAAAATCCGAAACATCTTTTGATTCTGGTTCGTGGTGTCCTCTCTTTTTACAGACTATTTCATAATCTTTTAAATTCTTTAAAATCTTGAACATGGACATAATTATCACGACACGCTTTAAGTGTAAAAAGATTCTGGTGGATTCAGGTCTGATCACCAGAATCTACCAAAACCCCAACTATTTCTCTATGGGAACCGATTCTGAATATTTTGGAACGGTACGATTTTGTCCGGATGTTCAAAAATATCTGAAGAACACCGATTAATCTTATGAACTTTTGATCGTCACTATAGCTAGCCATCCTCAAATCATCCATTTTACCATATCATCACTACCGGATTTTAAAGTAAAAATTCAGAAATAAACATCAAAACTTGTAACATTTAAAAGTTGTAAAGGTTACAAGTTACATATGTCCTTTTCACTTTATCCCGTATCTGGCAAAGATTTCATCGGACGAGACAAAATAATTGGCGAGTTGGTAAAAGAACTAGCATCTAAAAACAAAATCGGATTCTCCCTGTCTGGAATACGCCGAATTGGTAAAACCAGTATTCTAAAAGAAACACAGAATCAACTTGAAAAAAAGGGGATTGTTGTAATCCATGTTTCAATTTGGCGTGTTGTACCACCCACCGTAGACGAGTTCTCAAAGATTTTAAACCGTGCTACCATTTCTGCATTTCAGAACAAACTGCCAAAAAAATTTAAATTTGAGCAGCTTCTTGAAACTGGAGCAAATGCCCTTGAAATATTTTTGCAAAATTTAAAACTTTCAGCATCAGCTGTTTCAGATTTAGAGGTCTCAGTTTCATATGTCAGAAAAGAATCAGACAATGTTGAAGATGTAATAAACAAGACATTTTCATTAATTGATGATTTGGCACAAATGACAAAAACACAAAGTGTTTTGATTTTAGACGAGTTTCCATCAATTATTGATTTGACATACGGTACAAAGAATCAAAAAACCGGACAAAATATTGTCCAGCTTTTACGTACTTTGTTTGAGGATTACAAGCGAACAAAACTTGTTGTGTCTGGATCTTATCGTGACACTTTGGATAATCTAGTTGCCAAATTCAGTGCTCCTTTTTACAAACAACTACTTTTACGTGAAATTCAGCCATTCACTGAAAAAGAATACGACGAGTTTTTGAAACATTATCTTCCCAGTGTAAAATTTGATGACGAGGTAAAATCAAAATTATACACAATAACTAGTGGAATACCATACAATCTTCAACTGGTTGGAAAAGAGATACAGTATTTGGATGTGATAAACTTTGATACAGGCAAACTAGAAAAGGTGATTTCATCAGTTCTTCAAAAAGAGGGGGAACAGGCTTTTAAGGAATTTACTGAGATTTTATCTCCTACTGAGATCAAGGTGTTGAAAGGACTGGCAAAAAATCCAAACAGTTCGCCAAAAGGGATTTCAAAGGCGGAATTTATTGATGAAAATAGTACCAATTACGCCATAAATCAACTAAAAACCAAGACCATATTAAAAAAAGTTGCACGCGGAGCGTATGAATTTACAGACAACATGTTTGCCAAGTGGCTAAAATACAGAGATTCTTTATGAGTTTGTGCGTAATTGACCCAAACTCTGAAGAAACCAACACACAGCTAGTTTTTTAGATTGTAATGCCTCAATCTACAAACCATATTTTTCCTTCATCTGTGATTGGGTCTTGTAGTTGCCCCGTTCAATCTCCAAATCTGATCGTTTGATATCTTGAATATCTTTTTTGCCAAGTAGTTTGGAATCCTCTTCAATCTGAACTTTTAAGATTCTGTTAATCAGTCTCCATTGATTCGCCTGGATAATTTTTGAATGCCTCCCATGCTTTTTTTGACTTTTTGGAAACTACAATGCTTGATTGCTTCATATCTGTATCTATGGATAGATATTGTATTTAAAAATTGACAACTGCATTTTGTAGGGTTAAACGGCAAGAAAAAGTGCAGGCAAATGGAACTGGAGATACCTTGTTTGAGGAAAGGGCTTTTGGCAAAAGATATCATCATTCACAGATAATACAAATGTCAAACTCTTTATCCTCAAATTCTACCACCATCGCAGATACATTCCAGACCGCCATCTGCAGACAACTGCAAGCCGGAGAGATTTCACAAGACGACAAAAGATGAGATATTTTATTATCATACTCAGAATATGTGAACTATACAACGACAAGACTGCACTTTTCACTTGACATTGACAGCTATGACCCCGCCTGTGGTCTTTAGAAACAAAAAATCCACAGATGCGATCAGAAAAAAAAAACAATCCGGAATGGATGGTGAATGATGCAGATGACTAGCGGACATTTTTTTCATAATACATCCGCAATAAAATCACAAAATCTTAATAAAAGAATGAATAGTAAATACAATATGGTCTTGACACAAGGGCAGACAAAAACTCCTGAATGGACAGTACATGAAGAACAAATATGTGCTAAAATTTTAAATGAAATTAGGACGGGAAAAGTAAAGCTATACCAGCTCAGGTAATCATCTACCAACTGTTTCTTTTTTTATGATTCATATTATTTACACGCAACATTCCAAAATTTTAGATACATTTGATCAACAAAAATAGGAATTAATCAAGAGTCATATAGAATGATTTGAATCCTAACGCAGAAAATGCAAATCCAGAATACCTCAATAACTGCTGATCTGCACCGGTGCTGATGTCATTTTATTAGATACCGTCTAATTTTTTCCTGATACTCTTTAAAAGAATCTTGCTTATCATCTCCCCGGATGCTTTTCCCCGCAGTTCCTTCATGACAGTCCCCATAAGCGGACCCACTGCCCTCTCCCCCTGGTTTTTAATTATATCCTGATTCTCATCCACTATTTTTTCAATAATTTCATCTAGTTCTGCATCCCCAACACTCTTGATTGAGGCACTTCCCATGGCGTCTTTGACGGATTTTGATTTTCCGGCCATGATACTCTCAAAAATCATCTCAACTGATTCTTTGGCAATCTCCTCGGTCTCTAATAATTCAAATACCTCGGTGATTCCCTCCTCGTTTAACAGGCCAGAATCCAGTCCGCTCCTCTCCAAATTGGTAATTGACGAACAAAGAACTGACGCAACAAATGTGGGGCTGATCCTGGCGGTGCCAGTATCCCCAACTATTCTCTCAAATAATTCAAGATACCGCGAATCGAAAATCTGCTCTGCAAGCTGGGGGTTAATCCCATATTTTGTCTGCAACTCCTTAATGGATTCATCCCATGATTTTGGTATGTTTTCTGCTGCATCCAGCAATTCTTTTTTTGTAATTACAATTGGCGGAATATCCGTCTCTGGATACATTCTTGCAGCCCCCGGTCTTGGTCTCAAAAACTTTGTTTTGCCTGATTTGGTGGCCAGTCTTGTATCTGTTGGTATTCCACGAATTTTGATGTGTTCAATTCTTAAAATAATTTGATCAATTATGGTATGGATTTTTTCCTCAGGTGATGCCAAAATCAAGAAAGCATCCTTTTCATCAACTCTACAATACTTTTTTAGTTTCTCCAAATCCGCCTCCTCTATCCCGTAGTTGGGCAGTTCATCTGAGTGAAAGATCCCGCCAATCCCGAAAAATCTAACTAATTCTGCCACTTCCTTGCCCAGCCTTATGTCTTTGTAGGGCGAAAATCCGAAAATTCCGGCCATGTTTTTAAACACAACTGCCATAATCTTTTGATCCTTCTTCAGGGCAGATTCTATGATCTCTGATTTGCAATCAGAGAACAACTCTGTAATATCCCTGCAATCCTCATCCTCGTCATAAATCCAGTTTCTTTCTTGGGTTTTTTTTGAAATTTTTAGCAGGCCGTGCTGTCTTTTGGCCTCGTACTCTACAACCTTTTCCAACTGGTCTAGCTGTTGCACCCCCTTTACCTCAATTACGACCCCTCCCCCGTCTTTTATTGATACGTTGACATCCTGTCTAATTGAGCCCAGTCCCCTCTTTACTTTTTTTGTACTCCTCAGAATTCTTCCCAACGCCAATGCGATTTTTTTAATCTCCGCTGATTTGACTTTGAAGGGCTCTGTTGCAATTTCAATTAACGGTACTCCCAGACGCTCCAAGCCGAATTTTCTTGTTGAACCCTCATCACCCAAATTTTTGGCAGCATCCTCCTCCAAACAAATCGACTGAATCCCTATCTTTGTTCCTACTCCTGCATCAAAAGACCCCCCCTGGGAAATCAGCATGGTACGCTGAAAACCAGTCGTATTGGAGCCGTCAATCACCGTTTTTCTCATCGGATAAATCTCACTAAAAATATTTGATTTCAAGGCAGAGGAAATAACCAACGAAATTTTTCTCGCGTCCCCGTCTAGTTCATGCGGCGGTTCCTCGTCCTGTTCAACCAAACAGCTGCTTTGATCATTTGCATAATACATTATTGTCTTTGATTTCGTACTCTCAAACAGCGCCGCGGGATCAAATTCACCCAGCTCACTTTTAGATGCACGTAACCTTCTTTGGAATTTGATTGAATACTCGCCGGATTCTATCGGAGTGCAATTGCAAAATAATTTCTTGTTTGTTGCCAGCTGCTGATGAATCTCTAATCCGACCCTGACACCTGCATTTTTTATTGAAAATTCCTCCATTCTAATCCTCTCACACTGAAAATTCCGATGCAATTCTATCAAGCATGATCTCCTTGACCTCCTCACGGTTTTCAGTGCTTCCTGCAGCCCACATTGCCTTGACTAGGGCAACCTCCGGTATCATGTTTTCCAGGGGAGTTATTCCCAAATCCAAAAGATCCCGCCCACTCTCGTAAACTGTCATTCTCACCCTGCCATCTATACACTGTGAGGTCATTCCCATAAAGACCCCCTTTTCATCTGCCATTTTTACGATTGGATACATATTTTTTCCAATGTGCCCCAAACCCGTACCCTCAAAAATTACTGCCTTGTATCCCGCATCTATGATATTTTTTAACATGATCGGATCATACCCCGGATGATATTTTACTAGGGCGACTTTGTTGTTTATTTTTATTTGGGGGCTGTATTTGGCAATAGTACCACCACAACCACCCGTAAAAAAACACCCTTTCATGTTTTTATGAATCTCATTATTTACAATTAAAAACGCTGGATTATCCCCCACCGTTTGAAATGCCCCCCTCTTACTTGTATGATTTTTTCTTACCCTTGTTCCAATGTGACAGGCAACTGTCTGATCATTTTCATCCTGGTGCATTACTATGTAAATTCCATTCGTCCTGCATCCTGTAAGGAATTTTACAGCTCCAATCAGATTTAATGCGGCATCCGAAGATGCACGATCCGATGATCTTTGTGAACCAACCAATGCCACCGGAATCGGGAATCCCGCCAGTGCAAAAGAGAGATACGATGATGTGTAATGCATGGTATCCGTACCATGTGCAATGACAATTCCCGCATAATCAGAGTCTGAATACTCGCTGACTGCCCGGGCAATTTTCAGCCAGTGTTCCGGCATGATGTTTTCAGAATATTCTGAAAACAGTGCCTTACTATCAATATTTGCAATTTTTGCAAGCTCGGGAACTGACGAATTTAATTCTTGGGCAGTTAATACGGGTGTGACTGCTCCGGTCCTGTAATCGATTTTGCTTGCAATTGTGCCTCCAGTTGACAGCAAAAGAATCTTTGGCAGTTTTTCATTTTTTACAATTTTTTCATCCCCCTCGACACTTTTTTTCAATGCCGGATTTTTTGCAATCTTTACAATTTTTGTTATTTCCAGACCGACATTGTAACCGCTGTTCAGCTTTAAAACAACGTGTTTGTCATCGCCATGCTCGTATCTTGGCATCACGATTCCTGAATAAGTTATATCTGTCAGAATCTTTACAGAATCACCAACTGAAATCCCGTTTGTTTTGAGAAATTTCAAAGAATTTCCCTTGTATCCCGTATATTCTGACATTTATTAGGATTGGATCTGTTATTTTATTAAAACTACCTGTAATAGGAGGCCACTAATTTTTCACCCAATTTTAGGTCTTTTTGCTCTCTGACCTTCCTTACTGCCTCCTCAAAGTGTTTCATGGTTACTTTGGCATCGACGTCCTTTTTTTCCACATCCTTTACATCCGGATGTGAATCCAGGAATTCATGAATGACCAGGGATACTGCGGTATTTGCAATGGATGCCGTATCTGCACCACTAAGTCCGTCAGTTAGATCTGAGAGTTTTTCAAAGTCAACATGTTTGGGATCGGCCTCATCATCAATTATTGGAATTTTCTTGGCATTAATTGTCAGGATGTTCCTTCTGCTTATTTTGTCTGGAAGTGGAATCTGAATAATCTTGTCAAATCTTCCCGGTCTTAATAATGCGGGATCGATCATGTCTGCCCTGTTTGTAGCAGCCAATACTATGACACCGTGCATGTTTTCCATTCCATCCAACTCTGTGAGTAACTGGCTTACCACCCTTTCAGTAACTGCCGTTTCCCCACCGGCGCCCCTAATTGGCGCAATGGAATCAATCTCATCAAAGAATATAACACATGGTGCTGACTGACGCGCACGCTTGAAGATCTCCCTGATTCCACGCTCTGATTCCCCTACCCATTTAGACAAGAGTTCGGGGCCTCTAACTGAAACAAAGTTTGCCTCACTTTGGGTGGCCACTGCTTTTGCAAGCAGTGTTTTACCCGTACCGCTTGGACCGTGAAGTAATATTCCCCTTGGCATACTGTGTCCGAGTTTGTCATAGAGACCAGGATATTTCATTGGCCATTCCACAGCTTCCTGCAATTCCCGTTTAACATCTTCTAATCCCCCAACATCCTCCCATTGTACATCCGGATTCTCAATGAAAACTTCGCGCATTCCTGATGGCGTTACCTCAATGAGGGCCTTTTGGAAATCCTCCTGGTTTACAATCAGCTTGTTCAGGGTCTCTGGTGGAAGCTTTTCTTCTCCGAGATTCAAAACCGGTAATAGCCGTCTCAGGCATTTCATTGCCGCCTCCTTGCAAAGATATTCCAGATCCGCACCGACATATCCGTGACTGACTGATGATATTTTTTCCATATTGACAGGATCCGGATCCTTCTCACCTGTTAACGGCATGTTTCTACTGTGAATTGCAAGAATGTCTTTTCTTCCTTTTTTATCCGGAACCTTGATTTCAATCTCCCTGTCAAATCTTCCCGGTCTCCTTAGTGCGGGATCTATTGCGTTTGGTCTGTTTGTTGCAGAAATTACAATCACCTTGCCTCTTGCCTCCAATCCGTCCATCAATGATAACATTTGTGAAACAACCCTGCGTTCAACTTCCCCTGTAACCTCTTCTCTTTTTGGCGCAATGGAATCAATCTCATCTACAAATATGATTGACGGGGCTTTTTCCCTTGCTTCTTTGAAAATCTCCCTTAACCTTGCCTCACTTTCACCATAAAACTTGCTCATGATCTCAGGACCCGAGATGCTGATGAAATGTGCATTACTTTCATTTGCAACTGCTTTTGCAAGCAGTGTTTTACCAGTACCCGGTGGACCGTATAACAATACGCCCTTTGGAGCTTCAATTCCCAATTTTTCAAAAATTTCAGGATGTCTTAATGGAAGCTCAATCATCTCCCTGACTTTTTTAATCTCATTTGAAATTCCCCCGATATCCTCATAGGTTACTTGGGGAACACCGCGCAGCGTTTCTCCCTTTTCTGCAATGTGGAAGACGGTTTTCTGATTTACTAAAACAGCATCTGCTGATGGATTTACCCCAATTACTTGAAAAGTCAAACGTCCGCCAAAGTATGGAACCATGACATTGTCACCCTTAATCAAGGGGACACTCTCCAGAGCATCTGCAAGATATCTTTCATCAATTGGCGGTATTGCTTCTAGTGGTGCAACTATAATTTTCTCTGCTGCCACTGCTTTTATTTTTCTAACGGATGTTGTATCGCCAATTGCAATTGCTGAATTGTTTCTTCCCAACCCGTCGATTCTGATAATTCCTTTACCCTCATCTGATGGATAAAGCGGAAGACATTTTGCCACGGTTCTTCTTTTGCCCTTTATCTCAATAACATCGCCAGTTGAGGCATTTAACGTATCCATCGAATCATAATCAATTCTTGCCACCCCCCTTCCGACATCCCGTGTATATGCCTCAAGAACTTTGAGGGAAAGGGCATTTTGGCTCATACCTAATGACCTGAATTCTAATTTTTATACCTTTGTGGAATTTCAGAATTAACTGGTAATACCACAAGCTTAAAATTCTCTTTGTGTTGGAAACGATCAATTTGGGTAAGAGACCACTAGTAAGAAGACGAGGCCGTGGAGGAAATCAGTTCAGATCCACATCTACTGGAAAAGTAGGCGCAAAAGCCAATTATCCACGTTTTCCGCTTTCAGAACAGCATAACGGTGAAATTATTGATCTTGTGCACGAGCGCGGCAGGGAGGCGCCACTGGCCAAAGTAAGATTTGAAGACGGTTCTGTCTCCTTTGTACCTGCAGTCCTTGGTACTACGGTTGGCGCAACTTTGCAATTCGGGCTCAAATCAGAAATTGAAAAAGGAAACGTGATCAGCGTTCAAAATATTCCTGATGGAACAATTGTTTGTAATATTGAAAAGCACTTTGGTGATGGCGGTGCCATTGTAAAATCCGCAGGTACCAACGCAACCATATTTTCCCACGGTGATGATGGTGTCACAGTCAAACTTCCGTCTGGAAAATTTGCAACACTTAATCCTAAAAACAGGGCCATGATCGGCACCCTGGCCGGTGGTGGTGCAAGTGAGCGCCACTTTATGAGTGCAGGCAACAAGTGGCGCAGTTTTAAAGCTAAAGGAAAGAAATATCCGATTGTGAGGGGTGTTGCCCAAGCGGCATATGTACACCCACACGGCGGCGGTCGTCATCAACACGTTGGACAAAGTTCCACAGTTTCAAGGGACGCACCTCCCGGTGCAAAGGTGGGAAGCATTGCTGCAAGAAAGACCGGTCGGGCAAGAATCAAAGAAAGAAAGTAGTTTTTGTTTTAAAAAACCTAAAATTGATTAATAGCTTCTGCAAAATATTACTAGTGTCAGAACAACGTGTCAGACTTTATGTAACTGGAAAGGTTCAGGGTGTTTTTTTCCGCCAAACACTAAAAGTAATGGCAAAGAAAAACAATGTTTTTGGCTGGGTAAGAAATCTTAGGGATGGCAGGGTGGAAGCTGTTTTAGAAGGTGATGAAAAACAAATAGACAGATTAGTTGAATGGGCTCATGGCGGTCCTGCCAATGCAAGAGTTGAGGACGTGGAAATACGCAATGAAAAATTTACCGGGGAATTTTCAAAATTTGATGTGTTGTACTAGTGAATTTCCTCAAATGCATTTTTGATACTTTGGGTTGTTATGGAAATTTCCTGGTCTATCTTTGCATGAATAATCTGGATTGGTTCTTTTCTACTTTTTTGAATTTTTATGATCACGCCTTTATCCCCGTCTGGTTCCACATCTGCAAACCATCTAAATGTCATTGATTTGCAGAAAACAACCCTGTGCATCCTCACATCCTCAATTACTTTGTCCCCCAAGGAGAAGCAAAATTCTCTAATTGAATCAAATAATGGCAGTACCGGTGCCGGAATCTGTCTCTTAAAATCCTCATAACTTTTTTTATTCCCAAATGAAATAATTCCCTCCATATGTTTGGATTTTATATTTTAATTATAAAGGTAGTAGATCTGCTGGCTCCAGTCTAGGCGAATAGCCCCATTTCAAGGCGTACAAGATCCGCCACGTTGACGAGGAAGCGTGGATGTTCCACCTTAGGATTGCTCCCTCCCGGACCTCATCACTTTCGATGGTTCGGTCTTGGAAGTTATCCCTTCGGATATTTCCAGCCCTGCAACCACCCGCCTCGGCGTGATTTCATTTCCGCACGCCAAGCGGGAATTACCCATCTAGAGATTTACCCAACAGTTGCTGATCTCTGCATATAGCCGGTTTCAGAATAGGGCACGGCTGGCACCCTGATCCTACCTACTACCAATTCCCCTAGAAAAGTATGTTATATTTGCATTAGGTTTGATTTCCCTTTAGTTTTAAAACTATACTGCACACTGAGCACACATTACCCGTACAATCATTTCCACATTTTTCACATTTTGTTTTTTCTTTGGAATTGGAGCTTTTTACGGCCGTTGAAACCCTGAGAACTGACTGGTAAAAGTTATTTTTGATTCCACTGTGTTGCGCCTCTAATGAATTTAAAAATTCACGAATTTCCGTCCGTATTCCCTCACTCATGTGTGGGCACGGTTCGGATTGAAATGGAATATCATTTGTAAATGCATAAAAGACTATCTCAGACTCGTAAATCTCACAAAATGGTTTTATTTTTCTCAAATCATTTAGGGATGTATCAGGATCCATCCATCCAATCTTGGTCGTATCTCCGGAAAGCATGTTTATAACAAATGTTTGTAATGTGTCATCCAAATTATGACCTGTTGCAATTACATCTGCCTGGATGTCCTTTGCCGCAAAATCAATTGCGCGCCTTCTCAGGGTGCCGCAAATTGAACATGAGGAGGTCTTTTCACTGTCCCTCAACTGTAATGCCTCATCAAGTGTCAATTCAAAAAGATCCTTGTAAGAGTAAACTTTGTGTTCCACATTTAACTCGCCACAAAATTTTTCCACAATTTCCAATGCCTCATTTCTGTAGCCCGGAATTCCCTCATCAATTGTAATTGCCTTGATCCTAAAATTGTGAGTTAACGCCATCTCCCTCATGATTTTTAATAATGCAAGTGAGTCCTTCCCCCCCGAGACTGCAACAGCTACCAGCTCGTCATTTTGAATCATGTTGTGTTTTGAAATGGTCTTTGCAGTTTTTCTTACAATGGAATTTGAGAAACATCCTGAGCAGAGATTCTGACCCGAATATTTTCTAGTATAGGCTGCCGGGTTTTCGCATTTGTCACACTTCATGAATTAAAGTATTTTTTTTCCTTAATGATTCTTTACTTGGTTTTAGTCATTTGTTTACCAAAGGATATTATCTTTGGTAGACTGTAACCACTGAAAAAATCAATGGTTTTGACAGGTGCAAACCATGCAGACAGTCAAGCCAAGACACCATATTACTCAAATTTACCAGTCTTACATAATTGAATTTTTAATTGTGCTTTGATGACTTCTCTAATGTAATGGCGATTTTTCTGTTATCAGATGTACGATATGCTCAGGGTCTTGATATAGCAAAAAGACAAAGTTTACGCACTAAAAATTATTCAAAAATATGACTAGCTGATTTTACCCAAGATAACTACGAATAACCAAATGAAATGTCTTGAAAACAACTCACAAACTTTGATTGTTACTAGTAAAATATAATATCTGGTTTTACTATAGTAAAGTATGTCAATACAGGCTAAAACAGCATTATTTACGCTTGAAGGCTCCGATCATTGGATCATAGATACAAGCAAAAAATTGGCAAAGCCTGTGTCTCTACAAGGTTTTTTGTATTTCAAAGACGGGAATGTTTCTGCCAGATTCTTTTTTGGAAATGTAAAGAACGTTAGAGAGGTAACAGAGTATGTAAAAGCAATAAAACACTGTAAAGTTGATGTTATTGCGAAAAGTCCAGAGGGAATAATCGCATCTATCAAATTTAAAGAGTTTCCATTAGATAAGGCAGTTAAAGCAATTCAAGAAAAAACCCATTCTAAATTATGGATAAACAGTAATCCCGATGATCTTGTTAATGTGTATGTTCAATCACCATGGCCAATCAATGTTGATAAGATAACACAGATATTCAAAAAATTTGATCTACAATTAAAATGTGAGCCCCGCATAATGTCATCAGATATGGAGGTTGCTACACTGGTAGATGATGTAGAATTAAAATTTGATGAAACAGATAAAAAAATTGCAAAGACATTATTAATTGAAGGGTATTATTCATCACCAAGACCAAAAGGAATTAATCAAGAAAAGTTGGCGGCAAAAATTGGAATTTCCAAACCCACTCTTGAGAAACGTTTGGCAAGAATTGAGTCCGTGGGAATACAGCATCTATTTGGAATCAGACCATTCACTAAAAATGAAAAGGATGCAAGTTTGACAATATTTAAGAAAAAATTAATAAGAAAATAACAATCAGGAATTTGATTTTTTGTAATCAAATCCCAACATGCCAAAATGATACAATGTTTGATGGAGTGAAACTTGCGGTCGATCACCAACATCATCTAGAATACCATCTTTTTTGAGCATGGGAAGAATTTTTCCATATGCAACTTGGGAAATTTTTTGCCATTCAAATGCTAAAATAAATTCATGAACTCTATCAACAAATTGCAAAAACCTATCATCTTCTTTTTGTGCTGATTCGTGAAATTCTTCTATTGAGCAAAGAAATTCTAGAAAATCTTTTTCGGATACAAGATTACATATCTCATTTTTTTCAAAAATATCATATATTTTATCAGAATAATCTGTCTTAAGAGTTCTATCTTGTTTTTGAGGACACATATCTTTTCATATTATTATAGAATGTTATAAATTTCTTGAAGATTTTTGTGAATTCAATTTTATCTCAATTGTGGTGGTGATTATTGCAGCAATAAAGCCAAAAAATATCAAGTTTAGTAATGAAAATGCACCTACTACAATCTTGCTTTCTATCGTAGAAACTGTAGAATTAGTTAATTCAGTACCTATCACTATGCCATAATTATACAAAAATGCATTTTCATAAGTTGAAAATTCAGAATTAGAATTTTTTTCAAAATTTATGAATAATAGAGGACCAAAAATTAACGGTATAATGATGAATGCTGAAAAAACCCCGATCAAGATTTTACGTAATCTCTTTAAATATCGAATTTTATCTCCATCACCCATATTCTTACTAATCCTGACTTTGTTTTAGACTTTTATGCTATTATTATATTATACGAGTATGACAAAAATTCTTTCTGGAGAAAAAGAATTTATTTTAGATACATTTCAAAATGAATCAGAATTAGAAAAGGTTGTGGTACAAAATTACACTAGAATTTTTGGAGAAAAAACGAAATTCAGATGGTACTAGGAAATACTCTATCTGGAAAAAAGACAGTTTCCAAGAAAAAAACAAACAAAATCATTAGGGAAAAAGACAAAATCATTAGGGAAAAAGACAAAATCATTAGGGAAAAAGACAAAATCATTAGGGAAAAAAGACAAAATCTATGACCTATGTGGGATTTACCTGCACAAGGAATTTCTCCAGGTAGGGGCAATGGATAATGATTAGTGGATTTTATCCAGCAAGTATGAATCATAAAATTGAGATATCCTGAAAATAACTTGCAAACTCGTGCTTTTTGATGTTTAACAAAAAAATGCAATACTAGAAGAATATTTTTTTAGATTGTAAACCATCCCGACTTGATATAAGACAGGGCAATGTTGAGGCCAAACAGGATAAACGTAAAGGCGTAAATTCCCCACATGACGCCGTTTACAGCATTCTCTGACATTCTTTTATCAATAATAATATGGATGAATTTCCCGCCATCCAAAATCGGCAATGGAAGCATGTTGATGATACCGATGAAAAATGATATCATCCAGAGCCACAACAGGAACATTGAAATGCCAAAATCAACATTTGTCCAATCGATGAAATTCATTACGGGCTTGTATGGGATGGAGTTGTCCCTCATGATTCCTATCAATCCTCTTTGAGGATCATCTGGTGATGCCATTACCTCCAATGTTTTTTCCAGTTCCTGGCCGTCTCTAAGTATGGACACGCTGGCAGTATCCCCTGGATTCAAGGGGGGGAAATCTGCCGGACCGTAAATCGGCACATCATTAATCGTGGTAATGATATCATTTGCAAGCAACCCCGCCCGCTCTGCTCCCGAATCCTCTATAATTGAAAGTACCAAAACCCCCTGTGATAATTCATAAAACGTGTCCAGAATAACTTCTCCAAACAGTGGAATACTCTCCAAAACCAGTCCAAACACCGGGTTTGTCAGCATGATCACCCCCAAGACAACTGCAAACAGTACATTTGATGTAGCACCCGCCCCGATCACCCTTAGTTTTGAAATCTTTTTGGCCTTGTCAAATTCCTCCTCGTCTGGTTCTACAAATCCTGCAAACAATGCGATAAATATTGCAAATCCGCCGGTCTTGATTTTTATTTTTTCCAATGCGGCCACTATGCCGTGTGCCCCCTCGTGAATGACTAGTACAATTGGAATTGAAAGTAAAAAGTATGCAATGGCCGGCGCCGAAGTCAGTGTCACCCCCGGGATAAGCACAGTCAACTGTGCAAAATCATCTGGTACAGCAAAATAGTTTGAGACGTTGTTTAACAAAAAGTAAAACGCAAATCCCATCATTAAGAAACCTGAAACAACACTCACATCAGCGAAAATTCTGACGCTTCTTTTCGTCCTTCCCAGAATCCTGATTAGTACGTCATTTATGTTTTTATTCTTGTATACCAGGCTGTATGCCTTTAAATCAAAACCGTATCTCTCCAGTTTGAGGGCCTTGGCAGCTACAATAATGACTACCCAAGCTATTAGGACGTAAATTATCGAATTCTGAGTAATAAAATCAAGTTCCAAACTAACTGTTAATTTTTTAAAGTACGGTCATTTATCGTTTACTATGAAACCGGTGATAATCATCTCGACGTATCCAGACAAAAAATCAGTCTCCAAAATTGCAACCCAGCTTGTAAAAGACAGGACAGTCGCATGCGTCAATATCTCCAAGATTTCATCAATTTATTCCTGGGGGGGCAAAATAGAAAATTCATCAGAATATCTTGCTATTTTCAAAACAATTGCAAAAAACAAGACTTTGCTAAAAAAGAAGATCAAAGACACCCATCCATATGATGTTCCAGAAATAGCTGAAATTGACGTCACATCAATTAACAAATCATATCTGCGGTGGTTGGTAGAATCAACAAATTAGGATTCCACTGCATATCTTAACAGAGAAACGATTCCGCCCAGACCCGTAACTCGAAGACCTATATCCGTAGACGAATCAACACTGTAAATTTCAACCCCCTTATTCTCTGCATCATTTAGAAAATCCATCACCTGCTGTTCATCATTATCCTGTATTGCCTTGTCAGAAAATACAAGTGATTGGACTGCCCCAATCTGATTTGCATTAAAAGTTTCGTCATACCCCATTGTAAATTTCCCACTCTTCTTATTTGCCAAAATCATCACTTTATCAATAATTGATGAGGCCTTGGCTAGTTTACTCTCTGACATTATTTCCTGCATTGATTGTGATTTTGTAAATATGTATATTCCATCCTCTCCCCCCGAATCAATTCCATCAACTACCTGAATCTTAAATTTTTGGAGTTTTTGAGATCTTTCAATGAAATTTGCAAATCTTTTTTTTGTTTCACCCGGCCCGAAAATTACTATGGTATCCCCCTCTTTGAAAACACTTGACAGTGCATGTTGTACCTGCTCAAAGAATTTTTCAATGTTAAAATTAGTCTTGTATCTTTTCCCACCGGATCCCGAATAGATGTTTGGCATGAATTCCAAATGCGTGCCCCTTAATCTTGCAATGCCACTGTCACTTGTATCAATTGCAACCAAAACAAAGCTGATTTGATTATTACTTGATTCTAAAAGCTTTTTTTCCATGGGCAGCCACTTTTTCTTTGAAATTGTAATTCCATCATAAAGTTTTAAAATAAACGAATGATGTGATCCATGTGATACTGATTCGTTGCTTGATTCAGAAATCGTACCGCTAACTCTTAATCTGTCCAGGACATCATCATGTGAAATTTTTTCTACAGTCAACGCAATTCTAATCTTGATTCTCTCGCCCTTGTCGGGTCTTGAATAATCCTTGTCCTGTTTTAGAACCCTGGTTGTATCCCCGATCACCCTGTCATTTTCCTTGATAATACGGCGTAAATTCAAAAGATCCTCTGAATCTTCTGGAATGACAGATATCGAATTCTCATCTATTGTCTTTGTAATCATGATGATATTTGCAAAAAGAGGACTAGTCTGCGGCTTTATCAGTTTTGGTTTCCTCTGATTTCTTTTTTAGATAGTTATCAACCCATTCCAAAGTAAGAACCCCCGATTCATACAGATTTGTCAGGGAGTTTGCAGATGCGTCCCCCGTAACTTTGCCGTTGTTTCTTCTTATTTGCCGCCATTTCAGGGATGTATTGCCACTTTTTGAATTATAGATAATCCCCAAAACATCCTTTCCATTAACAAACGTAATGTCTCTAATTTTTTTCAAAGTGACCTTGTCTGCCGCCTCCACATAAATTGCCCCAAGACTGTCTTCCCTTTCGGCAAAAACCTCAGAATCCTCCAAATAAGATCTTGGCGCATAAGATTGACACGTACTTGTAATGACAAATCTCCTGAAACTCTCCAATGAAGCCGGGGTATCTATTGTAACCATTTTGAATGAATAAACCATTAGCCATTTATCAAGCTTCTTGAAAGACTCAATAGTAAACTGCCTGAAATATGCCTGTGGGCTGTGATGTACCTATCCCTTTGATAATGATGATGAGGATCTTGAGTTCTGAGCCTGCCCTAGGATTTTAATTAATCCCCATTATTACAAAATCATGAAATCTCTTACCGAATATCTGACATTTAAAATAAAAACCCGGAGGGCATTTGTCAACATTACACGTGATGTAAGTACGCTGGTGACAAAAAGCAAAGTCCGGGAAGGTCTCTGCCTTGTCAATGCAATGCATATCACTGCAAGTGTCTTCATTAATGATAATGAAGACGGGCTACTCTGTGATTATGAAAAATGGCTGGAGGGACTAGCTCCGCATGCGCCTACTACACAATATGATCACAACAAAACAGGCGAGGACAACGCTGATGCGCATCTAAAACGACAGGTAATGGGAAGGGAGGTCGTAGTTGCTATAACCCGCGGAAAGCTGGATTTTGGACCGTGGGAGGAAATCTTTTATGGTGAGTTTGATGGCAAAAGACCAAAAAGGGTTTTAGTTAAAATCATTGGGGAATAATAACAGTTATCCAAAGTCTGCGTCACGTTTTTGACTTTGTGATTCATTCTTTCTTGCAGCATCCCTGAATTCATCACTGTGATTTTGAGGACCGTGTCCGCATTTGACACAGGCAATCTTGAATCCGTCTTCATTTTTTTCATATGTTTCACAGCCGCAGAAACATGCCATCAGCAAATATAATTTTTTCAGATGATATATCTTTTGGGTTTCCAACTATGCTGATTTACAGCATTCGCCCATTGGAATTTCGTGATTATGCGGGCATTTTCTTGGATGTTTCAGCATTACACAAAGAGCATCTGTAAACTGTTTGTTCATGTGATGTTCAATTCCGCAGACCATCTCCTCATCAATCTCGACTTTGAGTGCGCTATCCATCAGAACTTCTAACAGTCTGCTGTTTCTCATCATACTTGATCCTATTCTTTCACCGTCTTCAGTTAGTCTTACTCCTGCCTTGTTGTAATTTACAAGACTTTTCAAATTTAACTTTTTGAGCATCTGAACAACACTTGGCTGCCTGACATTGAGCATTTTTGCAATCGTACTTATTTTCACATTCTCCCCCCTTTCCTTGATGTGCCAGATGGCCTTGAGATACATCTCTACGTGCTCTGCCTCTGCAGTACCTACAAAAAGTGTCTCATCATCATAATCATTATTATTATTATTTACTTCGTCCATAATACACTATACCTTCCTAGAGTCTTTTAATAAATATTCAAAGTATTGGCGTGCAAATCCTGCCAATCCTGCATGATCTGCCCAGATCGCGACCACTTCAGAAGAATTCACCCCCCCTATTTCAGGACCCAGAAGAATCACAACATATCTCTTATCAGAAATTATGCCTCCGCCAAACAACCCCTTCTTGATTGTTACAGTTGCAACCCTTTTGATTGCCTTGATTGATTCCTTGTCCATCTTGTCTGATGTAAGAATTGTAATGTCCACCCCCTTGTCATGAAGCAATCTTAATTTTGGCAGTGCCTGTTTAACCAGTTCCACCCCCGCTTCAGGCAATGCAATCATGACCTCGTTCCTACAGGTTTCCACCATCTCTAGAATCTTGGTTGAAATGTTTGCCGCACCTGACAGCACCCAGATGTCCGGTCTTTCACTAGTGCCGCTTTTTTCATATAACGGTACCAGTTCATTTAGAATTACACGCTGATTTTGTGAAAAATCAGTTTCCATTTTCTGTTTTGTCGTCTCTAATCCCGTAGACGGGGATTTTGCAAAGTATTTTGTCGGTCTTGAATCATCTGAACCAATCCATCCCTTCTCTTCGAGGGTCCCCAGCACCTCATAAATTTTTGAGTATGGAACTCCTGATTTTTGGCTAAGATCCGATGCCGTTAATTCCCCTGATTTGAGTAAAGACGAGAATGTTCTTATTTCATAGCTTGTTAAACCGATTTTTTCTAATGCCTTTCTTGTCTTGTCTGATATGCTCATCTGCGATCTAATCGATCAGTTTTGTTATTTAAATCAGGCATGCCTACCTCCTAAATTCCACACGGGGGCAAGTAGGAAATGGATTATATACCATCTCTGAAAAGTCAACAACATAGGCATGGCACTAATTCAGATATCCAATCAATCAACTAAAAATCTGGGAAAAAAATCCACGATTAGATTCACCCAAAGCATCTGTCCGGACTGTAACATGATCCTCGATGCCGAAGTCTTTGAGCGGGATAACCAGGTGTTCATGACAAAAGTCTGTCCGACCCACGGTGAATGTGAGGAATTATATTTTGGCTCTTATGAAATGTACAAGAAATTCAGTACGTACTGGATGGACGGCAAGGGTGCCCACTCCCCCAATGTAATGATCGACAGGTGTTCATGTCCGAACAACTGCGGATTGTGTTCAAACCACCTATCACACAGCGGACTTGCAAACATGATCGTAACTAACAGATGTGATTTAACGTGCTGGTACTGCTTTTTTTATGTCAAGAAAGGTCTTGAAGGCGCCTACATGTACGAGCCAGATCATACCCAAGTCAGAGGCATGATGAAGACTCTGCGTGCAGAGAGACCAATCCCTGGAAACTCTATGCAGATTACCGGCGGTGAACCAATGCTTCGAGAGGATATTGCAGATGTTATCAAGATAATGAAAGAAGAGGGTGTCGACCACATTCAAATGAATACAAACGGCATCAGACACGCCATGGACCCAGAAGCTGCAAGAGAGGTAAGACTTGCAGGATGTAACAATCTTTATCTCTCCTTTGATGGCGTAACTGCAAGAACAAATCCTAAAAATCACTGGGAGATTCCGTATGCACTTGATAGTTGTAGAAAAACCGGTACTACGGTGGTGTTTGTTCCAACTGTAATCAAATCAATTAACGACCACGAACTAGGTGGAATTATCAGGTATGCACAAAAGAACATGGATGTAGTTCACGCTGTAAACTTTCAGCCCGTATCCCTTACCGGAAGAATGGGCAAGACCGAACGTGAAAAATACAGAATTACGGTTCCTGATTGCGTTCAAAGAATCGAGGAACAGACAAACGGTGAAGTCACAGTTGATGACTGGTTCCCAGTCCCAAGTTGCATGCCACTAACTAATGTAATCGAGGCGTTTTCAAGCAAGCCCAAATACGAACTCTCAATTCACTTTGCCTGCGGTGCGGGAACATACATCTTTGAGGATGCAGACACGAAAAAGTTTGTTCCATTAACTAAATTCTGCGACATTCAGGGAATGCTGGAATTATTTGAGGATAAAGCAGAGGAGATTCGTTCTGGTAAAAACAAGTACTTTACAATGCTAGAGGTTGTAAGAAAACTAAAGGGCTTTGTTGATACAAAGAAACAACCTGCAGGATTGGATCTGGCAAAGATGTTCGGTAACATCCTGATGAAGAGATCATTTGATTCAGTCGGCTCGTGGCACGTCAAAGGATTGTTCCTTGGCATGATGCACTTTCAGGACAAGTACAACGAGGACCTGGAAAGGCTGCAAAGATGTGATATTCATTATGTGACCCCTGATCTCAGAATAGTTCCATTCTGTGCATTTAATGTAATTCCAGAATGGTACAGGGACAGAATTCAAAAGAAATACTCTATTACCGTGGAGGAATGGGAGCAAAGAGAGGGCGTCAAACTAGAAGACGGTCTATACCGGGGTCTTATGAGACGTGGTGCAGGCGATGAACTGGCTGCAGGCTGTGCCAAGAGTCAGATGTTCCATGATGCATCACAAGCTACAATGTAAAAGAAAATAATTTGTGTAATATCTACTCATTTGGAACATGTTTTACAAGCATTTTTGCCAACATTTCAAAGATATTCCCACCATCTCTGTTGTTGAATCAACATGCAAGTGTGCACTGCCAGTCTGAATCCTACAACAACGTCTGATATGACTCTGGTTTCCGAGTATTTTGGAACGGCGTGATTCTGTCTAGATATTTTTAAACATCCAGACAGATATGCAACTAATTTAGTCATTAGAAAATTTTACAAATGCCTTGTAAAAAAGAGAGGACATCCAATGTTCAGTAGCAACATCATCAAAGTTGTTACACACCACTTGCCAGATGATGGGGGTGAACTACTTTTTGGACAGTAGATATGGAATCAGATGATAAAGAAATTGAATTAGATTTTTCCACGACCTAATCCCCTGAAAATCAAATCAGATTTTTTTACTGCATCAATGTCCATCATTCCCCTTGTATCAACTAATATTGGTGATTTCATTTTTGATGAAAAATATTCTGGTTTAATATTTCGAAATTCATTATGGGCTGTAACTATAATTGCAGCATCTACATCTGAAATAACTTCTTCTAAATCATTTGCTGTTTTTATTCCATATACTGTGGTGGCCTTGAAATATGGATCAAATATTTCAATTTCCCCTCCTAATTTTTGAAGTTCTGAAATAATTATTTGCGCAGGTGATAATTGAATATCTTTTACATTAGGTTTATACGATATCCCCAAAATTAGGATTTTTGATGTTTCAAGTTTTTTGTTTGCGTCGTTTAGAGCATCTTTTAACAAATCTACCACATAATATGGCATGGATTCATTAATTTTTCTGCCTATCTTGACCATTTTTAACAAATCACTGCCAATTTCATTTGCAGAATTTATTATTTGATAGGAATTTACTGGTAAACATGGTCCCCCAACCCCGGCTCCTGGAAAATGAATTTGAAAATTATATTTCTTATCTGCCGCATTCAAGACTGTTTGAATATCTATCCCAAGTTTATCAAAGAATAACGCCAATTCATTTACAAATGCAATATTTACATCTCTAAATACATTTGTTGTAAGTTTTATTGCATTTGCAGTTTTACAGTTTGGCAATTTGATCATTTCTACTGGAAAAACATGCTTGTAAATTTCTGAAATTATATGTAAAGTTTTTTCATCTGTAGCTCCTACCAATCTTGGAAGCTTTTCAAAATCCTTCATAATTTCTCCAGGATTTGCAGTTTCTGGACAAACTCCAATTCCAATATTTTTGCCTGCTTTGATTTTTGTTTCTTCATTTTCAATAAAATTTATAAATTCATTTTCAATAAAACCTGGCTCAATGGTGCTTTCAACAATAATTATTGAACCTGAAGAAACCAAATTTTTTAATTGTTTTGCCACTATTCTTAATGCAGAATAATCTGGAACGTTATTTTCATCCATAGGTGTAGGAAGTGACAAAAGAATTACCTGAGAATTGGGAACTATTTCTTCCATTTTTGTAGTAGCTGTAAATTTTCCATTGTTTATTACTTGTTCAAAAATTTCTTTATATCCTGGCTCATCTTCTAATGGAAAGTCTTTATTTTTAATTTTATTTACTAATTCTTCATTAATATCAATACCGACTGTTCTTAGACCTGATTTTGCAAATGATAATGCAGTTGGTAAACCAATTCGTCCAATTCCAATAACACAAACAGAAATTTCATTTTTATCAATGATTTTTTTTATTTCGTCTAGTTCTAATGAAAATATTTTTCCTTGATTCATTTTATTTACACTCTGTTTTTGATTTATAACATTTATTTCAGTTTATTAATCTGTGCATTTTTAATATTCTCAAGGCTTAAACAAGCCTAAACATCATAATTTTTATGAAATTTGCTGTTATAGGGGGCGCTGGATTCATTGGAAGTCATCTAGTAAAATATCTAGTATCCAAAGAACATGATGTAACTATAATTGATAATATGTTTAGAGGAAGATTATCAAATTTAAAAGATGTTCTGGATAAAGTCAACCTCGTTAAGATAGATATTTTAGATTATGAAAAATTGAGGAATAACCTTAAAAATATGGATGGAATTTTTCATCAGGCGGCTCTTACTTCAGTACCTGAATCTTATGTAAAAAAGGATGAATATCAGAAAGTAAATGTTGTTGGAACCGAAAATATTTTCAAAATTGCCCAAGAATTTAAAATCAAAGTTGTCTATGCAAGTAGCTCCAGTGTTTATGGTAATACAACCTCTGTTCCGATTTCTGAGAATTTTGAGAAAAATCCAATTAATCCATATGGAATAACAAAACTAGATGGCGAAAAATTAGCAGAAAAATATCACAAGGCAGGCGTGTCTATTATTGGATTAAGATACTTTAACGTTTATGGGATTGGTCAGACACCTGATTATGCAGGTGTTATCACAAGGTTCTTTGATGCAATTCATAATGACACGTCTCCGGTAATTTTTGGGGATGGTTCCCAAATCCGGGATTTTATTTCAGTTACGGATGTTGCTGATGCAAATTACAAGGCAATGACTGGCGAGACAAAATTTGCATTTTTAAACATTGGAACCGGAATTGCCACATCGATTTTTGATTTGGCAAAACTTATGATAAGGTTATCAAAAAAGGATCTAGAGATTACATTTAAGAGTCTGCCAGATGGTGATGTTGAGAAGAGTCTTGCAAATATGGACTTTACAAAACAAACAATTGGATGGTCATATACTACGCGTCTTGAAGATGGATTGAGAAATTTTTTCTTTAAAGATCAAGATTCTAGTAATTTCTGATAAAATTCAATATATTTGGGTAACAGTGTTTCCCAGGTTAAATTTTGGATTAAAAAATCAAATCCATTCTGACTAAATTTTTCAGTTATTTCTTTGTTATCTAAGAGCATGTTTATTTGATTTAGTAATACTTCTTCATTTTCTGGATCTACTAATGCCCCATTGATATTATCTTTGATCAACTCTGCAATTCCCCCAACATTGAATGCAATGACTGGAACTTTGAGATAAAACGCCTCCTTGATTACTTGAGGTATGCTCTCCATTCTAGATGGTATAACTAGAATTTGTGATTCTTTTAATATCTTCATGGCTTTTTTCCATTTCAGATCCGTACAATATACCACATTTCCGTTAATTCTCGGTTCAATTTTTTTGAGAATGTCGATTCCTTTCTCAAAACTATCTCGTCCTACGTATGCTACCTGATTTTCCTTTTTTACGACATTTGTGATATCTTTGAATTCTTCAACATCTAATGGCGCATATAGAAAGTCAAAATCAGCCCCGAGTTTTTCTTTGTAAGCATTTTTTACCGTTTGTGAATCTGTAGCGAGTTTGTCTGCCCACTTTAGGACCTTTGACTCTGTAACGGACGCTATTCTTGCCGTGATACCTGAATGTAATGCATTTACCTGTTCTGAATATACTCCATGAATTGACAACACTTTCTTTTTTGCATTGATCTTCTTCATTGCAAAAGCTGAAGGAAGGTTAAACGCATGAACAATATCATATTTTTCTGTATCTAGTATTGCCTTGATAGAACTTGATATTGCAAAGCTGGGATTCTTTAGTTTTTTTATTGGAAGATGAGGCGCATGCATTAACTTTATGGTGTGACCCTGCTCTCGTAATTTTTCTGCAACTCTTAGTGCATGACCTCCCATTCCACCCTCAAATCTTGGTGAAATAAACAAAATTTTCATTCTTGTTTGTACCTCCATCTTTTTTTATAAATTAAATTTTCTAAAATTTTTGTCATAAAATTTAAAAATTTTGATTTGATAAATGAATTTTTTCTATTTACATTACTAATTTTTTCATGAATTTCTTCAAACATCTTATCCCATATCATTCCAATTACATTAGAATCCGTTAATCTCTTTACAAATTCTAATTCATCTTCAAGCAATTTATTTCTAAATTTTTCATCAGTAACTATTTTATCAATTATGAGTGCTAACTCTTGAGGATTTTTTGAATTAGGTAAAAATTTTGCATTACATTCCTCATTATTGATCAAATATGTTTCATTATTATCGTTGTAATTCAATACTGGCGTTCCACATAAAACAGCCTCTCTTTCAATTGACCCGTGCCGAAATCTCATTTGACTCATTACTGCATCTGCCCAAATATAATAATTTGGAATTTCATCCCACCTGATCATTGGAATAAATTTTATTTTTTCAGGTTTATTTTTTATATATTCATCCGCTATTTTATTTTCTTCTGATGTTCTTCTATCAAACCATTCTACTTGAAGTATTTCAAAATCTGATTTAGATAACTCAACGGCTTTCCAGATAACATCCATTCCTTTTCCAAGTCCCTGTCTTTGAGGACTCAAAAAAGTAAACTTTTTTTTTCTCCTTGTTAATTGGTAAATGTTTTTTAAAAAAAACCTCATCTACTGAAATCATATCCATCCTGTATACGCTAGAATGATATTTTTTTAACTGATTTACGAATTTTTTACCCCCATATGTTACACATGATGTTGCTGAATTAAGAACTTGTTTTAAAAACCACCTTTCAAATTTGTTTTTATTGTGTATTGGTTCTTTTAAATACGGTGTTCTAGCATTTTTGATGAAAGGCTGTTCTTCTGCACTCCCTCCAACAAAAAAGAAAACATAGTTTACATTTGCCAAAAAAGCAACTCTTGCACCTTCCCACGAGGAAACAAAACATAAATCGTATTTTATTTTTATTTCATTGATCTTGTTTACCTGTTCTGAGATTAAATGTGATTTAAAAAATTCAACGTTATCTGTATAAGTAAATTTTGCTGCACCGATTCTTGGAAAATTTATAATGTCAATTTTAGAATTGGGAACAATTTTACTTAACATATAGGCATTATTTGCAGTATCGCCTATGGCTAAAATCCTCAATTCAATCTATTACTCAAATTATGATATAAGAGCTTATGCGTATTAACGTGGATGGTATCTCCTTCTCTGACATTGCCTTTACCGTACAGCAATCCTTCTTAATTAGGTCTATACGTAATCGATCTTTGACTGCAACACATCCCGAATGATAAACCAACATCAACTACATCCTTGAGATATCTACATACAAAATGAAAATTTATACAAAGTTTTCTGATTTTTTACAAAGTTTTAAAATATCATGTACAGAATTACAGCACGGCACGTACAGGTTTTAAAAATCTTCAAGCAAATCCAGTAATCTCCTGTATCCCTTGTTACTATACATGAGGTGAAATCTTCATTCTCGTAATTATGTTAATGATTTTAATATTTGCCAAGTTTTATGTCTTTGTTGGAACAAAGAATCGTACCTTGGATCGATCCTATTTCTGGAGATCCATTGTTGGAAAAAGATAACTTTCTAGTTAGAACCACGTCCAAATATTCTATAAATGATGGCGTTCCTGATTTTGTCACCAAGCTAGATGATGCAGAACAAATCCAAGTCAAAAACGCGTTTGGCTATAAATGGACTAAGACTGACTTTGGGCAAAACAGGGATCTTTTTTACGATAACATAAGAGATACATATTTGGATATGATGGGAATTTCAGAAAAGAATCTTAATATTTTTCACAACAAAATTGTTCTTGATGTGGGTATTGGCAGTGGATCATCTGCTAGATTGTGGGGAGATACCGCAAAAGAATTCCACGGAGTAGATATCTCTGAGGCAGTGTACAAGGCAAGCAGCGTCCTTAGAACTGAATTTAAAAACGCCTATTTTGCTCAGGCCGATCTTAACCTGCTGCCATTTCCTGATGAATCCTTTGATGTAATTGTTAGTAACGGTGTTTTACATCATACAAAAAGTACAAAAACCGCACTAGGGAACATTATTAAAAAATGAAGGTCTCTGTTTATTCTATATCTACAAAACAAAATCCCCTTTGAGAGAATTCTCTGATGATTTTATTCGTTCCAATATTTCTGATCTACCCGAAGATATAGCATGTAAGAAACTGGAACCGCTTACTAAATTTGCACGGGAAATTCATAATCAAAATATCGTGGTAAACATTTCGGAAGATTTGGACTTGTTCGGAATCAAAAAAGGTAAATATGATTTGCAGCGATTTCTCTATCAATATTTTTTCAAATGTTTTTGGAATGAAAAATGGGGGATTAGTGATTCTAACATGGTAAATTTTGATTGGTATTATCCAAAATATTCTTGGAGACAATCTGAAGAAGAAATAAGAAGTTGGTGTGAAGAATTTAAATTAAAAATTAAATATATTAATGAAAAAGATTCAGGTTTTACCTGTCTAGTTGAAAAATAATTAAAAGAATCATGCGTAATTAATCCAAACTCCAAAGAAACTAACACACGGACAAGTTTTTCAGATCATACTGATCTAAAAGTAAGATTAGCATCATAAAAAATGGACAAGGATCAGTTCATACGTGAACTCAATTCCACAACAAACAAGCATAGTCCGTGCATCCAAAATATTTGATTGATGACAGTTTATGCATTCAGAATATGTTACAGCCTAAGATCTATTACACATAAACTCTAATGTTAAAATATTCTAAAACTATAATTTTTCCTCTAAATTCTACATTTTCGTTAAATCCTCCTCTACTCCCAAGATCCTGATATTTGTTTTTTCTTTAATTTTATTCATTTCCAAATTCACATTTACTCTATTTGCTGTTAATTGTGATTTTTTAAAATAGATTGGTTTGATTTTATCCTGGCGATCCCTGTAATTTTTGGTTTGATAAAATTAATCTCAAATATTTGCATGCCACTACATATGATTGATGTCTGTTCACACATTTGGGATATGTAGTCTGGGATCGATTACGCATGAATTCCTGCATCTGAATCTATAGTCGAACTTATTTAATTCTCTTCATTTAATATATTATTGAATAAAAAAAATGACCCTGAATTAGAATCACTCCACAAACAACTTTGGGCATTATATAGGCAATTACGCTCTGAAAAATCCAAACAATGGAAACGAATTCTGCCTTTCCCTGAATTACTTTTTGATAGATGGGAAAAAGCCAAGTTCCTCAAAGCAAAAGATGGTTCCAATGTATATGATTCAAGCTATATTTTTGGTGATGTATCCATAGGAAAAAATTCTTGGATTGGCCCAAATACTATACTAGATGGCAGTGGTGGCAAACTTCGTATTGGTAGTTTTTGTAGTATTAGTACTGGTGTTCAAATCTACACTCACAACTCTGTCAAATGGGCATTAACAGGTGGAAAATCACATTATGAAAAGGATGATGTAAGAATCGGTGATCAGTGCTACATTGGTCCAAACTCGATTATTACAATGGGATGTAAAATTGGAAAGTGTTCTGTAATTGGAGCACACAGTTTAGTTGATACGAATATTCCTCCAAATTCAATTGCCTTTGGAACTCCTGCAAAAATTGTAGGGCATGTAAAAGTAAATGGAAAAAATGTACAATTCAATTATGACTAATACATGAATTATAAAGAAATGATAAATTTTTAATTATAATTTTGTAACTAAAAAAATAATTGATAGAATAATTAATGAATAGAATACCCATTTAAAAAATAAACCAAAATTAAAAAATTATTTCCTTGCTTTTAAAAACTCTAAATATGTAATCTTCAATGATATTCGCAATTTCACTATTAATATTAAAAACATAAAACAAGAATAAAATACAAAAACCATTTGAAGAAAAACTAATAAAAATTAATTTCACACGTTCTAATAACGAATTTAATGATGACATTAAATCAATTTATTTAGAAATTATGGATCTACATGAAAATGATCTTAAAATTTTTAACAAAAGATTGGTTTAAGAAATTGATATTTAAAGCGGTTCATCATCAACATCCAGATTGTGGATCCACAAACATGGGATTTCACAGAATTGATGTTTCTAGAAATATCTTTTCAGTATCAAAGACATTACGAAATATAAAAAACAAATTATTCCATCACACGGAAAGATCGAAATTTCTTATCATACAAAAATAAAAGTTTTGATGTTATTGCCAGTACTGCAGTTTTACATTATTTGTCCAGTACAAACATTTCTTTAAAAAAATTAAAAATTCAATTATACATAGTATGGCAAGAAGCCCAAGTTCATGAGTTATTTTCAGGATTCCAATTTTATTATTCATACTTATTGGATAAAATCCACTAATCTCTCTAGTTTTTTGATGATTTCTAGTTCACGAACTTTGTCTTTTCGCCATATCTACTGATTTTTACAAATGTTTTTGGAATTAATCTTGAGGGTCAGGATGTGAGCATGCCAATATGATCAATTTTTGATATCACCCTAAATTCTGTTGTAGATATACTAAAGATAAAATAAAATTCAGACGTCCAGAATTTAATCTACAAATTAAACATCTTAAAGAACCTGCAAGTGCTCATAATGTATTTTACAGAAAAATAGGGTGCTAAGAGATAATTACTTGAACTTTTATACATCAGATATTGAATTCAAAAATTCATAAAACTAACTTCAGAAATATTTTGACCATTAGATACGATCCCTCAAAAACTTCCCAACAATTGATTTCAACTAAAAATTTTTTGCCATACGTAAGTGATCCTAATGGAGTTAAAACTGAAAAACTTCTTACACAATCAATAAAAAAATTTTTTGGTTCTGATGACAAACCCATTGCAATTTCATTAAGTGGGGGAATTGATTCCACGCTGGCCTTGGGATTAATAAGAAAAACATTTCCTAATGTCAAGATTATTGCATTATGTGGTATTTTTGAGGATGGATTTGATGAATCTATTACTGCTAAAAAAATTGCCAAAAAATTTGATGCTGATTTTTATCCTGTTAAAATGTCATCAGTATTTACTGACATGCCAGAAATTATTTCAATTACTGGAAAACCAAAATGGAATACATATATCCATTTAATAGCAAAAAACGCGAAAAAATTCACAAATAATTTTGTTACCGGAGATGGGGCTGATGAAATATTTGGAGGTTACACATTTAGATATTCCAAATTCCTAAATTTATTAAAACCACATGATACTTGGCTTACTAAAACAAAAAATTATCTTGAATGTCATAATCGTGATTGGGTGCCTGACCAAAATCAAATGTTTGGTAAATCAATCAAATTTGATTGGGCAGAAATTTATCAATATTTTAAACCATATTTTAAAAATAATTTACAACCTCTGAATCAACTAATCCTTGCAGATTATAATGGTAAATTTGTTTATCATTTTATACCTCTTGGTAATACAATTGCGAAACATTATGGACTAAAATCATTTTCTCCATTCCAAAATAACGATGTAATTTCATTTGGTTTAAAATTACCAATTTCGCAAAAATTTGACATTGAATCTGAAAAAGGAAAACTTGTTTTAAGAAAAATTTCCAAACGATTAGGAATTGATCATATTGATGATAAAAGAGGATTTTCTCCCAGTCTATTTTTTGATTGGAAAAAAAATGGAAAAAAGATATCCAATTCATACATTATGGATAAAGATAGTAATATTTTCAAACAAAAATTAATTAATCATGATTGGGTTTTGAATGCCATAGATAAAGTAGAAAATGATGGTGACATTCGTTATCTCAATAGAATCATATCCATTTTAGCATTAGAAATATGGTATAGACTCTTTATCTTGAAAGAAATAAAGCCATCAAAAAAACTGATTTAATTTTTGCTACCTAATTTATTGTTTGAGAAATAATCTTACAAATTTTTTCCTGATCCTCATTTGTTAACTCCTTATGAAGAGGAAGTGTTAATGCATTATAAAATAACTTTTCTGAATTTTCAAGATTGCCAATCCTCTTAAAGTTCCTGTATGCCGGTTCTAAATGTAATGCATAAAGGGTGTCGACCACATTCAAATGAATACAAACGACATCAGACACGCCATGGACCCAGAAGCTGCAAGAGAGGTGAGACTTGCAGGATGTAACAATCTTTATCTATCATTTGATGGCGTAACTGCAAGAACAAATCCTAAAAATCACTGGGAGATTCCATATGCACTTGATAGTTGTAGAAAAACTGGTACTACGGTGGTGTTTGTTCCAACTGTAATCAAATCAATTAACGACCACGAACTAGGTGGAATTATCAGGTATGCACAAAAGAACATGGATGTAGTCCATGCTGTAAACTTTCAGCCCGTATCACTTACCGGAAGAATGGGCAAGACTGAGCGTGAAAAATACAGAATTACGGTTCCGGACTGCGTTCAGAGAATCGAGGAACAGACAAACGGCGAGGTCACCATTGATGACTGGTTCCCGGTCCCAAGTTGCATGCCCCTAACTAATGTAATCGAGGCGTTTTCAAGCAAGCCCAAATACGAACTCTCAATTCACTTTGCCTGCGGTGCGGGAACATACATCTTTGAGGATGCAGACACGAAAAAGTTTGTTCCATTAACTAAATTCTGCGACATTCAGGGAATGCTGGAGTTATTTGAGGACAAAGCAGAGGAGATTCGTTCTGGTAAAAACAAGTACTTTACAATGCTAGAGGTTGTAAGAAAACTAAAGGGCTTTGTTGATACAAAGAAACAGCCTGCAGGATTGGATCTGGCAAAGATGTTCGGTAACATCCTGATGAAGAGATCATTTGATTCAGTCGGCTCGTGGCACGTGAAGGGACTGTTCCTTGGCATGATGCACTTTCAGGACAAGTACAACGAGGACCTGGAAAGACTGCAAAGATGTGATATTCATTATGTGACCCCTGATCTCAGAATAGTTCCATTCTGTGCATTTAATGTAATTCCAGAGTGGTACAGGGACAGAATTCAAAAGAAATACTCTATTACCGTGGAGGAATGGGAGCAAAGGGAGGGCGTCAAACTAGAAGACGGTCTATACCGGGGTCTTATGAGACGCGGTGCCGGCGATGAACTGGCCGCAGGCTGTGCCAAGAGTCAGATGTTCCATGATGCGTCACAAGCTACAATGTAGAGTCTTTTTTAATCCAATACCTTAAATCTGCAACTAATTTATTCTGTGAAAATCCTACTTGTTTCACCTACACAATCAAGAATAGGTGGAATTGCCCAACATGTTCAGGGATTGACAAAATTCTTGGAAAGAAACTCTCATCAGGTTGAAATAGTATCTTCTGAAAATACATTTAGCATTCCGATTAAAGGGTTAAAAAATCCCAGCTTTATGATTTCATCATTTTTAAAAACCAAATTCAAAAAAAATCAAGACATTGTTCACGCTCACAATATTCCGGCAGCTATGGCAATGAGAAACACCGTGGGGAAAAAATTCTCTCATTATGTGGAGTATACTCGCAACAGATTGCTCAATTACATGGAACAAAAATTGGAAGTATTTCTAAAAAATATGAACAAGATGCACTAACATGGGCAGACGCAATAACTATAGTCTCTAAAGGGGCATTTGATTATTATACGTCTTTAGGATACAAAGTATTCCAAGTTCCAAATGCCATTGATGTTACTTCTTTATCCACGAATGAAGATAGAAGATACAAAAACTAAATAATTTTTGCAGGAAGACTCAAAAGAAAAAGGAATAGATAACTTGCTCGAAATAATAGGAAAATTACCATCCCATATTGATGTGATAATTTTAGGTAGCGGTCCTGAAGAACAAAAGATACAAAAACTTGTAAAAATAATGAAAAATATTCACTATCTTGGATTTCAAAATAAAGAAAAAACTCTATCTCTAATTAGATGTTCTGACATTCTAATCCAACCATCATTGAATGAGGGAATTAGCTCAACTGTTTTGGAGGCTATGGCCAGTGAAACAAGTATAATAGCATCAAATGTAGGTGGAAATAAAGAATTGATTGAAAATGATAAAAACGGCATTCTTGTAGATGTATCAAATACTAAAAAATTTACTGAAGAAATTTTAAATTTGTTAGAAAATAAAGAGCGGCAAAAGACGTTACAGAAAAAGGCGGCAACCGATGTAAAAAATTATGATTGGAGCTGTGTAGGACATTTTTACCTAGATATCTATCAAAATCTCCTCAATAAGTCAAAATAGTGCTAGATTATGGGAATTAATATGAAATCCGCTGTCATATTGGGAACACGTCCAGAAATAATCAAACTATCACCTATAATTAAAAAATTAAATAAAAAAAATAGTGTTATAATTTTTACAGGACAACATTATGATTATGAATTAAGTAAAATATTTTTTAATGATCTGGGAATTAGACCCCCTGATTATTTTCTTAAAATAGACAAAACCCATCCAGGAAAACAAATGGGCCAATTAATGATCAAACTCTCTGAAATACTTCAAGATACAGAACCAGAAAACATCATTGTACAAGGAGATACTAACACTGCTTTATCTGGAGGATTAAGTGCCGTAAAATGTAAAATTCCCTTGTGTCATGTAGAGGCCGGTCTTAGAAGTTATGATTGGAGAATGCCTGAAGAACACAATAGAATTGCAGTTGATCATATTTCAGATATTTTATTCCCACCCACAAATCACAATAAAAAAATCCTTATTGGTGAAAAAATTCATGGGAAAATTTTTGTCACAGGAAATACGGTTATTGACAGTTTAAAATTATTTTCAAAAATATCCAAACAAAAATCAACGATATCTATACCTGATGATGATTTTCTTCTAATGACAGTTCATAGATCAGAAAATATAGCGAACGAAAAAATTCTTAAAAACATCATTAATGGTGTTTTAAAATCCAACAGAAAAATAGTGTTTCCTGTTCATCCACATACTCTAAAAAAATTAAAATCTTTTAATCTCTATGAGAAAATCATGGAATCAAGAAATATTACAATGATTAAACCTGTTGGATATTTTGATATGATCCAATTAATGAAAAATTGCTCATTTATCATCAGTGATTCAGGTGGAATCCAAGAGGAATCCACTTCCCCGGAAATTAAGAAAAGAGTTTTAGTTTTAAGAAAAACTTCTGATAGACCAGAATCAATTGATTCCGGATGGTCTTGTCTAATTGGAACCGGTTCAAAAAATATTTCAAAAATGATAAATGTTGAAAATTTTAATAAAAATCTCCCTAAACTTCACCCTTATGGACTAGGCAACTCTTCAGATAAAATTTTGACAATTTTAAAAAGGTTTTATAAATAATAATTTTATGATTGTAAAATTTTCTATAAAATAAATAGTATAAATTTTGAATGTCTTTTGTGTATGATGATAAGGATTTACAAAAGCTCTATAATGAAGAATATTTTCTTGAACGAAAATCCCCTCCTTTATGGAAGAGATGATCTGAATTTATTGTAGAAAAATTCAACCCTGCCAAATCACTGGATATCTGAAGCTTTTGGGGAAATTTGGTTAAATATTTGGTTGATAACCAAGTTGATGCATATGGCGTAGAGGGTTTCAGATTATGCCATTTCACAAGTTTCAAACAAAATTAAAGATAGAATTTTTAAAGTGAATTTTAATTCAGATAAATTTCCTTTTGATGATAATACCTTTGATCTAATAACTGCATTTTATGTAATAGAACATGTTCACAATATTGATTTCTTTTGTGATCAAGTTTTTAGAATTTTAAGATCTGATGGCATTATCTGGTTTTAACTCCAAATGAAGGTATAGAAGGAAGAAATGAATTTGATGTTTTTTCAAATAAATTTGATGAATGGAAAAAAATCTTTGAAAACATAATTTTATTGTAGAAAAATTTAATCCTCATGAAATGATGATCCTAAAAGGGAAATTAAAAAAATTTAGATTTTACAAATTTCCAAAACCATTGCAAAATATTATTAAAAAAATGGTATATGGTTTTTCAAATTCAACTAGCATGAAAGATTCCTCCATGATTCTTAAAAAGAAAATTTAACATCTAATTTTTTCATATTCATGAATTATTTTTTGACCTATTTGATCCAAATCAAACTTTTTTACCATATCCAGTGATTTCAAACCCATTTTTTCAATCAATTTTTGATCTTCTAATAAAGCGTTAATTTTTTCAGCCAGATCATCATAATCATCAATTAGAAACCCATTTTCATTTTCACAAAGAACGTCTTTAGAAAGCGTTCCATTTTTGGCTATTATTGGTAATGAAGATGCCATATACTCAAGAACTTTAATTGGTAATGCTCCTTCAGTAACTTCTGTTAATCTTAATGGACCTATTCCAATTAATGACTTTGCCAATAAATTCGGAATTTGTTCTCTATCAACCCATCCTTTAAATTCTACATTTGATGAAATTCCCAAATCTTTTGTTATTTGAATTAATTTATCTTTTTCAGGTCCATATCCAACCAACATAAATTTAATTTTTGGATTTTTTGTGACAACTTTTTGAGCCGCTTTAAGCAATACATCCACACCTCTATGATAATACATCATCCCAGAAAAAATTACATAGTTTTCTTTTGCTTTATGTTCGGCAAAAAACTTTACATCTATCCCATTTGGTATGATTTTAATTTTTTCTGAATCAATATTATAATTATTTATCACGACTTTTTTTGTTTTATCATTTGAAACTAAAACTAAATCTGCTTTTTTCATTGCATTTGTATTATAAATTTTTTCAATTTTACGTTGGATTGATTTTATACCTGTTGCTTTAGCATAAACTGCATCATCAATTTTAATGATTACTGGAATGTTTAATTTTTTTGCACATTCTACAGCTGCATGAGGCACTCTGTGAAAAGGATGGAAAATCGTTAGTACAAAATCATATTTTTCTTTTCTTCCCATATTGATGCCTTCCCTAACCAAATTTTTTTTACAAAGTCTTGCGGCAATTTTTTGACGGGATTTTGATGGAGTTTGCACCCTTTGAACTGTAGCTTTGTTGCTGAGTTTTGGGGTATATCTCTCCTCATTCCAGTCTACATCTGGTACTAAAACAGTAATTTTATGACCGAGTTCCGTTAATGCATTAGCAATTCCGTGGGAAACAATGGATCCACCTCCACTCATTGGAGGAAAATGATAAATAAACATTAGAATATTCATATCTTTAGATTTTTATCAAGGCACTAAAATGTTATGCTAGAATGGTTATACCTTATGATGGAGTCAAAAATTGGATTTTAGAATCAGGATTAGTTAAAAGAACATCAGAAAATTCTGGAGGTGTTCATTCATTTTATGATGAAAAATCACAATCATTTGGATTTCTTTATCCTGAAATAACCGGATATTTTATTAGCACTTTAAGATTCATTCATAGAAATGAAAATAACAATTCATATCTTATTGATTTAGCAAAATCTTCTTCTGACTGGTTAATTTCAATTTTTGAAAGATACGGTGGCATTGTTGTGGGCATTGATGCTCAAAAAACCAAACTAGCTTTTTCATTTGATACTGCAATTTGTGCCAAAGGATTACTTGACTGTTATTCTCTTACAAATGAAAAAAAATATTTTGAATATGCAGAAAAATTTGTTCAATGGATTAAAGATTCAATTGAAGCTAACGGCACTGTTAAACCGTATAAAGATCTGAAAAAAAATATTTTTCTTGAAAATGATGATGTTTGGTACAAGCAAAAAGGATGTTTTAATATCAAATCTGCCATTCCATTTTTGACTTTGTTCAATTACAATAAAGATCAGGAATTATTAAAAATCTCAAATAATATTTGTGATACCTTTAGAAAATATCAAAACAACGATGGAAGTTTTTCAATGCATGAGGGTAGTTCTGTTATAAATTTACATACACAGTGCTATGCATTAGAAGGATTACTTTTTTCGTATTATGTAACAAAAAATAATGATTACCTAGAAAGCTGTAAAAGGTCCATCGATTGGTCAATTCGGAACATGGACAAAGATGGCTGTGTTCCATTGTGGTATAATACAAAATACCACTCAAATGCCAGCTATCCTATTGCCCAATTAATCCGAATAATGGTTTTAATTGATTCTATAGATCATGAACAAAAATATAGATCTACAGTTAGATCCCTGACATCATTTCTATCTACGTTCCAAGCTAAATCTTCAAATCCTAAAGTTAATGGTGGATTTTATGAAGAATTCTACAAATCAATTTTTGGTTGGAAAAAACGTAAAAAATTAAATTCGTGGGGTTCCATGTTTGCATTACAAAGTTTTAATCTAGTAGACAATTATGATAAAATCTCATTTGATATGATTGAATTTTTGTACTAATACAAAAATTACTGTAAAGAATTACCTAATCCGATTGCCTGAAAATTTATTTTTCTAAATTTTGCTGGTTCTAAAACCCTTCTGGCATCAATTAGATTAGGTACCTTCATTAATTTTTTTAATTGTTCTTGGGATATTTTTTTGTATTCATCCCATTCTGTTAAAATCAAACAGCATGTGGAATCTTCAATACAATCATCAATTGCAGTACAATAGATAATTTTATCACCAAAAATGTTTTTGAAATTTTCTAATGTCATTGGATCATGAACTTTAACTATCATTGATTTTTTCAAGAGTTCTTTAACAATTTTTATTGAAACTGATTCTCTAACATCATCAGTATTTTTTTTAAATGACATGTTGAAATCATACAAGCTTTCAAAGATCACTTGTAAAATTGGTTTTAAAAGTAGTTTTTTATTATGTGATTGTGAATAAATTGACAACATTTCTTTTGGGATTTCTTTAGTTAATGGAAGTAATCTGGTTCCCAACCCTGCCACAGTAAGTACGCACTTTATAATAGTCGTTGAATTATACTTGTAATTATGATTTTTCTTGTTTGATTAATAGTTCTTTATAGATTTCTTCTTCCCTGGTTTCACTTACCTTCCCATCAAATTCATGAGATTTTTTTAATGCATTTGTTGCTAATATGTTGGAATATTCAGGATCATTAATAATTCTGAAAATTTCTTCCCTGATAGATTCAGGTTCAATTTCTGTGAATGAAACTGCATTTTCTAATCCATCTGATAGTTCAGGAATAGGATATGGAATAATTATGGGGAGTTTTGATGCCATAGCTTCTAAAACCGGTATTGGCAAACCTTCAACGTTTGGATCATATGGTAATACGAATACATCTGCTGAATTATAGTAATCTTGAATTTCATTGTTAGGTACACTTTTTTTAAAAATTACTCTCTCTTCTAGATTCAATTTTTTAACTAAATCATTTAATTCGTCTCGTAATTCCCCATCCCCAATTATCATTAACATTACATCCAATTTTTCAATTGCTTTAATTAGTTGGCTATGATTTTTTTGTGGCGTTAATCTTCCCACTGATAAAATCAACGGTTTGTTAAAAGTAATTTTTTTTACACCTCCGCTAAATCGCTTTAGATCTACCCTGTTGTATAAAATTTCAGGAATCTTGTTACTTAATTGTTCAACATATGGTTGAATAATTTTATAAACTATTGTTATTTTGTCCGCATTTTTTAAAACAAATGGTTCAATATTTTTCCTTGAATATTTTAACGCCAAATCTTTTTTCAAACTTTTTCCTTTAAGCGTCTTTCTTAATCCGTCATATTGTGTATGAAGTGAAACAAAAAAAGGAATCTGTAATCTTTTAGAACAGTATGCTGCAATCCAGCCTTGAATTAAGGAATTATATGATCTTATAACATCTGGTTGGATTTCTTTAATTAATTTTAATATCTGATTCTTCTTTGTAATTTTATTCAAGAAATTTACCTTCCCTACAGAATAAATTTTTAAAGTTGCATTACCGGCCAAATTTTGAACTTTTTCTTCTTCAATGTCTTTTTCAATAAATGAAATTATGTGTATCTCATCAAAATAATTATTTGGATTGAAATAACGATCTTTGATTTCTCCTTTTTCAAAATATAAAATTAAAGGATCATTCGGAAATACACATAGTTTTTTGGTCACTTTAAGCCTCTCATTATTTCAATAAGATATTGGATTAAAAATCTTCTTTTTTAGTAGGTCTTTTATTATGTTTTTCTTTATAACTTCTATAATACCAATCAATTTTCCTTAATATTCTAAAAAATTTGTAAGATGTTTTTCTATTTACTTTAAAAATATGATAATATGGGAATTCATTTCCTCCCCATCGACTTTTGTATTTTAACAAACTTTTCCATTGTTTTTCATATTTCTCATTTTGAGATTTATCTGATGGTGGTGCCTCACCCCCTGAAAAGTCATATTTTTTGTAACCGGATTCTTTAGCCCACTTTATTGCATGCCATGTTAAAAGAGGTCCACCCAAGCTTGTGGGTCTGAGATATGAATTCGTAACAAGGTGACTATACACTATTTCGTTGAAACATCCCAGACGATGTCCCGTTACAAGTTCATTACCCTCATAGGCTAAAAATATTTTTTCCTTCTCACTTTGATAATATTTCCAGTAAGATTTTTTATATTCTATATCTACTGATGATTCAATTCCTTTAGTTTTTGCCCATTTGGAATTTAAATTAAAATATTGTTCTAATTCTTCAATAGTCTCTAATTCTCTAACTTTGATTCCTCTTTTTTCAGCTCTTAAGACATCTCTGGATGTATTTTTGTAAATTTTATTCCAAATTTGATCAATACTCATATCTAATCCAGTAATAAAAGTAAAAAATTTTTGAACAGTATAATTTCCTTCTTTTAATGTTTTTAGATAATCATCAACTAGTAAATCATATGGTGGAGTATATCCGTCAATTATTGCAATATTGAAATTTTGTGAAATTTCTTCTAATGCCTTAATTAACTCTTGAATAATTTTTAGTCTTTTGCCGTTATCGGTTTCATGTAAAATAGGACCACCCACCCAAGAAATTCTCCTTGATAAGGAAGAAAAATTACTAACACATTTACGTAAAATATGTGAAGAATATATTGAAATCGACTCTCTTACAATAATTCCCAACTGTGCTTTTATTTCATTTTTTTCATCAAATACATAAATAAACATTGGAAAATCTTTTGATGATGATTCACATTGTAGATATTCATAAGTTTGAAAAAAACTAGATGCTGATGATTCCTTTAATTTATTATTCCAATCCTCAAAATCAACATCTTTTAAAATTTTATAATTAAACATTTTATTCAGACAATTTGATTGTAAAATCTACCCTCTTATTTCCTTTTGAATTTTTACCCAATTTTTTCTTCCTGATTGTGTATCCCGCCGCATCAGAAATATTAATTTCTGCCTTTCCTCCAAAATAATTCTTTAAAAATTTTTCCGAAACCGTGGAATAAGTATTTGTCCATTTTCCTCCCATTTTTGAATTTTTAGTGGCAAACCATTTTCGAAACTTGATGTAAGACTTTGCAAAGGTTTGTTTGTATTTGCTTAAATTTTGAAACCAGACAAATTCCCAGTAATATCTGTCGGGTGTTGATGTTTCCCCGATGAAAATCAATCCATTTTTACTAATAATTTCTTGAATTTCTTTTAAAACCCTTGATAGAAAATCATTATTAATAAAATACATTGCAACTCCGTTTAAAATAATGATATCGAAACTGTCTTTCTGAAATGGTATTTTGTCCGCACTTGCTCTTAAAAGATCAACATCCTTTCTGTCTGATTCATTTAGAAAAATTTTCAACATTTCGTGGGAAATATCAAATCCGTAATATTTGAGGCACTTGGATTTAATCCAGTTTCCCAATACCCCACTGCCACATCCAATTTCTAAAACCCTGCTTTTAGAATTTAAGCCAATTTTCCTGGAAATTTCTAAACAAATTTCATCAATGTTCTCTTTTTCGTGCCATTGCCCGGCAGCCTTTATGCTGTCTGACCCGGAGGCTCTTGTATCATAATATTTTGAGATCTCATTAATGAACTCTGATTCCTTCATGCTTGATTCAAAAACACCTTCATATTTATTTTCAAACATCTATTTTCTTTGTTTTATTTCCTGTACAATTGATTTAATGAATAATCTAGTATCCTTATCAATTGTATACATTATTGAAAAGTAGATTCCAATATATGTCAAGAAATATGGAATTGTACTTGGAAGAAACATGAAAATTGCTTTCTCATAAACCAGAAAATTTTCGAGGAAATAATACGTAACTACACTTGCAGTTAATGTTGCAGAAATAAATTTTATTATGCCTAAAATCGGCCATTTGAATGGTAGTGTTTTCACTATCATCTTCCAAAAAATTGTTACTATACACATATCAATAATAATCCCTGTAATTCCCCACCAGACTAGTGTTTCTATTTCAATCATGTCTGTTTGAAGTGAAATAACAAAAATAATTGAAATAACTCCCAGATATACACATCTTCCAATTGTATAAATTAACGGAACGGTGATCAATCGACTTTTCACATATTCTTTGAATTTTGCTCCAAATCCCACATCTACTTTTTCTATTCCGCCCAATACTGCATCAAAAAGTTCTTCAAAAATATAGATGAATTGTACAACTATCCATACGTAAACAACTACAACTCCCTCAATGTATAATGGATTAAGAACCCATAAACCTGGTTTTGTAAAAACAAACGCCATTCCTGCAAGTGGAATTGCAAAGAATAATGCACGTTTTAATACAATTTCAATATATTCTCCTTTTTGCGCAAATAATAATTTTGGATATAGTCCGGCAGAAATTGATTTACTATATCCTACAATGTTGCTTAATGCTAGACTTACCCCCCAAAATGCTAATCCTGTTAATGATCCTGTAATTATTGTAAAAATTGCAACATCTAATAATCGAATTTTATCATGACCGCCAGCTACCAAGGGAAGCCATGCCAATTTTATCCAATTTTTGAAATCCGAAACAGAAAATTTTTCTCTAAATTTTTCTCTAACATAATATGCATAAAATACCAGCTGTGCTGATTGCCCCACTGCAGTGGCAAGAATTGCACCCATGATCCCCATCTCTCCATAATAAACTAACAATAATCCGCAAGGAATTTTTATAAATTCAAAAACTAATGTACCGTATCCTATACCCTGCGGTTTATACCCTGCAGCTATGCTAATCAATGATCTATTGATATAATAAATTGGAATTAATATTCCTGCCAAAAGTAGTATGTTATAATCAACATCAGTTCTATTTACAAAAAAGAAAATTATTACAATGTATATTGCCAATGCAATTCCTGAAAAAAACGTGTTAGTTCCTATTCCTGTAACTGAGGCTTTTTCATTTCTAGCAATTTGTCTAGTAACCCAAAATGAGCTTATCGGTTCAAAAATAACCACATAAACTATCAAACCTCCTATTAATGTCCATAATCCAAATTCCTCAGGTGATAACTGTCTTGTTACAATTAATACAAATGCCAAACCGGTAAAAGCACTGATTACCATTATGACAAATGAAATTAATCCGGAATAAGATAATCTAACATTGCTCATTTAGTTCACTTTTTGTCTCCTAGATTGTTTATTCCATATACTTTTCAAAATTTCTTTACCATTAACCAAAGTTTCTTCGTATTTTATTTCCTGAAGACAAAACCCGCCAAAAATCATACCTTTTTCCTCCCCATTTTTGCTTATATTGAATTATGCCTTTTTCTTTTTTAGAAATTGGATTTGGATTAAATCCTGCCAAATTATAATAGTTCATGTTGTTGTTGATTCCCCACTCTATAATTTTCCATTTGATTAAATCCTGAGAATTTTTCTCCCCCCCATCTATATCTGATCTTGCTATACCACCTTCAATAATATGATTATTAAAAAAAGAATAAAGCATGCCACTTAACAAAATATCATCTTTTTTTGCTATGTATCCTCCATATCCTAGTGGTTTCCATTTTTTCCACCATTTGAATATTCCATCAATATCTGCTTGTTTGTCCAATCCATTTTTTTTTGACGAATGATACAATTCAGCATACTGCTCTAAATTGTTTTCATTTATTTCTTCAACAATTACTCCCCTTTCTATAGAGCGTTCAATATTTTTTCTACCACTATGTCTGTCAATTCCTTTATAGATTTCTTCCTTTGTTTTTTTTAAATCAATAATTAAAGTAGACCATTTTTTTAGCTTAAAATTAGAACTCATTTCAGAAATGCCTTCAACACAAAAAGGATGCTGCCAACCTGAAACTAGACTTTTTTTATTTTTTAAAAACTGATTCATTTTTAAATACATATTTGAACTGTTTTTTTGATCAAAATGAATTGGACCGTAGGTCCAAATATACATTGATTTTTTAAACATTGGAATATTTTTAAGAATTTTTGCTTTCATATTCGTTCTATTTTCAAATCTGGGATATTTGTTTAATAAAATCTGACCGATTATTTTGCCACTGTTATCTAAAAACAAAATAAATGGTTTATCATTTCCATTATCTGAAAAATATGCGTTTTCTTTAGTTTGATAAATAGTTCCAAATCCTGAATCTATCAATCTATCATTCCATTTTTTATCTGATGAAGATGATTCCTGAATTGTAATCAAATCATAAAATCATGGTTTCTGATTAATATAATTCCATTGTAAATAAAGCCAAATTATTAAATATATTTTTGAAACTACAGGTTTTTAACTCATAATTAATGTAAAAATTTAATTGAAACTCGTTTACGGTGGTATAAATAAAAATCTGAATGATGATGTACTCTACTTGAATGAAAATTATTTACAACTTCCTATTGGATTAGAGACATACAATGAACCAATTAAATTTTTAAATAATTTAGAACAAACATCAATTTTTAATAAAAAAATAAACGAATTATTTTCTATAGATAATTTTTCATTATGGTGGTTTATTTATCCATTTATTTTTTCTCCAATTCAAACATGTACAAATTTTATTTTAAAATTTGCAGAAATTCTTGAAAAAAATAATATAACTGAAATTGAACTAGTGGGTGAATTTGAAAAAATCAATCTAATTAAAAATTTTTGTAAAAAATTCAACATATCATTTCAAGTCTCCAAAAAAAATCTTTTGGAAAGACAATTTAAAAATTTCATAATTAGCAAAGCTCAAAAATATAGATATAAGAAAATTTCTACTAATAAAATTAAACAAAGATTAAATATTTTTAATAAAAAATCTGACAAACTTTATAATTTCAATGATAATGTCATATTTGCAATTTCAACACATTACCGATCTCAAATTTATGATATCAAACAAAAACAAAGTATTGATGGAGAATACATTCAAGGAAAATTAATTTCAATTATTCATAGTTTGGGGTATGAAACATCTGGAATTGACATTGATTATACATTTAGAGGCCAGCCTGAAATCTTAAATCAAAGATTAGAAGATGATCTTCCTTGGGTTCCTCTTGAATATTTTGTTACTGATGAAATTACCAAAGAGCAAAATAACTTCCTTACGGAATACTCAAAAATTTTAAAGACACACGAATTTCAAAATCTCTTTCAAATTAATGATATATCATTTTGGGATGAAATCCAATTTGATTTTGAAAAACTTTCATTTTATCCATGTATTCCATATTATTTTAAAACAATAAATTCATTAAAAAAATTTTTTCAAAACAATAAACCTAAAACTTTTTTTATACCTTATGAAACTGGGCCGTTAGCTCTTGCTATTTTAATAGCGTGTGAACAAAATCATATCAAAACATTTGGAATTCAACATGGATTGATTTATAAAAATAATTCTGATTATGCTCATAATAATTTTAAAAGTAAAGAAAATCCATATGGTTTCCCATTGCCTGATTCTCTCTTATTATTTGGAAATTTCACCTATGATTTACTACGATCATATAATTATCCCAAAGAAAAATTATGTGTAATAGGTAATCTGGAATTTTTAGATATTGATAAAATTTATTCTCATTTGGAAATGAAAGATATTAAATTAAAATATAAAATCTCAAAGACAAAAAAAATAATTCTTTTTGCTACTAGTAAAATTCAAAGCTATTACAAAGGAGTCGGTGGAAATCATGATGAAAGAGTTCTAACAGAACTTTTAGAAAAATTCAGCAATGATGATGGGTTTTTAATAATCATAAAACCACACCCTAGTGAAAATATTGATTATTATGAAAGAATGATTTTAAAATATAATGCATATAATTTTAAAATAATTCAAGGAAATTTGTTTGAATTGCTTTTTGTTTCTGATATTGTAATATCAATTTTCTCAACAGTACTTGTTGACTCGATTGCATTAAGAAGGCCTACCATTAGAGTAAAGTTTGAAGGTAGTAGTGCATTAATTCCTTATGAAAGTTATAATGTGTTAATTGAAAGTACTTTGGATTCATTAAAAAATAATATTTTAGAAATCTTTACAAATGATCAACTCGTAGAAAATCTCACTAAAAATAGAATTGAATTTTTGAAGCATCAATATAATATTCCTAATCAATCAATAACATCACAAATAAAATCCTTATTGGATACAATTTGATTATATCACAAACGAAATTATTACCTAATTCATATTCACATACTCTTTTATCTCGATTTTCAGATTATTTGTACATTGTAATCCGTTGAGCACCTCAAGATTCCATCTTATCGCCTTTATCTGACCGAATATCTTGCAGTTTGATCCTTTCCTGAATCTGCATATAATTTGCAGGAATTGGAACTGACTTTCTTACTGCAGGCTCCAGATACCTGATGTTCCTGCTTACGTTACTCTGATCCAATCCAAACAGATGACATGTCAACTCACATGTCGGAATGACACGCAAATATTTGAGATCAATTTTATCAAACCAAAAACTACAGGGATCATATCCATGTTCTAAAACAACATGAGATCAATAATATCGGAAGAATTCAACTAGTATACAAAAAAGAAAGTGATCCGAAAGTAAAGACAAGAATGTCATAGTACACATGTTTTATGTGCACAAAAACGTGCAGGATCTACTGCAATATACCAACCTATTGGTAAAAGTATATCTCTTCTAACGTTGGAAGAATGAAAGTTTGACAGTATATGGTACAATCACGACCAACTGAGATATACTTTCACCATTTATTGTATAGTTATGTTTAATTACGAAAAAATTTGATCATATGTGAAATGTATGTATTTATACTGTTTACCGCATGCATTCTTTTTGTTTTACCAACAGCATCCCAATACACTTTTGCTGAAGAATCCCATGTTGTATGGATAAATCAAAATGATTCGCTTCCAGGATGTGAGAAATCAGAGAATTGTTTTTCCCACTATAAACTAACAATTGCTACAGGGGACAACATAACATGGAAAAATCCATCAGGTATTGCTCATACCGTTACAAGCGGTCAACTTGATCTTGGTGGAGCAGACGGATATTTTGATAGTGGATTAATTAATGATGGTGAGACTTTTTCTTTTGACTTTAAAAAATTAGGAAAACATCCATACTACTGCTTGGTTCATCCTTGGATGACGGGTATTATCGAGGTGGTCTCCGATGATTCAAAATCCACCAATGGAGAAGACTGCTTTGATCTGAGCTCTTTTTTTACAGAATCCATCAAAACGAAACCTTTCTTTGAGGATTTTGAAAGATACTGTCCGGCAGAAAAAAATTCCATAGACGAAAACTTTTCTTATACAGTATGGCAACATAAGGAACCTGAGACAAAAAGATATGGCATTACACATGATGTCGATAAGGGAAAGGGATTAACCGCACTGCTCCAAACACAAAGAGTACTACAAGGAGATAAACACGATATTGGTGCAATTACGGAGGGTCAACTAAAGGTAGGCTCTTTTTCTTCTGAGATGCGTTATTTTTCAACTGATGTTTATCCACAAAAGCTACAGGGTGACGGTGGTCAAATAAATTCAGGCGCCTTGGCATTTATCAAAGTAATATTCCATAGGGATAATGGCATACAAGAGTCGATTGCGATTATTCCAGGTCAGGTAGGCAGGGTCATTGAAGTTAGAAACGAGGCGGGCATAAAACACATGTCAATTAATCTTAAAAATAGTCATAACAATCAATACACCTGGGATAGATTGCAGTACGATGTAAAGGATCTGTACGAAACCAATGATTTTGGAGATTTTTCAGATGTAACGCACTGGAGTCTATTCATTGGCGGGCAGTCATATACAGAAAATATTAACAATTGGAATGGTTGGGGCATATCCATAGATAATCTTGCAGTATTTGACGGCAACTCTTACCAATTCATACCAACACCAAAAGAACAACTACGTCTGGGTTTTGAGCCACAAGATATTTTGTGCAGAGAGGGTAAAACCGCGGTATACAGGTTTTCAGATTCAATGCCAATTTGCATTAATGATACTAATGTAGACAGCATTTGGGATCTGAATTATGGAATCCCCAAAAATCCATTTATCACGCCACATGTAGAAATGCAAATTCAGGAGGACAAGGAATATTTTACAGACATGCTAGTCTCATATGAGAATTCAACTGATACCGTAATGACATCTAGTACAGTTGATGATGTTTTATTACATTTGGATGGACAAAGGCAGAAACTAGACTTTTTGCTAAAGCACGATCCAGCAATATCTAATTTCCACAAGTCACAGGGGACAGGGATTCCATTCATGGCGCCGAATTCGGCCCAAAGGGCTCCTCTTGCTGATGCAGAACCAGGTGTTTGGAGCTCCGATGAAAGAAGATCTGGGAATTTGGGGGAAAGCGGTAGTAGATCTTTTGTGCCACCCATGGATGATTATTCCACTACAAACATCCACGTTATTGGAGTAGATGAGGCAGACTTTGTAAAAAATGATGCGGAAAAAATTTTTGTCATAAATACTAATGGCGATATTTCAGCTACAAATGCACAACTTGACAAACATGATACGCTGTCATTTACACCAGATAAACCCGACAGTTTGTTTTTGTATGATGACAAGATAATAACCATCTCAGCATCTGAGGATAAAACAAGAATTTCAATTAATGAATCCACATCACCAAGAACGGCATTGCATACATTACAGATGGACACGCAATACAAACATGCAAGAATGATTGGCGATGTGTTATATCTGATATCAGAATCCCCAATCAATTCAAATACCACGCAGCCAACCATCATAGACACAAAATCAGACAAGATACTATCAAAGGCTGATTTTACTTTCTTTGAATCAACAGTAGAGCACGAAAAACTCAATACAGTTACTGCAATAGATATAACGAATTTAGAAGCTAATTCAGAGTCATTTGTTATTGGTCAATCAGATACCATCTATGTTTCCCAGGACAGTATTTATTATACAAATTCCAAGAGCACAAAATCACTTATCTTGTCTAATGTGGATTTTGGGTTAATTATTGAGCATCTAATAGACCGGTTGGACACATACCACATGTCGGAAATTTACAGGCTCGAGCAACAGCAACAGCAACAGCAGATTAATCATACAGATACTGACACCATCAAAGACCAGATGATACAGTATCTGCTAAACAATGTAGAACCGGACATACCGACATTAACAGCAATCTTTGATCCTAACGCATCTGGTAAAAAAATTCCATTTGGCAGCATTATTCATAAAATATCCATTGATCAGACAAATATAGAATACTCTGCTACAGGCAAGGTTCCAGGTACAATTCCAAATGAATTTGCAGTTGATCAGGACAAGGAATATCTCAGAGTTGCAACCAGCAGCTCTGGAATTTCAGGGCAACTGCAAAGTAACGTGTATGTCCTTGATGAATCATTGAATATCGTGGGACTGTTAGAAGGAATTGCACCGGGTGAGACGCTGCACTCTACCCGATTTTCAGGTGATTGGCTGTATCTAGTTACATTTAGACAGGTAGATCCATTTTTTGTTGTAGATGTTTCTGGCACGCAGCCTAAAATTCTAGGCGAGCTAAAAATACCCGGCTTTTCACAGTACCTGCAAAATTACGATGAGGACCATATAGTGGGAATCGGCAGGGCAACTACAACAAACGAATGGGGAGGTGCCGCGTTGGGCGGTGTAAAAATTTCCATGTTTGATGTCACTGACTTTGAAAATCCAGTTGAAACATCAAATATAACAATTGGTGATGCCGGTACAAGCACCCTCAGCACAGTTGAACACAAAGCCGTACTAATTGACAAGAAAAAAGGGCTAATTACAGTCCCTGTTGTCTTTGGCCAGAAATTAATCTTTTATGCATATACTGTTGATGAAGATTTTAATCTAGAGGAGCATTCCCAAATACCACATGAGATGGATGCAAACCATCCAGATAGGATTAGATCATTTTACATTGGTGATGCATTATACACTGTTACACCCAAATTAATCAAAGCAAACAGCATATTACAGCAGGATTATACGATACAGAAACTGGTAATAGCCGAAGAATAGAAAATATCAATCAAATCATAAAAAGAATTTAAAAGATAAAAATTGGGTTTCTAATTTTTTATCCCAGTCAGCCTGAATCAGATAATGAGGCAAAGATGGATTGGTTGATTCTGTCACAATAATTTTGTCTGGATTCCAGACAAACAGCAATGGGAACAGATAGTGACGATCAAAAATTCATAAGGTCAATATCTGAACTCTATTCAGATATTTTTTAACATCCGGACAGAATCACACCGTTCCAAAATACTCTGAAACCCGATGTATCAGATGTTGATGCATGATATTCTGAGATCAGTAACTCCTGCTTTGTTTGATGTCTGTATTTCCTTACTGCATCCAAATAATGAGATTAATCTCATTGTTTTAGGACAGGGATGATATCTCTGTAGTTTTCGATTTGATAAAATTGATCTCAAATATTTGCGTGTCACTACACTTGTGATCAAAATAATCCTATCCAAAAAAGATGAATATCTCAGCTAAGGCTAATTAGACAGCACCATTCCAAACATCAATTTTATATAATTAATTAAAGTACAAAAACTGGATTTCTTATGAAATATTGTAAAAAATGCTTATTTCCTGATACAAAACCTGAATTGAAATTTGATGAAAATGGAATCTGTGATGCATGTATTTCTGCTGTTCAAAAAGAAAATATTGATTGGATAGTACGGGGGAATGAATTAAACGATATTCTAACCAAGTATAAAAATAAAAATGATCAAGATTATGACTGTATTATTCCTGTTAGTGGAGGTAAAGACAGTACATATCAAACACATGTAATTAAAAATGAATTTGGATTGAATCCTTTAGTTGTGAGCTTTCACCCCCGGGATTTTACACCTCTAGGAAGAAAAAATCTTGAAAATTTAAAAAATTTAGGTGTTGATTGTATTGAATTTACACCCAATCCTAAATTATACAAAAAACTATCAAAATTTGGATTGACTGAGCTAGGTGATTGTGCATGGCCTGAACATATGGGGATCTTTACTGTACCGGTAAAAATCGCAGTGGCCTACAAAATTCCTTTAATAATTTGGGGGGAAAATCCCCAATTAGAATATGGAGGTCCGGCATCAATTAGTTCCAAACCATATCTTGATCGAGAATGGTGTGAAAAACACGGTGGATTTTTTCTTGATAAAATAAGACCTGGAGATATGGTAAAATATGGAATTGATAAAAAAGATTTATCCCCCTATCTTTACCCATCTGATGAAGAAATAATGTCAGTAGGAATTACAGGAATTTTCTTAGGATATTATATGAAATGGAATGCAAGAAAACAACTTGAATTAGTTAAAAATCTTGGATTTAGTGTTCTTGAAAATAATAATGAGGGAACATATACCAATTATGAAAATCTAGATACCAAATTTGTTTCATTTCATGATTATTTTAAATTTTTAAAATTTGGTTTTGGAAGAGCCACTGATCATGCCTCTATAGATATTCGAAATAATCGCTTAACTAGGGATGAAGGTTTAAAATTAATTAAAAAATATGAAGGTAAAATCCCAACGAAATATCTAACTGACTTTTTAAATGATTTTGAATTATCTAAAGATGAATTTTTAAAAATATGTGAAAAATTTACAAACAAAGAACTTTTTAGAACAGACAATAATGGAAATCTAATTCATGACAAAGATGGAAATATAGAAAAAATTTCTTATGATAATAATTTGTAATCATGACTACTATCAAACTCTTTGATCCGCATGTTGGAAAAGACGAAGAAAACTCTCTCATAAAATCCCTAAAAAGTCATTTTTGGGCATCAGGTACTGGTACTGGACTGGTAGCTGAATTTGAAAATTCTTTTCAAAAATATGTTAAATCTGATGCCTGCATTGCAGTAAATAATGGAACATCTGCATTAAATCTGGCTCTTTCATTAGCAAATTTATCAAATAAAGAAGTGATTGTTCCTTCTCTTACTTTTGTATCCACCATACATGCAATATTGATTAATGGTGGAAAACCTATTTTTGCAGATATTGACCCTAAAACATTATGTATTGATGTGGACCAAATTAAAAAATTAATCAATAAAAACACTAAACTTATCTTACCGGTTCATTTCGCGGGAATGCCATGTGAACTAAATGAGATTATTAATATTTCAAAAAATCATGGTTTACAAGTTATTGAAGATGCAGCTCATGCAGCAGGCACTACTTGTCAAAATAAAAAAATAGGTAAACATGGAATGGCAGTTTGTTTCAGCTTTCATCCTGTAAAAAATCTTGCAATGCCCACCGGCGGATTAATATCAATTAACCATAAAAATTCTAAAAAATTAAAAAAAATTCTCAATGCTCGTAGATGGTGTGGTATTACAAATAGAAAAGGAGTTGATTATGATGTTACAGAATTGGGTTGGAATTACTATATGAATGAATTTTCTGCCGCGATTGGACTTGTTCAACTCAAGAAATTAGATAAAATGAATTCCCTAAGAAAAAAAATTGCACGAAAATATCATGAGGAAATTCAGGTTGAATCAAAAATTCCTTTTTCAGATGAGTGTTCTTATCATTTGTATTGGATATTGGTAAGAAATAGAAAGCAATTCATGAAAAAAATGAAAGAACATGGAATTGAAACGGGAATTCATTACAAACCTGTCCATAAAATGAGCATGTATCATTCAAAAATGAAATTACCTGATACTGATTTTGCTGGCAATCACATTGTTTCTATTCCCATACATCCCAATTTGTCTCAATCTGATGTTGAAAAAATAATTACCTGTGTTAACAAATTTTCTTAATTAAAATTACTTTTTTCAATTATTCTTATGTGTTTAACTAATTCCTGTAAATCTGATGTAGTTATTGAAGTTGTTGCATCTGGTCCTTGAGAATTTTTTAGTTTTACATGTTTCTCAATAACAATATTTTTTGTATGATTTGTTTGTTTTAAAATTGCAAACATAATGGGGGCAGTGATTCCCATTGTATGATCCGAAAATCCATCATATTTTATTGCTTGATTCCATTTTATTTTTTCAAATTTTAAGGGATAATCAGAAATACAATAACAAAATATTTTAGAATTATTTTTAAAGATATTTTCAATTCTTTCTTTGTTTCCCCCCATCCCCATACTAATTATTACAGACTTTTTTGAAAATGCTTTCTCCTCAAGTGTTTCAAGTGAAAATGGATCTTTTAATAAACATGTTCTAGATGCTATTTTGTATCTTTTCACTTTCAGTGATTCCAAAAATTTTACACCCTCGGGATAAAACACACTGCATACAAACTCAATTCCTATATCATCTGCGATTTTTTTGATTTTTTTTGCTTTTTCAAATGTTAACTCTGATTTCTTGATTACCTTCCATTCCGGATGATCCTCTGAATACAAGTCAACTGCTCTCCACATCTGAAATTTTACTGCATTTGCTCCTGCTAACTTGCATTCTTGAATGATTTTTCTTGCAATTGATACTTTTCCTTCCCAATTTGAACCGATTTCTGCAATTACAAATGCCTTCATTAATTCTGATGAATAAAAGAAAAATTTAACTCTTTAAGGAGTTGAGAATTATTGTTTGTATTATGGATAAAATCTCTCTTAGAACTGTAACCCTCTCTGACTATCGTTTTTTATATCAACTTCTAAAAGAACGAGATCCTAATGCCAATATTTCGCATAAAAACATGCCGAGTTATAGTGAGCATACAAAATTTATTTCTTCAAAGCCTTATTCAAAATGGTGTATAATATTTTTAGGACGACAAAAGATTGGCTCAATATATCTTTCAAAACAAGACGAAATAGGAATTTTTCTGAAAAAATCTTTTCATGGACAAAATATTGGACAAAAAGCCCTTTTGCTTTTTATGTCTGAAAATCCTCGAAAACGTTATCTGGCAAATGTGAATCCAAAAAATAAAAATTCAATTAAATTCTTTAAAAAATACAATTTCAAACTAATTCAGTATACCTACGAATTAGAAAATTGATTCAAGAATTATTTAATAGACCTGAATCTTTTATGATGGTCTTTAATTCTTCTTTTGGGATTTTTTCAGCTTTGTCTGATGAGTGAGAAATTGCTGAAAATATTTTTTTAATATTTGGATGTTGAGATTTAATTGTTTTTTCAGAAATGCCTGAATTGTAAATTATGTATTTTGTAGTATCTTCCCATGCTAATCTCATTTCATCAGGCCCAATTAATGTTTCATGCATTTTTTCTCCAGGTCTGACAGATGTTATTTCAAAACCTGATTCATCTAACAATTCGAATAGTGCATCTTTTAGTGTCATTATTGAATATGCTTTTAACTTTTTAGGAACATAAATTTCCTGACCTTTTGCAGATTGTATTGCATCTAAAATAAAATCTAATGCCTCTTCCATAGATATGCTGAATCGTGTCATTTCAGGATCTGTAATTGTTATTTTTTTGTTATGTCTAATTTGATCAATAAATTTGGGAATAACTGAACCACTACTTCCTAAAACATTCCCATATCTTACTGCACTGAATTTTGTCTTGTGTTTTTCAGGATTTAAATAATTTTGAGCAGTCGAAAATAATTTTTCAGTAAGTAACTTTGTTGCACCATATGTATTTAGAGGAGAAACAGCCTTATCTGTACTTACACCTACTGCCAGTTCAATATTTTCATGTAAACAAGCATCAATCACATTTTGAGTTCCAATAACATTTGTTTTAATAGATTCAAAAGGATTGTATTCAATTACTGGTACATGTTTTAAGGCCGCTGCATGAATAACAATATCTACGTCATCCATGGCAGTAATTAAACGATGTAAATCTCTAACATCTCCTATAAAGAAACGTAATCTATCATCTGAGAATTTTTGTTCCATTTGAATTTGATTATGTTCATTTCTACTAAAAATTCGAATAGTTTCCACGTCACTTTCTAATAGTCTGGATGTCAGTGCCTGACCTAAGGATCCAGTTCCTCCCGTGATTAAAATTTTCTTATTTTCAAACATCTTGTATCCTCTTTTATTTTTAATCAATTCCTTTTCTAATTAAAGTTAGTCTTGTTTTACCCACATCGATTTCTTTGGGAATCTCTGTGTCTAAAACCACTTTTACATCCATTGTAGACCATCTTTTTTTCATATTTCTATACCAAAGTAAATTATCGCCTCTTTTCCATTTAATCATTTCATTATCTTCTCCAAAATATTCCAAATTTAATACCCATTTTTTCGAAATTCTCAAAATTTCTTCTACTGCAGTTTGAATATCTTCAGGTGCAATATGAATTAAAACCCCTCTTGTGAATACTAAGTCAAATGAAGAATCTGGAAATGGTATTTTTAATAAAGAACTTTTTTGAAATTTAAAATTTGAATATCTTTTCTCGCATTTTTTTAAGGCATTTTCATTTAGATCAATTCCTGTAATATTGTAATTATTTGGAAATTCACTAAGATTATTTCCAATATTACATCCGGCTTCAAGAATATTTTTAGCTCCCAAAGCTACAGTTATGTGATATAGAAATTTCGATAATTCATCCTGACCTAAATCTTGATTTTCCTCAGTATATTCATTCCAAATTTCAGTGTTATAATCCAATATTCTTAAAAAAATCTGATTTTTTCGACTATAATATTGTTCAAGCCTCATATTACTAAAAATTAGTCAAAACAATTTAAAACCAAGATCCATAAAATCAAAATATCGTGGCAAAATCAATTTTTTCAAAAAAACCCTTCATAATTGCTGAAATGGCTAACAGTCATGAAGGAAATTTATCTATAGCTAAAAAGATCACACAAGCTGCCTCTGATTCTGGTGCGGATGGTATAAAATTTCAAAAATTTGCTGCTAATGAACTTGCAGAACCCTCTCATGAATATTATTCATTATATAGAAAACTGGAAATGAAAACATCTGAATGGTCGAATCTGATTTCTTTTGCAAAGTCAAAACGTCTTAAAGTTTTTGTGGATATATTTGGTATTAAAAGCATAAAAGAATTTTCAAAATTTAAAATTGATGGATATAAAATTCATTCAGCAGATGTAACTAATCCTCTCATATTAAATCATTTTTCAAATGAAACAATACCTGTATTGTTGTCTGTAGCAGGTTCTTTGCCTAATGAAATTGATAATGCATTAAAACTACTCAACAAAACACCCAAAGAAATAATTCTCATGCATGGTTTTCAGGGATATCCTACAAAATTAGAGGATCTAAATTTATCTAGAATTCAAAATCTTAAAACAAAATTTGGTTTACCTGTTGGATTAATGGATCATTTATCTGGAGATTCACAAATGGCTCTATATGCCCCACTCCTTGGAATTGCAATGGGTGCACAAATAATTGAAAAACATCTAACGCTTGATCGCTCATTAAAGGGTCTTGATTATTATTCTGCATTAAATCCTGATGAATTTTCAAGTTTAGTATCTTATGTTAAAATGACAAAAAAATCATTTGGGACATCAAAATTTGATTTAACTAAAAATGAAATCAAATACAGATTAATGCATAAAAAAAATCCTATTTCTAAAAAATTGATAAAAAAAGGCACATTTTTGTCATATAACCAATTTAATTATCTTAGATCAAAACAAAAAGTTTCAGCTGTAATGGATTTTGAGAAAAAAATACTTTTTAAAAACCTAAAAAAAGATACAATTCTGACTGAAGATTATCTAAAAAAATCTTCAAAAATCGCTGCAGTCATTGCATGTAGGGTCGATTCAAGCAGATTATTTGCCAAACCCCTACAACTAGTAAACGGTATTCCAATAATCTCACTTTTAATCAATCAACTAAAGACCTCAAAACGAATTGATGAAATTGTCTTGGCAATTAGTGAGAATCCTGGAAATGAATTTTTTGTCAATTTTGCAAAAAGAAATAATATTAAATTTGTCACAGGTGATGATACAGATGTTTTGAAACGTTTAATCAAAGGAGCAGAATATGTTAATGCGAATATTATTTTTAGAATTACCGCAGAAAATCCATTTATTTATTGGGAGGGGATTGATGATGTAATTGATAGTCACATATCAAAAAAATCAGATTTCACTGTTGTTGAAGATGTGCCACTAGGTTGTGGTTATGAAATCATAAATCTAGATGCGTTTAGAAAATCCCATGATAAAGGAGCAAAAAGACATAGAAGTGAGCTATGCTCACTATATATTTTTGAAAATCAAAATAAATTTAAAATTCAAAAATATATGCCGCCTAAAATTTTTCAAAGACCTGAAATTAGATTGACCGTTGATAATCCACAGGATCTTTGGGTTGTAAGAATAATTTCTGATAATTTACAATTAAATGGAAAACCAGTCAAAATAAAACAAATTATTTCATTTTTGGATTCTCATCCCAAAGTTTTAAAAATAAATTCTGGTATCCCGGTTGGAAAAAGTAGAATTTGGTAGATATGATATCTAATTTAAGTAGCAAGTTTACGGTATATTCAATATGTTTTGTCAAATAATTATTTCAAACGAATCAGATTCGTTTAAAACTCTACTGAAAGAATTAAACAAAATTTCCGATTCTTATGAAATTGTTACTGATAATTCACTTTTGAACAATTTTTTAAATGATCATGGTAAAATTTCTAGATTGTTTGCAAATATTTTCCCTATTTTTAGTAAGGAAGATCGTGAAATCAAATCTAAAACTGCACAAGTTATTTCTGAATATTCTCGTTTATTTAAAAACATAAATTATTTTGATGTAAATCTATTCGAGACCATCAAAAATCATGTAATTTATGATATAATAATCTACGAGCAAATTAAATCAATCTTAAAAAATCCTAAAAATTATTTTTTTATATTTTCAAATATTTCATTTATTCATTTTTCTTTACTTGAATTAGTCCGTGAACTTGGTTATGATGCTTCTGGAAATCATATAAATCACTTTTCAAATAATCAAATTGAAAAATTATTTCAAAACAAAATAAATATTCAAAATAATTTTTCAAAAAAAATAAATTTTGTCAGGAATCTCTCAAAACAAAACAAAATCCGCTCAAAACAAAATTCTTCAATAGATAAAGTTCAGAATATGATTATTCAAAAAAATTCAATTGGTTCCTTAATATATCAATCATTGTTTCCAAAATCAAAAAATGATTTTCTAAAAAAATTTAAAAATAAAATGATAGATGAATCAAAAAATAATTATAAAAATGCTATTGTCTTCACACCTTCTAGAGAAGATGAATTACAATCGGGATTTCTAGTAGTTGATGAATTTCAAAAAAATTCTTTGCCTTTGTTGGTTATGTCCTTTGATCAACAAACCAACAAAATTTTATTAAATAACAATATTCCTTTTCTAGATTTGTCTTCTGATCTCATTCTTTTTTCTAGAATATTAAAACGATCAAATGATTATAATCACATTTTAACTATTTTCAAAAATATTATAAAACAAAATAAACTATCTCCATTATACTGTAAAACCGGTTTTTCTCCATTAGTGGAAAATTTATTTTTATCATGTTCAATCATTGAGGTTTGTAAAACATTATTTGAAATTTTAAATTTGAAAAACATTTTAATCTCAATTGATGGAAATAAAACTGGAAACTCTCTTTCATATACGGCTCAAAGTATGAATATTTCTACATATACAATAATGCCCTACAGTTATGAACCTGATCCATTAATTTCCCATCAATTTACCGCTGAAAAAATTTTTGTTGGTGGAGAACATGCAGCCAAAACACTTTCATTATTAAATTATCCTGACAATAGAATTATTGTTAGTGGTAATCCATCATATGATTATATTAAAACATTAGATTCTATTGAAGATCAAAAACAACCAATTGAGATTGATTTTTCAAAAAATAAAAAATTGATTGTTGTTGTTTTATCCAGATTTGACGATAATGATGAAATCTGGTTGTCAAATTTAATCAAATTTTGTAATTCCAATAATTTCCAAATAATTTTAAAAATTCATCCTATCTATAAGATCAGGTTTAAAGATATTATTTCTAAAAAAATTCAATATATTCAAGAAAATTGTAAAACTTTTTCATATGATATAACATTTGATCATGACGCCAGAAAATTAATATCTCTTAGCGATATTGTAATTACAGATAATTCAATCTTATGCATTGATGCTGTATTAAACAAAAAATTTCTAATTCGCGTAAATTTTCAAAAATCTGAATTATTAATAGAAAAGGAATTATTTCAATTTATACCACATAAAATGATTAAAAATTATGATGATCTTGAATCAGTCCTATTAAAATCAAATACTGATTTTGTTTCTCAAGCGGAATATGATTTGTTTTGTAGCAATTTCAACCACTTTAATGATGGGAAAACTACTCAGCGTATTTTTAATATTCTAACTAAAGATAATTAAATTTAAAATTTTAATGCTTAAATAACTAATTCGAAGAATCATTTTCATGAAAACAAATTTTAGAAAAAAAAATCCTGATCATAATCCTGATCCGTCTTCTGAATCTACAAATCTGACCAAGGAAGAATTTGAAGACTTTATAATTAAATCAGGTGCAAAAGGTTCCTTTATGGTTTATAGATCTGATGATAAAGATGACGAATTAGGCGTAGATGAATTATAGATTGTTTATTGGATGGTATATTTTTAATGACTGACAAAAATGAACTTTTCAAAACTGCATTTGAAAATTCCATGAAAAATCTCCATTATGAATCCTATGATGACTGGATTAATAATTTCTCTCTAAATCTAAATAATATTTGGAATGAATCATCTGCAAATGAATTATTTAATTCTAATAAAAATAATTCCTCAACGATTGTAATAGGAAGAGGGCCCTCCATAGAAAAAAAATCACATTTAAAATTACTCTCAGATAGTAATTTTAATGGAAATATCGTTTGTTGTGATGGGAAATTAATTGACGTGTTAAAATCTGGAATTACTCCAGATAAATTCCCAAAATTTTATGTAGCTACTATTGATCCCCATCCAAAAATTGAGAAATTTTATGATCATGAAATCATAAAAAATTATGGCTCAAAAATTAGAGTGTTATTTTCTACCATATCTCATCCAAATGCAGTGAATAAAGCAAGATTAAATGGCATGAAAATTTTTTGGTTTCATTCTTTATTTGATTTTAATGAAGGAAAAAAATCATTTAATTATATTTCTGCAAAAATGGTTAGAGCGAAAAATCATTTGAATGGATTACCTGGAATTCAAACCGGGGGAAATATTGGAACTACTTCATGGTTTATTGGTTGGAAAGTTTTGAAAAGTCCTGTTGTTTGTCTGATTGGAATTAATCATGGTTGGGATGAATCTGATTCATGGAAGACTATAATTTCTCATGGTCGTGAAAGTTTACCTAAAAATATTGATCCAAATGATCCTACAATTCAAAAACTGTTTCAAAAAATCTACAATCCTGATTTTGATTGCAACTGTATTTTAGACCCATTGTTTCAATTTTATTCTACAGCGTTAAAGGAATTCATTTCAAGAAGTCCTGATTGGCTTAAAACAATTAATGCTACAGAAGGAGGTTCAATTTTTGGAAAAAATATTAACAGTATGAAATTTGAATCATTTTTAAAAAATTATTCCAGTTAAACCATCTTTTTTATAGTCATTTAAATAGAACAATTATCAATTTATTTTTGATGAAAGTTCTGCTAGTTATACCTGAGATTAGATTGGATGGTGCACCCTACCATTTTCCTTTCTGGGCTGGAATTTTAGGTGCTATAGTTGAAGAAAAAGGTGGACAAATTGGTATTCTGGATTTAAATGCTTTACGAGTAAAATTTGGAGGAAAAAATGTTCCGCTTAATATGATAATAGACGAGATTCAATCTGAAAAATGGGATTTGATTGGAATTGGTGGTTTAACAACCACATATTCTAGGATTAAAGAATTATCTCCAATTATAAAGAAACATGCTCCAGATTCCCTGTTCATTGGTGGTGGGGGTTGGAGTACATACAACCCTATAGAAATTCTTCAACTGGTTCCTGAGCTTGATATGATTGTAATTGGTGAAGGTGAAGAAACATTTTCTGAAATATATGATGAAGTTAATGGTGGTGGTAAAGATTTTCATAAAATAAACGGATTATGCATTAGAGAAGAAAATGATTTTCATTTTACCCAACCACGAGCTTTAATCTCTGATCTTAATACTATTCCTTATCCTGCTTATGATTTAATGGAATCTGAAATTTATTTTAAATTTTCGTCCCTGCCTCTTTCAGTAAATAGTTTTAATTCTAAAAGAAGAGCCTCAACAGTCTGGGAACGTGGATGTCCAAGAGGATGTACATTTTGCTCTCATAATGGAATGTCAAGAATTGATCTACAAAATATCTATGGTGAAGGAAATAGAAAAGAAGGTGAAAAACTAGTTAGAATTTCAGATAAAGATAATGATACATTCCAATTACCGGCTCGATGGCCTACTCCAGAATATGCTGTTAATAATATTAAATTGCTTAAAGAGAAATTTAATGTTGATTTTATATCTATTCTTGATGAAAACATGACCAGCAATTTAAAATGGACACAGGAATTTTGTGATTTGTATGTCAAAGAGGGTTTAGATAAAGAAATTAAATGGGGAACTCTTGGTGATGCCCCAAGTGTTGCGGTAAAACCAGAAATTATTGAAATTATGAAAAATTCAGGATGTGATTACATTTCATTTGGATTTGAATCAGCGTCTGATAAAGTTCTCAATGAAGATATTCAGAAGGGTCAATTACGTGCTCATTTACAAAAAACGATAGACACTCTAAAAAAAGCAAAAATGACACCAATTACAACTTTTATGATTGGAAATATGCATGAAAATATTGATGATCTCATGGAGACATTAGATTTCTGGATACAAAATGGAGCTGAAGTTGATCCGTTTATCTGCACACCTTATGTAGGCAGTCCAATTTTTTATAATAATCAAGATTATCTTTTAGAGCAATATGATTCACGCCTAAAATTAATCTCAGATCCAAAATATCAAGTAGATGAAATACTATTGAAAAAATGGAAACTAGAAGCACTAGACAAATTCATGACTGAATGTGGTGATGCAACTCAGTATACTGCAACAGTAAGCCAATACTTTACTATTCCTGAATTATTTGCAATTAAACAATTTATGGCTAAACATGATACTAGACGATTATTGAAGATGGCTCACGATCGTTATGACGAAACTGGTTTAATGCAATGGAAACATAGTGATAAATGGGAAAAATATTGTGAAGTATGTAATTCTAAAAAACAACTCGAAAATTCAATTATAATTACACATAATTAATTATTAGAAAAATATGGGGAATTTGATTTGAAAAATAAAACATGGAAATTACCATTATACAAAATCTATTCTGATGATGAAGATGTCAATATAATTTCAAAAATCATTAAACGTGGTGAACAATGGGCTTTAGGTCCGGAAATTGAAGAATTTGAAGATGCCATTAAGAATTATGTTGGAACCGATTACTGCGTCTCTTTAAATTCTGGAACTTCTGCTTTACATGCAACGTTACTTGCATACGATATTAAAAAAAATGATGATGTGATAATCCCCTCCTTTTCTTTTATTTCTACAGCCAATTCAGTTTTATTTGTAAATGCTAATCCTGTTTTTACAGATATTGAAGAAATTTTTCTTGGTTTAGATCCTATTGATGTTAGTAGAAAAATCAATTCTCAGACCAAGGTGATCATGCCTATGGATTATGGAGGTACATCATGTAATATTACCGAATTAAAAAAAATTGCCGAGTCAAATAATTTAATTTTGATTGAAGATGCTGCTGAATCTCTTGGTTCATCATTTAACAATCATAAAGTCGGTTCCATGTCTGATGCATCAATTTTCAGTTTCTGTGGTAATAAAGTTCTAACAACAGGAGAAGGTGGTGCAGTAGTTACAAATACAAAACATATCTATGAAAAATTAAAACTAATTCGTTCACATGGAAGAATTGACAACATAAACTATTTTCAAAACCCTTCAAACTCCGATTATGTTGGATTAGGATATAATTGGAGAATGTCTTCTCTGACTGCAGGATTGGGCATATCTCAGTTATCCAAGCTTGACAAAATTATTAAAATGCGACAAGATAACGCAGGATATATTTCATCAAAACTGTCCAAGATACCTCAAATTCGTACTCCAAATTCATCAGAGAACAATGAAAATATTTTTCAAATGTATAGTATATTATTAACAAGTGAAAATTTACGAAACTCTCTTCATGAATTTCTTATAGAAAAAGAAATTTTTTCAAAAATCTATTTTACTCCAATTCATACAACTGATTTTTATAAAGAAAAATTCCCTAATACAAGAAAATTGCCTATTACTGAAAAAATTTCCAAAACTATTTTGACACTGCCTATGTATCCAAATATGACTATGGAAGAGAAAAATTATCTAGTTGATTCTATTCAGGAATTTTTTGAAACAATTCCTCTTTAAATTGATTTTCCAATACCTTTTATCTGACTATTCATTTTTTTAATTATGAAAATTATTGGTATTATTCCTGGAAGGGGAGGATCCACCGGAATTAAATTAAAAAATATTAAAAAAATTGCCGGTAAACCTTTGATAGGATATTCTATAGATTCTGCTTTAAAATCAAACAAACTTGATCGCGTAATAGTATCCACTGATAATGCTGCTATTGCAAAAATTTCTAAAAAGCTGGGTGCAGAAGTGCCTTTTCTAAGACCAAAAAACCTTTCATTAAATTCCACATCGTTACTTTCTGTAGTTAAACATGTAGAAAAATTTCTCATTGAAAAGGAAAATTATTTTCCTGATATAGGCGTGATCTTACAACCTACATCGCCTTTTAGAACCTCTGAAGATATTGACAAATCTATCAGCATTCTTAAAAAATCTAATGCTACTAGTGTAGTTTCAATATCCAAAACAAAGAATCATCCAGATAATTTATTTCAATTCAAAAATGAATTGCTTTTACCATTAAACAAGGATTTTGAAAAATTCTTCAACCGACAAAAGTCATCTCCTGTTTATAATCCGACAGGATTATTATACACATTTTATTTTGATACTGTAAAAAAATATAATTCTTTTTATGGACCTAAAATCAAACCCCTATTGATTAATGATAAATTAAAAAATATTGATATTGATGAAATAGAAGAATTCTTTTTAGCTGAAATGATAATGAAATTTTGGCATAAATATAGAAAATGATTTAATTCTCTCTAGAAATCATTTTTGAAGATAATTTAATCAGATTTACAAGCTGCTCTAATTCTTTGAAATCATAACTAACATTATTATCGATAAAATTCTTTGTTTTATCTAATGTGACATGTATTTCAAGTATTTCTGCATTCAATATTGATGCCATTAATGGTACTAAAAAATGGGTGCAATGATTAGACAACCCATTAAAATCTGCAAAGTTATTGAAGTTATGTTCTGATATTTCTGCAGGATACTTTGGAACACAATACAACCATTTGATTTTCGGGTTATTATAATAACTAGAATTAATGGGAGATTCATTTACACTTACAATTATTTCTTTCTCAGTTTTCAAAATACTGTCAATCAATTCTGAATTTTTATTTTGTAATACACTTCTTCCATCATATTCACGAATCTTATAACGTTTAACAAAAGGTTCCAAGAAATCTACTGCTTCATTATACATTGGAGTACAAAACCATTCTATACCTATTTTGTTTGCAATATCATTAATTTTTTCAATATTGTCTGGCGAAACTGATGATTTCATTAAACGTTTATTTTCTGGATGTTTCTTGACTAGATTTTCTGAAAATGCCTGTAATTTTATAGCACTACACTCATTTTTTTTACAATTTTTCATCATTTCTTCTAATATCTCAAATGAACCGTCCCAGTTGATTCCTATTTCACCAATCAGAAACATAAGTTGATATTTTTTTAAAACTATTTATCTCATTTTAATTCATCGGGTTTTCTTATCTGTACTGTGAAAAATATGCCCGCTAGTCATCTGCATCGTCCTTGCATGGAAGATTCCCGTCGTCTTGAATCGTGCCCACAGCGTTTGCACGTGTCTGGCAATGATGCCAAGATCCTTTGCTATCTGCGTGGATATCACCGTTTTTACACCCTCTCAGATACTAATGGATTTCTATCAGTCTTTTTTTCATGCTTTTTTTGATCGGCAGTATAAAACAATCCGCTACTGTCTTCTGGATCATGCTTTATTAAAAAATTTGATAAATGTGCATATGTTATATACTTAATATAATTATTCATCTTGATGCAATATTGTCAAAAGTGCTTAATGCCAGATACAAGACCTGGAATAACCTTTGAAAATAACATTTGTTCTGCATGCATAAATTTTGAAAAACAAAAATCCGTTGACTGGGATAAAAGATTAAAAGAACTTGAGAATTTATGTTCAAAATATCGTGGTTCTAATGGAGATGGTTATGATTGTGCTATAGCAATATCCGGTGGAAAAGATTCTCATTTTCAAGTGTATATAATAAAAGAAATTATGAAAATGAATCCTGTTTTATTGACAATTGGTAATGTTGACTGGACAAAAACCGGAATAGATAATCTCCGAAATATTTCAGATGCTTTTGGATGTGATGTAATACAGTTTAATCCAAATTTAAGAGTAACAAGAATTTTAGTGAAAAAAGCATTTGAGGAAATAGGACAACCTACATGGTATATTGATCAATTAATTTATGCTCAACCACTTAAAATGACGATGAATTTAGGATTAAAATTAATTTTTTATGGTGAGGATGTAAATTTTACTTATGGTGGAAAGTTTAATCAAGAAACTCCCTCAGCTTTATCTCAGCCTGAAAATGGCGTGAATTTACCTCATTGGGATAAATGGTTGCAGGATCCAAATATTTCTGAAAAAGATTTGGATTCAGCAAGGCATTCACCAATTGAAAAATACAAAGAATTTGGTTTGGAACCGACATACCTTAGTTATTTTGTCCAATGGAATTCTGTACATCATTATGAAGTTGCAAAAAAATGGGGATTCAAACACCTAGGTCATGAATATCAAAGAGAAGGCTCAATTGATAATTATGATCAAATTGACTCTATATCCTATTTGATTAATCCATATTTGAAATATCCAAAATTTGGTCACTCTATAGCAACTGATAATGCCTCTAGATGGATTAGATATGGATTAAAAACTAGGGAAGAAATGATTCCAATTGTTGAAAAACATGATGGAATGCTGGATCAAGGAATTGTAGAAAAGTTTTGTGAATTTATTAGAATATCCATACCTGACTTTTATAAAACCCTGGATAAATGGTATAATCCGGACTTGTTTGAAAAAACACGAGATGGAATTTGGAAACCAAAATTCCAAGTTGGTGTTGGAATGAAAAATTAACCATGAATTAATTTTTAATATTGGATAAAATAACAATGAAAAGAAAAATTACTGTCACTACCGGAACTAGAGCCGATTATGGCTTTTTACGACCCATATTAAATGAAATAATGAAAAGTAAGAAACTTGATTTATTTCTAATTGTAACTGGTTCACATTTATCAAAAAAACACGGCTTGACAATAAATGAAATAATAAATGATAGATTCAAGATATCCACTAAAATAGATTATTTACCAAAACATGATACAAATTTTGACATGTCTGTTTCATTAGGTAAAGGAATAATTTCATTTTCAAAATTTTTCAAAAAAATTAATCCTGACATTAATCTTATATTTGGTGATAGGGATGAAATGCTTTCATCAGCATTAGCTGCCTCTCACATGAATATCCCAAACGCCCATTTGCATGGAGGAGATACATCCGGAGGTCTGGATGAATATAACAGACACGCAATTACAAAAATTTCAAATATTCATTTTCCTGCTACAAAAAAAAGCAAAGAAAGAATCCTGAAAATGGGTGAGCAAAAAAATGATGTTTTTCTTACTGGTTCTACAGGTGTTGATGAAATTTTTCAACACAAAATTACAAATAAAAAGGATCTTGAAACAAAATATAAAATTAAACTAAATAATGATCTAATTATTCTACTTCAACATCCTACTACTACTCAAAGTAAAAAAAGTCATAGCCAGATCAATACAACAGTTCAATCCTTACTCACTTTTAATAAACCAATTATTGCAATAGCACCAAATTCTGATGCCGGAAACTCTGATATTTTTTTGAGTTTAAAAAAATATTCAAGTAAATACAAATCAATTAAGGTCATTAATTCAATGCCCAGAAGTGACTATTTAGGAATGTTACAAAATTGCGGAGTTCTTGTTGGAAATTCTAGCAGTGGTTTGATTGAAGCCAGTTTATTGAATACCCCTGTGGTAAATATTGGCATTAGACAACAAAATCGTGAACGACTATCTAATGTTGTACAAAGTAGTGGTACAAAATCATCCATCATATCTTCAGTGGGAAAAGCTCTTTCCAAAAATAAAAAAAATATCGGATCAAAAAACTCAGTTTTTGGAGACGGAACTGCATCAAAAAAAATAATCAAAGTTCTTGAAAACATATCTCTAAATAATAAATTAGTTGAAAAACAGATATCATATTAAAATGACTAAAATAGATCAAGATAAAAATTGGAAAAAACCTATCATTGAGCATAACAAAATGACGAAATACAACTATATTGTTTATCATCCTGAAAATCTCGAGCTAGGAAAAAATTTTGATATAGGATCATTTACGTACATTAATGCCGCTTTCACTGTTTCAATTAAAGACAATGTACAGATTGGTTCGCATTGTTCAATATACTCCAATTCCACAATTGATAATAAAAAAGGTCCTGTAATTTTAGAAAAAAACTGTAAAATTGGAACCCATTCAACAATTATGCCCAATGTCACAATAGGTGAAAATTCAATTGTGGCTGCTTATTCTTTTGTAAATTTCTCTGTTCCCAAAAATGAAATATGGTCTGGAATTCCTGCGAAATTCAAGTCAAAATTAAAATAATTTACTATAGTCTTTTTTTAATAAAATCTATTGATTTTACAGGTGATGGATCAATGCCTCTCATGGCAGCAAGATAAATCGTTGAATAGTCTAATAAATAAATTAAATTCATCAATTTGGAAATAATATTTCCTTTAACTGAACTTATTTCTTTAAATTCAATATCATTAACAGTAAAATATTCTTTAATAATGCCCCACCTTTCTTTAGTTTTGATATAGTCATCATCCCCTCGCAAAAGTATTGGATTCATTTTTTGTGGAATTTCCCACGATACTATTCCATTATGACATGACTCTATGATGTCTTCTACGATGCAATGCATTTTTACATTTTCTTGTAATGAATTTTTAAATCTAATAGCTGCTGATTGTAATCCCCATGGATAATAAATCACTGGAATTCCTGTAATCCACATTGCTAAATTTAATGAAGAATTTTGCTCGTTTATATTGTTTGATGAAATATTCTTTTGCAATTTTTTCAATTCAGTTATTGATTCTATTACATCATTTTTTTGAATGGGCAAAATTGGATTTAATATTTTTAACATTGAATACAAAAATGATGTAAATGATCCTCGTGGCGAATGATGAGATTTTAAATTTTTATGTATAATTTTACAGTCTTTACAGATTTTTTCCATTTGACCCCCATCAGAAAATACAATAATTTTTGCATTTGTTTTTTTTGCATCTTTTAAAACTGTTAATGTTTCTGTTGTATTTCCAGAGACGCTGGTGGTAATAATCAATGTATTTTTATTAATTGTATTTGGTAAAAGATATCCCTTGATCACCGAAACATGAATATTTGTTTTAGAAAGAATTGCAGCAAAAAAATCCCCGATTGCACCAGATCCCCCCATTCCAGCAAATATGATGTGATCAATTCCTTCAAAATCTAATGTTTCATGATCTAAATTATAGGAGTTTTCTGCAATTGTCGGCCAATTATCATATGTTTCAAACATTTTTTGTTTATCTATTTTTTGCAATGTTTCTAAATCTAACATTTAATCATCAAATTTACTTTAATTATATAATACTTGAGAGGTACCAAACATTATTTTCCTTTAGATTAATCATCACAGCACGGACAATGCAGACCCTCACAATTCCATCAGTGTAACCAAACATTATTTTCCTTTAGATTAATCATATCAAATATTTAGGATGTAATTAGTGAGTTTTTATGAAAGTTTTTGTTACTGGGGGGGCCGGATTCATTGGGTCACATCTGGTTGAATCGTTAAATGCGCTAGGTCATGATATTATGGTGTTTGATAATTTTTCTCATTCAAGCACCATATTTTCAAAAAATTATAACAATGTGACATACATTAAAGGTGATATATTAAATCAAAATTTACTTTCTAACTCTATAGATAAATCTGATATTGTAATTCATTTAGCCGCTCAAATTGATGTAGACCGATCCATCAATGATCCTCAAGAAACATTTAACATCAATGTTAAGGGCACGGAAAATTTGTTATTATCGTGCGTTGAAAATAAAATTTCAAATCTTATCGCTCTTTCTTCAGCTGCAGTTTATGGTCATGCAGAAAACTACCCCATTGAAGAAAATTTCCCAACAAATCCTATTTCTCCATACGGTGAAAGTAAATTATTGATGGAAAAAAAATCAGACAGTATTCCAATGATTACAATCTAAATTGTTTATGTCTTAGATTATTTAATGTCTATGGAGAAGGACAAACCAGTGAATATGCTGGAGTGATAACAAAATTCCTGGAAAAAATCCAAAATTCCAAACCCCTTCAAATTTTTGGAGATGGAAGCCAATTACGAGATTTCATTTATATTTCTGATGTAGTTAACGCAATAATTTTCTCAATGAATAAAATTGAAAGTAAACGTGGTGGTTGTTATAATGTTGGAACTGAAACTTTTGTATCAATTAATGAACTTGCACAACTCATGTTAAAATTATTTTCAAAACATTTAGAAATTATCCATATGTCTTCAAAGAAAGGCGATATTCAATTTAGTATGGCTTCGATGAAAAAAACTAAAAATGAGTTGGACTTTATGCCTAATACCACTCTGAATGAAGGATTGTCATCACTAGTCAAAAATCTTAAAATCTAAAATATATGAAATCTTCAGGATTTCCGTTATAGAAGAAAATAACGGCCATTACCATTCCTGTCAAAAATATCGTCCAATATCTTAATTTTAAACCCACAATTCTTTCAATTGTTTTTGGTTTTAGATACATAATGTAATGAAGAACAAAAAATAACAGCATCAAAAAAATAATGATTTTATGAGAAGACAAAAATAAAATTATTCCATTAGTTTGGAAATCAAAAAATAGAAATTTTTCCATTGAATATATCATGGCATCTGTATCTTTTACTCTAAATGGAATCCATGCCAAAAATACCAAATACTGTGTAATTAGAATTGAAATAATTTTACCTGCTTTTGATTTGAAAAACGGATGAATACACAATCTTGGAAATCTGTCTGAAATTAATTTATGTACTGCCAGATATATTCCATGTATTAGGCCCCAGATAACAAAATTCCAAGATGCACCGTGCCAGAGCCCTCCTAAAAACATCACACTAATTAAATTCACATATGTTCTGCTGTGTGATTTTTGATTTCCTCCTAATGGTATATACAAATAATCTCTTAACCAGCTTGATAACGAAATATGCCATCTTCTCCAAAAATCTGATGGTGATCTTGCAAAGTATGGTTTATTGAAATTTATGGGAATTTTAAATCCTAAAATTAACGCCGCACCTATCGCAATATCTGAATATCCTGAAAAATCCCCATAAATTTGAATTCCAAATGCAATCGTTCCCATGAATATGGCAAAGGAGTCCATTCCAATAGGATTTGAAAATATTTCATTTGCTAATGGAGCTATGTTGTCTGCAAAAAACATCTTTTTCAAAAAACCAAAAGACATTATTGTAATGCCTAATTTGAGATTGGAGTTGTGAATTATGATTTGTTTTATTTTTGTTCCCCCCTTCTCAAACGAGTCAATCTTCTCTCTTAATTGTGGCAAAAAATCCTTTGCTCTAACAATTGGACCTGCTACTAATTGCGGGAAAAATGAAACAAATAATGCAAATTCCCAAATTGATTTACTTGGAGTTAATTGTCCTCTATAGATATCTACAGTGTAACTTATCGTTTGGAATGTATAAAATGAAATTCCTATCGGCAATAATAAATTAAGAAAAGGAATTTCAGTTCCAAGATTAACATAATTGCCTAAAATATTAAATTCAGCTATTGCAAAATCTGCATATTTGAAAAAGCCCAGCAATCCAAGATTTCCTGCCAAACTTGTAATCAGAAGAATTTTTTTCTTTCTTTGATCTTTTGTATTAAAAATTTCCTTTCCAATGTAAAAATCTAACATGGTCGAAAAAATTAATAATGTTATAAGATAATTACTAGAAAAATAAAAGAAAAAATAACTTGCGCCTAACAGAAAAAAATGTTGAAACTTTCTATGTTTTATTATACTTATTGCGGTTAAAACAATAATAAAAAAAATGATAAATTCTATTGAATTAAATAACATTATCCATTTAACTCTTCAATTATGATTTCTGATACGTCCTCTGAAAAAATTTTTGCTTCTTGATTATATGTAACATGACTAAGATCTCTCCAAATATTCATCTCTGAATATTTTTCATTAAAATTTACTGGTTTTAATTCCAATTTGCTAGAAATATATTCCAAAATTGGATAAAAGTTTTCTCGTGACTCACCCTGGATATTATCCCTGTACATTTTATGTATGGGTGTTGACATCAATACTACTTTGATATCATTTTTTTGAAATTCCCCAATAATGGATTCTAAATAAACCACTTGTTTGTTTTCTAAATAATCTCTGATGTACAGTTCTGTCGCTCCCGATGTAGGTATCATTTTAAGTAATTCCTCATCATTGGCAATGCTTGCTTGCTTGAAACCTATTTGATGAAATGGTGTATTTTGTAATTCAAACGTTACTTCTTTTAAAATCCCAAATTGATTTAGACTCTTTTTAATAGAATTAATAGTTACAAATTTGGGGTTTAGTTCATCTAATTCGCTGTTTTCATCAGATAGCAGTATTGAAAATAACTGTCCCAAATTTTGTTCACTAGTATTTTTTGGATAATGAAAATCTCTATATGATACTCCATAAATAATTAATTCCGGTTTATGATTAATTATATGTTCAACATCCTCAATTCTTTCTTCAGGTTTATCGCTGTTAAATGATAAATTGTAAACTGTTGCATTTGGAATGTTTTTAGAAACTTTTTCAATAATGTGGGTGGTATTAAGCTGTCCCATATGGCTAGATCCAACTAAGAAAATTTTTCTCTCTTCAGGATTTAATTCTTGTAAATAAAATTCATGATTGATTCTTGTGATTTTGGGATCTGGAAATGAATTATATAACAAACTAAATGCCGCAATTGTAACAATAAATGCAATTAAAACTGAGATGACAATCTTGTAATTCATATCATTTTTGTTTTTATCATATAATATTAAATTTTTGATTTATCTTTGAAAAAACATATTCATAATTTTTTACATTTAATGATCTGCGTCTTTATTAGTGATGGCCATTTATTTAAAATTCTTGAATTGCCTCTAATGATCCTGATACGTTTTCCAAATATTGGTAAAAATATTGGTCCGCTACCAACAAACGAATGATTTGTAATATCAAATCCACACCTGCTTACAAGTCTGGTTAAACAAGGAAAATCCCAATTGTATATGTGCTCTAACTGATCTCCCGTATTTTTTGGTTCATTTTTTATATTTTGAATTAGAGATTCTCGTTTTTCTTTCTTTCTGTAACTCAAAGCATATAACATATTTTTTAGTGCTGTAGCATTTGGTGTGGATATAATTAAAATTCCATTAGGTCGAAGAATTCTATGAAATTCTTTTAAAAATTCAGCGGGATTTTCAACGTGTTCTATTGTCTCTAAAAACAAAATTCCATCAAAACTTTCTGCAGGAAATTTTTCTATCATAAAGTCACGCTTTTCAAAAATTACATTTTCATTTTCATTGAATTCCCTTGCAATCTGAATAAAATCTTCAACCCTGTCAATTCCATGCATTTTGAAGCCTTGATCTGAACACCATCTGCTTATTGTTCCATACCCACACCCGACATCTAAAATTTTTTCCCCTCTAACATTTTAACGATCTCTGTAATTCTATCATCCCCTCTATTCTCATAGGCTTTTAGAATAGAGTCATTTGATTCAATTATTTCATTTTTGGAACATTTTACACCATTATACGTAAAATTCTCTGCCATACATTTTTGAATAAAACCCAGCTTAATTTAATATCAATGGTTGATTTTAAATAGTCAAATAAAATTTTCATAAAATATGTCTGATTCAAAAATTAACTCTTTACGAACTGTGGAATGGAAGGACAACAAAGTAATCATGATTGATCAGACAAAATTACCAAATGAGCTTGTGTTTGTAGAATATGATGATTTTAATCAAGTAGCTGACGCCATCAAAACTTTGATAGTCAGAGGAGCACCTGCAATTGGCGTATCCGGGGCATTTGGATTGGGATTAGCTGCCTTGCAAAGCAAGTCAACAACAAAAGAAGAGTTACTGTCCGACTTGGAGGATGCAAGAAAAATTCTATATGCAACCAGACCCACCGCAGTTAACCTGGGCTGGGGATTGGAAAAAATTATGAATGTCGCAAAGACCGGTGATTCAGTTGATCAAATCAGAGAACTGGTAATTTCAACTGCCAGAAAAATGGCAGAAGAAGACATTGAAATTAACAAGGCAATGGGCAAGAACGGCTCGGTTCTATTTGATGATAATGACACCATAATGACTCATTGTAATGCCGGAGCACTAGCTACCGTGGCATACGGAACCGCATTGGGTGTAATCAGGGCAACTAGGGAAAGTGGAAAGAACATCAAGGTAATAGCCACTGAGACCAGACCGATACAGCAGGGTTCCAGATTAACGGCATTTGAGTTAAAACACGATGGATTTGATACAAGTTTGATTCCCGATACTGCTGTAGGATACTCTATGGCAAATGGATTGGTAAACAAGGTCATAGTTGGAGCAGACAGAATTGTAAGGACGGGCCATGTCTTTAACAAGATTGGAACCTACCAGGTGGCGACAATGGCAAAACAACACGGAATTCCGTTTTATGTTGCAGCACCGTTATCTACAATTGATTTGGAAACCAAGGCCCAAGACGTGGTAATTGAGATGCGAAAAGGCTCCGAGGTTACGGGTACTGGTGAGAAAAAGACCGCCCCTGATGATATCAATGTGATCAATCCCGCCTTTGATATGACTCCCCCCGAATTAATTTCGGGTATAATTACTGAAAAAGGCGTGGCTACGGCCCCCTACGAGGTATCAATTCTAAAATTATTTCAAGCTAATAATTAGAAAGTTTTTATTGTTTTTCAAACTGCCATTTACAGTATGAGCACAGTTTCCGCACAGGCAATCGAGGATTCATTAAAGCAGTGCATGGATCCCGAGGTCCCCCTAAACATTGTAGAAATGGGACTAATCTATGGGATTGACATCACTGAAAATAACGATGTCAACATCAAAATGACCATGACCACCCAGGGATGCCCCCTGCATGAAACTCTGGTTGAGGATGCAACAAGATTTGCAAAAAAAGTCCCCGGGGTAAATAATGTCAAAATAGACATTGTGTGGGAGCCTGCCTGGTCAATGGATAAAATGTCCGAGGAAGGAAAATTAAAAATTAAAAACATGGGTGCTGCCATGAATACACCTGCACCGATTAATTATGAAACTGCTTTACCCCAAGGAGTTGGAAAACTGGTACAGCAGGATGACGGTTCGATGGTTCTAGCAAACGAGCATGAACAAGGATTTATGGTCAATCAGGCAATCGTTGACTTTTGGAAGTCCTGTAACGGTCAGCGCAAAGTCACCGACTTGGTGGAGGTTTTTGCGCAACAGACAGGACTGCAGAGAAAGCAAGTCGAAAAAGAGGTCATGCAGCTACTGCAACAACTGCGTGAAGGAGGACTAGTTGCAATTGCAGGCCAGACAGACATGCCAAACGTTGAATTCAAGAAATAATCCTAAAAGATATGGTTTGAATTTGCACCATCAAAGTTTATTGTAACACCTGACAGATACTTTATTTTGTTCTCAATTATGGATTTTACAAAGTCTCCAATCTCGCGTGGTTCCCCCAGTCTTTTCATGGGCAGGGATTTTTCAAATTCTTTTACATCTTTTACTAGTTCCTGGGTCCTGTCCGTGTTGATGGGTCCTGGTGCGATGTTTATGCAACTGATGTTTTTTCCCGCATACTCCTTGCTTAAAATTTTAAAGACCTCGCTGAATGCGGCACGATACGCAGAAGATATTATCAATTTTGCATTTGGCTCCTTGATGACATTTGAGCTTATCAGAAAAATGTATCCGTCATCATTGATTTTGATATTTTGTAGTATGGTGCAAAACCCCAGAAACAACTGATTGTGATATATATTCCAGTCATTCTCAGTTATGGTTGCAAACGGCTTTGGGGCAGGCCCCCCCGTGTTTAGAATCAGAATGTCTGTCTGTGTATTTTTTTTCAGGAACTCTTTTACACTCTTTAAATTTGACGTGTCAATATCATTTTTGGATGCTGCAAAAACATCAATATCTATTGATTTTAGCGAGTCAGAAATTGCTTTTCCAATTCCGCGTGAACCGCCAAGAACAATCGCCCTAGTCATGCTGTCTTTAAAATAAACCTGATAATTAAATTTCTCTAGTAGGGAACTCTAATTAAATAAGTATGCCTTGGGGATTTGAGAATCCCTCAAAAAGATGGATTTGCAGGTAAATCTACTGTAAAGTGAATAATCATTTTTTTGGAGGATTATTGTCTCTTTTACCAGATGGTTACCTGGCTTTGTATAGGTCTTTTATCAGGGACCTTTTTTCATATATTGTTATGAAAATATTGATTTTAGGTTCTGAATGATTTGCAGGACATAATTTAGTCAAAGCTTTATCTAAAAATCATGAAATATTTTATGCTGATTTAATTTCTAATAGTGACCATAAAAATTACAAGCAATTTGATATAACTGATTCTTCTAGTGTCGATCAAATTGTTAGTGATGTTGTAATTGATCTTGCCGCCCATTCTTTAGTTTCTTCTCTTGATGGATCTGTACAAAATGCTAAAGTCAAATCATTGGATTACCAAATGTATTAGGATCTTGTAGAAAAAATGACATTAAAAAAATTATTTTTTTTAATTTTAGCATCTTATGATTGCGCTCCCAATTCTGAACAAGTTTCTGAAGATCACCTGCATTTCCTAAAACTGCATACGGAATAACAAAACTTGCATCAGAATACCATCTGAGATTATATGATGAATTGTATAGAGCCAATTTTATAGTTTTTAGATTTTTTAATATTTATGGACCATATCAAAAAAAAAAATGGTCTAATTCCAACTTTCTCTATAACAGAATAAAAAACGGTGAATCTTTAATGATGTTTGAGAAAGGCGATCAGATTAGAGACTGTGTGTTTATTGAAGATATGGTGCACTTTTTTGAAGAAGTGGTTTGATCAGATATTATAATAATCAAATTTAACATGGGTACCAGAAAGGCTCTACTACAATCTCCAATATTGTTGAAATTCCATCTAAAACTCTTCAAATTTCTTCAACTATTGAAAACAAATCTGAAAGACCCCCAGGGAAATTGGAAATTTTGCAAGTGATACCACCAAATTAAATTCTGTTTTCAGAAAAATCCCCTCAACATGTTCCATTGATATTTAAAAAACTGCTGAATGGTTAAAACAGCATAAAAATTAAACCATTACCTTAAATTACTAGATTCAAAAACTTCATTATTAGATTGAAATCAAAACAAAATAATTTAGATTTACCTAAAAAAACCACTATTGCCGTATATGGTTTGGGAAATGTAGGTGGTCCCATCACCGCTGCCTGGCTCCGTAAAGGTGCTAATGTTATCGGTGTTGATATATCCGCAGAATTGCTTGATTCCATTAAAAATGGCACTTCTCACATGAAAGAACCCTTTATTTCAAATTTATTTTCAAAACATCTTAAAAATAAAACCTTGTCTTTATCATCTGATGGAATCCAAGCTTCCAAAGATTCAACAATTAAAATCATTTCTGTCCCCGTTGCTATTAAAAAAAATAAGATTGATTTAGCGGCAATAATATCTGTATCAAAAAACATTTCAAAAGGACTAAAGAAAGGCGATGCTGTTATAGTTTGTCCATCATTGCCTCCTGGTACGACAAGAAATATTGTTTTACCAATTTTAGAAAAAGAAAGTAATCTAAAAGGCGAAAAAGATTTTTTTTTAATTTATAATCCCGAACGAATTTTTGTAGGTAGGGCATTAGCGGACATTGAAGAAAGTTATCTCGCAATAGTTGCCGGATTGGGTGAAAAAAGTCTTGAATTTGGCATGTCTCTTTTAAAAATCATATCCAAAAAAGGCGTTCTACAAATGAATTCATTAGAAAATGCCGAAGCTGAAAAATTATTTGAGGGCGTCTATCGCGATGTAAATATTGCATTGGCAAATGAGTTATCTGATTATTGTGAAAAAATTGGTATAGATTACTGGGAATCTCTCAAGGGAGCAAATTCCCAGCCTTTTTGCCACCTTCATTATCCCGGAACGGGTGTAGGAGGATTGTGCATTCCCGTTTATCCACAACTTGTGTTAGAATCTTCTAAAAAAATCGGAAAATCATTGAAAATAATAGAATTTTCACGAAAGACAAATGATTCCATGCCTAAAAAATGTGTCAAAGATGCATTAAATCTACTATCGAAAAATAAAACTGTAAAAATAAATTCCAAAATCGCCGTATTGGGATTAGGATTTAGGGGGGAAGTCACTGATTCCCGTCTATCACCTACTTTTGATGTAATCAACGAATTTTTAAAGAAAAATTTTCTTGTTTCAGTACATGATCCATTTATTTTTAAAGATAACAATTTACCAAAAAATGTAATTCTTTCTTCAGATCTAAATTCTACTATTCAAGATGCAGATCTAATTTTTGTCTCCACTGATCATAAAATGTATTCAAAATTAACCAGTAAACATTTTTCAAAATCAAAAAAACCACTTTTAATTTATGATGGAAGAAAAATCTTATCTGATAAAAATTTTCCATCCAAATCATTGCTAACAATTGGTAAGAGATAATTATTACTTTTGTTTTTCATATAATTTATTTCAAATCATATTCATCTCTGATGAATCATGAATTTTTTCTAAAAATATAGAATCATCCCTGTTTTTATATAAATCCGAAATAATTTTTGGATCATTCCTACATCTGATACAAAATGAGTCATATCATTACTTTTCACATGTGTTATCATTCATCTACCGAATCAAAATCTCCAAAAATTGGCCATCCATGATCGGTTAATTTTATTGGAATTGAATTATTATTTATGATTGGAATGACTCTAATTCATAAAACCTATGAACAGGAATGAATTTGGCTTTTGGACCATAAAGATTGATTCGTTGAGTTTCTAAATAAACAATTTTGGATATTTCAAATGCCTCTTTTTCATGTTCCAAATCAATTTTATCATAGATAAAGTATGGATGAATAATGCCAAAATTATAATCAATCCTATTACTACTAACACTCAGAGCATAGATTATGGGAATGGGGAAAATAATTGAGCATAAAATGATGAATTTTCTTTCAAAATTCCTATTTTTCAAAATTAGAATATGTTCATTGACACAAACTAAAAACATTGGAATCATCACCACACCCACCCAAAATTTAACAGACTTTTCAAAACCTAAAACAATTAATTGATTTGAATTTCCACTTTCTTATCCACGATTAATTGTATTTTGTGATGATGATTCCATGGCATAAAGAATTCGACTGAAAATCCGGTCCTCTCCAATCGTGTCTATTCTGATACTGATCATTGGCAACAAAATTATTGTTAAAATAATAATACAAATTAGATATTTAATTAAATCCTTTTTGTTATTTTTATGTCTTGGAAAAAATCCTACTGATAATTCTATAAAAAGATGGAATTGCAGGTAAATCTACTGCAAATGTAAATAATCATTTTTTTGAAGGTTTATTGTCTCTTCCGCCGCCAGATGGCTTGCCAGGATTTGTACTGGGTCTTCCACCTGGACCTTTTCCCACTTTTATCATAAAATCAGGAAACACCTAAAAAATATTAATCTTTTGTAATGCTGGAAATTTTGCCTGGTTATCGTTGTATCTGTACGACAAATCCTGCCGGTTTGATGCCTGATATCCAATATAGTCTGTTTTCTCTAATTGCATGCAAAGGAATACAGCAACTTTAATTTTGAGATCAAAATAAATACCTAAATCAAGTAATTATAACGTGGTAGAATTTTTAAACGAATTAAATGATCGGGATGCTGTTTCCCTTGATTTAGTAATGGTACAAAAATCATCTCCTGCAAAAACCAAAGGTGAAAGTTTAATGGTGGTCTTTGATGTGGCAGACAAAACAAAGACCCTCAAGGCCAGATATTTTGGAACTGCAAATGAATGTACTAAATTTTATAACAGACTTGAGCAAGGCAAGGTTTACCGTATTACCGGTACATACAGTGATACCTATCACAGCATTACAATTAACGGAAATGAGTTGATGCTTATTACTAATCCTGATTGGAATAAATTAAAACGAGAGATTTCCCCAAACTATGACCAAATTCAGGAATTAAATAGATATATTGCCACAATTACAACTCTAGAATTAAAAATCCTTTTGGAAAAATTATTTGCCAAATCGGATTTGATGAACAAATTTGCCGTATGGCCCGCCGCATCAGTAATGCACCATGCTTATCCCAATGGACTAATAACACACATTTTAGAAATGCTGAAAATAGCTGATGGTTTATTGCCAATTTACCCCAAAGCCAACCGTGATCTGCTGTATTGTGGTTGTATATTGCATGACCTGGGTAAAATCATTGAACTTGATGCAGAGTTTGGAACCATTTACTCTGATAAGGGAAAGTTATTAACCCATATTCCAATAGGGTTTTTTCTTGTTGGTGAGATACTTCGAAAGGAGACACAGTGCAGTGATGATTTATCAAACCAGGTATTACACATGATACTAAGCCACCATGGTACGCCTACTGACAAGATTCCAGGAGTTGTCAGGCCCAAAACACTAGAAGCTGTAATGCTGCACCAGATTGACATGCTCTCATCTCATGTTGCCCCAATTCATGATGAAGTTGGTAAAAAGTCTGGCTGGGTTAAAATTGGCGGTGGTGAGTACTATATTTCTGATAATACGCTGACAGAAGGATCTTTTTGATAGTTGTGATTAGACGTTAAATCATTGTAAATAAAAAATAAAGTTCCAGTGTGCTGGAATATCGCATCTGACAGAGACGGATTCCAAGAAAAAAGCAGAAAATCTCAGGGCAAAAAAGACGTAATCTATGACATGTGAGAATCGACTTGCACAAGGTATTCTCTAGGTATGGCAATGGATAATGCTGGCGATCCTGTTTAATGAGGATTCAAAATACACGAGATGATACATGCAATGAACTCTCAATCTACTAATGGATTCAAAATATATCATCTAATCATCATTTGTATGAATCCTATTTGCAAATATTCTCTTGTCTGTGTGTTCTAATTTCTAGCAGGCATTCACACGAATCCATCCTTTGCTTTTTTGATCTCTGATGGTAAATCATTAATCCCGCCCATGAATCCATATCCAAATGAATTTAATCTTACTCTTGATTCTTCACATGCCTTGGTAATACATTGCTCATAAAGCCTGTTGGCTCCTGCCTTGAAAAAAATTATCACATCATATTTTTCTACAATTTTTTTGATTTCTGGTACTAATTCTTGGCATCTCTTCTCATCCATTATTCTGTTGTATGGTGGTATTGTCTTCTCGGCAGGAACAAGTCCGTGCTCTGCACTTAGAATGAACATGTCAGTATCGTCTTTACGGTTGTAAACTGCCGTTATTCTTGGTGATTTGTACAGCCTCCATGCTGGAAGCTCTTGCTCTCTTTTTTTATTCCCACATGAAGTAACGACTGAAATTTTTGTCATTATGGCAGTCTTGTATCTATCAGCGTACGTCCTTTTTGATTTATTTGAATACTAGATGATGGAATATTTGCCGTGCAGTATTTTTCCAGCCTGCACTGGTCTCTGACGGGGCATGCAGACCCGTCTCTGTATTTTGTGCATCCGAGTCTGCTCAGATTCCATAATACCTCATCAAGTTCCAGGGGATAGTGCTCAGTCTTGTTACAGACATCAATCCAGGCCCGTTTTGCGTATTCTGTCAGCTTTGAGAAATCGTCTTTAAACGTGCCTGACAGGCATCCGGTCATTATCGTTGCACGTGCGGTATGAATGTCTATTGGCATTGGCACTTTTTCCAGGTTTTTGAATCTGATCTTGGCTTCCTTGTAAAGCATTCTAATCCACAACGAGCGAATTTTTCCCGTTCCAGTCGAACCTGCAAGGTATGGAAAGTCTTTTCCATACTGTTTTTTCATTGCCGTGACAATCTGATGTGCGTCATAATCAAATCTTGCAAAAAGATTCCTGGGATCTCCGTCAAATAACTCTGCAAATGACTGTGCAATACTCTTCCAAATATCAACATCTTTTTTTATTTTTTTACAAAGTTTGTATTTTGTTAGTGCCTCGCCAAGTTCTTCTGTCGTCTTTTTGATGACCTCCTTTGGGAAAAAAACCCATCTGGTGTCTTTATCCTCCCACGATCTTCTTGCCGAATCCCACAGGTCGCTTGCAGAACGCTGGTAGTCTATTGCTACAGTCATGGTAAGAAACATGATATGTTCGTATGATCCAATGTCTATCCCATTTGGAATCTCAGATTCTGGAAGATCAGAGCCGGAGAATATCCCATCTTTTTTATCATACCAATCCAAAATGATGTCGATCACTTTTCTTGCATGCTCGATATTTGTAACTAGCATGTACTGGGTTACTCTTTCACATATATCAATATTGTAATAGAAGATTTCTTCAATTTATGAACAGACCTTATGGTTAATCATTTATTCAAGAATAGAAAAATTATCAAAAATATAATTAAAAATTCAATTATGCATAGACTCGTGTTTATTTCCAACATGAATCTGTATCTTTCATTACAACAAGAAATTTTTGCTGCAGGATATTGTTTTCAATTTTTTGGAGAATCATGCTAAATTTTGAAGCAAGTTTTGTTGAAGTTCAATGGATTCTGAATAAAGTAATTCATTAACTTTTACAAATTCCTCTTGAGATATTCCCACTTCATCATCTATTTCAATTGGCAAAATGTTATGTTCATTTTCACTGTTTTGGCTAAATACATAAGGAGACACTTCTTCAGGCAACAAATAATCATCTTTTATAAATTCTAGTTTTTGTCTTGTCTTTGATTCGAGTTTGCTGGCAAGCATAAACGCTCCTAATTGCTCCAATAAAAATACACTATGAGTAGTAACCAATACGTTTAGTCCTGCTCTAATCATCTTTACAATATATTTTGCAAAAATTAATTGGTTTGTAGGATGTAAGTGCGCCTCTGGTTCTTCAATAATCAATAAACTGCTGGGATGAATAATGTGTTTTAGATATAATGAAAGTGGTGCAATCTCTGAAATTATTGATGATGTTCTATGTAATGGAATTTCATTATTTGATGACTGATAAATAATTTCAGGAAAAGCACCCCTTGTACGAGTAGATAATTTTATGTGACCGCAAAGAAGTTCAGATTCGAACTGTTCGGCCAATTTGAAGAAAGGTCCTGGCTGTGTAGGAACCAAAATGATGTTTGAGATGAAATCCGATACCATTCCTGTTAGTTTAGGCACTTCAAAAGATTCAATTCCGCCAAAGGAGGCACTTTTGATTATGCTCGCAGAAATTGCATTATATCCTTGTAATATTCCAGATCTTGTTGCTGGAATATAATGTGATTCTGCAGGAATTGTATCATGTTTTAATCGGCGAGATATCGAACGTATCAAAACATCAGATAACTCATCCTTCAAAAAATCTTTTGCGTATTCTTTACTAATATTTATGGTAATTATACCCTTATCCTCTTCTTCTTTGATATAGCATCCAATTCTTTTTGGAGAAATTTTGATTTTATATTTAAAATTAAAATCCAAATCTGTTTTAACATTTAATTTTTTATTTATCAAAATATTATATTTGCTGGAATTTGAAACTGAAATTTTTGCTGATTTGTACTTTACATTAACAAGTTCATTGATCGGAGATGCAAAATTTCTACTGATTGCAGATTCTAAATTAGTACTAAATATATCTTGAGATAATGAAGTACACATTCTTTTTATCATATTTGTTGGTATTGAAAAAGAGTCTTTTCCTTTATTTTTTTTAACTATCTTTTCTATCTCATTGTTGAATAATTGAGTCATCTTTGTTAAGGGATTTGAAAAACGATAATGTCTATTAAAAGGATTAATTTGATTTTCCGAAGATAAAATGGAATGAATAAGCATTGCAGCATATGATTTACCAGAATTATTAGGACCTACAAAAATCGTTAATGGTTTTATTTTTATTTTTCCTTTTTTTATTGGACCGAAATTTTCTAAATCAATATTTAAATTAATTTTTACAGGTGGTTGGGCTCGTTTTCTACGAGTATCTTTGACACTCATGCTGATATGTGAATTTTGTGTTTGAAAAGGATTTTTATTCTTTTGGTGTCTGCCTGCTGCTCCTTGATGATCTGATCATGTTTTGCATCCGAACCTAGGTTCAACCTGTAATCGGATTCAAAACGGATTGTTTTATCCCCTTGCTCAAAAAGTGTTGTATCCGAGTGTTCTCATTCTAGAAGGCTTTCAATCACGGCATAATATTTGTCAATAATTTATATATCAATTTTGACTGAAAAATAACACTTTGAGCACAGAATCCAATAATTTTTCTTTATCTGGGTGGAATAAAATGAGCGGAGACGAGAAATTAATTAAAGCGGACATACGTTTGCAATGTACAGACGCAAACCATAAAGGAACGTGTTTAAAGTTAAGGGATTCATTACTAGATAATTATAATGAAATTTTAGAAGCTCAAATAACAAGAACTGTTCATGGTTCACCTGACTTTTGTGTTACTGCAATAGCAATGATTCATCCAACGAAGAAATCACAATTTGAAAAATCATTAAAAAACTTGGACAAAACCAGTAAAACGATTTCCAAAGTACGTGATGTTAAAATCCAACTTGCAAAATAAAAAAAGATTTAATTGAAGATTTATGCAACACATGCCAAAGGAAACCAGCACCGTTTAATTAAAAAACTAGACCGCGATAAATGATTTTCTAATGTTGAAAAATGTGATGATGATATTTTAATGAACATCTTACACCACAAAAGCTTTAAGGAAGAGAATTCAAGCAAAATATGAGTGTCGTAAATATAAATTTGAACAAAATAATCTGTGGAAATAATATTGATGTTTTATCTAAAATAGATGATGGGATTGTAGATCTTACAATAACATCTCCCCCATACAGAAATGCAATTGATTATGACATGCACGTAAAGCATGGAAATGATCCCAAAAACAATTATCGTGGAAAACTATCCATCAATGTTCCTGAATACATCGACAAGATGGAAGAGACATTTCAAGAAGTCAGGAGAGTTACTAGAGATGGAGGATACTGTTGTATAATTATAGGAAATGAAATTAACAAGGGGACGTTAGAGCCCCTGCCATCATTATTGATGTCAAGATTATCTAAGCAAGGTTGGAGTTTACATGAAGAAATAATTTGGCACAAAGTAACCGGTGGTGCCAATAGAGCTGGAAGTTTTGTTCAACATCCATATCCCTCGTACTTTAGAGCAAACATAATGCATGAAATGATCTTGGTTATGAGAAATGGGAAAAACCAACTACAAAAAATGGAATATGCATTTAACGATATTAATCAGGATATAGTTTGGAAGGAGATTGTGAATTCTGTTTGGCACATTGCTCCTGTTCCCCCGGGCTATCTTGACCATCCATGTCCGTTTCCCGAAGAAATTCCTTACCGTTTGATTAATCTGTATTCTAATGTCGGTGATGTCATTCTTGATCCCTTTAATGGAACCGGACAAACTACCAAAGTTGCAAAATACATGGATAGGAAATTCTTGGGAATTGACATCCAAAAGAAATATGTAGATTATGCAAAATCAAGGCTGAATGAAGACCCGCATATAAGAGATGAATCAATCACGTTAGAATTTGAGAAAAAAGATAGTGCCATTCCAAAATGGAAAAAATTACCAACAAAAAAATTACGTCAATTGTCGACCATGGGTAATCAACTGTCACAAAATAAAAATAAATAAGAATAAAAGAGAAAGGTAGTAATTATCAGGGTTAGTATAGTGACGATCAAAAGTTTATGAAATCAATATCGGAATCCTATTCAGATATTTTTCAACATTCAGATAGAATCACACCGTTCTAAAATACTCGGAAATCCTATATGTTATGTCAGACATTGATGCATAATATTCAGACCAGCAACACACGCTTTGCCTGATACCAGCATTCCTATACCGCATTCAAATAAGGAGATTATTCTCACATTGTTTTAGGACGGATATGATGTTGATCTTTGCAGTTTTTGGTTTGATAAAATTGATCTCAAAAATATTTGCGTGTCACTATAAGTTATTGTGTTATATCAAACGAAATCTAAACAACATCAAAGCCCATCTCTTTAAAATGAGTTTAATGATTTTATGGTTCTACCAAAAACAACCATTCTATTCAAATTTATGTTGTCGTCTTATATACTACTAATTCTAAAATCAATTAAAATGACCGTTTCAAAATTTCCATTTAACTGGAAAAAACATTTCGTTCCTGAACAAAATACTGAGGATTGTGTTCCTGCATGTATTACAATGTCTGCATTATATTGGAAATCCAAGTATCCTAAACTAGGATTTCCAACCAAACTTGCTGAATGGCAAACATATTTTGATGAATTGAGAGTTCATTCTCACAGAGGCACAAATCTTGCAATGTTAAATTATGCACTAAAAAAATTAAAAGGTGAAGGGATAGGTCTAACTTTAAAGATATTCAATCCTAAAAATCTTGCTGATTTGACAAAACTTTTCGATAGAGATATTCCTATTCCTATAATTTTATGTTATGATCGTTCAATGATAATCAATAACTTTGAGGGCGGAAATCATGCATCTCTATTTTCAACTATTGATACTTGGCGTGATCAAATCGAAGTTATTGATCCTGCTTTGATTCATAGAAATGATCCCATGACCTACAAAATAAAGGATTTTAAACGAGGGTGGAAAAAATTACAACACTTAACTATCATTTCATATCCTTCAAATATTAAGGTACCAATAAATATGAATGATGAAGAGACAATCATACCGTTAGATGAATATCGAGGTAAAAAGAAGAAATGAGTAAAATTAAAATTCCAATGTTGAAGACTCCAGAATCCATTGCAATGAAATATGTTGCAAGCAAAATTGGATTTAATGTAAGGCCTTCAAAAACAACTTATGATGAAAAGGAAGATAGTTTTACTGTAATTCTGAAAGCTATTGTGCCATCATTAGTAAAAATAAATGAAAATGAATCAAAAACTTTCATATACACTTTTGAGAATGTCGCAAAAGCAATTATTAAAAATGACCGATATGATTTTGATTTCATTGAAAAACCTAAAGCTCCTGATTTAGATCTTGCGTTGATAAAAAAATTTGATAAACTAACTTCTGATTTACAAAATGAAATTCTGGCTTTTGGTGAAAGATATTGGGGAAATTTCACCAGTGTAAGATACTGGCTAAACCCATTACGAGGTATTGTGATCAGAGCACTAGACAAAAGTGAATTTAGTGTGCAAAATGCAACATCACGTTATAAACAATATTTTGAATTTCTTGATTCTGCTGGATGGATACAATATACCAAAGGAGCCAAACCCAAAGTTAAAGCCCAAAATAAATTAAAAACATTACATCAAAATTCTATAAAAAATATTCAGTTCGATGATATGGGTGATGTAGCAGATCAAGTAATTGGAAGTTTGTACGCACATCATTTTGAGGCGATTCGAGATGAATTACGAATATTTGGACCAGATGTTTATGTCACTGCAACTAAAGCATATTATGCTGATGCAGTAAGAGAGGGTATCTCCATCCCAATGACCAGATATAGATTGTGGTTGAAATATCGTTCATATAATTATCACCCACGTCCAAATACTCATAGAGAATATTCATTTCCAAATGTTGTTTCTGAATTGGTTCATAACAAATTTTTGCAATTTTCACATGATGAAAATTATGTTGTTGCAAATTCTGAACTACTGGAAAGAGTATTACCATATCATGAAAAATTATCTAAATTGGTCGTAGAAATCTAATGAAATATCCCTCTGATAATTTTTATTCTACACACTCTTTACATTTGGATTTTAATCGAACAGGAAAAGATGAATTCCAAATTATGGTCAATGAGTTAAAAAAAATAGGAATTACATCCACTCCGAAGGCTACTTTATCATCTTTGGATATTTTACAATTAATTCATACGTTTGTGTTAAAACATGGAAAAGATGAACAAAAAATATATTTCAATTATCTACATAAAAATCAAATTACTGGAAATATCATTCCTGCAGATGCATCTCTTGCACATGATGTTTTCCAATTTTTGATGAATAATATTGATCCATACTATACAGCTGCTTTGCTTCTTTTGGGGTTAAAAAATTCTATATTAAGTATGATTAAAAAAATCAATTCAAAAAATTCTTTAGATATTCAAACCAAAAAAATAGTTGAAAAAATTATTTATGATGATAAAGAAAATGTAATAATTAAGAAAATTATTGAAATTCATATAAAATACAAACAACCCAAAAAAAATAACAAGAAATATAAAAATTCAAAAAATACAAAAAAATAACTTGGATCATCAAAATTTAATCAATAGAGATTATGAGAATTCAATTATTTGTAACATCCTATCTTTTTGAGGCTATTTTAGATCATTTAATCGAATATTTTTAATCGAAAATTTGTTTGATCAGTACTATCTAAAATTGCATATTGAGTACGAATATCAATTGAGAGGACAAATTTTTAGATCTTAAAGAGAAACATCTCATAATTGAACAAGAGAATCGTGATCTAAAACAGAGATTTGATGATATGGTGAATATTCTAAAGACAAAAGGCATTCTAAAATAGGCAAAACAAGACAGAACAAAAAAAGAATCATCCGGCAAAAACAAACCCAACCGTGACATACAAAGACGGCTAAACTAGGCCTCAAGGTTGATGAGACAAAGAGATTGATGATCCAAACTGCAGGAATTGTGGCAATCACTTGTCTGAGATTGCAGACAGATATGAAAGAATGTAGAGGATGTAATTCCGGCACGAAAAATCATCAAACGTCTTATCATAAATAAAAAATTCTGTAAAAAATGCAATAAAACAATCAGTCCTATAATTTCAGATGCATTACCCCATCAAAGATTTGGAATACATTTGATGGTGCTTGCAACATCATTACACCTCATGGGCATCTTGTGATAAAATATCAAATCACCTGCACACATTTTTTGAGATTGATGTGTCTCTGTCCGCACTTGACAGGCCAGAAGATCCATCTGTGATTCTGCCCCCCACATCACCACCCACAATGGCGTCCACATCGCGTATTCTAAATTTCAGATATGTGTTAAGAAAGTCATCAATGAATTCTCGCATAAGATCAGTCTCATCTGGATATCATCAACATCGCAGTTTGGATGTATCTACCTCAGAAAGTTTGCAAAATCCCGGTAATTGTTAAATAGATAGCAGTATGCCAGATCGCAGTGATCAAACAAAAACATGTTATACTTTTTGGAATGATATTCTTTGCACTTGGAATAATGATTATACCCGTATATGCTGACAGTGCAGACAGGCAGTGCAAGGACATTCACGTACTGGTGGAAAGACCAAACGGCAAGACGGCCTGTCTGACAGAAAAGACTGCAGAGAGGGCAGCTGATTGGCTGGGCTGGAAGATAATTATCAAGATCCCTGCATATGATGCAGTGATACCTGACAGCATATCCCAGTCAAACAACGACTTTGCAGTAGACTTTTACAAGCAGGTGTCCGATAACGATGAGAACATATTCTTCTCTCCAATCAGCATGCACATGACATTTTCCGCATTATATGAGGGGGCCAAAGGGGACACAAAAGAACAGATAGGTAATGTCTTTGGACTAGAGTCCGACGACCTGCTTCGGGCAACAGACATTGCAGCCACGGTATCCTCGATCAATGAAGATGATCCACATGCAACACTCAACGTTGCAAATGCCCTATGGCTTTTTAACACCATAAACGAATCGTACGTCAGCATAATAAAAGACGTATATCATGCAGACATTGAGGTTGTCGGTTCAGATCCTGCAAGAATGATCAATGCATGGGCCTCTGAGAAGACAAACGACAAGATACCAAAAATCATTTCATCAGATAGCCTTGTAGATGCCGTTATGGTCCTAACAAATGCAATATACTTTAAGGGTACGTGGCAGACGCAGTTTGATCCAGAGTATACAGAGGAATCCAACTTTTGGATTAGCGAATCAAAAAACACTACTGCCAGTTTTATGAGCAACGAGGGCAAATTCCAATATGCACGTACGGACGACGTACAGATAGTCCGGCTGCCATACGAGGGCGACAGGCTCTCCATGCTGGTCATACTCCCAAACGAGAGGGATGGAATTAATACGCTGGAAAAAGAGATCACATCTGAAAATATAATGCAGTGGACGCAGCAGGTGCACAGTAGGGAGATATTTCTTAGTCTGCCAAAGTTTACAATGACGCCCCATTATGACCTCATAGACACATTGTCAACACTTGGCATGACCGATGTGTTTGCTCTTGATTTGTCTGATCTGACAGGCATTGCTCCCGGTCTGTACGTAAGCTTGGCAACACATGATGCGTTTGTGCAGGTAAATGAGGAGGGAACAGAAGCCGCAGCTGCCACAGCCACTGCACAATATTCATCATCACCACCAACGTTCCATGCAGACCACCCATTCATATTCATAATACAGGACGATGAGAGCGGCGCAATCCTGTTCATGGGACGGCTCTCTGATCCCAGTGTCTCTTGATGTATGGATCTGGAATCTGCCGCAAATACAATTGGCAGAATCTATCATCATATGCCTATAGTATACATATCATGTGTCCATTACAGATATTTTGCATTTTTGGCAAAACCATAACTTGATCAAGTAGTACAATCAAGTACAAAATCGCACACAATGTATTTTCCTCTCATGTATCTTAGCCTGATTCACAGAATTCTGCCTTGGGGGATTTTTGTATTTTTCATTATTCCAAGAAATGACGATGAAGATCCCCCGGCTTTTTTGATTGCAATAATTTGGGGTATTGATTAAAAATTTGAACCAATTATCCACAACTCTAATTTAATTAGAATATTTACTAGTCCTCAGATCTCCTTAATCTCTGTAATGGTCCCCAGCACAGAATCCATCCGAATTACAGCTTTTTTCTCCTCCCAGCCCAAAGCAACATACCAATCGCCTGCATCATCATGATACTTTGTCTCCAGCGTCTTGATATCCTCGGGCCTGGCATCATATTTTTTTGCAATTCCTGAAATGGCAAGTACAACAGCGTCTTTTTCCTTTTCAAGGCGCCTTTTCATCAGGCCTATTCCCGGACTCATATTCAACCTAGATCGTATCATCTAATATAGTTAGTTCATAAAATTACCCACCACGGCGCCGAGTTTCCTATTGACCATTACAACATTTCAAATAGTCCCCCAATATCGTAGAAACAAAATGAAATTAATTCAAAGACTCTCAAATTCCACACTTGCAAATTCAAGCACCCTTGTCTCACTAGTATCAATTTTGGCAGTGATTGGACCGATCATTATTGTTTCTGCAGGATTCTGGGATGCCATATCCCATCTTCAAAAAGAACCTGAATTTTTCTGGAGTCCCTCTCACATGGTCGTCTACTTTGGAGTTTCTTTGACCGGCGGTGCTGCCATAATGGGCAGCATACTGATTGTTCGAAAATCCGTTCACGGTTCCCTTAAAACCGGCATCAAACTGGTCATTGCAGGTTCTCTTCTCCAAATTGTTTCCGGTTTTGCCGATTCATTATCCCATGATCTCTTTGGAATTGACGGATTAATTTCATGGTCCCACCAGCCACTTGAATTAGGCCTGGTACTTGCATCATTGGGTGCGGTTATAATCTTAAAAAACAGGGAACACACCAAACTCAGCCTGTTTCTCCCATTATCAATAATTGCCTTTCTGTTTTTTACAACCTGGCTGATTTTTAATTTAATCCTATTTTTCGGGCATACAATCCAATGCATTCAAATCTATGAAATATTTTCCTCGGGCTGCTCCATACTATAATTCCTGATTTTCAAATACGCAGTTATCATCATGATTATGGCACCAACAAGTATCATGATTCCAGAGGGGAGCATTTTCTGAGAGTTTGTATTTCCAAATTCCATTTGTACATCAGTTGATTTTTTTGAAATATTTACAATCTTTAAAATATATTCCCCATTTTCATTGAAATCAAAATATTGCACCGACATTTTTGTTTGAATCATTTGTTCCCGAATCACATTTTTCCTGGGATCCAATACCTGCACAAAAATCTCCTCTCCCCCAAATTCAGGCATGTATAACTTGTAAAATCCGATATCGGTACCTGCAAATTCCAATTTCACCTCAAAGGATTTTGATGGCTGTAACATGACTGAATCATGTCTTTTCTCAGTTTCATCAAAAATTAACGATGTCCAGATTATTCCAACAATCACTAATCCCAATCCTATTTTGAACGGCGATATCTTCAATTCACCATGTGGAGAAATTATTTACTTAATAAAATAATCTAAAGGGCTCGGAGGGCTTCGATCCCTCGACCTGGCGGTCCGAAGCCGCCCGCACTATCCAGACTGTGCAACGAGTCCAAACAAATAAGATTTTAACGGGTCTAAATATCTGTCTAGATGCTTGAAGGTATCAAAAAAGGTAGTCGGGGTCGAATACGCAATCAGAGATATTGTGCAGGCTGCTAGAAAAATCGAACAAAAGGGGATCAAAGTCGATTATCTTAATATCGGCGATCCCGTACAATTTGGATTTCAACCCCCCGACAACGTCAAACAGGCTTTAATTGATGCAATTAACAACGGTAACAACTATTATTCCTCATCTGAGGGTCTTTTAGAGCTAAGACAGGAAATTGCCAAAAAAGAAAATGCCAAGGGACTTGCAATTGATGCAGATGATGTTCTAATTACAAATGGAGTTTCCGAAGGGCTTGACATGGTCATCTCCTCAATAGTTGAGGAAGGCGATGAGGTCCTGCTCCCCGGACCCTATTATCCGCCGTATGCCTCGTATGTACGACTGCACGGTGGAATTCCCGTAGAGTTTGCAGTAGACTTGAATAATTCCACACCCGACATTGATGATATCAAATCCAAAATCACATCAAGGACTGTGGCAATCTGCCTAATCAGCCCAAACAACCCCACCGGCGTGGTGTTTAATGAAAAGGCACTCAAGGATCTAGTGGAACTTGCAGATCAGCATGATCTCTACATAATCTGTGATGAGATATATGATCAAATAATCTTTGATGAAAAATTTGTCGGGATTGGCAAAGTGGCAGGCGATTCACCCGTAATTATTCTAAATGGATTCTCCAAAGTTCATCTAATGTCCGGTTGGAGAATCGGATACATTGCATTTAACCAGTCCCCCCGACTCGCCGAGTTACGCGAGCATCTCCCCAAACTGGCAAGGGTCAGAATCGCAACTAGTCTCCCCGTACAACATGCGGCCTTGGAATCCCTTCGAGGTCCCCAAAATTATATTGGCGAATTTGTCTCAGAAATGAAGAAACACAGGGACTTTGTTGTCAAACGGCTAAATGAAATGCCCGGACTGTCATGTTCCAATCCAAAGGGCGCATTTTACGCATTTCCAAAAATTGAAGGGACCAAATTCGGGACAGACAGGGAATTTGTAACAAAACTGCTGGAGCAAAAGGGCGTTCTTGCTGTACACGGTTCCGGATTTGGCAAACAATATGGAAGCGGATATTTTAGACTGGTCTATCTTCCCAATCTTCAGGTTTTAGATTCTGCCATGAACAAAATAGAAGAGTTTGTCAGTAGTTCCAAAGAGTAAATTTCTTGGGAATGATCTCTATGATGCAGTCTGTATCATCTAGTAACTCTTTTGCGGATTTGCTCTCCAGTGTTTTAAAATATCTTGCTAGAATTTTTTTTGCAATTGTGTTAACTCGCGGACCCTTTAAAATAAGACTGGCATCGCCCTGCACCATTACTCCGTAAATATTCGGCGCGTTAATCCCGACATCCACACAACATGAAACGTGCCTGTTTTTCATTATGTTTCTTGCCTTGCGGGTTTTGGTATTTGTTCCAATGTAGAATTTTTTTCCACTATACCTGTACCAAACAGGCACAATGTGGGGGGTGCTACCTGTCTTGTCCCCGTCAATTGTTGCCAACCGCAATATCTTTTGCTTTTTTAGAAATTCATCCCTTTTGTTCATGTTTTCCAAATCCCAGTACTATCATAAAAATCCCAAAGCCGAGCATCGCAACTGAAACCTTTTCATTTGTAAATTGATGATTCAATAAAAATTCCTCAACAAACTCCACACCCCATATCAATAATTGCTGAATCAGAACTATTCCACCCATTACACAAAAAAGTACCCCGATCGCAGTAAACCAATTTTTACCTCGCGTGTAATACTCGTGACTCATGATGATGATGATGATAAACGAAGGAACTCAGATTATTTTGATACCCGGATTCTTTATCTTATTTCTAATCATTGCATTTAGTAGTAACGGTGTTGACATTTCTGCAAGATACGACAATTCAATTGGTCCCAAGTAAATTGATCTTAATCCCTTTATTGCACCAATCAATGAATTAACCACCTGCACTGATTCATTATCATCACCACAAACAAAGATATCATAATCTAATTCCAGCGTGGGATTGACCAGTTTCTTTTCAGAGATCACGTGAAATGCAGATACAAGTTTTGATTTATCTTTCATGTGTTCTAAAACAAGCTTGTATGAAAACGGTTTGTCCTCTTTGATTGAGACGCATTCAAATCCGACATCCGTCTTTACCATTGGAACAATTGGGGATACAACTATACAGCTGTCTTTGATCTCTGATAAAATTCCCGAACATACAGAATCAATGTTCTCATATGGGATTGATAAAACCAAGACATCACTTTCTTTTGCAACTGAAACATTATCGTTTCCGGTAATTGATCCCCTGATTTCACCGAATGCCTCTTTTGCAAGATTTGCATATTCTACAGCTGATTCTGACGCTCTTGCAGCATCCCTAGATCCAACAATGACGTCATTGTTCTGTGACCATCTCAAGGCAAATCCCTTGCCCATTCCACCTGTTCCTCCAATAATTCCAATTTTCATGTTCTCTGTCTGACAATGTTATTATTATCTCTATTTGCACAGCGATCAAATTGGGACAGATAATCTTCCTTAGGCACGGTCAGGCAAAAAATAATATCGAAAGAATTCTATCCGGACGAACAAAGGGAGTACCATTAACTGATACCGGCATTAAACAGGCAGAACGCACTGCCGAATTACTTGAACACATGAATGTCTCAACAATTTATTCTAGTCCCATTCAAAGGGCAAAACATACTGCAGAAATTGTCGGCAAACACAATTCAATTGATGTAACAACTGATGAGCGATTAATCGAGCTTGATATGGGAAAATTTACCGGAATGCCATATGATGAAATTTTTACCAGTCACGGCAATGTTTTCATGAAATTCTATAATGGGGAGCTGGAAATTGCCCATAATGGGGTGGAAACCTTTGATCAGGTAAAAAAACGGGTTTTGGGAATCGTAAACCACGTCGTTGAGAACCATCCGGATGAAAATGTCTTACTGGTGACCCACATGGATCCCATAAAGGCGATGCTTTCAACCGTTGTGGACCTCTCTTCAACCAACCTCTTTGAGCTAATCATTGCAAATGCGTCCCTTAATATTTTTAGAGAAAAAGATCAGAAATTTTCATTGCTGGGACTCAATGTAATGCATCCATCCCGATTCGATCAGGGCTGGTAGCTAATAATCTTGAAAACCCTTAAATAGAAATTATAGACCACGTCATTCAATTACTATGGAGAAATTCGTCGGATTATTCTTGGTATTGGCAGTTATGATGATAATTCCAGCTGTGGACTTGGCATTTGCCGCCGGTGACGAACCCGGAGAATATCTGGATCGTAGGGTGGTTATTTGGAATTTATTTTACAGATTAATGACAGTTGGATTTACTGTGGGTGCAGTTGTATCTGGAACCATCATTTGGCAGTGTTGGAGATTCAGAGAATCCCATCCAAAAGCAAAACCAACTCCCTATGAGGGCACGGACTGGTAATAATGGGTGAGCACTCTAATTGGCCCGAATGGATTTACATCGGTGTTGTCGTAGCACTAATGGTTTGGGTGGGTGCAGAAGCATGGGAAGCAGAAAGACTGGTTGAACATGTTCCAGAAGATGCCAAAATAATCAAGGTAACCGGCCAGCAGTGGTTCTGGACTTTTGAGCATGAAGATGGTACGCAAGAAATTGGAGAATTACATGTTGAAGTTGGCAAGGCTTACAAATTTGAAATAATGTCCAAGGATGTCAATCACTCTTTTAATATTCACGATTATGTTGTTTTGATGGATGCGATTCCGGGCAGAGTAAACACTGTATGGTTTGCCCCGACTGATGCAGGGGAGCATGATATTCAATGCAGGGAATACTGTGGCCTGATTCACTATAACATGCGGGGAACATTAATTGTGGAGGATCCAACGGCTTGATAACGCTTTTATCCCAACTTTCAATGATTAATTCCGAGGAGATTATCTAATGGTCCTAGAATTACAAAAACCACGTCCAATCTGGCAAATAATGTTCTCAACGCATCACACTGATGTCGGCCTGCTATATCTAATCACATCACTGGCATTCCTGTTCCTGGGTGGATCACTGGCCCTTGCAATCAGGGCAGAGTTGTTCCTGCCTGGTGCGCAAATCATCGGTGATGCAATGACCTTTAACAGAATTTTCACAGTTCATGGTACAACATTAATTTTCCTGTTTATCATTCCATTTGCATCTGCAGTCGGCAACTATTACGTTCCAATTATGGTCAGATACAAGGATATGGCCTATCCAAAACTCAACGCAATTGCGTTTTGGATGATTCCACCAGCCGGCGCACTAATTTGGCTGGGCTTTGCAGATTTCACCTGGTATGCAACACCGCCATACTCTATTATCAGTGCACCGGGTCCTGCGGCAGACATGTGGATATTCGGATTAAAGATTCTGGGTATATCCTCTGTATTGGGCGCAATCAATTTCGTTGTTACGATTCTAAAGTGTAAACATCCCGACATGTCCATTGGCCAGGTCCCATTATTAGCTTGGTCTTTCCTGTCCTCATCGCTGATTATTCTTGTCGCAATTCCGACATTTGCAGCGGCACTTTTGATGCTGTTAACTGACAGACTCGGTGTAAGCGGATTCTTTAATCCGGCAATGGGCGGAGATCCGATTGCGTATGCACACCTGTTTTGGTTTACATTCCATCCCGAAGTATACGTACTGGTAATTCCTGCAATCGGCATGATGTATGAAATCATTCCAAGGTTCTCAAGAAAACCCATTTACAGCTACAATTCTGGCGTCTTTGCATTTGTTTTGCTATCTATTGTCGGTTTCTCATCATGGGCACACCACATGTATGCGACCGGAATGTCATTTACTGAAAAAACCGTATTCATGGTGGGAACTCTTGCAGCGGTTCCGGCATCTGCAATGCACGTGTTTAACTTTGTTGCAACAATGTGGAATGGTCGAATCAAATTCTCAACCCCGATGATGTGGGCAGTTGGTGGAATTGCATTGTTCTTCTCTGCAGGCGCAGGCGGAGTTGCAAATGCTGCCATGCCATTGGACTTTACAACGCATGACACATACTGGGTAGTTGGCCACTTTCACCTGTTTGTGATGGGAACAATCGCATTTGGCTCCATTGGGTATCTTTACTACATGTTCCCATATGTGACGGGACGAATGTACAATGAAACAATGGGCAAGATTCACTTTGTAATGTCTTTTGTAGGAACTGTTATGGTGTTCTTTACACAGCACGTACTTGGCTTGTATGGAATGCCAAGAAGAATTTTCGATTATCCGCCAATCCCAGAATGGATTGCCATGAACCAGATTGCAACAGTAGGGGCAATGATAATCGGTGTCAGTATGGCAATCTTTTTAGCAAACATGATTTACAGTTCTGGAAAGGGACAACTTGCAAATACCGAAGACCCATTTGGAGTCGGCGGCAAGTACTACTATCCATTTGAGGCAAAGAACCCATCCCATTAGGAGATATGAAATGAGTCACGATAATCCCCAAATTTACAGAACAACTGCCGCTAGAACCGGAAAAATGATGATTATCATGCTGGGCATCTGCATTGTTGGCGGGGCAATCTTCTTTTCAATGTGGGACTATTGGATATCAGAACCAGCTCCGGTTGTAGCAATGATGGCAGGAGAAACTAAGGTCGCTGAGATCGGGGTGCACACGGGGGACACCATTACACAAGATCTTCACTTTATCGAAGCGCCAGATTTTATAACTTTGGCGTTTAATGCATTACCCGGGGAGCCTGACAACAACCCGACAATTTACATGAACAAGGGTGACAAGGTAATCTTTAATGTAGATAATGCGGGACAATCATTCCACTCTTTTGGCGTCACCTCCGAGTCTGAAGGCGTTGCTGGAATTATTCCTGGAACTGAAGTTGCATTAGCATCAAACCCATTAAAGCCCGGAGAAGGTGGTTCTTCTGAATTTATCGCAGGTGAGGATGGAATTTATTACTATGTCTGTACTGTTGGAGGTCACAGAGCACAAGGAATGGTCGGTCAAATCGTTGTAGGTGATGTCGAGGTAATGGAGGAGGAGGAGAAAGTCATGGAGCCCAAAGAGGTAATGGAGGAGGAGAAAGTCATGGAACCAAAACCCACACCTGTGGAATTCAACGAGGTCATATCACTTCCAGAAGGCTCTGGGGTTGTTGGATGTAATGATACCTACTCATGCTATACGCCATTCCACGTCCTAGCTTCAGCAGGTGAAGAAATTATCTGGTCCAATGATGACTTTGTAGCTCATACTGTAACAAGTGGATTACCAGGAGCCCCCGATGGGATTTTTGATAGCAGTTTGTTTGTAGCAGGCGGTACATTCTCTGTAACCCTTGATGAATCCGGCGAATATCCCTACTATTGTCTGGTTCATCCCTGGATGATTGGCAACATCACAGTAAATTAGAGTCGAATAATTTTGGCAATTCAATATCTTGCATTAACAACTATGATAGTCCTGTATTCACTGATGTTTATTGGCGGATATATTTCAGCAGCCGGACTTGGATTAACTTGTCCTGAATGGCCCTTGTGCCCCAATGGAATAATGCCATCAGAAGAATATCTCATTGAATGGATTCATAGAACCACGGCTGCAACAACTGGAGTATTAATCATTGCAACCATGATTGCAAGTTTCATTAACAAGAATGCTGATTCAAAAATCAAAATTACAAGCTTGTTTGCAACCGTATTGGTAATTACTCAAATTACCTTGGGTGCCCTGGTAATTGATACAAAACTTCATGCGGTACTAGTTGCAATACATCTGGGAATAGGAATCTGGTTATTTGCAATGGTGCTATTAACCACATTGTTTGCATTTAGAATATCAAAACATCCCAAATTAACTACTTAGATTTTTTGAAAATTTTTGGCAAATAAATATACAACATAATTCCTGTCAATACCAAGGCCCCTGTACTAATTGCACCAATGAAAAGTATTCCAAACGGGCTTTGTGTTCCCATGTTAAATGTATACGTTAGAACTTTGCCGCCCTCTTCCATGTCATACAAATCAATCTTTACAATATGATTTCCTATATTTCTCCAAACATAATCAAAATCCCAGTGTGATCCTGATATTGATGTTGGCGGAATTGCATCTACTTGCTTGTCATTGTAAAATACTCTGATTCCCATTGTAAATTCATTGACATCCTCGTAATCAAACCCCTTTGTTACCTTGATGAGAAATTGTGATGGTTCATCAATTTGTGGAAATTCCGGGGCTGTGGCTACTTGAACCCTATAACCCCCATAAGACTGCTCAGCAGAATTAAACATTGAATGCGCATACACAGAATTAAACCCTGAATATGATGAAAATATTAAAACAAAGATCAAGAAAATTGATCGCTTTTTCGCCATTCAGTTATTCTTTTAAATCAGATGAATATATTGTAAGTCAATTTTTTTAGGAAAACCTTCAAAACCTTTAAATCCTTATTGCCAAGAAACTCAATCGTTGACCCTCGTTACAAAATCAATCGATATTAAGACGCCTGTGGAGAATGTTTTCACCTACTTTGCAAGACCAGAACATGTCTCTGATCAAATCAAGAATGATACCGTAGGCATGACAGTTGTTCCTATGGATATCAAGGAAGGAATGGGCGTTGGTACAACCTTTAGAATTATCGGTGACTTTAGCGGAAAACGTTTAGAGTGGGATTGTGAAACGACTGAATTCATTAAAAATGAAAAGATCACAGCCAAACAAATTGAGGGTCCTTTCAAGAACTGGCAAATTACCAACGAGTTTAAGGCATTGGGTAATAATCTTACAAGGGTAACCATGTCAGTAGAATACGGGATGCCGTTTGGTCCTCTAGGAGCAATTTTGGATAAAGCAAAATTTGCAAAATCCGCTGAAAAAGGAATGGAGACTGCTCTATATAACGTCAGAGGATTACTGGAAGGAAATGGTTCAATTCCGGTATACATTACGCTAGATGCATATCAGAAACTTTTAGCCGAAAAGAAAAAGATGAATGATGTTCCAGTTTCAACTGCACTTACGGCAATTATTGAAAAGTACAATGAAATTGAAGCTAAAGCACAGAATTAAATTTTAATTTATTTTAAAATCTCAAGATTAATAACAACTTGGGCCTTAATAATTTCGGTGGGTCTATGGCGCAGCCAGGTAGCGCACCGGACTCTTAATCCGGTTGTCAAGGGTCCGAATCCCTTTAGACCCGCTCTTTTATGTGTCCTAAATCAGACTCAGAGAGTAAAATACGGATATTAAACATAGATCTAAAGGCAATTCTGAGGATGGGGGGAATACATATCAGAGATTCCTTGATGGCATAAAAACCGCCGAAACTAGAAGATATTACGTCAGGCATATTTCTGGGGGTCTTATCATACAGCAACTGATAGAATAACTTTAGACATGGCTGCAACTCCCGTCTTAAACTAGAATTTCTTTCCTTTTTTTATTAAGAATTAATAAATTAAATGATTTTTGACTAGTTAAAATGAACAAAAATTATTTAAAGTTAATCCCACTTGTGGTTTTACTATTAGTATCCATATGGATAATTCTATATGAACTCTCATTATCTGCCTACAATGACCCTTGAGGAATTTCATGAAAGATTCGATGACGAAGACATTGTAAAACATTTCAAAGAAAAATATCCCGGACATATTACAGGTCTGGTCAAAAATTTTGGAATGATATTCCCCACGTGGGGATATACGGGCATTGACTCTCCTAATGTCAAACTCACAGCTAGTTTACTACTATGATGATTTTGGCAAGTATGGATTTGCATATGTCTGTGACAGATCTGATAAAACATGGACACCTATCTTTACATAAAAAACCCTACAAAAGAGGATATTGATAATAATCTCTGTTGGTAGGGTTTAGTGGGATTATCTAGAGTGGGATAGATACATCTTGTGGGATTCTGATCAATTCAAACGATATAGTAGATTGGTTCTGGTGCAAAATAGTGATCAGATCACCAAAATTTACCAGAACCACGAGACTATGGACTTTGGCTGTCTTTGTCTTCTTTAGTTATTTGTTTGATGGTTTCCTTAGCTTCTAAAAGTTCGATGGGGTTTTCATGATGATATTTCTTACCAAACTCTGTCTGAATCGTGGATTCACCATTCTTTATTTTATAAAATGATGTAAAACCGCCTAATTTAAGACCTCTATCATGCGAAAGACCTGTATCATAATCAAAAAAGATTTCATGGTCAATTAAGAAGATACCCTTGTCACCTACTTGATAATCCATTGCATCATGTGAAATAAAACGAGCCTTTACGCCATTGGCTTCACCGATTGCATCCCTTACATTTCCATCATAGGCTGTAACAAATTCTGAATCTATCCCATAATCATCTTTGAGAATCTCTTTGATTTGTATGGTAACTTTGGCTCTTGGAACAAGATAGGTATCAAATACCACTTTATTGCCGTCTGCATCTGTTTCTGTGAATTCTTCAATGAATTTCTGGATTTGAACATCTTGGATTTTGCCTTCAACAACTATTTCAGCTCTGTCAATTTTTTCTTCAAAAGTACGATTAGCGTATTGAGCATGACCTGTGGCGATAGTTATTCCGGGAGGAGCTAGCTCATTTATTCCATATATTGTTGAGCCGGCCGCAACTAGTAAAACCACAGCAATCATGCTAAATTTTTTGTTAATCATGGGTATCTAGCCTCCAAATTGGGCATGTCAATCATTGTGGCTGCATATCCAGCTGAGCCAAACTCATATGTAAAAAAGACAATGCTATCACTTGATGAATTATTATGGTCAATTCCCATAGCGTGAAATAGTTCATGACCTAGAGTTTTTCTTATGTCATGGATTGGGGGATCTGCAGATTCATTTTCAGCAAGACCAAACTTGACCTCATTAGCACTGTCATTGATTTTGACGGTCATCTTTGTAAAGTGATTATCTTTACCATTGCACCACAAAATCCAACCCGGATCAGTACAGTGGAGGTCATAGATAGTCATATCCGTCGTATCAGAGTCAAGATCAGCACCTGTAATGCGGCTGTCAGCAGTTGAAACTTTATCAATGGACATTTTATTTCCTAATGCATCAAAGTCACTTTCAATAGTATCCACTTCGATATTGACTTATGATTGAGATATTGATTGGATGGAACCCATAGTCTTGATTTAGTGCACAATAGTCATTATTAAAGTTACAATTTAGATAACCTGTATGACATCTTCTGGACTTTTCCAAACATGCACATAATCTTTTACTCCACTAACATGGGTGCACGATCCGTTTGCAAACAGGATGTACAGCAGATCCCGTACGTCTTTCTGGTGTTTGGTCAGTCTTTTGTTGTGCCTGCCGTACAGCTTGTAGACTGCAGGCATGAATCTTGTATGACATGGGGTTTCCGTAGCGTATCTCGTGTTGGGTCGATGACGTGGATTGGTAATGTTGTTATATGATGACGAGGGACGGCATCAAAAATTCTAGCCAGGATTCATGTTATCTGGTGCAACAGTGCCGTCTCAAATAGATACAAACATGCAAAATGTTTTTGTGCATCTCTGTTTTCCCGATTCTACAATAAACAGTATTTTTTGCAGTTTTCATGTCTAAGAAGCATGCCATAATGAGATAGATTTTGTTAAATAACAGTGTGAGGTATGTGTTGGTAATAACATGAAAAACATACAACAAAAAACAAAAACAATACTGTTCCCCACTTATGGGGGATCTTTTGCAGAATCTTGTGACAATGTAAGAGAAAGAGATGCAGTTGTTCTTAAAGTTCAAGGATATTATGAAAGTGGTTGGATTAAAGAATGGTATGGCAGTGTTCCTATGCTTGAATTTCTACTTATATGAATCTGATTAAAAAAATATTAATTACTTTGGGGGTATTTTTTACAATTCCTACGATAATGATAATACGATCTGAACTTGGCGGAACATTTTGGACTGTTACTATCAATGGCAGTCCACTTTATACATATTTCGTATTTTTAAAAACATTTTATCAAATACCAATTATTATAATTGGTATAATTCTCGCAGTTCATTATTTCAGGAAATGGAGGCTGTCTAATAATCGACAGGCGAAATATGGATCTTCTCATGATTGAACCGTAATCAAGCAATCGTGAAAAAGAGGGTTTTGACTTGAATATGCAATTTTTGATCACTGCAAGTATCTAAAATTCTTGAAAACACCCTAATTACACAGTGCAGTCAAAACACCCACAAATTACCCAGGGCACAGTATATGATAACCATGACAGATTGCATCGTTCTAAAATACTCGTAAACCTGATACGTCACATCAGACATTGATGTATGATATTCAGATACTACCAGATCCCACTTGTCTGATGCTAGCATTCCTCTTACATTCAAACAAGTGGAACCTTTTGGAATTATAACCACATCAAATATTTTTTTAAAATGTTTAGAAAAAGAAAAAAAGAGAGAGTTGTAAGCGCTCTCATCGCTTGCTACAGTCGGTATTTACACCAACATGATATTTCATCCCTCTAGATGTTGAAAAATATCTGAATAGTTCCGATGCTGATCTCATGAATTTTTGTTCGTCATTATAATTAGGCAGTAACCTCGAAAGGGATACAAAAAAAGGGGAAGGAATATTGTAAGTGTTCCAATCACTTTCTGTCGTTGTATAAACACGGTAGGAACTTGGTGGATTCAATTACTACCATCCTGTCAAAACACACGATCCTTAAATAGAAAACAAACTGCAAATTATTATGAATATTCTTACCGGCATTACTGTTGTATTTCTTATGTTTGGCATGTTTTTTGTGAATTCTTCTTTTGCCCAGTCATCTAACAGTACCAAAACTGTAATGCAGGATATCCTAGTCCACAAGATGGTAAATGACACCTTTGTCATAGAGCGCGAACAGATAGAGGCTACAATACCGTGAAAAAAACATACATAGCAGTTGTAGTTGCCGTGATTGCAGTAGCAGCCATATCATACGTCATAATCACAGACGCGACGACACTTGTGGCACCCTTATTTACAATATTTGCCGTCATCCCGGATTCCATTGCCACAACAAACAACGCTTTTACCATCGATTTTTACAGGCAGATATCAAGTGATCTCGGTGATGACTCGAACATATTCTTCTCGCCTGCAGGCATGTACATGGCATTTTCCATCCTGTACGAGGGTGCAAAACAAAACACGGCCGAGGAGATATAGCAGGTATTCGGCTTTGAGCCTGATGTGGCAGTGCGCCATAACGCCATGGCACTTGCAATATCCTCAATAAACCGTGACGACCCACATGCCACGTTTGTCATGGCAAACGCACTGTGGCTTGCCAACTGGTTTGAGCCGTATGACTCTTACCTTGATGTCGGGCGCCAGAAATATCTTGCCGACATTAAGACAGTCAGCTTTGTCAAACCCGCAGAAGAGCCGGATGGTGTCAAGCAGATAAATGACTGGGCATCAGATAATACAAACGGCAAGATTACAAGGGTCATTGGAGGTGGGGATGTAAACGACTTTACTGGCATGATAATTACCAATGCAATTTACTTCAAGGGTACATGGCAGATGCAGTTTGATCCGGAGGATACAAAGGAATCTGATTTTTGGATTAGCGAATCAAAAAACACTACTGCCAATTTTATGACAAACAAGGACACATTCCACTATGCAAAGTCACATGGTGCACAGGTGCTCAAGCTGCCATATGAGGGCGACAGGCTCTCCATGCTAGTCATTTTACCCGAGGAGAGAAACGGAATTGATGCACTAGAGGAATCACTGACACCTGAGATGATATATGGATGGCAGCAGAACATGAATTCTATAGGTGTTATAGTAGAGATGCCAAAGTTCAAGATGAATACACATTATGACCTTAAAAAACATCTAATGGACCTTGGAATAAACGATGTCTTTGTTCCAGAAATATCAGATCTATCTGGCATTGCAAATGTAGACCATCTTAATCTGTTCGTAAGTAAAGCCATACAAGATGCCTTTGTAGATGTAAACGAGGAGGGAACAGAGGCCGCAGCTGTCACAGCCACAGCATTTCTTCAGTCTGGAAAGATACGATTCACAGCAGACCACCCATTCATATTCATAATACAGGACGATGAGAGCGGTGCAATCCTGTTCATGGGACGGCTATCTGATCCTAGTTTCTGATGACATATCTGGAATCTGTCAATGAGGATTTGTTCAATAGTAACATGTGAATAAAAAACGAAATTCAGGTGTTCTGAGAATACAGCATACTCTCCAACAAACTCATTGGTCTATTCCAGTTGCCTGTTTGAGAATATCAAGATGAGGTCTTCATTGTGTAATGTTTGGAGATGATGTTTTTCAAATTATCTGATGTCACTTGGAACGGCATGATCTGAGAAAGCTGTCTGTGTATTAGTTCTTTGAGACGGGGGTTAAACACGCATAAACTCTGTTTTCATAAAGAAATACTTGGTCAGTTGTTATTTTGTCTTTTTCATCCATATGATGAGAGTTATGATAAAAACCACTGAAATCACAAATACAAGTATTCCTGGCAAAAAATGGAGATCCCCTGGGGTGAAATCTTCTTCAATCCCACATAGATAGTCATATGGCTCCTCTGCACAATCTTTAAGACTAATTACTAAACAACTACCGTCTGGTAATGATACAAACACGAATCTTTGTGGTAGTGTCGTATCTTCTGGACAGTTTGATTCCGTGTATATGTGTGGTCTAAGTTGTCCGTGTAACAGAGCCATTTGTTCATCTGATATTGTGGGATAATCAAAGATTTTTTGCATTTTCTCAAAATCACACGTATCCGCAAAATTACATCCTCCTGCAAAAGTGACTCTACGCCAATAACCTGTGTCACTTAGGTATAATTCCGTTGGAACTAGTCGACCGTACATGGCCATGAGGTTTTTGGAATCTACAAATTCTTGACTTATTTTAAGGTATTTTGAATTGCCTATGATCTCCAAAATTCTACCATCAATATCTTCGATAGTCGGGATGTCATATTGGGACAATATCCAATCATGGTATTTTTGAACTGCATGATATGGTTTATCATATGTACCATTTGCTCTTTCTTTGGCTACATACAGGGCAACTAGTTTATCAGCATCAATTCTTTCACCAATAATAGTTTCAATATTATGCAATCGGATTGTCTCTTTTTGAATAAATTGGACGAATCCACCTTCAGGAAATGATACTTGAGTGTAATTTTTTACAAGAGAAAACTCTATTTGAAATTCTTCTGTAGTGTCGTACTTGGAAGCCCATTTTTCAGCAGTTCTTTCAATTAATTTGTCAGTGGGGATTTTGTCTGTTTCTTCTGCCACTGCAAACTGCATTCCAGAGAATGACAATACCATTGCAGCAATCAAAGAAGCAAACAATACCGTCTTTGTATTTTTATGCGTCATTAATTGGATTACGGCATTTTATTATATAACAATTGATCTTGGCTTGCGGTAAAAAGATACCCTAGTCACAATATCCAATATTTTCGATCAGCCTGATCTAAATATAATTGGACATCAACTGAGAACTGCCAAATTTAGAAATCAAGATTTTACTAGAATGCCAAACTAATCACAGAGAAAGAAAAAATATACACATATGGAAAAAATACTGCAAAGACAGGACCGGATGTGTTTTCAGATACTGGGAACTTGGCAGTAGCAGATACAGATAATGTATCTGATGATAAACAGGGCTTCACACAAATCCTCAAATAGCCATGATTCAATATTTCCTTCCTGAGGATTTTACTGGTAGTAAGGAATACACAAAAACTAAACAGCAATAAAGATCTAATTGGATATTTCGATGGAACAATTACTGGTTATTCTTCATTTATCTACACAGCAACATATTTTCATTATCCAACCGGTGGATAGTGACGAGGTAAAATGCATTCTTATCTAGAGAGATTCACCCCTTTTTTTTATTATGAATAAACTAAAGTTATCACTTGTTGTGTGATTGCAGATATATGGATATTTGTTTTTACTAATTCCACAAGATTTAGGTTTAAGAATAATACTGATTTATCTAAATCTTCCTGTTGTTTTAATTGTAGCTTTTTTTTATTATCCCCTTGAAAGTATCAAAATGACTTTCTTATCTCCAATAGTGTTTGTTCTTGGCAATTTAATTTTTTGGGTACCAATCGCATTGTGGATTAACAAACTTGTTGAAAATTATCAAAAAAAGAAAAAGGCAGCTCAATCAGAACCACAATGATTTGAAACCTCGCTTGAATCATTTTGCTATACACAATAAAAAGCAGTACTGCTTGGCACAACTGCCACAAGTACAACATACATCCCCAGACATTCTATCTGTGAGGGTTTGCCAAAAACACGTAAAAAGTATTTTATTCAGAGAGATCCACTCCTTTTTTTATCTTGAAAAAATTAAAACTTTTGTTACTAATTGGATTGCCATCTTATGGAATATTGACATCTGTCCTAGCTGGTGATTATATCCGATTCTCTGGAGAATTAAAAGATTTTTTATACCATGTTTACTTTTATGGGAATTTCCCTGTAGCCTTAATGAAGGCATTTTTTTATTATCCATTAGCAGCAAGTGGTCATATTAAGACATTATTTCCAATACTCATGGTCATTTTTAATATCCTATTTTGGTGTTCTACTGCGTTACTAATCAATAGATTTGTTGAGAATCGTCAAAAAAAAATAACTGATTAAAGGATTATTGGTCGGTACAACCTCATCATCTAAAATTGCAAGATACAGGTAAGATCATACGTCGATGATCATATCTGGCAGCATGAGTGTTTGGCATCTGATGACCACCCGTATCTTGGCATGGCGCAAAAGAGATCGATTCTTTTTTGATGGCTTGTAGATGGATTTGTAGCCTTGCTACTTTTAACCGCCTTGGTTTGTCGTCATAACTGTAAAAACAGATGGAAAAATGTCAATTTTTTGTTATGTTTTAACTCTAAATCATCTATAGCCTGCCCCATTTCTATTCATTAAATTATTGCCTTGATTTGTTTTTTCAAATCATCAATTGATGCCTTGATTTTATTCTCTCTTTGCAATACATCCGATCTGTATTGATTAATTTTTTGAATTCTATCTGAAATCATTCTTTTTGCCCATCATAGCCTGAAGAACCAAAAGATCTTCTGTCCTTGAGCGAAGACACCACAGTTGTAGAAGATATGATTTTTGAGACCATTTTAGGATCAACTCTAGTGTCACTCACGGATTTTTTAATTTCAGAGAACGTCAATTTTGAAATCGGTTTTTTTGAATTATGATCTAGTTGAACTAGTACTCCTGAAATTTTATGTGTCACTCTAAATGGAATTCCTTCTTGGACTAATTTTTCGGCAATATCTAACGCAATTAGATTGCTGGATGATCTTTGCAATAACACAAGACCAGCAAATTCCAAAACAAAAACTACAAATCGATATCCCGCAAGATTCGCCAGAAAAAGTAGCTATATGTGACAAGCAAAAGCTCATGAGTTATTTTCAAGAATTCTAGTTTGATTATTCATATTTATCTTGGTAAAATCATCTAATCTTTTGTTTTTGAATGATTCCTAGTTCACAAACTTTGCCTTTTCACTATCCTGCATTGGGAATAAAAATAATTAAGGAAGAAATAACCAATGGAAAAACAATCATTATCACACTAGTATGAGATATTTTCTCGTCAACATTTAGAATCAAACCATTTTTGAAATAAGAAAAGACTATGAACAGATATTTCTGCTGCATATCAGTCGTTGTAAGCAGCCTTTGCACATTATCAACTAGATTTGTCTGGTAGATGCTTTCATGTAAAAGTCCCCATACTCCGGCAATCCTCCGAAAATTCACCGGTATCTTCATCTTTACACTCTCAAAGTCTCTTAGAGATGATACAAGCCACCACCTCTGCTGGCACCGTGCCGTCTTTTGATATCCTCTCTTTTGAGTTTCATCTTTAATCCAATATTTGGAACGTATGAAAAAGAAGACAAAAGGGTGGACCGGGAGGGAATCGAACCCTCGACCTCCTCGTTGCGAACGAGGCATTATACTCCTAAACTACCGGCCCTCTGAATACCTCTTTGAACTGTTCTTTTATCTATTTTCTCAACGCATAATAGCCTGAATTTCATAAAATTTACAGATGACGTATGATACTGTAATTACTGATTCACATGTTATTCTTCCTCAAGGATTGATTGAAAAAAACATCTTGATTGATGAGGGAAAAATTGTTGGATTTACAACTGATATACCTGCATGTGATCACAAGATTAATGGTGCAGGCCTAGTTTCAGTCCCAGGTCCAATTGATACGCATGTTCATTATGGTGTTTATTCTCCAATTAATGAGGCCGCAAAAACTGAATCTCATGCAGCGGCAATTGGCGGTGTTACTACCATGATGCGAATGCTTCGACTGGGTGAACCGTTTTCAAATTCATTGCAAACCCAACTAGATCATGCATCACAAAATCATTATGTTGATTATACAATCCATGCTTCAATTTTTACACCGCAACAAATCAATGAAATGCGTTATTGCATTGAAAAAGGAATTACATCTTTTAAAATTTACATGAATCTTGGAGGTGAAGTAGGCCACGTATACATGGATATGCCTCCAAACTCTTCTAGTTTAGTTGAATCCCAAGTAAACGTTACTGATGAATTAGTTGAGCAAGCAGTAAAGGAGGCAGCCAGACTTGGTTGTCCCGTACTAGTTCATGCAGAAGATTATGAATCATGCGGATGTGGAATTAAGACTGCAAAAGAAAAACATCAAGACGGATTATCTGCATGGTCTTCTAGCCGCTCTCCTGAATTTGAAGCTAAAGCAATTAAAACAGTCTCAAAATTTGGTAGAGATCATGATTGCGTGATTTACTTTGTTCACATTGGTTCTAAACGCGCACTAAAACAAATTGAGGAAGAGAAAAAACTTGGAACAAAAATATTTGTAGAAACTTGTCCTCATTATCTAACTTTGTCTTATGAGAAACAATCCGGATATCTTGCAAAAGTTATGCCTCCAATTAGAACAGAAAATGATCGAAATGCAGTATGGAATGCATTATCCAACAATCAAATTGATACGATTGGCACTGATCACGTTGCAAATCAACTAAAACTCAAACTGCATGGGGATAATATATGGAGCGCTCTGGCAGGATTTCCCGGAATTGGAACAGCAATTCCAATCTTACTTAATGATGGAATTAATCAAAAAAAGATTTCTTTAGAACAGTTTGTGAGATTCACCAGCCAAAATGCTGCCCAAATTTTTGGAATGTATCCCCAAAAAGGAACTCTTGATAAAAATTCTGATGCAGATATAACCATGATAGATTTGAAAAAAGAAAAAACCGTAACTTCTGATTTGTTTGGGGGATTCTCCGATTATATCGTTTATGAGGGAAGAAATCTAACAGGATGGCCTGTAAAGACAATTGTTCGTGGAGAACTTGTCGCTGAAAACTTTGAAGTCATTGGAAAACTCGGTCATGGTAAATTAGTAGATAGAAAAATCAATCCAGTTTCAAGTTAAAATTTAACCTTTCAAACCCTAAAGGATGTCAAATTTGCCGTTTTCTCTGGCTTTGTAAATAACATCCGGCTTTCGAAGAAATATTCCTGACTCTAAAACCCCCGTTATCTGTTTAATTTTCCGAGTCAGGATTTTAGGATTCTTTATTGTTCCAAAGTCACAATCTAAAATTATGTTTCCATTTTCTGTAAAAAATGGATAACCTCGATCAAGTGAGCGAATTTGTATGTCTCCTCCTAATTTCTCAATTGATTTGGTGACTGAATTTCGTGCCAGCGGGTGAATCTCTACGGGGACTGTTCGTGTGAAATTCTTTACAAATTTTGTCTTGTCTGCCATTACTATGACTTTTTTTGCAAGACTAAACAAAATATTCTCACGTAACAATGCACCACCACCTCCCTTGATGACATATTTTTGTGAATCAATTTGGTCTGCACCATCAAATACAACATCAATGTATTCCACTTGATCCGCTTCTACTAGGGGTATGCCGCCTTTTTCTGCGATTAATTTAATTTGTAATGACGTTGGAACCCCTCTTACGTTGTTGTATCCTTTTAGTTTGATTAATTTTGACAGTGATTTTACAAGTGTGGTGGCTGCCCGTCCACTACCAAGCCCTATAACATAATCATCTTTAACAAATTTTAATGCGTCATTTGATAATGCCTTTATGGCACCATCGTAAGTCAATTACTCTACCTCTGTTTGGTCCAGTTTTGATAATACTCTCATGATGTCGCCCTTGATTTTATCCAAATCATCTGCATCATCATCAAAGTCATCATCTAATGTAACTGGTTTTTCCCTAATTGGTTCTGGAAGTGCTTTATGTTCTGTAATCCTTGCAACTTCTTTGTTCAGGTCTGGTTTAGTTTCAAAGGTAGCTTGTGGTTTAGATATGGATGACTGGACAATCTCCATTTTATCTTCTTCAACTTTTGGTTTTGTCTGTATAATTTCTTGAATAATTTCGTCTTTTGGTTTGACTGCTTCTGTTGTAATTATTCTTGATTGTTGCATTGGTTTTACATTTTGTTTTCTTTCGGTTTCAAATAATGAGAATTTTGACTCTGATTTTGAAATATTTGTTAATGTTGTTAATTCAAATGATTGTCTAGATTTTGTTGGAGGAATAACAATTGGCTCCATTTTGTTTTCTTTTGGTTTATCAAAGTTGAATACGCTGGAAATCTTTTGTTTTGATTCCTGTTTTACCTGAGGAATCTTTGCTTTGGGTGATTCAACTTTGGTACCTGTCATCTTTGATGACAGTTCATACAATCTATCATCTAGTTTTGATAATTTTTGATCCATTAGCGTAATCAAGCCATCCCCGACTGGACCTAAATCCGGATGCTGACTTGCGTGCTCAAGTTTTTCAAGTTTAGCTAGTACAATTCCTAATTGATGCTGATATTTTAGTAGTAGCTTGTCTTTTTGTATTTTAGAAAATTCCGAATCTGCCTGATATAATCTTGAAATAGTTTTAGTTAAAATATCTTTTTCAATTTTTAATGAATTGGTTTGACTCTTGATATGTGAGCTTGCACCAAGACTAAGCAATTGATTTTTGTCTCTTGGCATTTTACGTACAGCAGCGGCTGTAGCAACACCTGCTAATGAACTAAGAATTAATACAATTTCTTGCATTTATGTATACCATTTAATCCAGGAATATTTTCTGCGTTTAGCCTCTGGGAATCCACAACTTGCACATTGGTGATGGCGTTTGTGAAGTGAGTTCTTGCCGCATCTTCTGCATCTTATGTGAACTTTCTTCTTTGTAAAACCACCCATAGAAGTTGTGCCTTTAGTCATTGCAATTCACCTAATTCTGTGCTGCTGGCGGAGGGGAAATCATTACTACATTGTCTCCTCTTACCACAATGCTTCCGAGGCTTTTAGAATCGCCTTCAGCAGGAATTTCCTCTGAAGAATCGAGTAGCAGGTTCATGTGTTGGTCAAAACCTAAAAGACTGCCTCTTATAGTCTTGTTTCCTTTGAGTTTTATCAATACAACTTGATTGATACTCTCATCCAATACTTTTACTGCCATATCAACGGACATCAATAATCACTTATTGACTTGGATATCAAGGCGTTATATTAAATTTCCATTGGTGAAACTATGAGTTGTGCTCAGTAAGGCAAGTTTGACACTTTTTTCCAAGATTTTTGATGATTTCAGCTAAAATCACCTGTCCGTCTTTTTTTGTAGCCTTTCTGGGATCTCCCCAAATTCCATTTTTGGTAGCTTTTAGAAAGGATTTATTTGCTAGTTTTCCAAGTTTGTTGATTTCTTGTTTTGTCATTCCACTAGTATCTAGACCCTTCTCTGCCAAATTCATTTTAACATTTTTTGAAATTGCCAACATTAGTGATGTTTCTACAAATCCTGCATGATCAAAGTCTCTTTCCATATAATGCCAATAAGAGAGTGGAAACACTTGCAGTTTGTTTTTTGAAATTTTCTTGAGTTTTATATCCAGATTCTTCATTGGTTTTAAATTTCCATGATGGCCGTTAATTATGAAAACCGTTCTAATATTATTTGATAACAATGACGAGCATAAATCAGTTAGAATGATTTGCAGAGTTGATTCTCTTACACTCAAATTAAAAAACGGTGCATGTTCATAGGATACCCCATAGTTTAATGTGGGAAGTAAGAGATACCTGTTTTTTTCTGCAATGCTTTTGGCAACTTTAGTTACAATATCTGAATCAGTTGATATTGGTAAATGTGATCCGTGCTGTTCAATCGAGCCTACTGGAATAACTGCTATTTGTTTTTTATTTGAAATTAATTTTCTTAAACTAGGATCAAACTGCGTTTTGATATCTGCCATTTAATTCACTTGGATTTGATGTGAACCTTTCTCCATCTGACTTCAAGCTTATTTTCTAAATGCATCTTTATTGCTTTTAGTAATGTGTCTGCTTCAAGTTTTTGTCCTTTAGATTTCATTTGTTCCAACGTATCATTTGGATCTACTTTGAAAGAATCTTGGAATATAATTGGTCCTTGATCCAAGTTCTCAGTTACATAATGAGATGTAACTCCGACAATCTTTGTACCTCTTTCAAATGCTTGTACATATGCAGATGATCCTGGAAATGCCGGTAGTAATGATGGGTGAATATTAATAATCCTATTTGGATATCTCCAAACAAAATTAGGGCTGAGAATTCTCATGTATCTTGCAAGAGAAATTAAATCGATTTTATGTTTTTTGCATATTTCAATAATTTTCTCTTCAGCTTTGTCTTGTACCTTATCTTCTATCATAACAAATGGAATTTTTGCTTTTTTTGCCAGTGGCTTTAATGATTCTTCAGTACCAATGATTACTGAAATTTTTCCTTTGAGGGATTCCGTGTTTGCAAGAATTGTTTGAAGACATAGTGGTTCTTTAGTTACAAAAACTGCAATGTTTTTCTGTGAATTTGTTTCATGATGCGTGCTCACATCCATCTTTTCTTTTTTAGCTAGTTTTTGAATGTCTGAATCAAATTTTTTTACATCAACTGCTTTTGAAAATGACACTTCTAGATACATTCCAAATAGTCCTTTGATTACATTCTGATTTACTTTCTCAATGTTTCCACCCTTTGAAAATGCAAAATTTGTAAATGTAGCCACAATTCCTTCTCTATCCTTACCTACTACTGTAATTCCAACAACTGTTTTTTTCATGACTTTGTTTGCTAAAGTTTTTCTCATTATTAATCATTCACAGAAATGAAAGTGGTGCGGGAGGTGGGATTTGAACCCACGAACTCCTAAGAGATAGGGTCCTAAGCCCTACGCCTTTGACCAGGCTGGGCGACTCCCGCAACAAATCTGCCATTAAACACAAATTTATCTATTATTGCACAATATTATGGGAAGATTTTTTGGAACAAATGGAATTCGTGGAGTCTTTGCTGAAGATTTTACATTGGAATTTGTTCATGATATGACACTTGCAATTGGAACGTATTTTGGAAAAGGCCCTGTAGTAATAGGATACGATGGACGTGAATCTAGTCCTGCTATCTGTAATGTGATAACTTCTGCTCTTAATTCTATAGGCATTGATTGCAATGTTGCAGGAATTATTCCAACTCCGTGTTTAGAATTTGCAGTAAAGAGTTTGGGTTACTCTGGCGGATTAATGATTACGGCATCACATAATCCTCCGCAATACAATGGAATCAAACCAGCAGCTAAAGACGGAGTCGAGATTTCCAGGGAAGACGAATTAATTATTGAAGATATTTACTTGCAAAAAAATTGGTTAAAGAATCCTGTAAAATGGGGAATAACTGGAACAGAAAACAGGACAATTGAAACTTATCTTAAAGGAATTATTCTACATGTTGATTTTAAACTGATAGAATCAAAACATTTCAAAATTGTTTTAGATTTAGGCAATGGAGCACAAGCAGTATCTGCACCAAGTTTCTGTGAACTGCTTGGTTGTGAAACATTTCTTATTAATCAAAGAATTGATGGTACTTTTCCAGGACGTGGATCAGAACCAACCCCACAAAATTTATCTGAACTCTCAAAGACGGTACAAGAAAATAATGCAGATATGGGAATCGCATTTGATGGTGATGGTGACAGAAGTATTTTCTGTGATAACCGTGGAAATATACTTACTGGTGACAAGTCTGCACTGGTACTTATGCAGCATATTCTAAAGAAAAATCCAAATTCCTTAGTTGTAACTTGTTTGAATTCAGGTTCTAACACTGAGATACTTGCCGAAAAATTTAATTCTATAGTAATTAGAACCAAAGTAGGAAGTGTTGAGGTTTCCAGAAAAATGATTTCGACTGATGCACTGATTGGATTTGAAGAGAATGGGGGTTTCATGTATGGTAGACACAATCCGGTAAGGGACGGATGCATGACTTTGGCACTGATGCTTGACTTGTTGGCAACTTCTAAGGGAGGATCTCTAACTGAAGAAATTGCAAGTTTACCATCGTCATTTACTACAAAAGATAAGGTTTCATGTTCTGCTGAAAAAGTTCCCAAACTCATTTCTTCCCTTCAGGAGGAATTTCCAGATTCTGACGTTTCTGATGGGATTAAAATCGTAATTGATCCCAAAAACTGGGTGATGATTAGACCCAGTGGAACTGAACCAATTGTCAGGGTATATGCCGAAGCTGAAAGTCAGGAGAAATTGGATACTTTGATGTCTGAATATCTTGAAAAAGTCAACTCTATTATTTCCCGATAACACTTTTAAAACCAAATTCAACCTAATATAGAATGGAGAATGAACCCCTAGGGTGACGAAGTATGGGAAAAGCATATTATGTTAAATTTGAGACACCAGAAGACCTTGTCAGTCCAATTTTAGAAGCAGTAAGAGTATCGTCTACTAGTGGCAAAGTCAAGAAAGGAACAAACGAAGCAACAAAGGCAATTGAACGTGGTACTAGTAAACTAATTGTAATCGCTGAGGATGTTGAGCCGCCAGAGGTAGTAGCCCACCTTCCAATTCTATGTGAGGAACAGGGCGCAGCATACGCATTTGTACCAAGCAGAGAAGAGTTGGGCAAATCATTAGGTATTGATATTACTTCTGCCGCTGCAGCAATTTTGGATGCAGGTGATGCACAACACATTGTAGACCAAGTTGTATCATCCATAGCTAAAATTAAAGGCGGTAAGACAGAAGAATGAGTCAAAACGCAGAAGAAGTAGTTCAATCTGAAATCATTCAGATCGTTGGTAGAACTGGTATTGCCGGTGAAGTAATCCAAGTTAGAGTTAAAGTTCTTACTGGTAAGGATAAAGGAAGAATTCTTACAAGAAACGTCAAAGGTTCTATTAGAATGGGAGAAATCCTAATGCTAAGAGAAACAGAGAGAGAAGCAAAGAAAATTCATTAGGTGATAAGATGAGTCTTTTAGTTAAACCGTGTAATTTTTGTGATAGACCTGTTGCAAAAGGATCTGGTACCATGCTTGCTAAAAATGATGGAACTGTTTTATGGTTCTGCTCCTCAAAATGCAAAAAGAATGCACTAGTCTTAAAACGTGATCCAAGAAAATTGAAATGGACCAACAAATACGTTAAAGGCGGAATTAGAAAGAAGTAGAATTGACTGAACAATCTTTATTCATTGTAAAGCCGGACGCCGTAGCCAGAAATTTAGTTGGTAAAGTCATATCAAGATTTGAAAGAAAGGGTTTCAAACTTTTGAAATTAAAGATGTTTACATTTACTCAAGCACAAGCTGAAAACTTTTACGGTGTTCACAGAGACAAACCCTTCTTTGGAGAACTAACATCATTTATCACATCAGGACCTGTCGTGGCTGCCATCATTGAAGGAAATAATGCAATTGCAACTACTAGAATAATGATTGGTGCAACAAAATCATTTGAAGCAGAACCCGGTTCTATCAGAGGTGATTTTGGGTTGGGATTTAGTGAAAATATTATTCATGCATCAGATTCAAAAGAAAGTTTTGATCACGAATCGAGGGTAGCATTTGAGTGATCTGATTTGCAAATTCGTCAGCCAATAGTGGCAGTTCTTGGTCATGTAGACTCTGGAAAAACATCCCTCTTAGATAGAATTCGTGGAACAGGCGTTCAAGGTAGAGAGGCAGGTGGAATTACACAACATATTGGTGCAAGTTTTCTTCCAACTCAGACCATCAAAGAAATGTGTGGCCCCCTATACAAAAAATTAGAACAATCTGAAAATAAAGTTACAGGATTATTAGTAATTGATACGCCTGGACACGAAGTATTTAGAAATCTTCGTTCTAGAGGTGGCTCTGCTGCTGATATTGCAATACTAGTAGTTGATGTTAATCGTGGATTTCAGCCACAAACTAATGAAAGCTTGAAAATTCTGCAAAGCAGAAAAGTTCCATTTGTAATAGCATTAAACAAATGTGATCAAATTTCGGGTTGGAGAAAATCAGATACCCGATTCATTTCACAGTCAATCAAAGAACAAGATGCATCAGTTCAGGCTGATTTGGATCAAAAAGTGTATGATGTTGTGGGAACCTTGTCTATTTTGGGATACAAATCTGAAGCATTTTACCGTGTACAGGACTTTAAATCAGAAATTGCCATAGTTCCAATCTCTGCTCGTTCCGGAGTTGGTATCCCTGAATTGCTCAGTGTTTTAGTTGGTTTGACACAGCAATATCTACAAAAAAGACTTGATCAAGAAAAAAAAGAATCACGTGGAATAGTTCTTGAAGTAAAAGATGAAGTAGGACTGGGTCAAACAGCAAATGTAATACTGATTGATGGTACAATCAAAAAAGAAAATAATATTATAGTTGCAAAACGTGATACTGTAATTGTTACAAAACCTAAAGCGTTACTTTTACCAAAACCTCTCGATGAGATGCGTGATCCCCGTGATAAATTCATACTTGTTCCCCAAGTAGAGGCAGCCGCTGGTTTGAAAATCGCATCCCCTGATCTTGAAGGTGTTCTTCCGGGTAGTACTCTTTATGTCGCATCAAATGATGAGAAGGAGATTGCAAAATATATCAAACTCATCGAATCTGAAATGAAATCTGTATTTATTGATACTGAAACCAATGGAATTATTCTAAAATGTGATACTATCGGTTCACTTGAGGCCATTATTGAAATGTTAAAAACTTCCCAAGTCCCTGTTGCAAAAGCAGACATTGGACCTGTAACTAGGCGAGATGTGATTGAAGCTAAAGCCATCAAGGAAAAAGATAGGCATCTGGGAATTGTGTTGGCATTTAATGTCAAGATACTGCCTGATGCAAAAATAGAATCAGATCTATCTTATATCAAATTATTTGAAGACAAAGTAATTTACAGTTTGATTGACAACTATAACGCCTGGGTGGAAGAAGATTCCGCAAATCAAGAAGATGCAATGTTTGCAGAGTTGACGCCGATATCAAAATTTACATTCATGAAAGGAATGGTATTTAGAAATAATAACCCCTCAGTCTTTGGTGTTCGTGTTGATGTTGGGAATCTAAAACACAAAATTCCATTTATGAATATGACAGGACGAAAAGTCGGTTATATTCATCAATTGCAACTAGACAAAAAAACTGTATCTTCTGCAAAAATGGGTGATGAGGTTGCATGTTCTGTAAAAGACGTTACAATAGGTAGGCAAATTTTTGAAGAAGAAGTATACTATACATTCCCGCCATCACATGAAGCAAAACAAATTCTCAACAAATTCATGCACAAGCTAAGTCTTGAAGAACAAGACGTGTTTAACGATATTGTAAGAATTCAAAGAGAAATTGAACCAGTTTATGCATACTAGCTAGAATGCTTTTTACAAATCATATGTATTCCAGGAGCCCCAACTGCTCCCATCATTTTATCTACAATCTGTCCTGATTTGAACATGATAAATGTGGGAATTGATTGCACAGCAAATTTCATTGAAATATTTTGGTTTTGATCAACATTGACTCTTGCAAATTTTACATTCGGATATTTTTTTGAGAGACTCTCAAATATTGGATGCATTGATTTGCATGGACCGCACCATTCTGCCCAAAAATCCACCAGAGTCGGATTCTCTGCAGATACCACCTGCTCAAAATTAGAGTCATTCAAATCGATGATTCCCGGCTCAATTTTAGGCTCTGGTTTTGGTCTGAGCATCTCATCCATCTTTCTTTGCATAATTCTTGCAATTTCAGGATCTTCAGACAATGTATATCCAAAATTTGTACTATTAAAAAATCTATATTGAAAAACTAATCCTCATCTGATTTGATTGGTATTGTTTCATATCTTCTTGAATTACAGATTGGGCACTGATCAATGTATTTTGTAAAACTAACTGAAGTGTATGCAATTCCACAATCTCCACAAATTCGAAGATTTCTTCCCAATTTACCCATTATTGATTATGAAAAAGTATTGTGATTAAAACTTAGCTTTTCATTTCTTACCAGAATTTCCACCATGGTTTTACTTCGGGTCTTTCAACAATTATACATACCTCATCAATTAGTTTTGTTCCAATGCCACATATCCCGAATTTTTTTTCCTCCACAACTGCTTCCTCCAGTCCAACTGCGTGGTAAATAGAATCATACTCTGAAAAGTTCTCATCAAACCATTTCTTGTAGGCATCCTCGTTATTGTATCTGTCAACGTAGCTCTGCAGATTATTAGTTTCCACTACAAATGATGCTGGAATTTGCAGTGTCTCCTCCAGTCCAACTGCGTGGTAAATAGAATCATACTCTGAAAAGTTCTCATCAAACCATTTCTTGTAGGCATCCTCGTTATTGTATCTGTCAACGTAGCTCTGCAGATTATTAGTTTCCACTACAAATGATGCTGGAATTTGCAGTGTCTCCTCCAGTCCAACTGCGTGGTAAATAGAATCATACTCTGAAAAGTTCTCATCAAACCATTCCTTGTATGTATCCTCGTTATTGTATCTGTCAACGTAGCTCTGTGGATCTTTAGTTTCCACTACAAATGCGGCTAATCCTAATTCTTTGGGTTTTGCTGGTTTAGGCTCTGGTTGTGAATTGCTTATTACATCATTAACAGTGATGGTTAGTGTTTCCCTGTCCTCAATTCCATCTTTTTTGGCAACTATATCTAGTGTGTATGTTTTTCCACCATCAGAACTTATGGGTGTCCATGAAAAGACACCTGTAGTTGATATGATTTTGCTACCTGCCGGTGGATTTTTGTCCAAACTAAAGATTACATCTTTGACTGAATTATTTGATAATTTTACGGTAAATCGCAATAATTTGCCTTCATCGATGTTTAATTTACCCAAGGGACTAATTTGAATATTATTAGTTGATCTAATAGTAGTAGTTGCAGAAAATTCATTTGATGGATCACTTGTTCCTACATCGTTTATGGCTGAAACTCGATAAGTGTACATTGAGTCTTTTATCAAATTTTGATGAGAATATGTAGCTGTAGTACTGTCTGTATCTGCAATCAATGTACTAAATGAATCCCTGTCTTTCTTTACTTCAATTTTATAACCTGTGATTGGGGAATCTCCATCTTCTACTGGTGGGCGCCATGTCAAATTAATTTGAGTGGATGAAACTACTGAACCAGTTAATTTTATTGGTGCTTTGGAAATAGTTGTTTGAACTACAGTTGATGTAATTGGTTCTTCACTGGTATCTACTGAATCACTTCTCGGTGTAGCCGATGCAGAATTTGATTCAGTAGTAGAGCCATATCCTATATTTGCACTGACTGCATATGTGTATGTCTTATCAGTTCTCAGTCCTGAAACAATAAATGATGTCGTATCAGAATTGGTGTGGCCTATAGTATCATATACCCCTGTACTTACCTCTCGTTTGACGTCATAACCACTAATTGTTTGTTTAAAAGTTTCAGACGGTGGCATCCAACTAAGTTTAATCTGATTATCTGAAATTGCAGTTGCAATTAATGCACTTGGCTCTGTCGTATGTTCCGGTTTTGTGGTAACACTAGCTGATGAAACACTGATCCCTTCTGAATTAATTGAATAAACTTTGTATGAATAAGTTTCACTTCGATCTAATCCTTGATGAATAAATGACGTACTGGTTGTATTTTCAGTTATTACGTCATAATTTCCAGATCTAATTTTGTATTCTATTTTGTATCCTGAAATTGCAGGAATATTATCGGATAATTTTGGTTCGCCCCATGAAATTATTATCGAAGTTGGAGAAACGGGTGCCCCTTTTAAAGAGACGGGTTTGCTAGGAAGTAAAACTATTGGTCCTGAATTTAGAGTAAATGCCTGTATCCGATCATTGACTGAATCTGCTACAAATAACAAATCCTTGGCGGTATATAGGGCAATCCCCATCGGAGTGTCAAACTCACCATTGTCACTTCCAAATGATCCGAACTTTTCAACAAAACAAACGCCATTTACTACCTCTACTGTTTCACTTGGACAAGTGTCCCCATCCACTATCTCAAAAATTTGTATTCTATCATTACCAGATTCTGATACATATAATAAATTATTACTAGAATCAAATGCAAGTCCTACGGGATCATCAAACTCACCATTGTCACTTCCAATTGATCCGAACTTTTCAACAAAACAAACACCGTCAATTACTTTTTCTGTCCCGCTAGGACAAGTTGTACCTGTGACTAGTTCAAAGATAACAATTCTATTATTGCCAGAATCTGCAACATACAACATCTGTTCTGAATTATCGATTACCATATTTGTCGGATCTAGAAAACTATCTCTTCCATCAAAAGAATTAAATCTAAATAAGAAACTTTCATCTGAACTAAAAACAGATATTGAATCTCTTTCAACATTTGAAACTAGAATTTTTCTTGTTGATTCTTGTACTACTATTCCTTTAGCATTTCCCAGATACTCATCTAGTCCACTATCTGACGAGCCAAACTTTGATTTGAATTTACCATCCTTATCAAAAATTTGAATTCGTTCATTATCCGAGTCTACTACAAAAAATTTCTTTGACGCATCTCGAGCTATTGCAAGTGGATTGTTAAACTGGCCATCTCCATTAGCATCTGCACCATCTGCGTTATCATTACAATTCTGAATTTCTACAACATCACAAAATGTACCATAAACAAAATCCTTGTCTCCATTCTTTTCAAATACGTTGATTCTATCATTATTAGAATCTACTACATAGATGTTTTTTCCATTTTTACTTAGAATAACATCTGTAGGATTGTCCAATTCATCTTCACCTGTTCCAATTGAGCCAAATTTGAAAGAAAACTCGGGTTCTGCATATGTCATTTGAAGTGATGAGATGCAAATCACGGTTAAAATACTAAATATCACTTTATTTTTCAATGCGTAATTATTCATCAGTATCGAATTTAATAAATCAGATGATAAATTTCACTACCTATTTAATCAATTGTGATTTACAAGATCTCTTGCGTAATAATAAATAAAATCCCATCTTTTCGTGTATTTGGTTTTATGAAATCACAACAAATTCTCGGATTCCGCCGCATCTTGAAATTGCCAATTATACATACGATGTCACTAATTGTATCATTACTGACACAACTGTTCCATACTTGTCACAACTGATTCAAAATTCCTTGATTTTACTGATTGCACGTTCTATTTTGATTCTGATGGTACATTGTAGTAGTGATAATCACAAGTTTACGAGTTATTTTCAAGACATCCGATTTGGTTATTCGTATTTACTTGGCAAAATCATCTAATCTTTTATTTTTGAATGATTTTTGGTTTACAAACTCTGTCTTTTAATTACAAGATCTTTTTAGTCAGTTGATACTGTTTTTTGGCATCATGTAAAATGACATCAACTTGTGGCACCATAACTCTAGCAAAGGGAAGAAAAGTTGATTTTTTTTACATGTTTGTTGTATGTTGACATGGAATCATTATCTACTCTTAACTTTGAGATCTTGTTGTAAATAGGTTATTGTGTAATTTGACAAGATTGATTCAATTACACGAGTTCTGACCATATTCTAAAATATTTTCTGGATTTTGATGTATTTTTTAGCTTTGAAAATTATGATTACTGGCATTCCTACATACATTCCCAAATTCATCAAGATTATGCCAATTCCGTAACCTAATACTTCAGATTCTGTTTCTGCGTGTGACATTATGGACAGTGATGAGAGTAATGGTGTAATTCCAATCTTTACCATCTCTTTGAATACCGGATTCTCTCTTTCCATGTCTGCAATATGTGGTGAGAATGAATAATACAATTCATTGAATCCACTCATAAATGATATTCCTGATTGAGTATTCATTAGTTGATTATCCCGAATTTCTCTGAGTAATTGAACCTGGGGAGTCATCTCAGAACCATATGTTGCAGTTGCAATTAGACATCCTCCTCCCTCCGAATCATTCTCAATCATACATATCCCGTCTACAAGATCAGTTCCTTCACCACATTCTCCAAATTCTGATTCCTCCAATCCAACTGCGTGGTAAATAGAATCATACTCTGAAAAGTTCTCATCAAACCATTTCTTGTAGGCATCCTCGTTATTGTATCTGTCAACATAGCTCTGCAGATTATTAGTTTCCACTACAAATGATGCCGGAATTTGCAGCGGTTTCTCTAATCCAACTGCGTGGTAAATAGAATCATACTCTGAAAAGTTCTCATCAAACCATTTCTTGTAGGCATCCTCGTTATTGTATCTGTCAACATAGCTCTGCAGATTATTAGTTTCCACTACAAATGATGCCGGAATTTGCAGCGGTTTCTCCAATCCAACTGCGTGGTAAATAGAATCATACTCTGAAAAGTTCTCATCAAACCATTTCTTGTAGGCATCCTCGTTATTGTATCTGTCAACATAGCTCTGCGGATCTTTAGTTTCCACTACAAATGAGGCCAATCCTAATTCTTTGGGTTCCATTGGTTCAGGCGCTATTGCTTTAGGCGCTATTGCTTTAGGCTCTATTACTTTGGGTTCGGGTATTGGTTTGACATATGCTTGTTTTACAGTAATAGTAAATGATTCTTTATCCTCTTGGTTTCCCTTTGTAACTATGACATCTATATTGTAAATTACATCTTGAATATTCCCATGTGATTTTGATGGAGTCCAAATAAATTTCCCAGTATTTGGATTAATTGTAGCTCCTGATGGCGCATTCTTTAAACTAAATACCTCGTCAGTTATTGAACCTTCAATCAGACTTGCTGTAAATGTAATTGTTTTTTCTATTTCTACTGATACATCTGGAATTGCATTTAGTTGTAATACATAATCAAGAACTTTAAATACTTTATTTCCATCATATTCAAGTTCAATTGTCATACCTTGATTTTCTTTTTCATCATCAGAAAATGCGGTTACATTATAGATTCCATGACTCTGAAAGAAGCTTGTTACAGATTTTGGAATTACAGAAAATTCCCCTTGAGCCGGTGCTGGATCCGATAACATGCCCTTATACTTTCCATGGCTGTCACGAATTATGACAAAAACAATATTTTTTCCATCTTGGGTCCCAACGAATTTAAGATTCTCATCATTAGTGTAAAAGCTCTTTTCAAGTGATATTGAAGTAACTGATGCATAAGCTGGAACTATCATCAGTACGACTAGTGACAATACTGCAAATAGTCCTAATTTTGTTCTCACAATAGTCATTTTACCGTATAGTCTTTTAAAAAACATGTATAATTTGTTCTAGGTAAGTGCAAAGAATTATTCACAAACTCTAGACCTTGTGCGTAATCGTTTATTTGAGAACAGAAAAATCATCATTACGTCAGAGAAATCATCAAAAATACAATTAAAAATTCAATTATGCATAAACACTTCTATAAATCTAGTAAAAACCGCATGTAGACTTTGTCATCTTGTCTAATCTCCATATCATAAAATGTTGGAGCCTTGATTTCTACTTTGAAATTGTGTTTTTTCACATCTAATGGCTCTCCATACGCTATTGCATTGATTTTATATCCTCCCTCTTTTTCTTCAATATTGAATTCTATTCTCTTGATTGCAAATCCCTCGGTAATTAGGACGAATGGTATTTCTTCTAACCAACTAAATAAAAGATAATACAAATCTTTTCCATGGGCTGAAAATTCTTTTTGGTTTTTTTCCTCCACTTTACCTTGATCTAATGTAAGATTGATTTCTGCATCTGCTGCCACTGCAAATGCTTCCTTGAGATTTTTTGCAGTGACTTCAATAATTGCATCAGTTGAATGATCTAAGAACTTGTAGCTCAATTGAAAACTTGTGATATGCCTGATTATTAATTTGGATGGTTTTACCCTGTCTTTTCATTCAATTTTATAATTCCAGACATGTTCCCTTCAGTATCTGTACATTGTGCAAACCATCCTACTTTGGAAATTGGCATTTTTGGAATTAGCAAATCTCCTCCATTTTCTGTAATTTTCTTTGAAAATTCATCAACTGATGTGACATTGATGGTATTTGTTATTCCAATTTGTCCTGGCGTTCTTTTTGAGATTCCCCCATCAATTCCGGGTTGCTCAGTACCTGTTTTTGCCATCCAATAATCCATTGGTCCATCCATTTCTCAAATTTCCAATCAAACACATCACTATAGAATTTGTGCCCTTTCTGGATTATCCACCGGAATATCAAAATGTGAAATTCTTGGCATGCATTGATCATTAAGCTAAATTATTTAAAAATGAGCTTTATTTTTTAGAATTTCACTATTTTAAAATTAGAAAACAACCTTGCTCTTGATATGAAAGCAATCTGTTTTGGTGGGGGAAAAATGAATTATGAGCAAAATTATCCTGAACCAAAACCTGGAGAGGTATTGGTAAAAGTGAATTTAGCTGGCATTTGTGGAACTGATTTGGAAATTTTGAATGGTTACATGAAATATGAGGGAATATTAGGTCATGAGTTTGTAGGTACTGTAGAAAAATCTGAAAATCCTGATTTGATTGGAAAACGAGTTGTAGGTGAGATTAACACGGGATGTGGTGTTTGTGAATCTTGTGAAAAAGGAATGGATAGACATTGTCCTACAAGAACAGTCTTGGGAATTTTAAAACGAGATGGTGCTTTTGCAGAATATCTTTCACTTCCTGAAAAAAACCTACATGTAATTCCTGATTGTATGACTGATGAGCAGGCAGTATTTGTTGAACCTCTTGCTGCAGCATTTGAAATTACGGAGCAGGTAACGTTACAACCTCAATGGAGTGTTGCAGTAGTCGGTGATGGAAGATTGGCTCAATTAATTATTCAAGTTTTAAGACTAACATGTCCCAATCTAACATGTTTTGGTAGACATGCAAGTAAGCTTGAGAATTTAGCAAGTAGTGGAATTAAGATAAAAATTGGCATAGAACCATCTGACGAACAATCTTTTGATTTGGTGGTAGAAGCTACTGGAAGCAATTCTGGATTTGCAGATACTATGAAACTGATTAAACCTCGAGGAACTGTAATTTTGAAATCAACTATTACGTCAAGGGAAAACCTTGATTTGACCCCTACAGTGGTTAATGAAATTACATTGATTGGTTCTCGTTGTGGATTATTCAAACCTGCAATTGATGCACTAGCTACTGGTTTAGTTTCTGTTGATTCTATGATTGATTCCACATATCCTTTGGAGAAATTCTCAGATGCAATAGAACATGCAAAGAAACCTGATATATTGAAGGTATTTCTAAAACCATAATATATTTATCATTTTTGGTGAAATTCAAATTTCATCAAACGCTATAAACTAAATCTACATAGAACTATTGTATGAAATTTCCCAATGATGATGACTCTTTATCTCGTAATATGCTAGAAAACCGTAATAGCATGGTAAATAGAAATTCTAAAAAAATAATCTTTGCAATACTAATTACAGCAGTCTTGGTCATAAGTGTAACATCAATTTCATTTGCAGATCATCTTTCATTACTACAGCAAATTCAAAATGAGGTTCCTACTGAAGATTTACAATGTAAAGAAAACCATGTTTTGGTTCTCAAAAATGATGGAAATCCTGCATGTGTGGATAAGGATGATGTCTTTAGATTGTTGCAAACCGGATGGGCTACAAAGATAATTCCTCAAAAAAACAGTCAGCCCCATATTGAAAACATGGCTGATACATGGTATTCTCAACATTCTGCTGTTCCTGAGGAATCCACATCTGCACCTGCATCTGCACCCGCACCCCCAACCGCACTACAGGCAGAATCTTCGTATGTTTCTGACGCCGAACCTGCTGCTATGCGTCAGGTCCCGGATATAGCTTACGAGTCCAGTTCTGAGAGTATTGGATTTGCAGTAGGCGGAGCCCAGGATATCAATAATTTTAGGGAAAACATTGAAAATAATTTCCTGCCCCTGCACACAGATATCACACATGAGGGATTATTCTATGATTATTTTTTTGACACTGGAAAATCTCAGGAATGTAAAAAATTATTTTGTCCTTCATACAGCTATGCAATTTCTGAAGATCCCTTCTCAAAAAATGACGATTATTACCTTTCAGTTGGATTGAATTCTGGAATTAAAGAATCTGATTTCCAACGAAAGAAATTGAATCTAGTCATAGTACTGGATGTTTCTGGTTCAATGAGTTCCCAGTTCAATACGTATCACTATGATAATTCTCGATCTTTCCCTAACCTGGATGATAAAAAATCTAAAATGCAACTTGCAAACGAGTCTGTTGTGGGCCTGCTTGATCATCTAACAGATGATGATAATTTTGGTGTAGTTCTATTTGATAATCACGCACAAGTTGCAAAGCCACTAGAAAACATGGGATTTACTGACAAAGAAAGACTTGCAGAAAATATTTTGCAGATATATCCTGTAGGTGGAACAAATATGGAATCCGGAATGATTCTTGGTACTTCTTTATTTGATGAATTTGAAGATATCAATTCTGATGAATATGAAAACAGAATCATCTTTCTGACTGATGCGATGCCAAACCTTGGGAACACTTCGGATTCTGGATTGCTGGGAATGATAACTAACAATGCAAAAGAGAGAATCTACACCACATTTATCGGGATTGGCGTTGATTTTAACACCGAACTTGCAGAAAAACTAACTAAAGCAAAAGGATCAAACTATTATTCTGTTCATTCTGCATCCGAATTCAAAAATAGAATGGTTGATGAGTTTGAATTTATGGTGACTCCATTGGTTTTTAATTTACTTTTGAGTCTTGATGCAGAAGGATATGATATCAAAAAAGTCTACGGTTCCCCAGAAGCTGATGAATCTACAGGACAAATCATGAAGGTAAACACGCTATTTCCATCAAAAACAAAAGGTGGTGAGATCAAGGGTGGCATTGTTTTACTAAAACTGGAAAAAACATCAGAAGATGCAAAACTTGTCCTAAAAACCAGTTATGAAGACAGAAATGGCCAACTTGACGGTGATCAAGTTGTCATTAGAATTGATGATCAAGAATCAAACCATTATGATAATTCTGGAATTCAAAAGGGCGTGCTGTTATCACGATATGCAGAACTAATGAAGACCTGGGTTTTTGATGAAAGAAGATCCCTCTATGATGATAGAGCCATCATAGAGCCTTCTTTCTTTTATGACCAAGGATTACATGTACCTCAATATGTAGAAACAAAATCATTAGGTCAGTGGGAGAGGATGTCTTCCCCGTTACAGGTCTCTGATGAATATGAAAAACTGTTCATGGAGTTTAATGAGTACTTTTACCGTGAAATGAAATCAATTGGAGATGATTCCCTAGAGCAGGAAATTAAAATCCTAAACAAGCTTGAGAATTATTAATAAAAAATAAGAAAATTCCAATTAGAGTTGGAGAATTACTTCATTTGTACAATGCCTATTTTGGCAACCGGGTTATCCATGCATAACACATTCAAGTAAATTATCACCTCCCATGTTCCTAGATGTGGGATTATTACTTGTCTCTGCAATTACTGTATTATTGTACCTGTTTCTTCATCGTCTGAAGAAACATAGGTTGCTCCCCGGTAAGGGAGAACAATATATGTAAAATCCCCTGCATCCATTTGAATTCTTACATCACAGGTCATTGCGTAAACTATTTTTGGTTTATTGAGAGTTTGACTGAGTCAATTCCTGCAAAACCATATTTGTACAAATCAATATGCTTGCAAATGAAAGATATCAATTGTTATCCTTAGATTATACCTCAAAGATTTCTGAATGATTGGGCTGTTTCCTGGATCGTTTCCTGGAACTATTGGTTTTTCACCTTGAATAATACCCAAAACATCTGGGGACTGTTTGCCTTGAAGCATTTCCACTAAAAGTTCTGGATTTCCATTTCATCTAATTATTGAATTTCATTACTTGTCATTTCACCTACGATGAAAAATCACGCATCTACAAAATGAGTTACTAGTAAGACATAGTAATTGGTTGTCCTAGTGTGAGATTTGTTATGATAACCTCGTACATCTTTGATTTTGCTGCAGCAGATTCAAATATTTCTGCTATGCTTATGACAGATGACATTGTAATTATTACACAAAGAGCAAGAACACTTGATTTTTGATTTCATTAAACAAATAACTTGAAAAATCATCTTGGGCATTATCCATTTTAGATCCCGCTCTTTTTTCGAGTTATCTTCTTGTAATCCAAACAAGAATTGATAATCCAATTGTTTGAATTACATTAATTGCAAATAAATAATGTGATACTATATCAACTGACATCATCAATACTTTGTCATTCATGTATAGTGTTGACCAAAATAATACAATTACAATATTTTGAATCATCAATAATACTGCAACTAAAATTAGACCTGATGTGTAGTATGATCTAATTACTCTCGTGTTTTGAACATAAGTTGTAATTACAACTAGTAACAAGCCAATATTGAGAAACGCAGATACTACTGCCGATAGCATAAAATCTACCAATATGACTTGCTCCTGTAATTTGTTAATTTACTTTGTTCCAATTTTTGTCATTATTTCTTCTAAAACATTTTGATTTTTTTTCATAATTTCTGTTAAATGATATTCTGCACCATACTCTTTTTCATCTTTTGATACCAATTCATTTTTTGAAAGAATTTTTACATGATGAATTACTGTTTTGTGATCCAAGTTTAGTATCGTTGCAATCTTGTTTGCATTCATTGGGGTGTCTTTAATTAGATTGAGGATTTTAGCCCTGTTTATACCCCCTCTCGTACCTGCAATGATTGACCAAAGTATCATTTTGAATCTGCGGTTTGGATTTGATTGTCCATTATCTGTACCTGAAAAGGAAAATAATCTTCCAGGAATAAAATTTGAAAATGTTGGTAGGGTAATTATTGTTGCAATCATTGATTGTTCATAATTTATGTTAGTTATAAAAAATTCCTTTTGAGACTGTATAATTTTATTGGGAAGATAACTCTGCACTTCCAAACAAAACCCCAAATGCTTTACACCAAACCAATACTTTGTTGTATTTACTTAGATCAGTAGTTTCTGGAATTTCATAATTTTGATTTCCGCTATTTGCTTTGAGTTTTCCCAAGTTGATAAAGTCAGATGCATTATCATCAGTTGATAAATAAACATACAAATCTGGACCATTAGTTGATTTGAAATTCTCTAATCTCAGTACGTTACTGCCATCTTCTATTGGTATAGTAAATGCATCACCTCGTGCGTCATGAATGCCATCTCCAACTCCTATGAATTCCCCTGCAAAGGACATTAGAATTGTCTCGTCCATCATAGTTTCATCCTCCATCATCATCTCCTCTTTTATCATCATCTCCTCCTGTTCCATCATCTCCTCCTGTTCCATCATCTCCTCCTCTTTTATCATCATCTCCTCTTTCATCATCTCCTCCTGTTCCATCATCTCCTCCTGTTCCATCATCATCTCCTCTTTCATCATCATCTCCTCTTTCATCATCTCCTCCTGTTCCATCATCATCTCCTCTTTCATCATCTCCTCCTGTTCCATCATCATCTCCTCTTTCATCATCTCCTCCTCTTCCTGTTCCATCATCATCTCCTCCTGTTCCATCATCTCCTCGTCCATCATAGTTTCATCCTCATGCTGTGTAATCGTCTCCTTATCTTTTATCTCAGATTGAATTATTGCGCCATCCGGAATTGCCTCATCAATAGTTGATTCTGTAAAATATGGTGATAGCGCAAATACTGAAATTGCTCCCGCGATAATTACCACAATTGCAACTCCTAACAACTTATTCATGATTATATTCTAGGATTTTGGTATATATGGTATTTTCCATTTTTCACCTCAATCTTTAGGCACAAAACATCCCTGTACTCTCTTCTCGTAAGGTAATTTAGTAAGATTTCATTCCCAGAAGCAAATGGAACTCTTTGATTCTTTTTTGATATGGATTGGGGAATTTCTAGGAGAACACCTCTATGAAGGAATTTTCCTAGCTGCATTACTTGAAACCATAGTTCCACCAATTCCCACTTTGGCAATATTTCCAACTGCTGGATTTCTAGCATCACAGCAAGGTATTACTATATTTGGTTTAATTCCGATGATTATTCTTGGTGCAATTGGTGCAACCATTGGAACATCTGTCATCTATCTTATCGCTCTAAAACTAGGTCGTGTTGTTTTACTTCGTTATTTGAAATATGTTAAAGTAAATGAAAAAAAATTGGCACGCGTTGATATTTGGTTTGAAAAATATGGTGACAGGGCAGTATTTTTAGGAAGAATGGTTCCAGTGATGAGAGAAATGATCTCAATTCCCGCAGGATTACTAAAAATGAAAATTCCCAAATTTGTATTATACACATTTGCAGGTTCATGTGTTTGGTCTTCTGTAACAATTTTGGCTGGGTATTATTTTAGTGAGGCAATTGGTATTGATCCAAGTAGTATACATTTGCCTTAACTATTCAAAATCCCTTGAAGAATTTCTATTTCTAAAAACCGCCTAGTGTTTTCTGTTTCTTTTCTTCCCAAATCAATTCTCGCATCCCTAAATGCATTCTCAAAGAATTTGCCGTGGAAGGACCAAATCCTTCAAAGTGATTGTTTGTCATTACCATTGCATTTGGAATATCGTTGATGTCTTGGAGTTTTTTTGCCCAATTTGCAATTAGTACGTCTTTATTTTTGGAAATTTTGCCAAATTCTGAATCAGGAATGGAGCGATCTCCAATTAATCTAACATATAGATAGTCTGATATTATCGGCATTGGATTATTTACACCTGCAACGTCATTCCAAACAAGGCAGTGTTTGTTTTGTTTAAGATACGTTATTGCATCTTCAGAAAACCATGATTCATGCCTGCCTTCAATAGGATATACAAAATCATCCGGAAGTAAATCAAAGAGTTCTTCTAATCTTGGTTTTGCCTCGTCAAATGACAATGATGGTGGTAATTGTAAGACAAGGGCTGACATTTTTTCATGGATTGGAGAAAGAGATGCTAAAAAGGTAAAAATCTCAGAATTCACTCTATCTAACCTCTTTTCATGGGTAATTATTGATGGAAATTTAGCTGTAAATCTGAAATGTCTTGGAGTATCTGTATTCCATCGCCGTACAACCTCTTGAGCTGGAATTCTATAAAATGTCGAATTAATTTCTGTAATCTCAAAAATTTGAGAGTAGTATTTTAGCCATTCAGATCGTTTTAGATTTTTAGGATAAAATGTACCTGACCATCCTTGATAGCTCCATCCTGTACAGCCGATTTTGATATTCATTGTAATTGTTACACGGATGGTGTTTTTACAATTAAGGTTACTGATTTTTAAAAAAATTGGAACTTAAGACCAGCAACGATTAGTTATTTGGTGAGAGTTCCTACTTGATAAGATAATGCGAGTTTAGTATTTAGGTTATACTGATGAATTCTACGTTTTTGTTATATAAAAAACCATTTTTGATCCCAATTATACAAAAAATTTCAATATTGAGGGTGTTTTCCTTTTTTGTATCAATAATGCCCAATCATGCTCAAAATACCAATTTCGATGAGAATGGTAGATGACCATTTTTGTGCATTGTATACTATTATACAAGAAACAACCATAATTTCTTAATTTTTTTCTAATATCAAAAGTTCCGATTGTGCTCTATTCTGAATAAAATTATGCCGTAAATTCGAATTTCCCCAAGGGATTTAAGATGTCGATAGAGTTCTCATACTGTTATAATGTCATGTACGAAGCAAAGGATGCGGTCGCACTCTATTATACATGTGTAAAAACAGCATTGCGCAGAACAGGCAGATCAAACAGAAACGGTGACGGTATAAGACCTAGTGCGGACTTTTTATCGAAGATCAGAGGAATGGAAATGAATGATGCTCATAGAATCAGCTCGTATAATCTGTAGCACCATCCATGCGGTAGGTAGGTTTAATCCTAATTTCATGCGTAAAATCCTCAAAAAATTCAAGAACTGCAGGATCAAATCTGGGCCGGCTGCTGCTTGACTGAGAATTTTATACAGTTGATGTCATGCAAACCCTGAACATGACCGGTATGAAGTTTTTAATGCCTGCAATAAAGAACTTTGGAATAAAAAAAGCGATAGCTGAACACGTGCAGGGTCAGCGGGGTTTTGCATCCTGCATGTCATGAAAAACGTCGCCGGAAAAGAATTTGGATTCGAACTGATCATCGTGTCAAAAGACGGGGGGCGTAATAGAAGAGAATGTTACAAAAGAGTGCGACAGGTATATTGTGTTTGCGGCAAACCATCTGTGGTGCTGTGATGCCAAGCTCCCGGATCCGCCGTGAGATGGGGGTCCCGAATTAAGGCACAATCGGAACTTCTGAATATGGCAGAATATATTAATAACCTAAAAGGAAGTTTTTGATATGGCAGAAGCTAGCATGGCAGCATTTGGTGTAGCAGCAGGAGTTGCAATTGCATTGGCAATAACGTGCTTTATTCTTCGTGGAAAAGGACATGCTGATGGCTCACATAATCATGATTTTGACAAAGCTACAAATGACGATACCCATATTCATCAGGACTAGATAAATTTTCATTCTACTATACATGATAAAAACAAAAATATCTACAAATTAAAAGTACAATGCCATGATAAACAAATTTTAATTTCAAGATTATCTTAGAGGAATAAAAAAATCACAATATGACACATGACTACAAGAACTATCTTCTAATATTGAATTGATTCATTGATTACGTGAAATAACTATTAAATCAAACTTGTTTACAAAATCATTCATTTTATCGTTGTTGACACATAACTTTAGATGTATTTGATGCAATTTTGAAAACGAAATAAGAAACGAGGTTGAGTGGAAAACATGAATTTTGGATACTTTTGCCCTTTTCATATTTTCCTTTTCCCATTCGTCTATTTTTTCAAAGTTTACTCTTTGAATTTCACCTGATAGACCCTCGTCAAACATTCTAAGTGAAATTAACATTTAAAGAGTTCTAGGTAAATTCTATAAATTTATTTAGAAATAATATAAATTCTATACAAATTTACATAATCTCCTTGATCTGCTTTATTATTCTTGATTGCCTAATACCATTGAAGACAGAACGCAGGGATATTCAAAATACAATATCCTATTATCGTGTTACATGTCATAGCCTACTGCATGGCATTGTAAAGGGTATCAGCAGAAAATTTCTGTCTTCTATTTTGTTAATTTTTTTGCTTTTGCAAATACTACAGACCACTGACTCCAAGTTAGTCTTTTTGTCTGTGTGTTTTGTTTTGACGGATGATATGATGTTAGAATTTTGAATCCATCATACGTGAATAATTTATTGTGTCCAAATTTTTCTGGTTTGACATTATATAATTTGCATGTTGCATCATATCCAATTTTTCCAAGACAAAGAATTGTTGTAACCTTTGTTAGAATTTCCTTTTCTTGTTTTAAATAATTAAAACAGGTATTCATCTCTTCTCGAGTTGGTCTGTTTTGAGGTGGTGCACACCTTACTGCTGCTGTAATGTATGCATTTTTCAATATTAATCCGTCATCTATAGTTTGACTAGTAGGAATGGATGCAAATCCATGTTTGTACATCACTTTGATTAACCAATCCCCCGATGAATCCCCGGTGAACATTCTTCCTGTTCTGGTTCCACCATGAGCTGCCGGTGCTAATCCAACAATTAATAATTTAGCGTTAATATCTCCAAATCCTGATAATGGCTTACCATAGTATTTTTCCTCTTTAAATCGTCTAACCTTATTTTTTGCAACATCTCTAATGTATTGAGATAATCTGGGACATTTTTTGCAGTTGGTAATTTTTTTATTTAGAGATTGAATAGTTTGCAATTCTAATTTTCCATATTTTCTGAAAATTTATCAACAAAGATTGCTTTGTCTAATGAAAGTTCTCTACCTCCAGGCATTGCAGGTTGTGTCTGTTTTACAACGGCAATTAGCATGGAGATTGTGTGTTCTTGAGCAAGTTTGATGGTTTGAGTTATTTTTTCAGGATCAAATCCCATCATGAGATTTGAATCATATTCCTTTGATTTTGAGGCAAGCATAATAATCGGGGTTGCAATTCTGCAGGATTTCATTGTCTCATCTCCTCCTGCAACCGGTCTTTTCCTTCGTAAATAGTCCCCCCTGGTTGATATCAAAAAATCTTGAGCCTCTTTAGCGGAATTTGCCCGGTGTCGGCCAGGATTATCATTCCATGATTTCAAATACGCACAAACAACTATGAGTAATAATGATGCATCAGTAACTTGGGCTTGGTCAGATGATATTGCTGCATGAATTTGTTTTCTGATTTGGGGATCTTTGAGTATAACAAATATCCAATTTTGCATGTTAAATGACGTTGGATATAGAACTGCTAATGACATTAGTTGATTAATTTCATCATCTGTTAGTTTATGATTTATATCGTAATGTTTCATTGACTGTCTTTCTTTGATGGCATTAAATGCATTCATGAGTAATCTTGGTTTAATCTCTGTATTTATCTATTTGAAAAAATAAAAAATGGATTTAAAAAAAATCTAGATGTGTTTTTCAGTTAATAATGATTGTCTTGTTGTGTAGTTCTCGTTCTGATTTTAAACTCTGAACTGTTGTTTTAATTTTCTTACCCTTGCTTCAATAATGATATCTACACATGTCTAGTGCATCTACATAACACTTTCATTTTATCTTCTAAAATTTCAGACAGGATCAATTTCTCGTTTAATAATAACCACTAGTTCTTGCAATCACAGTTTCTTTTTACAAGTGTGGACACACTCAACCATTTGATTTTTTTGTTTCATTAATATTCCAAAAGATTTCACATCCATTGTATCTAAATTTTAGCGATTCAAATTAAAATATCTTTCCCAGGAACCATTTTATTGATTTTTGGAACATCATAAATTTTCAGCCCCTTTAAATATTCTAACTGGCCCGAAACCAATTCTGAATCCCCCAATGAAATTAAAATTCTATCATTATGTCTTATTTCATAGAGATTAATGTTTGCAAGAGATTTTCCATTCACTAAAAATATCATGGAGTTATCTTTGCCCGTACAGTATTGATTTGTGCCTGCTTCATACTCTAATTCTATACAATCAGATGTTATCTTTAATCCAAATGGTGCAAACAACATATCCAATGGAACATCAGTCGCGTGCTTGTGGATTAGGTACGGATTATAATTTTCAAAATGAATGTACTTGCTTTGAAGCTGAAATTGTGGGTGTGAAAAATCTATCTGATTTCCATTTACAAAAATTGCCAATGCCGCATGTGCGTGTTCACTACCAAATTGTCCAACTCCATAGTGCTTTGCCATCTTCTCCTCTAGCGTCTTAAATGCAGTATTATCAATAATTTGTGAATCAATTTCACTTTGATTTAGAAAATAATATGTAAATATTCCTGTAGCAACTAAAACAAAAGCTATTCCAAATATGGTAAGTGATCTGGGTTTTGGTTTTGATTCTATTTCAGGTTCAAAATATGCAGAATTACTCTCATCTATTCTTCCTGGAAGACTAAAATCAGAATCTTCTTTGGGTAAAACCTTCTCAGCCAAGTAATTTGTATAGTTGGTTTATCATATAAATTTCCATGTCTAGAATTTTTTTATCTATATTCTCCACCACAATCTCCAATGATATCAAAGAGATCATTTGATTTTGTGGTGACAGAATTAATCAATGAAATATCCTGCTCATCTAGTTTTACATCAAATACTTTACTATTGTCTTCTCTATGTTCTGAAATCCCTAATCTTGCACCAATAATTACCCCTGCAACTTGTGGTTTGTCTAAAACAAAACGTGTTGCAACATTTGCAATGCTGCAATTGTGTTTTTGGGCAGTGTTACTTAACACATCTAACAACTCTTGGAACAGTTGCCATCCGCCCCATACATCAATCATATTTTTATATTTTTGTAGACTGGATGTAGTTAATTCCCCTTTATGTGGTTCATCAACTCCCATATATCTCTCAGAGAAAAACCCCCCAAGTAACGTCCCATAAGAGAGGATCTTTATTCCGTATTTTGCAAAAAATGGAACCATTACTCTGTCGGGTCTTTGATCTAAAATAGAATATTGAACCTGGTTTGATACTAAATCATATCCTTGCTCTTTCATTATTTTTACTCGTTCCGTATCAAAGTTTGTCAGTCCAATGTGTTTGATTTTATTCTCTTTTTGTAATTTTGATAAATTATTCAACGCATCAAGATAACTCATATCATTGTAATCCCACCAATGAAACTGGAGCAAATCAATACAGTCTGTTTTCATTTTCTGTAATGACTGCTCGATATAATGAGTTACGATGCTGTTGCTCATAGGACCGGGATTTGGAACAAACTTTGTTAGTGCTTGAAAATTACTGTTATCTGTTTTTTCTCTAAACTCTCCAATTAATGACTCTGCAGGACCGTAAATGTCCGCCAAATCCCATGTGGTAAATCCAGACTCTTGATATTTTCCCATATCTGATATGGCCGATTCTGAATCAATCTGACCATGACCTCCTGCAACTTGCCACATTCCGTTAAGAATTCGACAAATCTCCAAATCTCCAAGAAGTGTTTTCTCAATTGGCATATGAGAGAATACCATCTTTCTTTAGAATATAGTTTACTAGGATATATTGAGTAAAACCTGCAAGAGTTTTAGAATATTTTGGATATTATAAAAAGTGCGGAATTATTTGCAAAGAACAAACATGCAGGCCAATTCAGAACAGATGGCACCACACCATACTCTAAACATCTTGATGATGTGGTAAATCGACTCAAAAGTTTGGGTGTAATTGATGAGCAGATATTTTGTGCGGGATGGTTACATGATACAATAGAGAACACGGAAACAACCTTTGATGATCTGTATGAGCAGTTTGAAAGTGAAATTGCAGTACTAGTGTCATCAATTTCAAAAGACATGACACTAACTAGGAAAAAACGAGAGCGTGCATATGTGATTTTACTTAAAGAATCATCATTTAGTGCAAAATTAATCAAACTGTGCGATATCTCTGCAAATCTGAGTGAATTGAAAAATTCTGTCACATCAAAATCAAATAAACGACGACTAGCAAAACGGCAAAGACACTATCTCAGCATTATCAAAAATGACATCATTGGAAATTCAAATTATCCATATGTTCAATCTCTTATAGAAAGTGCCAATGCAATCTTTATCAAGTTTGATCAGAGATCAATTTCACTAAATTCAAAATCAACAAATTAGCATCAAAACATTTCAATAATCTTAAATCTTCAAATTCAACATAATACTCAATGACTGAAAATAATGATTCATCATATGTTGAATCAACTAATTGACAAATATTTTACAGAACTAGAGCATCTAGTTCCACATATACAACAAACAGTATTTGATTTATAAAATGAATTCTACAATACATGGAGAAATACAATCACTGTAAATACACCCCATACAAGGAATTTTCATCTAATTCCTGATACAATTCCTAAAATCTTCAAAAAAAATTGTAGAAAATATGGTAAAGAGACATTGAAATTGTACTGTACACAACAACTTACAATATCAACATTGAAACCCTGGAAAATACAGCAAAGACATGGTATGACAATATATCTGCATTTGTAGATTTGAATCACAAAATATGCACTATTACCTAGGAGCATTTTCTTCCAAAAGAAAATAATCTAACCATTACACCAATTATTCTCAGTCATCACAGAAATATCTAAATCACAATCATTTGAGAACTAGTTATCTTGGAACTGCCCCGTGGAATGAAGGACTTTGAGGATGAGGAAAACGCCAACATCGAATATATCAGATCTCATTTTAAGAAATTATCAAACTTGTATGGTTTTTCGTTCATGGATCCATCCCCAATTGAATTACTATCAACCCTAGAAACAAAATCAGGTCCTGGAATTAGAGATGAAATCTATTATTTTAAAGATAAAGGTGATAGAGAAGTAGCATTACGTTTTGACTTTACAATGGGACTCACAAGATATGCAGCATCTCAAAAATCAATGAAACTGCCAGCCAAAATCGCGGCATTTGGGGGAGTGTTTCGATATGATGAACCACAAAAGGGAAGATACCGATACTTTCACCAATGGGATATTGAGGTTTATGGCAAAGCTAGCCTAGAATCAGAAGCTGAAATCATAGAAATTACATCCAGACTCTTTGATTCTTTGTCACTCAAAGATATCACAATTGATGTCAGTCACAGAAATCTTGTAGAGTCTTACATCAACAAAATCTTTGATTCAAAAGATCCCGAATTGATTGCAGATATTTTACGAGCAGTAGACAAGATTACAAAAAAATCAAAGGATCAGATTCTAAAAGAATTCCAGGAAAAGGGATATGACCCAGAAAAACTAGAAAAAATTCTAGAGTTTTCCCAAATTAAGGGCTCTATTATAAAAGTGGAAAAAGCATTTGATGTTTCACAACTAGAATCTTGGGATGAACTAAAAGCACTAATTGATTCGCTAAACAACAGAGGAATTTTAAATGTTAGAATTAATTTCGGAATTGTACGAGGATTAGACTACTATTCAGGAATTGTCTTTGAAGTATTTGATAAAAATTCAACTTTGGGTGCGCTTGCAGGTGGGGGTAGATATGATACTCTAACCAAGGCATTCAACAGAGAAGATATTGGTGCAACAGGAGTTGCAGGAGGAGTTGAGAGAATGATATTAACAATGCAAGAACAAAAAATAATTCATGAATCAACCCAAAACCGAATTGCAGTATTGTACATTAATGAAGAGATGCAAAAAGTTGCTCATTCTATCACATCATTGCTCAGACTCAACAATATTCCAACAGATATTGATTTAGCAGGACGAAACATGAAAAAACAAATGGATATTGCAAGACATGCCAAATTTACAATTATAGTTGGACCACAAGAGCTAGAAAATGGAGATGTAATTCTCAAAGACATGACAAATGGAACTGAAGGAACTATCTCTTTAGAAAAATTAGCAGAAGATCCGAGATCCATTCTTAATTTAGAAAAGCTCTAGTCAACATCATAATTTCAGGACCGCTGGTCAAAGAACCTACAACCACACAGTGATTATTCACCAAAATTCCTGATGATACATACGGAATTCCATTATTGATTGAACTCTGTTCAATATTTGTGCCTAGGACATTGGCTATCATCTTCATATCTTCCTCGTCAGCTTCTGGATGTATTGCCGCACCGGTTCCATTTGCAACAAGGACTACTCCTGTTTGATTAAATCCCGCAATTTTTTTCTGAATTACTTCCACTCCCATAACGTCAGAAATTGTTTGACAGTCTTGTTTTGATAACCACGGAGATACTACTGCTCCTTTATCATTTGCACAGATTACATTTCCTAGAGCATTAAATTTAGTATCTAGTACTCCAACTTCTAAATCAGTTTCAGCTTTTAGATAATCATATTCATTTTGATAAGCAGTATTTGGAAGTAAAATTCCTTTATTGTTCATAACTGATAGTGCACCAATTAATCTAGTATTGGCAATTGCAGTATGATGAATTTCAATATTAAGATATTTTGCAAGTTTGTCAGATTTGGTTTGAGCAAATCCCATTGGAACTAGACCAATACTGTCATTGACAGTAATGTATACCCCGAGATTTGGCCCTCTATACACATCATACTTGATAATATCCATATCCCGAGGATTAACCCTTGATCGTTATGAACGTAAGGAATCCTCCTTCCTAGCAGATCTATGGTTTACTTGCACGTTCGTAATACATCTATTAGATTTAAATAATAACTATAAGAAAATTGTATCATGCCAATAGCAGAAAATTTCCCTGAAGGTCTAAAACCTATGGGAAAAATTAACCTTGATGATGGAAATTTCCACATTATGTGGGGTCCAGGTAAAACCACAAACATAGATGGTTCACAAACTGAAGTATTAGCAGATGCAGATGTTGTTGCAGCATATGCAGCAAAAGGAGAAGAACAAGTTCCTCTTGGTGTCAGCGGTACAATGGTTGCAGTAGATTGGGATTCTTGTGTTGCAGATGGTGCTTGCATTGAAGCTTGTCCTGTACAAGTATTTCAGTGGTACAGAACCGAGAAAGATATTCCGGCAAAAGATGTTGTTGGTCAAACCTTTGCAGGTACTGGCAGTGATGTAAAAGATGAACGCAAAGATCTTACTGATAAAGCAGATCCAATTAGAGAACATGACTGTATTTGGTGTATGGCCTGTGTTTCAGTATGTCCTCCAGCAGCCATCAAGGTAGATCAATCAAATGTTGAAAAGCATGAAAGTGCTGCAAAAACTTTGTAATCTAGCAATCTAAACCTGAAAATTTTTGATTTTTATATTATTTTTTGAATTTAGTCTCAACTAATTTTATCTAGATTTAAATATAATTTAGAAATATTATTTTTCATGGCAGATCTACAAATACCAGAAGACTTTTGTCACAACGATGTTAAACCAAAAGGACAAACTAACCATTCCGATGGTGAAAATTTCCACTATATTTGGGGTGACGGAAGAACTGATGGTGCAGCATTCTCAAACGAAGATGTAAAAGCAGCCTATGCAACAAGAGGAGAAAAACAAGTTCCTCTTGGAATTCATGGTACTACTGTTGCAGTCGATTGGGATTCATGTGTTGCAGCTGGTGCATGCATGAGTGTATGTCCAGTTCAGACATTCCAATGGTTCAGAACCGAAAAAGATGTTCCAGCAGAAAAATGCTTGGGAGAAACTTTTGATGGTACTGGCTTGACAGAACAAGATGAAAGATTAGATTATACAGACAAATCACAGCCAATCAGAGAACATGATTGTACTGTTTGTATGGCTTGTCAAGAAATTTGTCCTGAAGGAGCTATTCTTATCGAATCAGCTAACCAAGAATGGCACGAAAAAGCAGCCGGAACATATGTACTTATGAAATCTGGTTCTGAAAATCCACACGCACACGATTAAAAAGAATTTTTTTCTTTTTTCTTATTTTTCTATTTTATACCAACAGATTTTAACCTCTATTGCTCAATGTTTTTTGCAGAGGTCGCCTAGCTCGGTAGGGCGCGGGCCTTGAGAGCCTGTGTGCGCAAGCATACGGGGGTTCAAATCCCTCTCTCTGCGTTTTAGTTTTCTACTTTAGCTAGTTCTGCCAACATTGCAGATAATTGGATTTCAGAATTTGCTCCAACTAGTACTCTGTAATCATACTTTGCAATAATTTCTAAAATGTCTGCCAATTTTTCATGTTTTGATTTGAATATTGCAGAGTTGATATATTTTAGAAAATCGGATTCTGACATTCCGTAAACTTTGATTAATTCAATCATTTTTTCTCTGGCCTCTGTAACTTTTCCAGCTAGTGCCATTTTTAGAACTTCATCAACATCACTGGTTTTTGTCAAGCCGGCTGAAGATTTTACATTCTCTTCGGAGATCTCACCAAGACTGGCAGTTGCCTGCATTAGATTGATTGCATGTCTCAAATCCCCTTCCGAATGATCATAAATTGCTTTGAGGCCTTTTTTGTCATTTTTTACTTTCTCTTTTTTGGCAATCTCTTCGAGTCTGCCAATAACGTCACCCTCAGAAATTGTTGTAAACTTGAACGTGGCACATCTACTCTGAATAGGATCTATAATCTTTGAAATATTATTAGCTATGAAAATAAATCTGCATATTTTTGCAGTATCTTCAATGATTCTTCTCAATGCAGTTTGTGCATCATTTGTCATCTCATCAGCTTCATCCAAAATGATAATTTTGAATGGAACCTCGACCATTCCTGCAAACCTTGAGAATTTCTTTACCTTTTCTCTAACCATTCCTATCCCCCTCTCATCAGACGCATTTAGCTCTAGTGTGTAGTCTTTAGCGTAGTCACCTAAAATTTGTCTTGCAATGCATAGTGCCGCAGTTGTTTTTCCAACTCCTGCAGAACCTGAAAACATCAAATGTGGCATATCTGTAGGATCTTTGATTAAAGCTTCCAAACTACCAATGATTTCAGTTTGGTTTACAATTTCAGAAAGTCCTATTGGTCGATATTTTTCTACCCACATTCCGGTTGCAGTCATAAATATCAATGGCTAAATCCCATTAATAAATCCGAATTGGTTATTATCACATACCTCATCTTAAAATCAAAATTTGGCATATTATATGCGATCAGCCTGAAATCAATTAGGATCAATTGATCTAACCAAATTGTTAACAGAATTGATCGATCCGATACTTGTGGATCTAAATAAGAAAAAGTGATCTCAAATGGAAATAGATAAAGTAGAAAAAGTGCATTCAATTGGATATCACCTAAAGGATGCTAAAGTTACAGTTAATCGAGATTTCAAGTATAATGTTGCAGGTATGAAAATTGAAGGTGTCCAAGGTGATACAAATAACATGCCTCAGTGGATAGGAAAAATTCTCTCCGATAACAAAATAGGAACACTGGAATCTCCAGATATGATAACACAGCTAACGCAAGCACTATCAAAAGAAAAAATGGTTGGCGAATATCAAATCTCCACTCTTGATCCTCACTTTTACATTAAACTAAAAGAATCAATGAAGGAACTAAACAGTATTGATTTTGATAAAATTGAAAGTATGATGTTAGAATTATTTAGAATGAGAAGAGGCAAACTAGTAAAGATCGCAGATTCTATCAAACTCAATTCAGAACTTTACAACAAACTAACTGTCGAAGAAAATATTTTCTATAAAACAATTCATGAAAATAGTGTAGAGTTTGAAAAACAGATAAGAGGAGAACGAAATGAGCGCAGCTCAAGCTAGTACATTTACAGATTCTGCTTTATCAGATAAAGTAAAAGAGTTCTTAATTAGATTCAAGGATAGGAATGGCAACTACAAGTATGTAGATGCAATAGACGAAATGATGCCAAAAAATGTAAAATACATTATAGTTGATTACAATGATTTGGTAATAGAGCCACAAATTGAAGTAATTTTTTCTCAAAATCCTGATAGAATCTTTGATGCATTTGCAAGAGCAATCAAAGAAGCATTACAAACAAGATTCCCCGAATATGCAGAAAAAATCAAGGATGAAGTTCGTGTAAGATTAATCAATTTCCCATTAGAACGAAGTTTGAGACAAATCAATGCTGAAACTATTGGAAATATTACAAGTGTTTCAGGAATGGTGGTAAGAGCATCTGAAGTAAAACCACTTGCAAAAGAACTAGTTTTTGTATGTCCTGATGAGCATCAAACTAAAGTAATTCAACTAAAAGGAATGGATGTCAAAATTCCAATAGTATGTGATAATCCTAGTTGCAAACACAGAGACTTTGAATTAAACCCCGAAGCTAGCAAGTTTATTGATTTTCAAATACTACGATTACAAGAACTTCCTGAGGATTTACCTCCTGGACAACTACCTCACTACATTGATGTTACAACTAGGCAGGATTTGGTGGACAATTCAAGACCTGGGGACAGAATTATCCTCACTGGTGTAGTAAGGGTGGAGCAGGAATCAGTTGCAGGTATTCAGAGAGGACATAGTGGATTATACAGATTAAGAATTGAAGGAAACAATATTGAATTTTTGAGTGGACGTGGTTCTAAAACTGATAGAAAAATCGGCAGGGAAGAAATTTCACCTGAAGAAGAAAAACAAATCAAATCCCTCAGTCAAAGTTCCGATGTTTATCAAAGATTAATTGATTCATTTGCACCACACATCAAAGGTCAATCATTAATCAAAGAATCCATTCTATTACTAATTGTTGGTTCAAATCAAAGATTACTTGGTGATGGAAGTAAGATTAGAGGAGACATCAACGTATTTCTTGTTGGAGATCCCGGTACTGCAAAATCTGAAATGCTAAAGTTTTGTGCAAGAATTGCACCAAGAGGTTTGTATACTTCTGGTAGAGGTTCTACGGCTGCAGGTCTTACAGCTGCTGTAGTTAGAGATAAAACTGGAATCATGATGTTAGAAGCAGGTGCAGTCGTACTAGGTGATCAAGGTCTTGTAAGTATAGATGAATTTGACAAGATGAAGCCAGAAGATAGAAGTGCATTACACGAAGTTATGGAACAACAGTCTGCCAGTATCGCAAAAGGCGGTATTGTAGCTACACTAAATGCCAGAACTTCAATCCTTGCTGCCGCAAACCCCATGTACGGAAAATATGATCCTTTCAAAAACATTACAGAAAATGTTAATTTGCCAATTCCGTTGCTTACTAGATTCGATCTAATCTTTGTAGTTAGAGACATTCCAACCAAAGAACGAGATATGCAAATTGCAAAACACATTATTCAAAGAAATACAACTCAAGGTACAGACAAAAAATCCGTTATTGAAGTTGATTTGTTAACAAAATATCTCTCCTATGCAAAACGTGGAGAACCTGAATTAACACCAGAGGCTGAAGCAAAAATTCTTGATTATTATCTACAGATGAGAAATGTGGAATCTGAAGAAATGATTACAGTTACTCCTAGACAATTAGAGGGAATTATCCGGCTTTCAACAGCAAGAGCAAGATTACTCATGAAAGATAAGGTGGAGGAGGAAGATGCCGAGCGTGCAATATTCCTAATTCAGAGCATGCTTCAGGATGCCGGGGTTGATGTTAATACAGGCAAAGTCGATCTTGGCGTGTTACAAGGAAAACCCAGAAGTGAGGTTTCCAAGATGCAACTGTTCATGGATGTGCTCAAAGGTCTTGAAGGTGACAATAAAGTACCCGTGGAAGAGAAAGCATTTGTCAAAGAACTAGAAAAGAGTGAAAAATTCACAGAGGAAGAAGCAAGAAACTATGTCCGAAGAATGCTCAGAGAAGCATCTATTTATGAATCAAAACCCGGTCATTATAACCGAGTATGAATATAGATAAACTAAAACTTTCAGAATCTGCAATCGAATTTCTAAAATCCCAAGGTTTTACAAAGCTGTATCCTCCACAGGCAGATAGTGTAAAATCTGGTTTGTTAGATGGAAAAAGTATTCTGGTATCAGCTCCTACTGCAAGTGGAAAAACTCTGATAGCAATGCTTGCCATATTGAATTTTCTTTCAAATAACAAAGGCAAGGCGATTTATCTCAGTCCATTACGTGCACTAGCTGCTGAAAAATTTACAGAATTCAAAAAATTAGAAAAAGTCGCTTTGGCAAATAAAGTAAAGGTTGCAATATCAACAGGTGATTTTGAAAATATTGAAAAAAACCTAGAAAAAAGTAATGTGTTAATTTTAACAAATGAAAAAATGGATTCCCTAATTCGACATGGTGCTGAATGGATTGATTCAATTGGTTTGGTAATATCTGATGAAGTTCATTTGATTGGTGATGAAAGTAGAGGTCCAACACTTGAAATGATTCTCACACAACTCAAACTATTAGAAACAAAACCACAAATTGTAGGTCTTAGTGCGACAATTACAAATTCTGATGAGATTGCAGACTGGCTTGAATGCACGCTAGTGAAAAATGACTGGAGGCCGGTTCCACTATCTGAAGGAGTATGTGATGAAGGCCAAGTTACAATGAGGGATGGTAAGACCTTTGAAGTTGAGCGCAGTTTGATGGGAACTCCAATTGATTTAGGCGTGCAATCCGTATATCAGGGAGGCCAATCCCTAGTATTTGCAGAGACTAGAATTCGCTCAAAATCACTTGCAACAAAAGCGGCAGATGCAGTATTTCGTATATTGGAAAAAAAAGAAATCGTCGAATTAGAAAAAACATCAAAAAAACTTTTATCAGAAAATGAACACACAGAGCTAGTCAAAACTTTGGCATTGCTTATAAAAAAGGGAGTTGCATTTCATCATGCAGGACTAAATCAAAAGTGCAGAGAAACAATAGAGAGGGAATTTCGCAAGGGTACAATCAAACTATTGTCATCCACTCCCACTTTAGCTGCTGGTGTTAATCTTCCTGCAAGACGAGTCGTAATATCAAATATCAATAGATATAATGTAAAAGTTGGTGCAAACAGACCAATTAGTATTTTAGAATACAAACAACTCTGTGGAAGGGCCGGAAGACCACAATACGATGATTATGGTGAATCAATTATTGTTGGAAATGGAAATACCGAAGATCTAATTGAATATTATATCAATGGTGAACCTGAGGCAATAGAATCAAAAATCACCGATGACAAATCTTTACGAACCCATATACTCAGTGTTATAGTTACACACCCTGGAATTAAAAAAGAGGAAATCCTGGAATTCTTTTTGCAAACATTAGGTGGTTTACAATCAAGAAAACCCACAATAAAATTTGCCATTGATATTTCATTACGATTTCTTTCAAGCAAGTTTTTGATAATTAAAAAAGGTGAACGATATGCTGCCACTGAATTTGGAAAAAAGACATCTATGTTGTACATTGATCCATTAACTGCAACATATTTTAGAGATTCCATAGAAAACGTCTCCCAGGAAAAAAGACACACATTTGGATTTTTACATTTAATTACAAACTGTGAAGAATTTTACCCAAAATTCTCACTACGGCAAAAAGATTACGAGACTGCAAGTTTGATGATAGAGAACAATTCTACGCAACTTTTAGAGCCGATCTCAGAATATGACTGTTCAAGAAGCCTTTTGGCTTTACAGTCATGGATTACAGAATCAACTGAACTATCTCTCTCCGACAGCCTCAGAATCGAGTCTGGAGACATGCACAGAATGACTGAAAATGCCAACTGGCTTGCATATTGTCTTCGGGAGATTTCAAAGCATGTGGAAAGAGCAGACTTGCTTGAAGAATTTGATGATTTGAGAAATAGAATAGTTTATGGAATTAGAGAGGAGTTACTTGATTTGGTTAGAGTTAAAGGAATTGGAAGGGTTAGAGCACGAGTTCTTTTCAAACATGGAATAAAGAATTTGGATGATTTGAGGAAAATTTCTGTGAATAAATTGGCTGAAATTGACAAAATTGGTTCAACTATTGCAGTTAACATAAAGGCAGAGTTACGAAAGGTTAGATAATTGACTGAATTACTGATTCCAGCTATAATTTCATGCATGGTTGCATTTTCAGTCGTATTTGTAATGACTCCACCACTAATCAAAGTTTTAGAAAAAAGAAATTTTACGGTAAAAGATATGAACAAAAAAGAAGATATCATGGTGGCAAGACCTGGCGGTATTGCAATTATTACAGGTATAATTGCATCAGAGATTGTACTTTATGCATTTTTACAGATGAATGAAATTCTTGCCATACTCATTACAACATTTGCAGCATTTGTAATTGGATATGTTGATGATAGAAAAGTCATGGGTGGGTGGTTTAAACCCGTTGCACTTGCAATAGCTGCAATTCCAATCATTGCATTGGGTACATATGATTCAAATCTTGCTTTCCCATTATTTGGCACAGTACAAATTCCGGTTTTGTACCTTGTATTAATTATATTCATGATACCAATTACAGGAAACACAATCAATTCTATAGATGTTCTAAACGGTGTTGCAAGCGGGTTTATGATAATTGCAAGTTTTTCGTTGTCTCTTTGCTTATTCATTGTCCAAAACTATGAGATTGCAGTTGTGAGTTTACCACTTGGATTTGTCTCATTAGCATTTTACAAATATCATAAAATTCCAAGCAGGATTTTTCCTGGAGATTCTGGGGCATTAACACTTGGTGCAATGTATGGTGCAATTGCCATTGTAGGTGGCGTAGAAATTATTGCAGCAGTTGCCCTTTTACCTGCTGTAATCAACTCATTTTTGTTCCTATCAAGCGTAAAACGAATCGTAGAACACAGGCAGATCAAGAGAAAACCCGTAGTGCATACCGATGATTTTCGACTAAAAACAACTGATGATAAAAAGGCACCTGTTACTTTGGTGAGATTAATTCTTGCAGGTGGTGGACCAATGACTGAAAAACAAGTAGGAATTGCAATTTTCAAACTAGCGGTATTTTCAGGAGTTTTGGCGGTGATTACTGCATTTATGACGGTGTTTCTGATTTGAAAAATCTAGATATTTTCATATTTTTGTTTGCAATGTGGTGTTTGTTAATTTTAGGTGGAGGAATTCTGGTTTTGATTTTGGGACCAATTTCGATCTCAGGCTATGGTGATTTTGATTATTTTCTCACATCAGGATTAAAAGCCATTATTGCAATTGTTCTAGTAATAATTTGGATAATTGTTTTGTCTAAAATGAAAAACAAGATTTTTAACAAAAAAATCTAATTTTTAAATCAGGTCTTTCCTATTATTTTACCTACTATTGTATTGTCTGCCCTAACATGAGAATTTGGAGGAATGCTTTTTGTGATTAGACAGCACATATCAATTAGAGAATTTTCCCCAACTCTCACTCCCGGAGCCAGTCCAACATTCACTCCAATTCTTACCCCGTCTTCCACAAATGGCGAATCTCTAGAATCATCTGTAGTGTTTGGATAGCCAAATTTACCTGCGCTCATTTTTGGAGTATTTGCAGTGTAAAAAAATGGTGCAATAAACACATTGTTTCCTATCTCCACTCCCCATGTAACATGACACTGGGCATGAATTGTAGTCCATGAACCAATCTTAACATTTCCTTCCGAGGTGGATAATGTTCCGAAAATGGTGTGATCTCCTATTTTTGTATTTGATTTTAAAACGGCAGATGTGCCAATTATACAGTTTTCTCCAATTTCACAATTATCGTAAATTACTACTCCCGGTTCTAATTTTGTATTTTTTCCAATTTTTATTTTTGAAGTATTGTCAAAATATTCATCATTGAATTTCTTACTTTTTTCTACAATATGCAACATGTTATAATGACACACAACTGAAATTTAATAAATACTTTGTTGATGTACAATTAGGCCGTTTTTAATCAAATCTTACATTCTGGTTGAATTAAATATGCCATGGCATTCCTGCAGTTGAGATTTTTTCAGGTAATTCTTCCTTGTATTTTTTCAGAAAATCTATCTCCTGTTTTTTATCTCGTAATTCATCAGGCAGCATTATTGGAATTTCCTCAATAATTGGATAAAATCTGGAACATTTTGGACAGAATATCGCCCCTTCTGAGACAACATTATCTTTTTCCTTAATTTCAAATAATTCTAAAGGATGGTGCTTGTCTATAGGGCATGCCAAAATATCCATCATTGTTTTGTTCATTTTAGATCCAGATAGATAGGAATTCCTTTTTGACTAGATAAAAGTGCAGCTTCTGCAATTTTTGTCACGTTGACTGCCTCTTGTGATTTTACAACTAGGGCATTTTTACCCTCAATTGCTCCAAGGAAACTCTGAATTTCAAGTAATAACGGCTCTTGTTTTTCATTTAGAATGGTTTTCGTATTTTCATCTTTTTCTATGACTATTTCCTGAGTGATAAAATCCGATGAAATTATTGCGTTGGTACATACTGCATTAAATTTTCTTAATTTTTTAGGTGTTATCCAATTTGATGAAATAATTGCTACCTTGTCATTTTTGTATCCTAACATAATGCTTGTAAAATCTTCATGCTCGTGTTTTATCCTCCCTGCTCTGGCAAATATTACTTGAGGCATTTCATCAAATAGCCAATTTGCCGTATCGATATCATGAACTGACGTGTCATAAATAATTCCAACATCTTTGATGTGTAAAGGCATTCTATTTTCCCTGTGAAATTCAAGCATAACTAAATCTCCATATTTTTTCTCCTTGACCATCTTCTTGACTATGTCCACTGCGGGATTGAATCTTTCAATATATCCGCAAGTCAGAATCACCTTATTTTTTTCTGCAATTTTTACAAGATTTTGTCCGTCTTCAGATTTGTATGTCATTGGTTTTTCAATGAAAACGTGTTTTTTTGCCTCTAGTAATTTTTGTGCAATTATTGTATGGGTTGATGTGGGAGTTACTACAAACGCACCATCAAATTCTTCTGTAACAAGTAACTCATCTAATGATGTATAGTGATTAACAGAATATTTTTCTCCATATTCTTTGCTTTTTCGAGAATCCGCATCACATACTGCTACTAGCACTCCTAGCTGCGACAAAATTCTCGTGTGATTTTTACCCCAGCCGCCTGTTCCAATTTGAATAATTTTCATCTAATATACCCCAGTTAACCAATGAGAGTAATCGTCATTTTTGTTCATTACTATTTCAGTATACTCTTGCATCATCTTTTTTGTAATGTCTCCTGCCCTACCATTTCCTATTTGCTTTGAATCCATCCTGATGATTGGCGTAATTTCTGCAGCAGTACCTGTTAGGAAAATTTCCTCTGATATGATTAGTTCACTGCGTATAATGTCTCTTTCAACCACATCCACATCCAAATCTTTTCCAATTTTGATTATTGAATCACGAGTAATTCCTTCCAATGCAGATGAGGCCAGTGACGGTGTTATCAATTGACCATTTCTTACAATGAAAATATTTTCACCCGGTGCTTCACTAACGTTTCCATTATAATCAAGCAAAATTGCTTCATCAACCCCATTTCGTTTTGCTTCTTGCGTGGCGATTATGGAATTTAGATAGTTTCCCCCCATCTTTGCTTGTGGCGGTGTAGACATGTCGGAGAATTTCCTCCAGGATACAACTCCTGCTGTAATCCCATTTTTATTAAATAAATCCCCAAAAGGAAATGTAAAGATTGCAACATTTGTTGGTGCTTTTTCTGTAACATGCAGATTGATTCCATAGTCTCCTACAAAATAAAACGGTCTAATGTAACAAGATTTTTTTATTTTATTCTTCTTACAAATTCCAATTATCGCATTTGTGATCTCTTCATCTGAATAATTAAGTGAAATATTGTAAAACTGCCCTGATCTTCTAAATCGTTTTATGTGTTCATCTAATCTAAATATATTAAGATTTTTTCCGTTCCAGTATGCCCTAATTCCTTCAAAGACTGATGTTCCATAATGAATTGCATGTGTTGTAATTGGGACCTGTGCTTTTTCTGTAAGAATATATTTTCCATCAAACCATACATATTTTGAAAGATGTAGTGCCATGGAAAATTTTTACTATCTGTGTATTAATCTCTATTTATTTTGAATATCCTTCTTTAGGAAACTTCATTCCCACAATTCTGGTAGTTTGGTCTTCTTCATTTGCGTATTTTTCAACTGTCTTCCATTCATCTTCAATTATTTTGACTATACTTTCAGGAACATCTTCTTTCCATGAGGATTTTTTTTCACAAACTGCTTCATACAGTTTTTCTTTAACTGATGTTGCGGAAAGTGACTTTCTTTCACCAATTTTTGGTTTCAATCTATACATTTTCAACATGTATCCTTCGGCTTTGTCTCCGGTATATGAAAAATAGTCTCCTTTAACTCCATCAAGGATTTGTTTTCTTAATTTCCATGATCTACTTCTAACTAACGGTGGCAGATATTTTTTAAAAGGTGCATAAAAAGCATAATCATCACTAATTTGAATTGAATCCCCAAAAATTGATTCAAGCATTTTCTTCCTCGTTTCAAAGTTAAACGGAAAACTTTTACTATTGATTTCCCTATCTTCATCTTTGAATACCACTGGCATTACTTTAACAATGTCTGCTTGTTTTTTTAGTTCTGTAATAATCTCCACATGGGCTTTTGTTACGGGATTAAGATGTGCTAGGTATAGTGCTGTAATCAATTACCTCACCTTGATAATTCTCATATTTCAATGATTGATTTTCCAAACATTCTATCCGTATGATTCGTATTTGACTTCAAAGCTGCCATCTTCACGTTTGTCATGTTCGGTGACAAAGCCTTTTGGATTTAAGAAATCCATTACGCCATCAATGGTTCCTTGCCATCCACAAACATAGAATATTGTATTGTCTTTAGTTATTTTTTCTCCAATTAATTCCTCTAATGGTGAAAGTCCATTTTCTCTTGGTCTTAGGAATGTTTCAACTCGACCAACCTGACCTGCCCATGATCTGTTAAACCATTCTTGAGGTCTACTGATTGCAGCTCTGTATCTGAAATTCCATGCATCCTTGCCTTTAGCAACACTCTCGTTTTCAAGTTCCGTTAACAAATCCTTGTAACTTAATTCATCAACATAACTTGCCCCATGCAAAACTATGATTTCTCGTTTATCTCCAGCATCGTGAAGATGCTGTGCAAAACTTACAAATGGTGCTAGACCTGTTCCGCCACCGATGCAAACAATTCGACGATTATCTTTCTCCCCATTTTTAAATTCCTCATTAATTAGCAAGGCTCTACCCGTTGGCTTTAACCAAAGAATTTCATCTCCCTCTTTGACATTAAATATTTGAGTAGTTAATCTACCTGGAAGTGGCTTTTTAACCCATCTTATAACCAATTCGATATAATCTCTATTTTCTGGATGAGATGCAATTGAATATGCACGTCTAACAATTTTTCCATTTTCTACAGGATTTGATAACCCCAAAGTGATGAATTGACCTGCTTGATATTCTGGAACCGGATCATCTTTTGGAACTAGTCTAATGATTACAAGATCTTCTTTCAATAATTGAACATAAGTGACAGTTGCTTTATTATCTACGACCATAACAATCGAATCAGTATTTACAAGGTTAAATATATTGTGTTAGCTGCATGTCCGATAACATCCCCCAAAATATTGGAGAGTCATGTGCGGTATCCTCTGTCACATAAAACACAGAGATCATTCCATTTGGCTTGCAAAGAATGTACTCTTTATAAATTCGTGCCTAGAATGACACTTTTTTTGCATCTTTTCATTCCTGATATCTGTTCTTTGAGATTTCAGTTGAATCGCTGCAGTGTTTCTATCACATGTTTTGCAGCCTGTATGCCCAGTATTTTCTGTATGACGGTACGATCCAGACACAGTGCTGAATCATTTAGTTCGGATTTTGAAGATATTTTTTTAATTTGAAGCGGTCAACAATATCTGTGGAGAGTTCAAGATATGATCTGTATCTCACAAGTTGATCATATCTTTTTCAAGTATTAAACACATTACCGAGGCTGCCGGATCAAGACCTTGGCGTCCATGGTTCTTTGTCTTGAAAAAGGTCTGGAGTGGCAAGTAGTTAGCGCATTTGCTTGAATGTCTTCCTGCACTCCTGTTTACGCTTTATTTCATAGATTTTCCTATACCGTGGTCCCCATGTCCATTTTTTTCTGACTGTCTGTTCCTGCATTGAACTTTTTACTCTCATTATATTGGGTAAAACATACTGATCTTTAGCTTTTTTGTTCAAATATCCTTTTGATCTTTGAGCTTTTCAGCATATTTTGATTGAATTTACGGAGAAAGCCTATAACCGCTAAACGTTAATAACCAATTTGAAAAACATATTTTAATCAGATTTCTGATTAATGGGCCGGTCGTCTAGTCCGGTAGGATAGGTGCATGGCATGCATCGGATCGAGGGTTCAAATCCCTTCCGGTCCACTTCCACTTTGGGTTCAGATCGCTGTTCTTTGCAGGATGACTTGTCCGTTTGGAAGCACCCCGACAAACATCCATCCTTTTGCAAGCAGATCTTTGACTGCCTCTGTTGTAACGGCTATCTGGCTTGGCCTGTCTTGCCGATGTTCATCTTTTGAACCATCTCTAGCATCAGACCAAGCTCCTCAAGCGTTGCATTCTGTATCGTGTTGTGCATGTCAGTCTTTTGTCCCAGGATTGGATCTGTTTTTGTGATCTCCAGATCCAGAAACTCTTCGGAGCGTGTAAATGATTCGCGCATCTCATCTACTAGCATTTCAGGTCTCCTGTTCTTAGAGTTCATGTCAAAACTCCATACACCGAGGCTCTACCCCCACCAACAGGACTCCACCTCCAGCACCAAGGCTCCATCTCCAGGACTCGGCGGCTCGCATCTGCAGAACTACACTTTCAGGTCTATAACTTTGACTAGATAACACGAATTACACACAACACCTCTATGATGTGTTGAAATTTAGTTTTAATTTTGGATATTGTTTGTTGGAATCTTAATCTTTCAATCAGGATTTAATCTGAGATCCATGTTTTAGTCAAGCACCGGTGTATCTCAAACCATTGATAGTACGTGTTAAATAATATGTGATTTTTCTCATACTGTGAACAAGGCAGTAATTGGAGTGATTACACTCTTTGTACTTGGTATCATGGCAGCATCTTCGGCATCAGCTGAGAACACCCAAGACAAACAGTGTCGCGACATCCACGTACTAGTTGAAAGATCAAACGGTAGTCTTGCCTGTATGACTGAAAAAACAGCAGAGAGGGCAGCAGACAGGTTTGGCTGGAAGATAATTGTAACAACTGCCGAATTTACTGTAAATGGAATGTTTACACAAGATTTGAATATTTCTAATCCATTAACTGTAAAAGACGATATCACGCTAAAAACAACACCGAGTAGTATAAACTCACAGAATTTTAATACTGAAAAAAGTAATGAAATTTACGACAGATTACATGAACAGTCAAAATATGCGGAAAAACCAGTTTTAAATCCAAGGTTCGATGTAATTAGAACGCTAATTCCACGGGATCAACTGGTTGAGAACGTGTTAGAATTGCCGCCACAAAATCCTGATGAGTTTATAACAAGAATATTGGAACTTCATAATGATAAAATTGTCAAAAAAAATCCTAGTAAATCCGGAGATTTAATATATTTTACTGAAAAGGGTCGTGTAGAATTTAGTGAACAGCCTCTTCGTTATTACAACTTTAAATACACAATTTACGGTGCAGACAGAATTCCAGAACAACATGCAAAAGAATACACATATAGTTTCATTGAAAAGCTGGGGCTTACACCCGAGATTGTTGGCCAACCCAAGTATTGTGATGACCCAAGTTGTAATTGGACATATTATTTTGGTCATTACAAAGATGATTGGTTTGTAGGTTCAGATGCAATTGTAACGCGTTTTATGCCCGGTTATACGGAATTTTATGCTAGAAATTGGCACGTAAATTATGCCGATGTTGAACTTTTTGACCTTGACAAATCAAAACAAAATGCGATAGAATATCTTTTAACTATAGATGAACTAAGGCAGCCGGACTGCAATGTCAAATATGACAAAGACTATGCCGGTGGACATGAATCATTAAATATAATTCAAGGAAGGTTCGTTTACAATTTATACGCAGGAACATGTCAAACTCCGTACTTTGATGGTCATTATCATTGGTTTGCAGTAGTTGTTGATGCAACAACAGGAATTCCCTTATATGCGGAAAATAAAATGGTGTTTTGATATGAAAAATACTTTATCATCATCATCATCATCATTGGTTGTCCTTTTACCATTTGCGATAAACCACGCATATGCTGAAAATGAATTTATTACTGTAATAGATCTACCAACAGTTCCAGGTTTTTCAGACATACCAACCCCGACGGCAAACGTCAATATCAATTTGGAAGCATTACAGCAACCAACAATGAACCACGCTTCATCGCAGACCACCCATTCATATTCATAATACAGGACGATGAGAGCGGTGCAACCCTGTTCATGGGACGGCTCTCTGATCCTAGTTCCTGAATATCATACATCAATACCGGATATGGCGTATAGGATTTCCAAATATTGGAGAACTGCGATTCAGTCTATATGTTGAAAAATATCTGAAGTTCCGATGTTGATCTCATGAACTTTTGTTCGTCATTATAATCAGGCAACAACCTCGAAATGGATATAAAAAAAGAGGGAAGGAATATTGTAAGCGTTCCAATCGCTTTCTGTCGTTGTATAAACACAGTCTGAATCCGCAGTGGATTCAGCCAACCATCCAGTCCACATTTTTTGATGGCAACCAAGTAGAGTTGATGATGATAATCTGTGAGGATCTCGAATCATACATCGAGGACCATCTGGATTATGCAGGCATCAGACCGCATTATCTGGGACGATGAGATCCATCTGAAAGTTGTGGTATCTGAAGATGAGTCTGGTGACCATGGCATCGTAAACGTGGAGACCGTAAGTGCGACATCATGGAGCATAAACCAAAAATCGTTATGACGTCTAGTGGATTTGACACTGTCTTATCATTCCAATACCATTTCATTCCAGACTGATTTCATTTCATTCAATTTTAATCCGAAAAAATTAAACTTGAATTTAATTTCATTATGTGTGCATGTCCTCTGAGAATAAATTTTAATTTGAGAATATTTTTTAATTTACTCCATTAATTTCATTCATACCCACGAGTTCCCTTTACAGGAGTTCATTCCATTAGAATGCCATAAAATCTGTTTCAGATTAGTTCCCTTCAAAAGATATCATAGAGAGATATCATTCCTGGAACTGGTCCTAGACCAGTCCAATCGAATCGAGTACTGTAACTGAAGAACTGCTACATACATGAAGATAATGCAAAAGAGGGGATTCACCAATGTTTTGGTTTCATTTTATTTAGTTATCTCCAAATTTTAATGCAGATAAAAACTAGTATGACACTAATTGCAAAAACAAAAACAGAGCTGCCTATCACAATAAAATGTGCTGTCTGAGGAGGTGGTTCTACAATAACATAATTTAGTAGAAGATATTAAAATGGTCCAATAAGTAGCAGGTAAAAAAGAACAGGACTGGCTATTATGAAAATTTTCATAATATTTTTTTGTGTAAGCAACATATTTCACAAACCGTATACTAATAAAAAAAGAGGTTCATTATATAAGAAGATCGATTTGAAAATGAAGTGTCTTTTCTGAGAGATCCGCACATCTTCCGTCTGCTGATACTGAGCATTTTATTATTTACTGGAACACAGAGTATTTGTGGCAAATTTTTGCAACAAATACTTGTACTGGTAGCATGTCAGATAACCCTGATTGGCGCAAGTTTTCTGGTATTCGTATACTTTGCCTCCGTGCTTTCCTTGTACCCCGTAAAGAACACGCGGAAATCATGTGCGATCTTGCCCTTTGATTCTGCAATCCGTAATCGTGTATCAAAGTATGCACAAAGTATGTACGGACGCCACTGAAATCTTGGTCGGAATGTATTGCAAATCTCTTTGCTTATCTGACGCGTTGGCAGAAACGGCTTGTTTCAGTTTGTATCTCTGTTTGTCTTGTATTTGTAGTCAGGTGCAATCACCGGCGAATCACCGTCTGTGCCTCTCCAAATACAAGTCAGTCGTTGAGATAGGCAACCAGTTTCTGTTCCCGACGATGTCAGGAATGTAAAGTACTGGTGTCATATCTTTGAGAGTTCCCCTCTTACCATGATCTGGTTTGGTGTTCTTATGCCCCTTGCAACTCTGATGTATTGCAATATCTGGCAGGTCGCGCATCCTCAATCCGTCTGTACCATCATGGTTCCCCAGTACCTCCGGTCTGAGACCTGATTTTGCCATGAATGATATCATCACAGATGAGTGCAATGATGCCCCTGCAAACACTGGATATCACCTGTCCGTCTGGCATCCTCTCGTTTTGAAGCGTGGGGGTGTAATCGGGGTCTGACTTTGATCTTGCGTTTTATCTTGACATCCGTATCGTAGCCAGAATTTTACCACCTTTACGAAATCCTCAACGTATATGGGAGTGTATCCCTTCTCTTCCCTGTAGTTATTGGTCTTCAAGTAGATTTATGACCGTTCTCAGATCACGAATTCCAAGATCAGCCAACTCCTTATTTATATACATTAAATATCAGAACGTAAAAAAGAGACATTACAGGTGTAATGCTCTCCTGATTCGTTTTCCATAAACTATTATACATAAATGGAAAATACTATCGACATGGAAGGTTTTGATGGCAAAAAAGCTGCACAAGATTACATGTCAAAGCACACGTTAGCGTTTTCTACTCCAGAACTAACTCTGATGAGATTTGCATTTTGGTTAGGGGATTCAGTACCGGATCCAAAAAATGAAGGTAAAGGCATTCCAAGAATGATGACATATTTGATAGAACAAGACTTTGAACCGGTCTTAATTGATGATGAGACATATGTTCCATCAGGTGCAGTAAAAAGTTCAGCACTGGTTGGAAATGTATTTAATGAACAAATTCCAAATGGAAACTTTTGTTCTGAATGTGGTAACAGTCTTTCATCTACTGCAAAATTCTGTCCTGAATGTGGAACAACACAATAAGAAAATTATTTTTTAATCTATTAATTTTATACTTTAGTTCCGCACTTTGTGCAAAACTTTGCATTTTCTCGAAGTGGTGCACTGCATGAAGAGCATCCGTTTCCGTCTTGTTGTGGAGATATTGTTTGTCTGGGTACTAATGCAGGATCAGGTGATGGTAAAGTTCCAACATCTCCAAATGCTTTTTGTGCAGAAACAATTCCTGGAGGATTTCCACCTACTGGATTTTCGGCAGTTCCCGCTCTTGGAGGTTGCCCCATTCCAGGCTGTCCCATTCCGGGTTGCCCCATTCCTGGCATCAATCCTGGAGATTGTGTGTTTCCAGAACCTGAACCTATTGATTTTTTTAATTCAAAGATTACTTTGATAGCTAAAAATTCTAATGCAGAATATGCAACTGTATAATCACCTAGTTTTTGAAAGAATTCTTTATCACTGAGTTGACCTTTCTTGTACATGTTGTTTGTATCAAGAAATGATTCATAGTATCCTTGAGATTCATCAAATAAACTCTGTAGTTTTTCAAAGAGCATATTGAGTGTATCTACTTCACCAAATGACATAATCTAACTCGATTTTTGGAATATTAATTACTTTAGGATCAAAAAAGAGGAAAAACGTGTTTGAATTTACGCAAGTGCTCTATCAATCATACCTTGATATGATTCTTTAGATGCCGCGCCCACTTGCTGGCTAACTATTTCACCTTTGTTAAGGAGGATTAAAGTTGGAATGCTAAATACATTGTATTTTGATGCCAATTCATTGGCCTCATCAACATTAACCTTGACAAATTTTACTTTGCCATCATAGTCAGCTGCTAGTTCTTCAACTACTGGACCTACCATTCTACATGGACCACACCATTCGGCCCAAAAGTCTACAAATACAGGAATGTCCGAATTAATCACATCTACTTCCCATGTTTTTGCATCTGAAATTTGCGTAACAGCCATTCTAACATTATTTTATTGAACGTACCTAAAAACGTTCACCAGAATTAACACCGTATTTTTTGTCGGAAAATTAATTTTGATATATACTTAAATGACGTTTTGATAAATCCCTGGTATGAGTTCTGAACTTAGACTTAAAAAATTAAGAGGATCCGGAGGCTATGTGATGGCTACCGTTACTGATGAACAACAAATGAAAGGAAATTTAGGTGGTCCTGATCTATTTTTAGCGCCAATTGGAAGACTGGATGCTGATAAAATTACTAAACATTTTTGCAATACTTGTGAGAAAGAATTCGAGGGTTCACCAAAAATTGAATTTGAGAATCCAAATGAAATAGTTGCAGACAATCTAATTCTTGCAGAACGAGGCCAATACATTTGTAATTCGTGCAATGCGTCAATTGCGGAATATAGAGAATTCAAAAAAGAGGATGAAGCCGTAGAAATTGGAGTCGCAAAACCACTAGAATCCCAAAATACCCAACCGGAAACCGTGCCACAACAAGTAGCAGAAGCAGAGCCAGCTCCAGAATCCGCTTCAACACAACCCAGTCCGACAACTTCAGTTACCTCCATTGATGGCAAAGTTGTATTTGATGAGAATGCAAATAAAATTGGAACTGCAAAACAAGTGGGAATTGATTCTACACAATCAATGGTTTTAGTGATTACTAAAGAAGATGGAACAGAAGATAGTATTCCATGGAACAGCATCAAAAAAATTGGTGAAATAGTTCTATTAGGAAAACCCGAAGTTGCATCTCAGCCAGGCAAATGTCATAACTGTGGATTTGGAAATAAAGAAGGCTCTAAATTCTGTGAAGAATGTGGAACTAAAATTTGATAGCCGATAAATTTAATCAATGATACTAAGGTGAATGATGTAATTGATAAAAAGGTCAATCTCCCAAGGAATAGTAAAAGATCTCATAATTATTGCAGTGGGCGTTTTGATAATTTGGCTTGGTCTACAAGTAGCATTTGGAACGCAAAATCCATTTTATGTTGTTGCAAGTGGAAGTATGATTCCGGTTTTAGAAGTATATGATGTTTTGATAGTTTCAGGCCATGAACTTTTTGAGGATCTAGTGATAGGTGACATTATCGTGTTTAATCGTCCATCAGATCACGATAGGGTAATTGTACATAGAGTCGTTTCAATTATGGATGACGATATTAAAATAATTAGAACCAAGGGTGATGCAAATTCCGCATCAATTCCAGGTACAGACTTTCCAATTACAGAAGAAGAATACATTGGAAAAGTAGTTTATACTCTTCCCCAGGTGGGATATGTCACACAATTACTAAAACCACCGACTAACTATGTAATCATTGCAATAGTGATTGGGATTATGGTGGCACAACAATTTATAAAAAAGAAAAAAGAAAAAGAGCTGTCTTTTACAGATCCACTGGATTCAATTAATAATTCTGATACAATGGAGGAATTGTCTAATATTGATAAAATTGAAAAAGATTCAGAATATTCCGAACATGTTGAAAAAACAAAAGAATTAGACGATGCTGATGAGGCTGAAAATTTTACAAAAACAAATGAAATTGAAGATAAATTTGATGAGATAGAAGGTGCTATAGAAGACAAACCCGAAGAAAAGGATGAAAATTCAGAGAAAAAAGAGAACAAAGATTAATTTTAAAAAATTTAGGCACCGTATTTGAAAACATCTGTAATCCAAAATCCGGCTTTAATGGATGCAGTAGTTTTATCAACAATATTATCACTTGGAACATTTTGGATTATTTGGATCAATGCTCTAATTGCAAATTCTCCAACATGATTAATGTGCCAATGGTTCGGGATTCATGAAAAGATGAATTGACTCACATTGTCATGCCAAATATTTTGATCAGTTAAACCATATGGTTAATTTTGGGGTGTCTCCGGGATTGTTCCTTCATCAGCATTAGGATCTGAGAATAATGGTTCAAACTCTGGAATTTCTGGACCAAGATTAGCCAGTACATTAGTAAATCTCAAAATTTTATTTTGTTGTTGATTATGAATTGCAGGAGGTTTTGGAACTTGGGTGTTACATCCGGATAAGGCGCATCATCTAAAATTAATGTTTCATCCATTCCACACACCACCATCACCGTTATCATTACCGCATTTAGCATCTGAAATCATGAGTGTTGTAAACATAAAGCCAATTACAAGCAATATGGAAAGTGTTGTAACGAGTTTTAGAAAGTTTGTTTTTAAAAAAAGCCATTGATCAAGACATATGGTTAAAGGAAAGTTCATGAACTAAAAATCACTCAAAAACAAAAGATTGGATGATTCTACCAAGGTAAATATGAATAATCAAATTGGAATATCTTGAAAATCACACACGAATTTATGATTGTCACTAGTAATTTAATAATTAAAGATCTGTTAGTTAAAAAATATAAAGCCAGATAACCCATCTACGCTACAAAATTGAGAATTTACGCATGTGAGAAAATGAGTTATAAAATCAGAAATAATTTCTAAAGAATGGAATTTTTTGTTTTGAAAATTCGTTTAAAGTAATCAGATGGCTCATTTGGTTCTTCAATATCGTTTGTAATTCCAGCTAGATTCTTTGCCAAGTTCTTTTTGTAACCTACTTGCATCTGTCTTTGGATTTGGATTCTTTGTGCTTGTGGCGAGCCTGCACCATGCATGGATTCTGTAAGGTATCCGACTGCATTTCTTCCCAAAGTCATGTTTTCAATTAATCTTAAAATTCTTATTCTATTTTCAACATCAACTCCTTTTCTTCCAACAAGATATTTTTTGAGTAGCGGTCCTGCTTCTGGATGTCTAAAGTCTTTCTCAGAAGGCAAAGTTACTACTAAACCACCTGCAATGTCTTGTGCCAGCCTACTAATTTCATATGGGAATCTAGTAACATTGTGTTTACAAACTTGTGCAAGCATGTCATCATTTAAGAAAACACCTGACTTCATCTTTTGTCCTTGGTAAGAGGATGCTATACCTGCAGCAAAAATTGTTTCATTCAGATGAGTCATTTCAATAATTTTATCTTTAATGTGAGAAACTTTTGGTACCCCGTTATAATCAGCAATTGTTGCCGCTGCACCAATTAACACATCACCCAGACCTGTTTTGCACACATAACTGCGTCTGTGGTAACATGTGAATCGCTCTATAAGCATTGAAGCAAATTCGTATTCACCGTTCATAAAGATTTTATCCCATGGAATAAAAACATTATCTAAAATAATCAATGCTTCCTGACCTGCAAATTTTGTGTTACCATCATCAATGTCACCTTCCTCCATACTTCTTGTGTCACAAGATTGTCTGCCGTAAATGTAAGTAACTCCTTTAGCATCTGCAGGAATTGCTCCAACAATTGCCCAGTCCTTATCAGATTCTGTTAGTCTTACTGTTGGCATTAAGATGATCCAATGAGAATTGATACAACCAGTTTGGTGAGCTTTGGCACCTGAAACATAGACGCCATTTTCGTCAGTTTTTACAATTCTTGTGAATAAATCGGGATCATCTTGCTCTGCCGGACCCTTACTTCTGTCACCTTTAGGATCAGTCATGGCACCTCCGATTACGAGATTTTCCCGCTGTACCATTTTTACAAATTCTAAGAATCGTTTATGATAATCAGTTCCATGTTTTTCATCAATTTCAAATGTAGTAGAATGCAAAGAATTCATTGCATCCATTCCTACACATCTCTGAAAACATGTTCCTGTATTTTGTCCGAGTTTTCTCTGCATTTTATTTTGTAAAACTAAATCTTCTGCACTTTCTACAATATGTAAAAATCTGTTAACCCTCAAACCCGTGATTGATGAATCAGCAGAAGCTAATGCCTCTTCACGTACTGCAAGATCATAAGTTTCTGCAACTGCATTAATTGATGGTCTGATCATGGGATGATCCACCGGGTCTTTAACTAATTCTCCAAAGAGGTAAATTTTGAGATCGCGATCTCTAAGACTTTCAATGTAATCATTTCCTGTTCTAATTGTCTTTAAGACATTAGCCATGTAACATTATACAATTAGAAGTTGTATAAATATTCTAGATTAGTACAAGCCAAATTTTAGGAATAGATTGCGATCAGAGACCAATCCTGACATCAAGTATTTTGCAGCCCCTGCCTTTTTCCCTTACTAGTACCGGATTCATATCTAATTCTTTGATCTCTTTAAAATCTGAAACTAGTTGAGATAATCTCTGAATACATTCAGAAAGCTTTGCAATATCTGATGGCTTTTCTCCCCGTACGCCTTGAAGTAATTTTTGGGTTTTAATTGACACAATCATGTCATCAGCTTCCCTATCAGTTATTGGTGCAAGTTTGAAAGTAACATCTTTGAGAACTTCAACATAGATTCCTCCCATTCCAAGCATAATGACCGGTCCAAATCCTGGTTCAAGTTTTGAGCCTATGATGAGTTCTTTACCGTCTTTTATCATCTCTACAATTAAAACACCTTTGATTTCGGCTTTCTTGTTGTATCTTTTTGCATTTTTAATTATAGTTTTAAAGGCAGATTTTATTTCAGCGTCATTTGTCAAGTTTACCTTAACACCGCCCGCATCAGATTTGTGAATAATTTGTAGGGATGCAATTTTCATTACAACAGGATACCCGATCTTTTTTGCAATTTTTACTGCTTCAGATTCTGATGTTGCAAGTGCACTCTTTGGTAACGGCAATCCATAAGCCTTGAGAACTTCCTGTCCTTCCTCCTCTAAGAGGTTGGTTCTCTTTTCACTTTTGACTCTATCAAAAATTTTCTTAGCCTTTGCTTTGTTTGCTTTGAATTTTGTAATTTTTCCATTTGGGGATTTTGTCCAGTTTGAAAATTTGATCATTGCAGAAAGGGTTCTGATTGCACCCTCTGCATAATTATAGTAAGGAACATTGCCTTTTGCTAAAATTTCTCTATTGGTGATTCCTTCATCCAAGCCCATCAAGCTTGCAAGCATTGTTTTTTTGTATTTCCTTGACATTGTAACAATGACTTCTGCTAGTTTATCATAATCTAGTGTTCCTGACGGAGTACACATTGAGATGACAGAGCCGACTTTGGGATGGGTTAATACACGATCCAAAACATTATGGAATCTATTAAAATCAGCATCACCTACAATATCAACTGGATTGCGAGAGCTTCCCCAAGGGGGAATTACCGCATCAATTTCTTTTCTCACACTAGTGATATCTGCCATCTTGATGTTCATCTTGGAGCAAGCATCAGTTGAAATAATTGCAGGACCTCCTGCATTTGAAACAATCACAAGGTCACCAGATCCCGGAAGTGGTTGTTTTGAAAATGCCGTTGCATAATCAAAGAGTTCCTCCATAGTATCAACTCTGATGGCACCTGATTGCTTTAGTAAAGCATCATAGATTTCGTCTGAACCCATCAAGGCTCCGGTATGAGACATTGCAGCCTTTGCACCTTCGGGACTACGACCTGATTTCAGTACAAGAACCGGTTTTTTGAGCTTTTTTGTAATATTTTTACAAACTTTAAGGAACTCCTGACCGTCTCCCATATCTTCAAGATACATAACAATGACTTTGGTTTGTTTGTGATTTGCAAGAATTTTTAGAATATCAACTTCACTCATCACTGCTTTATTTCCAAGACTTACAACTGCTGAGAAACCTATTCCCTGAGCACTTGCATCCTCAACTAGTGCTGCACATATTGCACCACTTTGTGATACGAGTGCAATTTTTCCGGATTTTGGTGTAACTTTAAGAAAAGTAGAATTCATCATTGTCTTTGGATCAAGATTCATGACCCCAAGACAGTTAGGTCCAATGATTTCGATGTGATATTTTTTGGCTATATCCTTAATTTGCTGTTCACGTTTAGCTCCTTCTTCATCAACTTCCTTGAAACCCGCGGTAATAATTATGACCCCTTTGACCTTTTTCTTCCCGCATTCTTCTAGCACACCGGCAACCAATGTATTGTTGATTACAATAACTGCAAGATCAATGGGTTTTGGAACATCTAAAACAGTTTTGTACGCTTTTTTGTAAAATACCTTATCCCTAGATGGACTAATTGGATAAACTATTCCTTTGAAACCATTCATAATATTTGATGTAATTGTAGCACCGACACTCCCTCTCTTATCAGATGCACCAATTACGGCAATAGATTTTGGAGATAGGATAACTGATTCTGCCATGTTAAGTTCAATCTGAGATTTTGTATAATAAAGTTATTCTCGGAAATACCTGATCTCTAATTTTTAGCTTCCCAGCATTTTTCCAGCCAAATTCTTTTTTCTAGGAACCCAAACAATGGATAAATTAGAAAATTTCCCAATTATGCCCCATGCTTCTCTAGCCAGATTTCTTAATTCCTCATTATTTATCGCAAACTCGTGATTTAGCTGATTTACAGTATTTTTAGAATCACTGTAAATTGTAATTTCATCATTTGAATCAACATGTTTCTTTAATGCAGAAATTAATGCCAAATATTCCGCCTGGTTGTTTGTCAGGCCATGTTTTTTTTCATAAAAAGATTCTCCGGTTTCTTTTACAAAATAGCCATATCCACTATTTGTTCCACCGGAACCGTCAACGTAAATGCTAAGTCCCATCTTTATACAACCTTGTGATCTTTACAGTTAGATTTAACACTATCATGTAAATAATCGTAGATATTGCTTGCGATACAATTGATGCTAAATAAGGATCATAATCAATTGTCAGGAAATAATATTGTAAAATCCATCTTGTTATAGTGTAAACAACTTCAGCAATTCCTAATGAAGTAATTAGTTTTTTTAAATCATCTTTGAGTTTTACTGTATCTGTTTTGCCAGATTCTAATCGATATTTTTTTCTGTTATCTAGATAAAATAATGCACTAAAAACAGAAAAATAAACCACATAATCTGCAATAGTAGTATACGTAGTATTCAGAAAATCAGATTGATCAGATAGAATTTGAGCAATAACTGCTGAAATAATTATTGATGCTACAAATGCTATGAGAACATTTTTGTTTAATTTTAGGTATTCTTGCAACACATAGTTGATCTGCGTTTGTTACAAATAAACTAAGATTAGTCCAAGGCAATCTTCAAAAATATGATCAACCCTGCAAGTTCTGCAATTCCAACTCCCAACATGTATGGGAATATTTCATGTGAAAAAATCTCCTCCATCGAAAAATAGGCCAATGCACTAATTACATTATGTAAAAATAACATTCCTGCAACAACTATCATGCCTAATGGGAGTTGGGCTCTAGTATTTCCATACATTTTTCCAAATATGCAGACAAGAATTCCAAGTATGCCCATATTGGCAATTGAGACAATAGACAATACTAGGGAGGTAGATTCCATTTAGTGTAAAACACATCTAATCCTTTTATTTACTTTTATCCAATTTTCTTTCAATTTCTTCAAATGTCTCTATATTGACTTCAAGATAGGTTGCGATCAAATACATTACATTGTACTTTTCCCCAACTTTACTGATCATGTTATTTTTTTCTAGCACTCTGATATGATGCTGAATTGCCTTGTAATCAAAACCCAATTTCTTTGCTAATTGATTTGTATTATATGGATTTTCTTTTAGTTTTGAAATTATTTTTAATCGATTTAATCCTCCTCTGGAGCCTGTAAATACCAACCACAGGAGTCTTTGAGATGATTACGGACTGGTTTACCAAAGATTTCAGCCTCTGGAGCCTGTAAATACTAACCACCAGAGTCTTTTTGCATCTGAATCCTTGGGCATAAGTTATGAAAATCCTTCTTATTTACTACTAAAAGGTATTCGGGGATAGTAGAAAGAATAAAAAACATCATCAGGCAAATTTGAATGAATAAAACATGATGTTAAATTATGATTCACCCCTGTATAGGCCGCCTTCAGAAGCTAGATCATTAATTTTTCAAGTGACTCTAGGGTGCTCATTTAACGAATGCTCGTTTTGTGACATGTATAGATCAAAAGAATATTCAGAAAGATCATGGGATGATGTTAAAGCAGAAATTGACATGATGGCAAATTATCTGCCTGATACCAGACGAGTATTTCTAGCAGATGGCGATGCATTAAATCTTGATTCAGAATACATGATTAAAATTGTAAAGTATATTAGAGAAAAATTCCAACACCTTGAAAGAATTTCTTGTTATGCAATGCCTATGAACATCCTAAAGAAAACATCCGAAGAACTAAAGAAAATGAACAAAGCCGGATTAGATATGTTCTATCTGGGTATTGAAAGCGGCTCTGATGTCGTTCTAAAAAAAGTGACAAAGGGAGCAATTGCAAAAACAATTATCAAATCTGTAAACAAGGCAAAGGAAGCAGGATACGTAATGTCATGTATGGTGATTTTGGGATTGGGTGGAAAGAAATATTCCAAAGACCATATCCAAGGTACTGCTAAAGTGATCAGTGCGTGTTCACCTCATTATGTAGGTGCTCTAACACTCTATCTAGAAAATGGAATCAAAGAAGAATTTATTGAAAAGTATGATGGAGAATTTGCCAAAATTAATGATGATGAATCATTAGAAGAACTATACGATTTGGTTAATCAAATTGAAACCAAAGAAAAGATTGTTTTTAGAGTAAATCACGGTTCTAATGCATACACTGTAAAGGGTACATTCCCTCAAGACAAACAAGAGATGTTGGAGAAGGTTGAATGGATGAAACAACACCCAGAAATTGTACGTCCGCAAGGATTGCGTGGATTCTAAATTAGGTTTTCTCGATATGGGTGCAACTATACTAGAAGCTTTTAATTGAATAATCACCATCAAAAATTCTGGCAGTTACACAATTTTCAGAACTTGAAACTTGCACTCTAGTTCCATCGGGTTTATACTAGTTTGAGCAAAAAATGTACGGCACTATTTTCTTTGAATATTTGGATGATCTTGGGTTCTTCAACGTGGTTTGCAATTTTTCTTTCAACAAATGCCTAGGGTGAGTTATATTTAGAAGAATGGAAGAAAAGGGTTGATTTTTCAAGACCTATCATTTGAGATAAAGGGGTAGTTTCAATGAGATTCACGTATGTGATCATTGATTCAAACTTGACCCGAATGGATGTACAAGAGCAGAATCTAGTGAAAATATCAATCCAGAAGTTAGAATCAAAATACTTGAAAACAATACAAGTTTATTCATACGAGTCATGGTTATCAGTAATTTAAAAATTCTTAATCTAAAGAGTGTCAATTACAGATTTTAGATTTTCTGGAAGAGCCGGTAATTCTGTATGACTTTCATTATTTTCAAGAATTTCAGGCCCTATTCGTCTAACCCGTTGAGTTCCAAGAAGAGTGTCAATATTTCTCTGAATATCTTTTTCAGACAGAATAGCCTTTAGTTTTTCAGTTATAGTTACTTCATTTTCATATTTTTTTATCCCATATTGGACAAGAATAATTTTTTCTTCAGATGAAAACTCGGTCATAGTTTTATCAAGTAATTTGTGGCTAATAATCTTTGGTAAATCAACGATAGTTAAAATATAATGAATTATAAAAGAATCTGCTTGACGAGTAAATTACAATTAATTTCAAATGTACTGAGAACAAAAAGATATGCTACTATTGCAATGCTTAGTGGTATTGGATTGGGAATAATTTATTATTTTTTGACCCTGTCAATGTTAGCATCTCATTTGAATATTACAATGGAGATCATGCCCTTATACATTTTAACATCAATTGCACTAACAATAGGGATTTCTGCACTGGCAGGAATCAATTTTGCAATGATGGCATTTAAAATAAAACGAATGAGGATGATGAATTCTGTAAAATCAAATTCATCTGCAATACTAGGTGGAGCATTTGCAGCATTTACTCCCGGATGTCCGGCATGTACTGCACCTCTTGCAGTAATTTTAGGCGCAGTTGGAGGATTGTCACTGTTTCCTATGCAGGGATTAGAATTAAAATTTATTTCAGTAGGGGTTTTGGTTTTCTCTATTTGGTGGATTACTAGAGGTTTACAAAGTAAAAGTTGCTGCAAAATAGGATAAAAATATCAAAATTGGGTTGATGCTAAAATTGATCTTGGATGTGAGGTACTGGCAAAATGTATAATTAACAAATTTCAAAGATTAACTGTTTATGCCCCATTAAAAAATTAGAGCGCAATGATCACATTCTCAAAAATCAAGCCAGTCTCATAATGAAGTGGCACTTGTGGATAAAAAAGACAGGCTAATCACAAAGATATCCTTGCTGCCGTAATTGAGGATCCGATACGTACAGCAAACGACCCCTCCGGCAACTGCTGCGGCATGTGATGTTTTTCCAGCCGTAATTGAGGATCCGATACGTACAGCAAACCAACCGCAGAGAAACCCCCATACATGAAAATCAGCAGATTCTACAGGGCATCGTACTGAACGGTGCATCCCGTGCCTACAGATAGGAAATCCATGCTTGAATCTAACTGCTATATCGCACCCTTGCAAATATTTAAAAAGCATATGAATCTAAAACTATTAGAAAATGAGTTTTGGTAAGAAGATAGGAATTGGCATCGGTATTGGAATAATTATAATTGCCATCGTGAGTGTTTTGGCATTATCAGATATTGGCAAGGAAACTGCAATGGAGGATATTCCAGAACGGCCATCCATCTTGGAGGAGACAGCAGAGTTATCTGGCGAAGTAACAATTGGATTAATTCTTCCACTGACAGGCGACTTGGCAACCCATGGATTGGAAAATCACGAGAGCTCCAAGCTGGCACTAATGGATTTTAACAAGCACCTAGAAGAGATGGGAGCATCATGGCATCTTAAAATGATTTCAGAAGATTCTGCAACGAATCCAGTCATTGCACTGGAGAAAATAACCGCGCTTAATGCCAAGGGAATTGGAATAGTAGTTGGACCTGAAACCAGTTCGAATATTAGAAACATCAAGGGTTATTCAGATTCTAACAACATGTTACTTGTCAGTTGCTGTTCTACTGCACCTGCACTAGCTATTCCAAATGACAGCGTGTTCCGCCTGGTTCCAGATGATACCAACCAGGGAACCGCACTGGGAGCATTACTCCATCATGAGGGAATAGAGATGCTAGTTCCCGTATGGCGAGGAGACACATGGGGCGATGGATTAAGTGAAGCCACAGCTAAATCTTTTGAAGAAAGGGGCGGTAAAGTAGATGATGATGGATTTCGTTACAATCCAGAGTCACCGGAATTTTCGGCATCAACTTCGCTGCTAGCTCAAAGGGTTCAAGAACACGTTGACGAGTACGGTTCAGACAAGGTCGCAGTATTGTTTTTGGGATTTGCAGAAGTTTTACAGTTTTTCCAGTCAGCATCAGCACATGAGGTCTTGGATGACGTCAGATGGTTTGGTCCGGGATCAATTACCAAGGAACACAAATTAATCGATGATCCGATCGGATTTGAATTTTCAACCAATGTAAAATTTACAACGATTCAATTTGCAGCATCTAAAAATCCAACATATGAGAGGGTGCAAGCTCATCTAACAGAATCTCTTGGTACAGCACCCAATACATTTGTGCATTCCTCGTATGATGCAGTTTGGCTTATCGGACTTGCAATGCTTGAAACCCAGAGTACGGATGTGGGTATAATTAAAGCGGCATTTCCAAAGATCGCCGAAAATTATAGCGGTTCAATCGGACCGACAAAACTAAACGAGGCAGGGGACTTGGCTCAGGCCAACTACGAAGTATGGGGAATTAGAGGCGGAGAATGGATTATGCTAGGAGAATACACCCATAGCGATGATGCTATATCATTGTCTGATTTGCCTAACTAATGCCCAGGTATAGTTTGCCCAAGTCAGGATGAGACAACAACTCTTCGGATTTTCCCGTAAAAACTCTTTTACCGTTTGCCAAAAGATAGGCACGATCACACATCTTGAGTGCGCGTTTTACATTTTGTTCAACCATAATTATCGTAATCCCAAAATCATCACGCATCTGTCTAATCTTTGACAATACATCGTCTGCCAGCTTTGGTGAAAGGCTTGCCGTGGGCTCATCAAACAGCATGACTTTTGGTCGTCTAATTAATGCCATGGCCATTGCAAGCATTTGACGCTCACCGCCGCTAAGATTGCTGGCTTTGGATTTTTTGTATTTTTTCAGTATCGGAAACGTCTCAAACATTTCAGGCAATCTCTGTGAAATTGTCTTTGAATCAAGAGTATAACTTGCCATGATCAGATTCTCCTGGATGGTCAGATTGGAGAACACATTGTCCACCTGAGACAGATATGCAATTTTTTTTCTTGCCACTTCATGCGGTGCAAGTCCGGTCATGATTTGACCATTAAAACGGATTTCCCCAGAATATATTTCACACAGACCAAAGATACTTTTGAGCAAAGTGCTTTTTCCACTGCCGTTGGGGCCGACAATTAATGTAATCTCCCTTTCCTTTGCCTCAAAATCAACCCCGAAAAGAATATGGCTCTTTACATATCCTGAATTCAACGCATCTACAGAAATAATTGACGGGGCAGTTTTTTGTGACATTTATTCCCCCAGATACGATTCCATGACTTTGGGATGTTTTATTACTTGATCCGGATTTCCCTCTGTAATTATTACTCCTCTGTCCATTGCAAATACATGATCTGCATACTGCAGTGCAATATCTAATCTGTGCTCTACGATCAGAAATGTGATGTTTTTTTGCTTGCAGATTTTTGAAATTTTACCAAATATTTCATGTGCCAGGGTAGGATTCACACCTGCAATGGGCTCATCCATTAGAATCATTTTAGCACCGGACATCATTGCACGGCCTAATTCCAGAAGTTTTTGCTGTCCGCCACTAAGATTCTGGCTAATCGTGTCTTTTTTTTCTATGAGATTTACCATCTTCATAATCTCAATGGCCTTGTCGGTGATCTTCTTCTCATCGTTCTTCCATTTTGATTTTAATGGTGCCATTAGAAATGATTCTCCAGAGTTTTTGTTGCTTGAAATCAAAAAGTTTTCCATCGTTGTGAGACTGACAAAGGGTTGTGGGATTTGCCATGTACGAACCAGGCCGGTCAGGTAGGTCTCAAAGAGTCCTTTTTGTGTAATATCGTTTCCATCAAAAATAATCGTTCCGTTATCTGGTTTCAAAAGACCTGATATCACGTTGATCAGCGTGGTTTTTCCACTGCCGTTTGGGCCAATCATCTGATACAGTCTGCCTGCTTTTAGTTCCATATCAATTCCATCAAGAACCGTGATTCCGTCAAAGTGCTTCCGAATGCCAGAAATTGATAGAATTGCCATCAAAACTATCAAAGGGATAAAGAAATTAAGGGTTGTTATATGGAGGTAACAGTTTGGCATTTGACCCCATATTTTCTGATGCAATAATTTTTGCCAGTCTTTTGACGCTTCTAAGTATCGGTCTTACGCTCACATATCTTACAACCCGAGTTCCAAATTTTGCGCATGCCTCGTTTGCTACAATTGGCGTATACATTGCGCTAATTGCAACGAGGATATGGGATACTACTCCATATATTGCAATTCCAATTGCATTTGTAATATCCGGAATAATAGCTGTGGCACTATACACCTTTATCTTAAAACCGCTGATTCGAAAAGGAGCCTCACAGGCAATTCAGATGATCGCCACACTGGCATTTGATCTGGTGGTGATTGCAGTTCTAAACATCGCCGCAGATTATATCGTAAAGACATTTCAGGTCACATCTAGGGAATTTACATTGCGCAGCTATGACGCGGAATTTATGGGACTGCCTTTGATAGTTTTTGCAGCACCGGTTACCATTGCCATTCTGGCAGTCACACTGCACATAATGCTGAGAAAGACCAAATTTGGCATTGCAATGAGGGCGGCGACTGAAAATTCGGATCTTGCAGGAACAGTCGGGATTAACGTCAAACTGATCTATGGCGTCTCTTGGTTAATGGGGGGAGGATTTGCAGGGGTGGCAGGAGCATTGATGTCGTTGTGGTTTCAGGGGGATCCAAATCTCGGACCACAGCTGATACCTAGCGTGTTTGCAGCAAGCATAGCGGGAGGTTTTCTAAGCATTTATGGCGCAATAGCTGGCGGCATACTTGTAGGATTGACCGAAGTTTTGGGAACAAGATTTCTGGCCGGGGAGATTGGTTCTTGGCTGATTGCATACAGGCCGCTTATTCCGCTGATATTCATCGTTGTAACTTTATTCTTGGCACCGCGAGGGCTGGCAGGGATTAATTGGTCAAAGTTGAGGAGAAATGGTTCTAGAATCTGAAACAATTTTCATCGTGGATCTTCTTGCAATATTTGCAATCTACGTCATTGTTAATCTCAGTTTGAACATGGAGTTCGGATATACTGGAATTCCAAACTTTGGCAAGGTGTTGGCAGTAGGGGCAGGTGCATTTGTAGCCGCATCAGTTCCCGGACGAATTTTTGCAAGCATTGCTGGAATTGAGGGCGATTACATTACAAATAATTTGGCAATAGTCTCTGAGATCAATATATGGCTAGTTGACAACACTGGAATTGGCTTTGTAGTTTTCTTTTTGACACTGGGTATTGCAGCAGGGGTGGGCGGAGGAGTAGGATTGCTCACATCATATCCTGCAATCAGATTACGCGGGGATTATCTGGCAATTACACTGCTGGCATTTGGCGAGAGTATCAGAATTATCGGAAATAATTTCACGCCGTTAGTTGGCGGTACCCTCGGAGTCCAGGTGCCAGATCCGCTGTCATTTTTGCCCGATGAGATGCGCTTTCCTGTGGCCACGCTTGGGTTGGTGCTGATTGCAATTGCCGTTTTTGTGTTTAGCGAAAAAATGATTCGTTCCCCTCTTGGAAGGATGCTGCGGGCCGTCCGAGACAATGAGGTGACAGCCGAATCCCTTGGAAAAAACTCCACGCAGATCAGAATTAAGGTGATAATGGTCTCAGCAGCACTTGCGGCAATAGGCGGTGCGTTATACGCATTTTATGTCGGCGGCACCATCGCATTTGCATATGACAGGGCAAGCTGGACGTTTTGGCCGTTTCTTATGATTCTCATCGGAGGACTGGCAAATAACAAGGGAGTCATAATTGGAACGCTAATTTTTGTGACACTGCGAAAGCTTATCATATTTTTCAAGGATTCGTTTGAGGGATTTGTTCCATTTGATGTTGTATGGCTTGACTTTTTGCTGCTTGGAATAATTCTGCTTGCGATTTTATTGTACAGACCGCAGGGAATTTTTGTTGAAAAACCCACGCCCACCATAGGTATAAACGGCAAGTCGTCAGGATTAAAGAGGATATTAAATTTATTTTTTAAATAGAATTTCAACACATGAAATCTGATGGGATTTAGCAAACAGCGTGTAGGTTGGGAGGTCAGATACACGACCAACATGGCATGTTACAAGATGCATGATAAACGAAATGCATGAGTCGTTTACACGTTATAAGGAATTTCTTGATCTGGGGATGACAAGTCGGTCCCCTACAGGATCAAAAGCAGTAGTGCACAACATCATACACGAGGCAACTCCTGAACAGCTCGGCCTGATGCTAGAGGTACTAAATACCGGCAAGACGGGCCAAGCCAGAGGGTCGCTACTTCAGATGATGCAGAAAAACTGATCAGTCAGGGCTGGATGTTTGCAGGAACACTACCAAACGGCAAAGTCGTACTGAGCAGACCCGAGCCCAAAGTGGGAGTGGGCCCACGGGGATTTGAACCCCGGATCTTCGCCGTGTAAGGGCGACGTCATAACCGACCTGGACTATGAGCCCAAAAACCAAGACTGTTAAAATCCATTTAAACTTTGAGAAGCGTGAAAATCTAGAAATTTGGCAAAAAATTACAAAATTCATGAATCTTGACTTTTTTTCCAGTCCGATTGGATTGGGTCATGTAACTAGAGATATTGCAATTGTGAATAATTTTGAAAATATTTCAACAAATTTTATCACGGGCAGTGGTGCTGCAAAAATTCTAAAAAAACTAGATTACAAAGTACAAGACGTATATCATCCTCCTTCATTTATTATTGAAAATGGAACGTTGAGGAATCCATCTAAATGGTTATGGAATTATTATCAATATTATAAGGACTGTAAAAATATTTCAGAAAAATTACTTCAAAATGATAAACCGGATCTGGTGATCAGCGATGAGGATTTTGCATCATTAACAATAGCACAAAACATGAAAATACCCACTGTGTTAATCACTGATGTTTTAGAGACACGTTTTACCAAAGGCATAGCAGCATTTATTGAAAAAAAGATGAATAAATCCATGCAAGAGATTATTAAAAAATGCGATGCTGTAATTTTTCCTGAAATTGGAGATGATCATGATAATATAATAATGGTTGGTCCGATAGTTAGACAAACAAACTTTACAAGAGAAGAATTGAGAAAGAAATTTTCTTTTGAAAAAATAACCATACTTATTTCGATTGGTGGCACAGATGCAGGATTATTCCTAATCGAAAAGACACTAGAGGTTGTCTCAAAAATTAATCAAGAACTCGACATAGTTTTAGTTTCAGGACCTGCTGTAAACAAGAAATATGAAAATGTCAAAAATCTAGGATTTGTAGATAACTTACACGAATTAATTTATGCTGCAGACGTGATCATTTCTTTGGCTGGAAAATCAACCATGGATGAGGCCAATGCCTATGGTACTCCCGCAATATTCATACCAATTAAAGGGCATTTTGAACAGGAAGACAATGCAAGGGAACAAGGTTTTGTTTTTGAGGATATTAACAGATTACAAGATTTGATCTTGGAAAAACTAGAAGAAAAACGGATTCAAGTAAAAAATCCAGACGGTGCAAAAGTAGCAGCAAAGATTATTCAAAAACTGACCAAATAACAATCAAATGCTTAATAGATGGTTATTTTGTTTTGATAAAGTACCGTGACTAATCTAATAGTTGCCAAATTTGGTGGTAGTGCATTAGGCCCAAATGGAGAGCTTATTCCAAAAATTATTCAAAGAATTACGAATTTGAAAACAGATTCCAAAATAATTGCAGTTTTTTCAGCCCCACTAACAATTCATAATGGGAAAAAGCGTTCATTGACTGATGTTGTTTTAGAACAAGGCAGAAATGCAGAAAATGGAGAAAAATCATCTCTAGATATTGTAAAATCAACCTATCAAAAAATTTTAGAATTGGTAGATGGGAATAATAAAGAAAATTGTGAAAAAACAATCAAATATCATCTAGAAAAAGCACAAAATGCACTAGATGAGGCCTATAACAATAAAGAATTTGCCAACGAAATACGTTCTAGAGCATTAGCATTTTCAGGTGAAATTTTGATGTCCCATGTGATGAATCATATTCTAAGAAGCAACGGTATCAAGTCCGAAGCAGTAAAGTTTGAAGATTGGCCAATAATCACTGATAAAAATATAGAATTTACAAATTTTCTCACCGTAGAATCCAGAGAAAAAATGAACAAGACTGTTGAACTAGTAGAAAATAACGAAGTGGTCACCATAGGCGGATTTATAGGAAAAACAGTCGACAGTATCGCTACAACATATGAGCGTGGGGGTTCAGATCGAACCGCAGCCGATCTGGGGATATTGTTTCATAAAAAATATGAAACAAGTATAGATTTTGAGAAAGACAGTTCTGTAGTTTCGGCTGATCCAAAAATTGTAGATTCCAATCTGAGAGAAATTACCCAGTTGTCATATAATGAAGCAAGACTTGCAGGAATGTTTGGAATGAAAATTTTAGATCCAATCACAATTAAAGAAATTGTAGAAAATGGTGTAGATTTACCGATCACCATTACAAATATGAAAATTCCAGAAAAAATAACCACCATAAGACGGAATTTGGAAGAACAGAAAGGACATCCAATCAAAATAGTTACGGGGAAAGAAAATTGTGCTATTTTTAGAATTGAGACAAGTGCAATTCAAAAATTGTTAACATCTTTAGAAAAAGACAAACATTATAGCGAATTTATTATTTTGTCACCGTTTACAAAAGATGAAATTGAATTTTCGAGGATATTATTTTTGGATGGAGACTATGTAAAGAGAAATGAAAAATATCTTTTAGCTTTTGATTCACTTGCTACAATAACGTACAACAGAGGGGTAATTACACTAATTGGAGATGAAATGTGGAAAGTTCAACAAGTAGCATCTAGAACCAGTGCAAAGATTGGTGAATCCGGACTTAACATATTGAATATGGATGCACAGGAAGAGACATCACGAATAATTATTGTTGTAGAGGACGCACGTGACAACATTGCAAAAGCTATCAAAGCAATTCATCAAGAAATTTCAAAGATAAATTTTGATTAATGTAAAGTGGTGTTACGGGCTTTCACCAGTAAACACCATCATGGGTTTATTCTTGGACCTTTATCTAGAGTTAGTCCGGCGTTACCCAAAACACGCATACTATACGTTGTTGCTTCTAGTATTTAGGGATGATCTATATAGATCTGCTCATATACGCTCAGCTGCGTACCAAAAAACAATTCCAATACCTAGCAGGGCATACCATTTGAAATTCTTCTTATTCATGAAAATATTTGTCGAGCCTAAATCTTCATCTTTGTATGTGGTTAGACGAATCCTTCTCATTTCAAATGCCTGACCAATCAGGCCCGTTACAAGTAAAATTATTCCAATAAAGCCCAGAGCCCATTCCATAGTAGAATTTACAACCAGTCCGATATGTAGTTTAAGATCACTCAAAATCACAGAAAAGATAATTCTTTAAATTAGCATAGATTTTTTGCTCTCCTATGAAAGAAATTGGTAAAATATGGATGAATGGAAAATTGGTTCCATTCAAGGATGCCAAAGTCCATGTCTTAACTCATGCATTACATTATTCAACATCAATTTTTGAAGGAATCCGATGCTATGATACCCCTAATGGATCTGCAATTTTCAGGCTACCTGAACACGTTGATAGATTTTTCAAATCTTCAAAATTATATTCAATGAAAATGCAGTTTTCAAAAAAAATAATTTCTGATGCAATTATAAAAACAGTGCAAGTAGGAGGACTCAAAGAGTCATACATTAGACCACTGGCATATTACGGATACGGAACAATGGGATTAACACCCACTACAAACAAAGTAGATGTTTCAATATCTTGCTGGGAATGGAAAATGGGTGAATCAAAAGCAGGTAAATTTTCGGGAGCAAAATGTAAAGTGTCTAGCTGGATCAAAATTGATTCAAGATCCCAGCCAATGCAAGCAAAAGCTGCATCAAACTATGCAAGTGCAGCACTTGCAAGAAGGGAGGCATTAGAAAACGGTTATGATGAGGCAATCATGCTAAACTATCATGGCAAAGTCGCAGAAGGAAGTACTGAAAATATTTTCATAGTCAAGGATGACATCATTCAAACTCCCCCACTTTCTGCAGGAGGGTTGGATGGAATTACTAGAGATAGTATTATTCAAATTATTGAAGAGAATGGCGGTTTTGTAATCGAGCGTGATCTGGAACGAGATGATCTCTATAATGCAGATGAAATTTTCATGACAGGTACTGCAGCTGAAATAAAATCCGTAACACAAATAGATAAAGTGAAAATTGGTAGTGGGAAAATGGGTACAATTACCAAAGCATTACAAAAATCATTTACCGATGTAGTAATGGGCAAGGATGAGAGATTTTTACCTTGGCTGACATTTATCTAAATTCCATGAAGTTTTTTACTAGTGGCAAGTACTAGTAATCATGGATTCATGTTCTCCTGGAGATACCCAAAAAATCTGTTGGTTTTGCAGAAAAGGCCGTCATGATGATTGTATGAAAGAAATTCCCACACAAGGAAAATCAGACGGACCTCATGATTGTACATTTGATACAAAACTTGTTCCTTGTAAATGTCAACATTGACAATTAATATCAAATACTGCTTTGTTTGAATAATTCTATGAGTTACAATGAAGAATTTTGGAATAAATATTCAGATGAGAATGAGTCAAGATACAATGAAGAATTTGCAAAATTTGTCAGAAATCTGGCCACGTCATTACGCTGTACAAGTATATTGGAGATAGGTTGTGGGACGGGAATTGATTTGAGGGCATTTCCAGACACCATTCAATTTGGAGGCATTGATCTAAATGATCATGCATTAGATATCGCAAAAGAAAAGGTACCAAATGGAAATTTCAAAAAGGGTACTATAACTAATATACCATTTGAGGATTCATCAATAGATTTTGTATTCACTCATGGATTAATGAATTATCTAGATGACGAAACATTAGAAAAAGGAATTTCAGAAATGTTTAGAGTCTCTGCAAAATGGATTATGAATTGTGAAAAATTCGAAGAAATAGAAAAACATATTGATGAAAACCAAAAATCACGTAATATGCAAAAAAGATGGTTAGATCATAAAGTAAAGTTTGTCAGCAATGTGGATATGCATGAGGATATAGAACCAGAAAAACCCAGGTTTACATTATTAAAAAAACTGTGATTTTGGGCTCTTCAAATATGATGATCTTTTCTAGATTGAAAAAATAAAAAATAGTATTTGATCCCCAACACCAAAAAATCACCAAAGTTAGATTTGGGTGGTTAGATCATAAAGTTTGGTCAGGTCAGAAAGCCGAATCAGGACAGGAATAATCGTATCAATAGCGGGGAATCTGAGATGGTGATGATGAGGATGGCCCGATTCTCGATGATCCGAGTCTGGAGTTGGCATCAGAATTTATTCCATGCAAGATAGACAGGTTTGCACATCTTGACACAAGGATACTGCTGTTGCAACAGGGATACATGTTCCAGATATGCAAAGACGTTCCCTGAGAACTGACCATGGGGGTATCAGACATGGTAGAAGCAACACGGGTACTCTGGATATCAGTCTCCGGCGGTGATATCTTGATTCTTCAAGTACATGAAGAGTTGACAATGAAACTCAAGAGATTCAAGATTACAGTACAGATGATCCGGTAATGAGCAACGCCCTTGATCTTTACAACTGTGGAGACGGTATTTTCATCAATGAAAAAGAGGCTTGGCTGTACTGTAAATGCTGTATCGGAGAAAGGGCATAACTGCAGAACTTGGTCTGCGATGTATCAGATATTCTGATCGTGTAATTTTGTAAATGTGAGAGTGTATTTACATCGCTAGTCTGTGTATTATCAAAGTATGAATTATACTTGTAAATACTGCATTCTCATTTGGAATATGAGGAATCGGCATGAAATCCAAGGATATTGATGGATTATGATGCCTCGTAATTGATGATTTTTGTGAATTTACGGACAACGCCACATAAAACAATACCCTTATAAAGTACTAGTACCGTACTATACGGTATGGTAGAAGATTTAAGAATAGATAGTTTAGAGGGCGTAGGTCCTGTAACTACAAGAAAATTATCCGATGCAGGTGTCCACAACGTCATGGATCTCATCGTCAGAGGTCCTGTTGAAGTTGCAGAAATTACTGGAATGGAAAAGGATACTGCTGAAAAAATTGTCAATAAAGCCCGACAACATCTAGTTGAAGGTGGATTAATTGCCAAAGATTTCGTAAGTGCAAGTGAGATTTACAAATACAGACAAAGTATTGGTAAAATTACAACTGGTACTAACTGCCTTGATACTCTCTTTGATGGCGGTGTTGAGACTCAAGCATTAACTGAAGTTTATGGGGAATTCGGTTGTGGTAAAACACAATTTGCACATACCATGTCAGTGATGGTTCAAAAAAGCAAAGAAGAAGGTGGATTAGATGGTTCTGTTTTGTATATTGATACTGAAAATACTTTCAGACCTGAAAGAATTGTATCTATCGCTCAAGCAAATGATATGGATCCTGAAAAAGTTTTAGATCGTATCATCGTAGCTCGTGCATACAACAGTGCACACCAAGTACTAATTTTAGAAGAATCTGGATCTGTAATTGAAGAAAACAACGTCAAATTGATTGTTGCAGATTCTGCAGTTGGTCTATTCCGTGCTGAATATCTTGGAAGAGGAACATTGTCTGTAAGACAACAAAAATTAAATCACTTTGTTCATTTGTTGTCTAGAATTGCAGAAACATACAACTGTGCTGCCCTTGCAACTAACCAAGTTATGGCATCACCTGATGTTTTCTTTGGAGACCCAACACGTCCAATTGGTGGAAATGTAGTTGCACATACAAGCACCTATAGAATCTACTTTAAGAAATCTGGCAAGAAACGAATTGCTAGAATGGTGGATAGTCCTCATCATCCTGAAGAGGAAGTAATCTTTGCTCTAGGTGAAGCAGGTGTAATTGATCCTGAAGAATCTGAGAAAAAGACCAAAAAAACAACTATCAAAAAGACCAAAAAATCTGAGGTGAAAACCACCACAGAGACACCAGAGGTGAAAACCACCACAGAGACACCAGAGGTGAAAACCACCACAGAGACACCAGAGGTGAAAACCACCACAGAGACACCAGAGGTGAAAACCACCACAGAGACACCAGAGGTGAAAACCACCACAGAGACACCAGAGGTGAAAACCACCACAGAGACACCAGAGGTGAAAACCACCACAGAGACACCAGAGGTGAAAACCACCACAGAGACACCAGAGGTGAAAACCACCACAGAGACACCCAAGGTAGAAACAACAGCAGAAATTGAGTCTGATAATCTTGATCCGGTAGAAGAATAATCTCTCTTTTTCCTACCTTTTCATTCTTTTTATTTTTCAGTTAAATCATTAAATTATCAAACATACTATCATGAATCTGTTAATACATCATGACAGATCTTTATCGATTACTTCCAGAAGAGATGGAACAGCTTGTAATGGATATGGGGTATCCTCGGTATCGAGCAGATCAGATTTTACTTCCACTATATTACAAATTTCCAAAAGATCTTAACGATATACCACAACTTCCAAAAAAACTAAGAGAAGAATTAACTGTGGCCGGATATACAATTGGTTCTGCACAAGAAACTCATCGTATCGTAAGTGATGATGGGGATACAACAAAACTGTTACTTAATCTTGATAACAACAAATCTGTAGAAACTGTTCTGATGCAGTATGATTCATCTAAGATTGGAGGCCGTCCACGTTCTACAATCTGTGTTTCTACTCAAATTGGATGTGCAATGGGATGTGTATTCTGTGCAACTGGTCAGATGGGGTTTGAAATAAATCTGAAAACAGAACATATCATATCACAAGTAATTCATTTTGCGGAAATATTAAAAGAAAGAGGGGAACATGTAACAAATTTAGTTTTTATGGGTATGGGAGAACCTATGGCAAATTATGATGAAATGATAAGAGCTGTGAAAATTTTAACACATGATAGGGGATTTGGATTAGGTCAGAGACACATCACAATTTCTACTATTGGAATTAAATCAGGAATTGAAAAACTTGCTGAAGAAAATCTACAGGTAGGTCTGGCAATTTCACTTCATGCACCAAACAATGAATTAAGAAAAAAACTAGTTCCAACGGCTAGTCCTAATTCAGTAGAGGAGATAATTGAAATGGGAAGAAATTATTTTAAAAAAACTGGACGCCGTGTGACCTTTGAATATGCACTTATATCCGGAATTAATGATTCACATGAAATTGCTACAGAACTAGCTAGTCTTTTGAAAGGAAATGGTTCACATGTAAATTTAATCCCGATTAATCCAACTGCCGGTGATTTTCAGCGTCCTTTAAAAAAAAATATGCTTGAATTTGAAAAAATTCTGTCCGAGGCAGGTGTAAATTGTACGATTCGAATCGAAAAAGGTACAGAAATTTCAGCTGCGTGTGGTCAGCTCAGAACCGATCTTATTGGCTAAAATGCATCCATATCTGTTATCCAAAAAGTAGTTCATCTCTTCCTCATATGGGAGAAAATATAGACATTGGCAGAAGACGCATACTCGTCATGGTAAAACTAGACGAATGCAAAGTCAGATGGATAATTATTAATCAAAAGGGGGTGTGGTGGATTTCTCAAACGAGGTTTTACATCACAATGCAGCATATCCATACCTACAAGGTAGAATCTGTATGCACGATACGGATGTGTCAAATCTGCAGATATTTCATTCCTTTGTAGATGGGAGACCTATCTCAGATCTTCCTGGCAAAAGAGAGCATTCTGCCATATGTGGACACATCACATGAATGGAGTGGAGGTGTGAGTGGGGAATGGTGGATTCACAGATCTGTGAAAAGTATGCTGTGAAAAGTATGCTACGAAAAGATTCCGGAATGGAAATACCAGTATGTGGATAGACGAGAAGAAAAACTAATGAAAGACAAGAAAGAAAGAGATGTCATGCGTGATCTAGGGGCGAACTACCCAGATACCCCATAAATGAAAAACATGGAAACCATATATTAAATAGGGCTTTTGAAGGTTTTACACTCATGGCAACTAAGAAGTCCCATGGTCGTTCACATGGATTTAAGCATAAATCAAGATCTGTAATGAAGAAAAAAGCTCCTAGAGGAGTCTCATTTTTGTTACGTGAATACCAAGAAGGTCAACAAGCACTTGTCATTATCGATCCAAGACAGCATAAAGGATTACCACACAGACGATATCATGGTAAAGTCGGTGTTATCACAAATGTTGGTAGACGTGCTATTACACTTGATGTAAAATTAGGTGAAAAATCAAAAACCTTAATCACTAGATTGGATCATATAAAACCATTTGGTGTATAATATGGAAGAAATAAAAAAGAAACAAGCTATTTCTCTTTCAGAAGTTAAAGAAATCTTAGGTAAAGTTGATGTTGAGGAAATGGATCAAATTCAACGTTGGACATATGATTATGTTTCAAAATTTGTAACAACTGAATCAAAAGACGCTAAAGATATGAAAAAACAACTCATCAAAGAATGTGAATTAACCGAAGATGAATCTGTTGAAATAGTCAACATTAGACCCACAAGTTTAGCCGAGTTACGCTCCTTTACATTTGGCTGGAAAAAATTAATTCTTGCTGAAACTCTCGAAAAAATGCTCAAAATAATCAAGGAGCATTCGTAATCTTTCAGGAGTGTATCTATTTTGTATAGGGCACAACCCCCGGCTAGAAAATATGAGGAATATGCGCACGTATTAGATTTCAATTCTATCGGTAAATCATCCACTGTGAAAGGTAGAGATGGAATTATAATTACTGCTATTGGTGAGGATCGATTGACCCTATTGGAAATTCTTGGGGCTCCAAATTCTACGTTTGAAATTGGTGAAAAAATCTATATCGGCAAAGAAGGACGAACCAAGGCACTATCTGTTCTAGGAAAAATGGAATATGATAAAATCTCATCCTCGGCTCAAAGTGAATTAGGTGCTGTGGTTGAAAATATAGTAACTCTCAATGAGCAAAAATTTGTCACATATCTAAATAATGCACAGCCATTAACACCTAGAATTCATGTTCTTGAACTGATTCCAGGTATTGGAAAAACATACCTGAAAACCATGCTTGAGGAAAGAGAAAAGCAAAAGTTTGAAAGCTATCTGGATTTGCAAGAGCGTGTTGGATTTAAAGAACCGATTAAACATATTTCCGAACGAATCTTGGATGAAATTACGGGTGAAAGTCGAATGAACTTGTTCGTTAAGCGATGATGATAAAACGAAAACGTTTTGGACAACACTTTCTAAACTCTGATTTGATAGCCAAATCCATTGTTTCTGAGGCAAAAATCACAAAAAATGACACTGTCTATGAGATTGGAACTGGGAAGGGAATCTTGACTCCTCTGTTATGTCAAAAGGCTGGCAAAGTAATTTCAGTTGATGTTGATGAAACACTAGTTAGAAAGGCCAAATCACAATTCTCCGATATTGATAATCTAGTCCTAAAATCTGGTGATGGTTTTAAGAAAAAAGATTCTTTTACGATTTTTGTATCAAATCTTCCTTATTCTAGAAGCAAAGATGCAATTGAATGGTTGGCCCAAATTTCATTTTCTCATGGAATAATTATGGTACAAAAAGAATTTGCTGATAAATTATTTGCAACATCTTCTAAACAAAGAAGAGCCATCAGTATCATTGCCACATCTGCTTTTGAAATCACATTGATATCCAATGTAAATAGAAATAATTTTCACCCTTTACCAAAAATTGATTCGGTAATCCTAAAAATAGTTAAAAAAAATGATATGACCAAAGATCTGATTCAAACAATAAATAAAATTTTTTCATATCGTAGAAAAACCGTCAAAAATATTCTTAAACAATTTGATAAAGAATCTGAAATAGGTAAACGGATAGATGATCTTTCAAGGGAGGAAATAATTAATCTTGCAAATAAAATACTTGAAAAATGATGAATATCCTCCATCTGAGGATACTTTTTTTATTGTTGATAACATAGAGAATGAAAAAGGTGGTTTCGCTTTGGATGTAGGTAGCGGTTCTGGCTATTTGACAAAATTACTCTCTGAAAATTTTTCTTTTGTAGTTGGAACCGATATCAATTTTGATGTGTTAAAAAATCAAACTTACAAAACAAAGAATATTGTTTGCTGTAGTGGATCAGATGCCTTGAAAATAAAATTTGATTTTATTGTATGTAATCTGCCTTACCTTGCGACTGATGAAATCATGGATGTGGCAACTGATGGTGGCAAAGAAGGATTTGAAATCCCCAAGAAAATATTTGATTCAGTAGTTTCCAATATGGCTGAAAATGGCAAATTTGTTTTTGTTACATCGACGTTGTCAAATTACCAAAAATTAATTGAATATGCTCAAAAATTGGGCTTGACTACAAGAATAATGGCAAAAAAGAAACTTTTCTTTGAAGATCTAATCTTGATAGAGGGTAGAATCTAATTATTTTCTTAAATTTTCTTTTGCATGTGTGATAATGGCATCAGTCATCTGCGTAGTTGATGCATTACCTCCAATATCCCATGTTACTGTCTTTCCTTCGTTGATTACTTTATCAGTTGCAGCAAAGATTGCATCTCTGACCTCTCGCTCACCTAGATAATCTGCCATCCAAGCTCCGGATAAAATAGTTGCAGTTGGATTCACTTTGTTTTGCCTTGCAAATTGTGGAGCACTGCCATGTGCTGCTTCAAACATTGCGTAATCGTCTCCAATGTTTGCAGAATAGATTAATCCGATTGAACCTACAAGAGCTGATGCCAGCTCTGAAATAATATCCATAAATAAATTGGTACTGACTAATACTGAATCGTTAAACTGTTCAGTCGCAATTACCATTTGTTGTGCCATGTTGTCAATGTATATTTCAGATAATTCAATTCCGGTTCCTTCAACGGCTTTTTGTGCTTCATTCCAAAAAATCCCATCAGTCTGTTTTAGGATGTTTCTCTTTGTTACTGCAATCATTTTTTTCATGTTAAATTTATTTGCCCAATCAACTGCGGAATCAATTAATCTTCTACTACCGTGTCTCGTAATTTTTCTAATTGCAATTGCAGCATCATCTGTAATTTTTACCTCTATACCCGTATAGAGTCCTTCAGTAGATTCCCTGAAACACACACAATCTAGTTTTCTATCCGGGGTTAATCTGTCATAAGTTTTAATTGGTCTAATATTTGCATAAAGATCAAATTTTTGTCTTAGTGTTACTGCAACACTTCTAGGTGCTCCTGGAACTGGAATTGTAGTGGTTGGACCTTTAAAACAACAGTCTGACTCTTCTAAAATTTTCATAGTTGCATCCGGAATGTATGATGCATCTTTTTTACCTTTTTTGTCCCATTGTTCCGAGCCTACTTCACATAGAATTAATTCTGATTGAAGGCTACATTCCTCTAGTAATTTTAGCATTGAATCTACAACTTCAGGTCCAATGCCATCTCCTTTCATTACAGCTGCTTTTTTACTCAAAACTGCAAGATTTTGAGATGTTTATTATTTAATTCTATCTTGAATTAGAAATGTTATCTACATACTTTCTATAGAGATGGTTTAATACCTAATTTAATAAATAATATTCAAATGCAGATTGTGCAAATCTCTGATTTACATGTTGGTTCTCAATTCTTACAAGAAAAATTTGATATCTTGGTTGAAGAAGTAAATGAACTAAATCCAGATGTGATTGTAATTACTGGTGATTTAACAAATGAGGGATTGATAAAAGAATACGAAAAATGTAAATCTCTTTTAACAAGATTTAACACAAAAAAAATTATTACAATTAGTGGCAATCATGATTATAGAAATGCAGGTTATCTTTTATTCAAAAAGTTTTTCCCATTTGAAACTATAAATGAATTAAATGATGATGTTGTTTTAGTGACAGTGGGTACTGCTAGGCCTGATAGAAATGAAGGTGAGGTAGGATACAGACAAAATTTATGGTTGGAAAGAACTATGAAAAAATACAAAGACAAAGTAAAGATTGTTGCAATGCATCATCATTTGATTGCAATTCCTGATACCGGTTCTGATCAACTAACTGTAGTTGATGCTGGTGATATACTTCGAACTATTTTAGACACTAAAGTTGATGTAGTGTTATGTGGACATAAACATAGACCGTGGGCCTGGAATTTCAGATCACTTACTGTAGTTAATGCTGGAACTGCTACATCCGAACGTGTACGTGGATTCTTTGAGAATACATATAATATTCTTACAATTTCAAACAAAAAAATCCAAGTGGATCTCAAAATTGTGGGTGGAAAGAGACTCCCAATTGATGAAATTGTGAATAATTACTCTCAATTCATCGACGAGTGAATTTATTTACAGATGACTTTTAGGTCTCTTTATGCGGGGATCGCCTAGCCTGGTAGGGCGTAGGATTGCTAATCCTATGTCCGCAAGGACACGGGGGTTCAAATCCCCCTCCCCGCGCCATTAAAACTTAATAGACCGATTCAAGAAGTTTTAACATGGGACGAAGAAAATCACAAAAAATTATTCGTACTGGTCCAAAAAACGCTACTACTGGCATGTGCCCTCTTTGCAAAACCATTGGTAAAATTTTCATTCTTGGCTCTCCTGGGGAAGAAAGGGCAAAATGTGAAAAATGTCGTCAGGAATTTGAATTATAGTTCAAAAAACTAACCTAGCCATCAAAATATTTACCCATAACTTTTTAAGACAATTTTTTCCAGATAGATAATTATGAGTTCAGAAGCTGAAACAATCTATGAGAGAGTTGCAAAACTTGAAGACGAAATTGCATTACTTAGAAGCGAAGTTGATATTCTAAAACAAGCACTAAGAAATAAAATCGCTCGTCACGAAATCTCAATGATAAAGAAAGGAGCAGATGTAGAATCCATTATTGATTAATTTTTTGTCTTTATACTTCTAATTAATTCTAAAATAAAATCTACATCTTCTGCATTTGGGTTTATTTCTAAATATTTATTCAAATATTTTAAAGCAATTTCCGAATTTTGCAATCTTTCCTCCAAAATTCCTTTATCCCTAATGTCTTCAGAGGATTCGGGTTCGATGGCTAATACCATGTTTACACATCGTAATGCTTTTTCATAAACAAATGATTGGACATATGAATTTTTTAAATTCCGAGTTAGTCTTACTAGAATTTGTTCAGATGTGACTTCGTCAAGAAATTCTGGTTGAAATTCCAACTGTCCTCCATAATTGGCATCAAGGATGTCTTGCAAATCATCTACATCTAATAGACGTCCGTCATAAAACGGATCCAAGATCATCTCTTCGTTGTACTTTACCAAGATGTGACTGGGAAATCCAACTATCTTTAATTCCAAACCTATGAACTTTGCAATTTCTGCATATAGGATTGATATGGTGATTGGAAGCCCTGTTTTTTTATCGATTACTTCATTTAGAAAATTATTTTTCGGATTATAGTAATCATTATCATCTCCACTAAAACCTAAATTTTCAAAAAGATGTTCATTTAACATTGAAATTAAATATGTTGGATTTTTTACATCACTAATTGATTCTTTTAGGGATTTTCCAATATGATTAATTTTTTGAATATACTCATCTACATTCAGATCTGGATATTCTAAAATTTGTGCAAACTTGAGACATTTTTCAATCAAGTTAAAGCTTGGATTATTTACAAATGCAAGCCATTCTCCAACTAGTGGATCAAATTTTTCTTCCAATTATTACAAACTCAGTTTCTTGAGATATAGTTGTGGATCCTTGAATTCCTTTGTGTTTGGAGGAATTTCTATTATTTTTTTGAAGGTATCTCTGCCTAGTTTTTCATATAATATTTTTGTAAAGTCTTTACCCATGCTTTTCCTTACTTGATATGATGAAAAATCCGTTCCCATAAACGTGGATAGATAGTTCTGAAAATCTTGATCATCTTTTAGGATGTTTTCAATAGCAAATGCCGCCATTCCTTCCATTGCTGTAAATGCAGCATGATGTTGTTGAATTGGAACCAGCCATCTTTTGTAAATATCTAATAATTCTGGAATATATTCCCCGATCTTTGGATCTATTTCCACATGCGTAAATGTCATAACATCAGGTCCAATCTGCTCAATTAAGAAATGATCCGGATTCAAAAAGAAAAACAAATTAGCCTTTTTTGCAAATGGAAAATCATCTGGGACTGCCTGTAATTGACAATATTCTGATAATTTGTTAATTGTTTCAGTATCTAATGACAGGATGATTTTTGCCAGTTCTTCATTTATTTTATTTACTTCCATTGCTGCCCGTTTGTTTACTTGTTGAAGGTTTTCTTGTGCTGAATGAATTAGTTCCTCAAGAACTGTCATTTTTACTGCACCCACATATCCTGAATTCACATTTTCAAATTTTGATTCGTATGGTTCGCCCTGCTTGTATAAAATTATTTGTGGATATCTTGATAAAATGAATTTATTCAAGTAAATTTCTGAATCTAAATAATCCCCATATGTTGTTGTAATTTTTGAAATATATTGAATTGCATATGTAGAATATACTAAATATTTTGCAGTATCTTGTTGCATCAATTCTGCAATTCTTTTTAGATCCTCTTTTGCAACTGCATTAAATAATTCCTTAACAAATTCTTTTGAATCATTATCTGCAAATACTTTGTTTCCCTTAATTCTTTTTAATTCTTCCAACTCTGGAAATTTTAGTGTGATATTTTCTGGAACTTTGATTCCCAAGAATTCCTCCACTCTCTTTTTAAAATCTGATATTATCTCAGTTGCAATCTCATCTAATTCTTTGAATTGCACCCTAGTTGCAATACCCTCCCTAGCTTTGACTGCTAATTCTATAATCTCTTTTTCCTCACTAATTTCAACTGATAACTGTCCAAACAGAGCCTCTGCAAATTCTTGAAATTCTCCCAATTCGCATAAAATTCCAAAATACTCCATTTAAGATTATCTTGATCTCTAATACCCCGAAATTATTAATTCAAAATTCACTCATTTGTTATCAAACATCATGTTGGAATCTTGTCTTGAATTTTTAAAATATGTGAATTCTGGTTCAGAATTGGAAATCTGATTCATTCAAACAATATAAAGAAACCATTGAAGGGATTAGAATATAAAAAATGTAATCAACAACATGATCTCATTGAGAAAATCTCTATCTTGTCAAAATAGTCTTTCTCTTTATCTTTCATCTTGCAAAAAACCACGGTCAACTCTTAATTAATAGAAAATACAAAAATGAAGAAATTTTGTAAATATTCGCTGTCAAATATTGATAAATCCCCAAGATGTAACTGCACTTGAAGAACGACGGACAGTTATCTGTCCAAATGATAAATACTCACAATTCTGTTCTAAAACACAGAAATCCCGATTTATTACAAAATTAGGTCTTGTTTTAGAATATGGTTGTTGTTCCTTGGTACCCTGGGCTTTATTTTTAGCAAAATCCCACAAGATGGCATTGACAGATCATTTGCTGTATTAAGAATTGCAAAAATATATGAAAATAATCTTGATTATTTAGTATCTGATTTCATATAACCGATGCTTGGAAAATTAGAATTAGATCCAGTTCTTGTTTTTGATGTTTTAGAATTAGAGACCCGTGGAATTGATAAGAATGTTTCAAAATAAATTTCTAATGGGTATTTTGTTATTATGATCCCACATGATTCTGATGGGTGTACCACCCCTGTCAAAAAAATATATCTTATGAAAAATCATTACGCATGAATTTGGAATTTAAAATAATGCCAAATACAAAAATCTGTTCTCATATCACATGTAATTTAAAGCCCGATTCACGTCTGACTTTGAATTATGATGCAGGTCTGATAATTGTCAAAAAAATTCTTTAATAATTGCACTTCCATCCCGTTCTGAGACCTTTATCATCAAATTCTTCCTATTTGCTGGAAACTGCTATTTGAAATTATTAAATTATTTTTATCCGCATGAATTGCATTCAAATTTCTTTTTAGACTGATGAGCTTTTTCCATATGGCGTAATGTTCTTTGTGAATCTGAAAACTCCATATCGCATTTTGGACAAATATTGCCAACAATGATCTCTTTTTTACGTGTGAACAAACCCATTATTTTTCTGCATTTGTTTACACATAAAACCCTTTGACTCATTTTACGTGTTTTTATTGTATGTAGAGTAGGTTCGCCCCGGATCCAAAGTACAATAGCGGATTATCTTAGATTGCATCGATCACACAAAGGCATGAAAAAAAGACTGACAGAAAAATCCATACAGTCTAATCAGAGAATGCAAAAATGTAATGACGCCCACACAGATGGCAAGGAATTTTGGCATCACTGCCAGACACGTGCGGAGGCTTGGGTACCACGGTTCAAGACGACGGGACCGTCCATCCCCGGATGATGTGATGGGCATACCTGTATTCTTGTAACTGCAGCAATCCTGACGCTAGGTAACTAACATACATCAAGAATGTCAGATGGAGTGTCTACTGCAAAAAACCTGAGAAAGAATCAAGGATACAATGACTAGCGGACGTATGGGGGAAGCACAAGTTTGTGAATTATTTTCAGGATATTCCAATTTTATTATTCATATTTACCTTGGATAAAATTCATCAATCTCTAATTTTTTGATGATTTTTAGTTCATGAACTTTGTCTTTTCACTATACTTTTCATATAATACACTCATTTTATGTGTTAAATGATTTTATGTTACAAAAGAATAAACATGAAATACTCAAAAGATCTATGATTCAATATGGTTGCAATTATTATTATTCCACTTCTTATTGTTGCCATTATTGGATTATCTGCCTATCTTGCTTACCGATTTTTAATCTATGATTTGTATTGTAAAAGATCCATCAATAAATCACTAAAAAAATACAATATACAAAAAACCCCGTCTCAAATCATTAAGGAATATTATGAAAATAAAGGGGAGCCAATATCATATCAAGAAATTCAAAATCTTGAAAAAAATTATCGACAAAATGAGCCCGAACAATTTCTTGCAATGTATGATGCAATTAGAGACCATCAAAAAAATAAAGACAATGACTAGATAACTTTTAACTTACTAGGGATCTACTGGAATCGAGATAAACGGCGTTCCACCTTCACCTACCACCAGTGGTAGTTTCCCATCCCATGCTTGGGTCTTTAACCATTCCAGATAATTTGGATTTTCAGCTAGTGCTTTATTGATGATTGCAATTGCTTCTGACTCACCCTTGGCCTCGGCAATGTTTGCATTTGCAATACCGACTGACTGGGCTTCCTGCTGCCTGGCCTCAACTTCGATTCGCCTCAAGTCATTTTCTGCTTTTAGTGCCTTTTGTTCGGCCTCTACTTTGGATTCAATTGCTTGAGCAAACAATGCAGAAAATTCAAAATCTGTAATTGAGATTACTTCTGTTACAACATCAAACTGGTTTAATCTCTCTCTAATTGATGCCTCAATGTCTGCTTTAACTAGGGGTCTTTTTGTAATTAATTCCTCGGCATTATAATTTGCAGTTACTTGTTTTACAGTCTCCTCAATTGCTGGTTGAATTACTCTGCTTTCATAGTCTAAACCCAAGTTCTTGTATAATCTATGTACACCTTCTTTATCGGGATGATAATTGACAGTAACTGTAGTTTCCACTGTTTGCAAATCTTTTGATGCACTTCTGGCCTCACTTGCATACTTTAGTGTACGAACTTCAATGTTGACTACATCATCTTGAAAGGGTATTACAAAGTGTAATCCCTCATCTAATGGAGCATTAGAAAGATCAACTGCGTCCCAGTGTAATAGTACTCCTCGATGACCTGCATCGACTATCTTTACTGAGGCAGTTATAACCACACCGATTATAATGAGAACTAGAACTGCAATTAAAACTCCTTTTGCTGCATTCATGTTTACATTAACTTTGGGAGATTGATACTTTGACATGTAATTATAATCTCTTATCTACTATTATATCAATCTAATACTCTTTTCCCGTAATCAGTTAAGATCCAAGCATCGATTTGTTGTCGACAGGCACGAATGAACCGTATATTATTTTTCATTCTCAACAAATTTATGCCATCTATGTGTACAAGATTTAATGGCAGAGCCTAATTTTACTTGGATATATATATTAATTTTCATGGCAATCCCAATAGCTAGAATAGCCCAGCGTCTTTTGGCAAAACGTGGTATTGGAAAAAATCCATCTCAATTCCAGCAATCAACCCCATTTGAATCTCATTCCGAAGAATCTACACAAAAACCACAAATGGAACCTGCTAAACCACAAATGGAACCTGCTAAACCACAATCAAAAAATGATCTTGTCTTAGGCGTGCTCAATAGAGGCTCAAAATCCTTTGAAAGTATCCAAAAAAATACTGGATTAGATAGTCAAGAACTAGATACAATTTTGGAGGATTTGGAAAAAAATGGACTGCTCAAAGTGGTTCACAAGCAAGGTGTGCTTGGTCCAAAAACCGAATTATATCCTACAGATAAGGGATTCAAAGAGTATTATTCCTAGATTTTTACTGTAATTTTTAAAATAATTGATGTGTGCCGGGGGCGGGTTTCGAACTCGCGACCTCCAGATTATGAGTATTGCCTTAGTTGGAGAACCGTTAGAGTTTACCAATTGAACTGGCACTCTAACCAGGCTGAGCTACCCCGGCATAATATACGGCTAAAAATCTAGGAAATTAAATGATTCTAATTTTGTTTTATATCCTTCCAAAGGGCTTTTTCATTTTTGACCCAAAGGAATTTCCTTTGTAATGCTGATGTGTATAGTTTTTCCCATTCAGCCCCAACCCCGTCAGTCCATGCTTTGAACACACGTGGATCAATGTAATTTCTCAAGGATGTTCCAATGTTGTAATCTTTGGTTTTTTCAGATAAATCAATTTGTAACCTTAATTTTTCCAATCTGTCTTTGTGTCTTGATTTTTGTTTCTTGATTTGTTCATTCAATTTCCTAATTCTTTTGGCCTTATTTTTCTTTTGAGCGCTTGTTTTAGGTTTACTTGATTTTATTTTTTCGAGTGTTTTTTCAGTTTTCTTCCAAACTTGGTCTTTTTCAACTTTTTTCAAAGTATCTCTTTTCTTTTGTAGTGATTGCTCAAACGTTTTAGGAATAGTTCTCTTGTGATTACACATCACAGCAGCTTTTAGATTTGCCAACTTTGCATGATATAGTTTCTCAACTGCTGTCTTTTCTTTTACATCATCATGTTCTTTCAAATAATTTTTGACTACATTTGTTGCAAGATATGTTCTGAATACTTTGGCTGTTAGATCTTTTACTATGCTGGAATAGTACACGTTAACATGTCTTGATGTAATACCCTCAAAAATCTCATCTTTTGGTTTCTTTTTTTCTACCAATTTTTTGAGATTTTCATGAAATTGTTTATCATGACCTTTTGCAACTACAGTTTCTTGCCATCTTACACTGTCTTTACCTAGAAAATCAAACACGATGGAATTAGCGGTAATTTTGATGTGTTCTTTTCTTAGGGTTGTGGCACCTACCGTATCTGCTTCATCCGGATCTTTTTCGTCCCCCACTCTCATTGCGGTTCTATAAATCAAATAACATACAGTTGCAATCCTACTAATTCTTGGATCTTTATCTTCCATACCATTGACAATTCGATCTTTTATTTTGTCAATTTCTTTTGCAAGCTTTACTGCTTTTTCATATTTTTCCTTGTCCCTGTCTTGTTTTAATCCTGCAGTATCTGCCAACCACACGTATTTCCTTTTCTGTGTTAGAAAATCCATCCAACTTGCCAACCACGTTGAATTTCTATCATGAATTATTTTACCCCATTTGCCTTCAGGTATTTTGGCTTTTTCTCCAAGATTTAATGTAACATCTTTTGAAGTAATTGGAGGTTTCCATTTTCCTCTGAGTGGGTGTTCCCCACGTCCGATGAATATGCCTGGAGGTTCAGCCATATAGTTTCCAACTTCCACTTCTTTTCCATCCATGATGGCCATTCCAAATTTCGATTTTAGACCCTCTCGTGTTTTTTTTCTTTTTGTAGCAATGGCTTTTCTCTCCTCTTTACTCATCAACTCTTTGCGATCTCTTTCTTTGTCAACTACTTTGTAGGCATTTGAAAAATCAATGTCCTCATATGATATGTTTTTAAATTTTGAATCCAACATCTTGGCAAAATCCCCTGTAAAGTTTTTCTGAAAAACTCTGTCTTGTGCATACGGCGTATCTTTCTTTTTGGCCCATTGATACGCCATCTCTTCTTGATTTACATCAAGGTCTACAGTCTCGCCCCTGATCTTTATCTTAATTCCTTGGGCCTTGTATGCCGGGGGAAACAAGATTCCATTGTGTTGTAGTGTTTTCCAGTTCATTTCATTTCATCTCATCTTAAAATTACGATTTTGATAAAATTCAATTCTATCTGTATATCAATTTAACGTAGTACGCCACATCTAGGGAAATAGCTCTTTACTCATGTATTTTTCAAATTCCATGTCTGTTTTCATCTTTTTTGCCTCCAGGAACATGGTGGCATCCGTGCCTACGACATATCTTGGCAGCATTTGATCCTCATCATGAATTGCCTTCATGACCACATCTGCAACTTGGGAGGGCGCTGTCCCCATCTCCACCATCATCTTTAGACCTGCCAAAATATTGTCAGTCAGTGTCTTGTATTTTGGGTCTATATTTGATTCTGGAACTTTCATAGACTTGAAAAAATTAGTTTTGATAACACCCGGTTCAATCATCGTGGTTTTAATTCCAAACTGACCAAGCTCATATCTCAGGCATTCTCCTAGTCCCTCCAATGCAAATTTTGAACTAATATAAGCTGGGGATCCCGGTAACCCCATTCGTCCCACGACTGAGCTGATGTTGATGATATTTCCTGAATTCTGGTTTCTCATTATTGGGGCGACTTCTTGAATAATTCTTACAATGCTGAAAAAATTTGTCTCAAACTGTTTTCTAAAATCATCTATTGTGAGATCTTCGGTGCATCCAAACTGGCCATATCCCGCATTGTTAACTAGTACGTCTAGTCTTCCACTATCTGTAACGATTTTTTTGATTGCAGATACAATTGATTCTTCCTTGTCTACATCTAATTCAATTATTTTTATTGCAAGATTCTCTTTTTTTGCAGCATGTTCTAATTCCCCTGCTTTTTGAGGATTTCTCATACTGGCAAATGTGTGGTATCCATCCCTTGCTAATGATAATACTGTCTCCAATCCAATTCCTGATGAACTGCCTGTAACAAGAGCTACCTTTTCCATATTGATTCTAAATTCTTGTTATATTTATCCCATTTTGATTAATCATACTAGGGGTTTATCACCTTGAACAGGATCTACCAACTCTGTTTTTTCTCCCGAGTTGATTCTCTCTAAAATCTCTAATGCCGAATATTTGTGCAGATACTCGTTGTTGTTGCCACATCTGTATGAGAATGTGCATCTTGGACATCCTGATTCGTTTTTACACGCACATTCTTTTATGATGAACATGCTTCGCTCAAGAGCTTTTTCAAATCTATCATAGAGGGCCTTGCTTGCACCGCTGCCTCCGATTGCCCCATCATAGATGAAAATCAGGCCCGAAGTCCCTAGTGAAATACCTCCCAAATCTTGGGATACTCCTCCTGTTATCATATTGCTTCCCTCTATTACCACATGCTCAGTTGCATGATATCCGCTGGCTTCTGCATATTCTTCATCTTCTGACCCTTCAATAACTTTGAGAGGCCTTGGTGCATGAAATACAATCCCCTTGGTTATAAAATCATATTCTAACGGTGTGTCTAATTCGATTTTCTCCCCCTGGGTAACCTGCTGACCCAACTCAATATTGACATAACCGTATACCTTTTTTTGAATATGTAATTTACAAAATGCTACTTCTACACCCTTGACATTTCTTCTCTCAAACACTGTTTCAATAGTTGGCCATTCCTCTGTTAGTGATTTTGTATAGTATGGGTAGTCTCTTGGGATTCGCTCTAGTTTTGCATAGTTTTTTTCTGGATAATCAAACTCTTTTACTTTGTAGCGTATTCCAGCTAGAAAATAGATTGCATTTCTGTGTAATTCCTCCAATGCAATTGGCAGTATTCTGTCCCCCACTTTTTTTCCATCCAAGAAGATATCCACTGATCTTCCAATTCCTCTTATGCTGTATTCATTTAACATTGAATTAATCTTATTTAAATTTGGAATTATTCTATTGTTGAATTCTTTTAAATTTCCTTTGATAATGTGGTAATCGATTATTTCTTGATGTTCTTTTAACTCATGTTTTGAAATTGGTCTATCACATGCCATGGTCAACACTTGAAATTCCTCCACAAAGGGGTTTTTAGGATCGATGTATGCTTTTTCAACGTCCTCAAAATAATCATCGGGATGATTCTTGTAATACTGTGAAATGGGATCATTTCCTAATGCTAAAAACGCATATCCCCTCTGACCTTTTCTAGCTGCACGTCCTATTCTCTGAATCAGCCTATTTACTGGAATAGTTGATGAAATGACACAGTCAACATTGCCTACATCTATGCCTAATTCAAGTGAAGGAGTACATGAAATTGCCTGTAAGCTGCCTTCTCTGAATTGTCTCTCAACTGACATTCTATAATTTGCCATTAGTCCGGCTCTGTGAACTTTGATGTTGATTTTTTGTTTTTTTGCTTGAATTGCTAGCAATTCAGAGTTTAGATGCGAATTATTGAAAACCATTGTCTTGTGATTGTTTTGAGTTAATTTCTTTGTCAACTCAACCATCAATGCCCTTTGCGTTCGTAATGATGGAAATAACATTGCAAAATCCGTCTGCCCTTTTCTGCCTGAACCTTGTATTTTTTGCATCTCTTCGCCAAATAATTTTTGACAGAATTCTTTTGCATCATCAAGCGTGGCCGACGCTGCTACAAATTGCAGTCTGTTGGCACATATTCGTTTGAGTCTTTTTATGATATAGTGAACATTTGATCCAAAGATTCCTGAATACACATGAACCTCGTCTGTTACAATAATTCTGGCAGATATTACTAATGACGAAAACTTTGTTTGATGCCACATGTGATAGTGCAAAACATCAAAATTTGTAATCAAAATTTGTGGCGGGTGATCAATTATCTTTCTTCTATCTTCCAGTTTTGTATCTCCATCAAAAATCCCGACATTGATATTTATTTTTTCTACAAATTTCTGAATTTTTGGATATTGATCACGGGCTAGTGCCTTTGTAGGGTATACAAAAATTGCAAATACCTTTTCATCATTAGCCTCTTTTTTTATTCTTTGAATCACCGGAATCAAAAATGCTTCCGTCTTTCCAGATGCAGTAGGAGCCTCAATTACAACATTTTCACCAAATATAATTTCTTTAATTGCCTCTTCCTGAAATTTATAAAATTGCGTGATTTTTAATTCCTTGAGATGCCCAGTTACTGATTCATCTAATCCCAATTCCTCTACTTTACAGCCCATCTTAGGCTCAGGATTGCTCAAAACCTTGTATTGTGAGATATAGTCTTTTTTTGAAAATAATATTTCTCTAGTAATTTTATCTGGACTGTTTTTTCCAATCATCTCCCTGATTTCGTTTTCTTCTCTAACAATCCCCCAGTCTTTGAGGTTCTCTGATAACCCGCCCTCAGTCACTAGACCTTTGTCAAATCTTGAAAGAAATTCCAGAAATACCTCATCGGCATTTCTTGAGAATTCCAACAAATCCTCAATGCCGCATTTTTCACAAGAAACATGCATTTTTTTGTTGAAGGTCTTTTGAATCTCTATTTTTGACTTACATTTGGGACATGAAAATTTCAAGATCTATCTGACGTGTAATATCTGATGATTTATTGTTTGACATGATTAAGATCTACATGACATTATTAAGGTGGAGCAGAGTCTTGAATTTAAAAATGGACAACATAGAAATCGACAAAATTTACAATCAAAACTGTATTGAGGGGATGAATACAATCCCCAAAAATAAAGTTGATCTAGTAATAACTGATCCCCCATTTGCAATAAATTTCAAGGCTAAAAAGGCAAATTACAACAGAATTTCTTCCCGGGTATTATCTGGCTACAATGAAATCAAACCTGAGGATTATTATGATTTTACGTTTGCTTGGATGAGTCAAGTTTTTAGAATTTTAAAGGATTCTGGAAGCATGTATGTTTTTTCAGGATGGAATAATCTTAAAGATATTTTATGTGCATTAGACAATGTCGGATTTACTACTATCAATCATGTAATTTGGAAATATCAGTTCGGAGTGGTCACCAAAAGGAAATTTGTCACATCCCATTATCACTGTCTTTATGTCTGCAAGGATGACAAGAAACGAAAGTTTTTCCCCTTTTCTAGGTTCAAAAAAGATGAGAAAACAAAGGATGGACGAAGTCTTCATTATAAAGACAAAGAAGATGTTTGGTATATCAAAAGGGAATATTGGAGTGGTGATGAAAAAACTCCAACCAAGCTTCCATCTGAAATAATTGAAAAATTACTAGAATATTCAAGTGAAAAAAATGATCTCGTATTTGATCCGTTTCTTGGCTCCGGTCAAGTAGCTGTAGTTAGCAAATCACTCAAAAGGAAATTCCTGGGATTTGAAATAGTTCCAGATTATTACAACTTTGCTAAAAAACGACTAGATACTGATACCTATCGAATCAAAAAATAGAATCGACTATTCTTTTTTTCCAGATTCGTCAGTTCTTTTTTGACCAATTCTTGATGCAATGCTTTCTCTTAATTCATCATCTGTTTTGCCTTTAGTTTTTATTCCAGCTGATTTTGCGATCGTCTCTAGTTTTTCCCGTTCTGTTTCAACAGGTCCTGAAATTTTTGGAGATTCATCAGTAACCTCTTTTATTTGCTCCTGAATCTCGTTTTTAGCTTTGTTGTATTCATTGACTGCTTTTCCCATTTTTTTAGCAACGCTTGGAAGCTTTCCTGTGCCCAAAATCAAAACCAATGCTACAAAAATAATTATCATCCATTCACTCCCGCCTATATTTAGCGAATAATCAAACATGTTTCCTTGTTCATTAAATTGAAATTAAACGTAATGTTCAGAATTTACGCCTGAGCAATCAACTTTATCATTGAACATCAACGATTAGAATGTACCATTAATTTGAAGAAATTCATAACTGATATTTCTTTTTTTATGAAAAGCTAAAAGCAATCGTTCTCTGGAATCCCATGATGCAGTGATATGCAATCAAAAAACCGGTGTTAGCAGCGTCGTAACTGTTCATCTGGTTCAAGGCTCATAAGATCCCTCCCTAGTTGGCCAATATTTCAGTAGGTATATGATCATCTGTGTTGTAGATGAATTCCCAAATTCGATGAAATTCTAAATACAATTGCAAATGTTGCCTGCGCGGGAAGAACTAATGTGATAAAGCCTTTGTAACAAATATTGATGATGCGCCGGATCTCTGTACAAATACAGAACTACTGATATCTACTGTGGGATTTTCCGTGGTTCGAGTTTCTTTCTGAAATATATTGCAAATAGTGTTACTCCGATGCCTATTATACAAAATACAACATATGGCATTTCATTTCCAAATGACTGTGTAATGGGACCTCCAATAGTTGGTCCGATTGCCCATCCCATACCAAAAACTGTTTCATATGCTCCTATGATTTTTCCTGAAATTTCTTTTCTTGTTTTACTCAAAATTATCTCTAAAGTCAATGGGAAAAATATGCTAAACCCAAATCCCATCAGAACTAGTGCTATTCCAAAAGTGAATATTGAATCAGCGACAACAGATATGGCCAATCCTGCTGAAACAGCGATAGTTCCTGCAATCAAAGTCTGGCTTGTTTTTTTTGCAAGTTTTCCTGCTAATGCCAAAGACACAACTCGTGATATCCCAAAAACAAAATACAATAACAAAATGTCTGATGCTGATACCCCATTGTCATTAAGAAAAGCCGGATAAATCGTCAGAATTATTCCAAATGAAGATGTGCAGAAAATCAACAGTATCATGACTTCGGGAAATCTTTTCATCTCTTTTATTGATGAAAACGAAAATTTTTCTCGGTGTTTTTTTACTTTTGTTTTTGAGGCTAAAAGTGCAAAAATTATTGCTGCTGCAAGGATAAATGCCGCAATCTGGAACAAAATCCTGTATGTGATGTCGAGACCTTCAAGAAATACTGTTCCTAGTAACGGTCCTACCATGAATCCAATTACAAAAAACATTGTAAACCACGAGATGTTCTTTACTCTATTTTTTTGAGAACTTTCATTTGATATGATGGATTCACAAGGTGGCCAGAAAAATGCATGAGCTACACCTGTCATAATTCTGAATCCCATTATTTCTGGAACTGATTGTGCAATAGATAAAAGATAAATTGACGCAGAATTTATTGCCGCACCCACTGCAAGCAAATATCCGTTGTTAACTCTATCAAGAAGAATACCTACAAAAACTGGAATAAACATGTAGGGAATAAAATTTGCCAGTCCAATTAATCCCAACTCAGAATATGTAGCACCGATAACATTCTTTGCAAATACTGGTAGTATGGGTCCATGTAGACCATATGACACCCCTATGATTAAACCGGTGATGTTGACTAGTATCAGAACTTTATTCATTTGTATGCGGCAACCATTATTGCCCCGCCCATAAGATCTTTCTCAAACTCTACTCTTGAGAATTTTTCTAGAATCAGGCCTTCTAGTTTTTTATTCTGTGGCCATCTTTTGTAGGTACCATACAATGTACCAAACTTTAGTCCTAGTCTTCCACCTACAGCAAATGCAAGGATGGGCAGAATACATCTCAGATAAAATGAGACACCCGCTCTGAAAACTGCTTCATCTGGCTTTCCCAAATCCACTATTACAAATCTTCCATCTTTTTTTAATACTCTGTGAATTTCAGAAATTGCAATTCTCAAATTTATTGCATCCCTTAAGGAATAACCGCACAACACCGCGTCAAATTCCCCATCCCTGAATGGAATATGTTCAAAAACACCATTTGCCATATCTGGTGATTTTTCAAAAAATCTACTGGTATTTTTTAACATTGGCACAAGTGGGTCATAAAGTGTGATTGAAATTTTGTCATCAGTTAACTGCATTGCAGTTTTTGACATATTTCCAAAACCTGAACCTGCATCTAGAATCTTGTTTCCTGGAAATACTCTATTTGAGATTCCACGATTACGGTGTTCTTTATCTTTGCCTAATGAAATGATGGTGTTGACCTTGTCATAAATTGGAATTATCTCTTGAAGTACCTCCATTACTTCTCCCCAATAACTTCCCAAACCCATATCTATTATCCCCGTATACCTGCTTGAATAGGTTTCAAATCAAAGGTTTTATTCTGGTGTAAAATTTGACGCATTTTGAGAATAATGTTGTAAATCAGATTCTGAAACTTTCTCAAATATTTTAGATTCTGTAGTAATTTTTGCCATCTTTATGTTGTTGATTCCATCTTTTGCTTCTGCTTTTAGATTGATTGCCGCAATGGCCAATGATGCCGCATCTTCTAAACTCAAATCATCTTTGTAATGTTTTTCTAAAAAGGTATTTACATCATCAGAACCTGCACCAATTGCGACTGCTGCAAATTGGACATAAGTTCCACTGGGATCTGTAACATAGATTGATTCTTTTTTCTGATCAATTCCTGCAATAATCATTGATACTCCGTTTGGACGTACTCCGCCATATTGTGTAAATTGATGAGCCTGATCTGCCAAGTGTTTAGCAACCGTTGCAACCTCAACAGATTCATCATACGTCATTCGATTTCCCTGTGAGAAGAATCGTGCTCCATCCACTTGAATACGTGCATCCGGAATGTATCCTGCTGCTGCAACTCCTATGTGATAATCAACTTGGAAAATTTTCTGTGTAATATTTCTAGTTTGTAATGTACGGGGTTTTTCTTCAACTGCCATAATGACTCCCTGTTTAGTAGCAATACCGATAGCTAAAGTGCCTCTTTTTACTGTCTCAATGGCATATTCGACCTGGTATATTCTGCCATCTGGTGAATACATTGTAGGTGTCATATCGTAACCACGTGATGCCATCATATCACCACGTGTTTGTTCTCAGTCAATTTAAGGGTAATTGTCTTGCCTAGATATGGGTGAGATTTGGAAATAGTGTTTTAAGTAAAATTATTCCACATCATTCAATGACTAATCAGCTGATAGAATTCAAAGAAATTATTAGATCAAAACAAGGTTCCAAGCATATAAAAATCGACAAGCAGACTAGGAAACTTTTACTTTACTTGTTTACAAGTACTAGAGGTGGATTTACACGATTACGAATTATCATTCATCTTTTAGGACAGCCTTACAATACCCATCAATTGGCAAAGAAACTGGATCTTGACTACAAGGCAATCCAACATCATATGCAGGTTCTAGAGAAAAATAACATGGTCTTAAAAATAGGCGAAAGATATGGTGCCATATTCCATTTGTCAAATTTCCTTGAAATAAACATTGGTGCATTAGATGAGGCAATTGACAAATTAGATAGGAAGATGAATCATACCAAAGTCTATCTATAACCAAATCTGCGATCTGAAATTTTGAACTAAACTTAATATAATATACTTAATTTTCAAAGTTATCTTGGTAAAAAATGATCCTTTTGCAAATGCAACTAAACAAGTTAATGATGCATGTGACATAATTGGAATCAAAGACAAAGAATTACGTGAATATTTGGCAATGCCAAATAAAGTTTTGAGAGTTAAAATCCCAGTTAAAATGGACAATGACCAGATTAGAATTTTCACAGGTTTTAGAAGCCAACATAATAATGACCGAGGCCCATACAAAGGTGGCATTCGTTACTTTAATCCAGAGGGCGGTGTTGAGTATATGGAACGTGAAGTTATGGCACTTTCTTCGTGGATGACATGGAAATGTGCAATTGTTGATGTTCCACTTGGTGGTGGTAAAGGTGCCATCTATGTTAATCCTAAAACTGAAAAACTCAGTGATGGTGAATTAGAGAGACTTACACGAGGATTCGCATACAAGATCTCTGAAATCATTGGTCCTCAAAAAGATATTCCAGCTCCTGATGTTTACACAACAGGTAGAGAGATGACACAAATTATGGATACCTTTAGCAAACTAAACGGCAACAAATATTCTCCAGGTGTAATTACTGGAAAACCGATTTCCATGGGTGGTTCACTTGCAAGAAATGTTGCAACCGGATTGGGTGTGGCATATACAGTCAGAGAAGCAACCAAGACATTGAAAATAAATTTAAAGGATGCCAAGGTTGTTTTACAAGGATTCGGCAACGCATCAACATTTACAGGCGTGTATCTTGAAAAAATGGGTGCAACGATAATTGGAGTCAGTGATTCCAAAGGTTCCATCTCAATTCCAAAAGGTGCAAAAGTTAGTGCAATCTTGGCACACAAAGAAAAGAAAGGTTCCGTTGTCGGATTTCCTGAAAGCAAAAAAATCTCCACTGAAGAATTACTCACTACTAAATGTGATATTCTAGTTCCAGGCGCACTTGAGAATCAAATTAATGCAAAGATTGCAAAGAATCTCAAATGTAAAATTGTTGCAGAAGCTGCAAACGGTCCAACTTTACCTGAAGCGGATCCAATCATCTTCCAAAAGAACATTCTAGTAATTCCCGATATTTTGGCAAACTCTGGCGGTGTATGTATTTCATATTTGGAATGGGTGCAAAACAACATGGGTTACTATTGGAGCTTTGATGAAGTTGCAAATAAGATGGAGAAAAATATCACAAAAGGTTTCAAAGATGCATATGCTCTTAGTAAAAAGCACAAAATCGATATGAGAAAAGCAACCATGGTTTTAGCAGTTGAAAGAGTACTAGAGGCATTTAATCAAAAAGGCATTTGGCCATAATCTTCAGGATAAATAAGATTCGTAACTTACCAGTTGTTCAATAAACGTTATTTTTCCCTTTGTTATGATATGTAACTTTCTTTTGAAACTAAGATCTACTTTTGTTCGTCTTTGTAATATGTGAATGGTTTTTCCTGTCAATGTTCTGCCTTTTCTGTCTCTATCAAAAAGAATTATCAGTCTTTCAAATTTTGCCACAGAATCTGCAAAATTTACCATTCCCGTAAATTTATGAAATTCTAAAACTCTTCCAGTAAATCCCAACTTCCTTAAAGCATTAGAATCCCGTTTACCTTCAACTATGACGACACTATTTTTCAAAGTGTTTAACTGAAAAATAAAATCCTTCAATTCCAGAATTTCTTGTTCTGATACTAGCACATTTTATGATTAATTATGGCATATTAAAACAGAGCATATTTTTACTTCCAAAGATTACTGAATAAGATGAAAACAGAATTAGAAATTGCTGAATATCGAAAAGTAATAGAGGAAAGGTTGGTAAAATCCGAATCCATGGATGCCATGAAATACTATCAAGGTGTACTTCGATGTCTTGAGTGGATAGTTACAGGACAAGATGTTTAGAAAAATGTCCGATGTGCTAATCGTGCAGAACGTCCGGACGGAGGGTTCTGGATATTTGGGTGATCTTTTACAGAAAGATGGATTTAAAATCACATCTGTAAATGGCAAACATGAAAAGCTACCTGAAAAGGATTTTTCCCTAATTGTGATTTTGGGTGCACCCGAAAGTGTAAATGATGAATTGGACTACCTAAAGGCCGAACAACGATTGATCAAAAATTCTGTGGAAAAAAATATCCCTGTACTTGGAATTTGTCTAGGTTCACAATTAATTGCCAAAACATTTGGTGCCAAGGTGTATGGTGGATTAAAAAAAGAAATTGGGTTTTATCACGATTTGAGGATTAGTAACGAATCTTCATTTTTTTCTGGTTTCAAAGATCCATTTACGGTATTTCATTGGCATGGTGATACCTTTGATTTACCAGAAGGCTCCATTAGATTGGCCTCATCTGAGCATTATGCTAATCAAGCATTTCAATACAAGAGTGCAATAGGCCTGCAATTTCATTTGGAAGTGAATGAGGAAATGGTAAATTTGTGGCTTGATAATACTGAATCTCAATTGCAAAAAATACCATACATTGATACAAAAAAAATCCGTTCAGATATCGTTGAAAATATTTCAATTGTAAAATCAAACATGAATAATTTTTATAATAATTTCATATCTTCATTTGACCTTTGACCAAAGTTTAATATAGTTAATTCTAATTTTACCGATCGAATGATGGCATCTGTTAAGAAAATTTTTGAAGAAACTATTCAAACAGATCACAAAGTCATCACCGAGGAATTATCAAAATCTATTCTCAAAACCTATGGGGTCAAGGTACCCCCTTATGCACTTGCTACTTCTGCAAGTGAAGCAGTAAAACAAGCAAAAAAGATTGGATTTCCCCTTGTCATGAAAGTTGTATCTCCGCAAATTTTACACAAGACTGATGTGGGCGGTGTTAAAGTTGGAATAGATAGTATCAATGATGTAAAAAAGACATTTGATGACATGTATGGCCGTCTTTCTAAGACAAAGGGTGTAAAAGTTAAAGGAATTCTTTTGGAAAAAATGGTTCCAAAAGGAGTCGAACTAATTGTAGGTATTCAAAATGATCCTCAGTTTGGTCCAATGATTATGGTTGGATTGGGCGGTGTGATGACTGAAGTCTTTAAAGATGTTGCATTTAGAATGCTACCAATTACTACAACTGATGCGAAATTCATGATAAATGAACTCAAAGGTTCCAAACTTCTCAAAGGTTTCAGAGCAAGCAAACCAGTTGATCTTAACATGGTTGCAAAAATGCTAGTCCAAATCGGAAAATTAGGTGTGGAAAATGCGGACTATATTAACAGTATTGATTTTAACCCTGTAGTTGTTTATCCAAAATCCCATTTTGTAGTGGATGCAAAAATTATTCTAAATAATCAATTAAAAAAGAATTCAATTTCAAAAGCAAAACCCGTCATTACTTCAATGGAGTCCTTCTTTACTCCAAAATCTGTAGCACTAGTTGGCGCATCTGCAACACCGGGTAAGATTGGTAATTCAGTATTAGACGCACTTGGAAAACAAGATTACAAAGGCAAGGTATACCCAATTAATCCTAAACAAAAATCAATTCTTGGAATTAAATGCTATCCATCATTGGATGCAATAACTGCAAAAATTGATCTAGTTGTTGTCTGTATTGATCTTTCATTATGTGGACCAATAATGAAAACCTGTGCAAAGAAAGGAATCCATAATGTTGTAATCGTTTCAGGCGGTGGAAAAGAACTTGGTGGCGATAGAGCCGTTATGGAAGCTGAAGTAAAAGAATTATCTCGAAAACATAAAATTCGTGTTATCGGTCCTAATTGTATAGGAATGTTTAATGCTGCAAATAGACTTGACTGCGCATTCCAGGGGCAAAAAAGAATGGTACGCTCAAAATTAGGTCATGTTGCATTTTTCTCACAAAGTGGAACCATGGGCATTAGTATGTTGGAGAGTGCTGATTTGTTTGGCCTGTCAAAAATGATCAGTTTTGGTAATCGTTCTGATGTTGATGAAGCAGATATGATTTGGTATGCTGCAAATGATCCTCAAACCAAGGTTATTGGATTATACGTTGAAGGATTTGGGGATGGTAGAAAATTCATCAATACTGCAAAGCGTGTAATGAAGGAAAAAAAGAAACCAATCGTTATTTGGAAGAGTGGAAGAACTGCTGCAGGAGCAAAACAAGCTGCATCTCATACAGGCTCACTTGGAGGCTCAAATGCTATGATTATGGGTGCATTCAAACAAGCAGGAATAATCTCAGTTGATAGCTATCAGGAACTAGTTGGAGTTTTAAAGGCACTAGCATGGCAACCTCCCGCAAAAGGTAATCGTATTGCTATGACTAGTAATGGTGCCGGTCCGATGATTGGGGGAATTGATCAATTAGAAAGATTAGGTCTTGCAATAGGAAAATTATCGCCGCCAATTCTTAAAAAAATAAAATCCCGTTTTCCGCCCACTGTTCCTATTCATAACGGTAATCCGGCTGATGTAGGTGGCGGTGCAACTGCAGATGACTATCGGTTTGTCATCCAGCAATTCCTAGATGAAAAGAATATTCACATAGCCATGCCTTGGTTTGTATTTCAAGATGATCCACTTGAAGAGACAATTGTTGATTATTTATCTGATCTCTCAAAGAAAAAGAAAAAGCCTATTCTTGCTGGAGGCAATGGTGGTCCATATACTGAAAAAATGATAAAATTGATTGAGAAACACAATGTTCCAGTTTATCAAGATCTCCGAACTTGGGTTGCCGCAGCATCTGCATTAGCTCAATGGGGCAAAATCCTCGGAAAATAGATAACATTTAATTCCTGTATTTCTTTGTAAATTATCATGTCACTAGTTACCACGTCAACTTCTGATGGCGTCTGTACTGTCAAAATTAACAGACCTGACAAACTCAATGCCATGAACACTGATGTCGCAAAAGAACTAATCAAAACTTTTGAAGAATTAGACCATAATGATGATGTTAAAGTCATTATTTTGACAGGTGAGGGTGAAAAGGCGTTTTCTGCTGGTGCAGATATCGAATACATGTCAAAAATTTCCGCCGATGAATCAGTCGAATATGCAAAAACAGGCCAGCTTGTCACTGAAACTGTTGAATTGGTCAGACAGCCAACTATTGCAGCAATTAATGGTTTTGCTTTAGGTGGAGGCTGCGAACTTGCAATGTCCTGCGATATTAGAATAGCCGCAGATACTGCTAGACTGGGCCAACCAGAAGTAACAATCGGTATCCCTCCTGGATGGGGTGGTACTCAAAGATTAATGAGAATTGTGGGAATAGCAAAGGCAAAGGAGATTGTTTACACAGGTAAAATGATCAAAGCTGATGAAGCCAAAGAAATTGGTCTTGTAAACCACGTAGTTCCTCTTGCATCATTGCAAGATGAATCCTTGAAAATGGCACAGCAAATAGCTGGAAACTCTACAATGGGTGTTCAGATGTCCAAAGTCGCAATAAACAAGGGAAGAAACGCAGATCTTGATACTGGTCTTGCAATTGAACTTCTTGCCTGGAGAAATTGCTTCACTCATCCTGATAGGGAGGAACGTATGACAGCATTTGTTAACAAGTCAAAGAAATAGATATTTCCAACTTTTTTCTTATTTTATTAAATAAAAAAAAGCCAGAGTATGATGCCTCTACTTTACAGTAGCAATTCCCACTACATGGCTGAAATGAACAATAGATAGTTAAAAGACAAGTCTGCGAACTAAAAGCCATTAAAAAACAAAAATCAGATGGTTTTCCCAAGGCAAATACGAATACCAAACTGGAATGTCTTGAAAATAATTCATGGACTTGTGATTGTCACTATAGTTGCATGCTCATGTTTCATCAAATGTAAATTCAATTTATCTCCGGTATGTAACGGCAGACAAACATACCACTTGTTTTTCGAAATTCATCTTGACCTGATATTGCGTGAAACCAAGCCTTCATCTGCCAAGATGACTTTTGGTATTTGTTGGAATTTCCAGATTTAATGACAAGTAAAATCCACTGCTGGAAATATCAAAATCTTCATTGGGAATTACTATTGTGACTTGCATGATTTCTGAACCGCAATTATATCAAATGCGATAATAATACATCAATCAAAAATTTGGTCGTATTAAGAAATTCTGATTCTGAAATATCTACTTGCCATATCATAATGCATTATTTTTAATCCATTCTACAACTGATTCTGTAATAAAAATTACGACTTTTCTTATCCTGTCGAACTCTTGTTAGAAGAATACGTCTTCCTTTAATTCCAATTGATCCCAACTCTGATTTATCGGTGACATCTGTCTGTGTCTGCTTGAAATGTTAGAAATTACCTGTTATTGGGGATGAAAGTTGTTGGAATTTTAACTTTTGGTGATTTAGTCAAACATACTGCAGATCATTGAAAATTCCAGTGAAAAATACCGGATTTCTTAAATTACTAGTATGTCGGGTGGGAAAAGCTTATTATAATTTGAATCATCTTTTTTTATCATAATGGAAACTGAGCAAACACAAAAGATGATCACAGTTACCGCAAAAGCGGCTGAAAAAATCCAAGAATTTATGAAAGAAGAAGCAGAATCCCCAAAGTACCTTAGAGTATATGTCCAAGGTGGTGGTTGTTCTGGTCTTTCTTATGGAATGGGTTTTGAAAAAGCACCAGAAGAAGATGACATTGTCTTAGAAGAGAATGGAGTCAAACTTCTTGTTGACAGCTACAGCGTTGATCATCTGCAAGGTGCAAATGTAGACTATATTGAAAGCCTAATGGGATCTGGATTCAAAATTAACAATCCAAATGTTACAAAATCCTGTTCATGCGGTCACTCATTTAGCACAGAATAAACAAAATCCATATTTTTCATTTTTATATTTCTCTATAGTGGTTGCTATGGATAAATTTTCGAAAAATTTCATATTTTTTCGGCTATTTTTGCGATACCCTCATATATCGCAGGTAGAAACCCCAATTATGATAATAAAGGAGATGAATAGTTTATGCCTCAATCAGGAATTGTCAAATATCACGTTAAACTTTCCTATGAAGTCGATGGACTTGTTGAAAGAGCAGATATAATCGGAGCCATCTTTGGCCAAACAGAAGGACTGTTGGGCCCGGAGATGAATTTGAATGAACTGCAACGAGTTTCCAAAGTAGGTCGCATTGAAGTCAATGCAAAATCTACATCTAACACCACCAACGGTGATGCATTAATCCCAATGAGTACAGACATTGATACCTGTGCATTGATTGCTGCTGGAATTGAAAGCATTGACAAAGTAGGTCCATTTGATTGCAAATTCAGATTAGAAGCTATTGATGATGTACGAGCTGCAAAAAAAGATGACATCGTAAGACGTGCAAAAGAAATCAAGCAAAAATGGGCAACTAAAACTGTTAGTGAAGGTGAAACCATGTTAAATGATGTTCATCATGGTGATGCTGGAAAACTATCAACATATGGGCCATCAAAACTAACATGCAGTTCAGGCGTTTTTGATTCAAATTGGGTAATTCTAGTTGAAGGAAGAGCTGATGTAATCAACCTTCTAAGAGCAGGCTATGATAATGTACTTGCAATTGAAGGTGCAAAAATAGATGAATCAATCAAAGAATTATGTAACAAGAAAGACACTGTTGTTGCATTCTTAGACGGTGATAGGGCAGGTGGATTCATTCTCAAAGAACTCAAATCTGTTGTTACTTTGGATTATGAACTTCAAGCAGACACTGGTGTTGAAGTTGAAGAATTAACTCCTGCAAGAATTGATGAGATTCTAAGTCCGATTGCCACTGAGATTAAGGATGGAAAACCAGCACCTGAGCTAAAAAATGAAGATGATAAACCTGTTGCAGAAATAACATCCAAAATATTTCCAAGTCTAAATGAAACACTTGAAGCTGTTGCATTAGATACTGATCAAAATGAAATCTTCAAAGTTCCAATCAGTGAAGTTGTAAGCAAACTGTCTTCACAATCTGGAATCAAATATCTTCTGCTGGATGGAATTATCACTCAGAGACTTTTAGAAGGTGCCAAAAATGCTGGTGTTGAATGTATAGTTGGACACAGAGTTGCAAAATTATCAAATTCTGATGGAATAACACTGAAAACATTCAGTGATTTGGGCGTATCTTAGAATAGATGACTGAGCTAAAAATCCAGCACATCCTAACTCTTTCATATTTACTTTCAAAAGGTGCAAAATACAATTATGTTTCAATCACTACTTCCTCCCTAGGAAAAAGCATAGGGAAATCCCAACAGGCAGCTTCAAAACATCTTGTAGAATTAGAACAAAACCAGTTCATTGAGAGAATAACTAGTGGGCGAAATATTTCGGCAAAAATTACTTCAAAAGGATATTCTGAAATGGTAAAACTTTCAGCAGTATTACAAAAAAGCCTTGATTCATCACCTTCTCATGTTGAACTAAGAGGAACCTTGGTTTCTGGAATGGGCGAGGGTGCATACTATATGGGATTAAAGGGATACACAAAACAATTCCAATCAAAAATTGGATATATTCCATATCCTGGCACCCTTAATGTTAGATTAGATCAAAAAATCCACCAAGAAGCAATAAAACAATTTGAAATTTTGACTGGCGTAAGAATTAAGAGCTTTTCAGATGGAAAGAGAACTTATGGCTGGGTAAAATGCTTTAATGCAAAACTCAACAATTCTATAAATTGCGAATTAATCATTCTTGAGCGCACACACCACGATGATTCTATAATAGAATTAATTTCAAAATCCTGTTTAAGAAAAACCGCAAAATTAAAAGATGGTTCCAAAGTCTCAATTAAAATTCCAATAATCTCTTAAATTCCGTGAATAGATTTACCATATTCTTTTTGAATTTTTGAACTGGAACTTTCAGGTATTGGCGACTGCAATCTTGCAACCTTTGCATCCAGTTCTATTTTTTTACATCCTTTGATAATGAATTTCTCCTGATGAACTTGATCATATCCTAATGCAATTATTTGTGGTTTAACATGATTTACTGTTTTGAATATGTCGTCTTCTTGTCCAATCAAACAAAGATCTACCATTGATAATGAATTTACCAACTCTTGTCTTTGTTCCTGTGCGTGAAGCGGTTTTCTTTTCTTCATTTTAACTGCGGTATTGTCTGTTGCAACTACGACAACTAAAACATCTCCCAATTCTTTTGCCGCATTTAATGTGTGGATGTGCCCCGGGTGAATTATATCAAAAACCCCTCCTGCTAACACGACACATAGTGAATTTCTTCCCTTTTCAGTAAGAGTATTTCTATCTTCATTTACAAATCGATTTTTAATCAAACCATCAATCTTTGAATTAATTATGTCTTCAGGAAGCATACTTTTTTCCTTTATAATTTCAGATGCTGTTTTTCCCTGCATTTGACAGACATACATGATAGATAGGATGATTTTTTCACTTTGTTCCATTGTTTTTTCTATTTTTGACCCTCTCTTTAATTCATCGCTAAAAATCACATCTTTGGATCGAGGCCTTTTGCCAATCTTAGTGCATCAACAAGACCGTCTGCATATCCTATACTCAGTATTGCCACTTCATCTTGACCATCTTCAAGAAATTTTTCTGCATCTTTAACATACAATTCTGCATTTTCTAAAATTCCATGAAATTCTTTTTGGTCTTTGTATAGTGGTTCAACCTCTTCTAATGCTTCCCTGACCATGGGCACGTATTTTTTCATCATTTGAATGGAAATTTTCTTTGTTTTTTCTGTATTGTCAAATGGCTCATCAACACACCGTCCAAATAACTTCAAAGCATCTGATTCAGTAAAGTGTAATTTGCCTGGGATAATTACAGTATGTGGAGGTCTAGCAAAATCTATTTTTTTCAAACTTGATATCTTCCCTGAAATAATTTTTTGATCTTTGAATCCTATTCTTGATGCCACAATTACGTATGTTGATGTGGTTATGACGTTTCTTCTTTGACCTTTTTCAGTTTCTAAAAGCCCATTTAATGCATCTTTGGGATCTAAGAAAAAATCTTTGTCTTGATTATATTCTAATAAAAGTACCGTATGATTTCCTTCAATGATATTTTTGTATATTACGTAATATGGGGTTGTCAATGATCTCATTTCACTCATTATTGTTGCAATTCGTCCCACTTTGTAAAAATGCAGACCACATTCTCCTATCATGGATGTAAGTGAGGATGCTGCGTGAATGGATTGTGTTTTAATCTTATCTATAACCGCTCTTGTTCTTAATTCGATATGAGTTGTTGCGATGTATGGATCCCCATATGCCAATAAAACAACTTTCTTTTTTCTTGCATTTTTTAAAATTTCATTACCATCTTCAACAAGCCATCTTTTTGCAAGTATGAGTTTACCACCTGTTGCATTTTTGATCTCCCTCAAGTCTGATTTTCTTATTGGACTGGTAAACTGTTCCAAATATACAATATCTGCCTTTGATAAGACATCTAATGCTTCACTAGGAATAGATTTGAATCCAGAAATTCCTAAACCGATAAACCACAGCATTATTACATTTTTTTGTCATGAAGTCTTTTTAAATGCTGTAGTGTTTTTTTAAGAATTTCTATTCCCCTGAGGTATTCATCTATTGAAACTTTCTCATCAATTGTATGGGCTTCGTGAGGATCTCCTGGTCCATACGTTACAACTGGTATTCCCCACTGGCTTCCAAGGACATTCATGTCACCGGTACCCGTTTTTCTAATTAAAGTTGGTCTAGAATGTTCAGTTTCTATAATTCCCAGGGTAAATGCTCTAACTAGGGGTGAATTATGGGATGCTTCAAACGGTTCTGTTTCGTCCAAAATTGAATAAAATGCCTCTACTTTTCTTTCACGAGATATTTCTTTGACTAGTGTCTCAATTTTTTGTACAATTGTTTTACAATTCATATCTACTGGAATTCTGATATCAAAAGTTGTTTCACAGTCTTTTGGAGTGATATTGTGACTTGTTCCTCCTTTAACTTCAGTCATGGTGGCAGTCAACAACATTCCTTTTGTTTTACCATCCTGATTTGTTTCTAGTTTTTCTTTTAGTTCTCTTGCAAAAATCATCGACTCTAAAATTGCATTCTTTGATAACCATGGTGCGCTTGCATGAGAACTATCTGGAACACTAATTTTGAGATTGATTGCTAATCTTCCTTTGTATGCGATGGTAACTTGTTTAATTCCACTTGGTTCCCCAAAAACAGCATAGTCTATACCCATTTTCTTTTTGACTAGATTTTTAATTCCTGTTGCGTTTCCTTCCTCATCCACTGCTCCGACAAAAATTATTGTTCCATTATTATTTTGGATTGATGCTGCAGCAAATAACATTGCCATCAATGGTGCTTTAGCATCTGATGCCCCCCTGCCATAAAGCGAATCTCCTTCTTTTCTTACCTTGACTTTGCCTGGAACTACATCCATGTGTCCACACAACATAATTTTTGGAGAGCCAGAACCTTTCTTTGCTATGACGTTTCCGACTTCGTCAATCTGAATATCCTCAAATCCCAAATCATCACATTTGTCAACTAAAAATTCCGCCATTGGTTTTTCACTAAGAGATGGGGTGTACAATCTTAGTGCCTTTTCTAGCATCTTTACTGCAAACCTTGATGTTACTGTAAAGTGAGTGTCCATTTTTTTTTACCGTTCTATCTTCAGTGCATAATCTAGCATCAAGGAAGGAATGTCTACGTCACAAACTCTGACTGTATTTTTGTATTCAGTTGTATTGTTTACTTCGTGTACAACTAGTCCTTTCTCATTACTTTCCATCAAATCTACACCTACGATATCTCCTTGAATTGCATGTTTTGCCTTAATACACATTTCTTCCATTTCTTGCGTAACTTTACATGGCTCTGCTGTTCCTCCAAGTGCCATGTTAGTTTTCCAATGTTTGGAAGATCTGTAAATTGCTGCAACTATTTTATCTCCCACCATTATTGCCCTAATGTCTCTTGGCGGTCTTTGTACAAATTCTTCTAAATAATGAACTTGATAAATTGGATACATGTTTTCTCTAGCTTCAATAATTCCCTCAGCTGCATCTCTATCATTCAATTTTGAGATTAATCTTCCCCAGCTACCCACCGTTGGCTTGATCACTTTTGGATATCCTTGTGAATCCAATGCATCTAATGCTGCCTCTTTTGAAAAAGCTACAGTTGCATCCGGTGTTGGAACTCCAAATTTTTTTAACAACATGTGTGTAAATAATTTATTTCCTGCATAGACTCCTGTGTTAAGACAGTTGATTACCTTAACCCCCAATCCTTCAAGAGCTGCTGTTGAATGTAAATTTCTATAGTAACTCACACATCTCTGAATAACTACCCCGTAATCTTCTGGTTTTTTTCCTAAATCTATTGCCAATTTTTTACAATCGATCATCTGAATGTTGATATTCTTTTTTTTACCTGTCTCTAGCAGAGCTTTTTCTTCCCAACGGATGGTATCGTAAAGAATGGTAACGTCAGGATTCACTGTCCCCAATCCTCGCCAACCGTCTGGGCCGGCTTTAGATCGAAACCGTCTGAACCTTTAGTTAATTCAAAACTTGCGCCACACTCTGGACATGTTACGATTTCCCCTGCAAGTGCATCACTTGGAATGGAAATATCTGCATCACATTCTTCACATTTTGACATATCTTCTCTTCATTACCCCTCTTTATTTATCATTAATTATCTTTTATCCTATATCTTCATGGATACTTGTTATTTTTTGGATGTTATAGCCCACCCAAAAGCACAATATTTTGAGAGCATTACACAAGATTGGGACACCCAGTCATTGAACTGAAAAGCCTTTTTATCTATGGGTGAGGATACTGAAAAATACGTCCGTTAGTAGTTATCTGTATCATCTCCACTCATTGCGGGTTGTTTTTTCTGATCGGCTCGGTTGATCTTTATGTTTCTAAACGCCACAAGTGCAGTCTTGACTCGCTGCAAGTCCTACCTTCCTGATGGCACGATAGTGGAATATCTCATCCTCTATCGTCATATGAAATTTCTCCAACTTGCCGTTTGTCTACTGATGGTCTGTCTAGAGTTTATCAGCACGATGTTTTTTGCCAAAAACTCTTCTTCAAACATACATCCTGTATCCATGTTACATTTGCCTGCATTTTTTCCTTCCGTTTTGTCCCAAAGCATAACCCGCATTATCTGAGAGTATCCTGGCATTAGAGTACTTGCGCTCAAACCATATCCATTTGCGTTTTTTTGATTTTACAGCAGAGAAGATACCACACCATTCTTCTGCAATATGCGATAACGGATATCTTTATCATGATTCTTTCTCAGGTTTTTGTAGTACGAACCACTACATCTGATGCATGTAAGTTACAGCGTATCTGGATGCTGCCATTACTGGAATACGGGGGATGCCATCCATGTATGGGTGGTTCTGTAGTCTTGAACCGTATCTGCAGCCTTTACACGTGTGTATGGCAGTGATGCTAAATTCTCTGCCATCTCTTTGTGTGTATGTGGATGTTATTCCGCTTTTATGTCGCATCAGATACTGTATGGACTTTTCTGTCAATCTTTTTTTCATGCTTTTGTGTGATCGGTGCACTCTAAAATAAATAATCCACTATTGTCCTTTGGATTCTGGACGAATTTACTTTTCGTACAATGGAAAACCATGGCAATTATACTAATTTTTTTGTTAATCGTTTGGTATCTATTCCTAAATTATTCTTGCCAGTTGTTGTATCTGTATATCTATTTGTTGAATTTGCCGATTATCCTAAATTGACTATCGTCTCTTTCTTCTTTGTCCCGGTTTGTTTTGACCAGGGAATCTACCTAAAACAAATCTTTTCTTAAAGTTACTTTTGTTTCCAACACTAGAACTGGTGCCTACGATCTTTCTACCTTCAACTTTGGGGGTTTGTCCTCGTACCTTACCTGCCTTAGTAAGTGAACCGTGTGTTGCCATGTTTCAGAATAAGAATTAGTGAATTTATGTATTTGGATGTCGACTACCAATACTTGTTTTTAACAAGTTCAATGACTTTTTCGTGTTCCTTGCTCTTTCTACGGGCATATTTCTCCATTGCGCCAAGAGGCACGCCTCCAAGAGATCTGGCTATTGCATTGAAAAAGTATCTTTGAGGACCTTTTGCACCCGTCTTAGTCATGAATTTTTGAATACCATATTTGAAATTATGCTGCCATGTCTTGTAAAGAACCCCGAGTTGAGCCGGAGTCATCTCGTTTCCGATATGAAAGAAATCCGATTTTTCCAATAGACCAATTGGTACAAATGTCAAAGCAGTAGCTGTAAACATAGAATCAGGCTGTTCCTGCTCTAGTTCACTAAGTAATCTAATGGTTTCCCAAGAATCCTCTGGCGTTTCGTCATTATCAAGACCCATGATTAATGTAAATGCAGGAATCCAATAGTCCTGATTCAAAGTCTTGACACCCTCTTTGACAACCCAATGCCATTCAGATGGATCATAAGGTGCGAGTTTTCTATCGGCGTATTTACCAATTAATCTAAGACTACCTGTCTCAAATCCAGCTTGGATACCAATCATATTATCAGGACTTGCCTTCATAATTCTAGACAAGTTGGGAATTAATTTTTCATCTGCAATTGCACCTGCCAATGTACCATGAGTTGGGTTTGTGTGTTCAACTCCAGTAGACATGATTGCTGTAAATAGTTCTTCTAAAGCTTCTCTGTTTGGTTCCATTCCTTTTGCAGTCCTAGGATTCATCCCATAAACGAAAATATCATCACTGTGAATCCATGCAGATTTTGAACCACCTTTCTTTATATTGACCTCGATTTCTTTTTTCACTTTTTCAGGCGAATAATATCTCAAAGATCTTAATGTAACATCACAGAATTTACATCCTCTACCACAACCACGCATTACCTCAACCATTCCATGCATACTTGGTTCTACAATATCTGGAATTTCTTCTAATTCGGGTCTGTCCCAGAAATTTACAAATCTTGCATGAATTTTTTTGCCATTTCTTTCAAATTCTTTAATGTTGACTTTGAAATCGCTTCTCTTTCTGAAAGGATCCATGTTTTCAAAATCACCATTAATCAAATAGTTAAAGAATCGTCCTGCATGTCCGTCAATTTCAGGTGCAATACCGCCAAGCTCCCCTTCTAAAACTGCATAAATTCCAAATTCTTCAATTTTTTCTGGATCATAATTGTATTGCCATGTTCCAGACGCACCTGAAATTACTTTGGCTTTACTTCCGGTTCTCGCTTTGGCAGCTTTGATTCTACGATGTAATTCAGTATTGTAAAACTCATCATATGATGTTTGTTTTCTACCATAAGTAAATGTCATAGTAACCGGACCCATTCCAAGTGGATCCATTTCATAAGTTCCGACAACTTCGGTTTCAGGACCTATGAATTTTTCAATGTGATTTGGGTGAGCAACTACAACGTCTTTTCTACTAAAACCATCACGTAACAAACCGGCCTCCAATTTTCTTAATCCATATGGAGCATATTTTGCCACCCCATCAATATCCGGTGACCAATTACAGATGAAATCAAATAGAACCTTTGGAGTTACTTGGTTTCCAAGAATTTTATACCAAAAGCTGTTTTTATCTCGATTAGGGTCAAGTGCCGGAGCACATCCAAAAAATGTTGCAAGAGAGAGACCCCTATAAGGAGACATCAAAGTTCTATCAGCTGTTAAGACTATCTTAGGAGTACCCATATCCTTCATCAAAATAATTTTCTGATTTATTTTAAACCTTGCTAGTAAAACTCAGTAATTTTCTAAAATTCCAGCCTTATTCCTGTATAAATGGCCAAATTCCTTGTTTGCAGACAAATGTTCTCCATCAAAGACAGTTCCATCCCTGCAAACAAGATCCTCGCCCACGCAACAACTGCCACAAATTCCAATTCCACATTTCATCATTCTCTCAAGACTGGCCTGAACAAAGATATTTCTAGAATGGGCAGACTGGACAGTTTTATACATCATAATTTCAGGACCACAAACATACACAGCATCATACTGGGTTTCATTGACTAATTTTTCAACTAGTTCGGTAACAAATCCTTGTTCACCGTAACTGCCATCATCAGTTGATACAATTACCCGATGAGAGTTATTTGATAAGAGATCATTGGCCAAATTTTCAAAGAAAACTTCATCTTTTGATTTTGCACCCATCAAAACGGTAACATCATCTGTAGGTTTTACAAAAGTAAGTAATCGCATCATGGGAACAAGACCGGTACCTCCTCCAACTAGTAATAATTTTCCTTCTTTGATATCAAATGAATTTCCATACGGGCCTCTAATCCCAATCTGTCCTCCGACTGGAACATTGAACAATCCGGTAGATGATGGCCCATGTTTTCTAACAGTAAATGCAGCTTTGCCAGAATCTTTTGAAATCATCACACTCATAGGTAATTCATTAACACCGGGAATCCAAACCATGGCAAATTGTCCGGGTAAAACATTTGGCATTACATCATCAGAAAAAACTAGAGTTCTAACAGTCGGAGTTTCATCAATTACTTTTTCAATTTTAACAATTGTTGGGTGATTATGATTTCTTTGCAAGACCTACCATCTCCTTTATTGTACTAAAACTTTTTCTCTCCATGTATTGTAAGATACCTTTGTTAATGTCATCAAAAACACCAATCCAGTTATCGCCAATTGCACTTCCAAGTTGAACAGCAGATGCCCCTGCTAAGAAAAATTCAATTGCGTCCTCCCATGAAGATATTCCGCCACATCCGATAATTGGGATGTCATACTGTGAAGAAATTTCATAAACACATCGTAATGCAATTGGTTTAATTGGAGTTCCAGATAGTCCTCCAAATTTATTACTAAGAATAGGCTGTTGAGTTTCCACATCAATTGCCATTGCTCTAACGGTGTTAATTGCAGTAATTGCATCAATTCCACAATCTATTGCAGTACTAACTGTATTGAGATAATTACTAGTTCCCAAACCAACCTTGGCAATTACAGGAACATTTGTATTATTTTTTACAGTAGATACGATTGCTTTAACTAATCCCGGATCATCTCCAACTTCTAAACCAACTTTGGCAACATGAGGACAAGACAAATTCAATTCATATGCTTTGATTTTACATTTTTCAAATTCTTTTATCATAGCTTCAAAATCTTCAGGTACAGAACCCACTAGACTCACCACTATTGGGACATCTTGATTCGGTTCAATCATTTTAGCAAAATTTGCAGCGCCAGGATTTGAGAGACCTACCGCATTTATCCAGCCACCTCCCTTTACACTAAAGATAGTGGGATTTGGATATCCTTCCCATGGTACAGTGCTAAGAGACTTTGTAACTACTGCACCTGCTCCAGACGTATAAAGTCGATTAAACACATCAAGGGATATGCCTAAAATTCCTGATGCTAGCATTACGGGTTTATCTAATTGAATTTGACCTATGGACGTTGCAATACTATGTTTCACTTTGATTAATGAGCTTAGTTTCGAATATAACAGTTGATTCTTGATTCTGGTACCTTTTTTAAAGGTCATTTAGAATCAACTAGTTATGTATTCTGTAGTTTTAACAGAGTTGGGAATCGCTGTTTTTAATGATGGGAAACTAGACAAAGCATTCTCATTCTCAAATCCAGTCAAAGAGTACCTCCTAGTCAAAAATAAAGAATCAAAAGTAAATGAACTTGTAAATTATCTGGCTTCAACTCAAAGAGGGTTTTCTGTAAGTGATGAATCATTACTTGCAATTCTAAAAAAATATTCAATTGACTGTCATCTAATGGAATCTTCAGAATTAGATAAGATTCAAGCAAATAAACCACAAATTATTGTTGATTCAGGATTCGCATCAAACCTACAAGATACACTTGGAAAATTAAGAGAGTTTGCATTAGGATTATCATCTTCAAAAATTACCACAGTCTCAGAAAGTCCGGATCTTCATATCATTCAAGCAATTAATTCCTTAGATGAAATTGACAAGATTGCAAATGGATTAAGTTCAAGGCTTAGGGAATGGTATGGATTACATTTTCCAGAACTAGATAACATTATTGACAGTATTAATGGATATGCTCAGATTGTAATGGGGGGGAAGAGAGAATCATTAACCAAACAAATTTTTGAGGAAGCTGGATTCCCTGAATCAAAAGTGGAAATGTTATCATTAATCTCATCAAAAAGTAATGGTGGAGATATTTCAGATATTAATTTGGCAATCGTGCAATCAATTGCAAAACAAGTTTTAGATTTTCATGAATTACGTAAAAAACTTGAAGAACATATAGAAACTGAAATGCAAGAAATTGCACCAAACCTTTCAGCAATACTTGGAACAGCAGTAGGTGCAAGAATTTTAGGAAGAGCTGGGAGTCTCAAAAAAATGGCATCATTTCCTGCTAGTACAATACAAGTACTGGGAGCTGAAAAAGCATTATTCAGATCACTGAAGACAGGTTCACAACCACCTAAACATGGATTATTATTCCAACATGCAATGGTTCATGCTGCTCCCAGATGGCAACGAGGAAAAATTGCCCGTGCAGTAGCTGCAAAGGCAGTAATTGCTGCAAGAGTAGACGTTTACGGTGAAGGATTAAACCAAACTCTACTTGAAAAACTCAACATCAGAGTTGATGAAATAGGTAAGAAATATGCAAATCCAACTGAAAAAGATACTAGACCACTTCAATCCTTTAGAAGAGAGGGAAGTTTTAGGGATAATCCTAGAAGAGGTGGAGATAGAAGAAGAGAGGGAAGTTTTAGGGATAATCCTAGAAGAGGTGGAGATAGAAGAAGAGAGGGAAGTTTTAGGGATAACCCGAGGAGAGACAATGATGATAGAAGAAGAGAGGGCGGAGATAGAAGAAGAGAGGGCGGAGATAGAAGAAGAGAGGGAAGTTTTAGGGATAATCCGAGGAGAGACAATGATGATAGAAGAAGAGAGGGAAGTTTTAGGGATAATCCGAGGAGAGACAATGATGATAGAAGAAGAGAGGGAAGTTTTAGGGATAATCCGAGGAGAGACAATGATGATAGAAGAAGAGAGGGAAGTTTTAGGGATAATCCGAGGAGAGACAATGATGATAGAAGAAGAGAGGGAAGTTTTAGGGATAATCCGAGGAGAGACAATGACGATAGAAGACGAGGAGGCGGAGATAGAAGAGAAAGAACAGATTCAAATAAAAAGAGAAATAAGTTTGGAAAACGATAATCAATCATTTTTTTGGATAAAATCAGAAGGAGAAGAAAAACTAGCTACAGAAAACTTAGTTCCTGGAAATCAAGTGTATAAAGAGAAATTAATCCTTAAAAAAGGAATTGAATACAGATTATGGGATCCGTTTAGGAGCAAATTGGCAGCATCTATAATGAATGGTTTGGATTACTTTCCTTTTGAAAATAAAAGTCAGATTTTGTATTTAGGAGCATCTACTGGAACTACCGTAAGTCACATCTCAGATATAGTGGGTCCTAGTGGAATAGTTTTTAGCATAGAACATGCAAGTAGAGTTGCAAGAGATTTCTTAGACAGAGTGGCATCATTTAGAAAAAATATTATTCCAATTCTACAAGATGCAAGAAAACCAAAAGAATATTTTTCAGTATTTGGAAAAGTCGATATTGTGTATGTTGATATTGCACAATCAGATCAAACACAAATTGCAATCAATAACTGTGAAATGTTTCTGAAAAAAGAAGGATATTTCTTCTTGGTTATTAAAACTAGGAGTATTGATGTAACAAAGGCCCCCAAAAGAATTGTTGAAGAAGAAATAGAAAAATTAAAACCACGATTTGAGGTACTGCAAACCATAGATCTTCATCCATATGATAAAGATCACGCCATGGTAATTTCAAAATTTAAAAATTAGTTTTTTTCAATAATTTTCTGGATAGGTTTCCAACTTTTACGTACAAATTTAGGCATCTCATGATTTTTTTTATAATATTTTGTTACAAATTTCACAGTTACAGAGTCAGATGGATACCCACTACCCAAATTATGATCTTTTCTTAATTTTATAATTGCTCTATCCCTAGTGACTTTAGCAAGAATAGATGCCGCAGATACTACAATAAATCTGCTATCCGCACGATGGTGTGATCTAATTTTATGGTTATCTGATAGTTTAGAAATTTCTTTTCCAAATCTAGTTGGATTAACATCACATGAATCAACATATGAAACATCTGGATTTAATTTTGAAACAACTTTTGCCATGTATTTTGCTTCTAAACCATTTAGACAGTGTTTCTTTACACTAGCATCAATGGATTTAGGAGAAATTTTTGCGATATAATAATCATCTACAATTTCAATAATTTTTTTGTATAAATGTTCACGTAATTTGGGAGTAAGTTTTTTCGAATCTTTTACACCTAGCGCCCTTAATTTTTTTAGATTTTTTTTATCTAATGATATTCCAGCTATTACTAATGGTCCCAACATAGGACCACGTCCGGCATCATCAATACCACAGATTTGCACGAATTCTGTCTCAAAGCACAAGTATTAAACCGTTATACCTTTAGAAAAAATTGAAAAAGAGTTGGAAATTCCAGATGAAACTTTTCAAGAAATAGTGGAAGGAAAAACAAAACTTTTGGTACCAAAAAAATCCCTTACTGATAAAGTACCTCCAAAAAAACCGGCATTTTTTAATCCAAAAGCAAAACTGAATAGGGATTTTTCAATAATTGCATACGCTGCATTTCTAAACAAGTTTGAAGGCCCAAAAATTTTCTTAGAAGGTCTTTCAGGGATTGCAGCCAGAGGATTACGGGTTGCAAAGGAGTTAAAAATTGATAAAATTGTGATAAATGATCTAAATCCATCTGCCTTAAAAATTGCAGAATATTCCGCCAATCTAAACGGAATAAAAAATATTGAATTTTCTGAAAAAGAAGTATGTATATTTTTTAGTAAATATTCAAAAAAGAATGAGCGATGCTCAATTGTAGATATAGACCCATTTGGATCCCCTGCAGCATTTTTTGACTGTGGGATTAGGGCAACCATGCATGGAGGCATCTTGTCTACTGCTGCAACAGACCTTCAAGTTCTAAATGGATTATTTCAAAATGCGTGTAAGAGAAAATACGGGGGAATTCCAGTTAGAACAGAATATGGAAATGAAATTGCAATTAGATTAATTTTAGGTTCTCTAAGAACAGTAGCTGCAAGACTGGGAGTTGAGATTAGTCCCATGTTTGTTGAGAGTGAAATGCATTACTATAGAACATATGTTAAAGTTAGAAACAGGCCAGATCAGCAAGAAAATCTGGGATATATCCTACACTGTAAAAACTGTGGTCATAGAAAAATTACATTAGAACAAGAACAAGAATGTGAATTATGTAAACTTAAAATAGATATTGCCGGACCTTTATGGATAGGAAAAATTTTTGATAAAGAGTTTATTCAGAATATGATAGTAGAAAATTCTAAATTGGAAACAGACAAAGTTTGTGAAAAAATACTTTACAAATGTCTAGAGGAAGCAGAAATGCCTGGAACATATTTTACATTGGATGAAATTGCATCAATAATGAAAGCATCGCCACCAAAATTGGAAAAAGCAATTTCAAGTTTAAGAGAAAATAACTTTTTAGCTAGTGTTACAGCATTTAATCCAACAGGATTTAGAACAAATTCTAACATTAAAGAAATAATTGAAATTTTTAAAACTATCCAATAAAACCTAAACAAACAAGATATAATTCACTACTTTGTTTTCGGCTTGCATCAGGTTTTGTAAGATTAATTCTAACAAATTTTTTCTTGACATAATCTCTAAATTCCATAGAGAATTCACCATCAAAAATTTTAAAGACAGCATTGCCTTTATGTGCTAAAACTTTATCCATTATTTTTGTACAGTCATAATTTAACGAGATTTGCTTTGCATGATCAACACTCCAATTTCCACTTACTTGTGGAGAAAGATCACAGATTACGGCATTAACTTTACGTCCAAAATAAGACATTACTTCGTTGACAACATGTTCATCTTCAATATTTTCTCGTATGATATGGACGCCTGGAATTTCTTCTACATAAGACAAATCAACACCCATTACTTTTCCTTGATTTCCAACTAATTTTACAGCCATTTGGGACCACCCTCCTGGCGCACATCCGAGATCCAGTACGTTAAATCCCGGACCTATGATACGATATGATTTGTTTAATTCCTGTAGTTTGAATGCTGCTCTGCTCCGAAACCCTTGTTCATGGGCCAGTCTACGATAATGATCTTTACGTGCATCTGCTAGTTTCATTTAGCCTTCACAGGTTTTTTCAATTCAATAATTACCCAATCTTCAATAAATTGACAATTTGTAGGGCTAATTTCTCCTTCAAGTGAACATTTTTGCTCAACAGGACAAACTAGACATGGTGCATGTTCAATGGATTGTGTACTAATTGGGGTTTTCTTTAAAATTAATTTGTATGTCCAACGATTATTCTCAAGAAGTTTTTCTCTAGTAATTGTACCCATTCTTTCAAGTTTTAATGCCAAGCGAGAACCGACCTGATTTGTAAGCTTGAGTTTTTTCCATAATTCACCTTGAAGCATTCCGTCAGATTCTTTCTCAGCTAAGATATCACAAACTTTGTTTGTCAATCTTTCCATGTCAACTTTTTCAATCCGGAAATTTTCAATTTCTTCATCAGATAACTGTGCTTCTAATTCTTCTTCAAGTGTTAGTTCAGCAATTCTTTTTTCTTCTTCTAATTCTTTTTTAGTTAATTTCTTTACTTTGATGGGCTTGTCTTTTACCTTCTTTACAGGTTTGACATTAGGTTTCTTTGCTGTTTTCTTTTTTACTTTCTTTACAGGTTTGACATTAGGTTTCTTTGCTGTTTTCTTTTTTAATTTCTTTAGCCGTTTGCCATCCATTTTCTTTTTTACCTTCTTCACCTGTTTGCCATCCATTTTCTTTTTTATCTTCTTTACAGGCTTGCCATCCATTTTCTTTTTCATTTTCTTCACCTGTTTGCCATCAGATTTCTTTACAGGCTTGCCATCCATTTTCTTTTTCATCTTCTTTACAGGCTTGCCATCCATTTTCTTTTTCATCTTCTTTACAGGCTTGCCATCCATTTTCTTTTTCATTTTTTTTGCCTGTTTGACATCAAGTTTCTTTGCAGTTGATGAATCTGGAATTTTCTTTTTTAATTTACCATGATCTACATTAATTTTTTCTGCTTCTTCAATCAGACTGTCTTTCTTCTTTGCCATCAAATCACCTCATTTTTTAAATTCAATTTCTTATTTATCAACAAGATTTCATTCCTATTTAACAGTAAATGTTCCTTTAGTTGTGATGTTTTTTAGTTGTGATGAGATCATCTGTGAGACTATTTCATAAGAACCAGGAGTGTCAATTACCTTGGAAAATTCTTCTCCAACAGGTATGATATTATTTCCAGATTCAAAGCACTGTTCAAAGAATCCATCCTGTGTAACTGCATCATTTTTTCCAGAAGCGTAAATTGTGATGTAGAGGTCTCCACAGTTAAATGAAGAATCATTAATTTTTACTTGAATCTCAACAGGTTCGGTAATAGTATATTGCTTAGATAATCCAATAATTTCAATTGGCAAACTAGGAGAAGTGATATCTTCAGAACTAGGAGAAGTGATATCTTCAGAACTAGGAGAAGAGATATCTTCAGAATTAGATACTGACCACATGTTCAACTCTCTACCGGGTTTCTGAAGAACATCTGCTAGTACTGCCGAACCAAATATTATTGAGAAAATCACAGGAAAAACAAATACAACAAAAACTCGCTTAGTAGCCATTTTGTTTTAAAATCTATAATTCCCTTATATCTATTTAGCAGAATTACGGCGATTAAGATCATTTTGACGAATGAGTTAAATCGTAGCCGACTAAATATCGCTAGATGCGACTTAGAAAATTCAGAGCTAGAGCATATCGTTGCATACATGATTCTGGAGAAATAACGGTTGGGGATTTAGCAGCTTTTGTAGGAAGAAATGAAAGTGGAAAGACTACCATTCTTCAAGCATTGACGTTGTTAAATAAAGATGAAGAACTTTCAGAATTAGATCTTTGTGATGAAATGAATGATGAATTAAAAGAAGAGATACGATTAGCTGAGGGAGTATTTGATTTAAACCCACATGAAATCAGCATTATTAAAGAAAAATTTCCGGGCCTGCCGGAAATTAAAAAAATTAAATTATTTAGAACAAATCAAAACCCACATGTTCAATACGAATTTGAAGATATTGAGCTTAGTGATGAAGATAACAAAGGACTCAATTCATGGGAAAATTTCTCAAGACAGATATTTGGATTTATAGATACTATACCAAATCATCTAAGAATACAAATTGATACAAAATTCTTTGAAGAAGATGTTCCAAAAAATCAAGAAATTTTTGATAGTGGCATGGCAGAATTTAGTAATCGGTTTCATGTTATAGCCATACAGGAACCTAAAGTGATTGAAGAATGGGAAAAGATCTATAAAAGTCCTGAAAGCCAATTTTCTAATCTTCTAAGTGGTGAAAGTGAAAAAACTGCGTTACAAAATTTTATTGCGTTAGAATTACATCCAAGATTTGTCTACTTTTCAGATTACAAAAAAATCTATGGGAATATCAATCTCAATGAGTATCTAAGAGAAGAGAGAGGAGTACGTGCTGATTCCATTGAATTTGTTGAAGAATTTGACAAGGCTGAAACAGTAAGAAATCTTTTCTATTTGGCTGAACTGGACATGAATGAATTAGATGAAATAAAAGAGAGTCCTTCAAAATGCATCAAGCTCCTCAATACTGCAAGTAACAGGTTAACCAAAAAATTAAACCCTGCATGGAAGGGAGATCCCATTCACGTTGATCTAAGATATAATCCTGGAAACATAATGAGTGTTGTAATTTCCGATGTTCATAAAGACGGAACAATTACAAATACGGGATTGTTAAATAGGCGAGCAGAAGGTTTCAAGTGGACGTTTTCATTTATTGTAAATTTTGCAGCTGAAACACAGAGAGCAGAATTAAAAGAGGCCATATTACTTTTGGATGAACCTGCAAGAAATCTTCATCCAACCCAACAAATGGGAATTTCAGATTTACTAAAAAACCTAGCAGGCTCAAACCAGGTTTTGTATGCAACACATTCACCATTTATGATATTTGATTATACGCCCGGAAACCTGCTTGTTGTTGAATTAGACAAGAGAAAACACCTTAGTAGAATCTTTTATGACTATTGGAATGCAGATGATAAAACATTAACACCGATTTTGTATGGACTTTGTAGAGGTCAAGTTGAATCTATTGTAGATAGAGAAATAGGAACAAATTCCAGACCCATAATCATTGTAGAGACAATGTCAGATGCCATGTATCTAAATGCATTTGATAAATTTTTACAAGATCCAAATATCTCTATGAATCCACTTAATGTAATTGCAGCATATAGTAAAAACTCAGTTTTACCATTGGCGATATTTTATAGAAATCATGGATATAGAACATTTGTTTTACTAGATAATTCTGAGGAATCTAAACAAATTTCAGCTCAATTGGTTTCAAATGAATTTTCAACAATACAAACAATCTTTTTTGAACGTGAAGGAAAAAAATTAGAATCAATTGAAGATTATATAACACTGGAGGATTATTTGCATCCTGTGAATCAAACATATGAAATAAAGCTAAGACAAGAAGGATTTTCAAATATTACACCTCAGGATGTTATATCTAAAGAAGGAAAAGGAATTTTAGAGAAACTAAGAAAAATATGGCAAGAACACGGTGAGGATGATTGGGGTGAATTCAACAATGAAGAAATTACCAGATATATTTGTGAAAAAATAACCCTTGAAGAAACTAATTTCCTATCAGATAAAACAAAGGATCAATTCAGAACATTATATAGACTAATTGCTGAAAGAATCAGACAATATCAAAACGTTGCCACAAAATCGGATTTGGTTAAATTTCAAAAGTCCAAAGCTTGAGATTTAAAAAGTTTGCTCATGATAAACACTAAATTAAGAAATAGAAAAACAGAAAAATGTCTTCAAGGTTTAAGTGAGAGATATGGGGTTTAAATTATATGAATAGATTCTCTGTGAGAGGGATTTTCCTTTCAGTAGCATTGTTATTTTCAGTTGTATTACTCACATCAAATGTTTATGGTGAAAAAGTATTCATAACAGGTGTTTCATTAGAGGAGACATCAATACTGGAATTAACAAATGATTCAATAGAAGAAGTTAATACTTTAAGAATTTGGCTTGGAACTGATTTCAATTTTAAATCATTTAAAACTGAAAAAGGATGGACAGGTAATAAAAATCCCCAAGGCATAATTATTTTTACATCATCTGAATCAATCAAACCTGGAGAATCTGTAAAATTTGGAGTGATAACTGACAAACCAAATGCCGGAATAAATTGGAAAGCTCTTGACAATAAAGACATGCAAATTTCTCAAGGAAAATCCATATTACAAGATCTGCCATCAGTAGATGAAACTAAAAATCTAGACAATATAGAACAAAGCATGTCTACAGAATCAGTATTTAAAATCATTCCAGAAAAACCAAATGTAGGTTCAACTATCAGAGTAACTGGAGAGGGTTTTGGAGTATCACAAGAATTTGATTTTTATATAGATACTGAAAAAATCGGGAATTTTGAAACTGATAATAATGGCCATTTCATGACTACAATGAAAATTCCAGATACACAAAAAGCTGATAGAGCTGAATTTATTGTAAAAAACCAAAAAGGAGAAGAGCGACAAATCAGTCTCAGAATAGGGGAAAATGATGATAGACTTGCACCTTCATCAAACATCCCTCTTACAATTAAAGGAATTCCCAATACGGTCCATAGGGGAGACTTTTTAGAAATATTTGGAACAGGAGATCCAAACGGTGCAATAACTGCCGAGATAACAACGCCTGAAGGTAAAATAATCAATTCAAGAACGGCGGAAATAGATAACAAAGGGGATTGGAAATTAAATGAATCGGTAATCATTCCACTTGATACCCCATTTGGAAAATACAGTGCAACAATTTCAGATGGAAGAGACAAGGAAACACTTTCTTGGACGGTTGTATCAGATAAAAAAATCATCATAGTTCCAACGTCATTAAAATTTGAAAAGGGGGAAACCATGAAATTTAACGGTACTGCATTACCCAATACTCCAATTGAATTAATATTGGAAGATCCTCTGGGAAAAGAAATTGTTTCAGATATCATACAAATTGATCAATCCGGAGATGTGGGATTTGCATTCCCAACCTCACAAAATACAATTGAGGGAACATATACTCTAATTGCCACCCAAGGGAAAGATACGGAATTTATTTATGCAGGTGTTGGTCAATTACCCTCAATTCCGGTCAAGTTTGAATTTGATAAATTATCCTACAAAGCAGGAGAAACTGCAATAATTTCACTGGCAGGAAAACCATCAGAAATTGTCAGTTTGCTAATAATTGATCCTTCAGAGAAACCAAAAGGAAGTGCTGTATCAATCAAATTACAGCAGGATGGACGTGGAACCCACTTTATAACCCTTGATAGATACTCCTCTGGCGTGTATACTGCAATAATCAGTCAAGGTACTGCTCAAAGTGAAGAAGTTTTTACAGTGGGATTAACAGTGGGAGCCGGATCAATTAATATCAAGACTGTAAAAGAAGATTATCATCCGGGAGACCCGATATTAATTTTAGGTGATACTAATAATAGAGAAAACGTCCTTCTTACAATAACCATGACCAATCCAAATGGCGATGTGATTAAAATTAAAGATACATTTTCAGACAAGGACGGAAAAATTTCTGAGGCATCGTTTAGGATTCCATCAGATGCAGTTCCAGGAACATGGATGATTAATGCAAGGAGTGGATCAGACTTTGGGGTTACTAATCTTGACGTTCACGCAACTAAAATAGAAGGAATGGTCGTATCAGTAGTAGACGGTCTGGATGTGCCAGGAATTGGAAAATCAATAAACATTCTGGTATTTGGAGCTCAACATACAGTTAAATTTGAAATTATTGCTGAAGATGGTGAAATAATCACAAAACTTGCTTTCCCAGCATCAAACCAAGGAGAAATCCATCAACCCTGGATTATTCCCAAAGATACAGAACCTGGAACATATACAGTCAGAGCCTCAGAAGATAACTTCAAAAATAGTGTAGAAACAACATTTGAGATTCAGTAATAATATCAAACAATTTTATTTCACTTAATTGACGAAAAAACATGAATCTTAAAGATAAGATAGCCGATTATCCAAATTTTCCTAAAAAAGGAATTTTATTTAGAGACTTTAGTCCAATTTTAAAGGATCCGTCTGCATTATCATATATTGCAGACGAATTCTCAAAATTATTCCACTCAAAAGATATTGATGTTTTTGCAGGAATTGAATCAAGGGGATTCATTTTAGCATCAATTTTAGCCTCAAGATATAACAAAGGCATGATAATGATACGAAAAGAGGGAAAGCTTCCTGGAAAAACCGCAAAATTAGCATACACAATTGAATATGGAAAAGATACAATAGAAATTCAAAAAGATATTCTCAAAACAGGAGAAAGGGTACTCCTTTGCGATGATTTGCTTGCAACCGGTGGAACTGCAAAAGCATCTGCAAAATTAATTGAAAATGTAGGGGGGAAAATTGTGGGATTTGCATTCATAATCGAACTAGTTGATCTTGGTGGAATCAAAGGAATTAGCAAATACAACTGTAAATCATTGGTGAAATATTGATGGATAAAGATGTGGAAATAGGAATTTTTGGAGGTACTGGAATTTATGACTCGGGCCTGCTTGAGAATGCACAGGAGGTTGATATTGACACACCATATGGAAAACCCTCGGATGTCATTACAGTTGGAATTTACAAAGGGCGAAAGATTGCATTTCTTCCAAGACATGGTAAAAAACACACCATTCCACCACATAAAATTAATTTTAAAGCAAATATTTGGGCATTCAAAGAATTAGGAATTACAAGAATTATTGCACCCTCGGCAGTTGGAAGCTTGAAAGAAGAATTAGCACCAGGCCACTTTGCATTACCAACACAATTCATAGATTTTACAAAATCCAGAGACGGTTCATTCTCAGAAAATGGCAGGGTGATTCATATCTCAGTGGCTGATCCATTTTGTCCAGAGCTGCAATCATCAATTCTTCAAGTAACGGATAATGAAGACCTGGACATGCATAAAGACTGCACGTATATCTGTATAGAGGGACCCCGTTTTTCTACTAAAGCTGAATCAAAATTCTATAGGACGACTGGTGCAGATATTATTGGAATGACGCTTGTTCCAGAATGTCAACTAGCAAGAGAAGCACAGATGTGCTATGCCTCAATCTCAACAGTTACAGACTATGATGTTTGGGCAGACAAACCAGTAACAGCTAAAGAAGTTATTGAGACACTAACAAAAAACGTAGAAAAAACAAGAAAAATTCTTACAGAGTTGATTGATAAAATTCCCAAGACGAGAAATTGCTCTTGTGCAAAGGCATTAGAAGATGCAGAATTCTAGTCATCCACAAATGATTCTTTTTTGAGTCCTTCTGGGAGAGTTAAATCACCTTGAAGTAGCTGTCTCTGAAGTGAATCAATTACATCATCAACATCATGGCCTAATTTCTCTAATTCTTTTCTAGTAGTTTGAGAAAGTTTTGCCCCAATATTCTGTCCGCCTATCCTACCAAACGCAATAGCTGTAAAACGAAATTCATTTTCATCTATTCTAAAATTACCAGTAATCTTTGCAGTCATTTGGCTTCCGTGAATATTATTAATGTGAACTTTAAGATCCATTTTAAATTTCTACGGCTTTGTTAACATTATCATCAATTAGAAAACTCCAATGTTTTTCATCTTCTACTTTAAAGTCATTAATTTTAAGTGGAATCACTTGTTCCTCAAGACATTCGTGTTTTATTTCTCCATTTTCTTTTAATTTTACTAATTTCCATTTGTATTTGCTTTGTTGTAGTTTACATACTGTCACAGCCCATTTTGCATCAGGATCTATCTTTGGCATCCCTACTGTCTCTGCAATTTCCTCTATTCCAAGCTGTTTTTCTTCACAGAATTTCTTTTTACAAACTCCACATCTCCAAACATCAACAGAACCTATGGTTTTTTCATCAATGTTGATGTTTACCACACCAAAATAGACAGGTTGATGTTTACAGATTTCAGTATCAATACTCAATGTTGTTCACCAAGTTTTGGTATTATTTAGTTCTTGCATCATCATATGATTTTTCCAATACAACCCCAATATTATCAACAATCTTATTTCGTTTAAATTCAATATTTTCTCGCTCACACATCTTTCTATACATGTTGACAGCAGTAAATCTAGGATGCATGGCCTCAAATTCTTCAGAAGTGATATCAATAAAGGCACCAAGTGTCATTAGATCTTTTGATGCTTTTCTTGCATCATCAATGGATATCCTTAATTTTCTGGCAATAATCTCAGAAGACATTTTACCAGAACAAGTCACAAGCAAAAAGACTTTGGCCTGAATGGAATCCAGATGAATTTCAGATATCAGATCGTGTTGAATTTCTGAATAAGACATTAATTTTAAACTGAATTGTTACAACATAAAATATGATCTATCTAGCTATTTTTTGACTAGGATTTTTTTGGAAATCTTCAAAGAAAACCCCATAGCAATAAAATGAACCAATGCCCCAAATATTGCAGCATAAACTAGATTATCTAAAATTTTCCAAGTAAAAACAAACGCCATGATGGATGGAACTGTGATGATGACTGCAATGATAGTTCCTCTTAATGCAATTTCACGGATTGATAGTTTAGATTGCTTGCCATCAGACAATAGGAAAAATTTTAAAAATGGTAATAAAAACCAAAGATACTTTATATTTGGTAGGCATTAATTTTTACTGTTTGGCTAGTTATAAGGGGACATATTCAAATGAACAATCATTAAATTTTGTAATTCCTATAATTGTTATTTTATTTTTGGGACTTATCTACATTATGACTCAAAGAGCCGGTTCGGGATTTGTTAGTTTTATTCTAATTGGCGCTGCTGCAATTACAATGTTTTATTGGGTAAAAGTTCTAAAGAAAATGACAAAAGATCAAAAACCCAGATACACTCAAGCCCGAGAACAGGAAACAAAGAATTGGGTTTATGATTTGATTAAAGGCGAGGAGGAATTCGTTTTTGTTGCAGAAGTTCCGGGTCCTGAGGATAAAATTGCAGTCAGACTGGTGGATGAAATTTTATACATTCGTGGTACATCTGGATTTTCAAAAGAAATTCCCATTGAAGGGGTAAATGAAATGCAGATATTTGATTTTAAATATCGAAATGGCGTATTGACACTCAGAATAAAATAATTAAAGACTTTTTGCCAATTCCAGTTTTTGTGGTAAATACTTGTCAGTAATATTTGTCAAACCATATTTTGAAAAGGCCTCCAACTCTGCTTTTCTTTTTAATCTTAAAAATACGTCAAGCTCTTTTTTCCAAATTCCATCTTGATATCTGGGATCTTTTTGTAGATCATAACATCTCTTAATATCCGACTCTGTCATTGGAATTGTTGGTAACTTGTATTTTTCTATATCCGTGGCCCACACTCCGACCCACTTTGCATCTGGAACTGTCAATTCCCTGAGATGAGCAGCATTAGCTGAGCCGGATTTTATAACCATTGCAATGTGTTCTCCATACACATCCCCATCAGTCAAGACAATCACAGGTAATTTCATTTCTTCATGGAGTCTTTTTAACAAAGTTCTAGTTGAACGTGGAGCTTGTCCGCCTGTATTAATAATGATGGATTTGAATTTTTTATCAATTTGTTCTTCAACAAATCTAGTAAAGAGCCCACCTTTTTCAATGGCAATAACAATTTCTGCACTAGTATCAACTAATTCAGCAGTAGTCAAACTAGGACCTATGGAATAGCCATCAGGATGATTTGATAAATTCATGGTTTTTCCTTCATATCCTGGAATAGTATATTCAATATTCAAGTCTCCAAAAATTGAACTTCTCTCTTCGGGGAATATATGAAAATCCTCCCTAGGTTTAGAAGTTACAGCCTCTAAATCAACGATGATATTATCTGATTCGGATTGATCATCAAATTCAATTGCAAAGGCCTGAGATGAATAATAAACATCTCTTAATGTAGATGATTTCTTTTCATGTGTTAATCTATTTGCAAAAAATGCCAACCACATCAATTGTGTGAAAGATCTTAGCTGTGCTGAATTTCTTGAGCTTCTAACGGCAGCATTATTTCCAAGAATATACTGCCTAAGTTTTTTGTCATAAACAATGTTACTTACGGATCTACTCGGAATGGAGAATTTTGGAAACTGTCCATTGTTCAAGTCATCATATATTTTTGCACCATGACTTTTGAGCATCTCGAGAATATTCTTTTGTTTTTCATCAGCTTTCTTGCTACGCTCCTTAATCTTGGTTTGTTCTTTTTTAGTTGTTGCCAATTTCATTTTCCTCCGCTACTGATTGTTTTGATTCATCTACTATGTTATCTTCCAGAATTTTCTTGTAATTAGGTTCTTTCTTTTTTCCAGCAAGTTCTGTACAAAATTCTGCAATTAATGGAATATATTTTGCATAAAGATTTGCCCTCTTTTTTGCCATATCAGCTTGACCTCGTTTTGACATGTATGCTGCCAGCTTTCTGGACAAAAATTGCAATCCAAGTCTTAGTTCCCGTTCAATTTCTGGTCTATCTGCAACATTTTCTTTTCCTGCAGTTTTGTACGGTATTCTAGTTGAACAGATATGAGATACAATGATGAATGGGGGTTCTCCCTTTACTTTGTATCTTCCCCAATCAATATCATTAACAACTTTGAGTACAACATCGCTTCCTTCATCATAAAGTAATGGAATTCTATTGGCATAACGATAAACATGCGGTCCTCCTGTTTTTATATCCCCCCCATAAGCAATGCCCATCTCAATAATGAATGGAAATCCTGAATATGCAGATGCAGGGCGTTGGATGACTGCAGTAAAATCAGGATTAAAGAATTTTTTAATTCCTTTTTCCAAGGGAATTTCTCCTAGAGGGGCCAAACAAGTAGAATCTGGTGCCATAAAATCTTCAAATTTTTGAAGTGCGTCACTCAAATTGACTAATTCTTGATTTGATAGAGTACCCATTCTTTTTTCCGGTTTGAATCCTGCAAACTCTGCAAATTTGACTGCTGTAGTAGGTCCAATCCTTTGGAATCTTTTAGTAAGAAATGTTGTAAGAGGTTCACCTTGTACAGTATTAGTTAGCTGTATGTAATACTGACTTTCAGGATCTATATCTACAGATTTTGATTGTGAATCACCAAAATCCCAATAAAATAATTTTTTATTTGCCACATCAATGTCTTCAATTTTAATTTTGTTTAATTTTTCAAAATCCATTTTTAAAAAGGACATTAGGGCTATCACTATTCTTACTTGTCGTGGAAGTGTTTTCCATTTTTTCTTTGCTTTATCCATGATTGCTGTAAAACTGAGATTTTTCACTGATAATCCCAAACCTTTTCTAACTTTTTCAATCATCCCATCATCAATAGTGGGAATTTCAAATTGAGATTCCACAATCATCCTTCGAATTCTTTCTACATCAATTCCATGCGGATGTGGACGAATAATAGTTGGAGGTGGAGGAATTTCTTTTACAAATCTCGGATGACTGAATTTTTGTTCCTTGGGGTCATCAAAAGTAATTGAAGCATACGGGGTGATCAAAGATGTTTCATAAACATAATCTCTAATTTTGTTTCCTGCTTTTGAATAATCTCCTTCTAAGCAAATACTTACACTAAGTCCTTTTTTTGAAACTTCTTTAGTTGTGTGTTTTACAATTACAGGCTTGTTTTTTTGAATATCAAGTAACAATTCAAACGTATCTTGAGTAGTGCCGTTCACAGAACTTTTTACAATTACGGGTTTGTTAGTAGTGATTTGTCCATAAAGAATTGCCATAGTTGCTCCAAGTCCAAACATTCCTCTTGCTTGTTTAAGTCCAAATTTGGAACCATAAAGTACCGTTCCAAATGCAAGTGGAATATGTTCTGCATCTATTCCCGGACCATTATCCCTTACAGTCAATATGTATGGTTTGGGATCCGATTTATCAGGATCAACTGCCTTGATTGATAAATGGACATCTGGAAGAACTCCTTTTTGATCACACGCATCTAATGCATTTTCAACAAATTCTCTTACTGCAGTATAAAGAGATCTTGTGGGATTGCTGAAACCGGCTAAATCACGATTACTGTAAAAGAATTCACTTGGAGAAATTTGATTAAATTTTTCTTTAATAGAAGACATCCTGATCTTCCCACAATTGCATTCTTGCTTGTTTTTCCTTTCGATTCGCGGCTTCTAATTTTGTATAAACAGATCCATGCATACTTCCACTAGAAATAGCGGAAATAGCATCAACTGCTAAACGTAGTTTACTTGAATCACCAATTATTGAAACAGTTTTTCCATAAACTGAGATATGAGTGTCACTAAGATTTTCCATATTTCGTCTTGCTCTACCACCTTCTCCAATAATCCTCCCTTTTATCCTTTCAACATTTGCGTTGGATTTTCCTGCAAATTCTCTTAGATCTATCACATGCAATGCATTTTCACCTTTTAGTAAAGTCATAGCATTTTCAGGTGAGAATCCTCTTCCGATCGCCGTAACAATCTCCATAGCTTTGAATGGTTGTATTTTTTCAACATCTCCATATGTTCTAATAAAAACTTCCCCTGTATCACCGTCAATCTCCAAGGAAACATAACAAGCCTCTTCAATTTTGGCTTTCACAGTCCCTGATTTCCCAATCAAAACTGCAATTCTATCATTTGGAATACGAATTAATTTCTCAAAGCTCATTTTACAATATCCTCCAATATTTTATCTGAATCTTCAACATGAATTCCTCTTTTATTGAAGAATCTTCCAATGTTATTAATATCTCGCTTAAGGAATTCTTGGGCGTTTGGATGTCTAAGATCAACACCGGAACCCAGATCAAAGACAACTAATCCTTTTTCGGTCTTGAAAATATTATATTCTGAAAAATCACCATGAACCAATTTTGCTTTTTTGTATAGATCGTCCAAAATAGATATGGCCTGGGCGTAGTCATTCTCATCAACTTTTGAAGTTAGTAATGATTTTGCAGGAATGCCGCCATCACCGATAAATTCCATGGCAAGAACATTATTTGTAACATAAAGTGGTCTTGGAACCGGAATTCCAGCCTCATAACATTGGGATAAATTACGATATTCCTTTTTTGCCCACAGATAAACAAGGTTTTTTGTTCCCTTTTTTAGATGAGCGAATCGTGGATCTCCAAGAATGTAGGGTTCACGTTTTTTAAAATTTGATGTGCTAACCAAATAAATTTTCAAAGCAACATTAACATCATTATCATCAACACCCCAAAATAGAACCGATTCTTTTCCGGCACTTACAGAACCGTTAACGTAAGCAATAACATGATCAGTGATCATTTTGTAGAGAGTCATAACAGTTGGTTTATCCAAAACTTCGTTGATCACTTTTCCTTTCTTGAATCCATCCTTCAGGGGAGATCGTTTTCGTTTCGAACTTAGTTTATTATCTAATTTAGATTCTAATTTTTTACTAATTATATCAGTCATTAGAAATAGATACTCCTACTAGATAAAAGGGATTACTGTTAAAATCTAAAAATATGTGTAAAATGAAAATCAAATGAAACAACCTTACATGTTAAATATAATTAAAAATGGAACATCGGAAATTATCTTTACCGCGTTTTCAGAACCAATACCAAGTTTTAGGGATAAAGACACCGTTTCTTTTCCAGCCATGTTGATTATTGAAGAATTTTTCAATAAATATTCAGCTTCGTCTTTTTCTACAAATCTTTCACCGTAATAATTTTCACTAATATGCACGGTTAAATCTCCGCTAATAATTTTTTTTCCAAGTATTTCTGCATCACAAATATTGAGCAATGATTGTTTTTGATAACTAGTAGTTCGTACTGAGAATTGCATTACGCATATTTACCTTTCAAAGTAGATTTTGCTCCGCATGCTTCACAAATCAAAAAGGATATCCTATTTTCTTTTAAAATTTTTGTGTCAGGACTTTTACATGTTGGACATTCAAGATAATCTTTTACATAAATTTGGAATAATCGTGTGAAATCATCAGGAGCTCTTCTGCCAACAAACATTGCCTTGTCTCCTAGTCTTTCTGCTGGAACTGCGAATTCTTTTGAAAGATATTGTAAAACTTTGTCCGGATCTCTGCGTAAAACTTTTGGAAACTCTGAAAAATTTCTCAAAAAAGTCTTTTGACCTTCCCACATTACATCAACAACTGGAAGTTCAAACCTGGTTTGAGATTCCTTGTCAGTATCACCTAACTTGTCTTGTATTCGTTTGAGTAAGTTTTCATAATCTGATTTAGTCACTAAAAAATGATGTATGGTTAACCCTATATGGGTTTTGAAAAAGAGAAATCATGGGAAACCTGATGTAAGGTTATTCCATCTTCCCTATACGGAAGACGTTAGTACCACATGTTGGACATGTGCCTTTTACGGCAGGACGTCCGTTCTTTAGTGTAGTTTCTTGGGGATCTTTGATATCCCTTTTTTGTCTGCATTTTACGCAATATGCTTGAACCATTATGAAATTTGTCAAACTTTGTGGTATTTAGGCAGAGGCTGTGAAAATTATTTCACTATAGACTATATGCGCGTAAATTTTTTTAGGCATTAAAACAGCCATTTTATGAATATTTATAAAAAACATCATCATTTTTAAAAAAAATCCTGAAGGAATTAATGAAAATCACGTTTTTTACAATATTTGTTTAAGAAATAAGAATTCATCAATATTATCAATTATAAACTCCTTATTAGTAAAACTACAAAATGGCATCAAAAAAAGGAATAGCAGTTACAGCAATAATTTTAGTGGCAATTACAAGTGTAAGTTTTTTGTCATGGATTATTCCTCAAAATGTTGAGACAACTTTTGTCGTATCTGATTATAAAAAGTATCTAGATGGTGTAAAGAATATCCATGAAGTTCTAGAGGAATCAATCGAGATCGAATATGAAAATTTAAGATCTGGAAAAATTTCACCCCTGGATTATATTTCAGTGACTGAAGTTACATCATCTCAAGTAACTACGCAGATAGGCGAGTTTGTAACATCAGAACCATCAGAAGACTGGCAATCAAGTTATATCGATTACATGTATGCTATGAAATCATTTAATTCCTATATTGTAGAAACCAAAGTTTTAGCAAAAATGATTGAAAATGGAGATACGGAAGAACAAATGCGTGAGACTCTGGAAAAAATAGACATGCTAAAATCTGAATCCATAAAATTTGTGAAAATGTCTGATCAGTCAAGACCTGGCTAGTAGCCTCAAAACCTAATTTTACTATTCATAAAAGTTGGAAATCGTTAAATGGCAATTCTACATGAGAAATAGAATGTCTCAACGAACCGGGAAAGTTGAAAAGGATGTTGATGCGTCAACTGCTAATAAATTACTAGTAATCTGTATTGATAGAGACAATGATGTAGGTGATAAAGCAGGAATTATCACCCCAGTGATCGGAAGAGATGCATGCATTGAAGCAGCTCAAAGATTAGCTTTGGAAGATCCCGAGGATGCAGATTCAAATTCAATTTTTGCAGCAATTAAAACATATGAAGATTTAATCAGCAAGGGATACCAAGTTGAAGTGATAACGGTTGCAGGAATCAAGGATAGAGGAGTTCAGGCAGACGAAAAAATTTTGGCAGAAACAAGAAATGTATTGGAAAAATTTCCTGCAAATGGTGCAGTTATTGTTTCTGATGGTGAAGATGATGAAAGTGTCATACCAGTAATTCAAAACGTACTTCCGGTAGTATCAGTACAACGTGTAGTGATGAAAGTCAGTAGAAGTGTAGAATATTCGTATGCAGTTTTTGGAAAATATCTTAAAATGCTTGCATATGATTCAAAATATTCAAAATTCTTTTTAGGAGTTCCGGGAATTCTTTTGTTAATCGGTGGAGTGGCAACAGTATTTGGTTATACAGCAGAAATATTTGCAGTGTTGGTGAGTATTTTAGGTGGTGCATTTTTAATTCGAGCATTTGATATTGATAGAGCATGGTCAAGTTGGTCAAAACCAACGCCGATGGGTTTTATCAGAATGTTTACAATGGTTGCGGGAGTTTTACTGATTCTTTCATCAGTCCCTGCGGGAATTGGTGCCGTTGATACAAAATTAATTGGATCCGATGCACAATTGATTTCAATAGTTACGGACAAAATAATTGTAGGGCAATTTGTTTCTGGGGTATTGCCAATTTTATGGATTGGTCTGGGTTCGATATTTGCAGGAACATTACTAAGTAATTGGATTGGAGGCATTCCAAGACAGATTAGCGATATTTTGAGAATAATTGTGCTGGGTGCACTTTATCCAACTTTATTGCAATTTACCAATATCATGATATATGATGAGGCGTCTCTTACTTTGATTCCACCATTACTGGGAGGATTGGCAGCAACGCTAATCTCGGCTACCATACTCTTTAAAAAATATAGAAGGCATAAAGACCAAGAGATGGTTTCAGACTAAAAATCACTCAAAAATTAATCAATAAATCCAATTTCTGAAAAACACTGATATCTTCTATCAGGTATGAATTATCAAATGGTGAGTGAATATTAGCAAAATCAAAGATTTGATTTTTCAGCTTTCAGGCCTCTACAAGATATATGGTAAGAGGTTAGAAGGTGAGATTCAAAATGGGGACATTCCAAATCATGTTGCATTAATTTTAGATGGTAATAGAAGATGGGCTAAAAGACATCTTTCAATGCCAAAAAAAGGTCATTGGAAGGGAGCAGATGCCGTAGAAAATCTTCTTGATTGGTGTGACGAATTTGATATCAAGATTATTACTTTGTATGCACTTTCTGCAGAGAATCTTGAAAGAGACGATGAGGAATTGAAATACCTCTATGAATTAATTCAGATGAGATTGGAGAAATTATTGAATGATCCAAGAATTCATAAAAGTAAAATGAGAGTGAAAGGAATTGGAAGAATAGAACTTTTACCAGAATCAATTAAAGAAATTTTAAAACAATTAGACGATGCTACAAAAAATTATGATGATCATTTTCTAAATATTGCACTTGCATATGGGGGACAAAATGAATTAGTGGATGCAGTAAAGAAAATTGGGAGTAAAATAAAAGAAGGTTCTCTCAACGTAGAGGATATTAACAAAAAAGAGATTGAATCAAATCTGTATACGTCACATTTGCCACAATCATCACCGGACATGGTGTTGAGAACATCCGGTGAGAAGAGATTAAGTGGATTTTTGATGTGGCAAAGTGCTTATAGTGAATTAGTCTTTATGGATATTTTCTGGCCCGAATTTAGAAAAATAGATTTGATGCGGGCAATCAGAACATATCAAAAAAGGAAGAGGAGGTTAGGTAAATGATTGAGGAAACATCTGCAGGAATTGTATTATTTAGAAAAGAAAATTCCCGGAATTTATTTTTACTATTGCATTATCCTTCAGGACATTGGGATTTTGTAAAGGGTAAAATGGAGAAGGGTGAATCAATTCGGGATACAGCTGTAAGAGAAACAAAAGAGGAAACAGGGATTACAGATATAACATTTTTAGATAATTTTGAGGAATGGATTGAATATGATTTTCAATATCAAGGCGAGCTAGTTCACAAAAAAGTGGTATTCTTCTTGGCTGAAACAGACACTGAAGATGTAGAGATATCCCATGAACACCTAGATTATACCTGGATGGATTATAACACCGCAATGGAAAAAACCACCTTTGATAACGCAAAAACCGTTTTAACAAAAGCACAGATGCTACTTTCTGAAACTCTGTAGTTGCAATTCTTTTGCAGTTTGTAGAGGATTTTTAGAATTTAAAATCGTTCTACCCACAATTAGATAGTTGGTTCCAGATGAAATTACTTTATTTGCACTGCCGCCTTGAGTGCCAACACCTGGGGAGAAGATGCTCAAATTTTTTCCTGCTTTTTTAGAACAGTGTTGAATTATTTTTGGAAATGTAGCTCCTACCACAATTCCATCAACTTTTGCAGTTAGGGCCCAATTCAGAAATAATTGGTACAATTGCTGCTTTTTCTTTCCCATTTTGATTTCCATATCATAGGATAATTTGGCCTCAGGTGCGCTCATATGACATAATGTGATAACGCCTTTTCCGTTTTTGTGGGCGGATTTGACCAAATTTTTCAAACTATCAAGACCCATAATTGGATTTGCGATTACAGCATCAAATCCCAAATTCCATAAATGTTCGGCAGTTACTCTGTTTGTATTTCCAATATCATTGAGTTTGATATCTGCAATTGTTTGTAAACCGTATCTATGTGCAGTTTTGTTAATTTTTTGAATTTCTTTACCACTTAGTGGTAAAAGTAAATGGAAATTTAGTTTAATCCCACATAGAAAAGGATGTAACTGCTTTATGTTTTGAATTGTCTTTGATTCCAAGTTTTTAACAGATAGATCATAATCATTGGCAAGAATGACTTTGCCATTAGTTTTTGAGATCTGTGAAAGTCTAGTTTTAAAGGTGGCCATAATCTACTAGTGGATGAGTGTCTTTTAATTTTATTATTTTGATATAGGAATATCCATGTTCAGATGGATTTTCTACAAATGTTGGCTGTGTGCCATTTACCGTGGAGAATTTCAAAAATGGTTTTTCAGGGTCTGAATCTAATACTACATGACAAAAATAAGATGTCCCCTCATCATTGAAATTCATAAAGACTCCAATTAACCATTTATCACCATGAGGAAATAAGAATAAAGGAAATGGAATTTCTTCTATTCCCCAAGTAAGTTTTGCTAGACTAGACATATCCTCTAATTGAATTGGTTGATACCTGTCCAAAGTTCCATTGCCTGGTTGTAACGTTTTAGGTAATGATTTTATTCGAACAATTGGAGAGTATAGCTTGCTGGCATCAGAAGTAGTATCAACTATTTCAGATTCCTCCTTTCCTCCTTTCAACCCATAACAAAGATAGTGGCCCTTATTTTCTAAATGAGTATAATACACAATTGGTTTTTCTTTTAAAACATCCATTTGTACCGATAAAATTTTCTTTCCATCATAATCATGTAAAAATGAAACACGTGGGGCACGCTCTAATGCACAAACAAGCCTAGTAAATTCCAAAATGGAATGAACTTGAATGTAACGTGGTAATTTATCCGTAATTTGTAACTTGTCCACATGGATTAGATAATGGTTATCAAATTAAACTTATCCAAAATAAATGAGCCTAGCTTCTTCTATCAATGACATCATTAACGGCTGGACCGGTTCCAACTATTGTGACAGGCGTGTTTAATTCTTTTTCAATATTTATAATGAATGCCTTGGCGCCTGCAGATAAATCATCGTAAGAAGTTTTACCTGCACAATCAGTGAATAGTACATCTAATTTTGTTATGGCGATTTGTGTTGCACCATTGAGCATGATTGCACGCCTAGCCAAATCAAAATCAAAATCAGCAGCACGTCTTTGACGACCAGTGACCGTACCAAATTCAGACCATCCTTTTTTTTCTGCATCCTCGGGGGAGAGTTCTTTGTCAAGGGGCCCTGTTCCAACACGTGTAACATATGACTTGAAAACTACTATTACTTCGTCGACTTTGGTTGGTCCAAGGCCAATATCGGCACAAATTCCGGAGGCAGTAACATCTTTTGAGGTTACAAACGGATATGTTCCATGCCATAAAGAAAGAAATGTACCTTGTGTACCCTCTACCAAGACATTTTCATTTGCATCAAGTGTGGAATTTACCTCAAAAGGCACATCAACAATTAATGACGATAATGAATCAAAATCCTTTGCTAGTTTTAAAACTCTCATAGCGCGATCCGCATTTGCCGGTCCTGTCCCAGAGCCGGTACTTCCAATTTTTTCCTTTAATTCCCCCTTGGAATCTCTAGTCAGATGTGTTTCTTCAATGATTCCACAGTGTTTATCGATAAAAGAACGACCAGTTACATCAAAATCTTGAATTTCTTTGTTGAGAACATCAGGATTGATTACAACGCCAGGTCCGATCATTACTTTGGCGTTTTTATTTAGAAATCCACTTGGAAGCATTCTTACTTTGTACACTTTATCCCCATCTCTAATTGTATGACCTGCATTTGGACCAGCTCCACCACGTACAATGATTTTTGGATTATCTTTAATTGCTAAATATGAGATGATTTTTCCCTTTCCTTCATCTCCAAAAAATCCGCCAACAACTACAGTGGATGTCATATTGTTAAACGCCTATTTCGTTTATTTAAGCTAAAGTATTTTACATGATTTTATATTCTGGCAATAATTAGTTTAAATCGATGGCTGGAGAAAATTTTGCAGGAAATATTATTATCAATTTAGCAAGTTTACCTGACTTTTTAAGAAATCCAATTTTAAAAAAAAGGATGGTGGAATTCTTTTCATTATCTGAACCAGAAAAAATAGAGATTATTAACAATGCATTAGAAGCAGGTCCCACAATACCATTTCCAAACTTTTCCAAACTTTTCAAATCATGGCTCAAAATCTTGACAACACTATCAGAAGAACAAAGAACAGGATTGTTTTCGGCATATATTGTAGAAATTGCACATTCGCCACAAAAATTAATCACTTTTAACATCGATGGTATTTTAGAAATATTTCTGACATTGGAAGAAAATGAAAGAGAAATTCTTGCAATCACAATTAAAAGAATAATAAATGATTTAGACGATGATTCAAAAAGACGAATTATGATAGTTATTCCTGAAAATGCTAAAAAACATTTGAATTTTTAGACGTTTGCAGGCTCATCAGGTTTTCTATTATCTTCATTAGTGTAATCAATCACTTCTCCTTCCGGAGACAGTATACCTACAAAGATCTTTTCATGTTTTTTCAACAATTTTCTGTGATCCGGCATCGACATGTCTAGTTTCATTTCATTCATGACCATGATTTGATATTCTTTCCATTCTGCCCAGCATTTGTTACATGTAGGGTATTTTGCCGCAACAATTCCAAGTTCCTCATTATCTGGAATAGGATTCTTGCATTTGGTACAAATACGACTCATAAAAACTAGGAATAATGAACTCCTTTTATCTTTTTTTGAATGTAAAACAATAATAATTATCAAAGAGATATGTGATCATGAAGATAAAATGCCCAAAATGTAAAGAAAATGCCGAATTGGCAATGGATTATTCAGAAGTAAAGTGCGGTTCTTGTGATTTGGACATGAGTTATGGAGAATATGTAAAATTCGTGGCTCATAATGAATCAAAATATTCAGATATTTTAGGCGATTATACAAGCAGTACTGAAGGTCACACTTCAGGTTCTTTGGATGAATGGGATTAACAAAATAGTGTAATCATTCATCAGATTAAAATAATTAGTTAAACATAATTCTATTGATCATTGGAATTTTTATTAGAAAATATTCTTAACTTGATAGGATTTTTGGTAGGACTGATAATTGCCATCATGTCATATATTGGATTTAGAAATACTGGAAGTCCGACATTATTTAGATTAACAATTGCATTTTCTTCAATTAGTTTAGGATTTTTTGTGATATGGTCTGGATATATGCTAGAAGATTTTGTAACAAAAACAGGAAATATTGAAAGATGGATTCAAACTTTGGGAACTGCAACTCAAACAGTTGGATATTTTTTCATTGCGTTTTCACATAGTATAAAATCATTTTTTCCAAAATCTAGTTACTTTAAATCAGTTGGAATAATTCCATTATTCTTAGCTTCATCTGTACAGTTGGAACATATTTTCAGATCGGTATCATTTATCCTATTGGCATATGGTGCAATTGAAACAATGTTATCATATCTTGAGAACAAGAATAAAGGAGCAATTTCTATTTCAGTAGGATTGGGACTTTTAGCATTAGGAGAATTTGCGGGATGGTATTCATTTGTATTCCCTGAATCAATCCTATACTCAGCATCAATGATTATCAAAATTGCCGGATTAATTGCATTGTTCATTCCAGTAAGCAAGATACCTTTAACCCGGATAAAATTTGACGAAGATTTGTAATAATTATTCCTTAGGCTCAAAATTTGGGTGGATTAAGAATTTGTCAAATTCTTTTATCTTTTTAGTATATTGAAAAATATCAGTGCACTCTCATAGAAATTAGAATAATTACCAAGTGATCAAATGGCTGAATACCGAACACATATGAAAATTATTGGGGATATTCTAGCAACAACCAGAGATGACCTACAAGATGAAGATGGGGCATCAGTTACTTATTTAATTAGAAAAGCAAACATTTCACATTCAAGAATTTCAGCCATATTGAAAACTCTGGTATCTCAGGGACTCTTAGAAAAAGTAGACAACCAAGGTTCAAATAAATATAAAATTAGTGATCCTGGCAGAGAATTTTTACAAGCATATTATACATTTACAGCTTTTGCAGATGATTTTGGATTAAGCATCTAATCTGTCATTTCTTCAGATTCATCTAAATTATCATCAAAATCATCTTCAAAATCATTATTCTCATAATCTACAGTGGACATACTTTTCAAGGAGGCATCTAAACTGTTAAAAACTTTTTCAAATGTAAATGATAATTAAAGAAAAAAATCATGGCAATATATTGAAAATGAGTTGTAACAAGGAAGGAATAGAGAAAGCTTCCCAAATAGTCAATCAGGGAGGAATTGTAATTTTTCCAACAGATACAGTTTATGGAATAGGCTGTAATCCATACAACAAAGAAGCAGTAAAAAGAATCTATAAAATCAAATCCAGAGACATCACAAAACCACTTCCAGTTTTAGCATATTCAATAGAAACAGCTGAAAAAGTGGTTGAATTTGATCAATTTACCAAAAAAATCGTTGAAAAATTTTGGCCTGGCCCATTAACAGTAATTTTGAAAGTTGTAGATAAAAAAATTAAGGGATCATTAAATTTGGAAAATAAAATTGCCATTAGAGTTCCTGATCACAAGTGTACATTGGAATTGTTGGAAAAATGTGGTTTTCTCGTAGGAACTAGCGCAAATGTTTCTGGAGATTTACCATATACAAATCCGGAAGATTGTTTAAGGAATTTAGAAAACTATGATATTTTTATTGATGGGGGAGTGATTACAAGCAAAGGGGAGTCCACAATCATTGAAATAGAAAATGAACAAATCAGGATAATCCGAGAAGGTTCTTTAACTAAAGAGGAAATTTTACAATCATGAATCTAATAATCACTTGTCCTAGGCACCTTGAACCGGAAACAGAAGAAGAATTAATTGACATTTTAGGAGAATATGGGGATCCTGATGTTAAAGTTACAATTACTAGCATGTCCGGAATTTTAACTGCCGAAACAAAACTTGATCCCATAGAGGTTGTAAGAAAAATTAAGGAGATGCTTCTTGACGAACCGTGGAGTGTAAGATACTGTAAAAGAATCATTCCGATACAAAAAGTAACTGAATCAAACATTGAAGGGATTGAAAAATGTGTTGCAGAAATATCTAATCAAATTTTGGACGAGGAGACATATAGAATATCAATTGAAAAAAGGAATTCGGATTTATCAAGTAAAGAAATTATCACAAAAATTGCAAACAACATAAAAAATAAAGTTTCTCTTGAATTTCCAGACAAGGTTCTGTTAATTGAAATTTTAGGTAATAAAGCAGGTATTTCCATTCTAAAAAAATCAGACATACTAAGTACTGAAAAAACTAAACGAAGTATTTCAGAATAATACGGCTGCTTTTTCAACTAAAACATCGGCTAGTGGATTTTTTGAAAAAATTGAATCAGTATGTTTTTTTGTTATTTTGAATTGTTTTTTTAGAAAAGACTCGTTATTTTTTGAAAACATTGGAATAGAGATTGGCATTAGTTCTATATCTAGGGCATTCAGAGTTTTCTTATTTCCAATTGCAATAACAGTGAAATTGGTAGCCCGTTTTATTCCAACATTTTTAATTGCATCCGAAATTTGTGTAGTTAAAGCAAATCGCATTAGAATATCAGTTTCAAGTTTATTTGAAAGCAAAATATTCTTCTTCTTTGATTCAATCGATAACGAAATAATTTTTTTTAAATGATAGTTATTTAAAATATAATTGCTAGATACGGCTTGAAGTAGAATTTTAGGGTATTTTTTTCTAAGATCATCAAGGAATTTTACATCAGTGGATTTTTGACCTTTAATCTCAATAACCTGAATTGTTTGGTTAGAAAACTCAAATCTATTTTTTTTTGATGAACCTCCATGAATGACGGGAATTATACTTACCAGATCATTTTCTTTTATAATTGTGGATTTTCCATCCATTGCAGAAGAATCAGCACCATTAATTGCGATTAAAACATTATCAGTATCAAGTTTAGGAGTATCTGCAGGTTTCAATTCGGGCAATAAATTAATCAATTCTTGAATGGTTAGATCAGACTGGTCAATATTCATTTGTTCTATTGGAAAAGATTTTTTTGCACCTCCTACAAATTTTACAGTGAACATATTTATCTAATTTATAATTGAGAAATGATATTTAATTTATTCATCAGTTTTTTCTTCAGCAGTTTCAGAAGGAACTTTTTTAGTTGGTTCCTCAATAACAGTTTCTGGTTCCTCAATAACAGTTTCTGGTTCCTCAATAACAGTTTCAGATTCTTCAATAACAGTTTCTGGTTCCTCAATAACAGTTTCTGGTTCCTCAATAACAGTTTCAGATTCTTCAATAACAGTTTCTGGTTCCTCAATAACAGTTCTGGGTTCCTCAATAACAGTTCCGGGTTCCTCCATAACAGTTTCAATACCCTTGTCTGTAACAACATTTTCAGTCAACTCCATTTCAGATTGTTCATCAACTTGCTGTTCAGCTTTTGATGCTGTAATTCTATCTTGTTTGATTTTTTCTTCACGTATTTCTTTTTTGATAAATTTAGTGATATAACCGGCAATTTCATTTTTCAGACCTTTAGAACGTACTATGGAAATTTGATCTAAGGCTTTTTTATTATCCGCAAAATCTTCACCAAATTTGGATTTGTGATCTTCTAGAACTTCAGATGAAAGCCGCTTTATTCTATCCACTAATCGTTTACAGAAAGAAAGGGTATTTTATACCTATATTCCAAGAAATGAATTTGAATTTGATTCCAACAATGATGCCATATCATCAAAAGATTTATCTAAAATTTTTGATGCACAAAAAATCACACTTGGAATAAAGCTGATTTGCCCGGATTTCATTTCAAAACATCTGGAAAATCTCACAGGTCCATCAGTTTCAACAAGAATTTGAGATTCATCTGTTTTTGACAATAAAGTTTGCTTATCATTTGCATAAATCATTACAGGTCCATAAGATACAAAAAATCCCATATCCATGGATTTTTGAAGTTGTTTCTTACTTCCATCAAACCAATGCAACAGTGCATGTTTTGTATCATACGAAGTCATAATTTCAAATACATCATCAAGACTTTTTCTTGAGTGTATTGATACTGGCTTGTGGAATTTTTCAGCTAATGTTAATAACGTTTCAAACACCTGATTTTGTTTCACCGCATCCTCGTTTTTATTAACATAGGTTGGATCTAATCCAATTTCACCTATTCCAGAAATGTTATCATGATTTTCTTCAATTAATTTTGAAATATTTTCAAGTTCTTCAGCAGCACATTCAGGATGTATTCCTATAAATGGTAAAATCAAATTACTTTTTTTGGCAAGTTCTAATGTCTGTAACGAATTCTCATAATCCATGGATACACAACATGCTTTAATTTTTAAAAATTCCATTTGCTTTAAGAGAAATTCCATATGTGAACTATATTCAGGATCAGATAAATGAATATGAGAATCAAAATACCAAGTCATTTCCTTATCAATTATTCAAATAGTCTGTATAAATCGATTCCTTAGTGATATTTTTTCACTCATTATCTTTTTCCGAAAAAAATTAAAATTAATTTCATGAAATCATCTGAATTGGGGTTATCTGCAATGTATAGAATTCTAAAGAAAGCAGGTGCAGAGAGAGTTAGTGATGAATCAGCAGAAGAATTAAGAAGAATAATTGAAGAAATTGCAGATAGTATTGCCAAAAGTGCAGTAGATATGGCTTCCCATGCTAGTAGAAAAACGGTAAAAGGCGAGGATGTAAAATTGGCTTCAAGACCATTTAGCAAATTCTAATCTAAAGAGTTTAATTGTTCATTTTGTGTTTTTTAAAACGGTACTCTGGCAGAACGGTTATGCGTGAGCCTGCAAAGCTTATACAAGGGGGTTCGACTCCCTCGGGTACCTTTATCCTACTATGACCTGTCCTTTCATCCAAGGATGAAGTGTACAAAAATAATCATAGGTACCTTTTTCATTAAAATCAATAGTAAATGGTTCATACGGATCTAAATGACCACTATCAAATAATTCAGAAGGTTCATCATAAGATCCTGAAGTAACACTGTGAAATGCAGAATCTTCATTTATCCAAGTGACTGCATTTCCAGAATCAATAACAATTACAGATGGAATATAACATCTGTCATCATTCTCACATCCTGGACGAGAAGCTTTTGTAGGCATAATAACGTCAGCATTGGCAACAACTTTGATGTCTTCAGAAATCTTCCCCGTAGAATAATCAAATATAACAAAACCAATTATTATAACTACAGCAACTGTGACAATCCCAATTATCATTATTTTTGTTAGCAAATCACATCATTTCCTTTTCAGAGTTATTACATAATTACCAAGTTCTCTAAATATATAACATATCAGAAGACATAATTGTCTCAAAATGGAAATGGATTATTAGAATACATACCCGGCTCACACACATTACTAGTTCAAAAAAACTCCAGTCCTCCTCTGGAAGGATTTGCAGAAAATATACAAGAAAGTATTCATGAATATGCAGAAAATTCAAAAAATGAAGTAGAGAAAGGGAATAATTTTCTTCAGTGGATTCTAACAAGAGTTTTTGAGGCTACAGAAGATGATGCAGCAGATGCAATTGTAGACGGAGCAAATGATCTTGGAATTGATGCCTATCTTCCCGTAGATTTCTCAGACAATACTATCAGGCTATTTCAATCAAAATATGGGACATCACATTCTCTAGAATCCATTGCCAAATTCAAAGAAGATGTGCAAAGACTGCTTGCAAAAGATGTTGGAAAAATGAGGCCGGAACTTGCTCAACTTGTAACTAAAATTAAAGAAAAAAATCTAAAGATAAAATGCTGTTATGTTACAGATCAGGATGTAGACTATTCTGATGATTTGGTAGAAATCATTGATCAAAAAGTAATAATTCAAAAATTGTGGGACAGAATAAAAAAACCTGCAGCAGGAAAAAAATCATCAATAAAATTAGAAAGGATGTTAAGACATGAAAATACTATTCTAGGAATTTTAAAGTTACGTGAACTTACCGAATTTGTAAGTAAGAATAGAGATTATGTCTTTGAATCCAACATAAGACAATGGATGCAGTTTAAAACTACAGTTAACAAAGGCTTGAGGGAAACACTACAAAGCAATCCAAGTAAATTTTTCTTTTACAATAACGGAATAACTATTGTAGTCAGTGATTTTGCCGAATTGGGGGAAAATTTGATTGAACTTCATGCACCTCAAATTGTGAACGGGGCACAAACATCAAACTCTATTCTTGATCATTCAAAGAGGACGAAAAATATGGATGGCTCCATGACAGTTACAATAATCAAGGCAGACGATGAGCAAGAACAAAATAACATTACAAAGTACAGAAACTCTCAAAACTCAGTTAGAGGTAAAGACCTGGTTTCATTAATGGATTTTCATAAATCTGTTAAATCACAGTTGAAAAATTGCGGTTATTTTTATGAAATTCAAGCAGGTTCTTTTGATACAAAAACAAAATCAAAACAATGCGAATATGATGGAGACGTAATATACAATAATTATCTTCCAGACAATCATAAAAAAGTCATTGTTGCAAAAGATGCAATACAATCACTAGTTGCAGGAATTGAACAGAGACCAACAGAAGCATATAGTTCACCAGCCCAATTTCTTCCAAGAGGACGCAAATATGATGATGTATTCAATGACAATCTCAAAGATGATTATCGAATTCTATTATATCCATATCTTGTGAAAGAGTTTGCGAAAAAATCATTAAAGTATGGAAAACAAGGAGGCCATAAAACAAAAAGATATGCAACGTTATTTTTTGTTGCTGTCTATTTTAGAATTCTTCATAAAAAAATTCTCGAATCAAAGGGGGATTTTAAAGGAGACATAAGAAAATTAGAACCCATCTTTCATAGTTTTAAACTTAATTCAAGAATTTTAAAGATTACGGATGTTGTTGTGACAAAATTTCTTGAAGATACGGTAGTTGATGATGAGATTGAATTGGCAAATACTAAGCATAATTTCTTCTCTCAATATGTCTGGAATGATTCAATGCTCCGTGTGATTGATAAAAAAATCAGACAAGAAGAAGATGAAATATTAGCATTGAAAAAACTCACATCTAGTTTATTTTAATTTCAAGGGTAGAAGTCCAACCAAGTAAAAATCTTGCAGGAGGTTTACATTGGCCGGACTGCCTACCTAAATTGAGTATAAACCCGTAATATTTAACATAAGTCTATGGTTAATTGAATTTTTAATTGCATTTTTGATGATTTCTTTAACGTAATAATGATTTTTCTGTTATTGAATAAATGATTACGTATAAAGTCTACCATTTTTCAAGCATAATTCATTCCAGAATGTTTTTTATATTGAGTAAAAAGAACAAATGGCACTTGGGTAAAAATGAAAAATGTGCAATTTGTAGCGAAACAATAGGATTGCATTTCAAAGCAATGGAAGAATGGAAGATTGAGGGTACATTATGCGGTAAATGTTATTCAAAACAACTCGGTGAATATTACCCTGGTGAACATATTAGAGTAAACAAAGATTTGGATTGATTTTATTTTAATTGTAAAAGCCGGTTTGCATTAATGCAATTCCAAACAAGCGGATCACTTTTTACATCTTTCTCCTCTAAAAATTTGATATCAGTGATTGTTTTTTTCTTTTTTAGTAAAATCACTTGGAAACTAGAAAATTTCTTACAATCACATGAGTTAAACAAACAGATATCATTATCGCCTTCATCATGATCTTGAGCTTCATGACCACAGTTACATATGGCATCTTTCTTTACATCATCTAGAGATTTATCTGCATATACCCCCAATCTTAGATATGCCTCACCATCATGTCCATTTTTGAATCTTTCATAATTTTGGGATTTTGACAATTTTTTAAAAAAAGATAGATTCGTATCTGGTTTCTGTGAATCTGAACCCATGATAAACCAATAATTATCATAAAGTTCCAAAAATCGGATTTTAATTGAGGGATCAACCCATGGATGAATTGTATCGTGCCAAAGATATACAGCTTCTTTTCGGTCAGTAAATAATGGAACAACATTCATTCTCAAATCATAATATCTATACGCAACACCTACAAAATCATCAAACCAAGGAATGGGGGATTGAGAAGACATTGCACGGAAATCACTTGAGAGCTTATTTATCTGATCGGAATTAATGGTAATACCCTTATATCATAGTTTTAGATTAACTAGTGTATGGCTTCCTATCGAACCAGTATGCAAATTGTAGCGGATTTACTAGATGCTACTCAACAGTCTGGTCAAGAAGGCATCAAAACAACATCCTTACTTACAAAGGCAAACCTATCACATTCAAGATTGTCAAAATTCTTGAAAAATTTGACAGGAGCAGGCTTGATCAACAAGATAGAATTTGATGGTAAGAATACTTTTGTAATTACTCCAAAAGGTAGACAATACTTGGACTCTTACATGAACTTTTCAAGTATTGCAGGTTCATTTGGATTAGAACTTTAAAAATCTATTTTCTAGATCTTCTTTTTGCATTAGCTGCTTGTCGTTCTTTTCTTTCTTTGTAAGTGCTATATGCAAAAATAATTATGATTCCGGCAATAGCGGCATAAAATAGCAGAATTAGGGGTGGATCACGGAATTCCCCTGATGATGGTTCAACAAATGCTATTGGAATAGTTACGACCATAAAAATCAAAATTATTAACAGGTATTTATCCACAAATGACTTGGGTTACAAAACCATATATCTTTTTGATTTTATAAAATCAACAGAGAGAAATGACAAAATTACTTGAAATGATCGGATTGGGCCTTGTTGCTATCATGACATTAGGTTTTGTAGGGGTATTTGTACCATATGGGATAGATAGTGGAATATCGGAATTATTTTGGGGTTGTGCAGGAGCTACACTGATGATAATCATCTATAGAAAGATGAAAAACAAGAAAGAAGAAGAAAAAGAAAGTTAGAGTATTTTGAGAATTTGTTAGTAATCGATCAATTGTTAATCAACCGACAGATCTATAAAGGACAATTCTAAGTTAATTGCAAGGGGAATATTTGACAGAACAAACAAAACAATGGTGGAAAGGTTTAGGAAAAGAGCTAGAAATAGATATTGAAACCTTCGCTGAATCAGCTTGATAATTATCTAGATATTTTTAAAAATTAATAGAGCCTTGAACGGGATCTGAACCCGTGACCTAACGCTTACGAGGCGTTCGCTCTACCAGGCTGAGCTACCAAGGCACTTTTGAGTAAATCCATCAGAGTTAATAAAAAGCCTTTCTGAAATGTACTAAATGAAAAAAACAATTTCAGGAATCAGGGGAATATTTGGAAAAGATCTAAACCTAAAAGATGTGTTGGAATTCTCTAATAATTTTTCAGTATTGATAAAATCAAAAAAATGCGTAATTGGAAAAGATACCAGACCATCAGGTCAAATGCTAAAAGACACAGCAAGTGCTGCATTGATGAAAAATGGAATTGACGTGTTTGATTTAGAAACGGTTCCAACACCCGTGGTTTTCAGAGAAGCAAGAAATTATGGAGCAGGATTGATAATTTCTTCATCACATAATCCATTAGAATGGAATGGGATGAAATTCATCATTGATGGACGAGGAATAAATGAGCAAGAACTTCCTCAAATTATCCAACATCAAGATGTTGCAAAAACCAAAATCGGTGTTGAGACAGAAATATCTACATCATACATTGAAGATGCAAGAAAAATCATAGGAAATTTGGAAAACAAGCCAAAAATCACAGTCGATATTGGAGGAGGTGCTGCCAAAGGTTTTGCTCCAGAATTACTAAGAAGAATTGGATGTGATGTCAAAGTAATTAATGAAGATATTTCTACATGTTCAAGAGATCCGGATCCAACATCAGATAGTTTGTCAGAATTAATTGCTTCAACTGATAAAAACGGCATTGGATTTGCATTTGATCTGGACGGAGATCGGTTAGTTGTAGTTAGAGATGGAAGAAAACAAACACCCGATGTCACACTTGGTCTAGGCATAGCAAAATCATTGGAATTGGGATACACAAAATTTGTTCTAAGTATGGATACTAGCATTTCAGTTGAAAAGTTTATCAAAGAAAAAGGAGGGACCGTGCAAAGATCCAAAGTTGGAGAGGCAAATGTAATAGATCTCATGTTAAAGAATGATGCACAAGCCGGAGGCGAGGGAAGTAGCGGAGGTTTCATTCTACCAGAATTCAATTATTGTAGAGAAGGAATTCTTACAAGCGGTCTTATCGCATCCATGTTGGGAGGTTCAAAATTTGATGAGATATTGAATTACATGGGAAGTTATAATCAGATCAGAGATAAAATCAAAATTGATTCAGAATTTCACGACAAAGTAATTGAAAAAGTAGGATCTAAATTTTCAAAAGATTATTCTGAAATAATTACATTAGATGGAATCAAAGGAATTATAGATGAAGATAGTTGGGTATTAATCAGAAAATCAAACACAGAGGATATCATTAGAGTTTCAGCAGAATCAAATAATGAAGAAAAATGCAAAGAGATAGTCAAAGATGCGATAAAAATGGTAAATGAAAATTATGAAAAAATTAGATGAAACTTTGATAATTGAAATTTTTCAGAGGGGATTTGGTAAAAATAAATTTGAATCCGAAGACGTAGAAATTTTTAATTTAGGTAAGAACAAAATTATAGCAAAAACGGACACGCTAGTAGAAAGTACAGATATTCCATCTAAAATGAAGTTATCTGATGCTGCAAGGAAAAGCATCATAGCATGTGTAAGCGATTTTGCCTCTAAAGGAGTCAGACCATCATATGGAATGATTTCAATAAATCTTCCAAAGACCATTTCACGCTCAAAAATTAATCAAATTGTTTCTGGTTTTAGAAAGGCATCCAAAGAATTCAATATTTCAATTTTGGGAGGGGATACAAACGAAGGCAAGGAAATCGTATTCAACATATGCCTTTTTGGGATTACAGATAAAATAGTAACAAGACAAAATTCAAGAAAAGGAGATCTGGTATTTGTTACTGGTCCATTTGGATATACATCGGCAGGATTAGATATGATCCAAGGTAAGAAAAGAGGAAAATCAGGATTTGTAAAAAAAGCAATTAATTCAGTTATCAAACCAAAACCCAGATTAAATTTTGGGATCAAAAATAAAAATTATTTTTCATCATCAATGGATTCTAGTGATGGGTTATCCACAACATTAAATGAGATGGCAAAACAAAGTAAGAATAAATTCATCATAACCAAAATCCCAATCTCAAAAGATTTAGAGGATTTTGTAAAATCTTATAAATTAAATTCAGACAATTTGGTGTTCAATGGTGGAGAAGAATATGAATTTGTTTTTACAGCATCGCTAAATCACAAAAAAAAGATCATAAAGAGTGCAAAATTATTGAAAATTCCAATCATAGAAATAGGTTTTGTTACGTCAGGTAAAGGCGTGTATGTTGAAAAGAACAAAAAACTGATTCAATTAAAAGATAAGGGTTGGAAGCATTTCAAATAATTATATCCCCCACAAGAAAAATTTTGTTCAACATTATTTACAATGCCCAATACGGATTCTGCATGTAAAACGTTAACAGATTCAATAATCCATATTTCATCTAGATACATCAAGTGCTTAAAATCAGAATTGAAAAGGTTCTTCAGAGTTAGAATCCTGATACTTGCATTAATTTTATATCCCTCATTAGCAATTTGCTGACATCTTGTTCTTGGGGTGATAAGCCAGAATCTCTGATCAGGTTCAAAAATGAATTGTCACAGATCATTCGTGCCGCTGCAACAGCAACCCATTGCCAAAAATGGAATTGATGTCATTTAATGAATCCCGATAAAGACAGTATATGAATAGTCAGGGATTAATAATAGAGTCCTCACATCAGTTCAGATATCTGATCCTTATTCCCAACCTGTCTTCTGCCAGATCAGCTGACCTGCCATCGATGTACTAAATTTTTTCATTTCCCATGATCAAGCCTCCCTGATGAGGGTGATGGCAAGAAAAATGGAAAACCATCATTCAAAATGCCGTCTTTACAAAGAAAAATCGGTTTGACTATCGATGATTACATAGAATTCTAAAAATCAATGTATTTTAAACCCTTCAAGGTATGATTAGACATTGTCAGAAGCTAAAGATCAAGAGACACCAGCACCAGAGACTGAGACTGTAAAAGCTAAAGATCAAGAGACACCAGTACCAGAGACTGAGATTGTAAAAGCTAAAGATCAAGAGGTACCAGAGACTGTAAAAGCTAAAGATCAAGAGACACCAGAGACTGAGACTGTAAAAGCTAAAGATCAAGAGACACCAGCACCAGAGACTGAGACTGTAAAAGCTAAAGATCAAGAGACACCAGCACCAGAGACTGTAAAAGCTGAAGATGTCGCAGGTTCAAAAGAAGTTCAAAAATCAAAACCCCAACCCGAGGTAAAAAAAGAAGGTCCTGAAAAAATAGGAATCGCCCACATTTACAGCAGTTATAATAATACAATTATTCACATGACTGACCTTACCGGTGGAGAAACAGTATCCATCAGTTCTGGTGGAATTCATGTAAATGCAGATAGATACGAATCATCACCATTTGCTGCGATGAAAGCTGCAAATGCGGTTGTAGAATCTGCAAGAACTAAAGGATTCACAGGTTTTCACATCAGAGTTCGTGCTGTAGGTGGTGTTGGTTCTAGAGTTCCAGGCCCCGGTGCACAAGCTGCAATCCGAGCATTAGCAAGAGGCGGATTTAAAATCGGACGAATTGATGATGTAACCCCAATTCCTCATGACACCACCAGAAAGAAAGGTGGAAAAAGAGGAAGAAGAGTCTAGTCAGATATTTTTATTTTAATATCACATCCTTTAGAAATAAAATAATCTGTCATGAATTTTGCAAATTTTTCCTGTGGATAATTTGCCTGATATTTATTAATCATATCAGAAAATTTTTTCTCTATTCCGCTTTGTAAATCTGGTTTCAAAGCTAATTTAAAAAATGTCCATCCAAATTTCGATGAAGGTTCGCCTAACACGTATCCATTATAACCCGAGACAAGGCTTTCCATATGAGATAACGCTTTTTTTATGGTTAATAGATCATCGGCATAATTTTTAGTTTCAATTTCTAAAACAACATTCATTATTCTTCACCATTATCCGCAGGCCGATTACTGAATTTGTCACTTAGTGAGACGAATTTTCCATCTTGTTCGACATTAATTTTTGTAGCCATTCTAACATTCAAACCAACTGATCTAAACAACGCGAGTAATTTTCCTCCATCAATACTTTCATTAATTTCACCGGTTTTAATTAATTCATATAATTTTCCAACAATCATTTTTGTCTCATTAGGAAACTGTGATTCGGCATTCTCTAAAACCTCCAGACCTCGAAATCCAAGTATCTTGATAAGAGAATCCCTCGGATTATCCAAAGTTATTTCTTTTTCAGCAACAACAGAAGTTGATCCAGTTTCTTGTTTCGTAGAAATATTTTTCTGCATTTCAGCTAGCCGTTTAGCCTTTAATCTTTCTAGTTCAGAATCTTTTTCACTCAACCTTTTATCACACCAATAGGCACTAATTTTGCAACTTTTGTGGCAATTCCCAAATTATGAGACACATTAACTACTGAATCAACATCCTTGTAAGCCTGAGGAGTCTCCTCTACAACTCCATCCCTAGTCAGTGCCTTGATGAATATACCCTTGTCATTTAGGGATTTTTTTACATCCTCCTCGGTATAATTTCGTCTAGCCTTGGAGCGAGACATTGTTCTTCCTGCACCATGCGCCGTAGATCCAAAACTTAGATCCATTGAATTTGGCTGTCCAAGTAAAATCCAACTTGCAGTACCCATTGAACCTGGCACTAAAACCGGCTGTCCTAAATTCCGGTACCTTGAGGGAATTTCATCTCGGTTTGCAGGAAATGCTCTTGTTGCACCTTTTCTATGAACTACCAAATTACGTTCTGCTCCATCAACTTTGTGTTTTTCAACTTTGGCAATATTATGAGCAACATCATAAACTAATTTCATATCCAGATCAGATTCGGATTGATTAAATACACGTTGAAAGGAATTTCGCGTCCAATGAGTTATCATCTGTCTATTACTCCAGGCAAAATTTAATGCAGAAAACATTGCTTTTCTATAAGATTCACCTTCTTCAGAGTTGTTTGGAACACATGCAAGTTCTCTGTCAGGTAAAGTGATGCCGTATTTTTCCATCGCCTGCTCTGCTACTCTAAGATAATCACTGCATACTTGATGGCCAAATCCCCTTGATCCACAATGGATTAAAACGGTAATTGTCCCTTCTTTAATCCCCATTCTCTTTGCGGCTTCCTCGTCATGAATTTCTGCAACTTTTTGTACTTCAAGAAAATGATTTCCAGAACCTAGACTTCCAAGCTGAGGTGCACCTCTTTTTCTAGCTTTGTCAGAAACTTTGTCAGGATCGGCATTTTGAATTTGTCCATTCTCTTCACAAACATCAGAATCATCAGATGAACCATAACCATGATCAATTGCCCAGTCTACTCCTCTAACCAAAACTTCATCAAGTTCGGAATGAGTAAGTCTGACAGCTCCCTTGGAACCAACACCGGATGGAATTGAACTGAAAAGATCTGTAACTAACTCTTTTAATTTTGAACGAACCAAGTCTTCAGATAAATTTGAACGAAGTAAACGTACTCCACAATTAATATCATAACCTACCCCACCCGGACTGATCATCCCCTCATCTGCATCCATAGCTGCTACTCCGCCTACCGGAAAACCATATCCCTCATGCCCATCAGGTAAAACTACACTGTGACCAACTATTCCTGGAATTGAGGCCACATTTCTTGCCTGCCTGATGGTTCTATCAGACAACATTTTTTGCATTAATGGTTCATCAGCATAGATTCTTACCGGAACTCTCATTCCAAGATTAGAGTCAGCATCAATTTGATATTGATTTTCGCCAATTTTTCTAGGCATAGTAGTAGTAGTAGACATGAGTATTGGTAAAAATTCCTGCCAATCCAATTTAAATCATCAGAAGATTTGTAAAATAATTTTAAAATAACCAAATCTATTTCAAAAAGCATGCTAGATAGATCAATAATTGAACAAAAAGCAAATCAGTTACTTGCAGAACTAAGAGCAAATCCGGATTGGGCCATTGATGAAAAAAATTTCAAACAAGGGTATTTCAAAGCACTGGAATGGGTCTTACAAGATACTGGAATCATAGGGAGATAATCAGATTCAGAAAAACCAATCATGAAATCAATGATCTGATTTATCTATGATAAAATAATTTCATTTCTCATGACAAGAGGAAAAATTTCTGAAAAAGAAAAAGAAAAGCAAAAAGATGAACATAAATTGAGAACAGGTGCGGCTCGTGCGGCTAGAAGAAGTGGAAAGCCCATCAAAAAAGAAGGGAAGGTAAGCAAAGCAAAGGCAAGGGCAAAAGAAGCCAGATCGTCAAAGAAAATTGCAGCTGTAAAAAAGAGAACAAGAAGTTAGATTTATGTACAAAGTGTCAATGATAAAATCATTGGCAGTTTTACCTATCGATAACGGCCGTTATGGCACAAAAGAGATGATGGATATTTTCAGTGAACAAAAAAAGATAGACTATCAATTAGAGATTGAAGGAGCTGCTGCCATTTCTCAAAGTGAGATGGGGATAATATCAAAAAGCACGGGTAAAGAGATTCGCAGAGTGGCAATGTCTGGAAAAATCACTGCAAAAAGAATTAAACAATTAGAGGCAAAAAGTGATCACGATACAGCAGCTCTTGTAGAATCATTAAGTGAAAAATGTGGCAAGAATGCAAGACCCTGGATACATTATGGATTAACAAGTAATGATTTAGTTGATACAAGTAATTCAATGCAAATGCGAGATGCATTGCAAATTATTGAACCAAAAGTTGCAAGGATGGCATCCATACTTGCAAAAAAAGCTGTAAGATATAGAAATCTCCCGGCAGTTGGTAGAACACACGGTCAACATGCAAGCATTATTTCATTTGGATTAAAGTTTGCAAATTGGGCTGCAGAAATGGCAAAACATGTAGAGCGAATTGAAGAGATAAAGAAAAGAGTTTTGATCTGTAAAACATTGGGTGTTGTTGGTACGGGTTCTCTTATGGGTGTAAAATCACTTAAAGTGCAAGAGAGAGCCGCTAAACGATTAAAATTATTCCCGGCAGAAGTGACAACACAGGTTGTCCCCCGAGAAAGATATGCCGAATATGTATTTGAATTAGCATTGATTGGTGCAACTTTGGAAAAAATTGCAATAGAGATTAGAAATTTGCAAAGAACGGAGATAGGCGAAGTTGCAGAACAATTCAAGAAGGGACAGATGGGAAGCAGTGCTGTTCCCGTGAAAAGAAACCCGATTAAGAGTGAAAGAGTGACATCGCTATCCAAATTAGTAAGAAGCCAGGTTGCCATATCTTTTGAGAATATTCCGTTATGGCATGAGCGAGATCTTTCAAATTCGGCCAATGAGCGATTTGTAATCCCAACAGTTTCGATTCTCGTTGATGAAATGCTGGAAACCATGACTAGAATTGTTTCTAATTTGCAGATAAATGAGAAAAGAATTGCAGATAATCTATACATTACAAGGGGGCAGATCTTTGCAGAATTTGTTTTAGAGGCATTAATCAAAAAAGGCATACCCAGATTTGTAGCATACAGAGATGTTCAAAGAGTGGCATTTGAAGCAAATGACAAAGAAATGCTCTACATAGAGGCAATCAAAAAAGACAAGGCATTTACTTCAAAATTAACGGATAAAGAAATTGATTCCATATTTTCTCCGGGAAAACATCTTGGTGCGTCGTCTGCAATTATAAAAAATGTAGAGAAATCAGTTCATAATACCGTCAAGGGATTCCTCTAGTTTTCAGTAAGGCTTTGTGGATTTTAGAGCCATATTGCAGGGCCTTTTTTCTTTTTGTGCAAGAAAGTTCTGGAACGTTGATTTCACCGGCTAATTTTCGTATTAGGTGCTTGCGATACAAATCTTCAGTATCGTGAATTTTTTCAGATATTGGAACCGTTTTTGCGTATTCAATAAATTTTGGAGAGAGTAGTGGCTGAAGTACTTTTACTCCAAATTCAGATGCAATCAGATTTACACTCTTCATCATCTCGAGCTCGTTATCTAATTTAGCAATCATGACTTTATTAATCTGAGATTCTCCCCCGGAAAATGCTTCCCTGTATGCATTATAACCACAAAATAACTCATCAATTCCATTTGCAGTAACTACGGTATCAAGACCCAGGCTGCCTGCCAGTTTAGAAACATAGTAAAATGCGATGCAATTTTCATTCCAAGATAGATTATCAGTCTTTATTGTTTGATTGATTTTTGAAGAAAGAGCTGGAAAAGAATCCGAATTAATTTCCAGAACATGATGGGGATACTTTAAAAACTCATTGATTTTTTTTGCAAATAAAACATCATGTGATTCGGGAAATCCGACCGTTAACAGGGTAATGTCGTAATTCATGTCTGAGCAGATTTTTGAAATTAATGTGCTGTCAACACCTCCGGAAAATGCAACTCCTATCTTCTTTTCTTTAATCGTCTCAGAAATCGAATTTTTAATATTATCAAATAATCTCTGGCTCATCTCATCCATTTTCTCTCCAACCCTAAATACTCCAAAAGGGTAATGAATCAATCTTTTAATTTAACGTTGTTTCCAAGATATCATGATGCGATTATCACAAATAGATATTGATGAACATCTAAAGGATTTGCCCGGCTGGAGTATTGTAAATGAAAAACTCCACAAAGAGTTTCAATTTGAGAGCTTTAATCAGGCTTTTGGTTTTATGACTAGGGCGGCCATGGAGATTGAAAAAATGAATCATCATCCGGAATGGTTTAACGTATACAATAGAATCACCGTAGAATTAACAACTCATGATGCAGGAGGCATCACAAAAAATGATGTCAACCTGGCTAAAATTCTAAATTCTATGGTTAGTTCTAAATGAGGAATTTCAAGCAATGTTCATTATTACAGAATTTATATTATATCCATAGTCAGTTGACTTTACATGGCTTCAAGTCCTACAGTTTTAGATTCGGATTTTAGATATATCGACAAGAAAGGAAACCTGCTCAAAACTAGAACAGAGTTGACTGTGGCACAAATGCTTACTTTTCTAGAACAGGAATACCAATACAATCACGAAATAACATTGAAAAACGGAAGTAAAGTTTTAGTTGATTTTAAAACTGAAAAGGGATTGATCGAGGTAATTGATACCGATGAAGATATTGAAAAATACAAACAAATCAAAGAGGATTTTCCTCAGGATAAAGTGATGGCAATAGGACATGCAAAATATGTTGCACAGATTAAAGAATTACAAGATATTGTATTTTATGATAAAACCCCCCAGACCGGTTCTATATTTTTAGAGGATGCGTCATTCTCATTTGATTATGCGCACATACTTCCACTAGTTGAAAAATGCTCAATCTTACACGGTCACACGTCTTCTGTAATGGTGGAATTGGTAGGACAAATGAAGGACAACCTTCTTTTGGACTTTGGAGAGGCCAAAGGAATCATAAAAGAGGTAGTCAACGTATTTGATCATAAATTTTTCATCAATAGAAAGTATTTACAAAAAGAAGATGACCTGCATTATCAAATACAATTTGAAGGTCCCAAAGGAATGTTTGACTTGCAGGTTCCCAAGAACACTACATATCTACTAGAAGGTGAAGCCACAGTTGAAAATCTTTCAAGTGAAATTATAAAGTTGTTAGTACCAAAAATGCCATCAAATGTGGAGGCAGTAGGTGTTTACATTTATGAGGGGTACAATAAAGGATCTCATATTATTTCAAACATAGAAAGATAATTGAAAGATGGAACCTAAAATCTCAGAAAAAGCATGGAACCCGGAGTTGGAAAAGAAAATTCTACAACGGTGGGAAGAGGAAAAAATTTATGATTTTACACCACAGGAGAACAACTACACAATTGACACCCCCCCACCATATCCATCAGGCAGGCCTTGGCATATTGGTGCTGCAGCACATTACTCGCAAATCGACATGATTGCCCGTACTGCAAGAATGGCAGGCAAAAATGTCTATTTTCCAATAGGAATTGACAGAAATGGACTTCCAGTAGAACTGTACACGGAGAAAAAACACAAGATCAGAATGAGGGAAACAGAAAGAGGCGAATTTCTGAATCTGTGCAGGGTGGCACTAGATGATTTGGAGGCTGAAATGATTCTCATTATGAAAAGCTTGGGTATCAGTGGAGATTTTGCAAATTACTATAGAACGGATTCAGAGGAATACAGAACACTTACACAATCAACATTTATTGATTTGTGGAAAAAAGGACAGATATATCTTGCAAATAGGCCAAATAACTACGATTGGGTATCTGGTACAACAATAGCAGATGCGGAAATAATCTACGAAGATTTACCCACAAAACTGGTTTACATGAAATTCAAAATCCAGGATACTGACAAAGAAATAATCATTGCAAGTACAAGACCGGAATTACTCTGTGCATGCAGAACCATCATTGTAAATCCTGAAGATCAAAGATATGCAGAGTTTATTGGAAAGAAAATCATCGTTCCAATTACTGATGCGGAAGTAGAATTAAGAACACATCACTCTGCCCAACAAGAATTCGGTTCAGGAGCTGTAATGGTATGTAGTTATGGTGATCAAAATGACGTTGCATTATTTAGAGAATTGGGGTTGGAGGAGATTGTTGCAATCGGATTAGATGGAAGAATGACTGAGGTTGCAGATCAATATGCAGGATTAAAACCAAAACAAGCAAGAACGAAGATCATAGAAGATTTGGAATCGGGGGGATTTCTAGAAAAAACTGAAGACATTGTTCATAGAACGCCGGTATCGGAGAGAAGTAAAACACCAATTGAAATTATTCCAATGGAGGAGTATTATCTAAAACAAAAAGAAGCAGTTCCAAAAATCAAAAGTTTGGGACAAGAAATGACGTTTCATCCGGCAATGCATAAACAAATTCTAATGAATTGGCTGGAATCTATCAATATAGACTGGCCAATTTCAAGGCGAAGATACTATGGTACTGAAATCCCAATATGGTATTGTAAAAAATGCTCAGAACCCCACGTTCCTGAGCCTGGAAAGTATTACAGGCCTTGGGAAGAAGAGTGCCCCCTCAGTAATTGTACCAAATGTGATTCCGTCAAATTTGTTGGGGAGGAACGAACATTTGATACGTGGATGGATTCTAGCGTATCTCCACTTTTCATTAGTAGGTTTAACAGGGATGATGAATTTTTCAAAAAAGTATATCCTTCATCAATTCGACCACAAGCAAAGGACATTGTTAGAACGTGGTTATACTATACGCTTCTTAGGTGCGAACAACTAACAGGAGAAAAACCCTGGTCTGAGGCTTGGGTCATGGGTTATGGCTTGGATGAAAAAGGAATGAAGATGAGTAAAAGTAAAGGAAATGCAATAGATCCCCTGCCTGTAATTGAAAGATTAGGTGCTGACACTTTTAGATTTTGGAGTGCAGGTGAAATTAACCATGGATACGATTTTAGATGTAATGAACAAAAAATTGAATCCACTAAAAAATTCCTCAGTAAATTATGGAATGTATCGAGATTTTTGTCTAGTTTTCCAGTAATAGAATCGGGAAATCTTTCTGCATCAGATGAATGGATTTTATCAGAACTGGACAAACTAGTAAAAGAATGTAAAAGGGGATACAAGGAGTACAATTTTTTCATTCCGGCAATTGCAATTAGAGAGTTTACCTGGAATGTATTTGCTGCCCACTACATTGAAATGGTAAAAGCCAGGGCATATGGAATTGATTTCTCAGATGAAGAAAGAGACGGGGCAATATTCACACTGCATAAAACCTTGTCAACAATTTTGAAATTATTGGCGCCAATTACTCCATTTATTACAGAACATCTTTGGAAAGAACTGTATTCAAAAGACAGCATTCACAAAGAAAAACAGGTTGAACCCGAGAACATCAAAGAACAATGTGATGTTACAAAAGAAATTTCAGAATTTAACTCAAGCGTATGGAATGCAAAAAAATCCCAAAATCGTTCGCTAAAAGATCCAATCAAGATGGAGATTCCCCTGTCCCTGGAACCGTTCAAAAAGGATTTGAGATCCATGCATAATTTGTTGGATTGAGCCTTTCAGTCCTGCCTGACCGGATTAATTTTTTGAGGCATTCACAAGATTGATGAAATATTTGTGCAATGACAAGTCCCTTGTTAATTCAGGATGAAAAGCAGTACCGATCACGTTCCCCTTTTTTACGGCAACTATCCGTTCATTGAATTTTGATAGAATTTTTACATCAGAGCCCACGTCAGATACAGATGGCGCCCTGATGAATACTCCATTAAACTTTGGAATGTCAATAGAGTCCATGGAAATATCAGATTCAAAAGACTCTTTTTGCCGTCCAAATGAATTTCTCTCCAATTTGATATCTAAAATATCCAAGAGGGGCTGATCAGTTTTACCAAAGACACGATCATTGACAGTGCTTGAAAGCATGATCATTCCTGCACAAATTCCAAGAACAGGCATTCCATTCTGAATTTTTTCTTTCAACACCTTCAAAGATCCGTTTTCTAGGGACAGCTTGCCAATCGTGGTGCTCTCACCACCTGGAATAATCAAGCCATCCAGTTGAGAAATCTCTTTGGGAGTCTTTACATCGACGACTTTAACATCCAATCCCAACTCATCAATTGCAGATTCAGCCGATAAAATGTTTTCCTCAACGTCCCCCTGAATTGATAATACGCCGACAGTGAGACTCATGCTGAGCCACCACGATCCTGCATACGTAATTCTAGAGTGTTTACATCCAATCCCAGCATGGATTGTCTTTCATCAATCATTTTTTGTGCTTCTTTGACCGTCCCTGATTCATTCCAAAAGGTGGTAGCTAAAACTATTGCCCTTGCCCTATCTTTTGCATCATCAGAATCAAAGATTCCAGAACCGACAAAAATGCCATCACACCCAAGGGACATCAGATATGCGGCATCAGCAGGTGTTGCGATTCCACCTGCGGCAAAATTAACAACGGGCAGTCTTCCAAGTTTTGCAGTTTGTTTGACAATGTCATAAGATACCCTGAATTCCCTTGCCATTCGAACCAGATCCTGATTATCTCCGGAATCATGAATTGATTTGATGGTTCTCAATTCGTCATTTACCTTTTTAATGTGTTTGATGGCTTCAGCAACATTGCCTGTTCCAGGTTCCCCCTTTGTTCTAATCATGGATGCACCTTCCTCAATCCTCCTTAATGCCTCAGCTAAAGATCTGGCACCATTAACAACAGGAGTAGTAAAATCCCATTTCCAGATATGGCGAAGTTCGTCAGCAGGTGTCAAAACTTCAGATTCATCAATCATATCGACATCAGTCTCTTGTAAAACCAATGCTTCATTGACATGACCAATTCTACATTTAGCCATTACAGGAATTGTTACAGATTTCATAATTTCCTCAATAATTCTAATACTTGCCGTTCGTGCAACTCCGCCTGCTTTTCTAACTTCGGATGGAAGTTTATCTAGTACCATTACCGAAACTGCTCCTGCATCTTCAGCAATTTGTGCTTGTTCTACAGTTGTAACATCCATTACAACTCCATTTTTGAGCATATGTGCAAATCCACGCTTGACAGTAGAAGAACCACGCAGAGTGTCAATTGAATTAATTTTGTCCGGAATTATTCCTTTAGCATCAAGTCGTTGACCAGATAAGGGAAGCATACGTTAAATTTTCCTAAAGACTATTTGTATCTATTCACTAAATTCAGAGATGATCAAATCCAATTCAGTTTCAACCTTAAAAATGATTGGTGGAATAAAATCTTCGGTAACATTTTGTTGAGGCCAATGAATCTGATTAACACGTCCATTAAGTGTGACTTTGACATTTGATTTTTGATATTCAGTTGCATTTTCCATAACTTTAAAAGATTCAGATGGAATTGAAATAAAACCCGTCTCTTTAATCAACGCTTTAATTTTGTCAAGGGTGCTTTTATCTATCTTTGAGCGATAATCCGGCTTCATATATCCTTGATCAGTTACGGAATATTTTATTTCACCGTCATTTTTGATGTAAAGAATTTCAGTTTTTTGTGATCCAACCCGTTCTGTAACACCGTAAGAGATTTTTTTCAACTGATGTTTGGTATATTCGATTTCAATATTATCCGTGTAATTTGCAGATGATGTAGGAATTTCATTTTTTAGTAATAATGGAGTAGAAAGTAAAAGTGCGGCAATAACTGGAATAGCGCCCAGTACAATGTAAATTGGCTTTACCATTTTACATCAGATACTGTCAATTTACAAATAAATCTTAGTAATGGTTAAAATTCAAGCAAAATATTTTGATTCTTGTGGGTTCGTAGCCTAGCCTGGTAGGGCGATGGTCTCCAAAACCATCGATCGTCGGTTCAAATCCGATCGGGCCCACTTTCAAAAAAAAAATCCTACTGGTTGTTTCTCAATACATTTAGTGCAGATCCAAACTTGAACCATTCAATTTGTGATTTATTGTATGAGTGATTTAGTAAAATTTCATCTCTCTCTCCATTAGAATGAGAAATCATGCATCTAACTTGTTTGTCCGGGGCTAATTCATTTAGATCAAGCAAGCTGATTCTGTCATCTTGTAGAATTTTTTCATAATCATCCGGATCATTAAAGGTCAATGCCAGGACACCCTGTTTTTTTAGATTCGTTTCGTGAATTCTTGCCAAACTTTTTGTGATAACTGCCGCACATCCCAAAAAGCGGGGAGACATTGCTGCATGTTCCCTACTGCTACCTTCACCATAGTTGTTATCTGCAATAATTACCCATCTCATCTGTTTTTCCTTGTACTGTCTTGCAATTTGTGAAAATGATTCTATTTTATTATTTAGAACGTTTTTACCCTGGCCAACCTGATCGTTGAAAGCATTTACTGCTCCCAAAAGCATGTTATCACTGAGATTATCTAAATGCCCTCGCAGAGAAAGCCAAGCTCCTGCCGGGGAAATATGATCAGTGGTGCATTTACCCTTGGCCTTTACCATGATTGGAATATCTTTAAAATCCTTACCGTCCCATTTTGAAAAGGGTTCCAAACGCTGCAATCTTTTACTGTCAGGATCAATCAAAACTTTAACATCATCAGAATTATCCGGCGGTGCAATGAAAATTCCTTCAGGCATCATAAAACCTCCTTCAGGAACTTCTGGTGCAGGTTTGGGCGGTTCAAGTTTGAACTTTGTTCCATCAGATGCAATTAGCTCATCTTTCAGGGGGTTAAATGAGAGTCTGCCGCCTAATGCTAAAGCAATAATCATTTCAGGGCTTCCAATAAAGTTCAGAGTACTTCTCTTACCATCATTTCGTCCTGGAAAATTTCTGTTAAACGTTGTAACAATGGTGTTTTGTTGATCTTTTTCAAGTTCAGGTCTATTCCATTGGCCAATACAAGGACCGCATGCATTTGCTAAAACAGTGGCACCAATATCGATAAGAGAATCCATCTGTCCATCCCGTTGTATGGTGCCACGAATCTGTTCGGAACCAGGGGTTACCAATAAAGGAATTTTTGCTTTTATTCCCTTGGCTTTTGCCTGTTCTGCTAGACTTGCCGCTCTTGACATATCTTCATAAGAGGAATTTGTACAACTGCCAATTAATGCGACAGATATTGGATCAGTATAGTCATTAGATTTTACATCCTCGGATAACTCTGTGATGGTTCTTGCCAAATCAGGAGTGTGGGGACCTACAATATGAGGCTCTAATGTTGAAAGATTGATTTCAATTACCCTGTCAAAGAATTTTTCAGGTGTCGATTCCACTTCGGGATCTGCAGCGAGGGATTCTTTATTTTGATTTGCCAACTGCGCAATATCCTCTCTGTTTGTATATTTGAGATATGTTTCCATTCTTTTATCATATGGAAATACCGAACACGTAGCTCCGATTTCAGCTCCCATGTTTGTAATAGTGGCCTTGCCCGTACAACTAATGGATTTTGTTCCAGGTCCGAAATATTCTACAATTGCATTTGTACCACCGGATACTGTTAATTCTTCAGCAACTTTCAAGATGATATCTTTAGGAGCAGTCCACCCGTTTAGCTCTCCAATTAGTTTTACACCGATTTTTTTGGGATAAAGTAATTCCCAAGGCATGCCGGCCATAGTCTCTGCGGCATCTAGTCCGCCGACCCCGATTGCAATCATTCCAAGACCTCCGGCATTTGGAGTATGAGAATCAGTACCAATCATCAATCCTCCAGGAAATGCATAATTTTCAAGAACTACCTGATGAATAATACCTGCACCCGGTTTCCAAAAACCACACCCATATTTTGCAGATGCGGTTTGTAAAAATTTAAAGACCTCACTATTTTCATCAAGTGAGACTTTCATGTCAACATCACCTTGAACTTCTGCCCGAATAAGATGATCACAGTGTACGGTTGTTGGTAAAGATGTTCGTTCCAATCCAGCTTGCATGAATTGCAGCATCACCATCTGACCTGTTACATCTTGTAATGCAACTCTATCGGGTTTCAAAAAGACATAATCTTTTCCTCCAATAAAAACAGTATCATCAATTTCATCTAGATGCCCAGACAGGATTTTTTCAGAAAGCGTTAATGGCCTTCCCACTAAATTTCTATATTTGACAATATTATTTTTTAATTTCAAATAAACATTTGAAACAAGTTCTGCAGTTGTGTCAGTTTCCACATAATACGATGAATTAATCCTGAATTTAATATTTACAATTGTAAAATCGAATAAATTGTTTCAATAGGCGTGTAAATTCTCAACAATTATAAGCCAAACACTGCTTTTTAATACAGTGTTGACAAGTAGTAAATTTTCTAAATTGGTGGTACCATAATGGTCAATAAAGGATTTCCAAAATTTGGCATGTCCCAAGCAGGTGCATTTGTTGCAGCCCTTAAAAATTACAACTTGCCTGATTTCATTTTGGTTTTAGTGGCAAAAGAATGCAAGTCCGAACTGCTTGAAAGGGGGAGAATAGACGATAGATTACAAAGTATGAACGATGATGCTTTAGAATTATTACACAAAGTTTTTGTCGGATGTGCAGAAGATTCTGCAGGAAGATATGCACAATACAGATTCTATGCATATGTGTCAAGCATGTATCACAAATGTGAAGTTTTAGTTAATGATACAATTCCAGGAGTGTCTGGCAAAAACCACAAAATTCCCGTCGCAGTAAAAAACAATGGAATGTATATTGCAATTGCATATAACAAAGCAACGGGAAACCCTGTAAATAAAAAAGAGACCGTAAGATTTTATGAAATGGTAGATGATATCAAAAAAGGGGATCATGGAACCATGTTAACTGACGGGATTTACGGTTCTTCAGTAGGTTTTAGAGGTGATGCCCTTGTGGAACTAGAAACATTAAGCAAATCAAGAATCAATGATCCTGAAAATAGATTAGATTTCAAAACTGCAAATTTTGAAAACAACATTTACTCGGTTACAAAATGTTAATTGTAAATATTTTATTTTAAATTAAACTGTGAAGTATCCATTGTTAAAAATATGGGTTTTCCATCGGTTTTTTGAAAATCTTCACCATACTGTTCAAATTCCAACTGTTCAAAGAGATGCCTAGTCCATACATCATGTACGTCCTGAATGAATTTTTTATGTCCGGCGATTCGCAGCATTTCATGCAGTAATTCATGTGATACGGTAGTACAATTTTTTTCTGCAAGAAATAAAGTGTCCTCAGATTCTTTGGGGGATTGCCAGTGTATCATTCCAAAATTTTCAGCATGATATCCATCACAAGTACAATCAGTCCACCAAGGCTTGAAATGAGTCAGATAGAAATGATAAATGCCATCCCCACGTTGATGGTGGTCTCGCACCAGGGTATGTGTGTCAAGACGTTGAAGGATGCTTCTGGGAGTTGTAATCATTTCATCACATCGGATTTCATAGTCTTGATCAAATTTTTCTTTTAGCCAAACCTGAAAAAACCTGCTCATTTTTTTGATATATTCAAATTCAACTTTTCGTTTTTCATGATCTTCTTTGGGCACTACAAAGATAAAATGCAGAATCATAATAAGAAAAAAGGGGGGTTACGTTTGACCTTCAATACCCATCAAGGTGAGAGTTGAGCGAATCTTTTCAATTTTTCTGATTTTCCAGGTAATTGTTTCTCTAAGTTTTTCAACAGTGTCAGATTCGATCTTGGCCAAAATATCATATGCACCAAAAGTTCCATGAACTTCTTTTACACCCTCCAAGCCCTTTAGTTGCTGAATAATAGCTTCTTCAGAACCCAGTTCACAGTTTATTAAAACATAAGCTGTTGCCATACAGAAATTAGGTAAATCGACTATATCAATAAACCTAATCCAATTAATCAGTTTATAAGGAAATTTGTCTTAAAACGGGATTTAAAGATTCAGGAATTTCAAATTAAATTTCAAGATAATGGTCAATAAGGCAATTCGTCAAATTGCATTAATTTTTGATAATAATTTGGCGTCAGATTCTTTGGGGTTTTTCGGGCAGATGAACCATCATTGGATTATATCAGAATCCCATTCCTTATTCTGCATATCATTAATCAAAGATCGTTTTCAATCAACGATCCTCATGTCTGCCATGAATATTAGCCAGATGCATGCCTTCCCAATCTTTTGTATATCTACATAATTCCAGATTTATCAAAACCAGATAACATACTGTCGCCGGTTATGGTTTAAGACCAAGTTGTGCAAAAACCTTGATTGGTTCTTTATTTTTTTCAGGCTTTTCTGTAAATATTCCAGGAATGACTGAATCACATTTCTCATATTTTGCTTTAACTTGTTTAATGAATACCCTAGTATTGCAGCTGCTAGAATTTCTAGGCATTGACCACACATGTGCCCCCAATTCCTCTTTGAATATGAGCGGTAAATTTTTCATATTGACAGATTCCATGTTTTTATACAAAATTACTAGATTAATTATTTTCCATTCAAGGAATTGACACTGGTGTTTCATCTAAACTAGTAAAATTAAAGAATCCATTAGTAAAATTTCCCATTTCAATCTTGACAAAGCTCAAGTCATAACTGAATGTATTGTTCATCAGAGTAGCATTAACCAAACCGCTCATCACATCATTATTTATTTTATGGATATTAAACGCAATTCCATTAATCAAATCAAAATTATCAGGAGGGGTGGAATCAAGGGGATAATTGTTAATTCGTCCTGTATCAAATGTAAAAGAACTCGACGAACCATTAGTTGCTTGTACATTATTTGCACTCATTTCTTTGTATTCCCCTTGGTAAATATCCGCATCTACAATATCATACATCTGGTCTTCTACGTTTATCGTCATGTTTAATTTTCCAGAATTGAGAGAATCACCAATGATGTGCACATTATATCCAATGGCATTAGACATCGGCATAATGGTAGTGGGATCACTATACATTTGAAGTGGGGAACTTGGACCATAGTCAAACGCAAAATCATACAATGTACCATTAGTGATTGACAGAGTACTATTATGCGCAGTTATCCTGATTTGATCAGGCAGGCTATCTGAATCTCCATCATTAACAATTAATTGAAAATCAAATATTTTAAATTCTTCTATATCTCGGAGTGTGATTTCAGGTGTAATGGTATTAAGATCATTACCTAAAGTTATCAAAGGTGGGCCAGCCTCAGCGACATTCACCTGTGTCCATTGATAGGACAATGGTCTTTGTTCAGGATCAAAAGAACCGGTACCATTCAGATTCAGGCTTATCATATTGCCAGAGTGGAAATTAAAATAAACAAATTGATCTAAATTAGCAAAAGCGGTGGGCAGATGATTGCCACTACCGCTTTTAAGGTATTTAACAAAAAAACTGCCAGTTAATTTATCAGTGGTTTTTTTATTGTTAATCTGCTTTTCTGCATTAATGGTTAATTTGTATTCCCCTGTTATCGAATTATCAGGGATAAAATACTGAATTGAAAAAAATCCCCGCTTGTCTGTTATCTCTGTAAACGAATGAACTATTTTATTATTAACATCTTTTATTTCACCTGTAATTCTAACATCACTAATTCTTCCATATACAAAACTATAATCATCGTCTTTGTTAATTTGGGGATCAAAGACATAACCTCTTACGAGGAAATTACTTTTCCATTCCACTGAATGAGAATTTAGAATTACTATCTTTATTTGATCATCAGGAGTTCTCTCAACTGGATCATCCGTAGATTTACCCCTATTTGCCGATTCTTCTCTTAATTGCTTGGCCGTTTTTGTACCATTATCAGCTTTAACTTGATCCAATAATTGTCTAGTATGAGCATCTAATTTTTTTAGTTGTTGGGTGTTTTTTAATTCCTTATTGTTTAACCGGTCCTCCTGACTTTTTTGAAATTTAAGATATTCAGCTTCTAGTTTTTCGTTTTTCTCTCTGAGTTGTTTTTCCTTGAATGACTCTGATCCTAGTTGGGACTCGATTTCTGATTTAGAAGATTGTGATTCTTGTATTAAATCCCGTGTTTTAGATTTAGATTTTTCAGTGTTTGAATCAATAATTTTTTCCGGATTTGCATCACTGGTCTTATCAGAATTAAAGAGTATTCTAATTCTTGAATCATCAAGATTAATTTTAGAGACTAGAACATAATTCCCGCTCTCTTTTTGTTTTCCATAAATGAAATTCCTGTCATCATCAATTATTAAAAAATTATCCCCTTTGATTTTTAATTTGGGATTATCAAGGACCAATCTCTCTTTATCCCCCTTCCCTCCATCCTTTGCTATCCACAGATAAGCATTTTTTAATTCATTGCCATTAAACTCTAAATGAATTTCTGAATTCTTGTTTTTTCCTAGGCCGTGACCTATCAAGCTGAGATCATCTCCGTTTAAGCTAAAGGCATTTTGAGGTATGATTAGCGTTAGAATGAGGATCATAACTAGAAATTTCATACAGGATTTAATTTTCAATCATGTTAATATCTTGTATGATTCAGTCCAATCATTCATAATTCACCCAAAAAATGAGAAAAACAATCTCGGAGAAAAACCAAAGAATCAGGCACAATTGAAATGTTGTCTGATGATAAATACAGGACTTGATATACGGAGAATTTTCAATTTACAGGATTTATGCATAATGGATCCCAGATGGACATACTATGAATATCTGAATTAACTGAGAACATATTCCTGAATTATGAACCGATAGATTGTCTGCCCTGCCATGGTTCTGGCAGATTCCAGTAATCTGATCACCAAAATGCACCAAAACCCTGCTGTTGCCTACAATAATCCTTGCAAATCAAAAAGGTCATCATAGAACACAAGAATAATTATGATTGAAGAAGGGTTGGTGCAGTGCAGAATTGAGCCGTGGCATGCAATTAACAGCATCATTTATTTCCATTGTCATCGAATCAACAAAATCAGATCTTGTAATGCCGCATAGATATTAATTCCAGAAGCACGACAAAACAACCATGTTTGGTTTAGAGGAGATAAAATCACAAAAGTACATCTCACTTGAAACTTATCGAAAAAATAATCAGGCGGTCAAAACTCCGGTTTGGTTTGTAATTAAAGAGGATTTGATCTATGTCGTCACAAGAGAGCAGACAGGCAAAGTAAAACGTCTTAGGAATAACCTGCAAGTAAAGTTTGCATCGTGTACAATGAGGGGCAAGGTTACAGGGGATTGGATATCAGGCACTGCCAAAATATTATCAGGACAGGACATCAAGGACGCAGTAAAAATGAGGGACAAGAAATACGGATTTATGGCAAGGATTGCAAAATTTGCCAGCAAGGACAAGGGGGAATTTTTTGCATTTACAGTCTCACCGTCCTAACACAACAGATGTAATTCTACCAGATAAAAAAACTAGATTGTTTTTTGTAATCCTTGTTCTTGTTTTAATTTGTAGGCAGTCAGTCCTGCAAACCCAAAAATTATGATCAGCCCAACATATGCCAAAACCTGACTGTGCTCAATCAGAACTACAGACACGCCGGTTCCTGCCACACTGGGAAGTAGGGATATGACGTAAAGCCACCATCCACAGCAGCCAAGTGGAACCAGAGAGAAAAAAGAGAAAAAGGATGTGGCAGCCGCACCTGCTGTATTTCCTCCAAATGTTTTTTTCTTTATCAAAAGTTTGCATCCAAACAACCTGCTCTTCTCAGTGAGAAACATCTGTAATCCAATCCCCGCACCCATTCCAATAATTACAATTGAATTTAGTTGAAATGCCGCACTGATGGCTGCGGCAGGTTCCAGCGCGGGGGTTGTGATTACAACGACTAAAAGATATGCTGCAATGGTGGTAACTCCAGCAAGGACTGCCTTAAAAACAGGACCCATCAATTAACACCATACACCAGAGTTTGTGGATGAAATGCAACCCATTCAAACCAAAATCCCGGCTCAATTGGCATTCTCTGCAGTTGCTCCCCCAGGTACGTACCGGAGACTGATAATCCGTCATAATTCCACTCGGATTCCGTCATGGAATCCAAGATTTTTCCATCTTTATAGGCAAAATCCAGTGTCTCATCACCGACCAGTCTTACAAAAGCCCGGGAATTTTCAGAAAATAACGAGACAAGCATCACGGGAGTCTCTCCTATGGAATCGTTGATTATCACTTGAGATTCAACATCGTTTTGCCTGTATGCCTTGTAAACACCGTCTTGGTCAAATCCGATGATTATCTCTTTGGGATTCAATCTGTCATCGCTGTATTCCACGGGAAACATGATCTGCGGTTCGGTGTAATAGTTACCATAGGGATCAGCATCGTATGGGCGAATGTATCCCGTATCAGTAGTCAGCACCACAGTGTCAGGATGGAGTTTCTTCCAATCACCCCAAGTAATAACATCAAAGGGAATTAAATCCAGTTCATACCCTGTCAACTCTCCTTTGACTGCAGTTCCAAGAGCCTGGCTCCAGTAGGATTCGGTGTATCTGTCATACATTAGCAAATTACTGTTGTACAATTTTCCAGACGTGCCAAATTCTACTTTTTGACCGTCAATTATTCGCTCAAAGACCTGATTGGTATAACAAAGTGGACAGTATGTTACAGAAACAGGAATATCCCCCACTGTGTCATTGACGATTTCATGCCAAACTAAAATAAAAATCGGATATGCCTTGGCATCGCCGTTGATCTCCAATCCAATCACTGTATCAGCATCAGACATGAAATGGGAATCTGAAATTTTGGCAAATTTGGGCTCATCAATGGATGGAATTCCATCTTTAGGAGGTCCCCCACTCTTTATTTTATCAAGGGGAACGCTGTGCCTGATTCCATTTGTTTCCATAATGGTCAATCCCGAATAAACTGATTCGATTTCAGACGGGATGGCAGTAACAGGATTAGATGTGATGGGTTGCAGTACAGAATAATTGTAAAAGGACGGGATCAACACCACAGTTACAACACCGAGTACAATGAGGGGTACGATCATCTTTAGATTCAACTATAAAGAGCTAGTCTGCAAATTATTAAAAAATTCTTCCAGTTTTGGATGCATATTTGACCCGATTCTAGAAACTACGCGCAGGCAACTTTTTTTAGATCATAATTCAGGAAGTGATCGCGGCTAATTCGTACAGGATGGATGCCAGTCCTGGATGAATGCGTAAACTCTTGATGCATGCATTGAAGATATTTCCCAGGTTTGAAATTCAAAATTACCGCGCATACACACACATAATCAACTTGATAATCCGTTATTGCTAGTTTTGAGACATCTGTATGATCTCATCCCAGATGGGCTTGGGTACGGGCATTACAGATAGCCTTGAAATTCTTATTAATTCCCAATCCTTGAATTTTTTCTCGTTTTTCATTTCGTCAAGTCTTACTGGTCGTTTCAATGTTTTTTTATATTTTACATCAACTACAATGAACCGTTCTACATCCTCTTTGGGATTTGGATAGGGCTTTGAGGTTATCTGCATTATTCCAACGGCCTGTCTTTCATCCCCTGTATGGTAAAATAGCACAAGATCACCTGATTTCATTTCCCGCATGTGCTTTAATGCCAAGTTATTATGAACTCCATCCCATACAGTTGTTTTTTCTTTTTTGAGCTGCTCAAAATTATATCCCCTGGGTCCACTAGGTTCCTGCTTTGCCAGCCAATAATTTACCAATTCATTTTATCCTTTTTTATCGGGGTTTAATGTTTTTTGAAAAAAGATATGTTCCCCGGTTCTGACTCGCACAAACTCATTGGTCATAGCCATACGCCTCCTTGCGTTCTAAAACCGGGGTTTGCCCATATGTAGCATGCCTGGGTGAATTAGAAATCACCGGTATCATTACGATCATCGTCATCCTAATCCGTCTGCATGCCTGCTCTTGGGCAATTACATATGGAATTACTCCTACTAAAAACCATTGAAGGAATAATAATATTAATAATATCCTGAATTATTATTTCTAAAAAAGTTGGTTTTAACTTTTAAGAACAGAGTCAGACAATGAAATCTCAAATCCAACTACAGGTACACGGATTTTGTAATTTTCAATAATCTTTGAATCAATTTTGCCTATAATTCCAATTGTAGTATTATTTAGTACAATTGATGCACAGTATCCTGCCTCAAATGTAGGATCAGATGCAGTTTTTGTTTCCACATTAATTCCAAATCCAATGTCCAATGCCGATTGTACCATTGATTTGATTTCTGTGAAATTTGAATCTTTATGGGCGCTAATTCCTGAAAAACTGATTTTTTCAGATATCGGATTTCCAGCTGCAAATACGGTTCCGGTCTCAAAGATCCTTTGAGGATATGATTCATGGATGTTTCTTGAAAGATTCTCCAATAACCCCGGAAGTATGGAATCACGCAGGATGGTATGTTCACGACTTTTTGAATCAAGTACGGAGATAATTTTTGATGAATCCCTGTTGGTCATGTCATATAGAACACGTTTACTAGTAAGACTGGAATTCAAAGCTTCAAGAAATCCAAGCCCTATCATGGTCTGATCTAGTGATTTTAATTTTAATGAAACAGGATTTATTTTTCCAATAGTTTGAGATGGGGAAATTACAGGTTCAAGATTTTGAATTCCATATCCCAAAGCAACCTCTTCTACCAAATCCATGGGTCCGAAAATATCAAATCGGTATGCAGGTATCGTACAAACAATGTTCGCTCCTTTAGATGATGCATCAAGTCTGGATTTTTTCAAGGAGGAGACAATTTCTGACAAGGTAAGATCAAGACCTAAAATCTGATTAATCAATGAAGGGTTGACAGCCATTTTTCTATGTTCTAATTTTGCTGAAGAGTTTTTTGCACCTGTAATTTTTACGGATTCCAAATTAAATCCTGCACTCTGTAAAATAGTGGCTACGACTGCCAGCATGTCTTCAGCATCTTCCTTATTGAGACCTGTTACCTCCACAAAGAGGTTTTTTGTTTTGGTAGTGACAGTCGTAACTGCAGCGTTGATTATTGGAGGAAGGGATACCGTATTTTGTTTCGCATCTAAAATGATGGGAACCTGAGGGGATTCCCCAAGCAAAGAACCGTAATCTCTTCCAACATCAGTAGTATCAAGTATCTCCGATACATCCAACTCGCTTTCAGAGTTTAGCGGGATGAATCTGTGATTTCTGCTAGTCGTGGCGGTGTAAACTAGTGGAAATGACATCTTGTCCAAATCATGTATTCCTATGGATGATTTTTTCCTTTTTCTTCCAATTCCAAAATGCAGATCTTCTTGCATTGTCATTAACTGTTTGATTGTTTTATCATCAATTTTGCCATTTTTTGCAACAATTCCAGTTACAAACGGTCTAATCTTGGAGATAGTTGGTTTAACAGAGATAGAATATTTGTTGGATTTTCGGACATTTAGCTTTACAGAGCCGGTTTTAATCCCAAGCAAACCTTGCAAACCCAGCGCAATTCCAAAATCAGTTGAATAATCAGGTCTGTTCGGGCTATATTCGACCCTTACAAGATCTTTATCCTCTGATTCAATATCTAGTCCAAGATAAGGCAAAGAATCGGAAATTTGTTTTTTTGATACCACTTTTCCAATTAATTTTTGGAGACGGGAATAAGATAGTTCAACTACTGGCATTTTTTGGCACTCCTTAACCATCCAAGATTGTTGTTGTAAAACTCCCGTACATCGTCTAGATCGTACTTTAGCATTGCAATTCTTTCAATTCCGCCACCCCAAGCCAAAACAGGTTGTGTAATTCCTAGTGGTTTTGTCACTTCATGTCTGAAAATACCCATTCCAAATAATTCAATCCATTTTCCCAGTTTTTCATTATACACCATGGTTTGTAGTGAGGGTTCAGTATATGGGAAGAATGTTGGCCAGAATTTTATCTTTGTTATTCCTATTCGTTTGTAAAACTCTCGTTGAATTCCCATCAAATTCCTCAAGGATGCATCTTTTCCAACAACGACCCCTTCAATCTGATTGAATTCAACAAGATGCTTGTAACTGACTTTTTCATTTCTAAATACACGGCCTAAAGAGAACACCCGTGCCTCATCCGGCTTGTTTTCAGCTAAATGTTTGATTGTGACACATGTGGTATGAGTTCTAAGAACCATTTTTCTTGCTTCGTTAATGTTCCACTGGTATCTCCAGTTTTTTTTGTGGGATTCAGAAACTTTTCTTATCTGTTCGGGCGTTGCAATTTTTTTGGAGTTAATTTTGTCAAGATAAAACGTATCTTGTAATTCTCTGGCGGGATGATCTTGGGGAGTAAAAAGAGCATCAAAATTCCAAAAACTTGACTGTGTCATGTTGCCTAAAATTTCAGAAAAACCAAGCGTTACAAAGATTTCACGAATCTCATCAATTGTATCTTTTAGTGGGTGGGTTTTTGCAACAAAAATTTTTGGAACTCTAGCTTCGACATCAATCCCGCCGGCAGAATCAGAAATCTTGATAGATTTTGCTGCATCTGATAATGAAATTTCTTTGGTTTTAACAACATCCTCAATAATAAAATCAGGCCGTCTTAAAAGTCCCGATAAATCATCATCATCAATTTTATCTTTAGATAGTCTTCCATTTCCAATTAGTTTGAGAGTTTTTTCTCCTGGAAGTTCGGTGGGGGGATTTTTAATAGAAATTTCATCAGATAAAGCCTCAACCCAGTTATTTTTTCTAGCTAGACCCATAGACGGTCCGAATACAGATCCCAGCTCTTTTTGTAACTCGGATAATTTTCTTGAACCATCCTTTAGTAAATTTAATAGTCTTCTTTCAGGTAATCCCTTCTCAAACGACTCGATTCCATTTTTACCCAAACTAATTATGCTGGATTTTGATTCAGAGACAATTGCCAGATCTTTTAGTTTAAGCCATTCAATTCCCCGCCTAATTTGATCAGGTAAAAGACGTGTGGATTTTTCTAATGATTCGGGAGTCTGTTTTGGATTATCCCTTAACGAGCCAATAATTTTTTTTTCAATCTCATGAAAAACCTGTGACAATAGCAAAGAATCCGAAAAAGACTTTTTAAACCTTAACCTAAGTCAAGATGAATGCCATCTGATGAGTTTATCGTAACCCCCTGGCATGTTGAAGGGGACATTGATTATGATAAATTAATCAAAAAATTTGGCACTGAAAAAATCTCCTCAGAACTACAAGACAGAATCAAGAAAAATACAGGCGAGGATCATTTCATGCTGAGAAGAGGCGTTTTCTTTTCTCATAGAGATATGAACAGAATTCTGGATAATTATGAAAAAGGTGACAAATTCTTTCTATACACCGGAAGGGGGCCATCAGGCCACACCCACATAGGACATTTGGTTCCCTGGATTTTTACAAAATGGCTACAAGAAAAATTTGATGTCAATATGTATTTTCAATTAACAGATGATGAAAAATTTTATTCAAAGCCTAATCTGACATTGGAGGAAACTGGAAAATTCGCATATGAGAATGCATTGGACTTTATTGCATTGGGTTTCAAACCAGAAAAAACAAAAATCATCATCAACACCAGAAATATCCAGACCCTTTATCCAATTGCAGCTAAAGTGGCAAAAAAAATTAATTTTTCAAACACAAAAGCAACGTTTGGTTTTACAAACGAAACAAATCTGGGTATGATTTTTTACACGTCCTTACAATCGGCACCATGTTTTATTGAAGATAAACCAGTTTTGATTCCATTAGGAGTGGATCAAGATCCACACTTTAGATTAACAAGAGACATTGCACCAAAGATTGGAAAACCGAAACCAGCTTTGATTCACAATATAATGATTCCAGCTCTGGAAGGACCCGGTGGAAAAATGTCAGCATCTGATCAAAAGGGCACAATATACACAACAGATTCCCCGTCTGAAGTAAAAAAGAAAATTAACAAGCATGCGTTTTCAGGAGGACAGCCGGATATTGAACAACATAGAAAGATTGGTGGGAATCCGGACATCGATGTATCCTATCAATATCTAAGAATATTTTTTGAACCGGATGACAAAAAATTAAAAAGAATTTATGATGATTACAAGTCGGGAAAATTACTCTCAGGTGAATTAAAAGCAATCTTGATTGAAAAAATCAATCAATTTCTTGCAGTTCATCAAGAAAACAGGGAAAAAGCCAAAGACCAAATTGAACAATTCCTTTTTGAGAATAAATGAAAATCAACATTACATGTGATGATAAATATGAGGCGCAGAAACTTGCCAGTCTTATCTTCATAAATGAGGGAAAAGAAACACAAATCACAGGAATTCTAAATGTTGTCAAAAATGAACTGGTGATTTCTTTGAAAGATAAATCTGCGCACAGTATACTGCTCAAAGATGAAGAAAACGTGGAGAATTTTGCAGATTTCATTCAATCTGTATTAGATAAAGAACACAAGTTCATTTCAACTAGAATTACTGAAGACACTGTAGAAATAATCAAGGAATAATTCTATAGACTAAATACAGCATATGCAATTACAATTCCAACAACAGCAATTAGAGAAATCCCTAATGCCTTGAAATCACTATTCATGAATTAGTTTTGAAATAATTATAATTAAAGTGTTAACAATTCTAGGAGGGGATTATAATCATCTGGGAAAATATTTGCTCTTTTTGGATTTCAGTCTTGGTCTATCCTCTGATTGTTTGGATACAGGCTCTCTAATTTGATTACAATTTAGGCAAAATACACTCAATTCTTCTCTGGCAAGATCCGGTGCCGAAATATATTTTCCCCATGAGGCAGCATCTCCACCACGTCCAGAACTATCACCGGTAACATTTTCAGAAATTGGAGTTATTCCTAGTGCCCTTTCATCCTTAAAACCACAATTAGAACAGATTTTCCCACCTAGAATTTCATATAATTTTTCTTTGATAGTTTCATAAAATTTATCTGAACCATTTGAAAAGAAACCCTCTTGTTTTCTCAAAAATCTATCACTTCGTGGTTTGCTGGATCTACTATTACTTTTACTAAACTCTCGCCTACCACGATCATCATTTCGTGAACCTCTATTATCCCGTGAATACCTGTCATCTCGTGAACCTCTATTATCCCGTGAATACCTGTCATCTCGTGAACCTCTATTATCCCGTGAATACCTGTCATCACGTGAATCCTGCGGTTTGTTTTGTCTAAAGCAATCATTACAGTAAACTGGTTTGTTGGTTCTTGGAACAAATGGAACTGTACATTCAGTACCACAATCAGAACATGTTACGGTTGTAGATTCATTCCTGCTGTCATCTCGTGAACCTCTATTATCCCGTGAATACCTGTCATCTCGTGAACCTCTATTATCCCGTGAATACCTGTCATCCCGTGAATCCTGCGGTTTGTTTTGTCTAAAGCAATCATTACAGTAAACTGGTTTGTTGGTTCTTGGAACAAATGGAACTGTACATTCAGTACCACAATCAGAACATGTTACGGTTGTAGATTCATTCCTGCTGTCATCACGTGAACCTCTATTATCCCGTGAATACCTGTCATCCCGTGAATACCTGTCATCCCGTGAATTTCTAAAAGAACTAGATGTTTTATTATTTCGCCTTGAATTCCTTCCATCTGTCTTTCCATCCGAATATTTTGATTTGTATAGTTCCATTGATAGAAAATTTGGGTTTGATTGGTTATAGATACTTAGAGCTTGAATCTGTGCCTAGAATAAAAAAATCAGATTAAACCAGAGATTTATCCATTTCTGTTGACATTATTTCTTGTACTTTAAGGAAATAGAGCTTTGTAGAATACGGCATATCATTCAAATTGTTGTCAATTACAATCATAAAATATCTCACAGCACGTTTTGAGATATCTAAATTGAATCTCATTGTAAGAATTGGATCTTGCTGTACTTTGATTTTATCCTGAAGCCATGGAGGGGCCATTTCAATGGTTTCCTTGATAACTTTATCATACCAGTATGAAAGATTCTGTGGATGTAGTCCCTGTTTGAGATTTGCTACATCAGTGTCAATTTTTTTCATCATGTGGTTAATGATTGCCATGAGTCTCAATCCCGGAATTTTGTTTTATTCCCATTACTCAAAGTTCGATAAGCTACTTGTCAATTGATGACAAGTTTCCATTAATATCAATTTCAGAATTTTTAATTCTAGTCGTTGATATTCTTGTACCATCTTTTGCTAGAAACATGGGAACCGTTACAATTTGTACAGATGGAAGATTCCTTTTTGCTCTTAATTCATTGAGGATTGCTCCCTGATTGCTTGTTTCATCACTGACAATCAACGCTTTAACTCCTTTTTCTAGAACAGCTGGTCCAAAATCATTTTCTAATTTGCTGATTTCAAAAGTAGTGTCAGGAAATTCTTTTAAAATAACAGATCTCAAATTTTCAAAACGTTGATCATACTTGTTTGTAGGAATCTTCCCTTTTTTTGCAGCAAATTCATCACTTGTAACTCCGATGATTACTTTGTCAGCAATATCAAATGCATGTGATAGTAAAGTAAGATGTCCTTTATGGATTATATCAAAAGTTCCACCTGTTGCTGCAATAGAGAATTGAGACATAAAGATAGACAGTCTTCTTTGAAAATAAATCTACTAGTTTTTTGTCGATTTTCACTCTAAATTATTTAGAAATTTTGCTTTAATTTGATATTTTCATGAATCCTTTCTCGATTAGGAATCGAATTCCTTCAACAAAGGAACTATCATCTATTTCCCCATTTGCCCACCATCCGGCATTATCTTTAATCCAATCAGGGATCTCATTATTTTGTGAGGCTGAGCCTTGTTCAGTGCTGGGTATTTGCAAAAATCCTTTCTCGATTAGGAATCGAATTCCTTCAACAAAGGAACTATCATCTATTTCCCCATTTGCCCACCATCCGGCATTATCTTTAATCCAATCAGGGATCTCAATATTTTGTGGGACTGAATTGTCGGAGTTTATTTCAAATGAAATGATTGAAATTGTTGCCTTTGAATTACCATATTGGGCTTTTACTATAAATTTACCATCGCTGAATTTCTCATCAAGATTTACTGTATGCAAGAATATACCATCTGTATTCACGGATGTTTTTTGGGTGAAAATTAGATTGTTATCAGAGTTAAAAATTGAAATCCGTAAACTCCGCTTTTCATCATATTTGTTTACACTTCCAGAAAACATTACAGATTCTCCAAGGGAATACGAGGCATTCTCAGAAGTTATCTCCACAGTATAATTATTGGCGCTACTTTGTTCTGGCGGTCCACCATAACCCAAAACGGATTCTCCGGATGAAAAAACGATTATTAAAGAAATTATTGAAATGACTGGAATTATCTTCTTGTTCATAACTACCATCGCATGTTTCTTTCTGCATTTAAATGATGGGTAAGGAATTTGATAAAAAACATCTCTAGTTTATAATCACTAGAACAAATGGACCTTGCTCAGCAATCGGAACATCGTTTCTATCCCAAACAAAAGTTTCAATGAAATACAAACCGGGATTTTCTGGCACCCAATCTATAGATTGAGTTTCTACCCCTGCTCCAATGAATCGTCCATCGAATTTTCCAATATATTCTACATATGGGGCGCTACCGGATTTTTTTACTTGAACATAGTAAGTGTAAGCAGTTTCAGTATATTCATGGTCTACGACCAATTGAATCAAAGTTTCACTTTTTATGTTAGCAATAGAACCTACACTTAATTCAGATAATTTATTGCCATTAGAATCTTCAATGAATACATTAGAGATGGTAACCAATTTCTCAGGGATTTGAGATGCAGGGATTTGAATATCCACAAAATCAGAAATGAAAACACTAGATTCTGCAAATAAGAAAAATCCTACTGCTCTTGAATCAATTTCCTCATTAAACTCAAAGGATACATCACTGTTAATATCCACATCTCCCAGCTCTATCGTATACACGCTAAGAATTCTAGCTGGCTCAAAACCATCATAAAATGCAAGATGAACATTGGTATTGGCACCCGGAGCTCCTCCATTTTGTAAAACTCCGGAGAATCTAAGTGAAGTATCTAAAAATACATCTGTGGAATAAACGATTAATCCCTTGTGTTTTTCTACCGAAGAATCAAATCCCAATAAAGATACCGAGGCCTGAGTTATGTTTGGATTTGAGGATGCAGAACGAATTGAATAGGTGGACTTGCCATTACCCTGAATTACTTCGAGGGTAGTAGTTCCTTGTACAACTTCCAAAGGACTAGGATCCGACTCATCATAGAAATTTACTTGGATTTGAATACTAGACACGGGGGTCAGAGCACTATTATTTTCAACTAATCCCACTACAACTGTATGACCTTCTGAATCTTGATATATAAATTGGGATTCATTTATGAGAGATACAATTAGCGTAGGTGCATTATTTGAATATTCTTGAGAAAAACCCTGGTTAATTGGAACTAGAAGAAATATCAAAAAAGCACATAAAATGACCTTCATCATAGTTTTCCTTAAAATTAGAGATTAATTTCATGTAACATATCAAATAGTGAACAAGAAAGGTAACAACGTTAAACCAGTTTACACTAAGCAGTAGAATAAAAAGAAATTAAAAATAGATGTAAATTTTATTTTCTCTTTGCAGTAATTGCCAACCAGTAAATCAAACCTGGAGCTAAACCAACAATGAGTGGAATCCATACAGGCCATCCATCGACTATACTTGCCATGAAATAAAACCGAAACTTATCCTATTTAAATCCATCCTGAGGGCTGAATTAAGTATTGATCGGAGAGATTGGGAGTGGACCGGACGGAATTTGAATCCGTGACCCCCCGCGTGCAAGGCGGGTATACTACCAGGCTATACTACCGGCCCACAAGAAGAATGAATAAAGTGTGGATTTTAATTGTTGTCTTCTTGGCAAGGATTTTATTTGAATATACAATGTTTTCAATATGGTACTTTTAGAATCACAAATCAAACTAAAAACAGGAGATTTAGCACCTGATTTTGAATTAATGGGAATTGATGACAAAAAGCATTCATTAAATGATTATGGCAATTTCAAAGGAATTCTAGTGATTTTCATGTGCAATCATTGCCCCTATGTTAAAGCAAAGGTGGACGCACTCAACGAATTATTTGAAAAATGTGGTAAAGATATCGCAATAATTGGAATTAACAGTAATGATTCTACTAATTATCCAGAAGATAGCTTTGAGGCCATGAAGCAAACATCAAAAGAAAAGGGATTTGAATTTGATTATCTAGTAGATCAAACACAGGAAATTGCCAAGAAATATGGTGCCATGTGCACTCCGGATCCCTTCTTGTTTGATGCCCAAAAACAATTGGTTTTTCATGGAAAAATAGACAATGCCATGAAACCAGATGACGAGGCAACTGAGAAAACAATGATTGTCAATATGGAGAAATTGATAGCTGGAGAAAAAATTGAAAAAGATTTCGACCCATCCATTGGGTGTTCAATCAAGTGGAAAGAAAATTAAACTTAAATGAGTCTAGCCTAGAGAATTGTTCGTGGGCTCGTAGCTCAGCTTGGCTGGAGCGTTCGACTGATAATCGAAAGGTCATGTGTTCGAATCACATCGGGCCCACCTGTTTTATTCTCAGATTTGAGAACAAGTAGTAAAAAAACTGGTTCTAAAAAGAAATCTGCAAGGGGCAATACACGAACAGATTTAACAAAAGCAAGTGCGGGTTTGAAAAATCAGAATACGGATAGCAAAAAAATCCGTTGTCAAAATAAAACAAAGAGAAATATAACCGGTGTAAAAAACAAACAAACCAAAAATAATTCCAGAACAGATACTAAAAAAAATACTAGTACAAACAAAAAAATCCGAAACAAGCCCGAAACAGTTACTAAAAAAGATTCAAGCAAGCAACAATCTAGAAAAAAACACAACAATAATATATCCGGACAAAATACGGGCGTCAAAACGGCATCAGGAAACACAAAAGAGACTCCGGATGTGGTATTTCCTGTGGCGAAAAAAACGAAAAAAACAAATATGCGAAAAATAAAGATTAAGATCCAAAGTTGGAATCGAATGTCTAAATACTCTTCTAAAACCCTGATGGAAAGCAATAAGGATCTGCACCGTTGGTATGATAATCTGCGCAGATCAAGTATCCTTAACGCAAAGGTGAGGCTGAGACGTGTTAACTTGTTCTGTGATAGGGTACAGCTCACGCCAGCACAACTAGTCAGCATTGGAGAAAAAGATCCAAAAAAAATCGAGGACTGTATCATGGATCATATCACATGGATGGAGAATGAAAAATATTCACCCGGATACATTGAAGGCGTAGTAAAATCAGTAAAGTCATGGCTGGATTACAATCGCGTCGAAATAAAGCGAAAGATGCACATAACAGATGCCAGAGTTGCTGTAACCCTACAAGATGAACAGGTTCCAGAACAGGCGCAACTACGCAAGATATTGGCTGCAGGATCAATACGCGGCAGAGTGATAATAAGTCTGATGGGCTTTTCTGGTGTAAGACCCCAGGTAATAGGACTCTCAGACGCTAGTGATGGACTGCGTATTGGGGATATTCCGGATATTGTAGTTGAGGGTAAGAAGGTCAGATTCTCCAAAACGCCTGCCATGATAGTAGTAAGGCGTAATCTGAGTAAAACACGAAACAAGTACATTACATTTCTGACTGATGAGGGATGTGGTCATTTACTTGAATATCTCAAATCCAGAATTGCCTGTGGCGATATACTAGGGTCAGATTCGCCAGTTATTGCCACAGAGCACAAGGGCAGAAACAAGGGCTGGCGTAAAAAAAACCCACAGGACCAGCCATTTCTAGTCACACCGGCAATTACAGGTAGCATACGAAAGGCAATATGGAGTGTGATAAAGATGCGCCCATATGCCTTGAGAGCATACTTTGACACGCAGCTGCTCCTTGCTGAGAGTCATGGTTGTATGACACATGCGTATAGACAGTTCTTCATGGGACATACAGGAGACATGGAAGCACGATATACAACCAACAAAGGAAGACTAACAGAACAGATGGAAGACGATATGAGGCGTTCCTTTACACAGAGTCAGATATTTCTCTCAACTGATTCAAAATCCATTACAACGAACAAAAAGGAGATGTTGTTGGATATGTGGCGCCGACAGGCCTCAATGTATGGAATAGATCCTGCAAAGTTGATACTGAATCAGCATCCACCAGATACAGAACATGCCCCAAAGACACTGGATAATCAATTTGAAAGTCATATTGTCGAGGATGAGAAATTACTCCTGGCGTATATCTCAAATGGATGGGATGTAATACGGGAGTTGGGTAGCGACAAGTTTCTGATGCGCCGAGCAAAAGACTACATGATGCGCGGAGGCGGATCATCATAGTATCATATTTTTGAAAAGACTTGAGTGAAAAATACAAGGAAATACAGATATTATTTATCACTACCAATCCTTTCAATCTCTACTGAATTTTTTTGTTGGTTTACCTGATGGTGTTATTATTATTATTTTGCCGGGAAGATGATGAAATCTTAGACTTGACCTGCTTACTCCAAATGTCTCATCAATAGATTAGATCACATCATAAATGACGAATTTGTTTTCTGATGTAATCTTTTTCATGTGTTTTTCCACGTCTACATTATTTCAAAATAACAAGATGTTGACTAGATTTACATCCTATTTTTTTCTACTGACTCCTTTTCAGTCAGAAACTGACCCCTTTTGCACCTTTGACCTCCTTACTACTGACTCCTTTTCAGTCAGAAACTGACCCCTTTTGCACCTTTGACCTCCTTACTACTGACTCCTTTTCAGTCAGAAACTGACCCCTTTTGCACCTTTGACCTCCTTACTACTGACTCCTTTTCAGTCAGAAACTGACCCCTTTTGCACCTTTGACCACATTTGTACCGACCGCAAAGGGGTCGAATACCGACCGCAAAAGTACTTTCGACCACATTTGTACCGACCGCAAAGGGGTCGAATACCGACCGCAAAAGTACTTTTTTTCAATCTTTATGAACACCAGATCTACTCGCATTTACCTCACAAACACTAAAACGACGAGTTGGATTCCGGAACATCAATATCTTTCACAAGGACTCTGACGAGTCCTTGTACCAGACCACGCCAGGCTTTGAGAAAAGCCTGAAGACCAACCGTTGGAATGATTTAAGACAGCCTGGATTGAACCGCCAAAGTACCAATGGCATCTGTCAAACAGGTATGTCTCTTTTCAAACATGTTAAACGTGTTAAAATAACATTAGAAACATGTTTGACAGGTTTTTCAAACATGTTAAACGTGTTAAAACAACATTAGAAACATGTTTGACAGGTTTTTTTAGACATGTTAAACATGTTAAAACAACATTAGAAACACGTTTTTTCAGACATAGTATATCTCACACGAACGAACTGTCTACTCGCATTTACCTCACAAACACCAAAACGACGAGTCTGATTCCGGAACCTCAACATATTTTTCTCAAGGACTCTAACGAGTCCTTGAACCAGACAGTCAGACTTTCAAAAGCCTGACTATCAACACCTTAAAATTTTCTGGAGAAAATTTTGAATCAAGTTCATATGGATCATATGAATTCTCCATATGGATCATATGAATTCTCCATATGGATCATATGAATTCTCCATATGGATCATATGAATTCTCCATATGGATCATATGAATTCTCCATATGGATCATATGGATTTTCCCCATAGATCATATGATCTGCGTACCTGGATCATGAGCACACCAGAAGATCATCTTTCGCAACTCCCTCGTCATTTCAAAAAAACGAACATGATTCTGGAACACCAACATCTTTTTCAAGGACTCTGACGAGTCCTTGTCCCATTCCGTCAGGCCTTTCCCAAAGCCTGACTTCCAACCGTCAAAATTTTCTGGAGAAAATTTTGAACAAGCCGCCCCCACTGAATCTTCACCAAGATCACACGAAATAATTGACGGCTCACGTCTTGGCGGCTCATAACTCTGGGGGTCTCCACTTTGAGGCTCTCAACTCTCCGAGCTCTCAACTCTCCGGGCTCTCAACTCTCCGAGCTCTCAACTTTGGGCTCTACACCTTCTAGGGCTCTCCACCTTCCGGGACTCCGCTTTCGGGGCTTTACTCTTTGACGACTCTCCGCTTTGAGGGCTCGTGTCTCAGGTAGGATTCAGGTCATATCCAAGATTCACGGCTCACGGCTCATATCATAGATCATACCATAACGGCTCATACCATAACGGCTCATACCATAACGGCTCACGGCTCATATCATAGATCATACCATACGGCTCATACCATACGGCTCATGGCTCATGTCAAGTCATGTCAAGGCTCACGGCTCATACCACACGGCTCATGACTTACAGCTCATCATACAGCTCAAGGCTCCTGTTCTTAGAGTTCATCTCAAGGCTCCATACACCAAGGCTCCAGCTCCGCCACTAAGGCTCCAGCTCCTCCACCAAGGCTTCACTACAAAGGCTCTACATCAAGGCTCCCCTACAAAGGCTCCAGCTCCACCATGGTTCTACCCCCAGACTCGGTGGCTTATGTCTCTGGGATCGCTTTCGGATCTAACTTTGACTAGATAACAGAGGCGTATATCTTTTTGAAGGAAACCATGTATTGTAATTATGATCGTCTCGATCTATCTATGATAACCAGGATAGATGATTACGAAAGTACAAGTTTGGCAGGACGATCATCAACATAATAGATAAATCCAGATGTGGTGTTACATGCCCTCTGGATATGTTTCTTATTCACACATGATTATAAAATCCGTCATAGAAAGTTTAAAAAGTTCATATCAATATTTAGAACGTGGGGTTTTTTGATGACCGATCAAAAAAATGAATCCTTGGTATCCTGCGAATCAGACAAAGGACACATGCTCAAAAGACAAAATTATACGTGTGGGGGAGAGTATTGTTTAAAATAATGTCCTAGAGTGTGTTGATTGTATAGTACAGCTGTAAAATTATTCAAGTGGAAAATATTTATTCTCGTAATTCCAAGAATGTGATGAAGTGGATTTTGACGAAATGATTGGTGGTGGCAGAGAGGTTGCAGTAGTAATCCTGAGGATGTTATTGGTTGGAATTACTGCTGTGGTTGTTTTGGGTGGATTGTCTTTATACTTGAGTAATTGATTATACGACAAACACAATCATTATGGATTGATAAGAAACGTCGTGGGGAATGAATTGCATGTGAAAACCGGTGGGGCGGATCTGCAATAAATAAAAAAATAAAGAAAAAAAGATTTTGACTGCCGTCGGGTGTCACGTCGAATGAATGTGTGATTTCTAGTGTCACCACGGACTAGTGTTACATCGTTGGTATCTACTACTACAAATGCGACATTGGATCCGCCGGTACTACAAAGCAAGTAGTCAGCACTAGCACCATTGCATATTGTTATGGGAAGGATGTTTGCATCATCATCATCATCAACTTCTGAACCTCCTGTAAATGTGAGAGGTCCTATTGATGCTATACTACCTGAGTTAGATACATTATCAAGATCTACTTTGCAGTTGTTTGATGTTGCTCCCAGAGAAGATGCACTCTGGGACTACATTTTCAGGTCTCTCCACTTTCCCGACTCTCAACTTTGAGGGTCACGTCTCATGTAGGGCTCACGGCTCATATCATGACTCACGGCTCATATCATACGGCTCATGACTCATATCTCAACGGCTACGTCTACGTGGCTCTACACTTTCAGAAACCCAGCAAGTTTATTACTATTCATTAGAATTTAGATCAAATGAATAATTACGATGATACCTTAAGACAAGAATTAAATGATGATTTTGAAAAACATATTCCTTCAATTTACATAAGACAAATCAATCATACAAGAAATGCTACTAAAATTCATTTTCCACAATTGAAATCAATACATTATCTTTATGGAACATTTCGTTTTCATCATCCTCGCAGTTATTTATCCAAGTCAGGTATTCGTATAGGAACATGGGATATTCCTATGTGTAAAAATCCATATGATGAAGGTACAATTGAAAATATGCTCTTATTTTTAGAAAAACAATATTTTGATTGTATTTCATTATTATTTTCAGGCTCATATAGACCAATTACAATAATTCTTCGATATATGTTAGAATTGACCACATGGTCAGCAGTATCAATTCTAAATAAGAAAAAATTAACAGCGTTATCTGAAGATTCAAAAAAGGCAATGTCGCATATTCAATTTGAATCATTTCTCTCAGAAAATTTTGAAAAAATGCAAAAACTACGTTCTCCTGAAACACCTAATGAAGATAAAAAATCACTTAATCCCATACAAAGCATTCAATTAATTCCTGAACAATTTGTACGATTTTTAACTTTTCAAAACTATTCTAGAAATAATGCTATAAAACAACTTCATTCTGAACTATCCAAGTATGCACATGCCAATATTTTTCGACAATTGCGGTGGGATGGAGGAGATAATGAAACTCATATCGAAAACATAGGCTTATTTGTTGGAAAACTAAATCGTGAATCATATCATCTTTGTTTAAATTATATTTTAAAAACACATGAAATGATTTTTTATCTCCTACTTGTTTCCACATATGAAAATATAGGATATTATAAAAAAGAATTGGCAGAGAATTTGTTTACAACTATGAGAAAAGAATTAGTTTCTGTTGAAAACAATTTAAAATTTAAAAACCTTGAAAAACTTTTGAATAGTTCACCTGAGATCAAACATTTTGTTTCTGATAAAGAAACAATTGAAAACCACATAATATCTGAATCAACTGGGGATGATGAGAGTGATGAAGACGATGAATATGAGGATTTAGATTGTCCAAAATGTGGTGAATCTTGGCATAATCCTAATGAAGAATGTATTTCATGTCATATTTTTAAATATGGAAAAGAGAATTCGGCAGATAACATTCTTTTCTAATGAATTGGTTTTTTAATATACATTACAACAGATGAAATTGATTTATAATTTGAGATTAATTTATCCATTTTATTATGAATTCTGGCGTAGAATTATAATGTTGTTCAAAAATTTATGAGATCAATATAGGAATTCTATTCAGATGTTTTATCAAATCCAAACAAAATCACATTGTTCTAAAATACTTTGAAACACGATACAGCATATCTGACATTGATGTATAATATTCCGAGATCAACAATGCCCACTTTGCCTGATGTCAACATTCTTCTTCTACATTCAAATAATGAACATTTTTTGGAAGATGAATTAATCGTACATTTAGATTTTTCCTTAAAAAAAATCTCCTGATAACTTTTGCATGATGCTGTGACGCTCTATTCAAAATTACTACAACCTTCTAAATTTTCTTTATGGTTCCTTGAGATACGACGCAAGTGTATCAACATTGAATTTCTTATACGCTCTAAAAAACTGCTTTCCATCTTTTGGAATGGAGTTATAATGATGATGATTCGCTGATATTTTTCAGTGTACTGTACTGTTATTAGATGATTTACAAGTGACTAGTATTTGCTGCCAACTATCGGATCATAGATCAATGTTGATTTGTCTTTCCAAATTCATAGTGGTATATGGAATTGCATCATGATAGTATGTTCTAATTAATTTTATAGTAAAATCCTATAGGAATTTTTGCTCAGATCATTTGTAAATTTTAAATAATCTAAATCAATATCCCGATTTTTCTAAGATATTTTCATAAATAATCTCCATCAATAAACAACATAATCTTAATTTGACTAGAATAATCTAGATCACTAGAATAAACTTCCATTAATGGGATTGATTGGATTTGAACTTAAACATGGTGGAAATATTGTAAATATAAAATCATTTTTCATATATCTTATTACATACAATTTCTGTTTTATTCATTAATTCATACAAAGCATCTTTGTATTTCACATATAACTCACTAATCATTTCTCCATCAATATTTATCGGATACCTTGACATTGTTTCATGAGGAAACAAAGCAATTGTTATATCCAACCATTCAAAGGATTGCATTATATTCATAAAATTATTGAGCATTAACGTTTCTTTTTTAGAAAGAGAATTTTTTCCTGTACCATGTTTAATGACAGTACATAATTTCTCTATATCTATAAGAGAAAAATTAGACGGTTGTACTGAATCTAGATTGCTATCAAGTTTGTTTAAAAAAGTCACAGATGCTTTTTGTTTTTCATCCAGTGAAATATACTTCTGATTAATTTTATCTAAGTTAACATATTCTTTGTATCGTTTAGTGAAATTAGGTAAATCCAATATATATTCAGATATGATTTTTTTAAATTCAATATCCCAATTGTTAAATAGAGATATTTCAGTATCTGATAGAGGAATTTGCAAAGAATTTTTCCACACGATAATTTTTAGATTGTCATCATGTGTCATTTTTTTTAAGAATCCAAAAATATGCTCAAAAACACGTATAAATGAATTAAATTGTAATTGAGGAGTATGTTCATTAAAAGATTTGATTAAATCCAAATACATCTTAATTATTTTCACATAAGGCAGATGTTTTAGTTCTTCAATATTTTCAAAAACATTATTTTTTAGTATAAATGCTTTAATATATTTCTCTAGCGCTTGTTGTAAACAAAAGGCAGTATGACCATAACATTCATTATCAAATAAAATTTTTGCTGCATCCAAATCTAATTGCCCATTTTGAAACAGATCATTATAGTCCATACTTCATAAATTTATCATGTATAATTTAACTAGTTCTTTATCTGTTCTAAATCAAAGTTAAGATTTATCAAAAATATGCATAAATTATTCTGATAAACTACATCTTCGTATCTACATGACTATCAAGCGGAAACCAGTCATCACTTAAATTTGAAAATCATCCTGAATAACCATGGCTATTCTGCCCACCCGAGAACAAATCAAAAAAGGCGACTCTGTCTTAATTGTGACCAAGGAGAATCAAAGAACCGGCAACCTCACAGACGGGACAGTAAATGAGATTCTAACCTCTAGTGAATTCCACCCCCATGGAATAAAGGTCCGACTTGAGGATGGCCAAGTGGGACGTGTAAAGTCTATCATATCTACAAAAATGAAATCAAAAGAAGAGTTATCAAATATTGCTAAAAAAGCCGTGGCATCAAGAAAGAAAAATCATCCTGAATGGGGTCAAAAGACGGGGGATGAAACCGATATTCCGTTTGTAGATCTAAATAAAAAAGAGATACCCAAGACCGAAGACAAATACAACGAATTTAAAGAATTTTACCAATACGATGAAAAATTATCTGGATTGTCACCCAATGAAAATAAACAAAGCATAGAAGGCATAAAGCATTCCGTACAAGAGAGATTTACTACGGCAGTGTGCTCCTTTGGAAATGACAGCGGGGGAGGATTCGTATACTTGGGAATCCGGTCTGATGGCACAGTTGTAGGATTAGACAGAGACAAAAATTTCGGTGGATTTCAAGATTACAGCGATTCATTTGCAAATAATATCCGAGACAGACTTGGAAAGATGTTAGAAGATAAAGTGTTCATCACAAGCAAATTGCAGATAGGATTCAGGAACATCGATGACAAAACCATCTGTATTATCCAGATATTGCCCTCAAACCAGCCACTTTATGTTCATTCCTCAAACCACAAGACATTCTATGTGAGAGGTCCCACTCCAAGGGCAGAGAAACTAGACGGAAAGGATCTATTCAGATACATAAAGGAAAGATTTCCAAACTATGGGTGAACTGAATTGACCGAGCTTTATCACAGCCCGTTGTTTAATCACATTAGAAAATACTTTGAGAGTAATCCTGATGAGACGCTATTTCTTTTTGTCCCGTATGTCAAGACAACAGTGTTGGAAAAATTACTAAAAGATATACAAAATAGAATTGTAATAGTTACTACATGGAAGCCAAGAGACATCCAGTTTGGATCATCTGAGCTTGCCCTGTATCCGTACTGCAGGGAACGAAATATTTCGTTGTATGTGAGTGAAAACATACATCTCAAGGTGTATTCAGCAGGTCTTGCCAGTGCAATACTTGCGACTGGGAATATTTCACACAGGGGGCTTTTGCCTGATGGCAGCTATGAGGCAGCAACACTAATTGAATATCTGACAAATGAGGATCGGCTCTATTTTGAGAAGATACGAAAAGAGGCAAGACTGGTAGATGATGTAATGTATGAGGAGCTTGAAAAATGGAGTGAGGCAAACAAGGTGGAACCCTCAGAGCAGGTTGACTTGAAGGATATCATATCTGCGGCAAAACGGGATAATTTTCTGGTGTCTGCATTACCCATGACCCGGAGCGTGGATGATCTGGTTTTGGGATACAAAAGAATTGGCTCGGATCAGAGTCCTTCTGAGAATCCTGAGACTGCCGCATGTGTGTTTCATGACCTGGCAAACTATGGCATTGCAGCAGGGCTTTCAGAGACTGAATTTCTGCAGGAATTGTCTATCAGGTTTTTTACACATCCATTTATCCAAAAGATTGACGAGTTTATAGATCCAGAGGCGTACTTTGGGAGAATTAAGGAATGGATTCAGGATAACTGTACTGATGTTCCAGTGCCAAGTAGACGTGAGCTGACTGGGAATGTGCAGGTGTTGCTGGAATGGTTTGAGGTATTGGGTAATGGTAAATATGAAATTGATGTGCCCGGAGCTAGATCTCAACGCATACATAAAATCTGATGCAGATCAGTTTTAATTTGTAATATCTGTAAAACCAATTCTGAGCATTTGATCATCAGAATTAATAGTGATCTACAATACTAGTCTTGATTTGATCTACCCAGATATTTTTCTGGAGAAAGTGATACAGAAAAATCCAAATCTGTCAAGATTTTTTTTAAATAAGCGGCATTCTCAGGATTATTTGTACGTTGAGAGTTATCAAGAATAACATGTTTAGGATTAATTTTTTTAACATAATCACAAATTTCTGAAACCGTTGAATGTTCTTTTAGATTTATTGTTGACTGTAAATGATCAGAATTAATTGAAGTTATCGATGCAGAGCCAACTCTAATTGATGATATAGATTGTTCTGGTTTTGATGAGCTACGTGTACGAAACCAAATGAATGATTTTTTAGAGTTATAATACTCTTGAAATTTTGTATCATCATCAATTTTCCCACACATATACCCATATTCTCCATATACTCTTGCAATATTTACATCCGTTTTATTTGCAAGAAAGATTATTTCATTTCCTAATTCTTTACGCAGCCAAGACATTACCAATTGCATGGTTCCACGAGCAGCATAAATGATCAGTTGTTTTGTATTGCCATCCAATATTTTCTTGGCTTGGTTAATGATCATTGTTCTACTAGATTCTTTATCTTCAAATTGTTGAGTTTCTGAATGCTTCCCATGTGTAGTATCTAATATTAAATAATTCACATCTTTTACAATACTAGTATTATTCAAAATAAAATCACTTGAATATAATACACGGTAACGGTCAGTACTAACCAATAATTGTGCAGAGCCAAGTATGTGTTCTGCTTTATGAAAAGATATTTCAAAATTACCCTGCTGTACAGGTATTCCATATTCTAATCCATAGTAGTTTTTTCTATCCTTTATCCATTCAGAATCATAGCTTAATAACGCAGATGAAAGTTTTTTTGTAATTTCTGTTGCGTACACTCTAGAATTGGATCTTCCTAATGCATCCTCTAATCCACATATATGATCTTCATGTATGTGTGTATAACAAGTAATACTTTTACCATCATCCATGCCAAATGCATTCTTTCCATCACAGAGTATGGAATTTGCTATTAAGATTGTTCCCCATGGTCTAATGCGTACAATATCATTAATGTTTGGATTCATTTTCTAGATAAATTATTGTAAAATATAATCCGTTATCTTGTCATATTCTAATTTCAATAATGAAATTTGTCGTTTATATTTTCGGTATTCTGATTCATCAAGTATAATTCCAATGTTTTTATCTTTTAACTGTACATCCATCACATCCTTAATTCCAAATTTGTCTTTTAGACCTTTTTTTAACAGCTCAATAGACGACGTTTGCATCATCTGTGAATCTTTTTTAATCTTTTCTTGCGTGTTAGGAGATATTGAAATCACTACAAGATATTCATTTATGATAGTAGGTCTTGCACTAGTTGTTTTTTCAATAATTTCTCTTAATGGGATATTCTGTTTTTTATAAAACGATATAATGTTCAACACATCTTTTTCAGATATACTTTGTTTTGATGTTTCAGAAAACAACAAACTTTGATCATTTTCGTCATGTAGTGTAGATATGTGACTTGCAGCAGAAAAACCAACTCCCAAATCGTTAGATTCTCCCCATATTACTGCATCATGGTATTTTTCAGGTAGTTTCAAAAGACGCGTAAAAGTAGTAATATTCCCCTTCGTTAAAGGTAGAATATCGTAGGTGATTTCAGACCCTTCTTCATTTATTAATCTTTGAATTTTATGTGCCACTTGAATTGGAGATAAGACACGTCTAAGATTGGTATTTGCTATTTTAATACTAGACAACAACTTTGCATATTCAGTATTATCAGTCATTAATCGTGACAATTCAATCACCGTATTCATCCAAACCATCTATAATGAAATTAGCTGCAGCAGATGATTTACTTTTATTGTTATTTTTTGCATATCTTTTCAATCGCTTCATATCTGATGATTGCAGATCAACATTGAGTTGTTCTTTAGTATTTTTTATTCCATCACTTAATAATTTTTTATTATCTGCATCCGGATTTTGTTCCCCATAGTCAACCATATTATCTAATTGTTTATCTGTAATACTGGTTTGAAATATTTGCTTTGCAAGATCTAGTACATCATTACCCTTACCCTCTGATGTCTCTCCTTTTTCAAATTGCTTGGCATTAGTTGCTCTTATTGCAATATTTGCTGGTATCTCACCACGTTCAACTGCTTCTCTTACCACATTTGGAACACTTGGCAGACCAATGCAACTCTTGACCTCTTTGATTGTGATTATTAATGTGTCTGCAATCTCTTTTTGTGTGTATCCTTGAGAATTCATGTTTACAACATGTCTTATTTTATCCCTACCTTGCATTTTTTGTCTTGCTTCATTTTCAAGCCAAGAAATTGTTGTTGACATCATATCATCTTTAGGTTTTTCAATTATCATTGCAAGTATTTCATTCCAATGCAACACATCTTTATGCGCATAATACCTTCTTTGTCCTACAATTAGCTCATATTTGTCATCATTGGGATACACTACAACAGGTTGGATCAAACCAATTTTACGTATCTGTTCTGCAAATATTTCTAATTTTTTTGTTACTTGTAATTGTCTTGCTTGAATATTGCTCATTTGGATCTTGTCAATAGAAATTTTTTTTGTTTCAATGACCTTTATTTCAACTTGATTTTCTTCAGACAACACTAATCTGATCTTTGTATTACTATAAAATAATTTTGTTTATATTGAAGTTGCTACGTAATTCTCCCTTGCATACAATTAGGAATCTGAAACGATCGTATTTGATATCAGACATCAAACAGAGAGAATTTTGCCATAAATTCCGAAAACCGATAGCTTTGATGATAATTAGGCAACAATTTTGTTTATATTATGATGTTAATCAATGTTTTTCATAATTCCTGCTTCACGTAACACATCATCAATAAATCCCTCGTATTTTCCTGCATCAATGTTTTCTAGGGCATTAATCAGATCTGATATTTGATATCTGAAAATTGACGGTCCTTGAGTATTGAATTCTTTTCCATCAAACCCTATAACTATTGAATTTATTTTAAATTTTTCATTATCACGTTTTTTCTGATATCTTTTTTTGCTTTCTTTGGAATATTCTTCTTTTGTTTCAAGATTTTTAAGATATTCCTCACTTCTAAAAAATTCTATTTCATCCTGCGGATAAATCATTCTAGAAATAATCAATCTAGATCTTGGTGAAACTTGAAAATCCCATATCGGAATATATTCAATAGTTTTTTTCAATGATATATCTAATAGAACATCAAATATTAAAATTTAAATGTAGATCTAGATTTCATCGGTTAATTTATCTTTGATGATATTTAGATCTCTTGTTGAAGATTATTTATTTACTATAAACACTATAAAGATCACATGATCGGTAAAGATTTTCTACAATACGAATCTACTATGTTTGAAGAAATGCAAAAAACGGATCCTGGTCTACGTAAGATTCAAAATGAAATATATGAACAATTGCACATATATTTGGAAAATCTCCATCCAAAAGATGTAGCACTGAAATTTTTGATCTTAGAATACTTAGAATTTAAACAAATATCTAAGAGAGATGTTCGTTGTGCCTTATTATTTGACGTCATAATGGAGCTATTCACTGAAGCATTAGAAATAAATAAATTAAAAATATTGGAAATTTTTTCTTTTCATGCGTGTGATACCATTTTTTATCAAAATTTTTGGTCCGATTTACAAAAGATGAAATCTTTAAACTCAGCAGATTATAGAAACTATGTTAGAGAAAAGTTTTCGATATATGAAAAAATATCTGAAGGTCAATTAAAACGTCTTATGTGGTATGTTGTATCGTGTATAGAAATCATAGAAAAAGGAACCACAAATTTCCCTAAAACCCGTTCATGCAGTTTAGGAGATCTAATTTGCATAATAAATGAGACAAAATATCCTGGACTGAATTTAATTACTGACACAAAAATGGGATTAAAAATAAATGTCATTCGTAATGCGTCAGCACACTCATCAATACAAACTTTTGACGATGGACAAATTAGATTATTTTATAAACAAAATGACGAATACACAACTGTTCAAGAAGGAGATTTAGACATGGACATACAAACATTGCACGATATGGTGCATGTCATCAAATTTTGTATAGTGTTAGTTGGAATCAACAACAAAGAATTATCTAAAAAATATATGCCTATTGATAAAAAATTCGAACCAGAAAGTGGATATAGCCTATTAATTTTGACTTTCCAAAAATTTAGCTATACATTATACATGCCTCCAAAAATTTCAGGAAATATTTTTACTGTTTATGTAAAAAGTATTATAGAAAAAACATGGATTCAAATACTTGTAGAATTATCATTGCATTTATCTCCATTAAAATTTTATCTAGAAATAATTAATATTCAAAATCCAAAATTAAAAATAAGAATTATGGCAAAAAATAATTTGGATAAAAAAATTGGTTATGTAGAAATATCTTATCATGTATTAAACTCAATTGAATCAAACAGAATATCTGAAAAAGATTTAATCAAATCTATCCGTTTCTTCAATGTTGAAAAAAAGAAGATGAAGAGTGGTTTTAATAAAATGGCATTAACATTGTATAATGATGAAATTAGAAAATTAAAAAATGTTTAACTTTGTTAATATTGCAAAACGATCCACTTGTTAAAATTAATTGTATAATAAAATTTATTTGATAAATAAACTGATACACATAAATTCATTTATCAAATATTGACATCATTTGGTTTGTTTCACAAAGAGCATAATTTTTACTCAGACAAGATTACATCAACTTGTAGAATAATAACCATGAGTTAGAGAATTATTTTCAAGATATTCCAGTTTGATTATTCGTATTTACCTTGGTAAAATCATCTAATCTTTTGTTTTTGAATGATTTTAAGTTCACGAATTTTATCTTTTAATTATTGTTCTCAAACATATCAAAAATCTTAAATTCGTACAAAATATTGTGATGTATGGGTCTGTTTGACATTTTCAGAAAAAATTCAAAGAATTTATCAAATAAAGAAAGAATGAGAAAAATTCGTCAATCAGGAAAATATGGTGAGGATCAATTTCGACGTGATAAGGTTCTATCAGATATTGAACGGAAATACCATGGCAAAGATTTTGTTGAAAAGAAAACTGATTGGACAGGAAAGACTCGTGAAATTCCTTGGGAGGTAAAACGCAATAATTCACCACTCTCCCCAAAACAAATGAAAACCCGTAATCTACATGTTCGTAGATATGTAGATACAAAATATGGCACAGAAGCAAGAACTGAAGACAAGTATGGCAATAGATTAGAACATAATATTTTTTCTGGAAAATGGGAGAAAATAAAAAAATCAAATCCATTAGGATTTGGGAATTCAATCGATTATTTGGGTACTAAACAAAAGAAAAGAAAATTAACATTTAATCCAATTGGGGGCTCTCGATCATCTAAGAAATCTACTGACAGGGAAAGGAAATCGGATAGTATTTGGGGTTTTGGAGGTTCTAATTCTTTATTGGGATCTAACTCTAATACTAAAAAGAAACGTACTTCTAAAAAGAACTCAGATGGTATTTTTGGTGGTGGTTCAAGTGATTCTATTTGGGGTTTTGGAGGTTCTAATTCTTTATTGGGATCTAACTCTAATACTAAAAAGAAACGTACTTCTAAAAAGAACTCAGATGGTATTTTTGGTGGTGGTTCAAGTGATTCTATTTGGGGTTCTAATTATGATAAAAAACAAAAAAGAAAATCCAATTCCATCTGGTAAATACTCCAAAAATGAAACGTATGCACTTCTGAGTTATCCAATAAATGATCATGTTGGGATGAATTTAGAATCATGTTAAGAAGAATCAGAGTTATTATTCGCGTTTGAATCTTTAATTTTTTCAAGCAATTCCATTATCTTACTGTGTTGGGCATCAAAGTACAATGCTTCATTTCTCAAATTATGATGAGCGATAATCCTATCACCTAATTCGATAGGAGGTTTTACTACAAATTGAGATCCTCCAATCTTTTTAAATTCAGCATCCCATTTTTTAACGAAGCAATCTGGAACAAAATTTCCAAGGGAGTTTATGATTTCTTTTGCATAATATCTATGATATTCTAAAGATTTTTTATTAATACCCAACCCATTTTCAAGATTATCAATCTCATGTAAGTGCTCGTATGCACTTAAAGCATATTGTAATAACAAAAGATACTCAGATAGAATAACATATGGTGAATTTTTATGTAAAGTTAAAGCTTTGATTTCATCCAAGATAAGTTCTCTAAAACGTAGAATTTCTTTATAGACATGAGGATCAAAAACCATCATTGTATTAGAATTCTTATAATATTCATGAGATTCCCACATTTCGTATATTCTTTGTTTGTAACTATCCCCAAGTGAAATATGATTAAAGAAATCCCTATATATTGTCTCAGAGTTTTTTTGGAATGTTTTTTCAGACTTTGTTTTTGTAAAAAATTTTACAAGCAAACCTGAACCAATACCGATTATTATTGAAATAATAATGGATTTCTCATCTAAACTCACAAACCAATTAAAAAAATCCAATTCATTATAAAGATAAGATTCTTTTGAGAGTTCATCTGCAAAAGATTCTTGTATTTCAACAATTCCAATCAAAAATAGGAGGATTACTACCCAAGATAATTTCACAATCCAACATTCAACGAGGATCTCATAAAGTTTCGCATAAAGTTAGGTATAAAATTATCAAAAATGAGTACAAATTACACTAATTTTAGAATGAATTTAGATTTCAGATTGTAACCATTTCCAAAAATTAAGATTCCAGCAAACAAGCAGAGACATGTAATTACAAGCATGTTGTTATACAAGAAGATACTAATTTGCATAATTTCAAATGTTCGAACATCAAATATTTGGATTTTTGTATCTCCAGAGATCCGCAAAATATTCGTCTGCAAGCTCTATTGATGGCAATATATCCAATATCCTGATCAGTCTGAACTGCTCAGTGCCACCCATGCGAGGTCCACGCATTCCACGACCAATCATCTGTTGATGAAGCACTATAGATCTAGTAGGGCGAGCTATAAACACTACATCAATGTTGGGTGCGTCAAAGCCAACTGAAAAAACATTAACATTGCATATGCATTTAATTTTACCATCTTTGAATTTTGATATCACGTCACGTCTATATTCTATCGGAGTATTTCCATCAACATGTGCGGCGTTTCCTCCTAATGCCAAGATTATCGCACAGATCAGTTTTGATTGTTTTAGGTTTGGAGCAAAGTACAATATTTGCTTATTCTCAACTATTAATTCTTTCAATCGTTTGGCAATCGCAATATTTCTTGTGTTGTCGGAAGCTATTTTATCTAACAATTCTGTTGGAAGATCATGATCATCTGCAAATTTTCTTCGTTGTTCTTGTGTTAGAATAAACTCTCTCTGGGATTCAATTGTTTCAGGTTCACAATATGCAAGATATCCTTTTGATTGGAGATAGGATATGTTATCCATGTCGCCGGAATCTATCTCTATTATCTGATCGTTGAAATATTCACGTAATTTTTTGTTTTCCGGATTATCTATTCCTCTTATAGGTGTGGCAGTAAGACCGACTATTCTAGTACCATTCTCTTCAAGACGTCGTATTACATTCCTGTGTGTACGTGCAATAACATTATGTGCCTCGTCAGCCACCACAAGTTCAGGTTTAGGAAAATTGTCAGAATCTATTATGTTGTTCAATTTTTGATATGTTGCAACTATGAATGCACTAGATTCAAAATTATTTGGATTGTTTCTACCCCAGACACGATATATGCGTAAATCATCTTTGCCCAAATGTGACCAGATTTCTTGCATGGAGATTATCGCTTGTTCGCATAATTCTTCACGATCAGCAAGCCATACTACCTGTCTTTTTTCTCCCGCTTCAATACCATTGTTTAAAAAATTACTTACTATTTCTAGAGCAGTGCGTGTTTTACCGGCACCCGTTGGCATTTTTATAATGAAACGTGCCCATGGATTCTCCACTAACCGCATTCCATCGTAAAATATTTCACTTTGATATTCTTTTAACATTCGAAGTGGTTTGTTGGAAGGTATTGTAAATTCAGGAGCACGGTCTTGTTCAGGGCTAGGCATTAAGCTTTTGTCATATCCAAATTCCTCTATGAATGCCTGTGTTTCATCATTGTAACCCCATATTAGCTTAGAAGCTTTTTCAAGCGTTTTTTCATATGTTTGATCATCTTGAGGCGGAATTACTACTCCTATTCTTTGGAAAAATCTAAGACAATTCTTTTTGTCAGCATATTTGAGAAGTTTGGCACGAAATTCTGGTTTTTTGTAGGAAGATATGTTTAATGCATGATGAAGTTTTCCCATGATATCTTTTGTTCTGATATCAAAATCGTCATCTGGATTTATCTCTTTGAGAATAAAATTAAGCGTATCCCAATATTCTTTTAAAGAGAATTCTAATTCACTGCGTGGTAATTTATCATTTAACACCTATTACACCTAACTCTTGTATGTTTTTCTTAGATGATAACTCCACTTTACAAGATGTTCTTCTACAGTACTTCCTACAGACTGTGTGCGTGTTAGATCATCAAGATCATATTGACCTTCAGCATAGGCGTAGATTAATCTGTCTATATCAGCCTTGAGATCTTTAGCAAGTTTCAACAATTCAGAGTTTTGAGGATCAGTAGATATATCCTCTATTTCTTTAATTCTACGATAAACTTCTACAAAAAATGGATGGCTCATATTATAGTGAACTACCTTCTTGCCTACATCATCTAGTACATCTATGAATGGACCATCCGAGCGTGCTTGATGATCATGTATGATCTTATATCGTGTTTCCGGATCCATCATAACTGATACATATTCTTCTTGTTTTTTAGGATCATCAAAGATGGTTTTGGCATGTTGTTTAATATTGGCTTCAAGCTCTTCTAGAGATTCAGTTGACTTTAATGGTGGACTGATTTCTTTGATTTCATTTTCAGTGCTAGTGTGACTTTGTAGTGGTCCTTGTTCTGCTTCTTGTTCTTTTTGATCCTCATCATCCCAAACTTCTTCAATTTTTTTTCTAAAATTATTACGTATGGTGGGTTGAAGTTTTTGTTGTAATATGTCTCTGAGTTCTTTGAGAGGCCTAGCACCAATTTTTATATTCTTTACAGAGAACCAATGATCTAAAACTGGATCAAAATCTATCTCACATCCCCAAAATCTATCCACTGGTTTTAGCCCTGGCGCAAATCTTGGTATAGGACCATAATAGACCTCACGACCATTCCTCAATATTGAATATCCTTCATTTTCAAATACTCTTCTTTCATTGTGGAATTTACTTCGTCCACCATATCCCTTTAAATCTGCATTTTGTTGTCCTTTTCTCCAAGATTCAGGAAGGATTGATGTTATGATTGTGATCTTGCCTTTTTTCTCACCGCTACTAGGGGAATCTACATCGTGTACAGGATGCTCAAACACGTGCACGGGTTGGAGTATTGCACGGTCATCATCTGGAAATTTGGGATTCTTGGTAGCATAAAGGGGATCATGTGCAGTAACGAGTTCATTATTTACACCGTCATCAATGAATATTTTCCGTAAGTTGTTGTTTTTTGTGGGCTTGCCATCCTGAATTATTTCTTCACCTATGAATTTACGATAAATTCTGCCTAGACGATGCTTAAGCTCATCTAGTTCAAATTCAGAATCAATTCGTTCAATTTTACTCCAGATTACTAGAGTACCATGATCTCCTACTAGATCTTTATACTCTGATGGAAGATCTTTTTGCTCTACAGGATGCAGAAAGGGATCTACGTCATTATCAATTCCGCTATTATCCAAAAATGTATATCTCCAATTTCCTTGCTTTTCTCTAGAATACACCTCAATTTTATCACATACGTTGATTGCCCCCATGGTCATTCCAACTCCAAACCTGCCTATTCCTTTTCGATCATCATATCTATTTGAATAACCGATAGCTAGACAATGTTGCAATGTATCAGAATTCATCCCATGACCATCATCACCAAATGCTATGCAAACAGGACGGGGTTTGCGTTTGCGTTGAGGTGTGTCCATCTTGAATCTAAGTCTGAACTCTTTTGCATCAGCTTGAATTGAATTATCAATTACTTCATAGATCGCAGAATAGGCATCAAAGTCATTATTACGAAGAGATTTTAGGGCAGCTCCTATTCGTATGGGGGATATTTTTTCAGTACTCATTTTTACATCTTCACTCATTTTTACATCTTCACTCATTTTTACATCTTTACTCTTGTTAAATCATAAGTGGCAAACCGTACAGGGTGTAGTTTCATCATCATCATCTAATGCATCTGCAAGCACATCAACTAACGGCAAATTCTTTCTCTTTGATTTTGCCTTTTTAAGACTAACCTCGTGTTTCTCCATTATCTCATCACGTCGTTCTAGCAGTTCAGTCAATGTCTCACCCTCAGACCAGGTGTACTGTCTTCCTTTCATTCCACTTGATTTAAAATCTGCATCACCGGACACACCTGCATCCTGGAGTATCTTCTGCTCTATTGCAACTGCGCGCTTGAACAAATCAGGATGGTTATCTGCAAGACCCACCCATTCGGCCTTGCGCTGAAAGAAACAGAAATAACATCCAGAACGTGTTCTCCATTTGTAGTAATCCGGTAAATTTATTCCTGCATCCTCTAGTATCTTTATAACTCCTGCATGATCTATATCATCATCAATGAATGGAAATACTGTCTTGATGTTGGGTTTTGTAGAAACGTATCCTGTTCGGCTTTTCTCATCTGCACGAATTGCAACATAGGATATTACCTCATCCTCACCTATCCAGTCTTCCAATGGTTTTATCTTGAGCATGCTAGTACACCATCTCATCTGTGGGGATGGCAACGTCCCACGGAACACCTCAAAATAATGATCAAAACTTCTAGTGGAATTTAGCTTTTCTATCTTTTTCCCCAATACGACTTCAAGTTTTGCAAGATATGCATATGTCTCTGGTAGTTCTGCCCCAGTATCGCAGAAAAAATACTCCATATCTGGAACTTTATCCCTCATGTGCACGGCTAACGCACTAGAATCCTTACCTCCGGAGATCCCACACACATTTCTAGGCATATTTAGAATTTATTCTGTTATAATATAACTATTAGTTATTTTCTTATCATGATTGAGTCAATCTGATTTGTTGTGCAGTATGTTTTTGAGTGATGTATTTAAAAAAAAGAGGTGTGACTATCAATCATCTTGATAGCCATTTTTGACGATTTGAACATATGCTACTTAGACCATATATGGAATATTTTGTCTATATTTCCACAGTGATACTACTTGTCTTGGTAGCCATCATACTCGTCATTGTTTGGATTGCACTGATCAGAATGATTGTCTAAATCATCCTTGTCACCAGTGCCAGTATATTTCGGCATGATTAGTATACAACAAACATCTAGTTATTTTTTCGAAGATGGCAAATATAGAAAAACTTGGGGAATAATGTTAGAATTAGAGGAATTTTGCCAATTTAATAAAAAATGACATTATTTAATATTTAGAATAATGTTTGAAAACATATCAATGACTCAAGATAATAAAGACATAATCTTAGGTATTATTTCTAAACACAAGGAGGAGGGGGTCACAATGAAAGAACTCGAAAAAGAACTTGAAAAAGAATTAGATACTTCTAGATTTACAATAAGAAAATCCATAAATCTTTTAAAAAAAGAGAGAGAAATTTTTGTTCTAAAGGAAAAACGTTTTCATGTATACTATACTATTGACAAGGAATTAAAAGACAAATTCACGTCTATGATAGAAAAAATAAAGCTCAATACAAATGAAATCGAAGATAAATTTTATACTTCAGAAGACGAGATACAACATGGGTTAATAACCACACTTGAAAAATTAGATAGATTAAATTTGGCTGAGCAAGCACAACATAAATTCCAAATAGAATGGCTTGATAATGAACATGATACAAAAGAGTACACTAATCTTTGTTCTAAAATATTGAATGAAGCAAGCAACTTAAAAACAAAAAATATCATAACCAGTAAATTACGGCAATTGTTAACTAACACTAATAATTTTTTTGATAAGATCATAACTGCACGAAATTTTATTCAATCTTCAAGAAATAATTTAACCAGTAAAAACAGAGGAATTTTAAAGGAATGTATTAATGAATTAGATTTAGATTCGGACAAATTACACAATAGCACTAATGGCATTCTTACCATATTAGAAGAAAAACAAAATATGCCAAATATGCCAGAAGACATATCCTATTTGTTACCTAATATAGAAAAATCAATAAAATCTTTTGAGAGTATAACAGATCGTTTATCAAATGAAATATCAACGTATCAACAAAAAAATAAAATAAAAAAAACCACTAGACATCCAAAAATCCAAAAATGTATTAAAAAAATTTCAGACATACAAAGAGATTCAAAAAATATTGAAAAATACTTAAATGATGCATGGAAAGACATATTCTTAAGTGAGCAAGAACAAGAATTACAAACTAAAATTATGGATACCGAAAATATACTAAAAAAAGGACAAAAGAATTATGTTAAAACAATAAGTAAGGCAGAAAAACACTGGCCAAAAAAAGCATTAGAGTCTTTTAGGAAACACTGCAAAACATAATGTTAGATTTAGCATATAATCAAATATAAAAAATTCAGATTTAGAATTAATTATTTTATCTTGGCTGCCAGCTTGTCAAATTCCTTTTTGGATACTGTAAGACAGAATAACACCTTGTCTGGTTTCTTGGCATTTTTTATCATCGGATAGAACTTGATGACATACATACCGTCTTTTTTTGTGATTTCGTATGGTCGCTCGCCGATCTTTTCTCGCATTTGATTAATTATGAATATAGATCTTATAGATTTACCTATTATGAAAATAATTCCGAATCATGTCTGATTTAGGCACAAATTTAGGCATATAGATTATATATTATTATGAAGTACACTTATCAGCCGTACTTGAATCTCATGGATTAACGGGAGTTTACCAGTTGGTGCCATGGGCTCATGTGGGTACGGTTATTTTCAATATACTGAATTTATCATTTGACGAAACAAGCCAATTATATTTTTCATGAAATTATAAGAAATAATAATATGCATGGTCAGATAATGCGCTCTCCTAAATTTGTTAAACTGCATGTTTAGTAATGACTATAACAATTCCTTTTTCAATCTACGTTCAATAATATCTCTCAAGTCCATGGCAATCACTCCGTCTGGTTCTATGTTCTTGTTATTGGCCCATGCAACAATATCTGCCAACATGTGTGCATCTCCGACTTCTGTATAACGTAAACCCGTATCTTTTGCAAAATTCAGACAATCCTGATCACATTGAAAAACAATATCAGACAATGCATGGTTGTGTTTACTTAGAAAATCAACAATACTTTCCCGTATCTCATACATCAAGATATTGTTGTACATACGAAATATCTTTTCGCTGGAAATATTTTTCTGTTTTATTCTTCTTGATTTTCGAATTCTATCAACTATCAATTTTTTATCCAATGTTATACAAAATGCTATAATCTGATCGTTGGTAAAGTCTAATTTTGAAATGATATTACCATGATCATGCTTTTTTACTTGATTCATATGGATTTTATTGGATCCCAAACGTTTTACAATAGAATCGATGCTTTCTTTTGTACCAATTACTATGGACATACGCTTATAATGATCCGTTTCAGGATCACCTGAAATATCTATTCCAGCTAAGAACATATTCCACATCATCAAGATTTAGAACTTAGTATTGCTATTAATGCACTAAGATCCCGGTCTGTAAATCCCCGCTTCTTCATATCATGAACTATATTTTTTGCAATCTTTTGAAGTTTTATCTTTTGCTCCGGTCTTAGTGATACAACATTGTGATATTCTTTACCATCAGCATGAGTGACAGTCACCTGATACGATGGTTTTACAAAGTTATCAGAGACATCTGCAAAGTGTATTCCCACTATTCTATTGAATTTGGCAGAAATGAAACGCAGGCTGTTCTCAAACATCTCGCGGTTCTCATCCTTCCAAGACATTGGTGGAACATCAGTAAGACTCAGGGCCACATAGTTTATCCAGTCTTCTTCACGTTCCAAAACATCAGATGATAATGCAGTAAGAAACACCTTCATCTTTTGATCAGTGACGCTTTGTAGCATTTCAGAGGCAGTATCTGAGAGTTTCTTCCTATCATCGATTCCGGTTGAATCAAAGAGTAATTTCTTGATATCCTGGGTCATTTTGAGAAATTCATTCTGTAGTGTTGTCTTGGATTTGGTGAGAATCTTTGAGAATTTTTTCATATCATCTCGTGATATCTTGGAGTCAAATCCTACTGCCTTTGGTAGTGATTCAAACAACAGGGTGTCAGGCTCTACTGCACTTAGGACAGCATCCCTGACTGCCAGTGAATTCTTGTCCAGTCTTTTTGTCTGCTTGACATACGGCGGTAGTGCCGAAACAATTAGAACTAGATGCGATACAACATCTAGCACACTGCCCTCAGAGTTTATCTCAAAATCAGATATGACTGTCTTTAGCAGTTCTTTTTTGGATGGCGTGCTCTTGAAATATTTTAACTCAAAGTGATCCGGATTCTTTATCATTCTCTCTGCAATCTCTGTTTGCAGATGTGGAACGTATGTACCATGTTCGTATAATGCAATGTTACGCTTGTGTATCAAAAGAATTGCTACAATAAGGATTGCTAAAACACCATCCTTCATTCCAAATGGTGGCATCTTGCATATGCTGTATAATTTGGCTAGGGGAATTCGTTTATTGGAATGTGTCATGACATCCATCATGGCATCCCATACCGATGATATGGTATTGTTTACCGGCTCTTTCAAATTCCACTCTAGTTTTGCATCTGCAACATGCATGCTGTTTTTGATAAATAGTGCCTCATAGATTGCACGGTCAGGTCCGTATCCTTCTATTCCAAAACATGATTTGTCAGCATATGAAATCATGTATTCTATTAGTTTTCTCTTTGCAGCAGAACCCTGTGCTGACAAGGCGGTTCGATTTATCATCTCGTTGTGTATCCTAGGGGTTTTGGAATATATCTCATCGCAGACTCTAGATACTATTGCACTGGGAGTTCCTTTTTGCTTTTGATACTTGCCTTCTCTAAGATATAACCATTTTGCAGTATCGCCAAATGCCCCATCAAATGCTCTATCTAGAATTATCTCGGCATCTGCAAGTCTTTCTTCAAGCTCCCTGCGTACAACCCAGTCATCTGCAACATCCTTGTTACTCTCCAAAATATCACGAATTGCAATTACTTCAATTACCGCATGTCGAAGATCAGATGTGTTGTCTGTTGTTACTGTAATTACGGGCTTGTCACATGTTAGATTTACAGAACTGTCTGTCTTGTATACTATGATGCCGTCATAGTTTTCATCTAATTTTATCTGAGATTCTGTCGTAAAGCGCCTCTCAAAGATTCTCATGGTTCCAGTCTTTATGCTGTGTCGTGCTGCCACAATTGGCTCTAAACCCATGACATCTCGCAGCATTTCAGGTAACTGTGATTTTTGGTATCTCTTGCGATATGTGTCTAGCTTTGCTGCAATATCAATGTCCGTACCGTGCCATATGCGATATTCATCTGCATACCTCCTGTACGTTATGATGGATTTTTCATCTAATTTTTCCAGTATCTGGTTTGATTCCCTTCCTATTGCATAGTCTATGATCTTCTGTGATGCCCTAAGATACCCTGATCTTCCAATCAGATTCAACACTCCTATTGTCTTGAGGGTCTTGATCTCAGAATCATCCAGTCCATGTGAATCACGGATTATAGTTTCAATCTCCATCAATCTAGTGATGTTAGGTGAACTAGAATGAATCATACTCATACCTGATATGAAATGATCATACAATACGTCTAATTCTAATGAAGGAAGGATGGTATCTTTTTCATTCCACGCATGCTCATCGATAAATGTTGCAACCGTATGCTTGCTAGCATCGGAGATAAATGATAACAGGGTTCGCTCATGCTGTCCGTATCTAGAACACAGTTCAGGTAATACCTCTAATGCAAGCGGGTCTATCGGATAACAGGAGGCAATCAGGTTCGCATCAAAACCGCTGTCGATTCCCAAAGTTCGCATGTGTTCTGCCTTATTTGTTGCCCACTGTTTGACGAATCTACGAAAACCGACGTTTTTGTTTAGTTTTATCGTATTTGACACTAGTAACCTGGTCTGATCTGGTGAGTTTGCAAATGGAATGTCTTCAAAGCGCCCCTGAATCTTTGCCCATTCCTGTTTTTGGGTAGATGATGCACCTGCGGCATATTCTTCAAACGCCATATGTTGTAAAGTGATTATTGATAACTGACTTTTTCTGTTAGGACCTGACATCTCTGCAAGCTCTTGCAACAAAAACAGATCACTTTGCTGTGTTTCATCCGTTGTGAAATACTCTATGTTTTTGCCAAACTCATCTATCATTATCACAACAGGTGAGACTTTGCAAATGTCTGTGATTATATCTATCATCTCTTTTGAAGATGGAATACTATTTTGCTTTAGATTGGACATGCTTTTGCGCAAGAGTTCTGCCTTTGGAAAATCATTTTTTGAATATCTACCAAAATATTTTGTTGCACCCGAATCTATTGCACGTAGTATGGTTGCAGTTATCGGCTCCCGTCTTGCAGTAACTGCACATCTTATCAGTCCTCTCTGATGAGTGTTTGTTTTTCTTCTTGCGGCAACAAGCATCTTTGCTGTTCCAATAGACGCATGTTTTAATGTCTTCGATGCTACCTTCCATTCCGAATCTCCTTCTCCGGACAATAGACCGTTTAGAAATACGGCCATTGTCGACTTGCCTGATCCGTACGGTCCCGTAACAGATAACATTCTGCCGCTCTTGGCACCTGCCAGACCAGATGCAAACCGCTCGATTATTTCAGTCGTGCTCGCACTTGGCAGATAATTCTCAAGAATGGTAATACTGTCATGCTCGATATTTGTAGATGCATATGATTTTGGAGGAATGGTGACCAGTTTTGATAATGGAAGCAGTCGCACCCTGTTTTTTTGAACTGATTTCAATGTGCCAGCTCCATTGCAACATGTTTTTTAGGTTTGGTGATCTTTTTTCCATATATTTGGTATAGCATGTCCTCTGACGCATTCTTGGCAGAATCAAATACCATGTGCTGTGCACCGTTTATATTTCTCATTTTTATCGACTTTGATTCGTTGCATGCGCCATCTAAAAGATCTGCAAGATCGTTCTCATTTATCTTGAAAATATTTCCAACACTGCCAGTCTCTGTTGCAAGTCTGCTCACTGATATACTGCCTGATTTTATGCCTGCCCTGTCTATAAAATCAAGGCATGCAAAGGCAGTAATCAAAGGTGATAATCCGTGCTTTTTGCCAAAGACAAATCGCATGCTGTCTCGTGAGCTCTGCTTTATCATGTGCAGTTGTCTAAACGGACAATCCAGATAATCCTCTATGGAGAGCTTGTCCTGTCGTGTGGTGTATGTATGTATGAAGACATCCACATCTTTTTTGATTGATTTTGGACTAGGAGTGTTCCACTCTGATATGTTTGTGACACGTGCTATGATTGATTCTGTCACATCTTCAATCTTGATGTTTGTTGCAGGAAACTCGTTCATTATAATCCACCATACAGGAATACGGCATGGTGGAGCAAAAAGCAGCCAGTGCAACAGCCACAACGTATCGGGTTTTTCAAGATATGGATCCAATCCATTGTCTCTAAATATGTTGTCACCCATGTTAGTTGATCTCATTGAAGTGTTTTTTGACTTGCCATCCTGTTTAATTATTTTGCTTGCCAATGACCAGAATTTTATTGCACGTACCATATTTTTTCCAACACCTAGTATTACCGGGGCGTTGACTGATTGAAAGACCTGGGGATCATTTTGTATTTGATTGTATGATTTTTTAAGCCAACCGTATCTTAGATGAAATGATTCATGGTGTGAAAATGTTGGTGTTGGTACGGCATCTGTAATTATCATCTAATTCACACTATCCGTAATCTCGTCATTTTTCTCCCTTACAAACTTTACCGCATTTGCGATCTCACCTGCTGCAAAAACGATCGCATCCTGGGTGGTCGGCTTGCCAAGTGATATGCGAATTGATTCATCTGCAGTAGTGCGGTCAAGTCCCATTGCCAAAAGAACTGGTGATGGCTCCATTGTATTTGATGAGCACGCACTTCCCGTAGACATTTCTATTGCAGGGGCATTAACTAGTACCGCATCAGCTAGTGCGTCACGTATTCGAAAGTTTGTCGTATTTGGAAGCCTCTTTGCGTCATATCCATTAATCGTGACACCGTCTATTGTTGCAATAATTAAAGCCTCTAAATCATTTCTTAGCGTCTCTACATCCTCATCTAACCCATCCTCGATTATTATCTGGCATGCCTTTCCAAATCCGACAATTCCCGGAACGTTGAGTGTGCCACTTCGCAGATCCCTCTCCTGCCCGCCTCCGTGGATTAGAGGTCTTAGCATCTTGCGTGCCTCACGGGTGGCAACAACTGCACCGCATCCCTTGGGACCGTAAATCTTGTGACTGCTAAATGTTACAATATCAACATCAAGCTCGTCTGCATTAAATGGAATCTTACCTACTGCCTGTGTAGCATCACAGTGAAGCATGGCTCCATACTCGTGAACAATCTCTGAGATCTCTTTTATCGGATTAATCACACCAGTCTCACTGTTTGCTGCCATGACGGATACCAGGTCGGTCTTGACTCGAAGCTGGTCTTGGAGTTTGTCTAGATTTATGACACCATTTACATCAACTGGAACAGAGAGCGACTCCAGTCCATACTCCTGCATGGCCAAGCATGGCTGTACTACGGATTTGTGTTCTGTGACACCATACAACACACGGTGATTATTCTCAAGATCTAATCCAAGCCCTGCAATTATCATGTTGTTAGCTTCAGTAGCACCGGAGGTAAAGATAACGTCGGGTGCTTCGCGTCCAACAACATTTGCCACATACTTGCGGGCGGTATCTACTAGGTCCATGGCATCCATTCCGGTACTGTGTGTAGTGCTAGAAGGATTGCCAAACTTGTCTGTAAGTACCGACATCATCGCATCAATTACACGGGGATCAAGTGGGGTGGTTGCGTTGTAATCAAGGTACACCATGTAATCATGCCATATTTTATGTGATTTAAAGATGTGCAAATATGCACAGATCCCTGAATTTTCTATTTTAAAAAAAGATTCGAACTCTAAAGAGTACGAGTTGGTGAAATTAGTGTTCGAGCTGCGGTGAAACAAAACTCTAGGATCATAATAAATACAACTGCCACGTACAAGAATTATGGCTCACGATGAATTTAGTGTTCGAATCACATCGGGCCCACCTGTTTCATTCTCAGATTTGAGAACGGCATAAAAGAGATCATTATCCGCGCATCAAATGTTTATGGCAGACGTATTATGTTGAATCCATATTCGCGGCAGTTTGCATAGTGGTGTTTTATCTCTCGTTGCCATCCCTTGCCGGTGTTGAGCTGATCCAGCGAAAGCTTTAGATCACCTATTTTGTGATAGTCTTTTTTGTTTCTATCAATTAGGTTATTTCTAAACTCCGCCTTGGGAAGCGAATTGCTTTTTTTACAATTGCATTCTTGGCAGGCCAGAACAAGATTCCATGCATCATCATCAAAGATGTATGACCACGGGATGAAATGATCTACATGAGTATAGCCGCGCTCCAGCTTGCCTGCACAGTAAAAGCAACAGGTCTGCTTGGAGAACATTTTACGATACATTGTTAATGAGCCTCTCTCTGAGCTTGTCTGATCAATCTTTGCAACAAGACGCGGCAATGAGTGGTTGATCTTTTCAAGAAACCTAGCCCATTCTGCAAGAACTGCCCCGGACAGTATTCCGTGATTTCTAGCCAAAAAATCAAATGCCTCAGGTTTAAGATACATCTTTTGTTTGTCATCGTCATAATCGTAAAACACTCTAAATTCTTCTGCATGTCTGCCTACCGGAATTTTTTGAAACTTGGGAATGACAAGGGATGTTTTTGATCTGGCATGGCCAAAGACGTTCTTGAGTATCCTCTTTTCTGCTTCTTCGATATCTGCCACATCCAGCAGATCAAGGTCACCGGGCGGATTTTCTCCAAACACATCATTAAGTATGCATATTACCCTTGGATTTTCTAGTACGTGGAAATTCTGCTTCATTCTAAATTTGTATTCCTGATACCAGTAATACTTGAAAAATTTGGATGAAAAATATTTGTAGGGTATCTCATGCACATGCCCTGTATCACCACGGTTCTCTGCGCAATAATCTAGAAGGGATTTTGCAAGTGTAAACTTGTAGGTATTATCCTTTTTCCCCTTGGTAAGTATCGATAAGAATTTTTGCTTCAGATTGGCATCAGCGGTATATACCCATTGGTTATTTTCAGCAGTAGGTGTACCTGCATCCATGCTCATCTCCGGCTTTCTTGCATGCAGATCCTGTACCACCCTCCATATTCCAAAATGTTTGGAGCTGCTCCAGTCCACTATCAATCCCTTCTTTCTGATCTTGACAATCTCCTGATCTATGGCATTATGAAAGTCGCTGGATGTCCTCTCAGGTCCCCACATGCTGCGGTGTATCTTTAGTTTTTTTGCAACCAAAGTTATCAGATCTTGTCTGTTATGCCAGATAGACTTGCCACTGTGTTTTTCTTGGGATTCATCGCCCTTGTATGCCTTATTTCTTTGAGATTCGATCTCTTTGATAGTTCTGCCTTTCTGGCTTAGGACATACCGGACTGCATTCGGGATTACCTCGCGTGGTATTCTGCCAGATGCAGGAGACATGATGATATCAGAGTACGATGATTTAAAAATATGATCCGGCAAATTTCATCATATGATTTCTATTATCAAACAACATTAGATCGTATTGGTCATTTCCCATAAATCAGTAAAATATTCATCAGCGTGGTCTGGATAAAGACCCCATCAATGTTAGGAGCATCAAAACCAACTGAAAAAATATTAACATTGCATATGAATTTTAGTATGGGGTCACCATATCCGTCTGATATCATCAATCAAAATGACCTGATTATTTTATGACAGGATATCCATGAAGAGGGTATAACTTGACCCTGCGGGATATTGGTTATTCCCCCACTTGTCCAATTAGGATTTTTCATGGTTTAGACATTTTCTGTCAGAGGGTATTTTGATTATTTTCCTATCCATCCTGCCACAATACATTGTATCTGCTTGCTTTTGTATTTTTGGTCAACTTCCATTCATGATAATGTGCAGTAAAATGAAAAAAGACGAGTATTTGTCTTAATCTGAGGGCATTAAAAGATGAAACCTCGGCACAGGTTTCAATAATTGAGGTATGTGGTAAAGTGGAAAACCATCATTCAAAATGCATCACCAAGCCGCGATTCACAATAGATACAAAATGTTAATCCAGAAAAGACTGATTTCAATGCAAGATTACAGAACCCTCCACCGATAACATAATATATGATTTTACCGTACAACAGATTGTCGTATTCGAATCCTTTGAATCATCTGAGATGATTACTCATTGGCTCATGTGAATACGGACCATTTTATCTAAATGATGCAACATTTCTTGTGGGATCATCTTCAAGATCCATGAAAATTACACCGTCAGGTTCTCTTCCTTTATTCTTTGAGCATCATCATCATCATCATCATTATTTGATGTTTTCAGATATGGTCTGAGACCACTGTAGAATATCATCTATTTTATCTGATGCCAAATCAGAGAAAAGTTTAGTTTTTTTCGAAACTTTTCCACAAAGAGCCAGTCTCATCTGTTTTCCAGATTTTTCCTTTATTTGATGGATAGAATCTGCAAAAAAGTTTAGACCCTCACCAGTTTGGGAGAACACCACTGTAACTAGGATGCCGGGTTTCTGTTTCCAGATTTTCCCTATTAATTTTTGAAAATCAAGGTCAAATAACACATTGATGGCAGAAGACATATCACCCAAATCCGAAACCCTCCATCCCTCAGAGTGATAGATTGCCGAAGCTGCCTCAGAATGTAATCTACTGTGTGCATCAGCTGCTATCACAACTATGTTCTTTTTTGGATCAGAGACAACTTGAATTTGATAAAAGATTTGAAATGATTTTGAGATGGTATTCATCAAGAGATTTTGCTCCAAAGTTCCAATTTTTCCATCATCATATAATTTCTTGACATGATCAATGGAGGGGAAAATTACTTCCAACACCAGACGATTCACTGTTCCTCCGGAATGCAAGCAGTTACGAACAAGCGAGTATACCTGGTCTTCTGTACCTTTAACCAGATATTCAAGATACTGTGGAGCCACTTTGAAATAATCATCGGGAAAATTGAATGATTCTTGTCCTGATTCCAGAAACCATAAAGTGACATTACCAATATTTTTTTGTCGGAGCAACCCCATTGCGGCAAAAACTTTGAGATATTTTGACATTGTAATTCGGTTGATATTCATTTTTTTAGAAATCTCAACCCCTGACATTCCAGAAACAGCATCATCTAAAATCACGATTAGCTTTTCTCGTATATCCTCAGTTGAATACCCTTTTCCCATGGTACTTTTTGACTAGGGTATTCTATAAAGACTAATTTTCAATCGAAATTGACAGGCATTGCTCTAGAATAAAACATTATATACCAGAGTACTTTATTGTACGGTAAGAGAAAGTAAATTGCCAAAAGCCGGATTCAAATCAATCACTGTTTCAGAGACTGTTTATGATAAATTCCACGATGTTTATCAAAAGAGCAAAGACGACCTGACAATGAAGGGGGTCAACAGTTTTGCCGGCTATGTAACTTACATGTTAGAGGAGATGATGCAAAAGGACAAGACCTTTGCAAGATATGCTCCAAAGATTGAAAAAATTTCAGTTGATGACGACCGCGTTATTCTCAAGGATAATATCAAAAACAGAATTGCAGAAGTTGCAATTCAAAAAGGTGAATTATTTTGTCAGCTCTGTGATGAGAAAGATTGCGTACACGTTGGATTTGTATTCTCATTACCGGATGTTTATGAAGTTTTGAATTCCAGAGGAATCAAAAATCCCAGATAGGTGGAGGAGGTGGGATTTGAACCCACGAACTCCTGAAAGACAGGATCACCCATTATTTGATCTTAAGTCCTGCATGTCCAAAAGCGATGTGCTTACTTTGGCCAGGCTTGATTACTCCTCCATAAAGATAAAAATCTGAGTGAAATTTAACAGTTTAGATGGAATAATTCCGTTTTACTTGGTTCTTGTGCGTGATACATTCTATTAATTTAAATTTTAAGACGTGTACGCTGGAATTTGGGGATGTTTATCTGATCTCTGAATTTTCAACTGATTGCAAGCAGGCTGCCGCTGGGTGTTTTACATAAATACAGAAAATCCGGTTACAAATCATCATCAATATTGCCTCCTTTTAGAAATAATAATAATAATAATAATAATAATAATAATAACAAGTCTGGGACAGCTGGGATCAAGCCATCATCATCAGTATATACATATGGATCTCTTATGGATGAATTAGAATATAAAAATATGACACACTCACCCATTTAAGATGCAATTGCCGTATCCCCGAAAAAGACAGACAGATGATTGTCAACTACCCGCAGATCTTTTGCGTGGATGACATTGCAACATGCTATTATGTGCAGATGGTAGTAGGGCAAGTCAATAGATGATGCAGAAAAAAAGATCCATCCGGGAGAACCGCACTCAAAACGACGCTGTTTATGACCTTGCCGCAAGAGACGATCAAAATTCCATTATCCCATTCACTGAAACATGCAACAAAAGACTTGGTGCACTGTGGACTGGTTCGTATGCCTGACAAACTATCTTGATCTGCAAATCGCAGATCTCAATTCAAGCGTATGCTGCTGCTACTGCCACTGTTCCACTGCTATTGCAAAAGCTGATAATCTGATACAGCGATAAACCCGATATCTGGAATTGACGATCATATCATGGCATGCCCCCCAAATTACGGTTGCCTGATTCAACAATTCTCAGTCCTGCGTGTGCTCGAATTGCTGTACCATCTGCTACTGGAACCGCTGCAATTTCAGATTCTGTGATCATCTGGGATAACGCTGGAACAAATTTGTAATTTATCTGGTCTTGCCGCCGCCAAAGAATAATAAGGAAATAATTCCGGATAATGACAAGCTTGTCTTTTTTGGGTATGTTGCCATCATCTGTTAATCGCAGACTGTTGTTTTTTGGCATCTTTCTTGCCTCGTTGTCCGGACTGGTCTTGGAGATTGCCATTACTCGAATCTTCTCTGCTGCCATATGGTATCATTTTGCATTTGTTGCAGTATCTGTTGCGCTGGTAGGGCTGGGTTCCTCCGGACTGCTGGTGCACTATTACAAACTAAAAAAGATCAAAGAAAACTGGGCAGACGATCTTACTATTGTATCATCAATTGGCATCATAGTTGTCTTACCCCTGATACTTTATGTGATGCATTCTCTTGCCTCCCAAGTCGTTTATCTGCCCCTTTTCATGTTCCTTTTTGCAATTCCGTTCTTTTTTATAGGAATTATAATTTCGGCGGCATTTAGCGCGTTTTCAAATATTGCAGGAAGGCTGTATGCTGCGGATTTGATAGGGGCCTCCCTGGGTGCCATTGCAGTGGTATTTCTTTTACGGTTGCTAGGTGGCGAGGGTACCACCCTGGTTGTCGGACTGATGGCGGCAATCTGTGCGACCATCTTTTCAATCATGTCTAAAAACAACAAGAAAATTTTCCTGTCTCTGGCATTTGTTGTGCTTGCATCATCACTGATTTACATAAATGATCTGACCCAAATTTTCTCCATTCCGACAGATCCGACTGCCAACAAGGACCTGCCCATATTTCTGAGAGAAAATCCCGGCTCCCACATTGTCAAAACGGAGTGGAATTCCTTCTCAAGAATTGATATAGTCGAGGGAATCACCGGTGAGTGTACCCCTGATTTTGTTCCGAGCGGACAGAATCCCGCACAGTGTGCACAGGAGGAACTAGTTGCAAAGATCTTCATTGACGGCGGGGCAGGCACCAACATAATTTCATGGGATGGTGATCTCAACTCTGAGCATGACCTGACCACATGGATGCAGTATCTTCCCTTTTCGGCCAAGGAAAATCCCAAGGTGCTGATAATCGGCTCCGGCGGTGGCAGGGATGTTGTTGCCTCACTCCTTGCCGGAAGTCAGGATGTCACTGCCGTGGAGCTGAACCCGATAATTTTTGATACTGTCAAAAGTTATGGCGATAAAGCAGGCAACCCGTACACCCACCAATACGTTGATGCTTACGTGGATGAGGGACGCAGTTTTATTTCACGCTCTGATGAGAAATTTGATATTATTTACATTCCCTTTGTGGATACCTGGGCATCCGTGTCTTCAGGCGGATTGGGGGTATCAGAAAACTTTCTTTATACCATTGAGGGATTTCAGGAATACTATGATCATCTAAAGGAGGACGGGCAGATAGTCACAGTACGCTGGCTGATTGATTCCCCAAGATTTGTAACTACATTTGCAGAGCTGCTACAGCAAAACGGCCACTCTATAAATGACCTGGAGAAACACCTTATGATTCTGAGTTCTGACTCTGTTGATACGGATCCCAGCGTAACTATGACAATTTTTTCAAAATCCGAGTTCACTGAGGATGAAATACGTTACATGTATGACTCTGCCAATGAATATGGCTACAAATCCATTCTGATTCCGGGTCTGGTTACATTAGAGCCGTATCTGTCGTATCTGAGGGGCGAAATCCCAAACGAGGAGTTTTATCAGTTGTTTCCGACAAAAATCCATCCTGTAACTGATGACAGTCCGTTCTTTTTATCATTTGAAAAGCCGATCCCTCCAATTGTTCTGGTTTTAGTTTATGCTGGTCTGATCATTGCAGCATCATTTGTGTTAATACCGCTGATCTGGCTAAGAAAAGAGATTTCCAAAAAAACAGATCTGCAGACCTGGAGTATCGTCGTGTATTTTTCCTCGTTGGGAATGGGGTTTATTTTGATAGAGCTCTCGCTTTTACAGAAATTTATCCTGTTGCTGGGAAATCCTACCACCACTTTTGCCATACTGCTTTTTACAATTCTTGTGGCGGGGGGTATTGGAAGCCAGATTAGCACCCGTCTAATCCGGCATAACACCAGAAATCTGTTGTTTGTAATATCTGGAATAATCCTGCTGGGTGCGGCTTTTGTGATCTTACTGCCTGAAATCATCTATTCTGTGATTGCAGAACCCTTTGAGATCAAGGCAGTAATTAGCGTCGCTGTTCTCTTCCCCGTCGGATTGCTGATGGGCATGCCGTTGCCCACCATTATGAGGCTGTTAAAATCTTACAAGCCCACACATATACCGTGGATGTGGGCCATCAACGGTTCGTTTTCTGTTCTTGGGGCGGTCCTATCAGTGGCAATAAGTATTGCATATGGCACCTCCAACGCAATGATTTTGGGAATTTTAATTTACTTTGTGGCATTGTGCGTTGTATTCATGTGGACCCGAAGATCACTGGAATTTGTAGGTACAACCCAAGGCTGATTTAGCGTACAGGTGATATCCGTCATCATTTGCGTTTTATGGTTCATTTCCTCCCGAATCATTTGCAAGTATCTGTTATCTGATGTATCATCATCATCCTGATATGAACAAGTGATCTGACATCATTATCACACCCCTGCATCATAGTATGCAATGGAGTTTAAAGTCACGTTGGTATCCATTCTGCTTTCTTGATTTTTTTGGACTTTTTGGCAAAACCTCTCCCTCCCCAAACATACTGGTATCGTATCCACCTTCTTTGATGTTCTATGGTGTCACCGCACCTGCAGTCTACGTATGTGCCTCCTAACATGCTCTCTTCTGCCTGTAGCCTACATCGTGGATCTTTTCATCGGTGGGGATAGGGGATGCGGGTTTGACACTGATCGTGCCCCCCCGTTTCTGGATACGGCGTGGATATGCCATTTGACACTATCTCCTGTTGTAACCTATCTCTTCTGATTAATCATTATCTGACTTGGATTCATCTAGTTTACCGTGATACATGCGTCTTTTGCCAGTCTGTCTCCATTTTTCATATGGTGAGGAGGAGGTGGGGGGCATGAACCACTTTTTAGACATAATCCTCCAATTAGTGAAACTTAAAAAGCGAAAATATCATTCTAAACTTGACCGTTTAGAGTAAATTCGCCTAGAATGAAGAATTATAAGGATTTTCTACGGGGGGAATTTGTGCTTCGATAGCTCAGTCTGGTAGAGCGTTACATTGGTAATGTAAAGGTCACGGGTTCAGATCCCGTTCGAAGCTTTTCATTTTTTTAAATCCTAATTTTTGGACGATTTACAAAATTTCTATTTAAGCTATTTCATGACTAGGAAAAAATTAGTTCCAGATCAAATTATTTTATGTATAGTACTGTTAATGATTTTTGCAATTACAACTATTGAAACAAGTTTACAGACAAATTGCCAATGCTACTACTACTATTACTACTACCATTACTACCCCAAAACCATTTGTAAAATGGGCCGGTGGAAAACGCCAACTAATCCCCATACTGCATGAGAACCTGCCCAAAACCTTTGGCACGTATTATGAGCCATTTTTGGGTGGTGGTGCGTTACTATTTCATATACTCACTGAGAGGGGCGGCGCTCAAAAATGCAGTATCTCGGATTTGAACTCTGACTTGGTTCTGACATATACCACAATTAGAGATAGAATTGATGATCTGGTATTATCTCTAAAAAACCACGAAAAAATTTATCAAAAGGATTCAAAAAAATACTATTATTCAGTTAGGGAGTCAAACCCCCGAAGCGAAATCGAAAAGACATCAAGACTGCTTTTTTTGAACAGGACCTGTTTTAATGGGCTGTACAGGGTCAACAGCAAGGGAAAATTCAATGTGCCTCTGGGAAGTTATACAAATCCCAACATTGTAAATGAGGAGAATCTTCGTTCGGTGAGTGCCCTCTTGCAATCAAGCAAGGTTGCCATAAAATGCAGTGATTTTGAGTCAGTGCTTCAGGATGCAAAAAAAGGTGATCTTGTATACTTTGATCCGCCATACCAACCAGTTAGTGAAACTGCCAATTTTACAAGCTACACCAACAAGAGTTTCACGTATGATGATCTTGGCAGACTGGCCGAACTTTGCATGGAACTGGATTGCAAAGGATGTAAAGTCTTACTGTCAAATTCTGATTCAAAACAGGTTGCAGAGTTGTTCCATGACAAATCTTGGATGATAAACAAAATTCGAGCAAACCGGTCCATCAATTCAAACTCTAAAAAGCGAACCGGTCACTTTGAACTGCTGATTAAAAATTACTAGAAAACCTGACCGGATTTTTCAAATTTTCATAACTGAAATTTTTTGTAGAGAATCCTCTAACAGTATATAATAAAATGAAAAGGTTGGAGTGTTAGTCCCACTTTGACCAAGCGGCCATCCATCTGTATGTCCAAGTGTTCAATTTACAACCAAGAGCTGCAAATGTACATGCCAATACTGCACCCGCACCCGCACCAAGCGCAACCGGGCTGTTATAGAACTTGCCTACTTGCGGTTCGATCGGTGTCATGTATGGTGGCAGTGTCGGTCTCGGATATTTGAATGCCGTTTCTAGTGGGTCTGCTACTGTTATCAGGTTTACCATGTTGAACAATGGTAATGACATTCCTACCAGTACGCCGCCAAACAGTATCAAGGAGTGCTTGTTCTTCTTTGTTGCCCAGTAAACCAAATCCAACAGCATTGCTGATGGAAGCCAAACCGGAGTTACAATGAAGTCATATGGATATCCAAGTGCAAACCATGCACCTTTTGCTATCCATGTGTATACTGTCATAATTAGAGCGTAGTACGTTGCTGTGCCTGGAACGCCTGTAAATGTAAGATAGTATGTAGCACCTACAATAAGCATCAACGTCTGCGATATTGAAAATACCGTGTACGAAGTCCAAGCCCAGTCAGTGTAGAAGATGTAGTCTCCTGCATTAATTGTTAACAGTGTTGAGTTAACTGCAACTACTACTATGAATAAGTAGTGTGTACATCGTCTTAACCAGACCATGTCATGGTGAAGAAATTGTCAGTATATAAAATTTTAGAGTGTGCTGAAGATCGTCAATCTGACTTAAAAGGAAAATGAAAAAGAAGTGTCTGAAGGGGGGTTACTTTAGTTGCCAACGTATAGTGATATAAGGATGGTACCCACTGTAACTGCGGCAATACTGCCTGCTACGATACCATTACTGTTCTTATTGGAACCTTCTTCCATGACTTTAACACAGAAGATGTAACCTATTGCCTCGATGATTGTCAATACGATGAATGCAAAATGACCACTTGGAGTTGGATATGCCCAGGGATAATAGAAATATCCTGCTGCTGTTCCGCCAAAAGTTGCCAACCATGCTGCCCAGAATGAAATAGTTATCATACCAGTCATGTTTTCAACGCGTCTACCAATCATTCGTTCTACGTCGGCACTAGATGATCCACCAGCACCGCCAGAACCGAATCCTTTAGGAAGAGTCATTCTGAAATTATCCCAACTCTGATTCTTTTAAGTCTTTCCTTAATGGGGGGCTTGGGGTCACCTGCCCTGAATCCGGCCCGATCTCCTACTGTGTTTTTTCAGGTTTTGTGAGTTATATGATGTGAAACTGCGATCTTTTTCTTCTTCTTCTTCCCCAAACTGGAAAATCCTGCCCGAATCACAGATGGGCCTTGAGCAGGTCTGCTGCTGCTGCTGTTGCTCTGCCTGCGGGATCCGGATTAGTTCAAAGGTGCTCCAAATGATATTATTGGGAGGAGGATCTGTTTGACATGGTTCTGGTGCAAAATAGTGATCTGATCTCCAGAATACAGCAGAACCCCCGATTCAAAGACGATTTGTGCGGTTCTAACATATGCCCATAAAAAGAAATTATACTAACTAACTATATGTGAAGAAAAAACGAAATTCAGATGGGGCTGAGATAGAGGATCAGATATCCAAACACGTGAAGGACTCTATTGTGGAATGAACCTATTAACTGCTAAATTTTCTTCCCAATTAGGAGGTTCATCGATATACAGAGAACGATCTATTTCTTGTACAATATACAAATCTTTCTGAACAAGTGGCATTATCGTAAAAAAACCCAAATCATCATCTACATTACCTGAAACTAGATCATCGTTTATGCCAGCAGACAGATTCAAATCTACATTCACATAGTTTGAATTTCTTGTAGTACCTTTCCAAGTGTGGTTATCTGAAGTACGTTTGTTCATGACAATGGATTCATCAAATGCGTTAAACAAAATCGTATCAGAATCAAACGCATCCATATTTATTTTGACAAAACTGTGTCTAACGGAGGCATGTCTATCAACTTTTTTAGAAGATAATATGGACTCTGTCTCCTCATCATAAATGAATAATTCAGGGATCTGAGAATCATCAGAGGCATCCCTATCAGCCCACTGACACTGCTTGGAATTGACATCACACTGCATGACAAAGCGGTCATCATATAGATCCACACTAAAAGCCGCCTCAACAAAGCCATCATACGAATCAATTATGTCCAAAACCCAGTCGTCCTCATAGTAGTAATCCAGAACAAACTGCTCAGCCTCTTCAAGAGTGTTGCCTTGACATTGCAAGTGAGCCAGAACAGATCTTACCTGACCAAGTACAACAAGTTCAAGGCCCTCCTCGATAAATCGATCAATCTCTTCTTGTGTTTTGCCAATCTCTGCAAGGAATGCTCTGTATTGGGCCTCTGAGCCAGGATGGGCACCCAAATTACCAATACACGGTGATGTATCCGGTCTTACACCTGGTTCGCTTGAACCACTTGCGGCTCTTTGATTTGCAGGATGTAAATGTGAATGTATGTTCCTGTCATAGTATACCGTTTCATCCTCTCCTATAACGAGTTCTACAGAACGACCACCCACACTAAACGCATGAAATTGTATACCAGTATAACCCTCCCTCTCTGCCCTTATTGTTACTTGGAATGATTTTAACTCATTTGGTTGCAAATCCACTGTTTCGATGTACTGATATCGCATACCAGAATCATAGGCAAGAATTTTTGTTTTGGTTGGTTCGACATCTACAAATTCCAACTGGTCATAAATCTCAAAGCCAAATTTTAAACCCTCTATGGCATGTGGGAACGGATAAGTCATGTTTATTGCAAGTATAGCTGTTTCCCCAAGTTTTGGCAGTCTTGATATTTCAAAATCATAAAGCATTTCCAAGTCACTACTTGGAGTATTTGATGCTGTCGTGTGGCGTTGGTCACCCTGTGTATTTTGGGTGGTTACATCTTTTTGTGTCGTAACTATTACGTCATTCTGCGCAGTTGACAATTTTGATTCATCCGAGTCATGTGCAATCATTTTATCTGTAGGACCGTCAGCAACTAATATCCTCCACCCCTTCTTTTCTGCCGTCTTTTCTGATACACATGCCGGATCTCCGTTATCCCGAATCACCAAAATCCTATTCTCTCTGCACATCACATCCTCAGATAACACACCTGATTCTAATTGCTTTTTTGGAGATGTATAATCAGAGTAAGAAGGTATAGTAATACTTGAGACTAGAATTAATGAAAATATCACACTTGCAAAGATGATACCTGATTTTCCCACTACATTCAGTTTCTTTCATACATTAAAAGAATTGGGATCAAAAGACAACTCTGATCATATGGATGAATAAACAGCCGCCAAAATCACGATGTTTGATGTTGTGTCATGCCTTGTCATTGTTTGCAGCACGTCACAAAACTCTGTTTTGGATTCTATCATATCTGTTGGAATGAGACTTTAGATCCCCGATATATCTTCAGATATCTCTCTAGAAACATGGATATATTTGACGCAATGCTTTTTGGTTCCAACATTTTATGTTATCAAGGAATTTCTGATATGGTACACCGTCCTCAGATATTGTCTAGATCTATATCCAACATTCGTATTTTATGGTTCTGGTGCAAAATAGTGATCTGATCACCCGGATATACCAGAACCCTTTTTGAGATTTACGGCATGTGATCAACCCCTGAAAACTTGAAATTATTGAAAAAGCATCCAAAAATTATTCCAGACCTTGGCGTGTATTTCAGAACCATTCGGAGAGGATTAAACAAAAACTTGCAGAATTACAACTACTAGATCTAATTTCTTTAAACACAATTTATTTTGAAACTTTTTTTAGATGATCATCATTCTCAAGATACCTCCAAATTCATTAGATGATTTTATCTTTCCGAGGGTCTGATTTGGTTACACAGGGATCACCGGCCAAACTAAAGAAATCATACGCGCATTCTGTGGCAGTTAAAGCCGGTACACAACATACTGCAACACCCTTGTTTTCATGTTTTCATTGTTTGACTTGAATCAAACCTTCTTTTCATCAATATGTGGACGACCAAGATTACAATTACGGCAAATTCTGCCACTCCTATAAACACGGAAAGAAGGATGGCCAATTGCAGGGATCCCCATCGCAGATTACACTCCCCGTCCAAGACATCATACTGATGGATTCCGCTTTGCTCACATGATGTTCTCTCCTTTAGATACGTGTCTATTTCCTGTCCGTCCCTCAATACTACTATCCCGTACCGCTCGGTAGTCACATACTGCCACTGTGCATCAGGCAACTCAAATCTGATACTGTATTTGTCATTGACTAGGTCGCGTTCTAACAGTATGTCCATCTGAGCCATGCGCGGTTTTGCCTGTTCTAGCACACTTTTCAGTGCAAACTCTATTTGCATGTCTTGGGTTTCTTCAACAAGATCAATTATTCCATTAATGGCATTTATGACATTGATCCTTTCCTGAATATCCTGCGGGATGTAGGTTGTATCTGACTGCTGCTGTCCGTTAGGATTAAAAAACTGCTCAACTGCGTCACCTGGCGAAATTACGCTATAACGTGGAACCTCCTCCACACCATATGCGTAGGGAGTAATGAATACAAGCATCATGATCATGGAGTGGACCCCTATAAATGAGAATATTTTTTGCATGTTTTTACAGTACCTCTGATGCATCAGCTTTAGGGATTACATTAAACTTTTGCTCCCGTTCTGGTATCTCGTGTGCATTTTGGCTTGAATATTGATGGGCCAAGTCATACCATCCATTACGTGCATTGTAATCCTCAGGCATCGTCAGGCCCGACTTTGCCATGTCCATCTTTAATCCCTCGATCTGTTTGTCAATCTCTTTTTGTGCGGCTAAATCACCTGTTAAAGAATTTCTGGTCTCTATTAATTCCGTTACTATCCGCATTAACTGATCTCGTTTTTCATTTGTGGGAATTTCGATGGGTTTAGTATTTAGTATGTTATTCATCACTGCTATTTTATCTTCTCTAGTTACGTCTGTGTCTGGAAAATTTTTAGCATATTCCTCTACTAGATATCCTTCTGTGATGTAGTTTGTGGCAGCTGCAACAGGTATTATAACTGCAATTGCCACCGCAGCAAAAAGTATTGTCTTTACGTTTTTAATAGTATTGAAACAACTAGGTAAAACTAATCAAAAAATGATGTGTTCAGGTCGGCGTTGTCCGTAAATTCACAAGACTCAGCAATTACGCGGCATCATACCCATCAATATCCTGGGATTTCATGCCGGTTTCCCATATTCCAAATGACGTGCAGTATTTACGGGTATGATCCATATTTTGATAATGCGTGATGTAAATGCATTTTCACATTTACAGAATCACACGATCAGATATGGATGATGCATCGCAGACCAAGTTCCACAGTTGTGCCGTTATTTGATACTGTCTTTACCGTGTTGCCGTACCTCTTCCTCATTGATGAGAATGCCGTCTCCCCAAGACTGCGTTTGTGTATACCTTGCCAATGATTCCCTGTCTTTTTCATACCAATCCGGCATATTTGTTCGTGCACTGTATTCCTTTTTGAGATCCTTGTTTGGGGCATATCGCAGTATTCTTCTGGAACCTGCAATCTTTTCTAATTGCAAGATGTCGCATAAGTAGTAGGATGTAGCCATTACCACATACTGTTCTTTATTTTTTTTGGTCTGGTGTTCTCTTGATCTTTGAGCTTTTCGGCATATCTTGATTGAATTTGTGTACAACGCCGATACATACGATCAACTTAAATAACAGATGCATGATCATACACACTAATGACAAATTCAAAACTTCAATTTGTAATACCTTTTATGATGACTCTATTGTCAGTTTCGGCAATGGCATTTGCACAAAGTACACCTGGTGATTCAGAAGACGAAATAAAAGCATCCAAAAGTACCAAGCTGTTGCTTGCCTAAAATTTGGCGGGATACATATGTCAAATGGCGGCATGATAACTTTTAAAACCCTTTTTTATTTTTTATTCATACCGATACTGGTAATCTTTGTAATTATTTTTATCGTAAACTTTGAATTATTTTATAATCTAATCGTATATGGTAAAATTGCAGGACCCTGTGTCTGGCCAAGTGATTATGAAAATAGAGGGTATGGATCTAGAGAAAATCTGATTTATGATGAAAATTTACAGTGTTATCTTTTGCCTTAATTTTCAAAGCCGACACACCTGCACCTAAAATTTCAAAAGGGTGGCATGCATATGCTGATTGTGGATTATACTGCCACCAGTTACCAAAGTTTCGATAAGATATGCTTCAATCTATTTGCAATTTTTCAGATAACGTAAAATAAACCGCAGTCTGATGAATTTTCTGACATGTGCCTAGTGACAATCATAAGTTCTTGAGTTATTTTCAAGACATTCCAGTTAGTTATTCGTGTTTACCTTGGTAAAATCATCTAATCTTTATTTTTGAATGATTTTTAGTTCAAAAACATTTGCGTGTCACTATAATTGCCGCAGTCGTGTTGTTTGGTGTTGTGACTGCGGTCTTTGCACCGTTAATAGCAGTCCGGTAGGTACATGTTCTCAACTACTACCAGCATATCTGATTTGATGGATTCCTCCAAACAGAGAACAGGGCAGATAGTGGTTGCAACGAATATACAACAACAGGATGATACCATCACGGTGTTTGTTTCAAATATAGGGGTGGAAGCAGTTGAAATCAGGGCGGTTTTGGTGGACGGGGCAAGATCGCACTATGTGCTAAAAGACCAGGATTCCGTGCCCGTGCAGGTTCTTCAGGCAGGGGAACTTGGGATGCTGGAGGTTGCAGGAGCGGGGGATGCCTACAGATCACCCTAAAATCGGGTAAATTCCTGGAGTTTTTGATACCCTAGTGTTTGATCGTGCGTGTGCTTTGGGTAATGGAAGGCCGGTAGTTCAGATATCTGGCAAGGAAAATACATGTCATCCATTACAATAATGTCAAAATATGCCAAGGAATACTTTTTAAACTGTATTTGTTACAAAAATCATCATATGATTTTAAAATATCCTGAATTTGGGGGGGGGGGGTTGCGTATTGTCCCGCTATGGAAACGGCGACTACCCATTTGATGCAACATGATGATGTTATCCCTTGGCCTGCTTGCAGTGTTATTTGTGTTATCTGCCGGGATGGTATTAACTGATGCACATGCCCAAGCGGCAGATACTACCGCACCTCGCCCAGTTGCTATTGTACTCGTTGATGGAAACACGATCGTACTTACCGCATCAGAAACACTCGCAGGAAGTGCGACTGTGGATAACTTTGGGGTTACTTACAATTTTGGCAGTCATGCCACCATTACAAACGTGCTAATATCTGAAAATACTGTAACTATAACTTTGACTCCCTCGATTCCCGGCTCTGTTAATGTTGCGTTTTCGTACTCCGGGGGCACCATAGCTGATGGCTCAGGAAACCTCCTTGGTTCCCTTTTTGACGTTCTAACAATAAACGCCGTGGACAGAGGCCCCCGAATAGCCGGTACATATGCAACAGGCGGTCCATACAAGACAGGCGACATGTTTGATATCAACATGATATTTAACAAGTCAGTAACTGTAATTGGAGAACCGCAACTCACACTGGAAACCGGTACCACTGATGCAACGGCGACCTATTTCTCCGGCTCCCCTGGAAATACACTAGTATTCAGGTATACCGTTGTTGCAGGACACAACTCCGATGATCTCGGTTATGTCAGCAGAGATTCGCTCACATTAAACGGCGGAACCGTAACTGCCACTGATGATGGCGAGAATGCCCGTCTGCGACTTCAATCACCTAATGATCTATACTCACTTTCCGGCAACTCTAATGTAATAGTGGATGGTCTGGCACCGACATTCTCTTCTGCTGCAACCACTAATGCAAACACGATCGTAATCACCGCATCAGAACCCCTTGGAGGAGACACGGCTGACGCAGTCTTTACCGTATCTGGCAACCCCGTTACTGTTGATCCTGTAATATCTGAAAGTACCATAACCCTAACGGTGAACACGGCAATTGTCGGCGGTACCCCAGTTACCGTAGATTACGCCGGTACCTCCATAACTGATGCCATAGGAAACACACTTGAAACGTTTACCGGCCAACCAGTGACAAACAACGAGGTGGATGCCATCGCGCCAACCGTGGTCATAACCAGCACCACTGCAGACAATGGCGATGTTACAGCCTCCCGCACCATATCCTACATTGCCACATTTGACGAGATTGTAACGGGCTTTGATACTGCCGCAGATGATATCGTACTAACCGGTACGGCGACTGCCGCAGTCAATTCCCTGGCTGGAACCGACACCACCTACACCTTTGATGTGGATGCTGACACGGAGGGAACAGTCATAGTAACAATTCCCGCAGGTGCGGCAGCAGATACTAGCACCAACGACAACACGGTATCTGACCCGTACACCGTTACGGTAAGTGACATCGTCCCAATACGCCTATTTGACCTTCCAGACAACGGGTACCGCCACAACCTGACACACCTGACTGGCAACTATTACGTCTCATCGCACACGGTATCTAGTATTGCTGATGCCACAAATTTCGGCTTTGCCACTGTTCTCAGACTGTACAGCATCATTGACGGGCAGATCTCGATGATTGGTACCGAACAGATAGTAAACACCCTTACCCAGGCCAAAACCACGACGATTACTGAATTTACAACCAATCCAAGATCTACTGCGATTGCACGCGTGGATGACAGTACCATCGCAGTTTCATATGTGGGTAGTACGACGGCAAGTAGCATTGCAACATATGATGTTGATACCGGTTCTAACACACCCTTTCGCAATTTAGATACTCACGACTTTATAACAACTACCAACAACGCAGGCGGGCAGACATACAATCACTCTCTGATAGCACTTGATGCAGACACGCTGGTAATCGGATATCAATTTTCCAATACTAGTCCGAGGGGCCTTATACTGACTGTCAGTATTGATACCATCACAGGTGAACTGGGTAATTCAAGCTCTTTTACAATTGGTACAAGCACTTCTGATGTTATAGGACAGTATATCTCCATGGCAAAGCTTGATGCAGACACGCTGGTAATTGCATACAGGGGCGGTACCTCTGATTCAGGATTTATACAGGCACTTACTATTGCAGCCGATAATACCATTACAGGTGAGACTGCTGCTGCTGAACATGAGGGTCAAAGAACCTCGTACAACTCTCTTATCAGGGTAGATGATGATACCGTAGCTGTTGCATACTCTAGGATTGACCTTGATACATCCACATCTGACGGGCAGGGAAGAATCAAGGTCTTTGATGTTAACTCGGATGATACAATTACCGGAAGGGGCGGTCCGGTGTATTATGATACCGTAGCAGATGTGGCAATCGAAGAACACGCACATCACAACTCTATGGCACTGCTGGATTCTAATACGCTGGCAGTTGCATACAGGGGTGCGGATGCTGACGGCTTTATCCGATTATACGACATAAACCACACCACAGGTGGTCTGACTGCCGTCGCCGGACCATACGAGCATGACACGGCAGACGGTGCATTCAACTCGCTTGTGAGGATCGATGATGAGACATTAGCACTGGTGTACGGAGGGGATCTTCCATCGACCATAGTGGATTCCACTGCAACTCCAAACAGAATCACGACATTTGCTGCCATGGGTGTTGACACAACTCCGCCCGTCATCGAGTCTGCTGCCACCACTAATGAGACTACGATCGTACTTGTCGCATCGCAACCACTTGCAGGAACCACGACTCCAGGAGTCTTTGAGGTACCTAGCAACAACGTTACTGCTGCTGTAATATCTGACAGCACCATAACCCTGACTGTAGGCACGGCAATTGTCGGCGGTACCACAGTTACCGTAAATTACACCGGTGCTACAATAACTGATGTCGCAGAAAACGTACTTGCAACATTTACCGGTCAGCCCGTGACAAACAACGTGATACTCATACCAGTCATAACTGGCGTATCGGCACCAACTGCTACCTACAAAGCAGGTGATGTTATCGACATCACCGTGGCATTTAACGTGCCAGTAGCTGTAATTGGAACTGGAATCCCCCAGCTGTTACTGGATGTTGGCACTCCTGCTAATAGAGCGGTAGACTATATCTCAAATACTGGCAGTACCATGCTATTCCAGTATACCGTTGTTGCAGGAGATAATTCTGATGATCTCAACTATGTCAACACAAGCTCGCTTACGGCAATCACTGATTCCATCCAGAGTGTTCAGGGTCCTGCAGTTCTGACACTTCCTGCAACCACTTCTGATGATTCACTTGGAGGCTCTGATGTAATAGTCGATACTACCGCACCCACCGTGACTATAAGCACTGCTACCCCTGATAACGGCTCGCAAAACGGCAATACAATATCATACACTGCCGAGTTTACCGAGCAAGTCACCGGCTTTGTCCAAGGTGATATCACAGTAACTGGAACAGCGTCAGGTGGTACACCTGCAGTAACAAACTTTGCAACAGTTACCACAGGCATCACATACACCTTTGACGTGGTAACCGGCGATGATGGCACAGTCCTTGTATCCATCGCGGCAGATGTGGCAGCAGATACTGCAACCAACGGCAACGAGGCATCTGGCATATACACAGTTACAGTTGATACTGCCGTACCCACCGTGATGCTGGGTTCTACTACTACAACAATGAATGGCGGCACGCAAAACACCGATACAATATCCTACACTGTCTTATTTACAGAGCCTGTAACAAACTTTGTCGAATCTAATATTATGATATCTGGAACGGCATCAGGTAACTCGCCTGAAGTATCAAGCTTTGCTGGAGGCGATGCCTCATACACCTTTAATGTGGTGACCAGCTCTGATGGCACAGTCGTTGTATCAATTCCCGCAGGTGTGGCAACAGATGCGGCAGGCAACCTCAACACGGAATCCCTCATGTTCACTATTACAGTTGATACTGCCGTGCCAACTGTGGCCATAACCACTGCTACTGCTAATGGCGGCTCGCAAAACACCAACACAATATCGTACACTGCCACCTTTAGCGAGCAAGTCACCGGCTTTGTCCAAGGTGATATCACAGTAACTGGAACAGCGTCAGGTGGTACACCTGCAGTAACAAACTTTGCAACAGTTACCACAGGCATCACATACACCTTTGACGTGGTAACCGGCGATGATGGCACAGTCGAGGTAACGATTCCTGAAGGTGTGGCAGCAGATACGGCAAACAACGGCAACATGGCATCTGCCATCTATACCGTCACAGTTGATACTGCTCTACCTATGTTCATGTCTGCTCAGACCACCACTCCAAACACGATTGAAATTATCATATCAGAACCCCTTGATGAAACTATGACTGCAGGAATCTTTACAGTTGGCAGCAATACCGTTACTGGTACTGTGATATCTGGCAGTACCATAACCATAACTGTTGGCATGGCAATAACGTCCGGAGACACGCTCACAGTATTATACACTGCTGCTGATACCGGTGGTATAACTGACATTGCCGGAAACGCACTTGCAACATTTGCTAATCCACAGACCGTGACAAACAACGTGCCAGTCGCTGATGCGCCAGAGGTAACTAGAGTATCGGCACCAACCGGTACCCACACCACCGGTGCCACAATTGACATCACCGTAAGATTTGACGAGGAAGTGGATGTAACTAACACTCCAACCCTGACGCTGGATACCGGTGCTGTGGTCAACTATTCCTCAGGTACGGGTACAATTGACATAGTATTCCAGTATACCGTTCTTGCAGGGCATAATTCAGACGATCTCAACTATGTTGGTATAAACTCGCTATCTGAAAACGACGGAAGCATAACTGCCAATGATGACCGTACTCCCGCATCTCTGATCCTTCCTGCCACCACCGCTGCCACATCACTTGGCGGCAGCTCTGCAGTAGTTGTGGATACTGTAGCACCAACTGTAACCATAGCTGCCACTGGTACCCCTAATGACAGCACACAAAACACCGCCACGGTATCCTATACTGCCACCTTCAACGAACCCGTGATGGGCTTTGCTCTGGCAGAGATTGGCGTATCTGGAACGGCATCCGGTGGCTCGCCTGTCCTCTCAAACTTTGATGTAACAAGCGAAACCGTGTATACGTTTGATGTGGTAACCATTGATGATGGTATAGTCCAAGTAATAATCCCGCCGGATGCGGCAATGGATGCAGCAGGCAATGGTAACACAGGATCTGCTATATACACAGTCACAGTTGACACTGAGGGAGCCAACGTGATCCTATCCACCGGTACTATGGTTGACGGGACACAAAACACCGACACAATATCCTACCATGTCTTCTTTAACGATGTAGTGACAGGCTTTATCGTAGATGATATTACAGTAACTGGAACGGCATCCAATGGCACACCTACAGCATCAAACTTTGTAACAGTTACCACAGGCACCACATACACCTTTGATGTGGTGACTACATCTGATGGTACAGTCACAGTAACGATTCCCGCAAATGTGGCAGAAGATGCGGCAGGCAACGGCAATGATGTATCTCGTGTATATACCGTTACAGTCGATACTACGGCACCAACCATCATGTCTGCTGCAACCAGTGGTAGTAACATGATCGTACTTACCGCATCAGAACCCCTTGATGAAACTATGACTGCAGGAACCTTTACCGTTGCCACCAATACCGTTTCTGGCACTCCTGTGATATCTGGCAGTACCATAACCATAACTGTTGGCATGGCAATAACGTCCGGAGACACGCTCACAGTATCATACACAACTGACACCGGTGGTATAGCTGACATTGCCGGAAACGCACTTGAAACATTTGCTAATCCAGAGACCGTGACAAACAACGTGCCAGACGCTACTGCACCAACTGTAGTTAGCGTATCGGCACCGCCCGGTACCCACACCACCGGTGCCACAATTGACATCACCGTAGCATTTGACGAGGCAGTGGATGTGACTGGCACCCCGCAACTGACGCTGGAGACTGGTTCTACTGATGCAATAGTCGGCTATACCTCCGGTACGGGTACAATTAACCTGGTATTCCAGTATACCGTTGCTGCAACACACACCTCGACTGATCTCAACTATGTTGGTACAACCTCGCTTGCATTAAACGGCGGAACCATTAATGTCGCTGGTGGCACTACTGCCGCAAATCTGGCGCTTCCTGCCCTCACTGCTTCTGAATCACTTGGCGGCAGCTCTGCTGTAATTGTGGATACTACGGCACCAACTGTAACCATATCTAACGATCAAACCACTGCTAGTGGTGAGACTGCCACCACCCGCACCCTTACTTACACTGCCACCTTTACAGAGTCCGTGACGGGCTTTGAGGATGCGGCATCTGATATTACGGCATCTGGAACGGGTACCGCAACTGCCCCTGCACAAATTGGAACCAGTAATGCCTACACCTTTACTGTGACTGTCACCGGCGATGAAACACTTACAGTATCCATCCCCGCAGGCGCGGCAGCAGATGCGGCAGAAAACGGCAATACGGCATCTGCCGATTACACAGTCACAGTTGATGCCACCCCACCAACCATCATGTCTGCTGCAACCAGTGGTAGTACCACGATCGTAATTACCGCATCAGAACCCCTTGCAGAAATTACTCCTACGGGAGTCTTTACCGTTACTGGCAACACCGTTACTGGCACTCCTACAATATCTGGCAGTACCATAACCATAATCGTTGGCACATCAATAGTGTTTGGAGACACACCTGCAGTAACATATGTTGGCACTGACCTAACTGATGTCGCCGGAAACGCACTTGAGGCGATTACCAACCGGACTGTAACAAACAACGTGCCAGTCGCTGGCGTGCCAGTTGTAACCGGCGTAGCGGCACCGCCCGGTACACACAATGCGGGTGATACCATTAACATCACCGTGACATTTGACCAGTCAGTAACCTTGTCTGGAGTCCTGCATCTGACACTGGAGACTGGTGATAATGATGCCGTGGTTGTCTATACCTCCAACACACCTGGAACCGAACTGGCATTCCAATATACTGTTGCCGCAGGACACAACTCGGCTGATCTTAACTATGTCGATACAACCCCGCTTGCATTAAGCAGCGGAACCCTTGTTGCCACTACCGGCGGTGCTGCAGCTGTTCTGACACTTCCTGCAACTACTGATGCCACATCACTTGGCGGCAGCTCTGCAGTAGTTGTGGATGCTGTGGTACCAACTGTAACCATATCTGCCAGTGTCGATAATGACGGCAACACAAACGACGGCTCTGTATTTTATACTGCCACCTTCAGCGAGGATGTAACCGGCTTTGGTGATGTCGCAGCTGATATTACAGTATCTGGTACTGCAGCTGCAACCCTCACTACACCAACCGGTTCTGGCAGCACGTACACCTTTGCTGCAACTACCACTAATGGCGGAACAATCACAGTGTTGATTCCTGCAGATGCGGCAACTGATACTGCCACCAACGGCAACACGGCATCTGCCACATACACCGTTACAGTAAACAGTTTATCCCAAATAAACTCACTTGACCTTACACCAGGCGGCTACAGGCACAACCTGGTACATTTCACCGGTGATTACTATGTCTCATCCCACACTGTAACTAGAGCCAATAGCGATGATGCGGCTCTCTGGAATTTTGACACTGTTCTTAACCTGTACAGTATCATTGGCGGGGACATTACGTTGATTGGCAGTCGGACGGTTGAAACCCGAACTCAGGATAAAACCACGACGATTAACGAATTTACAACCCACCCAAGATCCACCGCTGTTACAGCTGTGGATGATGATACCATCGCAGTTACATATGTGGCCGGCAGTACCAGTCGTCTCAGAACATATGATGTTGATACCGCATCTACTACTGCACCGTTTGGTGTTTCCGTGCTTACCTCCATAGGAATTGTCCTTGATGGCCAGCAGACGCACAACCACTCCCTGGTAACACTTGATGCAACCAGGCTGGTAGTTGCATATTCGTATCCTGATGCCTCCCCCGACAACTATATCCAGATTATAAGTATTGATCCTGACAACGGTGCTTTGTCTCTTGGAACTGTTACGGCACTTGGCGCAAATAATAATGGACAGTACTCATCTCTTGTAAAACTCGATGATGACACGGTGATAGTTGCATACAGGGGTGATACTCAAAAGGCATACCTGCAGGCAGTTGATATTTTAGCAGACGATACCATTACTGTCATAGATGCCGTTGAACATGATTCCAGAAGGACGGCATACCACTCCCTTGTCCGGGTGGATAGTGACACTGTGGCAGTCGCATACTCTGCGATTGGTGATGCCGCATTAGCAGATGACGGGCATGGTACCATCAAGGTATTTGATGTTACCTCATCTGGTGGCTTTACCGGAAGAACTAACGCTGCTACATATCAGACCACATCTGCAGCTGCCGAATTTGAAGAGCAGGTACATATCAACTCGCTGGCACTGCTGGATTCTGATACGCTGGCACTTGCGTACAGGGGAGATGATGCAGACGGCTTTATCCGATTATATGACATATCATCCACCGGTCTGACTGCCCGTGGTGACCCATTCGAGCATGACACGGCAAATGGCGCATTCAACTCGCTTGTCAGTGTAAATGATGATGATGATGATGATACGCTGGCACTCGTATACGGAGGAGATCTTCCATCTGTAATAGCAAACACTGACACTCCAAACACCATCAAGACACTTGCGGTTTTAGGTCCTGATACGACTGTGCCAACCATCGTAGCTGCTGTAACTAGTGATGCGAATACGATCGTACTTACTGCATCCGAATTCCTTGCAAGAACTGCGGCTACCCCGGTCTTTACCGTACCTGGCAATGCAGTTACTGGTACTGTAATACTTGGAACTACCGTAACCATAACTGTGGATACCCAGATATCGCTCGGGGACACACCCACGATAAATTACGCAGTTGGTGATGCCATAACTGATGCTGCAGGAAACGCACTTGCGGCATTTGCTGCCCTGCCTGTGACAAACAACGTAGATGATGCCACCCGCCCAACTGCAATCATAACTAACGCTGATATCGCTGATGGCGACACCACACTTACTGACACCACCGCATCCTACACTGTCACCTTCAACGAGCCTGTGCCAGGCTTTGATGTGGCAGATATCATAATATCCGGAACGGCATCAGGCGGTGCACCGGTACCATCAAACTTTGAAACTGCTACGGCAGACATCTCATACACCTTTGATGTGGTGACTACATCTGATGGTACGGTAATAGTATCCGTACCTGAAAATGTGGCAGCAGATCCTGCAGGTAACCAGAACGCGGCATCTAACACATATACCATCACAGTTGATGCGGAAGTACCTGAGATAATATCTGCAAGGCTCTCCACTGATACAATCACCATAATCTACAACAAACTAGTAACTACGGAAAGATCCCATTATGATGACGTGATGCCATCTGCTGGTTTGACCCCTACAATAGATTCGTTTGCTGATGTCACTCCCACAGACGCCAGTTACACTACCATATCACTCACACTCTCAGTCAGGTTCGCAGCAGGAACCACTGCCACAATCGACATAGCTGGTCCAACAAAGACATCAGACTCTACATCGGCGCTCTCACCACTAGAAGACTATCCGGTAACAGCAGAAGTCAACGTCGTACTTGACGCTACTGATAACCGCATCGCAGTCACTGATTTTGATTCCACCCTTGCCACAGTCATATATCCAAGTACAGTAGATGCCACGCTGGATTATTCATCACTGATAGACGGCGAATCAGTGACTCCAACTGCTACGACAAACAACGAGATTGTAGTAACTGCGACAGGTATACGTGGAGGGAACATCCAGGTGACAATCCCTGCCTTCACCAGCTTTAGCTCTTCTACCTTTGATGGAATACTGATTCTGCCAACTGACTCTGGATCCGGCTGTGATTCCACTGCAATAACTTCTGGTGCACAGGCATCCTGCATCGAGATAGGACAGGCAGGCTCTGTGATAAATACGGATAAACCGATACGGATACAGCTTGGAGGACAGGCAGGCAACGTTCCATGGTACTCTGAGGGCGGCGCAGTAGCTACCCAGATAATTGCAGCGTGTACTGCCGATGATCTTACCCCTGTATCAGCGCAGCTTGACGGCACCGGGGAGTGCTTCATAAACACCGACCGTGACCTGATAATCTGGACTGCACACTTTACAGTATTTGGCTCAAACCTGGTAACACCACCATCGGTTGTTGTTGTTGAACCAGAACCAGAACCAACACCCGCATCCGAACCCGCTCCTAGAAGATCAGGCGGAGGAGGACACGGCAACACACTTGATGCACGTGTATGTGGCGGAGTACTGTGCAGTGAACAGGGATCTAACAACCAGTCTTCAGGCACCCCTTCAACTAGCAGGTCTTCAGGTGACCAAATCCGTACCGTACCACCTGTAACTCCTGAGCAAACACAGGAACCTGACAGAACACAAAATGACGCAGATTCGATGGTTGATGTACCTGAACCAACACCCACACCAACTGATCCTGAATCCGGTGCAATGATGGATCCTGAACCAACCCCACCACCAATGGATCCAGAACCCGGTGCAGCAATGATGGACCCAGAACCCGGTGCCATGATGGACCCAGAACCCGGTGCAGCAATGATGGACCCAGAACCAGGTGCCATGATGGACCCAGAACCTGGTGCCATGATGGATCCTGAACCAACCCCACCACCAATGGATCCAGAACCAACCCCACCACCAATGGATCCAGAACCCGGATCAACTGCGGCTCCTGAAAGCAGCGATGGTATACTTGAACAGATTGGCAAATGGTTCACATCATTATTTGGATAACTGTTATCTCACAGAGCATTCCACAATCGAGCCATCATCAAAGATTACAGTTGCCCAGGTAGCATATCTTTTCCCAGATAACAGCGTGGCTGCAACATAGTCATCATTATCATCATCATCATACTCTGCAAACTTTTGCATATTATCACATACAACATATACAAAGGAATCCCCCAGAGTCGTCCCTTGCCTGGATACCACATATCTTTTGAATGATATGTAATTATATCATCCACACTTGGCGCAAATGACTGTGCTGGTACAAACAGCAGCAGCAGCAACAACAACGACTGCAACACAAACAACACACACAGGTATCTCTACATACAAACAATACCCACATAACAAAGCAAAAAGATGTTTGGGGGAATCATCGGAATCACCACACATGATTGTTTCAGATCCTCTGACCCTTTTGCAGGTCCCAGATGATAAAAAGACGGCAACGGCATACATTGGATATGGTGATTTTACTAACGGTCCCGAGAATAGCCAAAGCAGGAAGGGTTGGACGGGTTGCATAATTTCAGGTCGTCATCATAATATGGAGATATCGACCTCATCCACATCTGACCTTCTGTAGGGGGTGGATCTACATAGTTTTTGATAAAATTCTTATCAATATACTTCTGGGAACAATAATCATCAAAACATACCTTGCGGTTAGATCCAGGTGTAATTTCAACATATCCGTTTGGATGAAAAATTGAGCAAGTAGATCTCGATTCTCCGTAACATGTGGTATATTTTTGGATGTATTGTACTACAGAGTCATAATCCCCAGAACCAAACATCGGCGTAATCATGATACAGCAAGCAGTAAGCATGTGTATTCTCATGATCCACACTGATACTATATCCTAATACTATTGGAATTAAAATTAAAAAAAGAAACGGTGTTTTATTCGATATACCATTTTTCAACTATATTTCCCCATCCCAACATCTCAATACCAATCCACCATTAAGGGAGGAATGGATGTAAAATGACAAGATATAACACTAGTTATGGATGCATGTTTTATATAAAAACTAGGTGTAAGTAGGTTATGGAGAACAATGACAAAACAACTGTTTTAAAAGAATCCGACGACAAGGTGTCCGTGTATAAAGAGACGCCGTCTGGTCTTACTTCGCCCATGCAGATTACAGACAAAACTAGCGCTGTAAAGTTCGTCCATGAATCAACTGATGCGTCAAAAATTCCAAGAATTACATATTCTTAATAATTAATTTTTCAAATAACAACTATGTCCAATCATTCAATAATTGCTCTTGAATCATTTTCTGAAATTTTAAAATCTAAAATGGATTATTTTACCAACAAATGATTTCATTTGTTTATCAATCTGAATTTCCATGCTAGAAAAGAGGAATATTTGTGCGAGGCATGGGAACAATGTATCTCCTCGAGCATATCACACAGCACAAACTGCAGCAGACCATATACCCGCGCCGCGTCTCCTCTGCACGAATCCCCTGATGGAATAATGCCAGTGCGGACTGTTTTTCTGATCGCTGGAAATTATTTTTCAAAAGTTTCATTGAATAGTCTCCAAATTTGATTTAATATAAGGGGGGCCAAAAATCTTTGAAATTTCAACAGGGTTATATACGATGACCCGGACTCGTGTCGATAAGGGAGCGGGTCTAGAGGGATTCGGACCCTCGACAACCGGATTAAAAGTCCGGTGCGCTACCTGGCTGCGCCATAGACCCTCACGAAAATACTCTGCGTGTATAATTTAGTCTTTTACAAATTTTTTCTCATGACCGAAACTTTTAATCTAGCACTTTGATTCAAAATATTAGTGCCCTTGTAGTATAGCCCGGTCTAGAATTCGGCCCTGTCACGGCTGAGACGCGTGTTCAAATCCCGCCGAGGGCGCTTTAATCCTATATCTGGTATGCAATGAACAAAATTTGCGCTTGAATCAAAACGGGTTTTGGGGGTCGTGCAAGAAGGCTATAAATCAATATTCACAACATGCAGGCACATACGCCGTATAAAAAAAACTTGCAGATATTCAACAGGGTGACGCGTGTATTCAATTTTTGACAATCTAAAACTTGCAGGCAAAAAAGACGGCAGAAAGTACCATGCAGCAGACTTGGATATGTCTTGAATTTCCTTAATGCAAAATTTACTATGCCTGTATTCAAAAGATGCAGCAAAGAACGATGTAAATCAATACTTTTGAAATCATATCAAACTAGTCATAAACAGAGCCGAGACAAAAAAGGCATGATGTACCATGGCACTATTGAGACTGGTTCCTGTCTGGACTGGGGAGATTGGAGAGAGGCGAGAATTCCTGTACCAGAGGTATCCTGGATAAACCATCTTGGTATGTCTACAAAAGGGGGAGACGGTACGGTCTGAGGATCTTTTTACATCATATGAGATAGTCAGTCTTTTGGGAATATATCAAACAGACATGATAGGGCTGTTCTGGGTCTTGTTAATCGCTGCAAATGATACAAAATTAATTTTCAAGTAAAAGAACTTGTTTGTATGACACTCCTGAAACTATCATTACATCAAAACATCTAAGACCCGTCTAAATGTTCATTTACTGATTATGTGGAAAAGATAGAGTGTAGGCGAGATTACCAAAGAAAAGGATACGCTACACAAACTCGACAAATTCAAAAACGAGAAATATACTTGAAGAAACCAGGGCCAGAAAAAACGAGTTGTAAAGGAATATGTGGCAAACAAGGAGGCTGTCAAGATTTCGTGTTAACAGATATCTGTCTGGCCAAAACCGTTGCGGGATCTGTTGTCTGCTTGTACAACGGGATGGATTGTATGTCCCCGTTGTAATTTTATGCCCGGATCAAAACCTTGTAATTCACGGAATAAAAACAACTACAAACATCTAGCGTCACAGTTGTATGCGAGAAGAAGACAAAGTTCTTGAACTAAAAACCATCAAAAAACTAGAGATTGCTGGATTTACCTAGGCAAGCATAATGATAAAACTGGAATAATCCTGAAAATGACTTGGGCATATGCTTCTTGCTACGTGATTATTTTGTTAGGGTTTGTCTTGTAAATAATGTAATCCATCCTAAATTATGATGCCATGTTTTTAATCAGCATATAACTGCAGAAATACAGGAACATTGAAAATAAAATCAAGACAATCTTTTTGCTGTATAAATTTTCGATATGACGCTAATCATTATGTACGCAATATGTTTGGCAATCAGGTGTCTAATGTAGAACTTGGTAACATCAATGTTGGTATTTCTGGGGGTTGCAGTATTGGGACGAAGATTATGCCGGTCTGGGCACTGTAGGCGATCCACGGCCCCTGCAAAATCTTATATTAAAAATACAATAACGGTGTCAGTATGACAAAAAACATCTTTTTCTTTTGTTTATTTTCACTGGTATTATTTGCCCCCATCCCAGCAAGTGATGCTGAACCGAGTTTTAAATTAGACTGTCCATTTTTTTGAAATGGAGTGCTGACTGGGAAACATGTGTTGTCAAGTGGAACACATTTTATGGCCTGACTATCACCTTGATAGCAATCAGTATTGTGATTGCAGCCATTATTGTAGCAATCTGGAAAATCTATAAAATCAAAAAGAAAAACCTTGGCAGTTAACAGTCTGTGTGTAATCGATCTTAAAATATGACATATTCCAAATGTAAGGCGGCATCAACCGCATGAGGTGATGCCCAAAGCTGTCCAACTGGGAGCTGCTGATACTGGAATGGAAAACTTTCACCCCGTGTATTGTAGCAGGAAATACAGGGGATTGTGGGGACTTGTTTTAAGATTTTTAAAACCTGCACATCCGTGATTCTGTACCAGATATTCTAAAATTTTATAAAAATCAGAAAACTTTGTATAAATTTTCATTTTATATGTGGTCATCAGATGTAGTTGTGTGATTATACATTCGGAATGTTACAGTTAAGATGGATTAGCCATAAATTCTTGTATATAAAAACACGCAAAAAGCCCCTTCATTTAGGGGATCCCCCCCCAGAGCCTGATTTTCAGACGATGGACAGCTGCCTGAGATGTATTAGTGTATAATATATTCAACTTGTTGAATAAAATAATGAACTGATGATCCTGATGGACAAAAGACAATTCTCAGAGATATACAACACCAATTCTGGCACATCAAAGCTAATCATAATTATGGGAATTCTCTCTACTGTACTGTTTGGGCTGGGAGGCATTGAATCATCCTATTCTCAGATTGTGGAGGATAGCACCGCACCTGGCATACTGCATGCAGAGACAACATCTACTAATACCATCCTGCTTACCTTCTCTGAAGAAATTACTGATGTATCTGATGCGAATTTTGTGGTCTCAGGTGTTACTGCCGGAAACGGGATATTTGATGTGACACTATCTGATGATGGTATTCAAGTGAAACTTATGAACTCGATAGCATTGGAGGATATCATCAGCATATCCTATCTTGGCAACTCTGTTGTGGATCTTGCAGGTAACAAACTTGGATCCTTTGAGGGGATTAGGGTTGTAAACGGCATCCACGTTGTTTTTGGAAATCCGGCTCACTCTGGAAACAGTTTAAACGAACCATCCAGCATAGCTGTCACCTCCACAAACATTATTGTAGTAGATTCTAGAAATGACAGAGTACATGTGTTTGAACTGAATCCGGTTCCGAATTTGAAACCTACTTTTCTCAGGACATTTGGTGAATCCGGTTCCGGGGACGGTGCTTTCTTAGCTCCACGGGACATAACAGCCACTGCCACAAACATCTATGTTGCAGATACCGGAAATGACAGAGTACAGGTATTTGATCTGGAAGGTACTCTTCTCAACAAGTTCGGTCAATCCGGTTTCGCAAACGGCAATTTTAATTCCCCCTCCAGCATAGCTGTCACCTCCGCAAACATCTTTGTAGTAGATTCTGGAAATGACAGAGTACAGGTATTTGATTTGCAGGGTAATTTTGTCCGCACATTCGGCGAATCAGGTATCGGGGATGGCCATTTCAATTCCCCATCCGGCATAACAATTGACTCTACACGCATACTTGTAGCAGATTCTGGAAATGACAGAGTACAGATATTTGATCTGGAAGGTACTTTTCTCAGCAAGTTCGGCGGATTTGGTTCCGGGATGGGAGTTTACTCATATCCACAAAGCATAGCTGTCACCTCCACACAGATCCTTGTAACTGATATTGAAAATCACAGAATAAACACATTTAATCTGGATGGGAGTGGTTCCAACGCATTTGGTGGATTAGGTTCTGAGGGCGGCGCCTTCTCATCTCCGCGAGACATAGTAGCCACCTCCACAAACTTCTATGTAGCAGATACCGGAAATGACAGAATACAGATATTTAATTTGTCAAGAAATTTTGTCAATGAGTTTGGTGAATCAAGTTCTGCAGACGGCACTCTCTCATTTCCATATGGCATAACAGTCAATTCTACACGCATCCTTGTAGCAGATGCCGGAAATGACAGAATACAGACATTTGATTTGAACGGTACTTTTCTCAGCAATTTCGGTGGATCAGGTGACGAGGAGGGCACTTTCTCAGATCCACAAGGCATAACAGTCAATTCTACAAACATCATTGTAGCAGATAGCAGGAATCACAGAGTACAGATATTTGATCTGGATGGTCGTTTTCTCGACGAGTTTGGTGAATTTGGTCTCGGGAAAGATGATATCGAGGAAGATGATTTATTCTTCCCACTAGGCATAGCAGTCAACTCCACAAACATCATTGTAGCCGATCTTGGAAATCGCAGAATAAAGGTACATGATCTGGACGGTACTTTTGTCAGTGAGTTTGGTAGCAAGGGTTCTGGAAACGGTCAATTCTTATCTCCGCGAGACATAGCAGTCAACTCTACACACATCCTTGTAGCAGATTCCCGTAATAGCAGAATACAGGTATTTGATCTGGACGGTACTTTTGTCAGCACATTCCCTAGATTAAATGATGCAGGTAACTCCCTCTTAATTCCATCCGGTATCGCAGTCACCCCCACACACATCCTTGTAGTAGATTCTGTAAATCGCAATATACAGATATTTGATTTGAATGGAAATCTTCTCAACGAGTTTGGTGAATTTATCACTCCGCCATTTGAATCCCCGGTTGGAATAACTGTAAACAGTGATAACGTCTTTGTTACAGATGGCATTGATAACACGGTGCGCATATTTGATTTATCCACAATACTGCCAGCCCCTGCAGTGCTTTCTGTCTCTGCACCCGTCGGGGAGTATGGTTGGGGGGATACTGTTCCAATCACCATGGTCTTTAACCTGCCTGTTAAGGTAACTGGAATGCCGGAACTCGAATTGAATAACAGTAAGGTTGCCGTCTTTGACCAGGTATTGCCTGGAGGCAAGATGATATTCAAATATACCGTGGCTCGTGCAGATTTTACCGAGAATCTCAACTATGTTGATAAAGACTCACTCATACTACAAGGCGGTACAATAGTTTCATCTTATGATGAGACTCCTGCTAACAAAGCACTTCCGGCGCTTAGTACACTAGACACGGATGTACTGACCAACGGCAGCGCTTTTTTTCTACGTGATATTCTGACTGTCTCTGATTCTGCATCCTCTGCCGGTACCTTTGACATATCTGATGCACCGGTTCTCTCTGATTCTGCATCATCTATCCGCATCCTTGACATATCTGATGCTCCGTTCCTCTCTGATTCTGCATCATCTGCCAATATCTTTGACATAGCTGATGCGCCGGTTCTCTCTGATTCTGCATCATCTGCCAATATCCTTGACATATCTGATGCTCCAGTCCTCTCTGATTCTGCATCATCTGCCAATATCCTTGACATATCTGATGCGCCGATCCTCTCGGACATGACAAAAATTGACGCGCAGCCAGAATTCGTATCTGCCATCGTTTCGGATCCTGAAACCATTAGAATTACAATATCCGAATCAGTTAGGGGGAATCCATTACCGGAAGAATTTACCGTATTTGTTAATCCAGTCTCTAATCCAGTCTCTAATCCAGTCACAGAGGTTGTCTTAACTGGGAAAACCATAACACTTACGGTGACTACTCCAATTGCCTCAGGCGACCCCGTCACCGTCACATATACCGCCGGTACGATCACCGATGTGACAGATAACGCACTTGAGTTTATCAACGCCCCAGTAGCAAACGTCGCCGTGACAATAACGGCAGTATGGAATGATCCGGACAATGCAGATGAAGTGCTCTCCGTAGGCGATACGCTTACCATAACAGTTTCAGAAGATACGGACAGGCCCGGTGGAACAGGAATTCAGGACAAACGCCTGATTGATGCAGTCTTTACCTTTGAGAATCCGATCGGTTCAGACTATACTGGAATATGGGTTGATGCCCGGACATTTGTAATTACCATAACTAATGCCACAGATGCCACGGCTATGGTCGAAGAAGACGTCTCACCGTTTACTGGAATAAGGTTTCTTAGAAATCTAGATACTACGGGTGGGTTATCGTTTATGCAGCCGCAGGGAGTGGCGGCAAACTCTACAGGCTTTATCTATGTTGCAGATTCGGTAAACCACAACGTCCAGATATTTGATCCTTCAGGAACATATGCTGGCAGTCTGACTCCCGGTCCAAATGGGTTCACCCGTCCGCAGGGAGTGGCGACAAACTCTACTGATTTTATCTTTGTTACAAATGGCTTTCGTGGCAACAACGTCCAGATGTTTGACCCTTCAGGAGAGTATGTTAGAAACTTGGACACGGCAGGAGGTCTTGCTAATCCTGTGGATGTAGAAGTCAGCTCTGATGGTTTTATCTTTGTTACGGATACTAGTCCTACAGTAAAAAAGTTTGATCCGTCTGGCAACTTTATTAAAAAATTGAGTCTGCCGGAGGATGATGATCGATTATTTAATTTTGCACGGGGTATTGCAGTCAACTCTACGGGGGCAGTCTATGTCGCCGGAGATGCAACTAATGAATCAACTCGTGAAGTAGTTCAGATATTCAACCCTGATGGGATATATCAGGGGGATCTTGATTTTGATATTGAGAGTGGTGAACGATTTGAAGCGCCGTATGGAATAGCAGTAAACTCTACTGATTCTATTTTTGTTTCAGATGACGATCACATCAAGGTGTTTGATCCAGATGGGGTATATTCCGAACTGTTTAGTCCTCTGGGAGGTGTCCAGTTTGAACGTCCTGCACACCTTTCAATATTTGGCGATGATCAATTTGTAGTTGCAGATACTGGTTCAGCCGAGGTGCAGATATACGGACGCACCATTATACGGGATGACGAAAGAACCCGAGTACTATTTAGCGTACCTGTTCGCACCAGCGGAGACTTTGGCAAAGAGCCGCCAAAGTTTAACGAAATAAACTCCCCTGAAATAACAGACAGTGCAACACTGGCAGTAAGATTTGTGATATCTGACTCTGTAGATTTTACTGATACTGTAACTGGCATGGGCGCCGTCGGAGAATCCGACTCTCCTGCAATCGCAGATTCCGTATCAGTTCGACTCTCAGTTGCCATCTCTGACTCTCCAGTCCTAACTGATACCGTAACTGGCATGGGCGCCGTCGCAGAATCCGACACTCTTGCAATCACTGATTCCGTATCTGTTCGACTCTCAGTTGCATTATCTGACTCTCCAGTCCTAACTGATACCGTAACTGGCATGGGCACCGTCGCAGAATCCGACTCTCCGGTAATCACTGATTCCGCATCCCTGAAATTCTCCCTTAATCCATCTGACTCCCCCGTCCTGGCAGATACCGTAACTGGCATGGGCACCGTCGCAGAATCCGACTCTCCTGTAATCGCAGATTCCGCAACCCTGAAATTCTTTATTACATCTATTGATGCACCTGCCGTATCTGATCAACACGACATTCAAATCATGAATAACAACACAGAAGAAGACTCTCCTGCAATCGCAGATTCCGCATCAGTCAAACTCTCCATTGGTCTCTCTGACTCTCCCGTCCTGGCAGATACCGTAACTGGCATGGGCACCGTCGCAGAATCCGACTCTCCTGTAATGGCCGATTCCGTATCAGTTCAGATCTCAGTTGCCATCTCTGACTCTCCCGTCCTGGCCGATACCGTAACTGGCATGGGCACCGTCGCAGGATCCGACTCTCCCGTACTGACTGACTCCGCATCCCTGAAATTCTTCCTCAATCCATCTGATTCCCCCGTCCTGGCAGATACCGTAACTGGCATGGGCACCGTCGCAGAATCCGACTCTCCGGTAATAACTGATTCCGCACTCTTTGAATTCTCACTTGCGTTATCTGACTCTCCGGTCCTGGCAGATACCGTAACTGGCATGGGCACCGTCGCAGAATCCGACTCTCCTGCAATCAACGATTCCGCATCAGTCAAACTCTCCATTGGCGTCTCTGACTCCCCCACCCTGACTGATACCGTAACTGGCATGGGCACCGTTGCAGAATCCGACTCTCCTGCAATCACAGATTCCGCAACCCTGAAATTCTTTATTACATCTTTTGATGCACCTGCCGTATCTGATCAACACGACATTCATATCACTAATGTCGTCACACACGAAGACTCTCCGGCACTATCTGACTTTGTCTTCCTTAAGCGATCCCTTAATCCTACTGACTCCCCCGTCCTATCTGATGGGGTATCTGGCATGGGCACACTAAGGGAATCCGACACTCCTGCAATCAACGATTCTGTATCCGCCCGACTCTCCATTGGTGTTTCTGACTCTCCAGTCCTGGCTGATACGGTAACTGGCATGGGCACCGTCGCAGAATCCGACTCTGTTGTACTGACTGACTCTGCCGTTCTTCAACTCTCCATTGGTATCTCTGACTCTCCAACACTGTCTGATACAGTAACTGGCATGGGCACCGTCGCAGAATCCGACTCTGTTGTACTGACTGACTCTGCCGTTCTTCAACTCTCCATTGGTATCTCTGACTCTCCCGTACTATCTGATACAGTAACTGGCATGGGGGTCATCGGCGAATCCGATTCTCCTGTAATAACTGATTCTGCATCCACTCAACTCTCCATTGCTCTCTCTGACTCTCCTGCCCTATCTGATACAGTAACTGGCATGGGGGTCATCGGCGAATCTGACTCTGTTGTACTGACTGACTCTGCCGTTCTTCAACTCTCCATTGCCATCTCTGACTCTCCAACACTGTCTGATACAGTAACTGGCATGGGCACCGTCGCAGAATCCGACTCTCCTGTAATCGCCGATTCGGCACTCTTTGAGCTCTCCATTGCCATCTCTGACTCTCCAGCTCTATCTGATACCGTATCTGGCATGGGCGCCGTCGGCGAATCCGATTCTCCGACAATCACTGATTCTGTATCCGCTCAGCTCTCCATTGCCATCTCTGACTCTCCGGCCCTATCTGATGCGGTGTCTGGTGTGGGCACTCTTGGCGAATCCGATTCTCCGACAATCACTGATTCTGTATCCGCTCAGCTCTCCATTGCCATCTCCGACTCTCCGGTCATATCTGATACCGTAACTGGCATGGGCACCGTCGCAGAATCCGACTCTCCGACAATCACCGATTCGGCACTCCTTGAATTCTCCCTCAACCCCTCTGACTCTCCGGTCATATCTGATACCGTAACTGGCATGGGCACCGTCGCAGAATCCGATTCTCCTGTAATCACTGATTCCGCATCCGTTCAACTCTCCCTCAACCCCTCTGACTCTCCAGTCCTATCTGATTCAGTAACTGGCGTGGGCACTCTCGCAGAATCCGACTCTCCGACAATCGCAGATTCGGCATTCCTGAAATTCTCACTTACCCTCTCTGACTCCCCAGTCCTATCTGATACAGTAACTGGCATGGGCGCCGTCGCAGAATCCGACTCTCCGACAATCACCGATTCGGCATCCGTTCAACTCTTCCTTGCCACATCTGACTCCCCAGTCCTATCTGATACCGTAACTGGCATGGGCACCATTGCAGGATCCGACACTCCTGTAATCGCAGATTCCGCACTCCTTGAATTCTCCCTCGACCACACTGACTCCCCCGTCCTATCTGATACTGTCACTGGCATGGGCGCCGTCGCAGAATCCGACTCTCCAGTAATCACTGATACTGCAATAGTTCAAAAGACCCTCAACCCCACTGACACCCTCATACTATCTGATGCAGTAACTGGCATGGGCGCCATCAGCGTGTCTGACTCTCCGGTTCTATCTGATTCTGCATCGTTAGTCTTACCAGTACCTCCGGTTATCCCTTCACCAGAACCTCCATCTACGCCGACACCTGATCCATCAGAACGCAGATCCGGCGGTGGTGGCGGTGGCGGTGGCGGTGGCAGCGGCATCAGAGGAGGCGGAGGCCTGCACTATGACGTATCCTTTAACTTTACATCAAACAATGTAGACGTCCTAACAGACCTGTCCCAGATAAGAATAGAGCCCGACACGCTCCTTACAATAACGCCGCATGTACTGCCAGTTAACGCGCGCCAGAACATCCTAAAGATGGAGGTAATCCTCACAGATAACTCTACATCGCAACATCCGGACGCTTTGATACAATATGGATTAGTTTCAAATATTCTTGCACCTGATGTCTGCACTGGCAAAGAATACGAGTCAGACCGTATTTACGTCTGTGACGCATCCTCACTCATATCTGAGACACGGACATCGTACTCTGAATCCCGCGTACAAGTCATAACGCATTTTGAGAGTCTGATGATATTCTTTGAGGAAGAGTTCTCAGGCAATCTCAGCATATTACTACATGACACCCGTGGAACACGGCTCGCTTCACACGATGACTATGTGTATGACATTGTTGTAGAACCAATAGTTGGTAAATCCGCGCCCGTACACAAGATGGATCCCGAACCCATTCCAATGGATCCCGAACCACTACGAATGGATCCCGAACCCATTCCAATGGATCCCGAACCCGTTCCAATGGATCCAGAACCCGTTCCAATGGATCCCGAACCCGTTCCAATGGATCCCGAACCCGAACCCGAACCCACCCCAACGGATCCCGAACCAACTGATGAGCGTAACATCTTTGAGATGGTTGTAGACTGGTTCCAGTCATTATTTGGACTCTCCTAGATACGGGGGATCGATTCAAAACAGATCTGAGTGGATCCTCCAAGCAGGAAACGCCTTTTGCATGTCTTACATGTTGGCACATCTCTCTTCTTCTTCTTGTGAACATTTATTCCTGCGTTTGCCCTCTCTCATCTCCAATCTGATCAAAATGCCTGATCCATGTCAACTTGCAGTGAAAAGACAAGGGGCCCGTGAACTAGAAATCATTCAAAAACAAAAGATTGGATGATTTTACTAAAACAAACATGAATAATCAACTGGAATTCCTGAAAATAATTCACGAATTTTTGACCGTCACTATCCTGAATTATGGTCACAACGACCAAATCCCTATGCTTCTCCTCAGATCACTGCCGGGAAAATGAGCTCTTGTGCAGGCCAAAAGGGATGACTGATTATATAGCAACTAATTTACAAAGGTATTTGTGATTCTCAAATGGACAAACTAACAGTCATGAACTACAAGATCCTAACCATAATAGCTGCTGTAGCCCTGGGTGCGGCTATAGTCGCTGGAATATACGACGAGCAGTCATTTCTGCAGGAATCAATACTGGGCGGGATACTTGAACAGTATGCAGAGCCGGACTGGAGCCAGATAAATGAAAGGGACATTGTAAAAAACTCGATTCCGATACATCTAGTCACGGGGGATGAAAATGGCAGTTGTAAGGTTACAGCAGAGCACTATAATCAGATCATAGAACACAGTTATTTTGTAAAGGCAGAACAACTATCAGAGCATCTCCAGTATGACGCAACAGAGAAGACACTCATGATTCCATGCGATCAGTTGATGGGGGATACATCAGAGCTGCACATATGGTATGTGATCGCCGAGTCGATAGCTCATGCAGAAAAATACAGGTATTTCATCACAGAGTGGGACAAATAATACTAATTTTCTCCTGGCACCGGCAATCTTCATTTAAGAATGCTTGGTGCCGTTTGAATTGACGGACTTGGCTATGAGTTTGTTTTGAGATCCTCTGCAACTAAAATACATGTTTGGAACGCGAGGGGGAACACAGACGACGAGTTTGTTTTGAGATCGTCTGCAACTACAGCTAGATGTGCCCCTCCTTGTTTGAACCGCTTTTTGTTTTAACGATGCCCCGTCAAGATGTCAAAGCATAACAGACACAAAGTAATACTAGAACTGTTGCAGGTATGACACCCCCCAATCTTTTTTGTGTCTATTCCACATGTCCCAAACAGCTATTTGTCATTCTGGTTTTTTTTGATCAGATCATCAAATGCATTTATTTTGTAATTGTATGTGTGTGTGTGTATAGCAGGCCATGATTTTTACTGATCAAAAATACCTGATTGTTTTTGATGACTTTATGATGTAGGTTTTTGCAATTTTTCATAAATAAATATGCAATACAGTCCCCACGACATGCATTATCTAAATTGATTCTTTGAATCCTGATTTGAGTAAAGAAAAAGAAAAAGCCAATGGATTCCAGTTTCAAAAAAAAAAAGAATGATCAAGTGGCATAAGCATTAGTTCTAAAGCCCAACTTGCATTGTACTCTGGTAACCTGTGATTGCTGACCTGCAGATGCAGAGTTGATGCCCTGCGTAATTTCCTAGGCCCGAATTCTAACAGATGATTTTTCAAAATACACAAAAAAATCAAAGTTTTCAGGCATAAATTTAGCCAAAATCCGGAAATGCACAAAAAACAATGTTATTGCGCATACCTAATCATTAGACGCATTTGATAAAAAACACACTAAATTTTTGGAGACTGTTCATTTTCTCCTCATTCTGTAAACTGGGATCCGAGATTATGATTTTCTAAAATAGTGCCTTGGATTCCAAAGGATTTTGATGAATCCTGAATCGCTGTTTTGCACCAGCCCGCAGATTTTTAATCTTGAGAATCCATCCACACTGACAATCTGCAGAAACCTGAAAGCAAAGATATTCTTGGGCGTAGAAACATGCATTTTTAATTATATTTTGAGACTGCCAGAAAAATGATTTTGACTTGCACAATTGTAAAACTTTGTGAGTTGACCCCTTTATAGAAAAACCAAAGTTAGAAAATCACATGGAACTGCAAAAATTCATTGAATCCAATGAATTGTCTGGTTTCCCAATAGGACTGGGCGGATGTCAAAACGGTAATCTGTCTTTTGATTCATGCGGTTATGATCTTTTCATCTTTGATGGAAAATCCGAACCTGACCAAATAATTCCTTGCGAGAACAAATTTGTAATTATTCATCATTCATCATTATCTGAAAAGAACTCTGAAAGGCTCCTCCGGTACAATCATTTGGAAATTCTCCAAGACGAGTCCTGGGATTTACGAATGATGCTCTCCCGGATTAATGAAAAACATGATTTGCTGTTTTCTGATTTTGCCAAAAATTGTTTGATAGAATCCCAATTCTGCTGTCAAAAAACCATTGAATCAATTCCGACCCCCGGCGTGTTTGCCCCCTGCTGGCAGAAATGTGCCACCTACTATCTGGCCAAGGCCATATCCGCAATTAATCACCAGCGAGCCAGTCCCTCCCACATGCTTGACTCTCTTCGAAAATTAAACAAAAATACCATCAACGAGCACATCTCTACTGTGACTCAGACAGCTGGAATTGAGCGGGCTACCCCGACGCTGCTTGAAAGAATGCTAAAATCCACAATCGGTTTTTCCGATCTTGTAGAAAACAACAACAACCATTCCCGGATTATTCAACAAAAACATGATTTCTTTGCAAAAAATTCAATGCTCTCTGACTGTTATTTTTATCTTGGGTACGTAAATCAAGAAAATTTCATAAAAATCAAAAATACCCTGAATCGTGAGCAGGACCTGATGTATATTCTAAAGGTTGCATTTGACGTTGAATCTGATCCCCACATGCTTGAACGGCAATCCATTGCCGTCCAAAAATCATGCAGTAACATACTTGGGATTATCTCAAATGTGTAATGTTTTCCTGCATTACTAACCTTTTAAAATAAGTACAATTACTGGTTTACATGGTAGATCAAGCATGTGGATGCGAAGCTGATAGCGGCGATCCAGAATATGAATGCGACTGTGCAATGCAGGGTCATTGTATCTGCAGTCACGACTGTAAATGCACAACTGGCGTTTGCAAAGAAGCTGTCAAACAACTATAACTAGATAGAAACTCGCAATCTATTTTTTATTTTTTAATTAATCGTCCTCGCCTTCAAAGCCCCATGATTTTACTAGTTCTTTCTGGAACTTGTCAGCCTGTTTTTCATCTAGTGCAAATCCGCAGTTCTTATGGGTGGGAACCACGATCATTCCATCTAGTTTGAACTCTACTTCAAACAGATGGACTTTGGAACATTCGCACATTTCTGGAATTTCTGTACTTATTCCTCTATATTTGCCTATTTGAACAGGATTTCATCACGTATTTTTCTCATTATTTACATATTTGAAAAACGTTTAACTATGTGGTTTGACAATTTTTTTCAGGTTTGAAAGCAACATTACTACTAATTTCAGCTATTACTGCCATACTTTTTGGATCTTTGGCTGCTCCATCAGCTTTTGCACAATTCCAGGGTGGCGGGGTAGATCATCCAGGTACATGGTATGCAGGCGAGGGTCTCAAACAAGGGGATTTCTTTTCGTATTCAATGTGTCATGTGGATTACAAGGAATGTACTAACTTTGAATTGGACATGTGGATAAAGGGTGACAAACAGGTTGGAAGTGAAACTAAATGGCTGGCAGAAGTCGTTGTATTTGATGGCAGTAAAATAATTGTCGGGGAAATGGAACTTGGAAAAATTGCCCCAGAACCAACCGGTGGCAGTGAAGAACTGGGAATTTACCGCGGTGCGTTCAAATCCTCCATAGCATGGCTGTCCGCATTTGCAACTTCAGATGATCGTTCCGGTGGAAAGGGACCAAAAGCTTTCAGTGCGATATCCTGGGGAAAGATTGGAAATATTGGCGGTGAACAGATTGCGCCAATAGCAATTGAAAATGTTACAGTTCCCGCAGGATCCTGGGAGACAATTCAAATTGGATGGAAAACCGGCGGCGTTGTCAGTAAGATTTGGATCGTAGATGATTTCCCATTCCCGATAAAGGCCAAAACATACACGCATGTTTCAGAGGGAATTGCCCCAGTCGAATATGAATTTGCATTATTAGATTATAAAGAAAATGTCCAGGAATCCCCGATTGCACAGTACACCTCTACTCAGACTAGTTTCGTAGATGCCGGATGTGAAACCAACTTTGATAAGGAAGTCAAGATAAAAAAACCTACAAAAAACTTTGACTACCAACTCCATATCTTTTATGGTCCTGAAGATCTAGTTCAGGGATGTGAGACAAAATGGATCATAAAATTTATCAGTAAATACGATGATACTGAATTTCTAAACCAGGTCCAGTATGATTTTCTCGTGGTGGATGATGATTTTTCCACATTAAGATCCCTTGCAAAAGAAGATAATAAAAATCGCCTTTATTCGCCATCCGGTCAGGCCATAATTGATTTTATTGTAAAGGAAAAACCGGGTACTGTAAAATATGCCATATTGATTTATGGCCTGTCCCCTGAGGGAATTACACCCGTTGTGCCCTGGGATTATCTGGTAATTCCCGCAACTATATTTGCAAATGACAGTATTGTTGTTCCGCCCGTACCTGCTGCTGCGGTCCCTCAGGAGATCCCGCCCTGGATCAAGGACAATGCCGGATGGTGGGCCGACGGGATCTTGGATGATGCCACTTTTATTCGGGGAATCCAGTTCCTGATTGAAAAAGATATTATAAAAATTCCTTCGACTACTGCCGGCTCTTCTGATGGTACAACAACAACAACAACAAGTAGCGAAATCCCGCCCTGGATCAAGGCCAATGCCGGATGGTGGGCCGACGGGTCCCTTGATGATGCCACTTTTATTCGAGGAATCCAGTTCCTGATTGAAAATGGAATCATAAACATCAATTCCTGATTTATCTACATTCAAATTGTGATTGTTTCTTTAAATTTTTGAAACAGCATGGTGGGCCTATTCAAGCATCCTAAACGTCGTATCAAAAAACTTCTCAGGGATGGCGAATATGACGAGGCCATAGCATATGGTAAAAATTTGGAATCCCAGTATTCCGACGATCATGATTTTATGTTTATCATGGGCAGTGCTTTCTTTATCGTAGATGACGCACAAAGGGCATTGTCCTACTTTGAAAAAGCATTTCGGTTGGATAACGAGGATGTAGAGACCCTGAGCCTTAAAACCAACGTGCATCTGGCCCTGGGGCAAAAAGACGAGGCAGTTGCCTGCTGTAAATATATAGTAAAACTTGAACCAAAAAACGAGGAAGCCCAGGAGCTCTTGGAGAAGCTTGAAAACATTTAATTTGAAAAATTATTCTCTCTCTCTATTTCATCTCATAAGCATTCTCCATTAACCACTCACAGAATGCTGTGACATTATCATCAAAGTCAGTCCAGATGTGCAGTGAATGGGGTAAAATATCTATCTTCCAGCCATCTGTAAACACCCTCACACCCTCCTTGTTTTCATACATGTAGGCATCCTCCGTTTTAACACTGTCCCCCAGCATCTCAACTGCCTTTTGCTTGATGATCTCCCTATCTATTGGAAATCTCTTTTTGTCATAATCTATAATCAGGCTCAAATCCCTTGTCCCGTATTTTTCAAACTCGTCAATTCTGCCTTGCTTTGGAAAGTTTACGATTAACTTGATGTTGTATTTCTTGCCCACCTCCTTTCCAATCTCCACTATTCTCGAATATGCCATGCCTGGGTTTTTCTTTAATAGAAACGTGATCTGTGCCAGGTCTTTCTTCAACTGGGTCTGAAGATCAGAAACCAACTCTGAAAACATCATACATATTCTCCGGGATCTCCTTTTATAACCATTAATTTTACCTAGATTGGTTTTTTTAGAACTCTGATTCATCTAAAATATGGCAATGCCTATGGATTATGACGGAATGAGAACCGATGATGCGTCTGAGAGGACCAGCAACGTTGATGAGTATAGGCGGACCTGTATTGATTTTATCGAGGATATCTCCCATGACTATGAGGCATGGGTTGATTATTACAAATTGCCCGAAGATGAGGACAAACGAAGACGTGCGGGAATACACGCCACCATTACGCGAACCAATGACTGGATAGCCAAAGTTGCCCAGTCCATCAAGGCAGTTGATGTTGCCATGAATGACGGAATTCAAAAGATGGCAGAATCCACTGCAGGCAAGCCCCTGGAATTTGGCGTCTTTGTAAACTGGCAATCCGGCTACACTGAAACAAAGCCCGGAATCATAGATGTCAATATAAAAGCACATGGTAGGAAAGGAAGAAAAATGAAGCTGGGATTTCATTTCAAGGATGACCGGTTTAGAATAGAATCCACTTGTGGCGCGTATATTGATGAGGGTGACATCACCGCCGAGGAATTTGAAATGATGGATATACACTTGAAGCTTTATGCCAAAAACGCCAAACAGCGTGATGTCATATCATTTACAGTAACTGTCAGCGAGATTGAAAATGATGTTGAAATCGACAAAAGGGGGCTTTCAACTATAGTCCACCTGGTGTGATTATGTATCTTATTCAAGATACTTGATGAATTTTCCGGTCTTTTCCAGCTTTATTGAATTGATCTCCTCTAGACTCTCAAAGGAGTTCATTTTTAGATGCAAGTCAGTTGCCGTATACAGCACGTCATCAATATAGAATGTTCTGGGACTGTTGTAGTAATTTGAATCCTTATCTGAATGATTTATTGTTCCCTTTAGATTGAATCCGGCTGTGTCATTCAAATCAAATACATAGAATCCACTCCAATTATTGTAATACGCAGACTCTCTCCCATGACCTGATGCCTCGCTGAGATCTTTTACATTTCCTGATATTGGAATTGAAAGAATCTCCCTTGTCTTGTCAAAAAAGAACGCCTTGTGGTCGTATAATGCGTCTGAATGCGTGCGACTGCTTCCTATGACTATCTCATCTGCAACTTTGGGATTGCTCACATCTGCAACGTTAAACAATGCTATCTTTACCCCCAGCTGAGTTACGCGGCCATTTACAGCATCCGTGTCCCTGCCTATTCCGATGATGTGTTCCTCGTCATATGGATGCAAATAATTTGAAAATCCAGGAATCTTTAATTCTCCTAAAATCTTTGGAGTATCTGTTGACAAGTCAATTACAAAGAATGGATCAACCTGCTGGAATGTCACCAGATATAGCCTGTCTCCCATGAATCTGGCTGAAAAAATACTCTCATCAGGTGCAATGTTCCCCAGTTCCCCTACGATGTTTAGTTGTTCATCTAGGATGTGGACTGCATTTGCACGAACTGTCCCCTGGTACTGTGTATGGTATTCGACGGTAGTTGCAATCCTGAACCTGTCCCCGTTCTGATCCATGGAAAACTGGTTGAGGAGACGTCCTGGCACCGTTCCCTTTGCAATATACTCTATTTTATCCCCGTCAATTGATATTTTGTGAATTATTGTTTTTCTTGTGTCCTCTTGACTTTTTAGATCATATTCCTGTAATGCCTTTTTAATCGTTGTAAACAGCTCTTCCTTGTCATCTTTGTCCATTTTATTGTATGATTCCTGCATCAATCCTGAAATTTTCATCCACTGTGCCACTATATTTAACGAGGAATCATCCTGAATTGCCTTGATCTCATTTTGAATGCTCTCTGGCAGCAGCGGTACTATGACATCAAAGAATCTGTCCCGTACTGCACTCTCGTAAAACTCAAACGGCGTGTTATGCTCATAAGTCAGGTAAAAATTGTCCTCAGACACATAAAATGCCCCTGAATACCCCATGAGGAATGTTTCAGAGTTTACAGTGTCCCCAAATATGTCAATTGCAGTCAGCGTGTTAAAGTTTGAAAATTTCTCTGCATTGTCAAAGTAAAATACATCGGGTGTCATAATTGGAATGGAACCCTCCAAAATAATTGGAAGTCTTGGATTAAACTGGTCAATATGACTGCTAGTGACAAAGTATGCATAGTCTCCTATCATCCGTGCATCAGTGAAATGACCATCAATGGAATAATCCTTGAGAATTACCGGATCCTCCCTGTCTGATATATCAATAATTAACGCATGAGTAACCGGACTGTAAGAACGCTGTGGAACAAAGTTATACAGTTGAATTATCTCCTCATCCTTTTCCCCATTATAAAATATCACCAGTCTGTCCTCATTTAGAAACATGTTTTGAATATGCAATGATTCCACATCTAGTGCAATTTTGAGAATCAGACTTGCATCCTCTGCAGGATACGCATCAATTATTGATAGGGTGTTTTCACGTACGATGTAGACGTATTTTGAATCGTTTTTGAGATAGTCTGGCTCATCAACATTTGCAACCTGGACATTCGTAGTTGAATATTCTGGGGTTTGGTTGTAGCCAATAGTCTGTGAAAATATGCCTTGTGCAGACCCTGGACCTCTAAGTTCTGATGCCGAGCTTGAACCTATATTGGATGTTGCCTTGTCAAAGCTCACCGATCTGCTTTCACCAATACTCCAGGAGGTACTTTGAAATCTTTTTCCGAACAAAGCAGCAGATGCCTCTAGAATGTTTTTCAACTCTTCATGTGATGCTATTTTTTTAATGTCGTGTGTTCCTCCAAAATACTCGGATGTTGGTTTTTCAACATAGACTATTTCGGGAGGAGGCCGCTCCATGGTGATCTCGGGCTGTTGATCAAAACCGGCCAAATACATTATTCCTACGGTACTCATTGCCGAAACGACTATTGCAATTACAATTATTATTTTTGAATCCATTTTTTCCACATCTTTTAGTTATCCTCTTTTTTAAGAACAGCCATTTAGTGATTACTATTCCTTGCAGGTTTAGAATAAAAGGTTTAATGAAACTCCAGTTTTGTCAAACAATTTACATGTGCCAGATTGGCATTACAGCTCTAATGACTGCAGATGGTGATGTTGAATTTGACAGACGCGGTGTTTCAACTATTGTCCATTTGGTATAGATTCAGGAACAGATTTTTTATCGATATGTCTAATAAATTTTCCAGTATTCTCAAGTTTTATTGCATTAATTGTTTGTAAATAGTTTTATTGCATTAATTGTTTGTAAATTGTCAAGGGAATGCATTCTAACATATTGCACTGATGCTGTATACAAAACATCATTTATGTAAAATGTTCTTGCATCTGTCATTCTATAATAACGCGATTCTCCATCCGCATGAGTGATTGTTCCTTTGAGATTGATTCCATCTTTTTTATCTAATTCAAATATATAGAATCCACTCCAGAGATTGGAGGCTGGTGCCTTTTTTTTGATATCTGCAAATTCCTCTAGTTCCCGGGAATCCCCAATAATTGGAATTGATAGAATTCCACTTTTTTTATCAAAAAAGAACGCTTTGTGATTGTCCAATACCTCTGAGTTTGTATATCTATCTCCAATTACTATGTCATCGGCTACTTTTGGATTGCTCACATCTGCCACATTGAATAAGGCAATTTTGATTCCTAATTGTTCAACTATGCCATTTTCTACTATTGTGTCCCTGCCTATTCCGATGATGTGTTCCTCGTCATATAGATGCAAATAATTTGAAAATCCAGGAATCTTTAATTCTCCTAAAATCTTTGGAGTGTCTGCTGACAAGTCAATGACAAAGAATGGATCAATCTGCTGGAATGTCACCAGATATAGCCTGTCTCCTATGAATCTGGCTGAAAAAATGGTTTCATCAGGCGCAATGTTCTCCAGTCCCCCTACGATGTTTAGTTGTTCATCTAGGATGTGTACTGCATTTGCAAGAACTGTTCCCTGATGCTGTGTATGGTATTCGGCGGTAGTTGCAATCCTGAACCTGTCCCCGTTCTGATCCATGGAAAACTGGTCAAGTAGATTTCCTGGCACCGATCCATTTGCAATATACTCTATTTTATCCCCGTCAATTGATATTTTGTGAATTATTGTTCTTCTTGCGTCCTCTTGATTTTTTAAATCATATTCATGTAATGCCTTTTTAATCGTTGCAAACAACTCTTCTTTGTCATCCTTGTCCATTTTATTGTATGACTCGTGCATCCATTCTGAAATTTTCATCCACTGTACCACTGAATTTAATGAAGAATCATCCTGAATCGCCTTGATCTCATTTTGAATGCTCTCTGGCAGCAGCGGTACTATAACATCAAAGTATCTGCCCCGTATTAGACTCTCGTAAAACTCAAACGGCGAGTTTTGCTCATAAGTCAGATAAAAACTGTCCTCAGACACATAAAATGCCCCTGAATCCCCCATAAGGAATGCTTGAGAATTTATCGTATCACCAAATATGTCAATTGCAGTCAGCGTTTTAAAGTTTGAAAATTCCTCTGCACTGTCAATGTAAAACGCATCGGGCGTCATAATTGGAATGGAACGCTCCAAAATAACTGGAAGTCTTGGATTACGTTGGTCAATATGACTACTGGTGACAAAGTATGCATAGTCACCTATCATTCGTGCATCACTGAAACTACCATCAATGGAATAATCCTTGAGAATTACCGGATTCTCCTTATCTGATACGTCAATAATTAACGCATGAGTAGTTGGACTGTTAGAATGATGTATAACAAAGTCATACGGATAAATTATCTTCTCATACTTGTTCCCATTATAAAATATGACTAGTCTGTCCTCATTTAGGAACATGTTTTGAATGGGCCATAATGTTTCCACATCTAGTATAATTCTGAGAATCAAACTTGCATCCTCTGCAGGATATGCATCAATTATTGTCAAGGTGCTTCCCTGTACGATGTAGACGTATTTTGAATCATTTTTGAGATAGTCTGGCTCATCAACATTTGCAACCTGGATATTCGTAGTTGAATATTCTGAGCCTTTGTTGCTAGTAGCCTTTGAAAATGTGTCAGATTCTGGAATCACTAACTCATCAACTGCGCGATTTGCCTTTGCCATTTGCTCATCATCTATTTTGCTGGTGTTACCTGTAGTCTGGGCAGCTATAACCTTTTCTCTGAGTAAAGCAGATGTCTCTAGGATGTTTTTCAACTCTTCCTGAGATGTTATTTTTTTAATGTCATGCGTTCCTTCAAAATATTTGGATGCCTGTTTTTCAACATGGACTATTTCAGGAGGAGGCTGCTCCATGATGTTCTCAGGAGGAGGCTGCTCCATGATGTTCTCAGGAGGAGGCCGCTCCATGATGTTCTCAGGAGGAGGCCGCTCCATGATGATCTCAGACTGTTGTTCAAAACCAGCCAAATACATTATTCCTACGGTACTCATTGCCGAAACGACTATTGCAATTACAATTATTATTTTTGAATCCATTTTTTCCACATTTTTTAGTTATTCTCTTTTTTGAGAACAGCCATTTAGTGATACTATTCCTTGTCTGTTTGGAATAAAAGGTTTAATGAAATTCCAGTTTTACCAAACAACTTACATGTGCCGGATTGCCGATTTACAAAGACGTCAAATTCCAGGGGCTTGCCTGCAGTGGATTCGGCCATCCGGTTAACTGAAAAAGCCTGAAATATAGATGTCAATATCAAGGCACGGGAGGAAAGGACGAAAAATGAAGCTGGGATTTCATTTTAAAGGTGACCGGTTTAGAATAGAATCCATCTGTGGTGCGTATATTGATGAGGGTGACATCACCACCGAAGAATTTGAAATGATGGATATACACTTGAAGCTTTATGCCAAAAACGCCAAACAGCGTGATATGTCATATCATTACAGCAACTGTTAGAAGGTTGAAAATGATGTTGAAATCGACAAAGGGGGCTTTTAACAAGGTTCTGGTGGATTCCAGTGATCTGATCACCCAAATGTACCAGAACCCAAAAAACCTGAGAAAGAATTATGATACAAGCTACCACACAGTATACCGTATATTGAAGAAGAGTGGCGTGGTAGTCTCCTCTGCTGTAAAATCAAAAAAACGCAAATGGGTACGGTTTGAACGCAAGTACTCTAATGTCATGTGGCGTGTTGACTGGCACACCATGAAGGATCCACGCTTCAAAGGGCTCAATCTGGTGACCTATCTTGATGCTGCCTCAAGATGCATTACTGGTGCGGCACTTTGAGAATGCCACATCTGAGAATGCAGTAATGCTGCTCAGACTTGCCATCAAGAGGTTCGGTGCACCTGCATCCATACTCTCAGATAATGCTTCGTGTTTTGTGGGACAAAACGGCAGGAAAAAAATGCACCAGACAAATGGAACATGGAGACCACCTTGTTTGAGGATGAGCTTTTAGCAAAAGACATCGTGCTGATAAATTCCAGACCATATCATCTGCAGACAAACGGCAAGCTGGAGAGATTTCACAGGACGATGGAAGGTGAGATATTCCACTATCGTACTCAGGGAATATGTGGACTATTACAACGAATCAAGACTGCGCTTTTCACTTGACATTGACAACTATGAGACCCCGCTTATGGCTTTTAGAAACAAAAAAGCCACAGATGCGATCAGAAAAAAAAACAACCCGGAATGGATGGAGAATGATGCAGATGACTAGCGGACGTACTTTTCATATAATACAACTCCACTTGAGCAAGAAAGACAACTAACAATCCCCCGAGAAATGCTTCAAATTGACGGTTTTTTTTTGGTTTTGCATCCTGTTATAATAAAATTTCAGATGACAAAAGACCGGTATCTTGTGAAATTGATCTGGTTTCCGGTGAGAAAACACAGACAATTCATCTTGAACATGTTGTAACAAGACCCATGTTCAAAGTTGTAAAATCCCATAATTCAGTAGTGCAAATCTCTGCCGTGTTTCAAACCTATGTATCTAATGGAATTAAAAAAACATCATGAAAGGAACTTGATAATTAAAAAAAAGATTGCAAATCCGCTCAAAAAGACAATTCCTGCAACACTTAGAACTTTTAACAGGACAGACGGCTGGTGTTCTTTTGCAAGGAATTTCCCAGTCACCAGTCTGAAATTAAAGATGGCGATTATGGGGGCAATTACAAATGATAGCACGGTGGCAAAGTCGACTAGTCCTCGAAGATTGCTTCCAAATTGAAATATTACTACAAAGGAACCAACGGACAAGACAACCAAGAAAACCACATATAACGAGCGGAATTTTGTGCGTGTTTTGTCCTCTTTTGTAGTAAACATCAGCTCGACTGTCTTTTGTAGTGACCTTGAATATCCGTCTAATACCGCGATTATGGTTCCAAACATAACCGTAAACGCAGAGGCCGCAATTATGATATAGCTCCACTCCCCGACTGTCTCAGTGTATAGTGTTACCACCTTGTGTGCAAAATCCGAATTATTGTTTGGAAGCTCCTCACCTGAGCCAAAGAAGATAAACGATCCGAGTACGACAAACATCACTGCAAGAACCCCGGTAGCCAGATAAGCCAGTCTAAATTCAAGCAGGGTTTCTTTGAGTCTCGGTTTGTAGTTTGTCTGCTTCATTCTCTCCAGTGTCCACAAACTATTCCAGCTGGAAAGATCTACTGCCGTAGGCATCCAGCCCATTAATGCAAGCAGGAAAAAGATGCCAGAGATATCCCAAAGATCCTTTGGCTCGAATCCCGATACGGGCTCTATTGGACCGTTATACAGTGCAAACAAGAATGCAGTGACTGTAGATACCAGCAATACCATTGCGATAATCTTGATCAGACTATCAAAAACATTGAACTTTCCTACTGCCAGTATTCCAACACATATTGCAAATAATATGCCCACAGTCCACTCCCCGAGAAAATCAACTCCAAAAAGATTCTCAAAAAATCCGGCAGTTACAAATCCTACGGCGCCAGTTACAAAAAACATCGAGGCGACAGTCAACAGAAAATACAACCACAGGGCAGACCTGCCAAGCTTTTTGTATCCATCAATGATGCTTGTCTGGGTGGAATTGGCATACCGGGAACCAAACTCAAAGAAAGGATATTTCAGCAGGGTTATTAAAATCACAAACCCCAAAATCATCAAACCAAAATCGGCCCCGGCCCTTGTGGACTGGACCAGATGGGAGACACCAATTGCAGTACACGCAAATAATACTCCGGGACCTGCAGTCTTTGAGAGTCGAGAGAATTTTTCGTTAATTGGATTCATGATCAGAGAAGATTTACAATCCAGGAATCATCAACCCACACACCGATGACTTTGAGATTGGGATTCCACGCAGAGATAACATCCACGCCATCTTTGATCTGTGCAATGTGCTCCGCATCAGATACCGGATTGCCTGCACAGTCAAAGTGACCGGAGACTATGACCAGTTCGGATTTATGCGCATTAATTGAAATGTCAATTTTCTTTTTTATGGGGTCCAGATCTTGGTTTTCAGATATTATTCTGTCAATCCCCGGCTCGGTGATCACATCAACAAAGTCAACTGGAAAATTCTCTTTAATCCAGGCCATCAAAGGCGCCTGAATTCTTCCGTCCATGCACGCAACAGATGTTGCAAATTTTCCCTGCGCCATGATAAAGGCAAATAAAACCCACTTAAAATTATTTTCGATATAGAAAGCAGTCAGACGTGTGATCATTTACCATGCCTACGGCCTGCATCAATGCGTAACAAATTGTAGGTCCGACGAAACTAAATCCGCGTTTTTTTAAATCCCCGCTTAATTTCTCTGAGATTTCCGTGTATGCGGGTATTTGCGAATGATTTTTGAATCTGTTTTTAACCGGTTTATAATTGACAAACCCCCACAGATACTGATCAAAGGTTCCAAATTCCTCTTGGACTTTGAGGAATTTTTTTGCATTGTTTATTGCAGAGTTTACTTTGAGTTTGTTTCGAATAATTGATTCGTCCTTGAGCAGTCCTGCCACGTGTCTTTGGGTGAATTTTGAGATTTTTCTGGCATCAAAATTTGAAAATGCCCTTCTGTACCCGTCCCGGCGCTTGAGTATGGTCACCCAGCTCAGACCAGCTTGGGCCCCCTCCAATATCAAAAATTCAAATAATTTTCGGTCATCGTGTAATGGTGTCCCCCACTCTTCATCATGATATGTTATATTTGGTTCATCTTTTGCCCAAAGACACCTCTTTTTCATAGTTTGGTTTATGAAATGATTCAAAATAACAGTTGCCAAGGGCTTAATATGAGATCAAATCCGCAGCTGTTTCGAATCAATAGAAACTTTGTCATCTGTTTTATAATTTCAGCATCAGTATCAGCAGTTGCCACGCAACTGCTAGGGGATCAGGAAAACTATCTTAATGCTACAATTACAATAATCATAGGATACATGACATATTTTGGAATTTTTTCCGTTTTATTTTATTTTGATAACCGGGATCGCTACAAAACAATGAGACCCGACGTAGTAAAAAAGGAATTACTTGCCTTGATTTCATCATTTGGAGTCGGCGAGATTATCTATCTTGGAATTAGATGGCCCACCCTGTATTATTTTCTAGAGATCGGAGTGGAGCCATACATGGCATCATTAATCTCCGAGGTCATGTCAACTGCATGCTACATGGCATCAGTAACTGCATTTCTAAGAAAGACGAGAACTTTTTAGCTATTTTGCCAGTTGTGTGACCAGATCTGTGGATGTGACTATGCCCACAATATTCCCATTTTCAGTCACTGCCAGTTTTCTGATCTTCTTACTAGTCATTCTGTTGGCAGCCGCACAGATGGTTTCATTGTGATTTATCGTGATCAGAGGGGAGGACATTATCTTCTTGACGTGGGTATCCAAGGACATGTTGTTTGCAGCAATTTTTGTCGCAAAATCCCTGTCAGTTACAATTCCTACTGGTCTTTCATTCTCTTTTACAATAATGGCGCCGATTCCCCCCTGTTCCATCATTTTTGCAATCTGTAGTGCGGTGGTACTGGTATTTACAGTAATTAGCGTCTTTGCCATGATGTCTTGAACCAAAACAGAATCACAGCTGAAATCCTTTAAACTCATGGAGTTCTTTGGAAGCCGTGATATTTAAGATCTTTATAAAAATAGCCGTCCATCACTTTAGATTTGTCTCAAAAAAAGAGATGGTGTGAGCCCATGCATCAGTTGATTCAGTGGGGGCAAAACGCTGGCCTGAGGGATTTGCAAAGCCGTGATCAACACCGTCATAAATGAGGATTTGGTTACTCACACCCAATTCATTTAATGCCGATTCGAACTCTGTTACGGCACCCACTGAAATCCCCCTGTCTAATTCGGCAAATACTCCAAGTACGGGCCATTGAATTGCAGACAAGGATTCCGTATCCGTTATCAGGGACCCGTAATAAATTACAGTTGCATCCAACCCGCTATTCTTGAGTGCAAGATTAAGGGACTGCCCGCCTCCAAAACACCATCCAATGGAGCCGACCTTCCCTGCAGAATAATCCTCATTTAACATTGACACTGCAGAGCCCATGTTCTGTATTCCGTATTCCAAATCATATGATGCAATTAACTGTCTTGCCTGATCAGATGTTGCAGCTGTATCCCCACCATAAAGATCAACTGCCAAAACAACATATCCGTGAGATGCAAGATTATCTGCCATCTCTTTGATGTTCTCATTCAACCCCCACCATTCATGAATCATGACAATCCCGGGATAACTTTCATCATCATCATTATTATTGATGCCCGCAGGTCTTGCCAGATACCCCGAGACACCCTCAAAATAAGTCACAGTTTCAGACGTGACCGGGTGCTCCCCCCGTGCAAATATTTCAGAGTTACTATCTTCATTTGTATAGTCAGGTAAAATATGAACTGCCCATCCGCGTATGATTAATTCCTCGATACTTGAGGGATTGACACAGGCAGGCAGTCCGCTTGACTGTTTTAGTACCAGTGCCTTGCCTTCCCTGCATTGTACATTTAGGGGATCAACACCCTGTGAGATTTGGGTTGGAGGGGGAATGTATGGCACAGGTGAAAATGGAGCATGGTCTGAAACAAAGACAGTCTCTGAACACTGTCTATCTGTGCATACTCTGTCATATGATGATGATGCTGCTTGTAACCCGGATTCTGTTTCAGAGTGGATGGCATCAACACTGGGCGGATTTGTTGAAACTAAGGCGACTAGTACCACTACTAGTAGTACCGCAGTTCCTAACAATGGAAATCGCACAGTAAACGTCATACCTAAATTTTGGAAAGAATTTTTTTCTTTTTTTCTTGGAATTCGGCATTGGTTATGATGCCTGTTTTTTGCAAACCTGCAAGTTTTTTCAACAAATCCAAATCCGCACAGGATGATGATGTGTATACCCGTCTCTTTCCAGAACGCAGTCCTGATTTTATTGTGGATTTTGTTCTAGTCTTTAATTTGGAACTCAGAATAATTCCTTTTGAAGCAATTTTTCCACTGATTTTGTATCCTTTTTTCTTTGCATGCTTGATAATCTCGTCTGACTTTTGCCTGATTACATCATCAATTAATCTGTGTTTTTTGACCATTGATCCCAGCTCGAGTGTTTTTTTACGGGCAAGACGGGACTGGAATTTAAGATCGTCGATGATCTCACTTTTTGTTTTTCGTTTAAATCGCCTGGTATATTCCTCAATAACTAATACCGGAAATGGACTATACTCTACATCCAGATAATACTTGATTATGATCTCATCTGACAATGTCTTTAGATACTCTTTAATTGATTTTTCAGATTTCAATTCCATGTTTTTTATTCATTGTTTAATCCTTAAAAAGATTAAAGTCGATTGGGTATTGCATAATCTTCTGGATCTGGTTATATCGTTATAACTAAATAATTTTATTAACTAGTTATTGTTATATATCAATATGGCATTAATGTGTATGTTGGGAGGGAAAATTTGATATGAATAAACAATTATGTATGACTAGTTTAAAATGGGGTGGAATAAGTGGCGGAGCTGTACTTGCATTAGGATTGTTTATACTATCTACCTATGTAGTAGATGATATACGGGTTAATGCGGAAAATATATCTGATTTGAAGATAACTGATGTTAAAATTTTAGAGAAAATAAACAACATTGAATCTGATATTGTCTCCTTGGAAGGCAAATTTGATAATTTGGAAGGCAAATTTGATAATTTGGAAGGCAAATTTGATAATTTGGAAGGCAAATTTGACGAATTGGATACAAAGTTTGACAATTTGGAAAAGAAGATCGATCTATTAATTTCAAAATCAACTGATCAAGTCTAGTTATGAAACCCTGTTTAGATTAGCATTTTGAATAATCGTTTTTCACTTGTTTTATCATCCACAGTTATTCTGGTCATTTCAGCAGCAGGTGTTTTACCTTCCAATACACCACCATGTTTTTTAGTGAAATTATAGAATGGTTGGAACCCGTCAAACAAAGGACTTGACATCTTTTTGATTCTTCTATAACAGCCTCTATCCCCAATTGCACCGTTCAATCTTTTCATTCTGTTATTGTTCTTATCCCCCTTTATGTGAATATGTCAGATATGTTCTGTCTCTTTTTGCAGGTAATCCCTTTGTCCGTATTCTGACTTTCAAGCCTGATGAAAATTCTCGGCTTCATCAGGGATTAATATAGTTGGTATTTTATCAGCGAACATCATGCCTCTACAAACATTGATTTTACGCCCTCAGTACCCTTTGTCTCCACAAGGGAATGCTCATGGGAATCAAGCTGGTCTACAAACATTGATTTTACGCCCTCAGTACCCTTTGTCCCTGCCATCAATTCGGTGATCATAAATCTTGTATCATTATCCATTATGGGATAATAGTATTTTTTATTACCCCGAATTTTCGTAAAAATTTCATCTGTTCTCCAAGTTTCAGGTACTATTGGCAACTTCCTTTTACAGTCATTTATCCCAATCCTTTAAATTTACTTGATTCCCATTTGTTATTATGAAAATTTCCACTAAAATGACAAAGGCGCTAAATGATCAAATCGTGCTTGAATCTGATGCGTCAAACAGCTACCTTGCAATGGCATCCTGGTGTGAGGTGACAGGATACACGGGATCTGCAAATTATTTTTATGCCCAGTCTGATGAAGAAAGAACCCACATGCTCAAGATAGTCCGCTATCTTAACTCGCTTGGGACAATTGCAAAAATCCCCGCACTCAAAATCCCAGTCATTTCTTACAAATCACTAGAATCGTTAATCAGCACTGCTCTAAAAGGCGAACAGTCTGTAACCCAGGCCGTTCATAACATGGTTGAAATTGCACAAAAAGAAAAGGATCATTCCACATATGTATTTCTAGAATGGTTTGTAAACGAACAGGTACAGGAAGAAACAAAGTTTGAGACCATCCTGCAAAAGTTTGATCTTCTTGGCAGGGACAAGCTGGGCGTCCACGAGATTGACAAGTTTCTTGCAACAGAGGCAGTTGCCGATGCTGCCGCCCCTGATCCTGCGGCATAGCCATCTAAAATAATTAATACCCAGTCATTTACAGTCATTTCATGACCGTTGTCGTAACTAGAAAGCCCGGTGGCATTACACAGTTATTCAATACTGATACTGGCCGGGTTACCTACAAGTGCAGGACAGAATCGGCATTCATGCTGATTGAGGCCTTTGGAGGAATTGTGAAATTCAATCAAAAGGATGCTATAGCAACTGTAACCGGGCATATTACTTTTCTTGAATCATGCGACGTGTTAAAGAAGGGTCATTCTGAATACCGGGAGGCGCTGACTGTAATTATTTCAGCGCATAAAAAATTCGCACAGAATGTCTCTGACTTGAATGTTAAGGAAATCCGGGAACTCGAAAACAAACTAGCCGCACTGTGACTTTGTTTGTAAACCTGAAATTTTTCTAAATACTAGCCGTACACCATGCAATGCTCGCATTCGCAGATCTTTTGCTCCCCTGCTTTCTTTAGGCATTTCTTATGCTGGCCTGCCTGGCACTGCACGCAAATCTCCTCAATGTTCTCAACACTGGTGTATTTTTTTGACTGATCAAATCCGAATCCCCCGTCCTGCGGTCCTACCATGCATCTGTTAAACTGAGGCTCTATTTCTACTTACTAGCTGATTGCTGATTTTATTGCCTCTTGCAAATCCTTTTTCTGGGTTTCAATTATGCCTCTGATCTCAAAGGTGTCCACATATCCTCCGGCTGATGCGCGGGTCGCCTTTAACAAATAATGCAGTGCGCCCTCCTCGATCTTCCCCACATAGTACCCGTATAGAAAGTCTTTCTCGTTTTCACACTTCCAAATCTGCTTTATCGCAGGAAACGTCTGTTCAATCTCAGTGGGTATCTCAAGAATCCTCCTTTTGATGTACTGTTCTAATGATTTTATAATCGTCGAATCCTGTAGCACACATTCTTTAAACGGGCTTGGCTTTTTAGTCCTTTTTCTTTTCGGCTTTCTTGTCCTCTTCTGGCTTGTCCCACATGTGCATGGTGCCCCTGATCATGTACGAGCCCACAATTATGGCCACTAGTCCCCCGACTATAAATAAAAAGAACCTTCCAATATCCTTGATATCTGCCATGCCTTTATTTCAAAGTCTGTCTAATTATAACTGTCTAAACCGTTCACTGTAAATTATTGCAGTCAGGCATGAGACATGTGATCTCTGAATTCAAAAATTTTCATTATGTACTGCATCAAACTTGTTCTGTCTTGATTTCCGGTTTTTCTCTGTGTGATGTATCCCTTGAGGAATGAGATTCCCCCCTGCTTGGGTCATGTGGAATTTGCTTGGTTATGGTAAACAAGCGTGATCTGATCCCCGTCCATTTTTTATGGCGGTGATCCTGCTTTTAGATCCGCATGATCTGAAAAACCTGTTTCTGTGTCAGTAGTTATTAGAGTCGGGTCAATTACGAATAAACCCCATAAATTAGAATTAACTGAGAGGTGCACACTCGCAATGAATTAAATCTCAATTGAAATAGATTAAAATTTAATCATGCACATGGCATCCCAGTTAAATTCTGGAACCGATTAGAGTTTCAAATGACTGATTCCAAGCTAACAATTTTAAATTTTCATTCTCTGCAATTTCTAACTGTTTTCCCAACAATTTAATAACAAGATCAAATATTTCATTATTCAGATCATTTACATCCATTCCTAAATGTGATTTTAAAATTAAATTACCCGTTTTTTTAAAATGAACCTTTGCAGGATCTTACTAATGATGTTGGCAATTGACAATATGCAGATTACCGCATGTTTTGGATTTTCCTTTTTTATTTAATGGTGCAGAAAATGTCTTTATACAACGATGTATGGAATCAACCAACTTTTGTTTTCAGGATCATTTTCTAATCTACTTGCAATTTTGCATGTGAACGCAACCTGCTTGTGGAATGCGAGAACCTGTTCGTTTAAATCCAAACATTGTTTTATTGGCTGCGATGCGGTTCTTGTCTCCATCAATGAATGGATGCAGTCTTGTCAGTACCTGATCCTCGATTCTCATCTCTCTCTTCCTACCAGTCTGCAGACATGTCATCACACACTAAACATTCCCATTATCCAAGTGACCCCGTCTCCGGCGGTGTGTCTTGCGGCATGGCAGCCATCCTCCGGCAACCTTGCCCTTGAAAATACCTGTTGGCAGACATGAAAGATTTCCAAATTAGAAAATGACGGAATTTTCCAGAGAATTCATATACTGAATATCTGAATGTAGAGCTAGAAAATGAGTAAGAATTTTTGGCATGACATAGAATCAGGCGTGGATGTTCCTGAGATCATAAATGTAATTGTAGAGATTCCCAAAGGCTCCATGAACAAGTACGAATATGACAAAAAACACAATCTGATAAAATTAGACAGGGTGCTGTTCTCGCCGTTTCACTATCCGGGAGATTACGGACTGGTTCCACAAACATTATCTGAGGACGGGGATCCGCTTGATGCGCTGGTGCTAGTTACAAACCCCACCTATCCTGGAATTCTAATTGAGGCAAGGCCCATAGGATTACTTCAGATGAAGGATGATGGAAAGCTAGACGATAAAATCATCTGTGTTGCCACCAATGATCCAAGATACCTGCATACTGTGGATATTTCTGATGTCGAGGATCATTATCGTTCTGAAATCGCCCATTTTTTCCAGGTTTACAAGGATTTGGAAGGAAAGAAGGTGGAAATTTTGGGATGGCAGTCATCTAAAGAGGCAAAAATTGTAATCATAGAATCAATAAAAAGATACAAAGAAACTTTGAAAAAATACTAGCATGCAAGTGTAACTCTTTCCAACCCGCCTGAGTGCGTGCATCTCTGAATAAGATTATGCCCTGAATTCGAATTTTCCCAACATTGTGATCTAAAGTAGGGTGCCTGGTCATTCTGTATGGTACGATCAAAAGTTTTTGAACATTTTTGCAGGGTTTCTAAAAATATGATTGGCAACACAAGCCTGAATTTTTTACCCAAGTGTTCAGATATGCCTTTCACTACTTGGACATTGTATATATTTGAGATTTACAATGAATGCTTTTCATCTTTTGGCACTGCCCCCCATTTCAGCAGGGCGATTCTTTGGAAGCCGGTTTAATTGGACGGGATTGCATTAAAAACCCCCTGGGCAATATTCTTCCAATCTATCCAAAAAGCGCATGTATCTGACCCTTCTCATTCTGGAGGGATCCACACCAACTGATGATCACATGATAATTTTTATAGCATATTAGATCATCAAAGTTATACCATACCCTAGAATAGATTATTTAAGATTGGAAGACAAACATAGACCAGAATTAATCATCGGACTATAGGACCATTAGGCATAGATCTCGATCAGATATATGATTGTGTAAATAAATCCCTCCAACGTGTCAAATATTCCTCAGAAAAAATAACACTTGGTGAATCACTTTCAGAAATTGCAGGATTAGAAAACCCAGAAAAAAATGACACTTAATATGACCGAATTGAATCCAGAATGAATCGTGGAGATGAATTACGAAGTAAAGTACAAGGGAATGCAGTAGCTATTTTAGCCGTCAATCAAATACAAGAATCAAGGGAGAATAAGACAGGGTATATTGAAAGACCGCATCATAACCATGCTTACATTTTGAAATCATTAAAGCATGTAGAAGAAGTGAAGGTTTTAAGAAAGATTTATGGAAATAGTTTTTTATTAATATCTTCCAATATTTCTAAAGAAAAACGAATTCAATTACTTGAAACAAAGCTCAAATCAATGGAAAAATCATCACATTATGCAGAAAAATTAATCAATAGAGACGATCACGATGAAAAGAAAAAACTTGGACAAGCAGTGAGGGAAACCTTTCCCGAAAGTGATGTTTTTATAGATGCCACAAAACGGGAAGACATCCAGATACAAATTGATCGTTTTATAGATTTGATTTTTGGCTATTCATTTCATACTCCACGTAAGGAAGAATATGGAATGTTTCATGCTTATGCAAGCTCACTGAGATCAGCCTCATTATCAAGACAAGTAGGGGCTGCAATTTTGGATAAAAAAGGCAACATAATTTCAACTGGAACCAACGAAGTTCCCAAAGCTGGAGGTGGCACATATGATGATGAAGACCCAAACGATTCGAGGGAGTTCATACATGGATATGATTCCAACCAACAAGAAAAACTAGATATGTTAAAAGATATATTTACAAGACTGAAAAAAGTAGGTTGGCTTTCTGATAAACACAATCAAAAAAATGCGTTGGAACTAGTGGATGATGCATTAAAATCCAACGAACTCAAGAACATGAATTTTATGGATCTTACTGAATATGGAAGGGAAGTTCATGCAGAAATGGACGCATTAGTAAGTGCGGCACGTGGAAACGTCTCTGTGAATGATTGCTTTTTGTATTGTACAACATTTCCCTGCCATATATGTGCAAAACACATAGTGTCATCTGGCATAGACATGGTTGTATTCATAGAACCATATCCAAAAAGCCATGCCAGTGACTTGTTTGAAGATTCCATCAATGTAGGTGACAAAAAAGGCGACAAAGTCCACTTTAAACCATATTTTGGAATATCACCAAGACGATATACGGATCTATTTGAGATGGTGAAGAGGAAGGATGACAAAACAGGTAAAAAGATCGATTGGGTCGCATCTCAAGCCGAACCACGATATTGGGAATCTAAAGAATTTGCAAAGGATGAGACTACCGGAATCACCGATCTAGTCGAATTGATGAAACAAAAAAACATCACGATTGAAGGTATATGACAATATGATTTATAATCACATGTTTAGAATACTACATATTGAAAGAATTAAAAAAAGGCTGGTTAAAAATTCAAGTCGAAAAGGCACAAAAATACTATGATGAACTTCCACAGTGGAAGAAAGACATGGTTAAAAAAGACTGATGTTTTTTTTATTTTTTGATAAAAATCCAGACATATTATGTTAATAAAAAATTTGTAGGGGTATTGTAAGCGTCACGATCGCCTTCTGCCGTCATGTACGGTAGGTATCTGGTCCCACTGTGGACGCTGAGACCATCCGTTGACATCTCTAATTAAAAAAATAGTAACACCCTACTTTTTGAAGTTATTTTAGATCATTTGATCGAATATTTTTAATCGAAAATTTGTTTGATCAGTACGTCCTGAAATTACATATTGAGTGCAAATATCAATCAGAAGGACAAATTTTTAGATTTCAAAAAGAAATATCTCACAATTGAGCAAGAACCGTGAGCTAAAAAAGAGATTAGATAATCTTGAGGGTATAGTAAATGTTCTAAAGACATTATAAAATATGAAAAACAAGATAGGAAAAGAACAGAAACACCTGGCAAAAACAAATCAAAACGTGACCATACAAAGACAGCTAAAACCGGACCTAAAGCTATTGATGAAACAAAAGAGATTGATGATCCAAACTGCTGCAATTGCGGCAATCGCCTGTCTGAGATTGTAGACAGATATGAAAGAACAATAGAAGATGTAACACCTGCACGAAAAATCACCAAACGTATTATAGTCAATGGAAGATTCTGTAAAAAATGCAATAAAACCGTCAGTCTCAGACGCATTGCCAAATCAAAGATTTGGAATAAATTTGATGGTGCTTGTATAACGTCATTACACATCATGGGCATGTCTTATGATAAAATATCATACCATCTGCACACGTTTTTGGGATTGATGTGTCTCCTTCTGCACCCAGTAAGATGATATTCCGAGTTGCAAAGGAATTTGGTCCCATATACAAACAGTTGAAAATTGATTTGTTAAAAGAAAAAAATATTCACGGGGGTGAAACTAGCTGCCCATTAAGCTGCAAAAACCATTGGTTGTGGGTATTTGTTGGAAAATACACCATTTGTATGAGGTTTCAAAATCACGCGGACGGACAGTACCACAAGATGTGCTGGGAAAATTTACAGGAAACGTTACGTCTGATTCATGGCCTGCATGGAACTATGCGGGTAGAACACATCAACGATGTCTCATACGTTACATGCGTCGTATTGATGAGACAGTGCAATATCATGCACCATCCCGGGAATTCATTCACTTTGGAAATACACTCAAAAAGATATTACATGATTCACGGGGAAAATGCAAAAAGAAAAATCTACTATCAAGAATAGATAGACTGATCAGACGTAAATATTCTGATCTTTATTGTAAGAAATTCTGCAAGACGCTTTGACGAGAGCGTGACATGTTGTTGTTTACCTTTCTTGATACAGGTACTGACTATCATAACAATACAGCAGAACGTGCAATGACCCTGTGTGATTCTACGAAAAATGACAATCCTTTTCCTGTTTTTGTGCAGGGGCAAACTCGTCTGTACATTTCATGATTGATTCATGCCAACATGATCAAAAAAGGCGCCTGGTTAATTGTTGAGATCCCAATTACCTTTGCGTGGCACCATATGATCATTCTTTGAGATAATTCTCGGGGTTTTTGGCACTAACTAGCGGGGGACTTGTCGGCATTTATTCGTGCTATAAATTCATTTTTTAGTTTTTCATCTTTCTCCCTTGGAAAGTTCAGATTTTGGTGCTAATTCCAATGACATACTTTTTTTTTTTTTTTTTTTTTTTTTTTTTTTTAAGACATATCTTATTGATCATTTATCTGCATATTCATCGGTGTCGTGTCTTACCTGACCTCTAATCTGCCGTGACGGGTTATGTATCAAGACATCCAACCATTGCATGCATACACATAATATTACTACCATAACTAGTTAAAATGCAGAAATTTTGGACTGCAACAAGACACACACCATTCCTGTGCTCTAGTCATAAACCATTAATTTCTTTTCTTCAAGTAATGCATGTATCTGGTTTACGGAGCGATGAACGTCCTTTTCCAGTTTTGCTCCAACACACACCAGTTTCCCGGATGCAAAAATCAGTATTACTGTTTTAGGATCAAGCATTCTGTGAATTAATCCTGGAAACTGCTCTGGTTCATACATGCTTCTAGGGAGGGTTCTTGCAGCCTGTTCCAGATTCACCTTGCCTCCCAGATTAATCGAGGATACGATGTTCTGAATTGAGACTATGGGGTCGTTTTTGATCTTTATCTTTCCCTTTCTTAGAATTTTCACGACCTCAAAGACTGCAGTCTCTGCCAATTCCTGGGATTTGGCACCTGTACAAACCATCTTTCCTGAACCAAATAACAATGTTGCAGTCTTTGGGTTTTTTAATCTAAAGACTGCACCCGGGAACTGTTCTGGGTGATACTCTACTGCAGGGAATTTTTTAGTGATATCTACAAGATCTAATTTCTGTTCTATTGTTGCAGATGCAACAACATTGACGATTGCAATTATTGGCTTTGTTCGAGTCATTCCTTTATTTTACTCCCCCTATCATATCCATATTTTGATCCAATCGCAGGCCTTTGTATCTATTTCTAATTGTTACCTCTGTAACATTTGCAGCCTCTGCAATGTCGCGCTGGGTCTTGTCTTCGCCGTTTTTGACACATGACAAGTACAATGCGGCCGCTGCCAATCCCATCGGATCCTTTCCTGCGGATTCCTCGTGAGCTTGTGCATCTTTTAGAACCTTGACTGCATATCGTTTTGTCTTTTCCGTGATTCCGATAGAGCTTGCAATTCTTGCAACACACTGGACGGGATCCACAACCGGCATCCGAAGTTCCAATTCCTGATGTAAAATCCTGTAGCATCTTGAAATATCTTTCTTCTTGATGTTGCCAGCATCAGAGACATCTTTTAGTGTCCTGGGAGTTTCAGTGTCCCTGCATGCGGCATACAAAGACGCTGCAATCAATGCGGAGATGGAACGGCCCTTTACCAGACCCTTCTCCAGCGCCTTTCTGTAAATGTATGAGGCCTTTTCAATTACCGCATCAGACAATGAGAGCTTGTCTTTTAATGTGGACAGCTCACTTAGTGCCTGTCTGAGATTTTTATCCGATGACGCGTTTACCTTGCTTCTACTGTCCCACGTTCTGAGTCTTTCAATGGTGCTCTTCATGGTTGATGTAAGAGGTTTTCCAGAAGAATCTTTGTTTAATGGGCTAATTATTGTTGCAAGACCCCTGTCATGCATTGCCAATGACGTGGGAGCTCCTGTCCTAGTTGGGTCGGCCCCGCCGCCCTCCTTTGCAAATGATCTCCATTCGGGTCCGGAATCCTGCAATGTCTCTGTAATTACAAAACCGCACTTGCCACAAAACCTTTCCCCCGTCACATTATCAGTCAACATGGAATTTTTTCCACATCGACCACACGTCGAATCTGCGTTAATAATTTCTAAAACCAATGGTAATATCATTTTTGCATTGTTGATTTCCTATATGAACCGATATATTTGATGATTTTCAGGGCAAAAATTGAGCCTAAGGAATAGGCACGATCCCCCCCAAAAATGCCCAAATATCGAATTTGAGTGAAAATTCTCTTTTTTTGGGGTTTTCCCCGGTTCACCATTTATCCCGGATTCAAATGCATTTTTTAAGAGTCGCCAGATATCTGATTCAGATGCCATCATATCAAGCAGGTACATGGGACCTCTCAAAACTTGTTAAAGATCCGAAAAGCCCTGCATTTCAAAAACAGATTCTGGAATTAGAAACCCTTGCCAAAAAATTCGAAAAGATCAAGTCAAAGCTGGATCCCGGAATGTCATCCAAAAAATTCATGGACATTATCTGTCAGGTGGAAAAAATTTCCGAGGAGATGAGCAAGATTGGAGGTTATGCCTCTTTATCATATTCCTCTGATACGCAGTCCGATGAGGCAACATCCCTGATGACTAGGATGTCAAAACTCGGCTCGGAGATATCAAACAAGATTTTGTTTTTTGATTTGTGGTGGAAGACACAGCTGGATGAGGAAAATGCAAAAAGGCTGATGAAAGGTGCCGGTGAAATAAAAGAGTACCTCCTACACAAGAGACTCTTTGCAAAATACGCGCTAAGCGAACCCGAAGAGCGGATCATAAATACATTGGATGTAACTGGCATATCTGCCTTGGTCAAACTGTATGACAAGATAACTAATTCCTTTGAGTACAAAATGAAAATTGGAACAAAGTCAAAAACAATGACTAGGGAGGAGCTGACAAACCATGTCCGAAGTACAAACCCCAAAATCAGGGAGACGGCATACAGGACAATCCTCTCAAAGTATCATGAAAACAAGGGAGTCGTCGGGGAGATATACCAAAACACCGTTCTTAACTGGAGGGACGAGGGAATCGAGATCAGGGGATACGACTCGCCGATATCAATGAGAAACATTGGAAACAACGTGGATGACAAAACAGTGGACTCTTTGCTTGCAGTCTGCAAAAAAAACTCGCCTGTATTTCAAAAGTTTTTCGTTCAAAAGGCAAAGATGTTAAAAATGAAGAAACTGCGCAGATATGACTTGTATGCTCCTACTGTCTTTACCGCCAAAGAAAAAAATTATTCATATGACAAATCCGCAAAACTGGTTTTTGAATCACTGGGAAAATTCAGCGGCATCCTGGAGGAACACGCCAGAAGGGTGTTTGATGAGAACCACATTGACTCGTCTGTAAGACACGGAAAGCGAGACGGCGCGTTTTGCAGCACGCTTACTCCAAAGATCACGCCGTATGTACTGCTCAACTTTACTGGAAAATCAAGGGATGTCTTTACCATGGCACACGAACTAGGCCATGCAGTCCACAGCCAGGCAGCCCAAGACAGGTCGATTCTGGTGCAGGATGCCCCGCTTCCGCTGGCTGAAACGGCATCGACTTTTTCAGAGCTGCTGCTGTATGAGAATCTGTCAGGTAAGATCCCCCCTGATGAGAAAAGGGCGATGCTGTCTGAAAAAATCGATGATCTGTATGCGACGATTCTGAGGCAGTCATTTTTTACAATATTTGAAGTCAATGCCCACAAGCAGATAGGGGAGGGCACCACAGTGGATGAAATCTCAAAAACGTATCTGCAGAACCTCAAAGTACAGTTTGGCGACTCTGTGTGCCTCTCTGATGACTTTGGGCTGGAATGGAGCTGTATCCCGCACTTTTATCACACGCCGTTTTACTGTTATGCCTATTCTTTTGGCAATTTACTGGCCTTGTCACTGTTTCAGCGATATAAAAAAGAGGGCAGGGACTTTGTCCCCGCATACATTAGCATACTTGCGGCGGGGGGATCAAAAAAGCCCGAGAAACTCCTCGCTGAGCACGGATTTGACATTACCAGCATGAAATTCTGGCAGGAGGGCTTTGACTATATCGGGGAACAGGTAAACACACTGTGTCGCAACTGAATTGAATTTTAGTAGAATAATGGGGCCGACAGTCCAACGCATGGACTGCCAGCTTGTTCCCCGAACGGTTTGAATTCGATGTCAATTAAAGCCCGGAATGATCTGATTTAAATGTTTGATATGGAGGGCACATGGAAAAAACATCATAGAGGAATTCATGACCCGGATTTAGGGTAGGCGACCTTGTACACTTGTTCTATTATCATGAATTCCTGGATTTTTCCAGACAGTAATAAAAGAAATGTCACGGTATGAAATAAGACATGAAAGGATTTTAAAGCATATGTTGTTTAATGTGGGATTAGTTTACTATACAATTCAAATATTGCTCGGGGTGCTGTTTTTTGAAGATTATGTTTTGCCGCTTTTCGTACTTTAATGTCAGTACCAACCGAATAACTATCTTGACATTTATCAAACATTGGTATGTCAAGTTCACTATCACCAATACCTATCGTATAATTGGATTCAGGATTTAAATCCAGTTCGTCAGCTCCTATAAGGTGATTAATGGCTGTGCCTTTGTTTACGTGTAAAGATGTGATGTGATATGTGTTTTTTGTCATATGGCAATCTACTTTACTTTTAGATTTTCTAATTGCTTTCGTTAAAACATTTTTTTGTATGGATTCTTTTAACAATACAAATTCCGTTAATCTATTAGACTGATTTGGATCTATTGTATATTTTATTGCATTATCATTTAAATATTTAATTAATTTATCGGGCTCATTGTTTTTACCAAATCTGTATTTTCCATCTCGGCCAATCCCTACAATAATTCCACCAGCTTCTGCAATTCCATAAGGTCCAAGATCATATTTTTGATTCAACTCCATAACCTCTTGATAACTTTTACCTGTACAAAAATATAAAACACAATTCAACTCTTTAAATTTATTAAAATATGATTTTACATCAGAATCGATTGTTTTAACTTTTGTATGTGTCAAGGTACTATCAATATCAAAAAAGAGATGAAGTATTTTTTGTATTTTTTTGCGTTCCTCGTCTTTGTTACATCTGCATATAATTTAATATATTTAACATATTTAATATCAGAAAAATATTCTTCCATTCTTTTAATGATAATTTTATTTTTCTCAGAAATTTTTTCGATGTCACAATGATTAATGTGTAATCATCGTATTTTTCAACACTCAAAAACTGTTTGTTGCGGTTTAGTTTCTTAATTAGACGTTGTTGATTTTCTTTGACATATGTTGCATAAATCTTCAATTTTAAATCGTTTCTTATTTTGCAAGTTGGATCTTGATATTACGTACTTTGGAAGTTGTTTTACTGGTTTTACCCATGTTTTCTAATGATTTTTTAAATTGTGATTTTTTAGTTGGATGAATCATCGCACTAGCAGTAACACAAAAATCAGGTGAACCGCTAACAGTTTTTGTTATTTGAGCCTCTAAAACTTGATTAAAATTATCTAGCAATAAATCCCTTAACTCTAAACATTTTCCTTTATGGTTTGGATCTGCACATTGTAAACGGATATCTGCTTTGATTAATTTCTCTTTTCCACTCATTTTATTCACCTAGATAGGATTGTACGATAGATCAAAAGAAGTTAAATTTGTTTTGTTATCCAAATTTATAGTTATTTTTGTAAAAATAAACGATAAAAATTGTTCATTAAAATTCTCTACACAAAATATGTCTTGTTTTGTTGTTTCAGAGACTGTTTTACAAATAAACAATCCAAATTTCATTGCTCTGTTCAAAAAATTATCCTATTTAAGATAATCTGCAGAGTCCTGTAACATCTGAGTGAATCGGAAATCATGATCTTATCCAGATTGAAATTTTGTGCGTACGAGGTCCTATTCTCACAATTTTATCAACAAGGTAAAAGCATATGATCCATTAGTCGACTGCATATTCCAGTCATGAAGGGCAGAAGACTGACAAACAGGATTGGAGATTGCCCTGCAAAGATCCAACGAGATCATAATCCAACAAAAGAACCAGATTGACAGTCTTGTTTCAGATGACCCAAATGCAGTCAGATCGACACATTTGCAGCAAAGCTGAATTATTATGAAAATTCAAACTCGCCTCCATCATCTGATTCACTGGTATGGAAGCAGGAAAAGCAAGAACGGCGCCAGAAGAGAAAAGACAATGACACACAACCAGACCCAGAGGCAGAAAAGGCCACACCGCACATCAAGGCGACACAATCCTACAAGAACCGTACATCCAGGTTTTCAAAACACTCCCGGATGCAACTGGCAGTGTCATGGTTACAGTGGGCAGTCAAATCCGCGACATTCTAGACGCGCAGATTACAACCACTAAACGCGACACATAACACAAAAGATCCATCCTTCCTGCAACATGACACGACATGCACCAAATGATCTTCTTGCAAATGGATCATATGGAAAAAATGTTGCAGGGCTGATCATACATATGCGCGCATCAAAGGTGCCCTTTGATTCCATACCTGAAATCATATTAAACACGCTTGGCATATGCATTAGCAAATCCACAGCAATTAACGCAGTATACCGCATACAGATGTACTGGAATCATCTACACAAGAGATCATATGCCGCATTCAAAAGTGATCACATGCACCCTATGAAACCACATATCGTCTCAATGGCATACTGATATGGATGGGGGTTTGGTCTCGGGGAAAAATATAGCGATAATAATGAATTCAAGCAGAGATGCATTCGTACTTGACAGATATCTTGATGGTATGGCGGCACGGTAATATCAGACGGGTATCTAGTATACAAGCGGTTTGATTCTAGAGGCAGACATCAGATATGTTGCTCATGAGCTAAGAAACGTAAAGAATGTCGCAAAAAAGTACGGTGGCGTTGCAGAAAAACTGTATGCAGATCTTGCATCCCTTTGAGGAATCAAAGAGTATGACACAAAACAGGTCTTTACGATCCAGGTGTTACATGTGTATCCTGAGGGACATGCTGGACAAATACCGGATGAATCTGACAAGCACTTGTAAAGTTGGTAAAAAGATTCGACAGGCACCCCCAACATGTTTGTGTTTTTGCAGTATCCTGTGTATCTGACAGACATGCAGCAGAACACGCACTGCGTTATGCTGTCGTATTCAGGAAGATAAGCGGACAGATTCGCGGGACCAGTCAATGCGGAGGATGTCCAACATCATGACGTGTGTCCTGACATGGAGGGCACATGGAAAAAACATCGTAGAGGAAGTCATGACCGGGATTTAGGGTAGGTGAACTCGTACATCCACATGATAAATTGATTGCAAGAAAAATTATTTGATGTACATAGACTATTTTACTTGCATTCTCAATAGTCGTCTTCTATGTTAATCCATCATTTCAGTGTCACATCAGATGATATTACCGGGTGCAGATCCCTGAAATCCTGCAGGTTCTAGACTGGTCCAATCTAATTATTCATGCTAATCTATTCCTTTAGGGTAATCATCATTAAAGAAATTCCGCTAGAGAAAATATCGTGCTAAAATACTATGCCAAATGATTACACCAAGAACCGATCCTGGTTTCCTGCATGCTCATTTAAGAGCCACCCCTGTGGTGGGCCTTGCAGGCAAAATCCAGTGGTTTATGACTAACTGGAATTGCCTCAATTTACATGACTGAAATTAAACAAATTGCCAATTTTATAATCGCAACAGATTTAACTAACAATACTATCAAAATCAAAAATGGAACTGCGAAATATGTCACCCGAAGAGATACTCCGCAGGGTTGAATCAGGCGAGATTAAATCATACGAATACAATTCTTTCACAGAATATGTGAAAGAAATGGAAACATAACATTTATTTTTTTGAGTTTTTTTTATGAATGTGTAGAATCTGAAAAGTAGTTCACCCCCAAATCTCGCATATCATCTCTCTGTTTCCTGTTTTTCATTAGTTTTCCCCTTCCCATTGGTAGGAGATATGAGATATCTGCAGGTTTGATCTGTCCGTATCGTACCCAGTTTCTGGACCCAGCATACGGATATGCCATACTGTGATGCAATCTCCCTGTTTGATAGATCCTTATCTTCTGATTTATTATCCATCTGACTTTGGATTCGTCTAGTTTTACCATGACGCGTATGCGTCTTTTGCCAATATGTCTCCATTTTTTCTCATATGGAGAGGGGGGTGAACTACTTTTTGGACAGGAGACTTTGATTTCTTTGGGGGTGTGAATTAATTTATTGTCCGTCTACAAATACTCTAAAATCATCAACAGTGGTGTGTATATCCGATTCATCTGCATCAAGTGCACTCAATTCCTTTTTGAATTGATCTGACTCATCAGAAGGAATTAATGCGGATGCTGCAACACACCATTTTTGATTATCAATTTCAGCATCAGTAGTATATGCTTCTTGTATTTGACCAAATTTCTCAAGCATTGCATCTCGAATATCTCTACAATCATTATGTTCATTTTTAGAACACTTTACAAGCACAAAGGCACTTTTCAAATCACTGGGTTGTTTTAATTTCATCATTTTATTACATCATTATCCCTTTTATTCATATCCTTACCTCTTGCTAGTTCATTGGAAAAAATACCTCTTAAAGCCTCAAACTGATTATAAAATCTGATCTTCCTTCAAAAGTAAAATGAGTCAAATAATTAGAAAAGACAGTTAAACAGTGTCCAGTGTCCCACACCGCTTAGCACCATGATATGTATGGATTAAAGTACTTGAGATTTTATGCATAAACAAAAGTTCCGATTGTGCCTCAACTCGATCCCATCTCATGAGAATCTGGGAGTTGCTGTGAAACACACACACGCTCGCTGCGTTACAAGTCATCAACATCAGCATTCTTTTAGATCAGTGTTGGGGAAATTCGAATTTATGGCATAATTTTATTCAGAATAGGCACACAATCGGAACTTTTGCATCAGATATCAAAGCAACGTAGAGTGGAAATTTAGGTATCTAATATTTATAATAAACATACTAGGGATACTCGTGGCAAAAAACCCTGCATTTGGTAAATGGACAAAAGAACAAACAAACTGGTCATCTGCTGATACTGAGTTTATAAAAAATGCTTTGAAAGGAGAATCTATCCCAACTTCCTATGAAGAGTTGTTAAAAGACCATGAAGCAAAACTCTTGCAATGAAAATAACTTCTAACAAAAATCTATCAAAATGAATATGACATTATTTCGTCTACACGTAGTGCTGTTTTACTTTGTTGATTTCAAGAATAGAATGCTCAATGCCTTGCGGATTTAGAAAATTAATCATCCTGTGAATTATCTGGCAATGTCTGTTTTGTCTTTAATGGTGTGGGCAAGTTGTATTTTCAACATTTCAATAATGAAACTAAAGTAAAATTACTTTGATTTGCTTTTACAAATCATGATTTTTAACATTATGAATTAATGTAGTGACACGCAAATGTTCTTGAGATCAATTTTATCAAACTAAAAACTGCAAGGATCATCTTTCTCTTAAAACAACATGATCAATCATGCAGGAAGATTTCAAAAAAACGTACAAAAAAGAAAAAGATCCAAAAGTAAGGGCAAGAATGCTTGCAGTACACATGTTTTATGTGCATAACCCGGACGTGCAGGAAATAGAAATATCTGCTGCAATGTTCCAACCGGGTCCACCAATGGGCGGAACGCTTTGAGAAAGAGGGTCTTGATGACCTCCGGCTCTTCCCAAATGCAAAGACCTGTAAAAATCCCACACAAAAAATGGATCAGATAATGCTCAAAGCATCCTGGAACGCATCACGCCGGTGCGGCTACAACAACTCTTGATTGCACAGGCTGGAATCACACTTTACATAACATGTCAGAAAGATCATGCACGGTACAACAACATGACACCAAAAAGACCAAATAGAATCCATGTAAATCGTGCAAGCAGACGTGCGGTATCCAACTGGAAATACCGTCTAAAAATTCCACACCTGGAAAAGAAGGGACGATCACATTCATTCAGGACGAATCAATAATTATCATGGTTTGATGGCTGGCAGCAAATACCGGTCACTAAACCATCCGGTAATTCCGTACACCTGCAAGCACCAGAGACTCCTCATTATGATCCATTACAAAAGACGGAATTCAGTTTTTTAGAGCATGTGAGAAATTCAATGCAGATACATTGTCGTATATTGAGGAATTAAACAGAGCGGGGTCAAGTTGCAGTAATCTTGGATGGGGCGCCACAGCATCGTGCAAAAGATGTCAGGAAATTTTTTTTTTAAGAAAAAAAACCCAAACGTCAAATTAATTATCCTCCAAAATCCCTTCTCTGAATACAGTAGAGTGCTGGCATCAGGCAAAGCGTTTGCCGGTCTAATATCGTGCGTCAATCTCCAATATGCATTGTTTCCAAATATTTTAGAACGGTGAGATTCTGCCTGGATGCTGAAAATATCTGTGCAGAGTTTCCGATATTTGCCTCATAAACATTTGATTATCACTATGCCCAAATACAATGCTGACAGGTGACATCAATGCAAAAATTATACATAAAAAAACAATCCTATAACACTGCTGTTGGTACCGGTGTAGGTATGGCATACCGTTTATGGAAAAACAAACAAAGTTACAGGAAAAATTTGAAAAAGCGCTGAATGAACATGTGAGGCACTGCAAATATCCTGCAGTCAAGGAGGATATCGGGGTATTGACAGTTGAATGCCTAAATGGTCTCAGTCACGAATTCCGGAAACTGCCTGGGTCCGAATTGCAAAATCAAACCAAATTACAGAGACGCAGCATGGTCAACTGATTGGAAATTTATCCTGCTGAATTTTTATTCGGTGAGGTCTTGATAATGCTCTTTCAGACATTGGACCAGTTCCTGTATTTTGACCCGTGTTAACTGACGTGACTTGCCCCAAAAAATAAGACCGGTGATCATCATGGGTCTGACTGTCCCTGACTTGGCTCATTTTTCATATTTATGGGACGATTCAAAATACAGCAAGAAATTTTCAACAGACAGATTTGAATCTGAAGATCCGTATTTATACCTCATGCCTAGTAGCACGGTAACTTGGATCTTTTTTTGATCGCCTCAAATCCAATCCTTGAAAACACCCTAATTACGTGCAATAAAAACACCATAAATTACCCATATGGTCAGAGAATACTTTTTAAACTGCATTTATTATCAAAAACACAGGTAAATAAAACATGATAAATATGACGGAGGTGGGGAACACCGTATTGACACTTGGTGGTAATGACCCATTTGATGCCATATGACGATTCTACCTATTGGCCTGCTTGCAATACTTTTTGCATTCTCTGCCGGGATGGTACTATCTGATGCGAATGCCCAGACTGCTGTCCTGTCTGAAATAGACTCATTTGCCCTTCCAGATAACGGATACCGGCACAACCTGATACATCTTAGCGACGAATTTTACGTCTCCTCACACACTGCAATTCATACTTCTGCAACAGATGAGAATGCTTTATCATCTGTAGTCTACCTCAGACTATACACCATAATTAATGGGGAGATCAATCTGATTCGCGACCTTGCAGTAACACCCACTGGAGGTGGTTCCGAGTCCACAGTCCGTTCAGAAACAGAGAACCCAAATTCTACTGGTCTTGCACGCGTAGATGTTGATAGACTTGCATTGTCATATACCTCTAGTGGAACAAATATTATTCGAACATATAATGTTACAATTTCTAGTCCTAATCCTGACTTTGTACGGGATAAGCAACGTGTCTTTCAATCCGTAGGAGATGCAAATAATCACTCTCTGGTAGCACTTGATAAAGAAACGTTGGTACTTTCATATTCGCTGCCTGATGGTAGTCCTGACGGCTATGTTCAACTTTTCTCTATTCCTCATTCGGGTATTACACTGGATCTTGAGAACACTCTCCGGTATACCGACATACAGGGACGGTATCCATCCTTGGTAAAACTGGATGATGATAGGGTGGTACTTGCATACAGAACTGTGAGAGCCCAGGTATATATTCAGACCGTTGATATTGTGACCAATGATATGGCCAATGATACACTTAATGCTCGCCTTGCTTTTACGACTATTGATTCCGATGAAAGAACGGCGTACAACTCTCTTATCCGGGTGGATGATAACACCGTGGCCTTGGCATACTCTAGGATTGGTATGAGTACGAACCTGGGCGACGGGGATGGCAGGATCCGCGTCTTTGATGTTGCTGACACAACTGGTGCCATTAGTTCAACTGGTAGTGGTGCTGTATTTTATGATGACGCTGAAACGGCAGGATCCGAGGAACGCATACACCTCAGCTCGCTGGCACTGCTGGACTCTGATACAATTGCAGTCGCATACAGGGGTGAAGGTGGAGCCGGCTTTATCCGATTATATGATATAGCCAGTAATGGTGCTTTGACTGCCAATGGTGAACCATTAGAACACGACTCGGCAAACGGTGCGTTCAACTCACTTATCGCGATAGATGATACCACACTGGCACTCGTGTATGGAGGGGATCTTGCTAGGACTGATTTGTCAACGTCCTCTGAAGTTCCCAACACCATCAAGCTATTTAGTACGGTTTCAGATGTGATGCCGCCAACCATACTTTCTGCCGAGACCACTGATAGTAACACAATCGTGCTTACGGCATCAGAACTCCTTGAAGGAATGGCGAATATCGGAGACTTTACCGTTTCTAGCAGTACTCTTTCGGGTCATACTGTTTTTCCCAATACTGTTACTGCTGCTGAAATATCTGGCAGTACCATAATCCTGACTACAGGCACGGTAATTTCCGGCGGTACTATTACGATTGCAGTGGAATACCGTGGTAACTCCATAACTGATGGTGTAGGAAACGCACTTGCGAGATTTACCGATCAGTCCGTGAGCAACCGCGAGGTCGGCGTACCAATCATAACTAGCGTATCGGCAACACCTGGTACCTACAAAATAGGTGATACCATCGACATCACCGTAACGCTTAACACGTCAGTATTTGTATCAAATTCAAACGGACGACTGGAACTGAATTTTGGCACTATTACTAGAGAGGTACCCATTTCCTCAAGTGTTACTAATAGTAATACTATTACCTTGCCATTCCCGTATACGGTTGCTACAGGAGATACTTCTGCTAATCTAAATTATGTCGATACAAACTCGTTTCTAGGTTCTTCCGGTCACTTTACTGGTCCGGATGGCCTTCTAAATCTGGCACTTCCTCCAACCACTTCAGCTGATTCGCTTGGCGGCTCTAATATAATAGTGACTGGTATTGCACCAATCATATCCACTGCTGTAACCACTGGTAGCACCACAATCGTACTTACGGCATCAGAGGCCCTTACAGGAACTATTGCTACCGGAGACTTTACCGTTGATGGCAATACCGTTATGGGTATACCTATACTATCTGATGGCACTACCATAACCATAACTGTGGACACGGCAATTATCGGCGGCAATACAGTTACTGTGGATTACGGCGGTACCGCACTAGTTAATGCCGCAGGAAACGCACTTGCAACATTTGACGATCGCCCCGTGACAAACAACGAGGCACCAATACCTGTCATAACTGACGTATCGGCAACAGGCGGTCCATACACCGCAGGTAATACCGTCCCCATTACCGTAACATACGACCTGGCAGTAATGGTAACTGGAAACCCAGAACTGTTGCTGGCTACTGGCGACTCTGTTGCTGGCACCCCTAATACACCGGCAGACTATCATTCCAGTCCTTCTCCAACTACACTGCTATTCAATTATGTGGTTGTTGCAACAGATAATTCTGCTGATCTAAATTATGTCGATACAGACTCGCTTACACTAAGCGGCATCGACAGCATCCTGTCCGTCGCTGATAGCGCAGTTGCCAGTCTGATGCTTCCTGACCCCTCTGTTAACTCCTTTGGGGGATCTAACATAGTAGTGGATAATGTGGCTCCTTTTCCATCTATAAATCGCGCTGTTCCTACCAATCCCACACTCCCGTTTGATATAGAATACGCTGTCCTGTTTTCAGAGCCTGTAACAGGTCTTATGGCATCTGAAATTATGGTAACTGGAACAGCATCCGGTGGTTCCCCTGTAGTATCAGACTTTGTAGGAACCCCCCCTACCGACAGGTACACCTTTAATGTGGAAATCAACGATGATGGTACAGTCGAAGTAACGATTCCTGCAGGTGTGGCAATGGATCGGGTAAACATCGGCAATACAGCATTATTAACATCAGTCATCGATACAATTGATACTACGGCACCTTTCTACCGTTCTGCTGTAACCACTGATGCAAACACGATTACAATTACAGTATCAGAACCCCTTGACGAAAGTGTTGATGCTGTTGCCTCAGACTTTAGCGTTACATCCAACGGCATTGCCAACGGCCTTACCGCCCTACCTGAAATAAATGACAATATCATAACCCTAAGGGTAGGCACGCCAATTCTCGGCGGTCATGCGATTACAGTGCAATATTCTGGTGACGATCTAATTGATGAAGCAGGAAACCAACTTAAGCGCTTTACAGAGAATCCGACAAACACCTTGGATGTTCCAACAACTCCTGCCGTAACTGGGGTAACTGGACTAGGCGGTTTTTACTTTTCGGGTTTCTCCATTGACATCGAGGTAACATTTGACGAGGCAGTAACCGTATCTACAGAATCTGGAATCCCGCAAATAATCCTGGATACTGGTGTTACTGGTGGTACAGCAGTCAACTATGTCAGAACCGAGAGTGGTGGAACTGTCTTGGTATTCGACTATTCAACTGCCCCCGGACACAATTCTGAGAAACTCAACTATGTCAACACGGGCTCCCTCATACTAAACGGCGGAAGCATAAATTCCTCTGATGATAATAATCCCGCCGATCTGACACTTCCTGCAGTTGCTTCTACAGCATCACTTGGCAACTCTAACATAGTGGTGGATACTATAATACCTGATGTAACCATATCCTCTGATAACCTCCTCACAAAATCTCGCAGCATCACATTTACTGCCGAGTTTACAGAGGACGTGACAGGCTTTGTTGATATTACAAATGATATCATGGTATCTGGTGCGGCAACAACTGTCACAACAATAACTCCCGTTAGCGGCACCCATTACGACTTTGTTGTGGATGCCACCGCTGATGGTGCAGTCATCGTATCCATCCCCGAAAATGCGGCAATGGATAGGGCAGATAACGGCAATACGGCATCTGACCCATACACCATCACAGTCGATACTGTCGCACCCACCGTACAGATAATCGCTACTACCGCTAATGGCGGCTCGCAAAACACCGACACAATATCATACACTGCCACCTTTAGCGAGCCAGTCATGGGCTTTGCCCTAGCTGATGTCACGGTGGAAGGAACGGCACCCGTCGATACTACACCTAAAGCAACAAACTTGGGGATGACAAGCACATCTGTGTATACGTTTGACGTGGTAACCACCGATAATGGCACAGTCGAGGTAACGATTCCCGCAGATGTGGTAGCAGATACTGCAACCAACGGCAACGAGGCATCTGACACATATACTGTCACAGTTGATGATGACATACCCACTGTCATCATAAGCGCTACTGACAGTACTGGCACTGCTACCGCTAATGGCGGCTCGCAAAACGACAACACAATATCATACACTGCCACTTTTAGCAAGCCTGTAACAGGCTTTATCGTAGATGATATCACGGTAGATGGATCAGCGCCGGTTGGTACACCTGCAGTAACAGACTTTTTAGAAAGCGGTAACTCGTACACATTTAACGTGGTAACCACCAATGATGGCACAGTCCTTGTATCCATCGCGGCAAATGTGGCAGCAGATACGGCAGGCAACGGCAACGCGGCATCTGGCGTATACACAGTTACAGTTGATACTGTCGTACCCACCGTGCTCCTGGGTTCTACTACTACTGTAGCTAATGGCGGCTCGCAAAAAACCAGGATAGCATCCTACACTGTCCTGTTTAGCGAGGATGTCGAGAACTTTGTCGAAGGTGATATCACAGTAACTGGAACGGCATCAGGTGGTTCCCCTGGAGTATCAAGCTTTGCAGGAATCGGTGCCTCATACACCTTTAACGTGGAGACCAGCGCTGATGGTACAGTCGAAGTAACGATTCCCGCAGGTGTGGCAGCAGATGCGGCAGGCAACCTCAACACGGAATCCCTCATGCACACTATTACAGTTGATACTACCGTGCCAACTGTGGAGATAACCACTGATACTGCTAATGGCGGCTCGCAAAACACCAACACAATATCATACACTGCCACCTTTAGCGAGGACGTCATCGACTTTGTCGTAGGTGATATCACAGTAACTGGAACGGCATCCGGCGGTTCGCCTACAGCAACAATCTTTGGCGGAAGCGGTGCCTCATATACCTTTAACGTGGAGACCAGCGCTGATGGTACAGTCGAGGTAATGATTCCCGCAAGTGTGGCAACAGATACGGCAAACAACGACAACATGGAATCTGGCACATACACCGTCACAGTTGATACCCTCGCGCCTACCATCATGTCTGTGGAAACCACTGATAGTACCACGATCGTAATTACCGCATTAGAACCCCTTGCAGAAATTACTCCTACGGGAGTCTTTACCGTTACTGACAACACCGTTACTGGCACTCCTACAATATCTGGCAGTACCATAACCATAATCGTTGGCACATCAATAGTGTTTGGAGACACACCTGAAGTAACATATGTTGGCACTGACCTAACTGATGTCGCCGGAAACGCACTTGAGGCGATTACCGACCGGACTGTAACAAACAACGTGCCAGTCGCTGGCGCGCCATTTGTAACCGGCGTAGCGGCACCGCCCGGTACACACAATGCGGGTGATACCATTGATATCACCGTAACATTTAACGAGGCAGTAACCGTATCTACAACATCTGGAACCCCGCAACTGACGTTGGAGACTGGTGATCCTGATGCGGTAGCTGTCTATACCCCCACCGGCTCTACTGGAACTGCCCTGATATTCGAGTATACGGTTGCCGCAGGAGAGAATTCTGCTGATCTCAACTATGTGAGTATAAACTCGCTTGACCTAAACGGCGGAACCATAGTTGCTGAAGCTCCCGGCGCTACTCCCGCATCCACGACACTTCCTGCTATTACCGCCGATGAGTCACTTGGCGGCAGCTCTGCTGTAATTGTGGATACTATGGCGCCAACTGTAGTCATAACTAACATTCAAACCACTAATATCGGCGGCTTTTCCTCCTCCCGCGACCTTACCTTCATGGCCACCTTTAGCGAGCCAGTAACCGGTCTTGACGCAACTGACATTACGGTAACTGGAACGGCTACTGTCACAGCAGCAACTAGCGTTATACCACGACTTTTAGGAGACGGCGACATATACACCATTAGTGTGACTGCCACCTCTGATGGTACAGTCGTTGTATCAATTCCCGCAGATGCTACAGCAGATGATGCAGAAAACGGCAACATGGCATCTGACCCATACACCATCACAGTTGATACTGTCGCACCCACTGTAACCATAACCTCAGATAATGTAAATGCTAACGGTTTCACAAACTCTGCTGCCATTACCTATAATGCCAAATTTAACGAGGTCGTGTCAGGTTTTGAGAACTCAAATGATATTACACTAGGTGGTACGGCAACTGCAACTGTCTCAGCACCAACGGCCATTAACGGCACCGACTATACCTTTGTTGTGACTAGCACCGCTGATAGTACCTCCGCCAATGATGGCACCGTCACCGTATCCATACCTGCAAATGCGGTATCAGATGCGGCAGAAAACGACAACGCGGCATCTGCCCCATATACTGTCACAATCGATACCGTGGTATCAGGCGTGCAAATAACTACTATTACTGATCATGACGGAACACAAAACGACAACACGATAAGATACTCTGCAGTCTTTGGCGAGATTGTGACAGACTTTGTTCTGGCAGATATTGAAGTGTCTGGAACGGCATCCAATAATGCACCTGGAGCATCAAACTTTAGTGGAAGCGGGCTTTCCTACACCTTTGACGTGGTAGCCGCAGGCGATGGCACCGTCATAGTAATGATTCCAGCAAATATGGCACTCGACAGGGCAGGCAACGGTCACACGGCATCTAACACATACACAGTCACAGTCGATACTGACGCACCAACAGTAGGCATAGTCGCTGACGGTGTCGTTAATGGCGGCTCGCAAACCACCGACACTGTATCCTATACAGCCACCTTTAGCGAGGAAGTTGTGAACTTTGTAGTAGCTGATATTGAAGTATCTGGAATGGCATCCTTTGGTACACCCGCAGTAACAAACTTTGTTGCAACAAACGCGCCCGTGTATACGTTTGACGTGGTAACCACCAGTGACGGTACAGTCATCGTATCAATCCCCGAAAATGTGGCAGAAGATGCAGGAACCAACGGCAACGAGGCATCTGCCACACACACCGTCACAGTTGATACCAGCATACCCAGCGTAACTGGCGTAGCTGCAACAGGCGGCTCATACATGGCAGGCGACCGCATTGACATCATCGTAACATTTGACGAGCCAGTAACGATAACTACAGGACCATTTTTAACGCTGGATACTGGCGTACAGGTATTCTTTAATGCTGCTACTGATGGCACCAACCTCACTTTCCAATTCCCATATACGGTTACCGCAGGACAAAATTCTGCTGATCTCAACTATGTGGATGTAAACTCACTTGACCTAGGCACCGGAAGCATCTTGGCAGTTGATAACGGCATTCCTGCTAGCCTGTTACTTCCCGCAACCACCCTTGATGACTCACTTGGCGGCTCTGATGTGATAGTGGACACTACCGCACCAATATTTGAAACTGCTATAACCACTTCTACAACCACGATTGAAATTACCGCATCAGAACCCCTTGATGAAACTATGACTGCAGGAACCTTTGACGTTGCCACCAATACCGTTACTGGCACTCCTGTGATATCTGGCAGTACCATAACCATAACTGTTGGCATGGCAATAACGTCCGGAGACACGCTCACAGTATCATACACAACTGACACCGGTGGTATAGCTGACATTGCCGGAAACGCACTTGCAACATTTGCTAATCCACAGACCGTGACAAACAACGTGCCAGTCGCTGATGCGCCAGAGGTAACTAGAGTATCGGCACCAACCGGTACCCACACCACCGGTGCCACAATTGACATCACCGTAAGATTTGACGAGGCAGTGGATGTAACTAACACTCCAACCCTGACGCTGGATACCGGTGCTGTGGTCAACTATTCCTCAGGTACGGGTACAATTGACATAGTATTCCAGTATACCGTTCTTGCAGGGCATAATTCAGACGATCTCAACTATGTTGGTATAAACTCGCTATCTGAAAACGACGGAAGCATAATTGCCAATGATGACAGTACTCCCGCATCTCTGATCCTTCCTGCCACCACCGCTGCCACATCACTTGGCGGCAGCTCTGCAGTAGTTGTGGATACTGTAGCACCAACTGTAACCATAGCTGCCACTGGTACCCCTAATGACAGCACACAAAACACCGCCACGGTATCCTATACTGCCACCTTCAACGAACCCGTGATGGGCTTTGCTCTGGCAGAGATTGGCGTATCTGGAACGGCATCCGGTGGCTCGCCTGTCCTCTCAAACTTTGATGTAACAAGCGAAACCGTGTATACGTTTGATGTGGTAACCGCTGATGATGGTATAGTCCAAGTAATAATCCCGACGGATGCGGCAATGGATGCAGCAGGCAATGGTAACACAGGATCTGCTATATACACAGTCACAGTTGACACTGAGGGAGCCAACGTGCTCCTATCCACCGGTACTAGGGTTGGCGGGACACAAAACACCGACACAATACCCTACTTTGTCGCCTTTGGCGAGGCAGTGACAGGCTTTATCGTAGATGATATTACAGTAACTGGAACGGCATCCAATGGCACACCTACAGCATCAAACTTTGTAACAGTTGACACAGGCACCACATACACCTTTGATGTGGTGACTACATCTGATGGTACAGTCACAGTAACGATTCCCGCAAATGTGGCAGAAGATGCGGCAGGCAACGGCAATGATGTATCTCGTGTATATACCGTTACAGTCGATACTACGGCACCAACCATCATGTCTGTTGCAACCAGTGGTAGTAACATGATCGTAATTACCGCATCAGAACCCCTTGCAGAAATTACTCCTACGGGAGTCTTTACCGTTACTGGCAACACCGTTAATGGCACTCCTACAATATCTGGCAGTACCATAACCATAATCGTTGGCACATCAATAGTGTTTGGAGACACACCTGCAGTAACATATGTTGGCACTGACCTAACTGATGTCGCCGGAAACGCACTTGCAGCGATTACCTCCCAGACTGTAACAAACAACGTGCCAGACGTTGATGCGCCAGTTGTATTTAGAGTATCTGCACCGCCCGGTACACACAATGCGGGTGATACCATTAACATCACCGTAGCATTTGACGAGGCAGTGGATGTGACTGGCACCCCGCAACTGACGCTGGAGACTGGTTCTACTGATGCAATAGTCGGCTATACCTCCGGTACGGGTACAATTAACCTGGTATTCCAGTATACCGTTGCTGCAACACACACCTCGACTGATCTCAACTATGTTGGTACAACCTCGCTTGCATTAAACGGCGGAACCATTAATGTCGCTGGTGGCACTACTGCCGCAAATCTGGCGCTTCCTGCCCTCACTGCTTCTGAATCACTTGGCGGCAGCTCTGCTGTAATTGTGGATACTACGGCACCAACTGTAACCATATCTAACGATCAAACCACTGCTAGTGGTGAGACTGCCACCACCCGCACCCTTACTTACACTGCCACCTTTACAGAGTCCGTGACGGGCTTTGAGGATGCGGCATCTGATATTACGGCATCTGGAACGGGTACCGCAACTGCCCCTGCACAAATTGGAACCAGTAATGCCTACACCTTTACTGTGACTGTCACCGGCGATGAAACACTTACAGTATCCATCCCCGCAGGCGCGGCAGCAGATGCGGCAGAAAACGGCAATACGGCATCTGCCGATTACACAGTCACAGTTGATGCCACCCCACCAACCATCATGTCTGCTGCAACCAGTGGTAGTACCACGATCGTAATTACCGCATCAGAACCCCTTGCAGAAATTACTCCTACGGGAGTCTTTACCGTTACTGGCAACACCGTTACTGGCACTCCTACAATATCTGGCAGTACCATAACCATAATCGTTGGCACATCAATAGTGTTTGGAGACACACCTGCAGTAACATATGTTGGCACTGACCTAACTGATGTCGCCGGAAACGCACTTGCAGCGATTACCTCCCAGACTGTAACAAACAACGTGCCAGTCGCTGGCGTGCCAGTTGTAACCGGCGTATCGGCACCTGCCGGTACACACAATGCGGGTGATACCATTAACATCACCGTAGCATTTAACGAGGCAGTGATTGTAACTGGCACCCCGCAACTGACGCTGGAGACTGGTGATACTGATGCGGTAGCTGACTATACCTCCACCGGCTCGACTGGAACTGCCCTGATATTCGAGTATACGGTTGCTGCAGGAGAGAATTCTGCTGATCTCAACTATGTCGGTACAACCCCGCTTGACCTAAACGGCGGAACCATACTTGCTGAAGCTGACCGCGTTACTCCCGCATCCCTGACACTTCCTGCAACTACTGATGCCACATCACTTGGCGGCAGCTCTGCTGTAGTTGTGGATGCTGTGGTACCAACTGTAACCATATCTGCCAGTGTCGATAATGACGGCAGCACAAACGACGGCTCTGTATTTTATACTGCCACCTTTAGCGAGGATGTAACCGGCTTTGGTGATGTCGCAGCTGATATTACAGTATCTGGTACTGCAGCTGCAACCCTCACTACACCAACCGGTTCTGGCAGCACGTACACCTTTGCTGCAACTACCACTAATGGCGGAACAATCACAGTGTTGATTCCTGCAGATGCGGCAGCTGATACTGCCACCAACGGCAACACGGCATCTGCCACATACACCGTTACAGTAAACAGTTTATCCCAAATAAACTCACTTGACCTTACACCAGGCGGCTATAGGCACAACCTGGTACATTTCACCGGTGATTACTATGTCTCATCCCACACTGTAACTAGAGCCAATAGCGATGATGCGGCTCTCTGGAATTTTGACACTGTTCTTAACCTGTACAGTATCATTGGCGGGGACATTACGTTGATTGGCAGTCGGACGGTTGAAACCCGAACTCAGGATAAAACCACGACGATTAACGAATTTACAACCCACCCAAGATCCACCGCTGTTACAGCTGTGGATGATGATACCATCGCAGTTACATATGTGGCCAGCAGTACCAGTCGTCTTAGAACATATGATGTTGATACTAGTTCATCTACTGCACCATTTGGTACTTCCGTGCTTACCACCATAGGAACTGGCAGTAACCCACAGCAGACACACAACCACTCCCTGGTAACACTTAATGCAACCAGGCTGGTAGTTGCATATTCGTATCCTGATGCCTCCCCCGACAACTATATCCAGATTATAAGTATTGATCCTGACCACGGTGCTTTGTCTTTTGGAACTGTTACGCCACTTGGCGCCGATAATAATGGACAGTACTCATCTCTTGTAAAACTCGATGATGACACGGTGATAGTTGCATACAGGGGTGATACTCAAAAGGCATACCTGCAGGTAGTTGATATTTCAGCAAACGGTACCATTACTGTCAGAGATGCCGTTGAACATGATTCCAGAAGGACGGCATACCACTCCCTTGTCCGGGTGGATAGTGACACTGTGGCAGTCGCATACTCTGCGATTGGTGATGCCGCATTAGCAGATGACGGGCATGGTACCATCAAGGTATTTGATGTTACCTCATCTGGTGGCTTTACCGGAAGAACTAACGCTGCTACATATCAGACCACATCTGCAGCTGCCGAATTTGAAGAGCAGGTACATATCAACTCGCTGGCACTGCTGGATTCTGATACGCTGGCACTTGCGTACAGGGGAGATGATGCAGACGGCTTTATCCGATTATATGACATATCATCCACCGGTCTGACTGCCCGTGGTGACCCATTCGAGCATGACACGGCAAATGGCGCATTCAACTCGCTTGTCAGTGTAAATGATGATGATGATGATGATACGCTGGCACTCGTATACGGAGGAGATCTTCCATCTGTAATAGCAAACACTGACACTCCAAACACCATCAAGACACTTGCGGTTTTAGGTCCTGATACGACTGTACCAACCATCGTAGCTGCTGTAACCAGTGATGCGAATACGATCGTACTTACTGCATCCGAATTCCTTGCAAGAACTGCGGCTACCCCGGTCTTTACCGTACCTGGCAATGCAGTTACTGGTACTGTAATACTTGGAACTACCGTAACCATAACTGTGGATACCCAGATATCGCTCGGGGACACACCCACGATAAATTACGCAGTTGGTGATGCCATAACTGATGCTGCAGGAAACGCACTTGCGGCATTTGCTGCCCTGCCTGTGACAAACAACGTAGATGATGCCACCCGCCCAACTGCAATCATAACTAACGCTGATATCGCTGATGGCGACACCACACTTACTGACACCACCGCATCCTACACTGTCACCTTCAACGAGCCTGTGCCAGGCTTTGATGTGGCAGATATCATAATATCCGGAACGGCATCAGGCGGTGCACCGGTACCATCAAACTTTGAAACTGCTACGGCAGACATCTCATACACCTTTGATGTGGTGACTACATCTGATGGTACGGTAATAGTATCCGTACCTGAAAATGTGGCAGCAGATCCTGCAGGTAACCAGAACGCGGCATCTAACACATATACCATCACAGTTGATGCGGAAGTACCTGAGATAGTATCTGCAAGGCTCTCCACTGATACAATCACCATAATCTACAACAAACTAGTAACTACGGAAAGATCCCATTATGATGACGTGATGCCATCTGCTGGTTTGACCCCTACAATAGATTCGTTTGCTGATGTCACTCCCACAGACGCCAGTTACACTACCATATCACTCACACTCTCAGTCAGGTTCGCAGCAGGAACCACTGCCACAATCGACATAGCTGGTCCAACAAAGACATCAGACTCTACATCGGCGCTCTCACCACTAGAAGACTATCCGGTAACAGCAGAAGTCAACGTCGTACTTGACGCTACTGATAACCGCATCGCAGTCACTGATTTTGATTCCACCCTTGCCACAGTCATATATCCAAGTACAGTAGATGCCACGCTGGATTATTCATCACTGATAGACGGCGAATCAGTGACTCCAACTGCTACGACAAACAACGAGATTGTAGTAACTGCGACAGGTATACGTGGAGGGAACATCCAGGTGACAATCCCTGCCTTCACCAGCTTTAGCTCTTCTACCTTTGATGGAATACTGATTCTGCCAACTGACTCTTCCACAGGCTGTGATTCCACTGCAATAACTTCTGGTGCACAGGCATCCTGCATCGAGATAGGACAGGCAGGCTCTGTGATAAATACGGATAAACCGATACGGATACAGCTTGGAGGACAGGCAGGCAACGTTCCATGGTACTCTGAGGGCGGCGCAGTAGCTACACAGATAGCTGTAGCGTGTACTGCAGATGATCTTGACTCTGTATCAGTGCAGCTTGACAGCACAGGAGAATGCTTCATAAACACCGACCGTGACCTGATAATCTGGACTGCACACTTTACAGTATTTGGCTCAAACCTGGTAACACCACCATCGGTTGTTGTTGTTGAACCAGAACCAGAACCAACACCCGCATCCGAACCCGCTCCTAGAAGGTCAGGCGGAGGAGGACACGGCAACACACTTGATGCACGTGTATGTGGCGGAGTACTGTGCAGTGAACAGGGATCCGGCAGTGGCACGTCTGCAACTAGTACCCCTACTGCAAGGTCTACAGATGACACAACTGGTACTGTACCACGCGCAACTCCTGAGAAAACACAGGAACCTGACAGAACACAAAATGACGCAGATTCGATGGTTGATGTACCTGAACCAACACCCACACCAACTGATCCTCAATCCGGTGCAATGATGGATCCTGAACCAACCCCCCCACCAATGGACCCAGAACCCGGTGCAGCAATGATGGACCCAGAACCCGGTGCCATGATGGACCCAGAACCCGGTGCAGCAATGATGGACCCAGAACCCGGTGCAATGATGGATCCAGAACCCGGTGCAATGATGGATCCAGAACCCGGTGCCATGATGGACCCAGAACCAACCCCACCACCAATGGATCCAGAACCAACCCCACCACCAATGGATCCAGAACCTGGATCAACTGCGGCTCCAGAAAGCAGCGATGGCATACTTGAACAGATTGGCAAATGGTTCACATCATTATTTGGATAAACGAACATCTTTGTCGGATAATGACAACCATCTGATAATACAGAATAGTTATGCGTAATCTATCTCTGACCGTATTATCACCTGTTGTATCGGCCGGTATGGCGAAAAGGCAAAGTTCGTGAACTAAAAACCATCAAAAAACTGGAGATTAGTGGATTTTACCTAGGCAAGTATGAATAATAAAATTGGAATATCCTGAAAATAACTCATGAATTTGTGCTTCTCGCTATATCCATTGTGATCCAAAGAAACCTATCGATAAATACTGACAGATTTTACCATGATATTAACGCGTAAAGATATTTTATCAGATTCAGATGGTTTACTATCATGAGCGTTTAGCTGTTTATTCATCTTTGAGTTGTTTACGTAATGAAGATACTTGTTCTAAGGATATTCAGGTTCTGGCGGATTCCAGTGATCTGATCACCAAAATACACCCGAACCCCACGGACTGATGGCACCATAGGAATCACATTTGTTCCCAGGCAGGAGGGCACAAAACACCTGATAATCCGAGTGGATGGAACCGCCGCACCGGTATTGATGCAGTCCTTGATGTGAGAAAGCACTGATTTCTGCCTTAAATTAAAATGATTCATGGAAAACATGTTTGGAGACGACGACGAGGGAAAGAGCAAGGGAGACCTTGTAAAGTTTGGAAAAAAGGCATTCATTGCAAGTGTTCATCGTGGGGGCTCCCACCATCATCGCGCCGCTTATGGGAGTCGACATTGACGGCTTTTGTACCACGACTGACAACGATGATACCTGTACTGACAACGCACTGTTCTCCTCGGAGGATGTAACAGAACTGATAGGGATGGCACCCAACGGAATACGAATTGGCGGTGCCGTGATCGTCGTGGTATCCTTTGGCATCAAGGGGATACAGTACCGGTTTGTCCCGCAAAAAACTCAGACGGTTCCTGCCATTGAACACCCACAACTTTTTGGCGGCGTCTTTGGCAGGAATCCTCTTATTTTTGTATTTTTTTTACAAGACCTGATGTCAGTATCTTATCTTCGGGTATCATAATCGGAACATGGTGCGTATCCATGATTCTGGATCTGCAGGTGACCTTTGCACGCAAATCTTACATACCAAAGCACGAATCCAGCATTGTGCTGTCTTTTGCGTATCGGAGGTTTCCGCCCACTGTAGCGGCACTACTGACTGCCTGAATAGAGTCTGTGTGTGCGTGGTGTTTTTGCCAGTTGTATTGTTCTTTGGAACTGACATTGGTGGCAGCACGGCAGTTGCATACTTTTTTTGCGTTGCTTCATGCTGTTGCAGTTCCAGCAAATGAGAAATTTGTAAGATGAACCATTAATCTGAATTTGGCTCCTTGTTTGGGATTCTGATAAAAAAAGCGATCAGATCAGGAATGCTAGAACCGCACAATATCAAAACCATCTAATTTTACCCACATGCAACACCCATGTCTGGATCTACGATCATGTCTTCAATTCGTGCCTGATTTTTACACATAAAATGCCAAATTTTTAAATATTCATTATGATAAACATGTCGCATGGCAGTAAGAGAAGTTGCACCACTTAGTCAAAGACAATGGGATAAATTACAGGAACTTATGGCAAGGGGATCTACTAAGAAACAGTTGGAAGCAATTGCAGACGCTAAAGAAAGTACCAAAAACATCAAAGTAAAATTTTAGGTTTTTAAAAATTGTCCGAACAAATTGATTTCAATGATCCAAGTTTGATTAGCTTTGAAAGAGTAAGGTCACCTGCAGATTTAGATGGATTTAACTCTGATGTTGATGAGTTGAATGAATACATTGGTCCGGAGATGGCTTTTGATCTAGAACACAGCATTACACGAGCTTACTTGATGAGAATTGATGGGTGCGTTGCAGCATATGCTGATTTATCCATGGCTCATCTTAAAAATAATGCAACTCCGGCCATAGCAGATAAACAAATTAAAAGCAATGTTCCGGCAATATTGATTAGTCATTTGGCTGTAGATGTCGTATTTCAAGGACATGGTGTCGGAAGAGCACTTTTAGATTTAGTTATTATAGCGAGAAGACAAAGTTCTTGAACTAAAAATCATCAAAAAACTAGAGATTAGTGGATTTTACATGGGTAGTGTGAATAATAAAATTGGAATATCCTGAAAATAACTCATGAACATATGCCTCTCGCTATATAATCCCATAAATTTATGCCTAGTCAAAGAGTAAAGGGATTTGTACACATCAGCATAAGATGTCTTGTGTAATAATTTCTAGGAACAAATTCTAACAGATGATTTTTCAAAATATCAAAAAAATCAAAGTTTTCAGGCATAAATTTAACCAAAATCCAGAAATGTATAAAAAACAATGCTGATTGTGCAAGATGTCTACCCATCAATTTAGTCAAATCCAAGTCAAAACCTGAAAATATTTCTATAGATAATTCTAAATAGCAGTGTTATCATATATAAATATGAATCAAAAGGAACGCAAATGGGAAGAACGTCATTATCAGATGGCAGAAAAATCAGATAAAATGTTCAGAGATAATACACAAGGCGACGAGATAGATATTTAATTTGATATTTCTCTGTTTATTTTATGACTGTTTTTTGGAAATGTGTAACTAGTAGTAATTCGGCATATTATAAAAAATTAACTGCATCTCAGATCCTTCAATAGATCTAATAGAAAAATTCAAGAATGAAATTACATCGTTTGATAATCCATCAATGCATGAGGATTATGTACCATGTATTCATGTTGAAAAAAGTAAAGGTCATTTGTTGTTTATACTGGAAAGCAGAATAGAACTTTTAATCAGACCAGATGATAAAGATAGAAAATTATATTTTATGGACTGTGATGACATCGGGGCATTATAGATGAAAGGGGATACAAACAAATAAAATGGTATTTTTGTAAAGAAATTGAAATTCCTGAAGAGTGGAAATATGAAACATTAGAAAAAACAGGAGATTTCATTAATGGATTAAATAAAGAAAAGGAAGATTATGGTCATGGTTGCCCTCGTGTAAACATCAACAATATTTTTGAATCCTTTATTATTGATTCCACTAAACTCGATCGAGTAAATGCAACTGAAGCAGAGATTGAAAGATATCAACTTGAAAATAGTGATCTATGTTTACTTACAGCGAGAAGCACAAGTTCATGAGTTATTTTCAGTATATTCCAATTTTATTATTCATAATTACCTAAGGTAAAATCCACTAATCTCTAATTTTTGGATGATTTTTAGTTCACGAACTTTGTCTTTTCGCTATACTAGATTGGTTCCGAAATTAAAAAAATGGCAGGATGTAGATATGTAATATTGAATCCAAGAGATGATCAAGGTGTCCGAGATTTTTATATAAATTATGGATTTGAGTATGTTGAAAAACTCAAAGATGGCAGAGAATCAGATAATAAATCTAATAATAAACGGGATGCTTTTTTGTTTGATTTGATAGATATTAAAGAAGAAGAAGAAGAAGAGGAATACACCTAGAAAAATCCGTGAACTAAAAACCAACAAGAAACTAGGAGGTTAATGGTTTATCCAAGACCCCTGAATAATAAAATCAAAATCCTGAAAATAACTCATGAACTTGTGCTTCTCGCTATATCCATTGTGATCCAAAGAAACCTACCGATAAATACTGACAGATTTTACCCACATGTGCGCCAACTAGTGTATCTTCTCCATCCTCAGGCATTGTAATTGTCGGTGCACCACTATTTCCTGGCAAACTATCTACTGTCCATGTTATGGGATTTCCTACATATGTATCGCAGTCAAGTGCATATGTTGCTTGATCATTGAAGTTTGAATTTTTGGTATTTTGATGTTACGACTATAAAATAATGCAAAAGTTACCACTATACAAAGAACAGAGATATGCATGATTGTCATACTATCCAAATTTGGCAATCTAGTTAATACACTAGTTCCCATAAATCCTGCATAAAGTAAAATTAGTTTAAACCAATTTTTCTTAATGTCTTCAACAAACTCTGTTTTTTTAGATAGTTTACCAGTATGATTTGTACCAATAATTACCCCATCATTAAATTTTATTGTATGTTCTATTAATTCAATTTCTGTATTGCCTTGCACATTTGCTTTTACCATGATATTAACACGTAAAGATATTTTATCCGATTCAGGCGGTTTACTAACCTGAGAGTTCAGTTGTTTATCTTCTTTGAGTTGTTTACGTAATGAAGAAATACTTGTTCTAAGGATATTTCACCTTTATTGTCCCTTGATCACAAAACCAAGCGATATTACAAGGTATTAAAATCAATCGTCAGAAGGAAAAATAAAACCTTCAACAGATTTCAAACTTTGTTTGAGTTCTTCTCGTATTTCATTTTGTAATTTGGTTAATTCGTCTTCTGAGGAAATTTTAAAATCAAAACCAACATCTGAAAATCTATTTTTTACATTGGTAGGTACTGTTACTTTAATTTCCCCATCATAATATTTGGAAATAATTTTCTTAACAATATTATGTACAAGAACACAATCAGTTTGATTTGTAATTCCCATTTCATCTTTACGTGCTTTTGAATAAACAACCTCAATCGTTGCAGAAAACAGTTTTTGTATTAAACGCATAATGATTCTATAAGATATTACTCCTCTCGGCGCTAGAAAGAAATCCTTTTAGTATGATATTTTGCAAATTATTTTCACTCCGAATATCTGATCTTAAATATTGGGAATTTATACTTTTGTCAGAACTGTCAAAATTTTGAATGTACGCTTCCAAAATCATAGTAAAATTACATGTGAATTAGTAACAAGTTTTAGGTTTTTAATTATGATCGCTATTGCTATATACTCATAAATATACAACATTCGACCTTGTGCACAATCATTTATTCTAGAATCGAAAAATCATTATTATATTTAGAGGAATCATCAAAAATGCAGTTAAAAATTCAATTATGCATAGATTCGATTGGATATCTATACACAAAATGAAAATTTCTACGGTTTTCTGATTTTTAAGTTTTAGAATAGACCTCTTGCGTAATTACAAATAATACCTCGTCTTTTCTTGTATTTGATTTTATGGAATCACAACAAACTCTTGCTTCGGCGTATCTTGAAATTGACAATTCCACACGATATCCTGATTACATCATTTTACACAGTCGGTTCCTGAACTTGTCAGAATTGATCCGAAATTTCTTGATTGCTGCTCTATTTTGATCCTAATTTTGGACTGTATTGTTCCACCTTCTGAGACACGCTCAACTCTTTTCCTTTCTTTTTTTGTGTGGCAGATATGGTATGTTCTGAAAAGTCTTTTTCCACCTCTGGATATCCAAGGTCATAAAGGTCATCAACGCTCTGGCAGCGCAGGATGCTTCATCTTGAATACTGCATAATCACGGGTCTTTCTTTTGCGTTTGTCTTTGGGTTCTGATTGGCTACTTTATGGTTCTGGTGGATTCCAGTGGTCTGATCACACAAATGCGCCAGAACCAATGTAGATGCATAGCGCATACCATATGCGTGCTTTGAATCCTTTCATTAAACAGACGTCACCATATCATTGTCTTGCCTCTACCTGAGAATTCCCAGTACAGGTCTATTCCCCCCATACACATTTCATCTTTTTTCCCCGATGATTTTGTTTGTTTTCCTTGAAAACTGCCTTTTTTCCAGATAGGTTAGCACCATCTGAACATCGTTCTTTCCTCAGATATGGGCAGCACCCAAGAAAGTACCAAGACAAGTAATTAGATTCAATAATGAGTATGAGTAATTTCACTCATGTCCAAGATTAAGCAAATTGGAGCCTGGGTTGCAATTATTGGCGGTGGAATAGGGTTTTTCTTCTTCTCCATCGAGATGGCAGAATTCATGCGCTAGTGTGAACTAAATACGTTCAATTCCAAGCATTACTGTGATTACCCCGGAAATCAAGGATTTTCTAAATTTGCAAAAACTGGGTTATGTTGCAACCGTTTCACCTGACGGCAAACCCAATATCTCCCCCAAGGGAACGATAACTGGCTGGGCTTTTAACGCACTGGCATTCGCTGACATCCGTTCCCCTGACACGCTCCGGAATCTAAAGTCCAATCCTTACGTGGAGATCAACGTCATTGATCCCATTCTTCGCAGGGGATACCTATTCCAAGGCAAAGCTAGGGTTGTTCGGGATGATGAGACTCTTTACCGGAAAATCCTGGATCATTACAGATCAAATGGGGTCAAGAGCCCCATCAACTCTATTGTCCTAGTTGACGTCTCTAATGTTTCTGCTGTGACCTCGCCCCTATACGATCTTGGCATTACAGAGGACGAAATAAAATCAAAATGGAAAAAACATTTTGCCAATCTATGATTCAGTTAATGACTGTGTGGCCCGTCTCAGATCCTCTAGATCCCTTTTTGTTTTTTCATGCTCGTCCCTTTCATTTTTCAGCAGTGTCTGAACCGTCTCCAACTCCTTTTGTGTTGTACCGAGCTTTGATTTTAACGAGCCCACCACGGCACTTGCCGCCTCTATGACTGCCGCGGAACTTTTTTGATTTTCCTTGTCTGCCCCGATGAATTTTTTCTCAGAGGGGGTTAGAATGCTGGTATCCTCAAAGGTGTCTTTTTTATCCAGTGCCTCTTTTGCATTGTATAGTCTGGAATTTGCCTCCTCTAGCTCTTTTCCAACATCAATCTGCTGTTTTTTAATATTGTGCAATGTTGCATTCTCCCGTGTCACCTGCTCCTTGATCTCTTTGTATTTTCTTTTAAATTCCTCCAGCTCTTCTTTAATTTTCGAATATTCCCCCTCGGTCTTGCTGAACTCCTCGACTGATTTTCTGTCTTTAATTAATTCTGATCTCTTTTTTCTTTCTCTAATTTCCCTGTATTCGCGTTGAATTATATCCAACTCCATCTTTTTCTGGTTGAGCTCCTTTTTTACAACCATCAAGCTGCCCACTGCCGAATTGTACTCTTCTTTTATTGACGCTATTTTCTGTGTAACCTCATCTAGCTGCGCCTGCTTCTCCCCCAGTGTTTTCTCTAGTTTTTCTATCTCCGTCCCAAGTTCGTTTTTCGGACCGGCAGTCTTTTTTCCGGTCTGCCCTGCTCCCTTTTCATCTGTCTTTTTTTTGCTAAAAAATCCCATGTCTATCCTTGATCCTCTCCAAAAGATGAATCTTTCTCAGGCTGCCGTTTTGTGCGTCCTATGAAAAACCTGAGGTAAAACCCGATACTTCCGATAATTACTCCCCCAAACAGCGATATTGTGCCCAATTCGCGCATATCCTGATAGATGTTTGGTGCTAAAAACAAGAGTAGCGCCCCCAGTATGATTAACGCAAATCCGCCGTTGTTCCTTGATTTATTGTGCTCTCCGTGAACCATTCAAACATATCCTGAAAGTGTTTTTGCCACCTGCCTTGGTCCAATGTCTGAAATGAATGGCCCAATCTTGGGCCCCCTTGAGGTTCCAAGTATGATCTGGTATAATATTTTAAAAAAGTCCTTTGGCTGCACGTCGTTGGATTTTGCAATCTGATATATTGTATTTTGAATCTCTTCTGGTTCTACATTGTTCTCAAGCGCCTTTATCAGTGATCTTAATGCCGTTTTTGCAGTCTCATCCAGGTCGATCTCTGTCTTTTCCTGCCTGTCAAATTCATCTGAATAGTTTCCTGCAAGTTCAATGAGTTTCTCTATTTCCGGTTCAGGGTTTTTAACCACTCCATAGTCCAGTAATTTCTTCATTACCCTTACACTCTGGTCCTTCTTGAATATTTTTGTCAGTTCAACTAGTAATCTGTAGTTAACGTGCGTGCCTGGCTGTTTTGGAGGGTTTAAAAGATTGACGTACTCGTATAGCCCCCTGGATTTTATCAATTTTGCCTGGTTCTCTATCTTGATTCGTCCAAAGTAAATGTCTTCTAGTTCGTTGTACTCGCCCATTAATCCGGGTATGTCCTCAAACCCCAGTTCCCTTGCACCTGTAATCCTCTTGTATAACAGCAGCAGGATTGATTTTGGACTGCCAAACTCCAGCCACCTCTGCGCGGTGATTACGTTTCCTAATGACTTTGAAATCTTTTTTCCACCCTTGTCTAGAAACATCTCGTATTTTACGTGGTGTGGATGTGGAAATTCCAAAATTTTATCTGACACCCAGTCGTTTACCTTGACTGAATCCATAATGTCCTTGCCATATGCCTCAAATCTTATATCAAATGCAGTCCACCTGGCAGCAAACTCTACCTTCCATGCCAGTTTTCCAAGATCCCGGTTTATGTCGGCCTCCCCCACGTGCCCGCATCCCGTGATCATCTCTGAACCGATCTCCGTATTCTGACAGGTGTATTTTATGATCCGCTCATCTGCAACGTATTCTGTGGCCTTTGCCGTGTAGAGGCGGTCACAATTTGCACAAACCGGAAAATACGGCAAATGTTTTTGATATTTTTCCTGTCCGACCATCTCTGAAATTTTATCCCCGATCCTTGCACTGTTTTGCAGTATTGTGTGAATCTGATCTTTTAGCAACCCCTGCTTGTATGTCTCAACTGCCCTTCTGAATTCATATTTTATTCCCACTCTGTCTAATCCCTCTAGCAGTATGCTGCTCATGTGCATTCCGTACGAGTCATGGCATCCGTAGGGATCTGGAATTAATGATACCGGTTTTGCAATATGCTCCTCCAGGCCGAATTTCTGCATCCCGTCTGGAATTTTTCTCAATCCGTCAAGATCATCTGAATACGCAATCAACTCTGACTTGTATCCCAGGTTCTCCAGTGCCATCTTGACCCCGTATGCCCTTACCGCATCCCCCAGACTTCCAATGTGTGGAATTCCAGATGCCCCAAGCCCGCTTTCAACCCTTAGTAAATCAGTATTCCTTCCCAGGGCCTTCTCCCGTTCAAGCAACTCCGAGGCCAGTTTGTCAATCCATATGCCTTTTCCGATAATTTCTTGCGTTACCATCTCTCTCACACTAGTTCAATGTCTTGGACATGTATGGCCCATATAACAAATACCCTAATTTTTGATAATACTCCCTTGTACCCACCGCACTAATCACTAGGAGTTTTTTAGCATCAAACTCCTCCCTTGATATCTTTTCTGCCTCCCTCATCAGATTCTTTCCCAGGCCCGTATGCTGAATTCCATCCTTTTCTTTCTCCCCGAGTCTTAGTGATTTTCCATATACGTGAATCTCCCGCACTATACAGGTGGTGCCCTGATTAATTTCATCCCTGTGTGCATCAGCACCGGGTCTCCGCAATCTCAAAAATCCATAAATTGACTCGTTGCTGTCTTCATAGGATAGGAAAACCTCCCTTCCCCCTGATGAATCATAATCAATCCTGTTTAATTTTATGTCTGCCATGTCTGCCTTTTTGTCTGTCAATCCCACCTCACGGCACCTGATGCATTTGCAGGATATTCCCTGTTTGGCCAGATTCTGATGTACGATCTGCCTCAAATTGCCTGATTTTGGTCCTGCTATGATCTCCCCTGGTGTTATCTCCCTTTGTATCCTCATGATTCTCACCCATTTTGGGACGCTTTTTTTCGCCTCTGTCAGCACATTGATCATCTCCCCGTCTGAATATGGTACGTATCTTCCTTGTCTGTATTCCTCGTATAACGGGGTGTTCTCAATTACCAGTGACGGATAAATTTTCAGCATGTCCGGACGTAGTTCAGGGTCTGAAAACAGTTTTTTAAAATCCGTGATATCCTCCTCCGGTCTTACTGTGGGCAATCCCGGCATCATGTGTGCGACTAGCTTGTATCCGGCATCCTTTGAAATTTGGAACGACTCTGTCACATCGTTGTAGTCGTGGCCCCTGTTGACTAGTTTGTAAACCCGTTCTTGCAATGACTGGACGCCTATCTCCACTCTTGTAATCCCATAACTTAGCATCAAATCCACGTGTTCCCTCTTGCAATAGTCCGGCTTTGTCTCAATTGTAAATCCCACGTTTCTTATTGACGCGCGTTCGTTGTTGGATTTTGCCTCCTCCAAATCCTTTGAATCGGTTCCGTTTAATGCGTCATAGCATGATTTTATAAAGTTTTTTTGATAGTCCTTTGGCATGAATAGAAATGTTCCGCCGACAATGACTATTTCCATTTTTGACGGGTTGTGTCCAAACGCAATCAATTTTTCAATTTTTGAGGTGATTTGTAATTTAGGATCAAATTTGTTTTCTATGGCGTTTAGCGATGACGGTTCTTTTCCCGTATAGCTGTTGGGGGAGTTGAATTCAACCCCGCCCGGACAATACGTGCAACGTCCGTGTGGACACGCATACGGTTTTGGCATTAGTGCAACCACTGATACACCGGACGCTGTTTTTGCAGGCTTTCTTATCAGCACTTTTTTTAATTTGTCAAAATCCGATTCTTTTGCCATTGATAATATCTCATAATTTTTTGGAATTCTTTCAAGTGCATATTTTGTACAAATTTTTATAATTTCCGCCTTTACTTGTTTTTTGCTTGGCTCTTGAATTGTCAGGATGTTCCGGGTAATCTCATCACATGCTTTGGATATGATGGGGTCAAGCTGCTTGTTCATAAGTGATCATGTTGATTTGTACATTAATTCGTTAAATAATTTGATATCTATCTCTTGCGTCTAATGGTAGTAGTTGCATTTCTCTTTGGCGCTGCACGTCTTGCCGGTCTTTTAGCTGCTGCGGTTCTTCTCTTTGGCGCTGCACGTCTTGCCGGTCTTCTCGCTGCCACGGTTCTTCTCTTTGGCGCTGCACGTCTTGCCGGTCTTCTCGCTGCCACGGTTCTTCTCTTTGGCGCTGCACGTCTTGCCGGTCTTCTCGCTGCCACGGTTCTTCTCTTTGGCGCTGCACGTCTTGCCGGTCTTCTCGCTGCCACGGTTCTTCTCTTTGGCGCTGCACGTCTTGCCGGTCTTCTCGCTGCCACGGTTCTTCTCTTTGGCGCTGCACGTCTTGCCGGTCTTCTCGCTGCCACGGTTCTTCTCTTTGGCGCACTCCTTTGTCTGCTTGGCTGCTTTCTAGCTACTGCCTTTCTCTTTGGCGCTGCACGTCTTGCCGGTCTTCTCGCTGCCACGGTTCTTCTCTTTGGCGCACTCCTTTGTCTGCTTGGCTGCCTTTGTGACATCTCTTTTCTGATATTTTTTAATTCGCTTAATTCTGTCTGAATTATTTTAATTTCAGCAAGCATTTTGGCCTTGAATGAATCATCATTTGTTTCTGACATGTTTGAATTGAAGGATTTTTTATGTGATTTAAGACTTGTTAATGCCGGTTTGTAGGATGTCCCCCCACGCAAAAAATTAGGCGTAAAATATCCGTGAATATTCCGATTATGCTTGATCAAAGATAATCCGCATACGCCGGTTCTGTACTGTCTGTATGACGAGCCAGCAGTCCTATCTCACAATGTTGCAGAATTTGATTCCCCGTTTATTATCCAGTATCTATATTTTTTGGAGATAGTTCCCCGCCGCCCTTTCTCTGTTCTTTTTTATATTCCATCTTTAGCCATATTGGAGTAATGATGGTAGTCACTGCCACCATGATTACAATTGTTGAATATACTTCGGATGTGAGAATTCCTGCCGTAACCCCGACTCCTGCAACAATCAGTCCCACCTCTCCCCTTGAAATCATTCCGATTCCTACCCGCATACCCTGCTGCCTGTTTTTCAAAAACAGCATTGCAGGCAATCCGCAACCAAACAATTTTGTCACAATTGCAATTACGATAACTATTCCACTCAACATTAAAATTTCCAGATTGACTGCCCTCAGATCTACTTGTGCACCAATTATTGCAAAAAACAACGGCGCAAAAATCAGCCCTACCTTTCCAATATAATTTTCTATTTTATCAAATACCTTGGTAGTTGATAACGCCATACCTACTGCAAATGCCCCTACAATCGGCGACAGTCCTATCGACCCTGCAAGCGCGGCCGCACCAAAGAACGACGCTGTCGCAATACCCTCCACACTGCCTTTTGCCTTCCATAACCTGGGTGTGATTATTTTTGGAATTACTACTACTGCCACGATTAGCATTATTGCAAAGAATCCCAGCACCTGTAAAATTGTAATTGCAATTTCCGTAATGTCGATATTGTCTACTCCCCCGTCTGATCCTGCTATTGATGTTACTACTGACAATACCGCAATTGCCAGAATGTCATCTACTACTGCCGCCCCGATAATGAGTCTGGCCTCAGGTGTCTTGATCTTGCCGAACTCACTTAACACTTGAATTGAAATTGCAATGCTTGTCGCTGTTAGTGCGGTTGCAATTAACATTGATTGCAATGCATCAAATCCAAACATTTGGAAAACTGCAAGACCTGCAAAGAACGGGATTACGACCCCCAACGTACCAACTGTAAATGAGGCCTTTCCACCCTTTAGGAATTCTTTTGGTGTCATTTCCAATCCCGCCATGAATAAAATTACTATTGCCCCCATTTCCCCGAGTATTTTGATCTCATCATTGATGTGGAGCAACTGTTTGCCATCGACTACAAAGAACGCACCTAGTGCAAAGGGTCCCACGATCATTCCAGCTAGCAGTTCCCCCAAAACAATTGGGAGTTTTAGTCTGAGGAAAAGTTCGGCCATTAACTTGGCTGCAAACAAAAGTATCCCTACACCGATAATTGTCTCAATAAATTGCGCTTCTGCCATCTCTTCCTGATAAATGCTGAAAAATCTGTCATATAAGATGATATCACTTGGAAAGTTATTTTGTCGTTATTGCTAAATTGTGCAGTTACCACACAGATATGGGCATAAATTAAAAGATACTGGGATTTTATTCCCGTCTGCTACGGGCAGTCCGTCAAACATCATGTTCTTGCAGGGAATAAAGGCAGAGCAGACTCGAGAAAAGTATACGCCGCATGCGTTATGTGCTGTGCAGGGTCTTGATGACATTTTAGAGGGATCTTGAGCAGTAGCGGGCACATACACAGTAGTTTGTAACATATGCATTGAAAATCCCGGCTGTTTGTGATATCGTGATAAACATATCTAGAAAACCAAGACTTTGCACGGCCGATGTTCATCCTGATATTACATCTCATCGCGACTGTATGTAAAAACATGCAGAAAGTGTTCTTATTTCGAGGGGGCACTCCAATAATTATACAGCGGCGGTAAAATTACTTCAAGGATTTGGAAGGAGTGTAAGAAATAATAATGATTCTGCAATTACTTTTGTTTTAGACAAAGATGCTAAAAATTTACTTCGTAATATGAAGAAATATATCCCTTCTTCATATTATGATGTTTTAGGTTGGGAATAATCATCCTCTAATTTTTGCTCTTGGTTTAATTTCTTCATTTTTAACAGTTGTTTCAGTTTTATTTCTGGTATGAATTTCATTATACAAATTATTATAATTCGAGTGTTTGATTGTAACTACGACTGCAAATGATTGAGTGAAACTCTCATCTTTTATCCATCTATCCTTACAAACTATAGCTAAAGTCAAGGGATCTTTCAAATTAATTTGTGTGTTGCCAGTGAAGCTTGTCTGTCCTTTTAGATGAACACCTTTTGCACGAATACGTGTTCCAGGTTTTAGTATAATTTCATAATTAGTTAGTTCCTCAGGAACTGGAACATGATCATAATCATCTTCAGGAATGCTATATGTTTGTGTAACATATTCTGCAGATTTATTTTTAAATAAATGAAAATCTATGAAATTTCCAGTATAACTTGAATGATTTTTATTTACCGGTGGATCATAAACCAACGTAACATCAATTTCTTTTTTACCATGGACAGAAAAGAAATTTTTGGGAAGATTTATCGGAAAATATCGTACCTGATTCAGTCCAATGTCACCATCATGTTTTAACACAACACGTTGTTCGCTAGAAAATAGTGCATTTTCTAAATTTGGTTTTCCATAACCATATATATTTAAAATAGTTTTCCAATCCCTCTGTCCACTATTTTTATTAATATGAGGTAATGAGGGTGGTTTTTCTTGTGGAATTTGTGCTGATGAAAGTAAAAGAGCTTTAATCAAATTTCTTGAAGAATTTGAAAATTTATTATATAATAATGCAAGGTAATGAGAAATTTTTGGGGCACTCACACTGGTGCCATAATCAGTTGTAAAATATTTGGCATCGTTAATCCAATGAAAATTGGCACCGTAAATAGAGTGTTCATTATCACCACCAAATTCTACAAGTTCTGGTTTTATCATACCTTTGAATCCTGGACCAATTCGAGTGTATGTTGAAGGATACTCTTTTCCTAGATTCATCTCTTTATCACCATCATAATTTCGCAATGCGCCTACAGTTAATGCATGTGCAGATGTTCCAGGATCAATTACTCTAACGTCTTTGTTGTTTTCTAACAAATGCTTGGGATATTCCTGAGAATTGATTGGTTGAGGATTATTACCTGCCGAAATTACAAAAATTAGATCTTTGTATTTGTTTGAAAGGATATCAATCATGGATGCCAAATTAAATTGATTTTTTGCGTCATAAATTGATTTTTCTGAATTTCCAATTGAACAGTTTATCACCTTACATTTGGGATTGGTTGAAATTATTCTTTCAATTGATCGTCTTAGTTGATTTTCTAAAAGTTCATCCTCATCGTATGTAGGCAAATTATTTTGATCCCTGTACAAAATTTTAGATGAAGAGATCTTGATTTGAGGTTGAAAAGATGACTCATTTTTACATTTCTGTATGTCTCCAAAAAGAGCAATGCTTGAAACAAATGTTCCATGTCCTTCCTCATCAAAAGGATTAGTATTTCTTATGTGTTTATTATGTTCGCTGCTAATTGCAAAAATATCGTCTAAGGCAGGTTCTAAAATAGGATGCATGGTAATCCCTGAATCCAAAATTAAAATTCCATGTGCGTCTTTTGGCGGTTCAGAAATTTTTGGAAGCTCTTGGGTCTCATCAATTCCATGTTTTATGAATTCAACAATGGGAGCTCGATTTATGGAGACTATGCGATCTATTGAAAGGATTTGTTCAAATAAATTATTATCTGCCTTTATTCGTAATATACAAAAATTATCATTAATAGCCTCGTCGGTAATTTTTCCTTTTTCTTTTACAACATAATTTTGAAATCCATGTAAAAATTTTATAAATTCTTTGTTATTTTCATTTTCTATTTGTTGAATTTCAACATCTAAATTTGCAATTTCGTTATTTTGAAAAGGTCTGTTAACCAACGATGAGCCAATTTTATCTTTTCTGGGAATTTTAGATATATCTTTCAATACATCCACAAAAGTAGGCATATCGTGAATTACTCGATTCTTTAGGTGAGATTTTAGTTTAGTAAAACTAGAATCTTTAGCATAACCTAACCATTCCCCTTCTTTACTGGAGGACGATGAAACAATTTCAATTCCAGATTCTTTTAGATCTTTTCTAAATCTCCCTTCAATAATGGGTTTTGTAGGATCTGTTTTTATTTGGAAAATAAGTTTTGGTTCAAAATATTTCACATATTCTTTAATATCTTCACTAAACGATGTTTCAATTTGTTTGAGTTTATTTACTTCTTTTTGATAGAATCTGTCATGATCTCGTTCTGAAGGAACATACGTCAATTTTGATTGCGATGTTTTTCTTTTGAATTTTTCAGAAATTTTGTTAAGATTAAGATGAGGCAGGTTTGGAATTTCTTGATGTTCTTTATTTTGTGAGCTCGATGTATCTTCAGACATATGTAATATTTGTATGACATCTAACTATTAAATTTGATTTGTAATACTACATTCATAGAAATTCAAATTATTTTCTAATTTTTTATTATTTGTTTTCTACGTTTTTGTTCAGATAGGGCCCACTTGATGTCGTTAAGAGTTATATCATTTCTATTGAAAATAATAGCTTCTCTGATTGAATCTGTACATATTTGTGAAATATCTGCACCTGAATAACCTTTAGTTCTTCTGGCAAGTGAAGGTATATCGATTAGTTCAGATTTTTTGAGAATACTCAAATATTTTTTGAATAATTGTTTTCTTTGTACGGTATCAGGAAGATCAAAAAATAGAATTTCATCAAATCTTCTCCAAATTGCAGTATCCAACATTTGTTGATGGTTTGTAGCAAAAATCAAAATACTATCTCCATTATAGGAATCAAGCATCTGCATGAAATTATTTACAACTCGTTTTATTTCTCCATGTTCGTTAGGATCATCTCTTTTTTTTCCAACAATATCAAACTCGTCAAAAAGTACAACGTATTTACCATTTTCAATAAAATCAAAAATTTTTCTAAGATTAGTGGCAGTTTCACCTAAAAATGAAGAAACGATGGAATCGAATAAAACATAAACAAAAGGAAATCCTGTAACACTACTTATAACTTTGGAAGCTAAAGTTTTGCCAGTTCCAGGAGGACCGCACAAAAGAATTTTTTGTTTTGGTTTCAAACCTAATTCATAAAAACGATTGGCAATTTTATTCTCCATAACTATATGTTCTAATTGATCCTTAAGCCCTGTCGATAAAATTAAATCTGAAAATGAAAAATACTGTTTACTTAAACGAAGCAGTGGAAATCCTTTTTCAGAATCTAGAGGAATTTCCGGTCTAAATTCTGGATTATTAGTATGTTCTCTGAATGTTCTTTTCATTTTTATATCTTCAAAATTAGCATCTTTTTTCATATTTTTAATCTATGATATTTTATTATTGGATTTAATAAAGTTAATCGAGTCGAGAAGTGATTTTGATTAACATATTACTTATTTCTTAAATTTTAGATTCTTTATAAGAGAACAGAAGCTCCGATTGTGCCTATTCTGAATAAAATTATGCCATAAATTCAAATTTTCCCAATATTATGATCTAAAGTAAGAGATCTAGTCATTCTATGCATGACCAAGCACACAAACGTCATACATCAGTGTTAGTCTAAGATCGATTACACATGAACTCCTGTTTAAAACCTCATCTTGGTTAAAATTTTATGTCCCGGTGAATCTCATTTATTTAACAATATTCTTATTAATCTGTTTTTCTCATTTAATTACATGGCTAAAGTTACTTTCAGACCGGATGTTGACATTTACATCCCAAAGGCGGCATTCGAACCTGCCCAAAGAATCAGAAGCGCTGATGATGAAGAAGAAGATTAATTATTCCAAATTCACATGATTTGCAATTTCAGATGCCAAAATACCCCTAATTTCTTCTTTAATCGATTTGAATTCTTTTTTTGTTTTACCTGGAATTAAACAAAAGAGATAAAATCCTCCAATTTTTGTCCACTCTTCATTTATTTTTTGGAAATATGATGATTCTGAATAAAGCTCACAAAGTTCTTCTTCATTTGCCCGAAATAGATACACACGATCTTGGGATGAAAAAGGACTATATGGTTTCAGGATGACCGTAGATTGAAATATTTCACAGTTTGCTAGGTTAGATTTTTTCTCAAGTTCTGTTTTGATTTTGCGTGCACCATTGGCATTTTTGAAAAAAGATGCAATGCTTTCATACATGGTTTTATCTGTCATAGATATGCTGCTTAATTCTTTAATTTCATTGATAAAACGTCTCAAATCCGGGATTGATTTGAAAATTGAAATTGGCAAAAACCGTCTATCTAAAAGTCCTTTTACTTTGATGAAATCATCCTCGTCTTTTCGTTCTTGTAACAAATCTAAAATATGTACGTCTGTTGAGTACCCCAAACCATATGATTTCCAATGAAAAAGTTCTGCAATTTCCTGACTCTCATTAATTAAAACATCAATTGCGGATCGTAGCAGTTCGTTTGTTGCAACAACCGTGTGATGATTGTAAAAATATCTATACATTTTAAATCTGGCATCTAACATTTCCTCAATATTTCCCAAAGCCCGTTCGTGAAACGCTAATTGATATCTGCCGTCACGATTTTTCACAATCTGCATGTTTTGAATAATCCTGTCTATGTCTACTTGACCGAATTGAACGCCCGACATCATACTGTCTCTTAGTAGATAATCCATTCTGTCTGCATCAAGTTGACCGGATACGATTTTTCGAACAATACGGTACCCTTTTTTATTGTCTTTTGAAATTTGACTTGCTTCTGATTTTACTACCAAATCTGCAACAAAATCACGTAATTCTTTACCTTCGTGAGATAAAATCTCTTTACCGATTTCTCCATTTTTAATTAGTTTGTAAGTATAGTATTCGTGTATGGGAATTTTGTTTTTGTCATCTTCATTAAAAAGTTGTTTGGCTTCCTCAATCTCATCAGAATGATAGTTCTCCATAACTTTTAGCATGGCTTCTTCTCCCGAATGAGAAAAAGGACCATGTCCTATATCGTGAAACAAACATGCCAATCTTATGGATTTTATTAAAAATTCCGGTGATGCTAAATTTGGAAATAACACATCAAAATCGGTCTTTTTTAATTTGTCTAAAATTATTTCAATCATCCTTCCCCCCACATGTAATGCCCCCACTACGTGACTAAATCTGGTGGTGACTGAACCTGGAAATGCCAAATATGCCACTGCGGTTTGTCTTACGTGATGTAGTCGATTCATGGTGGGAAGCTGAAGAAGATTATATTCTAAATCTGTAAGTTTGATGTATCCATGAACAGGATCTCCTATAACTTTGGGAGTCTCTAAATCATATTCCATAAATAAAACAATGTCTTTAGAATAATTAACCTTTTCAAACTTTCATATTCGTAATGATTAGAATTTATGCGTGTCTAGCTAAAGATCTGAAGAACTAACAAAGTTTACAGGGATCTAGAGTTTTGAGGATTCTAGAGTTTACAAAACCGACAAATTATGATGAGCCTTGGAGATGAGCCGTTATGACATGAGCCTTGGAGATGAGCCGTTATGACATGAGCCTTGGAGATGAGATATGAACCTGAAAGTTAGAACCTGAGAGTTCACGTATGATCTGATCCTTGTCCATTTTTTTATGATGCTAACCTTGCTTTTAGATCTGTATGATCTGAAAAATTTGCATGTGTGTTAGTCACTTTGGAATAGAACCGCTTACGCATAAACTCTGGTAAATATAAATTATAATTTGCTTAAGATGTAGGAATGAATCAAGAAAGGAAAATGAAATTCGGTTTTGTAACTGTGATTTTAATCACCTCATGTGTCATTGGTTACTTGACAGTAGTAAATATTGATGTCAAAGGAGATGGCGAATGGTCTAACAATAGCACGTTGATTGTAGAAGTTGGAATCGGAATTATTGTCACTTTGACTATCTTAATGATTACTAAAATTAGTGAATATAGGATGGATGCAAAAGTTTCTAATGTACTGGATATTGTTAAAGAAAGAGCACAGATTCAGAAAGAGAAAGAAAAGCAGGTTTATCTTTCAACACTTTCATCATTTAATGAAATACAAGAAGAAATAATAATTGTATTAAATGCATCCACATCATATGAGAGATCAAAGGATCATGCAGATAAGGAAACTCAAAAAGATCAAATAATATTAAGTTGTAATAGAATCAAAAAATTTTCAGAAAAAGCATTGAATGATCCAAACAAAATTTCTTCAGAGTTTTTTGATCTTGATACTATTGGAAAGATTAAAACGATTTCACATACATGTAAGAACAAACCAGAATTTAGCGAAAATAACAAAACAGTTGATGTATCCTTTTGTAGTAATCTAAAAAATATGATTGGACCCATAATTACTGAACTAAATAAAAAAATTGAACCACAAGTCGGTTTAAAACAACCCAAATTGGAAGATGATGTTGATGGAGGTTCAATAACAGTTTCATCTGATAGAACTGTTTATCCTTTGAACAGCACCATGCATATGCGCGTTAATCTTCCATATGTCATTAAAGATATGAAAGTCCTTTTTGAGGTGTTTAATTTCAAAGAAAAATTACTTCTCTCCCAGACAATTGATCCTGAAAAGCACGATGATTCAGAACTTGCTGAAGGTAATATCTTTCAAGCATGTTTTAAAATGGAAGGAGATGAATGGAAAATAGGTGAGACATATGTTGTTAGAGCCACTTATGGTTCTTCGCAGATAGAAGATTCATTTACAATAGATCAAAGAATGCCTATTGTTCTATCCGATAAAACAGCATACTCAGTAGGTAGCAAAATAATCCTAACCATAATTGATCCTGACGCAGATAAAGATAATGAGGTTGTAGAGTTTGTTGGCGACAGAGAAGATTCTAAAATCATTATAGAATCCACGTATGGAAAAATTGATGGATATAGATTAAAAGAAACGGGTCCTTCTACAGGAATATTTACGGGTAGTATAGGAATTTTAGGGATTGGGAAGAATGGCATTATAATTCCTCAAGATTTTGATGGAAAAATTAGATATAAAACTCAAGGAATCAGTATTGATGATGGATTTATTGGAGGAGCCAACGGTGATGAAATAACCATAAGATACATGAATAGTGCTAATGTTGTTTCTAGTTCTGTTTTTATTTTAGATTCTACTACTGTTGTTTAACCGACCCCAAAAAAGTATCATCCAACCGATAAAGCGCAATTATCTCTCAAAAAGATTATCACATACAAGAATATTCTCATCGAGTTTTAACCAATCTGCTGATTCTGGATTGTATCTAATATCAGTCATTATATCTTGTCTATTTTCTGTAGAATAATCTACAAGATTTTTTTCGGCACTTGGAGAATACGGTTTAAATTTTTCTTCCAACAACCAAATTTGTATTTGTAATACATCATTTGAGATGACTGATTTAAAATTTTCAATTAAATCTAAAATTATTGGAGATCTACTTTCTGGATTTACAAGATGCATTGATGTTCTAATCTCTTTTATGTACATCGGGGAATTATTTATATCAAATCCTCTAATTTCAAATGTAAAAATTGTATGAAATGGAATTAACGAAGGATTTTCATCTTTGTCTAATATTATTGGTGTAAAATGCATTGTCCAAGAAATTATTTCCCCTTCTTTTGTAATTTCAGGAATTGAGCCTACACATTCTGTCCACGAAATTGAATATGGTCGCGTTTCTCTATACGTTTCAATTACTGTATCTATGGATGCTTCTTTGTTTTTATCACCACTTGGAATATTCACGGTTGCACCAGGTGAATTAACAATTGAACCTGGTGAATTGGTAGCTGCACTAGGCGAATCAATAATTGAGTTTGGTGATTCTATTGTGACATTATCTACTAGAGCAACATCAATTGAAATGTAAATGATAATACTACCTATTCCTAGGATCACTAGAAATATCTTTAGAATTAATTTTCTATTTGAACTTCCTGCACTAGAATTCTCATTATCTGAAGTTTCCCCATTAGATGATTCATTATCAGGAGACTCATTTTCACTTCCTTGTTGCGGTGCTCTTCTATTTTCCATTTCTCTGAGTTGATCAGGTCCTAATGGTGGTCTTGTTGCATCATTTGATACAATTTTATTAGTTGTTTCTTCGACTACACCCGTTGATGTGTCGTATCTTTCTGTATTAAATAATGAAAGAAGATCTTCAATCCAATCATTAACAGGTCTGTTTGAAATTTGACGACCAAAATGGATATCTTTTTGTAATCTAGGGTCTAGTAACAACGAGTTTGTTATCCTGACAATGTCCGAATCTTTCCCTTCACGGTTTATTCTTTTTAAGAAGTCAGTAATAGACTCATTCGTATTTTTTGTTAGATTTAGAGATTGTAAATGTTCATCAATTTCTATATGCCAATATTCTCGAATTAATGACGCTAAACTGTCGATTAATGTTAAATTCATAATTTTAGATTGATTAAGTGAAATAATAATCTATGAAATTTGATCTAGAGTTATGTGTGTGGATAGATAGGTCATGGTGCATTTTGGTGATCAGATCACCTGAATCCACCAAAACCTCTACACAAGAAACAGAGAAAAAAGACATACTCGACAAGAAAAAGAAACACAGATACAATAACACGCTGAGTGACCAGTGGATGCTCTGACTTTATACAAACAAATAGCAGGCAGCACTCGTGATTTCAAATTATTCAAAATTACAAGATTGATTTTGGTGCTCACAGCACGGATGAAAAAGAGTATTATTCCAGAAAAACCATTTACCATATATTCCGATCTTGGATTTTTAGGAATACAAAAAAATATCTCAGAATAATATCCAGTCAACCAGATAAAAACCAAAAGGCAGTAAGCTAACAGGAACAAGAGACGGCGCAAACAAAGTTGGGAAAAGGGTGAAAACAGAGACAGCATGGACACCCCAAACTATGGAATGCCTGCCAGTCCGTATGACACCGGAACAGTCTCACGGGAGCTGCCGATATCCCTGGAATGGAATTTTTACCTCGTGTATCGTAACAAGAAATAAAGGATTGTGAGACTCTTTGAAGATTTTTAAAACCAGTCCATGCCGTGATTCTGTACATGACATTCTAAAACTTGTAAAAAATCAGAAAACCCGTATAAATCTCCTTTGTATGTGCCCATTCCAGTATGCTAATGTCAGATCATACATTCGTAATATACTCCAGCTAAGATAATTACACATAACTCTTTTAAATCAAGATGATAAATGAATAAACATGAGTGTTGGAAACATCATGATTAAAGATTATACTAGTAACAACTTGAATGTAAAACATAAAAAATCAAGCTGGGGGTATGCCTGGGTATCAGTTATCGTCATGACCGGCGCAATAATGCTGTTGTTCATACCTCACATCGCTTACGGTCACGGACTGGGTACTGACAGCATCCAGTCAATTAACATAGACGGACAGGACATCTCAATATACGCCGAGATGACACCCCGCTTTGAGAACGGGGTGGGGTATCTTACAATTACGGCAGTAGATGAGAAGAGCCAGAACAACCTCAAAGAGGTTACGCTTCAAATTGGGATATTCCATGATGGGGAACTAGTTTCCCGAGATTTTTACTATGCATCTGACGGGGTGTTACTAATAAAGATACAGCACGGAGAATACGACGATGATTTCAGGATAAAGGGCATCGTAAATTCATTGTTTGGTGCATGGTACGGGACAGATGATAACCCGCTCCAGATAAACAGTCCGAATCTTGTTACGGGCGGGCTGTACACCCTTGAGATAGAGGTAAAGACCATGGGAAGTATCACCAATATCCTGGAGGATACCGGCATACACCGTATCCACCTGAGTGCCGTAGTGGAGGACACCCACGTACGGGTGGGGGCAGACGGTGACGACCATGAATTTGGTACAAGGTCGTATTTTGATAAAATTTCCAGTTTAAAGTATGATCCGAATACAAAGCAGATTTTGCTTGAGATGCCATTTGACTGGAATGCCGAGCATCTGTCACATGTTCCCCTGGTGAGAAACGATGTTTACTTTGCAAAGAACTTCATGGAACTGTCATCTCCCGGGTACGTTGGGTATGTCAACGGGATTGCGCTGTCTGCGTCCTCGGTGATTGTAGATGATCATACGGAGGAGGATAAAAGGACCATACACATTGTGCTGACACAGGATCATCTGCAGGAATTAAGGGATGAGCTGGACGGGTCTTACGGTGAGAAGGTGCTGCCTGAGAGCATTACGTTTGCGCTGTCTGCAGGTGGGGACACCGGATTTCCGAGGACTGCACAGAGTGACGGTGGCAGTTACGAGTTGAATTTATCATGGGATCCTGCAAATGTGGAGACTGGTGTCGTAACTAATTTCATATTTATCATAAGGGACAGATTAAACGGGGGGACGCTGGATAATTCCAATTACACGTTTGTAATTATGTGGAACGGGGAGGAGATACACAGGGTGGATGGGGCAACCACGACTGGCGGTGCGGGAATTGAGACATTCGCGTTTACAGAGGATCAGCGTGGTCCGATGATTGTGAAATTTGAGGATATAAGAAATACGGGACAGGTGGCAGAGTTTGGGATGGTGGTGAGCGGATATGATGTTGATGTTGTTGTTGATGATGATGATATTGTGCCTAAATCGGCGGCAGTAGAGGAAAAAGAGGCGGTTTCAGAGTCAGTCGGAGCAGACGGGCTGTCCCTTGAGCAGCGAACAATATATGAAAAGTCATTAGACCTGCAATCCCTTGAAAGGCTGCAAAAGGAGAACCATGATCTAAAACAGCTGGTTTATAATTTAAAGGCGCAGCTGCAAAAGATTCTCGGGCAGCTGGCAAGTATTGAGAAATAAAAAAAAGTCCGGGGATCAATTAGCATGTGTTGGTATCTGGTACAAACCCTGCCAATAGTTCCGATGGTGCGTTTCTGTGATCAGTTCACTGGAATCCCAGAACCAGTGATACTGCCATCCTAGAACCAATGCCAAATAACAGTACTGCATGCTTTAATGCATCTGCAATCACCTCATTTGGAACAGCATCACTTAGCTCGAGTCCCTGAATACCACCCAATGTAGATATGGTGAGAAGACAAAGTTCTTGAACTAAAAATCATCAAAAAACTAGAGATTAGTGGATTTTACCTAGGCAGTTTTTTAGAGCATATGAAAAATTCAACACAGATACATTTGTGTCGTATCTTGAGGAATTAAACAGAAAGTGGGGCAAGGTTACAGTAATTTTGGATAGGGCGCCACAGCATCGTGCAAAAGCTGTCAGGAAATTTTTAAGAAAAAATCCAAACGTCAAATTAATTTATCTTCCAAAAGGATCCCCTTATCTGAATGCCGTAGAGGAATGCTGGCATCAGGCAAAGCGGGAGCTGTTAGTATCAGAATATTATGCATCAATGTCCGATATGACATATCGAGTTTCCGAGTATTTTAGAACGGTGAGATTCGGTCTGGATGTTGAAAAATATCTGAATAGAGTTCCGATATTTGTCTCATAAACATTTGATCGTCACTATTGTTCAAGCTTCTCTACCCTGTCCATGAATTTCATAGTACGGTGTGATCAAAAAATCTTTTGGTTTGGAATTATTCCTAGTTCAAGAATATTGTCTTCTTGCTATGCCTGGTGATTTTTTGCATGCCGTTCCATGTCTGAGCGTATTCCAAAGTATTGTTTTTGCTTATTCTTTTGGAATTTTGATCCGAATCTACAAACATTAATCCCTTATTCGTTGTTTTATTTTATTGTTTCAAGAAATGTTCAAATCTTTCTATCATTACTTTCCATGACTATTATTTAGCTTTTGATGTTTTGTGTTTATCTTTTAGTTTATCTTTTAGTACCTCGTCCTGAAAATATCAATTTCTTAGCATAATCTGAAACTTGTTCAGGTTTCAATGATTTAATATAATCTTGAATTTGTTTTGCAGTTACTTTCACCCTGTCACCATCAATTTTCAAAAAAGAATCCCATCTTGCCAATAATATGAAATAATTTTTTTCATCCAACATAAAATCCAATTTGAATTTCTTTAGGCTTTTTCCTTTTCTAATACTGTGTAGCATTGTATATTCCATATTCGGAGATCTTGATTGAACCAATACTGATGATACAAATTTTCCTATTTTTGTAGAGTCTAAAGATTCGGATAATCTTTGATAAATTCCAACTTCCTTTGCAAAATATCCATTTAGGTTATGTATTTGAGCGAATTTTCCAAGTGTTTCTCTTCTTGCGCCTTCTGCTAGTCTTTGAATAATGTATTTGAAATCAGGTCTAGCCAAAGATTGGATTGTTGTAATGATGTCTAGAACATTTTTGTTTGCCTCATATTTGCCTTCAATTATTTGTTGAGTGTATCTCCCAACTTTGGAGACAATCAGATCCTCCATACTAATACTCCAGATTAAATATCCTGCTACGGACTTGAATACTATGCGCCTCCATGAATCCTCAGTCATTGGAAGCGAGTACATATTATTGTCCCATATTTGGATGGTAATTCCAGATTTAAAATAGAAATCGGCCGCTTGAATTCCATCCCTCTCTTTTTCAAGATTACTTGATTTCAGATTTGGCTGTTCCTCCATAACTGAAATAGCACTATCATAATCTTTTACTACAAAATCAATATCTACTGTTAGGCCTTACCATGACATTTTGAATGGCTAATGCACCGGCACCAAAGATTGCATATTTTATCCCGTTTGATTCTAAAATATTCCCAAAACGTGATGCTTCTGGTATCCATATCTTGGGATCAATTTCCGTTCGCATTATCTTTTTCTTCTTCATTCCTTTTCACGTTTGCCTAATTGATAAACTATCGATAGATTAGAGATGGAATAAACATTCGATCTTCCTTTGAACTATCCTTCATCGCATTTCTTTCAGTGGAATCATCTGCAACCCTTGCCATGATTATTTCATTAGAATACGTCCTTGTTTCATACATGTTAAATTCTATTTTCTCAACTGGAAAGAATTTGATGTATATTGTAGACATTGCATTACCAATAGTTTTACGTGCATCCTCTGTGATTCCAATACCTATATTCTTGAATTTATATTGAATTATTTTTTTTGCTTTTTCAAAATCTTTTTTTACAATGGCAATCTGAACCATGTTTCGTGACTCGTTTTTAGTATACTGGATTTTACTTGTTCCAACAAATGCATAATTAATTTTATTTTTCTCACAAATGTTTACTATGAATGCATTGGGATTCCATATTATGGCATTAATCCATCTGGCAATCTCGATCATGGAATTTACAACAGGATGATCTTTATTTACCCTCACAGTTACTATTTTTCCAATCTTTGTAGATCTGATGACCCCAATATCTTCAAATGCATAAACTGCCCGTCTGACTGTCGGAAATGGAATACCTGTCTGATGCGCTATTCTGGATATCGTGTTTCCTTCCTTGGCAATATCTATGATTCGTGCATCTCTAAACATCGATATTGACTGTGTATTCATATATAATATTTATCTTAAGAGATTTATATAATTTTGTATATTTATTCAAAAATGACCACATAATCAATATCATTTCCTTTTGTTTTTCAACAAACTAACCTGAATTTCTTAAACAACACATTTCTTCATAACATGTCTTCAAATTAATACGGGGGTCGATTTGAAAAAGGATTTGGGTAATCGTAAACCCATTACCACCAACTAATTTTGCATGATTATTGAGAAAACAATCAACCATAGTAAGAAGCACAAGTTCATGAGTTGTTTTCAGGATTATTCCAATTTTATTATTCGTACTTACCCCAGGTAAATCCACCAACCTCTGGTTTTTTGATGATTTTTAGTTTGCCAACTTTGTCTTTTCGCTATACCTGAATATTTTTAAGTATTAATTATTTTAACAATTGGTATGTCTCTTTGTGTCAGTTTTGTGGAAAATCAATCAGAAATATTAAAAAATAACATGATTTGTACAGAGAATATTTCTGGCATGTTTTCATCATTAATTTGTGCTAATATCTTTATAAATAAAACCGAGATTCAGTTATATTTAACTTTGTTAGCATACCTATCTGGTAAATGAAATGACCAGAAAAGATAAACTAGTAAATGCTCATATACTGTTACAGTGTGGAGATTCAAAACACGATGGTTTGTGTGGAGAATTAAGAAATGCGTTGGTGGATAATTTTTATGAAGTAAAAGAGGCAGATGTTGTTACACAAATCACAGGAGACACGGATTTTTGTGTGACAGGTATTGCTAAAATAAATCCGGATAAAACAGACAAATTTAAAACGGCATTAAAAGCTCTACATGCAAATTCTAAAAAAAATTCTCAAGTTAAAGATGTTAGAATTTACATAGAAGAAACATAATAATTCTTTTAACATGACCATTCATATTTTTTGTACCTCTGGTAATATGCAGTATCAGTGGGGTTTCCATATCTCGTTATATCATGAAAAACATCACTGGAGAAAAATTTGGATTTAACTGATCATCCCCGTTGTGCCAAAAGATGGCGTAATAGAAGAGGATATCTCAAAAGAGAACGGCAGGTATATTGTGTTTGCGACAAATCATTTGTGGTGCGGTGGTATCAAAACAAACAGATGGTTCCACATATGTACAGGACGAGACGAGGTATTGAGAACGGATACAAGTGCAAAGATACTAAGATCACGTACCATCCGCACACAGATAGATCAACAGAATATCCGTGTTTTTCACGTCCCTCTTCATTTACAATCTCTGGGTTTTTCTCAGGATAAGTAATGGCTGCATTCAACTTACAGATCTCTGATATTGATGACTATTACAAACGCTGTAGTGATGTGTTTTATCGCAGACTGCCGGATCCGCTGTGAGATGAAGTCAAGTCAAGACACAATTGGAATTTCTGAAAATATCGAATACTTTATAATCATATTTATAATCTAAAATATATCTTGTCTTCTATAAATATACAAGCTGTAAGAATTGCGTATGTTTTTGAAATTCCAGAACCTTATCACGTTGCTACGCTGGAGGAGAAGCTTGCTAAAAATAATTATAATGTATCTCATAATCGAATATTTCGTCAAGGTCCCATAGAAGCAATTCTTTTACAAATTGCTATGAAGGATAATGCCTTTGTTAATTATGAATCTGATCGCTCTCCCTCATTTATTGGAATTGAATCTAATACTGTACAAAAATCATTAAAATATTTTCATGAATTAACAGACATCCTAGATGAAATTGAATCTAATAAGAAACAGCAAGCTGTAATTGAAGGTAGTATTATATCTCACGTCTTTACCAAAAATCAACCACGGGCCAAACTAAGTTATTTAGGCAGATGTATTTCTGACAGGTTTAATGGCATCATAAAAGATGTTAATCCACAGTTATCTGAATGTACCTTATTTTGGAAGCAAAATGAGAAAATTTTCACAATTAATATAGCTCCTTTATATAACATGCAAAAATACTATTACATGCGACTAACATTTAGAAGTCAATCTCAAGAAGAGATTGAAAAATTCTTAAATGATGGATATACAAATATAGAAGGATATTTGAAAGGTATTGAACATGAGTAGTTTATTGGATCCTTTGCATAATCAAAAATCTATCCTATTTAGTCCATATTCACGCGAATATTATTCAAAAAATCAGGACGTTTTACAAAATCAGGACGTTTTAGAAAAACCTGAACAAACTTACGATGTACTGATTAATCTTAGCCCTACAAATTTTAATCCATTGTACAGTACATCTACTTTGCTTTATTTCAGAATTAAAACTAATTCCATTAAAATTCCATTTCTTGCAAGTTTATGTGTTGCGACTGCTTCTTTAATATTAATACCATTTCCATTGTCATTATGCATCGTAATTGCCTGTGGTATGTTTTGTTATTCTATGGTGAAAAGTAAATTAATGAGCATAAAATACCTCTATAAATGAATATTGATTTTACCAATACCTATACTGTAAAAATTACAAGCACAATTGTTATTTTTGGTATTTTTGTTGGTTTTTTAGCAACACATGGACAAAACAAAATTACCTTTGTTAATACTTGGATGATTAATACTTTTGATATTGTCTTTGTTACTATGTTTATAGTAATCACAATTATCATTATTTGTATCTATTATACTAAAAAATATCCTTGATTTTTTATTAATTATATTTGGGATGTTATGTCAAAAGTTCCGATTGTGCGTCCATTCTGAATAAATTATGCCATAAATTCGAATTCTCCCAACATTGTGATCTAAAAGCCAAGTGTTCCAGTCAATCTATGTCCCGCCAAAAACACAATGGGACACCGTGAAGACTGGGAATGTTGGATTTAATTCCTTGTGCAAGGTGATTTTCAAGATGTTGATGGTGTTCTCAGACTGTTATGATGCCTGTATGAAAGACAGGATGCGGCAGCACTTCTTGTACATGTGCAAAAACAGCATTTGTGCAGAACAGGCATATCAAACAGGAACTGCGACTGCATAAAGACCGGGTGCTGTCTGGTTCTTGTCAAAGATCTGTGGAGTGGAAATGACTGATGCTCAAAGGGTCAGCATCATGATCCGCGGCAGCATCCATGAGACAAAGCGCAGTGACATGATCTCAAAAAATTTGACTGTTGTACTTGACAAGATCATCCTTTCAAGGTACGACAAAAAAAGTCGATGGAATGACGGATCTGATAAAATACAAACCTGATACCGCCACGTAGAGGCGTACATCGCAGCAAAGATTGTCAGTGATGATGTCACATTAAACATGGCGTTACATCCGGTAGGTAGAGGTGGGTTAACTCTGATTCCATGCGTAAAATCCTCAAAGAATTCAAGAGATACGGGATCAAACCTGGGTTGGCGGTTTGCTTGACTGGGAGTGTTATACAGTCGATGTGTAAGGGGTTACCTCTATCATAACATCAAATATTTTAGATCGAACTGATCTAAATATAATTGAGCATAAATTCTGACAATTACCCAATTCAGAAATCAAGATTTTACGAGACGGGATTGCCCCACTAATCGCAGAGAACAAGAAAAAAGATACCGTGTTGGCAGACATGTTGCAAATAAACAAAGATCAAAAACTCAATCACGGAATTACAGCTTGCAAACAAGGGGATGCAGAGTCGTATGAAATACTATGAACGCAGTCCCTCATCACAGAACTTGATTCCTACCCAACAAAGAAGGCAGTGTTATTCATACTTGCTAAAAATCTGGCGAAGAATGGCAAGAGACTCATTTTCAGTTATAACCAACCCATCACCAATGGTAACAGATCTGAGTTTTGGTTTTTTCATAGATTGTATTATATTGAATCATCATAAAAGCATTTCATGCTCAAACATGGATTTACAGAGTGAATCATAAAAATGGTTAATCAGTTTTTTACATGTCAAGCAAGAAAATTAAATGATGTAAAAATAGAATTTTCAATTATAGTACGTCCATTTAATACCAATTTCTGCAGTTTTGTCATTGAGAAATTCAAAAATATCATGTATTCCTTCTAGAAAGATCTGAATTGCACACAAATTAAATGTATGAGCAAATACACTAACCCAATCTTTATCTAGTATTTGTTTATCATTTGCTTCTCTTAATCCTCCAAATTTTCCTATTTTGCATTGGATTAAAACCCCCACAAATTTTTCATCAAATTCAATTGTAGTTTTTTCTGAAAAACGTATTAATTGAAGTGGGATGGACAAATATTTCAAAATAAATGATTTGCCTGAACCCCTGTGACCTACTAAAAAAGTATTTTTAATTTTTGTAATTTCATCCATATTTTCGGAAGATACAAAAAAATGGTATATTTCATCATCAGATAGATATTCCGTTTTATCAGATTTCAAATTGATTTTTCGCGATGGTTGTTCATTCAAAATAAGTGACTCATTTTTTATCACCCTGTTATATAAGATAATTCTACTTTGTTAGAAAAAAGAGTCAATTTTTTATCAATAATTCACACTTGATCGGGTTTATTTTGTTCTTCAAGTTTAAATTAATATTGTTGATGGGTTACCTAATAGTAAAATGAATAATATAGTATTTTTGGCACAATGTATGGACAAAACTCACAGAGAGGATGCAAATACCGTCAGTAACATGTTAAAGATTTCGGGTATTGATGATGCATTTGAAACCCATGTTCCCTACGAAGGTTTGGAGTATTGCTTAGCAGCAGTATCACACACAAAACCACGTGACCATCCGGGTATAATATCAAAACTATGTAAAGATCCCAATATAAAATCTGTAACAAAATTAACTCTTGAAGAATCACCTTTCTAAATTTTTATATTAGAGTTTACGCGTAATCGATCTTAAACTGTAACATATTCCAAATGTATGACCAGACATCAATCACATATTGGGGTATTCCCAATACAAAATGAAAATTCATACAAAGTTTTCTGATTTTTTACAAAGTTTTAGAATATCGTACGCAGAATCACAGCACGGCATGTGCAGGTTTTAAAAATCTTAAAACGAGTCCAGTAATCCCCCGTATCCTTGTTACGGTACATGAGGTAAAAGTTCCCCATTCCAGTAATTATCTGCAGCTCTTAGTTGAACTGCTCTGGGATATCATCATACGGACTGACAAGCCGTCCATAGTTTTTGAGGTGTCCTATACATGCTCTATTTTCACCCTTTTCATGGCTATTTGTTTGCGCTGTTTCTTTTGTTCCTGTGTCAGTTCCCGCCTTTTGGTTTTTTATCTGATTGGCGGGATATTACTGCAAGGCACAATTTTTCTATACCTAAAAATCCAAGATCAGAATATGTGATAAATGGTTTTTCTGGAGAAAGAAGAGTATTTTTTCATCATGTTTCTGATGTTTGCAGTAAAGATCTGGAATAAAAAAGACAAAGAATCTATGAATAGCTGCCCAAAGCCAGTCTTGTGCTTCTGCACTGAACAGACTCGTGACACGCGCCCCCCTTTTTTGAAAATAATAGGCATCCACATACCGTATCCCCAAAACAAGTAAACTTAATAATTTCATCTTTAAAAGGCAGACAATGCAAAACAAGAGGATTCTTCTTTTTCTTCTCTTCACATTAACCGCACTAGCCGGCATTTCAATGAATTCTGCATATTCCCAAAAAGAACTCCATCTTGCAACATTTCAAGAGACTGCCCAGATAATTATAGACCAAAGCATATCTCAGAACGTCACATCCTCGATAACCCTGCAGAGTACCAGCATTCAGGAGATTCAAATCCCCGCCGGACTAGAACAAAGGGTAAGGACTGATGGCCAGATAAAATCAATCCTGCTTACAAACCACGATAAATGCGTACTTGGAGTAATCGACCAATCCTGCATACTAGTCAACGTGGAACGCAACCCCGATGACCGGGGCGTCATTGCCATTCAAAACTCTACAAAAAGGATTGCAGGGCAATACATCCAAGAGATCAACGAGATCTTTGATACGGATGCCCAGTTTCACTCGGTCTTCATACACACAGACAGCATATCGCATCAGGCACTAGGCTCATCAGGGGTTGTCTCTGGAAAGGGCATAATTTCAGCAGTATACACGCTGCCCATGGAGGATACCGACTCTATGTATGAAAAGATCTCAGCAATACTGATTCCAAAGATAATCCGGGACGGCGGGGGGTTTTACAGTATAGCCCAAAATCTATCCCATGATAAAAATACAAAAATGACCTTTTCTATCATTCCAGCTGACTCTAAATCCCTGTTACAGTTAAGACTGTCAGTTAACCACCCCCACAACGCCTCTGCAATCTCTGAGGTCAGCCCGCTTGAATTCCTCAAAGTCGACAAGATTAACCGATCAAGTTATTTTTCTTCCGGATTTTATCCTCTGAACTCTATTATCCAGGTGGTGGTCCTCTCGCCCCAAAACAGCACTGCTGTGTCTGATATCCGGGGAAACACCGTTCCCACGCGAACCATAGATAACGAGCTGATCCCAACTGATGTAAAAAAGAACGGCTGGATTTTTGATCCCTCGCACGGGGAGCTGATTCAGGGGAAATACATTTTCGGGGAACAGTCGTTAATTACCGGCGAGGAATTAAAATTTTCACTAAGGGACCATGGAACACCTGAAACGACTGTAACAACGGGACCCGACGAATCACTTGTCGTTGTAATCATAATCGTACTGGTAGCAGCAGCTGCCGCACTGTTTTATCTAAAGGGATACAAAAAATAATTACAGCAGGAGGACTGCAGCTGCAAAGACTGTGGTCCACTTTCCATCCTTGTCACCCTTTGTCGTCTGCGTGATGTTGTGGGTCTTGTAAATCTCCCCCGATATCGACCACTGCTGTCTCTTTTCATTCCATGCCTTGTCGGCATCAAAGGGAATTCCAAGCGAGGATGCCAGCATCTGGGCTGCAACATCCTCTGCATAATCGCCCGCCTGATTTTCGTTCTGTCCAAAGGACTCGTACTCTGAGAGGTATCCGTATCTTGACTTGTCTTTTGGCTGTGCCAGGCCCACCGATGCGGAGCAGACCCTGTGCGGTTCGTTTGTTTGGTTTTTGGAATATATTGTAAAGAGAATCTGCCCCGGCAAAATTTTTTTCAGGCCGTCCCTTCTTGAGATTAACTTTGCCCCCGGTGGAAAGATGCTGGAAATTAAAACAAGGTTTGTCCCCGCAATGCCCGCATCCCTGAGGGCGTATTCAAAACTGGTCAGCCTGTCCTCGTGAACCCCCTTGCCCTTTGTAAGAAACAAATTCTTTGCAACTAGATCAAGCATTCTGAACCTTTCAAGGATAGTTATTATTTATATTTTAATTAAATGGCGGTTTGGCAGTTATTATGTATCAACTAGTCTGCTCTTCGCCGCCGCTTTTTTCTTTTATCGGGATCCTTTTTAATCTGTGTCAGAAAGATAAAAGTGAAAAACGCACCCAGCCCAATGTTGATCACCCCCATAAACGTGATCATCACCGTTGTAGAGGGCGGGGTGACCGGGGACAATCCGATAACTATGCCAATAACGCCTGTAACAAAAAACATCATCATCAAAACTTTGACCCTTGTGGGTTCAATGTATCTCATGACGTGTGTCAAACACGGCATTATTATAAACTGACGGTGCTTTTTTGATGATTTTAAAACAGAGTTGTTTTTGGCTGCTCACCTAGGTAACATTTTAAACCGCCAAAATTTTTACAGTACAACAACGTGCCAATGTAGCTCAGCCTGGTTAGAGCGGCTGATTTGTAATCAGCAGGTCGTGGGTTCGGATCCCGTCATTGGCTCTTTATCCGTTATATAATGCTGGATTCGGCATTGCAGAAAATGCCGGATTCTGTACGTCTGCTGGTTCCAGGTCTGGGGGAATGATGCTCTTTTTTCCAATTCTGCCTTTTAGCGGTCCCACGCAAATATGAGATCAGTTTTGTCAAGACAAAATACAAGATTTGCTGCTGCTGCCGCTGCTGCTGCTGCGCCCCCCACAACACTGCTGAATCCCTCCAAACCCTGCAAGTCACGATATGGCCATTCAGGCATGATTTCTTATCTGTAGGCACGGGAGATAACAGTATGCGCTGGATTTCACAAATATCTTTTTAAATAGCATTTATTACAAAATTGATAATTGATTTTAAAATATGGGGGATTTAGGAGCTGGAACTATGCGTTGCTATGCAATGGCAACGACTACTACCTGATTGATGCGGTATGATGATGTTACGCCTTTGTTTACTTGTATTGTTGTTTGCATTTTCTGCCGGGTTGGTACTGTCTGATGCGCATGCCCAGACTCCCCTGTCTCAAGTAAACTCTGTTGACCTTGAAAATAACGGATACCGGCATAACCTGATACATCTTACTGGTAATTACTATGTCTCCTCACAGACCGTATCTGTGGCTACTGGTAGTGATTTGAATCATAATGTCATTATCCAACTGTACACAATAATTGAGGGGGTGATCACCAAGATTGCTGCAACAACAGTAGTTAGTGTTGGACCACAAAGTCTGCTCTTTGCAACTACCGATGTGGCTAGTAACCCAAGTTCTACTGCCATTACACGCATAGATGATGATACCATTGCAATTACATATGGAGGTGATTCGGCATTTAATAATCGAAATACTGTTAGAGTATACGATATTGATACTACTACAAATCCCGTCACCTTTACACCTGGTCAACTTACGAGATTTGAAAGTCCCAACAATGGACAAATACATCCTCACTCTTTGATTACACTTAGCGACACCCAGCTGCTAGTTGCATATTCCTATTTCCCAGACGGTAACCAAGGCTATCTGCGTGTTATCAATATTGATGTTAATCCGCCGACTTTTGGTACTGCTATGGAAATTCAAGACAAGCAGGGACGGTACCCCTCCATGGTACAACTCGATAATGGTCTGATTGTAATTGCATCCCGAATTAACAGTGCAGATGGAAAAATAGAGGTATTTAGTGTTTCACCTGGCGGCACTGCGTTTACATCTGTTGGTAGACATATCTATGAGACTGGCAGAGTAGCTTACAACTCTCTTGTCCAGGTGGACGGTGACACCGTGGCACTTGCATACTCTGAGGTTGGTAATGCTAAATCTGTTCCTGTTCTTGTCGGGTCGGGACACCTCAAGACATTTAACATTGCATCAAACGGCGCAATCGCAGAAATAGATGATGAGATATATTACAACACCGTGGCAGGCGCGGCAGTCGAAGAACGTGTACACCTCAACTCGCTGGCCCTGCTGGACTCTGACACGCTGGCAGTCGCATACAGGGGTGCAGACGGCGACGGCTTTATCCGGTTATATGATATCAACCCCATTACTGGTCATTTGACTGCCGATGGTAACCCATTAGAGCACGACATGGCAGACGGCGCATTCAACTCGCTTCTCAGAATTGATGACAACACACTTGCACTCGTGTACGGCGGGGATCTTCCATCACCAATATCGACAAGTACCAACACTGTCAGCAAAATCAAGACGTTTAGTACATCTGCAGATACGACTACGACTGCCACCACGCCTAGTGTAACCATGGTATTTGCAACAGGCGGTTCATACAACGCAGGTGACCACATTGATATCACAGTCAGATTTGACGAGTCAGTAACTGTAACTGGCACCCCCACGCTGGCACTGAATACTGGTGTAACTGCAGGATATGTTGCTGATCCGTCGTTGTCCGAAACTGACATAGTATTCAGATATACGGTTGCCTCAGAACATAATTCTGCTGATCTCAACTATGATAATACAGGCTCACTTTTACTACCCGGAGGAGCGACCATTATTGCCGCTGTTGGCGGTGCTGACGCAGATCTGACCCTTCCTGAAACCACTGATGATGCATCCCTTGGCGGCTCTGACGTAATAGTTGATACTATGCCACCTAGGTTCCTTCCTGCTATGACCACTGGTCCCAACACGATCGTAATTACCGCATCAGAACCCCTTACAGGAACTCCGGATGCGGGTGACTTTAACGTTGGTGGCGACGGGATAACTATCGCTCCTGTATTAGATGCAGATACCATAACCATAACCATAACGACAGATACAACAATTGTCGGTGGCACCACGCTTTCTGTACGATTCTCTGGTAACTCTATTACTGATGTCGCAGGAAACAACTTTGGACTTGTTAATGTGATGGTAACCAACAACGAACCTGTTCCAACCACTCCTGTCGTAACCGGCGTATCGGCAACAGGCGGTTCATACAACGCAGATGATGTCATTGACATCACCGTAACATTTAACCAGTCAGTAAACGTATCTGGCACCCCGCAACTGACACTGGATACCGGTGCGGTAGTTGACTATGACTCCGGCTCGGGTGGAATTGCACTGGTATTCCCATATACTGTTGTCGCAGGGCATAATTCTGCTAGTCTCCAATATGTTGATACAACCTCGCTTTCATTAACCGGAGGAGCAAGCATTACTGGCACTGTTGGCAGTCTTCCTGCAAATCCTAGTCTTCCTGCATCTACTATTATCCAATCACTTGGAGGCCCTCTCATAATAGTGGATACTGTGGCACCAACTGTAACCATATCTGAAATTCCTCCCTCTGATGACGGTGTCATAAATTCTAGAACCATATCCTACACTGCCGAATTTACCGAGATCGTGGGAATCTTTAATGTATCTGATATTGTGGTAGGTGGAACCGCATTTGCTGGCTCGCCTGCAGCATCAAACCTTTCAGTCACCCCTGCCGCTACATACACCTTTGATGTGGTGGCTACCTCTGACGGTATTGTCACAGTATCAATTCCCGCAAATGTGGCAACAGATATAGCAGAAAACGGCAATATGGCATCTGACTCATACACTGTCACGGTGGATACTGAGGCACCTACCATATCTTCTGCTAGAACCACCACTGCCACCACGATTGAAATTACCGCATCAGAGCCACTTGGACCAACTGCGAGTACTGCAGGCTTTACCGTAACTGTCAATTCCGGTACTGATAATATCGTTATGGGCACTCCTTCAATATCTGGCAGTGTCATAACCATAACTGTTAATCCTGCAATAGTATCAACAGACTCAATCGCAGTATCATACGCTGCTGGTGATGTAACTGACATTGCAGGAAACTCACTTGTAGAGTTTACCGCACAGGAAGTGACAAACAACGTACCTGGTGCCCCTACCTCAACGGTGCGTACCATATCGCAGATACACTTTGTTGACCTTCCAGAAAACGGATACCGGCACAACCTGGTAAAACTGACTGATAACTATTACGTCTCCTCACACGCTGTAACCGTGTCTACTACTCCTACTGGTATTAATCATAATACCGTTATCAGACTATACGACATAACTGACGGGCAGATCGACCCGATTGGCAGTCGAATTGTGTCCCTTGGAGGTGTATCTGGCGATACTAATGAACTAACCGGGGATCTAAGGGCTACCTCCATTGCACGCGTAGATGATAACACTATTGCCGTCTCATACGTGCATCCCATACCTGCGGGATTGGGAGCCAGTGTTACAACATATGATGTTAATCCCGATTCTGTTACACCGTTTGTAAATCCCGAAAGCGTGGTATATCGAAGCTCAACTGGCGGCGGCGCGGACATTGCCAGTCAGTCCCTGATAGGCTTTGATACAGACGGTGACGATGATGCAGACTTGCTGGTAATTGCATATTCGCTTCGCACCACCAGTACTGCCGGCTTTATCCAGACTATCACCATTGATCCTGATGACGGTGATCTTGATGCCGGTGATCGTACAGCAATTACCAACTCTCCTGGTCGGTACCCATCCGTGGTCCAACTCGATGGTAACACGGTTGTAGTTGCATACCGTGATCGTGGTGCAGATGGACACATACTGACATACGATGTCTCATCTGCTGACCCGCCCGTGCTTACTGCCAGTACCGCTTTTGAACACGATGATACAAGAACGGCGTATGCCTCCCTTGTCAGAGTAAATGCTACCACAGTCGCACTTGCATACTCTGATATTGATACTAACCTTACAGATGACGGGGAGGGACGTCTCAAGATATTTGATGTTGCAACAGATGTTGCAACAGATGGCGGATTTACACAAAGGGGCGATACTGTAACGTATTATGATGACGCGGCAGACGCGGCATTTGATGAACGCGTACACCTCAACTCGCTTGCACTGCTGGATTCTGACACGCTGGCAGTCGCATACAGGGGTGCAGGCACTGCCGGCTTTATTCAGATGTATAACATAAATGCCACAGGTCTGACTGTAGCAGGCGGACCGTTTGAACACGATACGGTAAACGGTGCGTTCAACGCGCTTGTTGGGGTGGATAATGAGACACTCGCACTAGTGTATGGAGGGGATCTTCCAGGTACTGTATCAGGTACCACCGGAACTGCCAATACCATCAAGACGTTTGCCGCCATAATTCCCGGTTCGGATAGAACGGCGCCAGAAATAAAATCCGGTATCACCACTGATAATCTTACAATCGTACTTACCGCATCAGAACGCCTTGTGGGAACTGCGGTTGCTGGAGCCTTTGGCGTTTCAGGCAACAGCGTTTCAGGTGACCCTGTGGTAGCTGGCCGCACCATAACCATAACGGTGGGCACGTCAATAATGTTTGGCGCTGAACATACAGTAACCTATGATGGTACTGGTGCCATATTTGATGGCTCTGGAAACGCACTTGCAGGATTTACCCAGCTCGTGACTAACAACGTGGCAAGCACTGTACAACCAGCCGTAGTCAGCGTATCTGCAACCGGTGGTCCATACAAAGTAGGTGGCACAATTCCCATCACCGTAACATTTGACCAGCGAGTAGCCGTATCTGGCACCCCGCAACTGGCACTAGATAACGGTGCAACAGTCGACTATGAATCAGGCGCGCCTGGAGTCGAATTGCTATTCCCATATACCGTTGCAGCAGGAGACACCTCTGATAATCTCAACTATGCTGCTACAACCTCGCTTTCACTAGTCGGAGGAGCGACCATTACTGCCGTTGCCGGCGGTATTGACGCTGTTCTGACCCTTCCTGATACCGCTGCTACTACAGCACTTGGTAACTCCAACATAATAGTGGATACTACACCACCAACTGTAACCGTATCTACTACTGACGTAGTTGATAACGGTACCATAAACTCCTATACCATCGACTACACTGCCGCCTTTGCAGAGTCCGTGACAGGCTTTGAGAATGCCGCAGCTGATATCCGAGTATCTGGAGCGGGTACCGCGACTGACCTTGTACAAGTTGGAACCACTAATGAATACACCTTTACTGTAACCGTTTCCTCCGATGATACATTTACAGTATCCATCCCCGCAGGCGCGGCAGCAGATGATGCAGGCAACGAGAACCCGGCATCCAACACACACACCTTTACAACAGATATGACTCTGCCAATAATTACCTCTGCTGCAACCACCACTGATACCACGATTAGACTTACTACATCTGAAGCCCTTGGAACGGCTGCGGCTGCGACAGGCTTTACCGTAACTGTCAATTCCGGTACTGATAATATCGTTATGGGCACTCCTTTAATATCTGGCAGTGTCATAACCGTAACTGTTAATCCTGCAATAGTATCAACAGACTCAATCGCAGTATCATACGCTGCTGGTGGTGTAACTGACATTGCAGGAAACTCACTTGCATCGTTTGTCCCACGGACCGTGGAAAACAAGGTGCCAGGCATTCCACCAACTGTAACTGGTGTAACGGCTGCAGGCGGTCCGTACAAAGAAGGTGGTATCGTTGAGATCACCGTAACATTTAACGAGCTAGTAAACGTAGTATCTGACACAACCCCGCAACTGACACTGGAGACTGGTGATAATGACGCGGTAGCAGTCTATACCAGAGGCACTGGTACCGCTGCCCTGATATTCCTGTATACCGTTGTAGCAGGAGAGAATTCCGATGATCTCAACTATGTTGGTACAGGCTCACTAAGCAGTGGAAACATACTTGCCGCAGATGATGGCACGGCTGCAGACACTACACTTCCTGCTCTTACTGCCCCTGAATCCCTTGGAGGCAGCCCTGTTGTAATTGTGGATACTGTAGCACCAACTGTAGTCATAACTAACATTCAATTAACTAATAACGATGGCTTTTCCTCCTCCCGCGCCCTTATCTACACTGTCACCTTTAGCGAGGTAGTAAATGGCTTTACCGAAACTGACATTACGGTAACTGAAACGGCTACTGCCACAGCAGCAACTAACGTTATGCTACCACCTTTAGGACTCGGCTCCGAATACACCTTTGCTGTGACTGCCCCCGCTGATGGTACAGTCGTTGTATCAATTCCCGTAGATGCTACAGCAGATAATGCAGGCAACGGCAACATGGCATCTGACCCATACACCATCACAGTTGATACTGCCCCACCTGGTGTAACCCTATCTAGTGATACCGCTGATGACGGCATCCACCGTTCTCTGACCGTATCCTACACTGCCACATTTACCGAGCCTGTGGAAGGCTTTGATAATGCAGGTGATATCACAGTATCTGGTACGGGTACCGCAACTGACCCCGAACCAACTGGAACCAATAATGAATACACCTTTACTGTGACTGTCGACTCTGATGAAACACTTACCGTATCAATCCCCGCAGGTGCGGCAGCAGACGCGGCAAGAAACGACAACGAGCCATCTGGTGATTATACCGTTACAGTCAATACCGACCCAGTAGATGGCGCACTATACGAAATCGACACTGCTGGCCTTGATGGCAACGGATACCGGCACAACCTGATACACCTGACCGGGGATTACTATGTCTCCTCGCACACTGTAACGGAGCCTGCCGGTGATAGTGGTAACTGGCGTCATAATACGGTTCTCAGATTACACACCATAACTGATGGAATAATCACTCCGGGTGTGAGTATAGTGGTAGATTCTATTACACCCCAAAGTAGAGGCCTATCGACTGCCGACTTGAACACCAGTCCAAGTTCCACTGCCATTACACGCATAGATAATAATACCATCGCAGTTACATATGACAGTGGTACGCCTGCTTTCGGTCGAAACACCGTTGCTATATACGATATTGATGTTGCTGTTGCTGTTGTACAACCATTTACACAGCGTTTTGTTACCACCTTTGAAACAAGCGGCAGCAGTGGACAAGTACATTCCCACTCTTTGACGGCACTTAGCAATACAAAGTTGCTAGTTGCATATTCCTATGACAGTCCCCCCAACGGCTATCTGCGTGTTATCAATATTGGTGCCGATGTGCTGACTTTTGGTGCTGCTCTGGAAATTAACACCGTTCAGGGACGGTACCCATCCATGATAATGCTCGATGACGATGATGATGATACGATTGTAATTGCATCCAGGGGTGGCACTGCAAATGGAGAAATACAGGCATTTACCGTATCCCCTGATGGCAATTCATTTACACCTCTTAGAGTTCTTACACATGATACTGGCAGAATAGCGTACAACTCGCTTGTCCAGGTGGATGATGACACCGTGGCACTTGCATACTCTGAGATTGGTGAGAGTGGCAATACTGATGACGGAACGGGGCATCTCAAGACATTTAGCATTGCAGTAAACGGCACACTCACACAAACAGATGACAAGATGTATTACAACGCCGCAGCAGATGCGGCAGATGAGCACCGCGTACACCTCAACTCGCTGACCCTGATGGACTCTGACACGCTGGCAGTCGCATACAGGGGTGCAGACGGCGACGGCTTTATCCGGTTATATGATGTAGACCTTGATACGGGTCTTTTGACTGCCAATGGTGATCCGTTTGAGCATGATATGGCAGACGGCGCCTTCAACTCGCTTGTTACCATCGATGATACCACAGTTGCACTGGCATACGGCGGGGATCTTCCATCCCCAATACTGGATAATACTGACACTGCCTACAACATCAAGACGATTGGCATCTTTTCGGGCACGGATACCGCACCAACCATCATGTCTGCTGCAACCACTACCCCAATCACGATCGTACTTACCGCATCAGAGACACTTGGACCAACTGTGAATGCTGAAGGCTTTACAGTAACTGTCAATTCTGCTAATAATGCCGTTATTGGAACCCCTGTGATATCTGATAACACCATAACCATAACTGTAAGCACAGCAATAGTGTCTGAAGATGATATCACGGTATCATACAATGCTGATACCGGTGGTGTAACTGACGTTGCAGGAAACGCACTTGCAACGTTTGAAGCACGGGACGTGGATAACAACGTGCCCGCAGCTGATGCGCCAGCCGTAGTCAGCGTTGCTGCAACTGGTGGTCCATACGATGTAGGTCAACCAGTTGCCATTACCGTAACATTTGATAATCCGGTAGACGTATCTGGTGGTACCCCGCAACTAACCCTGAATACCGGTGTTGATCCTTACGTTGCCACAGCCGACTATACCTCCGGCTCGGGTACAACTGCACTGGTATTCACATATACCGTTGCCGCAGGACACAACTCGGCTGATCTTGACTATGTCGGTACTGACTCGTTGGCATTAAACGGCGGAACCATCACTGCCACTGGCGGCACTACTGCCGCTGATCTGGCCCTTCCTGCACCCGGTTCTACTAATTCACTTGCCGACACCTCTGCCGTAGTAGTGGATACTGCCCCCATCGTAATCCTAACTGCTGATACCCCCCATCTTGGCACCACAACCTCTCCTACCATATCCTACACTGCCACCTTCAGCGAACCCGTCACAGGCTTTAGTTTATCTTTTATTGAACAAACTGGATCAGCAGATTATACATTAACAAACTTGGTTGGAACCGGTACCACATACACGTTTACTATGACTGCCACCACTGATGGAACAGTCACACTATTAATCGAGGAATCCAATGCATTAGATGCGGGAAGCAGAGACAGCCTGGAATCTGCCGAATACACCGTTACAGTGAATGCTTCTGCACCAACCGTATCTAGCGTATCTGCAACATCCGGTTCATACGGCGTAGATCGCAACATCAGCATCACTGTAACATTTGACGAGCCTGTGGATGTAACTGGCATTCCCACTCTGGAACTGGAGACTGGTGCTACTGATACTATAGTCAACCTTACCCGTGCTGAGTCGAATGGGGTCGATCTGATATTCGAGTATACTGTTGCCGCAGGACACAGTTCAACTGATCTCGACTATGTCGGTACGGAATCGCTATCTGCAGGCACCGGATCAATTACTGCCAGTGATGATGGCAGTATCGTAGTACTCACACTTCCTGCAACTGGTTTTGCTAATTCACTTGCCGGCACCTCTGATGTGGTATTGGATACCGTACCACTAACTGTAACCATAACCAACTCTGTTATCGCTGATGATGGTGTCACCAACTCCGATACCCTCACCTACACTGCCACCTTTTCAAAGGCTGTGATAGGCTTTAATGACATAAGTGATGTCACGGTAGGCGGAATGGCATCTTTTGCCACACCTGCAGTATCAAACTTTGCAACAGTTACCACAGACCCCACAGACACCACGTACACCTTTGATGTGACTGCCACCACGGATGGTACAGTCGAAGTAACGATTCCAGCAGGTGCGGCAACAGATGCAGCACAAAACCTTAATGTGGCATCTGGCACATACACCGTTACAAGAGATACAGTCCTGCCAACATTTGATTCTGCTGCAACCATCAATGCGAACACGATTGCAATTACCGTATCAGAACCACTCGATGAAACTGTTACTACTGGAACCTTTACCGTTCCTCCTAACAACGTATCAGCTGTTGCAATATCTGGCAGTACCATAACACTTACAGTAGATACGGCGATAGTGCCTGATACCTCACTCACAGTATCCTATGCTGGTACTGCCATAACTGATCTTGCAGGAAACGCACTTGTAGCGTTTGGACCCGAGACTGTAACAAACAACGTGCCAGCAGCTGATGCACCAACCGTAGTCAGTGTATCTGCACCACCCGGTTCATACAACGAAGGTGACTCAATTAACATTACCATAACATTTAGCGAGTCAGTAACCTTATCTGGAGTCCTGCTGCTGACACTGAATACTGGTACTGATAATGCCGTGGTAGAATATACCTCAGGCGTGTCTGGAACCAAACTGGTATTCCCATATGTCGTTGCCGCAGGACACAACTCGGCTGATCTTAATTATGTCGATACAACCCCGCTTGCATTAAGCAGCGGAACCCTTGTTGCCACTACTGGAGGTACTGACGCTGTTCTGAGCCTTCCTGCAACTGATGCTGCCACATCACTTGCCGGCAGCTCTGATGTAATTGTGGATACTGAGGCGCCAACTGTAACCATATCTAACAACGATGGTATCGCTGATACCGGCACCTCACTTGCTGGCACCGTATCCTACACTGTCACCTTCATCGAGCCTGTGTCCGGCTTTGGTATGGACGATATCGCAGTATCTGGAACGGCATTTAGCACGCTTGGTGCATCAAACTTTGCAACAGTTATGGCAGGCACCACATACACCTTTGATGTTGTAACCCTCTCGGATGGTACCGTCATTGTATCTGTACCTGAAAATGTGGCAGCAGATCCCGCAGGCAATCAAAACGCGGCATCCAACACATATACCGTTGCAGTCGATGCGGCAGTACCTGCGATAATCTCCGCAAGACTCTCCACTAATACAATCACCATAATCTACAACACACCAGTAACCACGGTTCTATCCGATTATGATGACCTGATAACAACTGACTCTTCAACACCTACAGTAATGTCAGTTACTGGTACCACCACTGATACCATATTACTCACCCTCTCATCTGCAGTCCCAGCAGGAACCACTGCCACAATCGACATAGATGGTCCAGTAAAGACAAGTGCCTCAGAACTTGTGCTTGCAGAACTAGTTGACTATCCGGTAACAGCAGAAGAAACCGTCGAACTTGCCGGTATTGACAACCGCGTCATAGTCACTGATCCTGATTCCACCCTTGCCACAATCACATATTCAAGTACAGTTGATGCCACGCTGGATTATTCATCAAGGATAGCATCCACAGCAGAAGTTTCAACTGTCACGACAAACGAAGAGATCGTAGTAACTGCGAAAGGTCTGCGTGGAGGGGATGTCAAAGTGACTGTTCCTGCCGCCACCGTTTTTAGCTCGCCCACCTTTGATGGAATACTGGTATTGCCAACTGACACTGACTTTGACACTGGTTGTAACTCTGTTGCAATAACTTCCGGTGCGCGGGCATCCTGCATCGAGATAGGACAATCTAATTCTGTGATAAACACTGATAAGCCAATACGGATACAGCTTGGAGACCAGGCAGGCAACACCCCATGGTATTCTGAGGACGGTGCAGCAGCTACCCAGATAACTACAGCGTGTGCTGCCGATAATTTTGCCTCTGTATCAGCGCAGCTTGACAGCGGCGAAGAGTGCTTTATAGACGTAAGCCCTGACCTGATAATCTGGACTACACACTTTACAGTATTTGGCTCAAACTCGGTATCACCAACTGTAACTGGCGTATTGGCAACTGGTGGTCCATACAAGGAAGATGGGATAATTAACATCACCGTAACATTTGACGAGTCAGTAACCGTAGATGGTACCCCGCAACTCACACTGGAGACTGGTGATGATGATGCAGTGGCTAACTATCTACCCGGTTCAGCAGGAACTGACATAGTATTCCAGTATACTGTTCTTGCAGGACACAATTCAGAGGATCTCAACTATGTTGATACAACCTCGCTATCTGAAAACGAAGGAACCATTACTGCCACTGATGACGGTACTAACGCAGATCTGAGCCTTCCTGCCACCACTGATGCTGCATCACTTGGCAGCAGATCTGATGTGATAGTGGATACTATACCACCAACTGTATCCCTATTTAGCAATGACTCCATCATCTACAATGTCGGGTTTAGCGAATTTGTAACAGACTTTACAGTATCTGATATTGTAGTAACTGGAGGAACAACAAGTATGTTTGACACGCACCTCCGCGGTTTTACATACAGCTTTGTTGTGACACCCTTCGCGGATACCACCATAACATCAATTCCCGCCGGTATAGCATTCGATAGAGCACTCAACGGCAATCTGGCATCTGCCTCAATTACAACAGACACTAGCATACCAACTGTAACTCGCGTATCTGCAACAGACGGCTCATACAACGCAGGCGATACCATTGACATCCGCGTAACATTTGACGAGGCAGTAACGGTAACTGACAGCCCAACTTTAACGCTGGAGACTGGCACTGATGACGCACAGGTAACCTATGGTGCTCCTCTTGATGCCAATAACCTCACTTTGGTATTCCCATATACCGTTGCTGTAGGGCACAATTCTGCTGATCTCAACTATGTCAATAGAGACTCACTTGTTATATCATCCAGCGCGGGTATCCACGCAGCTGATAACGGCATTCCTGCAAATCTGCGGCTTCCTGCAACTGGCTCTGGTAATTCACTTGCCGACACCTCTGATGTAATAATTGATACCGTACCACCAACTGTAACCATAACTAACGCTGAAACCGCTAATGACGGCACCACAAACTCTAGTACCATCCCATACACTGCCATCTTTACAGAGATTGTGACGGGCTTTGATGCCACAACTGATATCACGGTATCTGGAGGGACTATTACTGCTGTACCAACTGCCGTTACACCACTTCCAGGAGACGGCTCCACATACACCTTTGTTGTGAATGCCTCAGACGATGGTCCAGTCGTAGTATCAATTCTCGCAGATGTGGCAAAAGATGCAGCACAAAACAACAATGTGGAATCTAACACATACACCGTTACAAGAGATACAGTCCTACCAATATTTGACTCTGCTGCAACCACTTCTGCGACCACGATTGAAATTACCGCATCAGAGCCACTTGGACCAACTGTTAATGCTGCAGGCTTTACAGTAACTGTCAATACTAATACTGATAATGCCGTTACTGGAACCCCTGTGATATCTGGCAGTACCATAACCATAACTGTCGACACAGAAATAGTGTTTGGAGAAGCAATCACGGTATTATACACTGCTACTACCGATGGTGTAACTGACGTTGCAGGAAACGCACTTGCATCGTTTACCCCACAACTTGTGACAAACAACGTGCTCGCAGCTGATGCACCAGTCGTACTCAGCGTTGCTGCACCAGACGCTTCACTTGATGTATTTGAAACAGTTGATATCACTATAACATTTGATAATCCGGTAACAGTATCTGGTACCACCCCACCGCAATTGACACTGAATACCGGTGTTGATCCTTACGTTGCCATAGCCGGCTATACCTCCGGCTCGGGTACAACTGCACTGGTATTCACATATACAGTTGCCGCAGGACACAACTCGGCTGATCTTGACTATGTTGGTATAGACTCGTTATCATTAAACGAAGGAGCAACCATTGTTGCCACTGCTGATGGCACTACTGCCGCTGATCTGACCCTTCCTGCATCTGGTTCTGGTAATTCACTTGCCGACACCTCTGCCGTAGTAGTGGATACTGCCCCGGTCGTAATCCTAACTGCTGTTATCTCTGACTGTGACGCCCTCCCTTGTACCCTATCCTACATGGCCACCTTCAGTGAGCGCGTAATAGGCTTTAATTTAGGCAATGAATCTGTTGGTGTAATCGGATCAGCGATATTCAAAGACTCCCCTAGAGCATCAAACCTTATGACAATAAATGCAACTAATTACACATTTGACGTGGTAACCACCAGTGATGGAACAGTCTCAGTAATAATCGAGGAATTGAATGCAGTCGATGCGGGAGGCAGAGACAGCATGGAATCTAACACATACTTGGTTACAGTGAATACTTCTGCACCAACCGTATCTAGTGTATCTGCAACATCCAAAACATACGGCGTAGATGCCAACATCAGCATCACTGTAAGATTTGACGAGCCTGTAGTTGTAATGGGAATCCCCACCCTGACACTGAATACCGGTGATACTAATACCCCAGTCGACTATACTAGGTCTTCTGGTGGAACCGATCTGATATTCGAGTATACTGTTGCCGCAGGACACAGTTCGACTGATCTCGACTATGTCGATATAAACTCGCTATCTGTAGGTCCCGGAGTAACAATTACTGCCGCAGATGATGGCAGTGTCGTATCACTCACACTTCCTGCACCTGGTTCTGGCAATTCACTTGCCGAGACCTCTGATGTGGTATTGGATACCGTACTACCAACTGTAACCATAACTAACGCTGTCATCGCTGATAACTCTGTCATCGCTGATGATGGTGCCACCAACTCTGATACCATCACCTACACTGCCACCTTTTCAAAGCCTGTGATTGGCTTTAATGACGTAATGGATGTCACGGTAGGCGGAACGGCATTTTTTGCCACACCTGCAGTATCAAACATTGTAACAGTTACCACAGACCCGGCAGACACCACATACACCTTTGATGTGACTGCCACCAGGGATGGTACAGTCGAAGTAACGATTCCCGCAGGTGCGGCAGCAGACAGATCAGCAGGAAACCTTAATGTGCTATCTGACACATACAGTATTACATATGATACTGTAGCGCCAGTCTTTGTTTCTGCCACTGCCAGGAATAGTAATATCAACATATACGTCGAGACAACCGAACCCATCTTCACCGATCTCACTACTGCCGAATTTAGAGTATCTGATAATGACGTCCTTGGATTTCGTATACAACAGCATGGCATAGCAGAGCCCGGCATAACGCTTCAGCTGGCTTTGGCAGTTACCGGCAGCGTCCAAACGGTATCCTATACCGGTGATACCATCACTGACGCTGCAGGAAACCTGCTTGTCCAATTCAACAATAAATCGGTAACCAACGCCGTGCCTGACACGACACGCCCAACTGTAACCGTATCGTCACCTGGTAACAGTGATGGCGACACCATAATCGTTGATACAGTATCCTACGAGGTGGACTTTAGCGAGGTCGTAAAGGACTTTGAACTATCTGATATTACAGTATCTGGAACGGCATCCCGAAACCTCCCTGTGGCATCAAACCTTGAGCAACGCGGTTTCTTCACATACACATTTGACGTGGTAACCACAAGTGATGGCACCCTCGCGGTATCGGTTCCTGCAAATATGGCAGCAGATGCAACCGGTAATCCCAACACGGCATCCGCCCAATTCAACGTCACAGTGGATACCCCATCAGTTCACGTCATATCGCAAATAGCCTCTGTTGACCTTCCAGATGACGGATACCGGCACAGTATGACACAACTTGTCGGCGACTATTACATCTCACTGCACACTGTAACCGGACCTAACAGTAATCCAGCCCTCTTGAATTACCATACCACCCTCAGACTATACACCATAACTGACGGGCAGATCTCGCTGATTGGCAGCCAGGTAATAAACACCGTCACTGAGGATATAAACCAGCCCACTACTGAACTAGGAGGTCCCCCAAGACCTGCCGCCCTTGTACGTATCGATGATGATACCATCGCAGTCTCCTACGTGCGTACATTTGGAGATGGCCTTGCAAGCACTGTCACAACATTTGATGTTGCCTACTCTGTTACACACTTTACCCCCTCTCAAAGTGTCAACTTTCAGACCGGTGCTACAGGCGGGCAAACAGATGATCACTCTATGATACTATTTGATGCAGGCAGGCTGATAATTGCATACTCGCATCCCGACAACTCCTCTGGTGGCTTTATCCAGGATATCAATATAGGCACTAATGGAGCGCTGAGTGTAGGTGTACCAGTAAGCATTACCGACAATGATGGACGGTACCCATCGCTGGTCAAACTCGATGATGACACTGTCATAGTTGCATACACTGATAGCAACAGAGACCGTGGTGAGGACACAAGCGCTGGTCCAAAAGAGGTGGTCCCAATTGAATCCACATCATCCCGTTTTGTAGGTGCCGAGGGATTTATCAGGACATTTGATGTTTCATCTAGTGGTACTCCCGTATTTACCCCCGGAGCCGACGCCCTTGCACACGAACTCGATGTAACCGAACGCGATGTAACCGATCCGAAGATCATTATCAGAACAGCGTACCACTCTCTTGTTAGAATCGATGATAGTACCGTCGCACTTGCATACTCTGAGATTGGCTTTAATTCGGTCACAGATGACGGGCAGGGACACATCAAGATATTTGATGTTGCAGCAGCGGACGGCACAGTTACACAAAGGGGCGATACTGTCATATATTACAACGACGCGGCAGCCGCGCCATACGATGAACGTGTGCACCTCAACTCGCTGGAACTGCTGGACTCTGATACGCTGGTCCTCGCATACAGGGGTGAGGATGGTGGCGGCTTTATCCGGACGTATGCTGTGACACCCACCGGTCCTATGGCGACAGACAGACCGTTTGAGCACGATACAGCAGACGGCGCATTCAACTCGCTTCTCAAAATCAATGACAACACACTTGCACTGGCATACGGAGGGGATCTTCCAGCCCAGATAAGAAATACGGTAACTCCCAGCAGTATCAAGACGTTTGCCGTTGTAGATACGGAGGATGACTTTACCGCACCAACCATAGAGGGCTCTACAACCCCTGATGTCAACACGATCGTACTTGTGGCAGATGAATATCTTGCCGGAACTGTCATTGCAAACGACGTTACCGTTTCAGGTAATATGGTATCTGTCGATCCTGTGATATCGGGTCTTGAAATAATTATAACTGTGGACACGCCGCTTACAGATGGCAATACTGTTACCGTGGCATACTTTGGTGATGACATAACTGATGTCGTAGGTAACACACTTGTCACATTTGGCTCACAGTCAGTCATAGTGGCTATTTCCCCCCCAACATCCCATAGCATATTTGAGAGGGACTCTGTTGCCCTTCCAGATAACGGATACCGGCACAACCTGGTACGCCTGACAGGCGAGTATTACGTCTCCTCACACACGGTAACAGGACCTAATGCCGATTCAGCATTATGGAACTACTCGACAGTCTTGGGATTATACACCATAACTGACGGGCAGATCACGCAGATTGCCCGCCAGGTGATTGGTACTGCCACCATTCAAAGCAAGACTGCCCCAATTACCGAACTCAGCAGCCCGAGATCCACGGCACTCACGCTGATAGATGCTGATACAATCGCAGTCTCATATGTGGATGCCTCGACAAGTCGTGTTGCCATGTATGATGTTGATACCAGCTCGGTTACTACCCCATTTACAAATCCTCGCAGCATCGGCCTTGAAACTGGTTTGTACGGTACGCAGACACACAACCACTCCCTGATAGCACTAGATCCCAACCTGCTGATGATTGCATATTCGCATCTTGATTCTGACCCATCTGCAATTATACAGGCTGTCAGTATTGATCCCCGCACCGGTGCTCTGATCGGTGTCAACGGGACAACATCAATGTATGCCGACACTCAGGGACAGTACACATCTATGGTGAGAATGGATGCCAATACGTTTGTAGTTGCATCCCGAGGCGATTCTGATACCCCTGGACTCATACAGGCCTTTGATTATGTATCTGACGAGATTGAATTTACTGCCAGACCCGCCCTTGACTATTCAGATGGTGCAAGAACGGCATACAACTCTCTTATTAAAGTCAATGACGACACTCTGGCACTTGCATACTCTGAGATTGGCACTGCTGAAGACAGATCTGACGGAAATGGAAAACTCAAGATATTTGATATGGATGAGAATGGCATCATTACTGAACGTCACAGTTTGACGTATTACAACGCCGCGGCATCTGCGGCATCAGAGCAACGCGTACACCTCAACTCGCTGGCAATGCTCAATCCTGACACGCTGGCAGTCGCATACAGGGGTGAAGACGGTGACGGCTTTATCCAGACATACGAGATAGACCGTGTCACAGGCGTTCTTACCTCCACCAATGATGCGCCATTTGAGCACGATACTGCAGACGGCGCATTCAACTCGCTTGTTCGAGTAAATGACAACACACTTGCACTGGCATACGGCGGGGATCTTTTATCCGCCATACCTGATTTCACTGCAACTCCCAACATAATCAAGACACTTGTCGCCATAGACCCCGGTACATCTTCTCCGGTCATTGTGTCTGCTGTGGCAAGTAATGCCAATACGATCGTATTTACTGCATCAGAACCCCTTGAAGGAACCACGACTGCCAGTGAATATACCATTGCTGGCAACACCGTTACCAACCCCGTAATATCTGATAATACCATAACCATAACTGTGGGCACGGCAATTCCCCCAGGTGGCACGGTTGCGGTGGATTACGACGGTGATACAATAACTGATGCTGCAACAAACACACTTGCCCCATTTGACGCACAGTCTGCCACAAATACCGTTCCAACTGTAACCATAACCAACACTGCCCTGGCTAATGGCGGCGATACAACCTCTGCTGTCCTGTCATACACCGCAGTCTTTAGTGAATTAGTAACCGGCTTTAATACTATTGAAAACGATATCACAGTAAACGGGGCGGCATCTGTCACCTCCATAACTGGGTCTGGCACCACGTACGACTTTGTCGTGAGTGTCACCGGTAATGGTGCTGTTACGGTGTCAATTCCCGCAGGTGCGGCAGCAGATGCGGCAGGCAACGACAACACGGCATCAAACACGTACCGTATTACAGTTGATATCACCGCACCCGTCTTCTCTTCTATTGCAGTTCCTGACGCCTCTACGATCGTAATTACCACATCAGAACCCCTTACAGGAAATACTGTTGCTGACAGAGACTTTGTCCTTACCGGCAGTAGTACCATATCTAATATTGTGATATCTGACAGCACCATAACCATAACTGTGAGCCCGGCAATTCCTGCAGGTGACACGGTTACGATACGTTACATCGGTACTACCATAACTGATGCTGCAGGAAACGCACTTGCCCCATTTGGCCCGCAGTCTGCGACAAACGACGTGCCAACTGTAATACTGACCAATAATGATACGGTTAATGGCGGGCATACCACCTCTGGCACCCTGTCATATACTGCAGTATTCAGCAAGAATATACTTGGCTTTGGTGATGACCTCGCTGATATTGCCCTGTCTGGTTCGGCGGAGACTGCAACTGTCTCTATTCCTACTGGAGACGGCGGCATCACGTACGCCTCTACTGTGGATGGCATCACGTACACCTTTACCGTGGATGCCACCTCTGATGGCACAGTCACAGTACAGATTCCCGCAAACGTGGCAGTAGATACTGCAGGCAACCTCAATGAGGCATCTGCCACACACACCGTTACATTTGATTCCATGGCACCTGCCGTCATTTCTGCTGCAACCACCAATGAGAACACGATTGTAATCAATACCTTAGAACCCCTTGCAGAAATTACGACTGCCGGAATCTTTACTGTTACCAGCCGCAATACTGTTACCAGCAATACTGTTACCAGCGATACAGTTGCCGGTACTACTGCAATATCCGGTAAAACCATAACCCTGACTGTAGGTACGCCAATTACATCCTTAGACGTACTCACAGTATCATACGCCGGTACTGACATTACTGATGTTGCAGGAAACGCACTTGCAGCGTTTGGCATGCAGCCCGTGACAAACAACGTGCCAAGCACCACTGACTTGACTGATCATACCATATCGAATATACACTCCTTCGACCTTCCAGACAACGGATACCGACACAACCTGGTACAACTCACCGATAATCATTACGTCTCCTCGCACACCGTATCCGTATTTGCCGGCAGCGGTACCTGGAATCATAATACCGATATCAGACTATACAGTATAACTGACGGGCAGATCTCGCTGATTGGCAGCCAGACTGTGACTACAGTTACTGAAAATTCAGGCGATAACACTAATGATGTAAGGGAGGATCCAAGGTCTACCTCCCTTGTACGTATCGATGATGATACCGTTGCAATTTCACACGTGCATACTATTACTGTCCGTCAGGGAGGTACTACTACTGTCAGTCAGGTAGGCACGGTTACAACATTTGATGTTGATACCACTTCTACTACCACGCCATTTGGAAATCCCAACAGTGTCAACTATAATACAGGTACCAACAGCGGGCAGATATCCAGCCAGTCTTTGACATTATTTGATGCCAACACGCTGGTAATTGCGTATTCACATCCAAACTTCTCTCCTAACGGCTTTATCCAGGATATCAACATCGGCTCTGATGGCGCGCTGACTGCAGGTGCACCAGTAACAGTTACCACCGCTCAGGGACGGTACCCATCCGTGGTGACCCTGGATGCCAATACGGTCGTAGTTGCATACCGTGTTGGCGGTGCAGCTGGAACCATACAGGCATTTGATGTTTCACCTGGCAGCACGACTGTCTTTGATGCTGGAACTGTAGTTCCACTTATACATGATGCCGGCAGAACGGCGTATGCATCCCTTGTCCGAATCGATGCGACCACAGTCGCACTTGCATACTCTGATATTGGTACTAACATTACAGGTGACGGGGAGGGACGTCTCAAGATATTTGATGTTGCAACAGACGGTACAATTACACAGAGGGGCGCGACTGTCACGTATTATAATGACGCGGCAGACGCGGCATTTGAACGCATACACCTCAACTCGCTGGTATTGCTAGATGCTGACACGCTAGCTCTGGCATACAGGGGTGCAAACGGCAATGGCTTTATTCAGATGTATAACATATTATCCAGCGGTCTGGCTGCGGCAGGCGGACCGTTTGAACACGATACTGCAAACGGCGCATTCAACTCGCTTGCCCAAGTCGATGACGAGACACTTGCACTTGTGTATGGAGGGGATCTTCCAGAAACCCTGCCACATGATGCTGCAGCTTCCAACACGATCAAGACAATCGCCGCCATACTTACTGGCTCTGATACCGTTCTGCCAACCATCACATCTGCTACGACCCCCGATAATACCACGATCCTACTTACGGCATCAGAACGCCTGGTGGGAACTGCAACTGCGAAAGTCTTTGAGGTTTCAGAGAATATAGTTTCTGATGATCCTGTGGTGGCTGATGATCCTGTGGTGGCTGGTGATCCTGTGGTGGCTGGCCGCACCATTACCATAACGTTGGATATGCCAATTGTCGTTGGCAGTACGGTTACAGTCAGATATACCGGTGATACCATATTTGACGGCTCTGCCAACGCACTTGCGACATTTGACTCCCAGCCCGTGACAAACACCGTGTATGGCGTGACTGCCGTATCTGCGGAAGACCGCACCGTCAACGCAGGCGACACCTTGGATATCACCGTAACATTTAGCGGCCCGGTAACCGTAATTGGAACCCCGCAGTTATTACTGGAGACTGGCACCGATGACGCTCTGGCAGATTACACCCACGACACTCCTGGAACTGACCTTGTATTCCAATATACCGTTCTCGCCGGACATGATTCTGATGATCTCAACTATGTGGATACGGACTCGCTGTCACTAAACGGGGGAAGCATATCATCTAATGGTACCACTACTACCCCTGCAAATCTGGCACTTCCTGCAACTAATTCTACTAATTCACTTGCCGGCGGTTCTGCCGTAATAGTGGATACTGTAGTGGATACTACCGGTTCAACAATTGGAACCCACGTCCACACGATTGGCAGGTTAGGCACAGGTGACGGCATGTTTAACACACCAAGGGGAATCACAACGACTCCCACGAATATCCTGGTTTCAGACAGCCTCAACCATAGGGTACAGATATTTGATCTGAACGGCGGATATCTCAGCCAGTTTGGCAGTTTCAGCACAACTAACGGCGTGTTTAACGCACCCGGGGCAGTCACAACGACCTCTGAGAACATACTGGTTGCAGACTCTTTTAACCACAGGATACAGGTATTTGATCTGGATGGCGACTATCGCAGCTCGTTTGGCAGTTCTGGTACGGGCAACGGCAAGTTTAACATTCCCTTGGGAATCACAACGACTCCCACGAACATCCTGGTTGCAGACACCTTTAACAACCGGATACAGGTATTTGATCTAGAAGGTAATTATCAAAGCCAGTTTGACAATTCCGGCGTGGATGTCATCCAACGAGTTGATGGTGAAGGGAACACGGTGGATTTTGATCGAGGCGTGCTTGTCAGACCAAATGACATCACGGCAAACTCCACGCACATCCTAGTTGCAGACACCAGCAACCACAGGATACAGATATTTGAGCATGACGGCACCCATGTTAACATAATTGGCAGTTCTGACGCCAGTTCCGGTACGGGCAACGACCGGTTTGACACGCCGCGGGGAATCACCACAAACTCCACGCACATCCTGGTTGCAGACACCGGCAACAACAGGATTCAGGTATTTGATCTGGACGGCACCTATGTCAGCACGATTGGCAGTTTCGGTACGGGCGACGGCGTGTTTAACGCACCGCGGGGCATCACCACAAACTCCACGCACATCCTGGTTGCAGACACCGGCAACCACAGGATGCAGGTATTTGATCTGGACGGCACCCATATCAGATCGTTTGGCAGTTTTGATACGGGCGACGGCCAGTTTAACGCACCGCAAAAAATCACGGCAACCTCCACGAACATACTGGTTACAGACACCTTCAACAACAGGGTACAGGTATTTGATCTGGACGGCAACTATCTCCACCAGTTTGGCCGTTCCAGCACAACTAACGGCGTGTTTAACGCACCCGGGGCAGTCACAACGACCTCTGAGAACATACTGGTTGCAGACAGCAACAACCACAGGATACAGGTATTTGATCTGAACGGCAACTATCAAGACCAGTTTGGCAGTTCTGGTACGGGCGACGGCCAGTTTAACATACCCCGAGGAATCACGGCAACCCCCACGAACATCCTGGTTGCAGACAGCAACAACGACAGGATACAGGTATTTGATGCCGGCGGCACCTATCTCCGCCAGTTTGACAATTCCGGCATAACTGACGGCGCGTTTAACACGCCAATAGACATCACCACAACCCCCACGAACATCATGGTTGCAGACACCAACAACCACAGGATACAGATATTTGATCTGGACGGCACCTATCTCAGATCGTTTGGCAGCTTCGGCACAGACAACGGCCAGTTTAACTCCCCAGAAGGAATCGCCGCAACCCACGCGCACATACTGGTTGCAGACACCGGCAACAACAGGATACAGATATTTGACATTGACGGCACCCATGTCAGCACAATTGGCAATTCTGACGCCAGTTCCGGTACGGGCAACAACCAGTTTGACAGTCCACAAGGAATCGCCACAAACTCCACGCACATCCTGGTTGCAGACAGCGGCAACGACAGGATACAGATATTTGATCTTGCACTATCTGTGCTCATAACTGCGGATGGCACCGTACACGGCGGCACGTACAACACCGGCACCGTATCCTACACTGTCACATTCAGCGAGGATGTGGATGACTTTGTTGTGGGAGACATTACAGTATCTGGAACCGCATCTGGCAGCGCGCCTGCAGCGACAAACTTTGCAGGATCCAGGGACACCTACACCTTTGAGGTGGCAGCCACCTCCGATGGTACGATCACAGTATCTGTTCCTGAAGGCATGGCAACAGATGCCGCAGGCAGAAGCAACGTGGCATCTGCCCCCTATTCCATCACAGTGGATACCGCCGCACCTGCCGTAACCATAACCACGGATGCCGCAGTTGATGACGGTTTCACAAACTCCCGTGCCATTACCTATACTGTCACGTTTAACGAGGCAGTAACAGGCTTTGATGCCGCAACTGGTATTACACTGGGCGGTACGGCAGCTGCAACTGCCGCATCATTCACTGCAGTTGCACCGCCTGGAGACGGCACCACCTACACCTTTGTCGTGACTGCCACCACTGCTGGTACGGTCACCGTATTAATTCCCGCAGACGCGGCAGAAGACGCGGTAGGCAACGGCAACGCGGCATCTGACACATATACAGTCACAGTTGATGCCTCCCCACCAATCGGCACTTTTGTTCAATCCATTGGCAGTTTCGGCTCAGGTGACGGAGAGTTTAACAACCCGTACGGGGTTGCAACAAACTCTACTCACATACTGGTTACAGACAACAACAACCACAGGATACAGGCATTTGATCTGGAAGGCACCTATCACGGCGAGTTTGGCAGTGGCGGTTCCGATCCCGGCCAGTTTATCAATCCCCGGGGAATCACTGCAACCTCCACGAACATACTAGTTGCCGATACCGGTAATGAGAGGGTACAGATATTTGATTTGCAGAGTAGTAGTTATGCCGACCGGTTTGGCAGTCTTGGTTCCGGCAACGGCCAGTTTAGCCGTCCTAGTGGAATCACGACAACCCCCACGAACATACTGGTTGCAGATACTATCAATGAGAGGATACAGGTATTTAATTCGGCAGGCAGTTATCTCAGCTCGTTTGGCAGTGGCGGTACTGGCGACGGTCTGTTTGACCTCCCCGCGGGAATCACGACAAACTCCACGCACATACTGGTTGCAGACAGCGGCAACGACAGGATACAGGCATTTGATTTAGATGGCACCTATCATGGCCAGTTTGGCAATATCATGCAGGTATTTGATGAAGATGGCAACTATCTCCGCCAGTTTGGCCGTGAGGGCACAGACCAAGGCCAGTTTATTAATCCCCGAGGAATCACAACAACCCCCACGCACATACTGGTTGCAGACACCGGCAACAACAGGATACAGGTATTTGATGTTAACGGCAACTTTGTCAGCTCAATTGGCAGTTCTGGCACCAGTTCTGGTACTGGTGAGAACCAGTTTAACAGTCCACAAGGAATCACCACAACCTCCACGCACCTGCTGGTTGCAGACGCCGGTAACAACAGGGTGCAGGTATTTGATCTTGCGCCAACTGTAGCCATAACTGCTGATACTGCAAACGGCGGCACGGACAACTCTGGCACCGTATCATACACTGTCACCTTTAGCGAGGATGTGAATGACTTTGTTGTGGAAGACATCTTGGTATCTGGAACCGCATCCGGTAGCTCGCCTGCAGCATCAAGCTTTGATGGAACCGAGAATTCCTACACCTTTGATGTGGCAGCCACCACTGTTGGTACGGTCACAGTATCCATCCCAGAATCCGTGGCAACAGATACTGCAGGCAACGCAAACCTGGCATCTGCGGCATATGACGTTACAGTGGCAACTGCCGTCACAACTAATGCACCAGCCGTACTCCGCGTATCTGCACCTACACCTACTGGTTCACTTGACGTATTTGGAACAGTTGATATCACTATAACATTTGATAATCCGGTAACCGTATCTGGTGGTACCCCTCAACTAACCCTGAATACCGGTGTTGATCCTTACGTTGCCATAGCCGACTATACCTCAGGCTCGGGTGGAACCGAACTGGTATTCACATATACCGTTCTCGCAGGACACAACTCGGCTGATCTTGACTATGTCGGTATAGACTCGTTATCATTAAATGAAGGAGGAAGCATTGTTGCCACTGCTGATGGCACTACTGTCGCTGATCTGACCCTTCCTGCACCCGGTTCTGCTAATTCACTTGCCGTCACCTCTGCCGTAGTAGTGGATACTGCCCCAATCGTAACCATAATTGCTGATAACCTTGTTGATGGGTCCGTACCCTCTCGTACTGTATCCTACACTGCCACCTTCAGTGAGCCTGTGACTGGCTTTAGTGAATTTTCTGTTGATGTATCTGGATCAGCGACATTCAACGACACACCTAGAGCATCAAACCCTGTGACAATAAATGCAACTAATTACACATTTGACGTGGAAACCACCCGTGATGGAACAGTCGGTGTACTCATTGTGGAAGATAGTATATCCGATTTAGGAGGTACATTCAACAGGGAATCTGATGAATACATCGTTACAGTAAATGCTTCTGCCCCAACCGTATCTAGCGTATTTGCAATATCCAATACATACGGCGTAGGTAGCAACATCAGCATCACTGTAAGATTTGACGAGCCTGTAAATGTAATGGGAATCCCCACCCTGACACTGGATACCGGTGATACTCATACCCCAGTCGACTATACCCGGACTTCGGGGATTGGAGTCGATCTGACATTCGAGTATACTGTTCTCGCAGGACACAGTTCGACTGATCTCGACTATGTAGATATGGACTCTCTATCTGTAGGTCCCGAAGTAACAATTACTGCCAGAGATGACGGTACTGCCGTATCACTCACACTTCCTGCAACTGGTTCTGTTGGATCACTTGCCGTCACCTCTGACGTAGTATTGGATACCGTACTACCAACTGTAACCATAACTAACGCTGAAACCGATAATAGTGGCGAGACCACCAACTCGGGCACCCTTACCTACACTGCCACCTTTTCAAAGCCCGTGTTAGGCTTTAATGACGTGAATGATATCACGGTAGGCGGAACTGCCGGTGCAACTGCAGCCCGACCGACCTTAGCTGCATTACCTGCAGACGGCACCACCACGTACAACTTTGTTGTAACCCCCGCCACGGATGGTATAGTCAACGTATCCATCCTCGCAGGTGCGGCAGCAGACATATCAGCAGGAAACGTGAATGTGGAATCTGCCACATACACAGTTACAAGAGATACAGTTCTGCCAACATTTGGCTCTGCTGCAACAACTAATAATACCACGATCGTAATTACCGCATCAGAACCACTTGATGAAACCATGACTGCAGGAACCTTTGCCGTTGCCACCAATACCGTTACTGGCACTCCTGTGATATCTGATAACACCATAACCATAACTGTTGGCACGGCAATAGTGTCTGGAGACGCACTCATGGTATCATACACTGCTGCTGCCGGTGGTGTAACTGACGTTGCTGGAAACGCACTTGCAACGTTTGGACCCGAGATCGTGACAAACACCGTACCGGGTACCCCTGTCGCAACTGATCATACCATATCGCAGATAGACTCTGAGGGCCTTCCAGATAACGGATACCGACACAACCTGGTACATCTAACCGGAGATTACTATGTCTCCTCACAGACTGTAACTGTGAGTGCTTCTGATAACATTTGGAATCATAATACCGTTATCAGGCTATACGAAATAACTGATGGGCAGATCTCAGTGATGGCCAGCCTGAAGGTGGATGACACTGGTGAAAATAAAGATGTCGGGTCTGTTGGTGACGCTGATGATGTCGAGACTAATGATGTAGGTGATAATCCAAGAGCTACCTCTATTACAGCCGTAGGTACTGATAAAATTGCCGTTTCATATGTGGCCGGTGTTATCGGTATTCATTCAGGCAATATGACAACATATGATGTTAATCCCAGTGATGATATGCCATTTACCAATAGAATGGATCTAGAATATGCTCATGATCCCCGAGGCGGACAAATATCTAGTCAGTCCTTGACAACACTTGATGCAGACACGCTGATACTTGCATACTCGAGTCCAAACATCTCTCCTGATGGCTTTATCCAGGCTATCAGCATTGCCCCTGATGGCTCGCTGAGTGCAGGTGATCCCGTGAGAATTACCGCTGCTCAGGGACGGTACCCATCCGTGGTGGCCCTGGATGCTAATACGGTTGTAGTTGCATACCGTGTTGGCAGTGCAGTTGGAACCATACAAGCATTTGATGTTTCATCTGATAATCCGCCTGTATTTGCTGCCAGAGCTGTCACTACACATGATACTGACCGAACAGCGTATGCATCCCTTGTCAGAGTAAATGCTACCACAGTCGCACTTGCATACTCTGGGATTGGTGATGGTGATACCGTTACAGATGACGAGCAGGGACGCATCAAGATATTTGATGTTACAGACGGTGAAGTTATACAAAGGGGTGATACTGTTGTGTATTATGATGGCGCGGCAAATGCACCAGTTGATGAACGTATACACCTGAATTCACTGGCCATGCTGGACTCTGACACGCTGGCAGTCGCATACAGGGGTGCAGACGCCGACGGCTTTATTCGGATATATGATATAACCACCACCGGTCTGACTGAGGCAGGCGGACCATTTGAGCATGATACGGCAAACGGTGCATTCAACGCGCTTGTTGGGGTAGATGATACCACACTGGCACTATTGTACGGAGGGGATCTTCCACTGGTTATACCACGTAATACTGCTAATACTCTCAACACAATCAAGACATTTGCCGTTATAGCTGCAGGCTCTGATACAGAAGCCCCAACCATCGACTCTGCTACCACCACTAATGATACCACGATCGTATTTACTGCATCAGAAACAATTGTAGGACCTACTGCGACTGTCAATAACTTTACCCTTGATGGCAATACCATTACCAGTCTTGTAATATCTGGCCGTACCATAACCCTGACTGTGGGCACACAAATAATGTCTGGATCCGACTTCACAGTATCATACTTTGGTGGTACCATCACTGATCTTGCCGAAAACCTACTTGCAGACACCGACCAGACCGTGGAAAACAACGTGCAAAGTGCGAGCATCATCGCAGAATCTGACTCTCCGGTGATATCTGATGCCACATCCCTGAACATCTTCATTACCCACACTGACACACCTGTCATATCTGATGAATCAGATATACAGATCACCAATGCACCAGGCGATAACACCATCGCAGAATCTGACTCTCCGGTGATATCTGATGCCATATCACTGAGCATCTTCATTACCCACACTGACACACCTGTCATATCTGATGAATCAGATATACAGATCACCAATGCACCAGGCGATAACACCATCGCAGAATCTGACTCTCCGGTGATATCTGATGCCACATCACTGAACATCTTCATTACCCACACTGACACACCTGTCATATCTGATGAATCAGATACGCAGATCACCATTGCACCCGACGATGACACCATCGCAGAATCTGACTCTCCGGTGATATCTGATGCCACATCACTGAAAATCTCCATTACCCACACTGACACACCGGTCATATCTGATGAATCAGATATGCAGACCTTCAATGCACCAACTGTAGTAGGCGTATCTGCAACCGGAGGTCCATACAAAGAAGGCGGTATCATTGAGATCACCGTGACATTTGACCAGTCAGTAACCGTATCTGAGGGTAGTACCCTGCGACTGTTACTGGAGACTGGTGATGATGATACGATGGTCGACTATACCTCAGGCTCGCCTGGAACCGAACTGACATTCACATATACCGTTGCTGCAACACATAACACTAATAATCTCAACTATGTCGGTACGGACTCGCTATCTGTAATTGGTGGAACCGTTACTGCCACTGTTGGCGGTGCTACAGCAGATCTGAGACTTCCTGCAACTGCTGATGACGCATCACTTGGCGGCTCTGATGTAATTGTGGATACTGCGGCGCCAACTGTAACCATATCTAACAACGATGGTATCGCTGATACCGGCACCTCATCTGCTGCCACCGTATCCTACACTATTACCTTCAACGAGCCTGTGCCAGGCTTTGGTGTGGATGATATCTCAGTATCTGGAACGGCATTTAGCATGCTTGGTGCATCAAACTTGGTAACAGTTATGACAGACATCTCGTATACCTTTGATGTTGTAACCCTCTCTGATGGTACAGTCATTGTATCTGTACCTGAAAATGTGGTAGCAGATCCTGCAGGCAACCAGAACGCGGCATCCAACACATATACCGTCACAGTTGATGCGGCAACACCTAAAATAATCTCCGCAAGATTCTCCACTGATACAATCACCATAATCTACAACACACCAGTAACTACTGATCGATCCCATTATACGAACCTGATAACAACTGACGCTTCAACACCTACAGTATCGTCAGTTGCTGGCAGTGGCACTAATACCATATCCCTCACCCTCTCATCTGTAGTCTCAGCTGGAACCACTGTCACAATCATCATAGATGGTCCAACAAAGACAAGTAACTCTGCACTTGCGCTCTCACGAGTAGAGAACCAACAGGTAACAGCAGAAGACAGCGTCACACTTGCCGGTATTGACAACCGCATCGCAGTCACTGATCCTAATTCCACCCTTGCCACAATCACATATCCAAGTACAGTTGATGCCACGCTGGATTATTCACCACGGCTAGTAACAGATTCAGGACTTTCAACTGTCACGACAAACGCCGAGATTATGGTAACTGCGACAGGTCTTTCTGGAGGGAATGTTGAGGTGACCATTCCTGCTGACACCAATCTTAGCTCGTCGACCTTTGATGGAATACTGGTATTACCAACTGACTCTGACTTTGACATTGGTTGTAACTCTGCTGCAATAGCTTCCGGTGCGCGGGCATCCTGCATCGAGATAGGACAATCTAATTCTGTGATAAACACTGATAATCCAATACGGATACAGCTTGGAGGGCAGGCAGGTAACGCTCCATGGTATTCTCAGGGCGGTGCACCAGCTATCCAGATAACTACAGCGTGTGTTGCCGATGATGTTATCTCTGTTACAACACAGCTTACCGGCGACCCGGAGTGCTTTATAGACGTAGACACTGACCTGATAATCTGGACTACACACTTTACAGTATTTGGCTCAAACTCGGTATCACCAACTGTAATCATAGCCACTGATGATGCCGACAACGGCGGTACTGCAATCTCTGATGTCCTATTATACACTGCCACCTTCAGCGAGACGGTGACAGTCTTTGATGACGCAGATGATATTACATTAGGTGGTACGGCGACTGCAACAGTCTCTGCACCAACCCCCGCTGGATCACCTGCAGACGGCACCACCACATACACCTTTGTTGTGACTGCCACCAGTGATGGTACAGTCATTGTAACAATTCCTGCCGATGCGGCAGAAGATGCATCAAACAACGGCAACGCGGCATCTGATCCATACACCGTTACAGTGGATATCCCCGTACAGTTTGCCGGCAAGTTTGGCAGTCGCGGCGAAGCCGACGGCCAGTTTAAAATTCCTGTATCCCTTACGACAAACTCCACGCATATCCTGGTTGCAGACACCAACAACAACAGGGTGCAGGTATTTGATCTGGACGGCATTCATGTCAGCACGATTGGCAATTCTGGCATCATTGCTGGCGATGGAGACGGCGAGTTTTCCAATCCTTCTGGAATCGCAGTAAACTCTACGCACATACTGGTTACAGACTTGAACAACCACAGGGTGCAGGTATTTTATCTGAACGGCACCTATGCCAACGAGTTTGGCAGTCAAGCCGGGCTTGGCTCCGCCGGCAGTCCTGGTACCTTTGATAGCCCCGTGGGAATCACAGCAAACGGCACGCATATCCTGGTTGTAGACTCTATTAATCACAGGGTGCAGGTATTTGACACTGACGGCGTCTTTGAGAGCGAGTTTGGCCGTCCTGCTGAACCTCTCTCTTTTGACCGTTACCACAGCATTGCAACAAACTCTACGCATATCCTGGTTACAGAGACTAGCAACGACTGGGTGGATGTATTTGATAGTGCCGGCAACTATCTCAACACGTTTGGCAGTAATGGCACAGCCAACGGCCAGTTTGACAGTCCTACTGGAATCATCATGGAGAACAACCTGATATACATCGCAGACCATAACAACGACAGAATCCAAATATTTGATAGTGATGCCAACTTTGTCGGCAAGTTTGGCAGTTTCGGCACGGGCGACGGCCAGTTTGACCGCCCCTCGGGACTTGCAACAAACTCCACGCACATACTGGTTGCAGATCATGGCAACAGCAGGATACAGACATTCCTTCTGGATTCTGACATAACTAGCGTATCTGCCGATGACGGTGCATACAAGGAAGGTGGTATCATTAACATCACCGTAAGATTTGACGAGGCTGTGGATGTAGAAGCTGCAGATGGCACCCCACCAACTCTGACGCTGGATACTGGTGCTATAGTTGAATATACCTCGGGCACGGGTGGAACTGACCTGCTATTCCGATATACCGTTGCCGCAGGAGATAATTCTGCTGATCTCAACTATGCCGGTACTGATTCGCTGGCACTAAACGGAGGAACCATCACTGCCACTACTCACGATGATACCCTTATTCTGAGACTTCCTGCAGTTACCTCTGCCAATTCACTTGCAGGCAGCTCTGCAGTAATTGTGGATACTGCGGAACCTATATTTGATTTTGCTATGACCACTGATGAGACCACGATCGTAATTACCGCATCAGAACCACTTGATGAAACTATGACTGCAGGAACCTTTAGCGTTGCCACCAAAACCGTTACTGGAACCACTGAAATATCTGATAACACCATAACCATAACCGTAGATCCGGCAATAGTATCTACAGATACACTCATGGTATCATACGGTGCTGCTGCCGGTGGTGTAACTGATCTTGCAGGAAACGCACTTGCAACGTTTGGACCCGAGACTGTGACAAACAACGTGATTGCAATTGCAGCTTTTGATAATGCGTTTGGCGGTATCGGCATACTCGACGGTGAGTTTATGGGACCCTATGGAATCACGACAAACTCCACGCACATACTGGTTACAGACTTTGGCAGCAGCAGGATACAGATATTTGATCTGGACGGCACCTTTGCAGGAACGTTTGGCAGTAACGGCGCTGCCAGCGGCCAGGTTATTGCTCCAATAGGAATCACGACAACCTCCACGCACATACTGGTTGTAGATTCTGGCAACCACCGAATACAGATATTTGAGCATGACGGCACCCCTGCCGACAGATTTGGCAGTCAAGGTACGGGCGACGGCCAGTTTACCACCCCATACGGAATTGCGACGACCCCCACGCACATACTGGTTACCGACTCTGACAACCACAGAATACAGATATTTGAGCATGACGGCACCTTTGTCAGCTCGTTTGGCAGTCAAGGCACCGCCGACGCTCAGTTTAGCACTCCACAAGGAATTACAACAACCTCCACGCAGATACTGGTTGTAGATAGCGGGAACGACAGGGTGCAGATATTTGAGTATGACGGCACCTCTGCAGTAATAGTGGACACTGTGGCACCTACATTTGATTCTGCTGCAACCACCACCTCAACTACGATCGTAATTACAATATCCGAACTCCTTGCAGGAACTGCCGTTATAGGAGACTTTGATGTCCCCGGCAATATCGTTACTGCAATCTCTGAAATATCTGGCAGTACCATAACCCTGACTGTTGATACGGCAATAGGGCCCGGAGACGCACCCACAGTATCATACACAGCTGGTGGCCTAACTGACGTTGCAGGAAACGCACTTGCAACGTTTGACCCTGAGACTGTGACAAACAACGTGGGTGGTGCCGGCGCGCCAACTGTAACCATAACTACCGTTGATGTCTCTGATGGCGGCACTGTATTCTCTAATGTTATATCATACACTGCCACCTTCAGCGAGACGGTGACAGGCTTTGATGAGATGTCTGACATTACATTATATGGTTCGGCAACTGCAACTGTCTCTGATCCTAGTGGAACCGGCACCACCTACACCTTTACTGTGGTTGCCGCCGATGACGGTACGGTCATTGTGTCAATTCCTGCCGGTGCGGCGGAAGACGCTGATGACAACGGCAACGCGGCATCTGACACGTACATCGCTAGAGTGGATAGCCCCGTACGGTTTGCCGGCACATTTGGCAGTGAAGGCCAAGCCGACGGCCTGTTTGATGATCCCTCGGGAATTGCAACAACCTTCGCGCACATACTGGTTGTAGATAGTGGGAACGACAGGGTACAGGCATTTAACCATGACGGCACGTTTGTCATCTCGCTTGGCAGTGATGGCACCGGTGAAGGTGAGTTTACCACTCCGGAGGGAATCACAACAAACTCCACGCACATGCTGGTTACGGATCTCTTTGATTCCCGCATACAGACATTTGATCTCGCACCAACCGCAGTGATAACCGCGACTGGCATCCCTGATGGCGGCGCCACAAACTCTGGCACCGTATCATACACTGTCACATTCAGCGAGGATGTAACGGACTTTGGCGATGTTACCACTGATGTTACCGTAACTGGAACGGCAGGTGCGACTGCCTCTGCCCTGACTGGAACCGGCGGCACCACGTACGCCTTTACTGTGACTCCAGCCAATGACGGTACCATCGAGGTATCAATTCCTGCACGCGTGGCAGCAGATACTGCAGCCCAAGACAACGTGGCATCTGCCACACACAGTATTACATATGATACTGTTCGACCTACATTTGATTCTGCAGGCACAATCGACGTTTATAAAACAGACCTTCGGACCGGTACAACCTATCTTGATGCGGCCGCCAGTCTTAGGACCGTAGAAATCATATCAGATGAACCGCTTATTGGCAGCCCCCGCATCAACCAGTTCTCCATACCTGACAACAATGTCCTTACGGCATCCCTGCACAACTCAAACATAAGACTGGAAGTATCTGCCCCGATCAGTGATGGTTCCCAAACGGTATCCTATGCAGGCAACACCATCACCGATGCTGCAGGAAACTTGCTGGCATCATTCGACCCTGAAACGATAGACCCCAACGTAGCAGATGCACTCGGACCTGCTGCGACCATATCATCCACCACTGATGACGGCAGCACAACGCGTTTCACTACCATATCCTACATTGTCCGCTTTACAGAGGCCGTGCCGGGCTTTACCATGTCTGATATTACGATTGGTGGAGAAGCAGCTGTGGGCGCATCGGCATCAAACTTTGTTAATTCGAACCCACTCAGATACACGTTTGACGTGACTGACATCGGTGATGGCACACTTGAAGTATCAATTACCGCAGGCGCGACAGCAGATGCGGCAGGCAACGGCAACACGGCATCAAACGTGTATACCGTCACAGTCGATACCGAGCAGCCGGAATTCTCATCTGCTGAAGCCACTGATGCGTCCACCATTACAGTTACTGCAAATGACACACTTGAGGGAACTGCAGAGAATGAAGACTTTACAGTATCTAGTAATATGGTACACAACCCGGTATCTGGTATTGAAATATCCGGAAATACCGTAATACTGACAGTGGAAACGCCGATAACATCCAGTGACACATCACTCATCGTATCATACGATGGTAATACAATAACTGATGACCTAGGAAACTTGCTTGTCTCATCTGTTGACCTGACCGTATCTATCACCTCCCTCTCAGCTCTTGCCCTTGCCGTGGATGTAACTGTGGATGGCACCCCCAACGGCGGCACCAGCACCTCCAATATCGCATCATATACAGTTACCTTCAACAAGGTGGTGGCAGACTTTGTTCAATCCGATGTCTCGTTAACTGGAACGGCATCCGGTGGCTCCCCCACCATATCCGGCTTTGCAGGATCCGGCAACGTATACATGTTTAACGTGGTGGCAACCAACGATGGAACACTCGTCGTATCAATCCCCGCAGGCGTGGCAACAGATGAGGATACAAACACAAACCCCGAATCAGATACGCACACCATTACCTTGAATATCTTTGTACCAATTGCAGATTTCTTCCGTTCGTTTAGCAATTTTGAAAGCGCTGACGGCGCGTTTAACAGTCCACGGGGAGTCACGATAAACGATTCACACATACTGGTTGCAGACACCGGCAACGACCGGGTGCATGTATTCAATATTTCAGGCAGCCTTGTCAACTCGTTTGGAACTTCCACCATCGTTGTCCGAGACCAACCCCCCACCCCCGGTACTTTTAGTAATCCCCGGGGAATTACGGTGACCCCTGACAACATACTGGTTGCAGACAGCAACAACGACAGGATACAGATATTTGATTTACAGGGCACCTATCTCAGCGAGTTTGGCAGTCTTGGCGAGGCCAACGGCAGGTTTAACTTCCCCTCGGGAATCACCACAAACTCTACGCACATAATCGTTGCAGACACCCACACCCACAGGATACAGGTATTTGATCTGGACGGCGAGTTTGTCAGCAAATTCGGCGGTATCGGCACTGTCAACAATCGGTTCAACCTTCCAGGCGGAGTTGCAGTAACCCCCACCAACATAATTGTTGCAGACACCGGCAACAACAGGGTAACAGTCTATGATCTGGACGGCAACTATCTCAGCAAGTTTGGCAGTGGAGGCTCTGGTGACGACCAGTTTAACTCCCCAACCGGGGTTGCGGCAACCTCCACGCACATAATTGTTACAGACACCGGCAACAACAGGGTACAGGTATTTGATCTGGACGGGAACTATTTCTATACAATCGGCGGTCACGGCACGGGCCGTGCCGAGTTTAGCGGGCCAACTGCAATCGCGCTGACCTCCACGCACATGGTGGTTGCAGACACCGGCAACAACAGGGTACAGGTACTTGGTCTTGCACCAACTGTAGTCATAACTGCAGATACACCCGACGGCGGCACACACAACCTTGGCACCGTGTCATACACTGCCACCTTCAACGTGAACGTGAGAAACTTTGTTGCGGCAGATGTCATAGTATCCGGAACGGCATCCGGCGGCTCGCCTGCAATATCCAACTTTGCAGGGAGCGGGAACACCTACACCTTTGATGTGGCAACCGTCTCTGATGGCACGGTTACAGTATTTATCCCCAATTTTGCAGCACAGTCCGGGAGTGGACAGGACAGCCTGGCATCAAACCGGCACACAGTTGACGTGATGGACATACCCACAGTCACCGGCGTATCTGCAGCAGATGACACCCACACCCCGGGTGATACCTTTGATATCACCATTACATTTGACGAGCCAGTGGATGTGACTGGATCCCCCACTCTGACGCTGGAGACTGGCGATACTGATGCGGTGGCAGTCTATCACTCCAGCTTGTCTGAAACCCAACTGCTATTCGGATATACCGTTGCCGTGGGCCATCTCTCAGATGATCTCAATTATGCTGGTACTGACTCGCTTGAATTAAGCGACGGAACCATATTTACCGCAGGTGATACTGTTCCTGCCAGCCTGCTGCTTCCTGCAACTGATTCTGTCAACTCGCTTGCCGGCAGCTCCGATGTAATAGTGACTAGTCCGTTGTCCGTAGTATCCCTGTCTGATACTGTTACCGGCGGAACAGGCATCTCCTCCTCCAATACCGTATCTTACGAGGTCACATTTAGCGCATCCGTTACAGGCTTTATAGCATCAGACATTGTCGTATCTGGAACGGCGGCATCAGGCGGCACGCTTGCAGCATCAAACCTTGCAGGAACCGGCACATCATATACATTTGACGTGGTGACTACCGGTGATGGCACCGTATTGGTGATGATTCCCGCAGGTGTGACCACAGATGCGGATGACAACGGCAACACGGCATCCGATACGCACACCGTCACAGTTGATGTTGAGACGCTCACCGTAACCATATCCGGTAGTACCCCTGATGGTAACTCGCAAACCGGCGACACGGTATCGTACACTGCCACCTTCAGCGAGGATGTGGCGGACTTTGGTGAATCTGATATTAGAGTAACTGGAACGGCATCAGGCGGCACGCCTGACACATCAAACTTTGTGGCAACCAACGCAACTGCGTATACCTTTGACGTGGTGACTGCCAGTGACGGTACAGTCATAGTAACTATTCTTGAAGGTGCGGCCACAGATGCTGCCACCAACGGCAACGTGGCATCTGCCCCATACACCGTCACAGTCGATACAACCGCACCTGTATTATCCTCTGTTGTAATTTTTGATGCCAACACGATCGTATTTACTGCATCAGAACCCCTTGGAGGATCTGTTACTGAAAATGACTTTGAGGTATCCAACAATACGATCTCAGTTGTTCCCGATATATCTGACAGTACTGTAACTATCACCGTGGTAACGGCGATTCCCGACGGCGGCACAGTTACGATAGATTACACCGGTGATACCATAACTGATGTAGCAGGAAACGCACTTGCCAGATTTGATGCGAGGTCTGTGACTGACACAGCACCAACTGTAATCCTGACCAACGACGATACGATTAATGGCCGCGACACAAACTCTAACACTTTATCATATACTGCTGTATTTAGCAAACCCGTGACGGGCTTTGATGAGAATGATATTGCGGTAACCGGATCGGCATCAGGCGGTACAGCTGCTGCATCAAACTTTGTGGCAATCAGCGGCGGAAACATGTATACCTTTGACGTGGTGCCTGCCGGTGATGGTACACTCACAGTAACGATTCCCGCAGGCGTGGCCACAGATGCTGCCACCAACGCCAACACGGCATCTGTCCCATACACCGTCACAGTTGATAACGTATCACCCACCGTAACCCTGACTGCCGGCATCCGTGAGATCCGTGAGGCCACCATCACACCTGAGATCAGGACCATATCTGAGGATAACATACCTGAGACATTGCAGTGTGGTTATTCACCGGTGGGTACATTCACACCGTCTTCTATCCCGATGTTCTGTCCACCTGATATATGGGAGTGTGATTATTCACCGGCGGTGTGGGTATGTACGATCCCTGTGATAGTGCCGTGTGGAATTCTTGGGCCACCTGAGGGGGCGGAGGTATGTACGATCCCTGCTGACGGCTTGTACCTGTATGAGACCACATTCTACATGGATACCCCTGATGGCGGCACGCACAGATCCGAGACCATATCCTACACTGCCACCTTCAGCGAGAGCATGAGGGACTTTGATAGATTTGATATTGCCATAACTGGAACGGCAGATACCTCATTTTTTGTATCAAACTTTGTGGTAAACCACACAACTGTGTATACGTTTGATGTGGTGACCACCGGTGATGGTACGGTCATAGTAACGATTCCTGCAGATAGGGCCACGGATGCTGCAGGCAACGGCAACGTGGCATCTGACCCATATACAGTCACAGTTGATAATACCATGGTCACCGTAGCCATAGACAGTCCTACCCCTGATGGCGGCTCACAAAACGTCAATACGGTATCCTACACTTCGATCTTTAGCGATGATGTGACAGACTTTGATGAATCCCGTGTTACGGTAACCGGAACGGCATCAGGCGGCACGCCTGTCACATCAAACTTTGTGGCAATCAACGCAACCGCATACACCTTTGACGTGGTGGCCACACCTGACGGTACGGTCACAGTAATGATTCCCGCAGATGCGGCAATGGTTCCTGCAGGCAAGACCCTCGTGGCATCTGCCCCGTACACCGTCACAGTTGATACAGACGCACCCATCTTCTCTTCTGCTGTGGTCCGTGATGCGTATACTGTCGTAATTACCGCATCAGAACCCCTTGCGGGAACTGTTAACAGGGACCACTTTGAAGTATCTGGTAATACCATATCAGATAATACCCTAGTGGGCAATCTGGAGATATCCGGCAGCACTATAACCATAAACGTGGACAATGCGATCCCCAGCAGCTCAGTTACGGTACGTTACACAGGTGAAACCATAACTGATCTCGCAGGAAACGCACTTGCCACATTTGGCCCGGTGTCTGTGACAAACGACAACGTGCCAACTGTAACACTGACCAATGACGATACGATTAATGGCAGCACCGCAGACTCTCGCACTTTATCATATACTGTACAATTTAGCGAGCCCGTAACCGGCTTTGGTGATCAGGCCACTGATATCACAGTAACTGGAGCGGCAACTGCCTCTACTCCGACTGGAGACGGCACCACGTACGCCTTTACCGTGGTTGCCAGCGTTGATGGTGCGGTCACAGTACAGATTCCAGCAGCTGTGGCAATAGATGCGGGAGGCAACCTCAATGCGGCATCTGCCACACACACCGTCACAGTTGATACAACCGCACCGGTATTCGTCTCTGCTGCGACTGCCACTGCAACCACGATTGCAATCACTACATCAGAACCCCTTGAGGGAACCGTTACTGCATCTGAATTTACCCTTACCGGCAATACATTTACTCCCACTCCTGTAATATCAGGTAACATCATAACCATAACCGTAGATACGACAATAACCTCCACAGACGATATCATAGTATCATACTCTGGTGGTACTACAACAACTGACGCCATAGGACACCCACTTGCGGCATTTACCCCACAGACCGTGATAAACAACGTGCCAGGTGCCGCTGACCCGACTGATCACATCATATCACCGGTACACTCAGTCGAACTCCCAGACAACGGATACCGACACGACCTGATACACCTAACTGGCAATTATTACGTCTCATCACACACCGTATCTGTATTTGCCGGCAATAACGTCTGGAACCACAACACCGATATCAGGCTATACAGCATCACTGACGGGCAGATCTCGCTGATTGGCAGCCAGACTGTGGCCGTCGTTACAGACCAGCCCTTCATATTCACAACACGGGAAGCTGATCCTCCGACTGATCCTCCAACTGTGCCCATGGTTCCTAAAGATTCAGGTGTGAATACCGATGATACAAGGGAAGATCCAAGGTCTACCTCCCTTGTACGTATCGATGATGATACCATTGCCATTTCACACGTGCGTACTGATGCAGACAGTTCGGAAGGTACAGTTACAACCATTTGTCACCCTACCTTTGGATGCCCCTTCATCAGTACTGATACAAGCAGTCCGGCAGCAGCCATTACAACATTTGATGTTGATACTACCTCTATTACGCCATTTGGAAATCCCAACAGTGTCGCCTATAGAACAGGTGACACCGGCGGGCAGATCTCCAGCCAGTCCTTGGTTGCATTTGATGCAGACACGCTGATAATCACGTACTCACATCCAAATTCCTCGCCTGACGGCTTTATCCAGAGCATTCGTGTTGCTCCTGACGGCACGCTGACTGCAGGTGATCCGGTAAGCATTACTGCCGATCAGGGACGGTACCAATCCGCAGTCAAACTCGACGCTGATACGGTGGTACTTGCATACCGCGGCGCTGATGCGGCAGGACACATACAAACATTTGCTGTTTCATCTGGCGGTGCGTCTGCACTTACTGCCGGAGCAGATGTTATACATGATGCCGGCAGAACAGCATACAACTCTCTTCTTCAAATCGATGATAGTACGGTCGCACTTGCATACTCTGAGATTGGTGATCGTACCGCTACTGATGACGGGGTGGGACGCCTCAAGATATTTGATGTAGCAGACGGCGCATTCACGCAAAGGGGCGCGACTGTCACGTATTATGATAATGCGGCAGACGCGGCATTTGAGGAACGTATACACCTCAACTCGCTGTCCCTGCTGGATGATGACACCCTGGCAGTCGCATACAGGGGTGCAGACGGCGACGGCTTTATTCAGGTATATGATGTAACCGACACCGGCCTGGCTACTGCAGGCGGACCGTTTGAACACGATATGGAAGACGGTGCGTTCAACTCGCTTGTCAGGGTGGATGATGACATACTGGCACTTGTATACGGAGGGGATCTTCCAGAAACCCTGCCAATTAATGCCGCAGCTCCCAACACGATCAAGACGATTGCAGCCATAGTTCCAGGTATTGATACAACTGCACCAATCATCACATCCGGTACCACCATTGATCCTACTACGATCGTACTTGTCGCATCAGAACGCCTTGTTGGAACCCCATCTGCGAGAGTCTTTAGCGTTTCAGGCAATATGGTTTCCGCTGATCCTATAGTGGCCGGCCGCACCATTACCATAACTGTGGATACGCCAATTCCCAGCGGCAGTACGGTTACAGTTGGATATACAGGTAATGACATCACTGACGGCTCTAACAACGAACTTGCGACATTTACCCAGTCCGTGACTGGTGCCTCTGACGGTTTACAAATTGGAATACATGTCGACACGATTGGCAGTTTCGGCACAGGTGCCGGCCAGTTTGACCGTCCCAGAGGAATCACAACGACCTCTGAGAACATCCTGGTTTCAGACGCCCTCAACCACAGGGTACAGATGTTTGGTTTGGATGGCACCTATCAAAGCCAGTTTGGCAGTTTCAGCACTAACGGCACGTTTCACGCACCCGGGACAATCACCACAACCCCCACGCACATCCTGGTTGCAGACATCAACAGGATACAGATATTTGATCTAGATGGCATTTATCAAAGCCAGTTTGGTAGTTTCGGTTCGGACAACGGCGAGTTTAGAATTCCCTCGGGAATCACAACGACCTCCACGCACATCCTGGTTGCAGACACCTTTAACAGCAGGGTACAGGTATTTGATCTGAACGGCAACTATCAAAGCCAGTTTGGCAGTAACGGCACAGGCAACGGCGAGTTTTACCAGCTCCGAGGAATCACAGCAACCTCCACGAACATACTGGTTGCAGACACCCGCAACGACAGGGTACAGGTATTTGATCTGAACGGCGTCTATCAAAGCCAGTTTGGCAGTTCCGGTACGGGCAACGACCAGTTTGACACACCGCGGGGAATCACCACAAACTCCACGCACATCCTGGTTGCAGACACCGGCAACCACAGGGTACAGGTATTTGATGACACAGGTACCCATGTCAGCACGTTTGGCGGTTTCGGCCCAGGCGACGGTCGGTTTAACACACCGGAAGGAATCACCATAACCTCCACGCACATCCTGGTTGCAGACACAGGCAACGACAGGATGCAGGTATTTGATCTGGATGGCAACTATCAAAGCCAGTTTGGCAGTTTTGGTACTGGTGACGGCGCGTTTGACACGCCGCGAGAAATCACAGCAACCCCCACGAACATCCTGGTTGCAGACACCCTCAACGACAGGGTACAGGTATTTGATCTGGACGGCACCTATCTCAGCCAGTTTGGTGCCCCCAGACCGATTAACGACCGGTTTAACGCACCCGAGGCAATCACAGCAACCCCCACGCACATCCTGGTTGCAGACACCAGCAACCACAGGATACAGGTATTTGACACTAACGGCATCCATGTCCGCACAATTGGCAGTTCTGACGGCAGTTCCGGTACGGGCAACGACCAGTTTGACACACCGCGGGGAATCACCACAAACTCCACGCACATCCTGGTTGCAGACACCGGCAACCACAGGGTACAGGTATTTGATGACACAGGCACCCATGTCAGCACGTTTGGCGGTTTCGGCTCAGGCGACGGCGCGTTTAACGCACCGCGGGGAATCACCACAAACTCCACGCACATACTGGTTGCAGACACCGGCAACCACAGGATACATGTATTTGATGACACAGGCACCCATGTCAGCACGTTTGGCGGTTTCGGCTCAGGCGACGGCCGGTTTAACGCACCGCGGGGAATCACCACAAACTCCACGCACATACTGGTTGCAGACACCGGCAACCACAGGATACAGATATTTGATTCAAATGGTAATTATCAAAGCAAGTTTGGCTTTTTCAGCACAGCTGTCGTCCAAGCTGACGGCAGTGTTATCCCCCCAGTTGACGGCCGGTTTAACGCACCGGGAGGAGTCACCACAAACTCCACGAACATCCTGGTTGCAGACACCGGCAACGACAGGATGCAGGTATTTGATCTGGACGGCAACTATCTCAGCTCGTTTGACAGTTCTGACACGGGCAACGTCCGGTTTGACGCACCGGGAGGAGTCACGACAACCTCCACGAACATCCTGGTTGCAGACACAGGCAACGACAGGGTACAGGTATTTGATCTGGACGGCAACTATCTTCGCCTGTTTGGTACTCCCGGCACAGCTGACGGCGTGCTTAACACGCCGCGGGGAGTCACCACAACCTCCACGAACATCCTGGTTGCAGACAGCAACAACAACAGGATACAGGTATTTGATTTAGATGGCGGCTATCTCAGCCAGTTTGGCAGCCTCGGTACGGGTGACGGCGAGTTTAACACACCAAGAGGAGTCGCAACAACCTCCGAGAACATACTGGTTGCAGACAGCCTCAACCACAGGATACAGATGTTTGATTTAGACGGCAGCTATGTCGACCAGTTTGGCAGTTTCAGCTCAGCTGACGGCGTGCTTAGCACACCAAGAGGAGTCGCAACAACCTCCGAGAACATACTGGTTGCAGACAGCCTCAACAACAGGATACTGGTATTTGATCTGGACGGCAACCATCTCAGATCGTTTGGCTTTTTCAGCACAGCTGTCGTCCGAGCTGACGGCAGTGTTATCCCCCCAGCTGACGGCGGGTTTAACTTCCCCCTTGGAATCACCGCAACCTCCACGAACATCCTGGTTGCAGACACCAACAACGACAGGATACAGGTATTTGATCTAGATGGCAACTATGTCAGCAAATTCGGCAGTTTCGGTTCTGGTGGCAACGCCCAGTTTGACGCACCAAGGGGAATCACGGCAACCTCCACGCACATACTGGTTGCAGACACCGGCAACAGCAGGATACAGGTATTTAATTCAGCTGGCGGCTATCTCAGCCAGTTTGGCAGTTTCAGCACAACTGTCGTCCGAGATGACGACGGCACCGTTGTCCCCCCAGCTGACGGCGGGTTTAACACACCAAGGGGAGTCGCAACAACCTCCGAGAACATACTGGTTGCAGACACCAACAACAACAGGATACAGGTATTTGGTTTGGATGGCACATATCTCAGCCAGTTCGGCAGTCTTGGTTCAGGTGACGGCGAGTTTATCACACCAAGAGGAATCACGGCAAACTCCACGCACATACTGGTTGCAGACAGCAACAACCACAGGATACAGGTATTTGATCTGGAAGGCAGATATCTCAGCTCGTTTGGCAGTTTCGGCTCAGAAGACGGCCAGTTTAACGCGCCAAGCGAAATCACGGCAACCTCCACGCACATACTGGTTGCAGACACCGGCAACAGCAGGATACAGGTATTTGATCTGGACGGCAACCATCTCAGCTCGTTTGGCAGTCCCAATCCACCTGACGGCCAGTTTAACACACCAAGGGAAATCACAACAAACTCCACGCACATCCTGGTTGCAGACACCGGCAACCACAGGATACAGGTATTTGATTTAGATGGCAACTATCTCAGCAAATTCGGCAGCTTCGGTACGGGTGACGGCGAGTTTAACTTCCCAGAAGGACTTGACATAACCCCCACGTACATACTGGTTGCAGACACTGAAAATAACAGGGTACAGATATTTGATTTAGACGGCAACTATTTCTACACGATTGGCAGTTCTGGCACCAGTTCTGGTGCAGGCAACAACCAGTTTGACCGTCCCCGAGGAATCACGGCAAACTCCACGCACATACTAGTTGCAGACAGTAGTAACAACAGAATACAGGTATTTGATCTTGCGCCAACTGTAACCATAACTGCTGATACTGCAAACGGCGGCACGAACACCTCTGGCACCGTATCATACACCGTTGACTTTACTGATACAGTGACTGACTTTGTTAGAGCAGACATCTTGGTATCTGGAACCGCATCTGGTGACTTGCCTATGGCATCAAACTTTGGTGGAACCGGGAGCATCTACACCTTTGATGTGGTGACTACCTCTGATGGTACGGTCACAGTATCCATCCCAGGATCCGTGGCAATAGATATGGAAGGCAACGCAAACCTGGCATCCGCTGCATACACCGTCACAGTTGATACTGTTGCGCCTATGTTCCTTTCTGCTACAACTCCTGATGTAAACACGATTGTAATTACTGTGTCAGAACCCCTTGAGGGAACCGTTACTGGCTCGACCTTTACCCTTACTGGCAATACCTTTACTGATATTCCTGTAATATCTGATAATACCATAACCATAACCGTAGTTACACCAATAACCTCTACAGCCAGGCTCGAAGTATCCTACGATGGTACTACTGCCCTAACTGATGCTGCTGGAAACCAGCTTGTACTATTTACACGGAATGTACCCGTCATCCTGCCAGATCTTACCAGACCCACTGTAACCCTGTCTAGTACTACCACTGCCACTAGTGGCGGCATCCAAAACAGTAACACGATATCCTACACTGCCACCTTCAACGAGGCAGTCTCTAACTTTGTCATGGGTGATATCATGGTAACTGGAACGGCATCAGGCGATGCACCTGCAGCATCAAGCTTTGTAGCAACCAGCGGAACCGTGTATACGTTTGACGTGGTGACCACTTTTGATGGTACAGTCATAGTGACGATTCCTGAAAATGTGGCAGAAGATACTACCGCCAACGGCAATACGGCATCTAACACATACACCGTTACAGTTGATACGATGGCACCCACCGTAACCATAGAGGCTACAGGTACCCTCAGTGGCAGCACGCAAAACACCGCCACGATATCCTACACTGCCACCTTCAGCGAGCCTGTGACGGGCTTTGCTATAGGTGATATCGGCGTGGCTGGAACGGCATCTGATAACTCGCCTAGAGCATCAAACTTTGAGACAACCGACGACGAAGCCGTGTACACCTTTGATGTGGCAACCGCCGCTGATGGCACCGTCCGAATAATCATCCCTTCAAATAGTGCCATGGATATGGCAGGCAACGGCAACATGGCATCTAGCGTGTATGCCGTTACAGTCAATACCACCGGACCAAGCATAACTCACGTAACTGCGACAACAAACGGTTCATACAGCACGGGTGAGACAGTTGATATCATCGTAACATTTGACGAATCAGTGACCGTATCTGGTGTCCCACAACTCACACTGGAGACTGGTACTAATGATGCGGTAGTGGATTATACCACAAGCATGAATGGAACTGCCTTGACATTCAGATATACCGTTGAGGCAACACACACTTCTGATGATCTCAACTATGTCGGTACTGACTCACTTACACTAAGCAGCAGCGACGTAAGCATTGAAGCCGAGGATAACAACGTTCCTGCTGATCTGACACTACCTGCACTCGATTCTGCTGATTCACTTGCTGGCAGTTCTGAAGTAATTGTGGATACCGAGGCACCTGAATTTCGCTCTGCTGCAACCAGTGATGCGACCACGGTTGTAATTACCGCGTCTGAAACCCTTGACGGAACCACAACTGCGACAGACTTTACATTCTCAGGTGACAACACATCTAACACTGCCGTACTGTCTGGCAGTACCATAATCATAACTGTAGATAATGAAATAATGCCCGGAGCCACATTCACCGTATCGTATCTTGGTACCGGCATAACTGATGTTGCAGGAAATACACTGGCACAGTTTACCACACCATCCGTAACAAACAACGTCTCTGATACTACGGGCCCAACTGCAACACTGGATTCTGGTACCACTGATGGTACCACCACAAACTCTGCCACCATATCCTATACTGTCGTCTTTGGCGAGGATGTGACAGGCTTTGGTGATGACTCATCTGATGTTACGGTATCTGGTACTGCTACTGCAACTGCCGATACACCAGCCGCTACACCAGCCGGATCCGGTGACACATACACCTTTAATGTGACTGTCACAGCAGGTGGTACAGTCGAAGTAACGATTCCCGCAGATGCGGCAATTGATGAGGCAGGCAACGGCAACACGGCATCTACCCCACACACAGTTACAGTTGATATCACCGCACCTGTCTTTGATTCTGCCACCACCCTTACTGACACCACGATTGAAATCACCGCATTAGAGCCCATTACGGGATCTGCGGATGCGGCAGACTTTACCGTAACTGTCAATACTGATACTGATAATGAAGTTACTGGCACTCCGGCAGTATCTGGCAGTACCGTAACCATAACAGTAGATACGCCAATAGTGTTTGTAAACGCACTCACAGTAACCTACACGGGTTCTGGCATAACTGATGCTGCAGGAAACGCACTTGTAGAATTTACCGACGAGACCGTGACAAACAACGTGCCAAATCCTGATGCACCAAATGTGAATTCCGTATCTGCGACAGGTGGTCCATACAACGCAGGTGACACAGTTGATATCACCGTAACATTTGACGCGCCAGTAGACGTAACTGGAAACCCGCAACTATTACTGGAGACTGGTACTGCCGATGCAACAGCTAACTATTTCTCAGACACGGGTACAGCCGAGATAATATTCCGGTATACCGTTATTTCAGGACACAATACAGATGATCTCAACTATGTCGGTACCGGCTCTCTTACACTAAACAGCGGAAGCATAACTGCCACCGGCGGCACCACTGCTGCAAACCTGGTGCTTCCTTCGACGACTTCTGATGATTCACTTGGAGGTGGCAGCTCTGCAATAATTGTGGATACCATACTGCCAACTGTAACCATAACTAACGATGATACCGCTAATGGTACCACTACAAACGCCGGCACCATAACATATACTGCAAACTTCAGCGAGACTGTGATGAACTTTGATGCCATAGATGATATTACAGTAACCGGAGCGGCAACTGCAGTTGATGCTGTACCGGACGGATCCGGTGACACGTACACCTTTACTGTGACTGCCACCGACGATGGTGACGTCGTCGTATCAATTCCTGCAGGTGCGGCAGAAGATGCGGCAGAAAACGACAACACGGCATCTGCCGATTACACAGTCACAGTCGATACAACCGCACCGGGCGTAACCCTGTCTAGTACTACCACTACCACTAGTGGCGGCGTGCAAAACACCGCCACGATATCCTACACTGCCGAATTTGACATGGCAGTAGTGAACTTTGACCTATCTGATATTACGGTAACTGGAACGGCATCCGGCGGCTCGCCTACAGCAACAAACTTTGATGCAACGGGTGCCCCCGTGTATACGTTTGATGTGGCCACCGCCGGTGATGGTGATGTTATCGTAGAGATTCCCGCAGGTGCGGCAGCAGATGGTGCAGGCAACGACAACACGGTATCTAACACATACACCGTCACAGTTGATACGACTGCACCCACCGTAACCCTGTCTTCTGATACTTCTAGCGGCAGCACACAAAACACCAGCACGATATCCTACACTGCCACCTTCAGCGAGCCTGTGACGGGCTTTGCTATAGGTGATATTGGCGTAACTGGAACGGCGTCTAATAACTCGCCTTCGGCATCAACCTTTGAGACAACTGACGACGAAGCCGTGTACACCTTTGATGTGGCAACCACAGGTGATGGCACCGTCCAAATAGCCATCCCCGCAAATAGGGTAACGGATGTGGCAGGCAACACCAACATGGCATCTAGCGTGTATGCCGTTACAGTCAATACCACCGGACCAAGCATAACTCACGTATCTGCGACAACAAACGGTTCATACAGCACTGGTGAAACAGTTGATATCATCGTAACATTTGACGAGAAAGTAATCGTATCTGGTGTCCCACAACTCACACTGGAGACTGGTACTAATGATGCGGTAGTGGATTATACCACAAGCATGAATGGAACTGCCTTGATATTCAGATATACCGTTGAGGCAACACACACTTCTGATGATCTCAACTATGTCGGTACTGACTCACTTACACTAAGCAGCAGCGGCGTAAGCATACTTGCCTTCGATAACAACATTCCTGCTGATCGGACACTACCTGCACTCGCTTCTACTGATTCACTTGCTGGCAGTTCTGCAGTAATTGTGGATACCGAGGCACCTGAATTTCGCTCTGCTGCAACCCGTGATGCGACCACGGTTGTAATTACCGCGTCTGAAACCCTTGACGGAACCACAACTGCGGCAGACTTTACATTCTCAGATGACAACGGATCTGACACTGCCGTACTGTCTGGCAGTACCATAATCATAACTGTAGATACTGAAATAATGCCCGGAGCCACATTCACCGTATCGTATCTTGGTACCGGCATAACTGATGTTGCAGGAAATACACTGGCACAGTTTACCACACCAGACGTAACAAACAACGTCTCTGATACTACGGGCCCAACTGCAACGCTGACTTCTGGTACCACTGCTGGTACCACCACAAACTCTGCCACCATATCCTACACTGTCACCTTTGATGAGGATGTGAGAGGCTTTGGTGATGCCACATCTGATATTACAGTATCTGGTACGGCTGGTGCAGAGGCATCTGCACCCACTGCATCTGGCTCCGAGTTCACCTTTGATGTGACTGCCAACAATGATGGTACAGTCATCGTATCAATTCCTGCTGGTGCGGCGCAAGATACGGCAGGCAACGACAACACGGCATCTGCCACACACACAGTTACAGTTGATATCACCGCACCTGTCTTTGATTCTGCCACCACCCTTACTGCCACCACGATTGAAATTACCGCATTAGAGCCCATTACGGGATCTGCGGATGCGGCAGACTTTACCGTAACTGTCAATCCTGATACTGATAATGAAGTTACTGGCACTCCGGCAGTATCTGGCAGTACCGTAACCATAACAGTCGATACTGCAATAGTGTTTGTAAATAGTCTCACAGTATCCTACACGGGTTCTGGCATAACTGATGCTGCAGGAAACCCGCTTGTAGGATTTACCGACGAGACCGTGGCAAACAACGTGCCAAACCCCGATGCACCAAATGTAGATTTCGTATCTGCGACAGGCGGTCCATACAACGCAGGTGACACAGTTGATATCACCGTAACATTTGACGCGCCAGTAGACGTAACTGGAAACCCGCAACTATTACTGGAGACTGGTACTGCCGATGCAACAGCTAACTATTTCTCAGACACGGGTACAGCCGAGATAATATTCCGGTATACCGTTATTTCAGGACACAATACAGATGATCTCAACTATGTCGGTACCGGCTCTCTTACACTAAACAGCGGAAGCATAACTGCCACCGGCGGCACCACTGCTGCAAACCGGGTGCTTCCTTCGACCACTTCTGCTGATTCACTTGGAGGCAGATCTGCAGTAATTGTGGATACTGTTGCACCAACTGTAACCATAACTAACGCTGATACCGCTAATGGTACCACTACAAACGCCGGCACCATAACATATACTGCAACCTTCAGCGAAACTGTAACAGACTTTGATACCATCAATGATATTACAGTATCTGGAACGGCAACTGCAGTTGCCGCTGCACCAACCGGATCCGGTGACACATACACCTTTGTTGTGACTGCCACCGGCGAGGGTACAGTTGTCGTATCAATTCCCGCTGGTGCGGCAGAAGATGCTGCAGGCAACGGCAACACGGTATCTGGTGAATACACCGTCACAGTTGATACTGTTGCACCTACCGTAACCATAACTGCTACTACCCCTGATGACGGCGTGCAAAACACCGCCACGATATCCTACACTGCCGAATTTGGCATGGCAGTAGAGAACTTTGGCCTATCTGATATTACGGTAACTGGAACGGCATCCGGCGGCTCGCCTACAGCATCAAACTTTGGGACAACCAGCACAACCGTGTATACGTTTGACGTGGTAACCACCGATGATGGCACTGTCATCGTAACGATTCCTGTAGGTGCGGCAACAGATACGGCAGGAAACAACAATTTGATATCTAACACATACATCGTTACAGTTGATATGGCTGCACCCACCGTGGACATCTCTAGTGATACCGCTGATGGTACTATGCACAACGCCGACACCATAACCTACACTGCCACATTTAGCGAGGAAGTGACCGACTTTATCGCATCTGACATTACACTGGGTGGTACTGCCGAGGCAACTGTTGCTGCACCAACCGGATCCGGCACCATATACAACTTTGTTGTGACTATCACAGTTGATGGTACGGTCACCGTATCAATTCCCGCTGATGCGGCACAAGATGCGGCAGGCAACGGCAGCGTGGCATCTGGAGATTACACCGTTACAGTCAATACCGCCGGACCAAATGTGACCCGCGTACATGCAGCAGATAATGACACATACAAGGAAGGCGGCAGCCTTAACATCGTCGTAACATTTGACGAGCAAGTGGATGTAGCAGAGCCGGATGGCAGCAGCATAACTTTAATTCTGGAGACTGGTGATACTGATGCGGTAGCTGACTATACCCCCACCGGCTCGACTGGAACTGCCCTGATATTCGAGTATACTGTTGACGCAGGACACAACTCAGATGATCTCAACTATGTCCATGTAGACTCACTTATAATAATCGGTGCAACCATCACAGGAAGAGATACCGGCATTGATGCAAATCTGAGACTTCCCGCAACTGGTTCTGATGATTCACTTGCCGGCACCTCTGCAGTAATTGTGGATACTGTGGTACCAACTGTAACCATAACTTCCAGTGTCGATAATGACGGCAGCACAGACGACGGCTCTGTACTTTATAGGGTCAACTTCAGCGAGGATGTAGCCGGCTTTGATGCCGTATCTGACATTACAGTATCAGGTACTGCCAATGCAGCCCGCTCTATACCAACCGGTTCTGGCAGCACGTACACCTTTGCTGCAACTACCCTTATTGGCGGAACAATCACAGTGTCGATTCCTGCAGATGCGGCAGCTGATACTGCCACCAACGGCAACACGGCATCTGCCACATACACCGTTACAGTAAACAGTTTATCCCAAACAGACCCACTTGACCTTACACCAGGCGGCTATAGGCACAACCTGGTACATCTCACCGGTGATTACTATGTCTCATCCCACACTGTAACTAGGGCCAATAGCAATGATGCGGCTCTCTGGAATTTTGACACTGTTCTTAACCTGTACAGTATCATTGGCGGGGACATTACGTTGATTGGCAGTCGGACGGTTGAAACCCGAACTCAGGATAAAACCACGACGATTAACGAATTTACAACCCACCCAAGATCCACCGCTGTTACAGCTGTGGATGATGATACCATCGCAGTTACATATGTGGCCAGCTCTACCAGTCGTCTCAGAACATATGATGTTGATACTAGTTCATCTACTGCACCATTTGGTACTTCCGTGCTTACCCTCATAGGAATTGTCGCTGATGGCCAGCAGACGCACAACCACTCCCTGGTAACACTTAATGCAACCAGGCTGGTAGTTGCATATTCGTATCCTGATGCCTCCCCCGACAACTATATCCAGATTATAAGTATTGATCCTGACAACGGTGCTTTGTCTCCTGGAACTGTTACGGCACTTGGCGCAAATAATAATGGACAGTACTCATCTCTTGTAAAACTCGATGATGACACGGTGATAGTTGCATACAGGGGTACTGATCAACATGGATACCTACAGGTAGTTGATATTTTAGCAGACGATACCATTACTGTCAGAGATGCCGTTAATCACGATAGTAGAAGGACGGCATACCACTCCCTTGTCCGGGTGGACGGCGATACTGTGGCAGTCGCATACTCGGTAACTGGTGACAGTACATTAACAAATGACGGGCACGGACAGATCAAGGTCTTTGATGTCTCCTCAACTGGTACCATCGAAGGAAGGGGCGGTCTGGTATATCAAGACACATCTGCAGATGCCGCATTTGATGGACATGTACACCTCCCCTCGCTGGCACTGCTGAATACTGATACGCTGGCAGTCGCATACAGGGGCGATGGCGCCGCAGGCCATGTTCGATTATATGACATAGACCTCTCAGATGGCGCCCTGACTGCCCGTGGCGAAGCATTCGTACATGATGAGGTAAACGGTGCATTCAACTCGCTTGTCAGTGTAAATGATGACGACACACTGGCACTCGTATACGGAGGGGATCTTCCATCTCCAATAACAGCCACTGACACTCCAAACACCATCAAGACACTTGCGGTTTTGGGTCCTGATGAGACTGCGCCAATCATCGAGTTTGCTGCAACTAGTGATGAGAATACGATCGTATTTACCGCATCCGAACCCCTTGCAGGATCTGAGGTTGCGGCAGAATTTACCGTAACTGTTACTGATACTGATAATGAAGTTACTGATAATGAAGTTACTGGCACTCCGGTAATACTTGGCAATACTGTAACCATAACTGTGGGTACTCCAATAGTCTCCGGAGATTTGCCCACTGTGGATTATACTGGTGATGACATAACTGATGTTGTAGGAAACGCACTTGCGCCATTTACTAACCGGATTGTGATGACCAACGTGCCAAGTGTAACTAGCGTATCGGCACCAGGCGGTTCATACGGTGTGGGTGAAATAATTGATATTACCGTAACATTTAACGAGGCAGTAGCCGTAACTGATACGCCACAACTGACACTGGAGACTGGTACTGATGATGTTAATAGAATAGCTGACTATGATTCCGACGGCTCGACTGAAACTGCCTTGATATTCAAGTATACGGTTGCTGCCGGACATAACTCAGCTGATCTCAACTATATCGATGTGGACCCACTGTCCCTAAACGATGGAACCATCATCTCGGCCGATGATAACAATATTGATGCCAGTCTGAGACTTCCTGCAGCTACTTCTGCCGGATCCCTTGCCAGCACCTCAAGCGTAGTGGTGGATACAACCGCACCAACTGTAAGCATAAGCAGCACTGGCAACTCTGATGGAGGCACTGTAACCACTGCCACCGTATCATATACTGTTACCTTTGATGATGACGTGACAGACTTTGTTCTATCTGATATTGAGGTAACTGGAATGAACTATAATGGTACGCCTGAAGCATCAAACTTTGCAGGATCCGGCGCATCATACACCTTTGATGTGGTGACTGATTCGGATGGTACGGTCATTGTATCAATTCCTGAAAATGTGGCAGCAGATCTTGCAGGCAATCAAAACGAGGAATCCAACACATATACTATCATAGTTGATGCGGCAGTACCTAAGGTAATATCTGCAAGACTCTCCAATGATAGAATCACCATAATCTACAACGTACCGGTAACTACTACCATGTCCCAGTATACGGACCTGGTAACAACTGACCCCTCAGAACCTACGGTAAGGTCTATTACTGGTACTGGCACTAATACCATATCAATCCTCATCTCACCTGCAGTCCCAATCGGAACCACTGCCACAATCGACATAGGTAGTCTAACAAAGACCAGTAACGCATTACTTTTACTTATGGAACTAGATGACCATCCGGTAACGGCAGAAGACAGCGTCGAACTTGACGCTACTGATAACCGCATCGCAGTAACTGATCCTGCTTCCACCCTTGCCACAATCACATATCCAAGCACCGTTGATGCCATACTGGATTATAGCACCCAGAGAATAATATCTGAAGAAGGCAATTACATTACCACAAATAACCAGATTGTAATAACTGCGGCAGGTCTTACTGGAGGGGAGGTTGAGGTGACTATCCCTGCGGCCACCCGTTTTACCTCAGACGCTAACATTGGACTACTGGAACTGCCAACTAACTCTAACAGTTGTGACTCTGCTGCAGTAACTTCTGGTGCGCAGATATCCTGCATCGATATAGGAGAAACCGACTCTGTGGTATACTCTGATAATCCAATACGGATACAGCTTGGAGGCCAGGCAGGCAACGTTCCATGGTACTCTGAGGGCGGTGCAGCAGCTACAGAGATAATGACAGCGTGTACGGCCCCCGGTGATTTTGACTCTGCTTCAACGGATCTTGCCATCGGCGGGGAGTGCTTTATAGACATAGACGATGACCTGATAATCTGGACTACACACTTTACATTATTTGGCTCAAACCTGGTATCCCCACCACCAACAACAACACCTGTTGATGAGGAAACAGACACACCAGCAGGCGAAGAACCAACAACTGCTCCTAGAGGAACTAGTGGTGGTGGTGGTCGTGGTGGTGGAGGAGGAGGAGGCGGCGGTGGAGGCGGCGGCGTCGACAGTACCGGCGGCACCGGAAGAAGTTCACCCTATGACCTGACCCTTGACTTTACATCCAACGGTGCAAACGTATTGACGAGCTCATCCCAGATAAAAATAAAACCCGATACATTCCTTACAATAACGCCACATATCGCACCCATAGATCCACGCCAGAGCATCCTCAAGATGGAGATAGTCATTGCAGATCATACGACACCGCAGCATCCGGATGTCCTGATACAATACGAATCAATTACAGATACTCTTACACACGACCAATGCAGTGGCACAGAATACGATTCAACGAATCTTTATGTCTGTGATGCCTCCTCATTACTATCTGATACGCCTTCATCATACGCTGAAACCCGTGGACAAGTCACAAGGAGCTTTGAGAGTATAATGATCCACTTTGAGGAAGAGTTTACAGGCAATCTCAGTATATTCCTACAGGACAACCGTGGAATAACACTGGCATCACACAGTAACACGGTATATGGCATTGTTGTAACATCAGGCGAGGATGACAAATCAGGGTCTGTAGACAGGACGACCCCAGAACCACCAACAACACAGACCCCAGAACCACCAACAACACAGACCCCAGAACCACCAACAACACAGACCCCAGAACCACCAACAACACAGACCCCAGAACCACCAACAACACAGACCCCAGAACCACCAACAACACAGACCCCAGAACCACCAACACCCACACGAGATCCTGGCATATTTGAGCAGATCTTCAGATGGCTCCAATCCCTGTTTGGATTCTTTAGCTCCTGATACTGCTGGGTTTGGAATCAAATAACAGGCGTATCCCTTGATGGGGACGGCGCTTTACGTATCTGGCAATGGTGTTTTGAGTGTGAATAACTGTCATTCTGATAATCCATCACGTTGAATCCGAGCCTGCATACAAGATGGACTCCGGATCCGGATCCATACCAATGGATCCAGAACCAGTGGAAATGGATCCAGAACCAGTACAAACAGATTCAGAACCGGCGCAAAAAGATCCAGAATCCATACAAAAAGATCCAGAACCAACAGATGATCGTAATGTCTTTGAAAAGATTGCAGTTGGTTCCAGTCCGTGTTTGGACTTTTAGAATGATCCTAGTACAAGATCGTGATTCAAAACAGACCGGATGGACGTTCTGGTAATTCCAACATACAAGTCATGCATAATTGAATTTTTAATTGTGTTTTTGATGATCTCTCTATGTAATAATGATTTTCCTGCTCTCAAACAAGCGATTATGCACAAGGTCCAATATCTGCAATGGATACCTGATTTTACAGTAGAATGGGCGGGACTCTCTTGTGGGCGAGGGGTGGAGAACAACCAAATCACAAATCAGGCAATCCTGAAAAAAAGAAGACAGACAAGACAATACATGATCTTAAATCTGTATATACAATTCAATCCCCGGACGATGCCCTGTTCGTTTCAAGCTGTATACGCACTCACACGACGACCTCCCATGAAATGAGCCAAACCCGAATAATGTTCTAGATGTTTTGCAACGACACCCTTTTGACTGATCCCCCAAATGCTATTCGGACTGGCATAAGAAAAAAGGGAAATTCGGAAATTTCCGGCAAAAAAAAAATATCCTAAAAAATCATGGCAGTGGCTCGTGTCCTCTCTTGTACCCTGAGAACTTGCGATACTCGTAATCTGTCAGCGGCATCTTGCATCCGCACTTGCAAAAGGTCTTCATTATATCACCACGGATTTCCTCAGCTTTTCTTTCCATTTAATGTTTCGTGGCTTTCTGCGAACCATGTATCCGCAGCATGGGCAGTGCGTGCCATCCCATTTTAGAAAAATATCGCATACCTGGCACCTTGTCTGACCGTTTGCATATCTTCCGCCGATAATCGAACCCGTTGACTTGTATCTGGTGCATATTCCCTTGCATGCCATATCTAAAAGAAACATTTCAGTCTAATTAAATGTACGATGCCAGATGTGGGATACGACGAATTCCCTCGTAGTATCCAATGGATCTCTTGCACAGATAACCATCATTATATTGTGAGAATATTCAGACCGTGAATCCATGCAAACCCCCTGAATTTTAAAACGGTTATTGCCACATACATATTCGCTGGGCATTGACTAAAAACATGGCAATTATTTGCCGGTGCGGGCATGCAGACAAGTACCACAGTACCGGAATCCCAAACAAGTGTACAAGGTGTGATGCCTGCGAGTATTTCACTCCAAATGGCAGCAGCAAACCCCGTCGTGCAAAGCCCATGATTGCAGTGTTTGATGGGACGTGCAATGTTTGCAGGGGGGCAATTACCTCACAAAAGGATAAAATCATCAGGATAAGGAATGTGTGGATTCACAATTCATGTAGTAGTAACGCAAAACAGGAATAGCGACATCAGCTTTACAGCACACCGATGTTTATCCTGAATACTGCAATTATCTGGTGTCAATTAGTTCTTTGCGTATTGAATCCATCCTGTCAAATCAAAAACTATCAGATCATCATCATCATCCCGCTGGAAACACCGCCTAAAAAAGATTCATGCCTGAAATGCAGTGTTTACTCATCATTATCATCATCATCCTACTTTAACTGCTCGTCTAGAAAATCAATCAACTCTAAAAATCGATCCCTGCTTTTTCTTGATAATTCTTGGGGGTATTCCTTTATTGTAAATACAAATTGCTGATGAAAGCTTGGAACTAAAACCCCCCCCGATGTCACCATCTGCTCAATGACATATCCCTCAGTCAACGTGCACACGATCTCCTCGTAGGATTCATCCTTCTCCTCCAGGGTCTGTCTATACAGAACAATCGGCTTGCCTGTTTTTGCAACAATGCCCGAGCCCTTTTCCAACAGATCCAATAAATGCTGAATCTGCCATGCATCAAGACTGATCTGTTTTATCATAATACCAATACGTGATTTTTCTATTTAACTATAATAAAACAGCTCATCTTCACAATCTGTCGTGTATAAAACCACCTGATCATGAATTTAAAATAAAGAAAATGATTTGGTTTTTAGGCCATGTCCAGTGCTCTGGAATGTTTTCCCGTGTGTGGTCTCTCCCCGGAATATTTTCTTCGCATGTGCCCCGAGGGTCTTCCATGGATCAGCTCCAGGAACCAGGACTCGTGCTCTATCTCTTCTGCCAGGATGTCCTTTGCGATATCGTATGTTACAGGGTCCTTTCCAAACGTCATCTGGCAGATTTTATTCCAGTTGACTATTGCCCCCTGTTCTGCCTTGAGGCATTTCTCCAGAATCGCCCTGTGATCAGTCGGATTTGCCGGAAGTTGCAAGAATTCACAGCCGGAAATTTTGATAAATTCGGTTGCATCATTTGGAAGGATTCCTCCCAGCTGATAGATTCTCTCAAGACATGATTCAAAGTGGCTGAGATCCTCTAGTCTTGCATCCTCGATGATTCCCTTGAGACCCTCCCCCTCCATGCCTGTACAGTGTGCCCTGAGATTGGTAAAGTAATAGTATGCAGTAAATTCGACTGCCGCATTTTTGATCAACTCTTTTACCAATTCATCAACATCCAGACCGTTTTGTTTTAGAATGTTGATTCCCACAACATTCGGATTTGATTCGTCCATTTGTTTTTCTGACTTTTATTGTAATAAAAATATTGCATTTGCTGGTTTTCTGTGTAATCTGTGAGAAGATCCAGAATACGGAATCAGAGGGTGCAGGTATGCTAGGTGACAGAATCAGTTTCCAGTTTGGCAAATCTATTTTATTACTACATTCCCAACAAACATCTGGTAATTGGCAAAGGGCAAGACGTTTGATCATACCTGTCATTATGTGCATTATATAATCAGAGATGTGATATACTCCGAGCAATCCTGAATGCGTTTTCTTTAGGATGGACAGCATGATGAAGATCACGCGTCTGTATTTTTTGTTCATGAAATCAAATTATCAAAAAACGATTCATTGATCAAATCGAGTTTACAATGTGTGGGATCTGATGATTTCCATAAACCGATTACTGATACATGTTATGTAATATCATGTTTAGTTTTTAGCACATCTAAAAACCTGACATAGCTTTGACAATCCTCTAATTTTTTACAATCCATTTTTTTAGCATATCTTGGCAATTTATTTTTTTCATATTTATCTCGATGTTTTAATATTTTAGATGGTTTGTCGTCGTATTTCAAATCCAACATGTGACAAATCCATTCTTCTATTTCATAATCAAAGAAATAAATTTTTAATTTATCGTGATATTTTCGTTTAATTTTTTCTTTTAATTCATTAATCTTTCCAGGAATGTCCTTTCCTTCCCCATCTAATATTAATAATACAAAGTCATCTTTGCTCTTTATGAAATTTGTAATTGTCTTGTTTAATTTTAATATATTTTGATTCCATGATTTAATTTTACGAAGATTGGGTATGTTATCTAGTATTTTTTCTTCTTTCTTTTTCCTAAAAAACATCGGCCAAAAATATTCACCGTATGCGTCTTCAACAAGGCAAGAAAATGTCATAAATTCCCATCAAAATAAGTATCACTAAACGTCATTTCAGTATCAAGTAGCTGCTTTGTTAATTCCTCGATATTGTCGACATGACTAAAACTGCTAGATGACCTAACACGTTCAGTTAGTATGATGTCATTTAGATCACAATGATCCATTATATGTGGAGAATGCGTAGTCATAAAAACAATTGTATCCTCACAACGACTACATTCTTGTAAAATATATCGAATTATACCCGAATGCAGTGAATTCTCAATCTCATCAATTAATAGTATTGTGGGTTTCAAATATAATGCCGTTAAAATAAATAACATTTTCAACAGACCGTCAGGAAGATTTTTTGATGTGTATGTTATAGTATCATATGTTGCATTTAATGTGATCGTACCTTCTTGATTGAGATTAAAACCCAGCTCCCACCCCTGAAATAATGTTTGCATTGCATTTTCTATAATGCTTGGAAATCGTTTATTGTTTTGTAAAAACCGATCGTATAACAAAATAATTAAACCATTACCATGTTCATCTAACTGATATTGTTGGCCATAATTTTCAGAAATGCGCACATTACAAATTGATTTTACAGATAATGCATCGTAAAAATTTAAAGAATGTATAACATTAGTGAATAATGGCTCCCATCTTTCATTGAGATGGCCAACAACATTAGAAATACATGCCATATTACCATTTAATGAACCATATGCCAAATCTTTGTTGTAACTAAATCGTGAACTATGTATGAAATTCATTATTGACACTGAATCTTCAATCGTTGTTTGTTGGGTTCCTGTATCTAGCAAAGATTGAAATAATTGATTTTCACTTCCATCTAACATTGTTATCTTAGTTTGTGCTAATTCATCTAGTAATTTTTGAGGGTATGATACAACAAATTCCTTATATTGTCTTTTAATAGTGCATACATCTGTTACCTGTAAAAATTCATAAAGAAAGGTTACAGATTCATTTATTCCATTTATTTTTGCCTGATAATGAAATGCATGTTCATTCACCTTGCCTTTAATTTCAAACTCTATAATTTGATCAGTATTGAGTTTATGACAAACATTTTGATATCCGCCCCATCTACTAAATGGATATGATGGTGACCTGATTGGTCTGATAATTTTTTGTAATAATAGAAAAAATTCCAGAAAATTTGTTTTACCTGAACCATTGGGACCAATTAATACATTTAATTTGTTTATTGATACATCCATATCCACTATACTCTTAAATCCGTTAACTTTAATTTCATCTATTTTTAACATATTGGAATTAGAAAAATTCATCATCTATTTATCTGTAATCAGAAAGGTTCTGTGTAATCTATGAGACCCAGAATACGGACCACAAGGGTGCAGGTATGCCCCAAGTAACAGAATCGGTTTCTAGTTTGATAAATCTTTTTTATCACTAATGATACCACCAAACATTGGCGGGGTTCTCGCTAGAATGAGACCGTTTGCATAATAGCGTTTATGGTTAATTGAATTTTTAATTGCACTTTTGATGATTTCTCTAATGTAATAATGATTTTTCCGTTCTCAAATAATCGGTTATGCATAAGGTCTGATATGAGAAAGATATTCAAATTAGATATGGGGCCACTATGCTTTTATCTAGACGGTCTGCTTCTAGTTGTATGGATTCAATGAATCGCGAAATACATTCTATGTGATACTATGATACAGGCTGTAAATATTTTAAAATCAAAAAAAAGAATGGGTAAATACGAAAAAATAATTATTCAAGACTTGAACAATCACTTTCTAAAATTAGGATATGATGTAGTGCCTCATGCTAGATTTGATATTGCTTGGGGAAGCATTGTTTCTGATATTGATTTACTTTTGATCAAAAATAACAAACTAATTATGATTGAAGTCAAATCTTCTAAAGATACTCTTTCTCGTGCAAAGAAGCAAATTAATGCTGTTGAAGATTTTATTGATGAGGCATATGTTGCAACAAATTATTTACCCCGTAAATGGCCTGGTGGAAAGGCAGGTAGAATCACTGTTACCTCAAAAGGAGTAAAAGTAATTAAAAAAGCTAAAAAATTAGAAAGGCAACCAAAACTCCACACTCTTTTATCTTTAAGACGAGAATCACTACTTCGCCTGTCTTCTGATACTATGATAATACCCAAAAATATGAAAAAATATGAAATTGCATCACAAATTCTCAAAGATAATTCTGAAAATCTCAAATCAAAATTACAAGAAATTGTTACGTGCCAATAAATAATTTGTATAATCTAAAGTAATTATATCCAAGAGTTATGTATAACTGAATTTTTAATTGCATTTTTGATGATTTCTCTGACATAATAATGATTTTCCTGTTCTCAAATAATCGATTACCAATAAACTCTATCAGATAAACCGAGAAATATCAAATTAAATATCTATCTCGTCGCCTTGGGTATTATCTTTGAACATTTTATCTGATTTTTCTGCCATCTGATAGTGACGTTCTTCCCATTTGCGTTCTTTTTGATCCATATTACTATGTGATAACACAATTATTTAGAATTATCTATGGAACAAAAGTTCTGATTGTGCTCTATTCTGAATAAATTGTGCCGTAAATTCGAATTTCCCCAACACTGTGATCTAAAAGAAAGCGTACCTCATTCCATGTAACAATAGCAGTATGTTTTACCGCAGGTCTCCGAATCCGCCGTGAGACGGGGATTGAGTTAAAACACAATCGGAACTTTTGTGTTTTGCTAAATCTATAAATCTGGATGAACACAATAATTGTACAGTTTGTGTGTAAAATGGACATATTAGTAAATAAACCAAAAAAATTAAAAGGAGAAATAACCCCTCCGCCCTCTAAATCATATACTCATAGAGTTCTTGCAGCAGCCTCACTATCTGATCATACTTTGATAAAAAATCCATCCCATTCAGAAGCAAACAAAGCAATGCTGCACACATGCAATCAACTAGGTGCTAAAATTGAAATTACTCCTGAAGGTGATTATGATGTTAGAGGATTTGGCAGCCAACCCCCCTCTGACCAAATCTGGGTTGGTAATTCCGGAACTGCGTTAAGACTATCTGTCGCATTGGCAAGTTTAGTTTCCGGTAAAAGAACAATTAATGGTGATGCATCACTACAAAGACGACCAACCAAATCACTAATTGACGCATTAAAGAATTTGGGTGTTGATGTTGTGGGTACTACTGTAGATGGAAAAGAATCTTATACACCCGTAACTGTAACTGTACCTGTAACCGGTGTAAAATTACCTGGTGGCAAAACAGAAATCATCGGAACAAAAAGTTCCCAATACATATCTTCATTGCTACTTGTTAGTCCGTTTTCTGAATCTGGTGTTGATATAACAGTAACTGGTGACGTGGTTTCTAAACCATACATTGACATGACAATAAAAGTCCTTGAACGGTTTGGAATTCAAACAGTTAACCCGGATGCAAGGCACTACCATGTTTCTTCTGGTCAACAGTACAAGAGTCCAGGCGTATTTGAGATTCCACCTGATTATTCTCAAGCAGCTTTTTTCTTGGCAGCAGCTTGCCTTGTAGATTCTGATGTTACTGTGAAAGGGTTGCTACCTCAGGATAACCAGGCTGACAAACAAATTATTGATTTTCTAACTGAAATGGGTGCCAAAATTGATAAACATGGTACTGATCTAAGGATTCGCGGTCCATTTGATTTGGAAGGTATATCAATTGATTTGGTGAATGCTCCGGATCTTTTTCCGGTACTAGCTGTTATGGGAATTTATGCAAAAGGTTCAATGAAACTTTACAATATGCCTCAGATCCGATACAAAGAAACTGACAGGATATCTGTAATTGCACGAGAATTCCGGAAATATGGAATAAAAGTAGATGACACTGCTGAAGATGAAATGACTATTTATCATAAAGATATGCCTGAACAAAATTATGATTTCAGTGCAAAAGGCGACCACGGAGTCACAGATCATAGAGTAGCTATGGCTTTATCGCTCATAGGCATTCGTAGTGGTTGCTGTATCATCAGAGAAGCAGACAGAGTTGCTATTTCATATCCTGATTATTTTAAACATTTGCATCAAGTCGGTGTTGATACCAAAGTAATATCTGAATCAAAGAGCAAAGTCCCTCAAAATTTGGCAATGTAGACAGACTGGCGACTGTTGCAAAAGATTTCTAAGCTCCGGTCCTCAATTATATTCTCAAGAAAAACAAAAGATAATTGATAATTTAGATCAAAAAGAGATCATGGATCATTTTGCAACATTGGGAATGAATAAAGATGAATTCCTCAAATATGTAGAAAATCATCAGTCATTACCACTTCAAAATTCTAATACATGTATCTTTTTAAAAAATAACGAATGCCTGATTCATGACATCAAACCGGAGGTCTGTAAAACATATCCACTACATATTACCAAAAAATCAGGCAAAACTAAAGTTATAGTTGATTTGGATTGTCCCCGAGGAAATGATTTGATAATTGCCATAAAATCTGGGAATATTCCAGAATCTATGGGAATTGATGGTGAAATCTCAGTATCTGGAGAGTCTATCTATGAAAATAAAATTCGAGAGAAATTCGGCGAAGATGCTTAATCTTTTGTAACTCCAAAATCCGTTGATATTTTCTATGTATAGTGACGATCAAAAGTTCTTGAACATTTTTGCTGGATTTCTAAAAATATGATTGGCAACATCAAGCTTGAATTTTGTTACCCTAAAGTATTCAGATATCACCTTGTTCATCATTGTAAACATTGTATAATATTCTGAGACCCGCAATGAATACTTGCTCATCTTCCAGCATTGCTCTATCATGTTCAGGTACGGGGATTCTTTTGGCAACCAGATCAATCTGACATCGGAATTTCCCATTAAGAATTCCTTGACCTTTTTTGATTTGTGAACTGATGCCCTGTCAAAAAGTAATACAATCTTGCCATATTTGTAATGTAATTCCTTTAGATATTAAACAAATGTTGGGACATTAAACTTTTTATAGATTCTGAACAACTGATCTCCATTAATTGTAATTGTGCCATTACTGCCAAACTTTCAGGTCCTCCAACGTGGGAAAAATATTCTTTTACCAACAGATGACCAATATCTATGTCTGCCCTGACTGTCCCACTATGCAGTGTATCTGGATAAAAAGATGAAACATCAAAAAATTCAAAAAACAGTGAGATGCTAATTTACCCTTTGATAACAACCCAACAGAGCCAGGATCTGTCTTGCAGATTGCAGTGCCTCTTAACTAAATGGATTGCAGAATAAATACAAAGTTTCAATCAGGAGAAGATCGTGATTTCAGGTCTCGATCATTAGACAGCACCATGAATAGCAAGGATAATACATGTCACAAAAGGAGGATAGCTAAATGCAAGAGGTAGAATTTAGAGTGCTTTGTGCTAATGATGACACATCATGTGATTTGGTCAAAGGAATGATGGATGATTTTAAAATAACGCAAGCAGGAGATACTGATGATTTTGATCATAAAGGTGTTAAAATATTTGAATCCCTGGCAGAGGCCGAACATCGTGTTGATGAAATCAAAAGCAAAGCTGGAGAAAATCTAATAGATATAACAATGCGTGTTAGAAGATAATTTTAACTTGCGCACTATCACCTTTTTAGCAATTTATCATTTCTCAACTAATGTTGAGAATGATCTAATCCCGATTATTGAAGATGCAGTAGGTTTTGCATTACCTGATTATTCTAAAATTAATGATGTTGATGGGCAATATCATGATATTTTGGGATAATTTAACTGTGCCAAATAATTTTAAAGCAACCAATGCCAAAAGAGAGATCCATCAAAAAATATCCAATGTGAGAATAAATATAATTGAACATCGCAGAGGTTTTTGGGAGAAATACGGGGCTGTTATCGGAACAGGATTGGTGTCTCAAGTCTGATTTTGGGAATATCGCTTTAATTTTTATATTTATTCCTCCACACTAATTTTATTTGCATTAAAAATCAAATTTGATATGGCTAAATTTACAGTGTTTCTTTTTTTTATGATGGTAACTTGCCTTTGGATCAGCATGATCTGAAAAACCTGTCCATGTGTTAGTTACTTTGGATTGGATCAATTAACCATAAACTTTTGATAATTTAGATCAAAAAGAACCCACGGATCATTTTGCAACTTGTTGTTGTTGCCGGGTCAATTCCCCATAAACTCGTTACTCTACGGAAATTCTGATCTTTTGACCGTCTATATCCTCATCTTTGTACTCTTTGCAGGATTCTTCAAAGTTGACTTTTCTTACCCTGACCAAAAATGCCAGTTCCTCGGCCTTTTCCCTGATCATTTCAAGGGATTCCTCATCCAGCCCTAAAACCGATGCAACATCTATAATCTCAGTAGGGCTGTACCCCCTCTCCTTTCGAAGCGTCTGAAGCCTTCTTGCAATATCTTTTAGCAGCCCCCTTGACATCATCTCTTTGTTCCTGGATGTGGAAATAATCACAATGTATCGGTCCCTTTTTGCAGCAGCGAAATTCTCACCTGCATCAAAGTCTACGGCAAAGTCCCCGGCATCCAGTGAGATAGTCTCCCCCCCAACACTGAAATCGTATTTTGAATCTTTCTGCAATGATGAGACTATCTCATCCGGATCAGTCTCATTAAATGCAGAAACCAGTCTTCCCATGTGCTGTTTTGCCTTTGGCCCGACCCGCTTTCTCTCCAGTTCCACCACTGCCTTTACCGGCAGCCCCAGACGTCTCAACTCCAAAATCTGCTCCAGTCCGGACTCTTCCACTGTTTCAGTAATTGTAAACTTTTCAACATTTAGCTGGGATTGCAACAGTTCTGATAATGATTCGAGTTTGTTTTTCTGGCCCTTTTTGACGCAGATTCGCGCCTCATTTAACGGCCAGCGTCTCTTTAATTTCCCCTTCATTCTCGCAGCCGATGAGACAGATATGATCTCCTTTATGATGTCAAATGACTCCTCAATCTCCTCATCGACTAGGTTTTCCTGGTATGCAGGCCATTTGTCAAGTAGGATGCTGCTGTTTTGTTTTCCTGGAAACACCGATTGGTAGAGATACTCGCTTGTAAACGGGCAAAACGGATGAATCAAAACATCCAGTATCTTCAGAACCTGGCCGAGTACCGCATAGATTGCAAGCCTTCTGTCCTTTTTTTCATCATCATCATCCCACAACTCACCCCTTGTAATCGGAATGTATGTCTGACTGAGGTTGCTGATTATAAAATCATCAATTGCCCTTGCCCCCTCGTGGAATTTGCATGACTCGTTTTTTTCAGTCATCTTTTGAATTAATCTTTGGAGTTTGGATAACAGCCAGATGTCGGGAAACGTTAGCAGACCGTTCTGTTTTGCCCATTGTACCGTCGTGTCGGCTTGCACAAAGTCATCGTATTGGCTGTTTTGCTGAAAGTAGAGATGCAGGTTAAACAGCGTGTTGATTACCTGGTATGGCCTTGACATTAACTCATCCGTGCTGAAACTCAGTGGTTCAATCGGACTGGCCTTCCACATGAAATAGAACCTGATCAGGTCCACCGGATATTTCTCTAGTAATTCTGACCCATCTAGGACGTTGCCTTTGCTCTTACTCATCTTTCCCCCCTTTTCATCTAGTACGTGCCCTTGAAACAGGAACGCCTTGTAAGGCGGGACAGCAGCGTTGTTTAAAATCACGTTTTCAATCAGTAGCGTGTATGCCCAGCCCCTGGTCTGATCAATGCCTTCTGTAAAAAAGGGGGCGGGAATCTCATTGGCGTATTCCTCATCAGTCAATGACGAATATGGTGCAGAGCCGCTATTGTGCCAGGTGTCTAAAACGTATTCTTCCCTTTTCGTATTTACGCTGCCGCATCCTTTGCATTTTACTGTAATGCCGTCAATCCACGGCCTGTGCAGTTCAAAGTCCGGACCATCAGGCAGTATGTCTGCTGCTCCTACAATCTCTTTTCTTGTAAAGAACCAGCTTTTCTCGCCGCAATCTTTGCAATTCCAGACCGGTAGGGGGCAGCCCCAAATCCTTTCCCGGGAGATGCACCATGGGTGTTTCTCCCTGATGATTCCAAGAAATCTGTTTTTTGGCTGCTCAAAAAAGTATTCCACACTTTCTGCGGCATTGATTGCTTTCTCGTCTAATCTGTCTAATTTGTAAAACCACCCTTTTCTTGCAAGCCAGACTATCGGATGGTGTGACCTCCAGCACAGCGGATACTTGTGCTTGATTTTGCCGATCTTGACTAGGGCGCCGCACTCTCTTAGGTCCTCGACTATTGGCCTGTCTGCATCCCTTACAAACATTCCCTGGTATCTGCCTGCTTTTTCTGTAAATTTTACCTCGTCATTTATGGGGCTGAAGATTTTGACTCTGCGCTTGTTTGCAATTTTAATGTCTTCCTCGCCGTTTGCAGGTGACAGGTGGACAAGACCGCTTCCCGTACTGGCATCCACAAACGTCTCTGATACTGCCACGTGGTAGTTGTCTGATCTTGAAATCTCTTTTAATTCTGGAATTAAATCAAGCAGGGGATGGACGTATTTTTTGCCTTCAAACTCTGAACCCTTTGCCGTTCTTTCAACTGTGTATCGTTCAATTTTCATCTCTGCCATGAACTCCTTTAATCTTGTTTTTCCAACAACCCATGTCTCATCCTTCACTTTGATATACGCATAGTCTTCCTTTGGGTGTAATCCGACCATTGCGTCAGTGACTAGTGTGAACGGCATAGTCGTCCATACGATCAAAAACGCATCCTCATCTGCCAGTCTGACTTTGTAGTATAGTGACGGGTCTCTGACTTCCTCGTACCCCTGGTTGACTTCGGCATGACTAAGTGATGTCTGACAGCTTGGACAGTATGCAATGACTGTAAAGTCTTCCTTTAAGATTTGATTTTCATGTGCCTTTTTGAGAACCTGCCATTCCCTTTCAATAAATTCATCTTTAAAAGTCCAATATGCTTTTTCATGGTTAAATGACATTCCAAGCAGGCCGTCTACTTTGACCCATGTTTTGTTGAATTTTTCTACGACTTTTTTACATTCGGAGACTATCCTCTCCACTCCGAATTCTTTGATGGCCTCGCTTTTTCCTCCTGTAACCCCCAGTTCTTTTTCGACCTGTAACTCCACTGGGAGTCCCTGTGTGTCCCATCCTCCATTAAACTCAATTTTTTTTCCCTGCAGCGTGTTGAACCTATACCACAAATCCTTGATTACCCGGCCTCTGAGGTGTCCTGCATGTGGGGTTCCGTTCATTGTAGGCGGTCCTTCAATAAATCGGATTTTTTCAGGCTTGTCTGATGCAAAAATCTGCTTTTCCAGGTCGATGCTTCTGATGTATTCTTTGACTTGGGATTCTATGGCTTTGGCATCAAATTTTGCAGAAAGTTCCATCCTGATCTTGGTATGTTTGTGGCATTATAAAGCTAAATTGATTCGCTGGATGATGCTCTCTAATGAGAGTGCTTTGCATGTTTTACATTCCTGTCCTCTGATGGGAGTAGGGGATTATGTTGTACTTGCGGCGATAGTTTTACCGTGCTGATCCTGGTGCTTGTGGATTTTAGAACGATTCTGGATTTTTCCTGCGGGGCGAATTTGTACTTGTCATGTGTTCTACCTTTCAACTTGCTCAAAAAGTGTATTGTGCAAGCGGTCTCATTCTAGTGGGTCCCATCAGTTTTAGTATACGATGCGCAAAATCAAGGCTCATTTTGAGGATAAAAATGGACACAAATTATCAATTCTGAAAGAAATTAAAAGGTATTATGGATACCTATTAGAATTATAAATATGTTATATCAATTATTATCAAATAGAGAAAATCAATCTTGTCTTTATATCAAAAAATCGTTAATAAGATGTGGGAAATATAATGAATAATAAAATGTGGGAAATATAATGAATAATAAAATGAGACCTGAAACAATAGCGGCTTTTATGAAAGATAACAAACATCAAGTAATTTTGCCAACAACAGGAGTAAGAGAAGTAATGAAACAGATGATAGATTATAGTATGCAAAATATGATAGTTGTAGAAAAAAAACAACCAATAGGAATAGTAACCATGGATGATCTTGACAGAATAATCAATGCAGGTGAAAACATTGAAAATATTCGCATTAAAGATATTATGAATGCAAGATTCATCGCATTACCACCTACATCACATGTAGAGTTAGCTAATCGTGCAATGAAAGATTTGGAATTGAGTGTAATACCAATTGTTAAAAAAGGAATAATGAAAGGTGTATTTACTAAACTAAATAGATTAGATACATTTTATCAGAATGTTTCGTTTGACATTATAGAAGATAGTGAAGATATCGTAATTGATCTAAATATAATGGTAGATAGTTTGCATAAAGCACTAACTAAATTAACAATCAATAAGACGTTGTCAGATAATGAACTTTGTGATATCCTTGCATTTCAAGATTCGTTATCAGGTTATAGTAAATACAAAGTAGATAATACAGAAAAACTACTTGAGATGACATATTCTATACTGGCAAAACATTTATCTTTAAGATATGAATATGGCGGTGGAGATATCATAGGACTTGTAGATTATTTAGCAATGAATACAATGTTAAAAGATATACCCGAATACAATAATGATTTTATTGCATATCAAAGAATATTCGATAAAACAGTAGGTAATCCAACAAAAGAAGATTTTATTAATATTGATCTACATTCAGTTTTGTCTCAATAACTGCAAGAATCATTTCTTTAAAAAGAATGGTACTACCTTTTCTAAATTTGGATATAGGATCCATTTTTATTATTTCATCTATTGTTGTATGCTCATGTTTAGCAATTTGATCAAGTATCACAGATTTCGTAGTCTCATTCTGGAAGAGGGATGCAAAAGCAAGTTGATATGTATTATCACGATATTTTGAATATATTTCATGATAAGCAATAGCCAATCCTGTTAATTCATCATAATATTCATCATAATTTCTATAATTGTCTACAGTGATATTTTTTTGGCAATTAAATTACAGACATCCTCAAATAGATTAACATCATCAAAATGAGAACATAGTTTAGTTTTGAAAATATTATATTTTTCAAGAGGGATTAATGTGTTCAAGTATTTTTCAGATTGAAATGACAAATATAAAATGACTTCGAATTGAAAATGAACATAAGAGGCAAACGTATTCATAAAATAATGAAAATAATTCCAATAATTGTGGGGATCACAATAATCTTCTTAAATCCAATTTTAGATGAAATATATCCTCTATCAGACGAAAAAATGGACAAAATTAAAGAAAATATCAATAAATCAAAAGTTATGAAACAGGATAATTAAAGAAAAATTATCAATTATTGAGAAAGAACATGACATAGAATTTGAAGAAAAAGCAAATGATGTTAGTAAAGAAAACATAGAGAAATTAGATGAACAGATCCAAGGATTAGACATGGAGATCCAAGGATTAAAAGATCAATTACAGACATATATCAAAAATAGACAATCAATCAAAGAAATTTGGAAGATGGATGATGCATGGTTTCATTTGTTCGGATGGCCAATTTTTACGATAGGAGCAGTATCCATGTACAAAAAAATAAACAAGTTTAAGGAATATGGGGAAAAAATTACAATTAAACGTTTTTTCAAATGCATGATTGGAAAAGATGGATTGATTAGTTGAGATCTAAATTACAAATTATCCAACCCTACTCTACTTATAAAATGTCTGCGGATGTATGTTGTACTTGCGGCAGCAGTTCTGCCGTGCTGATCCTGGTGTTTATGGATTCCAGGATGATTCTTGCCTTTTCCTGTGTGATGAATTTGTTCTTTACCGTGCCTTGACATCACTGCGCCACAGATAGTTTGTCGCAAATACAATAACCTGTCACTCACTTTTGTGACATTCTCTTCTATACGCCGTCTTTTGACACGACGATGATCAGTTGAATCTGCTCTTCTCTGGCAACATTTTTCATGACATCTGATACGAAATACTGACTCTGCACGTGTTCAGCTATTACCTTTTTTATTCCAATTCTTTACTGCAGACATCAGAAATTTCATATCTGCCATGTTCAGGGTTTGCATGACATTTACTGCAAAACTCAGTCAGCCTACTTGCTTTTAGATCATAATGTTGGGGAAAATTCGAATTTACGGTGTATTTTATTCAAAATAAAGTACTATCGGAACTTTTGTTCTAAAGCTATTTTTTATAACCGTCTCAAAACTGTATCTCATACATTTGTTCGGAGATATTTTTTTAAATCCAACCATTTACTATGAGCATCTGTAATATCGACTGATGAAAAATTTTCTTTTATGTTGCCTACTTTATCGATTAGCTTTGTTCTAGTAATTCCAGGATTATTTTTGGATACAAAATCAATAGTTGCAGCTAATTCAAGTTCTTCTTTAGTCCAAGATGAAAGAAACTGTATTAGATTACGTGTCTTGTTTACTTTGGCAACATCACAAACCTTAGTCACAAATTTGTCAAGAAACTCATTGCCATCGTCTGTAATGTCAAACATGTATGGTGACGCATCGCCCTGATGGATCAATTTTAAATTTTCAGCGGTATTAACTATATCTGCCAATCCAAAAGAAAATGGACCATAGTAATGTAACTTGTAATCACGTATATCCCATCCCAAATATTGACAAAAATAAACCATTTTTTGGAGTTTCGTTCTTCCTATTATTTGGTGATTTTCGCCAGCATCTATAGTTAAACAAAGTAAACCAATATCATCAACAACTGTCATTTTATGTCCTCATCATTTTTTACACTCATAAGCTATTTAATTTAGTGGTAAAGAATTTTATTCATCTCAAGTGTAAGATTTTTCGGATAAAATATCCTAACTACTTTGATTATTTTATCTTGACTTAACGCATGAACCACCGGGGATTCAGTAGATATCTCCCTTAGATCGTCTCCCTTTTCAGTAGGTACCATAATGTGGCTAATTGTAGTATCCGTGTCATCAGTTTTTTTGGCGTCATATATGTCATAAGCTGATTTCTTTTGGTCATCTTCGATAAAATAATAATCATAGTCTATTTTTTTATTTTTGAATATTTTTTGTATTTTGGGTATTTGATCCATGTTTGGTATTAACTCAGTACGAGGTGTTTCATAGGATTTGAGAACATCTCTGTTAATTATTCTCTTACAAAGATCTTGAAGCACACGATCTTTAGAATTGGACCATTTATGAAAAAGAGAATAACATACATAATCATCTAAAGAAAGTAAAAGTTCAGGAGTTACTTTTTTGTCAATTCTTATAATTTTTTGTAAATCCTTTAAAGCAGCTCGAGATTGTGTTACTCTTTTGAAAATATTTACTAGAATTCCTTCCATACCTCTAGTAACTTTATGAAAATAAACTCCTCTATACATTAGATATCTGCCCAAGACATAATCTTCGATTGCCTCAATACCCTTCCTTGAAATTATGATTGTTCCTTTGTGATGTCTAGGTCTGTTTTTAGTCCAAATTTCAAGGGTATTAGCAATTCTCTGAATATCGATTTTTCCGTATTGAACTCCTGTAAAAAACGAATCTCTCATCAAGTAATCTAATCTGTCAGCATCCAATTGACTACTAATTAACTGGGATAAAATTAACAGATCTCCTGAAACTTCACGAGTGAGTATATCGCAGATTAGCTGAGGATCTATTTTGTGTTTTTTCAGAATTTCTCCAACTATAGTATTTTTAATTATTTCACGAGTCATTTCTTCATGATCGAATTTACCATTTTCAAGAATATGCTCAGAAGCATGAGAGAATGGACCATGACCAATATCATGAAGCAGTGCTGCAACAGCTCCAACAGGACGGAGTTTCTTAATTCTTGCTGGTCTCATTTTTGATCTTTGCATTATTGAATCAAAAAGAATCAGGAACACATGCATTACTCCAATACTATGTGCAAATCTGGAATGTGTTGCATTTGGATATACAGACGAAGCTAAACCCAATTGATAAAGTCGACGAAGTCGCTGAAAATAAGGCGTTTCAATTATTTCTTTGATTACTGGATATTCAGAAATATCAATAAAGTTATGAACAGGATCCATTACTAAGATTGTTCTCTCGCCTTGTCTTCTTTTTTGAACATCTTTTAAAACATGCAAGTTTCTCTTAGCCATCATCATTTTTTATGATCACACACAATTAAACATATTTCGAAACAATCATGTATGATACTCTGAAATGACGCCAACTGAAAATTTACATAGAATATCAACCGTAGGCGTGATATAGCGAAAAGATAAAATTTGTGAACTAAAAATCATCAAAAGATTAGATGCTGGTGGATTTTACCTAGGCAAGTATGAATAATAAAATTGGAAATCCTGAAAATAATTCATAAACTTCTGCTTCTCGCTATACGCCCAATTGAGAAAGCCGTCGTAATCTTTGGAAATATTCTGTATTGATCACTTTTTGCACAAAATCATAATCTGTTAATGTTATGAAATCCTGAATTGGATCTCGCACTATCCTCTCTTTCATATTTTGTATTAATTATGATCTTTATAATTATGATCTTAGATTTTTCTGTAAAATTAGGCTATATAATGAAAAGAAAATTTGTGAACTAGAAATCATTCAAAAATAAAGATTGGATGATTTACTAAAGTAAATATGAATAATCAAACTAGAATTCTTGAAAATAACTCACGAACTTTTGATCGTCACTATACCTGTCTTGCATCGGACATATTCTCATGCATGTTCACCACTAAAAAAAGAGTTAGGAATCAAGAATTTCATTTTACTGTCCAAAAAATAGTTACCTCCCATCATATGAAAAAAAATGGAGACATTGGCAGAAACGCATACACATATGGTAAAATAGGCAAATCCAAGTCCGATGGATAATTAATCAGAAGAGATGTCGTGGATTACAGGCAGATAAAAAATATGCTAAGATCCCCCGTGGAAATCCCAGAGCTGGGGTTCTGATGTATTGGTGGTCTTATCCCCAAAATATGCCAGAACCAAGTTACATCCTGTTTGGACTGCTTGTACAACATACTAAGACATCATTTTAGAGCCTGCAAAAGAACGCTTGTTCCAATTCCTGCAAAATCATATGCAGATTCAAAAAAAATCAAGGACATCAACAGCCTATATCTGGGTCTGCATCATTTTATACTCTGTAACAATCCAATCAATCAAGATATCGTGGTCTGATTTTGGAATCCTTTTAATGATCTGTTTTTCCAAGACAAGGGAAATCGTTGTAATTTTATTCTCTGCCAGATATTTGTCATAGAATCCATGACCATAACCTAGCCTGACCCCGCTGGGATCTATTCCCACGGTTGGCACTAGTATGACATCCAGATTGCGGTCTACGGGACAGTTCTCCTTTGGCTCCATAATGTCAAAATTTCCGTGCTCCAGGCTTGAGAAATCAATAATTTTTCTAAATTCCATGGCATCCCCGGTTACTTTTGGAAGAAAAACCTCTTTTCCCTGGCTAAGCAACTCTTGAATTATATCCTGGGTAAGGATCTCACTTCCCGTCGGATAGTACGCCCCAATTTTTTGGGCATTTTTAAAAGCATAAATCTTTTTTAATTTTTTCTGAATGTTCGCACTGGCAATTTTCAACAAATCAAAAGATGTGTTGTCCCTTGTCTCCAAAAGACGGCTTCGCAGTGATTCCTTTTCCGGGTTTCTATCCAATTTGACTACTACTCAATGATGCTGCGGTAATTGTGTTTTTTAACAACATTGCAACTGTCATGGGACCCACCCCTCCCGGAACAGGTGTTGCAAATGATGCCTTTTGAATAATACCCTCATAGTCTGAATCCCCTGCCAGTCTTTCATGAAATCTTGAAATTGCAATATCAATTATAACCGCCCCCTCTTTGATCATCTCCGGCTTTAATGTGAACTTGCTTCTGTCCCCAACTGCTGTAATGATGATATCCGCTGTCTTGCACAACCCCTGCAGATTCCTGGTTTTAGAATGGCATGTCAGTACTGTGGCGTTTTTTTCTAGTAACAGATGATACAGCGGTTTTCCTACTAGATTGCTTCGATTAATTAAAACGATATTTTTCCCCTCCAAGTCTATTCCGTGATAATCAAAGATCTCCATCACACCTGACGGCGTGCATGCAACCAGTACTGCCTTTCCCATGGCAAGCAGCCCTGCATTATGTGGGGTTAGACCGTCCACGTCCTTTAATGGTGAAATTCTTGATGTTGTTGCAAATTCATCTAGTTGTTTTGGCAGTGGAAGCTGAACTAAAATGCCGTGGACTGTTTTGTCCGCGTTTAACTCATCAATGATCCTGCTTAGTTCTGACTGGGTTGTGCCTGCATCAAGTTTATGATCTTTTGTAGCAATGCCTACTTCCTCACATGCCTTGTGCTTGTTTCTCACATATGTGGCAGAGGCAGGATCATCGCCGATCAGGACTGTGGCCAAACAGGGGGAGATACCCTGACTTTTCAACTCATCTGCTGCCTTTTTGACTCGGTCTCTGACTGTCTGGGCGATAACTGCACCGTCAATTCTAATCCCTGTCATGAATGTTTTTTGCTTTGTAGATATTTAATCCTTGAATCCCCAAAATACCATAGAAAAGAAATTAAATGACTGTTTCCTAGTCATATCATGTTTGTAATGATTGCAGATATTCAACTCAAGGATGGGGCAGAATCTGATTTCAAAAACTGGTTTGTCGAATCAAACAAGATACTGTGTAATTTTCCAGGATTTATCTCTCGAAAGTTCTTAAAATCATCTGATGGCAGCAGCAGCTATCGAATCCTCGTCGAGCATGAAAGCAAGGAAACTTTTATCAAAATGCACAATAGCCCCGAGCATGAAAAGGTTCATCCCACCGGACAATCTTTCATGGCCTGTGATCCACTGAGAAAAACATACACCATAGTTGCTGAATAAAATTGAAGCTAGAGTACGATTTGGATGCATATCTGGAAAAAATAAGAAATAACAATTCCTACTTTCACACTTTTATCAACAAGGACAGTCTGGCCGCAGGTATCCTGGTTCTAAAACCGGGGGAAAAAGATGTTCAAACGCCCCATGACTCCGACGAGGTCTACTTTGTCATTTCAGGTGACGGCTTTTTAAAAATCAAAGACCGGGATTACAAGGTAACCCGGGACAAATTATTCTTTGTCGCAAAAAACGTGGAACATTGTTTCCATGGAAATAAAAGGGAGCTCAGGGTCTTGTATTTTTTTGGCAGCCCTGATTCCTAATCAATCAACACCGTTCTTCTGCCTGAAACCTTGATCTTTCTTCTGGCAAACAGACTGACTGCTCGGGGATAAATCCTGTGCTCCACTTTTAGAATTCTTTTTGATAATGACTCTACAGTGTCATTTTCATTAATTCTGACTGCCGCCTGAATAATTACCGGACCTGTATCCATGCCGGCATCTACAAAATGGACCGTGCACCCCGATACCCGGGCACCGTATTCCAATGCCTGTCTTTGTGAATCCAATCCAGGAAATGCCGGAAGCAGGGCCGGATGAATGTTGATCATTTTGTTTTTATATCTTTTTACAAACTCTGGGCTGATGATTCTCATAAATCCTGCAAGACACACCAGGCCGTTTTTTGGCGTGACTCCGTTTTTTGCCAGGACTGTAATTATTTTTTTGTCATATTCTGCCCTGGTTCCCTTGAATCCCTTGCTTTCAACAACTTTGATGTTTACTCCTAGTTTTTGGGCGATTTCTAGACCCTTTGCATCTGCCTTGTTGGAAATTACTATTGCAGGATTGATTGGAATCTTTTCTTTCCTGATTGTCTTTAGGATGGATTCCATGTTACTCCCGCGACCTGAGATTAGAATTCCTAGATTTAGCAACTAGTCAATAGTAGATCAAACCTGCAATTTATATCAAATCCAACTGGTTTGATTTTCATTGTATGGCAAAGTCAGGATGACCAAAAACGGCATCATGTGTGAGATTGATGACAAACGAGTCTACCTAGATCCAAAAAACAGCGATGTAAACGGAATAAACTTTGTCTCCCACGCACACTCTGATCATCTTCCCTCAAAAAACGGCGGAACCATTCTGTCCTCTATTGAGACTAGTGAGATTGCCAATCTTCGGGGGTTCAAGATGGAAAACCACGTGGAATCCCTTGATAATTTCTCGCTAATTAATAGCGGGCATATTCTTGGTGCAAGGGGGCTGCTATTTGATGATATTTTCTATACCGGCGATGTCTGTACCCGGGATCGTGGATTTCTCAAGGGTGCCAAAATCCCAAAATGCAAAACCCTGATCACCGAATGCACATTTGGTCTGCCTGAATGCGTCTTCCCCGAACTCAAAGATACCCTCAAGCAGGTCAACGAATTAATTTCCGAGCTTTATGGAAAAGGAATCCCTGTAATTTTGATGGGATATCAATTGGGCAAGGCACAAACACTCACCCAGTTTTTTGGTCATTGGGGGCCGTATCTTCATGATTCTGTGAAATACATGAACGCATTGCATCAAAAATTTGGCGTATCCCTTGATGATGGAATGGGTCATACGGAGGCTGAAAAAAAAGGCTTGCTTGAAAAAAAACCGTGGGTCATGATTGCGCCATTGATGTCAAGCAAAAACAAATTTGTTCAAGAAATGAAGTCAAAATACGGTGCGGTGACAATCGGGTTTAGCGGGTGGGCGCAATCAACAAGGCATTCCTTTGGCAGGCGAACCGATTACTCGGTTCCAATAAGTGATCACTGTGACTACAACGAGTTAATTGACCTGGTCATCCAGTCAGAGGCCGAACACGTATACACGATACACGGGTTTGTTGACGAGTTTGCAGATGATCTGTGCAAAAGGGGAATCAACGCACGGCCATTGCTTGAAAATTCATTTGATGATAATAATAATTCTACTTTGTAAATTCGCTGCATTCACAACCATCTACCAGGCATGTCTCAGAATTTCTAATGTGATCATGTGAGAAATGTTTGCACTTTGCATTTTTACATATTCTTCGAAGGGATTCTTTTTGTACTACTGACTGGGCAATCTTGTTTGCCTTGTCCTTTGTGTATCCTTTTTTGTCAATATAGAAATGAACCACTTGGCTGTATAGCATTTCCGGGTTGAACTGTTTTTCTAGCAATACTGTCTCTTCCTATTTCCCCTTCTAAAACCTGATCCCCGGTGACAGTCACATTTACAGGATACATCATTACAAAATCCATGATCGTTTTTCATCATTATCCATTAGGCAATTATGATATTTGAAGATCCCTTCTTTTTGAATAATCATCTGTTTAATTAAAATCCAGAAATTTGATATTTTTTAGGTTTCTTTAGATATATTATCTCAAAATCACGCCTATATCCATGAGATTTGTGTGGGTGGCATTGGTGATGACGTTTCCCTTTTGTTTTTGAAAGAATCTTCCCGAATCACTATTCCTGAGAAACTCCTTCATGATATCCAAATCCACCTTTACATTTTCCGTGACTGCTCCTGCAAAAACTGAATTGCCGTCTATTCCGTCGGTTCCAACAGATGAAATAACCATTTTTTTAGATTTCTGTGTATTTTTTAATAGTCTTAAAACTAATTCCTGATTTCTTCCCCCCATGCCTTTTCCCAAGACTCTGAGAGTTGTTTCTCCCCCAAAAATAATGCATGTTTTTTCATTTTCTGAAATTCTTTCAAGAATTTTAGTCACTACCTCTTTAATGTCCCCAAAAAGATGCATGATGTCTGTGGTGTATCCTATCTTTTCTGCCTCGGCCCTCATCGCATTCAGGCAATCATCATTATTTGCAATTATAAAATTTTTGATTTTGGCTTTTTTCGGAGTGGTGGTGACGACAGTATCTGATTCATTTTTATCCCTTTTATCCTCTAAAAGTTGCAAAACCTCGTTTGGCATCTTTGATCTTATTTTGTACTTGTCAATAACTTTTAGTGCATCTGCATATGTCGTGTCATCCATGTGCGTGGTACCTGATGCAATAGTTGAAAGATCATCGCCCTGAACATCTGACATTACCAGTCCCACTCCATGGCACTTCATATTCTCTACAAGGCAGCCCCCCTTGATTTTTGATAGGTGCTTTCTAATGCAGTTGAATTCCTGTATGGTAACCCCTGATTTTAACAACGTATCAGTAACATGCACCTTGTCCTCCAAGGTAATATCATCAGGCAATGCCAACAGCGACGAGCCCCCACCGGAAACTAGAAAAACTATCAGTTCGTCGCTTCGTTTATTTTGAACAAATTTCAGAACTTCCTTTGCCGCCTTGACGCTTGTTTGGTCCGGTTTTGGATGTCTCGAATTAAAAATCTGAAATTTCTTGCCTTTGATTGTTGATTTTGAGCCTTTGGGAATAACTATGATTCCCCTTTTTATCGGGATGATTGCATTTAATGCCCTAGTCATGGTGTCCCCTGCCTTGCCAAAAGCAACAGAATAGATGCCTGAATACGGCTCTAAATTAAATGATTCATCCTTAACCCTGATTTGATTGGGGGTGACGAATTTTGGAATTATATTTTCTGGATTTGCGGCCTGCAGTCCTGCCTCTAAAATTTTTAGGCAATCTTTTTTCTTGTCCGTAGTTGCCAAATCCTCAAAATTTTGGATAATCATACTGTTCCTCAGTAATACAGGATATAATAATATCAGTTTTTGATTGCAAGGTATAATAATAATCAATAATTCCTTGATTTATGCAAACAATACGCATTCCCAAAGTTATCAACTTTGGAGAAAACGCACTTGGTGAAACAGAGTATCCAAAAAATGCCCTAATTGTCACAACTGTTCCTCCCGAACTTTCTGACAAATGGATTGCAAGAATGGGTATTACCGATTACATGTTGTATGACCAAGTAAAACCTGAACCATCAATAGACGATGTCAATGCTGTTATTTCACAATTCAAAGACAAGAATCCATCATGTCTGATTGGACTTGGTGGCGGGAGTTCAATGGATGTGGTAAAATATGCCGCACCAGAGATGAAAAAAGAAAAGATCTTAATTCCGACAACATTTGGAACCGGAGCTGAAATGACAACTTATTGTGTCCTGAAATTCGATGGTAAAAAGAAACTGTTACATGAGGAAAGATTTCTAGCTGACATGGCAGTTGTCGATTCCTACTTTTTAGACGGAACTCCGCAACACGTCATAAACAATTCTGTCTGTGATGCATGCGCTCAAGCTACTGAAGGTTATGACAGCCAACTCGGCAATGACTTGACAAGAACCATGTGCAAGCAGGCATTTGAGATTCTGTATGATGCAATTATGAATGACAAGCCAGAAAACTATCCGTATGGATCAATGTTGTCTGGAATAGGCTTTGGTAACTGCTCTACAACTCTGGGGCATGCACTGTCATACGTGTTCTCAAATGAGGGTGTACCTCACGGATATTCACTGTCCTCTTGTACCACCATTGCACACAAGCATAACAAATCAATCTTTTATGACCGATTCAAGGAGGCCATGGCAAAACTGGGCTTTGATAAACTAGAGCTCAAAGCCGATGTTTCAGAAGCCGCAGACACCGTAATGACTGATAAAGGGCACCTGGATCCGAACCCGATTCCAATATCAAAAGACGATGTTGTAAAGTGTCTTGAAGACATCAAAGCAGGTAATTTGTAAAAAATTCAATATTTTTTACTTTTTCTCCATTTTTTTTATAGTACGAATGGCGGCTTGACTAAACTTTTTATTATAATAATCTGAGGTAACTGTAGTTGGCTGATAAAAAAATAAAATTCGGTATTCAAAATGGTCTGAATGTTGCCAGAGCCGGATATACTGAGGATCAAATTTTAACTGCATGCATGCTGGCTGACAAGACCGGCTATGATTCGATCTTTTATATGGACCACACAAATGTCCCACAATGGAAAAATGCAACGGTTCTTGACCCCTGGGTCATGCTATCTGCAATTGCAGCCGTTACAAATAATGTGGAACTGGGAACATGTGTTACTGATGCAATTAGAAGACATCCGTCAAATATCGCACTTGCCGCAATTACACTTGACAGGGTCTCTAAAGGCCGGGCAATCTTGGGAATTGGAGCAGGTGAAGCGCAGAACCTGAAAGAATTTTGCATTCCTTTTGAAAAACCTGTTTCAAAATGGGCAGAACAAATTGAACTTATTCACACGTTATACAGGTCAACACCTGATAACACTGTAGATTACAAGGGAAAATATTACCAACTTGAAGGTGCGTGTTTGCAAGCAGCTCCAATCAGAAAACCGCATCCGCCAACTTATATGGCATCCGGTGGCAAGCGTACACTTGCATTGACTGGAAAACTGGGAGATGGCTGGCTGCCAATCGGTTACACCCCCAAACTCTTCGTGGATCATAAAAAACAGATCCAAGTATCAATGGATACCAACAACAGAACCCGGGAGGAAAAAGATAATTTTGAATATGCCTTGGATATTGACGTTTATTTTTCAGAGGATGCAGAAGAATCATGGGCCAAGATGAAGGAGGCAGTCAAAGTCAGCCTATTCAAGCCCGAGATTTTAAGGGTTCACGGATTAAAAGAGATTGAAGGATTTGATTTTGTAAAATACTTTACAGAATATTCAATGTCTGACCAAAGCTGGATTGTCAAGATGAGGGATGCTGCAACTAAAATTCCTGATTCTGTTGCCCGTTCATCAACTGCAGTTGGTACTCCTGATGATATTATTCCAACCTTTGAAAAGTTCCTGGATGCCGGCGTCAACCACTTTGTAATTCGATTCTGGGGCAAGAACTATTTTGGCTCTATTGATAAATTTGCAAGTCATGTAATGCCTGCATTGCGTGAAAAAGCCCGACAATAGTGTTCTTTACTGTAACTCACAGCAAATCATTTAGCCTACTGTCCTCCTCTATGTGTTGTGATGGATGAGGATCTCTCAGAATCAGTAAAAAAATGCCTTGATATTTTGGAGGAAAATATGGAAATTTTGACCAATCTTGAATATGATTTGGATGATGAAACAAAAGACGAACTGACGCCTGATATGAAATTACATAATCTATATGATATGGCCGAAGATGTGGCCGAATCCACTAAAATAAAACGTGCCGAATCCAATTTTGTACGACGCCAATCCGAGGATTCCCTATGATTTATGCGGCCTTTTTTTCTTTTTTGTAAATGATTTAGCCCTGCGCTTGTTTTTTTGCTTTTCCAATCTTTTTCTAGTTCGTTCAGTGGCATTAGTTGAACCCTGAATAATTTTTGTTTTACTGCCATCCTTTAATGTTATTTGCTTGCCCTTGAATCGAAATTCGACATCCCTGCATTTTATATAGTATTTTTTGAGGCAGAAAAATATCCTGTTATTTGTACCGCGCATCTCTTGTACCTCCTTTGATTTTTTTAATTCATTGAGAATATTTCGCAGTAATCCCTTGTCAATATCCGTGATTCTATGCAATTCCCTAAACCAGATGAATTTTGATGCAGAACCCCATTCTTCTAAAAGATCCAAGGTCGTCTTGATGGCATCCTCCCATTCTTCATCAATTTCATCCATTTCATATGTTGAATTGATCCTAAATTTAGCAATTTACATTAATTAAGAATTTGGATGAAAAAGTCAAGTTTTTGAATGTTGCCTGTTTTTGATTATTTTTGTAATGCTATTTTATGGTCACAAAATTCAAGGCAGAATGCAATGAATTGGAGTGCAGAATACTGGAAATTAGGGCATTAGCAAAAGAGTTGGATGATGGAGAATAATAACCACCACCACAACAGGTCATTTCCTTGATTTTCTTTCCTTGATTCTAGATTTTGTTACCTTTGCTGATTGTCTTTGATTGTTCTCCATCTTGTTTGCTATGGAATCAATCTGTCTGATTATTCCTGCCTGTGATTCCGGAGAACTGGTTTTTAATAGTTTGATCCTTAATTTTTTTATTTGATTTGAGTAGCCTTGAAAATCCCTTCGTAACTCGTCAAGATAGGGATCATTCATAATGATTTTTGTTTGTCGTGTATTTTAGGGGTTTCCATGCCTCTTGATTTATAATATTATTTTATCAAGGCAATTCATGCAGTTAACTGGAATTCTTCAAATAAAATCATATGAAAAAATCAAGGAATTCCTGAGTGAGGAGCATGTTGGACGTATAGCAAGCATTGATGAGAACGGATTCCCGCAAATCATTCCTATGAACTTTGTACTTTTGAATGATGCAGTTTACATGCATTCCCATGTAAGGGGGGAGAAACTAGATAATATTTCTAGAAACAGCAGGGTTGGATTTGAATCTGATAGGGAACTTGAATTTCTACCTTCTTATTTTCAAGATCCCCACGATGCCTCTTTAGCTGATACGCTGTACATTAGCATTGTAATCAAAGGCACGGCCTCGCTTGTATCTGATAAGGATGAAAAAACCATTGCACTAAATGCCTTGATGGAAAAATATCAACCGGAGGGACAGTATGCCCCAATGCAGTCTGAGATGCGCGTTTTAGATGCTGTAACTGTGATCAAAGTAACTCCTCAAACACTTTCTGGCAAATACAAAATTGGGCAGCATATGCGACCTAAAGACAGACTGGATTTGGCACAAAAAATTCTAAAAAGAGACTCGCCTTCAGCTGCTAAAACACTGCAGATAATGGGATTCAAGATCACTGAAAGCGGTTTGAGCATGATTGACGAGCCTGTCTGGTAGTAATGGTATTCTCATTTAGCTTGAACTTGTTGATTAAAATTATTACAGGAACATTATCATTTTTGCACTGCTTTGAACCAAGTAATTGATCTGTTGTGCCAAATCCCTTTGATCATTTTTTGCAGTATCTTTGATTTTTTTAGGACTAGTATGCCAATACAAATCAAATTTTAGAAAATTTATTATCAAAACCACGCAGAATCCCCGAATTTGGCACTAATTGACTGGTTGTTCTTGTTTGAGAAACGTTAGCTATAAGTTTCGTTTTTCAGGATTATATCTGTTGGAACAAATCTCTAAATTTGAATTAGAGTCTGATTATGAACCTACAGGTGATCAGCCTCAGGCAATTGATTCCTTGGTTAAAGGCGTACAGAAGGGATCCGTTCAAACCTTACTCGGGGTGACTGGCAGTGGCAAAACATTCTCTGTTGCCAATGTAATTACAAGAACTGGGAAAAACACACTTGTAATATCGCACAACAAAACCCTTGCAGCACAACTTTATTCCGAACTCAAGCAGTTTTTTCCAAAAAATAACGTGGGTTACTTTGTATCATACTATGACTATTATCAACCTGAAAGCTATCTTCCGCAGACTGACACCTATATCGAAAAAGACACTCAAATCAATGAAAAAATAGAAAAAATGAGATTGGAATCCACTGCGATGCTGCTTTCAGGCGAACCTACCATCATCGTATCTACTGTATCATGCATCTATTCGCTTGGCAATCCCCGCGATTGGGACGATCTGGCAATTACCATTAACACGGGTCATGAAATTAAGCGGAGTGAACTTATTCGAAGGCTCGTTGATGCCAGGTATGAAAGAAATGATATCCAGGTATCCCCCGGTAATTTTCGAGTAAGGGGAGATACCATTGATGTCATTCCGGCATACTCTGAGGATGTAGTTAGAATTTCTATGTTTGGGGATGATGTGGAAAAAATTACCATTTTAGATCACGTCTCATTAAAAGAAAAAAAGAAGGTATCTCAAATGAAAATTTACCCTGCAAAACATTATCTTATTGCAAAAGATGTTCGTAAAAAAGCTGTCAAATCAATTAGAGACGAACTAAAAAAACGATTAACAGAATTAAATGAATTGGAAAAACAAAGACTTGAGATGAGAACAAACTATGATTTGGAGATGATTGAAGAGCTGGGATACTGTTCCGGAATTGAAAATTATTCAAGACATTTTGACGGACGAAAGGCGGGGGAAAAAGCATTCTGTCTTATGGATTTTTTCGGAGATGATTATCTGTTAGTCATTGATGAATCCCATGTAACGCTGCCCCAGCTTCATGGGATGTACAAGGGTGACCGCTCAAGAAAAAACGAATTGATAACGTATGGATTTAGACTGCCAAGTGCGTTTGATAATCGCCCGCTAAAATTTGAAGAGTTTGAAAAATACATCCAAAATACAATTTTTGTGTCGGCAACGCCATCCGAATATGAGAAAAAAACCTCATCCCACATTGCTGAGCAGATTTTAAGACCGACTGGATTACTTGATCCACAGGTCGAGGTCAGATCCACAAAAGATCAAATGGATGATTTAATCCGGGAAATTAACAAAAGATCTGCCAATTCTGAGCGTGTTTTAGTTACAACCCTGACCAAGCAGATGGCCGAAGATCTGGCCGAATACCTCTCCAAAAAAGAGATTAGGGTAAGATACATGCATTCGGAAATAGAGGGATTGCAAAGAACTGAGATAATCCGGCAGTTGCGTCTAGGCGAGTTTGATGTTCTTGTTGGAATCAATCTTTTAAGGGAGGGACTGGACATTCCTGAGGTGTCCCTTGTTGCAATTTTGGATGCCGACAAGGAGGGTTTTTTGAGGAATTTCACCAGCTTGATTCAGACCTGTGGCCGTGCCGCAAGAAATGTAAATGGAACTGTCATAATGTATGCCGATAACATTACACAATCGATGAAAAATACAATGAGTGAAACTAGGCGTCGTAGGACAAGACAAATACAGTACAACGATGATCATAATATCGTTCCCAAGACCATCATCAAATCGGTTCCGGATCAAGAAGTTGCATTGGATGATTCAAAATTAAAATCAACGCACGATCTTAGCACTGAAATAATAGATTTAGAAGCACAGATGACAAAGTATTCCATTGAATTGGATTTTGAGCATGCCATTGAATGCAGGGATAGAATAAAAAGAATAAAAAAGGAGATTGAATTTAAAAATGACCGAAAATAAATTAAAGATTCGTGGGGCAAGACATCACAATCTAAAAAATCTCGATGTTGATATTCCAAAAAACAAGCTCGTAGTTATTAGTGGATTGTCCGGTTCTGGAAAATCTACGCTGGCATTTGACACTATCTACGCTGAGGGCCAGCGAAGATACGTTGAATCTCTTTCGGCATATGCACGTCAATTCTTGGAGCTGATGGACAAGCCTGACGTTGATTCTATTGAAGGACTGTCCCCTGCAATCTCTATACAACAAAAAACCACCAGCAAAAACCCGCGTTCAACTGTTGGAACCACCACTGAAATTTATGATTACATGAGATTGTTATTTGCAAGAATTGGAATTCCTTACTGTACTAACTGCGGTCGCAAGGTCTCAACCCAGTCTATTGAAAGAATCTGTGATTCAGTTCTCAAGGATTATTCTGGAAAAAAAATTCTAATTCTGGCACCTATCATTCAGAGAAAAAAAGGCACATATGAGAAATTATTTGAACAGATCAAAAAGGACGGATACTCTAGAATACGCCTAAACGGTGAAGTATTGAGCCTAAATAATGATGATGATGGTGATGAAATTCCCGCCCTTGATAGGCAAAAGTGGCATAATATTGAGATAATTGTTGACAGGATCACCGCTGAAAAATCTGAACGTTCCAGGCTTTTTGAGGCCATACAAACTGCAATCAAAGCATCCAAAGGAGACGTGATGATTGCAGCAGACAAATCCGAGAAGATTTTTTCACAAAACAATGCATGTCCATACTGTGGATTGACCGTAGGTGATTTGGAACCAAGATCTTTTTCATTTAACTCCCCCTTTGGGATGTGCAAGACTTGTAACGGCTTGGGGGTTAAAATGGAATTTGATGCCGATTTAGTGGTGCCTGATAGAACAAAATCCATTCTAGACGGTGCAATTGTTCCTTGGAGCGGTAGATTCTCCGCATTCAGACGTCAGGCATTAAGGGCAGTTGGAAAAAAATTCGGTTTTGATCTAATGACCCCGTTTGATGAAATTAAACCAAAACATCTTCAAATTATTTTACATGGCACTGATGACCTGATTGATTTTACATATCGTTCAAAATCCGGAGATTCCTCCTGGCAATCCACTAATTCCTTTGAGGGCGTTTTGAGTAATTTGCAGCGAACATTTATGGAAACTGATTCAGAATCAAAAAGAGAATGGCTAAAACAATTCATGAGGGACACTCCGTGCAATACCTGTAATGGAAAAAAGTTAAAACCCGAATCACTTGCAGTTAAAATTAACAAAAAAGGAATTATGGATGTATGTGACATGTCCATTGATCACTGTTATGATTTCTTTTCCTCATTAAAATTAACAGAAAATGAACGATACATTGCAAGGGATGTCTTAAAAGAAATCAAAGAACGACTGGAATTTTTAATGAACGTTGGATTAAACTATCTCACACTGAACAGATTAAGTTCCACGTTATCTGGCGGCGAATCCCAAAGAATTCGACTTGCAACGCAAATTGGCTCAAATTTGACGGGTGTTTTGTATGTTCTTGACGAACCGACGATCGGATTGCACCAACGCGACAACACCCGGCTCATTAAAACGCTAAATAAACTACGAAACCTGGGAAATACTGTAATTGTTGTAGAGCATGATGAAGAAGTTATACGAAATTCGGACTGGATGATAGATCTGGGTCCGGGAGCTGGCGTTCATGGGGGAAATGTTGTTTTTGAGGGTACCGTAAACCAGATTCTCAAGGATGGCAAATCTGTGACTGGCCAATATTTGCAAAATAACTCGCTGATTAATCTAGATGACAAAGTTCGTAATCGCTCCGGTTCTTTACTGATAAAAAAGGCATCTGAAAACAATCTTAAAGATATTGACATTGAAATTCCTTTGGGTCTGTTTGTTTGTGTAACTGGAGTTTCCGGTTCTGGAAAATCCACATTGATCAATGACATTTTGTTAAAAACATTGGAAAACCATTTTTACAAATCAACTGTTCGGCCAGGATCACACAAGGATATTACAGGTTTGGAAAATATTGATAAAGTAATTGCAATTGATCAGTCCCCGATAGGCAGGACCCCCCGTTCAAATCCTGCAACTTACATTGGCGCCTTTACGCCCATTAGAGAACTTTATGCAAACACCCCGTTATCAAAAGAGCGTGGATATGCCCCGGGTCAATTTTCATTTAATGTAGCTGATGGACGGTGCTTTGCATGTGATGGGGATGGTGTAAAACAAATTGAGATGCAGTTTCTGTCCGATGTTTATGTAAAATGTGATGAATGCAAGGGCAAAAGATACAATACTGAAACATTATCCGTGCTGTATAAGGGTAAACATATTTCAGATATTTTGGGCATGACCGTATATGAGGCATTAAATTTCTTTGAGAACATTCCATCCATTCAACGAAAATTACAAACCGTGTATGATGTTGGCTTGGGTTACATCAAACTGGGACAATCCTCAACCACGTTATCTGGAGGCGAGGCTCAAAGGGTCAAACTTGCATCTGAATTATCAAAACGAGGTACCGGAAAGACCCTGTACATTTTAGACGAGCCTACAACAGGCCTGCATTTTGCAGATGTTCAAAAATTATTAGACGTTCTAAACCGTCTAGTGAACTTGGGAAACACCGTGGTTGTAATTGAACATAACATGGATGTCATCAAAAATTCTGACTGGCTAGTAGATCTTGGACCTGAGGGAGGGGACGAAGGCGGTAAAGTAGTGGCAGTTGGGACACCAAAAGATATTGCAAATGCACCTGGCAGTTATACTGGAAAGTATTTGAAGAAATTGTTAAAAAAATGACTTTTGATATTTCTAAAATCATCCTTCCTACTGATCCTGGAATCTATCTGATGAAAGATCGTGACGAACAAGTTATTTACATTGGCAAAGCAAAGAATTTGAAAAACAGAGTGAGATCATATTTTAATAAAAATCAAAATTATAAAACACAAAAACTTGTGGAAAATATTTCTTCCATCGAATTTGTTTTGACTGATAATGAAAGCGAGGCTTTTCTTTTAGAATCCAACATGATAAAAAAATACAGACCCAAATTTAATATCGAATTAAAAGATCAACAAAGATATACATATCTTAGAATATCTGATGAAAAGTTTCCCAGATTATTAGTTTCAAGACGAACAAGAGACGGAAAATTTTTAGGCAAGGGAAAGGTTTTTGGTCCCTTTACACAAGGCAGTTCAAAATTACTTACTATTGGCACTTTGAGAAAATCATTCCAAATTAGAATCTGTAAAACTCTTCCCAAAAAAGTCTGCCTGGAATACCATCTGGGAAATTGTGAGGGTCCATGTGAATTCAAGGATGCCCAAGAAAAATATCCTAAACATGTTGCATCTTTACAGGATGTTCTCAAAGGGAAAAATCAAACCAAAATTTTTACAAAAAAATTGGAAGAAGAGATGCAACAAGCTGCCAAATCCGAGCAATTTGAGCGTGCAAAAGACATTCGTGATACTCTGATTAGACTTGGAAGTCTTCAAACCAAACAAAAAATGGAATATGTTCAAAATTCTGATGAGGAATATTTTGGAATAGGAATTCAAGAACAATCCGCAACTGTCATGAATTTTAGGATGATTAATGGGGTGATCAGAGATAGTGATAAATTCTTTTTTGACTTGGTAGCTGATAATTCTTTTTCAAATTTTTTGTATCAGTATTATTCCACACATAAAATACCTAAATTCATTTTGGTTAGTGAGTTGCCTGAAAATAAGGGACTATTGGAATCCTTGCTTTCAGAACAATCCGGGCTGGATGTTCAAATTTTATGTCCTTCCAAGGGTAAGAAAAAAGATATCATTAATCTCATTTTAAAAAATATCAAATTAATTCATTCAAAAGGCGGAATTCCGGGATTAGTTGAATTAAAAGAAATTCTTGGCCTTCCTGTGATCCCAAATATCATTGAATGTTTTGATATATCTAATCATGGGAAAGATTTTGCCGTGGGTTCAATGTCTAGATTTGTAGGAGGCATTCCAAATAAATCAGGATATCGCAAATTCAAAATCAAAACAGTGTCAGGACAGGATGACTTTGCAATGATTGGTGAAATAATTAAGAGAAGATATTACAGATTGCTGGAAGAACATTCTGAACTTCCTGATTTAATTGTGATTGATGGAGGTAAGGGACAACTTGGTTCTGCAGTAAAATCTCTAGAGTCCCTTGGATTAGATTTACCGTGTGTATCTTTGGCAAAAGAGAATGAAGAAATCTATTTGCCTAAAAACAAAAATCCTGTGATCATTCCAAAGTATAAAGCATCTTTAAAAATTTTACAATATGCTAGAGATGAGACACATAGATTTGGCGTGACATATAATCGAACAATAAGGAAAAATCAAATAAAATAAGAAAAAAGAAAAATTTTGGTTAGTTCACTGTGATACTACCAGTCATCCATGGATGAACCCTGCAGAAGTAATCGTAACTGCCTATGTCATCGAATGTAAATGCAAAAGATGCATCTGCCATGACTAGACTGCTATCAAATACGCCTGATGGACCATTAGCCGGACTACCGTCTGTAACTGTGTGTGCTGCTGTGTCGACATTAATCCATTCTACTGTATCTCCAGCATTGATTGTAATGTCTGCTGGTGAGTAGCATGTATTATTTTCTTCACATCCAGGAACTGCAGTTCCTACCGGGATATCAACTATGTGAAATGTTGATCCTACTGACTCTTCCATCATAATGTCGTCTTCCAGCATAATGTCGTCTTCCAGCATAATGTCGTCTTCCAGCATCATGTCTTTATCCATCATCATGTCTTTATCCATCATCATGTCTTTATCCATCATCATGTCGTCTTCCATCATCATGTCGTCTTCCATCATCATGTCGTCTTCCATCATCATGTCGTCTTCCATCATCATGTCTTTATCCATCATCATGTCGTCTTCCATCATCATGTCTTTATCCATCATCATGTCTTTATCCATCATCATGTCTTTATCCATCATCATGTCTTTATCCATCATCATGTCTTTATCCATCATCATGTCTTTATCCATCATCATGTCTTTATCCATCATCATGTCTTTATCCATCATTCGTGTATTGACATCAGATCCAACAGATGGTGCATTATCAGCTACGATTCCTGCCATTGCAATTCCTACACCTACTAGTGCAATCGCAATTGAGAATCCTATAGCTGCTTTGTCTATACCTGCCATAATTGATCCATGACTTTTTAGATAGTAAATAAATCTAATCGTTAAAAATACGCCTATTTTAAAAATTTTATAATTTTTAGCAATATTTCACAATTTGTCAAAATAACCAAAAATACTGATTTTAAAATCAAATTTTTATTATTTTTGAAATTATTACAGCATAATTGATTATCCATTGAAAATATCACAAGATCCCTCTAAAAATAGAATGTTATCCCTGACATTAACAGTATTTTTTATTAATCACACCTGGTATAATTACAAACTACAAATGAGATCTCATCAGCAATCACTCGTTTCTGATCTTGGTATTTAGTATCTTATTTACCAAGTTATTTTTTGACGAATCCGTTCAAACCATCTTTAATTTGCTCTGCATTGTTAATTCTTGATAAATTTAATTCTATTTTGCATAAATTTTTCTTTAATTTTCAAGTCATTATTTAATTGCTCAAATATGATTCTTTTATCTAATTTTATTTTTGGAAATGCCTGCATCATCTCATTTTCCAACAACCGTATTCATTTGTTTGAATAACCCATCAAGACTCTTTGTGCATTTACATCCGAATAAAGAATGGTTGAATTGTCAATCAAAAAGGGGTCTTTTGTTAATATATTTTGAATCCATTGCTTATGATCATAGACTGAAAGATCTACTTATGCTTGAATCTCACGCCTTTTTCTCAAAAATGGTAGACGAGTTAGTTGAATTTTCAGAATATGATCCAGAACTAGCAGATGGAATCAAATGGCTTGATAACCAGGCCCATAAAAAAGGTATAACATTTTACGATATGGTTTTTGAAGTATTGTACAAACATGATGTAAATTCCAAAGCTAAAGATTGGCTAAACACAAGAAATTAAATTATTTTCGCAAGTCAAGTGTTTTGTACTCACATCCTTCCGGTCCACAATATTTTCCAACATAGACTGCTTTAGGTCTGTATAATGCCGGTCTTGGAGCTGCCTCTGCAAATTTTTCCTCAATGATATGTGCAGCCCATCCTACAACTCTTGAGATTGCAAAGATTGGCGTGTTTAGGTCTACTGGTATCTTTAACATGTAGTATATTGATGCACTGTATAAATCCACATTGGGATAAATATCTCGGTTTTTTTGAGATCTCATTTCTGATATTGTTGTTGTTTCAATTTTTTCAGTCATTGCAAACCATGGTTCCTTGGTTTTCTCTGCAAGTTTTCTTGATAATTCTTTTAGCACCTGTGCTCTTGGATCATAAGTTCTGTATACGGCATGTCCCATTCCCATAATTCTGTCCCCTGCACTCATTTTTTCCTTAATCCATCCTTCAACTTTATCCAATCCTGTAATTTCCAAGAGCATTTTCATCACTTCTGTGTTAGCTCCCCCATGTAATTCCCCACTTAGAGCACCAATTGCCGCACTTGCCGCTGAATACATGTGTGCACGTGTAGATGCAACTTGTCTGGCAGTAAACGTTGATGCGTTAAACGTATGATCTGCATGAAGTATTAAACAAACATCAAAGATTTTTTCAACTTCCGGATCTGGTCTCTCACCACACATCATGTATAGAAAATTTGCCGCATGACTTAATGATGAATCAGGATCCACGATACTCAATCCGTTTCTAATTCTCTGCCAGCTGGCAATAATTGTAGGAACTTTTGCAATAAGGTTTATCGCTTTATCATAACTTGCTTCTTTATTTGAAAATTCTTCATCATAATACCCTGCTAGTGCAGAGACAAAAGCCTGAAGCATATCCATGGGATCTGCATCTTTCCTCCAATTTGCCATGTTCTTCTGCATTTGTTTTGGGATGTATCTGGCATCAATGAGTTTTGCATTAAATTCATCTAACTGTTGTTTTGTGGGCAAATTATCATAAAGTAAAAGATATGCCGTTTCTTCAAATGTTGAATTTTTTGTGAGATCTAAAATGTCAAATCCTCGATAAATGAGCTTGCCTTTTTTGCCATCTATGTTTGAAATTTTGGTATCTGCAACCTCTATACCTCGCAGACCAATATTTTTTGTCTCCATACTGAGCCTACTGAAAATCTTTTATTATATTTTCGCTAAAATTACGTCTATGAAGTTTAGTAATTAGTCTAATATGGCAACTTTTGGTCATAAATGATAATTTTTAATTAAAATTTAGTGACTCCTAAAGAGCGAGAAGATTTGAAAAAATTAGATGACTTGGTCTTGAATGCATCATCTGAGGAACTAAAAAAAATTCAGCAAATTGACAATCAAACCCAAATGGAGGGATTGTCATTATATGATGTGTATTTTGATTCTAGTTCCCTGATAAATCAAAGTATCAAAAAGCCTTTGAGGAAATCTTAATTTTATATTCTTCATTTAAATGAGGGTTTGTGGTTTTTGAACTTGTATTGGCATCCCCTCCATCTAAAACCAAAAAACCAGCAGCTAAAAAAGTAACCAAAAAACCAGCAGCTAAAAAAGTAACCAAAAAACCAGCAGCTAAAAAATCAAGTACGTCAAAACGAACCAAGATAATTTGTATTTCCCATAAAGAAGACTGCGATGGTATTAGCTCTGCCGCCCTTATTCGCCAAGCATTTGGCGGTGATGCAATACTAGTTGACTATCCTGGTCAAATGGATGCATTGAACCAAGTCGTTCTGGATGAAAAATTAAAATCATTATTCATATGTGATCTGGGTCTGAGTAAAAAAACACAAGATGAATTTATTGATATTATGAAACAATTGAGAAAAAACAAGGTCTCAGTTACTTATATTGATCACCATGATATAGATCCCAACGTTGTAAAATCCTTGGAAAAGATCAAGGTTAAACTCATTCATGATATCAACGAGTGTACAACTGTTCAGGTGTATAATGCCTATAAATCAAAACTAAATGACCATGCTTCATTTGTAGCAACGTGTGCTGCAATTACCGATTACATGGAGGATAGGCCGATTGGATCCAAATTACTTCAAATTTATGATAGACAATTTGCTTTGATTAGTGCAACTGTGATGACATACAATATTGTCGGGCATCAAAAAGAACCTGATTATTTGCTGTATTTGGTGGAGGAATTGGCAGAATCTAAATTCCCTCATGATATCCCAAATACTTTCGAGTTTGCACAAATACAAGTTGAAAAATTATCTCAAATAATTGCCAAAGTAAAGAAAGGTTTGAAAACCATGAAAAATCTTGGACATATGGAAATTTTAGATTCCGGGGCTGGTGGAGCAGTTAATTTTGTTATGGGGCTGTCTGGCAAAGATGTTGGTGTTGCATACAAGGAACGCATAGATCATGGAATTTATGCTGTCTCTGTTAGAGGAACAAAGAATTGTAAGGTACATTTGGGCAAAATTGTTAACCTCTTGGCAACTAGTCTTGGTGGCTCTGGTGGCGGACATGATAAAGCATGTGGTGCAGTTGTTCCTAAACCAAAAATAAAACAGTTCATTACAGAATTAAATAAAAAAATAAAATAATCGTTGCAAGACCCTGGGAACTCTTTTACCCTGTGGAATTGATACTTTTTCTGGACATACAACAATCAGGAATTATGGGATGGATAATGACCCTGTCACAATTACTATGCCACCCAAGACACGCAAATATCTGAGATAATTTTTAGCACGCCAAAAATGGCAAGATTATTCACGTCCTAAAACAATGAGTTTGATTCCATTATTTGATATCGTAGAGAAATGCAGGCATCATGCAAAGCAGACATTGTCGATCTCAGAATATGTGCATCAATGTCTGATATGCCGTTTGGGTTTCCAAATCTTTTAGAACAGTGTGATATGTCCGGATATTGAAAAATATCTGAATAGAATTCCAATTGACCTCACAAACTTTTGATCGTCACTATAACTGCGCCTGATATAATATCTGATCGAACAGCAGATGCAGATTTGCACCATAACATTATCTCAAAAACCCATTTAAGACAACTTTCATTTGATTATTCTGAAAACTCTACAATTGCATCTATTTCAGTCATTGAATCCAGTGGTAGACAAGCTACTCCCACTGCAACCCTGGAATGTTTTCCTTTTTCACCAAATATTTCAAAAAATAAATCTGATGCCGGATTGATGACTTTGGGATGCTGTGTAAAGTCTGGCATGGAATTTACAAACCCTGAAATCTTTACAATTTTTGTAACCTTGTCTAAATTGCCCAATTCCCTTTTTATTTGAGCTAGAATGTTAATTGCGCACATTCTTGCAGATTTTTGTGCAGTTCCCAGATTATCATCTGAAACCTTTCCTGTAAAAATTACTTTGCCATTCTCCATTGGTACTTGACCTGAAACAAACAACAAATTTCCTGTTCTTACTGCCGGCACATATGATCCTGCAGGAGTGGGGGGACTGGGGAGTTTAATTCCCGCAGATTCAAGTTTTTCCTCAATCATGATTATAATGCTTAATTTTGGTCTGATTTTAGTATTTAGAACCTGGTGTATTGTAAAGTTATTTGATGTTAGACATGAGGCATGAAGATGGATCTTCTGAATTACACTAATTTTTACTAGATAATTCAAAGGAATGGTCTATGTTGAATCCACATTGTCAAATTTTGGCGCTCAGATCATTTTTTTTGTATCATAATCGCAATCAAGATTCGAACAGACAACGGCAGCCAGTTTGTTAGCAAGATGTTTCAGGATATAATCTATCTCTTGATGCAAGACAGGAGTTTACAAGATATCATATGCCGGAGCAGAACGAACAGACGAATCGCTCCACAAGACGCTTAAAAAAGAATTTTGTGGTCATGCTAGTTTGCAAGATATCTGGAAACAGCAGTCATTGCAGAGTCATATCGAGATTACGACCATTCCTGGATTTACTTAGCACTGGATATGTGACTCAAGGGATTCTTATCACAATGAGAGATGAGCCATAAATAATAACAACTGTATGTAAAAATATGCAAAAAGTGTTCTTATTTGAGGGGTCCACTCCATTTGCACCATAACCACTGTCATCTCGATGAGTCCTTTCACATCTAACGAGTCTAATTTAGCATATATTGCTGAGGATCTATTGCTTCTTCCAGATGAGTTCTACTAAATTATGATTTTGCGATCATGTGTTTTTGGGATAAAATTTCACAAAACACACCAACTTTACAATGTAGTCAAAACACCCACTAACTTACCCGTATCGAATTGCAGATTCTGCTATATTATCTACAGGTAAATAAACAATAAAACACGATCCTCTCTGAATTGAAATTTTAGTCTAGTTTTCTAGCTTGTTTACTCTGGTTGTCAATTTTGCAATATCATCACCATCAATATGCGGTATGTCAAATATGTCGGGAATACTTTTTGTATCTCTTTTGACAGAGGAAATATTACTTTCAACGACTCCTATCTTTTGTTCAACATTGGTTATGCGGATTTCAATTTTTTGTAAGCTCTGGTCAATATCGTCTAATCTTCTGCAAGTCTGACTATGAACTTTGTTCAAGTGTTCAACCAAATCGTTGATAAATCCATTAAATTGCTTAGTTGTAAGCGGTTTGTTTTCATCTTGAGCCATGAATTAATATATCCATTTTAATTTATAAATCTGTTCTTTAGGATCCTATTGCAAATTGGTGATATACATATGAAACAGTCTAGAAAATCAAAAAAATGACTGTTAAACTACAAATGCTTGATGGAGCAGCCGCAGGAACAAAAGAGACGTAATCCCCGGGTCTGAGTATTATTTTCCGACTGGTGTTTCCAGCTCTTCAACCTTGCATTTCAAACCCCTAATGAACAGGCATCTGAAAAAGCACGCAGGCTGAACCGTGTAATTTTGTTTTAGATTTTCAAGTGTCCTACTTTGGGAATTTTACTAGTAAAGTCTTTTTGTAATAATATCCTCTCTTGTGTTTTCCTGCCTTCAAGTAATCTGTGATTTATTTCACCCATGAATTCATTAATTTGTTTAAAACATCCTGCTAATTCTTTTCTCAATTTACCATCCTCCCCGTTTTCACTAGTCCACAGAATTGATGATGCCAACTCGAACATACTTGTCATGTTAATCAGCAGTGATTCATACTCTGATTTTGTATATTTGCTGAATTTATACGAATTGAGATCTTTTGATATGTCTAAAAATATTTTTTTATTTTCTAGATTTTTAATTGCCGAATTTATTTTGGATTCATATGTAAAAATAATATTATTGATAAAACCAATATTTTCTTCAAGTGAATAATGGTAATATCTTACATAATACGCGTTGTCCTTGTATCCGTGTTTCTTGATGTATCCCAACACCTCCATTTTTTTTAAAATTTCCCTTAGCTTGGTTCTGTTGAATCTTTTTTTATTATTTAGACAAGTTTGCCATAAATCCCCAAAATAGTTTTTTTCATCATTCATACATTCCAAAATATATTTGATGGAAATCGTCTGCATGGCATATCTTTTAAACGGAATTATTTATTGGTGATGACTGAACTTTTGTGCTTGTCTGGGGGAGGATAAAGAGGATCCATTATGTGTCTGAGTGTGAAAACTGAGTATTTTGTACATGTTTCCCATCCTATACCGTAATGAATGCCTGCGCGCCAATTTAAAGTTGTATTGCTGTTTCATGACGAGGAACTAGATGAGGAAGAATTGAACAAATATCTTGCCAAACTAGATCCTAAAACTGTTGAATTAATACGGTGCAAAGAATCAAAATAACGACGGTGAAAAACCAAGCAAAAAAATTTCAGCATTTATCGGGAAAAATCTTCTGGAAACCTCTTAACCATATTGATTTTATTTGCATGCCTCTAAAATCCCGGAAAAACCCACCTTTCATTCAAAAACCCCTGAATGGTTTTTTTACCTTTTACTTATTTTAATATGGACCTTTTCACCCTTGTTTGAATTGTTCTGATATACGGTTCTGGTTTTGTAACCCTGTTTTTGAAGACACCCGTCTAAAATTGACACCCACGGCAGTGAATGACTGCTGTTTAATTTTGACTCTACTGTTATGTTTTTTGTATTTGCCTCAAAATTAACGTGACCCGAACACGTGATCTGCATCACCGCATCAATTATCTCAATTACATCATCCAGAGTTTTTGATTTTAAAGAAATTCCATTCTTCTCTAAAAGCTTCAGCATGTCCGCTTCTGGTTTTTTAGATACCATTGCAGAGTTTAGCAGATATAGCAGACCTGCTTCATTCACAATTTTAATAATCTTGTAAATCTCATGTGCCTCAGTTTTTGTCATGTCTGCCAGGGCCCTTGTTTTGATTGCGTTTTTCCAAACATTTGAAAATATTTTTTCCTGGTTTATTCCCAGAATATCCGTGGATGAAAAAATAGCACCTTTTCCATTATCGTTATTTATCATTAGCAACTCTGTTTCATCAAAAATAAAGCAGTTCTGCGTAATGTCTGACGCCCTGATTTCCGCCTCGTCCGGAATTGCCCTAAATGATTCAGAACAAATTTGAGACGGCGATACTAGAATCTTGACCTCTAAATTTCTACGTAATACTGACACTAGTTGCTCCTTGCATTCAGATAACAGTCCAAAGCCCCACTGATCAGTCATAATTTTGATTGATGATTTTGAACCCTCAATCATTGTCTGTAATTGCGGCAGGACGTTGTTTGCATTTAGGTGGAAATATCTTTTTTCTTCTGAACCCTGAGACTTTCTACTCTCCTCACTGGCCTTCTTCAAGTTGGAAATCAAGGTATTCATTGCATTTACCTTGTTGATCTGCTCATGAATTATGCCGTCAAAAGCGTCTTCGGGCGCAATTGCCGTACACATGATTGGCTTGCTTTTTGAAATGATGACCAGTTTTTTATTTTCCAGTTTTAGCAATGTCGGATAAATCTTTGTTCTTGGAATTTCTGAATAGTATGCAAGATCTCCTGCTGAAATGGTGCCCTTTGCAATCAATGCCACGTATGCCTGTGCCTCGTATTTGCTTAATCCAAACTCTTCTAGACTGACTGTTAAAACGTGCTCATTTATCATGATTTTCCTTAATTTGTTATTAGGTAAAATTGAGAGCTAAATTCCTTTACACAAACACTCAAAAAAAATCAAAACTGTATCTGCTGATATGTGTAACCGTGGTTACTAAAATATTTGATACATCGTCCTCAAATACAAAATCTAAAAGTTAGTGGCATGTTGGTCAAATGCTGCACCACTGGCACCAATTCTACGGAAATTGAAAATATCTCCCATTCTGTAACCCTTGTTCCCAGATTGAAATACTCTGTAGATATGCTAGATGAGATAATCGACGTCCTTTACGACAGACAAAACCAATCAAAAAAATCAAATCAGGATCTGATTTCCAATTTTGATGAATCCGACAAACTTCAAGTTGATGCCTTGAAACTAGAACATCTAGTCGTGTATTCTCTAGAAATCCTGCTTTATGTTAAAAGGAACATGATGAAAATTTCTAATATAGGCAGCATACCTGAAATCTTACCCCCCGCAATCCCGATGATTAGAATTGTCAGCGCCCAACTCTTTGGTGTTATTCCTAATTGCAGTCAAAAATTATCTGAAATATCCGTTCATTTAGGCAGCATCGTAATAGATTCGGCTGCTTTAACCACGGCCAGATTCGATTTTAGCCATTCAAACTCCGAGTCCGCATCCAAACTTTATAAAGTAAAATTGATAGCGGACTCTAAATTAAATAAGCGGTATCCTAATCTTGATTTTTTAAAATTATGCAATACCTGACATGCTGAATCAAAAACGAGATTTTTCAAAGGATGTGGAACGTATTAGGTCCATTTCTTCAAAAATCGATGAAAAATTATCCAAAATAACCTCAACCAAGGATTCAAAAGTCGACAAGCTTACCTTGGAGGAGCTGCAGGATTTGGATAAAATTGTCGGAATTGCCGATTTTATGATGTGCAAATACGCAGATAAAAAAGAAATGCGCTCAATTCTCAGGCATTTTATCTCCATAATCAACGAAACTGCCGGCTCTCTTACAGACCTGGATGACGAGGTATCTGAGTTGATAATCTCAGCTGAGGACTCGATCAACAAGGTCAAAGACATGCATACCCATATCTCTGACAAATCTGATTTTAAAAAAAAATATCATGACGGACCTGACTATAATGAGCATGAAACAAGTCCAATTAATTTAACCAATTTTGTGACAGAGATTAACACCGTAGAATACCAACAAAATACTTGAGGGGAGACTGCGCAGGTAATTATAATGAGTTTAGCCCCACAAGAATTAGAAAACACAGCAAGCAAATATGCTTCTGAAGCCATCAAATTTGACTCGCAGGGGGCGCGTGGAATGGCAATCACCCATTATCAGCATGCTATTGACTCCCTCATGAAACTATTGCAACTATACCCAAACAGCAAGCTTAATCAAATTTACAAGGACAGGTGCAATTCCTATCATGGCAGAATTACCGCACTGCAACAAGCTCACGGTGTCGAGCCTGCAGTTGATCCGAAAGCATCCACTGAGGATCAAAAGAAATCCGTTCAGAGACAGGAAAATGAGAATGATTTTGAAGAACTAATAATGAAGGAAAAACCCGATGTTACTTGGGATCAAGTAATTGGTTTGGATGATGCTAAAAGCGCATTACGTGAATCAATCGTATACCCTACTAAAAGGCCTGATCTGTTTCCACTTGGATGGCCAAAAGGAATGCTACTTTACGGTCCGCCGGGTACGGGAAAAACAATGCTTGCGGCAGCTACTGCAAACGAGATGGACGGTTATTTCATCAATGTGGATGCGTCATCCATGATGAGCAAGTGGCTTGGCGAGGCAGAAAAGAATGTTTCAAAGTTATTTGCCATGGCAAGACAGTATGCTGAAAAAGAGGGCAAGCCTGTAATTTTGTTTGTAGATGAGGTGGATTCTTTGTTAGGATCTAGAAACAGCGAGGTTGGCGGGGAGGTAAGAACCAAAAACCAATTCTTGACTGAAATGGATGGGGTAAATGGAAAGGGCAAAGATTTGATGCTGTATGTAATTGGTGCGACAAACAAACCATGGAGTCTTGATTGGCCATTCCTCAGAAGATTCCAAAAGAGAATCTATGTGTCACTGCCCACCCAAGAGGCAAGGGAAAACCTGTTTGAACAGTATACAGCCCCCCTGAGTAAAAACTACAAGGTAAACAATACTGAACTGGCAAAACTCTTTGATGGGTATAGTGCAAGTGACATCAAAGACGTATGCCAGGCTGCCCAAATAAAGACAGTCCATGAAATTTTCAATGCCCCTGACTACCATGAACCAGTTGAAGGCGAGGAGCCGATTCAACCAAGGGAGCTTACCACATCTGATTTCAAAAATATTATGGAACGACGAAAACCTAGCGTATCACTTGAAATGGTTCGCGCTTATCACAAATGGAGCGAAGAGTTCCAGGCACTCTGAATCTCAAACCTATTTTCTGTTATTTCAATACATTATTCCATTGTGTTGCTTGCTGGTAGACTTGAGCGAGGCCAAACACGTGGTACATGACTGTATGCAGACGCACATGCTCTACGAAAAGATGCACTTGTATCCTGATTCCAAGAGGAAGGTGGCTTGGAGCAGCTTGTCCTAATAATATGGCAATAACCAAAAAACAATCATAAATTCAATCGATCATCTGTATGACTGAAAACAGCCATCACAAAAATCCAGAACAAAAAACGTGTATCTGGCTGCAGTAACGGATATTGGAATTCCAAAAAATATCACAGTCACCATATACGATACAAACGGCACCCCCATGCGCAACAGGCTTGCAAGGGTGTACATCAACGATGATCTGCTCTCCTCAATCACCACGGACTCTGATGGCACCATAGGAGTTACATTTGTTCCCAGGCAGGAGGGCATAAAACACCTGATAATCCGAGTGGATGGAACCGCCGCACCGGTAGTTGATGCAGTCCTTGATGTGAGAAAGCACTGATTTCTGCCTTAAATTAAAATGATTCATGGAAAACATGTTTGGAGACGACGACGAGGGAAAAAGCAAGGGAGACCTTGTAAAGTTTGGAAAAAAGGCATTCATTGCAATAGTGTTCATCGTGGGGGCGCCCACCATCATCGCGCCGCTCATGGGAGTATACATTGACGGCTTTTGTACCACGACTGATGACGATGATACCTGTACTGACAACGCACTGTTCTCCTCGGAGGTAACAGAACTGATAGGGGTGGCACTCAACGGAATACGAATCGGCGGTGCCGTGATTGTCGTGGTATCCTTTGGCATCAAGGGGATACAGTACCGGTTTGTCCCGCAAAAAAATTCAGACGGTTTCTACCATTGAACACCCACAACTTTTTGGTGGTGTCTTTGGCAGGAATCCTCTTATTTTTGTATTTTTTTTCAAGACCTGATGTCAGTATCTTATCTTCTGGCATCATAATCGGAATATGGTGTGTATCTATGATTCTGGATCTGCAGGTGACCTTTGCACGCAAATCTTACATACCAAAGCACGAATCCAGCATTGTACTGTCTTTTGCGTATCGTAAATTCCCACCTGCTGTAGCGGCACTACTGACTGCCGGAATAGAGTCTGCATGTGTGTTGTTTTTGCCAGTTGTATTCTTTTTTGGAACTGACATTGGTGGCAGTACGATAATTGCATACTTTTTTGCGTTGCTTCATGCTGTTGCAGTTCCAGCAAACGAGAAATTTGTAAGATGAACAATTGGTCTGAATTTGGCTCCTTGTTTGGGATTCTGGTAAAAAAAGCGATCAGATCAGGAATGCCAGAACTGCACAATATCAAAACCATCTAATTTTACCCACATACAACACCCATGTCTGGATCTGAGATCATCGCTCAATTCGTGCCTGATTTTTATACATAAAATGTCAAAATTTTAAATATCTAATATGATAAACATGTCGCATGGCAGTAAGAGAAGTTGCACCATTTGATGAAAAACAATGGAAACAATTACAGAAAAGTATGGCAAGAGGACCTACTGAGAAACAGTTGAAAATATTTGCAGACGCTAAAGAAAGTACCAAAAACATCAAAGTAGAATTTTAGGTTTTTAAAAATTGTCCGAACAAATTGATTTCAATGATCCAAATTTGATTAGATTTCAAAGAGTAAAATCACCTGCCGATTTAGATGGATTTAACTCTGATGTTGATGAGTTGAATGAATACATTGGTCCGGAGATGGCTTTTGATCTAGAACACAGCATTACACGAGCTTACTTGATGAGAATTGGAAAGGTCGTTGCAGCATATGCTGATTTATCCATGGCTCATCTTAAAAATAATGCAACTCCTGCCATAAAAGGTAAGGAAATTAATAGCAATGTTCCGGCAATATTGATTAGTCATTTGACTGTAGATGTTGTATTTCAAGGACATGGTGTTGGAAGTTTCCTTTTAAAATTGATTATTGATAGATTGATTCCGAAATTAAAAAAAATGGCAGGATGTAGATATATTATGTTGAATCCAAGAGATGATCAAGGTGTCCGAGATTTTTATATAAATTATGGATTTGAGTATTATGAAAAATTCGAGGATGGTAGAGAATCGGATAATAAATCTGATAATAAACAGGATGCTTTTTTGCTTGATTTGATAGGTATTAAAGAAGAAGAAGAGGAATACACCTAGAAAAATCCGTGAACTAAAAACCATCAAAAAACTAGGAGGTTAATGGTTTATCCAAGACCCCTGAATAATAAAATCAAAATCCTGAAAATAAATCACAAATCGCTTTGCCACATTACAAGAAATTTTTCACGGTAACACAACGAGGTTCTGATGGATTTTAGTGATCTGATCACCAAAATGCACCAGAACCATCTGAATCATTACAGAAACCCAGAAAATTTTTAAAAAATATCATGCAAGACCAGTCAATGACACACTGCCAATTATGGACAATCAACGAAGGACTACAAGTGGGAATAAATATTCCTGTGACCTATATATACAAAGGTAGAATAGTAGTCGTAAGTAGTGACCAAAAATAATCGTTAAACCCCGTTAGGATCTTTAGAACCTAACGATAGACATTATGTTTTGGTGGATTCTAGTGATCTGATCACCAAAATGCATCAGAACCTTTCTGATGCCTGCAGTAAAGTTCTGGAATAAAAAAGGTAATGGCTGAACATGCAGGGTCAGCGGTTCAGTATCCAAATGTCGTAAAAAACGTTGCAGGAAAAGAATTTGGATTCGAATTGATCATCGCTGTGCCAAAAGACGATGTGTAAGGGAGAGGATGTCCAAAAGAGAGTGACCGATATCTGGTGTTTGTCACGAATCATCTGTGGTGCAGTGAGGACAATGCAGTGCAGATGATTCCACAGATGTACAGGGAGATATGTGGTATTGAGAACGGACAGGTGCAAAGACAGTCAGACCAGTACAACAGATCAACTGGTATATTCATGTTTTTCACGTCTTTATTCATTACAATCTCTGGGTTTTTCTCAGGACATACAATGACACATTTGATTTGCAGACCTTGCTGGCGTGGATGAGTATTATAATATACAGTAATGGCGTATTTTACCGCAGGCAGTCGGATCCGCCGTGAGAGGGAATGGATCCAAGGCACGCAATCGGAACTTCTGTATGTGTAGTAATCTTTAGATACTATGCGCAAATCCTTGTATTTGTGCGGTTGTCATCTCTGACTTTTGTTATCGTTACACTCTTTTGTGTGATCGGTGTGGGCTCTGCCAATGCAGCAAGCAGTGGCTCCGTCTCCCTTGATAGATCAGAGTATCCTATACCTTTTGGCATTCCGGATGACTATACTACAAATACCAGTGATTCCCCATCTAGCAGGTCATTATTTCCGATTCACTTCGATGGTTTGGATCTAACTCCCGGTTTTGGTGTTGGTGAATATCTTGACAACGGTGATCTAACTGTTCATATTAGAGTAAACGATCCGGATTTTAACATCAGCTCGTCTAGTGCAGATATCCTTGCCCAAAATACAGCCGCAGGTGTAGGTCCCGTCAAGATCTCAGTTATCAGGGGCTCAGATGAGGTTGTACTCGGTTATGCCGGTGGTAGTACAAGCAACAACGGCTTGATTGACGTTGATGATGATGGTGATGCTACCCGTGCCAGACAATTTGGTCCAATGACTGAAATTGCACGGGATGAAGGTATCTTCAAATTTGATCTTACAATCAGATTCACTGACGGTCCTGCATCTGATGTCTGTCCAACAAATGTTGTATATGAATCACTTAATCTTCGGACAGGTGGTTCGGAATTAAACAGATTTGATGCGCCAAGTACGACAGGTGACTATTGTATCTTACAAGGAGATATGCTCAAAGTCGAATACACAGATCCTGCCGATTCTTCAGGTAATACAAACACTGTTGTTGATTCTGCAATATTTGATCTGAAGGACGGCGTACTGCAAACTGAAAAAACCGTATACATTATTGGTACTAAGATGATTCTAACCGTCATTGAGCTAGACTTTGATCTTGACAGTAACCGTGCAGAGAACTATGACTTGGACTTGGTTAGCTGGGATTCTGATGCCGCAACTACTACCCTTGGCAACAGTGGCGGTCTTGATAATGCAGCAGCATTCGATCCATACCCATCAACCTTTAGGGAAACAGGTGACAGCACTGGTATCTTTCAGGCTACCCTCAAAATTCCTCGAGCACTAAACAATGACCCCCTTGATAGAGCTGAAAACATTATCTTGGAATATACTGATTGGAGTCCGTCCACAGCTGCTTATGTAGGTGGTGACTCTAATCCTGTAAATACTACAATCTTTACTTCAGACTTTGGAGCAAACATAACACTTGACAGTCGAGTCTACACATGGACTGACAAAGTCTACATTACCATAATCGCCCCAGATCACAACTTTGATCCTTTTCAACGTGATGTGATCGGCGACGGATATGATGCTGATCCATTAAAAATCTCAACCCGTGGCCACGTTCTTAACAACTATAAACTCGTTGAATCCGGAGTCGATACGAACACGTTTGTAGGCGAGGTGATCCTTTCAGGATTTGCTGACCATGATGCAGACGGTGATGGCGTTGGGAATGATGCATCAGGTATTACACGCGGTGAGGGTCCAACAGATGGACAGCTAAGTGCTGAAGATGATGACGGACTCATAGTCTCCTTTGAATTCTCAGAGGATAGAACAGTTACTGCTAGTGCAATTATCAGGTGGAATACTGGCGAGGTTCAATGGCTTGAATCAAGCTATCCTGCTAGTGGAACAGGTATTGTAAGAGTAATTGAGCCTGATCTGAATTTGGATCCGGACGCAATCGACACCTTTAATGTCAATGTGCGATCAGACTCTAGTGTCCGAGGCATTGATCTTACCGTAACTGAAACTGACCTGTTTACTGGAATCTTTAAAGGTACTGTAAACTTTACAACTACCGGTGAATCATCTGGTACCACACTCAGAGTCACAGAAGGTGACACTATTACAGCAGAATATGAGGATCACACACTACCTGATCCATACACAACTGCAGACACACTTGGTATTACTGCCACTTCACAAATCCAAGGAACTGCACCCACCACTACCCAAAATGGGGTAACAGTGGAATTTGACCAACCAGTCTACACATGGACTGACAAAGTAGGCATTACCATAACTGCTCCGGATTACAATTTGGATAGTAACCAAATTGATGAAATCGGTGGTGGTGGTGCTGGATCTGCTACAGGTCAAATACAGATCGAAACCCGCATCGATGCTCTTAACAACTATAAACTCGTTGAAACCGGAACCGACACCGGCATCTTTTTCGGTACCGTATCTCTTACAGGATTTGCCTCGCATGATGCAGACGGTGATCGTGATGCAAACGACGCATCAGGAACTACAAGCGGCAGCGGTCCAACTGACGGAATGCTGGCAGCAGATAGTGATGACGGACTTGAAATAACCTTCACATTGGCAGAAAATAGAATTATCATCGCTAATAAATTCATCAGGTGGAATATCGGCGAGATTCAATGGCTTGAGTCAGGCTATCCTGCTAGCGGAACAGGTGTTATAAGAGTAATTGAGCCGGATCTGAACTTGAATCAAAACGCAGTCGACACATTTAATGTCGATGTGTGGTCTGACTCTGATCCCATAGGTATTGACCTTACTGTAACTGAGACTGACCTGACAACCGGAATCTTCAAAGGCACTGTAAGCTTTACAACTACCGGTGAATCATCTGGTACCACACTCAGAGTTACAGATGGTGACACAGTCACCGCAGAATATTATGATCATACATTACCTGATCCATACACAATTGCAGATAGTCTTGACATCGTTGCCACCTCAATAATTGGAGGAACGTCATCAACCCCAACTGATTCTCCTCCACAAGTCCTGCCAACACAGGTTGGAGTGGTAATTACATCTGACATAGCCCACGACACCTCGACTAGTTCTGGCACCATCTCATATACTGCCACATTTGATGAGGGTATCACCGGATTTGATTCGTCTAATATATCCATATCCGGAACATCCGGTGTGTCAGGCGCTGCAAACCTGCAGGGAGTGGGAACCACATACACCTTTGATGTAACTGCCACCACTGATGGTACCGTAATCGTATTGATTCCAGCAGCGGCAGCAGTCACAACTGCCGGAAACAAGGAGAATGCACAATCCAACGAATATTCAATAACAATTGACACGATGCCGCCCCAGTTCCAGTCGGCAGGGACCATATCTGGTAATGCTACTGAGATAACCTTCTCAGAACCGATTACCGGAACCGCAAGCAACTCTGACTTTGCAGTATCAAACAATACAATCTCCTCTGTCTCTGTTGCAGACAGCATCACAAGCCTGACACTTGACAGTACGATCCTGTACGGTGATACCATCACCGTATCATACACGGGTAACACCATCATGGATACAGCAGGCAACATACTTGCCGCATTTACAGATAAAGTCATTACAAACAACATTGAAGAGCCTACCACGCCGTCTGCAACCATAGCATCATCTACTGCAGACAGCGGCGAGACGACCGGGTATGATACCATCTCATACACTGCCACCTTCAGCGAGGATGTCACAGGATTTGAAATATCTGATATTTCCGTGTCCGGTAATGCCGAATTAAACACTCCGGCAGTTTCAAACTTTGCCGGATCAGGCACATCATATACCTTTGATATACAGGCAACATCTGATGGGACCGTCTCCATTCTGATTCTGCAAAACGCTGCAGACAGTGTTGCATCAATAGGAAACACGGCCTCTGCTACGTACACGGTTACAGTCAACACAACGGCGCCGACTGTCTCATCAGTTAGTGCGACTAGCGGCGGTACATACAAGGCCGGAGATACACTTCTAATTACAGTGGAATTTAACCACTCTGTTACCGTCTCCGGTACGCCGCAGCTCAAGCTAGAGACTGGCAGCAAGGATGCAGTAGCAAAGTATACTTCGGGCTCGCCTGGAACATCACTTGAATTCACATATGTTGTATCTGATGAGGAGGAGGCAGGCGATTTAGACTATGTTGCAACTGACTCGTTTTCATTAAATGGGGGTACAATATCCTCCACTCTTAATTCTGCCACATCTGCAATACTCAGCCTTCCACCAACAGGCTCTGCACACGCGCTTGCAGCCTCTGATATTGTAGTTGATACCGTGGCTCCCCGCATAGTCTCTATAAAGACCACATCTGACTCTGCAATCAGGATTACGGCATCCGAACCCCTTGCAGGAAACGCCACGGCGTCTGACTATACAGTATCCGGAATTACAGACAACACCGTGTCTGGTGTTGCCATATCCGGAAGCAGCATAAATGTAACAGTGGACGGCAAGATCACCCCGGGCGACAAAGTTAAGATATCTTATCTTGGCTCATCTATAACTGATATTGCAGGAAACACACTTGGCACGTTAAATGACCGCACAATTACAAACAACCTTGCATCAGATTCTCCGGCCTCTAATTCAAAAAAACCAGCCAACAGTCAGGTGGACACTCCAACACAGCCAACCAGCAGTGCGGTGGACACTCCAACACAGCCAGCCAGCAGTGCGGTGGACACTCCAACACAGCCAGCCAGCAGTGCGGTGGACACTCCAACACAGCCAGCCAGCAGTGCGGTGGACACTCCAACACAGCCAGCCAACAATGCGGTGGACACCCCAACACAGCCAGACAATAAATTAGCAGTGGAACCAGAACCCACATGCGGTCGTGGTACACACATACTTGACGGCATATGCGTAGTCGACTCGCCTGAGAATACTCCTCCTCCTCTATCTGCACAGGAATCAGAACCAATATGCGGTAGTGGTACACACATACGTGACGGCATATGCGTAGTCGACGATCAAGACGACATATTTTCGATTATTCTTAGTTTCTTTGCAGAGATAATGGGATAATTACAACCCTCCAAATTTCGTTTTTATTCACATGTTGTATAGTTGTTTTACATGTTTTCTTGATAATCCCAGTTTAACAGAAATGTTGTAACATGATGTTCTCAATTAATTCAGGTACAAAATAATCAGCATTGGATAAAATCTCAATTCATCAGATCCTAAACTCCTAAATCCCTGAAAACTGCCCAAACCAAAACACACCTGTATCCTGTGCATATCCCATATTTTGATCTCTGAGAATTTCTCCCCCTATTCATCTAATCACGGCATCGATGTATTTTTCATCAGATCAACATGTCTGCAGTTTTTGATTTTGACAGAATGGGGTTATCGCAGATGGGGTTATCGCAGATGCCTCGTATGATATATTCAAGAGTGCGAAAAACACCGAGATCATCTAATGTCTGCTTGCCCATGAACATCCCATTAATTCATGGAAATGACCTAACTTTATCCAAATTAATAGGCCTGGGTTCTATCCCTGCCAACCAACACATTTCCTCTTTAATTGTAGATACAGAGGACGCTTGAAAATATTTTTCCAAGACATCACCACGCCTAGGTCACAATTATTGTACGTGCTAATCCAAGACCGCCTTCCTGCAAAATCATTCCATAACTGGTAATTTGCGATCATTTTTTCATATTCTGCTCCCACATAAAACTTAAATTCATAATAATTTGGACTTTACGAGGGTTACAATTACTACAAAGAAATCAAGCCACGCAAACAAGTTTGGAAAACTCATTTTTGATGATGGCACCGTTCTTGACGGCCAGGGCTTTGGCTATTCTACAACTGTTTTTGGAGAGGCTGTTTTCAATACTGGAATGGTCGGTTATACTGAGGCATTAACTGATCCCTCGTATAATGGCCAGATTCTCACTTTGACCTATCCACTCGTTGGAAATTATGGGGTTCCCGATCCGTCCATCGTCGATGATGACGGCATCTCAAAGTTCTTTGAATCCGACAAAATACAGATTCGCGGCCTGGTTGTTCATGAATTATCCCTGACTGCAAGCCACTGGAATCTTGCCATGACTTTGGATGAATGGATGAACAATGAAAAAGTACCCGGCATCTCGGGGGTTGATACCCGTGAATTAACAAAGAAACTTCGAACCAGTGGCGTAATGATGGCAGCTCTTGCAGTATCTGACACTGAGATAGATGTTGAACCGATTAAAAAACAGCTTGAATCTGCAAAACACTATGATTCTGAACAGTTTATGGATGCCGTCTCCACAACAGAAGAACAAATTTTCGGCAATGACGCGGAAAAATCCATTGTTGTAATTGACACTGGTGTAAAAAACGCCATTTTAAGAAACATTCGTCAACTTGGATACAAAGCCATTTTAGTTCCTTGGAATACCACCTATGAAAAAGTAATGTCGTACAATCCTCAAGGCGTTGTACTTTGTAGCGGCCCTGGCGACCCTCAAAAGTGCCCTGACACTATAGATACTGCAAAAAAACTAATTGAGAACAACATTCCCACACTTGGCATATGCCTGGGTGCGCAAATCATTGGTATTGCGGGAAATACCGAAACTTACAAACTAAAATACGGACATCGTGGACAAAACAAGCCCTGTATTAATTTGGAAAACAACCAGGTCTATGTCACAAGTCAGAACCACGGATACGGGATAACGCCTGAATCCATTGAAAAATCCGATTTCAAATTATGGTTTACAAACGCAGATGATAAAACAGTTGAAGGAATAAAGCATAAAAAACAAAATTGCATCGCAGTACAGTTTCATCCAGAAGCTGCCCCCGGTCCCTTTGACTGTAAATTCATCTTTGATGAGCTCAAAAAACTAATGGAGAAATAAATAATTGCCAAAGAATGAATCCCTGAAGAAAATCCTTGTACTGGGAAGCGGTGCAATTAAAATTGGCGAAGCCGGCGAATTCGATTATTCTGGAAGCCAGTGTCTCAAAGCAATACATGAAGACGGAATTAACAGTGTACTAATCAATCCAAACATTGCGACCATTCAAACTGATACCAGATTTGCAGATCAGGTGTATCTTCTTCCAGTCAATGCAGAGTATGTGGAATCAATTATTGAAAAAGAAAGACCCGATGGAATTATGCTGGCATATGGGGGGCAGACTGCCCTGAACTGCGGGGTAAATCTGGACAAATCCGGCATTCTCCAAAAATACGGTGTCAATGTGCTTGGAACTCAGATTGCAGGCATTCAAAAAACCGAAGACAGGCAGCTCTTCAAGGATTCCATGAATGAGTCAGGCGTGCCCGTACTAAGAAGCAAGACTGTGACTAATTTTGAGGATGCTAAAAAGGCAGCAGAAGATCTTGAATATCCGGTAATCATCCGTGTTGCGTATACACTGGGGGGACGCGGTGGGGGTGTTGCCTATAATGAAATTGAGTTACATGAAATTGTTGAACGAGGCATCAAGGCAAGTCTTGTAGGCCAGGTGCTAGTTGAGGAGTACATCGGTCACTGGAAACAAATCGAATATGAGGTAATGCAGGATTATGATGGAAATAATGTAATTGTTTGTAATATGGAAAACGTACTTTCAATGAAGGCGCACACCGGTGATAACATCGTGGTTGCACCCTCACAAACCATTGATAATCACGAATACCACATGTTGCGTTCTGCCGCATTGCGTGCAACAAAACATGTTGGAATTGTAGGTGAATGCAATATCCAGTATGCCCTTGCACCTGATTCTGACAAGTATGTTGCAATCGAAATCAATCCACGTCTTTCCCGTTCATCGGCCTTGGCAAGCAAAGCTACCGGATATCCATTGGCATACATGTCTGCCAAAATTGGATTGGGTTACAATTTGTCTGAACTTGTAAATAGAATCACAAAAAATACTACTGCCTGCTTTGAACCCTCCCTTGATTATATTGTATGCAAACATCCTAGGTGGGATTTTGCTAAATTCGAACTGGTAAATCGAAGACTCGGGCCTACGATGAAATCCGTCGGAGAAGTAATGGCAATTGGCAGGACGTTTGAGGAGTCATTCCAAAAAGCAATCCGGATGCTGGATATTGGAAATGACGGATTAGTTTTGAATCGTACAAATGCAACAAAATACACCGAAGAGGAGATTGAATACAAACTATCCCATCACGATGATCAAGTTCTTTACCATGTTGCAATTGCATTAAAGATGGGAATCTCAGTTGAGCGGATTTACAAACTATCCACTGTTGATCCATGGTTTATAGAAAAAATTAAAAACATTGTCGATATTGAGGGGAAACTAGCTGATTCTGAACTTGACGAATCTTTAATGTGGAAAGCCAAAAAATCCGGCTTTTCAGACAAGCAAATTGCACGTGCAAAAGGCAAAACCCCTGATGAAATCCGTGATTTGAGAAAGAGATCAGGCGTTATTCCCTCAGTCAAACAAATTGACACGCTTGCAGCAGAGTGGCCCGCTGTTACAAATTATCTGTATTTGACATATGGCGGCAACACCCATGACGTTGTAATTCCTCGGGATGAGGCCGGAATCGTCGTACTTGGTGCAGGCCCATATCGAATTGGAAGTAGCGTTGAATTTGATTGGGGTACTGTGAACATGGTTTGGGGTCTTCAGGAAAATGGGGAAAAGAGCGTGTCTGTAGTAAACTGTAATCCTGAAACAGTCTCAACTGATTATGACATTTGTACCCGGTTATATTTTGAAGAATTAACCCAAGAAAGGATTTTAGATATCACTGAATTTGAGCATCCAAAAGGAATCATTACCTGTGTAGGGGGCCAGACTGCTAATAATCTGACTCTTGGTCTTGCACAACGCGGAGTGAACATCTTGGGGACAAGCGCACTGGATGTTGACAGGGCAGAGGATCGTTCCAAATTTAGTGCAGAACTTGATAAACTTCACATTCAACAGCCTTTGTGGCAGGCATTCTCAAATCTGAACGAGGCGAAATCCTTTGCCCAAAAAGTCGAATTTCCAGTAATTGTGAGGCCTTCGTATGTTTTATCCGGCGCTGCAATGAAGGTTGTCTGGTCTCAAGACGAGTTAAAGACCTATGTCAAGGAGGCAACAGACGTATCCCCTGATCATCCTGTAGTCATCTCCAAATTCATGTTGAACTCACTTGAAGTTGATGTGGATGGAATAAGCAATGGAAAACAAGTTGTAATTGGCGCAATAGTTGAACATATTGACAGTGCCGGCGTCCATTCAGGTGATGCGATGATGGTGATTCCCCCCTGGCGTCTGAGCAACAAAACTATCGAGACAATTAATGAATATTCCAAAAAGATTGCATTAACATTCAATGTCAAAGGACCATTCAACTTGCAATTTTTAATTCATGATGATCATGTTTATGTTATTGAGCTAAACATTAGAGCGTCCCGTTCAATGCCCTTTGTATCAAAGTTGGTCAAAACAAACCTGATCTCCCTTGCCGCCAAGGCCATACTGGACAAGCCCCTGCCTAAAATTCCTGAAAATAAATGGCAAAAAATCCATAATTACGGAATTAAGGTGCCTCAATTCTCCTTTATGCAATTAGAAGGGGCTGATATTGCACTGGGTGTTGAAATGCAATCCACAGGAGAGGCCGCATGCTTTGGAAACAGCTTTTATGATGCGTTATCAAAGGGACTGACTTCGGTCGGTTACAATCTTCCAGACAAGGGTTCTGCCCTTGTTACTGTGGGCGGTGCACAAAATAAAGAAAAACTAGTTGCAACTATTGCAAAACTAAAACATTTGGGATTTAAAATACTGGCAACAGAACATACTGCGGAATTCTTTGAGGAAAAAATTGGACAGATTGAAATCGTACATAAAATCTCCGAACCTGAGCGAAAACCCAATATCTCTGATCTGTTATATGAACGAAAAATTGATTTTATAATAAACATTCCAAGTACCTCTACTTTGGAAAAATATGTTGGAATGCTTGAGGATGAATATCAAATAAGGCGGAAATCCCTGGAATTGGGAATTCCCGTCTTGACTACTATTGAATTGGCAGATTCTTTTGTAAAAACATTAGAATGGCTAAGAAATAACAAAACCACAAAAGAACCCATTGAACCTTATGACCAGTATGATTAATCATAAAAAACACAAACATGCGTATTCATAAAATAGCGTGAGAATTTTTTTTGATGGGATTTACCTTGTTCATTTTTTGACGTGTTTTAATATGTGATTTGATGCCTCCTGACAAACTGCGTAATCTGGTTTTCCTTCATCATCTGTGATTTCAGATATTCCGAATTGATTCATAATTGTTGAATTTTTACCTGTGAATATTTTTGTCACAGCACCACTTTCAAATCCAACACCTGTTTGTCAGCAATATGATGATGATGATATTCTTTCACACATTTCAAAATTATTATCGGTTTTGATGCCATAATTCCGGTTTGTAACATCAGAGTTATACTGTAGATACGTGATTAGATCCTGTGAACAAAGATTTAGATCGAGTTGAATCACTAGTTTCTGAAAAGCGGGTTAAATTACATGTCTTTGAGCCCACCCGCCGTAAAATTTGGACCGTGGTTGGAAAAGGCGAGGAACACTGGATTGACCCTGATAGTAATTACTGTTCTTGTCCAGGATTTTATTTTGGTAAATTAAATGGAAAAATTACTTGTTATCATCTTGAATCTGTACAATTAGCCAGAAATGAAAATAAGGTTGAAGAGATAGTCTTCTCTGATGATGAATTCTCTGACTTTCTTAGGGGATTAATTTCTGACTTGTAATTATCAGTTATCGAACTTGTTAATAACTAGAAATTCCTTCTAATATCATGAATGAAGAGCAACAAAATTCTGAAATAGAAAAAATTGCAAACCTTATGGTTCATGACGATCTTTCACCGGATGAACAAGATATTGCAAAGCTAGAAAAATACAAAAATCAGATCAAAGAAGACTGTGATCTTGATGATGAGAATGCATTGAAGATGGTTTATGAAACACTGCTTTATAGAAAATTAAAAAATTCTGATTCCAGCGATGTTTTAGAAAAAGGTAATGAGTTTGGCGCCGGATTCAGCTGAATCTACTCTAATGGTATGGTGTCTATATCGTCCTTTGAAACACCTTTCCAAAGACCGACCATTCCTTCTGGTTCCACTGCTTCAACTTTGGTGATTTGTTGAATCTTTATGTGGTCCGGGTTTGGCGGCATCCACAACATTGCCATGTAATCTCCAACTTTTCCCACTTTTGTTGGTAATGCCATGGTGACATTATCTGCTGCAAATCCTTTTGCAGCAAGTGCATTTGTTGCCTTTTCTTTGAGATCCATTCTTCCATGAAGGAACAAATAGATCTCTTTTTGTACATTAATTTCTGCCATGAATTGACTGGTTTTTCAAACTAAATCAACCTTTCCTGATCCGTGTGCCCTTTATTCTCCAAAAAGGGTTTAAATTAGAACACACAAAATCCACAACTGTGAAAATCTTCACTGTTGGCAGTAAATCCTTTGTAACTAGTTTTCAGTTAGCTGGCATTCCTGGAAAAATTTCTGAAAATCCCCAAAATGCGCTTGAGGAAATTAAAACTTTGACTGATGACTCTGATGTTGGTCTTGTTTTGGTAAGTGATGATATTACAGAATCTATTGCTGATGAATTAACTTCACTAAGGGCTCAAAAATCAACTTTGGTGTTTGCATTACCTGCAACCGGAAGTGAGAAAAACGAAGTTGATTACAGGGTTATGCTAAAGAAGATTCTCGGTGTATAATCTACTTATAATCAAATTTCTAATGTCTCACCATGAAAACTGCGTCTGTTAAAGAGCCATCTGTAATTTCCATAGATGACATAAAAAAACCCCGGTTGACTGCCGGTGCTATTCTAGTACAGATGCAAGCTTGCGGGATTTGTGGTTCTGATCTGGAAAAAGTTTTTGGGGAATATGGGCAACCCTCAATGCGATTAGGTCATGAGCCATCCGGAGTTGTATTGGATGTTGGTGAAAATGTAACTGAATTTAAAAAAGGTGACAGGGTATTTACACATCACCACGTTCCCTGTTATGACTGTCATTTTTGTAATCGTGGCAATGAAACAATGTGTCCAAAATATTCTGAAACAAATCTTTCCCCCTGTGGATTATCCGAAGAGTACGTAGTTCCTGAATGGAATGTCACTCATGGCGGCGTTTTAAAAATTTCTGATTCCCTTAGTTATGAAGAGGCGGCAATGATTGAACCGTTGGCATGTTGTATTAGGGCATGGGGGAAATTTTCTTATTGTGAGGGTGACTCTGCTGCCATTTTTGGGATTGGACCTACTGGCATGATGCATGTAATGCTGGCTCGTGCAAAAAAATTCTCGAAAATATTTTGTTTTGATGTAAATGATTTCAGATTAAACTTTGCAAAAAAATTCAACGTTACTGATTCTATTTCTTCTATGGATGAAAATCGCAAACAAAAGATTTTGGATAACACTGATGGGCAGGGTGTAGATGTGGCCATCGTTGCCACAAGCAGTCTCAAAGCGCTAGCTGATGCAATAGATATGACTAGAAAGGGCGGCACGGTTATGATGTTTGGCGTTCCCTCAAAAGGTGCAAAAATGGATTTAGACATGGGTAAAATTTACTCAAGGGGGATCACGCTGGTTACTAGTTACGCAGCATCTGATTCTGATACAAAAGAAGCATTACATCTCATTGAATCATCTCAAATTGATGTTAAACAACTGATTACTCATACTTATTCCATTTCTGATTCCCAAAAAGCATTTGATCATGCACGCACTGGTAAAAACGCAATGAAGATAATCATAACAAAATAAGAACGCTTAAGAAGGGATTTTAGCTCCTTTAAAATTGAAGAATATGGATTGGGGATTAGAAAATAGAATTTCTAGTATAATTAGACCGCAAGATAACCGTGCGTTAATGCTGGCCGTAGATCATGGATATTTTCTTGGTCCAACTGAAAAACTTGAAAATCCCAGAAAAGTAATCTCCCCGCTATTGAGATACTGTGACTCTTTGATGGTGACTAGGGGCGTTCAAAGGACATCCGTTCCTGCAACTACTGGTACTCCAATGGTGTTGAGAGTTTCTGGAGGTTCGAGTATTATCGGTGATGATTTATCTCAAGAAGACATTACTGTATCCATTGAAGATGCAATTAGACTAAATGCTAGCGCACTTGCAATGTCTATTTTTGTTGGTTCAAAATATGAATATCAAACCATTGTAAATCTTGGAAAGCTGGTTAACGAGGCAGAAAAATACGGCCTGCCTGTTTTGGCAGTTACTGCAGTAGGAAAAGACATGGGTAAAGATGCCAGATATCTTTCATTAGCATGTCGTATGGCCGCTGAGCAGGGTGCACACATTGTAAAAACCTACTATTGTGATAACTTTGAAAAAGTAGTTCAATCATGTCCTGTCCCAATAATTGTAGCGGGTGGAAAGAAAATTCCTGAACGGAATGCTTTACAATTAACTTACAATGCTATCAAAGGCGGTGCTGTAGGTGTAGATATGGGTAGAAACATCTGGCAATCAGAACATCCTGTTTCTATGATTAAAGCAGTTAGGGCAATCGTTCACGAAAATTCCAATGTTGATCAAGCTTTCAGCCTATATCAAAAATTAGTCAATGCAGAACGAAAACAGAATCAAAATTCATTTAAAAACAATCAAAACAGACCTAATCAAAACAAACCTGCTCGGGACAATCAAAACAAACCTGCTCGGGACAATCAAAACAAACCTGCTCGGGACAATCAAAACAAACCTGCTCGGGACAATCAAAACAAACCTAATCAAAACAAACCTAATCAAAACAAACCTAATCAAAACAAACCTAATCAAAACAAACCTAATCAAAACAAACCTAATCAAAACAAACCTAATCAAAACAAACCTAATCAAAACAAACCTAATCAAAACAAACCTAATCAAAACAAACCTAATCAAAACAAACCTAATCAAAACAAACCTGCTCAGGACAATCAAACCAAACCTGATCAAACCAAACCTGATCAAACCAAACCTGATCAAACCAAACCTGATCAAACCAAACCTGATCAAACCAAACCTGATCAAACCAAACCTGATCAAACCAAACCTAATCAAACCAAACCTAATCAAACCAAACCTAATCAAACCAAACCTGCTCAGGACAATCAAACCAAACCTGATCAAAACAAACCTGCTCAGGACAATCAAACCAAACCTGATCAAACCAAACCTGATCAAACCAAACCTGATCAAACCAAACCTGCTCAGGACAATCAAACCAAACCTGATCAAACCAAACCTGCTCAGGACAATCAAACCAAACCTGATCAAACCAAACCTGCTCAGGACAATCAAACCAAACCTGATCAAAACAAACCTGCTCAGGACAATCAAACCAAACCTGATCAAAACAAATCTTAGATAATAGACCCGTGTGTAATCATTTATTTTAGAACAGAAAAACCATCATTACATTAGAGAAATCATCAAAAACACAATTAAAAATTTAATTATGTGTGGATCCCAATATTCATTTAGAAACCATCAATCAATCTTTGATAAATGAATATGTGCAATTTTCCATGTTGATTGCTTTACTAGGACAAATGTTGCACGTCCTGTAATTACCATGTGTTTACCGGTGTATGCCTTGTTGTCTACAAGCATTCCTTTTTGTATTAATTCTAATGCAACAACGGCTGTTTCTCCAAACAAGCTGATTTTTGGATTTTTAATTTCATATGTATAATCAGATATGCTGATAAATCTTAATTCCTCAAGTTCAATCGTTGTTTGATAATCTTTAAGATCATATGGTGGCAAATCACTGAAACTAGAAAATCTAGTGTCATTAAGATGAATGCCCCCAAGTTTTGAAAGATCCTTGGTAATTCCTGATTGAAATAGTGTTTCTATCACTTTTATAATTTTTTCATTATCATTCAAAACGGTTCATTTCAGATGCAGAAAATATCAGTTTAAGTCTTATGTATGAAATCAAGCCAAATCTCGATTATTTTTCAGAAAATCTTTATTAGTTATCAACTGATTACTTGTTTGATTCCAATGAACACAAAATTAACTGTAAAATTTGGCAAAAATTTGCCTCTTGTTGTTCTAGTATGACATGCTCAAAAATTTACTAGATTAAAATTATGGTGAGAAATTTGATGAATAAAATGGAAAGTATGACCGGCGCAAAGGCCCTGATGACTGCTATGGAAAAAGAAGGTGTCAAACAAGTATTTGGATTACCCGGAGGTGCAAATCTTCCAATGTATGATGAATTTACTCGATGTAATATTAGACATATCCTGACAAGACATGAACAATCTGCTTCTCATATGGCTGATGGATTTGGAAGAGTTAGTAGAAAGCCCGGAGTATGTTTTGCTACATCCGGTCCCGGTGCAACTAACATTTTAACCGGAATTGCAACAGCTCAAGCTGATTCTTCCCCAATGATTGCAGTAACCGGACAAGTACCTGTTGAAATGATTGGAAAAGACGCATTTCAAGAAAGTGATATTATTGGAATGGCAAACCCTGTTGTAAAGTATGCATTTCAACCAAGAACTGCTGGAGAAATTCCCGAAGTAGTCAAAAAGGGATTCTTTATTGCGGAAACTGGCAGACCAGGACCCGTACTAATTGACATTCCAAAAGATGTACAAACAAATAAGGAACCAATGAATTTCCCAGACGAATTTAAAATTCAGGGATATCATCCTTGGATTGATCCTGATATTGTTAATGTCGAAAGAGCAATCGACATGTTACTTCATGCTGAAAAACCAATCATCTTGGCTGGTGGCGGTACAATCATCTCATCTGCATTTGCTGAATTACAATCTGTTGCAGAAGCTCTCATGCTTCCAGTAGTCACAACTTTCAAAGGCAAGGGTGCATTTCCCGAAACACATCCTTTGTCATTAGGACCAATTGGAATGCACGGTCATGCAGAAGCTAACAAAATGATGACCGAAGCTGATTGCGTGTTGGCCATTGGAACCCGTTTTTCTGACAGATCTGTTGGAACTTTTGAGGCCTTTGAGAAGAGATTGAAAATCATCCACATGGATGTTGATCCTGCAGAAATTGGCAAAAATCAAACAGCGCAAATTGCTGTAATCGGGGACGTCAAAGTAAATCTCAGAGTCATGGTAAAACTTCTATTGCAAAAAGCCATCAAAAAAACTGAAGAAACCCCGTGGGTCAAACATGTTAAGGAGACCAAAGCATATTGGAAAGAAAACCTGAAACTCCATCCTGGTGAAATGGGTGCTGCAAAAATTCTACGTAAACTTCGTGAATTACTACCTAAGGAATCCATTGTTACTACCGAAGTGGGACAACATCAGATGTGGGCATCATTATTCTATGATGTAATACAACCTGGCACTTTCTTTAGTTCTACAGGACTTGGAACTATGGGTTGGGGATTTCCTGCAGCAATCGGTGCCAAAGTTGCAAAACCCGATGTTCCTGTTGTAGATATTGCAGGCGATGGAAGCTTTAGCATGACTGAAAATTCCCTTGCCACTGCGGTATTGGAAGATATCCCGGTAATCGTATTTCTCCTAAATAACTCCTCATTGGGCATGGTGGCCCAATGGCAAAGAACTTTTTATGATAGAAGGATGGTCGGCGTTGATCAACAAAGCTGCCCTGATTATGTTAAATTAGCAGAGTCATATGGTGCCCACGGACTTCGAGCACAATCAATGGATGAACTTGACAAGGCAATCAAAACTGCTTTGAGCAGTGATGTTGCAACAGTAATTGATATTCCAATTGATCCTGAAGAAGACGTATTGCCATTTGTAGCTCCTGGGACTTCATTATCGGATATGATTCTACCTTCTTAGTGATTGATTATGTGGGCAATACTTTCTATTTTAGTTGAAAACAAACCGGGAATTTTGTTCAAGGTGACCCATCTTTTTAGATCTAGGAATTTCAACATTGATAGTATCTCTGTGGGAATAACTGATAATCCTGATTATTCCAAGATGACTATTACCACATATGGTGATGAAAAACAAATTAACCAGATAGTAAAGCAACTCGATAAAATGATTGATACTGTAAAAGTGGATCATCTAGACGAGCACAAAACAGTATTTCGTGAACTCAGTCTTTTTAAGATAAAACTTAGTAATGCCAATGATAGCATGGAAATTAACAAATTGGCAAATGCATATGGCGGCAAGGTTCATGATGTGAAAAAAGACTCCATTATGGTGGAATTAACTGCAACCCCTGATCAAATTAAAGCATTTGAGGAATTGACAAAACCGTTTGGAATTCTTGATATTGCACGAACCGGTGTTGCCGCATTACAGAGAAGTGGTGTATGATGGTAAAAGTCAGAATTTTTGATACGACATTGAGGGACGGTGAACAAACACTCGGTGTGTCATTGTCCCCTGATCAAAAACTCGCAATTGCAAAAAAACTCGATGAACTGGGAGTTGATGCAATAGAGGCGGGATTTCCCGTAATCTCTAAAGGTGAATCCATGGCAGTCAAGATGATTACGTCTGAGGGCCTGTCCTGTGAAATTGCCGGTTTGACTAGAACCATCAAAAACGATATTGATGCTGCAGTTGATGCAGGATTAAACTATATTCACACATTCATTGCAACTTCAGACATCCACCTAAAACACAAGCTCCACATGACCCGGGATCAATCCCTTGAAAAAGCAGTCGAGGCAGTAGAGTACGGCAAGTCACGCGGGTTGCAAGTAGAGTTTTCGGCAGAAGACGCATCAAGAACAGACAGGGAATTCCTGAAAAAAGTCTTTGGTGATGTTGCAAAGGCAGGCGCTGATCGTGTTAACATTCCTGATACTGTGGGGTACTCTACTCCTGAATACATGGCTGAAATTACCAGGGATGCAATTAAAGCTACAAAACTTCCCGTAAGCGTTCATTGTCACAATGACTTTGGACTGGCAGTTGCAAATGCATTATCTGGCATTCATGCCGGAGCTACGTGTGCCCATGTTACAATTAACGGCATTGGGGAGCGGGCGGGAAATGCCTCGCTGGAGGAATTTGCCATGGCACTCAAATGTTTGCCATATGAACAAAATTATGAAACCAACATTAAATCTGAGTTAATCTATGATGCGTCCAGATTCATCTCCAAAACTGTGGGAATCATCGTACAGCCAAACAAGGCAATAGTTGGGGCCAATGCATTTGGCCACGAGTCTGGAATTCACACGCATGGCGTACTGAGCAACCCACTCACCTACGAGCCAATCAGTCCGGAATTAGTTGGCAGAAAAAGATGGCTCAAAGTCGGAAAACATGCCGGAGTCCACGGAATGAATGCAATGTTAAAAGAGTATGGAATAAACCCCACAGAAGAGCAGGCAAAACAAATTTTGGAAAAGGTCAAAGTACTCGGTGATCAAGGACAGCAAGTTACTGATGTCGAGCTGCTATCCATGGCAAGTGAAGTTTTAGGTGAAAAGGATCTTGAAAGAATCGTACAGTTGACTGGTTTTTCAGTTTCCACGGGAATTGGAACAATGCCTTATGCGTTTGTAAAGCTAAATGTCAACGGTCAGGATCACATTGGAACAGACTATGGAGTCGGACCCGTAGATGCGGCATTAAACGCAATTCAGAAAATCACCGGCAAGATTTCGGAGATTAAAATTAAAGATTATGGACTGGCATCTATTTCCGGCGGTTCTGGAGCGTTGTGTGAAGTAACCGTAAAAGTGGAGGATCCTCTGGGAAACAAAATTTCGGCAAAATCCGTTGGCGAGGATATCGTGACTACCTCTGTAAAGGCAGTAATTGACGCAATCAACAGAATCATGCTCAAAAAGATGCTTGAGGAAAAATAGACAAGCCTAAAATTCCCTTGTTGTGATGTTCTGACATGTATAAAATTTCCTTAATTACCGGTGATGGCATTGGTCCTGAATTATCCGAGTCTGCAATTTCCATTTTGAATACCATTCATGATAAACTTGATTTGAAATTTGATATTACAAAATTATCTGCAGGAGACAGGGCATTATCTGAAACTGGAAAGGCACTTCCGGATGAGACTGTCAAGACAATAAAACAGTCCGATGCATGCATGAAAGCCCCCGTTGGTGAAAGTGCGGCTGATGTAATTGTAGTGTTGAGACGGATGCTTGACTTGTATGCCAATATCCGGCCTGCAAAATCATATCCGCACATGCCTGCACTGCGTGATGACATTGACATGGTAATAGTTCGGGAAAACACCGAAGATCTTTACATTGGAAAAGAATTCAGCCTGGGTGATTCTGCAGTTGCATTGAGAATTATTTCAAAAGCTGCATCCAAAAGAATCGCAAAATATGCTTTTGAAACTGCCAAACAGCGGGACTCTATGAAAAAAGTAACATGTGTTCATAAATCAAATGTGATGAGGGTCACTGACGGCTTGTTTGCAAAATCCTGCACTGAAATATCCAAAGACTATCCCGATGTTACATTTGAGCAAATGTATGTTGATGCATGTGCCATGAACCTGATTCGTAAGCCAGAACAGTTTGATGTCATTGTAACTACCAACCTGTTTGGGGATATTCTATCTGATGAATCCTCCCAGGTGGTTGGTGGATTGGGAATGGCCCCTGCTGCCAACATCGGGGATGATTTTGCATTGTTTGAACCTGTCCATGGTGCGGCATTTGATATTGCAGGACAGAATATTGCCAATCCCTCGTCCTTTTTGTTATCAATCAAGATGATGCTTGACTGGTTGGGGCACAAACACAATGATTCAAAATGCATTCAGGTCGCTGAAAAATTAGAATCCACCATTTTTAATTTGGTGCGAACCGGTGTGAAAACCAAAGATATTGGCGGGGATAAAAGCACTGTGGAATTTACAAAACAGATTACAGACAACCTCTAACTGTCTCCAAAAGATCTAGTCTCAATGACTGGGGCTCAGAATTACAGGGAATCCCCATGTAATCCGGATTGTGTCCATGCCTTGGCTTTTTTGATCATGGTTTTGATTCCTTGTCTTCGTCATGTTGCCTCTTTGATTGGATCAACATCTGGCACAACTTGCAGGGATGAAAACATCTGCTGTTATTTGCTCCAATTGACGGGATGGATGAGGATTGAGTTGGCAGGTATTTCCAAACCTTCTAACTGTCAATATCGATTTGTCCCGAGCACTACAATTACAAATATTTTGGATCAATGCCTATTCCATAATCAAACATCCTGCACAAGCAAGACTTGCCCCAAACATTGAGTGACATTCTAAACCTTTGTGAAGATTAATATTTTTAAATGATTCAAAGAAACCTGTTAATGGAGAAAAAAAAATTCCTCATTGTAGGGGGCGGAGGACGCGAGGGTGCTTTTGCCATGCGACTCTTGCAAGATGCCGAGATATATGCAGTCATTCATCATGAAAACCCCCTCATCATAGACTGTGTGGTGCAATCAGGCGGAAGATATGTGGTTGCTGATGCAGATGATCCACAGGTGGTCTTGGAATTTGCAAAAGAGAACGGCATTGATTACGCATTTGTAAGTGCTGACCAGCCACTGGCCAACGGCGTCGTTGACATTTTACTGGAAAATCATTTCAAAGCCATCGGTGGAACAAGGGATGCAACACGCATAGAGTGGGATAAAATTTATTCCATTCAAATGATGCAAAAAGTCTGTCCAGAGTTCACACCTTTTTACAGAACAGTCTCAACGATTCAAGAATTACAAGACGCGATAGAATCATTTGAATCAAAGGGGATGGAGGTGGTAGTCAAACCCCAGGGACTTACAGGCGGCAAGGGTGTAAAGGTAATGCCAGAACACCTGCCAACATACCTGGACTGTATTGATTATGCGTCCGCTCTTCTAAGGAAGAATGCAGGTGAGGGCGTATTGCTTGTAGAGCGGCTGGAGGGAATAGAGTTTACAGTCATGGGGATTACTGATGGCACACACCTTGTAATGGCACCTGCAAGCTATGACTATCCTTTCAGATGTGAGGATGATCTGGGGGCGGGAACAGGTGGCATGGGCTGCTTTACGGATTCCAAGAAGAAACTTCCGTTTATGAGTGATCAGGATTTGGATGATTGCAGATACATACTGCAGAAAATAATTGATGAAATGAGATCAAAAAATCTGTTTTTTAACGGGGTTCTCAACGGCGGATTCTTCAAAACCAGACACGGCATAAAATTTATGGAGTTTAACGGGCGCTTTGGGGATCCCGAGGGATTAAACATCCTGAGCATTCTTGAAGGATCGTTTTCAGAACTACTAATCCATATCTGGAACCGGACCCTGTCAGAAGACGTCGTCTCCTTTGTTAAAAAGGCAAGTGTTGTAAAGTATCTTGTTGCAAAAGAGTATCCTGAACACAGTGATGATGTGACATCATTTACAGTCGATGAGGATGCAGTAGCTGAGATGGGTGTCAAGATATTCTTTGCATCCTGCGTCAAGACAGGCATACATCAATACGAAACCCTGAAAAAATCCAGAATTTGCGCATTTAGCACCGTTTCAAATACAATCCAAGATGCCTCCTCAGTCATAAACAAGGCAATTGACACATGTGTCGTATCATCTAGAAACGGCGCACTGGAATACAGGCAAGATATAGGTTCTCAAAAGAGCTTGGAGAAATTACAAAAAATCAACATTGAACTGACTTAGCAAGATGTTATCCCAAAGAAATCATTTTAGATATTCAAGAACTCGTTAATTTCAAAAAGATGGATTCATCCTAGACCCGTTCTGCTTTTGATCCTGGCTTGCATCCGAGGAAATCCTACAGGGAAATAGATGCGCAGTTTGACGTGGATCAGACCACATCTCCTGATATCTACAGTTGGCAAATTATATACTGGATGAAATATTGCCGACTGTAAAACGAGTTGCTGCAGCAATTATTTGAAAAACGTCTCCCATGACATTGAAAAGATAATCCCCTGAAAAAAGATAATAATTGACGATACGATCTTATGTTTGGTCATACATTCGGAATGTTGCCGTTTAAGATGATTATACATAACTCTATTGAATCCTTAAATTATACTGCTCTAACTCCACTAACCCAGAATACAAGAATTTGATTCAGAATCAAAGATGGTACCGGGACCGCATTTAGAATTTGGTTCACCTGTATTGCCAGTTTTTGTAGATCCCAAGACGCATGAATTGGTATCAGAATCAAAGATGGTACCGGGACCGCATTTAGAGTTTGGGTCATTGGACATTACATCAACGGTACCGGCAATAGGTGCAGAAACTGTATCAGAATCCGGTACACGTTCAAGTATGCTATCAAAGTATCCTTGGGTGTACCCTGCTCCCAGAATAATCAATATCAAAACAGGAATTCCAACGAGTATGATAATTTTTGATGGCTTGGATTTTCTAGTGGCTGGATTTTTTGACTTGCTTTCTGGTATTGGCTGAGGCTCGCCACCAACTTCAAACAATGAGGCCCCGCAAATCATACAAAAGTTAGCACCTAGCGGACCTTTTTTTCCACATTTCCAGCAATGGATGGTTTCTGTAACCTCAGGCTTGTCTTCAAATACAAGATCTTCGACTTCATCATCATCAGCAGCATGCTTGATTAGATATTTTTCCCGCATTCGTTTTAGATAATTTTGATCAGTAATCCAGATGGATTTGTTTTGGATGAATGTCTGTTTGATGTGCTCCAGCCTATAGGAATCCCCGACATCCAGTTTTAGCAGGGCATTTACCTCATCAACTACATCTGTGGAATCCATATGATTGTCATTATCTCATGTTATTAAAAACTAATTGAAAAATAAGATTAATTCAGACTATGCGGGCAACGCTATCACAATAAAGATCCAAAATTAGATGTTGCCAAACTTGAATCAAAACCAAATAAAACCTTGAAAGAAGTGGGTTTTGAGGAAGAATGTGCCGGAATATCTCAATGACGTCTCTCTCTGTATGTCTGACTGAGATATTCTGACTGTCGGAATTCCATCTGGAAATAGAAACGCTCTTCTGTGCTAATGGGGTGACGATCATAAGTTCTTGAGTTATTTTCAAGACATTCCAGTTTGGTTATTCATGTTTACCTTGGTAAAATCATCTAATCTTTATTTTTGAATGATTTTTAGTTCAAAAACATCTGCGTGTCACTATATACACACGCTCTTTTTAATCTCCTATTTGTCATGACCCGTAAGATTATCTGGGGATTTTTGATCATGTTTTACATTATTTTTTCGTGCCAGAATAATTATTACTGTTTTTGTTTTTAATTGAACCATTTGTGAAATTTGACAACTATATGTTCATAATTTTAAAATACTATAATTTTTTAGATCGTAAATGAGACTGTTGAAAAATTCAGCGATGATATGAATTAACATGTCCGAGTCTCAGATACAGTTGGAAAAAAATCAGGACTGATCATAGAATCTTTTTCTTTACGGCATCAATTCTAATTATGTTGACTTTCTTTTTTGGACCAATCAACCTAGATTCAAAAACTGGAATGTATATCTCTGCAATTTCACGTAATACAAATTCCTCATCAAGATCACGAATCTCCTTATCTAGAGGTTTTTTTAGTTCTAATTGTAATTTTTCAATTGCATCCTCGTGAGTCATCTTGTGTTTTTTAACATTGGAAGAGTTTTGCTCAAGTATTTTTTGAGGGTAATTTTCCATGGTTTTGGAATTGGCTTTGAAGGAAAATTTTATCTTCCTGCCTGGATAATCAAAATACAACTCGTCTTCCTTTTCAACAAAAACATGTTCCTCTAATTCCAAATCAATCTTGTTTTTACCACGTTTGCCGACAAATGCCTTGTTAATTCTGGATTTTGAACGAACTGGGAACAGGTTATCCTTTAGAGAAATTTCCTGTACGTTAGAATCCACTGAAATCGAATGAGTGGCCTTTCTAAAATAGTCTGCACTGTATTTTCCAGAAACCATTAAAATGCATTCATAGTATAATTTTAAAGAATGAACGTGAATTTCTTCCTTTTTAGGTCTAGAAAACAAGGATTTGAAAGGAGCCGTCTTTTTTTCATCAATCATATCCCGGGCTTCGGCTTTATCCATGTTTTTTCTCAAAACCCTAATCTTTACATCCAGAGTATTCTTTACCAAAACTACAAAAAATACACAATTCCACCTATTAAATCAATTCAGAAAAGAAAGAAATAATACATTTGAACTACTCCTCAAGGTATGGCAGATAAAAGAAAAGGATACATTGACAAGTTTCTCAAAAAGGCAGACAATGCAATCCAGGAGGGAATTCTCAAAGCAGACGAGGCATTAAACGAAGCTGTTGAATTTGGAACAATGACTGCAAGACAGGCTGCAAAAACAAGCAAAGAACTGCGCAGTCGGGCAATAAAAGAAAAGGAGTCATTAAAGAAAAGAGGAATTGCAAAAATTAACGAGGGACTATCAGCTGCAAAGAAAGTCACATCAGATACCGGTGAGGATTTGGAGATATTGGAAAAATTGGGCAAATTAAGAAGCGCAAAAATAATTACAGAAAAGGAATTTCAGGATAAAAAGAAAAAGATTTTAGATAGGATATAAAATGAACAAATCAAATATTTCAGGTACGGGTGACAGGCGAAAAGTGAATCCTGACTGGTTTACAGGCAAGACGTGGATGAAAGTTCTCTCTGAAAAAATAAAAGCAAAAGATCAAGACATCTATCACGTGCATTTTGAAAAAGGTTCAAGAACAAAACTTCATCGGCATAATGGAAATCAGGTATTAATCGGCGTGAAAGGTAAAGGGAGTCTTGAGATTTTTAAAAGATACGGTACCTCAAAATCCAATTTTAAGATACAAATGATGCAGAGAATCAACCTAAATGAGGGGGATGTTGTTCACATTCCATTAAAAACACTTCATACACATGGTTCAATTGACAAGAAAAAAGAATTTTCACATATTGCCATCAACATCCTCCCGCAAAAAAATGCAACATACAAAACAGAATGGTACGAATCGGATTTTAAAACCAGGGTTTCAAAAATGATCTAAATAAAATGTCCTTGCGAAAGAATTCTGAAATAGATCCGATTCAAGGTAATGAAGGAACCAGAATCAAACCGTATTTTTATCCGTATAACACGCTAAATGGAATCAGTTACAGTTTAGCTCAATTTGTACTTGAACCGGGAAAAAAATCAAAACTACATAAAATGAGTTCATCTGAAATATACTATATTTTGGAGGGCTCGGGAATTTTGTATGTTAATGATGAAATTCATCATTTGGAGAAAGATGATTCAGTATATGTTCCGCCAAATGCCCGGCAACTTGTTGAAAACTCGGCAGACGTGAATTTAAAATTTTTATGTATTGTAGAGCCTGCATGGAAGGCCGAAGACGAGATTTTGCTTGAATGAGCAAATTATTACAAATAATCCAAAGTTCTGACTGTGTGCCTTTGATCAACCCATTTCACGGCGGATCCGGAGGTCTATCATGAAACATGCCAACTATAGTGACAGTCACAAGTTCTTGAGTTATTTTCAAGACATTCCAGTTAGTTATTCGTGTTTACCTTGGTAAAATCATCTAATCTTTATTTTTGAATGATTTTTTGTTCAAAAACATTTGCGTGTCACTGCTGGTTGGGGCCACGGTGTTGTCCCAATAACAATTTCTGTTGAACAAGTTTACAAAGGAGAAATAGATTCTGATATTTTTACATTTTTTATCAGTGGGTTTACTGTGATAGTACCAGAAGGAACACATGTAATGCGATCTACTGATCCTTCTGTAGATGGAAAATTTCTTTTGTATCCTTGGGAGCCTCAATTTGAGATAGGTGAAAATGTTCTAGTGCATCTTACACATCTATTATTTGATAAAAATAAATTCGCTAACGAAAATATTATAACCAATAATGAATATGCTCAATTACTTGTTTCTAATTATAATGCTGTTGGGCTGGATGAATATGGAAAATACCAATTACATGACAATCAGGCATATAATGTGAAATTCTCAGACGGTATTTCACTACAAACTGCAAGCACTCAAAGTAAAAATCCATAAAAATGATTTCAAAACCGTCAGTTTTTCATATGTTATTTTTTTCTTTTTTATTGTTGATTATTACTCCTTCAACAAACATTGTTTTTGGATTACCTGACAATCACCCTTTTGATGACCCAAATCAATCCATTTGTTATTATCTAGAGAAACTTGATGAAATTTCCCTTGATGGGAATACTGGTCAATCTGATATGATTCTATGTTATACCCCAAGTATTAAAAATGGACAGTAATCCAATGAAAAGTAGGAATTGGATGATTACGTGGGACAAACAATAATGATTGGATTGATTGTAGCTGCTGTTGCAATTTTTGCTGGCTCTAGAATTTTCATGATTTTTAGAAAATAATTTTTAGCATCTTAATACACTAGAATCTATGATTAATTGAATTTTTAATTTCACTTTTGATGATTTCCCCAACGTAATAATGATTTTTCTGTTCTGAAATAAACGATTATGCATGAGGTCTAATGAATTAAATCCGGCCGTACTGCTGCAGTATTCCTGGAATATTCCGTTGTGTCTTTGATGTACATAGAATACTGGCACACTCTTACTTTAGATCATAATGTTGGGAAAACCCGAATTCATGGCATAATTTTATTCAGAATAGGCACACAATCGGAATTTTTGATTATACTAAAATAATATAATATAATAGTTATATAATATAATGGAATACATGATGTGATAACCATGAAAGATGCAGAATTTAAGATATTGGACCTATTATCTAGAGAAATAGGTAATGCAATTTCAATACGTCAACTAAACGAGAAAATCAGCAACATTCATGGCTCTTCTCATTATCCTGCAATATATTCTCAGATACAAGAACTAGCAAAAAAGAAAATTTTAAACATTGACAAGCATGGAAAATCATCTATCCCATCACTGAATTTTGCCCACCCTTTGTTAATTGATAATATCGCACAAGTTGAGCTTGGCAACAAGATATACTTCTTAGAAGAAAGAAAGGATTGGCAGATATTAATTCTACAGATTAATGCATATCTGAGAGAATTTAGCATGATAAGATCTGTTTTGATTATAAATCCTGAAACAAATGCAAAGTTAAACAGAATTGAATTTATTATCTTGCTGTGCAGAGAAGAGACTAAAAAAGAATCAAAAGACATTCGTACTAACTTGGAATTACTTCAACGAGTACACAACATCAGAATAGATTATCTGATGTTAGATGAGTCAAGCTTTGAGAATTTGTTGAGATGTGAGGATGCCAATACCATAAAACAAGTAATGTCCGACAAAATTGTAATGCTTTATCCTCAGAGTTTTTGGTTTATGATCAAAAACATTCTTGATAAAGGAATGAGAATTAAAGTGGGCGAGAAATCAGTTTTACTTGCAAAGATTCCAGAACAAGACATTGTTTTTAACCTTGCAAGATTCGGATACAAAGAAATGGGTACAAAGATTATCCAGGGAAAACTAATAGGAATTGAAGATCTTGTAACTTCTGTCATGCTAAAAAAAGACGGTATTCGCAGATTAGAGGCAATACCAATAATACTTGCAAAAAACAAAGGGAAAATCAACTATCCTCTTTTAGTTTTTTTGACAACAAAATTCAAGATGATACGACAACTATACAACATCTTGAAAGTTTTAGATGAGATAACCCCCACAAACAAGATCAAACAAATCATGAGAGAAATTATCTATATAGTAAAGCAGAAAACAGAGACCGACTCACAAGCCGTAGAGTTGGGACTAAAGGATATGGAAAAGAAGATGAGACTATATGGTGTCATTGAATAAGAAACAATTATTGGACTTTTTAGAGGAACTAGACGAGGAACTTGAATGTGCGATAACAGTCGTGGCAGTAGGGGGTACAGCCATGACACTGCATAATTCAAAGACATCCACAATTGATGTGGATTTTACAATTCCTACCGAATCTTTTTCCGAATTTCATAGGGTTCTGGATCTTATTCCTCATGGGTTCAGAGTCGATACGTGGAATAACGGGATGGTGTTTAGCCAAGCCTTGCCAGATGATTATTTGAAGAAAAGCAAGCCTATACGAACAAAGATGAAAAACATGAAATTAAGAGCACTTGATCCACTTGATATCATTGTGACAAAAATTGGCAGGCTGAATGAAAGAGACAAGGAAGATATTGCAACCTGCATCAAAAAGTCCAAGATAACAAAAGCTCAGATCGAAAAAAGATCAAAACAAGTAATCTATGTCGGACGCGAAGAAAATTACGAGATTAATCTAAATCATGTAATAAAGAATTTTTTCTAAATAGAACCTGATTTAAAAAGTAATAATATCATTGCATGATTTTGTTCATTAGATCTCATGTGTAACTGAATCAATTTTATCAAATTATACTCATTTCTTCATAATGGGAACTAAAAGTAGGAATAACTATTGTACAATTTCATGTTAACATGCAAGAAATTATCAAAAAAACCAAAATCACTTCTATCATTTACAGGAGTTACGATACAACAATTTGTTGTCATTTTACGTAATGTCAAAAAACGGTATCTGGACTGAAGGCCAGACTATCCAAAATAAAAAGGGTCAGAAACATCGGCGTCAGAAGATTGATTTGAATATGTATGATAAATTGTAGTGCTTTTTGTCTACTATCTGGATATGGTGACGATCAAAAATCCATGAGATCAATATCGGAATTCTATTCCGATATTTTTCAACATCTAGACACAATCTCATCGTTCTAAAATACTCGGAAATCCTATACGTCATGCCAGACATTGATGCATAATATTCAGACCTGCAACGCCGCTTTGCCTGATGCCCGCACTCCTCTACCGCATTCAAATAAGGAGGAGGGTCTTTTGGAAGGTAAATCCATTTAACATTTGGATTTTTTCTTAAAAACTCCCTGAGAACCTTTGCGCGATGCTGTGGTGCCCTATCCATGATTACTTTAACCTTGCCCCACCTTCTTTTTAATTTCTCAAGATACGACACATGTATCTGCATTAAATTTCCCATATGCTCTAAAAAACTGCCTTTTATTTTTTATAATGGAGCCATAATGATGATTCTCTGATGCTTTGGCAGTGCATAGATGTGACTGGGTCCTCCTTGCTTTTAGATCATAATGTTGGGAAAACCCGAATTCATGGCATAATTTTATTCAGAATAGGCACACAATCGGAACTTTTGATAATATGCAATTATTTTTAACAGATAACAAATCTGTATTTTTAGTGAACACATACCAGGCACTCCGAGTATTGAAGGTGGATTCCAGTTCATCACAGGCTGATATCAAAGCAGCGTATAGAAGGATGGCGCTAGAACTGCATCCTGATAAAAACAAGAATCAGACAGAAGATGAGGAATTTAAGAAAATCACAGAAGCGTATAACCATCTAAAGAAAAATCCCAGTCAAAGAACCCACTCGGATTATCAAGAAAAATCCCAACATAACCCAAAAAATGACTTTAAGAGAAAACCTCAGTGGGGGGCGGCACCAGGTGATGGCAGCGGCATCCCAGAACAAGACTGGGGAAAATATACGCGGGAATTTGAAGAGGGGGATCCTGATTTTTGGAAAGAGTATGAAAGTAAATTCTGGGAAGATTACAATGCGCGAATACGTGCAGATGGGAGAAACGGGGAATTTGAAAAAGCTCAGGAACCCCAAAAACAGCCGGATCTGCATGTGGATGTAGACCAAAGTCTGTGCATAGGGTGCTGTAGTTGCGAAATGATTGCACCGGATGTATTTTCAATTAACAAGGAAAGCAGATCAAACCCCAAGTCATCAGTGATAAATCAAAAGGGTGCGGGTGTCAACAAAATAATGAACGCTGCAGAAACATGTCCAACCAAGGCAATCATTGTTGAGAATGCAAAAACCAAAGAAAAACTGTATCCATACTAGGATTTCAATTTGGCATACAAATCATCCATCTCTAATTCAGACGGGTTTACCGTACCGCCAAACATACTGTGAATTGGGCCTGCAGAATCACCCTTACTTCTGGGAACCAGATGGACGTGGACATGGGGAATTTCCTGACCTGCATCCTTTCCATTATGAATTGCAACCAGTGTAGAACCCGTGATTTTATCTGTCTTTGAAGCCATTTCATGAACAAGAGAAAACAAATCAGTGTTTTCATCAGCAGTCATATCTTGAATTTTTTGGTGATGATTTTTCGGTATGACCAAAACATGTCCGGCCGCAAGGGGAAACGCATCCAAGAGGGATACAGAATGTATGGTCTCTTTGAGAAATTTTGATTTGATTTCACCTGAAATGATTTTACAGAAAATACAATCCATGATAATTTACAGATGTTTTAAAATATTAAATGTTCTATCATCATGGTTCAACTATGGTTGCCCATGCAAGACCCTCCCCAAATTTGATGGTGGCAGCATCACCTGTCTCTAATGTGCAGTCTTCAATAATTTTAGGAATGATATCCATAGTCTCCACATAGCAAACACCATCATTATTTGCCAAGATTACCACTTTTTCATATACATCCTCACGGATCAAATTCCAAAACGGGAAGACCAATGTGGATAAAACAATCCCCGCAATAAGAAAGGCACCAACAAACACAAGACTGGCTTTCTGACTGGAGCTGAGTTGCATTTACCAAGTCCCCCCATCCCCTGCATTGGGGTCTAATTTTTTGGCAGGTACGTTTCCATGTGCTTTTTTCATATGTTTTTTTAGCCGTTGAGGATCATGGAGTTCTGTTCCACAGACATCACACATGGTTTTAGTTTCATCATCTTTTTTACGTTTGAATAATCCCAATAATTGATAAAATTTAGAAATACATTATAAAGGATACTCAATTTCTGATTAATCGTGCCAGTAAAAAACATCACAGTCTTGGGTTCGGGAGTCATGGGACATGGAATAGCTCAGGTTTCAGCGACTGCGGGATATAACGTGGTTTTACGGGATATCCAAGAAGAGTTTTTGGATAAAGCGATGGGGAAGATAAAATGGAGTCTGGATAAACTTGTTTCAAAAGAAAAAATATCCCAAAAAGAGGCAGATTCAATATTTTCAAGAATTACCCCCATTGTAGATTTGAATGAGGCAGTAAAAAATGCAGAACTTGTAATTGAAGTGGTTCCGGAAATTATGGAGTTAAAAAAATCAGTTTATGCAGAACTAGACCGGGTTGCAGGACCCAAAGTAATTTTTGCATCAAATACAAGCACACTGCCAATTACGGAAATAGCAAATACGACATCGCGACCGGAAAAATTTATTGGAATTCATTTTTTCAACCCGCCACAACTCATGAAATTAGTGGAGATAATCCCCGGGGAAAAGACTGCACAGGAGATTGTAGATTTAACTCAGGAATATGTAAAATCAGTTAACAAACAGGCCGTATTATGCAGAAAGGATGTTCCGGGATTCATAATCAACAGATTATTCATACCCCTGGTTCACGAAGCCTGTTTTGTTAGAGACAGGACGGGGGCGACACTTGAGGAAATAGATTCCGCAGTTAAATTCAAACTTGGATTCCCCCTGGGAATATTTGAATTGGCGGATTTTACTGGAATGGATGTGATTCACAAGGCAACAGTTGAAATGCACTTGAGGGACAAAAAAGTAATCAATCCCCACCCTCTTGTTGAAAAAATGTTTGAGGATAAAAAACTCGGACAAAAGTCAGGTGAAGGTTATTACAAATATTCAGATGACAAATACGAACGTGTTGCACTATCTGAAGAATTGGCTGAAAAATACGATCCAATTCAACTAGTCGCCAACATCCTAAACAATGCAGCATGGCTTGTTACAAATGGGGCAAGTGACATCAAAGAGATTGAAAAAGCAGCTCAGTTGGGACTGGGCCTCAAAAAACCATTATTTGAGACTGGACAAGAAATCGGAATTAAAAAAATTGTTGCCGAATTAAACAAACTTGCAGAACAGCACGGGGAATTTTACAGGCCGGATCCATTGCTAGTTTCTATGCAGTAACTGGCAGAATCGTGATATAGTCAGTTCAGAGAACTTGCAGATGGCAAGATTGGAGAAACAACGATTTGAAAACCACCCCAGACAAGAGCCACTTACAAAAATGATGATTATTTACTGATTCATACAATTCTATCAATTTATGCATGCAAGGGTTAGAATCCTGTTTTTTGGCAATTCTTCTCCGTCTGATCCTGCAGTTGGGGCATCCAATCCTTTGACTGCCGTTTTATCATCACAATTCAGTCGTGCTCTTGCAGGTTTTGGCAAATGTTTTTGAATTGAATCCTCTTACATGTCTGTCATTTCTTTATGAACTGGAAGAAGATGACAAGCGTTGCTATTATTTGATCCCATTGCCATGGACATCTCGCAAAATGATCTATTTTAGGATAAATTGATCATGCTCGAGTCTCTATTAACTCCAAGATTTTTTGTACTGCCTCTTGAGCAGTATCAACCCCAATTATTTTGATATTTTTTCTATGATCCATGTATCCATCAATGTATGGATCCACCAAACTTTCAAGATTTTTGATTGCCACCATGGGCTTTTTGTACATGTAAGATGCACATGCCTCAGAAAGAGTGCCGGTTCCGCCGCCGATAATTATAACGCCATCTGCACTTAACGCATTAAGATAATCCCTGGCAAGCCCCATTCCTGTAGGGATTACAATATCGCAAAATTCATTGGCCTCTGATGCATCATCTTGAGGAATTATACCCACAGTCAAGCCTTTTGCATCATGTGCGCCATGAGATGCTGCCTCCATCACGCCGCCCAATCCGCCATTAACTAGGATCGAATTAGATTTTGCAATCTCTGATCCGACATCATAGGCAATTTTTTCATGTTTTGGGGTGCAGCCATTAGTATTATTTCCAATTACCAAAATCTGTCGTTTTTTTACCACGTATAATGTTGAAAAAATGGCTTGAAATATCTTTCCAAGAGAAAAGGATATTAGGTAAAAATATCAATCATAACCATGGAAAATCGCTCAATACCAGTATGTTTTACTGAAAAACAGTACAAGATGATCGAAGAATTTGCCAAGAGAAACGGCATGCTAAATACAAGTCAAGCTCTTGAAAAGATCCTGAGAACAAGATAATAAACATTTTTTGCTATTTTTATCTTGTTTACATTTATAGAATATGACGCATCACAGGAATTAGGAAAATGGGATTATTTGGTAGAAAACCGTCATTTTGCAGCGTTTGCAACAAGGAACTAACCCACAAGCACAAACCAAAAAGGGAGTGGAACATCAAGGGATCACTTTGTGGAGATTGCCATTTTGACAAATCAAAAGAATACTATGAAGGAAAAGTCAGGCAGCCGTGCATAGTATGCGGAGTTACACAGAAAATTACCGATTTGTGGGAACCACGATGGCAATGGAACCTGGAAGGATTGTTATGCAAAAAATGTTTTGATCAAAAAGAAGAAGACCACACAAAGAAAAAGAATTTTTGTTCATTATGCGGTGCCAAGATGGGATTAATCAGGTACAATCCAAAGGGGAATTGGAAGATGGAGGATGGCCAGCTTTGTAGAAAATGCTGGGATGAAAAAAAGGCAGAGTTTGGATAAAAATGAGATTCTTTAAAAAAATTAAATGTGAAATTTGTGATAAAAAATTTTCAAAAGAGGAGGAGGTGATGAATCACACACAAATTGTTCACTGTAAAGACTTGAAATACGATTGTAAGGCATGTAACAAATATTTTTCAAACATGGAGGACATGAGAACCCACTTACAAAGGGAGCATAGCTACAAAAAAGACAGATAATTAAATTGCTTTTACTGGTTTGACTACCTGCGGTCTATCTTTGGTAAACACTCTGAATCCACAAATACATTTGATTTCAGGCAATCTAGATAATTCGGAATTTAAAACACTGGTGCCGCATCTCAAACAGGAATAACTTACATCAAAAGCCTCATGAGGGGCTTCCTCATCCTTATCCATTTCTTCTTCTTGTTCTACGTCTTTAACCATATTTATCATCAAAATTTCTATAATTTAAGGATACCAATCATGTTAGAGACAACTCAATATAGACATCATCGGGAATTTTCAGTCTCATTAGCTGTCTGATGGCCTTATCATCGGCGTTGATATTGATAATCCTTCTATGCATTTTCATCTCCCATTTTTCATAGGTTTCCGTACCGCTGCCACAAGGGGATTTTCTAGTTGCAACGTGCAATCTTTTTACGGGAAGCGGGGTTGGACCTTTGACTTTGACACCTGTTTTTTTACCAATACCCATGATCTCACCACATACATCATCTAACTTTGGTAGACTAGTGGAGGTGAGTTTAACACGAGCGGTTTGTGTCATAAAATCCGCCTATGGTTTGTACTCTTCGGTAATTTCCTTTACAATTCCCGCTGCGATAGTTGCACCCATGTCTCTGAGGGCGAATCTACCCATTTCAGGGAATTCTTGGAATGTTTCAATACATGTGGGTCTCACCGGTCTTATTTTTACAATTGCGGAATCCCCGACTTTGAGGAATTTTGGATTTTCTTCTTCAACTGCACCTGATGCTGGATTGATCTTTTGGAGGAACTCTGTAACAGTTGCTGCAACTTGTGTGGTGTGTGCATGCATTACTGGCGTGTAGCCTGGAGCAATTGCTGTTGGGTGGTGAATAACAATAATCTGTGCTTTGAATTCTTTTGCAACGTTTGGTGGGGCATCAGGAGTGCCAAGAACATCGCCCCTCTTGATATCTTTCTTTTCAATACCTCTGAGGTTGAAACCAATGTTGTCACCTGCTTCTGCAGATGGCATTTCAGTATGGTGTGTTTCAATGGATTTGATTTCACCGAGTGCACCTGATGGCATGACAACAATTTTTTGTCCTGCCTTCATGGTGCCTGTTTCCACTCTGCCTACCGGAACGGTACCTACACCCGTAATGGTGTAGACGTCTTGAATTGGAACACGTAGTGGTTTACCAACTGGTTTTTCAGTAATGGCAAAGTCATCAAATGACTCTAGCAGCGTCTTACCTTTGTACCATGCCATATTCTCAGATCTTTTGACCAAGTTATCGCCTTTCCATCCTGAGATTGGAATGACTGGTACGTTTTCTAATTTATAACCGACAGATTTTGCTAGTTTCTCACCCTTTTCTTTGGCTGCATTGAATGCGTCTTCTTTGTATTCTACGGCGTCCATCTTGTTGATTGCAATAATTATCTGGCTTACACCGAGTGTTTTGAGCAAGAATGCGTGTTCTCTTGCCTGTCCACCTGCAGCAATTGCAGTATCAGTTTCACCTTCCTTGGCAGAAAGTACCAAGATGGCAGCATCAGCTTCTGAAGCACCAGTAATCATGTTTTTAATAAAGTCCCTGTGACCAGGGGCGTCAATCAAAGTGAAAAAATACTTTGGCGACTCGAACTTTTGAAAAGCCAGATCGATTGTAATTCCTCTCTCTCTTTCGTCTTTAATGTTATCCATAACCCAGGCATACTTGAAGGTATCCCCTTTTCCGGTCTTTTCGGATTCTGCCCCATGGGCTGCAATAGTTCTTTCATCTACAACCCCAAGATCCATCAAAAAATGACCCATAGTAGTTGATTTTCCATTATCAATATGTCCTGTAACGATCAGGTTCAAGTGTGGTTTAGCTGCCATATAAAATGCCTAATTGAGGGCATTTATTACTGTTATGAATTTTTTAAGAAAAACCAAAAAATATTCAATTAATTACAGATCAGGAAACTCTGCTAAAAGCACATAAATCAAAGAGAAAAAAATCAAAATTATGAAAATCACGGTTTCAGTTATCAAGGCCGATGTCGGCGGGGTTGGGGGACACACAAAACCAAGCGATGGACTGCTTGATGCAATTAGAAATACTGTTAAAAATTCAGGGGATCTACTAATTGATCATTACATAGGATATTGTGGGGATGACACCCACATTGTCATGACCCATACGCATGGCGTAGACAATCAACAAATTCATAAATTGGCATGGGACGCATTCATGGCCGGAACCAAAGTGGCAAAAGAAGAGGGGCTTTACGGCGCAGGACAGGATCTGCTAAAGGATTCTTTTTCAGGAAATGTAAAGGGAATGGGACCCGGAGTTGCAGAGCTGGAATTCGAGGAGAGACCTAATGAGGCATTTACCGTATTTGCAGCAGACAAGACAGAACCTGGCGCATTTAACTATCCAATTTACAGAATGTTTGTAGATGCACTAAGTAACACCGGGTTGATAGTTAACAAAAGTCTTGCAGCAGGTGTTGTAATGAACATCATGGATGTGGAAAAGGCACAAGTTGCAGAATTACATCTGTGGGAGGACAAGCCAACAATTGAAGCTGCATTGATGTATCCTGGAAGATATGTGGTAGATTCAGTATATACAAAAAATGGGGAACCGATTCTAGATGCGTCAACTGACAGACTACACAACATTGCAGGAACATATGTTGGAAAGGATGATCCAATTTGTCTGGTTAGAACCCAAAAGAACTTTCCAGCAACAGAAGAGGTGGGAAGCGTATTTAACAATCCGCACTATGTTGCAGGCAATACCCGGGGCAGTCACAACATGCCATTAATGCCTGTTAAACTAAACTCAGCAGCTACGATCAACTTTTGTATTCCAATTGTTGAAGCACTGGTTTTCAGTATGCATAATGGAAAACTTACTGGACCGTTTGATGGATTCTCAACACCGGACTGGGATTACATTAGAGAAAACGCAACAAAGAAAGCCATGGCAATCCGAAGTCAGGGATTCATTCATCCGGCAACACTCGTGCCATCAGAATTAGAATATGCCGAGGGGTATAGGGCAAGAATGGATGTTCTTGAAACCAAGATGAAGCCAATGGAGGAGGGGGATGCTGCGGCGTATAACAGGGCCTCATCAGGTGAAAAGAAAGAAAAATATGAGGATCCGGACTAGTATTTTCCATTTTTGCATCATGGGAAATAGTTAAATCAAAAAAGACCGTATCAATATTAGGCCATGAATGCATTTCAAAGGTTGTTTGATTGGAAAACGTATATTCTCACAGCGTTGGCAGTCATATCTTTTTCAAGTTTTGTAGCGGTGTTATTCGGGCATACCATTCCCGGAATAATTCTGACATTTTTCAAAATTGCCGGGGAATATGTGATCCTGGGGGCGGTGTTTGTTTTTGCATTTGCCTGGCTTCTCAAAGCAAAGCCCCGCAATCATCCCCAAGAATACTCTGTTGTGCCATTTGACGTGTATGGCAAGATAAGCAGGATTGACGGCATTAGAACGAATTTCAAAACACATGATGTTGCATGGAGTTTTATGAAACAATACAAGGAATCATACCCGTTTTACAACTTTGCACTGGTTTCCGATCTTCCAAAATCAGACAAGCCTACAATCTTCAGATACATCTAATTCATACTTTTATTCAGGATTGTACAGAGTATTAAAATGGAGTTTTCAATTTTAGCCGAATCCTTTAACAAAATGGAATCCACCCGAAAACGACTGGAGCTGACCCAGTTTTTAGTAGAGTTGTTTGAAAAAACCCCTCATGATATGATCTCAAAAATAGTCTATCTTATTCAGGGAAAACTAAGACCTGATTTTGAAGGAGTGGAGTTGGGGGTTTCAGAGAAATTGGTATTAAGGGCCGCAAAAAAATCACTAGGAATAAATGAAAAAGAGATTATTGAAATTCTAAATAAGACAGGGGATTTGGGGACTGCTATTTCAAAAGTATTGGCGAGAAAGACTCAGACGGGGCTATTTGATTTTGCATTTGATTCGGAGAGATATGATCAATCAATATTTAACACCAAAGCCAATACCGTTGAAAGAGTTTACGAGGCATTATGGGCTATTTCCCAATTAGAGGGGGCCGGGAAAAACATTCAGGATAAAAAAATTAATTTTATTTCGAGTTTGTGGAGTAAATCCAAACCAACGGAAGTAAAATTTGTTACAAAATTATTACTTGGAACATTACGATTGGGAGTAGCTGAAAATACGGTAATGGATGCCCTGGCAATAGCGTTCTCAGGAAGCAAAGAGAACAGAAAAAAGCTGCAATACGCATACAACGTATCTAGTGATCTTGGAAAAGTTGCAGAAACAATAGCAACAAAAGGTCTGGAAGGAATTGAAAAATTTGAAATTGTTCTATTCAATCCAATCAGGCCCATGCTGGCCGATAGGGTGAAAAGTGAGGCCGAAGCAATTGAAAAGCTGGGAAACGAATTTGCAGCAGAATACAAACTTGATGGTGAAAGAGTCCAACTGCACGTAGAGGGGGACAAAGTGGCATTGTTTTCTCGAAGTTTGGAAAATATTGAAAGCTACTATCCTGATATCATTGAAAAAATTCCCAAAAACATTCAGGCAGACAACATTATTTTGGAGGCAGAAGCTGTAGCTATAAATGAAAATACGGGGGAATTTTTACCGTTCCAAGAATTGATGCATAGAAGAAGAAAATATAAAATAGAAAAAGCAGTTACAGAATATCCAATCACGGTAAATTTCTTTGACGTGTTATATTGTAATGGAAAAAACTGTGTGGAACTAAGTTACAAAGAAAGAAGAGAGAAACTGGAAAAACACGTCAAAGAAGATGAATTTGCAAAATACATTCCCATGAGTATGGTGAAAAACAAAAGTGAGATTGAGGATTTTATGGAAAACAGTATCAATGCGGGAAGTGAGGGGCTGATGCTAAAAATGCTGGACAAACCATATCAGGCAGGGTCTAGAGGAAGCCACTGGCTAAAACTAAAACGGGAATATCAAAACGAGCTGGGAGACAGCTTGGATCTTGTGGTGATTGGAGGATATTTTGGCAAAGGCAGAAGAACTGGAATCTATGGAACATTACTGCTGGCAACATATGATGAGGATGAAGATACTTTTCCAAGCCTTTGCAAGGTGGGAACCGGCTTTTCAGATGAATCATTGGATCAGTTATACCAAATTTTACAGCCCAAGGTTTCAATTAAAAAAAACCCGCGAATCGTCAGTGGAATGGAGGCAGATGTATGGTTTGAACCTGAACTGGTTATTGAAATCGTTGCATCTGAAATCACGCTCAGCCCAATTCACAAAGCAGCAATGAATGCAATTAGAAAAGATTACGGATTAGCTTTGAGATTTCCAAAATTTACTGGGAAAATCAGATCTGAGAAATCAGCCGAGGATGCATCCACAAATGAGGAGGTCATCACGCTATACAAAGGACAGAAAAAAATCGCACATGATAAAAATTTGATGTAATTTGCGCTCAAAAAAGTTCTAAAATCATAGAGGATTTAAATTACCTTGAGGTTTTTTCATTTATGTTATGTATAGCGGAGAGCTTGAAGTTCAAGCAAAAAGAAAGGCTATCGCAGTTTTACAAGACGAAATCAACAGAATCCTAAATGCGTCCAGGGAACTAGCGACACTTCCTGAATTGATGATGAAAAAAGACAAATCAGGAATAAAAAACACACTGGAGCAAATTTCAACAATTGAAGAAGAGGTTGAAAACTTGAGACGAAAAATTACACGCGAAGTTGCCGATGTAGGGGGATTGATCATGAACAGAGAAAATCTTCTGAACACGGCATATACAATGGATGAAATTGCAGGCTATATCACGGGCATTTCATTCAAACTATCAAATGTAAAAATCTCAACTCTAAAAAGCGCAAAACTGGATACAGACATTACAAAACTGATTGAACTGGTAGTAGACGAGGTTTACAAACTAAATGAAATCATCCGTAGTCTTAATACAAACACTGCAAATGCTATTGAATTGGCACAGGAAACACAGACAATTGAAAGAGAGATCGACATAAAATACAGACAGGCGACAATAAAACTCTTAACGGCAGTCAAGGACACCAAAGAACTGTTATTGATCAAAGATGTCATCGAGGGAATAGAAGAAATGTCAGATAAATGCCAAAGAGTTTCAGATTCTTTCATATTGCTGGCACTGAGCCTGTAACCAAAAAAAATCCTTATCTGTATTTTTGATTTGTAACATATCCCCGATCACTACTAAATAATTCATATACAGACCAAGCATCTACAAATTTATGAAAAGTGAACTGATTGAAAATAGAATCATCGTATGGAATATTGAGGATTCAAAGAAACTTTTCAGCAGGGGATATTATGGAAAACCCATTGGAATTCCAAAGCCGAAAATCGAGGAAATAGATGCGCCGCTGGTTTTAGATTTGATTGAAGGATTGTATTTGTTGGAAAATAAAAAAATTACAATTACAAAATCTAAACAGAAAATTACTTTGGAGCAGCTAGTTGAAATTTGCAAGAAGGAGGTTTTGGAATTTGACAAAAAATATCTCGTCTACAAGAATTTCAGGGACAAAGGATACATCATTAATCCTGGAATAAAATTCGGATGTGACTTTGCAGTGTATGAAAAAGGCCCCGGCATTGATCATGCGCCGTTTTTAATTCAGGTTTATACAAGAAGCGAATCAATAACATCCACAGGCATTGTTCTTGCAGGAAGACTGGCATCTACGGTCAGAAAGCAGTTCATTCTGGCAATTCCAAAGGGCAACAAGAAGGTGGATTTTTTGGCATTGGATTGGTGGAAAGCTTAGACTGATTTTATGTGACCTGCAATTCTGTCATAAATTTCATAAAGTTCCTTGGTAATTCCAAAAGCAATGTGATTATCCCATTTGCCCCGAATTCTCACTGCTAATTCTGTAGGCTCCACATAAATTGTCGCATCCTTGACAGATTGTTCTGCTATCATCTTGTTTAATTCAGCATCCGCATTTAGTTTTGAGGCCAGGGTTCCTGAACCAGTCCATTGTACTTTGACTACGATCTTTGATGCAAAATGACCCTTTGTGGTCAGTTTGGTTTTTGCAATATAATTACTAAAATCAAAACCCGTGGATTTTCTAACTATGAATTGAGCTTGAAACCTATCTAATGCGCCCCATGGAAGTGGATTTGGATCTTGCATCTCTCATCCCTTTTGAATTATCTGGATTATGTCAATGTTTGAATTCTTAACCTCGATACACCCCTTGTTAGTAACCATTCTGGGTGTCTGGGTAAAGTACCTGCCATAGTAACCCTCACTATCATTTTCAATTTCATCAGTTCCAATTTCTTTAGATTCGGAATCTACGCCGATCTCTTTTAGCATTACAGAAAATTTTTCGGGCCAGGATTGATAGACAAACGTGTCTGATTCTGTGTCATGCATTAAAAATCATGAATCATACCCACAAATAAAGATATCAAGAAAAAATCGAGGCGTGGATCAATCAAGATAAATATCACAAAAGTTTTGAAATCTTATTCATGCTGAAATTTCAAGGCAAACTTGCACTAATTACCGGCAGTGGCACAGGCATAGGTCAGGCAATAGCCAAAAGATTTGTCGAAAATGGGGCCAGTGTAATCATTCTCGGACGAAGAAGAGAGCCATTAGATGAGACATTGAAGATTTTAGAGCAGATTATCTCTGAAAAAAATAGCGGCGCATCAGTTAGGGTTTTTTCAGGTGTGGATGTCGCAGACGAAACAGGAATGAATAACATGTTTGCCTCAATTAGTAAGGATGGTATTACCGTGGATTACGTAATTAATAATGCGGGTGTTTCAGGACCTGTGACATGTTTTACAAATGCACCAATGGATGAGTTCAAAAGCACGGTTGGAATTCACTTGACTGGAACCTTCTGGGGCTCTGTTCAAGCACTAAAAGTAATGAAGCCCGGGGGGAAGATAATCACAATTTCGACATTCTTTACTGAAGAGCGTCCATTAGAACAGAGACCGTACAGATTTAGAAGTCCGTATACGGCATCCCAAGGTGCTAAGAACAGATTGGCAGAGCTGATGTCTTGGGAACTGACAGACAAAGGAATTATCTCCATTGCAACAAATCCGGGTCCTGTTCATTCAGACAGAATCTACAAAACCGTTTATCCAAAGGCTGCCGCAGAATTCATGAGGGTCGGGGGATTTGAGGATTTAATTCCAATTAAAGTTGATGCTGCAAATAAAGAACTACTTTCATTGTTGGGGGAGGATGAGGCTGTCATTAAAGAAGGAATAATCAAGGCCGCAGAAAAGTTGGCAGATGGTGGTGGGGATGTTTCTAAACTTGCAGAGACATTTACAAATTTACTAAACAAAATTCAAATTATTGCTGAAAAAATACAAAACAACACATCACACATGATTGCAAATCAGGAATTTTTATCTCAAGGACAAGTTTCAGAATCAATTCTTAACCTGTGTGATGATGAAATGGCAAAAATACTAAACGGCAAAGTAATTCCCGGAGACCGAGTGTTTTATCCTGTAAAGCCACATGTTGGAACTGTGACGCCGGGTGTTCACCAACCGGACTTTGCTGGAAAAACAGTCGTGCTTACAATTGATGCTACTGATAAAACAGATGCGCAAAGGGCGGAATTTTTAGCCCGGCACGTGGAAAAGAACGGCGGCAAAGTGGCATGTTTCATTTCACAGTCAACTCCAACAGATCTTCAGGAATACATTAGCGGTAAATTCCATTCACATGTTGTAGACATTAAAAATCCCAAAGAAGTTGAAAGGTGGCTAAACACCGCCAAAACAAACATCGGGGAAATTTTAGGTGTGATTCACATAACGGGACGACTGGCAGAAGGTCTAAAATTAACAGAGTTATCACGCTCAGAATGGGATGCATTAACTGAGAAATTCATATCAACTCCTGCAAACGTGGCACAAAGAGCCCTGGAGCAATTTGTTCCGGGGGGAGGTAAAGATCCCCGTCTTTACAAAGATGCAAAAGGCGCAATCATGATTGTAGGGCCTGATTTGCCAGTAGGCAGAAAAGTCACCGGAATCCAGAGAGCCCAGGTAGAGGTATTCCGAGGTGCGTTAAGGCCGTTTACTACGACTGTCAATCAGGAATTAAGTGATGTATTGGACTCACAAATCCGAATGTTTGCAGTTTTTCCAGGGTCTGTGACCGGCTCAGAACCCAATAATCAAAAAATTGCAGATGCATTTAATTTCCTTGTCTCCGAGAGTGCCGCTTTATCATCTGAAGTAATTTTCTGTGTAGACGAATCAAGATAAGAATAAAAATTCAGGGTGGAAAATACGTTTCATTTGTGATGGCGTATATCGTTGCGACTAGGACAAAATGCATCAGAACCTGCAGGGTTTTTCAATCTGGAGAAGATCATGATTTCAGATCTCGATCATTGGACAGAAATCCTGGATCCTTAAACTTATTTATGAAATGCAATCTACTGTTGACAATTATACGTTCACGGCTTGGCGCATAACGATTTTGACAGTATCTGTATTTTTTGTAATTTTTTTTCCCGGCATATTATAGGATATGATAGGCGTATTTTGAGGGCAAAAGGAAATGAAACGTTGACGTGGTGTCAAAAGCAAGACCCAGTCTTTGGGATTTGGAGCGAAAGGGAAGGGTTTACGTTAAGACTCAATAATTTCAGGCAGTGTAACATGCTAGGTTTTGTAATGAATTATAAGATTGGCTAGAAATGCACCTAAACTAGGACCAACACCGTATGCCAAACTTTCGTAAAAAGTAACTGTCAGCTCAAATTGTGGAGATATAATATTTACACTGAAAATAGTTGAAACAAACGTAAGTGAAAATGCAAGCATGCTGTTTCTTAATGCCTTTTTGGATTCAGGATTAATTATTCCGTTATTTTCTTTCATATTGTCAACGATTTTTGCTTTTCGCCTCCTAAGGAAACTTTCCAGGTATACATGGGATTTGGAGTTTATCTTGGTAAATACCACTTGCATCTCTACGTTATCTTCTACATTTTGTGCATCCGTTAACGGATATGCACCTTTAAACCCGGCAATTCCATTTAGTGATCTTTTTAACTCTGGCAGATATTTTTTCTTAATTTGTATCGTCATTAACACCCTGCTCTTGCTGCCTGTCATGGTTTTCTCGCTATTTTACATCGATTGAGATGTCCGGTGTGATTTTAAAAACTCCCTGTAATTTCTCAATATTTGAAATTAATTCTTTAACACGGGATTGCACAGTTGCGTCTATCTCCACAACAATGTCAAACCGTCTGTCTTTGGGCGCCCAGACATCTACAACATTATCCAGATTTTTGATTTCATCCATCAGCAAAACACATGCAGCTTTTCCACTGTTTCTAATGTCCTCCTTAATTTCATCAGTACACTGTACTTTGAGAACACCGGTTAATACACTCATACTATGTCCAAACCCCCCCAGTCCTCATAAAGTCAGTTAAAAAATCATATTCATCAAATGCCATATTCTCCCCGCTTTGATCTGAAATCTTGGATTGAATGCATATGCTCTTGTCTTCTTTGCAAGGAAAAACCATCTCATGTCCTCCTTCTGCAGATTTGAGTCATAACCTGACTGTAATTCAACATGCCGATAATAGGATTTACTGATTTAAATTCTTTGCATTTATTTCAAAAGTACCGATTGTGTGCTGCATATTCTGAATAAAATTATGCCGTAAATTTGAATTTTCCCAACATTATGATCTAAAAGCAGGGAGTGCCCCAGTCAGGTTCTGATACATTTTGGCGATCAGATCACTGGAATCCTCAGAACATGCATTTACAGATGAGAAACATGATCTGCAAACAAAAAGAACTGAGAAAGGGCGGATCCGTCAGTTAGTGGTGGTGAAATGACTGGCAAATGTGCGAGAAAGAGCAAGCAAGTGAATTCAGCTATAAAAATAAATTATTTTGTCAAACAGATAAGATCAAAACATACAATTAAACATATTTTTTATCAAGACATATGGTAAATTGCTGTATTTGTAAAGTCGTTCCAGGAACTCTAAAAATCACTGATGGCAATCCAAAATACAAAGGAAAACCAATTTGTGAAGAATGTGCCGGATATCGTAAATTACTCAAAGAGACTAGGTAGATTCCTCTGATCTTGCTGTTTTGTTTTTGGCAGCCCACTCTTCATACATCTTGATTAGTTCGTCCACATCTTTTCCTTCTTCAGAATATGTGACTATTACTCCAAATGTTCCCTTGGTATCGTGACCTCGTGCAAAGTATCCCCAAAATGAGTCTGGCAATTTGGCAAAACTGCTTGAATCATGCGATACCCCGATCAGATTGTTTCCAATCACTTCCACGACTTTTTTTGCATCATTTTGATCAATCATTATCAATTAACACCCTTTCTTCTGTGTAGTTTTTCCCCGTTTAACACGGTATCATCTTTAAAATCCCTTAATTTTTTATTCATTTTGTCTTTTTCATCATCTGTTAACTCGCGAATAATCAAATCTTTACCATCTGCAAAATTTTCACATTTTTCACATAACCATAACGGGGGCTTTTCTTTGACAAATATTATTGGGAGCCTTCTTTCATTGCATTGCTTACAGAATAACGTCATCGTCGTCTATACCTGCATCTCTACGGACTAAGCCTATCCGGATCTCGCGGATATAAAACCACTTCGCGGACATTGTCGATTCCAATCAGTACAGTCATCAATCTATCCAGTCCCATCCCCCATCCCGAATGTGGTGGCATTCCCCAATCAAATGTCTTCAGATGGTCGACAAATTGGTTGGGATCCAATCCCTGCTCCACCAGTCTCTCTTTGAGCATTTCTGAATTGTGAAGCCTGGTTCCGCCTGAGGATAATTCTAAAAAGCCATACTGCAAATCAAATGAACGTGAAAGCGTTGCATCCTCATCTTTTTCTCTGATGTAAAATGGTTTGAGTTTCATGGGCCAGTCCGTTAAAAAGAAAAATCCCGGATGGTTTTTTCCAATAATTCTGAGATGTGAATCAAGCAAATCATCCCCAAATTCCACTTTTTCCCCATTTTTTTTCAACTCTTCAATGCATTGACTGTATGTTACCCTCTCAAATGGCGCCGAAGGTATCTCCACTTTATGACCAATTGCTTCTTGTTCTATTTTACAGTTTTCTGAAACATCTTTGTAAACTGATAATACCAGTGATTCTAAAACATTCATGACGTCCTCATAATCCATAAATGCCGCCTCGATGTCTATGCTGGTAAATTCTGTCAAATGTCTTCCTGTGTGGGAATTTTCTGCCCTGTAAAAATTTGAAATCTCAAAGACCCGTTCTAACCCCATTGTCATTTGTTCCTTGTATAATTGCGGGCTTTGGGCAAGATAGGCTGTCTTTCCAAAATACTCCAGTGAAAATAAATCCGCACCCCCCTCGCTTGCACTGCCAATAATTTTCGGGGTTGTTATCTCGATGAATTTTTTGCCTGCAAGAGTTTTTCTTAATGACTGCAATACATGATGACGTAATTTGAAAATTGAAGCTGTTTTTTGATTTCTCATATCCAGGGCTCTGTGATTCAACCTCGTATCGATATTACTTTCCAACCTGCCAATAGGATCAACTGGCAATGGATGAATTGCCTTTCCCAAAACTTGTATCTCCTCTGCCTTGATCTCAAATGCAAAGTCACGTGCTTTGGTTTCTTGGACCATTCCTTTAATGCTAACAACACTCTGACGATTAATCTCCCCCAGACTGTCATTTAGTTCACCCTTGACTATAACTTGAGATAATCCTGAGACATCCCGTAATGTGATAAATGACATCTTTCCTAATTTTCTAAGATCCTCAATCCATCCCCCCAGCACCACCTGCTTTCCAATTAACTCTTGGTTTATCTCGGAAATATCGTGAGTTTTTACAAAAACCATGACTATCTTTTATCCTCAAATTCTATCTCAATGTCAAGGTTTCGGGTGTTTCGGACTATCTGTACCACTTTTTCAGTATCAATTGGAAATTTGGGGGTCCATTTTCCTGAGATCACGGCTTTAGTTTTTTGAACCCCGCCAGGCGCCCAAACCACATTAATTGATAGGATTTTGGTTGGAAAGAACAGATCCTCTATGAAACGTTTGTCTGTTTCATCAGCTTCTACAAGCCAGATTTTTCCTTTGAATTCCCCCTGTATTGTTCGATATAGAGTCCGGCTTTGTCTGATTGACATGATATCATTTTTAGCTAGAGACAGCATAAAATTCCCCTCAAATTCTTTGCAGGAATGCAGTGTAAAATTTTCAATTTCCTTGTTTGTTTTTGCAATTTTTGCAAGATTTATTGATGCCTCTACGTCTGCTTTTGTCAATTCACCTGATTCGATTTTTCCCTCACATAAAGGACAAAGAATTGAATTTTTTGCATCAAAGCCACAAATAGGTAATTTCATTTAAATCGACTTTTTTCATTCTGATAATGTTGTTTATATCCCTTAGTGCAGCAAAAATCATAGTTTGGATTCGAGAAAACAATGACATTTCTAGCGGTTAGCGGATTACACTCAAAGTACTCCACATCTAAAGGACCCGTTTATGCTGTGGATGATGTTGATTTTGTATTGGATGCAGGAGAATCCATTGGAATTGCCGGCGAGAGTGCATGTGGAAAAAGCACCTTGGGTTTGTCGTTAATTCGAATGCTTTCAGGCGGAACCGTTGAAGGCAAGATCACATTTGATGATGTCTCCATTTTGGATATGTCCGAGTCAAAATTTGATGCCGAATACAGGTGGAAAAAAATTTCTATGATCTTTCAAGGCGCAATGAATTCCTTGGATCCCGTATTTACAATCAACGAACAGTTTATTGAAATTCTAAAAGAGCATTTTTTTGATGGAGATTCAAAGAAAATAATTTTAGATGCAATAAACTCTGTCAGTCTTGACAAGCACGTTCTAAAAAAATATCCTCATGAACTAAGTGGGGGAATGAAGCAAAGAGTTATCATTGCAATGGCATTGCTACTCAAACCAAAGTTTGTGATTGCAGATGAGCCTACAACTGCGTTGGATGTATTAATTCAGGCACAGATCATCGGTCTTCTTAAATCTCTGAAAAAAGACGGCATGTCTTTTATGCTAATCACGCATGATTTGGCGGTTCTATCTGAAATTGCCAACAAAATCGGCGTAATGTATGGCGGGCAGATGGTGGAATTTGGATCCTCAGAACAAATTTACAAAAGTCCAAAACATCCTTACACTCAGGGACTTTTAGAATCAATTCCAACTTTGAAGGGAAACACGCCAAAACACATCAAAGGCATTCCTCCAAGCTTGCTTGATGCCCCAACACAGTGCAGATTCATCGAAAGATGCCCGTTGGCCATGGAGAAATGCAAAGAACTTCCGCCCAAGTTTAAAACCGATACTGGTTATGTCAGATGTTGGTTATATGAGGATGAAAAATAAATTCATTATTATTTATTGAGAAACTCTTTATCAATTTTTTTCAAATACATTTCTTGCAACTGTGCAATCTCTCTTCTGACCGTATTCCCATTGATCATCTTTGCATATTCTGCCACATCCTGATTTTTTTGAGATTTTTCAAACTCTTCGATTTTTTTACATGATCTCCGTTCAAATTCCATTATTTCCCTCAACTCTTTGCCTATCTCCTCTGCTTTCATTTCCTCATAATTCTTAGAGCCTGATTTCCTAAAACTAATCGCATCAATTAGATTTTGAATCTCATCTGGCTCTTCCATATTTTTAATTGAATTATCCAAGTATGTTAATTTTGCATTTTTTTTATGTTCTGGCATGTATTTTGACATCTGTCATCATGCCCCCTGATCTAAATCAATTTCACAGCATGGTATTTCCTGTGTTAGTTAGGAATATTTTTTCACGATTGGCAGGCATGCATCTATAATTCTCAACATTTCTGATCTGATTACTTTTTTATCTATTGATATCCAAACCCTTGATTTTTTAATTGCAAATGAAATTGTTTGGACTTTTTTTCTTTCCTCCCAGACAAATTCTATCTCCCCTAGGTTTTTGTCAAAAAACCCCTCCAAATCCGTCTTTATTGCAATGTGTGAAAACTGATACTGGGTATTTTTTTCATTTAAAAGTGGCAACAGATCTGCTCTCCGCTTGTATGCCCTCAGGTTTCCACTTTCACCAATTACGCCTATAAATCTGATGTATGGGCTAATTGTTGCAATTGTGTCACAGATGGTTTCAAAGTCTTTTTTTGACATTTGATTGTGTATTAAAAAGATGATATTTTAATGAATTGCAGGATATTTCTAGGTTTAATTAAATACAGCCTGAAAACAGTCTGATTTGTGGATTTTATTGATATCTTTCCGTTTGCACCGGATGTAGGTTATACCCTTCTGGCACTGGTTAATTTTTTCGGTTCACTTGTTCCTTTTATCCCCCTGCCCGGATTCCTGCTTCTTGCTACAATGTCTGTAGGTGATCAATATGATCTACATATTTTGGCATTAATATCGGCAGTAACTGCCACAGCTGCCAAACAGATTATCTTCTATGCAAGTTATGGGGGAAGAAGAATAATCAATGAAAAGACCAGAAAACGAATGCGTCCATTTGAAAGACTAATCAAAAGATACGGTGCAGGAGCTGCCTTTTTTGCCGCTGCCACCCCCATTCCGGATGATTTGGTTTATGTTCCGCTGGGTTTGGCAAAATACAACCCCAAACGATTTTTTATTGCGACACTTACTGGAAAGATCGTTCTAAGTTATGCTATTGTATTTATTTCACACAACCTGGGATTCTCACTTGTAGAACCGTTTCTTGAAAAGATAGATGATGCAACTCCCATATACATTGGGATCATTATTTTTGGTGCAATGATGACTGCCGTGATTGTTTTATTATTGAGGCTGGATTGGGCAAGAATTCTTGGAAGATTTGCACCCTGGACCTTGGATGAAAATAACAAGGACTAGATTTTAATTTTAAAATTCCACAACCTGTCAACTGCTTTTGAAATTCCTATTCTTGGCGAGGAAACAATCCTCTTTGGTTTTATCCCTGCGGTGATGTATAATTCGGATTTCTTTGTCAAATCCGCACCGTAATGCTCTTTGGTGATATCCAAGGCCTGTGCTAGTTTTGCAGGACCGTTTGTAAGATTTTTCAAGTTGGAAATTCCCCTGTTTGCTTGCATGATTTTGATGCCTTTTACCGGCTCGATTGCGCGTATCAATACTGCACCTGCCGCCGTTTTGGCGTCCTTTGCCACTACATTAAAGCAAAAATACATTCCATAGGTAAAGTAGACATAGGCATGGCCTACTTCTTCAAACATCACCTTGTTTCTGTCTGTGATTTTTCTAAACGCATGACTTGCAGGATCATCACCGTGTCTGTATGCTTCAGTTTCAGTAATGATTCCTGATATTTCATTTTGTCCTATTCTTCGAATGATCTTTTTTCCTAAAAGATTTTTTGCCACTGTGACAGTGTCTTTTGAATAAAATTCTCTAGGAAGCATCATACTCGATGTCTATCTTTACTTTTTTGCCATTCTTTAACTCTGCAACCAGATCAAATAATTTTACAATATCCTTTCTCAATACCGTGATTAATTCTTGATTGTAAATAGTAGCTGCCGGATGGACCGTTAAGAAATACAATTGGCTGTCTTTTCTAACCAGTTTTCCTCTAAATTTGGTTATCTCTGATCCCCCCAGCAACGAATTAAACGCGGTATTTCCCAGTATGCAGATTATTTTTGGTTTGATGATCTCAATCTCTTGTTTTAAATATTTTTTGCATGTGTCTCTTTCAAGTATTGTCGGAACCCTGTTGTTTGGAGGTCTGCATTTGACAATATTGGTGATGTAGACATCGTCCCTTGAAATTCCTGCCTCCTCAAGGGCCGCCGATAATTTTTTTCCGGCAACTCCTATGAATGGCTCTCCGTTTTTGTCCTCCTCTCTTCCCGGTGCTTCTCCTACGAAAATGACATTTGAATAAAGACTGCCTTTACCTGGAACCGAATTTGTTCTAGTTTTACAAAGATCGCACCGGATACATTCAATTACATTCTGCTTGACGGTTTCTAATTTTGGGCTCATTCTAGTTTGCACTCCTTACTGTTGCAGTCCCCCTTATCGTTGGTCCTCCGTTTCCCATAACAATTGATTGCATCGGGTCGCCTTTGCCACAATTAGTTATCGGTCGTATGGTAAAATCATTCCCGCACGCATCAATGGATTCAAAGAAATCCGGGGCTGTTCCCGTTACTATTACATCCCTTAGCAGATCAGTCACCTCCCCATTCTCAATTTTGTGTGCGTATTGGCATGATATGCTCCAATTGTACCGTTTCATATCAATTGAGGGGATTTTCATATTTGAGACTAGATACCCGTGTCTGACGCCCTTTATTATCTCATTTACATTTCTGTCCCCGTTACCAATGCATGTACATGCCATTCGTATTAGTGGTATGAATCGATAATTTGTCGCCCTCATATTTCCGGTTGGAACTGTATTGAATTCTTTTGATGTTTCCCTGTTTTGCATGTGATTTTTTAAAATTCCATTTTCCACCAGGGTTGTTTTTCTGGTTTCAACCCCTTCGTCATCAAATTGATACCATCCCAGGCTTTCTTTAATCGTGGGATCATCAAACACATTTAGGTCCTCCGAACCAATCCTTTTGCCCAGTTTATCTTTCCACCATGATCCTCCTGCCCATGCCATCTCTTTTCCCAGCACCCTGTCTGCTTCTGATGGATGTCCAAGTATTTCATGTGTAAGCAACGATACAAAATCCGGATTCATTACCACTGTCGCCTTTTCCTCTTTTGCTAGTTTTGCAAGTGTCAGCTCTGATGCCTTTAATGCGATATTTTTTGCACTCTGCTGGATTTTATTCCTATCTGATAACTGTTCTGTCCCCCCTCTTCCGCCCTCTGTAACGTTTACTGATTGCGTGATTCCTGAGTAACGTGCTGTTGCCACCATGTCAATTACGGTGTCTGTAAAGTTTTGTAAAATCTCCGAGCCCTCGGAATTTACAAAATATTTCGAATTGACTGAATACCGCGGACTGACAGATGATTTGATGATTTTTGGCGTCTCTGAAATTATACTGCCTGCCTCTAGTCCCATTTTTACCAGTTCTTCCAATTCAGGTTTTTTTGTTACCGGATAATCAATTTTGGATTTTTTTGAAACAGTTGGACAAAGTTGAATTTTATTTTTTTTGATGCTGCTGCTGCCGCTACCCGCACTTTTTATTGAATCATCTATTGCATCTTTGATCTGTCCAAATGTTCTCGGATTTGTAATTGAGCAAAAACTCCAAACATTGTCTTTGGCAATTCTAACTCCTATGCCTTTATCGTCGTTTGTTCTAACAAATTCTACTGTATTATTTTCAATTAATGCTGACTTTTGTTGGCGCTGTTCTGCTCTTGCATCACAGTATTGGATTCCTATCTGTTCTGCGTATCTGACTGCTTTATCTGCAAGATCCTGTAGTCGGAATGTATCCACAATCTATGCTGCTGTGTATGGTTCGTAAATCTTTTGATCTCTAATGATTTGAGATGGCAGGCAGGGTGAAATAATATTCATCCTCAAAATCATAGTCTGTGACGCCTTTTTTGCGTAAAAATTCAAAATATTTCGTACAATTCTTGTAAAATTCGGTATTTTTCTTCTGATGCTGCACCTGTTCCATGCTGTAACTATCAAAATACTCATTTTGTCAAGGGTGTGAGAGAATTTAGTTCTGAGAGTTTGTTTTCTTTAAGTAGTTTTAATGCGATTTTCATCATTATCATTCTCTGGTGTTGTAACTGAAAATATCATTGGAAATAACCTGAAATCCCTCACTTTTCACATGTCTTAAAACCCTTTGATTTTCATGGTTAGAGACCATCAGTTGGTTTAAGAAAGTAATTTAGGGCATGCTTTGATTAGAACATTGATCTCAAAATTGTCAAAAATTGTAGCTGATACCAGTGTCATAATCAACGGCCAGCTAGTGTCTCAAATAGAATCCGGAAGCATAAGGGATGTTGAAATTATCATTCCCCAGGCAGTTTTTGATGAACTGCAATCCCAGGCATCAAAGAAAAAAGAACAGGGGTTCATCGGTCTTGAAAAAATCAGAAAACTCAAATCCTTGTCTGGAAGTCACGGGTTGATTGTAATTGTCGATGGAACCCATCCTTCATCTGATGATGTAAAACTTGCAAGTAGTGGCAGAATTGACGCGTTGATAGTAGATATGGCAAAACAGAATAACGCAACTCTGTACACCTCTGATAACGTTCAGCATTTAGTGGCTCAGGCCGAAGACATTCCAACCGTTTTTCTAAAATCTGAAATTAAGAATGAATCATTGGAGTTTTTAAAGTTTTTTGATGCTGAGACCATGAGTGTGCATCTTAAAGAAAACCAGTATCCTTTTGCAAAAAAGGGCAAGCCTGGTGCATTTGTATTAACAAAACTAAATGATCAACTTCTTTCCAAAGAATATTTGGAAACTATTTCATCTCAAATCTTGGATGTTGCAAACATATCTGATTCTAGCACGCTGGAGATATCAAAAACCGGCGCATCCGTAGTGCAACATGAGGATTATAGAATAGCAATCACCCATCCTCCTTTCTCCGAATCTTTTGAAATCACAATAGTCCATCCAATTGTAAAACTATCCCTTGGGGATTACACCATCTCTGAGAAATTAATGGAGCGTTTTTCTGATAGTGCCGAGGGCATTGTCATTTCAGGTTCTCCGGGATCCGGGAAAAGCACCCTTGCCTCAGGACTTGCAAATTTCTATCACAAGAAAGGAATGATTGTAAAGACGTTTGAATCCCCACGTGACTTGCAAGTCGACTCTGGAGTAACACAGTATAGTAAACTTGATGGAAGCTTTGATAATTCTGCCGATATTTTGTTGCTTGTCAGACCTGATTATACAATTTTTGACGAAGTACGAAGGCGTGAGGATTTTGTAACCTTTGCCGATCTGAGATTAACCGGTGTTGGAATGGTGGGAGTCGTCCATGCAAACTCGCCATTAGATGCAATTCAGCGTTTTATCGGAAAAATTGAATTGGGAATAATTCCAAATGTGCTAGATACGGTAGTTTTCGTTAAAGATGGCGGAATTCACAAAGTCTATGATTTGGAACTAAAAGTCAAGGTGCCTACCGGAATGACTGAATCTGATCTGGCCAGACCCGTAATTGAAATTAGAAATTTTGAAGATGCTGCCTTGGAACATGAAATTTACACGTTTGGGGAGGAGAATGTCATCGTTCCAGTAGGAAAGAAAGCGGACAAAATTGGAATTGAAAGACTCGCAGAGGAGAAAATCAAGGAAACCTTTAGAATGTATGACCCCGGTGCTGAGGTTGAAATTCTCTCTGATAACAGAGTCAAAGTTATAGTTGATGAGCGATACATGGCGCCAATCATTGGGCGAGGAGGTTCCAACATTAATGATATTGAAAAATCCCTCAAGGTCCACATCGATGTTGTTGAAAAAACATCCGATGATGTGACGTTAACTTCAAGTGATTTGGCCTTTAGTTTTTCAGAATCAAAAACTGCCATACTTTTTACAGTTAACAGGGATTTTACTTCGATGCATGCCGATATTTACGCAAATGCAAAATTTGTTGCATCCGTGCGCATTGGTAAAAAGGGACAAATCAAAATTCCAAAACGCTCTAATGTTGCAAGAACATTGATGGATTCCACATCTTTACAAAATGATATCCAACTTTATCTCAAAGATTTTTAAAATTATCAATAATTTTCGGATTTGCCTTTAGAAAGGTAATGAATTTTCTTAACTGTTTGATGGTTTTTGGATTCAAATGATGCTCGATTCCCTCGGTATCTTCATTGGCAGTTTCATATCCTACCCCCAGTATTTCAAAAAATTCTAACAGTATTCCATGTTTCTGTCTTATCCCCTCTGCTATCTTGATTCCTTTATCAGTAAGATTGATTCCATGGTATTTTTCATATTCTAAAAATCCGTTCTCATCTAGTCTTTGTAGCATTTTGGTAACACTTGGTGCGCTGACATTCATGTATCTGGAAATATCCAAAGTCGTGGCATAACCTTTCAACTCTACTAATTCTGCAATAACTTCCAAATAGTCCTCCATCCTAGTACTTGAACGAGTCCGCCCTGATTGATGGGCAGCTTTGATTGAATCCAGTCTTTTAGAATCCTTGGTTTTCATGCTTCTTCTTTGTATCTAAATAAAATCTAGTATAATTGGGTGTCTTTTCATTGATTTTAGCTATTCTTTGTTGACTTGAATGTGACCAGAGTTGATCTTTGTTTCTTAATTAATTTCTTCTAAATTCAAGTTGAATGGTTGATCCCTTAAAGGAACGTCTCGAAAAATTAAAGAAATTCTCTGATTCTGCTAAACGTCGGGCAGGCCTGTATGCCGAGGTCGCCGGAATTGACGATAAACACACTGCACGTTCATTGGGGGCTCTTCAAAAGGCACCGGCACCGGGCAAAAAACTGCAAAAAATCGGGTTTTTGATGCTGTGGGTACCCGAACCAACATGTGTGACGTGTGCCATTGGCGGACCCATGATTGTTGCCGGTAGATATCTTGACAAGAAATACAACGGTTCCACTTTGCATGATATCGGGGATCACACCAAAGACACAATGTCTACAATCAGTGATTTTAAGAATTCTGTACTGTGACCACTATAGTTTTTAAAAGGATTCAAATCAGTTAGTTTGTGACTACCCGGGCTCAGGCATTAATTCCAATTACAATTGCAGCCGTAATTATAGGGGTCATTGGAATGCTGACACTTCCAAGTGATAGCAAATTCGAGTCCGTTGAATTTCCCCGTGGTACCATCCTAGTTGATGACATACCACTTGAGGTGCAAATTGCAGATTCCAAGGCCAGACAGACTCGCGGTCTGATGTTTCAAGAACAACTGCCATATGATCAGGGGATGATCTTTGTATTTGAGGAATCCGGCCTGTATTCTTTATGGATGCTCAACGTGCAATTTCCATTGGATATGATTTGGTTTGATCAAGACGGGAATGTCGTGCATATTGAAAAGGACTCGCCTCCGTGCAAAACAGCTTTGGAAATTACAACCTGTCCGAGCATAGTTCCCGATGCTGAAGCAGTATACGTTCTTGAGGTAACCTCCGGATTTATTGATCAAAATAACATAACTTATGATTCCAAACTGACAATTATCTCAATTTGACTGCAAAGCCTTATCTTTGAATAAAAAACTTGTAGATTATGAACAAATTCCTGGTAATCCCAGTTATTTTAGGCATGGCCATTGTAATCTCTGCATCTCTTTTGTTAAGTGAAAAACCACCTGAATCCACACCGTCATCCTCCACCATCTACGAGTCCGGATTTACATATTATGATATTGAAACGATTCAGGAAACCTTGGCTGAAAAAAATATTTTTGTATCTGCCCCTAACGCAATAACTGATCATACCATTGGGCAATACTGTACCTATTTTGAAAAAGGGCTTGAGCAAACTGTTAGTTACTGTACAACTACTTCGGTACTTGATTCTCAAGGAAATAGTCTTGGAAATATCAACATTGGCGGTGACATTGAATCCCCTGTTTTGGCAGTAGCCAACCTTGAAGTCGATACTTTGGAGTCAAACAAAGATGACGTTTTTCTGGTGTTTGAGGCAATGATTCAAACGCTTGTATGTGACTGCTGGGAGGATGACTCTTCTCGCGAGTATGAATCCATCTCTTCATGGCTGGAGGCGGCTCACACGTTTTACAATAATTCTGATAGGCGAGATATCACCTCCAAAATTGATAATTTAGGCGACTATGAAATCATTTTGGAGATCACCTCAAAAGATGATTCTTTGTTACAAACTTTGATTATTTTAAAATAGTTTTAGGGTAACCCTCTAAATGGGAACACTGTTTGTTTGTTTGTTTGTCCCTTTACTTATTTCCCATTCTCTGTTCCCTCCCAACAAACAACATCAACTCTACAAACAGGACACAGATACCATACATACAAGAAATAACACATAATAAAATAAAAAAAGAAGAAGATTGGGAAAATCCATCAGTCACACTACTATGATTCACCGTTCTCGTTCTTCCAACCTTGGGTTTTTGCCTTGTCCGCGATGATAAATAAAGGCGGAAACGAGATCTTTACATCAATTATATTCCAATAAGATGGGGCATGAAGATCCTTTGGCTTTTTTGATTGTAATAATTCGGCGAATTGATTGAAAACTTGAATTAGGATTCAAGTCTCAATTATATAATAGAAATTCTTTGATTGACATTACCATGATTGAACAACAACTACTGTGGCTAATTCCTTTAGGCTTTGCAGCAGGAATTTTAGGTTCGATGATTGGTCTTGGCGGCGGCATTATCGTTGTTCCCGTACTGACATTTCTGGGGTTTCCCCCAACTGCTGCTGCCAGTAATAGCTTGTTTGCCGCATTAAGTAATGCTGCCGCATCCACTATTTCGTATTCCAGACAAAAACGAATAGAGTATTCATTGGGATTCAAGCTTGGATTGCTTTCTGTTCCCGGAACCGTTCTTGGCGCCGTCGTATCCACGGATGTCGCACCTGATATTTTTAAGATTCTGTTTGGATTTGTACTAATTGCATCCTCGGTATACATATTTTTAAGAAAAAAGATAGAGACTGGGGGAAAAACAATCTCAAAACAGATGATTATTTTTGCAATTGGTGCAAGTTTCTTTGCAGGAATAATCTCTTCTTTCTTTGGCATAGGCGGCGGCATTATCTTTGTACCACTAATGGTGGTGGGCATGGGAATGGCAATGAAAAAAGCGGCGGCAACGTCTCAAATGATTCTTTTGTTTGCGTCTTTGTCGGGGGTTATAGTACATAGTTTACTTGGGCATCCTGACTTTCTTCAATCCGGATTACTGGCAGTTGGTTCTTTTCTCGGAGGTTTGGTTGGGGCGCGATTATCCATTGACATCAAAGAGCGCTATTTGCAAATTTTGATATCAGCTGTTATTTTGATTGCCGCTGCAAAACTATTCATCGATTCCCTGTCTGGGAATACCGTACCTGGATTTTAGCCTCAAGAATCTGCTGTGTTTTTATACTTGTTTTGCAATGTACATTGTTCATTAGGTCCCATGACCTAAGGGCAGGAGAGACTAGTCGGCTCTCTTGTATTTTACTTGCTATTTTACCTGACAAAACATGAACCATCACTGATTTGTCTTTGCCAAATATCGTGTGAAACAGGGCTACAAAGCAGACCATGAACGAGCAACAATTAATCCAAACATGCAAAGATGAAAAAGACGCCAAGGTCAGGGGGGGGGTTATTCCAGCAATGCCATCATCATTCCCGGACTGCGGACTGATGGGATGTTGCACAAGTCTGGAACAAGCAAGCCGTGTGCATGCAGCTGCTGATGTATTTGCAGAGATGTGGTGGGGGGGGGGAAGGGCGGAATTGACTCGTAAATTTCAGTGATCTGCAGCACCCACATCAAACAAGATCTTTCATGGTTGACACTAATTTTGCCAGATAATCCAGAGGACGTCCATCTGAACCCAGCTTGTATCCTGGGCGATCAGAACTGTTTTGTAGCAAACTGGTTTTGTTTGAATTTACAGGGAATCAACACAATCATTTAATTGTGTAAACCCCTGCAGGATTCACCAGTCCGATGAGGGCAACCCTCTTTATCTTCATTAATAAAGACCGTAATGTTCATTATTCTTGCATGCAATTACTGGAATTTCAGGCCAAGGAACTATTCAGAGAGTATGGGATTAGCATTCTTGAGAGTACATCATCAACTAACATAGAAGATGGTCGTAAACACGCAAAAGAGTTGGGATATCCATTTGTAATTAAAATTCAGGTACCCGTGGGGGGCAGAGGAAAAGCAGGGGGCATTCAAAAATGTCAAAATGATGATGAATTTGAGCTAAAGTACCCCCAAGTTATGGACTTGGTAATCAAAGGTGAAAAGGCAAGGGCAGTTTTACTTGAAAAGATGGCAGACATAAAAAAAGAGCTGTATCTTTCAATATTTTTGAACCGTTCAAAGAGATGCTATACGATCATTGCATCATCTGAAGGCGGTGTGGAAATTGAGTCAGTTAAAAATCAGATTATCAAGGAGATTGGACTGGGTGATGTCTCAGATCAAATGGCAAAACAAGTTGCAAAAGAAACGGGGTTGGAGGGGCACACGGCAGAGCAATTTGCAGACACTTTAAAAAAATTATCCAAATTAACAATTGAGAAAGAAGCAGAACTAGTAGAAATAAACCCACTGGCAATTATGCAGGATGATTCAATTGTTGCACTTGATGGGAAATTTGTAACAGACGATAACAGCAATTTCAGACATGACGAATTGCAAAAATACCAGGAAAAAACGGATATTGAGGAACAGGCTGAAAAAAGCGGATTTTCTCTTGTTGAACTTGACGGGGACATTGCAGTTGTTGGCAATGGTGCAGGGCTTGTAATGTCGACATTGGATATGCTATCAGATAACGGCGGAAAGCCGGCATGTTTTCTGGATGTTGGCGGTGGTGCAACAACAGAATCCGTGTATGAGGCATTAACATTAATCAGCAAATTACCAAAAGTAAAGGGAATCCTTGTAAATCTTTACGGGGGAATTGTAAAGACAACCGTAGTTGCAGAGGCGTTTCTCAAGGCATATGAAAATAATCTAATTGACCTGCCAGTATTTTCAAGGTTAAAGGGCACCGAATCAGAAAAGGCAAAAGAGATGTTGCAAGATTCAAGAACCAACATATTTGATTCAGTCGAGGAGGCAATTAATGCAGCCGTGATGGGGGTAAATAAATGACAGACATCTTTGAATTGCTAAGGGGAAAACCAGAAGATTCGGATTATGAAAACAAGGGAGTCATTGTTCAAGGAATTACCGGGGCATACGGTTCACTACATACAAAACAAATGATATCCTATGGAACCAACATAGTGGCAGGAGTGACTCCCGGTAAGGGGGGTCAGAGATTCGAAGACAAAGTCCCGGTATACAATACAATGCAAGAAGCAGTATCTGCAACTGGTGCAAAAATCTCCATTGTTTTTGTACCTGCAAAATTCTTTTTATCGGCAGCCAAGGATGCGTTGGAATCCGGAATTAAACTGCTTGTGGCCATTCCGGAACATGTTCCAATTAGGGATACAATGGAGGCACTGGATTTGGCAAACAAAAAAGGCGCGATAATAATAGGACCCAATACTCCCGGAATAATGATTCCGGAACTAATCAAGGTGGGAATCATGCCGACAATGCCCTTTAAGGCGGGAAAAATTGTGGTGTTATCCAAAAGCGGAACTCTGCTTTATGAGATTTCAGACGCACTAACAAATGCCGGATTTGGTCAATCAATTACCATTGGAATCGGCGGAGACCCGGTTAACGGTACGAGATTGATTGACGCATTTGAAATGATAAAAGATATTCCACATGTGGAGGGTCTGGTGGTGGTAGGGGAGATCGGGGGGGACTCTGAAGAAATTTTATCCCAAAGAATAATTGACTGCGGATTTAGCAAGCCAACAGTAGCGTACATTGCAGGACGAGCGGCACCCAAAGAAAAGAGAATGGGTCATGCAGGAGCAATAGTGATGGGAAATTACGGTTCGGCAGAATCCAAAATATCCATGTTTAACAAAGCAAACATTCCGGTGGCAAAAAGACCCGTGGAAGTGCCAGTATTACTGGCAGGAAAGATGGAAAAATCCGATTAGAATAAAAGAGAGAGATAACGAAGAAAGACATGCCCATTACCGATCCTGAAAAGAAACGAATTGCACAACAAGCACGTCTGGTAATGAGAATTTGCTTCAAATGTGGGGCCAGAAACGATATTGCAGCTACACGATGTAGAAAATGCAGGAATCCATACTTGAGATTAAAGAATAGAAATCTCGGGGTCAAGAAATAGAATTAAGAAATCATCAGTCTCTGCCTATAATTTACAATTGCGGATTTTAATTCATTATTGCGTTGTTTTACAAATGATTTGGCAGCCTCAGAGGGATTGTTATCCAGCTCTTCAAAAGTTATCTGCAAATCCTCGGGAAGCTGATCATTCATTTGTAGCAAAACCTTGGCAGCTTCCATATACTGTCCTAAATTATCTGCATATTCAAAGGCCAACCTCATCCTGTCAATTAACGCGTCAAATTCTTGCAAAGACATGAAAATTGTTTGAAAATTTAGTAAAAAAGATCAGGGTTATTATGACATAATGGCATAGCAAAGATAAAAAAATGCCTTTTTGATTAGTCTAGTTGGACCGGTCGTCTAGTTTGGTTTGGATGACGCACTCACACTGCGTAAGGAAGTAATTTCCCGCAAGGGTCGTGGGTTCAAATCCCATCCGGTCCATTTTTTTTTATAATGGAATCAAGGGGAATATTTTGGGGTAGAACCAAACGGTGAACCCTGTTTGTTCTGGTAATTCCAACATACAGCCTGTTTCCACCGAGACATGTAAAGTGAACAAGTTGGGATCCATACAAGAATCGTTTATTCTAGGTTCCGGTGTTTCTTTGTGGCCGTAACTGCATTCGTATGGTCTTATCGTATGTCTTGTAGGCGGTATTTGGGATTGATTCTATGTCGAGTATGTATTTTGTGTATGTTCTGCCGTATTTTAGATTGGCATTGCCGCATCTTTTACATTTATCAGGCTTGTGATATACCCTGTTTTTTGTTTTTCCTGAACGGTATACCACCACGTGACCTGCATTGTATCCTGATTTCTTTGCTGTTCGCTTATACAGTTGTTCTTTTTGTGTCTTGTTGGAATCGGATTCTGTGACTGTGTGGATTCTCAGTGTGTCATATGACCATTTGTATCATTTTACGAGAAAGGCTACGATAACATTATAAAATATTACATTGATGTTAAAGAATATTCCAAAGAATATGCAAACGAAAGTGTAAAAGGCAACGACTGATCAAAAACAGGACAGATGAGAAAATGAAGGGGAAGAAGAAGATTAAATCAAAATTAATTAATAAAAAATGACTGATTATGTAATCGGATTAAGTTGTACTTTTTGTTTCAATTCTAACATATTGTCAAAGTATTCCTCATTTCCTATCAAGTAATTCTGTTCATATTGAAATGCACCTTTATCAATCAATTCATGTAGTTTTGACTCAAACTCCCAATCCGAAATTCTTTTGTAAAAGTCTTGGTAGCGTTGGTATAGATGTTGCTTACTCATGTGGATTAGCTTTTCTGCCTCTAATGATGCTGAATAATAGGTATTTGCAAGATGTACAAACGGTTCAAGTTGTGCTATGCCGAAAACTTGACGTAAGGTTGAATATTTTTGTTGGATAATGTGGGATAACAAGACAGTTCTGAGTTTGGGAGGATTGTTTTGCACTTTTTCTACCAACCCAACATATGTATTTCCATGCACATATCCGCCTTGAGTTCGTCTAACAATTTTTAATTCTAATAACAAGTCTAAATACTGTCTAATTCTATGGGATTTCCGCTGTTCAGAAATTTCATTATCTGTAATTTTGATCTCGCTGTCTCTAGTAGTATCAATAAGTCGATCTAAAATTAATTCAAGAGGATGAAAGACATGATTACTTTCTTCAATTTTGGCAAATACATAGGATGACCCGATGATCACTATTCTTTCTGTTTGCTGTTTCCAGAAATCCAATCTGTAGGACAAGTTATCATCACATAGATTGCTAGGTGTGGCATCTATAATTTCCAATTGGTCATTTAATTTGATCATTCCCAACTCCTTCAAATCAAGATACCCTACAAGTACTTCTTTAGATACCTCATCTTCAATAATACGGGGATACGTTGAACCAAGTTGAACCATCCAAGTCTTTGTCATATCATCATAAACAGGCGTATCTGGAATTATAAGATCACCGTAATGGTTTACCACATATTTTTTCACAGTAGACTCAAGTTCGTTCATCAGATGACCCCTTTTTGTAGAAATGGTCTAGAGTATATCTGTTTATTCGCCCAATTTCTGTTTTTATCATCAACGCTTGTCCATCTTCCCACTTTGTCATGAATTTACTTTGACTTGATGTTTTCTTACCGTATATCGGATCATTATAAGAAATTGTCTTTTTTATATCATCTATACCCGTAATGACAATAGCATGTAGATAACCAACTGCACCTGTAGAAATCCAAACAGACACAGGCAATTCCTTTCGCAATTCTTTTTTAATATCGTTTAAGGTATGATGTTTAAATTCTGCAGTAAACTCAACGGATGGATTTGATTTAGTTAATATTTTATTTATGTTAGTTACATTGAAATAAATTGTTCCACTAACTGTAGTATTCATTGTTTTTGCAATTTGATTTTCATCAAGATCAGATTCGGGTGTCTCAAGTTTCCCATGATTCAAATAATCAAGCATCATCTTGCAACAACTTGGCACGCAGGTATAATTTTTAGTTTGTCGATAAAATGGTACATCAAGATTTATCTTCTCATTATTTTGCATGTCAAGAATAAACTATTATTATATCCTAATAAATTATATCTTTTGATTGTTATTTATCTTATAGTATTTTTAGATATTCTATGGTGGTGGTGAGATCCTCTCTAGAATTGTAACGTTTTGGTGGGGACCCTCTAGAATGAGACCGCTTGCATACATACACTTTTTGAGCAAGTTAGGAGGTAAAACACCGTGGTAAAGAGCAAATTCACCCCACAGGAAAAGGCAAGAATCATTTTGGAATCCATAAACACCCGGATCAGTACGGCAGAACTGCCGCAAGTACAACATATATCCCCAGACATTCTATCAGTGGAGGGAGAAATTCATCAACGGCTACAAGACGGCCATTCTAGATGAAAACAAAAAAATCCCATATTTATTATGCAAAAATAGATCGGCTATCTCAAGATGATCATAGTTGAGCTGACCGTGACTGGTGTATTTTGATGATCAGATCACTATTTTGTACTAGAAGCTTATTTCCAGTCTTTTATGTATCATGCATTTTGTTCTCAATGAACAACAGCAGCAACAACAACGGCATTACCACCAGAAAGAGGCGCAGAATCAACGGTCTGATGCAGGTAGCAATGATTGTAGGGATTGTGATCATCTTTGCGGGGGTTTTATTCACCTTTGCAGGCGACATATTTGACGTGCAGACAGTTGCAGGATCCGTGTCCCTCCAAAAGATCCTCGTGCAAAAGGGACAGTGAGACGTTTGTCTCCGTAAATGTCAAAAACACCGGAAACAGCGAGATCACATCACTTGAAGCTCTAGTCATGGTGGATACGGATTCTGCCCAAAGCGGGGTTACTACAACCATTCGTATTATTTGTAAAACCATCCACCCTGACTCCCGGCATGACGGGCTCTGCATACGAAAAGATCCTGGACACTGATGGTGATAGCATCCCCTTTACATCTGGGAAGAGTGTGGCAGTAGTCATTAATGCCACCACTGCTGATGGCAGCAGGTTGACTGAGCCGACTGCGACCCGTGTCCGGTAACATCCCCTTTTATCCTTTTTTTATCTTGACTGCATGGGCAGCTACACCGTTCTGACTGTATTTGAAAATGTAAATGCGATAAACGAGCCGGTCATATCCATGCCGATGATTGGGCGCGTCTCATTCAGGCAGATTGGAATCATAGTCGGTCTGTCAGTTATGCTCCCCCTGCTGATATACTCTTCAGGTTCAGAGTACATTCTAGAGGCATTCCCACATCCCGTGTTTTCATTTACCGCAGTCAATGCTCAGGTACAAATAACTTGGGATGTGATACTTGCAATTATCCCGATACCTGTGGGGTTGTTACTTGGAATGCCGCGTCCAAAACTCGTGCCAATGGATCAGCTGATCATACTTTTGGCAAAGTTTGCAATTTATCATACATCCGTAAATACGGCATCCAAGAAAAACGCATCAAAAGACGGCATGTCATCAGACAACACCGGAAAAAGAAAAACCAGTTTGTTTGCAGGATTTGCCGGGGCAGATCCTGACATCACCCCAACAAAATCCAGAACAAAAAACGTGTATCTGGTTGCAGTAACGGATATTGGAATTCCAAAAAACATTACGGTCACCATATACGATACAGACGGCACCCCCATGCGCAACAGGCTTGCAAGGGTGCACATTAACGATGATCTGCTCTCCTCAATCACCACGGACTCTGATGGCACCATGGGAATCACATTTGTTCCCGGGCAGGAGGGCACAAAACACCTGATAATCCGAGTGGATGGAACCGCCGCACCGGTATTGATGCAGTCCTTGATGTGAGAAAGCACTGATTTCTGCCTTAAATTAAAATGATTCATGGAAAACATGTTTGGAGACGACGACGAGGGAAAAAGCAAGGGAGACCTTGTAAGTTTGGAAAAAAGGCATTCATTGCAATGTGTTCATCGTGGGGGCGCCCACCATATCGCGCCGCTCATGGGAGTATACATTGACGGCTTTTGTACCACGACTGATGACGATGATACCTGTACTGACAACGCACTGTTCTCCTCGGAGGAGGTAACAGAACTGATAGGGGTGGCACCCAACGGAATACGAATCGGCGGTGCCGTGATCGTCGCGGTATCCTTTGCCATCAAGGGGATGCAGTACCGGTTTGTCCCGCAAAAAAATTCAGACGGTTTTGACCATTGAACACCCACAACTTTTTGGCGGTGTCTTTGGCGGGAATCCTCTTATTTTTGTATTTTTTTTCAAGACCTGATGTCAGTATCTTATCTTCGGGTATCATAATCGGAACATGGTGCGTATCCATGATTCTGGATCTGCAGGTGACCTTTGCACACAAATCTTACATACCAAAGCACGAATCCAGCATCATACTGTCTTTTGCGTATCGTAAATTCCTGCCTGTTGTAGCGGCACTACTGACTGCCGGAATAGAGTCTGTGTGTGTGCGTGGTGTTTTTGCCAGTTGTATTATTCTTTGGAACTGACATTGGTGGCAGCACGGCAGTTGCATACTTTTTTTTTTGCGTTGCTTCATGCTGTTGCAGTTCCCGCAAATGAGAAATTTGTAAGATGAACCATTAATCTGAATTTGGCTCCTTGTTTGGGATTCTGGTAAAAAAGCGATCAGATCAGGAATGCTAGAACCGCACAATATCAAAACCATCTAATTTTACCCACATACAACACACATTCTGGATCTGAGATCATCGCTCAATTCGTGTCTGATGTTTATACATAAAATATCAAAATTTTAAATATTCATTATGATAAACATGTCACATGGCAGTAAGAGAAGTTGCACCACTTAGTCAAAGACAATGGGATAAATTACAGGAACTTATGGCAAGGGGATCTACTAAGAAACAGTTGGAAGCAATTGCAGACGCTAAAGAAAGTACCAAAAACATCAAAGTAGAATTTTAGGTTTTTAAAAATTGTCCGAACAAATTGATTTCAATGATCCAAATTTGATTAGATTTCAAAGAGTAAAATCACCTGCAGATTTAGATGGGTTTAACTCTGATGTTGATGAGTTTAATGAATACATTGGTCCGGAGATGGCCTTTGATCTAGAACAGCATTACACGAGCTTACCTGATGAGAATTGGAGATGTCGTTGCAGCATATGGTGATTTATCCATGGCTCATCTTAAAAATAATGCAACTCCGGCCATAGCAGATAAACAAATTAAAAGCAATGTTCCGACAATATTGATTAGTCATTTGGCTGTAGACGCTGTATTTCAAGGACATGGTGTTGGAAGTTTCCTTTTAAAATTGATTATTGATAAATTGATTCCGAAATTAAAAAAAATGGCAGGATGCAGATATGTAATATTGAATCCAAGAGATGATCAGGGTGTCCGAGATTTTTATGTAAATTGTAAATTTGAGTATTTTGAAAAACTCAAAGATGGCAGAGAATCTGATAATGAATTGGATTTTTGTTTGCTTGATTTGATAGATATTAAAGAGGAAGAAGAAGAGGAATACGCCTAGAAAATCCATAAACTAAAAACCCTCAAAAAACTAGAGAGAGATTAATGGTTTATCCAAGACCCCTGAATAATAAAATCAAGATATCCTGAAAATAACCCACAAACTGCTTTGCCGCACATTACAAGAAATTTTTACGGTAAACAACGACTGATGCAAAACGTGATCTGAGCACCAAAATGCAGTCCATCATTATCCAAACCTAGGATCTGCCACGTTGTAATACCTGGATATTATCCTAAACATACTGGTATTCCATACGCCTTTTGTTCCACACACTGCTGTAATAACGCCATCCGCCTTTGCAGGTCTTTTTCAATGTCGGATATCCCAAGAAACTTTGTCGCATGCCTGAGACGTCTGCTATCCTTGATTAATTCATCTACAGAATCAGGATGAAATAACCCTGTCTCTGAATCATGCCAGAATAGATCGTGCAGTTGTGGTACTGGAGCATCTGGTAAAATCTCAGTAAGACTGACTGCCCTTCGTGCCACATGCCCGTCCTGCATCTTTATCTTGTATGTGAAGCAGATATCTGATATTGACTGCCGAGTCTGGGTGACCCCCATCTCATCGCCTCCCATCCTAACGAGTAAATCTTTTGCACTTGGGGCATGAATACTCGAGACACATCCGTGTCCTGTCAACACAATCTGAAATAGCTGTTGCACCTCACCACCGCGCACCTCTCCCACCACCACCACGCTTCATCGCAGACCACCCCTTCATATTCATAATACAGGACGATGAGAGCGGTGCAATCCTGTTCATGGGACGGCTCTCTGTTCCCTCTCTGAATATCATACATCAATGCCGGATATGGCGTATAGGATTTCCAAATATTGGAGAACTGCGATTCAGTCTATATGTTGAAAAATATCTGAAGTTGCGATGTTGATCTCATGAACTTTTGTTCGTCATTATAATCAGGCAGCAACCTCGAAATGGATATAAAAAAAGGGGGAAGGAATACTGTAAGCGTTCCAATCGCTTTCTGTCGTTGTATAAACACGATCTGAATCCGCAGTGGATTCAGCCACCATCCAATCCATTTTTTTATAATGGAATCAGGGGGAATATTTTGGGGTAGAACCAGACGGTGAACCCTGTTTGTTCTGGTAATTCCAACATACGGGAGTTATGCATGATTGAATTTTTAATTGCACTTTTGATGATCTCTCTAATGTAATAATGATTTTTCTGTTCTCAAATAAACGATTATGCAAAGGTCTGATGATTTAAGGAATGAATGGCCCAATGACCTCAGTCAAACCATGAATCTAGCGCTTACAATATTTCTCTTCAAATTCATCGTAATACGCGTAATATTGTAACGTGTATATGCCGCGCTCCCGCCAGAACTCGTGATAGTTATCCTGCAATATATGGCATTCTTCATCACTGAAACCGGTCTCATCATATATTGACATGCAATAGTCATATCTGGCATCAGAATAATATGCAATACACACATCGGCTTGCATCCTTGCCACGCATGGACGCAGATGATGATTAATCACTTGTTCGCATGTCGCCGAATTGAGAATATCAAACCTCTCCTCATGCGTCTGTTCATGAGGTGTCGTTAATAGCTGCTTTTCACCGACGATCAGAGTTTTATAGAATCTATCAGTATATTCTTTGTCACGATCAAGGTAATACTCTGCAGTTAAAGAATTAAATATTGAAAAATATATCCTTGGAATGACATAGTAATTAGAACCACCATCAGAATCAGTTTCGTGGTAATAGGTATCTATTTGTCGTGGAGAGAAAAACACAATCAATAAAAAAGATACAACACCAAGCAGAATGATCTTTTTCTTTGTCATCATTTCTATTTCAAGTTAAAGGTATCTGCAATATATTCCGGTCTGAAATTATTTTATATCACACGTAATGCCGCATCAATGCAGATATAATCTGTGCTTTGAGTGTCGATGTTTATATCTACACGGCGGATTTTGGACAGTCATCGCCACTTGTTCCACTGCAGTCGCCACATCACCGGCAGAACAGGCAGGTTCAGTGCAGCCGTTATTATTACTGCTAGCATCATTTGGACACGGGAGCATCATGTATTAGGGGTTATCTCTGCTCAGGTGTTGTCCGTAAATTCACAAAAATCACCATAACGGCTCACAGCTCATGTCAAGTCATGTCATGTCTCATCTCATGTCATATCTTGGCTCATGGTTCAGATACACACAAGACTTGGGAGAAAAGTCATAAACTCACCACACACACAGACTGACCGAACCAGCACTGTTGTCTGGAGATCATGAAAGCTAGACCGATTATCAAATATCGACAACTTTAGACCCCTCCAGAAAAAAGATTATTACTTGAATCATAAACATTCAGAGTCATACTATGGCAGATATACCCAGCAAGAGTCAGATTAGAGGGGGCGTTTGTGTATCCGTTGAGACAAAGGGGAATCAAAGAACCGGCAGCCTCACAGACGGGACAGTAAATGAGATTCTGACCTCTAGTGAATTCCACCCCCATGCTTCTGTCATGCTACAAAGCGCAACTGACAGAAAAATAAAGGTCTTTCTTACTGCATCATCATCAGACGCATTAGAAAAAGATGAAGACTGGATAAACTGTTGCCCCGAGTCCAACTGACGTGCCCATGATATCATGGAAAGACGGCGATTGTGAAATGTTTGAAAACAGCCTTGTAGCAATATCTCATAAATTCAGGCGTCTTGCGTCCATGCATTTTGCAGATGCTTCTGATAATTTTGTAAAAGCATCCTATCAGGTGACGATAGCACATGCGGACAGAAACGGGCATTACAACGTAGTGTCATTAAGGCTAGAACAAAAAAAAAACAAATGCAGAGACTTGCAGATAATATAATAAAAGATGTGAAGAAAAATGGATTTACAAACAACAAGGACATAAATGCACTCATGGCAATACCGGGTTTTAGATAATAACGGATATAATTATTGTAGCTGCAATGGATGCTTCTGGTGATCCTAGTATTGACAATCATGGGTTTATTGGAGTTGTTATTGGTACAAAAGAAAGTATCGATTCAATGGCAAAACATCTGGGATCGAATAAAATCCATATGAGTGAAATCAAACATAAAAAAGATCGTGATAGCATCATCTCTCAATTAAAATTTGATAACAGACATAACTTGCACTGTGTTAAATTGAATCGTGATGTTGTGATTAGTAGGATGAAAAGAATTAAACAGCAAAATATTCCAAACAAAAAAATTCTACGCGCATATAATAAATTTGTACGGTATCATTTGCGAGAAAAGACTACAAATTTTTTAACTAAATACGGATATACGCTGTCGGATATTGTTTTCGAGTGTGATATGGATTGTAGAACATGCTAAAAGATAATGGACTCGGTTATACGGACAAGAATACAGCACACATGCTGTCGGATATTATTGATGGGCCAACAACAACAACAACAACAACAACAACAACAACAACAACAACAACAACAACAACAACAACAACAACAACAAAGAACCAAAAGGAGTAATTTCAATTGATCCTACAGAGATAATTGAAACAGAATTGAAAAAGGCATTTAGATGGATGAAAACAGCCGTACCCACATGAGCCCCCGGCTAGCCAACTGGATAGTAGTCCCGTTGACCCAAGGGATTCGAGTACGGTTAATCATATTACTTTAGACTAGCATAATAAATTGTTTGTTTATCCAGGGGGGTCCCCACCAAAAGAAACCATGCTTTCATTTCCAAACACAGAATTCCCAGACAAAGTTTGATAGAATTGACCCTAAAATCTACCCCCACTCCTTTTTCATCCTTGTTTTTGAGCTCTGCAAGACCATCACATCTTCTTGGGTACAAACTAGTTTTGTGATTACAAGTTTTCATTCCTTTATTATTTGCAGCATGATATCCGCCAACATGCTATCTTTTCTCTGTTATAGTCTGACAATTCATCTCATAAACTCTTGATTTGAGTGTGATCCTGGTTCCGCACCAGATCGTTTAGATCGGACTGATCATGCCAATTACATCTATCTGAACCTAACATTTACGCCTGACCTAAGAATATCTTTTTAAGCGGTATTTACCTCAAAAATACAGTTTGGTTTTAAATCGTGGTGATTATGGGGGTGGGTTGTATTACATATTGCCGTGCCGTGGCAACGACCCTTTTGATGTAACATGACACTTTTACATATTGGCCTGCTTGCAGTGCTATTTGTGTTATCTGCCGGGATGGTATTAACTGATGCGCATGCCCAAGTGGCAGATACTACCGCACCTGTCACAGTTGCTATTGTAGCCATTGATGCAAACACGATCGTACTTACCGCATCAGAAACACTTGCAGGAAGTTCGGTTGCGACAGACTTTAGGGTTTTTCGAGATTTCGACGGTAATATCTATACCGTTGCAGGTAATCCAGTAATATCTGAAAATACTGTAACTATAACTTTTAGCGATGATATTGCATCCAATCGGTCTGCTGAAGTTACGTACGTTGGGTCAACCATAATTGATGTTGCAGGAAACTTCCTTCCAGAGTTCTCGTTCAGATTCCTCACAAACGCCATAGGTTTGGATCCCCGCATAGGCGGCGTATATGCAACAGGCGGTCCATACAAGGCAGGTGACACGTTTGATATCATCATAGTATTTAGCGAGTCAGTAACTGTAACTGGATTCCCGCAACTCACACTGGAGACTGGTACCAATGATGCGGTGGTCAACTATTTCTCCGGCTCTCCTGGAACTTCAATAGCATTCAGGTATACCGTTGCTGCAGGGCACAACTCCGGTGATCTCGACTATGTCAGCAATAGCGCGCTTGCATTAAACGGTGGAACCATAACTGCCACCGATGGTGGCGCGAATGCCGATACGAGACTTACAACACCTACTGCTCTAGACTCAATTAGCTCCAACTCTGATGTAATTGTGGATGCCCTGGCACCGACATTCTCTTCTGCTGCAACCACTAATGAGAACACGATTGTAATCACCGCATCAGAACCACTTGATGGAACTGTGGTCCTCAATGACTTTACCCTTACCGGCAATACCTTTTCTACTCCTCCTATAATATCTGATAATATCATAACCATAACAGTAGATAGGGCAATAACATTTGCAGATGAACTCACAGTATCATACACAGCTGGTGACCTAACTGACGTTGCAGGAAACGCACTTGCATCGTTTGGACCCGAGGATGTGACAAACAACATGCCCGTACCGGTTGCCACTTTTGCCGACACTATTGGCAGTACCGGCCCAGATGACGGCAAGTTTAACTCACCATACGGAATCACGACAAACTCCACGCACATACTGGTTGCAGACAGCGGCAACGACAGGATACAGATATTTGATCTGGACGGCAACCATCTCAGCTCGTTTGGCAGTAACGGCAGAGACCCCGGCAAGTTTGATGATCCTCGGGGAATCACGACAAACTCCACGCACATACTGGTTGCAGACACCGGCAACAGCAGGATACAGATATTTGATCTGGACGGCACCCATGTCAGCCAGTTTGGCAGTAACGGCACAGGCAACGACCAGTTTTACTCCCCATCAGGAATCACAACAAACTCCACGCACATACTGGTTGCAGATACTGACAACCACAGGATACAGATATTTGATCTGGACGGCAACTATGTCAGCAAGTTTGGCATTGATGGCCCAGGCAACGGCCAGTTTAGATTTCCTACAGGAATTACAACAAACTCCACGCACATACTGGTTGCAGATAGTGGCAACAGCAGGGTACAGATATTTGATTTAGTCGGCAGTTTTGTCGGTAAGTTTGGCAGTGACGGCACAGACAACGGCCAGTTTAGCAGTACTTCTGGAATCGCAGTAACTCCCATACGCATACTGGTTACTGACTTGAACAGCGGCAGGGTACAGATATTTGATCTGGACGGCAGTTTTGTCGGTAAGTTTGGCAGTCAGGGCCAAGACAACGGTCAGTTTTTCGGTCCCCGTGGAATCACGACAAACTCCACGCACATACTGGTTGCAGACAGCGGCAATAACAGGATACAGGTATTTGATTTTGCACCCACCGCGGTCATAACTACGATTAACTCCATCGGCGGAATACATTACTCTGGTACCGTATCATACATTGTCACCTTCAGCGAGGATGTAACGGGCTTTGATGCGAATGATATCGCAGTATCTGGAACTGCATCCGGAACTGCATCCGGTGGCACTCTTGAAGCATCAAACTTTGACGGAATCGGGAACACCTACACCTTTGATGTGGAGGCCGCCTCTGATGGTACTGTCGAAGTAGTAATCCGCAAACTTGCGGTAACTGACGGGGTAGGTGGCAACAACATGGCATCAGACACACACACCGTTGAAGTTGACACGACCCTGTTTGGAATAGCCTCCGCTGTATGGCGGGATCCCGACGAGTCTGATAACGTTTTATCAGACGGCGATGAGCTGACCCTCACGTTTAACCAGGATACTGACATGGCGGGATCCCAGACGCCGCTATCCAGATCCGAACTTGATGCAGTATTTGACTTTGGCGGATCACTTGGGGCCAACTACACAGGTATGTGGTCTAATGCCCGGACGCTTGTAATTACCGTAACTGACTCGACTGGCGCTGATGCGGTGATAGGTAATACCATCTCGCCGTTTAGGGGAACCGCATTCATACGCAGTCTTGATACCACGGGCGGAACGGCATTCTCTAATCCTAACAGTGTTGGTACAAACTCCACGGGACACGTCTTTGTTGGAGATACTAGCAGCCGCAACGTCCAGATATTCCATCCTGACGGGGTGTATGCCGGGGCACTTGTTACCCAGATACCTGATCCCGCGGCACCTGATCCCGCGGCACCTGATGTCCGAATGATACCAATATTTTCACGTCCTGCCGGCATTGCAACAAACTCCACGGGGTACACCTTTATCGCAGACAACGGATCCAACCTGGTCCTGATATTTGATCCAAGCGGGGTGTATGCCGGGGTGCTTGACCCCCCGGACGATCTTACGTTCCGGGAGCCTGCAGGTGTTGCAATAGGCAAGGATGACATGATCTACGTCAGCGATGTTGAGAAGAACACCAGAAACGACAGAGACCGGAGAATCGTCCAGATATTTAATCCGGATGGGACGTATGAGGGGCTGCTTACCACCAGCGTTAGCACCGAATTTGACGTGCCGCTAGCTGTTGCGACAAACTCCTCGGGGCACGTCTTTGTGGCAGACAGTGGCAATGACAACATACGCATATTTGATTCAGATGGGGAGGAAAACACCTCCAATATAGATACCACCGGTCCGGCCAGATCAACACTGCGTGCCGTTGCAACAAACTCCACGGATCACCTCTTTGTGGTGTATAACAACAACGCAGACGTTGATACAGTCCAGGTATACACTGCCTCCGGCGTGTACGCAGGTGACCAGTCTTTCGGGGATGACGTGGGTCTTGAAACCATATCGGGGATTGCAGTGGGCTCTGATGATAAGATAATCGTCTCTGAGCGCGCAAACAACGGCGTGCACATCTTTGGTCACCAGGTGCTGTACTCTGATACCGGGGTGGAACAGTTCCAATTCCCAATATCTACCTCCGGGAACTTTGGAGAGCTTCGTGCGACTGTATCTATCTCATCTGATGATGTGGCTGACGGCGCCACTACCGGACTTGGGACCATACATTTTACTGCGGTATTTAGTGAGGCCGTGACGGACTTTGTTGAGACATCTGATATTACAGTAGGTGGTACGGCGACTGCGACTGTTATTGCGCCATCCGCCGTTGTACCGCCTGGAGACGGCACCACGTACACCTTTGATGTGGATGTCACCGCTGCTGGTACGCTCACAGTGTCAATTCCTGCAGGTGCCGCATTGGCTTCTTCTAATAACCCCGGCAACGCGGCATCCGATGTATACGCCGTTACCGTGATTGACACCATGCCGGTTGTAACTAGCGTATATGCCGATAATGATGCATACATGGCAGGTGAGACCATTGATATTACAGTCACATTTGATGATGCGGTAACTGTTGATGGCACCCCGCAGCTCACACTGGAGACTGGCGTCGATGATGATGATGATGCGGTAGTTGATTATTCCTCCGGTACGGGCACAACTAAACTAGTATTCTCATATACGGTTGGCGCAACACACAACTCTGATGATCTCAACTATGTCGGTACAGATTCCCTCAAACTAAACGAAGGAACCATCGTAGCCAGAGATTATAATAATCCTGCCAGTCTGGCACTTCCTGCAGTTGATTCTGATGAATCGCTTGGCGGCCGCGATGTTATAGTGGATACCATCGCGCCAGTCTTTTCTTCTGCCACTGGTATCAACAATAATCAATCGGTGGAAATCATATTGAACGAACCAGTCATCGGCAGTATCGTACATTCCCACTTTAACGTGACTGGAAGCCTAGTCGGCTCCTTCTCACGTGTAGTGGAACCAAATATACTACTTCAACTCGGTCTTGCCCTTGTTAATGCCTCCCACACGGTATCATACACCGGCGAGAGTCCTGTCACTGATGCGGCAGGAAACCGGGTTGCTGCATTTGACCCTCAACCAATAATCAACAACCTGTTTGAGACTGTTCGACCAGTCCCGGCCATAACATCTGTCGTCGTTCATGGCGAGACCACAACCTTCAGCACTATCATCTACTTTGTCGACTTTGGCGAGGGTGTGATAGACTTTACGAAATCTGATATCGTACTGTCTGGTACGGTAGATGCAGATATATCCGAATTCACTGCATTCCCCGAAGAAGACATCGTAAGATACACCTTTACTGTGACTGTCGACGACGACATGGATGGTACAGTAATCGTATCCATCCCTGCAAACGTGCTAATAGACGCATCTGGCAACAAGAACGAGGCATCAAACATATACACTGTCATAGTTGACACCACGCCGCCAGAATACGACTCTTCTGTAACTACTGATGCGAACACGATTACAATTACTGCAGACAAATTACTTGTGGGAACTGCAGATGCGGCAGACTTTACAGTATCTGACAATACGACACTTGAGAATACGGTATCGAACGTTACAGTATCCGGCGGTGTCATAATACTGACGGTGGAGACGTCAATGATGTCCGGTGATGAGCCCATTGTATCATACGAATATGATACCATGACTGATGGTACCATAACTGATGCCGGAGGCAACAAACTTGCCGCATTTATGGATCGGGGAGTAACAGACATACTGTCAACCCTCCCTCTTACCGTATCTGTAGCAGGCAGTGTCCTTGATGGCAGCATCACAACCAGTGATACCGTATCATACACTGTCACCTTCAGCAAGGTGGTGACAGACTTTGATAAGAATGACATCACCTTATCTGGAACGGCATCCGGTGGTACACCTGTTCTATCAAACTTTGCAGGATCCGGCGCCGTATACACCTTTGATGTGGAGGCCGACTCTGATGGTACGCTTACCGTATTAGTTCCCGCAGCTATGGCAACAGATGCGCAAAACCGCGACAACTCGGAATCAAACGAATACACCGTCACATTTAACATCGTCGTACGAATTGCCACTTTTGTCGACACGATTGGCAGTACCAGCCCTAATCCCGGCTCAGGCAACGGTGAGTTTGACATCCCATATGGAATTGCAACGACTCCCATGAGCATACTGGTTACAGATTTGCGCAACGAGAGGGTACAGATATTTGATTTAGACGGCGATCATATCCGCACGTTTGGTGGTTTTACGCAAATCCGAGGAGTTACCGCAACCTCCACAAACATACTGGTTGTAGATGGCGGCAACAACAGGGTACAGATATTTGATTTGGACGGCAATTCCCTCAGCTCATTTGGCGGTGGCGGCTCAGACCCCGGCCGGTTTAACATTCCCGGCGGAATTACCACAAACTCCACGCACATACTGGTTGTAGATGCCAGCAACAACAGGGTACAGGTATTTGATCTGGAGTACAACTATGTCGGCCAGTTTGGCAGTTCCAGCCCTAATTCGGGCTCAGACAACGGCCAGTTTGACACTCCCCGCGAAATTACAACAAACTCCACGCACATACTGGTTGCAGATCGCAACAACCACAGGATACAGGTATTTGATCTGGACGGCAACTACGTCAGCCAGATTGGCGGTTCCGGCTCAGGCTCAGGCGACGGCCAGTTTAGCAAACCCTCGGGAGTCGCAGTAACTCCCACGCACATACTGGTTGCAGACGATTTCAACCACAGGATACAGGTATTTGATCTGGACGGCAACTACGTCAGCCAGTTTGGCGGTATGGGTGCAGGCGACCACCAGTTTAACCGTCCCATAGGAATCACCACAAACTCCACGCACATGCTGGTTACAGACAGCCGCAACCACAGGATACAGATATTTGATCTTGCGCCAACTGTGGCCATAACTGCTGACACCCCCAACGGTCTGACACACAACTCTGATACCGTATCATACACTGTCACCTTTAGCGAGGATGTAACTGGATTTGTTGAGGCAGATATCGCCGTATCTGGAACGGCATTCGTTGGCACGCCTGCAACAACAAACTTTGCAGGAAGCGAGGACACCTACACCTTTGACGTGGCAGCCACCTCTGATGGTACGGTCACAGTAGTAATCCCCAAACTTGTGGCAAGAGACACCTCAGACAACACAAACCTGGCATCCACTGCATATTCCGTTACAGTGTCAGATGATGCACCGGTTATAGATAGCGTATTTGCTACAAGCCGTTTATACGGCGAAGATGACACAGTTGATATCACCGTCAGATTTAACGAGGAAGTAGACGTAACTGAATTCCCACAACTATTACTGGAGACTGGCATCAATGATGCGGTAGCTGATTATTCCTCCGGTACGGGCACAACTGACATAGTATTCTCATATACGGTTGCCGCAACACACAACTCTGCTGATCTCAACTATGTCGGTACGGGATCGTTATCACCAAACGGCGGAACCATCGTGGCCGCCGCCGATAACCGTATTCCTGCCAGTCTGACATTACCTGCAACTGATTCTGGTAACTCACTTGCCGACAGCTCTACAGTAATGGTGGATACTGCCGCGCCTGTCATCACTTCTGCGGCAGCCACTAATGCGAATACAATCGTACTTACCGCGTCAGAACCACTTGCAGGAACTACTACTGCCAGAGCCTTTGACGTACCAGGTAATAACATCGCTGTTGCTCCTGTGATATTACGTAATACCATAACCATAGCAGTAGATACGGCAATAGAGCCTGGAGACACGCCCACAATATCATATTCAGGTAGTACCATCACTGATATTATAGGAAATACACTTGCAGTGTTTGACCCCCTGCCCGTTGCAACCAACGGACTGGATACTGTCGTGCCAACCGTGCGCATAACTAGTAGCACTGTTCCAGATGATGGCGGTCTCACGACCTCCCATACCATATCCTACACTGCTGTCTTCAGCGAGAACGTAACTGGCTTTGATGATGCGGCAGATGACATCATGGTAACCGGTACGGCAGATGCAACTGTTTCCACCCCAACTGGAACCGGGAATACCTACGACTTTACTGTGACTATCTCCACGGAAGGTACGGTAATAGTATCAATTCCTGCCGGTGCGGCAGAAGATGTTGTCGGTAATGACAACACGGCATCTGCCCCATACACCGTCACAGTCCGCAGCCTGTCCCAAATATCCTCCGTCGAGCTTCCAGCCAACGGATACCGCCACAACCTGGTACACCTGACTGGCAACTACTACGTCTCATCGCACACTGTAACTGCACCTGACACTGCCACCACGCTGGATTCTGCAGTCACCCTTAGACTATACAGTATCATTAACGGAAACATCAAGCTGATTGAAAGCCAGGTAATACAAAACAACGCCCAGGACAGCACCACCGCGCTTCATGAACGTAATGCAGAACCCAAATCCACCGGACTAACACGCGTAGATACTGATACAATCGCAGTCTCATATGTAGTCGGCGGTACATCCAGCACTGTTACCACATATCATGTTGATACCGGTTCGGCACCGCACTTTACCGATCCACACAGTGTAAACTTTAGAGACGGCACCAACGGTGACCAGACACATCATCACTCTCTGATAACATTTGATGAAAACAGGCTGGTAATTGCATATTCGCATCCGGACAGCGGTCATGGCGGCTTTATCCAGGTTATCACCATTAATCCTGCTGACGGTAATCTGAGTGCCGGTTTACCTGTAACGACTACCTCCGATCAGGGACTGTACCACTCTGTGGTAAAGCTCGATGATGATACTGTGGTAGTTACATACAGGGGTACTGTTGCCCGGGGATTCATTCAGACATTTGATATCTCATTTGATAGTACCATTACTCCCGGAACTCCAGTCCAACACGAGTCTGCAAGAACGGCATACTACTCCCTTGTCCTGGTGGATAGCAACACCGTGGCAGTCGCATACTCTGTGCTTGGCGTCGGTTCATCCATGTTTGACGGGTACGGACGGATCAAGGTCTTTGATGTCGACTCAAACAATGACATCACCGGAAGGGGCGGTCCGATATATTATAATGCCGTTACAAATACCGCACTTGAAGAACAGGCACACTTTAACTCGTTGGCACTGCTGGATTCTGATACATTGGCACTTGCATACAGGGGAGCAGATGCAGACGGCTTTATCCGATTATACGACATAAACCACAACACGGGCAGTCTGAATGCCACCGGCGGACCCTTTGAGCATGACCCAGCAGACGGTGCATTCAACTCTCTTGTCCGAGTTGATGATGGCACGCTGGCCCTGGTGTACGGCGGGGATCTTCTGGCATCCATGCAGGATTCCCCTGCAACTCCAAACAGAATCAAGGCGCTTGCTGTAGTAGTTCCGGATACGACCCCGCCGGTCATTGAATCTGCGATTCTAACTGATGTGAACACGATCGTACTTACGGCGTCACAATCCCTTGATGAATCTGCTACTGCGACAGGCTTTACCGTATCTGGCAATCCCGTCACTGTTGATCCCGAGATATTGGGTAGTACCATAACCATAAAGGTGGATATGGCAATTCCCAGCGGCGACATGGTTACGATGGGTTACGGGGGTACCGGCGGCATAACTGACGTTGAAGGCAACGCACTTGCAGCGTTTACCTCCCTGCCGGTGACAAACAACGTGCTGGACATTCTCATACCCGGCGTAACTGGCGTATCTGCTAAAGGCGGTGCCTACATGCAAGGTGAAACAGTTGCTATCACAGTCACATTTGACGAGTTAGTAACTGTTACTGGTGAACCGCAGCTGTTACTGGATATCGGTACTGGTGGTGTAACAGCTGATTACACCTCCGGCTCGGATGAAACTGATATAATATTTGAATATACGGTTGACGCAGGACACAACACTGTTGATCTCAACTATGTCGATACTGACTCCCTCATGCTAAACGGCGGAAGCATCGTGGCGTTTGATGATGGTGTCGCTGCAAATCTGCTATTACCTGTAATTACCCCTGATGATTCACTTGGCGTCAGCTCTGCTGTAATTGTGGATACCCTCGCGCCAGTCTTTGAGTCTGCTATAGCCGTCGATTTATCCAATGTAGAAATCACGTTTAATGAAGATGTCACCGGCAGTATCGTACATTCCGACTTTAACGTGACTAGAAGCCAAGTCAGCCCGTTCTCAAGTGTAATGGAACCAAATATACTACTTCAACTCGGTCGTCTACTTGTTGATGACTCCCACCTGGTATCATACAGCGGCGACAACAGTCTTGTCACTGATGCGGCAGGAAACCCGGTTGCCGTATTCACCGATCAACGAATAGACACCCCCACACTTGAGGCTGATCCACCAAATCCACGCATAACATCTGATACCGTCGTTCATGAAGGCACCACAATCTTTAACACCATCATCTACTCTGTAGAGTTCGGCGAGATTGTGACGGGCTTTGATAAATCTGATATCGAATTATCTGGTCCGGCATCTGCCGATGCAAATGTCATTGTCTTTGCACCACCCAACTTGAACACCACAAGCCGCACCTTTACTGTGACTGTCACTACGGGCGGTATGCTCAGCGTATCAATTCCTGAAAACCGCATAATAGACACATCTCACAACCAGAACACTGCATCAAACACATACACCGTGACAATCGACACCACGCCGCCAGAATACGCCTCTTCTGTAACTACTGATGCGATTACGATTACAATCGCCGCAGAAAGACCACTTATGGGAACTGCCGATAAGAACGACTTTACAGTATCTGACTATAGGGCATCTGACAATACGGTACCTGTCAATACGATATCTGACGTTACAGTATCCGGCGGTGTCATAATACTGACGGTGGAGACGCCAATAACGCTCGATGACACACCCGCCGTATCATACACTGATGGTACCATAACTGATGATATCATAACTGATGCCGGAGGCAACGCACTTGCCGCATTTGTTCCTCAGTCCGTATCAAACACACTCAGAACTGATCCTCTTACTGTAACTATAACGGGTGATACGCCTAATGGCGGCACCACAATCCGCGATACCGTATCATACACTGCCACCTTTAACAAGGTGGTAGATAACTTTGATGCGACTGACATCACAATATCTGGAACGGCATCCGGAACGGCATCCGATGACACACTTGAAGTATCATCCGTTGCTCCAGAATCCGGCGGCATCAGATACACCTTTGATGTGAAGGCCACCTCTGATGGTACGATCACAGTATCAGTTCCTGAAAACATGGTAACAGATGCGGCAGGCAAAGGCAACACGGCATCTGCCGAATATACTGTCACGCTGGATATCACCGTACCAATCGGCACTTTTGTTCATTCGATTGGCAGTTCCAGTCCTGACTTGGGCACAGGTAACGGCCAGTTTCACAACCCATACGGAATTACAACAAACTCCACGCACATACTGGTTGCAGATTTTAGAAACCACAGGATACAGGTATTTGATTCAGACGGCAACTATTTCGGCAAGTTTGGTGGTTCCAGCGTAGTGAACGGCCTGATTAACACAGGCGACGGCGAGTTTAACCATCCCCGAGGAATCACAACAAACTCCACGCACATACTGGTTGCAGACACCAACAACAGGATACAGATATTTGATTCAGACGGCAACTATCTCAGCGAGTTTGGCAATACCGGTTCAGGCCCCGGCAAGTTTAGGACTCCCTCAGACATTACAACAAACTCCACACACATACTGGTTGCAGACACCTTCAACGACAGGATACAGGTATTTGATTCAGACGGCAATTACGTCAGCAAGTTTGGCAGTGAAGGCGACGGCGACGGCCAGTTTAATGATCCCCACGGAATTGCAATAAACTCCACACGCATACTGGTTGCAGATACTGACAACCACAGGATACAGGTATTTGATTCAGACGGCAACTATCTCGGCAAGTTCGGCAGCAGCGGCTCAGGCGACGGCCAGTTTAACACCCCCCGAGGAATCACAACAACCCCCACGCACATCCTGGTTGCAGACACCGAAAACAACAGGATACAGGTATTTGATAATAACGGCGACTATCTCAGCAGTATTGGCAGTCCCGGTACTGGTGAGAACGAGTTTAACGCTCCACATAGAATCACAACAAACTCCACGCACATGCTGGTTACAGATTACGATAATCACAGGGTACAGATATTTGATCTTGCGCCCATGGTGGCCATAACTGCCTCCACCCCTAACGGTCTGACACACAACTCTGACACCATATCATACACTGCCGTCTTTAGTGAAGCGGTAACAGACTTTGTCATGACTGACATCGCCGTATCTGGAACGGCATCCGGAGGCGCACCTGAAGCGTCAAACTTTGCAGGATCCGGCACCACATACACCTTTGACGTGGTAGCCACCCCTGATGGCACGGTTACAGTATTCATCCCCAAACTTGTGGCAACAGATACTGCAGGCAACTCAAACCTGGCATCTACTGCATATTCCGTTACAGTGACAGATGCTGCACCCGTTGTAACTGGCGTATCGGCGGAAGGCGGTCCATACAATGAAGATGACACATTTGATATCACCGTCACATTTGACAAGTCAGTAAATGTTGGTGGCACCCCGCAGTTATTACTGGAGACTGGCATCAATGATGCGGTAGTTGATTATTCCTCCGGTATGGGCACAACTAAACTAGTATTCTCATATACGGTTGCCGCAACACACAACTCTGCTGATCTCAACTATGCCGGTACGGACTCGCTGTTACTCAACGGCGGAAGCATCGTGGCCGCCGCCGATAACAGTACCCCTGCCAGTCGGACACTTCCAGCCACCACTGATGCTGCATCACTTGGCGGCAGCGATGTAATAGTGGATGCTACAGTGCCCACCGTGACCATAACTGCCAACACCCCCCACAGTGGAATGCACACCTCTGGCACCGTATCATACACTGTCACCTTCAGCGAGGATGTTACCGGATTTGTGACATCAGACATCATACTAACTGGAACTGCAAACGACGGTTCCCTTGAGGCATTACGCTTTACATCTGTGAATGATTCCGTGTATACGTTTGATATCGCAGTTATCAGTGATGGAACAATATCCGTATCAGTTATCGGGAACACCGTAGCTGACCTGGGAGGCAACGGCAATGACGCCTCAAACACACACACGATTACAGTTAACATCCCGCCAGTTGAGATACTCTCCGCCGTATGGCTGGATCCCGACGAGTCTGATCCTATGTTATCAGACGGCGACGAGCTAACCATCACGTTTAACCAGGATACTGACATGGCGGGATCTCCGATGCTACCAAAGTTGGAACTTGATGCCGTCTTTGACTTTGGCGGATCACTTGGGGCAAATTACACAGGTGCGTGGTCTGATGCCCGGACGCTTGTAATTACCGTAGTTGATTCGACTGGCGCTGATGCGGTGATAGGTGATGCCATCTCGCCATTTAGGGGAAACACCCTCATACGCAGTCTTGACACCACAGGCGGAACAGCATTTGATAATCCTGTCAGTGTTGGAACAAACTCCACGGGACACGTCTTTGTTGGAGATGATGTCGGCGATAACGTCCAGATATTCCATCCTGACGGGGTGTATGCCGGGGAATTTGATCCCAGGCCACCTGAGGCCAGGATACCTGGTACCGAGCAGTACGTACCCGCCGCATTTTTCCGTCCTGCCGGCATTGCAACAAACTCCACGGGGTACACCTTTATCGCAGACAACGGACTCAACCTGGTCCAGATATTTGATCCAAGCGGGGTGTATGCCGGGGTGCTTGACATCGCGGACGGTCTGATGTTCCGGGAGCCTGCAGGTGTTGCAATAGGTAAGGACGACATGATCTACGTCAGCGATGTTGAGAAGAACACCATAAACACCAAAGACCGGAGAATCGTCCAGATATTTGATCGGGATGGGGCGTATGAGGGGAGGCTTGTCACTACTGCTATCACCGAATTTGACGTGCCGCTAGCTGTTGCGACAAACTCCTCGGGACACGTCTTTGTGGCAGACAGTGGCAATGACAACATACGCATATTCAACCCAACGGGGGAGGTAAACACCTCCAATATCGACACCACCGGTCCGGCCGGATCAACACTGCGTGCCGTTGCAACAAACTCCACGGATCACCTCTTTGTGGTGTATAACAACAACAACAACAACGGTGCTGATACAGTCCAGGTATACACTGCCTCCGGCGTGTACGAGGGGGATCTGTCCTTGGGGGATGATGTGGGTCTTGGAACCATATCGGGGATTGCTGTGGGCTCTGATGATAAGATAATCATCTCTGAGCGCTCAAACGATGCCGTGCACATCTTTGGTCACCAGGTGCTGTACTCTGATACGGGACTGCAGCAGTTTGAATCTGCAACAGAAACCTCCGGGGACTTTGGAATACCCCGTGTGCCCGTAACTATAATGACTGACGTGAATAGCGGCGATACTACTGAGGAAACATCGCTGGGGTACACCGTGGTCTTTGACAGGGAAGTTATGGACTTTGCCCTGACTGATATTGTGATATCCGGTACGGCGATGGCGACGGCGCCTGCCTCTACCTTTTCTGGAGACGGTATAACGTACACCTTTGACGTGGATGTCACCACTGATGGAACCGTAATCATATCCATTCCCATGAATGCCGCATCTGATTTTATTGGTATAGGCAACGCGGCATCTGATGTACACACCGTTACATTTGTGGATATCATGCCCAATGTAACTGGCGTATCTGCCGATGATGGTCCATACAAGGAAGGTGACACATTTAATATCACCGTAACATTTGACGAGCCAGTAAACGTAACTGGCATCCCGCAACTATTACTGGAGACTGGTGCTGATGATGATGATGATGCGGTAGTTGATTATTTATTCGGTACGGGCACAATTGAACTAGTATTCCCATATACGGTTGGCGCAACACACAATTCAGATGATCTCAACTATGTTAATGAAGACTCGCTTACACTCAACATCGGGGTAAGCATCGTTGCCACCGATGATGGTGCGGTTGCCGTTCTGAGACTTCCTGCAACTACTGATGCTGCATCACTTGGCGGCTCTGGTGTAATTGTGGATACTACCGCACCCGAATTTCGCTCTGCTGCAACCACTGATGAGACCACGATTGTAATTACCGCATCAGAACCACTTGATGAAACTATGACTGCAGGAACCTTTAGCGTTGCCACCAAAACCGTTACTGGAACCACTGAAATATCTGATAACACCATAACCATAACCGTAGATCCGGCAATAGTATCTGCAGATACACTCATAGTATCATACACTGCTGCTGCCGGTGGTATAACTGACGTTGCTGGAAACGCACTTGCAACGTTTGGACCCGAGACTGTGACAAACAACGTGCCACTAACGGTTCACGCCATATCCCAAATAAATTTTGTTGATCTTCCATCCGGCGGATACCGTCACGACCTGGTACATCTTACCGGTGACTATTACATTTCACTGCACACTGTAACCGAATCTGTTACCGATACATCCTCATGGAGCTACCATACCACCCTCAGACTATACACCATAACTGACGGGCAGATCTCGCTGATTGGCAGCGAGATAATAAACACCGTTGTTGGCCCTACTAGAGCCCATCCTACTCCTGAACTAGACAGTAATCCAAGATCTGCCGCCCTTGTACGCGTCGATGATGACATCGTTGCCGTCTCATACGTGCGCACGCTGGACAATGATGACTTTAAAAGCACTGTTGCAACATTTGATGTCGTATACTATAGTCCATACTTTATCGAGTCCGAGAGTGTAAACTTTCAGACCGGCGAGGAAACAGATGATCACTCCCTGATAGCATTTGATGAAGACACGCTGGTAATTGCATATTCGCATCCAAGCTTCAAACCTGACGGCTATATACAGGATATCAACATCGGCTCTGATGGCGCGCTGTCTGCGGGTACCCCAGAAGAAATTACCGCAAATCAGGGACGGTACCCATCCGTGGTAAAACTCGATGTTGACACGGTGGTAGTCGCATACCGCGATGCCGGTGCCCACGGACACATACGGACATACGATGTCTCACCTAATGGCACGCCCGTGTTTACTGCCGGTCCCGAAGCCCTTGAACACGATGCTGTAAGAACGGCGTATGCCTCCCTTGTCCGAATCGATGATAGTACAGTGGCCCTCGCATACTCTGATATTGGTGTTGGTGACAATACAGGAGACGGGTCTGGCCGCATCAAGATGTTTGATATTGAGACAGATAACACAGTTAACCCAGTTAACACAGTTACACAGCGCGGTGATACCATCATATATTATAACGGTGCCACGGCTGCGGCATACGAGGAACGTATACACCTCAACTCGCTGGTCATGCTGGACTCTGACACGCTGGCCCTCGCATACAGGGGTGCAAATGCAGACGGCTTTATCCGGACGTATGATGTAACACGCATCGGTCTGGTGGCAACCAGCGAAGCATTCGAGCATGACGATACAATCGGCGCCTTCAACTCGCTTGTCAGAATCGATGACATCACACTTGCGCTTGCATACGGAGGGGATCTTCCACAACAGATAGCAAATGCGATAACTTCCAACATAATCAAGACGATTGCCGCCATAGATGTTGCCACTGACACGACTGTACCAACCATAACATCTTTTGCAACCCCTGATGTCAATATGATCGTACTTGAGGCATCCGAATACCTTGTTGGAACTCCGACTGCTGACGACTTTAGGGTTTTAGACAATACAGTGTCTGTTGCTCCTGTGATATCCGGTATTTACATAACCATCACTGTGGGCACGCAGCTTGTACATGGCAGTACGGTTACCGTGGAATACGTTGGTGATGCCACAATATCTGATGTTGTAGGTAACGAACTTGCCACATTTACCTCGCAGCCATTTACAGTGGATATTCCCGGCCCGACATCCCATAACATATTTGAAATAGATTCCGTGCTCCTTCCAGATAACGGATACCGGCACAATCTGCTACATCTTACCGGCGAGTATTACGTCTCCTCGCACACAATACCGGATGATCCTAATGGTGCTTCAACACACTGGAATTATCTGACTGTTTTGGGATTATACAGCATAACTGACGGGCAGATCACGCAGATTGCCAACCAGACAATTGGTTCTGCCCCCCCCACTCAAGAGAAGATTACACCAATTACCGAAATTAACAACCCCAAATCCACGGCACTCGCACTGGTAGACACTGATACGATCGCAGTCCTGTATGTGAGCAACTCGGAAACTAATCTTAGTACGTATGATGTTAATACCGACTCTGATACCCCATTTGTAAATCCCCACAATTTCGCCGTTGCGTCTAGTGGTGAGAACAGTGAGCAGCCACACCCCTCCCTGATATTACTGGGAGAAAACCTGCTGGTATCTGCATATACACGTCCTGACGGGCTCCTCGCTGGAAATGTGCGGGTTGTCAATATTAATTCCACAGACGGGAATCTAAGCAATGCCTCCACTGAGGGGTTTGCCAGCACTCCTGGACGGTATCCATCTATGGTGAAACTGGATGCCAATACGTTTGTAGTTGCATACCAGGGCGGTTCTGATGCTGAGGGATTCATACAGGCATTTGATTATCCCAACTTAGAGACTGATATTACCCCCAAAGACGCTTTGAACTTTTCAGAAGGTGAGAGAATAGCATACAACTCCCTTGTTAGGGTAGATAGTAATACGGTGGCGCTTGCATACTCTGTGACTGGTGATAGGCTCAATACAGGAGACGGGTCCGGACACATCAAGATATTTGATGTTTTAGAAACAAACGGCACAATTGAACAAAGGGGTGAGACTGTTATGTATTATGACGGTGCGGCATCTGCGGCATCAGAGGAACGTATACACCTAAACTCGCTGGTACTGCTAGATGATGACACCCTGGCAGTCGCATACAGGGGTGAAGGTGCCCGCGGCTTTATCCAGTCATTTGAGATAGACCACACCGCAGGTACTCTTAATGCCACCAGCGGACCGTTTGAGCATGACACTGCAAATGGCGCCTTCAACTCGCTTGTCCGAATTAATGACGAGGCAGTCGCACTTGTGTACGGCGGGGATCTTCCCGGTACCATATCGGACACTACTGCAACCTCCTCCTATACTGTCAAGACACTCGGTCTTATCGATACGAGTACGGATGCAACCCCGCCAATCATCAATTTTGCTAAAACCACCAATGCCACCACGATCGTGCTTACCGCATCAGAACCCCTTGTGGAAACTGCCACTACTACTATGGGCTTTACCGTACCTGGCAACACCATATCAGGCGATCCTGTGGTGTCTGATCTTGAGATAACCATAATTGTGAACGATGCAATTGTCGGCGGTGATACGGTTACCGTGAATTACGATGTTAGTACAATAACTGATGTCGCAGGAAACGCACTTGCTACATTTGACATGCGGTCTGTGACAAACAACGTGCCCGCCGTTACCAGACCAACTGTAATCATAGCCACTGATGATGCCGTTAACGGCGGCACTGCAATCTCTGATGTCCTATTATACACTGTCGTATTCAGCGAGGTCGTGACAGGCTTTGATGACACATCTGGCATTACATTATCTGGTACTGCAACTGCGAATGTCTCTGCTCCTACCGGAACCGGGAACACCTACACCTTTGTTGTGACTGCCACCGGTGACGGTACCGTCATAGTAACGATTCCAGCAGATGCGACAAGCAACGGCAACATGATATCTAATACCTATACCGTTACAGTGGATCCCCCCGTACAGTTTGCCGGCAAGTTTGGCAGTCGCGGCGAAGCCGACGGCCAGTTTAAAATTCCTGTATCCCTTACGACAAACTCCACACATATCCTGGTTGCAGACACCAACAACAACAGGGTGCAGGTATTTGATCTGGACGGCATTCATGTCAGCACGATTGGCAATTCTGGCATCATTGCTGGCGATGGAGACGGCGAGTTTTCCAATCCTTCTGGAATCGCAGTAAACTCTACGCACATACTGGTTACAGACTTGAACAACCACAGGGTGCAGGTATTTTATCTGAACGGCACCTATGCCAACGAGTTTGGCAGTCAAGCCGGGCTTGGCTCCGCCGGCAGTCCTGGTACCTTTGATAGCCCCGTGGGAATCACAGCAAACGGCACGCATATCCTGGTTGTAGACTCTATTAATCACAGGGTGCAGGTATTTGACACTGACGGCGTCTTTGAGAGCGAGTTTGGCCGTCCTGCTGAACCTCTCTCTTTTGACCGTTACCACAGCATTGCAACAAACTCTACGCATATCCTAGTTACAGAGACTAGCAACGACTGGGTGGATGTATTTGATACTAGCGGCAACTATCTCAACACGTTTGGCAGTAATGGCACAGCCAACGGCCAGTTTGACAGCCCTACGGGAATCATCATGGAGAACAACCTGATATACATCGCAGACCATAACAACGACAGAATCCAAATATTTGATAGTGATGCCAACTTTGTCGGCAAGTTTGGCAGTTTCGGCACGGGCGACGGCCGGTTTGACCGCCCCTCGGGACTTGCAACAAACTCCACGCACATCTTGGTTGCAGATCATGGCAACAGCAGGATACAGACATTCCTTCTGGATTCTGACATAACTAGCGTATCTGCCGATGACGGTGCATACAAGGAAGGTGGTATCATTAACATCACCGTAAGATTTGACGAGGCTGTGGCTGTAGAATTTGCAGATGGCACCCCACCAACTCTGACGCTGGATACTGGTGCTATAGTTGAATATACCTCGGGCACGGGTGAAACTGACCTGCTATTCCAATATACCGTTGCCGCAGGAGAGAATTCTGCTGATCTCAACTATGTCGGTACTGATTCGCTGGCACTAAACGGAGGAACCATCACTGCCACTACTCACGATGATACCCTTATTCTGAGACTTCCTGCAGTTACCTCTGCCAATTCACTTGCCGGCAGCTCTGATGTAATTGTGGATACTGTAGCACCCACCGTAATCATAGATGCCCCTAGTACCCCTCATGACGGCGCGCAAAACACTGAGACGGTATCCTATACTGTCACCTTCAACGAGACAGTGACTGAATTTATCGAAGGTGATATTACCGTAACTGGAACGGCATCCGGTGGTTTCCCTGAAGCATCAAACTTTGCAGGAACCGGCACCGATTACACCTTTGATGTGGAAACCACCGGTGATGGTACGGTCATGGTAACGATTCCCGCTGATGTGGCAGAAGATGGGGCAGAAAACGGCAACGAGGCATCTGCCACATACGCCGTTACAGTGGACACCATCCAGCCAGTTGAGATACTCTCCGCCGTATGGCGGGATCCAGACGAGTCTGATGACTTTTTATCAGACGGCGACCAGCTGACCATCACGTTTAACCAGGATACTGACATGGAGGGATCCCCGCCGCTATCCAGATCCGAACTTGATGCAATCTTTGACTTTGGCGGATCACTTGGGGCAAATTATACCGGTGCGTGGCCTGATGCCCGAACGCTTGTAATTACCGTAATTAACGCGACTGACGCTGATGCGGAGATAGGTGATACCATCTCGCCGTTTAGGGGAACCGCATACATACGCAGTCTTGATACCGCGGGCGGAACAGCATTCTCTAATCCTAACAGTGTTGGTACAAACTCCACGGGACACGTCTTTGTTGGAGATACTAGCAGCCGCAAAGTCCAGATATTCCATCCCGACGGAAGTTATGCCGGCGTCCCTACGAACGGAACAGCATTTTTCCGTCCTGAAGGCATTGCAACAAACTCCACGGGGTACACCTTTATCGCAGACAACGGACCCAACCTGGTCCAGATATTTGATCCAAGCGGGGTGTATGCCGGGGCGCTTGTCCCCGCGGACGATCTGACGTTCGAGGAGCCTGCCGGCGTTGCAATAGGTAAGGATGACATGATCTACGTCAGCGATACTAATGATAGCAACACAAACGAAAGAGACCGAGGAATCGTCCAGATATTTAATCAGGACGGGACGTATGCAGGAGTGCTTACCACCACTGTTAGCACCGAATTTGATGTTCCTATATCTGTTGCAACAAACTCCTCGGGGCACGTCTTTGTGGCAGACAGTGGCAATGACAACATACGCATATTTGATTCAGGGGGGGAGGAAAACACCTCCAATATAGATACCACCGGTCCGACCGGATCCTCGACCCTGCGTGCCGTTGCAACAAACTCCACGGATCACCTCTTTGTGGTGTATAACAACAACGACAACAACAACAACAACAACGGTGCTGATACAGTCCAGGTATACACTGCCTCCGGCGTGTACGAGGGGGATCTGTCCTTGGGGGATGACGTGGGTCTTGGAACCATATCGGGGATTGCTGTGGGCTCTGATGATAAGATAATCATCTCTGAGCGCTCAAACGATGCCGTGCACATCTTTGGTCACCAGGTGCTGTACTCTGATACGGGACTGCAGCAGTTTGAATCTGCGGATGCCACCACCGGGGGGAACTTTGGGACGCTTACTACGTCTGTATTCATATCATCTGATGTGGGTAATGGCGCCATCATCAAAGATACCCCTGTAAGATTCGATGTGGAATTTAATGAGGACGTGACGGGCTTTGATGGATCTGATATTTTACTATCCGGTATGACAGGTGCAACTGTCTCTGACCTGTCTGGAATCGGCGCCATGTACACCTTTAATGTGAATCCCGCCAATGACGGTACGGTCACAGTGTCAATTCGTGCTAATGCGGCAACCGACGGCAACGTGGTATCTAACGTATACACCTTTACGGTGATTGGTAATGCGCCAAATGTAGCTAGAGTATTTGCCACAAACAGTACATATACCACAGGCGATACCGTTGATATTACCATTACATTTAGCGAGTCAGTAACTGTTGGTGGCTTCCCGCAGTTGTTACTGGAGATTGGTACTGATGATGATGATGATGGTGCAGCGGCAGTCTATACCGGCGGCTCGCCTGGAACTGATATAATATTTCAATATACTGTTGCCGCAGGACACAACTCTGATGATCTCAACTATGCCAGTATAGGCTCACTTATATCAAACGGCGGAAGCATCACGGCCAATGATGTCGCTGCAAGTCTGGTACTCCCCGCAGTTGATTCTGATGAATCGCTTGGCGGCAGCTCCGATGTGGTGGTGGACGCTCGCGCTCCAGATATTGTATCCACCGACGTTGATAATGACGGCTTTACAAACTCCCGCACCATATCATACACTGTCATATTCGGAAATGCGGTAACCGGCTTTGATGCCGCATCTGACATTACGGTATCCAGTACGGTGGGAACAACTACTTTTGCACCATCTAAAATAAGCCCCTCAAGATACACATTTGATGTGACTGCCGGACAGGACGGTACGGTCAGCGTATCAATTGATGCCGGCGTGGTGACATTTGACAACACATCTGGCGTCCAAAACACGGAATCAAACACATATACTGCCACAATTGACACCGTGCAGCCAGAATACAGATCTTCTGTAACCACCGACTTTACCACGATTACGATCACTGCAAACGAACAGCTTGTTGCAGGAATTCTCAATACGGATGACTTTGGCATATCTGGCACTAATTGGATATCCGGTGTTAAAGTATCTGATAATACCGTAATACTGACTGTGGGTACGCCGATAATTCCCAGAAATCCGCCCACCGTGTCATACCATGGCAGTACCATCACTGATCGCGCAGGCAACGCGCTTGTGGAATTTGAATCCAAGCGTGTGACTGATACCCTGCCACCGATTGTAACTCGCGTATCTGCCGAAGAAGACGGTGTGTATACCGCAGGTGGTACAATTAATATCAGAGTAACATTTAACGAGGCAGTAACTGTTACTGAAACCCCGCGGCTGTTACTGGAGACTGGCGATGATGATGCGGTAGCCGACTATGACTCCGGCTCGGGTGGAACTACCCTGATATTCCGATATACGGTTACCGCGGAACACGACTCGGTTGATCTCAACTATGTCAATACGGGCTCACTCACACTAGACGGCGGGGCAGCAGCCATCTTGGACGCCGATGACCGTGCCCCCGTCCATCGGGTACTTCCTGGAGTTAATTCTGGCAACTCACTTGCCGGCAGCTCCAATGTAAGAGTTGATAACACCGGGCCAACCGTTGCTTCTGCCACTGCCATCGACACTAACGTTGGATCTAATTACGTTGTAGAAATCGCATTCAACGAACTCGTCTTCGGCACTCCTACACGTGATGATTTTGACATACCTTCGAACCTGCTCGGTAACACCAGTATAGTGGATGGAAAGGTAAGGACTCAAGTGTCCATTCAAATCACTGGTAACACCAACACGGTATCATACCACGGCAGTTCTATCACCGATGAGGCAGGAAATCTGGCTGAACAATTCACGAATCAACTAATAATCAACAACGTAGATGATACTGTTGGACCGACTCCAGAAATAATAACTCTTACCGCCGATAATGGTCCTACTGCCGGTAATGGAGGCGGCACAACCTCCAATATCATATTATACACTGTCCGGTTCTCCGATGCCGTGACAGGCTTTGATTCCGTATCTGATCTTGACATATCCGGTACTGCAACTATAGATACTGTCACTGCACCAACTAGAGACGGCGCCATAAATCATACCTTTACTGTGACTACCACCTCTGATGGTACGGTTACCGTATTCATTCCTGCAGGCAAGCTAGAAGACTTATCTGAAAATCCAAACACGAAATCAAACACACACACCATCACAGTGGATACTGAGGTACCCGAATTCTCTTCTGCCCAAGTAGTTAGTCCGACCCAGATTGAGATTACGATATCAGAACGCGTTAGTGTACCGGCGGAAACGACAGGGTTTGCAGTCCCTACTAAGGCTGTATCTGGCGTTGCAGTCTCTGGTGACACTATAACCCTGACAGTAAATCCCCAAATAACGTTCGAGGATGAACTCACCGTAACATTATCTGGTAATGACGTAACTGATATTGCCGGACAAGTACTTGCCTTTTCAACCCGGAATGTAAACAACGAACTCGAAGATGCTCCTCTTACTGTAACTATAACGGGTGATACGCCTAATGGCGGCACCGGAACCCGTGACACCGTATCATACACTGCCACCTTTAACAAGGTGGTAAATAACTTTGATGCGGCTGACATCACAGTATCTGGAACGGCATCCGGAACGGCATCCGATGACACACTTGAAGTATCAAACTTTGCTTCAGAATCAGGTGGCACCAGATACACCTTTGATGTGGAGGCCGCCTCTGATGGTACGATCACAGTATCAGTTCCTAAAGACATGGCAACAGATGCGGCAGGCAACAAAAACGTGGAATCTGACCCATACACCGTTACGCTGGATATCCTCATACCGCTTGCCGTTTTTACCGACACTATTGGCAGTCCCGGTCAAGGTGACGGCGAGTTTAACGAACCTCGAGGAATCACTGCGACTTCCACGAACATACTGGTTGCAGACGGCAACAACCACAGGATACTGGTATTTGATCTGGAAGGCAACTATTTCAGCTCGTTTGGCAGTAAGGGCTCAGGCCCCGGCCAGTTTGAGAATCCACGAGATATCACTGCGACCTCCACGCAGATAATGGTTACAGATACCAACAACGACAGGGTACAGATATTTAATCTGGACGGCAGTTATGCCAGCCAGTTTGGCAGTGAGGGCACAGGCAACGGCCAGTTTAACAGCACCTCGGGAATCACAACGACCCCCACGCGGATAATAGTTGCAGACACCTTCAACGACAGGGTACAGATATTTGATTCGGACGGCGATTATCTCGGCCAGTTTGGCAGTAAGGGCACAGGCCCCGGCCAGTTTGACACTCCCTCGGGAATCACGGCAAACTCCACGCACATACTGGTTGTAGACAGTCTCAACCACAGGGTACAGGTATTTGATCTGGACGGCAACTATCTCAGCTCGTTTGGCAGTAAGGGCTCAGGTGCCGGCCAGTTTAGAGGCCCCTCGGGAATCACAACAACCCCCACGCACATCCTAGTTACAGAAGCCGACGGCAACAGGATACAGATATTTGATCTGGACGGTAATTATGTCGGTCTGCTTGCCAGTGGCGGCTCACTCAACGGCCAGTCTAACCAACCACTAGGAATCACGGCAACCTCTACGCACATACTGGTTACAGACGGCAGCAACGACAGGGTACAGATATTTGATTTTACACCCACCGTGGTCATAACTACGATTACCCCCGACGGCGGAACACACAACCCTGACACCATACCATACACTGTCACCTTCAGCGAGGACGTGACAGGCTTTGATATGGATGACATCGTCATATCTGGATCGGCATCCGGTGGCACGCCTACAATATCAAACTTTGCAGGGTTCGGGAACACCTACACCTTTGATGTGGTAACCACCGATGATGGTACTGTCACAGTGTCAATCCCCAAATTTGCGGCAGTCGACGAGGCAGGTAGCAGCAGCATGGCATCAAACACACACACCGTTACAGTTGACACGGACCTGTTTGGAATAGCCTCTGCAGTATGGCAGGATCCCGACCAACTTGATGATACTTTATCAGACGGTGACGAGCTGACCATCACGTTTGACCGGGATACTGACATGGCGGGATATCAGACGCTAACAAAGCTTGAACTTGATTCAGTCTTTGACTTTGGGGGATCACTCGGGGCAAATTACACAGGTGCGTGGCCTGGTGCCCGAACGCTTGTAATTACCGTAGTTGATTCGACCGGCGCTGATGCGGTGATAGGTGGTGCCATCTCGCCATTTAGGGGAAACACCCTCATACGCAGTCTTGATACCACGGGCGGAACGGCATTTGATACTCCCATCAGTGTTGCAACAAACTCCACGGGACACGTCTTTGTTGTAGATTTTATCAACCTTAACGCCCAGATATTTAATCCTGATGGAATGTATGCCGGGGCACTTGACACCACGAGCGGACCGGGATATTCACGTACTGACGGCACGATAATAGACTCCACATTTTTACGTCCTGACGGCATTGCAACAAACTCCACGGGGTACATCTTTGTAGTTGAAGAAGGGTTAAACCTAGTCCAGATATTTGATCCAAGCGGGGTGTATGCCGGAGCCCTTGACACCGCGGGCGGTCTGATGTTCCGAGATATTGAAGGTATTGCAGTCGGACCAGATGACAGGATCTACGTCAGCGATACTGCCGAGAGCACACAAAACCCCCTGGACCGGCGCATCGTCCAGATATTTAATCAGGATGGGACGTATGCGGGGTTGCTTACCACCAGTGCTAGCGCCGAATTTGATACTCCCGTAGCTGTTGCGACAAACTCCACGGGGCACGTCCTTGTGGCAGACAGTGGCAATGACAACATACGCATATTTGATTCAGATGGGGCAAACACTGCCAACATAGATACCAGCGGTCCGAATGGATCCTCGATCCTGAGTGCCGTCACAACAAACTCCACGGGACACATCTTTGTGGCATACACCAACGCCGATGCTAGCACCGTCCAGATATACACTGCCTCCGGCGTGTATACGGGGGACCTGCCTTCCGGGGATGATGTGAGTTTTGCATTTGTATCGGGGCTTGCAGTGAACAATGATGACAAGGTAATCATCTCTGATTCCGCAAACGGGGCAGTGCATGTCTTTGGCCAGCAGATACTGTTCTCTGTTCCCGGGGGGGAACAGTTCAAATTCCCAAGACATACCACCGGGGACTTTGGAATACCCCCTGTGGCCGTGGGTATAACAACTGATAGTACAACAGAAAGCGGCATGACTATTACAAATACCTCGCCGACATACATCGTGCTCTTTAGCGATGACGTTACGGAATTTGACCAGAATGGGGTTGATATATCCGGTACGGCGACGGCGACTATCTCTGACTTTGTTGCAGAAAGCGGTTCGTCATACAGATTTAACGTGAATGTCACCACTGATGGAACCGTAATCATATCCGTTCCCATGGATGCCGCATTAGGTCCTGATGGTAGGGGCAACGCGGCATCTGATGAATACACCGTTACAGTTGCGGGTATCACGCCAAATGTAACTAAGGTGTCTGCCGACGTGCCTGCCGACGGCGACGGCGTCTACATCACAAATGAGATTATCGATATCACCGTGACATTTGACGAGCCAGTAAATGTTACTGACATCCCGCAGTTATTACTGGAGACTGGTGATGATGATGCCACAGCCTACTATGACGAAGCCTCGTTTGGAACCGAAATCGTATTCAAGTATACCGTTCTTGCAGAACACAACTCTGATGATCTCAACTATTTTGCTACGGACTCGCTTACACTTAATGGAGGAATGATCAATGCCGCCGATGATAATGCGGTTGCCATTCTGTTGCTTCCTGCAGTTGACTCTGCTGAATCGCTTGCCGGCACCTCTGAAGTAATTGTGGATGCCGTCGCGCCTAAATTTGCTTCTGCCACTGCCATCGCCTCTAATTTCGAGGTGCTGATTGAGTTCACTGAGCCGGTCATTGGGCCGGGCACTGACAGTCTGGATGAAACCAAATTCGGGAGATCTGACGGCTCTGTCATTGATGCCATCATACTAGGCACAAACATACGGCTCGCAGTATTACCTGTAATCAGCGGCTCCCAAACGGTATCATATGATGGTACCGGTTCAATAACTGATGCGGCAGGAAACCACGTTGCCGCATTCAGTGGATCAATAACCAACAACATGATGGATACTATGCGACCCGGCGTGGAAATATTCTCTGACAGCGCTGTTAACGGCGGTTCCACACCATCTCACACCCTGATCTACACCGCGGTATTTTTCGAGGTTGTAGAAGGCTTTGATAACGCAGACGATATCACGTTAACTGCTCCGGTAAATGCAACTGTCTCTACACCAACAATTGTTGCCGGCAGCATGCTGAGTTACACATTTGAGGTGTATGCACCCACGGATGGTACGGTTATCGTATCAATTCCTGAAAATGTGGCAACAGACCCATCTGACAACCTAAACACGGAATCAAACACGTACACCATCACAGTCGATAACGAGGCGCCCATGTTCTCATCGGCACAAACCCTTAGTGCGACCAAGGTTGAAATTGTCGCAACAGAATCCGTTAGGGGAACTGCAAACACGGGAAACTTTGCCGTATCAGGTAATACCGTATCTGGTGCTACAATCTCTGAGGGTAATATAATCCTGACAGTAGAGCCGCCAATAATGCCCGGTGAGAAACCCACCGTAACGTACAATGGTGAGACAATAACTGATGCTGCAGGACACCTACTTGTCAAATTTACAACCCCACAGACCATAAAAAACACACTCGGTGATGATCCCCTTACTGTAACTATAACAAGCACCAACACGCCTGATAACGGCGACACAATCCGTGATACCGTATCATACATTGCCACCTTTAACAAGGTGGTAACAGAGTTTATTGTGGATGACATCGACGTAACTGGAACGGCGTTTGTAGGCTCGGCAACACCAGCAGCAGCATCAAACTTTGAGGAATTCGGCATTACATACAACTTTGATGTGACTGCCCCCTCTGATGGTACAGTCATCGTATCAATACCTGGTGGTGTGGCAAAAGATGCGGCAGACAACCTCAACGAGGCATCTGACCCATACACCGTTACGCTGAATATCGTCGTACCAATCGGCACTTTTGTCCAATCAATTGGCAGTACTGGCATTCCTGGCTCAGGTGACGGCCAGTTAAACCACCCGTACGGGGTTGCAACGACACCTACACACATACAGGTCGTAGAGTCTACAAACTCGAGGGTGCAGATATTTGATGCTGATGGCAGCTATGTCAGCAAGTTTGGCAGCAGTGGCTCCGATCCCCGCGAGTTTATCAACCCCCGGGGAATCACCACAAACTCTACGCACATACTAGTCACTGATACTGACAACCACAGGGTACAGGTATTTTATCTGAACGGCACCTATGTCAGCCAGTTTGGCGGCCTTGGTTCGGATAACGACCAGTTTGAACGCCCCAGCGGAATCACGACAAACTCTACGCACATACTGGTTGCAGATACCATCAACAGCAGGGTGCAGGTATTTGATCTGGACGGCAGTTATGTCGGCAAGTTTGGCAGTAACGGCTCAGGCGACGGCCAGTTTAAACTTCCTGTGGGAATCACCACAAACTCCACGCACATACTGGTTGCAGACGCCAACAACCACCGAATACAGATATTTGATAATGACGGCAACTATGTAAGCAAGTTTGGCGGCCCTGGCTCGGGTCACGACCATTTTAACGCCCCCAGGGGAATTACGACAACCTCCACGCACATACTGGTTGTAGACACCAACAACCACAGGATACAGGTATTTGATAATAGCGGTAATTACGTCAGCACACTTGGCAGTACCGGTACTGCCGGTGACGGTAATAACGAGTTTGCCACTCCGCAGGGGATCACCACAAACTCCACGCACATACTGGTTGCAGACCGCAACAACCACCGAATACAGATATTTGATCTTGCGCCCACCGTTGCCATAACTGCGGATGACACCCCCAATGGTGGGATACACGACTCTGACACCGTATCATACACTGTCACCTTCAGCGAAGTCGTGATGGACTTTACCGTGGAAGATATCGCTGTATCTGTAACGGCATCCGGTGACACTCCCGTACCATCAAACTTTGTTGCAGAATCCGGCATCAGCTACACCTTTGACGTGACAGCCACCTTCAACGGCGTGATTACAGTATCAATCCCCAAACTTGTGGCAAGTGACACCGCAGGCAACTCCAATCTGGCATCCACTGCATATGCCGTTACAGTAACCCCATCTGAGAGCATTGTTACATCTGACTCTCCGGTCATAACTGACACGGCATCACTGAACATCTCCGTGCCACCACCGGTTCACACCATATTCCAAAGAGACTCAGTTGACCTTCCAGACAACGGATACCGGCACAACATGATACACCTGACTGGCAACTATTACGTCTCCATCCACAGTGTAACCACAACTAATACTGTCACACATCTGGATTCCACAGTCACCCTCAGACTATACAGCATCACTGACGGGCAGATCTCGCTGATTGGCAGCCATATGGTAAGCACTCTTGTTGTTGAAAGAATCCTATCTACCGCTGAAAGTCATCATCCAAAACCGGCAGCCCTCGTACGTGTAGATGATGATACCATTGCCGTCTCATATGTGCGTCCAGACTCGAATAATCTTGCAAGTACTGTTACAACATTTGATGTCGATACCGGTTCAAGTCCCTACTTTACCTCCTCTGATACTGTCGACTTTCGTACCGGCGGCACCGGCGGGCAGACAGATGATCATTCCCTGATAGCATTTGATGAAGACAGGCTGATAATTGCATATTCGCATGCACGATTTTCCCCTGACGGCTTTATACAGGATATCAACATCGGCCCTGACGGTACGCTTACTGCAGGTGAACCCGTAACAATTACCAAAAACCAGGGACGGTACCCATCCGTGGTAAAACTCGATGTTGACACGGTGGTAGTCGCATACCGCGATGCCGGTGCCCGCGGACACATACGGACATATGATGTCTCATCTACTATTGGCACGCCCGTGTTTACTACCGTTCCCGAAGCCCTTGAACACGATGCTGTAAGAACGGCGTATGCCTCCCTTGTCCGAATCGATGATAGTACAGTGGCCCTCGCATACTCTGAGATCGGTGATAATGACAATACAGAAGACGGGTCAGGACGCATCAAGATATTTGATGTTGTGGCAGGCGGCACAGTTGAACAAAGGGGTGATACTGTCATATATTATGACGGTGCGACAGATGCGGCATTTGAAGAACGTGTACACACCAACTCGCTTATCCTGCTGGACTCTAACACGCTGGCCCTCGCATACAGGGGTGCAGATGCCCACGGCTTTATCCGGACGTATGACATAACATCCGACGGCCTGACTGCAACCAGCGAATCATTCGAGCACGACGCTGCAGTGGGCGCCTTCAACTCGCTTGTCAGGATCGACGATTTCACATTTGCCCTGGTGTATGGGGGGGATCTTCCAGAAATTGAAGAGGTAGCCGCCCCTGCAGTTCCAAACAGAATCAAGACGCTTGCCGCCGTAGTAACGACCCCTGATACAACCCTGCCAATCATCGAGACTGCCTCCGTCCTTGATGATGCCACGATCTCACTTGTGGCATCTGAATTCCTGGATGGAGATGTTATGTCAGGAGACTTTACAGTTGACGGCAACATGGTATCTGGCGTTCCGGTGATATACGGCCGTACCATAACCATAACGGTGGCCACGCCATTTGCCAACGATGATGTGATTACAGTGCATTACAAGGGCGCCCTCATAACTGATATCGCAGAAAACGCACTTGCGATATTTGATGACCTGTCCGTACCAAACACGCTATCAGTTCTTCCCCCCAACGTAACCATAACTGCCACCGGCATCCCTAATAACGGAGTCACAGGCTCTGCCACCGTATCCTACACCGTCGACTTTGGCGAGGATGTAACGGACTTTGGTGATACAGAGTCAGATATCATGCTGTCCGGTACTGCGACTGCAACTGTCTCTACACCTGTCTCTGCACCTGCTGGGAGTGGCACCACGTACACCTTTGTTGTGACTGCCACCAGTGGAGGCACTGTCGTAGTATCAGTTCCTGCCGGTGCGGCGAGAGACGCTGATCTCAACGACAACGCGGCATCTGATATCTATACAGTCACAGTAAGTGACATATCCTTAGTACGCTCTTTCGCCCTTCCAGACAACGGATACCGGCACAACCTGGTACACCTGACTGGCGACTATTACGTCTCATCGCACACTGTAACTGCACCTGATACTGCCACCACGCTGGATTATGAAGTCACACTCAGATTATATACTATCACTGACGGTATCATCGAGCTGATTGACAGCCAGGTAATACAAACCAACACCCAGGATATGGACACCCAGATTCAGGATCTTTCAACAGAACCCAAATCCACCGGACTGACACGCGTGGATGATGATACGATTGCCATCTCATATGTGGTCGGCGGTACATCCAGCACCGTTGCCACGTACGACGTTGATACGGCTTCCACCACCATGATGCCCTTTACTCTTTCACAAAGTACGGACTTTAGGACAGGCACCACGGGTGACCAGACACACAACCACTCCCTGATAGCATTTGATGAAAACAGGCTGGTAATCGCATACTCGTATCCTGACAGCACTCCTACGGGCTTTATCCAGGTTATCACCATTGATCCTAATGACGGTGGTCTTGATGCCCGTCCAGCAGTGGAAACCACTGACGACCAGGGACTGTACAACTCTATGGTAAAACTCGATGTTGATACCGTGGTACTTGCATACAGGGGTGAGGATGCCCAGGGATACCTTAACACATTTGATATCTCAGATAATAATGTCATCACTCCTGTAACTGTCCTCGAACACGAGACTGAAAGGACGGCATACCACTCCATTGTCAGGGTGGATGATGATACCGTGGTAGTAGCATACTCTGTGATTGGTACCAGCACATCTGGCGGGTACGGACAGATCAGGGTATTTGATGTTGCCTCAGACAATGACATCGCCGTAAGGGGCGTTCCGGTATATCTGGATACGGCAGCTGATGCGACATTTGAAGAGCAGATACACCTCAACTCGGTGGCACTGCTGGATTCTGATACGCTGGCAGTCGCATACAGGGGTGCAGATGCAGGCGGCTTTATCCGGTTATATGATATAAACCACTTTGCAGGCAGTCTGAATGCCACTGCCGGACCATACAAGCATGACACTGCAGACGGCGCATTCAACTCACTGGTACGAGTCGATGACGGCACGCTGGCCCTGGTGTATGGAGGGGATCTTCCCGGTGTCATACAGGACACCACTGCAACCTCAAACAGCATCAAGACACTTGCTTTCATAGGTCCGGATACGACCCCGCCGGTCATTGAATCTGCTGGAACAACTAGTGTCAACACGATCGAACTTGTCGCATCGCAGGCCCTTGATGGAACCACTGATGTGACAGACTTTGCCGTATCAGATAATACGGTTATCGACCCTCTTATGATATCTGACAGTACCATAACCATAACTGTGGGCACGGCAATTGTCGGCGGCAATACGGTTACAATGAATTACACCGGTATTACAATAACTGACGTTGCTGGAAACGCACTTGAAATGTCTACATTCCTGCCCGTGAGAAACAACGTGACAGATGATACGGCACCGACTGTAACCATAACCAGCACCGCTGCAGATGATGGCGGCAACACAAACTCCCGCATCATATACTACACTGCCGTATTCAGCGAGGAGGTAACAGACTTTGGCGATGCTACATCTGATGTTACAGTATCTGGACCACTTGGTACAACTGTCTCCACTCCAGATGGAACCGGCACCACGTACACCTTTGCCGTGACTACCACCACGGACGGTCAAGTCGATGTAACCATTCCCGTAGGCGCGGCAGAAGACGAGACAGGCAACCTAAACCTGCCATCTGCCACATACACCGTTACAGTGGTCAATGCCGGACCGACTGTAACTGGCGTATCTGCCGTATCTGCCGATAACGGTGCATACAAAGAAGGTGGTGTCATTGATATCACCATCACATTTGACGAGCCAGTAACTGTAGTGGATACGGATGGCAGCCCAACTTTAACGCTGGAGACTGGTGATAGTGATGCGGTAGTGGCATATCACTCCAGCAACCCGTCTGAAACTGAACTGCTATTCAGGTATACGGTTGACGCAGGGCACAACTCTGTTGATCTGCAGTATGTGGATTCCGACCCGCTTGCACTAAACGACGGAACCATACTTGCCGCTGATGACAGCACCCCTGCCAGCCTGGCACTTCCCGGAATTGCTTCTGCCGCATCGCTTGCCGGCGGTTATGATGTAATAGTGGATACTATCGCGCCAAAATTTGCTTCTGCCACTGCCGTCAATGTTAATGGCAATGTGGACATTGCGTTCGATGAATCAGCCTTTGGTATGCCCGTCACGTCCGAATTTAGGGTGTCTGGTGGTACCGGCGTCTTGGGCTCACTCCTAATGGATTCAAAGATATTACTCTCAGTATCTCCTAGAATTACTAGCACCTCCCAAATGGTATCCTATAACGGTAATTCTGTCACTGATGTCGCAGGAAATCTTGCTGAGCACTTCAGCGATGAACGGATAACCAACAACCTACCTGACACTGTTGCACCGAGTCCATCCATAACATCTCCTACCGTCAGTAACGGCGGCATCACAAACTCCGATACCATCACATACAATGTAGAGTTCGACGAGATCGTGACGGGCTTTGAGATGGCATCTGACATTGAACTATCTGATATGGCAACTGCAACTGCAACTGTCTCCCCCCCAGATGGAGACGGCACCACCTACACCTTTACTGTAACTGTCACCGGCGATGGTACAGTCATCGTATTCATCCCGGCAAATGTGGCAGAAGACGAGACAGGCAACGCCAACGTAGCATCTGCCACCTACACCGTTACAGTAGACAGATCTGAGAGCATTGTTACATCTGATTCTTTGGTTATATCTGACACCGCATCACTGAAATTCTTTGTTACTGCCACTGACACACCCGCCCTATCTGATGAATCAGACATCCAGACCATGGGCACCCTTGTCCAATCCGACACTCCAGTCATAACCGATTCAGCATCACAGAACATCTCCATTACCGCAACTGACACCCCTGTCATATCTGATGAATCAGATGTCCAGACCATGGGCACCCTTGTCCAATCCGACACTCCAGTCATAACCGATTCAGCATCACTGAACATCTCCATTACCGCAACTGACGCACCTGCCATATCTGACGAACCGGACATTTCTGACATCAATGCGCCAACTGTAGTCGGCGTATCTGCAACATCTAATTCATACAAAGTAGGTGATATCATTGGCATCACCGTCACATTTGACGAGCCAGTAACGGTATCTGATGGCGCCACCCTGCAACTGTTACTGGATATTGGCACTACAGGTACGATAGTCGACTATACCTCCGGCTCGCCTGGAACTGAATTGTTATTCCAATATACCGTTGCTGCAACACACAACACTGATGCTCTCAACTATGTCGATACAAACTCGCTATCTGTAACCGGTGGTGGAACCGTTACTAACACTGCTGGCAATGCTACTGCATATCTGAGACTTCCTGCCACCACTGATGATGCATCACTTGGCGGCTCTGATGTAATAGTGGATACTGTGGCACCCACTGTAACCATAGTTAACGATCAAACCGCTGCTGGTGGTGATACTTCCACCACCCGCACCCTTACATACACTGCCACGTTTACAGAGCCCGTGACAGGCTTTGATGCCCTGGATGATATCACAGTATCTGGGGCGGCAACTGCAGCTGATGCTGCACCGGCCGGATCCGGCACCACGTACACCTTTACTGTGACTGCCCCGGCAGATGGTACAGTCGTTGTATCAATTCCTGCAGATGCGGCAGCAGATGTGGCACGCAACGGCAACGTGGCATCAGCCCCATACGCCGTTACAGTCGCCGTTGTAACGCCGGAACCAACACCAGAACCAACACCTAGAAGATCCGGAGGTGGTGGCGGCGGTGGCGGAGGCGGTGGCGGCGGTGGTAGTAGTGCTGGTGATAGCACTAGCAGCGGTGGCAGAGGTTCACCCTATGGCATATCCTTTAGCTTTACATCTGACGGATCAAATGTATTGACAGACTCATCACAGATAAAAATAAAACCACATACCGAACTAACAATAACACCACATGTAACGCCCTATGATGCACGTCAGAACATCCTCAAGATGGAGATAGTTATCTCAGATCACACAACACTACAACATCCGGATGCCTTGATACAGTACATGTTAATTTCAAATATTCTTTCACATGGTGAATGCAATGACAAAGAATACGAGTCAGATCATCTTTATGCATGTGATGCTTCATCATTCATATCTGAGACACTGATATCCTACTCCGAATCCAGCGATCAAAGCACAAAGCGTTTTGAGAGTATAGTGATACCTTTTGAAGAAGAGTTCACAGGCAATATCACCATATTCATGCAGGACAACCGTGGAATAACCCTCTCTTCGCACGGTGACAAGGCATATGCCATTGTTGTAACATCAGACAATGATGATAAACTCAAACCTGTGGAGAAAATGGACCCAGAACCAGTACCAATGGATCCTGAACCAATGGACCCAGAACCCGTACCAATGGACCTAGAACCAGTACTAATGGACCCAGAACCCGTACCAATGGACCCAGAACCAGTACCAATGGACTCGGAACAACTGGTGAATCTAGAACCCCCAATGACGCCCGAACCAAAACCCAGCGATGGCATATTTGACCAGATCATCCGATGGATCCAAACATCATTTGGAATCCCAACATCGATGGATCCAGAACCTGCACAAATGAATCCAGAACCAGCACAAATGAATCCGGAACCAGTATCAATGAATCAAGAAATTGTACCAAAAGATCCAGAACCCGCACCAAAGAATCCAGAACCAAAACCCGACGATAACATATTTGACCAGATCGTCCGATGGATTCAATCATCATTTAGAATTCCAACCTCCATGGATCTAGAACCAGTATCAATGAATCAAGAACTTGCACTGATGGATCCAGAACTTACACCAATAGATCCAGAACCAGCACAAATGAATCAAGAACCCGCACCAATAGATCCAGAACCAGTATCAATGAATCAAGAAATTGTACCAAAAGATCCAGAACCCGCACCAAAGAATCCAGAACCAAAACCCGACGATGAGATGCTCGAACAGTTCACCCGATGGTTCCAAACATCATTTGAAATTCCCCAGTAGTTCTGTACCTGATTTGAAATTGAATGACTGATGCATCAAACTATCTGCAGATACGGCACAATTCTGGCACTGATTACTTTTCATACGATGCAGATACAGATGATCCGAGTTTGGATGTAACAAAAAAGTCATGCATACTGAATGTAGTCGATTACACTGAATTTTTAATTGGATTTTTGCTGGTCTCTCCGACATGATAACTGTTTTCTGCTCCCGAACAACTGATTTTGAATACTCTATGAGTTAATCTGTTACTGCCTCCTGTCTGGCCATTAGCTCCGCTAACTATTGCTAAATACATTCATACGGATATGGAACACAAACAACTTTCGTAGAAAAATCTACGGAACAATCATATTTTTCATAAATCCAAGTGCAGAAAATCCGCCATGCGATGAAGAATCTTTCGTGAGAATTTGGATTATTACAGTTTATCGCCTTTGCAAAGTACTTTGCCCATCACCCTGCTTTGAAAATTTGGACACACAAAACACTGGATAAACTGAACGTCTTCCTTTATAACCGGACATTCAACAAACTCTTGTTTCATTCTCTTGAGCATTTTTGGACTGACTCCCTTTAATTTTAATTTCCCTTTCTCATCCATCATTCCTGACGCTTTTAGCTCCTCTTTGACTGGATCGGTAAGTTTTTGTTTGTCCTCTCTTTCTTTGATTTCTACTTCAAATTTGTGCTCAAGCTCGCCCATACGTAACACAGTACATTCGGTGATTTATTACTAGCGTTTTTTGGTTCTGTACATTTAACGGCCTGAAATCACGATCTTCTCCAGAGTGAAGTTTTGTGCCTGTTGAGAATTCTTACCTGTGAGGTATTTTGGATGGTGGGTTTTCACTTGTTTTATGCTGTCTTTGATAATTTGGGTTTTATTGCAATCGCAATTTTCATGTGTACAAGGGCTTTTATCTCCGATCAGATTGGCTTTCATCAAGAGTATCTGCTTTATGATGTGTGGGATGTGCCATATCGTTAATCAAGACAATGCAAGTCATGTACTGACAAAATCTCCGGGATGAAATGATGATTGGATATTCAGACGACAGAAATTGATGAGCGTCTTGCATTGAATGGGAGGAATAGATGAATGCTTCTTATGGCCGACCTGGCATTTAGCTGACTAGTGTATTGGATGATAATATTTGATACAACTTTGCAACCACCCCAGAATTGATTATCCTGCGACTTGCCATGAGAACACCGGTATGTGAAAACCATGTGGGGGTGGTTATCTCATGACTCGCCTATTTTTTCAAGGCTGTTTGGAGGCGGTTCAATCTGAAAGATCCATTTTCAGGTCACAGTTACAGAACCCATTCAAACAGATTTAAAAATGAGATTATATGGATAACTGTATGGATAATGTACCCAAATGGGCTGATGACTTGATAAATGAAGTAAAGGGGTTAAAAGATCAAGTTGGCGTAAACTGTACAAAGCTTGATGATCTAAATCAAGAAACAAAGAGCATAAAAAAAGACATAGTTGGCATAAAGGAAGACATGGGTGGCATGAAAGAAGACATAGTTGGCATGAAAAAAGACATGGGTGGCATGAAAGAAGACATAGTTGGCATGAAAAAAGACATGGGTGGCATGAAAGAAGACATAGTTGGCATGAAAAAAGACATGGGTGGCATGAAAAAAGACATAGATGGCATAAAGGAAGATACAAAATATTTGCCTGATCTGTATGACATGGTAAAGGCAAATGGGGACAATCATGAGGAACTGGTAAAATTAGTAAACAATATGGAATCTAAATTATAATTTAGGTAATCTTACGATCCTTTACAGTTTTTACACAATAATTATACCATGACTTGTTTGCAAATCCACCGGATTTTATTTCAGACTCGATACATCGTAACAAATCACGATCTGCCGGTATGGGTCTTGACCTTTACGTATTATGTATTACCAAGGCACTGTAAAGTTATCTGGTGTTAGGCACGAGACATGAAATATATATCTCCCAATTCAAAAAGCCTGCCTATTGAAAATTTTGACTTGTGGTATTTTGAATCGTCCACTAACCGTGTGAAAAGGACCGCGCATGTTCAGTACGTCTTGGATTTTTTTAATCATGTTAATTGCTGTTTGATCAGAAACCCTTCTGGAATTCTGTGATTGCAAGTTAAAGACTTGATTTATCTGCGTACTAGAGTTCCATCATAATTTTGCCGGTTATAAGATACAAAATACATTGCTATGAACTGCCGATCTAACTACATCGATTGGCTGACAGGCGTTTTTAGGATTGAAAATCTAAAATCCTGTTTTATCCAATATTTTTGATCCGGATAATTGCTTAAGAACCTGAAATATGCTGTTACTTATAACGCCCCCGACCATACCACTAAAACCCAAGGATCCGGATGAAAATAACTTGGAAGAAAACCCGATGCCAATATTGCAAATGTCATCATCGTGTAACCCCAATACGTTATATTTCTAAAAATATCCATAGTTTGCGGATTTCAAATTCATTTGATTTAAGATCCTCAGGATCACCTGCCCTGACCATGCCTCGTTCTAGAATATCCTTCTCTTTTCTTGCATCATGCCAATTTGTTTGGGTGTGACCGGAGGCGGTATTACTGGTTGCTTATTATCCTCAGTACCCTAATATCCTTGCTTGCCATCGTTACTCATTTTTTGTTCATAAAATTCTTGTATGATATCATTGGGAATCAATGTAAATAATTTGTCACGTTGATAGCATTGATGCCAGGGCGTACCTTTCTCATGTGTGAGTGATGATAATTCAAGTGCAGACAAGCAACCAAAATGCTCACCTATCTGATCAAGTATGTTGCATGTTGCAGGTTCAATCAAAGATTCGATGAATTTTTTTCTTTCCTGAAATTTTTCATTATCTGCAGACAATGTGCCACAGTAATTGAGTTTACCGATGATGTCTCCCCCACATCCCTTGTATGTTTGATATAATAACGGAATTACGGGACCATATTTCCATGCCTCAACTCTTGATGCTATAAGGGGGTTTTTTGTAATGGCAAGTGTAAAGCCGTGTGCAATGTACGTCATTTTGATCATGTGCATTGCAGTAAGGGAATTATTTGTGTGAGTAAGAAAATAATCCGCCACCAGTTGTGCAGAATATGTCATATTATCCTATGAAATAAAATAATATGTTTTAAATGTTTAATGTGAGTAAAAAGACAGTTCGATCAATGTCTGATCTGCAAACTGAAAAATTTGTGCCTGTTTGGAATTTATATAATGTTGAAATCGGCCATTTGCCAGAATATCTCCAGAGATATTTTGTCATTTTTTATTATTTTATATCATATGGTAAAAATAATGGCGGTTTGACAAATTACTGTCTGGGTGTTTTTCTAAAAAAAATCTCAGAACAAATCTATTTTATTCGTTATATGCCAAATGCGGGCATAATGGATCATCATGAAACACGATTCATGATTCACCAAATTGATGACAGAGACAGGGTGAGGAGGATGTAAAACCAATGTTTGTAGGGGTAATGATGATGATGATTGCAGATAAAAAATATGCTACATTGATTTCAGATGGAGCCGCCAGCTTTCACGATGCGTGAAAATCAGAATACCGACAGAAAAACTTACTGCACAAAGAGATCAAACACATCGGGCATCTACATGAAAGGTGACCTAAACAACAATCAAATGGAGATACTACATGTACCATCAGAGACGGAGAAATCACACAGGGGAATCAAGATGATGAACAGTCCCACGTTTGATGGGTTTCAAACATTCTATAATTTTACCAAAAAACATGGATCTTTGAACGGTGGGACCCCCGCTGAAATGGCAGGAAGCGGTGGATGGTTCTCACAAGTGGAAGACTGATTCAAAATGCTTCCCTGAGAAAGACTCTAATATGCAGAAAAATCAATCTGGCAAAGATCTTGGCATGTCCGGGGGATGCACAGGATGTCTCTTTTCATATTTTTAATGTATGATTCAAAATACCGCCAAATCAAAATTTTCAATAGACGTGATTTTTGAATTTAGAGATCTATTTCATGTCTCATCATACCTAGTACCCAATAACTTTACAATGCCTTACAGAACAAAAGCATAACAGGATGAAATGCATGGCAGAACCACCTGTTCCGTCATTGCTACTAGCAGGTCTCTTGGTACGGAGTGGTTTGATGCGGGAAACCGTAAGATATTTCTTGAATCCCGCAACGTTTTATCCGCATCAACATTCCATGAAAACAATCCAATTAAACCAATCCACATTCATTCAAATTTCAGGGAATACCAACTCTGAAAATTCACATCAATTAGAAAAAAAGACACGCCTAAAAACAACTCTGTCTTTTTTTAAAAAATATAATTCGTTAGAAAGATAAGGCGGCAAAATACTGCCTTTATAGTGAAAATTTCCAAAATTATTCTATACGATGAACCAACAGTTCCTGAAATTCAAATTGAAAAAATAAAGGCATTCATCACCGACACATTCCGGATTGAGACTGAAATCAAGGGGAATTTTTTCAGATCCGTGCAGGACAACGTATTCAAAAAGATGGCAGCAACCAAAGTCCTTGATTTAAAGAAACCGTTCAAAAAACACAGTCCGACACAGGAGGAATATCTGATTGAAAAAGAGAACAAAGACACGTCAGAAAAAGAGACAATTACACCCTATGACGGATTTGAATTACAAAACATCGTTTCAGAAAACATTTCAATTACTGACAATACACTGCACATAATTTTTACAAACAAGCTTACTGTGACATTTGATAATGATGATTTCAGATACCATGCCCGGGCACTAGTCATCTCCAATCCCACAATAATCTCAATGTCTGGAATCATAGAGGCCCCGGCCAAATCCAAACAGTACTATCTGGATCTAATGACGTGCTTTTCAGAGGAAAAAACCAGGGAAATCAAGGAAAAATACAGGGGGGAATTTTTAGAGTATCATGATCTGAGATTAAATAATATCATAGAGGGATACGTGCTGCAGTCTATAATGTATTACGGGACCGGAGAGCCATTCTGCAAACACAGGGATTGCAGACTATTCAACGCACACTGGCAAAAGGATCTGTTTTACTCACAAATCGAAAATAAAAAAATGTGTGAAAAGCATTTTCAGGCAATAAATAAAATCAGGAATTAAAGGAATTCACTTAAATTATTGAAATTAAGACACTTCACAATGATGGCGGGAGGCGATGCCGGTTCGGCAGTTCTTGAGACAAGAGATGATGAGATCAAAATATCAGACAAGACCAAGACGAAATTTGACGTGATTGTCGTTGGTGCCGGTCCTGCAGGATACACTGCCGGAATTTATTGCTCCCGGGCAGGCTATGACACTTTGATTTTATCGGGATTACTTCCGGGTGGGCAGCTAGTCAATACGACCGAAGTTGAAAACTATCCCGGATTTGAAAACGGGATAATGGGCCCTGATCTGATGATTGAGATGAGAAAGCAATCGCAGAAAATGGGCACCACCATCATTGATGATGTGGCAGTCGATGTGGATTTTAGACGCAGGCCCTTCAAGGTTCTAACTGCATCAGATGAATTTGAAGGCCGCGCAGTAATCATTGCAACCGGTGCAAATCCGAAAAAATTAGGCGTTGAGGGCGAGGCGACTTTTAGTGGAAAGGGCGTATCATACTGTGCGACATGTGACGGTCCCTTTTTTAGAAACCAGGAGATAGTTGTTGTAGGCGGAGGGGACTCGGCAATCGAGGAGGCGACCTTTCTTACAAAATTTGCCACAAATGTCCACCTTGTGCACAGACGAGGGGAGCTGCGTGCAAGTAAGATCATGCAAGAGAGGGCATTCAAAAATGAAAAAATCAAGTTCCATTTTGATTCGGCAGTCATCAACATCAAGGGAGATCAAAAAATACAACAGGCAGTTTTGAAAAATCTGAAAACAGACAAAGAGACAACACTTGATGCGGGGGGCCTGTTTGTGGCAATCGGACATGAGCCAAACACGCAACTCTTCAAGGATCAAATTGACTTGGATGATGATGGATACATTGTGTTAAAAGACAAGACGCACACCAACATGGAGGGGGTCTTTGCCGCGGGAGACGTTCATGACAGGAATTACCGGCAAGCGATTACCGCTGCATCCTTTGGATGCATGGCGGCAATTGACGTGGATAAATATCTCACTGAAAGTGCAGACGGCACATGATGATGAGGAATGCGCAATGCAAAAAATGCCTGAATAAATTTCACCGGAAAGACATCTATACAATTCAACAACTTCAATACAGAACGGAACCCACGTACGAATGGTCTGTGAAATACTTTCAAAAAGCGGGAATTACAGAGTGGGATTCATTCTGCGGGACATGCATGACATCCTATTCAAACGAGTCTGAGAAACAGTGGAATGAATCAAAAATCTAAACCCTTTATTGTAAGACGGAAAACAAAGAACATTGAGCCAGAATCCGGAAAATATAAGGGAATTAGCTAAAAGGTACGGTGGGAAATTGGCCCAGCTGGGAACGGATTTGGGGGATATTCAATTCAGTTACAAAATTGAGGGGAGGGTAACTCGAGAGTATTGGAACCAAAGAATGGCTGATTTTAAAAAATATACTGGAAAAGGCATGGAGTACTATGAACAGATTCACGCAATGATGAACTTGGTAGACCCGCAGGAGGCGCAAATGTTTCTTTTACGAATAAGCAAATTCCAGGAATTGAGCAGGACCCTGTCAGACACCATGGAAAAAATCAGGGAAAATCCGACAATAATGGATTCCAAAGACAGGCAGCAGAGTCTGTGGAGCAAAGAAATCAAAAATGAAATTATCTCACACAGTAACAAATGTCTGCGGCATGAAATGGACATGAACACGTTATTTCGAGGGTTTTATGAACGGCATTTGAAGGGGATTCTTGAATAATTAATATGCCAATTCGGACATGTGTTTTGCATCCTTGAGTGAATCATCAAACTCTTCCCCAGTCATTACGTTTCGAGTCGCATAAACGCTTTTGAATTTCCGTCCATCATCGGCAAAAATTCCCACAGCACATGCGTCCCCCCTGATGGAATATTTCCTCATGCAGGCGTATACTGCAGCAGAGGACGGGCTGACCAGGAGACTGTCTTTGAGAAACACATCCCTTACAACTGAGAATGCCTCGTCATTATCAACTGATACCCAGTCATCTACAACGTCTTCTCTTTTTAGGAACAAGTCGGGTTTTGCAGATTCCTCAAAATTCCTCCACCCCTGAATCATGTGGTTTTGCTGGGGCTGGCATCCGATTATCTTGACATTGGAATTTTTTTCTTTAAGAAAGGCACCTATTCCCGTAATGGTGCCCCCCGTACCAACACCGGTAAAGAGATGGGTGACCCTGCCATCCGTCTGCTTCCAAATTTCAGGCCCCGTTCCTGCATAATGTCCTTTAAAGTTTGCTTCATTTGCGTACTGGTTTGGGGAATAATACGTATCAGGTCTTGATGATGCAATGGATGTGGCCAGTGCGATGCTCTGATCAGTTCCTGCACCCACCTTGGGGCATAAATCATCACTGGTTTCAAACATCTTGGCACCGAGTCTTCTAATAATGTCCTTGGTTTCATTGCTTGCCTTTTCTGGAATGACAATCTCAACTTTGTAGCCCAAGATACTGGCAATTCCGGCCAGCGCAATTCCCGTATTGCCCGAAGTGGGTTCTATGATTATGCTTTTTCCTTTTGTCAGGATTCCACGCTCTTCGCCGTCTTTAATCATCCAGTAGGCGGCCCTGTCCTTGACAGAGCCAAACGGATTGTGACCCTCTAATTTTGCAAAACAGTTTACGTTATCGTGGGAAATAGAGTTCAGACGCACCAGGGGGGTATTGCCTATGCAGTTTAGCACGTCTGTACCGGTAACTGTGGCCATGATTTATTTGGATTATTTCACCTTTTTAATCCTGAATGTGGTGGTTTTACCATCCTGGGACATGTCCAGTAACTCGTGACCGTTTCTTGAAACCCATCTTGAGATGTCCTCCTCGGCTGCCGGATCATCAGCGGACACGGTTATGATTTGGCCCACCTGCATCCTTTCAATTTCAATTTTTGTTCTAAACACTGGTTCGGGACAAAATAACCCGGTCGCATCTAATTTTTTTTCAGCGGATTCAGACATGATAACTAATTCTCAGAGGCTGATTTGTCATATTAAAAGCTATTCGAGTTTGTTGCAACAGGTCTGGGAGATGTAACTCCGACACTTGTAAAACCGACTTGCCAATCCGGCAATTACCGAACTGGCCAAAGTATTCTAGAACAGACTGGTTAGAATGCCGTTTTTGTGGTGTGGGCATCCTTTCTTTGCTGTTTTACAACAGATTTCCCCCCCCAAGATCATCTAAAGAGATCACTGTGCTCGGGCCTGATTAGTCCATTGATTGCACCGTCTTCAAACTTGAAGGAATAGCCCCGAATTACCGCAAATGGGCATTTCAGGGATTTTCCCATGACTAACTCTGATGCGGATGCGAGTTCATCGGCAACTGCAATCGCTGTAACGCGCAATATCCTGTTAAAGGAATCCAGAGTTCCTTCATAATCTAAAATCGGATTCAATCCGGATATTCCAATTGCATGGTTGGTCTGTCCCATTCTAAATGTCCGGCCAAACGTATCAGATATTATGACTGCCACGTTTTTGTTTGATTGCTCCAAAATATTCCTTCTAATTCTTTGTGCAGAAATATCAGAGTTCACAGGCAGCAAAGTTGCGTATCCCTCCTCGATATTACTTTGATCAATTCCGGCATTTGCACAGATAAAACCCTGACGGGTTTCAACTATCAGGATTCCGTCCTGCATCCTCACAATTCGTTTTGATTCGGATAAAATCAATTCAGTGATCTTGGGATTCTTTTGATATTGGGAACTAATGCCTTCTGCCAACGTGGAGGGGGTCACAGTAGACAGGTCTATGAGGCGTCCTTCCTGCTTGGATATTATTTTTTGTGCGATAACTATAATGTCCCCGTCGTTTAGTTTTTCAGAATTTAGAAGAATGCCTGCAATATCATCAGATGGCTCGATCTCTTTTTCAATGTGGACTGGTATGATTTGCAAGTGATGTATCTTGTGTGGGGTACTAAAAAATTGTTTATGCGAATTACAGGTTATAATTGTAATTTGTAGTGCTTGTTGATGATATCCAAAATCTTGGAAAGATCCTTCTCCTCCAGAGTCGTAGTGGCCATGTCTTTAACGATGTCCTGGGCACGGTAGGCAATCCCCAATCCGCAAACATCAAACAATTTCACGTCATTTGCGCCGTCTACGATGCAGACGATATCCTCTTTTTTCTCGCCCCATTCTTTAATTTTTATCTTTGCAGATTTTGATTTATCAGAATCCACGTTGATTTTGACCCCGTCTAGCTTGCCATCTTTGAATACCAATTCGTTTGAATAGACGTAATCCAGCTCCAATTCCTTTTGTAACCGATGCATCATCAAAGTAAAACCTCCTGATACTGCCATGAGCTTCCATCCCGCTGCTTTTAACGCCCTGCATGCCTCCTTGGCACCGGTCATGATTGGCAGTGCGTCTGAGACTTTCTGACAGGTTTTTTCATCAATGCCCTTCAAGGCTGCAACCCTGGTTTGCAATCCTTCCTCCCAGTCAATCTTTCCCTGAATTCCCTGCTTTGTAATCTCCCAAATCTCATCCTCCTTGTTGAGTTTTTCTGCAAGAATTGGAAGATATTCTTCGTCATACAAAACCCCCTCTACATCAAAAATTGCCAACAATACTTTTCTGATTTGGAAAAAAATCGCTAATTATATTAAAGCTGCTGTGTGGGTTTGCTGATTAGTTTTCCATAACTGATAATGCTTTTTGCGGATTAATGTACAGGAGTTACCGTATGATTGAATTTTTAATTGTGTTTTTGATGGCTTTTCTTGCGTACTCGGGTGTCTGTGGGCGTTTTCACTGCATTGTTTAGGCGTTTTCAAGAATTAAAGGGTTTGGAGAACGGGGTTCTGTAAAGTTATGGAGATCTGAAATGCAGGTCTTACCATGAACAATACCCTACGTCCCCAATGATCTGCAGGGTGTAATGTGGCATGCTGGTGCAGAATCTAAATTGAGATGAAATAATGTGAAAGATTCCAAAAAAGTGGAATCTCAAAGTAACCTGAAAACTATTATGGCTACCATTTTGAAAAATAAAAAGGTTGTGGAATTGCCGGGAGTCGAACCCAGACCTTGTAAATTTTCAGGTTACTTGTGCACCGTACACCACAACACCACTACACATCATTTGAATATAACCTATATTATATTAATAATATATAAAGAAGTAAAGGTGAACATGGATATGGCAATATCAGAAGTAAAACAAGGTGATCGTGTATACATCGTATTTGGTTTTAAAGATGGGAAGCGTGATGTGCGAATTTACTGTGGTAAGAAGGGACTTGAGAACACTGAAAAAAACATCAAAAAGGCAAAAGAGCAATGGCGACAGGTAAAGTTGGCAAACTTGGAAAAACAGTTTGAGGACTCGTAAGTTCAGTGTCCACAACTTTGTAGAACCTGTTGATTCTACGATCTGAAAAAGATCAGTATTTCGGATGTCTATAACTTTACAGAACCCGAGAACGGATCAATATTTTTGGCTTTTATTACGAGTCCCAATTTCGTGAGTTATTTTTAAGATATTCCAGTCTGGCATTCGTATTTACAGGGTCATCATCCAATCTTGTCTTGAATGATTTTTAGTTCAAAAACATTTGCGTGTCACTATCTGCCAACATTTTGCCAACATGATGTCTTTTTTCTTGCTCTCCGCGATTAGTTTGGCAATCCCCTCGTAAAATCATGATTTCTAAATGGGACTGCCCAGATCCGCATTAATGGCATTTGGATCGGATTGATCATAAAAAATCCTCCTTATGCTGAACTTAACAGCTTACATAAGATCATCTTTAATATTATATGCCACATAACAAATCATGATGCGCGATGACTAGTCCACACAATAACACAAAACCGCCCGAACTGTTCATTGGATTGACGGGGGCAGTCGGTACTGATTTAGATGCAGTCTCTGAAATATTTAAAGCCAAGCTGCAGACTCTGAAATACAAAACCGAAACCATCGTACTGAGTAATCTTCTGGGACTGGTTACAGGACTTGTAGATGAGCATGACGGGCAGGATGAGTATGCCAGGATCAAAGCACTGATGGATGCAGGGGACAGATTCCGAGAAAAAACCGGAATGGGCGGCGCCTTGATCAGCCTTGCCATGATCTATATATTCAAAAACAGGAATAACCCACAAGAAAAATCCCATGAAACCAACGACAGACAGGCTTACATATTCAAGTCCCTAAAACATGTAGACGAAGTAAAAAAGCTACGCAGTGTATACGGCAGGAACTTTTGGCTTGTCTCAGTCTATTCCACGTACAACAATCGGGTCCAATATCTGACAGAAAAGATCTCAGACAGTAGCAAAAACAATACTGATGATTATGTGGAGAATCTGATAAGGCGCGATAAACATGATGATGACAATCCACTGGGACAAAATGTCAGAGACACGTTCTCAGAGGCTGATGTCTTTCTCAACATGGGAAAGGATCTTGACAAGTCCGTTGACAAGTTTGTCGAACTATTGTTTCAAAACACACACAATACGCCCTCCATCGAGGAATCTGGAATGATGCACGCCCTTACTGTCTCAATGGCATCTTCCTCGTTATCAAGGCAGGTAGGTGCCTCGATCCTTACCAAATCAGGAGATTTGATATCTACTGGAATAAACGAGGTTCCAAAGGCTAATGGCGGCCATTATCTGGCAGGGGATCCAAATGATGCAAGGGAGTGGAAGATTGGATATGATTCCAACACGCGTAAAAAGACCGAGGCACTTGACGAATTCCTGTCTAATCTGAACAAAGAGGGATGGCTGTCCGATGATGTTAAAAAAGCAGACATGGCAGCCGAGGCCCTGAAATCAGAGCGAATCAAAAGATCGGCATTTCTCAATCTTATAGAATATGGCAGGGAGGTGCATGCAGAGATGTCCGCCCTGATGAGTGCATTGCGTATGGGGATCTCCGTGACGGGTTGCACGATGTACTGTACGACTTTTCCATGCCATATCTGTGCCAAGCACATCATTGCAAGCGGAATTTCAAGACTGGTCTACATTGAACCATATCCAAAAAGCCTGGCAAAGGAATTGTATGATGACTCGATTACAGTGGATGAGGAGATGGTGAGGGACAAGGTTCAGTTTGAGCCATTCATAGGCGTCTCTCCTAGACAATATATGGAGTTATTCAAGATGCTAAGGAGAAAAGACGAGCATGGGAGGAGTATCAAATGGATACCAGATAATGCCGATCTGAGACATGTTGAATCCATCACACCTTATGCCCAGGAGATGCGGGAGATCAAACTACTAGAAAAAATATTATCCGATCAGAATCTTAAAATTGAAAAATTATGACAGGATATTCTTATATAAAACGGATTCAGTGATTACACATGAAAGAATTTGAAAAAGGATGGGTAGCAAAAGTGTTCAAGGAAGTTTCCGAGGCAGTGGCAAAAATGCCAAAAGAAGAGCTTGAATACTTTGAGTGGTATTCTAACCGGGACAATGAGTAGGTTTTTGGATTATAGTAATGCGTTAGGTGTTATGCTTAATTCATTTCCAAATTTTATTAATACTTGAGTGTCTCACTAAATCCGTTTAATCAAATTATTCACATTAGGTTGTGCATAATTGACCCCTCACTCCAATGTATCTATAATGACAATCACAAGTTCTTGAGTTATTTTCAAGACATTCCATCTTGGTTATTCGTGCTTACCTTGGTAAAATCACCCAATCTTTATTTTTGATTGATTTGTAGCTCACAACTTTTCTTTTAACTATATCTGCCAACATGATTCTTTTTTCTTGTTCTCCGCGATTAGTTTGGCAATCCTCTCGTAAAATCCTGATTTCTAAATGGGACTGCCCAGATCCGCATTAATGGCATTTGGATCGGATTGATCATAAAAAATTCTCCTTGTGTTGATCTAACTGCTTGCAAAAATTATGACAGGATATTCTTATATAAAACGGATTCAGTAGCTATACATGAAAGAATTTGAAAAAGGATGGCTAGAAAAAGTGTTCAAGGAAGCTTCCGAGGCAGTGGCAAAATTGCCAAAAGAAGAGCGTGAATACTTTGAGTGGTATTCTAACCGGGACAATGAGTAGGTTTTTGGATTATAGTAATGCGTTAGATGTCATGTTTAATCCATTTCCAAATTTTATTAATACTTGAGTGTCTCACTAAATCCGTTTAATCAAATTATTCACATTAGGTTGTGCGTAATTGACCCCTCACTCCAATGTATCTATAGTGACAATCACAAGTTCTTGAGTTATTTTCAAGACATTCCATCTTGGTTATTCGTGCTTACCTTGGTAAAATCACCCAATCTTTATTTTTGATTGATTTGTAGCTCACAACTTTTCTTTTAACTATATCTGCCAACATGATTCTTTTTTCTTGTTCTCCGCGATTAGTTTGGCAATCCCCTCGTAAAATCCTGATTTCTAAATGGGACTGCCCAGATCCGCATTAATGGCATTTGAATCGGATTGTTCATAAAAAATTCTCCTTGTGTTGATCTAACTGCTTGCAAAAATTATGACAGGATATTCTTATATAAAACGGATTCAGTGATTACACATGAAAGAATTTGAAAAAGGATGGGTAGCAAAAGTGTTCAAGGAAGCTTCTGAGGCAGTGGCAAAATTGCCAAAAGAAGAGCGTGAATACTTTGAGTGGTATTCTAACCGGGACAAAAAGTAGGTTTTTGGATTATAGTAATGCGTTAGGTGTCATGTTTAATCCATTTCCAAATTTTATTAATACTTGAGTGTCTCACTAAATCCGTTTAATCAAATTATTCATATTAGGTTGTGCGTAATTGACCCCCCAAAGTATCTAACATACGGGCTGATTTCTCAGAACAGTCTGATCCAAAAGCAGCAGGGCCGACATCATAAAAAAAATTGACAAGGATCAACTCATGTGAATCCGATTCTATCACAACCCCCCAAAATTCCATCATATGGGCAGTCAGAACAGATGGTTTTGTAGGCAGTTATCCGCCACCATGCCTGCAGACAACAAACCCGTGCCTGGATTTAATCGATTACTTGTCGCCCAACCTGGGCTCTACCAGCATGAACAGTTTAATTTTTATCAATATGAACAATGTATTACAAAGAGATGAAGCGATGTCCATTATGCAGACAGAGTACAACGATATGGTCAAGGTATGCCCGTTAAGACACTGTTCTAACTGCGGCTCTCTGAAACTACAAACTCATAAAAAAAGGAGCTTTCAAACCCTGCGTGCAAAGCAGAACTTTGTCCTTGTTTTACCGCCCTTGGGCTTTTTTGTTTTAGTTTATGGCTATCTATTTGTCCGGGGGGACCTGATCTCGTTTCTTAGTATTCTCGCAATTTATTCTGTGTTTTTTATTGGCATCCTGCTTAAAACCACGTTGCAGAATGTTGACTGCAAAGAGTGCAATGCAAGAAATTTTCCGTTTGTAGATGGCGTCAATATCAATCCTGATAAATCAAATGCGGCTGCGGCAGGCGGGGAAGATCTAACAAAAAAAAAATCTCCAAAACAATTCTTGAGGGACTCAAAAGAACAAAAAAGGCACAATAAAAAAGACATTGTAATAGGAATAACCGGTGCCGTCTCCCTGATAGTCATTGCAACGCTTGGAACATTCCTTGTAAATCCAGATGATGTTCTAGTGGGGGAGGTAATTGATCTGATAAAATCTGCGATGAATTGAATTCGTGAGGTATCGGCGGTTGTTTTTTCCTGATGATGCTGCTGCTATCTTTCCAGCTCTTTGATCTTTTGCGCAGTTATCTCTGCCGCTCTTTTTCCAGAGTACAGCATGGAACCAAATGTCGGACCCATTCTTGCCAGTCCATGCGTCTCAGTCACCGACATTCCTGCCGCAACTAGGCCCGGATAAATTTCACCGGTCTTGTGGACCACGTGCTCCTCGCCATCGTTTACAAACATGGGCTCCATCCCCTTCCACTTTGCAAGCCCCCTGTCCACCAGTCTTTTTACAGCAACTGAATCATGGCCGGACGCATCAATGATTATCTTTGCTTCAAATGCAACCGGATCAACGCATGTAATGTTGCGCGGCAATGCTGAAACCGGCATCCAGTTGACAACGATTCCTGCAACCCTGCCGTTTTTCAGTACCAGGTCGTCAAATTTAGTCAGTTGGAGGAATTTTACTCCGGCATCACATGCCGCTGCAATTAATTTTGATACTGCATGCGGACCCGGCGTCAAGTATAATCCGTCTGCAACTTTTTTGTATGGTATGCCCAGCTCGTCCCATATTTTCTGAGCAGGTTCTCTAACTGTAACCGGATTCATCATGTATCCTCCCAGCCAGTAGCCGCCCCCCAGGTAGTTGTTTTGCTCAATAACTAAAACTTTGTAACCCATGTTTGAGAGTTCCCTGCTGGCAGTTAATCCTGCGGGACCCGCACCAATAATGATCACATCTGACTCTGCCCTGTCAATTAACACCTCGTGAAATTCATTTGCAATTGCACGTGTAATTTCAACTTCACGCACATCTGTAAATATTTTATCTGTCCGTTCTGCAACTGTCGCCTCTTGCATGAAGATGATGCCTTTTCTGAATAATTAATACTTTGCCACATCCCATTTCAAAAAAATTAGGTAATACTAATCATTTCAAAAATTCCCACTCGGCAGAAATAGGAAAATTTCGTACTATAACGAAACGATCCGGCCTAAAAACCCCGAATATCAAAAATTTATATCTAAACCAAAAATAATTCATTTGTTGACCCTCTCTGATGTTAAGCAGCATTTTCCTGATTCTGCAAAGTCCAAAATAAACTGGGCCAGGATGGTGGAGGCAGACGATTTTGCAAAGACTGTAAGGTTGTTCCGTCAGGGAAAATATGACAAAGACAGTTTCAGACGGTACCGACTCCAGCACGGTGCATATGGAACTAGGATGACCGGTGATTACGCCATGGTTAGAATCAAACTTCCCGCGGGGGAGATCTATCCTGATCAGATTGAAAAAATATCCCAACTAAGCGAACAGTACTCCATAGGCAGTGCGCACTTTTCAACCCGGGAAAACATCCAGCTTCACTGGGTGGTTCTAGAGGATGTCTCTGAAATCTTTCGAGGTCTGGCCAAAGTCGGATTGACATCCAGGGAGGCGTGTGGCAACTCTGTAAGAAACGTAATGTGCAGTCCTTTATCGGGGGTCTGCCCGGATGAGGAATTTGATTCGACCCCCTACGCGCTTGCAACTGCAAAATTCTTTTTGAGAAATCCGATGGTTCAAAACCTGCCCCGTAAATTTAAATTTAATTTTACATGCTGTGAAAAACACGGCATGGTAAGAATGGTTGATGTGGGATTGATTCCCCAGACCAGGGAGATTGACGGAACCACCCAAAGGGGATTTAAAATTTTCCTGGGTGGAGGACTGGGAAACAAATCATATGTCGGACATCAGTTGGAGGATTTCACACCTGAGGACGACCTGCTGTATACCTCGATTGCAGTCCTGCGAATATTTGATAGAATGGGCGATAGGAAGAATCTTGCCAGAAATAGGATGCGGTACCTTGTAAATGACATGGGTTGGGAAAAATTTCAAAATCTGGTACTCAAAGAGAGGGCCATTGTCCGGGCCACACAATCAGTAATCACAAAACTAAAAGTTGATCAAACCCTCAATACAATCAAAAGACCGGTTCGAATTTCTGATGAAAATGGCGGGGCGACAACTCCTGACGGATATGCCAGATGGCTCAAAACCAACACCGTAAAACAAACGCAGGAGGAATACCGCTCAGTCTTTCTCACTCTTGAGGCAGGTGATATTACTGCAAGCCAGCTGTACGGGCTGGCAGACATTATTCGTAGTTTCTCATCTGAGGGCAAGGCCCGCTGCGGATTTTCCCAAAATATCGCCTTACGATACGTGCATGAAGACGATTTATCTATTTTGTATTCCAAACTTTTAGAGACCGGGCTGGCAAAATCCGGTGCCCTGACCATGACTGCCCCCATCGGATGCTCCGGGACCACCTCCTGTAACCTTGCACTGACTAATTCACACCGACTTGCAAAGGAAATCCAAAGAAAGTTTTTGGAGCTAAACCTCGATGAGGACGACGATCTTGCCGATTCCTCCATCAAGATTAGCGGCTGCCCCAATTCGTGCGGACAGCACGGCATTGCAACCATCGGGTTCTTTGGAGGCGGCGGACGTGTGGGAAAAAACATGTATGCCAACTACCAAATGTCGATGGGCGGCCGCTCTGATGGCGATACCATGCTGGGACAAACACTTCTCAGAGTACCTGCAAAACGGGTGATTCCGGTAATTCTAAAAATAATTGAAATCTTCAAGGCAAATAAAAAACCAGGCGATACTTTAAAGTCCTGGATTCACAGGGTTGTAAATGGAAACGAGGATTCAGAGATCAAATCAGCACTTGATATTAAAAAAATATTGGAACCACTAGTCATCCCCCCGGCCATTGAAGACGATCCTGACTTTTACTCGGATTATGGAAACGATTCAAGTTATCATACAAAGACTGGAAAGGGCGAATGTGCGGCTTGACTGGCACCGCCTGTAAAATCCTAACTGGTGTGGACTCTTTGCGTTCTGAAATCCGGGACAAAAGTGTCAGGGTAATCGATGTTAGACGGGAGGCCGATTACATGCAGGATCATATTCCATCTGCAGTGAACCTGCCCCTTGCCAATCTCTTGTCTGATGACAGTACTCGTCACGTTTTAAAGCTTGTAAATTCGATGGGGATTGATGATGAAACCCGCGTTGTGGTTTACGATGATACATTTGGCGCCCTGGCATCTCGGGTTGCATGGACTTTGGAGTACATCGGGCACACGGATGTCACTTTGCTGGAATCCACTTACAGTCACTGGAAATCGCTTGGATTTGAACACGATTCCACCGTACCTGAAATTCAAGGCAGGGATCATTCCATGAAATTACGGCCTGAAATTCTGGCCACCGCTGACTATCTGGAAACTGCCAAAACCCGAGACGGCGTGATTTTAATTGACAACAGGGAGAGGCTGAACTTTCTTGAACAGCATATTCCGGGGGCCATCAGCCTGCCCTATCGTACACTGGCGGCCTCAAATGATAAAATTTTACGCCCGGCCGAGGAGATGATGCGGTTACTGGAGAATCGCGGGGTTGGCGGGGATTCTGAAATTATTACTTATTGTGGCAGTGTGGGGACACTTTCCGGCCTGGCATACTATGCACTAAAGTCTGTTGGCATCTCAAACACAAAGTTGTACGTCCGCTCCTTTAAGGAATGGAAAAATCTACAAAAACCCACCGAAAAACAGCCCGATGCCAACTACTGGGACTTGTCTGCAGAATAACTATGATATCTGTTCTCTGAGTTTTTTTGTTACAGTTCCCCCGATATTGTCAAATAATACAATCATCTTTTCTTTGTTGTCAATTAGATAGTCTACCCCCCTGTCTTTTAATCTGATCTTCCACAGTCTTATCTCCCTGTGTGCGTCAAAGAAATTCTCTATCATCTGCTCGCCTGATTTTGTCGGGTCTATGAACTCTTCAAAAATATCTATTGTCTTCTCTACGTCCTCTTCCTCTATTGCCTCCTTGACTGATTGAATTGCCTGGCTTAGCTCCTTCAAATTTTTGACCGGTCGGGGCAACGTCCTTTTGGTAATTCCAAACAATCCTTTTTTCTCCTTGCCTAATTTTTCTGCAATATTTTCTGCAAGATCATAAATTGGTATCTTGCTTAATCCGTCGCGTTTTTCATTTTGCACGATTAGCCCCTTTTCCAACAACTTTCTTAACGCTGTTTCAGCGTCAATTTTATCCAAAAATGTCGTCCACACAATCGCACCCAGTGTGTGGTATCCCTGTCTGACTGATTCTAAAACCACCACCTCTTGAATTCTTTTGAATCCCTCCTCGATTCTAACATTCATAAAATCTTTATCTCTAATTGATTTTCTGGCGTTTTTTACGTCAATTTCTATGGAGCGTTTCAGCGACTCCAATGCTTCTGGAACCTGGTTCAGCAAGGATAAGAAACATGCCTGGTTGTACCATGCCATTCCGTATGTTGGCTCTGATTCAATTGCTTTCTGTACGGAATCAAGGGCCTTTGCATAATTTTTCTGTTCATAATGTACCAGTCCCTTTAGATTCCAGGCCTCCGGATTTGTGACATCAATCTCCAAAATTTTATCATACACTCTCAATGCTTCTGCGTGTTCATCCAGGTGAAATCTGGCATATCCGATTTTCATTAATGTTTCAACATTGTCTGATTCAATCCGTAATGCCTGTTCAAATACCTCTATGGCATCTTCTAGCTTTTCATCTGCCATCAAATTGACCCCTTTTTTAAATAATTTTTTACGGTTATAATCTATATCTACCAGACTTTTCTCCCGTGGGATGGATTCCTCTAGTTTTGGCTTTTCTACATCCTTTGCTTTTCTCCCAAACGGCTTCTTCACAGCTCAAATAGGTGTTTTCTCTAGATAAATACCAATCTTAATTGAGCCTAATATGGTGCGTATTTAACGTGAAACGGATTCAAGCGATCTAAATATAGAAATACTTGAAATACCCTCAAAGGATTGTGTCATCTCAGCCACGATTAGAAATTCAAGGACAGGCACCATTCAAACAATCCGGTGTATATGAAGCTCAAATCGCAGTTACCGCTAGCAGGCCCTCAGATGATGATATTCGCTTAAAACATTTCTCAACTTTGTGGCGGGGAAACTTTCATCTCAGGGTAAAGGATGGATTGTTCTCTGAAACCCTGGGTTCTCCGGCAAATCCTGTTCCCACATCCATTACTGATCTTGACCGGGTTTGGATTGTCGTCACTGATCTATTTTCTTCACTTTACACCGTATTTGAGGTTCCTTTATCCGCTAGATTGCCATCACAACCTGAAACAAAACCCAAAGTCAAAACAACAAGTGTTGATAATAATCCAAAACCTGCACGCTCTTCAAAAACAGTTGCGCGTGTGCCGCCGACTCTTTCTGGTGGGAAAGGTCAGACCGGTCCTACTGGTCCTCCCGGCGACAAGGGTTCGTTTGGTCCTCCGGGATCACAAGGTCAGACAGGTTCTAAAGGTCCGGACGGTTCTAAAGGCCCGCTAGGTGACAAGGGAGCAACCGGCGACAAGGGTTCTCAGGGTGACAAGGGAATTTCAGGTGACAAGGGAACAACCGGTGACAAGGGAATTACCGGTGACAAGGGTGACAAGGGTGACAAGGGAATTGTAGGCCCGCCCGGCGACAGGGGAGAAAAAGGTTCTACTGGTCCGATCGGTGAAAAGGGTCCGACCGGATTAAAAGGTCCACTTGGCGACAAGGGAGACAAGGGTCCGACTGGTTTAATTGGTGATAAAGGAGCTTTTGGATTACGCGGTGTACCCGGAGAAAAGGGAGATGAGGGTCCGCAAGGTGTATCTGGCGACAAGGGATTGACCGGTTCCACTGGTCCATCAGGTGAAAAGGGTCCGACCGGATTATCTGGAGTACAAGGTGAAAAAGGAGTTCAAGGCGGTCACGGCCCAATTGGAGACAAGGGTCCTGCAGGCCCACTTGGCGACAAGGGTCCGTTGGGTCCGCCCGGTCCGCATGGCGACAAAGGACTGACCGGTCCTGCCGGTCCACTTGGTGACAAAGGTCAACTAGGTCCGCCCGGCCCACTTGGTGAAAAAGGAAACAAAGGTCCTGAAGGTTCAATCGGAGAAAAAGGTCCGCAGGGTCCGCAGGGTCCGGCAGGTTCTAAAGGACTAACCGGTGTTCCTGGTCCTCAGGGTGAAAAAGGGGAAAAAGGCCCAATAGGCACACTAGGTGAAAAAGGTCCGACAGGCCCCATGGGTGTCACCGGAGAAAAAGGCCCGCAGGGCCCGCAGGGCTCTCAAGGTGAGCGTGGAACAACTGGTCCTTCCGGAGAAAAAGGCCCGCAGGGCCCGCAAGGAATTCAGGGACCCCAAGGTGAGCGCGGTCCGATAGGCCCAATCGGGTCAATAGGCGAACAAGGCCCTGTGGGAGGGCAGGGTCCTGTAGGTCCGTCTGGCCCAAGAGGTCCGCCCGGTCCACCCGGGGAAAAAGGTCCTTCTGGAGGAATGTCTTCAGAACAAAAGGCACTCTTCAAGGATTTATTAGAATTGCTAACAAACAAAAATATAATCTCCACTGAGGAACAAATAAAATTGATGAGTTATCTTTATTGAGAAATTCAGTTCCTGATTTAAAACAATTATTTTACCAATTAATTTTCAGAATCCGGCTTGAAGATCTTTTCTTTACTTTATCACTGATTTCATTTGGAAGGTTTTCATTCTTTTGATATTTTACATTTTTTTACATCGTTTACAATAGTGTGTGATGGTCTGAAAAAATAAACACGGTATTGACTACAACCTGAAATTTTTAATTAATGTTCTGTGTGTGGTTACATCTGCCCTTTGATGGCATGAATTGGAATGTTCACGGATGTTTTTATGCCAAATTTTTTGAGTAGGTGACCATTGATGTTCTACAGTTAACACTGTTTTTGAATTTAGAAAAATGAAAACAATTCGCCGTTTCTCTGACGATTGTTAATTTGTAGACGAGATTATCGTCTTCTTTTTGCTGCTTTTCTCTTTGGAGCTGCTTTGCGTTTTGTTGCTGCTTTTCTCTTTGGAGCTGCTTTGCGTTTTGTTGCTGCTTTTCTCTTTGGAGCTGCTTTGCGTTTTGCCGCTGCTTTTCTCTTTGGAGCTGCTTTGCGTTTTGCCGCTGCTTTTCTCTTTGGAGCTGTTCTTCTCTTTGGAGCTGCTTTGCGTTTTGCCGCTGCTTTTCTCTTTGGAGCTGCTTTGCGTTTTGTTGCAGTTCTTTTAGTAGCTTTTCTCTTTGGAGATGCTGCTGTAGATTTCTTAGTTGATCTACGTTTAGTTGCAGCTTTTCTTTTTGTAGCCATACAGAATTTCGTAATTTCATCGTTTTTCAGTGGTTAAACTAAAAAAATTTACACAATTTGATTACAAATTGTCAAGTAATTTTATTTAGATCTCTCTTATTTTGATCGTGAAATTTCTAATTTTCTATTTTTTAACTATTTTCACGTGTTAAACTCTATTTTTTTTCCAAATATTTTGATCTGCAAGGCATTTTAGGCGTGATATTGACTATTTTTTAAAATTATTTTTTTCTAATTTGTTTTTGTTTTTAGAGTCGCATCACCATTGTAAATTTTCTAGATCCATTTTTGATTATCTGCCACGTCTTTTGATGATGGTTAACACATCTTCATCAATCATTACGTGACTCAGGCCAACACGTTGTCCTCCAAACTTTACACTCTTTCCCCAGATTAATCCGTATCTGAATTCCCGTTTTAATCTTCGATGTAACTTGTTACAGATATCCTCTACAGTATCCCCCTCCCTTGCAATCAGCGGTTCTTTGAAATCCGTCTCTCCTCCTTTTGGCTTTAAGTAAATCCTGATGAATTTTAATTTCTCATATATCTTTTCCTTTAACAAATCAATGTTAAGATCAGAGTTTGCAGATACTTCGATCACATCTGATTTGATCTTTGTTTTCAAATCCTTTAGAAATGCATCGTTAACCAAATCAATTTTATTTAGAATGGTCAAAGCTTTTGAATAACTAATGTTTCCCGCAATATGATCAGCTAGCTGTTCTGATGTAATGTCTTCTCTAATCACAACACGTGCACTGACCAGACCGTAAAGATGCAGAATATCTTTGAGATGTTTTTCTGTAATTTTTGTCAACTTTACCTGCTGTGCAACTGCAATTCCTCCCATCGATGCCTTTTCAATAGTAATGTTTGGAGGTAATTGATTTAATCTGATTCCAATGTTTCCCAATTCATTAACTAGTACATCTTCGTGATATGGTTGAAACACATCTAACATCAATAACACGAGATCTGCCGTTCTTGCAACTGACAAAATTCTCTTCCCTAATCCTTTGCCCGTGGATGCCCCCTTGATAATTCCCGGAAGATCCAATACCTGAATGTTGGCACCCCTGTATTCCATCATTCCCGGAACTACTGTCAAAGTTGTAAATTGAAATGCGCCCACTGTTGATTTTGCACTGGTCATTTTGTTCAACAGTGTTGATTTTCCCACACTTGGCAATCCGATAAAAACAACTGTTGCATCCCCGCTGCGCCTTACATCAAATCCATCCTGCTTCATGCCGGATTTTTTGACTATATCGGCTTCCTGCTCTCTTTTGAGTTTTGCAATCTTTGCTTTGAGCAATCCTATGTGGTGTTCAGTGGCCTTGTTGATCTGAGTTTTAGCCATTTCATCTTGTATGGCTTTAATTTTTTCAGGAATTCCCAATGCTAATCACTCCTTTTCATTTTCTTTTCAAATAAAACCGTATAACTTGTACTGTGGTGACACGCAAATGTTTTTGAGATCAATCTTATCAAACCAAAAACTACTCGGATCATCCTGTCCTAAAACAATGGGATCGATCCCCTTTTTTGAATACCGTGGAGAAATGTGGGTGTCATGCAAAACCAGTGTTGCTGGTCTGAGTAACGCATCAATGTCTGTGGAGGCGTAATGCTTTACTGGCATATCTGAATTTATCAAATCATTTGATCTGAATGTGTGCGAGGCTATCTACAACACATATTGATTTCGTATCTAATGGTGGGATCCTGCTAGAATGAGAACACGCAGATACTACACTTTTTGAGCAAGTTGGGAGGTAAAACATACTGTAGTGGATTCCAGTGATCTGATCCCCAAAATGCACCAGAACCGGACATGCAGTGACATGGCGTTGACCGTGGAATCAACTGCAGCATGTCTAAAATCTCATCAGTGGTGATTTGTTCGGTCACAGCAAAATCAAAATCCTGGGATTGCCGTTGCTCCCCTGTGTGCAGCATGACTGCAACTGCCCCTACAATGTGGCGGTTCCAAAATCCTGTGAAATGCATGCTGCTTCTTTAATGAATGGACTCATTTGGCAACTCCTCCTGAACTTTTAGTATGGTATCCACCGTAAACCTGACTTTGGTTTTTATCTTGTCCTTGTGGGTCAGCATGATTGCCGCAGCATCCAGAAAACTTCGCCCGCCATTTGCCACACAATCAAGAAAGACCCTTTCAATGGGATTTTCAAACGAACCAATCTTTGGAAGCAGTACAACATTGCCTCTTTTTCCTTCCCTAAATCCGTGTTTCTTTAAAAACCTGGAGATTTTTTCCACATCATTAACATATACATACAAGTTAAGCGGAGTTTGAAACTTTGTTAGTTCGTGGGCCCTGTGATCCAGTGTTATAATGGAATTCTTTGGAAGGTGTTTTTTCATAAAGTTGACATCAGTTGATTTGTAGTGCCTTCCAAACCTTCTGGCTTTTTTGAGTGCTGTTAATGAGGGGATTATAGTTTGTAAAACCATGTATGGCTGGGAAATTACTTCTCTCTTTACTGTAAATTTTCCACGATTATAATCTGCCAGACCAAGCTCTTCTAGACGAACCAGTCTTCTTTTGATGGTCCTAGCAGACACGCTGACTATGTTTTCCAAATCCTTCAGATTATAGATTGGATGGGGAGGCAGCTCCTGTGCGAATACTATTGCATTCTTTGCCTTTTCAAGTATTGTTGTGGATTCCTGTACATTCATACAGCAGTAATGTGTGCAATGCATTTATACTTTGGACAAATTTGTTTATTCCCATGTATAATTATATGGAAAAAAACATAGAGGTTAGTAATGCGATATCTGATTGGAACTGCCAATCTTCATCATTTAATTTCAACAAGAAATGTAGCCCCAGAGGAATTGGATGATGTTTACTAGAAAACAAGGACTTGTAACAACTGCACTCATAATGGTGGCAGTTGGTGGAATGACTTTGGCAATACTAGATAGTTATCCCCAAACAACCCATGTAGACGGCCTACTTGATCCTTGGTCTATACAGGATGTTTCAGATAATTCTCAATACGTAGTAAAGGGAAGAGTAGTAGATCTTAATACCAGCATAGATAAAAATTCTAGGGAATTTGGAGACAAACCAATCGTCTACACCGATGCTGTAATTGAAATAGAGAAAGAACTAACTGGAAAATATTTGGAAGACACGATAACTGTTAGAACAGTCGGCGGAAAAACCGATAAATATTGGACAAGCACTGCAATATATCCGGAATTCAAACAAGGTGAAGATGTAATATTGTTTGTAGGATATGAACCGGATTCGATAATGGGAGACAATTATTTTGTTGCAGGATATAACCTGGGCAAATATATGGTGCAAGATGGAAAAGCATATGGTGATGAATACAAAGATGGATTATCTGAAAAACAATTTCTTACAAAAATTCGACAGATAGTCAAATAACTTTGTATTTTATTTTCAACTTGCCAGTATACGCAAATGTGTTTTCTCTTTACTTTCTAGTCTCTGCAAAGTAGATCTGGTTCTGACACAAAACATGATTTGATTACCAAATGCACCAGAACTCATGAATTTTTCAATCTGGAAAGATCCGTATTTCAGACCCCGACAAATTTAGTGCCAAAGAGAAAGAACTGATAAAAGACAATGAGAAACCCCAGGCCACTACTGCCCAGTAAACAGATTTGAAAATAGAAAACCTAAAACAGAAAGTTAATCTGTCTCATCTGGGATGTGTCACAGGATTAGGACAAACCCGTCAAAGATGTTTCCATGCAATCATGTTGGACAAGGTATCATCTGCATCCCCCAGTGTATTGGTCTGAAATCCAATACTTTGCATATCCTTGGGATAAATGTCCCACTGGTGTGACTCGTGAGTGTTTCCATATACCGTGCCTTGTGCATAGTGCCCGTGTGGCATTCCCAGCACGATCAGATTGGTTGTAATTCCTTCTAGCATATCGAGCACATCTTTTGTCTCCTCTTTATGCAGATGCTCCGGACCGTGATAGAAAAAACAGACGTCAAATTTTCCAGGCAATAATCTTGCAGCGTCTCGCACGTCCCCCTCTACTACCTTTACGTGGGGGTTGGTAAATTTTTCCTTCAGGTATCTCACATTTTTGGAAAAAACTTCCAAAACCACGACACTGTCATAATTCTTTACAAAATCTGATAAAAAATGCTGTCTTAGATGACTTGCACCCACATACAGGACGCTTTTGTACCTGTCTGAAAACAGTTCTGGAAGGCAGCCTCTTATCTGTAGGTCTATCTCCTCAGGCAGACTATAGTCAAGATTGTGTGTGTTGTTCAGACTCATCACACCGACATCATTTTAAAAATATTTAAAATATTCCATAATTCTTCATCATCCAGACTAGAAACCAGATGAAAAATGCCAACGCATTTACCGCAAGTATTACACGATACAGTCCTATCCATCGATTCATAATGTACTTGTCCTGAATGACCAGCATTCTGGATCCGATCAATATGACAATCACGCCTACTAGAATCTCCAGTGTGGGCAAGAACAATTCTCCCACTACGATCTGACCCATTACCAACAATACCGGTACTATGATTCCCGCAATGGATACAGCAGCTGCCGCGTTTGCCGTAGAATCAGCAATTCTAATAATGACGCTTCCCAAGACATCACTCTCAAAGCCCATCTCTGATATGTGAAATTTCACAAGATTCGGAATCCTTTTGGACTGTGTGGTTATCTTTGTTCTTCCCTTGGGGGTTACTGTAATCTTGCAATCCTTTTGGATTTTATAGTCGTCACCTGCATTAATTGTAATATGAATGTCGTACGGGGTTTTTTCAATTACATACTTGGGTGAATTTATGACAAACTCACTGGGGCTTATTCTTAATCCGAACTTTATCTTCATGTTAAGAGATTTGTTTGATGTAGAGTATATTTTTGGGTCAATCGGGGAGGTGTACGTAACCATCAGTGTCTCAAATTCAGAATCAGAAGGTAAAAGAAGTACAGGAATACGTATGAATTCATGATCATGGGAGACATTCTCCTTGGATGATACATCCGATACGCTGATGTCGAATTTCTCTTCTAATTCTTTTGGAGACAGTTGGGATAGCTCCCTCCCCTTTGAATCACGTACCTCGATATCTGTCAGTTTGTCCTCTACGGGGATGAAGAATACTCTTTCCTGTTTATTGTCGTATTTTATGACTAGTTTTGTGGTGGTCTTGTACTGCTGGGATGTGATGAATTCAAATTTCTTTTGCTCTGAAATTATGGATACTTTCAAGTCTCATGGGTGATTATTCCTATGAATTATTAAATTATTCTAAAATCCGAATAATTTTTTAATATAAAATATCGTTATTGTTATTATAGCCAACTATCTCGGTATAATTTATCAAAAACATTCGTTGATCCTTGTCACAAAAACGTCTGTTACTGGTTTTTGTTTGTTTGTTAAAGTATTACCAAGTGATGCTGTGATGGTATTTTGAAAGCCTTCTTCCTACATGCCGTCAGACTGTCAAGATATTTGATTTATTCATCTGCTAGTTCTATGTCCTCTTGAAGTTCTTTTGCTAATCCGACCCACCATCCCTTTTGATTTACAGACATTAACACCACTAATCGCAGGTTGTTAATAGATCTGTCGGTTAATTATTCATTGTAACTGTTAAAGAATATGTGACAAAATCTAGTCCTTTAGATACTTGATATCCGGGGCATCATCATCACCATCTCTGATCTCCTTTATCTTTACAACGACAGTATCCCCCAGCTTGTTGAAGATTCTTTGGCGTTTCTCATTTGTCAAAACCCAGCCTAAAAAAACATCGATTGGAAGCAGGAATGCCTTTCCAAAACTGCTTACCATGACGCTTTTCAAATCAGGCGTCTCCCCTGAAATACTGACTGTTCTCAAATTGAGAATTTTTTTCCCAATTGTCTTACCCGTCTTGTATTCCAGAATCACCCAATACACAAAAAACGCAATACTGGTTGGAATGTACTGCATGCTTTCAGTCCAAAAGTCGTCTTTCTCAAATTCAAAACCCGTTATTCCAAATGACGCAACAAGTATTGATGTCACAATAGCAGAAATTATGACAAAATCAATCAACCAGGCAAAAAACCTTTCAGTCCATCTTGCAAGTACAACTTTTGATGGTGTATTGGAATCTGATTCTGACATGCTATGATTAATCATTACAACTATAAAATATATCATAATTGGTGAAACATAACAACGGTAAAAGACACAAGTTATGATCTCTTTTAGACCTTTAATTTTTTACTCGGGTTTGCCTGGATAAATCCACGCTCATCTTCTGGTTTTTTGACGATTTTTAGTTCATACTTTGTCTTTTTGCCATATTTTTTTAATCCCTCTGATAATCTGATGGTATGAAGCCTTATCGCCTGCGTATTTCACGTGGTGATAAAATCCAGTCTGGAAAAAAAGTTTTTAAAAATCAGGAATGATGACCAAACGGGCTATCTGTTTGAAGATTCCAGAAGATACCTTAGGAATTAATAGACCGTGAATAACAAAAAATTTGAAAATATTTTTGACTTCTATTCCCCTTTTAGATCTTTTCTTGTGGACTTTTCGTAGAAACGAAAAAGACGTTGTAAATCTTTACAATACTTTATCACCTATCATGCAGCTTGCCACGGGGGGAAATATGCTGAATTTTGGATACTGGGATGCTGATAACGCTGATCCGATTTCTGCCCAGGAAAACCTGTGCACTGTTTTTGCAAAAATGGCCGAATTAAACTCTTGTAAAAACATCGTGGATGTTGGCAGTGGTTTATCTGCGCCTGCAATTTTCTGGAGAAATAATTTTGAGAATCTCTCTATATTCTGCGTTAATATTAATTTCAACCAACTTGTTCATTCAAGCCCCCAGCAAAAAATAACTTTTTTTAATTCCTCATCCACAAAACTGCCTTTCAATGACAACTCTGTGGAGCGGGTACTGGCATTGGAATCTTCCCAGCATTTTAAACCATTTTCTGATTTTATTTCTGAATCAAAAAGAATCCTGTCTGATTCTGGTTTGCTGATATTGGCAGTACCAGTCGTTCTTTCATCCTCCTCCATTTCAAAACTGGGTCTTTTGAAATTTACCTGGTCGTCTGAACATTATACTTTGGATCAAATAAAAAAAATGATTGTTTCGGAAGGATTTACAATCTCCGAAGAGAAAATGATCGGCTCATCCGTGTATGATCCGTTGGCTGATTACTATGTTAAAAATCGAGACGAACTGAGGAAATCCATTCTAAAGCAGTACTCCCCACTAGTTGAAAAAATACTATTCAAATCCATTCAAAAAATGAAAAAAGCATCCCGGGAGGGGGTTGTCGATTATGTATTGCTCAAATGTCATTTGTAGTCAAATCTTTACAAAATCTAGGCTAGGTTTTTATTTTTGATATCTTACCAACAAGTAATGTCCGGTTCTACTTTGTATGTAGAAAAATGTGCTAAATTGTTAAAAGAGCCCGAAATTCGTTTTGCCGGCATAGTGGATACAGAAGGTAAATTAATTGCAGGCGGCTTTAAGGACGGGCTAATTCCACACGAGGGTGACGAGACCCGGCTACAGTCTTTTCTTGAATTTGTTTCAAAAGCCTCCATTAGAAAAGAATATGATGAAAGTTTGGGACCAATTAACTATCTTGCAGCAAGACGTGACAAGGCCGTTTTAGTGAGTTTTCCGTTTCCAATCACCCAGATACTTCTGCTGATCTCGGCTGAACCCTCTGCAAACATAGAGAGTTTGGCTAAAAAAGTCGTTGAAATATTCACCGATGTCAATTAAATCCTTTAACAACAACAAAAAATCGAATTATTTAATTATGCAGAAAATCTGCCTTTTGATGTAATGACCTTGTTTTATTTTCTTCCTTTGATTTTACTGATCTCCGGACTTGTTCTCCCCGCATTTGCAACAGTCGATGATTTCACAACTGACAAGGCCGTTTATCATGAAGGTGATCGACTAGTTATCACTGGAAGTGTCTCATATGATTCCAAATTTCCTTTTGTAACTGTCCAAATATTCAATCCTGGCAAAACAAGCTTTACGGATTTTAACACGGTCCCTGTCAACACTGATGGCAGTTTTTCAGTCTCTTTTAATGTCGGTGGACCCACTTGGCCCGGTCCTGGAATTTATACAATCAAGGCCACATATGATGGAAGCTTGGTAAAGTCAATCGAGTATCGGGAACCCTCTGAACCGGACAATACTGCATCGCCTACTACTCCTCCTGAACCGGACAATACTGCATCGCCTACTACTCCTACTAAATCGGACAATACGGGAGGGCCTGCCACTACTACTAAACCGGACAATACTGCAAACAAACCATCCGTGTCAAATCCCCCCGCTTCCACTCGGCCCAGCTCTGATTTTGATACATTAAAACTTCAAATTCCAAACTTTCCCGCATTTGACCAACCACCGCAATACTATATTGACAGATACAACGATGAACCCGCCTACCAATCTTGGTTTGATTCCCAGTTCCCAAACTCCTCCATTACCAATGTTGTCGGTTACAAGATAACACACGTGGATAACTTTCCCGCATCTGACCAACCACCGCAATACTATATTGACAGATACAACGATGAACAAGACTACAAATCTTGGTTTGATTCCCAGTTTCCAAATTCCTCCATTTACAATGTCTTGGGATACCCGGATCCCGTCTCCGTACCTGATTGGATTCGTGCTGATGCTGAATTGTGGGCAACTGGTGAAATAACCGATGCCGCATTTATCACCGGAATCAAATTCATGCTGGAAAACAACATCATCATGGTTTCCAGTAGTACTTTTTCTGGAAACGTATCTGATAAAGAAATACCTACATGGATTCGCAATAACGCCCATTGGTGGTCTCAAAATCTAATCTCAGAAGATGAATTCACCCATTCCTTGGAATACCTTATTCAAAAGGGAATAATAACAATCAACTAGGCTAATTCTGCAAACAGTTTTAATTTGGTACATTAACCCAATATCAAATTGAAAGCTACGTTTGGTGCAGGATGTTTTTGGCATGTCGAAGATTTATTCAGCAAAACAAAAGGAGTAAAATCCACTGCCGCCGGATACATTGGAGGGCAACTCTCAAATCCTACATATGAGCAAGTTTGCACCGATAAGACCGGACACGCAGAAGCGGTCCAAGTCGATTATGATCCCGATGAGATTTCTTTTGAAGAGTTATTGGACGTCTTTTGGTCAAACCATGACCCCACAACATTAAATCGCCAGGGGCACGATGTCGGAATTCAATACCGTTCAGCAATTTTTTACCATGATGAAAAACAAAAAGAAATTGCAGAAAAATCAAAACAAGTCTTGGAAAAATCAGCCAAATTTGACAATCTCGTTGTTACTGAAATAGTTCCCGCCTTGATATTTTACAAGGCAGAGGAATATCATCAAAAATATTTCAAAAAACAAGGCTTCTAAACGCATGTAGAATTTTAATTCTGGAAAGATCCATTTTTGCTGTCTATCCTTTTGCCATCATCGTAATATTATCATCATCACTGTTACCTGATTGATCATACTGTGAACTTGAGTCAGAATCAAGACCTAAAAAAAGCGGTTCTTGCTGTTTGCCTGATGCACAACGAATCAAATTTTCAATGACGCTGGGGATGTCTTTGATTGCAAAAACCTGCAAAGTGGATCTTCAGACAGAACTGTATGTCAAGTCTTTGATGGATTCCAAACGGCAGTTTGTTAACAATTATTCACAATTGCAATTGGCAAAAAGAGCCACAATGCCTGTAATCCGTCTGGTGCAGGAAAAACCGCACGACATTGCAAGCAAAAGAATTGAAAAAAATTCTGGACCCGCCATGGTATGAAACGATCCATGCTGCCCTGAAAGAAAGTAAATTCAGATACAAATGCCATCTGATTAAACTAAAACTGAGAAAACCCTGCGGGATCTTTTTTAATTATTTTACGATCAATACCGGAATCTTTGATGTATGAATGACATAATTTGATACGCTTCCAAAGAACATTTCTTTAGTGGAACTTCGCCCGCGTGAACCAATAACGATCATGTCAAACCTGTTTTTTTCATGTGCCTGTTTGATGATGTTATATCCTATCTCGCCCCTTACAATCTTTTTATTAAACACAATTCCGTTTTTAGCGGCCAAAATTTTTGCATCCTCCATAATTTTTTTAATTTGCACATTCATTGCTTTTTCAACTGATCCCACACCCCTGAATTCCGAGTGGGGTGGTGCATAAATTGCATAAACCCCTGTAATTGTGGCTCCACAACTTCTTGCCAATCCGATGGCAGTTTCCAGCCCCCTGATGGAATTCTTTGAACCATCCAACGGAACAAGAATCCTTGAAATCTTCTTTTTTATCATGGTATCTGTCTATTTTTGATACTAAAAAACATATTTCTTATCTTCAATCCTGCCGTGCCCATATCTGCCGTAATTTGATCGCATTTTTCACTAAACCTTAACTAGTGATGATAATTCTTGCTAAAATAGTGGAAGAAAAGTTTATTCAGATTGATAATCATAAAATCAGATATTTTGAATCTGGCGATTCTAAAGATACGCTTGTGCTAATTCATGGTTTGGGTGCATCATCTGAAAGATGGAGCCGGGTAATTCCCCTCTTTGCAGGTGATTTTCGTGTTATAGCCCCTGATTTAATTGGATTCGGATACAGTGATAAACCCACAGCTGACTATACCCCTGATTTTTTTTCAGAGTTTCTTGAAAAATTTCTTACTGCCTCCAAAATCATCAGACCTCACATCATAGGTTCTTCCTTGGGGGGGCAAATCTCCGCAGAATATACGGCATCGCATTCTGATAATGTTGAAAAACTGGTCCTCGTGTCCCCTGCAGGACTGATGAAAAATTCCACTCCCGCACTTGATGCATACATCATGGCCGCAATGTATCCGAACAAGGCCAATGCAAAAAATGCATTTGAGATGATGGAGAGTTCCGGAAAAAATGCCGAGGAATCAATCGTCAATGGATTTGTTAAACGAATGAAGCTGCCTAATGCAAAACTCGCATTCATGTCTAGCATATTGGGGCTGAAGAATTCCAAATCCATTGCGCCTAAACTCCCATCCATACAATCACCCACTTTGATTGTATGGGGTGCAAACGATCCCGTAATTCCGATTAATTATGCAGATGATTTTGTCTTGGCAATACCTGACTGCCAATTTTTAAGAATGGATGGGTGCGGTCACACCCCCTACGTTCAGGATCCGGGCACTTTTGCCTCCAAAGTATTGGAATTCCTAAATGGCATATAGATTGATTTAAATACCAACTATTCCAACTATTACCTATGAGTGGTAATCAAAACCTATACAATCCTTCAGAGATGTTCAAATTATGGATTCAGAAGAGTGGACGTGCTCAGGCGGAATTTATGAAAAATTTTGGTTCCTTGATGACTAATCAAACCAGTCAAACATTTAACCCGCTGGAAACACTAAAAGGGGTTTCAGATACTGCACGAAAAACCCAATCCAACATGATGGATAGCATGTCTAGCATACAAAGTAAAAGCATGGATGCCATGTTTTCCATGGGACAGATGCTTCCCTCTTTTATGAACTGGGGTGCCTACAAAACCACCATCAGTAGTAATGGACGAATCTCAATTCCAGAAGCTGAGAGAAACGCACTTGGTTTAGGAGATGGTGATCTAGTCCAGGTCATTATCCTGCCAATCGCAAAAAAATCAAAAAATAAGGAGGTGAAAAAATGAGTAAAACCGAAACAACACAGGCAACTCCCAAAGATGTATTTTCTGTATGTCAGGAAAATGTTGACAAACTCTTCACCGGTGTTAGACAGTCAGTACCGCAGTACCACCAGTCAATTACTAACGTACAACAGGAATATCTGCAGGCATATGAGAACATGGTGGATTCAACCATCGCACTACAAAAGGAATATGTACAAAAAGCAGGCATTGCAACAGACATTCCTGAAGCGGCATTAAAAGTAATTCATGATACAACAGAAGAATTTGTAAAGGCAACGTCAATACAGAACCAGATAACCCTTACAACTATCGATGCAACACAACAGAATATCAAGACATTCAACGACAACGCAAAATCATTCGTTGACCTGAACAGAAACATCCTACAATCCTGGATCTCCGCCTTTACTAGAAAAACAAACTAGTGGAAGATTGATTTTTTAATTTTTCTTCTTTTTCTTTTTTATGATCTTTCTTTTAACCATTTTCCCAGCTCCGGCAAAACCCTTTTCTGTGACATTGAACTGGCTATCATGCCTACGTGACCTGTCGGATACATTCTCAATGTTTTGTCCTGGCTTCCTATGGCATAATGCAGCGGCATACTGCATTCAGGTGAAACCAAATGATCTCCTACTGCAATCTGGGTAAATGTTGGCATGTCTATTTTTTTCAAATCTATGGATTCTCCGCCCACCTGCATCTTGTTTTGGACTAGTAAATTGTCCTGATAGATATCTTTAATCCACTGCTTGAATAGTTCTCCTGGGATGGGCGGTGTATCGCTCAGCCATTTTTCCACTCTGAGGAAACTATCTACAAATTTTTTATTATCTATATTTTTGAAAAATTTGACATATTTTTCAATTCCCTGCTCAAATGGTTTGAGCACTGAAAAGCAGTAATACATGAATTCCGGAGGCATGTTGCCTATGGTGTCTACCATTTTGTCCACATCCATGTGTTTGGCAAGATTGCTGATTACAGTCGTGTCCCTCCATCCGTCAATTACGGGGGCAGTTGCAATGTAGTTTTTCACACTTTCCGGATGTAATGCCGTGTATACTGTGGCAATCGTACCGCCTGTACAATATCCTTGAAGTGAAATTTTCTCATTTGATGACTCGTTCTTGATGTATTCCACTGCCGAATCCAGGTATCCATTTACATAATCATCAAAATCCAGATATTTGTCCATGCTTGTCGGAGTTCCCCAGTCCAACATGTATACGTCAAATCCCTGTTGCAGCAGATTCCGCACCCAGCTCTTTTCTGGCTGAATATCCAATATGTGATATCTGTTAATCAACGCATATGAAATTAGTAACGGTGTCCCGTGTCGCTTTTCTACCAGTGGCCTGTAATGTAATAACCTGGTTTTATCTAATTTGTAAACTGTATCATGCGGTGTTACCTCCAAGCTTATTTCGTCAGGTGCCGAAACCAATTTTGGAGCGTCGATGACATTCTTGCCAAATTTTAAAATCTCCTCGATTATTTTTGGATCCAACCCTGATTCGCTAGTCATTTTTTAGCCGACTCTTTTTTCTTTAAATCCAATTCCAGTTTTCCAACCCTTTTCTTGAGGCTGTGGAGTTCCTTGTACACCTCGTCAATCTCTTCCTTGCTTGGAAGATTCACTGACTGTAACATCACGTTTGTAATGTTGTTCCAATGCTTGGTCAATTCAAGCTCCTTTGAAACAAGCTTTCCATAATTCTCCCCGAATTTTTTAGAATCAAACAATTCTGTAAAATCATTATCAAAGATGTCTATCCAAATTCTCTTGAATGCCTCAATCTGTTCAACGTCCTGTGGGACTTTGGGTGCTTTGAGGTTGACTTTCTTCTGGGCAACATCCCATGCTTCTGCAAGCTGTTTATAATATTCTGTAAGATGCTGATTAAATCCCACCAAATCCTCATTAATCTCAATTAATTCTGTGGTTATTTTTTTAGAGTTGGCAGCAAATGCCCTCATTGGCCCCGTGGATGTCAGTGCCTGGGGCTTGCTTGACATCAAATGTATGATGTCTGTCCAAAATAATGACAGGTGTTTGTAATAGTCTGTAATGTTTTTTGAGGGATCCTGTTGCATAGATATCCGCTATTACAGATCGCAATAAATAGTTCGCTACCGGGCAGGCAAAGCGGTTTTCACCAAGACGGTTTTTTATGATCAGTTCGATCTATTGCTCTGGTGTGTATGTGCCCCACACACACGCAGAAACCCCTGTTTGTGCTCTGATACTCTATAGTGGCAGAGAACGTGAAAAAAGATATCCCGGCATGCATGGCGCCAACACGGGAGCCAAACCCGCAAACATTACACCTGCATTCAGGGGTGCAAATGTATCCTGCTGACACGCAACGTATTTGATTCTGGCAAAACTTTTGATGGAATTATCTTTAAAATAAAGATTTATGAAACTGTCTGTTACTGTTTGCAAGGCATGACAAAAAAATATTCTTTGCAGTTAATCTACGACACGGAAACTAGTGGCGGTGCATTATGTATCTGCATGCATATCTGAATTTGAAATATCTAAAAAATGACTCTACATTTCGTCTTTTAGCATCTCTCTTAATCCCGCACACCTGTTCCTAATTGTCACTTCAGTCACACCCGATGCAATCGAGATGTCTTTTTGAGACTTTGATTCCCCCGAACTAATGCACGCAAGATATAATGCCGCCGCTGCAATCCCCATCGGATCTTTTCCCGCCACCATTCCTATCTCCTTTGCCTGATTCAAAATTATAATTGCTTTACGCTTGCTTTTTTCACTGAGTTCTGCAATGCTTGCAATTCTGGAAATCCCCTTGACTGGATCAACTACTGGCATTTTTAGTTCAAGTTCCCTGAAGATTAACCTGTAGCATCTTGCCACATCTTTTCTTCTGATGTTTATTCCGTTTGCAATGTCGTCTAGGGTTCTGGGTGTCTCTGTATTCCTGCATGATGCATAAAGACACGCTGCAACCAGTCCCTGTATGGAACGACCACGGACCAGCTTCTTCTCCATTGCCTTTCTGTAAATATATGCGGCCTTTTCAATTACCGCGTCAGTTAATGCAAGCTTGTCTTTTAACTTGTTCATTTCATTTAATGCCTGTCTCAAATTTCTATCTGCTGAAGAATGTGCTTGGCTTCTACTGTCCCACGTTCTTAATCGCTCGATTGAACTTTTAACGTTTGCAGATAACGGCTTGCCTGTGGCATCCTTGTTTGCAGCACCGATAACAGTTGACAATCCCATGTCGTGCATAGTCAGTGACGTGCCGGCACCCGTTCTAGCTTTGTTCCCCTCATCATTTGAAAAAGAACGCCATTCGGCACCAGTATCTGCAATTTTATCTGTAACTACTAGCCCGCATTTACTGCAAAACAACTCCCCCGTATTTTGGTCTGTGACCATCTTTTTATCTCCACACGATGGACATTTTGGTCCGTTGATCATTGTATTTTTTAGCATAATACTTTGATATTTTAAATACACTATTATCAATTTTACCAAATATCTGCGGGTTAACTGTGTGTAGGTTGAGCTAACAATGTCTGATTTCCCAAATATGCCCCATTTTTTTGAATTCAGCCCAGCAAACAGTATGCATATGATGGCGCAAGTGACGGATACATTATGTTGCTTTTATCATCGGTGTGACTTAATCCGATCGAATGACCCAGTTCATGGGTCATTATTGTCTCAACACTGTCTACGCTGTATAACTGAAAACTACCATCGCAGTTATAGTCCCCCAAGGTGACTTCTACCACCCCCTTTCCTACGTGTGCATGTCCTAGCACCCCCTCTCCTATGTTTCGAACCACCCATGTGACCCATACATTTGCCTCATCTTTCAAATTTGTAATCTCAAATTTTATTTTTGCATTTTGATTATCCACTGACAATTCCCGGCTTTCCCAAAAAGCAAAAGAGTTTTTCATCGTACTGACATGATCCAGCGGAAGACCAGTTGGCTGTTCATTGATGTGTACTTTGTAATTAATTATGTATGTCCCGTCTTCAATTTGATAAGCCGGGTCCGGAAAATTCTTGGCAGCCCCCCTTACCTGCTCTTCATAATTCCATTTGATGTAATCCCTGAGAAATTTCTTTATGACGTCCTGACTTGGATTGGGATATTCTATGTATCTCGTCTCCTTTGAGATGTTGTTTGAAATGCTTCTGAGATATTTTTCAAAAATGTAAAACTCTTCGTCGATCTCTTCTTGGAATTTCTGTCGCTGATCTCCGGCACTGATCACGATTATTCCATTCTCAATCAGGTACTCAATGCCTGATACAAACGCTTTGTCATCTAACTGTCTATCTGCCCACCACAACGCATTATTTTTTACCCAATCTGGAATTCTTTCATTTGATTGATTCCGGATGACCTCCGTTGGAATTTGGATGATGCTTCTTTCTACTAAATATATCAGGGCAGACTCAAATTCCGAATCCATTATGTTTCCCTCTGACCATCCTTTTGCAATTGTTCTTATCCATTCCGGGATGGCTGCTGCACTTTGCAGGGATCCTCCCCACTGTTGGGGTTTTTCAGTCGGCGTGTACGGATATTTTGTAATTACCTTGTTGATGAAATCCCGGTAGTTGTTTATTATCACGCTATCTGGTTTCTCAACTGACGCCTTTTCAAAATAGGATATTGACTCTTTGTATTCCCCCAGATTTCCAAACCCCACCCCCATGCCTGTCAAGGCAGTTACATCAGTTGATCTGTATTGCAACACTTTGAAAAACTGTTTGAGTGAGCTGGTGTGCTCCTCCAAATTACTCTGTGCAATTCCCTTCATTTTTAGCGTTGAAATGTTATTTGGGGCGATTTCTAGCATGTCGTCATAAATTTTAATTGCCTCTTTGTATTCCCCCACCACAAAATGCCCCCTGGCCTCCTCAAACATTGCTTTAAGATCATCGTCTGTTTGCGCAGATACGGGCCCGATAACAACCGTACCACCAAGCAGCAAGAATACAGACAATAAACAAAAAACACCCATCAATGATTTTTTTACATCTTTATTTTGTTTATAGTTTATTTCCAAACTGCACTCTGTCTGGGTTTATGGTTCTATAAATAATTCATTTTTAATGTGATTTAGAAAATCTTTAATTCATTAATAATCATATGGTGTTATATTGGCAAATATCGATGCGGGAGAAATCATCTACGATCTCCGAAAAAAAATAGATGATATTCAGCTGGTTCTGACCCGGATAGGGAATCCGGTTGTAGCCGATATTCCAGAAATGATCGAATCTGCCAATTTGCGGCGCTCAAACCAATATCTTTTAAAATCCAACGAAACAAAGTCTGAACTCATAGACGTTTATGGCCAATATTCTGCAGCCCTCGAAGATCTGCTCTTGGCCGTATTTGACATACAAAAGGATCTTGGGGAGATCTTAAAGGAGCAGTCCTTGTTAATTTCCAATTCCACAAAAAAGCCACGAAAAACAAAATCCGGGAAAAAATAATCATCCTATCCTGACTGATGTATAATGTCCCCTGCAATGACTCTGTGATTTTTATTTTTATCTGAAACTACCAGTGCCCCATCCTCGTCGATCCTTATCGCCCTTCCTTTAATTTTGAGATTTGCCGTGTTTGATTCCACATTTTTTCCTATTGTTGATGATCTTAGCGTCCATTCTGAAATGATTTTTTTTGTTTGTCTTGCATTAAGGGATTTGTAAATTTTTTCCAATTCCACTAAAAATGCCTGTACTAATTGAACCTGTTTGACATCCTGTTTCTGAGCATCAAGGGAGGCCACCCCGTAAAAATTCGGGGTTCCTTCAAGTGATTTTTCAATCTGCTTTGCATCTACATCAAAATTAATCCCGACACCCAAAACCAAATTTTCAATCTTGTTTGACTCCAATGTTGCATCCACTAACATACCTGCCACTTTTTTGCCATTAACTGTCAAATCATTTGGCCATTTTAATTCGGGTTTGATTGAAAATACCCTCTCAATTGCAATTGATAATGCAAGTGCCGATGCAATTGGAAACAACGTGGTAGTTGAAATATCAAATTTTGGATGCAGTATGATTGAAATCCAAATGCCCCCTTTTGGCGATATCCATCTTCTCCCGTCCCTTCCTTTACCTGCAGTCTGTTCTGCAGCGACTATTACCGCACCATCACTTTCAATGTCACCTGCCATTTTCAATGCCTGGCTTTGGGTGGAGTCAATCGAATCAAAATAGTATGCCCGTCTTCCAATGGTTTTTGTTTTCAGGTTTAAAGTAACTTCCCACGGGAGTAATAATTCTGAATTTGAAATTAACTTGTATCCTGATTTTTGTTTTGATTTTACAGTGTATCCCAGCTCTTGAATTTTTTTGATATGTTTCCAAACTGCCACCCTGCTGATCCTCAGCACGTCACTCAAATCCTGGCCTGACAGGTACTCTGTATTGTGTGTCTTTAAAAATGTCAGTACTTTGACCAGTCCAGAATTATCAAATGAATTGTAAATCAACTATGATTTGTTTTTATTTCCACTATAAAACACGCACTAGAACCCGATATCAAAATCCATTCCTCCTCCTCCTTCATCACCACCGCCCATTCCCCCATCATCCCCCAAATCCTGCATGGTTTCAGGGGCCACATAATCTGACATTGCCATTCCCATCGTACTAAACATCATGGAAAACATCACCATGTCCATTATCCCAAAAAACATCATTGACGGTATTATGGACTTGTTTTTTTCCATCTCTTGTTTTAATCCCTCCTTATCCCCTGTTTTGTATAACAGCGACATCTCACTCCATTTTTTCCCCAGTTGGCGGACCCTTTCATCCAACTCGTCTGATCCCTTGTCTGTTACCGTAATCTCGATCTTTGCCCCAAACCATCCTTTCTTCTCCTCAACTCCGATACATCCGCGTTTTTCTAACTGCTCTAAAACCCGGTTTAATTCCTCGGGTTTAATTTTTGTTATTTTTTGAATTTTATCAAATTTATTAATTCCACGCCTTATTGCCCCCAGCACAATCAGATCTTTTGACTCTGTATCCATATCTCTCTCTTTATCAATCCCCTAAAAAATTCTTTGATAATTCACAATATTTTAAAAATTATATGCCTCATGGAATGACTCTAGTTGTGGAACAGGATTCTTTCTCAGATCAACGAATCCGCGAGATTCTTTCATTAAACAAAGTGGTCGTGGTAGGAATGTCTAAAAACCCTGCAAAAGCTGCACATTATGTCCCAAAATATCTTGCAGACAACGGGTATGATATCACGCCTGTAAATCCGACAACTGGTGAAATTTTGGGGAGGAAATGTTACAGCTCAATTTCTGAAATTGATCAAGAAATTGACATCGTTGATGTTTTCAGGCCCTCTGATCAGGTCTTGCCCGTAATTCAGGAGGCACTCAAGAAAAAACCCAAAGTCATCTGGCTTCAAAAAGGCATTCATAACCCCCAGGCTGAGGAACTGGCAAGACAGTCTGGAATCCAGGTGGTTTTTAATCGATGCATGCTGGCAGAACATGAGAGATTGTACCGATGACTGATTTTGAGAATTTTTACCGTGACTTGATGGAATTTGCTAAAAAATATGAACGACAAAACATTCCGTTAAAAATTGAGCGGGATCCAGATAATGACGTTGTCAAAATATTCGGAGAAAAAATCACCGCTTTGGCACGGGCGCAAAACGGTCTTCATGATGTTACCGAGCTGGCATATACCACTGCCGAACATCACCCGTACTGGAATCTGTTATACAACTGCTCTGAAATTGCAAACAGTGTTTTAGAAAAGTGGGGGGAATCCCTCTCAGAAGAAGATCTCTCTGACATTAAATGGGCAATCAAGGAACTGAATCAAACATTGGAAAAAATACAAAATAAGCATGATGATGACGATTCCTAGACAGAGATAAATATTCTGCATTGTTCAATATTGCATGCCAATCAAGATAGGATTAATTGGTAAAACCAATACTGGAAAAACCACTTTCTTTAATTCTGCCACTCTGTCTTCTGAAAAAATATCCTCATATCCGTTTACTACAAAATCACCCGTATCTGGTGTCGCACATGCAATCAGTTTGTGTGTTCATCCGGAATTTAAAATCCAGGACAATCCAAACAACTCCAAATGCCTGGATGGATGGAGGTACATCCCCATCGAGTTAATTGATCTGCCCGGTCTCATCAAGGATGCCTGGAAGGGCAAGGGTCTTGGAAACCAATTCCTGTCAATAGCTGCACAATCTGACGCATTACTTCATGTAGTTGATGCATCCGGAGGTATAGATTCCACTGGAAAAATCACCAGCGTTGGAACCGGAGATCCGATATCTGATTTTGCAGATATTGAAGAAGAACTGATCATGTGGTATCATAAGATTCTTGAAGGCAACAGGGACAAAATCTCAAAACTAATCAAATCTGGAACGGATGTTTCAGATGCCATAACTGATCTTTATCGTGGAATCGGAGTCACTAAAATCCATGTTAAAGAAACCTTTCATGTTACCTGTCTTGAGGAAAAAAATTTTGATGATTTTGACATGGTTGATAGTAAAAAATTCGCATCACATCTGCGGAAAATCTCAAAACCCACATTGATTGTTGCAAATAAAGTTGATGTTGAAGGTGCTGATAAAAATTTTGCACGATTAAGGGAGAGATACAATGACTCTATTGTGATTCCTGTGAGCGGCGATAGTGAGTTTGTTTTAAGACGTGCAGAACAAAAAGGACTGATAAAATACTCGCCTGGTTCTGAAAGCTTTGATATTCTGAAATCCAACGAACTCAATGAAAAACAGGTCAATGCGTTGAATTTTATCCAAAAAGAAATCATGGGCGAATATATGAGAACCGGCGTTCAATTTGCGATCAATATAGCTGTCTTCAAATTACTCAAAATGAATTCCATTTACCCAGTAGCTGACGAAGTCAATCTTGCCGATAAAAAAGGCCGGGTATTGCCTGATTTGATATTACTAAAAGACGGGGCAACCATCAATGATCTTGCCAAGGAGATCCATTCTGATTTAATAAAAGGTCTGATTTATGGAAAAGACTTGAGATATAATTTGAGATTGCCTACTGACTATCAATTAAGGGACAGGGATGTCATATCACTAGTTAGCGCAGTAAAAAGACAGTAATTTATTGGATTTCATTGCTAGTTTGACTAGGTACGTGTGTGTGTGCGTGTTTGTCATTTTCAACAAAGCATTCGGTTCCTCCTCCTCCTGATCTTATTATTCACAAACAACACACTGCTGAAAATGCATCAGTTACGATGCCACCATCAGTCTATCAATACGTGCAAATGATCCCTCTGAAACCTTTAGATTTTTGAATTTATCAGGCCGAATGATTTTTGCCAGAATCTCAATACCCTCAATTATGCGTATGCTCGGTTTGCTGAAAAATGAATTTGCATCTACTGCAAAAACCTGATCGTTTTTCACTGCTTTGAGATTCTTCCATTTCTTGTCGTCTTTTAAAAATTCCACATATTCTTTAATCGTTCTTTGGGTGTCAAAACCACATGGCATCATTACAATGATGTCTGGATTTGATTTTACAATCTCATCAATGTGCAGTCTTTTGGAATGTTCCCCTGTTTGACTTATCATGTTTATTCCTCCTGCCATCTCTATCATCTCTGGCACCCAGTGTCCTGCGGTAAAAAACGGTTCAATCCATTCGATTGCAAGAACCTTGAGGTTGCTGCTCCCGTTCTTGCTGATGTTTTTAATTCTCTTTGACAACGAATCTGTGATCTCTTTGGCTTTTTCTGTTTTTTCTAATATCCTGCCCAACTCTGTCACCGAATTTATAACATCATTCATGTTATGGGGATCCATTGAAAATATCACTGGTTTCTTTTGCAAAATTTGTATTGCTTTGTTGACCTGATTGGTATATGCTGCACACACCTCACATGTTTCTTGCGAAATAATTAGATCCGGATTTGCATTTTTCAGATTCTCTTCATCCAGTACAAAAATCTCCTTTCTCTGATTTAACAACTGGCAGGTTATGGTGTCAATCTCTTTACTTGTCAATTCATCTGAATTAATCACAGAATTAATTATTCGTGGTTTTGAGATTGCGTCTTTTGGGTATTTGCACTCGTGAGTCACCCCGTAAAGATCATCTTGTACCCCAAATTCGTATAACAATTCGGTGGCACTGGGTAAAAAAGAGACGATCCGTCTAACTGTCATATTCCTTGTTCGGAAATCACTCTTTAAACATTATACTGAGGTACTTCACCCTGCAACTATTATCACATCTACTATACAGTTGGGGTCTGCTGCAAAAGTGCTCTGATCACCCAAAATTTAACAGCGGGGTCGACTATCACATTTGAATTATCTGGTAAAATCAAAAGTTCTGATTGTCCTGTTACCACTTTTCACGGCGGATCCTGGCTGTATACAGTAAAACACGCCGGTTTTAGATCATAATGCTGGAAAATTCGAATTTATGGCATAATTTTACTCAATAACATAATCGGAATTTTTGTAGCTGAGTCATCATCATCCCTGTTTTTTTGCCAAATCCTCAAGGGATCTTTCTAATTGTGCTTCAAAAAGATGATGTAATTGAGAATTTCTGGCTATACCGTTCTCAAGCAGATATGTAGTATAAACACCGCCAAACACATTGTAGTGAGTTCCATCATCAGATAATGTTAGATGCATGAAAACCCTGTCTTCGTTGGCTAATTCCATGTACTCTGCGATAGTTCTATAATTTTCTGTTTCGCCACCTAGGACCTTCACAATAAGATTTCCTTCTGCATTACCTTTGATGAATTTTTGAGGCTCGAGTGTATAGACACTGTAAACTTTTACAATACCTCTATCGGCATCCAGATATCCTACTTCTTTTTGCACATCTATGATTTTTCCCCTTACCACAATATCAGATAACCTCATTTGTTCTTCGTCAGATATAACCGCAGGAAAACCAGTGCTAACTGTTGTGAGTTTTCCGTCATTATACTGTGGGCTTTGGTTCTCGATACCATATATGACAGCAGGAATTATTGCCAACAAAGCAAAGAGGGAGAAATATTTTTTCTTCATATCTAATGCCTCGCTTGCAACACATCAATATCGTGTTTTTCTACATTGTGTATTTGAGTATTTGGTGATGTGGGTGGTTCACAATCTGCAGTAAGACTTGTACAAGTATCTAAAATAACGTCTGATCTAACTTCCACATAGAAAGGGACTTTAATCATTGTTTCAATTATTTCCGCATACTTGTCTGCTAGTTGTTGGGTCTCAAATGAAACGCCTACTGCTTTACCGTTTTCCTCAGTCCACACTCCAGTAAACGGAATATTTGATTCTCTGATTGTTACAAGATCTTCATAAAGCCGATCTTTTTCTTCTGGTGTCATTGTGATCAGGGCTCTAGCATCTGCGTTGATTTGATCAATCTTCAAATTAACATCAATTAATTCATGTTTAATTCGATCTAGGTTTTTTATATTATTAGATGTTAATCCATCGGGTCCTACAGCATCATACTTTGCTTTAAGAGTTGCAAGTTCGGCATTGATACTATCTTTTTCTGTAAATAGTGCCATTGCTTTTTCATGTACAGCTACTTTTTCTGGCAAATCTTGTGGGATGTCGATTTGTAGTTTTTGTTTTGAGATTTGCCGGTCTTGTTCTGTTGTAAATCCTGTGCCGGCAAGTGTTATGATCATTGCAGCAATCAAAAAAGTAAACAATACTGTCTTTGTATTTTTATACGTCATTAATTGGGCTACTGCATTTTATTATATAATAATTGATCTTGGCGTCAAGTCCCATTGTGTGCCTGTTCTGAATAAAATCGTGCCATAAATTCGAATTTTCCAGCATTATGATCTAAAACCCGGCGTGTTTTACGGTATACAGCCAGGATCCGCCGTGAAAGCAGTCAAGCTATAGCAAAAAGACAAAGTTCGTGAACTAAAAATCATCAAAAAATTAGAGATTGGTGGATTTTACCTAGGTAAGCATGAATAATAAATTGGAATATCTTGAAAATAACTCATGAACTTATGCTTCTCGCTATAGAACCCCCTCAGAACTTTGGTATTTTACAAAATGGAGTTTGTGCGTAATAGTTTATTCGAGAACAGAAAAATCATTATTATGTTGGGGAAATCATCAAAAATGTAATTAAAAATTCAATTATGCATAGACTCTAATACATTTTCCCAGAACACCGATCAAAAAACGGTCATGTGAATAGTATTTTTTTGAATGAATGGTCAATGAATAATAACTTTACATTTTAACAAAAATAAGAAACTTTACTCATTACGGCCAAAAGAAAATACAATTCACCAATAACCTACAGGTTACGCGAGATTCCAGTAAAGCAGATCACGGTATGGCGTGACGCACAGGCAAGAAGACTGGACAGAGATGGCATTGCAGAACTTGCAAAATCGATTAAAAATGACGGACTGCAAAACCCCCCAATGGTCCAAAAAGAGGGGAAAAACTCGTATCTGTTAATGTCCGGTCAGAGAAGGCTTGCGGCCCTGAAGAGGCTGGGGGCAAAAAAGATACCTGTTCTACTATTAACTAACGCAACGAGATATGATTTAGAGGATGCAAAGGCAGCCTCAGTTGTTGAGAATCTGCATCGAAACAAAATGAACCTCAAGGATACTGTTGCAGCATGTGTGTTTTTAACAGAATCAGTAGGCAAGGGCAAAGCTGCAAAATCACTGGGAATGTCACCATTAACTTTGAACAAGTACCTGGGATTTGCGGCAGTTCCAGACAAGTTACGACAGTTTGCCCCAAAAGAGCTGTCCCGTAATGACTGTGTCAGGCTGTATCATGCCGTACCAAACGTGAAAAAGGCAGTACATATCGCTGAAAATATTTCCCGCATGGATCAAAAATTAAGGGCCGCATATCTAAAGGCGCTGAACCGTTCCCCCAGATCATCGCATGCCAAACTGCTAAAAAAGGCAAGATCCAGCCTGTTACAGCAGAGGGTGGTCCTGGCATTGAACAAGACAAATGCCCGGAAACTGCGCAGTCTGGCTATGAAAAAAGAGGTCGAAGTCACAGAGATTGCAGATCAGATACTGTCCAGTTATTTGAAGCGAAGATCTTAGATAAAAGACAGGTTTGTGAACCAAAAATCATTGAAAAACTAAAGCAAATGATGTTGATGTTGTTGTCAAGGGCACGCAGTAACCAATCCTGAAAAGAACCTGCCCACTTGATCATCATCAATACGTTGATACTGACTGTTAATCCCCACCCGACAACCTGATTTTACAACATTATTTTACCCTACACACTAGCTTAAATGTAAATTTTGTAATGGAATATCAGACGAAATGCCGTATGAAGAAGTCCACTATCAAAGATTCAAAGAAGAACATCCCGAAGATTATGCAAAGCTAAAATCCAAAAAACAAAACTAATCTTTTTTTGAATTATCTGACTTGTCATTTTGATTGTTTCCAGGTCCTACCATGTCTTCTGGTTTAACTTTGCTGTCCCAGTCCCCCCTGCCACCTTTAATTAGGGAAATGACTCCGACTGTAATGAATCCTATGACTAAACCAAAGAATGCCGTCTGCTCAAATACCTTTGATGAACAATTGATTTGAACCGGCGGCGAATCATCTGAATACTCATAACATGTTTCAAACTCGTTTGATTCTATGGTGGCATCCTGATAATTATGACCAAACACGCCCAAGACAAGAAACCCTACAAAGATTAGGACAATGCCTACAATGATAAATCTCATATCACTCATGATTTTTTTTATGATCTGCAGTATTTACATTTTGACTTTGAGATGTACATACACGCACTATTTTTCAAGAACTGTTTTGAGATTCTCCAGTGATGCCTCATAAAATGCCGCCATAAACACCATGAAATCTAAAAATTCTTTTTCAGACATTTTTTCACTATTCAGATACGACTGCCATGTCAATTCCACAAGATTTCCGGACTTTGGTTTGATTGAAATCGTTGCAACATATGCCCTTAATGGCAAACCCTTGACTGCGATATACGTGAAATACTCTCCTTTTTTCCATGCAACAACATGTTCTTCAATCTCGTTTCCATCCTCAAATGTAATCAGTCTGACAGCCCCCACATCGGTTTTCTTCTCTGAGAGGTAAACTGTCTTTTTGACATCGACTACCCACGTAGGCAATCCTGCAATATTGCTGATTTTTCTCCAAACCCTGTCTTTTGACGCATTGATCCTGACTGTTTTTTTAACAGTTCCTGTATGAAATGACTTTTTTACCATGCCACTACCCCGAAACTACCAAATTTTAAATTTTATCTGAACAATCATTTTTAATCCCCATGAGAGAAAGATATCAAATGGTCTTTGGATGGGGCAAAAAAAAGAGACATGAGGAAATGTCCGTTGATGGGATCGCACAAAATAAGGAGATTTCACTTGCAGATGTTCCTAAAATTATATCCGATCTTAGGACTTTGAGAAAATCCCAAACTCTGATTGACATTACCAATCTCAGAAACAAAACCGAACCACTTATTGAGGAATTAATGAAAATAGGAAATGTTCTTGAAAAAGACAATCTCAATGTCGATGATATTGACAAACATCTTGCACTTATTGTAGTGCGTGGCAAGAAGCAGGTTATTGACATGATCAAAAAAGACGTTGCTCCATTGCCGAAAATATCCTCTTTTGATGATGCTGAAAAACTAAATTCCGTACTAAACCTCATTCTTAAAAAAGTAGGCGATGTCCTGGGACGTCAAACCAGGGTCATTCATATTTTTGCCAAAAAATATGCCACACAATTAAAAGATAATCTCATCGTAATGAATGTGAACCATTCTGAAATCCGCAATTTGCTGAAAAACTATGATTCAACAAAATCCCTTTCTGAGGAAACACTTGGCGTCATTGACCGGATCAACAGTCTAAAAGAGATGCGTAAGGAAAAATCCCAAAAAATTGACGATATTGCAAAGGATGCAATCCTGATAAATGAAAAAATATCCGCAATACAAAATAGCATCAATGAGATAAAATCCTCTGACAATTACAAAAAATATCAAAACCTGAAAAACATCTTGGGTGATTTTGTCAATGAAAAATCAAAAATCAAAAATCAGATTAACACACAGTTTGCAAAGATCACACGTCCCCTAAGCAGGTATGAATATGTTTCCTCATTGGACAAGGATCAAAAAGAGATCCTCTCGAATTTAGTTTCCGTACCGTTTGACGTACTGACTTTTGCAAATAAAGATTCCATTATAATTATACTTGAAAATGTCCGTAAAGGAATTTCATCCGGTTCCATTTCCGTAAAGGATGTTGAGAAAACATTCTCCCAGATAACTGAGACTGAAGAGTCCCTAGATGGATTTGTACATCAGATTTCAGAATATTATAAAAAATACAAAGAGATGCAAAAGGATCTCAACTCCCTAATGCCTGAGGAGCTGATCTCCTTGGAAAACGATCTTGCCAAAAATACCTCCACGTTGGATGACTCTGGACTACGTTCTGAAACTTTTCAGGGTGAGATAGATGAGATTGATTCAAAAATCCCCGAACTAGTCTCCGAAATTGAGCAAAAACTGGGAAAATTTTCCAATACGCGATATACCATATCTGATCCATCCTAAAATTAATTTAGTTCTAAATTAGATGCTCCTTATGTTGTTTAAAAAGAAAACATTTGAACGGAAGATTCTACTGGAGAAGAAGGTCCTTGACAGCATACTGTCTTTTTGTAAAATGAAGCACCCCAATGAGGGAATTTTAATTTTAAAAGGAAGATCAAAAAACGGTGAAATCAAGATCAATGGATTGGTAATTCCCCCCTTTAGTGAAACCGGGCCAACCTTTGCAGGATTTCCACACTCATTCCTGCCTTTTGATATGAGCTATGTGGGAATCGTTCATTCCCACCCTAGCGGTTCGGCAGAACCGTCAGTAACTGATCTGCACAATTTCTTTGGGCTGGTTTCAATGATTGTAAAATCCCCATATGATGACAGTTCAATTTTTGCGTGGGACAGTAATGGAAACGCTATTCCGCTTTCAATTGAATAATTATACGAAAATACTCCAACATGCCTGATGAAATCGAAAAAACTTTATATCCGTTTTAAAAATACTTTTAGTGAATTGAATCCCCAAGTTAAACGATATTACATATTTCTAGCCGCTTCCTTGGTGTTCAGTATTGGATTACAAATCGGTCTGGGAATGCTGGGTGTTCCATGGTATATCAGCATAGGGGCAGTAATGGCAATCTTTATCCTGCTTCCCATGATTATGCGAAAAAGGCAGATGAGCAGCATGGGTAACTATGGCGGCAATTCCGGATCCGGCAGCGGCGGCGGCGGTGGAGGATTCTTTGGCATGGGTTCACAGGGCGGCTCTAGCAGAATCAAATACGTCTGTCTTGTTTGTAACAACAAACACAAGGGCGGCACTTGTCCCCGATGCGGCTCTAAAATGCAAAGAGCGGACTTTTAGTTGATGAAAAATGGCATTAGAAGAGCTAAGAAACAAGGTACTATACCAAAACTCCATTGAGATATGGATTGCAACAAGTAAGGAAAAAAACACCGATTGGGTTGATGCTGAAAATTATCAAAAGTTTGTTTCATTTCTTCTAAAAAACAATCTGAACATGAAACAAATGTCCATCTGCTTTGATGAATCAGACAAAGCATCTGAAGGCGGGCATAGCAAAAAAGTATTTGCCAACAAGTTGGCAGCAATAAACAATGAAAATTCCGCATGTTATTCGATAAAACTAAATGACGGTGCCATTGAATTAATTCGAAAGTTTGTCCCCTGATTTTATCATCTTTTTAATTTCGGATTTATTATTGCATCAAGCGCGTTTCCAATAAACACAAAAGCCAATCCTGTAATGGCAATCATCACTCCTGGTGGCATTATCCACCACCACATACCTCGGGCTGCCGCCCCAAACGTATTGGCATCGTGCAGTATCTGTCCCCATGTGGGAAATGACGGATCACCCAATCCCAGAAAACTCAGTCCGGCTTCAGTTGTAATTGCGGCCGGTACTGAGATTGCAATACTTGCAAACGCATATGGTAATAACTGTGGAACGATGTGCTTTAGTATGATTTTAGAGTCTTTCTGGCCCATCATATTTGCCGCATCGACATAGCCCCGGGTTTTTATCTGCAGCGACATGCTTCTTGAAACTTTTGCAATGCCCACCCATCCAAAAATCATCAAAAATCCGACCATGACAAAAATGCTGTTGCTAATTGTCACAGAGAGGATGATCAAAAATGGCAGTGCCGGCAATGCGTAAATCACATCATTGAACCTCATCATTGTCTCATCTGTTTTCCTGCCTTTGTATCCTGCATACACCCCATAAAGCAGACCCATTACCACTGATGCTATTGATACTACTAGCCCGATGAATAATGCAAGCGGCGTTCCCCAGAACAGCCCTATTGCCAAATCCCGCCGTAATTCATCAGTACCCATGATTCCAAACGCCTTGCCTCCTATGATTAGTTTTGATTCATGAATCTGATTTTCAGAATCAGCCCCGTACATATCGACTGAAAAAATATAATTTCCCTTCAAAGACTCGTTTGTCCGAGTTTTAGAAAATACAATGTCTTCTGCAGACAGCCTTTGAAATGCGAATTCAAATTTCTCTGATTGTAAAAACAGATTTTTCCTTATCGAGTTATCTGTAGAGAAAATCCTTTCACCGTGTATGATTTTTTTATCCGAATATGGCAGTGATGTTGACAGCAAATCCAACTTGATTCCGTCTGGCCGGACTACTGATATCTGCAACAGGGGTGAACCGGAATACTCTGAGGTGAACTCGTAGATGAAATCATTTGGAAAATCATCATAATCAAAATTTAATCCGAATCGATGTGAGGTAAGGCTTGTGCCCCCGCTTGATATTTTTTCTATGCTGGGATTCTCTAAAATTCGGTGTTCGGGAATTTTTTCAGTCATGAAAATATTCACCCAAACTGGAATTGCGACTTTGGGATTTGAAATCCAATTCCCCGGATTGTTCCATTCCTGAAACGTTTCTACCGGAATACTGATTATTGCAATCAATGATGTTATGATGAGAATTGAGAGAATTACAACCCCTGCAATCCCCATCTTGCTTTTGATGAATTCCTGCTTTATTTCCCGGGGTGTAATGCTGCTGCTGCCGCCGCTCATTGCCCTGTCCTCACCCTCGGATCAAAATAACCATAAAGCATGTCTGCAATGAATATGCTGATTAAGAAAAACACCGTAAGCAAATACGTCGCACCAATTATCACAGGCAAGTCCATCACCGTAATTGCCTCAAAATACAGTCTTCCCATTCCGGGCCAATCAAAAACGGCTTCCGTGATTATGGCACCTCCAAGTGAACCTGACAAACTCAAAGCAAGAATGGTAATGATTGGCGGAGCCGCGTTTTTTAGTGCATGTGTATAGATTATTCTCCTTTGCTTAACACCGATGGTCTTTTTTGCCATGATAAAGTCTTCTTGCATTATGCCGACCATGAAATTTCTTACCAGGTATGCCCATGATCCAAACCCAATCATTACAATTGTAATTAACGGCAACGCCATGTGGTATAGCAAAGATCCCAGATATGCTGGATCCGATGATGGAATGTCCGGTGTTGCCCTTGCAGGAAATATCTGCCATGTAAACGCAAATAGAAATATCATCAACAGCCCTATCCACCATACGGGAAAGCTAGAGCTGATTATTGCAAAACTTGAGGTGATTCTGTCTATTAATGAACCCACCTTGCTACTGGCCAAAGCACCAAGAAATATTCCTATTATTGATGTGATTATGGTTGCAGTTGTAAACAACAGTACGGTTCTTGGGAGTTTCTCAAACAGAATGTCTTTTACATTTGAGGACCCCTCATCGCTAGTCAGAAATGTCGCATTTCCAAAATCTAACAGCATGATCTTGTACATTGTTACGCCAATTCTTTGGGGTGAATACCATGGCTCATCAAGCCCCAACGTCTGAATTCTTTGGTCAATCTGCTTTTGAACAAAGTCCTCAAATTCACCAACTGATGAGAAACTCTCGGCAATTGCTGGGTTTTCTGTTATCTCGGCTCTTACCTGAAACACTATTCCCTGTTTTAGAATGGTGTCAATATTGGAGCCTACCAATGCAATTGTAATCAATAATGTAATCATCAAAACCCCGAACATTGTAGCCATTCTTGTGGCAATGTATTTTTTCATGCCCAATAATGGGGGTAGGGAATCAGTTTATAATAATAAATGTTTTTCACACAGTTTATTACCGCATAATTCTGCTGAGAGTTAGAAAGACATGTCCTTTGATAGAGAAAGAGAAATGCACACCACAACATGTGGTGACTGTGGAAATGAATGCCAAGTACCATTCAAACCAAAAGAAGACAGACCTGTTTACTGCAAAGACTGCTTCCAAAACCACAAACCTGCACCAAGACAAGGTGGGGGTAGATTTGGCGGAAGATCCGGCGGCTTTGGCGGAGATAGGGATGGTTCTAGATTTGGTAGAAGAGACGACAGACCACGTGAAATGCATGATGTAAAATGTGGGGATTGTGGAAATGATTGTCAAGTTCCATTCAAACCAAAAGAAGACAGACCTGTTTACTGCAGAGAATGCTTCCAAAACCACAAACAAAATTAAAAAACCGTTTTGAGTAAATTTCAAAACTTATTTATTTTAAAAAACAAAGATTTGGAATCTTTCATTGTTACCAAATGTCATCATCATCATCATCACCACTGATACTCAGTTGGTGTGATGTCACAACTGATGTTTAAACCGTTGAAAAATAACTGATTCTCAAAAAAAGATGAAACAAATTCTGGATCTCAACAAGGCAAAACATCTTCAGCCGTCGTATTATATCTGATCATAGAATCCAAACATTGTACGTGCTATGAAAAATAACAGATAATACACTGAGGTTTGTTTGATTTTGTATGAGTGCCAACACGATTCGAAAAGCCAAAAAACTAGTTGAAAGTGGCGGTGTTGTAAAGATTGAAGATGATTTATTCCAGATAAAATCATCCTCTGATCCTGAAAAATCATATTTTGTGACTTCTGATACCTGTGAGTGTCCCGGGTTTAAAAATTTCTATAAATTTCATCATGGAAAAGACTTGAAGGCCAACTGCTCTCATTTAGAAGCACTAAGAATATTCAAAGAAAATCCCAACTAGATCAATGTAACGAGGCGTTACAATTCTATGGTGGTCCATCAATATCTTTGGGCTGCTGGCAAATGCCTGTCTGATCTGTTCCAAACGAGCAGGTATTATTACAATTTTGAATACATCATGTGTGCATGTGATTTATCACATTCATTCTTCACTAGTTTCTGTTTCTTCTCTCAATTCTTTCTCTCTCAATTCTTTCTCTCTCAATTCTTTTTCTCTTAATTCTCTTTCTCTCACTTTTTTCTCTCTCAACTCTCTTTCCTCTTCTTCCATCAACTCTCTTTCCTCTTTTTCCTTCAATTCCTTTTCTTCTTTCAATTTTTCTGAATCCTCTATGTATTTTTCATTGAATTGTTCAAGAGTTTTCTTGGTAATTGCCAATCTGTCAAGATATGCCTTTCTTGCCTCCTCGTAGGTGCCCCCATTTTCAATAATCTCATCTCTGATCTTTTGAGCATCTGCAAAGTTATTTTGAGTAAAGTTCAACTGATTATCTACCAGATCTCTAATTTCTGGGTTTAGACTCGATATATAATTTTCATATTGATATCCTCCATACGTCCCGGTGCCCGGGTCAAATTTTGTGATTGCCTGACTTTTCAGATTTTCAGCAATTCCTCTCTGCTGTTCTATTAATATCTGCTCTTCACTTGGTTTTTGTGATTCCTTTTCATTGATAAATTGCTGGAGTAGTTTCTGATAGTGTCTGAATAAAGTCTGACCTATGGGATCTTTTTCAAAATCAGCCTCATTTGAGATGAGATATTTCCTTGCTTCATCAGTTAATAGTTTCTGCTGTAATGCTGAGGCCGGGTTGAAATCACCGTTTACCTGAAATTGAGTACTGGCCAGCCCTGTCATGCCATACCAAGATGCAATAACATTGACAGTATATGTTCCCGGACCCTTTTGGAAATTTACAAATTCCCCTCGAAACAATCCCTGCGTATCCGTGAATGTCTTGATTGTATCTGTTCCCGCGCTGATCAGAATTTCTACGCCCCTGCTGGGCTCATATGCGTGGTTTACAACTTTGCCTGTAACTGCTACTGTATTGCCTGAATACACGGTTTCTTTTTCCATGTTCGCCTCTACGATGAATTCCCACAACTCTGCCTGGGAATCCGGAATAACTGAAAATAGCATTAAAAATGAAAATAGTCCTATGATTGCCGGCTTGCTGTACATATTGGCATGTCTTGTTTTTTACAGTTAAGACAAAGTATGAATAAAAATTCGCTATTTTTCAATTTTAATTGAGCAATTCTGATGTATGAGCCTTGAGACCGGTCAATTTTGCAATTTCCACTAACTCTTAAACCCCGAAAATCACCCAATCGTAAATCATGGATTTGAAAAAATTCAGTAATGATGTTCTTGAGATGGCCGAAAAGCTCTCAAAAAACCTCAAAGAAGAAGACGATGTCGCTAAACTGGATGCTGTCAGCCTGCAATTAATTGACATGTATAAAAAAAATCTGGTTAAAATCAACCATTCGATTTTGGAATTAATCTGTACCAGCAATCTGATTTCTAGGGGATACTCTGTAGATGTTGAAAAAGATGTATCTAAAATCCTTGTCTGTGATATTTTTGCAAGCAAGGGCGGTGGAAACACCATCATTGAGATTGAAACTGGATTTACCCCCCCTGAACATGCCATGGATACCATAGATTATTTTTCTGCAAGAATTATGAGTAAAATAGCCCGATACAGCCAACACTGTTCAAAGTTTTCTCTAGCCACCCCCGTGGTCGGTCTGCTGCCAATTCCTAAGATTTTTCTGCTGCCTCCAAACGCACGAAAAAAAGACGACGTACAGAAAATCAAAGATCTGTGTGATCGATATTACAAAAACCCCCCAATACAGTATGATGATATTGTAAATGCCCATCTTCATTCAATTTATTTAATCAATATCGACAAAGGATTTGCCAAAGAGCTTGACCCCCAAGGATATGTGGACTTGACAGATAAACTATTTGAACGAAGCGAGGTCCGGTATTAAGGCTATAACAAACCAATAGAAAAAACTCAAATTCTACCATGATTTAGTAATAATAGGATGATTTGCGCCGCATGTGAAACCAGGAAACATTTTGAATGTATTGACTGTATGAACCGTCACAAAACACATCTCTGTAGCTGTGACTGTCATGATGAAAATACAAAAGATCATGAAGTTGGAAAGTCTCATTAAATTTAATTTTTCTTTCTATCTATTTCCTGGGCCATAATCTCTAATTGACTTGTATCGCCTAATTTCCTGTATGTCAATTTTTCTATGGTTTTGATTATGCTTATAGCTGATCTATACTGTGGTATTTCCGGCTCGTTTAGTTCTCCATACATTCCAATTCCTCGGATTCCATTAATTTTTGCAAATCCCAGAATCAGTCCGTTAAACCCCGTGATGAATGATTTTTGCGGAGTGGTCTGAACACGCATTCCCTCCATCTGCTTTGTCAGCTCCCTTGATGTCGTGGTAACGTATGTCTTTGGCTCATCTTTGAGAATCCTGCCGGTGTGAAATCCCCCAAGTGTATAAATAAATTTTGCAGAATATTTTTTTGCAGTGTCCATGACATCCTGGCATAACGCGTTTAATTCATTACTGCTTTGCGGTTGTCCTTTTCCTCCTCCAAACACGATTAAATCATCGGCGTACCTGTATTCCCATTTTTCCTCCGGAAGATCAATGTATCCTTCCCTGTCTATAACATATGTTGGAAACGCCGATTTTGCCGTCCTGAATGTTTTTGTTCTCAGTGAATCATTGATGAAATTTACAACTATGCTTCCGACATTCCCCATATCCTGCATTGCTGCAATAATAATCGGTTTTTCAATATTCGGCTCTTCGTTTTGAATGAATTCCACAAATTCACTAAAATCTAATGAATTTTAAACGTATGCCGCGTCTGCAAACTTTTCTTGATCGAATTATTTTAAATTATTTTTTATCTATTTTTGAGAGTTGCTGGAGATGAATCATTTTTTTAACTTTACATTGATTTTGGGAATAATCCTGGCATATTGTTCAAAATCCCGCATGTCTCAATTCTGATTTTTAATATTTTGTCAATCATATGTCCTTGAATTTACCGGCTGGTCTGATCTGCAATCCCGGTTTTTTGTAATTTTACGCCTAGGGATCATCTACCTTGAAAATTTATCCCAAAAGTTAAAATCGTTATCCTATTTTAATCATTGTCGATCTTTGTTTCCCTTTTTAATGATCGAGAAAAATATGAAGATTCATAAGGCAAAAAAACTTTCTGTGGACAAATTATGGAAACATCCATGGAAAACATCGGCACACTAGAGTATGTTCTTGACAAATACTCGAAAATCTGGAGCTGGAAGGTCACAGGTGATCGCGCAGTAAGCATGATCTCCAGACTGGTCTCTGAGGCGTGGTATGGGGAGAATATAAATGAGATAATCCTTCCTGATAGCCCGGAAACTGTAAAACAACTAAAACTCATCATGGACCGATACCCACTTGAAATTTTGTCCAAAACCACCTGGCAAAGAAAAATTGTAAAAACATATGCGCCAAAACCCACCATTCCCCCAGTCAAATTAAAACTAAAGCGTGCAAAACCCGGAGAACAATTCAGGGGCAAGCTGTTAAATTTTCAAAAAGAAGGGCTTGATTTCTTACTAAAATCTTCCGGTAATGCACTGCTTGCTGATGAGATGGGTCTTGGAAAAACCGTTCAAACCCTTTCCTATGTTGCAACTGAAAAACAGGCATTTCCTATTCTTGTTGTAGCCCCCCTAGTAACTCTGAATAACTGGGAACGTGAAATTGAAAAATTCCTAAAGAAGAAAAGCAGGAATGGACGTATCGTTGACTCTGGATCACCTAGTGTCACTATAATCAGAACTGGAAAATCCCATGAACTCCCAAAAACAGATATTTACATAATTAACTATGAATTACTTTTCAAAAGAAATGCTGATTTGTCTAAACTAGGACTAAAGACGATTGTTTGTGATGAGGTACATAATTTAAGATCAAAAACAACCCAAAAATACAAGGCGGTTAAAAAATTGGCGGCCCTTTCATCTGTTCTCTACAGAATCGGCCTTTCTGGCACTCCCATCTTCAATCGTGGTTCGGAAATCTGGCCAATTATTGACATCATAAAACCCGGTTTATTGGGAAGCTTTAAGGAATTCTGTGAATACTTTTGCTATGTTAATGACAAAGGAAAAGCAATCGTATTGGAAAATAAACGCGCATCACTTAGAAACGCATTGCAAAAATACGTGATGCTCCGAAGAAAGAAAGACGATGTCTTGAAAGAACTCAAAGACAAGGTTCGCTACAAGGAGGTAATTGCCGCAGATACGGATTACTATCTTGAGGAATTGGATAAAATCTGGACAAGGGTCGAATCCGAACAGAGGGATGCGGACTCTGAATTTTCCAAATCCGCATCTTATAACCGTGCAATTCAGAGTGAAAGACAGATTGCAGGTATTGCAAAACTCCCGCATGTAATTAATTTTGTAAAAAATATTATGGAGATTGAAGAGAGTGTCGTTGTATTTTGCCATCATAAAGTCATCCACAAATTACTTCATGATAGTTTGCAAGAGTTTTCACCCGTATCTATTATTGGCGGACAATCTGATTCATTCCGTCAGGATCAAATAGACAAATTTCAAAAAGGTGAATCTAAATTAATGATTGCCGGAATTCGTGCTGGAAATGTTGGTATTAACTTGACTAGGGCAAAATATGTTATTTTTGCAGAACTTGATTGGAGTCCTGCAGTTCATAGACAGGCTGAGGACAGACTTCATAGAATAGGCCAGAAAAATACAGTGTTTGCATATTATTTAATTGGACAGGGAACCCTAGATGATCACGTTGCCAATATTCTAGTCGATAAGAGCTATGAAATTGACGAAATTATGGATGATACACATGAGAATTATGAAAACAAGGACAAGGCCGAGCTTATTCTAGCTCAAATTCAAGACAAAATACGGGCAAAATAACAATAGCTAAATTTCCAATCTCTCTCTCAGTCGGACTAGTTTTGCAATTACTGACTCTTTTTTCTTTTGTTCCAACTGCGTATCCTGAATTTCTTTTATGACTAGCTCCACCATGCTGAGAATTTCAACATCCCGTCTTGTCTCTCCAAACTCTGTCTTTTCAAAACCGTCAGTCTCTGTCCTGTCTATCTCTGTAATTCCTTCAGGAAGAATTTCATAAACTTTGATTACTCTGTCTTCCATTCTTTGTGGTGACATTAATACAAATTGATTTTTTCTTAATTTTTCAATATCTTTGGTTAGTTCATCCCTGGATATTTTCAAAATATCCTGTATCTGTGATAAATTACAGGATTTGATCTGTAATAATCGTAATATCCTTGCCCATGCCGGAATGTCTTTGTTCCAGAGAATTTCTCTTGCAAGTTCTGTAATGGAAAATGAACCGTTCTCATTCATCGACAGCAGTTTTCTGTCTTTTAACGTGGCCAGTGAATCCAACAATTTCCCAACCCCCAATCTCTTCAGCTCTGAATTCTCAAGGCTGTTTGCATCAAATGTCCCATTCTCATTAATCGCCAAATGCAGTATCTCCAGATCTATGGTCCCCAATTTTCTCATACTGTCATCAACTCCTCAAGATTTATCATTCTTTGCACTTGAGGAATATATGTGGATAACCTCGATTTAATTTATGGTTCGATATGAACTTCCAAGACTATCTTATGATTATGATGATCTGGAACCTTTTATTGATGCTGAAACGATGAAAATTCATCATCTTAAACATCATCAGGCATATGTGGATGGATTGAATAAATCCCTTGAGGCAGTTGGAAGTGCATCTCATCCGCAATACATTTCATCTGTCTTATCTGATTTGAAATCAATTCCTGAATCCGGCAGAAACGCGATTAATTTTTTTGGCGGTGGCTTTGAAAATCATCGATTATTTTGGGAGACAATGATGGCTCCAAATGGCGATGACAGGCCCGGTGGGCAGTTGGAAGATCAGATGGATGTTTATTTTGATGATTTTGATAATTTCAAAAAAATCTTTTCAGAAAAAGCATTGTCAATTCAGGGTAGCGGATGGTGTTGGTTGGTATTCAATGAAACTTATCATAAAATTGAAATCATCACCACTGAAAATCAGACCAGTCCCTGGACCATTCAAAAACCCCCTTTGCTGGGATTGGATGTTTGGGAGCATGCATATTATTTGAAGTATCAAAACAAGCGATCCGATTACATTTCTGCATGGTGGAATGTTGTAAATTGGGATTATGTGGGAAATAGATTTTCAGAATTTCCCTGATATCTGCCTGATTTGGACAACTTCTTTTAAACACAAATCCTTTTAAACACAAATCCTCTTTTCATCTTCATGAACAAGAATCTAAGATATATTGCACTTCTTGCAATTTTACCCTTGTTTACAGCAGGTATGACTACGGATTACTTTTCAGATGCTGACGCCGCAAAAGGCGCAGGTGTTGGAACCTCAAAATACGGTTCTAGCACAGGTGTTTGTGGAGTACATCTATGTTCTGAAATTCCCGGTGGCAGAGATGCATGGGAATCAGGACAAGTACCAGTCACTCCTGTAGCTCCGGTTGAAGAACACATGGACGACGAATACATGGACGACAAACACATGGATAAGAAACACATGGACGACAAACACATGGATAAGAAACACATGGATAAGAAACACATGGACGACAAACACATGGATAAGAAACACATGGACGACAAACACATGGATAAGAAACACATGGACGACAAACACATGGACGAAACTGAAGCTGACTTGGGTTCTGTACTTAGATTATCAAGAGCAAATGTTCCAGCAACAATTCCAATGCATTTGGGTTACTACAACGGTGAAAATGTTTATTTCATCATCACTGATTCCAGTGATCCAACACATGCAGAAATAATTACTGCAAACCAAGGATGGCAAGTAGAACTTGCTCCTTTGTTAGCGAATGCTCCTGATGAAGCACTTTCAAAAACATACATGTTTACCAACGGCATAACAGGCGATGGTGTACATGGATATCAAGGTGAAGTCTTTACAAGTACTCCTGCACAAGCAGATACGTACAGTGCATTGACTTCCCACGTCCATGTAACATGGATCAATGATGAAACATCGAGAGTACTTGATTCAGAAGCAATGATTATGGAATCTGCTGACAATGGTGAAATTATATTAACTGAAATTGATGTAGTTTTGAACATGCCACAAATTGTCTGGCCTGAAGGTCAGATGATGGTTAAAGATGAAACTTTGACTGACACTACATCATACGGTGGTGGCCAAGTTCTTGATATCGATACAGAAGAGATGGATGTAACTTTCATAGCTCATCGCGGATGGGGTCCGGATGGTAGAACAATCTATTACATTGTAACAGATGCTACCCCCAGTGATCCTGCCCAAGCGATGGGTGTCGTAAGTTCATCAACATCTGCAAACTTGATTGCAAATTCAGCAGCAGTAGACTTGTATCAGTTCAAAAATGGTATAGTAGGCACGGGTCCATTAGGATTCCAGCCTGGAATTGCAACAGGTTCCCTCGGAGATGCAAATTACTCTCCAATGTGGAGAATCTTCGTGATTGGTTGGAATGATCCGGCCACAGCACAAGTTCTAGAAACCATTGATGATATGAACGCATACAGGGAAGCTGGCTTGATTAACATTGGTATTGCACGACCAATGGATAGTGACCATATTGTCAACTGTCCATTTATTGATCCATTCCAATAAAATCAAAAAATCTTTCTTTTATTTTTTATTTTCTGAATATATGTTCATTATTAAAGATTTTTTTTAACATCTTTATTGATAATTTACTGACTTGTTTATTTATGATTGTGCAGACAATATCGCATGAGTATTGCAGGAATGTACATGCTAAATGCAAAAGACTATCATCCGGAGAAAATTCAACAGGTTCTTGAAATGTTGTACATTGACCGAAAAAATGAATTTCGTGAATTGTCCCATGTGCTACTTAGTGAAAAAGCACGTGCATCAATGCCTAACTGGAAAGAATTTGTTTTAAATTTTAGTTTGGATGTTGAGGTTGCCTTTAAATCCTGGTCTGGTCAAAGCCCCCTGTCTCCAAACTCCCCCCAAAAGGCATTAACCTTGCTAAGACAGTTAGGTCGTGATAAGACGTCGATGAACCAACTGGCTCATCTGCTAAATTTATCATACACCCTGTCTTGTGAATTCAAAGAGATCTATAGACGTCTGAGATGATTCTCCACTTTTTTATCTCAATACCTAAATCTAGCTACATTTCTAAATAATTTATCATGGATTTCATGCTAGAAGAGGAATTAATTGATTTGATGACTTTTTGTCTTCAGAATCCTGATTCCCGGGAAATTGCTGAGAAACACAGACGTATCACTGAGATTGGCCATGAGCTATTTGCCGATGGTGGGATTGATGCCTTGGAGAACTTCTTTTTTGTGCTCAAAAACCGGATTACTGAAGAAATAGAAAAAGATCCATCCCCAATGCGTTCATTATGGAACGGACTCACTGATGAATGGCAGTACTAAACTCTCTATTGAGTAGTTTACCCTCTGCCTATTCTGAAAATGGCAGTGCTACATGTAGGGCATTTACCCTTGATTGCAGGTTTACCATTTTTCATGGTGTATGGTTTAGGTGTGCCGATTTCTCGTTTGTCTCGACATTTTACACAATATCCTATTGTCATAACTGCTATAGGCTCAAGGTCATATTAGCGAGAACTTGTTGAACTTTTTTCACTATTAGACAAATCTCTTATCCCATTTTTCGTGCTGCAGATCAATATTTTTCATATCTGCAAACCCTGATCAATTTAGGCACAAATTGACTGTCTCCCTCAATATCTGGCAAATACCCGTAAAGTTGCCTGTTAAATCTTAACTAACATTAATTGATAATTCTATGTGATCTGATAACGCAATATTGGTTTTCAAATCATCCCAGATAAAAATTTCCGCAGTGTATTCCCCTGAATCACTTGGAGTCCATGACAGTGAGGGGCTTAGTTCCTGATTTGGTGCCAATTGGCCGCTTAACCATCCCAAGGATACGACCCATTCTGATTCATTTTTGATTTGTACAAGGTATACAAAATTCTGTGATTCTGTTTGATGATTTGTAATATCTGCTGAAATCTGAACCTGCTGGTTTACATTCACATTATCTACTATGGACGTACCAAATGCATTTTTTAATCGTACATCCTTAACTGACGTTCTTTCTAATTCTGTTAATGCAGATACCTGTGTAAAACTTGCGATGACTAGCAGTATTACTACTAGTCCCATACCCTTACCTATCACGATTTTTTGGATACTTTATAGTTACTAAAGCCTTTCTGCCTTGGAATTTCCAATGTTTACTGTGAATAATTTGAGATTATATTTTGATTCTGTAATAATCCCATCTTTCAGGATCAAATAATGTGACAAATTCTGCTTGTTCTTTATCTACCCTGGATCTAATGACATCCCTCAAGGCAAAACTTGTCATGAATTCGAATTTCATGGAATGAGCCTGCATGACAAACATGTGCCTCATCTCACTTCCTCCCCGCAATCCCCAATATCCCATCTTTAATGCAATTGGCTCCAAAAATATGGTATTTTTCAAACCATAGTTTTCGTCCCTAATCTCTTCTCGCAACTTGTAATTTTCCAATGGTCCTCCCTTTGAAAATCCCACGATTTCCCCATTTTTGTCATTTAATCGCAATGTGTTAATTATTATTTGAGGGTCCTTTACTGATCTTTCAAAATTTTCTTTTTCAAATTGAAGGGGGGATGGTAGCTCTAAAAAGATCTCATATAATGATTTTATAAAATTCGGTTCCTCTCTAGTTGACATTGATTCTATTGTCGGAACTAACTTTAGATTTTCATATGAATAGTCCGCCTGAATTGTAATTTCCTGCTGTCTAATTCTCATAAATGACAAAACAGTGTCAAAAAAGTTCTTCCTCATTTCTTTTGGAAGTACTTTGAGAATTTCCTTTGCCATGTCTGTTTCCTTGCTTAGCAACTCCTCAAAATATGCAACCGCACTTCTAATAATCAACGATGGTCTCCATGCTAGTGCATGCGCGTTCATTTTTGTCATCTCCATTGCTTTTGCAAAATCCCCTAAAGCGTACCCGCTGATCCTATCTACCACTGACAGGTACCAGCCCATTTCCATAAGGTGTTCCTGATATGGAAGATTGTTTTTTGTCAATTCTGAACCGTTGAAACATTCCCTGATTTGGATTTCTGCATCCGTTCTAATCTTTCCACTCCATGGATACGTTGTTCTTAAAATCAAGACTTTGATTATCTCCAAATCTATTTTTGCATCGCTGATTAACTGGCAGAGTTTTTTATCCATTGAAATGAATCTCAAAACACTTTCTTCGTGAGGCTTGTCTACATTTTTTTGAGGATCAAAATCATGAAACAGCGCTGCAACGTATATGTATTTTACATCCTCGTCTGTGAACTTTATTCTATTTTGATTTATGGCTAAAAGCGAAACGTATGTCACCTCTAATTCATGATTGATGTTGTGATATCCGTAATAGTCTGTTCCCAGCCCCTGGCTTTCAAACAGGTCTATGGTATAATCCAACATTTCCACATAACAGTCCTCCTCCAATCCGTTTTCTACCATGAGGCTGAGAATCTTATTTCTCATTGAATGGGTATTTACAAATTGCTGCAATACCAATCGATCTGAATTACTGTTTTTAAACATGATCACTCCACCCCTGCTGATTCCCTGATCTTTTTGATGACTGGCTAGAAAGATTCAAAAGAATTACGATTTGATGTTTTTTGAATGCCATTTAATAAAGAATTATTGGAAAAATTAATGGAATTTAATGAAAAATATTCCCCCGACTTTGCACTTTATGTAAATGATAAAAAATATGCAGTTGCAAGTGCCTCAATAACTGATTCGCCCATTCCGGTAAACGAACCTACAACCCGCGGGGGGGTGTATTTTTCTGATAAATTTGCATACAAGATAAAGTGTGTGGTGGAGGATCTCTCTGTCGTTCCTCTGCTTACGGGAAAAATGCTTGGACCGAGCACTGAATTTGGGGAACTGAGGATGATCACCAGCGTGACGGGTCCTGATGGTACATCAGTCCCCGTTGAAATTCTTGCTAATTTAACAAACAGTGTACAGACTCCCACTTTTATTGAACTGAATCTGATTATTGTAAAGTTGGACTATGTCTAACCTGCTTTGAAATATCGGTCGTATCTTCCTCTTTGTTCTTTATCTGATAATATTTCATACGCTTTGTTAAGTTCGGCCATCTCTTCTTCGGAATTTTCCCCTGTTTTGTCTGGGTGTTTCTTTTTTGCAAGTTCCCTGAATCTCTTTTTAATTTCCTCATGCGTTGCATCTTTTGCAATCCCCATAATCTCATAATAGTCTGGCAATTCGTCATTTTTTAATGCATCCCTTAATTCTTTGTCTTTTTTTGTATTTTTTCTCTGACCCAACTCTTCATAATCCTCTCCCCAGTCCGAATGATATTTTTCAAATGTCTTGTCTTTTTTTGATTCCAACTCTTTTTTATCATACGATGTTTTTTTCCTGAGAATAACATCCCTTGCTAAAAATAAAAATACCGCCAGCACTGCTATTATAAATCCTGAAAACACTATGATTTTTTCCTCGTCAGTCACGTCAAGCCCCCTGTCCGGATTCTGTGCATATGCTGACTGTACTCCTGCCAAAACAATAATTGAAATTACGAGAATGCTGAAATTTTTCATTTTTTTAATACCTATGATAATCTGAAATCCTCTTTTGTAGTGTTTAGAACTACGTGAGTTATGGTGTTTTCCACATTGGGTATGGTTGCCAGATCCTTTACAAATTGGCTCAACTCTCTCCTCTCTTTGAATTTTACAATGATTATGGTATCTGTTGAACCTGTAATGTCATACACTCCACAGACATTTTCGAATTTTGCAATTTCGTCCTCAACACCTATCACCTTGTCATTTTTGGCCATGATCTCAATAATTGCCGTTAACGAATACCCTATTTTTTCATGATCAATGACTGCCGTGTATCTGTGAATTATCTTCTCTTTTTCCAATTTTTTAATTCTAGTCAGTACTGTCACTGTTGATATTCCAAGTTTCAGAGCTAGCTGTCTTGCAGATTGCCTCGCATCCACTAGTAAATTCCTTAGAATCTTCTCATCTGTTTCATCTAGATCCATGCTTTATAGTGTAGATAAATTTATTTAAATATTGATGAAATATGTATAAATTTGTTTGATTTTCCTCGTCATCTTTGCCTTTTGATTTTTTTTTCAGATTTAATACAAGTGACACCTGGAATAATTCATGGGTGAAATTGAAGACCTTGTCCAAAAAGGCCGGATCTTGATGGATGAGGGGAAGTTCAATGACGCACTGGGTTTTTTTGAACAGGCACTTTTATTGAATCAGGATGATCCTGATCTGTGGAACAATAAAGGAACAGCACTACGCAGTTTGGGTCGATATGAGGAATCCATAGAGTGCTTTAACAAGTCTCTGGAAATTGAACCTAGGGATAAATTTGCTTCCTGACCCTGATTAATTGGCTGGTTAATTGATTGATTGATTAATTAATTGATCGTTGTACCCTAATGCCTGCTGATAATGAATTTTTCATATTCAAAGAATGCCTGATCAATATCCCATCAACAACTATAGTATGGGATAAAAAATCAGTTTAATATTGACACATGCCAACCAATTTTATGAATAATAAAATAGCAAAGATGCTCGCACAAGCTTTTGAATGTGTTGAGGATGGGAATTTTTCAGATGCCCTGAGACTATACGATCTGGCATTAAACGAAGAACCCAAAAACTCTGATATTCTGATTGACAAGGGCGTAACTCTGCAAAATATGGGAAAATTAAAACTTGCAATTCGCGCATATGACAAGGCATTGGATATTGCCCCTCAAAATATTGATGCGTTGCTAAACAAGGGAGCCGCACTGCACTCTGATGAAAAATATCCCCAGGCAATAAAGTGCTATGACGCCGCCTTGAAAATTGATAAAAAATGTGCGATGGCCCTTGCATACAAGGGCCTTACACTGGGGGAAATGGGCAATCTAAAAGAGGCCGTTAAATTTTTCAAAAAAGCGCTGTCTATTGACAGACATTATGATTTGGCAAATATTTCAAAAGATACTGCTCAAAAATTATTAAAATCAATTAAAGAGAAAAAGTCTAAAATACAGTAACATCGCCCGGTGCTGATTCACGTTTTGTCTGCTTTTCATTATCCTCAAAAAAGTCACCATGTGCTGAATTTTGATGCTCTCGTAATTCCTCAATATTCCCAAAACCCTTGTGACACAAGTAGCATTTTGGTTTATGTTCGTCTATTAGGGGCAGTACCATGACAGTTATCACATGACTGACTACTTATTTCTTGAGACTATAAGGAATATATCATGATGGGAAAATCAACTATCATGCTAGAACAACTAGTTGGAGATTCCAAAGCCCTAGATCGCGCATTGGCCGGAGAGGAACTCTCATACAAAGACGGCTTGGAACTGATGAATTATGATAATCTGCATCTGCTTGGCGCTGTGGCAGATAATGCTAGAAAGAAACTAGTTGATGAGACTGTGACATTTGCGGCCTCGTACTACATGAACTATACCAATGTCTGTGCAGCCAGCTGTCAAATGTGCGCATTTTATAGAAAGGATGGCGCAGATGACGCATACACCCTGACTCCCCAAGAGATTGAACAAAGAGTCAGAACCGCAAAGCAGATGGGTGCAACTGAGGTTCATATTGTTGGCGGCTTTCATCCCAAACTTCCCCTTGAATATTACGAGGACATGATGAAGACCATCAAAAAGAGCCATCCCCAACTTAACATCAAGGCGTTGACTGCAGCTGAAATTTATTATCTCTCAAAACTGACAAAAAACTCTACAAAGGAAATCCTGTCCCGTCTCAAAGACGCGGGTCTTGATTCCATGCCCGGCGGAGGCGCTGAGCTGTTTCATCCTGATATCCGGGGGAAAATTGTTCGAGGAAAATGCACCGGACAGCAATGGCTTGACGTGATTGAAGAGGCGCACAACATGGATATCAAAAGCAATGTTACCATGCTTTACGGACATATTGAAAAACCCGAGCACGTAGTTGATCACCTCATCAAGGTGCGCCAATTGCAAAAGAAAACAAACGGTTTTCTGACTTTGATTCCCTTGAAATTCAGTTTAGATAACACTGAACTAGAACAAGAGCATTTGGTAAACAACGAGTGTTCATCCGTTTATGATTTGAAAATTATCGCGCTATCCAGGCTGATGCTTGCAAACGTCTTGAACAATATCTCAGTTTACTGGGTTGCATATGGGAAAAAACTCGCACAGGTTGCATTATCTAACGGTGGCAACGATTTGGTGGGCACCGCCTTCTCTGAAGAAATTTACAAGGCCGCCGGAAAGGCGACATCCTCGTCTGTTGATGAATTGGCAACAATGGTAAAAGAGATTGGCCGCATTCCTGCTCAAAGAAACACACACTTTGATATCTTGAAAACATTCTAGTGGTCCATCTGTTTCTTGATGGATTCTAGTTTTTCCTCCATTCTGACATGCTTGTCTCGTCTTGAATCTATCTTGATTACCACCTCGACTCTTGCAATGCCCAGATTATGCACCGTCTCCATCATCTGCTTTATCGCGGCATTTATGGTATCCATCCCGTCTGATTCCAGAACTGTCCCCATCGGATTAATCTCATATCTGAGATCCTTAATTTTTTGAATTGACTCTATTGCCTTTGCAATGTAAAAACTCGCACTTGTAGTTCTAGTGGCCATCGGATATATGCTGATCTCTGCGTGAATCATATGGCTCATTTTTTATTTCTTGATTAATAACACCTTCTGACAAAACATTTCTCAATTAATTGTACCGTATTGAGGAAATAACCAACATTCAAAGGCAAGGTATTATGAGTCAATGTGAATTGGAACCGATATCCTCATGATAAAGACAAAATGTGATCGGTGCGGTTCTGACTTGGGCACAGAAAGCAGGAAAACCAAGCAGCGGTTTTGTGGAAACTGTAAAAAGAAATTTGATCTATATCGCTAGATCATAAAGCTGGTTTTTTCTCGGTTTTTTTGAGGCTGTCTTTTCTTCTCCTTCTTGCCCCAAAACTAATCAAAACCAGCAAAAATCCAATCCCCATTAAAACCCCTGACAGTAACTGATAAGCCTGGTTTTCATCCTCGGCAATCATCAGATCCACTATCTCCTCATCAGTCATTCCTGCTTGGCCTATTGGCGACTCGGCAGAGATAACACTGAAAACAATCCCGACTATGATCATTGCCAATCCTCCGCCTAGGATTTTTTTATCAACTAGTAGTAGAGCCATCTCTTATTTTGACTGTCTTACCATATATTAGGCATTTTGCAAATCTTAGAATCCTTCAGGCGGTCTTTGAACAAAGACATTGCAAACTAGCGCATCTGTCTTTTCATCCCTGTATTGGACGTTGCATGAAACAAATTTTCCTTTTAATGCTCGCTCCAAATCCTCTTTTGTCTTTTCCTCATATTGTGGCTGTTCCGGATCATCGATTTTACTCATGATGATCTTTTCGACTTTGCCATACTGCTCCTTGTTGTCTTTTCTTGTGTGACTGATCAGCAGTTCAAAAGCATTGTTTGTGAGAATGCCCAATACAGCGCCACCGATTCCATCCCCCATGCCATCATGTCTTTTTTGTTCTATAATTACTTGCTGGCAATACTGATCTCAAAGTCTGGAACCAGTCCCCTCTCTTCTGCCATCTGGAACAGCCTTCTGATTGATTCCTCACCCGGGCTCCCCATGTTTACTGTGACCTTGTTTACATACATCTTTACAAATCTTTCAATCAGACTTTTCTCCTTGCCCCGGGCATACTGCATTGCATATTCCAACGCATCATCAAAATGCTTTATACCAAACTCAATTGATGCCTGCAGATACCGGTCAAACTTTACGATTGTTTCCATGCCCAGATCCGTTTTCATCACGTTGATTCCAAGGGGGACGGGCAAACCCCCGGTTGTCTTGTCCCACCATTCCCCGACGTCTAAAATTTTTACATTTCCCTCATGCTCATAAGACAGCTGGGTCTCGTGAATTACCAGACCTACATCAACCTTTCCTGATTTTACAGCCTCTGGAATATCGCTAAAATTCATCTCAACATAATCGAACTTTCCAATCATTAACTGCAATAGCAAGAACGCCGTAGTCATTTTTCCCGGGATGGCGATCTTTGATTTTTTTATCTCATCTACTGTCATCTGCCTTTTGGCAGTAACAATCGGACCATAATTGATCCCAAAACTTCCACCACTTCTCAAAATCGTATATCCTGGGATGAATGCGCATGCGTGAACTGAAACTGCAGTCACATCCAGTTCCGGATTTGTTGCCTTGCGATTTAATTTCTCAATGTCCTCAATTACGTGGCTTACCTTGAAATCCGGGGACGGAACTTTGCCTGTAAACATTCCATAAAACATGAATGCGTCATCCGAATCAGGAGTATGTCCAACGGAAATTTCCATGCCTATTTTCTAAATTTTGGTAATAAATACCACAATACCTCCAGGATTTTTTTGATGCATGCCGAGAATTATTTTTATCGTGATTGAACCGTCGTCCTGAAAATGATATTTCACCTGAATTGATTTTATGAAACGGCTCATCTCCATCTGCTGTATCTTTCCTCTTCACATCTGCCCCTTTATGGGGTTGAGGAAGAGAAAGACTGGTTGTTGTTTTGCAACTGCAAAAAACTGTGCCGTCTCAAAGAACATTTGCTGGAAGGCTAAGGTTTAATACCTGAATCCAAAGTTTTGCGAATATGACAAAATTCAAGTCGACATCTGAGGTAATGAAAATTATCAAAAACAAGGACAACATCAGAAATTTCGGTGTTATTGCGCACGTTGACCATGGCAAGACAACCATGAGTGACAGCCTTTTGGCTTATTCTGGAATTATTGCCCCCTCGACTGCTGGAAAAGCACTTGCAATGGACTTTGATAAGGAAGAACAAGAGCGAGGAATTACAATTTATCAGGCTAACGTGACATTGCTGTTTACCCAAAAAGATCAGGAATACGTCATTAACATGATTGACACCCCCGGACACGTGGATTTTAGTGGCAGGGTAATTCGAAGCCTTAGGGCAATTGACGGCGCAGTTGTAGTGTGTGATGCAGTTGAAGGCATCATGACGCAGACTGAAACTGTCACTAGGATGGCCCTTGAGGAAAGAGTCAGACCTGTCTTGTTTATCAACAAGGTAGACCGACTCATCAAGGAACTCCGACTGACTCCAGAAAAGATGCAGGAGCAGCTAGCAGATGTCGTCTCCACCTTTAACCAACTAATTGAAACATACGCCGAGCCTGAATACAAATCAAAATGGAAGGTCTCCATCCAGGATTCCAGTGTGACATTCGGCTCTGCAAAAGACAGGTGGGCAATCAATGTTGATATTATGAAAGAACGTGGAATCACATTCAAGGATGTCATTGATGCATATACCAATGAAAAAGTCTCGGATCTTGTGGAAAAGGCGCCGCTGGCAGATGCCGTACTTGGAATGGTTGTAAAACACCACCCTGCACCTGCCGAAGCTGTAAAGTACAGGATTCCGCAGATTTGGAAGGGTGATCTGGAATCTGATGTCGGAAAAGCACTGCTTGCATGCGATGATGACGGTCCGACAATCATGATGGTTGTAAACATGGTCCTGGATCCTGCAGCGGGTCCTGTAGCAATCGGGCGATTATTCTCCGGCACCATCAAAGACGGTCAAACACTCCACATCATAGATGAAAAAAGAGAAGGACGTATCCAGTCCGTCAATTTCTTTATGGGCAACCAGCGAGAACAGGTCGGAGAACTAGGTGCCGGAAACATTCCCGCATTATTGGGACTCCCTGACTGCAGAGCTGGAAACACACTGTCTTCAGTTAAAAATATTCCAATGTTTGAAGGCGTAAAGTATGTCTCAGAACCTGTCGTACAAATTGCAATCGAACCCAAGCATCCCAAAGATCTGCCTAAACTTGTAGAAATTCTCAGACAGCTCACCATTGAGGATCCCAACCTGGTTGTAAAAATCGATGAGGAATCAGGTGAAACCATTGTTGCAGGAATGGGTGTACTGCACCTTGATGTTGCAACACACAGAATTCAGGATGCAAAATGTGAGATTATAACTTCCGAGCCTCTGATTAACTATAGGGAGACTGTAAAGGGCGGATGTGAGCCGATCATGGCAAAATCCCCAAACAGACACAACAAAATATTCATGAAAGTAGAACCACTAGAGCCTGAAATTGCACACATGCTAAGAACCGGCGAGATCAGCGACATCAAGGACAAAAAAGTCGTCTCTGATTTGCTTAAAGGTGCCGGGTGGGATACTGATACAATCAAGAGGGTGATGAAATACGATTCCCGTGGAAACGTCCTGATCAACGGGACAAGAGGTGTTCAATTTGTCCAAGAATCAACTGATTCTATTAATTCCGGATTTGAAGATGTAATGAAGGAGGGCCCGCTGTGCAGGGAACAGATGAGGGATTGCAAGTTTATCTTTACACACTTTGTTCCACACGAAGACACCGCACACAGGGGTCTGTCTCAACTGGGCCCTGCATCAAGAAGAGCATGCATGGGTGCGTTGCTGACTGCAGGTACTGCCGTTTTGGAGCCAACACTGGCAATTGAAGTCCGGGTTCCCACTGATCTGGTGGGAAGCATTGCAACAATTCTTTCCGGCAAGCGTGGCAAGGTACTTGACATGTCGCAAAAAGGCGCATCAAGTATTGTAATTGGCGAACTTCCGGCATCTGAGACATTTAACCTGTCTGAAGCAATGAGGGGTCAAACCGCGGGACGTGCCACATGGAATACCTCCTTCAAGGCATGGACTGAGGTTCCAAAATCAATGCTTGCAACAGCAGTTGCTGATATTAGAAAGAGAAAGGGTCTGGCACCTCAACCTCCGGGTATCGGCGAATTCATCGATAAAGAGTAACGGAATACATCCGGGGATGCAAATTTGGAATGTGCATTAGTAGTCTGATTCAGGTATGGGATTGAAAATTAGACAGTCATCAGATGGCAATCCCACATACTGATCCATTTGATTACACGTGTGCGGATCGTCTGTCTTTGTATTGTGATGACAGTATACGTCTCTGCCAATTGACCCTATTTTTTTTCATATGAAGGGGATGAACTGCTTTGGATAGAATGCTAGTAGTAGAACATCAGCCATTGTCAGCACATATTAAATAATATGTGATTTTTCCCATGCCTGAGAACAAGACACTGTCTGGATTGAGCAGACCCATCACAATAACACACGGATTCTGGAAACAACTGCAAAAACACGGCAAACCAATCCGTCATTGGAACCTGTAAAACCAAGATGATTTTTCATCAGATAGCAGTCCTGAGAACACCGTGTGAATATGTATGTATGATGATTTCTAAAAATCAGAAACAAAGAACATGGATAATATCTAACAAATTCTGGGATGTATTAGTTGGACTGCCATCCTGTCTGATCCTGCATGTTTTTTTAAATCTGCTCTAAATCCTTTCCTGCTTACCTATAATTGACATTTATTACCACTCATTACCAATACTATATATACTGCTGATATTATGCTAAACCATGAGTACACAACCTCAATCCAGTGATGCATTTGCATTATACAAGCAAAATGTACAGAAATACTTTGAAAATATTTCAAAACTAACCCCGCAATATTTTCAATCTGTCACACAATTGCAAGACGAATGTATGAAAACATGCCAAAAAGCAATCAATTCCGCAGTATCAATGCAACAAGAATTTGCAAAAAAGACCGGTCTGAATACTGAAATTCCAGACGCTGCAAAGACTGCAATTGTTGATACCAACAAGCAGATTGTTCAGGCAAGTACCGTAAACAATCAACTAGTAAAAACCACTATTGATACGACAGTACAAAATTTCAAGACATTCAACGACAATGTTAATGCATTTACTGAATTAAACAAAAACATTATCCAGTCCTGGATAACTCCTTTCACACTCAAAAACTAGTGTGTCTGGATTTTCTTTTTTTATTTTAAATTCAAGTGTGTCGTGATCCGTCTTTTTAAAATTTATATCTAATTTAATGGGCAAAGAAAAAGTCTCGTGAATTATCTGAGGTGTGATACTCCACGGTTTGTTTGATAACTTCCAGCAGAACTTCCAATTGCCGTGGCATACAAATCTTTAGGATCAATTCCTGTCTGCTCACTAGATGTATTTTTGCTCTTTCTGTCACTCCATACAAAAAAGCCTGCGGCAATTGCCACACCCACCCCTGTCACTGTATACAACACGGGAACCTGTGTTTGAGTTTCATCCCCGTATGACGGTGCATTCTCTGTAATTAGAAATGTCTCTAGTTTTCCAAGTGAACCGTCTTGCACATATCCTTCTATTATTATCGTGCCATCATCCTGAGATTCTATGGAGCGTATGGTATACTCTTCACCATCAATTTCAAATGATTCTGTGTGGTCTTGGTCCTGGCAGACTCCCAGGTATACTGTACAAATTCCCATGGAATAGTTCGTTATTACCGTTCCTGTGAACCCGAATTTGACAGTCTCACTCATCTTGGAGGTAGGATCAAACATTGATTCCCATTTTGAGAGTGGTAATTCCAAAAGACCCGTGGCATCCAATAGATTCAAATTCAAAAGATCTGCCGCAGCATCTGATTTTGACAGGTATTCAGAGATTGCAGGCATTTTGATGAATGCCGACATTGGAGAATTTGCATCATATGTGCCGTATTTGGTCTCTATTGGTATCTCCCCGTCAATTCCAAATCCCCTCCACTGTGAATCAAATACAGAATCAGAAATGAAATGACCCTGCATAGTTGGATACAATATTATTTTGTATTCAATTGATGTCGATTCCTTTTGCGGTGTAATTACAACTGAATACTCTCCTGCAATATCAGTCACCCTTACAAATGATTTTTCCTGCAGTGAGGAATTTATTTTCTCCATCAAAAGTTTTCCGTTTTGCGAATCAATCTCAAAGATCATCTTTTGCTGAATCTCTCCAAATAATTCTGCCAGTTTGCTCTCCTCTGAATGCTGTATTGATATGATTCTTGTAAATGCGAATGTCGGCACAAATTCTTCAGAGTTTTTGGGAATTCCCGCATCTAGCTGAACTGCATGTGCCGGTATGATGCAAACAATCATCATCATCATCATTACTGTCATGATACTCATTCCAAAATACCCCGTCTGCATGCATTGTATGGGGCATCATTCTATAAAACAAGAATACGAAATTATTTTTTTTGGGAAAATGACTGTGTTTTTTTATATTTGTTCCCCTGTTCTTCCTTTATGCAAAAATACACGATCATATCTGGGCTATTTCTTTTAGCACTGATGGCAACTTTTGTACTGCCCGCATCTGCACAGTATGACAACGATGATGATGATGATGATGTCCTATCTGGGAGTCTATACTCTGGAATGTTGGATTCAAAAACCAAGGTGTACATTGCAACAAAAGAGGGTGCCATAGGATCCGGCACTCCGTACTTTGCTGCAGATGGCATTCTTGGTGCATCTCTTCTGTCAGGTGGTCTCTTTGGAGGAATAGCAGCAATGCTCTTCATCAGAGGCAAAAAAGGAAGATACGCTGCAATTGGAAGGGGGTAATCCTCCCCTCCTTTTGTGCGTAAATCTCAACTGCAACTATATAAAGAAAATATTTTTTCCCAAAAAAAAGAAAAAATAGTATTTCTTAAGTATGATTTTGACGTATTATCAGTGATGGCAAACAGCAGGTTCTCCCAACTATTATGTATAGATACGATAAGGGATGCAAATAATCATCTTGAACCCGGTCAAAGGACTATGCTTGCTTGTGAGAACAAGCTTCCAGATTCCCCTGTAAAGGCGGCATTAACGATTCTCAAAGATCATGATTATGCACTATGGATCGAACTTCATGAACACAATCTGGCTGAAAAAATTATTGGAATCTATTCTGATCCCGTAAAGCGCCACATTCTTTTGCAGATAGACCGCCACCCTATTTCAAAAGAAGAGTTGTTGAATCAATGCGGTGCCTCCCTGTCTTCGGCTTATCGAAAGTTCAATGAGCTGCTGCAAGATGGTTTTATTTTGCCTGTAGGATACACAAAATCCACAAAACGCGTACGACTATATGACAAAATAATCTCCAAGGCCGAGTTTAGCGTTTCTACAAAAATAAGTCAGATACGACTACAGGTAAATCTGTTGCGTTTGCCAAAACTTCCAATGAGGGAACCCGTTTATCCATGACCTCGATGGAGACCCTCCTTGCCACTTCTTTTGAAAAAAAGTTCTCTGATTTTGTAGGCGATGTTGAAATTACAAAAATTAAAAACTCTCTTTTTGAACAATACCACATGACATTGCTGTCCTCCATCAAGGATTTCGAAAAATTCCAATCAATCACCGGTCAGATTCTGGGTGATTGCGGAAATTCTATGATCAAAAAAACTCTGGAATCCATCTGCTGTCTCGAGTCAAAATCCGAACATGTTGTGGAAATAAAAGATGATTCACTAAAAAACGCAATTCTTACCTCCTTTGATGACTCTGTTAAAAAACAAATTTTGGATATTGCATTTGATTATCCACTGACTATGTGGGAGATTGCATCTAGAACCAGCATTGAACCTGGCATCGTATCTGAAAATATCTCATATCTCATCTCTCATGGCTTACTTGCAACCTGTGACCTGGAAGATTCTGAAAACAACAAAAAGTATTGCTCAGTAATTGATAATTTTTCAGTAAAGACTGAGGGTGATGAGTTTCACATGTATGTCACAATTAACGAAATTACAAATACTGATCCGTTAAAGATAATTTCCTAGGTAATCCGTTTCTAGCATCTAAATTACGGGAACCCCCGGTAAAAAAACCGGGAGATCTGCTTTAAGAAAAAAATAACTCTGTGGAGGAGGAGATGACCTACCCTGGCTTTCTGTAGTAGTAATACCGTGGATGCGTACTTGCAGCAAGTTTCCACTGTTTGCTGATTCCTGGGGTTTGTGGGTTTTGAAACATTCATGCTTTTCTGTTTGGTGTGTGTGTGTGTAGTAACTGCCTTTGTCCTGTTCTGCCTCTGGTCTGGATACCTTGCAATTCTAATTGGTTCTACACGTACAAAAAATGTTTAATAATCAACCTATGTTATGTAGGTTGACCTAGATATGGTGAGTCAAATTGAGCCCAACTTTGAAATGTATGAGCGTGAACGTATTGTTTTTCAGAGCATCAAAAACAATCCTGATTTACATCATAATGCTTTGCTAAAGCAAATCGTTCCAAAATTCATGGCCAAAACAACCTTTGAAAAAACAAGGGATTCCTTATTGGAAAAAGAGATCATTTTTGTAACTAGCAGGGGGAATATGAAATTTTATGCCCCCTTTGAAAATTATGAGGAAAAAATGCATCATCATATTGAAAGAAACACCAATACTGCATATCATGATTTGAAATTAAAAATTAAAAGATTGGATGCAGACTATGCTCACAAAGACATTGATGAAAAGATATCTCTGGCCAACTCCCTGATGAGAAACTTGATTCGTGTTGATAATGGGTTTACCATACTGGATTCTGTAAAAAACCCCAAAAAGATCCTGTATCGCGATGAACATCTCATAATACAGCAGCTGCTAAACCATGTTTTTGAGATTGTTCGAAAAGACAGGGATTCTGAGATAATCTTCCCAACCATTGTAAGTAATTTGGGAATAGTAACGCCTCAGGTCTCCCTTGATAAATAGGGTTTCAACTAGTAGTTATTTATTCGGGTATGGCCTGTGATAATCAAATGGGTTTGCTGTATACCAAATTTTACATGGATTTTGAAGATGACGAATGGAGACAAATCTCAAATGATCCTATAATTTTTGAATCCATTAAAAATGATGTCAGTCTGGAAATTGAAGACACATCTCACAAATCATACAAACTTCATTTCAAGCAGGGCGGGAAACTTTACATGTTTAGGGTTACTGGAAAATTCCGTCTAACCTGGGATGACGAGGATCTGCTAAATTCTATAAAGTAATAATAGTGGGATTCTTTGATGAAACCTATGACTTTGGACGAGAAAGAAGAAGAAGATCAAATAAAAATAATTCTTGATGATTTTGAGCAGACAAAATCTGAAACCATTATTGGCGTTCTAAATCGGATCAAACCTCATTTTAAAAACAAATTAATTTCCGAATACCTGCAAGGTAAAATCCAAAAAATTTGTGATTTAGAGGACGAATCTGACAAAAAACAGCAGTGCAAAGCTTTGATGCCCTATCTTGATTGGTATTTACAGGGATTGCAACGCTAGTCTGAAAAAATACTAATCTTCTCTAATGCCTCTTTGATGGTCTTGAGATCCTTTCTTCCCTGTATCATGTCCACTATCAATCCCGTGAAATATTCATGTCCGATGTCTTCGGCTTTATGAATATCTGATTCATAACATCTAAGGGATTTTTCTAAAAACTGCCTCTCCCCTTCCAATTCCCTCAAAACCTGTTTGTCGTGCAGGGCGACGTGGATTTTTTCAATAACCTCGTTGATCTTGGGAATCGTTTTTCTAGCTTGCTGATTTAAAATTGATGCAAATGCTGCCCCTGAATCTTTTAACTCTGGACTATCATTTAGTGTTTTTAATCTGTTTTTATAATGGTTCAATGCCTTTTCAATTATCTCGTATCCCCCCTCTTCTTTGAGATATATTCCTCCCAGCCAAATTTTGTCAGTCATTCCACATCACTATGATTTGAGCGTGTTAATATAATTTAGTTCTATATCATTGTAATCATATTTTTTTCTAATGTATTGTGAATTGTAACATCAATGATGACTTGTTACAAACGAATTGGCGTGACAAAACCTGCCGCAAATCCTCTTCAATGCGGAACTGATTCATACCTGAAATGATTACCAGCCATCTTGGTAGATAAAAAATGCCATTTTGCGGGGTTGTAAATCTGAATAGTATGCAGATGAACACAAACTATTGTTTTGTTCTTAATTGCCTGATTGCTCTTTCATTGCAGACTCGTTTTTATTGATCCAATACAGCAAAATTCCTGCAAGAGTTACGCCCATTCCACTAATGCCGATAAATGTACCCATATTTTTGATCATTCGTAATAAAGGAGCCGTCTCCCCCAACTCGATTGAATAAAACATTATCAAACCAATTCCAAACATGGTGATGCCTGTAATGCTTATCACAACAGCCATTTTCATACTGAATCTGATTTTTGCCGATTAATAAACAACAAGAAATGGGTTTTTTCTCAAACAGGCATTTCTCTAAAACTGCCATATTTTAGGATCAAACAAAGCGAAAATACCCTGTTGCTGAAATTTGATGTTCCTAACATGGGTTGATCCTGATAAATCAGCGATCATTTTGGCGTACAGTCGTGTTTTATCATCTAAAATTCCATGTATGTGTAAATTTTTTTGATAAAGTTATTTTTACTAGATTCATTATCAAATCAATTAAACACAAGATATGACTGATTTAAAATCCCTTTCACTCGACCAAACAATATCCCAGGTATGTACAATAATTGATAGTGGCGATGGGGATGCCGGTAGATTACACCATATTCTGGGGTATTTAAAAAATAACAAACCACTGTACCATTCAGACAAGACCTATCTTGAAAATAAACTCCAATCATCATTTTCCGTGGTGGAGGAGCCAGTAAAAGAAAATGAGATGCTTCCTAGAATAAAAGAACTAATTGATTCTGGCAATGGTGATCCTGGCAGATTACAATCCATTTATGATGCACTTGCAGATCACAGGAAGCTTTATCATTCTGATGCCTCTTATCTGGAATCAAAGCTGTATCCCCCAATTCAGGAAGAACCTGTACCTGTCGTTGCAGATTCTAATTCTCATACTAAAGTTACGAAAATGGCAAAAGAAATGGCTGAACCTGGAACTCTTACAATCAATGATGTATTGACAAAAGATCGGTCACAAGACAGTGCACCATTACAAGACAGTGCACCATTACAAGACAGTGCACCATTACCAGACAGTGCACCATTACCAGACAGTGCACCATTACCAGACAGTGCACCATTACCAGACAGTGCACCATTACAAGACAGTGCACCATTACCAGACAGTGCACCATTACAAGACAGTGCCACATTACAAGACAGTGCACCACTACAAGACGATGCCCCACTACAAGACAGTGCCACTTTACGAGTCATTCAAAACATAACAAAGAATATCGAGAAAGAACAACGAAAAATAAAAAAACAAGAAAAAATATCTGATGAAATTAATCAGCAACGCTCCAATCTATCCCAGTTGATCTCGCATAGAAAGGAATACGAACGAAAAATTCTTCAAGAAAAATTATCTCTGGAATTACAGTTTAAAGAGGAAAGCATAAAGATTGAAACACAAACAAGACTCTCAAATGAAATCATTGCTCAAAAAGAAGAACTTGAAATAGTAAAAAATGATCGAGCATTAATAATTGATAAAACCACTCGAGAAAAAAATAAAATTTCCAAGGAACTTTTATCTCAAAAAAAGGAATTGGTTCAGGCGCAGTTAGAGCAGGAAAAAATTGAGAAGCAGATTTCACGTGAACGCGAATCATTGGCAGGGATGGTTGCAGAACAAAAATCCCGGCTGCTAGAACAGGCACAAATTGCCCATGAAATTACATCTAGACAAGTCGAACTAGAAAGAACAAAACAAGATTATGATGATATTGTCTCCCAGGTAAACGAAGAAAAAGTAAGATTTACAGAGTCTAAAAAACTCAAAAAATTAATAGAAATACGGGAACAGGATCTTATTAAAGCAAAAGAGGATCATCTTGATCTTATCAATACCATTGCATCTGAAAAAGAATTGATAATAAAAAAAACAGAGGAAGAAAAATCAAAGTTAAAATCCCAAATCGAGTTAACCCAGCAGCTCGCAAAAGATCAGAAAACATATGATCTGCTAAAAAAGGAGCGTGAAAAGATTGAATCTCAAATCAAAATAAAGAATCAAAAATTAAAGGAAAAACAAGAAAAGTTAAAAAAACAGATAGTAGAAAAAAATAAAAAACTGCAATCCGTTTCAAAAAAACCTTTGACAAAAGAGTCTTTGACAAAAAAACCATTGACAAAAGAGTCTTTGACAAAAAAACCATTGACAAAAGAGTCTTTGACAAAAAAACCTTTGACAAAAAAGACTCTTAAAAAACCTTTGACAAAAAAGACTCTTAAAAAACCTTTGACAAAAAAGACTCTTAAAAAACCTGTTACTGAAAAAACCAAGACTTTAGAATAACTCCCTGATCTTCATTGTACTCCCTTCCCCATCACCATGGGGGATGTAGCTGTTTTTAATCTGGAATTTACTTTAAGATGCTCTGAGAATCCTCTCATCCCCGTTCTGTATTTTTCTGGATGTGGTATGTTGTGTGTAGTATTACCCTCCATAGAGCATTGGCAAAATCATATCAAAATACTCGACAACACTCTTTTCTTGTTTGAATCAATTAAAACAAAATCAAAAAACTCGTGATATCTTTCTTGGGTGTTTAACTCTTAGGTCTTGACTAGTCCTTGTTTTATTGATCTTGTCTTCCCCCCACCCGTTGAAATCTCTGGGTCCTCTTGATCTTGTCTGGATTTTTCTCTACTGGTAATCACCCCCAAAATTCCCTGAAATTGCTTTAGCACATCATGGCTGAATATCCTACAATGTTACAATGTCAAGCATGTTTTTTGCATTTTTTGGGCGTAAAATATGTCTATCATCTCACCTGTTTTTTAGTGACTGCAATATTCTAGTCCTTGCTGTCGCATCTCCTTTTTTGATTTTTCAAGTATCACAGGTTTTACAATTCATTGAATCCCTAGAATGGGTTTTTTTATATGATCGGAATGAATCTGAATTGGTTTAACTTTTTTGTATTCCTTTTATTGAATTATTCGATAGCTTATATTTAGCAAATATTTTTTTAATGCAGGAATGGCAGCTAAATTAGTCGATTTACTTGACGTGGTTCAAAAAATCCTCAATTTAGATACAAAGATGAGATTTGCAGCAATTATTGACTCAAAGGGCAATATTCGTGAGGCCATTATGAAAACAGGTAAAACTAATTTAAAAAACCAAAAAGAGGAAGAGCATTTCTGCAAACAAGTTGCACAAAGGCGCTCCATGAGAAAAGAATTTGACAGGTCTCTTGGAAAAGTAAGATATGTCCACGTGGAAAGGGAAAAGGTCTCTCAGATGGTAATATACACAAAGCGAAACATTGTTTATTTTACAATGGAGCCTGAAATGCCAATTAATACCAAGATCAGACTAATCACAAAAGTTAAGAAAATCACTGCGGTTCTTTAGATTTTTTAACAATCTTATTTTTCGATAATGGCAGTTAGAAAATATTTTGGTGATTCCAAGATGTTTGAGTATGACAAATTCTATCGAGAATGCAGGCAAGAAAATAGGCCGTTTATCAATGCAAAAATAAACCCACTCCATGGAAATTATTTGGTACGGATGGATTTGATGACTTGTGATTATGAATTATCTGATGCAATGCAAGAAAAAACCATGAATCTAATACATGATGAAATCAAATATGTCAAATTAAATTTGAAATATGATTTTCAAGGATTCAATATTGATAAAGAACTATCGTGGTTTGATGGGGTGTCCTCCGAGCATGTTGATGATTTTTGCAATTCTTTGCATGATTTATCCCAAAAATAGTACTAGAACCGGATTAAATTTTTCAAGATTTTGTCAATGACTTGAATCTCCTGCCTTCGTTCTTTTATGGTGGACCGGTTCCATTCTTTTGCAAATTCTGACTGTTTGTCCAATCTTTCCAGAGATTCGATGTATTTTACAAGGTGAATTTTATAGTCATGAAGTAAATCCAGATGCTTGTTGTGATTCTTCTCAGTTGGCGTGGCCATCCCAATCCTCCTCTTTGATGTCCGGGAACATGTCCCTGATTCGTTTCTTGTCTTTTTCCATTGCCTCTATCCTGCCATCCAGGTGGCTTTTGATTGCCGGTTCCCCTTCCTGCTCTTTTTCCTTTTGAATCTCCATGATTACTCTGCAAAGTGATCTATAATATGAGATGTGATTTTTTTTGGATTCCTCTGAGGAATCCTCTTCCTTGACATCCATCGTATTTTGTGATACTATTGAAAATAAATATTTGATGGTGCTCTGAATTTAACTTGCAGGTGTTGATACGTCCAATCATAACCCCTGCCAAAAATCTGTGGATCTTGATGAAATATTGTCAGATCCAAATGAAACGCTGAATCAAGAAAAAGAATAAAAGACTTGTAGAAATAAGGAAATTAAAGATTGAAGAATGATGAACGTGTTAATTGATCAAAACTGCAAGTGGCTGTCAAATGAAGATTCCAAAAAACATCTGGAAAATTATGATAAAAAATTCATCGTTGGCATTGATCTAAAACAGAGGGATCACGATGAGACCTTGGCAGCTTTTTGCAAGGACCATGACTGTGATTTACTCACGTCTGATAAAACGGCATACATTCATTTTTTCAGGGAGAAAAAAATCAATACCGTCCAACTCTCAGAATTCATTTATGAAGACAAGGCAGACAGACCCATCTATCTTGTTAGGATTGTAGACTAGTTCACATTCCTTGTGTCCATGTGCGATATTCTCAAATTTGCCAAAACCTCGTTGAGAAAATCACTTTCTTGCTGATGTGCAATGCTACTCATTATTGATTCCCAGCAATCATTTATCTTTCTTAGGATTTGTGAATACATTTTATCTTTTTTGAATGCCGGATAATACGACAACAGTTTCATTATTCCGTCAGTTGATTGGACTATGTGTATCTGATGAATAATTGATCTCAGTCTTTGATGATATGAAAAATTTCCATCCTTTATCATCATTTCAAAACTGTCAATCTCTCCAAACACCATCTCCATCTCCTTGTGCATGTTTTTTAATTGCGTGTTCACCGATTCTGAGAGATTGATCAACTCGTATTCAATGTGCGACCTACTGTGAACTTTTTTGTCTATATCCCCTGTTTCCACTAGGGCGCTTATCTCCCTGTAGACTGTCTTCTCACTGCCTACTTTTTCTATCACCCTCTTGGTCAGTTCAGTCCCCCTGATTTTCCCATTCTCGTTTAGTATTCTGATGATCTCAGTTCTGATGATCTCTGTGTTTTTATCCATTGTTTCTCCTAAGATTCATTCCTATATTTCTCAACTACTGCCTTTTCTCCCATCTGACTGATCTCTTCTATCAACTTTTCTAATATTGCAACTCCCTTCTTTATGGGTCCCTTTTCCAGATTTTTGTATTCTAATTTTTGTTTTAGCACCATCCTTTCGTTATTTACAAAACTTAGCAGTGATACATTTTCCCCCATGTCCAGTTTTACAAAAAAATCTACATACTCCTCAATTGACTTTATTACCATGTTTTACAGTCTTTACTCTAGTATTTGTTTGAAGTCATTGCCTGTTTATTTAGTATGATGTCCTGACGTGGCAGGCGTGTGTGTGTGTGCCGGCGCTCGGATAACCTTTTCTGATCTGTCTGATGAATTGTGTTGTAACTGCTAAAATTTGCCAGAACCTGATTTTGATCATGATGGTGACATAACGCGCAAATTCAGTTTGAAATTTGTATGACGTACGGCATGATTTGGAAATTACAAGTAGATGTAGCAACAGCAACCTGAAAATCCTAGCTGGAATCGACCCTGCAATCCCTGCCCTCATTACCCCGTAATTTCTTTGCCATGATATACGGGGTGACAAGTAAGATGGGTATTGAGACTGCAATGAAAAACGTCTGTAACTGGGTCAGTATGATTGACAGTCCTATCGCACTTGCAGTTCCGACAAATATCGACAGGAACGATCCTGCACAGGTGGGACATGCGATGAACAGTCCTACTACTGCTCCAACACTGCTTGCACCCCTGCCTTTTCTAGAGATGGCATAAGCATTAACTGCGATTGATGCATTCAGTCCTACCAGATACGAGACGGTAATCTGCAGCACCAGGTTGATTGGTATTATGTTTAATCCCACATGCTCAGTCAGGTATATGATAATCTGCGGCATGTATCCCGGTTCGGCACAGCACGGTGCAACGAATCCGGATGGAATAACTGCCCCGTAATGATATGAAAAATCAACTTCGGGCTGATACACCAGTGTCCCCGAAACCAGTGAAAAGAATATTCCATAGCAGATAAAAGTGGCAACAAAGATTTTTCTTGATTTTGGATTCCATGTGGTTGCCGCAATAACTGATGAAAGATCCGTCCCCCCCCGTTTTACTTTTTCCCTGTGATACCTGTACATTCCAAAAGCTATTGCTCCAAATGATACCAGTAAAATTATGTAAAATCCGTAGGCGATTCTTTGTATGGTCTCTATTGCATCAGGCGTCAACAGTTCGGAATCCTGGTATCTGCCATAAATGAAAAATAAAATCCCGATGGTTACAAACCCCAAAATCATCAGTCTTTTTCCGCTGTCTGTATTTCTTTGGTTATCTGTACCCATACCTGAAATTTTCGGATATGCCATTAAATCCTATCCTAGCTGAGCTTGGGAACAAAAATGTAAATGATTGCAATTATCTCTAGCCTGCCAAAAATCATCAGAAACGCCAAAACGATCTTTGTAGCAGGATCCGTATCAAAATCAATGACTCCTGCGGTGAGTCCGCCCGTGGTGATTACCCCTGCGGCCTCAAAAAACGCGTCCTGGAACGAGACATCCTCTATCTCCGCCAAATGCAGTCCTGTCACCGCTGAGATCGTAGGAAACAACGCCAGTATGATCAGTGCGGATATCGCCTCTTTTTTTGTCTGACTGGAGAGTCCCGTCCTTTTTACTTTGCTGAACATCGCACAGAGATCCTTGAGATGGAACAGTCTGAATATCTTCAGACCGCCTGCAGTAGAGAATCCACAACCGCCAATGAACATCAGAATTATCAGGATGGTGTGTGCCCCCCCGTTTAATCCTGCAAGACTCTCCACCTGCAACCCTGCAGTCGTACTTGCAGACACGGAATAAAACGCACTCTGCATGGGATCCAGCCCGCTAATCCCGATAAACAAAACTGTCGCACTGCCCAGGATTGCAAAGTACGTCAGGACCTCCTTTCCCAGTTTCGGTGAAAGAAACTTTTTTCTCACAAACGCATAATGGAATGTAAACGGCAGTGCCCCCAGTATCATCGCACCCATTAGGATGATGTTCTCCTGCCAAACCAGGCCCTCAAGAATCGTCGATGTGGGTGTAAATCCCCCCGTGGCAAGCGTACTCATGGCCAATGAGAAATTATCAATGATGTTACCCTCCCCGAACAAATACAACAGGAATGCCACAATTACGATGTAAATTGCAAAGATGACTGTGATGGTCAGGAATAACTCCTTCATGTGCAACGTTCTGCCCGAAATAAAACCCCGCATTGACTGCAATTTGGATTCTGGATAGAATGCCGTGATTACAAGATAAATGAAACTCATCCCCCCCACAAGCTGGGTATAGCTTCTGAAAAACGTGAAACTCTGTGTGAGTTCTTCTGGTTCATCAAACAGTGATATTCCACCGGTAGTAAACCCTGCAGCACTAGAAAAGAACGCGTTACTGAACACCTCTATGTTGGTTTCATCACTTGGAAAAACATAGAGATAAGGAACAGTTCCGAACAACGACAGTAAAAACAGGCTTGCAAACACCAGGATTGATGCCTGCTGGAGGTTCAGGCTTGATTTTTCACCATAAGAATTCAAAAAGAATCCCGTAACCAGCAACAGAACGGTGGTAAGATAGATTCCCGTGGCCGTAAGGGGATCATCTAGGATGGTTGCAACTATTGCCGGAACCAAAAGCAGCACCCCTGCAAACTGCAATACAAACCCCAGATTTCCCAGGACAGCCTTTACCGGAGGACTGAGCAGGCGGGGTGCGGTGCCGGTCGCATCCCTTATGATATTTGCAATATCTGCCTGATAGATCATCCCAATCACCTGGTTCTTCTTTGAGAGTACGGGGAGTTTTCTGATGTTCTTGTCCCGCATCTTGTGTAACGCGTCCTGCAATGTCGCTTTTTCGTTGATTGTAATCAGCGGGGCGCTCATGATGTCTTTTAACGTCGTGGCTTCTGCGTAAACTGTTGCGTCACTGACCTTGCTTATAATGTCCTCATCTGTGACAATTCCAACCGGTAAATTCTTTTTATCTGTAACAATAATGTCGTCTTTTTCATAGTGACGCAGCATTCTTGCCGCCTCTCCGGTCCGCGTATTTAATCTGAGAATCAGCACGTCCTTGTCCATATATTTTGCAACAGACTTGCTAAGAACATATGAGACTGCCCGCTCCGGATTAGTTGACATCAAGATATCCTTTGCAGGGGATTTTAAATAATTTGGGATTGCGCATGAGAATTGATCGTTGAAAAATAATTTACCCCGTTGTTCTGATCCCGTTTTTTTGTTATCTTTATAAGCCCTAAACCACAAGTTTATGCGTATACAATGAAAATCGATCAAGCACAAGAACCCGATTACGACTCTGTAAAAATAGATTATGTCGGATTCGTTGATCCATACGCTGTTGAAGGCATGGTTGTTTTAAAATCTGATACTGGCAAAGAGTTCCATATGAGGGCGTTTTCTGGAGAGGTTGCAAAACACATCTCAAGCTTTGGCGAGTCTGATGCTGACAGCTGCGATGCCGCCGTGGCAGCTACTGGCACTACTACTGCCACTGTTGCTGCACCATCCATCTACAAGATGATTGAGGAGATTTGTGAGGAGAACGAACTTGTCCTAGTCAAAGTCAAAATCTATGAGAGCGGAAATGTATTGCGTTCAAACCTGTATTTTACAGGCAAAAAAGATCTTGTTTTGAGAAATTATCGTGCTTCAGATGCTATGGCATTGGGCGCTTTTTATAATATTCCAATTCTTGTAAGAAAAAACCTCCTAAAAGAGAGCATGGATGCCGAATAACTGTTCTCTGAAATGCTTTTCCCTGTTTGGTTGTCGTAAATGAACGGGAAAAACTTACAGATGATCATCTTTGCAGTATTGATTTTTTAATAATTGATCCTGATAATTTGCAATCACAACTGTTCATCCCTTCCCTAGCACCAAGACCCGTGGTATCGGGTTATCAGAAGATATTTTTAGTTTGCCGGTGGTGGTGGTTGGTCAAAGCAGATGATAAAGTACTTTGTGCTTTTGTTGATTTTAATTGGGATTGCAAATGCAGCCATTCCTAATGTTTCAGCGGTGTGTGCGGCAGGAACACTTGAATGGTGGGAATCGTGTAATGATACCTCTGTTGCATACTACTGCCATGGACAGCGGGAAGAATGTGTTTTAGTTGATCATAGCAAACTGTACATCATCATCCTAGTCGCTATTGCAGCAGCTGAGATTTTGATATTTATTGTTTGGAGGAAGAAAATGAAAAAGAGACACTATATTGCCATGCCATTAGCTGGAATAACTGCATTATCTGTAATCCTATTATTATCATTTTACCCTGGCGGTTTTTGTAATTGCTGGTTTTGACAAATATCTTTGAACTGATTCATGGTCTGTCTGTCATTTCTTTATGAATCCGGAATATTACACTCTGATAACTTTGCAGTCAGAAACTGCCGCATCCTCGGTGTTTTGCCCTATTCCCTGATCGTAAACCGTCTGCGGATCTGATTAATTAAAACATGCTTCATAATTCGGCAAACTCATCATCTATCAGTATAGCTTAGTTTGTTGGTTAATCATCAGCAAATTATTTCCAAATTCATGGTATATTACTCCATTGCAAAAACCATAACCTTTTTGAGATGTGCCGGCGTCATTATAGCATGACAAATTTTGAAAAGATCTACCAGAAAACAGCCTCTCAGATAATCAGGCGTTGTCATGGTGCAATCAAGATTACCAAGCACGGAAAAATCATTGAGGTGTATGACACCAAACGTCATATCTGGAGTAACGGCTTGGCAGGTCTGATAATCAAAGAGGAATGCCGCAATGCCGATTTAAGAGAATGGGAATTTGCAAATGTTCGGACATATGTAATCAAAGAATTGCTTGGAAAATGATGATGATGATGATGATGATGATATCAATAGCATACTTTTCTGATCAAATGCGGTTCTTTTAGCATAATTACGTCGTCTTTAACTGCTGATAAATCCGGCACCTTGAGATTCTGATTTGTAACTATTGTTAATGCCTCGCATCTCAAACACAACACCGTCTTTCCATTTGTACGCCTCTCCCTTACGATATCTTTTTCCAGCCTGTCCCCCTTTTGGCATGTGGGGCACAGTCCCGGTTCTTTTGCAATTGTAATTATCTCCTTGATGAAGATTGTTCTTCCCATCATCATGCAGGCTGAATTCTCCCTAAAGACTGTATGTTAATTGGTATCAGCAATCCATTTTGAATGTCAAACCGTTTTAATCATTCAAAATTAGAATGAATGGTATTCAGTATATTTCCAATCTAACCAATTAACACTTTATTTGGGTTTATCTTGAACATATATTTTTGCAAATTCCGATGGGGTTTTTTTCCAGATAAACATCGACTGGAAATCACTGTAATCCTTTTTGTATTATTTTGGCATTTACTGCATCATCATTTCAGATGGATATTTGATTACAGCTGCTGCACTGTTTCCCCCGTGTATATTTTAAAAATTCAGCAGGCACTGTTCATCTACTGTTCTGTCACAGTATTGATTGCCGCATCTGCAATAACAATAATTATTTCAAACATGCTAAATTTTATAAAAAAATGTTATGTTTCTTGAAATAATTCATCATAAATGTTAAATAGTCATTTGTTGTATACAGTATAATGTCGTTAGTTGTAAAATCTGGCGATTAGATTGCGCTGCCCCGCAGAACAAAAAAAGGCAATCAGGCGTTTAGGCGTTTGAGCACGAGAGGGAATCCCTCAGAGTTCTGCAGTTAGGGGCTTGCGCCTTTACATCTTGTCTGGCTGGCTTGCCCTGGATTTTTTAGATCTCGGCTTTGTTCTTAGAACCGCCTTGCAGCAAATGCATCTGATGTCCTTTGATGAGAAAAAAATCCCACAGTACGTGCATCTTTTTTGTCCAATCTCATATCTGATTTTATTGGGTACTGATTCTGCTTTATTCATCACACAAATACCCCTGCATGTTCTGCCCAAAATCACTCACTTTGATGTGGTTCCCCTCATATTTGAATGAGTCATGCTTTTCTTTCTGGTGATAATTCCCAGACTTGCTCTGAGAATTTTTGGAATTTCATCCAATGTTGCACTGGAAATTATCCTGACACCATCGATTTTTGGAATGTCGTCCCCCTGCATCGCAAACCCCCCGACTAGGATTGGAATCTCTGATTCTTTTTTGATCTTTTTTACCAGCCTCTGTCCTGCTTGAAGATTGTCCTTGAGTGTTATTGACACAAACACCGCGTCTGGTTTGTAATTCTCTATAAAACCCAGTATCGATTCTGTCGGAATAGACGTTCCCATATTGTATATCTTGAATCCCTTGGATGAAAGATATGTTTCAAGTATGTCACATCCCATCCTGTGTTCCTCACCAACTGGCACGCAGATTAGGATCTTTTTTTGCTTTTTTGGATTTATCGAGACCTGTTTCATTGCCGTTCCAATCAGTATTTGGGCAGTGTTGCTTGCAATATGCTCAGTTGCAATGCTGATCCTGCCTGTAACCCAGTCCTCCCCAATCCTGTGCATGACGGGTCTGAGAATCACCTCAAGAAAATTCACAAAATTAAAATCCTTGACGTATTTTTCATAAATTAGCTGTACCCCCCGAAGATCCCCCTCTGTCAGTTTCCCGTATGTCCTCTTTTGAATCCTTTTTGTTAGGTTTTCATTGTTTTTGACATCCCTTGGATTGTACTTTGCAATGGCTGATAGTATCCCTGAATCATGTCTATAATCCACAGGCAAATCATCACTGGTTACTTTTGAGGCTATTCCCAGATACTTGATAATTTCCTGCCTTGATGTCTTTTTTTCCGAGTCCCACTTGCTTTTGACTAGGTACAGGTACTGATCGAATTTGACTTTTTTTGCCCTGATGTATGTCATGACATGTCTTGGCTCTAATTCAATATAACTAATGCCAATTTTATGCTCTAGTGCCAATATGTATGATTTCCGGAGATTTTGTGCATGAGAATTACAGCGATTGGCACTAGCTGAAAATCTTGACACCTGATTAAATACTATGAATGAAAAAATACGACATGAGAGTGAGAACAGTGACTGCAATCTCTGCGACTACCGTCTTTTTGATGGTGATATCAACTGCGTCGACAGCTTATGCCGGGGATGTTCCTGCATGGGTCAAGGACAATGCAGGATGGTGGGCAGATGGGACAATCACTGATTCTGAATTTATTTCAGGTCTGGAATTTCTAATATCTGATAGAGTCATCATAGTGCCCCCTACTACTGTTGATTCATCCCCTGGATCTTTGGATGTTCCTGCATGGGTCAAGGACAATGCCGGATGGTGGGCAGATGGGACAATCACTGATTCTGAATTTGTAAATGGAATTGAGCACTTGATACAATCCGGACTGATATCAGTTTCTGCAGATGTACAACTTGCCCGGTTCGCATCTGATGGCAGCAACAGCAGTGATTCAGTACTGGCCGGACTTGAATCAGAGCTGGAAAAATGCTCTGAAATTGCAAAGCATTCCAAAAGATTTGACTGTGAAAAACCAGTAGAAAAGTCAATAATGCTTTACAAATACCAAAAGGATGCCGAACACTTTGAACTGGGATCAATAACATATTACTGGTTTGGTATTGGTTCCCCCGGAAATGAGTTTCATATTACACCTGCCGGACAGGCAATACTGCCAATCCGCATGCTTGTAGAAAACACCGGTTCAGAACTCGCTGCAATACACTGTACCAGTCCTTTGATATGCGCATATGATGTGTCAGACGGCTCAAATGTATTCAAGTATTCTGGAATGGACTTTACCAGCGGTCAGATAGTAATGCGTCCGGGTGAGGCAAAAGAGTTCAATATTCTCTTCGGACCCAATATCGGATACGGTGGAACCCAATTCTTGTATGACCCTTCAAAAAATTACGTCTTTAGAATCAATGAGACATTTGGGAGTATTGACATTCCACTGACATTCAAGTAGCAGTAAATCAATAGTCCTTCTTGCTAATTTGGCTGTTCCTGCGGGTTTTTCCCAGTTCTGGATAATCATCTATGTGAGGATTTTATCCAGACTGTCCTCCTCCTGGGCACGTCTAATCTCCATGGCAATTCTTCTGCCCACGCCAAATGTCTGTCCATACTGGTACTTTGTATATGGACTGGTCGTAGCTACGATCGGATTTCCCGGAACCCGCAATGACACATCATACACGATTAACTCTAGGTCTTTTGTAATTACACTTTGTAATGAAAACGGTCCGATGATCCCGGGGGCGTATTCCCTCTTTACTGCTGCGACAAATTTGTCCCCCATTTTGAGTACCTTCTCAAGCAGTGATTCCCTGATGCTTGCAGGAGTGTGCCCCACCTCTATGTTTTGCAGATCAACGTCCATCTCCAGCTGCTCTCTTGCCGGAAGTGCGTTGTAATCGTGAATGTTAGTCTGCAGTCTTCGCTCTATTCCAATAAAATCAACCTGGTCTGAAATCGGGGTGTGAAAGAAATTAAAATTCATGTATGTTCCCACTGCCAGCTCCTCGATGCTTGCCACCTGAAGATCCTTTCTGGAAATAACCCCCTGTCTGATCTTCTCCTCGGATTTTGCCACATAGTCTTTGTATGATGAAACTGTAAAGAACGCCCTCTCAAGCGGTCTCTTTTTTTCCTGAACTTTGACAATACACGGCCTGTTGATCCGTCTGGGATCCCGGAATAGTTTGGGATATTTTATTCTGGCTTTTTCCAACAAGTAATACTGTCCTTTTTTAGCAGTTCTCTCCTCTGCCTGGAACAACCCCCTATTTCCAAAAATCGGCACTTTGAATGAATTCTCAATCGTGTTGTATCCCAGGTACACCGTAAGTGATCTGTGGGGAACTATGATCGTACTGGAATCCCGCAACTCTTTTTGGTATCTGGCAGATGCCATATCCCGGAATTTATCTAAAACCGTAATCTCATCTGCAATACGTCCAAATCTTTGGTATGGCCCCTCGCGCCCCTTTTGGCAAAAGACCCTTGTTTGAAAATCCTCGTCTTTTGCACCATCCATTATCTCAAGTGCTGAGTGACTGCCAAGAACGCCTATCTTTACATCCGAGTAGCCGCTGACAATTTTTTTGATCTCAGAGCTTTTAATCACGTTATACCTTGATACTGGGATCTAATATAGCTAATTTTTGATTATAACTGCCGACCAATAGATTTTATTCGATAGTTTCCTGATATAGTCATGCTGTATAATTTTGAACTGCAACTGCTTGGAGTTCTTATTCTTCCTGTAATGCTTGCTGCAGGTATCTTCCTGTGGTATAAACGAAGAAAAGCCGCCGCTCAGGAATTCTCAGATGTGGGGGATGGGGATTCAGCAGGTGTCCCCTAGCATCGGGCAATTAATCTAATACATAAAATACGGCGTAATCCTAGATTCATCGTTGAATCTTGTAATTGGAATCACCGGAAGTACCTGTGTAATCTATGGTATTCGAATGCTTGAAGCACTCAAAAAATCAGGCGTCAAGACCCATCTGATAATCTCTGAATGGGGTGCAAAATGCATCTCCATGGAGACTGATCTTACTCTTGAATATGTAAAATCACTTGCAACAACTCACTCTGATGAGAAGAACATGGCATCAAGTGTCTCTAGCGGCACACACCGGATTGACGGAATGATTGTTGCCCCCTGCAGCATGAAGACGCTGTCTGCTGTTGCCAACGGTTATGATGATACATTGGTAGCAAGAGCTGCTGGTGTCACAATCAAGGAATCCCGAAAACTGGTTTTGATGGTCAGGGAGACGCCGCTCTCTGCAATACACCTGGAAAACATGTTGAAACTTGCCAGACTCGGTGTTGTAATCCTGCCACCTGTCACCGAATTTTACACCAAGCCAAAATCAATTGACGATATTGTAAACCACGGCGTTGGAAAATGTCTGGATCAGTTTGACATACAGCATAATTTATACCCGCGATGGGGCACGGGCACCGCCCACTAAACACCATTGCCCAAATTCTCCATGGAAAAAATTGTCAACTGCAAGCGAGACTATGTCTTTGAAATTTTTTCTGGTTTTGAAAACTATCAAAGCGTATTCCCGCAACATTATCCGTCTGTCCGCATCCGCTCGATGCGCGGTGCCGTATCAGTAGCCGAGGAACATTTGATTTTAGGTGATCTGGAGTTGCTGATAATGGCAAAACATGTTTTGCAAAGACCGGTTCTGCATGAAATTTTCGTCATTGGCGGCGATTTCAAAGGCAGTAAAATCAGACAAGAGTTCATTGAACTTGGGGAGCAGACAAAAGTTATGGTGGATGCTGACTTGAGACTTTCAGGTATGATGAGAATGTCCGCCGTGCTTGGAAAAAACAACTTTGAACAGGATTATGATAAAATACTGGATGACTTTGTAGGAATTGCTGAAGCCTAGTCCGAGTCTTTGAGCTTTTCCTCGTCTTTAGTTTCCGAGTCTTTGAGCTTTTCCTCGTTTTTGGTCTCCTCTACTTGCTTGGTCTCCTCTACCTTCTTTTCCTCGTTTTTGGTCTCCTCTACTTGCTTGGTCTCTTCAACTTGTTTATCTTCTACTTTCTTGTCTTTTTCCCCTCCCTCTTTGAACTCTTTGAGTTCCTTGTCTGCCTCGATCTTTCCCTTTTCAAACTCACCTTTGGCCTTGCCAAACGTCTTTGCCAGCTCTGGAATCTTTTTTGCACCAAATATCAGTACGCCTATAACTACTACCAATACAATGATCTCAGTACTTCCTATCATTTACAAAACATTTGGGCGTTTCAGATTTAAGTGTTAGACTTTTTTCGGGCTTTACGCTCAATTATGATCATGCCTGCGACATACAATCCGATCATCGGTCCTGCAACAAACATCATTGTAACCCCCGTCCCATCCGGAGTAATCACCGCTCCGAATATCACCATGATCACAATCGCATATCTGATGTTCCTTCTCCAGAAATCAGGCTCTGTCATACCTGATGCAGATACTGCATACATTACAAGGGGGAGTTGGAACGAGAAACCAAATGCCAGCAAAAACTGCAGCACAAATGTTACAAACTCCATCACGTTGAGAAATGTAACTAGTCCTGCACCTTCGCCGTATTTGTACAGGAATTCCAGGATGTATGGAATTACAAAATTATAAGAGAACACACAGCCTACAATGAACAATCCCAATGCCGGCAGCGAGATGTTCCTGCTTATGTTGATCTCGTTTTCTTTTAATGCGGGTTTGATGAATCCCACCATCTCCCTGATGATCATAGGCATGCTTACCACAACACCTACAAGTGCTGCAACGTACATCTGGGCAAAGAATGCCTGTCCCGGTGCCGTCTGAATCAGCTGCACATCCTCTGGTACCAGATTAATCCTCATGTAGTTTGTAATCTGCGCTGCAATGTTGTGGGTTGGTTCCGGAACTGGATAATACAGGGTGAACTCACTGATCTGAAACGGTTCTGCATGAAACATTAGCAGAAACGCGCTGATTCCACCAATTACGATCACGATTCGGATTAGACGTCTTCGTAACTCTTCAAGGTGTTTGCTGATGCCATCTAATTCAGACATTGGTTCTCTTTGATTCTAAACTATAATAATTATGTCGGAATGGGCAGTAATTTTGACTCTGGCAGTCCTGCCTCCTTGAGTGCATCTGCTGTAATTCCCTCAAATTCCAGTGATATGACTGCCTTTGCATTGAATTTGGACTCTAGCTCTGCTGCCAGCTCTGAAATGTCTTTGGCAGAATAGATTTCCTTGGAACCTTTTATGATTATCCTGTCGCCTTTTTCCATCTCTTTACCGCCGTATCTTCCCTGCAGGAATTTGGTGATCTCTGGCAGTTCTTTTCTGTCTATGTTGTTGTGAAAATAACAGATTCCTTTGACTGACTCATAGTCGTATGCCGTCCCGTTTCTGTACATGAAAACCCCGATAAACCGGGCCTGGTCTTCCGGCTCTCTTATACATTTGATCTCCCAGTTTAGCAGATTCTCTTCATCATATGCGTAACTGCCCAGTTCTTCTGATGTTATTTTCCAGTATCTCATTCTGCCTTTGGCCATGTCAATGCTGTGCTATTCTGATATAAATTCCCACTCATGGGTCTGTCTATCCGGGAATTGCCTTTCTCTGTAAATATCGATGGTTCTTGTATTTTGCCGCTGTTGCTGTTACTGCTGCTGCTGATGATGATGATAATAATGGGATTATGGCTGTTTTTTGATTATTGTTGCGTTATCCGGATTCAGATCGTTCCAAATCACGTCATAACCCAGTTTGGATAGCAGATTGGCATGGCATGAATCCGGAATCTTCTGCGTTGTCATCATGGTGCATGCCTGAACAAATTTTGAGACGCCCTCAAGGGATTTACCTACCGTGCATGCCTTTTCCTTTGAGATCATGTATGATCCGATCGTAATGTATTCATCAGGATAACACTCGTTGAGAATTCTTAATGCTGCAGCTTCTGGAATGGTGTGTTCCTGGGCAATCCGGGTTATTGAAATCCAATCCCGATGGTCTTCATCGAGTTTAATCTTGGTGTTGCCTGCCTTTTCTTCTGTGATTTCCGCATCAATTTTCTTTAGATGCTCCAACACGGGCTTTATGGAGACGTCTTTTTTAAAAGTAAAGATTCTATCCTTGGAGATCGTCTCAATCTGCGAACATGACAACTCTGAATTTACTGCGACTAACAGATCAACGTTTTTGCTGCCTTGGCCATTGTTCCCAAACAACATCTCCAGTTTGGCCGCTTTTCTCTCAAGGTACTCTTTTGTCCAAAAACCCACAATTTCAAAATATACTTTGCGCCCGAACCGCTCAAATAAAAAATCAGGAATCATGGCCTTGCCGTCTGCAATCAGCGGGTCCGGCTCTCTGGATATCCTCCACCCCAGTCCGTCACCCTGATCAAAGTATTGGCGGAACCTCTTTGCAAACGCGGCTTCTGCTGAGCTGTCATACATATCATCATTATCATTATCATTTTGATACGGGGAGTCAATTCTCAAACGAAGAAATTCCCGAGTGCTCTCATTTGATAATTCAAACGAGTAGATCTTTTGCCCGTCATCTGTTTTCTTTAGTATGGTGCCGCTGATCCTCCAGACTGGCGTGCCAACAATTGATGGGAGTAACTTGGCCATTGACGTGCCGTATCTGTCAGTCATTCTGAAAAGGCTGAGCGGTCCTTCTAGAACACATTTGATGGAATCCTCTTTTTCTCCATCATCATCGTTTGCACTGTCTGCCGCATGGTGGTATTCCAGGCTGTACATCAGCCCGTATCTTTTGACGTTGCGCAGAACCTGCTTCCAGTGCGACCCGCCTTTTACATAAAATTCCAATCTGGTGCACTTGAAAAGAAGTGTCTGAAACAATGACAGATTGTACCATAAAATCAGATCCTTGGTGCTAATATGATCAAACCTGGCCAGTACCAGATTCTCATCTTTGTCGCTCCACATTATGGTTTGAACATCCTCAGATGAAATGTGCATCTCGTCTGCAATCTGCTTTATGATGCTGTGCCTCTGTGAATCAGATAATGCCAGACCCTGTCTTGATGACTCTTCAAACAGTCTCTGTCTGATGTGGACGGGGGATGCAATTGATAGTGACGTTGTTGTATTGGGACGTCCAAATACTGAACGCCGCTCAAGCAACGTGCAAAATCCCCGCACCATCTTGTAATCGTATTCTGATTCAAGCCCAGATATTTTTTTTAGCAAGTCGCCCTTGGACTGCATGTCTTTTCGGGCATCTGTGAAATATGCCACAATCTTGTTTGCAAGCTCGTAATCAGTGCCATTGCCAAAATCCGTGCTGCAAAATAATGGTGTTATTTTACCCTGGTTGATGCTGGTGCGCAAAAGTTCAGATGGAAGCATCAGTGCTGTCTCCGCTGTTTTTGTTGGATACATTAATTTTGGGGTGGCGGTGGCGTGTCTGTGGTGGCTGCTGCAAATCCCCTCCGTCGTTACTGATAACAGAGTTTCTTTTCAGTGCCGTTATCCTTTTTGCACTGGTGTTTGTCTCCTGCGTATGTCTTGATACTATCTCGACTAGTCTTGCCTTTCTGCCATCCTGTTTTGGCCTTAGAATCCTGCCCAGTCTCTGTATTAACTCTCGTCCACTCCCTGTCCCACTCATAATTATGCCCATCTCCGCATCTGGAACATCCACCCCCTCATCTAGTACCTTTGATGTGACAACTGCGTGATATCTGCCTGATTTGAATCCCTTTAACACGTTCTGCCTCTCCTCCCTTACTGTCTTGTATGTGATGTGTGGGATGAGAAACCTGTTTGAGAGCTGATATACCATCTTGTTGTTCTGGGTGAAGATTATCGTCTTTGTGTCTTTGTTTTGTTGCAGAATTTTTTCCAGTTCGTCTATCTTGGCCCTGCTGTTTAACGCAATCTCGTTTGCCCTGTTCCTTGCAAGCAATGCCTCCCGTGCAGTCTTGTTCCTGTTTGAGATCATGATTAACCGCTTGAGGTTATACATTGATGGAACGTTGAATCCCAGCTGTTTGAGATTTCTCAGATATTTTGTATGGTTGTACTCGTACTGTTTTTGCTCTTCTTCAGTCAGGTTTACCTGTATTCTATCTATTGTATACTCTGCCAGGTGTTTTTGATTTGAGAGCTGCTGTGATCCAAGACGAAACACGACACCGCCGGTCAGATACGGGATTAGTTCGTGCAGTTCATCTTCGCGCTCTATTGTCGCAGTCAGGCCCAGCCTGTAGGGCGCAATAAACTGCTCTGCAATCAAACGGTATCCTGATGCTGGAAGATGGTGCACTTCATCGAAGATTATCAGTTTGAATTGGTTTCCTATTGAGGATGCCCGAAGATATGCAGAGTCATACGTTGTAACTGTTATTGCCCGAAGATCCTCCTCTCCCCCTCCCAGCTTTCCAACGGGGATGCCCTGGGCATCGTGGTTGTTAGTCCGGATATATCTTGAAATACTGTCGGCCCACTGCTCCATTAGATCAATTGTTGGAACCACCACCAGTGTGGATGCATTTACCATCTGGATTGCTTTGATTCCTATTGCAGTCTTTCCTGCACCCGTGGGCAGAATTACGCATCCGCGCATCGATGATCTCTCCCAGTTTTGTACGGCCTGTTGCTGGTAGTCACGCAGCTCCAGATCTTTGATTTGAAATACGGGCGAGGGTATGAAATCAGCAACGTTGTCAATAAATTCCAGATCACTTTTTTTCAGATATTCAATGATCTCCTGATAGTTCAAACCGTGGGATCTGAGGGACTGGGTCCTCTCGTCATACTTTGTATTTGGGATTCGGACCAGCCTGCTGTCCTCGATGCGGATGGTGCCTTTGTCAAAGAATAGTTTTGGGTTTGATGATGAGGATATATCAGGGGACATCTACTTTTTTTGTACTGGTATCATTATATCATTTCTTGTTCACCGGTTTATTGTTCCAGTCAACAAAAAATTAAACCCGGCCTGAATGTGGTTACTTGACGATCAACTGTCTTCTGATGTCGCGTTTTGGTGCAAAATAGCGGTCTGATCCCCCAAATTTAACGGCAGGATCAAATGGATTCCCCCCTGAATTAGCGCATGCAATTTCTTTTTTTTGAGATCAATTCCATCAAAGCAAAAACTGCGGTGCCCGCCGTCCCAAACAATGAGAACAATCCGGTTATTTGATGCAGAATCAAAGATGCTGGCATCATCCTGCAAAGCGCTACTGTTGTCTGAATATCATGTCAATACGGGACTGAATTTCCAGGTATTTTAAAAGGATCATTGCCTGAATGCGGAAAAACACCCAATTCCAGTCGATCTCGTGAACTTTTAATACTATTACCTGCCAAACACGTTCGGGAAAACCCTGTTCTACTGCGGTATTCCTGCCCAATCCCGCTGATGCGGTGTCTCAAAAAAAAAACATCAAAATACAAAAAATTATTCGCAAGACAGATAAGCCTCGATCTCATTTTGAAATTCATCATGACAGACTTTCAAGTCAGTGTAACCATCGAAAACAAGCCCGGAATCAGTGATCCTGAAGGTCAGACCATCCTCAATGATCTGGTTTTAAAGGGAGGCGATAACCCGATCTCAAGGATCAAGACTGCAAAGATGCTCAAATTCACGATTAAGGAAAAAGACAAAAAAAGCGCCCAGTCAAAAGTACGGGAAATCTGCGATGATCTGAGAATATACAATCCAATGGTGAGCAAAATTACAGTTGATGTTGATCCTATCTAGTCGTTCTAAATCATCATCATGTTGTCCTTTGCAGCGTTGATCAAAGGCTTGTTTCTAAGAATTTTTACCCGATTAAATCCGCACCCACACTGTCATCTTTAAACACGATCAAGTGCGTGATGTTGTCATTTAACATCCTTTGAACCGCACACTATCTTGGTCTTTTTGGTGACATGTTGTACTGTGCATGATCTTTCTGACATGTGTTATGTAAAGTGTAATCCCAGTCTCTGCAAGCAAGAACTGCTGTATCTGCACCGGCGTGATACGTTCCATGGATGCTTTGAGCATTATCTGATCCATTTTTTTGTGCGGAATTTTTACAGGTCTTTGCATTTGGAAAGATCCCGGAGGCCCTCAAGATCGTCCTTCTCAAAGTGTTCTACCCATTGGGTGAACCCGGTTGGGACATTGCAGTAGATCCTGCACTATCTCCTGCACATCCTTGTTACGTACATAAAACATGTGTACTGCAAGAAGCATTCTTGGCCTTACTTTTGGATCTTTTTCTTTTTTGTACGCTTTTTTGAAATCTTCCTGTATGATTGATCTCATGTTGTTTTATGAGAAAGATGATCCCTGTAGTTTTTGGTTTGATAAAATTGATCTCAAGAACATTTGCGTGTCACTATATCCATGGATTTCACGCAGTATTTTGCAGGACTGCGATCCGGTGTTGTACCGATCATCTGGTGCGGATTTTGAAGGGTTTTTCCATTTTCATCATTTGGCACCCGGAAATCCACGATCCCGTCATGCTCTGATGAATCCAGGCGATCATTTGGGGTCTTTACCCGTTTATCCTGCTACTAGATTCAGATTAAATATGTGCGCATGTTTAAAGAATCGTGAAAGTCGGAGTTGTAGTTTTTCCTGGCAGTAACTGTGATCGCGACATGTATCACGTACTTGCCGATGTATTCCATCTTGATACCCAATATTACTGGCATGAAAAAAGACTGCCACAAAACATAGATGCCATAGTTCTTCCCGGCGGATTCTCATATGGGGACAGACTGCGGGCAGGCATCATTGCGGCCCACAGTCCAGTTATTGGCGACATCCGGAAACTGGCTCAGAGGGGCATCCCAGTCTTGGGCGTGTGCAACGGATTTCAAATCCTTGTAGAATCCGGTCTACTCCCCGGGGTCTTGCTCAAAAACGAATCACTTAACTTTATGTGCCAGTGGACTGACCTGGTAGTCGAGAACAACAGGACTCCGTTTACAAACCAATTCAAGATAAATGATAAAATCCCGATTCCGATTGCCAATGGTGAGGGCAGGTACTATGCTGATGAGGATACCATGAAAAAATTAAGAGCACAAAACCAGATCGTCTTTAGGTACTCTGAGATTATAAACGGATCCAATGACAGGATTGCCGGCATCTGCAACGAGGACGGCAACGTCGTAGGAATGATGCCCCATCCCGAAAGGGCCGCAGAATCCGATATCAATCCGGCTGACAACAAACCGTCATCGCTTATCTTTGAATCCATGCTGAAACAAATGGGTGTTGAAAATTGAGTCTTGAGGACGGGGAACTAGCGGAACTAAGATCCAGGATTGGCAGGGAGCCCACCCTTACAGAACTGCAGATTGTAGCTGCTGAATGGTCCGAGCACTGCTCCTACAAATCATCAAAGAAACATCTAAGGATGCTGCCCATGGATGGGGCCAGGGTAATCAACGAAAAGGGATACGATTCTGGAGTCCTGGATGTGGGTGACGGATATGTTGTTACAGCACACATTGAGAGCCACAACCACCCCTCGGCAGTCGAGCCGTACGGCGGTGCTGCAACCGGTGTCGGCGGGGTTATCCGGGACATCCTGTCAGCTGGAACCAGGCCAATCGCAATCCTTGACGGATTAAGGTTTGGAGACATTGAGGATGATCTGCAGGCAAGATGGCTCTTCAAGAACGCAGTTGCAGGCATTGCAGATTATGGAAACTGTTTGGGCATCCCAACGATTGGCGGCGAGGTGGAGTTTGACGAGTGTTATGAGCATTATGCCCTAGTTGATGTTGCGGCCTTGGGTTTTGGCAGGCGCGAAAACCTGATCAAAAACCACGCAAAGACAGGCGATGCCGTAGTGTTGATGGGCGGTTCCACGGGAAGGGACGGCATTGGAGGCTCCCAGTTTGCATCTGATTCACTAGAGTCTGAGAACCGCTCTGCAGTCCAGATTCCAGATCCGTTCATCGAAAAACTAATCATAGAGGCGGTCTTGCAGGCACGCAATGACGGACTGATTCATGCAATGAAGGATCTGGGCGGCGGCGGTCTGTCCTGTGCGGTTTCAGAGACTGCAGACGCATTGGGAATCGGAATCAGGATGGATGTTGACCTGGTTCACACCCGGGAATCCGGAATGCATCCGCACGAAATCATGGTCTCAGAATCCCAGGAACGAATGCTGATTATTACAGGTAATGACAAATTAAAAAGGCTGCATGATATCTGCCGAAAATTCCGCGTAGGGTGCTCTGTAATCGGCATTGTAACATCAGATCACATGATGCATGTAACCCGGGGGGACAAGACATTTGCCAATCTTCCAACTGACGTTGTAGCTAATGCCACCCTGCTTGACCTGCCCTCAAGGGAGCCGGCGTATCTGAAAACAATCAAAAAGACTGAAAAGAGATTTGATCCAGTCCCCGATTACTCCAAGCTCCTGATGAGGTTGCTTGCATCCCCAAACATTGCAAGCAAGATCTGGGTTTATTCCCAGTATGATCACGAGGTCGGGATTAGGACCGTGGTAAAGCCCGGAACCGATGCATCCGTACTGCGGTTGGACAACGGGCGATATCTTGCCGCAAAGATTGACGGCAACCCCAAGCACTGCTACATCAATCCAAGGGAGGGTGCAATCGGCTGCTTTGAGGAGGCATGCAGAAACGTGGTGTGCACAGGGGCCGCCCCGATTGGAATGCTTGATCATCTCCAGTTTGGAAGTCCCGAGGATCCCGAGATCTTTTGGACCTTTTTGGAATCATTGAGGGGGCTTGCCGATTTTGCCCGATTCACAGAGATTCCGTGCGTTGGAGGCAAAGTCAGCCTGTACAACGAGACTGGGTCCGGCCCAATCAAGCCCACTCCTGTTATCGGGGTTGTGGGACTAGCTGAGAGGAAACCCTCCGTACCCAAACCGATTCTAAAAGATGACTGTCTTTTGATAATCGGTGATACCCGTGATGAGCTTGGCGGCTCTGAATATTCTGAATACATCCACAAGTTTATCGGCGGTATCTGTCCTGCAGTCAATTTCGAGGATTCAAGGAAACACATGAGATCCGTTCTTGATATAATCGACAGGAACCTCATCCGTTCTGCACATGACTGCTCAAAGGGGGGGCTGGGAATCGCAGTATCTGAAATTTGCATGACAAATCAGATTGGTTGTAGCATCTCACTTGATAAGGTACCCTGTGAAAAACTCAATACCGATGAAATCCTGTTCTCTGAGAGCCATTCCAGATACCTGATATCATTTGATGAAAAAAACTCATCAGAGATTGAGGGCATTCTCAAAGAGAACAAAGTTGCATTCGGGCATATCGGCGCGTTTGGCGGTGATGAGATCCGGTTCCTTGATGCAGGGAAACCAGTCATTAATCTTGATGTTGATAAAGCACGCAGCACCTGGCTGCACGCACTATCAAACCTGGTACTGCACGGTAAAAAAAGCGCGTGATGTTTGTTGTTTTGGCGTGTTTAATTCAGCGATGTGCAAAGCAGTTAAGATGACTGGCAAAAGCAAGTAGGGTAACAAGTAATGCCCAGCATCCAAACCTGCAAACAGGAGTTATTTGATGCTGTCTTTGTCTGCCATCTCCTTGTTTTCAAGTTGTAATTCCGTGATTGTGAGTTTTGTTCCTCATTGTTTGCAGTAAATCCTTTTGTATGACGAGATTTTTCGTTCTCCGTGATTAGTTGGGCAATCTCACCCGTAAAATCTTGATTTTGGGGTGTGGCAATTCTCAGAATTTCCGCTCAATTATATTTAGATCAGTCCGTTCTAAAATATTTGATGTTGTGACTAGAGGTAACCCATTACGCCGCACCCTGCAAATATTTAAAAAGGATATGAATTTAACACCATTAGAAAATGAGTTTTGGTAAGAAGATAGGAATTGGCATCGGTATTGGAATAATCATAATTGCCATCGTGAGTGTTTTGGCATTATCAGATATTGACAAGGAATCTATGATGGATGATGGTGATGTTCCAGAACAGCCATCCATCTTGGAGGAGACAGCAGGGTTATCCGGCGAAGTAACAATTGGATTAATTCTTCCACTGACAGGCGACTTGGCAACCCATGGATTGGAAAATCACGAGGGCTCCAAGCTGGCAGTAGTGGATTTTAACAAGCATTTAGAAGAGATGGGAGCATCATGGCATCTTAAAATGATTTCAGAAGATTCTGCAACGAATCCAGTCATTGCACTGGAGAAAATATCTGTGCTCAACGCCAAGGGAATTGGAATAGTAGTTGGACCTGAAACAAGTTCGAACATTAGAAACATCAAGGGTTATTCGGATTCCAACAACATGTTACTTGTCAGTTGCTGCTCTAGTTCACCGGCACTATCTATTCCAAATGACAGCGTGTTCCGCCTGGTTCCAGATGATACCAACCAAGGAACCGCATTAGGAGCATTACTCCGACATGAAGGTATAGAGGTGCTGGTTCCCGTCTGGCGGGGAGACACATGGGGCGATGGATTAAGTGAAGCCACAGTTAAATCTTTTACAGAAAGAGGCGGTAAAACAGATGCTGATGGAATTCGTTACAATCCAGAGTCACCGGAATTTTCGGCATCAACTTCGCTGCTAGCTCAAAGGGTTCAAGAACACGTTGAGGAGTACGGTCCAGACAAGGTCGCAGTATTGTTTTTGGGATTTTCAGAGGTTTTACAGTTTTTCCAGTCAGCATCAGAACATGAGGTCTTGGATGACGTCAGATGGTTTGGTCCGGGATCAATTACCAAAGAATACAAATTAATCAATGATCCGATTGGATTTGAATTTTCAACTGATGTAAAATTTACAACGATTCAATTTGCAGCATCTAAAAATCCAACATATGACAGGGTGCAAGCTCATCTAACAGAGTCTCTTGGTGCAGTACCCAACACATTTGTGCATTCCTCGTATGATGTAGTTTGGCTTATCGGACTTGCAATGCTTGAAACCCAGAGTACGGATGTGAGCATGATTAAAGCGGCATTTCCAAAGATTGCTGAAAATTATAGCGGTTCAATCGGATCGACAAAACTAAACGAGGCAGGTGATTTGGCTCAGGGCAACTACGAAGTATGGGGAATCAGAGGCGGAGAATGGATTCTGCTAGGAGTATACACCCATAGCGATGATGCTATATCATTGTCTGATTTGCATAACTAATGCCCGGGTATGTTTGCCCAGGTCGGGATGAGACAACAACAACTCTTCGGGTTTTCCCGTAAAAACTCTTTAGCGTTTGGGCGTTGTCCGCAAATTCAATCAAAATATGCCGAAAAGCTTAAAGATCAAGAGAACATACGATCAAAAAAGCTAAAGATCCGATGTTCTATCCAATATAATGACAAGTAAAAGTTCAATGCAGAATTTATCATCGATATTTTAGATTCGTTTTTTTCAAAATGAAATCCCAGATCAATATCTTTTGAACCATGATAATTTATCCCTTTGTCATTTTTGTAATTTACATTCACAGTAAAGTACACAGCCCGACTACCAAGTAAACAAAGAGGTGCAGTTACTTTTGAAAATACTGTGACTAAGTTATCCTTTGATATACCTAACTCATAATTTTTGTAAAGCACCTTTCTCCATCTTTTCTAACAACATATCTGCAGCCTCGATACCAACATTACCCTCCTGATACAAATCATACGTTATTTGTGGTACTGACACCAGTGAAAAGCCGTCTACTTTGAACGATTTGTAAAATACATGATCATCTCCAATTAAAATCCTCACGTTTCCCTTACCTACCAATCCGTTTTGGATTAGCAGTTTGTGCCACTTTAGTTTATCTGATTGATGGATATAGATATCCGTTCATGTCGGAAATAGATAATTCTGTACCTTATTTTCTGCTTGGTATGTTGTAAGGGCGTATTTCAGATTGGTTTGTTTTAATAGTTCTAACGGTCTTCGAATCATATATTCTCTATTCTTTGGAATGGGCTGCCATTGCTTCCACCATCCCATCAATGATTTGAAATTCTTTACTTTGGTTTTCTGAATGATTCCCTGCTGTTCTAATTTTTTTAAAAGACTATGAATCCACGGATACCCACTACCTGCTAATTTTGCTATTCGGTATTTTGTCAGTGTTCCACCCGGCTCATTAAACAATATTCTTGCCACCCTGCCTTTGATATTGGTACGGGTCTCCTTTTTCATTATTTGGTTTGTTAGAATCATTTTTAATAAAAATATATCGTTTTATCTTAAATACTACCTCTAACAGCGATATATCGTTTTATCTTAAATACTACTTCTAACACCAATATATCGTTTTATCTTAAATCAGAAATTCCGATTATGTGCCTTGGATCAACCCCCTCTCACGGTGGATCCGGCTGGGTTTGAGCGTAAGTACTCTATGCCATGTGACATGTTGACTGCCACACCATGAATGATTCACGCTTCAAAGGGCTCAATCTGGTGACATATCTTGATGATGCCTCAAGATGCATTACTGGTGCGGTGTTCTTTGAGAATACCACATCTGAGAATGCAGTAATGCTGTTCAGGCTTGTAATCAAGAGGTTGGGTACGCCTGCATCCATACTATTAGATAATGGCTGTGTTTTGTGGGACAAAACGACAGGAAAAAAATGCTGGCAAATGGAACATGGAGACTTACCTTGTTTGAGGAGGAGCTTTTGGCAAAAGATACCGTGCTGATAAATTCCAGATCATATCATCCGCAGACAAACGGCAAGCTGGAAAGATTTCACAGGACGATAGAAGCTGAGATATTTTACTATCGTACTCAGAGAATATGTAAACTATACAACTAGTCAAGACTACACTTTTCACTTGACATTGACAACTATGACCCCGCTTATGGCTTTTAGAAACAAAAAGGTCACAGATGCGATCATAAAAAACAACTCGGAATGGATGGAGAATGATGTAGATAACTAGCGGACACACTTTTCATATAATACAATAACTTCACAATACCAATAAAATAATACATTTAAAAGTAAGATTGTATAAATGATAGCGTCATGGATAAAGAATTAAAACAGTATTTAGATAAAAGATTTGCAGTGGTGGAAACCTTAGTTAAGAAAGTAGATAACTTGGAGAAACAAACAGGTCTTAACTGTAAAAAACTGACTAAAATTGGAAAAGAGATTCCCATCATAAGGGTAAGGTTGGATACATTATGTAGTGCCAGTAAGAACACAGAAACACATCTTAATAGAATTGAAAAAAAGTTTAACAGACAATTCATGAAAAAATAGATGTTGATCCTTTTTAACCTAATCAGAACAAATTCCAAATAATCTTATGATCTCTTACTATTCTTGCACAGTATTCAAATCCATGACCTGTTTCTGAATTTTCCTAGTTTCACCTGTGATTTGATCCGCCTAAATTAGAGTCAGATCCCGATAACTTTACAGTACCGTCGTCCATGCTGTTCTATCTGCGGTATTGCACCCCAATCTGGTTCAGTACATACCACGCCCAACAAATTTTTCCAATACTCAACCCGGATGAATACTGTATCGGGGCCGGAGCAGGCAAGATGGAGTCTGAATGATTATAGTTTGTCAAATCAGTCTGGCAACATATCTCAAACTTATGTGTTACTAGGTTATTGATTACTGAAATGACTAGTCACACACACGTAATAAAACAATATCATACGGATTTCAACAGGGTGCCAAACTATGTAATTACTTGATTGGGAGATATGTGTATTTGGTTATCTTACATCATGAGCCGATACCCTGAAACATCTTGATCCTCTTTGATGAACAAATCCTGATCGCACAACTGATCAGCATTTTTATTGTTAAAGGGATATGATGGATCAGGGGATGAATACATTAACTGATTTTCCAAGCAGGTTTCACACTTTTTCCAACCTTTTGATGATGATGATGATGATATCTGCATCCAAGGTGGTATAGTTGCCCAAAATCAAGGAAAACTGCGGTGTCGTTGGAATTTACAGTTTATCTGGAACCAACGTGGTCCCCATGCTCTTTGATGCGTTACGGGCTTTGCAGCACCGGGGACAGGAAGCCTGGGGATTTGCAGTTCCAAACAGACCGCCATTCAAAAAAGTGGGGCTGGTCTCTAACTATTCAACTGAATTCAAAAAAATTGCCAAAGAGTATGCATCGCCGTGTGTCATCGGACATGTCAGATATTCCACGATGGGTACCAGCACACTCGAAAACGCACAGCCGCTAAAAGTAAAGGATCTGTGCATTGCACATAACGGAACGATTGCCAATGCCCAGGAACTATCCAACATGGTTGGAGGATGCTCCTTTACCCCGCAAAATGCAAGTGACACGCTTGTTGCAGCACAAAGGCTCGTTTCATTAATCTCTGAGAACGGCGAGATGGGCAAGGCATTATCAATTCTAAAAAATGAGATGGTCGGCTCTTACTGCTTTACGTTTATCTCCGATGATGACTCTGTTTATGCCGCACGTGATCCCAAGGGATTCCGTCCGATGGTGTTGGGGCACAAGGAATCAGATGACACGTACATTGTAACATCCGAATCGGCTGCCATCACTGCAGTCGGTGCAACACTTCAAAGGGACGTGGTTCCAGGCGAACTGATCAAGTTAAGCAAGGACGGTTTAAAGACAGAGTTCTTTTCGACTGACACCTCTCGCGCACACTGTTCTTTTGAATTTACATATTTCGCACATCCCTCAAGCAAGATGGAGGGACACAACATTTACATCTCTAGAAAAAAGATTGGGCAGTTTATGGCAAGAAAATTCCCCATACATGATGCTGACCTGGTGATTCCGGTACCTGATTCTGCAAGACCTGCGGCACTGGGTTATGCCCAGGAGATCGGTGTATCCTTTGATGAAGGCCTGCTAAAGGACAGATACAGCAAAAAGGGTCCGCTGCGAAGCTTCATCGAGCCACATCAAAGCGACAGGGTTGAGATAAACCGATGGATAATCCCAATCAGCGAGATAATCAAGGATAAACACGTGGTGGTAATTGATGACAGCCTGGTTAGGGGCACCAGTTCCCGGGCCATCATCAAGGCCCTTCGTCGTGCAGGCGCCAAAAAGATCAGCATGCTCATTACATACCCGCAGATCCGATATCCGTGCTATGCCGGAATTGATTTTCCCTCCCAGGATGAGCTTGCCACGTTTACTAATGGAAAAGACATGACCACTGATCAGATCACAGAGATGGTCAGGCGGAGCATCGGCGTTGACTTTTTAGGGTACAACGATGCTGAGAATCTGGCAGATGCAGTCGGATTGCCCAAGGATTCTATGTGTTTTACCTGCTCTTCTGGAAATTATGATTCACTGGGAATAAAGCCTGATTTTAGCAAACGTGAACAGGTAAAGGCGGCAAGTTAAATCTGTCACTGATATTCTACTGACTGTTCATTTTGTAAGGTTATGACATGGACTGGCAGCAACAAATCAAATATCATTTTCATGATTTGTAAAGAAACAACGGGCAGGCAAAAGTTCAATTCAGAAAACGTTGTCAAGCTGGAGGACTGGAAGAAGATCAAGATGATGATGATGATGATGATGATGATGATTATGATGATGATGATTATGATGATGCGCCAACAATTCGGGAATTCTGCTTCTTGCTTGCTTGCTTGCTTTTTACAGTTCATGTGGCTGGCCCCCTGTCCGTTTTTTGTGTGATATGCTGCCTGCATAGATGGCACCATGATCTGAAAAACCGGCATATGCAGTCCATCTCTGGGAGTTGAATTAAATATGCACAGTATCTGGCATATTCATGCAGGCAATATGGAATGACATGGTAATTGCAGAGAGTGATTCAACAGTCGAGGTGGACGGAAACCACTATTTTCCATTTGATTCGATAAGACAGGAATATTTTCAAAAAACCGAACTGACCACGGTTTGTGGTTGGAAGGGCATGGCAAACTACTATTCTGTCACAGTCAACGGAAAAACCAACAAGGACTGTGCATGGTATTATGCCAACCCAAATGACGCTGCCTTGAAAATCAAAGGCAGAATCGCTTTTTGGAATGGCGTTAAAGTGCAATAATTCTTTTTTTAATTTTTAATACAGTTCTTACACGGAGTAAATTTTTCTGTAACTGCCTGCTCTACGGTATCTGGCATAAAGTATGTTTTATCCATTTTTTTAATTTCGAGAATCCTGCAATCAGGCGTCATTAAAGATAGATGATGAACTAGCATGTCTGATCTGTTTCCTAGATATCCCTGCATGCCTGTCTGGTAAATCATGGGAATATCTCTTTTTGCCTTTAATTATGAGGTGTATGGAATGGCACAAAATGCACGAATTAAGCCGGTATATATCTAGTTAAAACCACACAGTGTATGTTTAAAAAAATACTGGAGAAATTAAGGTTTGGTTGCTGCAAGACCTCCTCAACTGGAAACGATGTTAATGCGTTTATAGAGTCTGAACAGAGTTCAGAGGAAAAGGCAGAATAAAATGAAGTACGCCTGTAAACAGTGCACTTTTCACTGGAATGGAAATTCCGATACTTTTGACAAGGTACTGACACATGAAAAAACCCACATCAAAAAGGTCGTTGCTGACTAGTGGTCATTTGCAACAAGTGTTACAATGAACACCATGATCAATGCATGGAGAAGACCGGAATGTTTGCGTGCAGCTGCAAAACCTGCAAAAAATAACCCGTTTTAGTTATCCTAAAAACAATGTATTTTGTGTGACAGTGCATTGATTACCTGTTGGTGTTTTGTAGTAATGGGAAATATTCAAACTGGCAATACCGTCTTAAGATGTTGCCCTTGATGATGAAGATCATTGAAACTATGTAATAGAGTTTATGCATAATTGACCCAACTCAAGCAGTTAACACACTGGCAAATTTTTCAGATAATACTCATTGTATGCAAATACTTGCATGTCTGATTTGTAGATCAAGATCAGTTGGATGTATGGAGTTGGCAAGTTCATCTAACACTGCTGACACATTTTTTGTCTGTAAATCCAATCTTTTGAATTGTTTTAATAATTGAGATTTACGATAAAAATCCTGTCATTGTTCATCGAGTTCTTGCAATAATCCCTTAAGGATTTTTGTCTCTACATCATTACTGTTGTTTCTGAATTCTTTAACGTCTTTAATCCATTTGGATGTTAAATCATCAGACTGTTTTGTTTCAGGTATATTCTTTCTACTTTTTACATATTAAAAAAGATCTGAATCAAGAATTTTGGCGTTCTCCTAATAGGCACTCTTGTATGTGAACGCAACCGTGCTTAATGGAAATACAAGAATCTGTCTGTTTAAATTCAAATATTGTTTTATTGATTGTAATGCGGTTCTTGTTTCCGTCAATGAATGGATGTAATCCTATCAGACCTTCTAACAACAGTGCCGCTCTTTGTAAATATCATCATAATCTAAAAACTCAATCTTTGCAAGTAATGATTCAATCGCACCTTTATTTGTGCACCCGTTTGTAATTTTGTATTCTGATACAATTACTTTATGTATTGTAAAAATTTCAGAAAGAGTTAATTCCCTAAATTTCATGTAATGCATCAAAAATTACTCTTGACTCATTAATGCTTTTTCTAACTTCTTCTTGGAGCTCTTTTTTGGTCATTTTCAATAACAATTTATCATGACAATGTAAACTATTAAAGATAACGGTTGTAAACAGTTACCCTTGTGCCTACTGACAACAAATTTGTACTTGAACCTGCTGATTACCTGCTTACGTATGTACCGTTATTTTGCCTCACGCAGTGAGCGATCGACCCGAATCTAACCGCTTTTGGTTCAAATAACCATAAATTCCATTATATAAAAACCAAAAATTCAGTTGCACTGATTCTCCAGAATTAAATGTTCAAATCAGATCTTGGACTCTTTTCCAAGGTAAATACGAATAATCAACTGGAATCTTGAAAATAATTCATAAACCTGTGAGTCATATATCTGTCAGTTTTATCCGTTTAAAATAAAAATTATTGATATACAAAAAAGGTTTGATATAACTACCATTCCGGTATTGCATAAAATCTCACCATCCGGTCATCAACTACAATATAATATTCATCAAAATGACATGTAGTCGTAGGATGTGCACACCATACCAGCAGTTAAATCCTATCATAATCAGACATAGTTAGTTGAGGTTTCTTACAAGTGGAAAAGTAAAGGATCTTTACGATGTTGATGAATCCAGCATGCTGTTTAAATTCTCAGACAGGGTATCAGCATATGACGTAAAATTCAATCAGGACATCCCGCAAAAGGGGGAGGTCCTCTGTAAATTTGCAGAATTTTGGTTTGATGAGCTGCCTGTACCAAACCACTTTATCAGACGGGTCTCTGAGACTGAAATTCTTGTAAAAAAGATGAAGATGCTTCCAATTGAATGCGTGGTCCGCGGCTATTTTTATGGAAGCCTGGTGAATCGCTGGAAGAGCGGTGCTGTCATCCTGCCTGAAGGAACAGACACGAGACTTGCAGCAAGACTTGACAAACCCATCTTTGATCCTACGACCAAATCCGAGCGTGACGTTGCTGTAACCCGGGCAAAATCTATGGAGATGAACCTGGTTACAGAAGAACAGTACACCTGGCTGCAAGACACGTCCATTGATATCTACAAAAGGATGGCCAGAATCTCCAAAGATGTTGGATTTATTCTCGCTGATCTGAAACTAGAGTTTGGACTGCTTGATGGTCAAATCACGTTGGGTGATTCCATAGGACCTGATGAATACAGACTATGGCCTATGGACTCTTATGCACCGGGTAAAACCCAAGTGGCATACGACAAACAACTTTTGCGTGACTGGCTGACTGCAAACGGATATCAAAAGCAGTTTGATGACTCGCATAATGCAGGAGAGGCGCCAGTCCCCCCGCAAATCCCCTCAGAGATTGTTTCTCAGATGACTGGGCGCTACATTACAGCATTTGAAAGATTAACCGGTCATTCGCTGTAACATACTCTAGTTCACACCTGTTAGCTGTCTGTCAACTCGAATTTCATTTCTGGCCCCCCTGCAAAACACCGTCCTGAAGGGCATCTGCCGGCATATCCCCCAGAATCCGCCCATATCAGCATTTTTTAAAAATTTTACAACCATTACGACAACCATTCCTCCGTTACAACATTTATCATAGTGGCATCAAAAATATTTCGACCATTACAACATTTATCATAGTGCCATCAAAAATATCCACACCATTACAACATTTACTGTACCGGTTGCAACATCCTAAATCCGGTCCAAGATTCATCAAAGTAAACAAAAATTGATGCGATTGGACAAAAAAAATGATCCATGGATCTTTTAGATCGGTTTTGGAAGGTACTTTTGATGTCAACTCTACTAGAGAAGCAAATCAAAGTTAATCGTACTGTTACGACAAGTATTGGACACGCACGTGCAATTGAAGACCCTGCACGCGCAAAAATCGTTGAAATTCTATACCATCAGGCATTCTCCGCTGATCAGATCTCAACTGCACTCAAAAAGGCAGGCTACAAAAAGGCGCTCACTACTGTCCGCCACCACCTGGATATTCTCAAGGAATCAGGCCTTATTGAGATTGCCAGAATCGAGGAATCCAGGGGTGCCATAACAAAATTTTATAGCACTTCTACAAAACTGCTGGATTTTCAGACCCCTGAGGATTTTGATTCAACATACTCCAAGATCATCAGCAATACCTCGACAAAAATTGAAAAGATACTCAAGGGACTGGCACCCAAAACCGCAAAATCAAAGGGTAAAAAATCCAAAGAGTACTCTCAGTATCTTGTGATGGAGATTATGAACCGGGCAATGACTGACGTTCTTGAAAAATCCAACAGCCGCAGCAGCAAAGATTTGAAATGATTAACCACCTCAAACCGATCAATTCAAATTTTGTCTCGGCACCCAAAATCGGCAAAAAAATCCTGAAAAACTGGATTGTAACTGTCAATGCTGGTAAGGAATCTACCTGTACGAAAAGTGATGCCAATGGATGAAAAGGCCGTAAAACTGTTTTCAGAAAAAAATCTTGTCTTTATTGCAACCGTAATGAAAGACGGTTCACCGCAGGTATCCCCGGTGTGGGCCGACTTTGATGACGGCTACATCCTGGTCAACACTGCGCAAGGCCGGATAAAACATAAAAATATCCTGCGTGATCCCAGGGTTGCAGTCTCTGTCGTCTCAAAAAAGAATCCGCTTGACATGGTGGCAATCCGTGGAATTGTCGAGGAGCTGATTCCGGATTACCAATACAGACATGCAGACAAGCTCACCCTGCAGTACATGGGACTGGAGCACTATCCATTCAAACGTGATGGTGAAAAAAGAGTCATCCTGAAAATCAGGCCGGAGAAGGTCTATGTCTTGCCCGAACTAAAGATGAACAAGTAACAATATGTGATCTTTCTAAATTCGAATTTAGAAACATAATACATTCAGTACGGTGATTAGAAAAAAGATAGCATGACAGCTTAACGTCGACGTTTAGCTGCCTTTCTCTTTGGAGCGGCTTTGCGTTTTGAAGCGGCCTTGCGTCTTGGTGCTGCCTTTCTTTTTGCTGCCTTTCTCTTGGGAGCTGCTTTTTTAGATGCGGCTCTTCTCTTTGGAGCGGCCTTGCGTCTTGATGCTGCCTTTCTCTTGGGAGCTGCTTTTTTGGCTGCAGTTCGTCGTTTTGGAGCTGCCTTTCGTCTTGGTGCAGTTTTACCTGCATTCTTTCTACGAGTTGCTGCTGCCTTTCTTCTACGACTTGCTGCTGCCTTTAGTGCCTCTGCTGCTTTTTTGGCTGCATTCCTCTTTCGAGTTCTTGCTGCTTTTTTAGTTGCTTCGGCTTTCTTGGCTTTGGATATTGCCATGACTTTTTGCCAAAACCATGTGTGTTATATGTTAAAAGTCATACATTATTACGTAGTATATAGAAAAATTTGACACTTTTTCTGATTTTTTTAAATTACCGATCAGCAATTTGTAAGACAAACAACGGCAGTATCAACAGTTGATTGATCCTTTTGCGGACGAATAATTATTTTATACTGTGTCTCCTCATCAAATGGTATGTCAAACTGGGTTGTTCTCTGAATCGGTTTGTCCGGTTCTAGTCCCTCTAAATACAGATCCTTTGCGGAAAATTCCCCAAAGACTGCCTTGTGCTTTTTTTCTTTTCCATCAACAATGTAAAATTGTCCCCCCGAGATCACCGTTTTTTCATCACTGATATTTTCTGCAGTGATCCCAACCATTACATACGTGTTCTCAGGCTGTTGATCCTCGTCTCCCTCGTGTGTTCCCTCAAACGTAATGACGTATTCTACCGGTCCCACAACGACTGGATTTCCAGCAGTTGATTCGATGAAATTGGTTTCATACTGGGTATACATGAATAATGCTAGTCCCATTGAAGCTATGATTGCCCCCAGTACTATTATGATCCCGATTCCACTCATGGTCTTGCTAGATGATTTTGATATATAGTTGAAACGCATGAAAATTGGGAAAAATTGGCCAAAATCACCATTTTTGGAAAAAATATGATCAAAAATGAGATGATTGACTGCAAGTCCTGTTTTTTGTGCTGGGTTGGTAAATGCCAAGAAACATCCTTTGTCGATTTGGCATCTGGCCATCTTTGTAGTTGCAAGTGGGGACGCAGTGATTTGGTACTTTATTGCAGGGATTGACTGCAAGTTCAGATGCCTCAGTCTGCTGGCCACTATTGGAACCGCTCAAAAACGACATCGCTTTGATCATTGGAATGGGTGTTTATTCGCTGATATGTACGGAAATAAGGTGTATGTAACCCTGGTGGATATGCATCAGTTAAGGCATTTATTATGCTGTTGTCCAACTGTTGCTGGTCCCCCCCCTGAGGCATCTTTTTCTAGTGGTGATCTGAGCATTTCTGCTCTCCTCCTTGATAACTGGCAGAGTGCACTATGATGCTGGAAATATTGGACCGTGATGCGGCATTTCCTGCAACGTGGGGTCAGGTGTATTGCGGATTATCCAATAGGCATGCCAAAACACAGTTGGAGTGTCTCTGATATTTTAAATGATGTCAGTTGGTGTGGTATGACTGAAATTGCAGGATTGTAAAGTGCGTTAAAACACCATGTTTGATGTTTGCATTGGAGTAAATCTTGCACCCTTATTTTTTTTTAATCAAATGTTGTTGTCATGTGATGTTTCTGAGATGAGATGATGATGATACCCGACCGTCAAAAAATTGGCAGATGTCAATGTAGGATCTGTCAAACAGGATCTTTTACACAAAATTCAGGGGGTTGAGCTTTTACGCATGACTGTAATAGTTTGTGGATGTTTTGCCCAGAGATCGGGGTGTTTTGGGGGTTGGCTTTTGTGTGTAGGCGCAGGTGTTAAACCCCCCCGGTAATTGATGGTTTTTGAAAATATGGGGTGGTGACTGTGAGTGCGGTTTTGCGCGGGGGGTTTAGCTTTCAGGCGTGGATGGGATTTTGGGGTTGGAAAAGTTTTCTGGAAGAAAAAAGTTTTGAAAAAGTTTTTCAAAAGAGAAAAGTTTTGAGGAAAAAAGTTTTCGTAAAGTTGCATGGTTGATCTTTTTATGTGATGTCTTTAACCTTTAGATATGGTACGTTTTGAAGGAACGTTTGAGGAATTCAATGATCATTTTGGTCCAAAAATCAGAATTCATGTTGCTATTATGACCAAATCTGAGAAGAATACCCTAGGTAATAGGTGTCAAAGATGTGGTAAAACCTTCTCTTCTCTTGATGCTGCACACAAGCATGGTGTGGACCGAAAGACTCTGATGCGTAAAGCACTTGAAAAATACTCGACTGGTGGTGATAGATATGACGTTGATGATCTTGATAAATTATTTGACGAGATAAAAGAACAGCATAAGCCAATTGAGGATGTTTTCATGTTTTTGTGTAAAGACTGCCATAAGGAATACGATGAGTTTGTAAAACAATACACATTTTATTCCAAAAAATCATCAAAACCATCAATTTTATCATCTAGTAACACATCTTCAAATCCAGGCAGATATGAAGGCGTATCAAAATCCACTATCTTGGAGATGTTCCAAGAGTTGTTATTGACAAAAAAACCCCTCAAGGCTTGTTTGCAAGAATTATTCAAAAAATTTCCTGATGAAACTATTGCAAGCACAGATTTGAGACATATTTTTGAAAATCTTTTTCCTAATGACAACAGCCAAAAAGTTACTGATTATTTGTGGAATTTAAGGCAAGATGGGTTTCTAGAACAGTCAAGTCGAGGAATGTATACATTGGCAGATAAAATGAATGTAAGACAATCTAATTTGATGAGGGAAGCATCTCGAGAATGTGAAATTGTAAGCAACAGTTGGGAGTATAAGATGGGTTGGACGACTATGCAGAACAGGAGGAATATTGAAAAATTAATATCTACAATGGATTCGAAATTTGGTTCTGATTCCTATCCTCTGGCTGTCAAATCGTGGTATTATCATTATTGCATGCATAATAATTGCCAATTTTCGGGTATAATATGCCACAAAAATCGCTCTGAGATTCGTTTCAGAATATGCCGTGACTCTTTTGACATTAAAGATAATAGAATTCGTAATACTAGATGGTTTTTCCAAGAAGGTCGAGAAAGGAGTATTGATATCCTTGAAGAAAATTTTGATCTGATAATGCAATGCTTGAAGCATGCGTATGACTGTACTTCCACAATGGGTATGAAATCTCCCCGTACGTGAAAAATTAATGTGTGATATTTTGTCTCAATATTGTGATTAAAGGCAGTAAATATACAATGTTTCTAAACTCGAATTTAGAAATATTAGTTATTTAGTGCCTACATTATGCGTGCTGACTACCTGCTCAGATTACCACATCTCTGATTTTACTTCATGCCTTGATCAGCTACTACATGATCAATTAAGGTATTGATGTATGAATAACTCCAAAATGAATAGTATCTTTTGTTGGTATTGAGGTATCTCTCATTTCTGGGATCGTTTTTCATAATATGCCACATTCCTTGAAATTGCCAGATTGGAATTTTCCTTGATTCCTTAGTTGAATCAGGTATGACCTCTATGGAACTGGTATCTACACTGCTAACCTCAAACCATTTATTTTGTATTAGAGTCTTGAATCTTTTACTGTGTTTTAGCTCGACTGATAGCTTTTTCCAAAATTCTTGAAAATCCATGAATTTACTGTGGGTTTGTTTTATTCAAATCTTTCTTGACCTGTTTTTCTGCATGGTTAATCTGCAAAGTTGGTCAATTACAGTAAATATACAATGTTTCTAAATTCGAATTTAGAAATATTTGTTGTTTAGTGCCTGTAATTATGTGTGCTAATTGTCTACATCGATTAAAACATCACAGATTTTACCTATGGGTTGATCAGTACAATATGATGTTTTATCCTCCAACTTGCTCAAAAAGTGTATGTATGCAAATGTTCTCATTTTAGTATAGTAGTCGTCATCACCAATAGTCCTAAACCCACTATAAACGAAATGACGAATCCCATAATACAATTTCTTGGTTCTTTCCAACTATCATTAACTTTTTTCTGTAAAACATCGATCTTTTTTTGTAATTTCTTATTATCAATTGATAATTCATCACGGGTTTTTTGATGTTCAATAATTTGCTTTGCATGCTGCTCATTTTGATTATCTTTTACATCTCCTATTGCATATTCTATTGATTTTAGACTATCTGATATATTACTCAATTCTTGATTTGCCGTCTCAATTTCATTTTTTGTTTCAATTGATTCTTTAATTTCAGAGTTAATTTCAGCAGCTTTTGTTATTATAACATCTGCACTAAATTCCACATGTTTTGACTTTACTAATTCTTTTAATAATACATTATCCGGCTTAAATGAAATCTTAGGCGGTTGAATTTTATTTATGTTTAATTCTTTTAACATCTTTCGTATTTCTGCAATTTGTTTTATCATTTCTGTGTTTTGAACTTTTGAAAAAGATTGAACCGTTTTTGTTATCTCATTGTATTTTTGTGAAAGTAATTTTAATGAATTTACAAGTGTACTGGACTGTATTTTTTTAAATCCATCTAGAAGACTTTTATTAAGTTTGTATATTGATGTATTTTCAAGGCATTTTTTTATCATTGGATCAGAATTTTTTGAAAGAATCTTAAACAGATCCACATACATGCCATATGGGATATCATATTTCTCAAGATTTTTTGTGATATCATCATGTTTCTCAAGATTTTTTGCGATATGTAGTCTTACATTATTTGGTTGTTCTTTTTCAGCAAGTTTTTTTATTAATGTTATATTGTCTTCTGGTAGTTTGTATTGTTGTTTAAAAATTATGTCTATAGCCTCATTTTTTCCATTGTCTTTTTGAGATAATTGTTGGACTTTATCCCATAACTCTGAATCAAGATTTCTTTTAGGCCCGTGATCATTTACGTTTACAGTCTTTTTTTCTTCTGGCATGTTACACAATGTATTTTGCTAATTATTTAAGATATTGGAGTGGATTCCAATAAATCAGATCGCTTTTTGCATGTTTTTACATACAGTTGTCATTATTTATTTCTCATCCTCCCCTCTGATAAGAATTCTTCAGGAATCACATACCTCAATGCAGAATGAAACCTTGAGTGATTGCAATCTCTGTATGCCTTTGCCTCCTGATAATTTGCAAACTCGTGCGGTCACAAATACTCTTTTTTGAGCGTCTTGTGGAATGATTCTACATGTATGTTCTATTCTGACGTGTGATATCTTATGAACTCCTGTTTTGTGCCAAGAGATTGATTGCATCCTGAAATGTTCTGCTGACAAACTTTCCATCATTGTCTGTCAGGATATCAAATATCCCACCATCGAGAAAATAAACGTGGAACATAATGTGTGTATGATTAAAGATGTAATTGAGACAAGTTCTGGAATCAGACATATTTTTCTGTCATTCTTTTTTTTCATGTTTTTTGTGATCGGTGCAATCTAAAATAATCTACTGTCGTGCTTCAGATTTTAAGAGAATCTACTTTTCGCACAATAGATATTTTAAATTTTGTAATGTTAAGATATTTTATCATATTTGATACGTCAGAGGCAGTTTTTAAATCATAATGCTTGAGAAAATTCAAAGTTCCGGCATGATTTTACTCAGAATGAGTACAATTGGAATTTCGGAGGATGCAGAAATTTATAATTAGTCATTAAACAGTGGTGTGATGACATCAGATGATCTCAGTATAGCATGTCAAGTTTTTGGGTTCATATTGTTATTATTCGCAACGAGAAGAAAATACACTGATGGTGGTACAGGGTTTTTGATATTGTTTGATTTTATAGGTAAATTAATTTCCAGATGGGTGTCTAGAGATACAATGTATACAATAGGCATATGCTTTGTAATATATGGATTAATACGACCGATTCTCCCAGATTGAATCGCCTCCAAACTGCACTAGCAAGTTAGCAGGTGTTTTGACGGCACTGTTACACTGTAAAGTTAGGATCCATTCGGGTTTATGTGAGATCAACTGAGTTTTGACGTGGTTATATCCAATCTGTATTATGCAAAGGTAATTGTAGCATCCAAGAAAAAAACAGACAAGATAGATGTACACATACTTGCAGACATACTCATAGGAGGATATATCTCAGAGTGTTATGTACTAGAAAAGAAAGTTGTAGATTCAAGATCACTGGTGCGTCACAGGGCAAAGATAGTCAGAACCAGGGCAAATATGAAGAACTACATACACTACATCCCATTACAACATGGAATAAGATCCAAGACCAAAAAGCCGTTTTCTAATGCACACATAGACGAGCTCAAAAAACTCAAAGATTACAGGATAAATTCATACCTAAACAGCATCGAATTTCATGAAAAAGAGATTGCAGAATCAAACAGGATGATCAATTGCATTGCAAAAGAAGACGACAATATACGCTTTCTTGTATCTATTCCATGTGTGGGATCATACACAGCACTTGCAATATGTTCAGAGATTGCAGAGATTAGCAGGTTTTCAAACTCTCACAAGCTTTGTGTATACGTGGAATAGTCCTATCGGTAAGAAATTCTGCAGATATCGTACAGCATGGAAGGATAACAAAAAGGAGAAACAATATGATGAGGTGGTTGCTGGTCGAGACCATCCATACGCATGTAAGATGTGCCCCTGACAGTGACATTACAAAGTTTTACAAACGTCTTGCAAAGAAGAGAGGTACATCAAAGGCTGCAGTTGCAGCTGCATCAAAGATACTGCGTGTCATATACTGGATGCTAAAAGAAAAGAGAGAATTTGTCGCATGTCGAAGTTGACACAGGTTCGTAATTTTGAAGACATTATAGTTAGGAATATGGCCGCGTTTTATGCGTTGAGGATATACCTCGTTGATTAACTGCGGTTTCACCTGACGAATGGATGAAGAATGGTACTGGGGGTGAGCCCCGAATGGATACGCATCCCATTTCATCTTTTGGTTTGCAGTACATCTCTGGCGTAGGCTATACTCTATGTTCGGATATTGCATGAAATATTTATTAAGATCGCACATGGATATGCATAAATTCTGTTATTTTAATGAAATAATTATCAAATTAAACAGAAATAAAATATTACAAAGTAATCAAAACCAATAAGATAAAATCAAACAGATCTTGGAAGTTATTATGACATGTCAATATAAAGAAAGTTTTCTTAAAGGTGATGGTGTAGAAAAAATTTTTGAATGTGATGAAGAATCAATAACTTCCAAAAAATATTGCGTGTTTCACGATGAGGATTTTTTGAAGACTGCTACTAATTCCGAGATTAAAGCACTAAAAGAACAATTTAAAACAAACGTTGAAACTCAAGAAAAAACAGGAGAAATCAAATGCATTGGATATAGATTACCCAAAATGGTATTAGATGTTTTTTCAAAAGATATCCCAATATATTTTACAAGAGCAGTTTTTTACGGGGAAGTAGATTTTATATCTAAAACTTTTAAGAAAAATATTTCGTTTGCTTATGCAATATTTGAAAAAGAATTAGATTTTACAAATACAGTATTTGAAGATAAGGTAGATTTTTCAAGAGCTATAAGTAAACAAAAATCTAATTTTAAATCATGTAAATTTTATAAGCATGCAAATTTTACTGCAAAAATTTTTTTTAATATGGATTTTAGTAATGCAATTTTTCATGAAGAAGTGAATTTTACACAGGGACGGATAATCGGAAAACAAAGTAATTTTTCAAGAACTATTTTTAAAAAGAAATCGTTATTCAAATCTATAACTTTTGATGTAAAAACAAATTTTAATAAAACAATATTTTGTGATGAAGTAGATTTTTCACAAGCAGTTTTTTTAAAACCAGTTTTATTTCAAAATACAGAATTTAAAATACCGACAAAAGTTATGTTTAATGGTAATATAAGAAATGTTTCATTTCTTGAAACTCAAATTTCAGAAATTAGATTTGGAAATGGTATCTCGTGGGCAGGGTTACAATCAAATCAAATAGATGGATTGGGACGTTGGTGGAGATTAAAAAGAAGACATGAAAAAACAATCAATAAAATTACTGAGAAAGTGATTAAAAGAAAAAGAATTCGAAAAATAGTATTTAAAATTCTAGATAAACTAGAAAAAATTGAAAAAAAATGGGATTTATGTAGAACAAGAATATTATTAAAAATAGGACATGACAATATTAATTATAAAATTTTTGATGAACATGTATTAGAAATATCTAAACAAATACCATACCCTCTTGAAAGCATAAAAGATGTATATCTACAATTAATTGGAAATTTTGATAAACAAATGAGATATGATCTTTCAGGTCAATTTTTTGTTAGAGAAATGGAATTAAGGAGAAAATACAAAACAATTCAAAATGAAAATAAAACATTTACACTTGAAAAGAACAAATTAGAAAAACACGTTTCCATATTGTGGATTTACAATATTCTAGCACAGTATGGTCAATCATATAGAAGATCAATATATCTAATGATTCCCATTATGGGATTAGCTACATTATATTTTTGGTTACTAAAATCACCTGATTTATCATGGAGTAACATACCGTGGGAAACATTGCCTGATGCGTTCATTAGAAGTATGTCTGGATTTTTTCCTTTTTATGATATAGGATTAACTGATCGAAAGGAAAATTTAACGCATGTAGATTGGATATTAAGAATAACACTACTGCCAATAGCTGGTACTTTCTTTGTTGCATTAAAAAGAAAATTAGAGAGAAAATTTAGACATTAAGTTAAGTTTATTGATGAGGATTGGATATGATAATTAATGGCAAAAATTGATAATATTATTCAAGTCTCAAAAGAAGATTTTGCAAAGAAAAAAACCGTTGCATTTGTAGGGGAGCGTAAATCCGGCAAAACAGTCATTGCTACCATTCTAAAACATGCTATGGTGAATCATTTTGTTGTATCAAATCCACAATGGAAAGTGTGGGTTACTGAAGGTAGTTCTAGAATCAATGCCATCACAAAAAAATTAACCCATGGAACATTCCCCGGTTCAACACTGCCTGGAGATGCATCTCCAATTACTTTAGAAATTTTTAGTGATGAAGGTACGGGAGGCGGAATAGAAATTACATTACAAGATATGGCTGGAGAATCAAAAGAGAAACTCTTACGGGAAGAATTCAAAAATGAGGAAGAAAGAATATTGAGTATTTTTACACAGCAGCCAATAAAAAAAAAATCATATGGAATGCTTGCACATTTAGCATTTGCTAAAATATACATTCTAGTAGTAGATTGTGGTAAATTTGTAGATTGGGAAAATGAACAATCTTATCTTGCAAATACCATACGTTCATTATCGTTAATTCAAAAAAGAGTTGGTAGTGATAATAATGGAAAAATCATCAGTCCAATGGCAATAATTTTTTCAAAATATGATAGACTGCCAAAAGAAGAACAAAAAACTGCGGAAAAATTACTAGAAAGACTACCTGAGTTTAAATCAGCTTTAGAAATTGCACATAAAGGAAATAGAAAGTTATTTCTAAGCCAGATAAAATCTACTCCCAGAACTACACAAGAATTAAAAGAACTTGTTCAAAAAGAAGTTTCAACAAAAAATAATAAATTAAATCAAATAGAAAAAAATATTGATAATGATAAAATACTTTTAAAAAATGCAGAAAATAAATTCAAAGAAATACAACAACAACTCGATGAATCTAAAAATGAATTAAAAGATGCGACAAAGAAGAATATTCCACAAGAAATCCAAAATGCACAAATCAAAATTTCAGAAATCATGAATTATTATAATGATTCGGAAGAAGTATTGAAAGATGCAACAAGAATATTAAATATTCATCAATTAAACAAAACAGAATTAGAAACAAGATTAAAAAAAGAACAACCTTCAGCAATTGATTTAGGAATAAGTGAATTTAAACCTGAAATACCATTAGGATATAATGTTGATCAATACCTTGATCTTATAAGCTGGATAATTGAAATGAGTAAAGAGTAACAAATGGTTTTATGCGAACATTTCATATATACTTCAGCAGAAACAGAAAGAAAAAATGGATATCAAGTAATAGCAAAATCTACAGGGATCACAGAAAAAATTCTTAAAGAATTAGATAATTATCTATATCCAATAGGGACAGAATCAGGTGAATTCAAATCATCTGTATCATTAAGAATTTTAACTGATCATGTTGCTTTTACACAAGTGAGAAATATTGGTATTGGTTATGATGGAAGACCTGATACAATATACAGTCATACAATAGTCATGAAAAAAAATGATTTTAAAAAATTTGATAATGATAGTAGAATATTTAATGATAAATATATTGAAGAAACAAAATTAGATCATTTAACACCTATTATAATAGAAAAGAAAAAATTACAACCTGATTTTACAATAATATCTGAATTAGGAATTATGTTAAATGAGTGTTTCCTACACCATATATTTTTAAGAAAAAAAATCGCATTTGTTGATTTCAATCATGAAAAATTAATCCAAAGTATTTTATCAACAATTCCACCATCATTAAGATTAATTTCGTTTTCATCGTTAATAGCTGATCAAATTAGACAATCAGATTATGACATAATTCAAATAAGAAAACAAAACTTATCAAAATCAAAAATAGTGGAATTATATTTTGATTCAATCCCAAAATTTAGAAAGCACAAAAATGAACTTTATGAAAATTGCTTTGAGTACATTATTAACATTCTAAAAACCACATCAAAAGAAAAATTGAAAATTCTTTTTGAAAAATTTGAAGAGATAGAAGGTACGACAAATGAAAAAATCATACTTGCCGTAACATCATTAAGAATTAAAAACGAGTCATATTATTTAAAACCTGATCAGATTACAAAATTAGAAGAATTTTTAGATAAAACATCCTCTAAATTTGCGGACAATCTTAAAAATGATTTAAGACATTATTTGGATGGGGATTATTCTTTAAAATATGAAATAAAAAATATCATTTCAAAATATATTGAAGATGAATTAAATGTAACAACATTAGGGAAAATACTTGGTTCTCAAAGTGATGGAACCCCGCAATCAAGAAATAAATTATTTCATGAATTAGTTGAAAAGAGATTAAAAGATTTTCAGAATAACGGAATCCATATTTTAACTGATATTATACACCGATATTATAATAATGATATAATACAAGGATTTGTAGAAGAACCTCGATTACATCCAATATTTGACGAAATTTTTAATAGTTCTACCGATATTAAATTGGAAGATAAAAAAGATTTATTCTCACTGACAATCAAAAATTCATTATGTAGTAATCCGGAATTACTTGATAAATTATTCAACTATGATGTATTTAATTTAGAAAAGGATGAAGATGTTAAAAGATTTAAAGATAATATGAAATGGATATATTCAGCAAAAGAATTCCATCAAGAATTAGAACCTGAAAAAATATATAACATATCAAATAATATCCTTTTAAAAATATTTCCAATATTCCCTAAAAATAAAAAATCAGGAATAATTGAAAATAAATGGTATGATCTTGAAAAAATTTTCAACATGATTCTTAATACATTACGCTATCTTTTGACAATGCGAAAATTTGAATTAGCAAATAGTTTAGAGAAAATTAAAAAAATGGAAATAGAATTAACAGAATTCTTAAATGAAAATAATTTATCTGATTCCAAATTCGCTTGGAATATCTTTCCTGAAATAGATAAAAAATATCCATCCATTATATCTTGGTGGGTATTTTCAAATTGTTTGTACAACTGTAAATAAAATATCTTTTCAATCCGTTAAATTTCTTTAATTATGATTGTCATGTAGATGGAGGTTGGTGAGGACACCCAGCTAGAATGAGAACACTCGGATACATACACTTTTTGAGCAAGTTGGGATGTAAAACACCATGGTAAAGAGCAAATTCATCCCTCAGGAAAAGCAAGAATAGTCATAGAATCCATAAACACCCAGATCAGCACGGCAGAACTGTGCTGCAAACACAACATACATCCCCCCTACATTCTATCAATAGAGGGAGAAATTCATCAACGGCGGCAAGACAACCATTCTAGATAACTGCAAGAAAAACCCTGCAACGGTGTTATTATTTGATCAATTCCATGCAGGACATTTCAGTAATTACAGAACGAACCAATCTTTCATCAAAATTTTTGTAACCCCAGATCAAATCTTCAATTAGATGCCCTACAATGTCCTCTAATGGCCTTTCTGCATAGTTTTCATTGCGCAAATACACCAGGGATCCTGCAATTTCCAACCAGTCCGTATCATTGATGTAGGGTCTTAATAATTCTCCAAACCTGGTTATTTTAGACTCGTCTAATCCGGCAAAGTCTGTAGGCCTTGTTTTGGCATTAATAATTTCATGGACGTGTTCTGAAACCTGTCTGCAGTAAGGACCGCGGATGTACCATTCAAAAGGATAATCCAAATCAACACCATATGTCTGTGCCAGATAAGCGATTTTTTGGATTTTCAATTTGTCAGAGAATCCATTCATTGAAATCGGCTTTTCAATGCCTTTGAAAAGTGTGACGAGTTTTGATGGTGAAATTTCATACTGCATATCTTGGTCACTAACAATCTTGAGTAGATAAATTATTCTGTTTATATGGATAAACATCAGATCATATGTGGTGGGACTCCATCTATAGTGACACGTAACTGTTTTTGAGATCAATTTTATCAAATCAAAAAATGCAAGGATCATCCGTGTCCTAAAACAACGTAAGATCAATCTTCTTATTTGAATGTGATAGAGGAATGCGGATATTAGTAACAGTTTATTACAAAGTACGCGATCAGATTGTATGGTCAAAAGATCAGGATACAGACAAACATGTCATGATACTGCAATTTCTAGAAGTGCTGCACAGTATGCCTCAAACGGTTACAAAGTTTGGGCAGACATTTCAGGTTATCCAACCCCTCAAAACTTGACAGTGGACGGTGTTACAAAGAGACCAGACATTATTGCAAAAAAAGGGAAAGATATACAAATTATTGAGTGGGAAACTCCTGAATCCCTTGCTAAAGATCACGAACAACATCGTGTTCTAAGAACTTGGGCAAGACGAAAAGGTGCTCACTTTCACATAAGAACCTGTGATGTGTAATTTCCTTAACATTGATTCAAAAATTTAGTAGTATGTAATGTGGGTAGTCAGTTAGAATTGAATAAAAAAGAAGGATGGATACATAGTCTGTTAATCGGGCTTACTTTGGGAGCCGGAGTTTATGGGGTAACTGATTCCCAAAGCTTGGATGTATTGATTATCCTCATCTTTAGCGTACTGTTTGGGGTAACTGCCTGGATAGTAACAAAAATAGCATCTGAAAGGATAGCACGAGGATTCTTTTACTTGCAGAAATTTTCCTGGTTTCACTTTCTTATCAAGCCAGAATTATTAGATGAGAAAAATTTTTTTCTTGCATCAACTCCAAAAAGTTCTACTGGTTCATTGTTTTTGTTGTGGATGGGCAGCTGGGCATTTGTTGTATTCATTGCTTACAATATGGTGTTTACACTAGGTATATCATTGCCCTCAGATGACATAAAAATATCAAGTAATTTTGATGTGTTAATTCTTGCATGGATAATGACACCAATTGTTTCACTTATTGTTGTTCCAATTAGTATCATTGAATCATCTAATCTGAGATTGTTTTTGAAAATTAAAAAGAAAATTATTTCCCCCACAACCCCATTCAGATATATTATTGGAGGCTTTGTTACAATGAATGTATTACAAACCCTGTTACGTGGGCTTGATACAAGTGAATTGATTGTAAGCATAATCTACCTTCCAGTTCCATTTTATATCATGACTTTTTTGTATAAAATTAAAACGGAAAATTCTGTAGTGGATAAATTTGTTTTATTCCTAAAAGAGAAAAATATCATACAAAAAGATGTCAAATTGGACTAAAATCTTAAAATTATTTTTATACTTGAATGATATAGTCATGTTATTGGCACAACAACAAGAAAAACGTGGGGTATGGGATGAGTTTGTCTCTTTACTAGCTGCGCTATATCGTGCAATGCGTAATGGATTTGCTAGTCTTGTAGAATCAATTAGACGACAATTGGAAAGATTTGGCTACTATCAATACGCCTAGCGTAATACTTGATTCGAATCGGAAAAATTTTTCATTACATGATTCAGATTGATCTCATAAATTTTTTCTGATCTGACATAGATTACTTGTTTTGCTCTTTTCATTATCTGGGCTTTTGTAACCTTGAATTTTTTGATGTATGTTGCAATGACTTCCATGTATCTTTTATTATGTCAATTTCTGTCATAATGATATCTAGTGAATCAAGTGTTTGTATAATGACGATCAGTAATTCATAAGGTCAATATCTGAATAGATTCCCATATTGGTCTCATGAACTTTTGTTCATCACCATTATGCTGTCTAGTGCCTTATTGCGTGCATGTGTGCTGCATCAGAACTTTTTTTGTCCGAACTTTTCTTTGGTTTCTAGTTTATTCTACTGTGCATGCATCTCTCGAAGAATGATGTTTTCATTATTCAGCTCGTTTATGGTAGAATTTTGTTTGGTATGGTGGAATTGAGTTTACATATGATCTGATCCCCATCCATTTTTTTTATATGATGCCAATCTTGCTTTTAGATCTGTATGATCTGAAAAATTTGTCCGTGTGGTAGTTACTTTGGAATTGAGTCAATTACGCATGATCACTATAGAATTCTCTGATTGATTTTTTAACAGAATTATGGAGTTCGATCTTATCCAATAACATGATATCATTTTTCTGAAAAAAAGATATTCTTTTTTTGACATATGTTTTTGTAATTTTTGTTCTTGCATTTATCTCAGAATATGTGTGATATCCCTTAAAAATACTGTAAAGAATTGATACATCATAAGAATCTACTTTGATATTGTGTGTATGTTTTATTGTGTTACGGATTTCTTTCCATTTTGGGATTTTTTCATGATGCCATGCAAAGAATATTGGGAACATGTTATACGTAATTCTTAATGTACTAACAACTACGATTGGTTCGACTACAAATAATATTATAAGTATAATTATTAATAACAAATTATTAATTTTGTAATCTGATTCTGGATATGCGGGAGAGTGATTATCTGATGTGATTATTATGCCCGTCGTGTTATAATTGCTTGATTTTGGAAAATCAATTGTACAAAAGACATCGATAGACATTCTCTCAAAGCTAATTGATACGATATCTTGATTATGAGAAATATTTCCCTCTAGACAATTGGTGTCAGATATTGTAATTTCTGAATCAAACGGAATATGCGCAATAACTTCTTTTGCCTGAAGAAATCCTGTGTTTTCTAGTGTGATTGAAGATATTTTATTTGAATTCTCAGGATATTTTTTCACTGCATCAAAATCAATTAGAATTTCTGTGAAGAATCCTGTTGCATATATCGCTATTACAATAGGTATAGCTATTTGGATTATGAACTTTATATCCATACGGAGATTGTGTCTCTGTACATTTATAATTTTTTGTTGACTAGGACGATAAACCCGTGACAGAAGTTCCGATTACGTGCCGTAGATCAACCCCTTCCCCGGCGGATCCAGAGGTCACCGTGAAACATGCCACTACTGTGTATTACAATACTATCAACATCAACAGGTTTGCAAGTGATTGTATCCACCGCAGGTCCGTACAATCTCCGAATGATAAAATATGGTTTTTCTCTAGATTGAACTTGTACTTAGATAATCTGATTCAAAATAGGTGAGATAGAATAAGATTAGAAAATGTAGCAACTCTGTTTTTTAGAACGATACAATTTGTCTAGATGTTGAAAAATATCTGAATATAATTCAAATGTGACCTCATAAACTTTTGATCGACACTATGGATATGACTGGGACATTTCCTGCTTTTAGATCATAATATTGAGAAAGTTTGAATTTATGGCATAGTTTTATTCCGAATAGTCATACAATCGTAACTTTTGTTAGAATATGAGCAATTAAAAAATCTAAATATGATTTTTGAATCTAAGAAGAAAAGAGAGTTTCTTCAGAAAGTAATGTTTGAACTTCTACCTGTAGTTTTTTGATGTTTTTAGATAGTTCACTGATTGCCATTAAAGTCATATTGGCATATGGTGCAGATTTTTTAATATATTCGATTAATTTTCCAAAGAATATTTTCATAAAATGTATAATTCTCTCTAAAATAGGTTTAATTTTTTCTTTGATATTTTGAGCCAAACTTTTAACTTTATTTCTTATGGGATCATGAAATGATATAATTATAACACTGACAATTATTGTTCCTAAAATAACCCACTGTAACCATGATGGTGCTTTAGATAACATTTCAAATATTTTTGATATGGCTCCAGTAGCTAAAACTTTGACAAATCTCAAAAACAAGATTACAACTTCAGATAAAAATTTGATAATATGAAGAGAAATTTGCTTGATGAAATCAAATAGTAACGGAGTAAAATCATTTAAAATAAAAAATGAAAAAATCCCCCTATGAAAAATTCCTACAATTTCACCTAAAGATTCAATATTAAATCGTCTAATTTCTGGATGTTCATAGTCTTTATCATCAGTTATTACCCCTGATGCATTCAAATCAAAATATATTCCAACAAACGGTATGTCATCTGAATCTCTTTTACCGATAACTTCTTTTGCTTTATTCCATGATCCCATACGAATTTCTTTTTGAAAATTAATATTAGGTTTAATCAAATTCCACGCTTTTTTCATTTTTAGTTTATATTTTTGATTTGTTTCTTTATTCTTAATATAATCAATGACTTCGGTTTCAAGATTTATTGGAGAATATAGTGGAAAAAGTGGATTTGATTTTAATTTAAAAAGTAATGAGGATTTTCCTGTTTTAGCATAATATTTCAAAGATCTAATTACCGTATTGGAATCAACAACTAATTTTATCTGCAAATCTGCATCTTCTTTAGTTATCCAATTCATCATACTAGTCTGAAATCTTTGTTTTAGATATTCAATTAAATCCGGCGGAAATTCTTTGGTTGATCCATCAAGAAAATCATGAATTTTCTTTGAAAAATCCTTCTTTTGGGAATCTTTCATGATATTCTCATCATTTTATTTTAAAGTAAACTTTGTGGTTTTGGTAAAAAGTCATCATTTGATCACCAAAATTATCCCTGATTGCTGTCCAAAAAGTCGTTCGTCACATCTTTCTCATATGAAAAAATGGAGACATATTGGCAGAAAGTGGATGTGTATCATGGTAAATTAGACGAATACAAAGTTTGACTTGATTTCATGCTGTTTATTCAATCTGATTTCCTGGCATTTTATCTTCGGCTTTGTCTGTATGTCCATTTACGTTTTAGATACTCTTTTAGTTCTATTAACAAAAGTTCAATTGCTTTTTTTGCTATTGCATATACAACTTCTAATACAATCTCCATATCTATAGAATGTTCTGAGGATTTTGCTCTGATTTCTGTAGAAATTAAACCTCTGTCCACATCCTCATAAATTCGAGATGAGATCCATCTGGCATCATGTCTGGATACAGTTATGCTGAATTGGATTTTGTTTTGACTTTTATCCAATTTTTCAGGTATATCGTCAATTTTTTTGCCATCATCGTATTCTGGGGGATCCATAATAGAATATACCGATACTCAAATTTAACTTTTGAACTATCAAGATATCAATATTATTTGTTGACTTTACAATATTTTTCCAATAAAATCTATTATTTCATCTACATATTCTTCTCTCTCAAATAAAGGTGTCATGAGTCATTCATTGGTCTGATATTTCAGAATTTAACAAGTATTCCTTAGTGTTCATTCAGGATGATTTAGCACAAGTCCGATGGAAGATAAACATAAATCTACTTATCATATCACTAACGTGTGAGTCATTATGATAATTTTGTTGAATTAATAAATAAACTACAACAACATGGGGGTCATAAACATGAAAAACTTCGACTCTTAAGTATAATTTTAAATCAAACCACTTATCTCCCAACCCTTACAAGAACTCTAAGGAATATTATTGATATTAAACAACAATTCAAACAAGACTCTCAAAATACCAGTTCATTTGCCACAGTTGCAGGGGAGTTTGTATTAAATTACATGACTGATGAACATGAAGATTCTTTATACTTGTTAAGTAGAGAAGAAAAACAAGAATTAATTCAAAGAATCAACACAATACTTGGAGAATTATGAAAAATTGAAATTATCAGAATACAATGATATTATTAAACAGATAGATGAAATTCCCGAAAAATGGAATGGTGATAATGAACACATTAATTTTAAAATAATTATGTATCGAGATGATGCTACTTGGATTTCATCTAAAATCTATGAGGAAGTAGATCGAAATTTCATTTCTGCAAAAATTCAAGCAAAATCTTCTGCACATTCCATAGAACTTAATGTGATGTTAATTATTGTAGGGGGTGCAGTAGTCAAAAAATCAGTAGATATATTGTTAGAAGAATTAAGAGATTATCTAAAAAGAAAATGGAGGATGAGACGTAAAAGGTTAAGTCGATCCTAATATAGTTAAATGATAAAGTTCATGAACTAAAAATCATTCAAAAACAAAGATTGGATGATTTTATCAAAGTAAATACGAATAACCAAACTGGAATGTCTTGAAAATAATTCATGAATTTATGATTGTCACTAATCAAAATTGGATTTGACAAATTACCATTTTTGATGTAATTATAATTAAAAAAAACAGATGAATAAAAATGTCCATTTGATGTGAGGATCCAATTTATCATACTCCCGTGTTAACAACAGGGGCCTAACTTTTTTCATCCGTCCATTTTTTGACTAAAGGAAAAGTAGTCCTACGTCTCTAAATTTACAGAATTTTGAGATAAAATGAAATGTCTCTAAGAATTTAGTGTATCCTAAGTACAAATGACCCTGATTTGGAACAATGTAAATTGTTTAATTGGAGTAAAAATTAAACGTGAGAATCATTCGCTCAATTTAAAAATCTATCTGACTATGGTCAATGTAAAATATTTATCAGAGATATGATAAAATTTTATGTGTTAGATTCTATTAAAGTAGAGAATTTTGGATGCTTTGATGAAGAGTATTCCGTAGAATTTAAAAAATTGAACGTCATCATAGGTTCAAACAACTCTGGCAAAAGCACAATTTTCAAAGCACTGAATTTATTCAGAATATCTGATCTACAAATTAATAATACACCTTTTTGGTTGTCTGATTATTACTCACTTGTTGATTTCAATAGTACAGCATATGACAAATCAAAAAAATTTACTGTAACTGTAAACAAAGATGATAATTTCAAGACTCTTTCTATTCGAAATAATGATATGAGATATGATGGTATACCATTGCCAAATCTAAAATCCATTCCAAACCTGATAAGAGATAATATAACATACATCAACTCATCAAGAAAATTCATCGATCATCAAAATAGTACCGGTGCAAGTTATCATATCAACGCTAGATCCGGTGCATTTAATCTACAGATTCAAGACATATACCCAGATGGACGAAATATGATCCAATTTCTTGTTGAAAAGTGGACATCGCAGGATTCAAACATGAAGTTATTTGAGGCATGGTTACACATGATTGATCCAAAAATAGAATCATTCAAAACACCAATAGTAAGTAGTAGTTCTTCATTATCCACAAGACGAACTGATGGAAAAAATTCAAAAGCTATAAACATGCACTTTCAGGGAAACGGAATCCAAAATGCCATAATAATAATTGCGGCTGTGATTTTTTCACCCAAAAACAGCACCATAATAATAGAAGAACCTGAACTGTATCAACACAGCAGGAACGTGGAGATACTAGTTGACCTGTTTAACTATGCTGTAAACAAATTGGATAAACAGATCATCATCGTCACACATTCATTTGAAATAATCAACGCTTATTGTTCTGACATCGGACAAGGGAGAGACAGAGGTAATAATCATGTGAAAGCAAATACTAGTGATTTCAAATTAATTGTGGTAAATGATACCGTAGGATCAGAGAAAATCAAAGAGTATGATTTGACAGATAAAAAATATTCGGATGTCCGAAATGATTTTAAGATTTTGCTTGGATAGAACCGTTGGAGAGTTAGTGGTGGGAATCCCTTTAAATGTGAACGTTTTTTGCATGTTTTTACATACAGTTATCCTCAATTATTTCTCATCCCCTATTCTGATAAAAATTCCCCCTGAATCACATATCCTAGTGTCGAGTGGATTCCCTAGAGGAGTCCCCCCATGCATGGTCAAAGAACAAACAAAAAGAGATATCTGTTGAAATTGCAGCAGAAAATGAATCCGTACCGTAGCCTACATAATAAACCCTTTCGTAACTAATAATTTCAGATGATATTGTACATTATTGTACATCCATCTGTGGTTTTATTTCGTAGAAAATTGATAATATCCGTAATTGCTGTAAATTTCAGTCAGACTATGTTATACAAAAAACATGTCCGTAATCCCGTCTGGTAACTGTGGTTTGGTTCTAATTAATGGATGAAGGATGTCTGGGAGAGATCTTCAAATAGATATGTATCATCTTTATCTTTTAGTGAGAGGAACTACCTTTGCGTAAGCCTTTCGCATATCTTTGAAATGCTGGGAAATGTTTAAAAAGATTTCATATTGATACATGACTGGAGTTAAAATGACGAGTGAAGAAAAACTAGATAAAATTTTGGATGTATTAAATGATATTTCTAAATGGACAAAATTACAAGGATTGGAAAAATTTTCACAGGTTATTCCCGAAATTTTAGAAAATGATAAAAAAAAAATTGTGTTTGAACTAAGTAATGGAATGCGTAGCGCCCATGAAATTTCAATTCAATCAGAAATTCCTAAAAATGATATTATAGCATATTGGAAAAAGTGGGTAGAATTTGGAATTGTAGAAGAGTCTGAACAATTTGTAGGTAGAATGAAACATTTAGGTTCACTTGCTGAAGCTAGAATTGATGTTCCTGAAAGTTTTAAAAAGAAATTAGAGATGATTAAAAATGAATGATGAAGAATGGAATTTATGCGTAATCGATCTTAAACTGTAACATATTCCGAATATATAACCCGACATCAATCACATACGGGTTGCATCACATACAAAATAAAAATTTATGCAAGTTTTCTGATTTTTTACAAAGTTTTAGAATATCATGCGCAGAATCACAGCACGATATGTGCATGTTTTAAAAATCTTAAAACTTGTCCCGTAATTCCTTGTATTTCTCGTTATGATATATGCGGCAAAAATTTTCTATTCCCGTAATTATCTGCAGCTCCGAATTAAACTGCTCTGTCGTACCATTATACGGATTAACAGACCTTTTATAATTTTTGAAGTATTTTATACTATCTTCTGTTTCAACTTTTTTCTCAGCTGGTCGTTTACGCCGTTGCTTTTGTTCCTGTGTCAGTTCCTCGCCTTTTGATTGATGGGATGTTACTCCTGGGTACAATTTTTTTATGTCTAAAAATTCGAGATCAGAATATATGGTAAATGGTTTTTCTGGAGGAGGAGTACTCTTTTTCATTTGTTCTGTATGAATGCCAAAATTAAGATCGTAATCCTTGAACAGTTTGAAATCATCAGTACTACCTTCTACTGTCTTACTCGTATCAAGTATCAGACCGTCCATGTTGATCACTATCAACGTACTGTATCCGTGTTTCTTTTTATTGCCATAGTGTGTCTTTTCCCTCTGTTCCTTGTCGGTAGGATATATTCCTGATGTACTCGTACTACCAATTATCATCTTTTTTCCAGGTATTATATTTTCAACGTCCTTGGAAGGTGTTTCTTGAATAATTGCCGCAACTCGTTCTGCAGTAGGCAACATTTCATTCAGTATCTTATTTGCAAACTGCAGACATTGGGAAACGGTGATTTGATCCACGTCAAACTTCTCACTTAACCGTATATGTGAGGAATCTTTTCGGATACGAATCAGGGCCAAAAGCAGAACGTGTTGTATGTGCAGCTTGCACGTGTTTTCAGAGTCTGTACTACTACGTGGATCCTCCAGAAAAAGAGGTCTACTCTGATCTTTCATGACATGTTTGGAGAATTTCTCCAAGATATATTCAAAATCTTTAGTGTCACATCCTGTTGCATTTTGCAGGTCTTGTTTGGTATTTATTATGTTGTCTAGTGTTTTTACTACGCGCATGTGTGCCACATCAGATTTTGCTTTGTCCAGATCATATTTCGCTTTCTTCCGTTCACTATCTTTTCTTTTTTTCTGTTCAGCATCGATTAAACTATCATGATAATCCAAATTTTCATGGTATGAAAACATTTCTTTTTTAGGAAGATTCGTATCTAATGATTTTAAAATTTCTAAAATTTCGCTTTTAATCCCTTCTAAAGGTTTTGTGATCCAATCTGTTATGTCTTCGAAATATATTCTAGTTTTTCTATACCATTTTTTAGAACCCTCATCACGCCTTTGAGAATCTTTCTCTTTTGATATAATCTCGTCGTAAGTTTCTATCAATGCACCAAGTGTAATTATTGTTAAATTTGGATATTCGGCAGCAAAATGTCTAGAAGCATCTATTAATTTATCAATTTCATCATACATGTAGCATTTAACACCATCCTTAACTATTTCACAAATTTTTTTAATTAGACCTTCTTTATCTACTTTCCACGGTCTCTTCGTATTTTCAACTAACATTTTCTTAACTTCATTTAACTCTTCTTCAGCTAAATTTTCAATTATCCTTTCCTTCCTTTCTTCCACCCATTCAGCTAAATTTTCAATTATCCTTTCTTTCTTTTCTTCCGACTCTTCTTTGGCTAAATTTTTAATTACCCTGTTTATACATTTCATTTTCAGATTGTACTTATTTTCACTTGCATTTTCATTCAATTTTCTAAGCCCTTTGTCGGCTAAATTTTCAATTATCAATCTCTTCATTTTTTTCCATATTTTGACTAAATCTTTCATTGACTTTTTCTTCATACTTTCCCTTCCTTTGATGAAACTTTCATCAAATTCGTTCATCCATTTTTCCCATCCTTTATCCCCATTTTCAATAACAGCCTTAAAATAATCCCGCGGAAAAGAATACCCCATCTCATTCTTCATTGTTTCACGATGAATTTCAGAAATACAATCAATTATAGAATTGCTTAATTCTTTACGTCTTGAACCATGACTAATCTTCATTGATTCTGACAGTAATTCCTCTAAATTCTTGAAAATACTGTCAATGAGTTTTTCTGATTTCTTAGATGCGGCATTAACTCCAAAATGTTTCAACATGCTCAACTGGTCATGAACTAAAACTTTGTAAATATGTGCATCATCTTCCGATACAGATTTAACTATATCGATAATCATGGGTTGCTGATATTTCTCTGTACTTGTTTTATTTTCATTTTCAGCTCTTTTTTTATCCATTATATCTGCGATTTTTATTTCATCCATCTTGATCTTTAAAGAATCACGCGTATGAATAGTTTCAAATTCTTTTTTCATTAATTCATGCAAATTTTCAATAAAAAAACTTGAAGCAGACATCATATCGAGTTCAATTATTTTTTTACCTATATGTTCAAGTTCATCCCAAAAATAATCAACTGCACTAATATCTCTGTAATCATCATTCTCTTCCTCATACATCTTGATCATTAGATCAAACAATTGTTTTTGATATTTAATGATAAATAATTCACGATGATGTGTTTCGCATTCAGCAAATAATTGTGAGAAAATCCTAAAGAAAAAACTATAGACATAATACGAGTATAATACAAATTCTTTTTTTAATAATTCTAATTCTTTCTTTAATTCTATTATTTTCTTCTGTTCTTCATCTGAATTTTCTGTATTGTCTTTTTTCTTTATTTTTTCTTCTAATTTTATTATATCATCTTCTATTTTTCTCATTTCTTTAAATTCTTTTCGAATTTTCTCTAACCATTCATTTAATGTATTACTCAGAATTTCTATTCCTTGCTCAAATGAAATAATATCGTTATTAATTACTGATTTGAGTAATGTTTGTTCAAGAATAATAAATCGTTTAATTTCTTTCACTATACTGACTAACTTTCCTTTATAATCTACAATGACTTTCCAATCATTTTCTTGAATATTTTTAGCAGTATCATTTATCATTTTTTCAGGTTGAATTTTTTCACTTACGTAATAGATAAAATAAATGAGATATGCAAACGAAAAAACTGTTCCAAGAAATGCATATGGAATCCATTCTATTGGATGTAATATTCCTCCGGGATCTGTTACACCAATTGTTACAGAATACATACTAAGTCCGATGAGGGCACCATAGATTATCGGGAATCCAAAAATTACTTTATCTCTGAGATATTCTCCTATGGCTCGCGGAGTATATGATTTTGCTAAAAATTGCAATCCGAGAAGTGTAAAGGACATAGTTACCGCTAATATCGTGACTAAAATCTCTGCATTTACATTCAAAAAATCAATTGCGTATGCTTCGTCAGTAATTTTAGAATGTAACCTAAAAAAGAAAGCCCCTGCTATTAAATAAGGAATTGATACAATACACCAATTCCTAAATTGTTTCGTTATAAACCAGGATTCTTTATATCTATTTGATATGTCAAATATTTTTTCCTTAAAGTCACTCTCTTCATCTGAGGTTCCTTTTCCCATGTTTTTACATACAATCGCTTTTATTTATCTCTCATCCACAATCATGATAAAAATTCATCAGGAGTTACATCATCAATACAGTGTGAATCCTGAAATAATTGTAATCACTGCATGCATCTGCAATGACTGCCTCTGTCTCTTGATATCTCCAAACTGGGGTAATCACAAATATTCCTTTTTGAGTGTATTGTGGAATGATCATACATGTCCGTTCTACTACGATATATGATATCGTGTAAACTCATGCTTCCATCAGGAGATACGATTGCCCTCCTGAATGTATTGTTAAAAAACTGACTACGGCCATCCTGTCCTTCCCTCATGTTTTTTAGTGTCTATTATCATGATTTGCTTGGCCATAATTCTCTCAAGTCTTATTCTTCTTTTACAGCACATGTTCATGGTTCTGTTTGGATGTTCTGATTACTGACATTTGTCCACGTTGATTAATCTCTACCCTAGATAGAATATCTGGAGATGTTTGTTGTATTGCAACACAGTTTTGTCATGCCAGAAGATGCAACAAACTAAAACGGCAAACAGATTCAAGACAATCAATCTTTTGATTTTAGCACATAATCAACAAACCCTTTTTTGAATTTGTGGTGATCTCTGAATTTTCTATCCATGTACTGTGAATCCTCATCTCTGCATCAATTACAACTTACACGTAATTTTGTTGTACTGTGGATATTCTTTTGTTCCTTAACATTTTTGGCATATTTTGATTGAATTTACGGACTGCACCCGCCCAAAAAATAAAATTTATTTATGGGCAGGAAAAGATCATACCAGACAAATAACAGGTGAAATATTTGAGGATGAAAAATAATGACTGAATTACCCGACTGGCAGGATATGCCAGAACCCGTATCCCTTGTGAGGCTGTCATGAGAGGATATCAAGGCAATGGATACGGATAACGCACTGTCCAAGAAGGATGTCGTAGAGATAATGCAAAGTGTTGACAGTACCTCATGGGATGCAGAAAATGACTCTTTCTGGAGTTTTGTAGGGGCGAGAATCAAAGATCATCTTGACCGGTGAATCCTAATCGCCTATTTGACAAATAATTGAAAAACATCCAAGATTCTTCATGATTTGCCCAAACACCAATTACAATTTCAAGTGGAATAGACAGTGTTTTATCCCCCAACTTGCTCAAAAAGTGTATTATTATTGAGGCGTTATAATTCCAGATGATCCTCCACTAGACGTGTGAGGGGTAAGACAAAAAAAAAAAACAATATTTAAAATCCAACAAAAACACTGCAAGTCGGTGATCTAAAATTTCAGAATATTCAAACAAGCCGATTTGTGACTTGACTGGCAAAATCATAATAATTGACAGCAACATACTGTTGAAATTGGTGGGATACAAGATGAAAAATGTATCACATCTAAATGAGATCATAGACAAGAGAATTGATCATCTTGTCATATCAGACGGAGTGGAAAGCGAGGTTAAAAAGATACTGAGTTCCAGCAGTGATAAAAAATACAGGGACAGGCTAGCCAAATATCAAAGTGCTATGATTGATGTCATTGCAGATTCAAATGCTATGAATGAAGCAGAAAGGTACCATGCTTCAACAATGGAGGATCCTACAGGCAAAGTCGCAACAAGATGGATTCGTGTAAAAAATAGGGCACTGGAAAAGAAAAACATAAAAAATACCGGAGAACTGCCAGATGACAAGTATAATGATGTTCTAAAGTGGCTATGTGATGACGCTGAAGATGACAGAAAAATTTATGGTGAAGCCGTCACAACTGCAAAGAAAGGAAGGTCGGTCCTTATATCAGACGACCATGACATTAAAATGCTCTCAGATATTGCCTCTGAAACCCTGGAAATAGTCGGATCTGAGGATGTACAAGAATAAATGATCCTATCTTTGATGATTCATAGATTGACTGGACACTTTCTTTTAGATCATAATGTTGGGGAAATTCGAATTTATGGCATAATTTTATTCAAAATGGGCACAATCGGAACTTTTGATTGAAGTTTAAGGGTTTTTTGCCTGTGAGCCTAGAATGGAAATTACGGTTCAGGCTTGAATTATTTCAATTTACTGATCTTTCTTTTGATATCTGTCATCTTTTGGTTTAGTGTATCCCTTTTTGATTTTGTGTATTCGTATTCTAGTTTTAGTGCATTGAGATTTGCCTTGTCTGTACCATTGGGTCCGCAATATTTCTGAATAGTCTTGCCATTCTCAAAATATTCAAAATACAGATATTTTTCTATCTGTCTTTTTAATTAGGGTTCCAATCAATAATGTTTTTGTAATTTATCCACTTAAAAATACTCACTAAATATAGTCCAGAACACATGTACAAATTCGAGTGTTTTTCAAGCGATGCTCTATTATGATGTTGAGACATTGCATTGAGGGATAAAAAAATATGTGTGATTTCCATAAAATCTGTCCTGCATATGCCGATACACTTCTGACTACGGGAATTGTCCAGAATACACTATTCGTATTTTCCTTCCATCTGGAGTTCAAATTCAAACATTTGGGAGTCAAACACAAAATTGGCCATCCCATACCAGTCCTCTCCTTCAAAGAATACCTTGACTAGATCTACAAGCCTTCTAGTCTCTAATTGAGTCGTGTGTTTGAACGCACAACGGGGATCCTCGATATACACGGGAGCACAAACATTCCACACATTCTCATCAACTCTGAGAATGTCTATCGAATTGAGATTACTTTGATTGTAAAACACAATCCATACATCCGCATTGTTTTGAAGGGAGATGTGTGCTAATGAAAGATTCTTGATATCCTCTAAAGCCTTTTGCAGATCAATAGGTGTCAACTTGTTTGGGTTGTCTGGAATTCTGTCATTAGTACTGCCTTTACAGTAAAAGATCTCTTGATATTTTGTATCTGCGTTTTGAATCAGTTTCTGTTCATCTGTATTTTCCAGCCTTTGTCTGATCATCTGGTTCTGAATGCCTAATTTATGCTCGTTATGGATACTTGTATTTAGTGCTAGTTTGTCCATGGAATTATGAGTAATGTGCCTCTCATTTATTCTAAATCCTTATCTCGTATGCTGTTTAATCTTGGGATGTTTTCTCAGTTTCAATAAAGCGTTCAAGTTGACGTGTGAACTGATATTTGATTTTGTTCTGAACAGTCAACACATGCAGTTTGCTTTCAATCTTGTATCAAGATCAAGGTTATAATCACCATCAGCCCATTCTGATATTTCGTGCACTGGTAAATTAGTGTGTGTATTCACACTTCTGTGTAATCTTTGGGTGGTTTTTCCCATAATAAAATACAAATGAGAATGATGAAATGGCGGTTAATAGATGTGGCATATTGAGGATCGTGGAGGATGTTAGAAATGACATTAATCCAGGATGAGATAAATGACGGATTATGGATAACCCGTATGGTTAGTTTGTAAAGTTAATTTCAGGTCTCAGAACAGAAAATACATGCAGATAAATGATACAAAAAACTACCAACAGGACTTTTCATCAACCGCCTCTTTTTCAAAACTGCCCGGTTGATACAGGTATCCAGGTCCCAGACTCTGTTCAAAGTCTTGAACAATCACCAGTTCATTTGAATCAAATGTAATTCCAATGGAAACAGATTCATGATCAGGATTAATGATGTTGTCCCGATGACCCCAGTTGGCATGAGCGTCATCGAACATCATGTCATAGTTTGCATCCAATATCGCCTGTTCCATATTCCAGATACTTCCATAACCTCCAGCAAGATTTTCAGAAATCAAATACATTTTATCATTATTGTTTTTGTATCTAAGCATTGGACCATCACCCGAATTTGAAACATGATGAATGCATCTTTCTTGTGCCAATTGCTCAGCATAAACCTGTGGAGCCTTGGCATTACCCAGAGTAATTAGACCGACTTTGTTGTTTTTTCTATACTTGTTGATATCATCCAATGTGATCTGTCGAAGTTCATGTAACGAGGGCGGTTCAGGAGGTTCAAATGAAGGTATTTCAATTTCAGGTATCTGTATTTCAGGTATTTTGATATGTGAAATCGGTAGAAATGTCGGATTATCACGGATGATGTTCTCAACTGCCAGTCGTGCTTTGACTAAAGAATCCACAGAGTATTCAATGAATTCAGAAATAATCGGAGGCAAGTTGATTTCATCAGAGATTTTTTTTAAATCATCTATCTCAAATATCCCCAATACAAAAAGAAACACAAGACCCACAATTATAACTCCAATCCCTATGCCCACATTTTTTAATCGTTTTTTATTTTGATTGTTTTTATAGGAACCCTGAATTATATTTTCACCATATCTATTGTCATATTTTCCGTCTTTCCAACCCCTCCAATCATCAGGGGTATCTTCTGCCGTATCATCCCATCTCCCCATATCTGATCATTTTTTGTGTAGATTTTATATTAATATCTGTTAAAAATTCCGTATAAACTTTCTGCAATGATTTTAAAATTAATTATGTCTATCATGGACGAAAACGATCCTCATCAAGGATCCTACCAAGATAATTGAGCGGAGTTACAAGGGATCTGCCAGTAAAGTTTTTGACGTATTAAATAAAACAGCTCAAAAAGAACAGATGGTGATATGGGATAAATCGGAATGGGTGTAATTGGTAGATTTTTTTGTAAAAGATAGCACATCCATGGTGGAAATTAAAAATGAATCGGTGTATCTTATAATAACCAGTCCCCCATATTTTGATCTTAAAAATTATGATCAGAAAAAAAAGAATAAAAATCAATCTGGAGAAGATCATGATTTGGTGTCTGTGACTAGCCATCGATCATAGGAGAGAATCATATTTACCGCCCGAAGATTACACAGAACTAGGCAAACAGCTATGTCCACGGTTAAATGGTCACGCATACCAGTTGAGATGGCGGGAAGCAAAAGTTGTGAATTATTTTCAGGATGTTCCAATTTGTTATTCCTGTTTGCCTAGTGAATCTGCTAATCCTTATTTTTGAATGATTTTCAGTTTATCTGTAGAGTGGATCTCAATGAAAACGCTTTTTGCATGTTTTACCGATATCATCATTATTTCTCACCATTCTGATAAAAATTCCTCAAGATCTACATATCCTAATCCTAGTGGATCCTAGGGAGTCCTAAACCTGCTTGTCTGAATGTATCTCCGTATTCAGATAAACCAATTGATCCTGTATGTCTTGACAAGAAGATCTACTGGTTTCCAGTTTGATAAAACTCTCAAATACTGACATCACTAAATGTTTTAAGGTTCATACGTACCAGAATGGTATGGCTATTGGCTCTGCAATTGAATGGACCGAGGCAACATGGAATCCCACCAGCGGCTGTACCAAAGTTTCTCCAGGGTGTAAAAACTGCTATGCCGAAACCATGACAAAAAGATTGAAGGCTATGGGACAACAAAAATACAAGAAAGGATTTCAGTATGTGGAGCATCCATCAGATGTCGAATTGCCATTAACATGGAAAAAACCCAAAAAGATTTTTGTAAACAGCATGTCTGATTTATTCCATGAAAAATCAACATTCGAGTTTACAGGCAAGTGCTTCTCAACTATGATTCTGGCAGATCATCATGATTATCAAATTCTTACTAAACGTCCAAAAAGAATGGCTGAATTTTCAGAATTGTTTTTCAAATATTTTGGTCACAAAATTCCAAATTTCATGTGGATGGGGACAAGTATTGAAAATAATAATTACATTTCAAGAATCAACGATTTACGCAAAGTGAAATGCCATACCCGATTCATCAGTTTTGAGCCGCTGCTTGGCTCTGTAGGGAAAGTGAATTTGCGGGGAATTGACTGGGCCATTATCGGAGGCGAGAGTGGACCGCATTATCGCCCGGTGGAAAAGATATGGATTGAAGAAATTATAAAACAGTGCCAGGATCAGGGGGTGGCAGTATTCTTCAAACAATGGGGTGGATTCAGACCTAAATCTGGAGGAAGAACTATCAACAGTAGGAAATATGGTGAATATCCCAAAATTAAAAAAAGAAACTCCTTAAAGAAGACTCGTTTTAATGAGACAGCATTTGCTGAAATATGTCTAACCCACGAAGTTCAGAAAAGAAGAAGAAAAACACAAATTTGATTAGAAGATAAATTGATGAAATGTTTTTAGAAATTTGTAAATCCTGTTATAGAATAAACCCACAAAAAAATCAAATCTGGGAAAAGTTCTTTAATCCTGATTTCAATATCATGCAGTCTCATTTCTAATTTGTTTTTAATGATTCTCGGATTATTGCACAAAATGATAATGCAATCTAAATCCTTTATTTTATGACTTGAGTCATGCAGCAATTAAAAAATTCAAGTCATCTTAATTTTTCTTGTTCACGCACAAATTCATCATCATTAAACAGATCGTTAAAATCAGGATGGGCAGAGGTCTGCGCATCCCCATCAGAGGCATCAAAATGAATCACATCTCTGTCATTATAGGACAGCAGATAGTATGCTGCAACAAGGAAGAACAGCACGACACCCACGGGAAAGGCGACAATTAGAAACAATCCCGTTAACATGGCTAGTAGATAAAATCTGGCTTTCATTACTCTGAATTGTCATCATACTATTATAAAATTACTATTCTTGATTCTGTGTAATCTACAAGATCTGGAATATATTCGCATATAATTTTCCACTGAATGGATTATGAAAAATGTGTATGTGTCTCTTTTGGCATGAAAGGCAGAATGCACATCCTAGATGTCAATACAAATTATTGGTGTGATAATACAATAAAAAAATTCTGCGGGCTTGTAAAACTACATGTAGGATGTATCCAATGAGATCGAAAAATGTAGTATACCTGTCTTTCAAGATCTGAAAAGCGAGTACATTGAAAGGCAAGACCCTATCCAAGCTTCACTGATTGAGGTAGATGGTTACAACAAGTGGAAAACTCTCATTCAGAATGCTTCATCAAGTAAATATTCTCAATAGCCACAAAAGATTCCTAGGCTTTTGGTGATCAGATCATTATTTTACATCAAAACTTTTCATACAACAGATTTTTATTTTACTGGAATAATTAATTGATAAATTGGCACGTTCTGGAATAATTATGGTGGGAATTGCCTTATTGTTTATGGGGATTCTAGGCTGGATAATACCAATAACTGAGAATGGACGATCCGTAACCGATTGGAATGACTTTTGTAACTCTGCTTTAGGTCAAATTGGAACAACTTTCAATAAAACTGCTCAAGAGAATTGTGTTCTAGCTAAAAACCTCTCAAATTTAGCTTATGCCTTGGTAGGAATTGGTGTTCTTTTAACAATTATTGGCTCCATTCTTAAAGATAAGCAAAAACCTGTTCTTATCATTAGATGTCAATATTGTGGGTATTACTGTAAAGATGAGAGAGATGAAATGAATCATCATCTCATATGTGACAAAAAGAAATCATATGATGAACAGAATAATAAAAAATAGTTCCTTTTTGGTGATCAGATCATTATTTTGCATCAATACAATACAAAATTCCAATTCAAAAGATCCACATTTCACGTTTTGTTCCTAGTACCCGATGACTTTACAGTCCTCTGAAATGTAGATTTGTTCCAAATCATCACTGACTTGCTAAAACCACCCATATTTCATGACTTGTTTATTGTCCCTTGGACATCTTGTCGCCCACTCTGCAACATTTCTGCTGGAAATTCTACCCTGCAATTTGCTTTAATTTAGATTTTTGATGTCATTCCCTGATTATTTCCTGGTTTTTCAATTCCGTCAAGTACGCATCTACCTCTTTATAGGTTTCATTACCATACAAAATCAATATTCTGTCGTCATCCATGATTTCATATTCCCTAATGTCTGACACTTGTTCCCTGTTTATGAAGAATTTTAATTTGTAATCTTCATTAGAACAGTATTCTCTTCCATCTGTAAATCTGTAGCATTGATCATCAAGACCTATGTTTAACGTCTCAAAGAAATATCCTAAACTAACACCTGTTGCATGTTTGTGAATCGTAGTTCCATCCCTTCCTTCAAAATGAATCCAACTTGATTTGATCTGGAATGCTGGATTGGAAAATTCCATTGTATCGCTAAATATCTTTACCAAAATTGCGGCGTGTTGATGTGACCTGTCAAAATTGGGATCTGCTGTGTTGATATCCTCTGCTCTCACTGTATCTTGGGCAAGCATCGTCTTGAGCAAATATAGCATGCTATTTAGAAATTCTTCATCCGATATCGTACCCGTGGCATACCTTTTGGCATCTTGCTTTATCCAGTCTGGAACAGGCATGCCATTATACTCTGCAAGCTCTAGGTCTACTGGTATTATGTCATTTTTTATCACAAACAGCATTATTAAGATAAACTCCTGATCTGTTATCTGTCCATTTGACCACCACGTTACAGCACTAGAAATCCAGTCTGGCATAGTTAACTGTGGGACCGGATTAGATATCACCGGATCCAGCGGTTGGGATTCTGTATTGCTGGGCAAGACATCTGTAAATATCTGACTTTGTGCCGTCTCTTGCATCTGAATTGTTATTGTAGTCAGTGGATTTGTAAGCTGATTGCCCATTACAACCAAGAGCCCACCTTCTCCTGAGACATTCTCACAAGTATCCCCGTAGATCAAATAATTTTCACCGTAACAGGATTCCTCAGAGTAATAACTAAAGGAATCAACCACACTCCAATCCTCAAGTGACTGCACGGATGGCACGAAATATACATCAAATCCATATTCCGGATCATCTGTGGACACGCTGTAGGAAAATGTGGTAACATCCCTTGTAGTGCATAAAGGCGCAAAATATGCGTGGTTGTTTGTCAGAGTTACTTCTTGAACGGTAATACCATACTCTGTATTTGATGCGATAGGAAACATGATATCATTAATGTCGTCTGTGTGTCCCAATCCGAGAATATGGCCTATCTCATGCATCATTATTTGAGATATGTAATCCTCAGAATACGGCTGCCATGAACCAAGACAGTTACTGTCACCTAGTCCCACTTCGATGAATTGGTTTCCGTATGCATATCCCACATGCTCTGCGCCAAACTCTTTGACCCACTTTACCACAAAGTCTGCACTACTTGGATCATCTGCCAGATAAAATCCAAGATCCGGATTTGCCTCACTCCATGCATTTGTTGATTTATACATCACGTTTACCGCATAGTCTGCCCATTCTGGCAGAGGTTCAACGTATACGTTGTATGTTTGGGCAAATGCCGGAGTTACAGTAAATAAAATGACTGTGCAAACCAGTATGGATGTAAAAATTGGGATGATTCTTGTCGTCATGTGTTATCTGTTATCCTGTAATCTCTCTGCTAGTTTCTTTAACTTTTCTTTAATCAAATACAGTCTGCACAAAATGATATCTGAATTTATTTTATTTTTGGTCTGCTGGTAAAATATGATAACGTATTTGGAGCCGCCCTTTCTGACCTTGCATGGCATTCTGCCAATGGTCTCTTGCATGAAAGAGGTTTGGAGCACCGCGTTTATAGATTTATTGGAATTTGAGATCTTGTCCTAAAACAATACGAGTGCAATCGCTTTATCTGAATATTGTAAAAGAATGCCCGCATCATGCAAAGTAGATGTTGTAGCCTGAATATTACACCTCAATGTATGATGTGGCATATCTGGCTTCCGAGTATTTTAGAATGCGTGATTCTGCCCGGCGGTTGAAAAATATCTGGATAGAGTTTCTGATTCGACCTCATGAACTTTTGATCGTCACTATAAATGAGAATATCTTTGAAATATTGCTAAAAATGCTTGTAAAATATGTTCCAAATGGTAGGCATTACCAAATATATTTATTCGAAATTTATGCGGATTAAAGGAATGATTAAACATATCAATATTTACATCATGATGGTTTTATTGATATTTGTTAGCACCAGCAGCACGGTGTTTGCACTAGAGGCAAATACGCGATATGGATCCATTGGAACCGACCTGTCAGTTTATCATGTGGAAAGACACAAGGTAACACATGTGGGAATTTATGGTGAAAGTTCTCAATCAAATCGCCAGGACATAAACATAATTATCACACTTCCGGATTCTACTGTGAAAAATATCTCCACAATATCTAACAACCAGGGTACGTTTCAAACATTCTATGAATTAGATCATATCTCACAAACTGGCACCTATTACGTGTCTGGATCAACAGATAAGGGCCGCATTGGCCAACTAACTTTTCAAGTCTTAAAGATAAACAATGATCCCATTGAGACAAAACCAGCTCCTGCAATTACATCCTTCACAAGTTTAACAGTCAGTACGAATCAACAATCCTATTCCCAAGGATCTCTCATCAATGTTTTTGGAACGATAGAAATGACGAATATTGATTTCTATAAAGACATGCCAATTACTCTACAAATATTTTCTCCAATAAACCTAGTTTCAGTTGAACAAATAAATGTAAATGATGACGGTCATTTTTTTGTATCTATTAATACGGCTGGATCTTTGTGGTCAAAGAGTGGAACATATACCGTCAAAGCAAGTTTTGATAAACATGGTGCTGAAACTACATTTTTATTTACTGTACCGCCACCACAAAAATCCATCCCTCAACAAATTCATAAGACAGTCAGTATGGAGATGATATTATTTGGAGATTATTTCGATTTTAGTCCTTCTGCATATCAGATGAAAAATGACAGAATTAGATTTGAAAATAATGACGGGAGTATAATTCACGTATATGATAAACGGGCAAATATTGGAGACTTGTTTACATCACTTGGCATGAAGATTACTGATTCTTGCATTGAATTTCACAATGGAAATAAATTTTGTGACGACAGTAAATCTGATTTATTATTTCATGTAAATGGGGTAAAATTTAACCGACTCTATGATTATATTCCAAAAAATAACGATCGTATAACCATAACAGCTGAATTGAGTGTGCCATCATATCTGTCAAATCCGTCATCTAACCCGTCAACTACGGGTGTGCCAAATATTCCGACACTAAGTAATACTTCCCCGCAAGCAATCCGTTCTAACCCGTCATCTAACCCGTCATCTAACCCGTCAACGACGGGTATAACAAATATTCCCGCATTAAGTAATACTTCCCCGCAAGTACTCGCCCATAACCCCGTACCTGCACAGTCATCCTTAATTCCAACAATGATTTCATTAATACCGTTCTTCCTGTTAGTAGTGATAATTGGCATGATAATTGCAATAAAACGATCAAAACGTTCAAAATCCAATAAGAAAAAAACCCTGCCTGCAGTTAAAAAAATACCTAGAAAGAGAACTCAAATCGCTGGGGAGGCATCCACCATATTCTATTATGAATGTCCAAAATGCCATGATTCAAACATAAGCAATAATTCAGATGGATCTGTTTTTTGTATAAAATGTGGATTTAGAGGTTGATAATCATAAGGAAAAACACTAGAAACTGGTGAGGATTCCCCTAGTGTAAGATATCCACATACTATACTTTTAGTCTTCCAGTAGTGGCAATACCACTAAAAAATAGATACTCGTCACAAAAGTTCCAATTGTGCACCTATTCTGAAAAAAATCATACTGTAAATTTGAGTTTCCCCAACATTATGATCTAAAAGCAAGTGCCCCGTCATTCTATGTCGCAGTAGTGATGTGTGGTCTGTTTTACCCTTGGTCGCCGGATCCACTGTGAGATGGGCGTCAAGTTAAGACACAATCGGAACTTCTGATCAAGACAAAAGACCGCAATATGCTGGAATTACTGAACATTATTCAGTATGCAGATAATCGCTTGAAATTTGGTAAATTTGTTATACCAAAGATGGATTTTAGGAATGATTGTGAGATAAACTTGATTGGCAGTAGTTTTATTATGTACTACTTTCTATTTGGAACTATTGAATGCTGTTTGTCCTAATTGTAATGCCGAAATTTTGTCAGGCGTACCCTCTTGTAATTCTTGTGGAACTCCTGTAACATCATCAGGAACAGGAGGATTTTGTTCAAGTTGTGGGACTCCTCTGGCTTCTAAATATTCTCCATGTTCAAAATGTGGACATGTCAAGACCGTGTTCAATCCTCATGTAAACCCAAATCATCACAATCCTCCTGTAAACCCAAACCCTCACAATCCTATATCGACTCCCGGACAATTTCCTATGCAATACAAAAGTGAGGGTATTGCATTGGTGCTTGCCATAGTATTTGGTCTGCTTTGTCTTTGTGGAATCGGACACCTGTATGTTGGAAAAATTGGAAAAGGTGTTGCAATATTACTGGGCAATATTATTCTTCTAGCGGTAGGAATTGCTACCATATTTGTTGGTATAGGTTTTGTTTTATTAATATTATATTTGATAGTATTTATTTGGCAAATGATAGACGCACATAAACTTTGTGTTGAATATAACAGATATTTCCATCAATGTGGTAGACCTCCCTGGTAATATCGATATAAACAAATTTTGATAAAGAGGAGGTTGTTATTGTTGCTGTAATCAGTTTAGATCCGAGCACAAATTTGTTGTCGGGAGGTAACTGCTTGCTATAATTCGACATTAATATTCAAATGCCTGTTTGATCGAATCTTGAAGATTGCAACGGAGTATCTTTACATTTCTCAGATATCCAAGAATGAGACCTATCAACAACGAATCAGAAAGAATGCTAAGAAAGATGGTCATCGCAAGACATGCCAAGCTTGGTCACGGGGGTATGGACATGTTTGGTACGCTGATGACGTATATTTGATATGGCAGAAGATAAAGCTGGGAATCAAAAATTAGATATTCAATTGATGTGAGAACTATTTTTTTACAACAAAACTCCAATAATCTTATTAATAGTACAGATGGACAATCGTAATAATGCTAAATTTAAGGCTCATCCAAAATAGACAGCATGTCAAATGTGGACAAAAAACCACATTGTTTGCATTACTGGAAATCTCACCTGACGAGTCCACCAGGTTGGCCCAAAAAAAATGTCATATTTCACTGGTAATTGATTGTAGTGGATCTATGGCGGGTCAAAAAATCGAGGATGCAAAGGATGCTGCAATCAATCTTGTGAGGAGTTTATCCCCAAATGATTTGGTAAGCATAGTGACTTTCTCGACCACTGTAGATGTTAAATTACATCCTACTTCAGCTTCGGATACTAGTATAGAAAACATAATTCACTCGATAACTGTTGGCGGTGCAACTGCGTTACATGGAGGAATGGTTACTGCGTTACAGCTTATTTTACAGACAGCGTCTGCTGACACAATAAACAGATTAGAAATATTTACAGACGGCGAACCAAACGTAGAACCCTATGATGATGATGATTTTATTCAACTGGTTAATGGAATAAGAGATAATGGAATAACAACGGATGTATTTGGTATAGGACAGGACTATAACGGGGCGTTGTTGATGCAAATAGCTGAAGTTGGACGAGGAAAATGGGAACACGTATCAGACAGCAATGCACTTACAAAAATGGTCAGCAACCAAGTCACAGAAATGCAAAATACCGTAATTGCAAATCCTCAACTGCATCTTACTTTGATGGAAGGTGCAGAACTTGCAACCATTGCAATCACAAAACCCACATTACAGGAAATAAGCTTGGAATCTAGAAAAATGTTGGGCAATATAACACACATAGGATTAAAAGATATCATAAAGGATGAGACACAAGCCATTGTAATGCGTATCGCAGTACCCCCTATCCAAGAGATCAATATCCCACTTTTAACTGCGACAATAGTTGAAGGCGCAACGGACGTGGCAAGCCAGACAGGTACTATTTCATGTACTGATGACAAGGATCTTTATAACATAGAACTGGATCCAAATCCCAGGATCATACTTGCAGGTTCTGAAGCAACCATGCTGTTCAGAAAGGGACTGGAGGGAGATAATGAATCTACACAACTGGCAAATACAATACTCAAGAGCTTGGATGATCCTGAAACAACAGAACTTATGGATGCTGATTCTTATGCTACTGTGATCAACGCTCAAAAAATTAGCGGAAACATTCAAGCAGGCGTATCTGAGAAAGATAAAAAACAGCTTTTACATGAGACTACCGTCATTGGATCTGTCAAAGAACAAGAAGATGTTAAACCTAAATGCCCACATTGTGGCTCTCAAATACGCCCAACCTCCAAAATATGCGGGTATTGTGGTAAAAATTTAAAAAAGGATGTTCAGGTGAAGGATTAATGACAAAATGCCCGCAATGTGATGCCGAAAGAATAGAGGGGGAGAATTTTTGCGATAATTGCGGTCACAGATATGGCGGTACTTCAGAACAAGTTGAACCCAAGAAGGAGGAGCCACAAATACCCGATTCCACATCTGAACAAAATGTGGAAACACCAAACTCGGAATCCCAGGGAATTATTTGGTTGGAAAATACTAGTGGTGAAAAACATCCGATATATTTTGAGGATGCTCCAAGAACAATTGGAAGACCAGACATGTCTGAATTTTTAAAATCCCAAAATATTGATCCGTTACAAATTTCACGCAAGCAATGTACTATATTCAAAGAAGATACCGATTATTATATAGAAGATGAGGTAACAACGGTCCAGGACAAACCCAGTGGCAATCACACCACAGTTAATGGACAAGATATTACAGGGCATGGCAAAGTCAAACTCAATGATAACGATGAAATCATATTTGCAACTATCGCAAAGGCAGTTTTCCGCATTGGCTGATATTTCGGATTATCTGTTCATTACACTCGTAAGATAATTTTGGATTAAAATGAAAACCTGCCAAAAATGTAAGGAATCCGAAAATGATGACGATCAACGTTTTTGTATGTCATGTGGCATGGATATGAATATTCTCCAAACTGACAATAAAGAAGACATACAAACGGATCTGGAACATGAAACAATAAAACGTGATGAACTCAACAAAGAATCAAATAAATCTACAGGAAGGCTTATTTTTTCTAACAAGATTGCAATAAGTGTGGATGAATCACAAAGACTTGTCGGACGAGAGGATCTAAAAAGATATACAAAAAAGGATCCAATTGCAATTGCAAGATCACATTTCACCATATATCTAAACGGTGATAGATACATGATCAAAGATGGAGTAACTAATGTGCAGTACAAATCTAGTAAAAATGGAACGTTTCTAAATGGGGAAAAATTGGTGGAGGAAATGGAAATAAAAGATGGAGATGTCATTACGGTTTCTGATGTAAAAATGTCTTTTGAGGTATGATCTTTGGATCACATAGGAAAACAGTATAATGGAAAGTACGGAAATTATAAAGTAACAAAACATCTTGCATCGGGGGGTATGGGACATGTATATGAGGCAATCCGACAGAACGACGGTCTGAACGTAGTAATAAAATTCCCAACAACCCATATGCCAGATGGCCAGCTTATGGCGCCCAGTTATCACTCTCAGATAGTAGCAAAATTAAAGGTGGAATCCCAGATTTTAAGAAATTTTGTAAACAATAGGCCCAATTCAATTGTAAAGTACATTGACGAATCAACTCAACCCGATAGTTTTTTTCTCGTTTTAGAAAAGGTTATTGGAAAAACCATAAGTAGAGACATATCATCATCTTCAGTACATCTTTCAGAAAAAGAAGTGATACGTAGATCAATTGACATTCTAAAGGGATTGGAATTCTTACATACACACAACACGATTTACAGAGACATGAAGCCGGACAACATCATGACCACAAAAGACGGATGCTGTGTTCTCATTGATTTCGGTGCAGCAAAACAGGGCAATACACAGATAAATGTCAATGCAGGAATGAATCAGGCAACTGCCATATATACTCCTACTTGGACATGTCCGGATCAGCAATCTGGCAAGTCATCATCTGAATGTGATCTATATGCGCTTGGACGTGTTATGTTTTTTATGGCTACCGGAATAACGCCAAAACGATTTACCAACAGTGTTGGAAGAATGACAAAAACACTACACCAAATCGATCCTGCAATAAGTGTGAAATTATCCGATTTGGTAAATAAACTAATTGATCCCGAACACAACAGCATTAACACCGCACAAGAACTCATCAAGCACCTCAAAGTAATACATGACCCAAATAATCAGATCCTGACACCGCCATCGCCATCACTATCACAACCATCACCATCACTATCCCCACTCAACAAGCAGATGGGTAATAGAGTGGTTCCCCAACAAACCGAATCACGAATCGTCTTACAGGGCAAAGATTATAAAATATCTAACAAACCCGGGGGAAGTCTGATTGGAAAAAAACACAGTGAAAGCATATGTGTCCAAGCAAACAAAGGATGCAATGAATATTATCAAGGACGCAATATTTTTGTCGGTTGGGATTGTTCTGCCGAATGCAGATGCAATTATAATCCGGCACACATGATAAATAAGCATCATATGAGAATTTGGAAGGATAGAAGCGGTCACATTTGTGTAGTAAACAATGATTCAAGTAGGAGATCTGCGATTAACAGGAATAATGGCTGGATCCCAATGAAATGCAACAAAAAAGAAGTGCTCAAAAACCATGATCAAGTAGCCCTATTATATAATGAAAAGAAAGGTCCATTCCTGACTTTTACATTTTATGTACGGTGAATCTGTATGGGAGGAAATAATACTAGCATAAATTCTTCTAACGATATGAGAGATCTTGGAATGATTACAGATGTAGGACGTGTAAGAAAAATTGATGAAGACTCGATCATGGCAGCAAATATCTCATTTGGGATAAATTCAAAAAATGATCAATTCAGGCTTTTGGTAGTAGCTGATGGCATGGGAGGTCATGCAAAAGGAGAGGAGGCAAGCAAGATTGCACTAAGCTCTATGTCTAAAACAGTAATTCCAAGATTGTGTGATGAGGATGTATCTTTCACAAATCTACTTGAAGAGGGAATAAAAAGCGCAAATCAGAACATATTGGATCATGTGGATAACAATCCCGAATCATCTGGAATGGGTACAACTTTGGTTTGTGCATTGATCAAAAATAACCAGGTATATCTTGCAAATATCGGAGATTCACGGGCATATGTTATCAGTCATGATGAAATTCGCAGGGTCACAAAAGATCACTCATATGTTCAGACATTAATAGATGAAGGAAAGATCAAAGAATCAGAGGCAAGAACACATCCAAAAAAAAATGTAATTACCAAAGCAATTGGAGTAATGTCTACTGCTGAACCGGACACAATGAAATTTACATTAGCATCTGACGAGTCGCTCCTTTTATGTTGTGATGGTGTCATAGCGCATCTAACAGATGATGATATACACAAAATAATCCTGGATTCAGATGATCCTAGTAATACCTGTCAAAAAATTGTGGATCTTGCAAATAAACGTGGCGGTACTGATAACATATCATTAATCATACTTGCAAAAGAAAAACATAATGATAATGCTGATTCCATAGATGATGATGATGATGATCCAACAATAATCATATAGCGACACGTAAATGTTTGGGAACAATTCTATCAAACCAAAAACTACAAGATCATCTCCATCCTAAAATAATTTGAGATCAATTATGTTGGTAGATTTCAAAAAATGGTACAAAAGAAAAAAATCTAAAAGTTAAACCAAGAATGTTACAGTACACATGTTTTATGTGTGCAACATAACATGCAGGAAACGGCACGCATCTACTACAATGTCCCAAACATTGCATTCAATTTGATCTAGTTTTATCTTTGTTTCTTAATGCATGTACTATAAGATAGATTGAAAATGCTATGCAGCCAATTATGGTTGGAATGTTTAACAGATATATGCCATCTGAAACCAACTTTATGACTATAATGGCAATTAACAGAACTACTGTCATAATCCAAAATACATCTTTTTCTAACAATCGTTCATACTGGTATATGGTTTCCCAGTTGTGTAGAATACTCTGCTTTATGAAACCTACTGCAAAAAACATGGGTAATGAGGCCGCTATAATGGTTGCAACTGTAACCATAATTCTCGTCTGTTCTACATTGTCCAATATCATATTGAATATGGCATCATCTACCATTGCAAGATATATCATAAAGGCACCCCCTGCAAAAAGAGGAAGAGAAGATCTGATGCGGTCAATATACATATTATTCATTATTTCACACCCTGTCTCCGTTAAGTGACTTGCCACATTTTAGGCAGAATTTGGCAGTTGCTCGATTGGAGTGTGTGCAGTGTGGACATGCTTGTTTTGATGCATTACTTTTAACTGGTGTATCCTGTATAATTTTGTCTCCGTTAAGTGACTTGCCACATTTTAGGCAGAATTTGGCAGTTGGCCTATTGGAGTGTGTGCAGTGTGGACATGCTTGTTTTGACGCATTTCTTTTAACTGGCGTATCATCAAATCTGCCCATCATTGTGGTGATGCCGATTTCAATTGCTGGAATGAATAACAAAATTGGTATTGCGACAAGAACCATAATCCGGCTGGAATAGTGGGATACTGGAGATATTATAAGATCAGCTATTTCGCCAAAAACGCCTGCTAGATCCTGACCTGTTGGCGCATTAAAATATGTGCCACCTGTCGTTGATGCCATTGTTTGCAGGGTAAAGACATCTGCATCAAATCCATATCCAACTGACATAATTACAACGTTACTACTTGATGCAGTCAAGACTGCATCATATGGACTTACTCCGGCGTTAGAAGCACCATCACTGAGCAATATCATTGTTTTCTGTGCGCTGGTTCCATTTATTCCTAAACTATCAACCGCCAATAAAATACCGTCCCCCATAGCTGTACTTTGAAGTGGCTGAAGTCTGGATATTCCCTCTTTTAGCCCCGTAAAGTCCTTACTAAGATCAGTTACCAGTTTTGCCTGGTCTGAAAACACAATCAATCCTAATCTATAAGATAATGTTTCATCATGCTCCAAAACATTTACAAATTCCAGTGCGGCCTGTTTGGCATATTCCAATTTTAAATCGTCTGCCATGCTTCCTGAAACATCGATAACCAGAAATATGTCCTGGTAAAGATTTGTATTAGGATCCTCATCTACTATTGAAAAATAACTTAATACGACTGCTACGATAAATACGCTAAAGCCTGCCATCAATTGCAATCTTCTTTTCAAATTAGGATTCATCGAATTATCTAAAATTATGAAATCATACCTATATTAAAACATCTTTTGCTGCAATCTTTCCAAATATGGTTCCTGATTGACAGAAAATAATACCCAAATCCAAACAGAAAAGTTGATTATCAATTATTCGCCATTAGCACAATCCAGTAATGATGAAAAATACCCTCATCACTATTCATCCTTTTCAGTGTTCTACTCCTGGGTGATTTGATGGGGCATTGCAGTAGATAATGTGCTATTTCCTGCATGTTATGCTGTGCACATAATATACGTGCCCTGTAACATTCTTGGCTTTATTTTTGGATCTTTTTCTTTTTTGTACCCTTTTTTGAAATCTTCCGGTATGATTGATCTCATGCTGTTAGGAGAAAGGTGATTCCTTGTAGTTTTTGGTTTGATAAAATTGATCTCAAAAACATTTGCGTGTCACTATATCTACTGCCCTGCTGGAATCCTATGTGGTGTTTTTAGGTCATCAGGCATTAAACCGGGATCATTCTGACTGCCAGAGATAATTCTAGATATGCGTTACAGGAATCAAAGTTGAAGGATTAAACAAATGAATTATGATTATTCAAAATACCAGTAAAAAATAAGATCCTATTTCAACCCTAATGTTTTTTTGATATCATATATTGCAATCTCATCAATTTTACCTTCTGTTTTTATGGTAATCGTACTTCCTGTATCCCTTGGTTCAAATTCTATAATGATTTTTTGATATGGTCTTGTCCAATAGTATATAGCTGCTATAACCAGCCCTACAATAAATAACAAAATTCCAACTGCGATCAAGGCTATTAAAATACCTGTACTGTAGCTCCGTTTACCTCTCAAAACAACTTGTTCATTTTTGATAGATGATACTGATTCAAAATTACCATGACTTGATTGTTTTAAAATTTCTTTGTAAGCTGTCTCTGTTGGATATTCACTATCAAATTCTGTAATCATTATAAATCATCTAAAGATTTTTAGTGTATTTTAAAGATTGGATTCGATCAAAAGTTCCGATTGTATGCCTTAGATCAACCACATCTCACGATGAATCCGGCGGTCTACCGTGAAACATGCCACTATTGTATACTGCAATACTCATCAACATCAGCAGGTCTGCAAGTCGAATGTGTCACTTGGTGGTCCTGAGAAAAACCCAGAGATTGTAAATAAAGAGGGAAATGAAAAACATGAATATTCTAACTGATCGGTTCGTGCTGGTGATGCGAGGCCTGACTACCTTTGTACTCTTGTATCCATTCTCAATCCCCCACACCTCTTCCTGTATATCTAGGGAAACCCTCTGTACAGCATTGACATCACTGTGCTACAAGTGATTTGTCGCAAACATCAGATACCTGTCGCTCTCTTTTGTGACATCCTCTTCTCTTACACTGTCTTTTGGCACGATGATCAGTTCGAATCCAAATTCTTCTCCTGCAACGTTTTTCATGACATATGGATGCGGAACCGCTGACCCTGCAGTGTTCAGATATCATCTTTTTTATTCCAGAGTACTGGAGAAAACAGAGTATCGGATAACCAAAATAGAAGAATTAATGAGTGAGAAAATTAATGAAGAAGATATGAATTCTAAAAATTTTGACCCAGAATCAATTTCAAAGGTATTTGAAGAATTTCTCAACAAGACAACGAAAGGATTAGATTCTGAAATTTTAGAATGGATTAAACAAAAATTTGAATCAAATATGCCCCATATAATTGAAAAAAGTTTTGGAGACATAACTATGGAAATTGTGGTTGATTCTTCCAGCGTAATTAATCAACTAAATCATTTTGCGACAGGGAAATCATCTTTATTATTTCATTTAAATGAAAATCCAATTTTCCCTTTATGTGCTCCACCTCTATTAGAGAAAGAAGTTCTTGATTATATTGAAAACAAAGCCAAAAAGAAATACAGTAAAGAAAAACTTTTGGAAGGTTGGTCTGTTTTAAAAACAAGAATTACAATAAAAGAAATTCAAAATGATGAAGCGGTTGCTGCTGCAACAAAGATAATGAAACGAGATCCTAATGATGTCCCATTTGTTAGTTTAGTTATTGATACAGGGGCATCGGCAATTCTATCTCAAGATAATGATTTTACAGATTCTGTTAGACGTTTTACAGTTAGTACGTTAGGAGAAATGGTCGGAGTGTACCATAGGGGATTATTTTCATTTTTCATAATGTCAGATGTAGTTCCTTTAGTAATAGAATTAGCAGGAAAACTTGTGGTAGGAATTATAAAAATTCTATTTGAATTTGTGGTCATAATAGCAACTTTGGTCAAGGCGTTTATCAAGGGATCAGTAAATACACTATCAAATATTGTCTCAAAGATGCCTAATTGGGCAATAGCAGTGTTAGTAATAGTTACTATTGCTATTTTAAGTTTAGTTGCAATGAATGAAAAAACAAGAAAAAAAATGATTCTAGGCTTAAAATCAATCTGGAATAAAACAAAATCAACAATAGGTAAAATCACGGTTTGGCTTGTCAAGTGTATGAAATTTTTACTGAATTATTTAAAAAAAATGAGTCCATACATAGAGATGTCGGCAGTTGTAATTGCAGACTTGGAAAAACAAATCGAATTACTGAAGAAAGAAATTGAAAATATGAAATTAGAAGATGTAGTGAATTATTCATAAGATATTTTAACATTCAGTAATTTAATTGACAATAGAGTTAACGAATTAATTTTATCTATGGATTGAGTAAAAGGACATGACCTCACTCATCAGTTCAGAAGTTCCGATTGTGTACCTATTCTGAATAACGTTTTGGATGCCTGTAGTAAAGAGTTCTGGAATAAAAAAAAGGCGATAGCTGAACACTGCAGGGTCAGCGGTTTCGTATCCATATGTTATGAAAAACGTTACAGGAGAAGAATTTGGATTCGAACTGATCATCGTGCCAAAAGACAGTGTAAGAGAAGAGGATGTCACAAAAGAGAGCGACAGGATGGTGTTTGCAATAAATCATTTGTGGTGCAGTAATGTCAATGCTGTACAGAGGGTTTCCCCGGATGTACAGGGAGAGGTGGGGGATTGAGAATGGATACAAGAGTTCAAAGGTAGTCAGATCCCGTACCCCCAGTACTAATAGTTCAGTCAGAATATTCATGTTTTTCATGTCTCTTTATTTACAATCTCTGGGTTTTTCTCAGGACAAACAATGGACACATTCGATTTGCAGACCTGCCGATGTGGATGGCTATTATAATACGCAGTAATGGGGTGTTTTACCACCGACCGCCGGATTCACCGTGAGATGTGGTTGATCTAAGGCACACAGTCAGAACTTCTGAACACAAGCTAAAATATAATAACTAGATCCGATAATCATATTATGTATTTGATAGACGGAGATAGATTTTTAGCAGAAGTGGAATTGGAACCAATTCAAGGATCACGTTTTCAACCAACAGGTTTTCCCTCATTGGGTGCCGCAGAATTTACTTCTATATCCGATAATGATCAAAATGTAAGTTCACTTTTAGTTGAATCTTCACAATCCATGGCAAACCGATTAGAAAAAGTGTGTTGGGATGACACAAAATCCTCTTTGGTTGATTCACTTGCAGGATTATCAGTAATAACCATCAATGATAAAAACGATAATTTTCTAACAAATTCTTTACTAGAGGCACATCGTACTAATTCAACTTACATCATGAAAAGTAATGATCAAAGTCTGGATAAAATATTAAAGGATGAATTAAATGTTGAAATAGGCAGCAAGTCAAACCCTCCTTTTGACGTTTCAAAACTGGTCCAGTTTCTTTTCAAATATGATCCAAATACCATCCTTCATGGTGTATTTCTGGAAAAAATTGCCGGAACATACAGATTGACCCGAGCTCTCTCATCATTCATAGAAGCAGTTAATGTCAAACCAGTTGTAAGCGGAGGTGTAAAATTTGATCGTCTTGATTCATCGGGTGCTGATGAGGGAGGGGCAAAAAAAGGATATGGAAACATACCATATCCTAGAACCGAGTATTCTGCAGAATCAATCAAGGCTTATTTCAATATCGACTTGGCGTTAATTCGTTCATACAACCTTCCAACAAGTGCTACTGACTTGTTGTTAACTTTTGCATTGTGGAAGATACAACGTTTTCTAAAGACGGGTTTGCGCCTTCGAACAGCATGTGACTTTAAAGTTAAAGATTCATTAAAAATTACACATCCAGAAAACTTTAGCATGCCCGACTTTGATAGTTTGGATAAAGATTTGAAAGATGCCATCAAAAAATGTAAAAGCGACGGACTTTTTACGGATAAACCCATAATTATAAAAAGATCTACGTGAAAATAGTAATTGATGAATTAAATTGTTTGTTATCACAATCCACTTTTTGAATGGGGCGTATCATGCAACACCTTGGGGCAAGCATGTAAACGAAGGCGTTCCAGAATGGCCGCCATCATCTTGGAGATTATTACGTGCGATTATAGCAACATGGAAAAACATCCGCCCTGATCTGTCGGAAAAATTGGTGTGGCCAATTCTTCAGAAATTAATAAAGGACTTGCCTGATTATGAACTCCCGGATGCAAGCGTATCACATACGCGACATTGGATGCCAACTGATAAAGTTCAACTTGTCATGGACACGTTCATAGTTGTTGGAAACAGACCTGTCAACATAATATGGGATGACCTGATCCTAAGTAAGGAAGAAACAGATATTCTTGAAAGCATTTTAAAGAACTTGCATTATTTTGGACGTGCAGAATCCTGGTGTACTGCAAGTATATCTACAGAATACTGCAAGCCCAACTGCTATAAATTTGACGAAGAAAACACATCTGCAGATACGGAGATAGTACGTGTTCTAACTCCAAACCCAGATATCTCGTTTGTTGATATTTCCAAACAGAAAACAGAATCCGACAAGGATGATTTGAATTCAATAAGCATTACAACTGAAAAACTACAGGAAAACCAGTACGTAGATCCTCCTGGAGGAAGATGGGTTCAGTATGTCCGACCTCAAAATTGTTTTGAAGAAAAACTTACACCGCGTACCCAGACGTCATTATTAAACAATGTAACACTTGTAAGATATGCAGTTGTTGGAACCCTCAGGCCCTCAATTAGGGATATTTTACGTGTAGGAGACATGTCCAGAACCGCATGTATGTCAAGATACGGCAAGAAAAAAAATGGAAAAACATCTGCCATATTCTCCGGTAAAGATATGCAGGGACATCCGTTAAAAGATCACAGACATGCCTTTTTTTTACCCACATATGAAACACAGAATAAAGAGATAGATCATCTCACGATCATTGCAGCAGACGGGTTTGACCAGTATGAACTCGATGTGTTGTTTGCATTAAAAAAACTCTATCGTTATAATACAATGGATGTACATCTGGTTTTTCAGGGATGTGGTACACCTGATAATTTCTCAGACATTCCCATATTTGGAGAAAGCCAAAGATGGGTATCTGCAACACCTTTGATTCTTACTAGGCATGTAAAATACCGAGGAAAAGGATCTGATAAGCACGTTGTTGACAGTCCAGATGAACAAATTCGTAACGAAATAAAAAATAAATATGGTTCAGAATACGAATTAGAAAATATTACAATAGATGAAAATCAAACAGCCATACATAATACCAATGTCAAACCAATTGATTTTTTCCAGTGGAGAAGTCATGGCAGTGTTGGAAATGGAAAGGCATACAAAGTACAACTTGAATTCAAAAAACCCGTAAAAGGACCAATTAATTTGGGATATGCGGCACATTTTGGCTTGGGTATGTTTGTACCACCGGAAGATGATGACTAATGGATGATACATCACAGTACAAAAATTTTAAAGAATTTTTCAAAAAAGCTACCGAAAATGAACCATACCCATACCAAACAAAACTGACAGACTCTTCATTTTCACCAATCATCAACATTCCCACAGGAGCAGGAAAGACAGAGACTGCAATACTTGGACTGTGGTTGTGGAATAGAATACATCATGATGATAAAACACCTCGCAGACTGATTTATTGTCTGCCTATGAGGGTGTTAGTTGAACAAACAAAAACAAGAATAGATACATGGTTGAAAAATCTTGGATTGGATAAAAGAATATCTGTAGTATTGTATATGGGTGGAATCAATAAAGAGGACATATCTGAATTGGAGATGCATCCTGAAAAAGAATACATACTGGTGGGAACACAGGACATGCTTGTATCTGGCGCGTTAAATCGTGCGTATGGGAGAAGTCCATTTAGTTGGCCAAGAACCTTTGGATTACTCAACAATGATTGCATGTGGATCCTAGATGAGGTGCAAATTATGGAGAATGCACTGCCAACATCCCTACAAATGAATGCCTTTCGTAAGCATTTTGAGACGTATGGACATCATAAAACAGTATGGATGTCTGCAACTATAAACTCGGAATGGATGAAAACCGTTGATTCTTCAGAAGATATTCCAATATACAAACTAGACGCAAAAGATTGCAGTGCTGAATTAGAGAATCGAAATAATGCAGTAAAAACACTTCATAAGGCAAACATTGTACTGGAAAAAAAATATGATGATAAAACCGTAGAATACTTGCAGACGTTGCACAAACCCAACACCACTACTGCGATAATGGTAAATACCGTACAAAGGGCACAGGATTTGTGTAGATTATTTGAAAAAAAGAATATTAAATGTAAACTAATACATTCACGATTCCGTGCTAAAGATAGGGAAGAGTTAAACAAATGGGTAGGATCAATCTCTGAAAATGATGATAAAATAATAATATCCACACAGGTACTTGAGGCAGGTGTTGACATATCAGTACGTACCATGATTACTGAGATTGCACCATGGTCAAACCTGGTTCAGCGATTTGGACGGTGCAACAGATATGGCAGGATGAGCCAAGCAGATATTCATTGGATAGACATCAAGGATGAAAAATCACATCTTCCATATGATAAGGATGATCTTGAATATGCCCGAAAACAACTATCTGAATTAGATGGTACATCGGTATCCCCCAACAACCTGCCGGAGATAAACGAGAAAAAAATATTTGATGCTGTGATTCGTAAAAGGGATTTAATCGGTTTTTTTGACACATCGGCGGATCTATCTGGCAATCATACAGACGCATCCCGGTTTGTACGTACTATGAAACATAAGCTGGATGTGAATGTGTTTTGGCGGGCAGATTTATCTGAAAACTTTAAACCGGGAAGAAATGAGATGTGCAGCGTACCCATATATGGATTGAGGGATTTCCTCAAAAAAAGAAATAAAGGTGGTCATCAATGGAATTACGTTGATGGCAAATGGGAGAAAGTCAGTCCAAATGAAATATTTCCCGGTCAGACAATCATGCTTGATAGTAAAATTGGTGGATATTCCAAGACATATGGATGGGATGTCGACAATAATGACAGTGTAGATGTTGAAGAAAACCAAGCATCCAAACAGGATTCACAATCAGATGATTCAGAATCTAGATCAAAAAAACCCGTAACACTAAGTGATCATACCAGTCATGTCTTGCAAGAAATAAATGATATTCTAGAACATGTTAAATTTTTAGATGAGGACATAAAAGACGCATTACGTACTGCAGTGAAATACCATGATATGGGAAAAACACACGAGATATTTCAAGACACCATGAGACGTGGAATCACCGACGATATAAAAAAAGAGGGAGCGATGTGGGCCAAGAGTCAAAAAACGGATAAACATAAAATTCCTGAACATGAAGAAAACGGAGGCCAGATTTTAGAATTCAGGCATGAAGTTGCAAGCACGCTTGCATATCTGGAGCATGGACACAAATCAAATGCTGAACTGGGCGATCTCATCGCATATCTTATAATGTCACATCATGGCAAAGTACGGCTGTCATTAAAAGGCACCACGAAGAAGAAAACGACTGGGTATCTTTTAGGCTATAAAGTAGATGGGGACAAACTCCCAGCATTTTCTGGCAAAGACATATCGATAAATGAAACCAAAATCGACATGTCGTTGGCAAGAATTGGTAGGGATCAATCAGGCAATCCCTCATGGATGGAACGAGCAATTTCACTACGTGATAAATACGGACCGTTCCGCCTTGCATACTTGGAGGCATTGATTCGAGCAGCTGATACACGTGCAAGTAGAAATGAAAATGATGGAGTGTACTCTGATGAATAAACATTCTCTTGATGGGTGTGACGCCTTTTCATTATCAAATCATCTAAAATCACTTGGATTGTTTAGGATTATTGCAACACAAAAGGATCCTACAATTACTGCCTATTGGGAGAATGAAAAGTTTGTCATCGTAACGGAAATGAATGAGAAAGAGATCATGGAATTTATTCTTAAAGAATATCGACCTACACCATTACTCAATCCGTGGAGCTACAGCATGTATACAAATGTATGTACTGAAATTGGCAAGTCTGAACGATTTGAATCATATCATAATATGATAGATAAAATTAAATATGTAATTGATGATTTTTGCAACATTCCAAATATTGAAAATGAGATCAAAAACAAGGAAAAAAATCTAAAAAAACACAAGGATGTAAAAGATATAGAGATCAAAGCTATCAAAGATGTTATAGGTGAAAAAAAAGATATCTTTCTAAGATTATGTCGCAACAAACTTCCCGATGAAATAATATCCTGGCTTGATGCCGTTTGTGTTCTTAAAGATAATGGCAAATCATATGCTCCAATACTTGGAACCGGTGGAAATGACGGGCATTTTGACATGACAGCAAATTTTGTAAAACGTTTGAAATTGGTATTGGATGATAAAAACATAGACAAATCTAAAAATTGGTTAGAATCTGCGCTTTTTGGAAAAACTGTGGCACTGGACAAAAATAAGACAGTTGGACATAATCCAGACGGTTGTGGAGGCCCGAACTCTGGAATGGGTTTTGAAGGTGAATCCATGTCCAATCCCTGGGATTACGTCCTCATGTTGGAAGGGTCTTTGTTGTTTGCAGGAAACATCGCAAGACGACAGTCTACAGATACTGAAAAAGCTGTATTTCCTTTTACCGCCAGAGCATCAAATGTGGGTTATTTTACGGCATCAAAAGAAGAAAATGATGCTGCTGGGGAAGAACCTGAATCTAGAGGCGAGATTTGGTTACCATTATGGACAAATCCTGCAACTTTTCAAGAAATTACGCAGGTCTTTAATGAGGGTCGTGTCCAACTTGGCAAGAAACAGGCCAGTACCGGAACAGAATTTGCACGTGCCATTATAACCATGGGCACAGAGCGTGGTATATCAAAATTTCAACGATTTTGTATTTTAAAGAGAAAAGGCAAGGCATATCTTACAATTAATGCAGGAAGAATACACACGACAGACGAACTTGCGGCATATCTGTTGACGGAGCTTGACACGTGGTTTAGTAAAATTTTCAAGAAGAGCGGAAAAAAGGATGCTTCGGATTCATTAAAACAACTAGTTCGCAATTTTGATAAATCAGTAATGATGTTTTGTACAACCAAAAAATCATCAGATCTGTTAAAAGTGTTGATAATGGTAGGAAAACTCGAGATGCACAGATCAAAATCGGATGATGCTGATTTACACTCTTTGCAAAAACTATCTGTGGATTGGCTTGACAGATGTTATGATGGCTCTGCAGAGTTTAGATTGGCAATGTCCGTTGCGTCAATAAAAAAAACAAATAATGTTGGCAGTATACGAGAAAATATAATACTGGAAAATCTCAATGGGAAGAATCAAAGATCACCTTCGTGCGTATGGAAGGAAGACGATAACCTACTAAGAAATATGAGTCGTATTCTACATAGAAGAGGCATTGATGGGCTTGAGAGCATTCCAATCAAAGGAATAATACCTGCCAAAATCAGCGATATTATAGAATTTCTTAATGGAGGTCTGGATATAAAAAAAATAAGTGATCTAATACTTCCGTTGTCCATTATAGAGATAACACATGACACTGATTATCCGTGGAGAGATGATGCAAAAGAGAACATTGATCATTATCCATTGCCTGAGGCATATGTCATCATGAAGCTAATTTATCCATCCGAAGAAAAAGAAAAAATTCCCAATGATATATCCGTCCTGAATCTACTATATGCAAAGAGAATTAACGATGCATATGCAAAGACATCATACATATTACACGCTCATGGTTTGACCCCCCTGACATATTCTAAAAAAACGGGGATTGTTAGAAACATCGCCATTACAAATATTTTAAAAGAACGCATAATGGCATCGCTACTTTTTCCAATTTCAAATCAAGATAGGGAAAAATTATTAGACATTGCTACAATATCCTCAAGAGTATGATTTTTACGATAATATAATATGCATAAATGAGATTTGTTGAATATGTATCAAGAGTTTGATTTATTTATAAATATCAATACTAATTACCATGCCAGAATCCGGGATTGATTCATCTAATCTTATACCTGTAAGAATGCTGACAGAGTTCGTTTACTGTAAGCGTCTTGCATATATGGAGTGGGTACAGGGAGAGTTTGCATATAATGCCGATGTGGTGGATGGTAAATACCAGCACCGCAATGTGGACAAACCGTCTGGAAATAAGAGTCTTGAATCAGAAACAGATGAAAAGATTCATGCAAGATCAGTCACATTATCAGATACAAACCTTGGACTTGTATCCAAGATGGATTTACTGGAACTTGAAGGAGATACTGCAACCCCGATAGAATACAAGCGTGGAACTACGCCGGAAAACCCAGACAGAACTTACGATGATCATGTGGTGCAGGTGTGTGCACAGGGACTCTTACTGCGGGCCAACGGATATGCATGTACCAAAGGTATAATCTATTACATTGCCTCAAAACAGCGAATTGAGATTCCATTTGATGACTATACCATTGCAAAAACATTGCAGGCAATAAGTGACATGAAAGACATGACAAAAATGGAAATGATGCCGCCTCCTCTTGTAGACAGTCCAAAATGTCCACGATGCTCGCTAGTTGGAATCTGTCTTCCTGATGAGACAAACATGCTCTCTGCAGACAAGACTCGCTCAATAAGCAAGGATCAGGTTCGTAGAATGTATCCAATAAGAAACGACTCTGTACCTGTATACGTGCAAGAGCAGGGGTCATACATAACAAAGTCCGGCGACTGCATACATGTCAAATCAAAGGGTCAGATTATAAGAAAGATCAAACTAATTGATATCTCTGAGATTACTATTTTTGGAAACATACAGATAACAACCCAGGCAATAAGAGAGTTATGCAACAGAAACATACCTGTTTGCTATATGACGTATGGCGGGTGGTTTACCGGCATGATTACCGGGTTTTCTCACAAAAACATCGAACTTCGTATAAGCCAGCACAAAAAACACAGTCAAAAAAACGCATCAATGGCAATAGCGCGCGAGATTGTGTTTGGGAAAATAAAAAACTGTATAACCATGTTGCGCAGGAATCATACGGCACCTCCAAATAATAAGATAGATGATCTTGAGGCATTTGCAGATAAGGCCAAGACTGTCAAACAATACAACAGTCTTTTGGGAATAGAAGGCATGGCTGCACGAATATATTTTTCAGAGTTTTCAGGCATGATAAAATCCGAATCAGTAAATTTTGATTTTACAGGAAGAAATAGAAGACCTCCGCGGGATCCTGTTAATGCAATACTGTCATTTTTGTATGCAATGCTTGCAAGACAGGCAACAAGCACTATAAGCATTGTAGGTCTTGATCCCTATCTTGGATTCCTTCACATGCCAAAATATGGCAAGCCGGCACTGGCACTAGATCTGATTGAAGAATTCAGACCCATAATTGCAGATTCAGTATGTATTACTGTCATTAACAATGGAGAAGTAACTGATGCGGACATTATACAGACAAAGTTTGGCACGAATCTGACAAGCAGTGGACGACGCTCTGTCATAAACGCATATGAGAGAAGAATGGACTCCTCAGTCACGCATCCGTTATTGGGATATGCGGCAAGCTATAGGCGGATCATGGAGACACAGGCAAGGCTCCTCTCAAGACACATATTGGATGAGATACCCGAATATCCTGTATTTAGAACAAGGTGAGTGATTGCGTAACAGATATTTTGTATGCTATGATGTGAGTGACCCGCAGCGACTTGCTCAAACATACAAAAAAATGAAGGGGTATGGAGATCGAGTGCAATATTCAGTATTTGTCTGTGATCTAAATCCCAAGGAAATAATATTTTTAAAAGAAGATCTTGGTAAAATACTCAATCTAAATGAAGACAGACTCTTGGTAATCAACACTGGGAAGGTGAACAAAAAAAATAACGAGCATGTGTTTATGATTGGAATGCAGATTAACTCGGAAAGGGAGACATCAATTATTATCTGATATGCTGCGAGAGGTATGGAGCGTGCATAAATACGATAAAGCGGTTGTAAAAACTTTACATATAAGAAAAAAACCAAAGGATGTCAATACAATATGATCATGAAAACACCTACACAAACAGAAAAAATGACGAAGTACGCATCTATATCAAAGGATTTAGTTGCTAAGGCAGGATTTCCGTAACGAAAAAGTTACGGCCCCATTGAAGCGCAAACAGAATCATCGATCGTGAGATACAATAATAAATTTCCGTAACGAAAAAGTTACGGCCCCATTGAAGCTTATATGCTAATAATTGATCAAAGTTCTCTTGTACTATTTCCGTAACGAAAAAGTTACGGCCCCATTGAAGCATACCCGCCTACTGGTGTAACGTGAACTACAACAAATTTCCGTAACGAAAAAGTTACGGCCCCATTGAAGCCTAGCATAAACTATGATGTTACGATACCCATTGACACGATTTCCGTAACGAAAAAGTTACGGCCCCATTGAAGCGGTATAGCTGCCGGGCTAATATATGGCACATTTTACATTTCCGTAACGAAAAAGTTACGGCCCCATTGAAGCCTGGTGTCCACACCCAAGGGCCGCATCAAGATGTTTATTTCCGTAACGAAAAAGTTACGGCCCCATTGAAGCTGGACACTGCAACCACGTCCACACCTGCAGACACCGATTTCCGTAACGAAAAAGTTACGGCCCCATTGAAGCAACCTTCTTTATTTTGGATTAAACGCTAGCCTCTTTATTTCCGTAACGAAAAAGTTACGGCCCCATTGAAGCATAGGATGCATCACTGGAATCGGTCTGGTGATACCCATTTCCGTAACGAAAAAGTTACGGCCCCATTGAAGCTCGTCGGCGTAGATTTTGCCCTTGAAGGTGAGGGTGTATTTCCGTAACGAAAAAGTTACGGCCCCATTGAAGCAGAAATTCGCTTTTTTCAAGTGATTCCCATTTTGCCATTTCCGTAACGAAAAAGTTACGGCCCCATTGAAGCATGGCTAGCGAGACCTTTCTGATCCCTCACGAGTAATTTCCGTAACGAAAAAGTTACGGCCCCATTGAAGCCTCTTAATTTGTTGCCAGCAGAATACCAAATACAGAATTTCCGTAACGAAAAAGTTACGGCCCCATTGAAGCGAAGTTGAAGATACTATTATTCACGAGATGCTTCAATTTCCGTAACGAAAAAGTTACGGCCCCATTGAAGCTGCGCCTTCAGCAACTCCTTTGACAGATCCTGAGTCAGATTTCCGTAACGAAAAAGTTACGGCCCCATTGAAGCAATAAAAACTATGATGAGGGTGAGATCAAGGCCCGCAAATTTCCGTAACGAAAAAGTTACGGCCCCATTGAAGCACAATCTGTCATGAGATTGTAATACGCTAAAGTAATATTTCCGTAACGAAAAAGTTACGGCCCCATTGAAGCTATACTATCTTGGGTTTGTGTTTTAGACATACCTAAATTTCCGTAACGAAAAAGTTACGGCCCCATTGAAGCTACCTTGTAGCCTCTAGTGTAGAACTGGATTGTATAATTTCCGTAACGAAAAAGTTACGGCCCCATTGAAGCAAACTTGAGGAACTCGTCGGGCATTTCATCGGCATCCATTTCCGTAACGAAAAAGTTACGGCCCCATTGAAGCGCTGTTTGCATCTGGACACTTAGTACCCTGCGTAAATTTCCGTAACGAAAAAGTTACGGCCCCATTGAAGCGACCAACTGACGAAGCTAAGAAGGCGTTGATTATGATTTCCGTAACGAAAAAGTTACGGCCCCATTGAAGCTTAACTCGATTACGTGATCTTTGAACAGGTGGAATGATTTCCGTAACGAAAAAGTTACGGCCCCATTGAAGCACAATTTTCCAGGAATGTCTGGCACGTCTGGCCGAATTTCCGTAACGAAAAAGTTACGGCCCCATTGAAGCAAAGATGTTTGAATTTTCATTCCCAAAAACATCTTGATTTCCGTAACGAAAAAGTTACGGCCCCATTGAAGCACTGTTGCCAGCCCATCATGCGGTAACGTGATCAGATTTCCGTAACGAAAAAGTTACGGCCCCATTGAAGCTTTGCTGTATTTCATTGACTGAAAAGCACGATAGACAATATTTCCGTAACGAAAAAGTTACGGCCCCATTGAAGCTTTCCAAACAATTCGGCCTTTAACGGATCATGTTCGAATTTCCGTAACGAAAAAGTTACGGCCCCATTGAAGCTACTGCACCAATCGAAACTGCAAAATAGCACAAGTTATTTCCGTAACGAAAAAGTTACGGCCCCATTGAAGCGAGATTAATCAAATTGTAACCGATGAAATTTCAAAATTTCCGTAACGAAAAAGTTACGGCCCCATTGAAGCATGGTAATTCTGAAATGACAGCAAGCCAAAACGAACTTATTTCCGTAACGAAAAAGTTACGGCCCCATTGAAGCTGTACCAAATCATTTGCGAAGGGTGCATCATACACGATTTCCGTAACGAAAAAGTTACGGCCCCATTGAAGCACTAGTGCAAAAACTCGAAGTCGACAGACTCGCACAATTTCCGTAACGAAAAAGTTACGGCCCCATTGAAGCACATACATTCCAATCCAAATCCTATTGTGGATATATCATTTCCGTAACGAAAAAGTTACGGCCCCATTGAAGCAAAGATTTCTTCAGCAACTTGATTTTCAGATACTTCATTTCCGTAACGAAAAAGTTACGGCCCCATTGAAGCCGGCAGGTACTTGCGAGGATGATAAGATTTGAAGTCCTATTTCCGTAACGAAAAAGTTACGGCCCCATTGAAGCTTGAGTATATCGTTTAACGTATTGCTTGCTAACTTTATTTCCGTAACGAAAAAGTTACGGCCCCATTGAAGCGAGTTAGCCATCAATGTTTTTCATAATTTGTTCGGAAATTTCCGTAACGAAAAAGTTACGGTCCCATTGAAGCATGATTTGCTACCTGGAATTTCTCCACTAACTTTAGAGATTTCCGTAACGAAAAAGTTACGGCCCCATTGAAGCTACGCTAATCTCGGCAAGATGATCCCATTATTCCAATTTCCGTAACGAAAAAGTTACGGCCCCATTGAAGCGCCGTCTGCACCTTGCATCCCAAATACTGGATGAAATTTCCGTAACGAAAAAGTTACGGCCCCATTGAAGCGTAAATTCGTACAAAGAGTTTAACTCGGCAAAGTCGTATTTCCGTAACGAAAAAGTTACGGCCCCATTGAAGCGATGTGGACTCGTCCGGTGACGTCTGGCATGTATTGATTTCCGTAACGAAAAAGTTACGGCCCCATTGAAGCCGGCATATACTTTCAAATATTCCCCCTGATTCATGATTTCCGTAACGAAAAAGTTACGGCCCCATTGAAGCACAAGCGACAAACCACTCTACGCCGTCACGGAACGGATTTCCGTAACGAAAAAGTTACGGCCCCATTGAAGCCAGTTACGCGCCCTACATTTTGATCAACGCCATCTGAATTTCCGTAACGAAAAAGTTACGGCCCCATTGAAGCAACACATTTACCAATAGCCGAAGGCGACACAGATTTATTTCCGTAACGAAAAAGTTACGGCCCCATTGAAGCAGGATCACTGCCTCCATACATTCACAACCATCATGACATTTCCGTAACGAAAAAGTTACGGCCCCATTGAAGCTATCACTCTATAGAAGATTAGGGAAAAAAATCCTAGATTTCCGTAACGAAAAAGTTACGGCCCCATTGAAGCGTCATAACCGCTAGTATTACAGCTAGGGAAATTCCTATATTTCCGTAACGAAAAAGTTACGGCCCCATTGAAGCCCCCGTAAACAATTCAGTAAGAAATGGACTGTATATGATTTCCGTAACGAAAAAGTTACGGCCCCATTGAAGCGGTGGTACTCCAGGCGTTGTAGGTTACCAGGCAGCAGATTTCCGTAACGAAAAAGTTACGGCCCCATTGAAGCACCAGAGCTACACATCTAGGACAGACATTCTTAACATTTCCGTAACGAAAAAGTTACGGCCCCATTGAAGCAACTTGTTGCAGGCAGAATATTTACCATGCAGACAAAATTTCCGTAACGAAAAAGTTACGGCCCCATTGAAGCAACTTGTTGCAGGCAGAATATTTACCATGCAGACAAAATTTCCGTAACGAAAAAGTTACGGCCCCATTGAAGCAAGGTTGACAGGACGCATTCCCTGCTAAACACGTTTGATTTCCGTAACGAAAAAGTTACGGCCCCATTGAAGCGAGTTTTCACTTTTGTTTTCGCTGGCGCGCATGACCCATTTCCGTAACGAAAAAGTTACGGCCCCATTGAAGCACGTGGAATACATCGTTTACCGTGGCCCCATTCCTATATTTCCGTAACGAAAAAGTTACGGCCCCATTGAAGCTGAGATGTCTTTGACTTTTGTTGTGATTTTGGTATTGATTTCCGTAACGAAAAAGTTACGGCCCCATTGAATCTAATATACCCCACATCAAATATAGTGTCGTTCAAAAGTTTTTGTGGATAATTGATTCTCGTGCAACATACCCCCTCATGTCAAGATCAAATCTTCTTGTCCTGAAATACTCCGATATCGCATGTATCATGTCGGCAAACGTTTCATAGTATGCGGATCTCACAATCTTGCGTTTTGCCTGATGCCAGAACTCTTCTATCATGTTCAACTCCGGTGTTCTGGTAGGAAGATATGTGATGTGAACGTCATTGCTCTCTTCAAATTCTTTTACACCTCCTGCAGTATGCACGGATGCCTTGTCCATTATTATCACACACTTGCCAAAATGACGGTACAGATCATCAAGATATACCGGAAACTCGTCTGTATGAAATCTGGAATATGTCCTAAAGAACTGTCTTCCATCTTCTGCTGCTGCACAGTATCCTGTGACATACTGGTGTCGTCCATCGTATGGAAAATAGATTGGTCTGCCGACAGGCGAGTATCAATATGCTGCATCCATTCTGTATCTGAAGAACGCCTCATCAAGCTACAATATGGTATATCCATTCTTTTTTAGCCTTAAAATCTCACATATTGTGTCATCCTACCATCTTTGAATATTCTTTTGTGAAGCCTTTTTTGTGTGGACTGGCTGTGCCTTTTTCCAAGTATATTTCATATGCGCCAGTTTTTTTCTAATCGTTGTTACATCGTATATACTGCAGTCACTTTTTGTACTGCATCTGCAATGTATTTTGCAGTTATTACATTTTTTATGGATTTTACGATAGAGATGAATAGATCATTTGATATCTTTGGGGGTCTGTCGCTCCTAGGAAGATCTTGTAGACCTTGAATCCTGTATTCATCGTATGCCTCTGCCCCGTTTCTTACTGACTGCTCTGATGTGCACACAATTTGTGTTACATGTACAACGCTTAACTTGTTTACTGTAACCATGCGTACAGCAAGTATTCTTTTGAGCAGTTTTGAATCCTTTTCCTGTTTTTGTGCAAGGGCAAACTCGTCCGTGTATTTCATGATTGATTCACGTCAACATGATCAAATAAGGTGTAGGTTAATTATTTGAGGCCCCAATTACTTTTGCGTGGCACTATACATCCCGCCTTCCGTGTCGTAATGACGAATCCACTAAAACAAGGATTGAAACGTATAGTCGATGTGATACATACCGTGTCGTAATGACGAATCCACTAAAACAAGGATTGAAACTTTATTCTGGACGTGCAATTAATGTATGTATAGTGACGATCAAAAGTTCATGAGATCAATATCTGAACCCTATTCAGATATTTTTTAATATTCAGATAGATCGTACCATTCCAAAATACTCGAAAAATCTATACGTCCTATCAGGAATCAAAATCCTGAAAAAAAATTATCGGTAAAGATCTGGACTGTCTGTAATGATACATTAAAGACCATCAAAAAATGATAACTAAACTCTGATTCTCATGGAGTTGTCGGAATCGAGATAAACGGTGTTCCACCCTCGCCCACCACCAACGGTAATTTCCCATCCCATGCCTGCGTTTTCAACCATTCCAGATAATTTGGATTCTCAGCCAAGGCCTTGTTGATAATCGCGATTGCTTCTGACTCACCCTTGGCCTCTGCAATGTTTGCATTTGCAATACCCACTGACTGGGCCTCCTGCTGCCTGGCTTCAACTTCAATTCGCCTCAGATCATTTTCTGCCTTTAGTGCCTTTTGCTCTGCCTCTACCTTTGATTCAATTGCCCGGGCAAACAACGAGGAAAACTCAAAGTCAGTAATGGATATTACCTCAGTTACAACATCAAACTGGTTTAATCTCTCCCTGATTGATGCCTCAATGTCTGCCTTGACCAAAGGTCTTTTCGTAATTAACTCCTCGGCATTATAATTTGCAGTCACCTGTTTTACAGTCTCCTCGATGGCCGGTTGAATTACCCTGTTTTCATAATCCAAACCCAAGTTCTTGTACAACCTGTGTATCTGTTCCTTATCGGGATAATAATTGACGGTGACTGTGGTTTCCACTGTCTGCAGATCTTTTGATGCACTTCGGGCCTCACTTGCATATTTTAGTGTACGAACCTCGATATTTACCACATCATCTTGAAATGGCACTACAAAGTGTAATCCCTCATCCAATGGAGGATTGGTAAGATCAACTGCATCCCAGTGTAACAGGACTCCCCGATGACCAGCATCCACTATCTTTACTGAGGCAGTCATGACTACGCCGATTATAACAAGAACTAGAACTGCAATTAAAATCCCCTTTACCGCATTCATATTTGGTTTGGGGGATTGATACTGGGACATACAATTGGCATGATCTCTTTACTATTATATGTAACAAACAGGGGTTCTGCCAAGTTATCAAGTGATAAAATATGGATCATCTTCTTCAGATTAAAAAATTGGGGGATTTCTGCAGTTTTTAGTGATCTATGAGTTTAGATTCTTCGATGAATTGAGATTTTATCCAACGTGAAATTATTTCATGTTTAAATTAATTGAAAATATTATGTTACAAACCTGACTGTTAAACTTTGATAATCCAGATCACTGTTTTTTTATCGGACAGTTCTAGATTGATAATTCCCTTAGTTGAATCGATAAAGAAGAATATTTTGCTACTGTGTTATCGTATATCAATCTGAAAAACACTAAATGTCATAATACCAACCAGCAACACCATCAGGATAATAATCAAACCCAGGGGAAGTTGTTGATTCTATGAAATAATCATATGTTCCATCATTAACATAAACTACCGTATGATTGACATCTTTTGGTTTGGTTGGATTATCTGTATCCATATACACAATTTCAATTTTCCAGTTTTTAGTATGTTTAGATGATTTTAACATATCAATAATCAATATGCTCAAGTCTTCACAATCGCCACCGGTTCTAGAAAATGTTTCTAATGCATATCTTCCTTCACTATCTTTTCTTACATCCGTATCATATACTGTTAATTGAGATACAATAAACCAAACTTCATTAATAAAATCAGAATCATTTTCTGAATTATCATAAACTTGATCAATTACGTTCTCAAAAGATTTTAAAACAAATCCTTCTAAATTTACAGTAGTTATTGTTTTATCATTTATGTTTAATGTCAAATAATTTGTATTCTGATTATACAAAGATAATTTACGACTGGGTTCAATAAAATCTTCATAAGTGGTAATTGGCATAGACCATGTATAGAAATTTCCTTTTGAATCATAAAAATCCCAATTAATTTCGGTTTCTTTTATTGTGGTTCTAGGCTTAACTGATTCTTCATATAATTTATTTCCATAGTCATACGATTCTTCATAATGTTCATACAATCTATCATATTTACTTTGAATTATATTTACTTCATTTTCAAAATCATCTCCTCTTTCTATCATTACTAAAGAATCACTTTTCAATTGTGTTATTTCATTATCTTTAGAGATTATTGTATTTTCTAGATTTTTGATTTTATCTTGATATTCTGTAATTTTAATTTCCATGATTTGTTTATAATTATCAAAATAGGTTTTCCATTCTTGCCAAATATTTCTGTCTGATTGTGCATTAGCTGATCCCATGCCTCCTACAATGACTAGAGTTAATGTTAAAATGAATAAAATGGCTTTCAATGAATTTCTAAAAACTATTGATTTTAAAAGATTTGTGGATTATCCAAGTTTTGATTGTGTGCCTATTCCGAATAAAATTATGCCGTAAATTCGAATTTTCCCAACATTATGATCTAAAAGCAAGTAATTCCCAGTCAATCTATGTACCACCAGACACAAGACCCTGTGCATAATTGTTTATTTGAGAACTAAAAAATCATCATTATGTTGGAGAAATTATCAAAAACGCAATTAAAAATTCAATTACGCAGTCTCTACTCTGATGACAAATACGATTATCCATCCTCAAAAGTAGTTAATACAATTCCTGATAATCAATTCGAAATAGTGATTTTTGAGCAAATTTGCTCAAAAACAGTCTGTAATTGCTCAACATACTCTGATTTTCTAGATGATTTAACAACATAACTGATGAATTCCCATTCTCCCTGGTTTACAGTTACAGGACTCCAATAGTCAGTCCTAGGATTTGATGGTTTATGATAGTCCTCATAATTTGAGAAAAACAGAATCGCAGTTTTTGGTCCGTATTTATTCATCTGAACCATGTACCAAGCCATTTTTTGCACAGCTTCCATTCTATTGAAATTTCTCCAATTCTTTGCATCCATTACAAGTTCTACTTTGGGCGTAAAATTACCGCATTCGCACTTGGGATCTTCATCATCAAAACTGGTTTTTACAGTATTCCCGCAGCAACACTTCTCATTGTTTTCTATTGTATAATCCGGATTAATCTGGTTTCCAGGCAGATTCAATCCTGATTTCCCTATTGGTACCTTGTAGTATTTTTCATGATATAGTGTAAAGATATGACTGTTAATTTCAAATCTAAAGCCTTTGAGTTTTTTCTTTTTAATTATGGGCTTTATTTTAGCATTAAAATTTTGTTTTAGATATGCAGTCATTTCAAATAAAACCCACAACTCAAACATCTTGTCAAAATCTTCCAATTGCTCAAATGAAAAATTTATCAGGTTTTGATATCTATTGACATTAAAATCCAAGTATTTTCTAATCCATTTAGTTAATTTCAGATAATCAGATTGCCAGGATTTGTACAGTTTAATTTGATTTTCAACAGAATCTAAAACAGATTTGATTCTATTGGTAGGATATGTAAAGGAGTGAATTAAACCAGTCTCTTTTTTAATTTCAGATAATAAAGGAGAATCAAGAACTCTCTGAGTGGCATTAATTATTTTCCAGATTTTCTTTTTTTCATCACTTGAAACATATTCTGTTTTGTGATGGTAAAGCAGTTTAATTGAATCCTTGTGCAGCCATGATACTGCCAAATACAACAATAAATTTTCAGTTGTCGCAAATGATTTTACAGGAATGGTACAAACAAAAGTTGTAGGTATGCCGCCACTATTTTTAATTGCATGCTGAATTGATTTCTGCCAATTTACACTGCCGCGAATATTTGAAGAAAATATCTCCTCATCACTGATTCTATAATTGATTTGACGTGTAACTGATGGATAAATTGCAGACAATAACTCATTTGAGGTTTCAATTAATCGATTAAGCACTGTTGTTCTATCCGGAATAGTCCCCTTTCCAGATTTTGTTTGGGCTTCAAAATAGGAATTTTCCCCCATAACCTGTCTTGAAACCCTCATAATTCTTTGATACATGTGATCTAGTTCCTGGTCTTTCCAGTATCGAATTTCACGCAGGATTTGGCGCCATTTTTTGGATTCATTTTTGGGTTTTACGTGTATTTTTTCTAAAAATTCATACCATTTTGTGCCCAATGCAGGATTATCTTTGACAAATAATGGAATAGAATCATGGTAATCAGTAAATGTGGGTTCATCAAGTCTTCTAATTACACAAGATAACTCTACCAGAAAATCCATTTTAATTAAGATTAGATTCCATGGTATTAATCATCGTGAATTCTTTTTCTTCAATTAAATCTTTTAATGCTTTAGTAAAATACGGCAGATCGGGCGCGGTGATATTTTCATCCCAAGGGTTTAATTGCATTTCTAAAAGTTCAATTTCTTTAACTTGTTCTTCATTTGGGTTTTGTATTTTAGAAAATTTGGAAAGACTGCGTTCTCTAAATTTATCAATCCAGTTTTCAGTAAATTCCTTTCCAAATCTTTCTTTAAAGTATTTTTTATAAACTTCGAGTTCTTTGGCATAATCCTCAATTTTATCTTCATATTTATCTATTGGAAAATTAATATAGAAATCAGAAATAGTTCCATGTAAAAATTTCTCTAAAATTCGAAGCGTACTTACTGGAAGACCTTCTAATTGTGGTAAAATTTTTTTAGTCAGTGCGGAATCAAGGCTTTGATCGTAATTGTTCCCCATTTGATGATAAACCAACATATCTTTAAAGATGGAAATCAATAATGCAGTTCCAAGCTGCTTTGATTTCCTGATAAAACTCATGATTTCATATAATTTTTCATCTATTTTTTCATTGGAATTTTGCAATAAATCTAATTCAACATTTAGTAACGCATCATCTGCTGCTTTTTGAAAAACCATTTCTAATTCGGCATCTTTTTGTTTTCTTGTTGGCACACTAATTTCAATAAAATCAAAACGACGCTTTAGTGCATCAGATAAATGAAACAAGAAATGTTTATCATGTGAATTCAGAGTTCCAATTATTCTATAATCTTCTGGTATAACATACGTTTCAAAAAATTCTCCATCTGTCTCTTTTTCAGTTTTTTCTGTAGGCACTTTTAACTCATTTCGGTATTCTAATGCCGTAAAGAGCTGACCAAACGCCCTATCAATATTTGCTCGATTAAATTCATCAAGAACCAACCAAACACCATTGTATTCTTCACTTTTTCCTGTTTCTGGGTCGTAATGCTTGTATTTTGACCGAATTCCTGCATGACCTGTATCATCCGACCAGTTTTTTGATACTGTTGATGAAACACATCCTTTCTGAACCTTGAATTTTACATCATTTTCTTCCATCTTGGGGAACAAACCGCCAATTACATCATGGGTAGTCCAATCCGATGTTGCAGTATGAATTTCAGGATAATAATTCCAAACGGATTTTGGAATTTCTCGAGCAAGATCCGTTTTTCCTGTTCCGACCGGACCTGTGAGTAGAACATGTTTTCCCGCATAAAGACTTGCAATAATCCTTTCAATAACCCTGTCAGAAACAAGTAGTGTTTTTTGTATCTTTCTTTTAATCTCCGTGAGATCATCACCCTGTGGCAAAGTTAATGGTTCAATGGGTGCTTCATCAATTGTATAATCAATTTCTTCATCATCTGTTGGTTTTTCCTCTTTTTTTCCTGTTAATGGAATGATTACATTGTATAAAAATACTGAATATTTGTAAACATCCCAATCTTTCATTATTGCGTGAGAATTCTTTAATTCTATTAGCTTGGCCTGTTTTAAAATCAATTTATCTTCAAGTGTATTTTTAGGAATTTTTAGAAAATCTAGTGTGGCATCAATTTTATATTTATTATGAATTGCTAGAAATGATTTTGGAAAATAGACTGCCAGTAATTTAGATCTAACATGTATGTAAATTTGATGTCTTGTACCATCTACCCTATCTGAAAGTTTTTTCCAATCTTTTTCTATTTTAAATTGTCTTCCTGCATCAACTATTGAATAAATATCATGTTTTGTATCTGTAAACGCATTTCCCCATGAAGTATGATATTTTGTTGTACTGTATTCATTTTTTATTTTATCAAAATAAATTCCAAATTTCTGTGCTTTACCTGGAATGGTTCCGGATGTACGTAATCTTTGATCTAAAATATAACAAAATGTATTTCGATTTATGTCTCTGGTTAATGGATCTTTTTTTCCTTGAACATAATTGTCAATTTCGATGTTTTTTAAATTATCAATAGGGAATTTTCTGATAAATTCTTGATGCTCTTTATTTCTTACTTCAACATCTGTCCATTTCCACACTGTATCAAATGAACTTGGATTTTTATCAAATTCCTCAATAAGATCTTCTACCTCTGCTGAAAGATTTGTTTTTAAAAATTGTTTGGGAGGGGCAATTATTTTGTATAATTCAATTGACACAGGAATAACTGTTACAAACCAGTTATCTTGAAATAGAATTTCTTTTTCACCAGTCCAAAACCAATCTACAGGATATGTATGCCCATATTCTTGTTCTGAGGCGTATTTGTAATCACCACTCACTCTACCAACCCCAACAATTCTACTTTTTCCTTTATTGGCAATTACAATATCGCCTTTCTTAATTTTTAGAAAATGTTCGAATTGAGAGATGATTATTGCCCTCCTAGCTGATTGAAATTTATCTGAAATTCTTTGACTGATCTGTTCCTCAGTTAATCCTGTTAGGTCTCCTAATTCATTCCATCCAATTCCGATGATCTTTTGATTCTTTTGTCTTTCCCAATTTTTTGCATTTTTACCCGGTGCAATTTTCCAATAGTTTACATCCTCAGATAAAGTTGGATTCCAAGAAATATTCCATTTGTTTTTCATGTTTAACAATAAATTATTTAATGGACTGCCCGGATTAACATGATTAAGATATGTCATCAAAGGCAATCCGCTTTCAATAGGCAATAGTTCATCATCATTATCAACAAAAATCAAAGTATCAAGATACAGTTCATCAGTGAATAAAAGTATATTATTTTTTATTTCAACAGGCCAATATGGTTCGGTTCTCTTATTTTCTTTCCTAGTTACAACACCGACTCCAAAAAATCCAGGATGCTGTTTAAAATTTTTTAGATTCTTTCGATTAGGATAATAAAATACAAGATCTCCTTCTTTGACTTTCTTGTAAACATCAGTATTTTGACGAGTAATGTCCGATATGCCCCATCTAAGTGGCATATGCTTTATTGTATAATCCCAATTTTCCTGTGGACCTAACGCAATAAAAATATTTGATGGAGATAATTTGTCTTGCCAGATTTTTTTATTACAATCAGAAATTAATTTTAATATTTTTTTAGAATCTACATCTTTTGATAAATTTAGATCGTATATTCCTTTTTGAGTAGTGGCAATTATTAATTTTTTTTGCAAAACATCGAATACACCATTTTCTCTATACTCTTGAGGAACTTTATCTGAATTATATTGTTCAAGTTTTTGTACAATTTGCTCCTTTGTTGCTGAAAGACCATTTTCTAGCAAAGTCTTAATCACGACATATTGATAATTTGTTTGTGGCTTGCCGGTTTCATTTATGAATCGAGAAAGTTCTTCTGCTTGCAAGTATGGAAAATTTTGTAGACAGATATTAGAGTCTATGCGTTTTGACTCAATTTTGAAGAAACTAACCCCTAGGCAAGTTTTTCAGATCATACTGATCTAAAAACACGTGTTATTATCATAAAAAAAATCACATGATCTGAATTTACTGTATATCCCTTAATCCAAATTTATAATATCCTCATAATTTCAACTATGTCGTGGACAAGGAAACAATTGACGAATTGATTTGGGGAAAATTTGAGTCTGAAATTGTCAAAATGTCTCTTCCATTGTGGGAATACCGATACATCATGAAGAGCATGGCAATGGATGGCGCATACGCATTATTTAACGGATTTTTAACATTTTTGATGTTCAAATCCGGCTACAAACCAAAACTACCTGGGGATTTCAAAATTAATTTGGAGGATAACTCATGGTGGGTAGAAAATTTAGATGATCCAGCATTCATGAACACAAATTTCCCATTTGATGATGAAAACGGGGAGGATCTGTCCCCCTTTGTATTCAAACAGTTCTTTAATGAAATCGGCAAAGACATAACCATTTGCATATTGTTGGACTGGCATACATTTTATGAATGTGGATTGGCATTAAAAAAATCAAAACTTTCAAAAGATCTGAGATACTCTGATAAAATTAAAGACGAATTTCATCTGAGATCAAACAAAAATTTTGATCAGATTTTAAGTTACATGGAAAAATTGAATGACAAAGATTTCGCAGATATGCACAAGCTTATTTTAAGACCTGATAAAATATCTGATTACATTATTACATTAAATGAATCGTATATTGATCTGAATTTTTTCCCTGATGACATATACCCAAAAGATGAATGGGAAAAAATGTCTACTATTGAAAAATTTGGATTTATTGGTCATTCTGAATTAACATATTGTAAAGAAAACAACTTTAAGGAATTATTGAAAAAAGCATCAATTACAATACCCAATGTGGAATTTCAAAGCTTTAATCATTTTCTTCAGGATAAACTTGATTTTTCAAAAATCGATGAATGGCCGGAAATTCGAGACGGGTACATAACTAAACTAAAAAACTTTATCTGTTTGGATACCTCATCTGAACCCAAAGACCATGGTCGAGAAAAAGAGTTCCTCCAAAAAGCACAGGAATTTTTTGAACGAAAGGAATTTGAGGAATGTATCATCAATTGCTATAAATCCTTGGAGGGTGTATTGTCCAGAAAATTCAATTTGCATGGGGAAACATCCATGTCTAAAATGATTTGCAGGTGTAAAAAAGATCCCAACTGTAGAATGTTTGTAGATTATCTGGATTTTATCAGTAATCTACGAAACACGAAAGGCGCACACCATAATCCTGTAAAAGCAACAGATGATGATGCTAGAATAGCCTTGGATGCTACAAATATTGTTTTTCAGGGAATAACAAACGAAAGAATTTCAGGCAAATACGATGCATTTGAGAAATAATTAATCAAAGTTGAATTTGACAAATTATGATTTTTGATGTAATCATAGTTGAAAAAACGGTTCTGTAATCTTTGGGTGGTAAAATACGGATATTCTTTGAATTGAACTTGGACTCCCCAAGTGATCTGACTCAAAACAGGTGGGATCCGAATAAGACTTGAAAATGTAGTGATTTCACTTTTTAGAAAGGCAGAATTATGTCTGAATGCTAAACAATATCTGAATGAATTTCCGATTGATCTCGTAAATTCTTGATTGCCGCTATAGATATAATTTTATTCTATAAAGTATATGTTAGAATATGATAAAGGCGTTTGAGAACAGTGAAGAGAAAAAACGTCAATGTATAGATGCATTCCAGAGAGATCAAGATGAATTCTTTTTTGATGAACACTACACCGAATGTATTCCACGATATATTGGAGAATTCATTAATTATAACATATTCAGAAACAAGCACAATGACCAGATAAATTGTGTCAAATTTCTAAAATCAATTCCTATAGGAACTTCAAACTGGACGGATATACTACAACAGTGGTTTGCATGCATGTGTGATAAAGCATTCAAGGATCACATAATCCGTGATGATGAAATAAAAAAAATAAGAGATGAAATTATCGTGCTTGATAAAAACAATTGCTCTGATTATGAAAAATGGAATGAAAAGTTAAAGATGGCTGGAACACTCATGAACAAATTTGAAAAATTGGAAAAATCAGAAGGAGAAGAGGGAAAAAATCGTCTAGAAAAAAATCCGGCAGTTAAACGTCAAGATGAATTAAAAACATATCATCCTATGGATGAAAAAGAAAAACAAATCCGAAATATCATTAAAGATAAACTCAAGATTATATCAAAAGAGCATCTAAATCCTGAAGATTACTCCAATATGTGGAACGGAAATACTGACAATAAACTGAATTTTAAAATCAATGATATCGCAAAAATTATGATTGGTTATATGAGAAATATTGAGGTAGATTCCATAGTAAAAGAGGAGAACTATATCAAATGGCATATGGCTAATTTGTTTTTTGTATATTCAAATTTACGATTACAAGAAATAAATAAATTTGAAATTTCAGACGTTCAAAAATGTTCTATGGGGGAGTTATGTGAAGCGTTAGAAACTCTAGTGTTAGATATTGATCAATTAAAATCCCAAATGATTCCAAAACCCGATGAAGACCCATTTGATTCTGATGATCCACAAGATGAATTAAGACAATATATGGAACAGACATTCTTAAAATTGTTCAAATCTACAGACTAAAAATTAAAGAAACATCCTCATATACGCATGAATTCTACGATCACCTGCACATGCCCAGATCTAGTCACAAGGCAAGGGGGGGGGGGCACCAAGTTACGTATCACTTGTTAACAACCCCTTTTATTCAAACCACGAATCAACATCATGAACACGCGAACAAAATACGTCATTCCTGCAATTGCAGGAATTGTGATGACTATGGCCATCATGGCATTTACAGTGCCGGCAATGGCAGTACAAGCACAGTCTGCCAGTACCTCGGGTACAGGTTCTGAGCATCCTTTAGATGACCCGCTCCAGTATATGCAGCTGGTAAGCGGATTTGAGGGAGCCGTACAGATTCAGTTCGACTCTGGTACAGATCAGATGATCGAGGAGAAGATCAACGTTACTCTGGCAGATGCTGCGGCAGTTGCAGAGGAGAACGGTCTGATTCACGCAACTGGTGCCCAAATGGAGGTCATCAGAAATGATCAGGATAATACCTATCTTGTATGGATGATACACGGATATGATTCTGCAAGATCAATGACGGTGGGTCATTCACCTGACATCTTTGTAGTGGATACAGGAGACGTGACAAACTTTGCGCTGACAACCAAAGAGTGGAACCTGCTGAACATGCCAGATGCATCATACGACCTGGAGATGAAATTCTTTGAGGAATTCAACGAAGACGATCTCCTGCCAACCGGAGATGCAGAACATGACGCCTTGCAGGCAGAATTTCTTGGTCTGATGAAACAGCTAAAGACTGCGCATGATGACGGTGATTCTCAGAAAGCGGATCAGCTAAGACAGCAGATCCGAGAACTTGGAGCAGAGTCAGTCCAGATTTCCAATCCTGACATCTGATCACTCTCCCCCCTTTTTTTCTTTTTTTTACTGTAATACAAACAAATCCTGTGCTCTGAGTTTTTTGGCTGTTCTGTGGTATGTAATGACGTTCTGCTGATATTTTGTGTGACAACGGCAAACTCTGCCCATCTCACCGGACATCCAAAGAACAACTGTTTACACAGTAGACCTTATGCACAATAGTTTATTTGAAAACAGAAAAATCATTATTACGTTAGAGAAATCATTAAAAACATAATTAAAAATTCAATTATGCATAGACTCTAGTACACATCTGATATTCACTCTATCTTTAGCGCCTTTGAGGGACATTCGCCCACCACCCTTCTGACCTGCTCTTCGGGGGCGCCATCCTCAACAATGACGAATTTTCCATCCTGCACTGAAAACACTGACGGAAGATTTTTCACGCATTTTCCTGAATGAATACAGATATTCTCATCTCGGCTTACCTTCATGGTATATCTAGGATACACTATTAGAAAAACTAGACGGTCTCGCCCCTGACAGGTTTCTATTAATCGTAACTGGTCTACAAATCATCCAATATCTGCATTTTATGGTGGATTCTGAACCTGTCCTGCCTTGATTCCTTTATTCCGGTCTCTTCATTGATCAGACTGTAGTCATCATCGAAAAACTGAATTAAGATGCCCTGATACATCCCATATGAAAAGATGCGACTGGGTTTCAGGCAACCCACACACAAAATACCATGATACCGAGTGGGGCACGCCATTACATACAGACCGAAAACTCTTTGAATTCCTGATACTGGACACCATGCAATCCGGGCTTTCCTGGAGAATCGTACTTGCCAAAAGAACCTCATTCAGAAAGGCATTTGATAACTTTGATGCCAAAAAAATTGCAGAGTATTCAAAATCAGATGTGAGACGGCTGCTTGCTGACAAGGGAATAATTCGAAACAAAAGAAAGATAGACTCTGCAATAAACAACGCCCAAAGATTCCTGGAAATCAAAAAAGAGTTTGGAACATTTGACAGGTATGCGTGGTCGTTTGTAAGTTACAAGACGGTTCACAACAGGTTCAAGACATGGAGTGCCATCCCTGCAACATCCACAGAATCCGAACTGATGAGCGCCGACATGAGAAGACGCGGATTCACCTTTGTCGGACCCACCGTAATCTATGCGTTTATGCAGACAGTTGGAATGGTAGATGATCACGTGGTCGGATGTTTCAGGAAAAAGGAATTAATGTCTATTTCAGACTGATTTTTTTGGGTTGTGCGGGCATCTGGTATTCTGAAATTAATACGACTACATGTAACCCTTGATTATCATTATAACATATAACAGATAAAACTAGTCCTACGGTGTCAGCTCAATCACGACAACCTCAGTAGGATTAAAAAACCGGGGTCCCGGGGCCAGACCGCACGTGGTGTAGACCTCGGCATCATTAACGGTGTAATGCTTATAGTCGTACTCGCCCTGGAATCCCATCATCTTGGGGATGGACCCCAGTACAGGTAGCCTAACCTGTCCACAATGTGTATGCCCGAACAGATACAGGTCTGCAGTATCCTTGTCAATTAACAGGTCGTCCTGATTATGTGATAGTAGAATTTTAAACCCGTCGGCAATTCCTGCAAACGCCCCTGTCTGGTTTCTCTGCCCCGCCCAGTATTCGTCAAGACCTATAATTGAGACGCCGTTGACTGATATATTCTCGTTTTGGAGTATCCTGATGGTGCCATCACTGGTAACATACTCTATTACCTTTTCTGCACGCTGCGTGTTTGCACCGTGGCGGTCAAACGAATACACGTTATAATCATGGTTTCCCAAGACTCCGAAAACCCCGTGACTGGTTTGCAGTTCCTTTAGCGGCTCAAGTGATGGCAGTTCTGTGGTGTCATAATGTATGAAATCACCTGCAATCAGGACGGTGTCCAGTTCCTCGTTATTTAGCATGTCCACCACGCGTGATACAAAGGCGGGATCGGCATTCTGTCTTTGAAAATCAGCGATGAGACCGATCCTCATCTCGGTGCCCGTACCTGGAATTTGCAGCCTGCTTGTCTCGATAATGTTGGGCTCTATTACAAACGCGTCAAGACCCAGTGTGACAATGATGATTGTGATGCCGATTAATACCAATTTCTTTTTTGACAACATCATCTAGAGAAAAAATACATGATATAAAAACTGCATATGCGTAGATGTCTGATGCCGGACCAATCATTTTACATGATCAAAACACCCAAAAATAAAATTTATTTATGGGCAGTAAAACATCACACATACAAATAACCGGTGAAATTTGAGGTGGAAAAATAATGTGTAAATTACCTGATTGGAAGGACATGCCAGAACCAGTGTCCCTTGTGATGCTGTCCTGGGAGGATATCAAGGCAATTGATACTGACAATGCACTATCCCGGGAGGACGTCATTGAGATAATGAACAGTGCTAATAGCCTCTCATGGGATTCAGAGCATGACACTTTTTGGGGTTTTGTAGAGGCTAGAATCCAGAAACAACTTGACGGGTAGTGGAAGCTGGCTGTCTGCAGATGGTTGAAAATATTACATGTTTGATGCGGCTTTTCCAATATTTTATGCGTTTCAGGTACAAGATGATATTGTATCCTTTCAACCCTGCAAAACCTGCTGTGGTAGAAAAGTAACTGACCGCCTGCCCCAAAATTTGAAAAACCAGCCTCTGACAAAATCCAAAAGGATCATCTGATATTGGCGGGTCAAGCCCCACAAATTTATGAGAAAACCTGACAAATGGCGCTCCAAATATCGTTTTTAATTAAAATGCCGCAACTACAACTGCTGCCAGATGATCAATGGTCTGGCCTGTACATCCTAAGAATCACAATTCTTTTAAAATCCGTATCTGCTTGAAATGCATTGAGCAAAGTCGTTTTCTCCATTATGGCATTGACTTTGATTGCCGTATCTGGTATCGGGTTAATACACGTACAATCGCACGATACAGTGGAACCTGCCACCGCAGACACAAGAGAATACATCTACAAACCCAATTATGAAAATGGAGATACGGTGCTAAAAATAGGATACATCGACAAAGTCTATTATGAAAATGGAAATTTAAAGGTGGAATATTACAAAAACGAAGAGGAAAAGATAGAATGGAAAAAACATTATGATGAAAACGGCCAGTTAACGGAACATGGAGAGTGGTATGAACAAAAATTAAAATCAGAAATAACCTATTATGCAGACGGACAATTTAAAACAGTAAAGCACTGGCATGAAAATGGAATATTGAGATCAAATCAATATTATGCCTCAAATGGAATTGTAAATTATGCATACGATTATGCTGCAAATGGAAATATAAAATCCGAACAACATTATGATCAAAATAAACAAACGAACCGTTCAGCCCAATACAGTGCAAACGGGCAGTTGAAATCCGAACGAGTATGGATAACACTTGTAGACAACCAATCGGGGGCATATGAAGGTCTTATTAACAAATCTCTTGTATCATATTATGAAAACGGACAATTAGAAAAGGAATACCATTACCACGAAAACGGAAATTTAAAATTAGACAAATTCTATTATGAAAACGTACAGCTAAAATCATACAACTATTATTATGAAAACGGATCACTAAAATCATACAGCTACTATTATGAAAACGGACAACTAAAATTTGTCATCTTTTATGATGAAAACGGGCAATTCGTAAGTGATTTCTATTTTGATACAGACGGACAGTTAACAAGTGAAAGTTATTTCAATAAAAATGGAAACTTGGATCAAGTGAAAACATATCATAATAACGGACAATTAAGTAGTGAAATCCATGGTTATGAAAACGGAAACCCAAAATCATTCAAATACTATGATAAAAACGGACAGTTAACAAGTGAAAGCCATTACGATGAAAACAGGTAATTAAATCCTGTAATTCTGTGATAGGGGCGGAAAATTAAAAATTAAAGAGTATATTGTGAAAACGGGGTATAATTCCGGGCACCATCAAATTCCATGATAACTGGGATGATAAGGGTAGTGACGCTGTTGGGCAGGAAATCCTGCAAATAGACTTACTATTTTATGCGAAAATCCGGAAACGGTCAATTTAATCCCGGTTCTGCCTGGAATTGCCTGATTGTTGGCAACACTGCAAAACAATCATCCTAGCAGAACAATGACTGATGGGTACCACCAGATAACTGTAACTGTCTTTGGATCACAATTCTTTTAAAATCTATATTTGCTTGAAAAGCATTGAGCAAAGTCGTTTTCTCCATTATGGCACTGACTTTGATTGCCGTATTTGGTATCGGGCTAATATACGTACAATCGTATGATACAGTGGAACCTGTCACAGTAGACAAGAGGGAATCCATCAACAAAACCCATTACGATAACGGGAATTTAAAAAGGGAATACTACAAAAACGAACGGGGATGGATAGAATGGGAAAAACGTTATGATGAACACGGTCAATTAAAGGATCATAAAGAATGGAATGAAAAAAAATCAAAATCAGAAAAAATCTATTATGCAAACGGACAATTGAAAACAGCCAAGACCTGGAGTGAAACCGGACTGTTGGAATCCGAGCACTATTATTTTACAAATGGAAATTTAAAGCGTGAGCACGTTTATGATGAAAACACGCGGATGCAGCATTCCGCTCATTACCGTGAAAACGGACAATTGAAAAACGAGCGGGTTACTGCTTATTTTAAAGACTCTGATCCGTGGGGACCCGATTACTTTGACAAATCCTCCAAATTTTATTATAAGAACGGCCTGTTACAACGCGAAATCATTAATGATAAAGACGGAAACCTGGTATCAGACAGTCGCTATCATGAAAATGGTCAGTTATCTCGTGAACTCATTAATGATGAAGATGGAAAGATAATATCTGATAATTACTATCGTGAAAACGGCCAGTTATCTCGTGGAATCCATTACGATCAACGCGGAAAATTGGAACATGAGAAATCTTATTCTCAAAATGGTCAGCTGACCCAGGAGGAAAGATGGCATGAAAACGGGGAATTATTCTCCAAGAAATTCTATCATGAAAACGGGGAATTAAAAGATGAGACCTATTACAATAACAATGGAAAGTTAAAATCATACCGATACTATCATGAAAACGGACAGTTGGCAAGTAAGGCATTTCACAATGAGAACGGCCAGTTAAAATCCCACAAATTCTATGATGAGCACGGCCAGTTAAAACTGGAAAGAGAGTTGTATGTAAATGGGACGCTAAAATCAGTCAATTCCCATTATGAATACGCCACAAATAAAATTAAAGAGCAAACCTCCGGGTTGGGAAATGCGGAGGTCCTGCCACACATGTCGCTGGAAAAGATTCCCAATCCTGCAGGTTACTGGGTTCCAATTGTGGATGTGGATGATTTTGCAGAACTGCTAGTCGATGTGGTGGGTGATAAAATCCTTTACAAGACTGACAATGATTTTTTTACTGAGCGTGGAGTCATATCCATGGCGCCTGAATTCACGTATGGTCTGTGGTCTAGTGTCTCTTATGCAATCTGGTACCCGCTGGTTGGCGAACATGACAAATACGCGTTTATGAGTAAATTTATGGATGGTATGGGTTTCCTGGTAGGTGATGATCACCCTGTGTCCCAGGAGATTTTTGACAAATGTTTCATGGATCATGGTAATCTCGGATGCAAATTTGATGATGGCAGCTATTTTGTAGAGCACCTTACTGGCAATCGGATAATGTTTTGGATGGGACATGAATTTTCCGATATCAAGTTTACTTTTTATAATAGTGGCGGCATCCAAATTGAATTTAGCGGCTGGACAAATGATCCCGGCTTGGCGGTGTTCCAGATTGACAGAGAAGACGCGATAAGGTCTGCCCGTGACTTTGCACTGGGTAATGAGGAGCTAAATTTGTCCTTGTCTGATGGCGGACGCTGCGAGGTGGGAGTGCGGGATTATTCTGATGGTATCCAGACTGAAAAAATAGTTGTTTCAGGGGTCCCGTTCTACCTTGTTAAAAATATTGCAGAGTGCACGTATGCCCCGGATGTGGCAAGTCACAGGGATGTGCCTTTGATCCTGGTTGATGCGTGGACTGGGGAGCACGGTATTATGTCTTATGTTACTGGTTTGGACTAGAGCGGTAAGCCGTTTTTTAATCCGGTGGGATGGACCGTTTTAACATAATTGAAAATCTGAATGCTGTATCTTTATTGATGTGTAATATCGTGCCGTAACACCTGTTTACCTGGTGTTGTATTTTTTACTGTCTTTAAAAATGCGTTATCTCATGTTGTTTTAGGGCAGGATGGTCCCTGTGGTTTTTGGCTTGATGAAATTGATCTCAAAAACATCTGCATGTCACTATGATCTCTTTTGAGGATGTTCTGGGGGGACATCAAACGATGGATGTGGATAACGTACTGTCCAGAGAGGATGTCCTAGGGATAATGCAATGTTGACAGTATCTCATAAGGTGCAGAAAATGACTCTTTCTGGAGTTTTGTAGATGCGAGAATCAAAGATCATCTTGATTGGTGAATCCAATCGCCTATTTGACAAATAATCAAAAAACATCCAAGATTCTTTATGATTTGCTTCAAACATCATCTGCAATTTCCAGCAAGAACAGACAAGGTGTTTTATCCCCCAATTTGTTCAAAAAGTGTATTATCGGCACATTACAATTCTAGATGGATCCCCACACTAGACGTGTGATGTGGAGGGTAAAAACAAGGTTTAAAATCCAACAAAAACACTGTAGAACTACGGTGACCTAAAATTCCAGAAGATTCAAGTGAACCGCTTTGTGACTTGACTGGCAAAACCATACTAATGGACAGCAGCGCATTGTTGGTATTGGTGGGATACAATACGGAAAATGTATCACATCTAAAAGAGATCATAGACAAGAGAATTGATAAGCTTGTCATAACAGACGCAGTGCAAAACGAAATTAAAAAGATACTGAGTTCAAATAGCGAGAAAAAATACAAGGACAGACTAGACAAATATCAAAGCGCCATGATTGAAGTCATTGCAAATCGAGAAGCTGTCGAGGAAGCAGAAAGGTATCATGCTTCAATAAGGGATGACCAGACAGGTAAAGCCGCAGCAGAATGGATTCGTGTAAAAAGTAAGGCATTGGAAGATAAAGGCATAAAAAATATCGAAGAACTGCCCTATGACAAGTATGAGGAATCTCTAGAGTGGCTCTATAATGCCGCCAAAGATGACAGAACAATTTATGGTGAAGCCGCCGCAACTGCAAAGAAAGGAAAGACAGTCCTTATAACAAACGACTATGACATTAAAATGCTCTCAGAGATTGCCCCTGAAAACCTGGAAATAGTCGGGTCTGAGGATATACAAGAATAAAAGATCCGTCATACCTATCTTTTTGAAGTAACCCTACTCAAGATTTCTAGTACATAACCATAAAAATTCACATTTCGTAACTTACATGTCTCATGTATACTCATTATCTTCTTGAGAGCATCAGCACCGGCATCAGATCTGTTGCCCTATGTCATTTTTCGTAGGATCACACAGGGTCGTATTGCACGTTCTGCTGTATTGTTATGATGGTCAGTACCTGTATCAAGAAAGGTAAACAACATGTCACGCTCTCGTCGAAGCGTCTTGCAGAATTTTTTACAATGAGAATCCAGAATAGACGTCCTTCATATCCCAAACATCTTCATTCCATCGGGGATGTTTCGGAGACCGAGTCTTCCGCCATGGAATAGCAGTGTAAAAGACAGAAAAATATATTCGTAATCTTCGATAAGTGAGAATAATGATTGGTCCCCCCTCCTAGGGACACTATAATCTTTTGTCGTCTTTACTTCATCATTTTTCCAGTGCAGATGTTATGATTCTCGTCATTGCCTGGTCCTTTTGATGAGACATACTTATGATCACCGTATTATAAAAAGATTACTAGTTAGATGAGAATCTATTTTCCACAATATGCCTGTTTTACAGTTAGAACCATGGATTTTAGAGAATATTTAACAAAAAGTTGAGTGTGCTGAATCACCTGTCTTCCAGTCCAGATGATATTAAAAAATTCCGAGTTCTCAGGTACACTTGGGAGACTGCATTTCTTTGTACATGAGGTATCTCCCCGCATCATAAATGTAGAGGATGGTGATGATGTGAAGAAGGGAGAACCATCCAATAACATGCCGTATATTGGAAAGCATCAGAGAATACCATATGGTTACATTGCAAAAAACAGAAGACAGTTTTTTAGAACGTATAAGAAATTCAGTGCAGATACACTGTGTTATATCTTGAGGAATTAGAAATAAAGTTTGACAAGGTTGCAATAATTTTGGATGATGCACCACAGCATCGCACAAAAATTACTAGGAAATTTTTTAAGGAAAAATTCAAATGTCCGATTAATTTTCCTTCCAAAAACCTTTCCTTATTTGAATGCGGCAGAGGAATGCTGGAATCCTGCAAAGATGAGTTACATGTCTCTTAATATCATGCCTCAATGCTGATGTGTCGTATCTGCTTTCCGAATATTTTAGAACTGTGATTCTGTTCGGATGTTGAAAAATATCTGAATAGAATTCTGATATTGGTCTCATGAACTTTTGATCATCCTATCAAGACGTAAATAGATGGCTGTTCCAATAAATGATTTTCAAAAATTCTTCAATGAAACTTTGAAAATACGAGGAGGAATGAATCTATTCGTTTGTGAAAAACTACCATTCCTTCTGCAACTTGGCATCTGTTCATTCCTATTTGTCCGTAACAAAAGACGAATTATTCAAAGAATTTGAGAGAGATTCCTGATTTAACAATTAGGGAAGATCAACGCCATTTGATTAGAATTTTAGAATGGATGAAGAAAGAAAATAAATTTCTCGAGGATGAGATGAAAATTCTAAAATTATGAATCCAAAGAATGAGATTATCTTGTGAATTATGATTAATTATAAGCGGAGGGTGATCTTAAAGTAGATCACCCATTATCCGCGGCATTGTTATGCCTACCACACACTAAAACATGATCGAGATTATACCAAACGCCACTGTGATTATGGTGTTTGTGTCGGTCCCGTTGATCTTGTTTCGTAGATTTCTTGATTTTTTTTCAATCAATTTTATCGCCTCCTTTTTTTAACTGTTTGAACAATTTGTTCAAACAGCGTTTTCGTCTGCGCGATACCCTCGCGTGTGGGTTAGAACTTTTGTCTTGTTTTATTGCCTGATCTTTTTGTGAGAACCTCAGACAATTCGACATCCGTCCTATTTTTGGTGATGCAGTTCTCACAGTACACCAACATTAGGTAAGCATTCGAAGTTAATAAATATTATCTGTAAAGGTTCTGTGTAATCTTTGGGTGGTAAATACGGTTCTCTTCCATAATCGAGGGCTAGACACAGATCTGTAAGTTTAACATGCTCACCAATTCATCAAAATATTACATGATCAGGAACCATAGGATACAACATACCTCAGAATATTTGATCTTTTTCATGTTTTTAGAGGATAGTTCAGAATACCACCAAGCCGATTTCCAACAGGCACGATTTTTGAATCTGAAGACGATCATGATTTCGAGTCTCTATAACTTTACAGAACCATGAATCCTACATGAGACACGAGCCCCCAAAGAGTAGAGCCTAGAAGGTAGAGCCCCAAAAGTGGAGAGCCATGAGACGCCAGCTACCTAGACGTGAGCTCCCGATTATTTCATGTGATCTTGTGAAAATCCTGAATGAGCGGCGGTTTGTTCAAAATTTTCTCCAGAAAATTTTGACGGTTGGAAGTCGGGCTTTTTTCAAAGCCTGACGGAATGATACAAGGACTCGTCAGAGTCCTTGTGAAAAGATTTTAAAATCCCATAATCTGATTCGTTTTTTTGAAATGACGAGGTAGTTCCGAAGAAAATTTATGTGTGTATCTTTACAAACTTTAAAGAAATCCTTTATGTTCTTTCAAGAAATTCTTTACAGACTTGGGGGATAATCTTTACAGACTTGAAAGAGGTTCTTTACAGACTTGGGGGATAATCTTTACAGACTTGAAAGAGGTTCTTTACAGACTTGGGGGATAATCTTTACAGACTTGAAAGAGGTTCTTTACAGACTTGGGGGATAATCTTTACAGACTTGAAAGAGGTTCTTTACAGACTTGGGGGATAATCTTTACAGACTTGAAAGAGGTTCTTTACATACTTTACAATCTTGAAAGAAAATCATGTTTAAATCAAATTCACAATTATCTGATATGAAATCATCACAAAAGGCATATCCGCGGAATATTCAATATAATTCTGGTTCGTTGATGATAACTATTCCTTCAACGATAGTCAACAAATTTGAACTAAAAAAAGGTCAGGTGGTAATGGTCGGCTATTCTAACGATTTAATCATCATCAAACCCACGGATGTAAAGCTCGCAAAAAAGGATCTCAAGGTATCATTAGTCGATATCCTAGAAGAAAAACCAGAATCTGAAGAATCAAAAGATAATTCAAAACCAAAGTACGACAATCCGTTGGATGATCCCGACTTTAACCCGCTAGACCGGCTGGAAATCAAATGATAAACACATGCACATCCTCCTTTTCTTTTTCATCTAGCGTGTTGTAAATCTCCCGTACCTTCTTGCTCTTGGACCATACATGACATGCCGAAAATCCCATGTCCCTCCACTTTATCATGTTATACCTGACATGCTCCTTGTGGCTTCGTATCTCGCTTACTGATTCAATCTCTATACTTATGGGATTATCATTGATATAATCAAAGGCTATCAAATCCGTCCTATCCCTGCCTTTTACGACCTTTTGTATGGCCACTGCCACAAACATCTCTTTTTTCAGATAAAAATCCGCCACCCTGCTTGCCACCAGTTCCACATCCTGGGCAGTACCTATCTCCCCAAAGTCATAATCAAAATATGTCTTTTTTGCACGCCACGTGAGCCGGTAGGGGGACAATCTAGAGTTTTCGGGCCTGTCCAACAACCCGTGTGCCATCATCTCATTTAACACGGGCAGAACATCAGCCCGGTTTGATACCTTGAGCCTGTCAACGATATCCACCTGCTGCAAGGTCTTTTTTCTGAGCATCAACATGATACGCCATTGCATGTGGGTTGGAAACATTACCTTTATGCTCTCAAACCATTTATTCTTGTCAATTTGCGCCTGGGCGATACTGGATGATCCGATCTTGCCCATGCCGTATTTTGCCAGTTGTCTGACGATGAACTCGTCGTATCTTCCCCCCGTTGTTAGCAACTCTGGAGGTCGATTCAGCCAAAACTGCATGGGCGGTGGCTGCTCCTGTCCCAAAGGAGATTTTTCCCGGACGGTCCAGTGAAAGTACTCTTGGCTTGCAAACTGCTGCTGTAACTCTTTTTGAAACTGTGGATCCCATATCTGCGCCATCCTTGATGCGTCCTTGCCGTTTATCTTGCCGATTAACTGGGTACCAGAGTTGCCCGTGATTATTCCGAGTTGTTTGTCACTGATCTGTTCTGTGGTCTGGTGTGATAGAATCAGCCCCAACCCCAAAGATCTTGCCTGCTCCAGCATCAGCTGTAAAACCTGCAGGTCTTTCACTATCTGAAACTCGTCTAATGCCAGAATCACCTGTGTCCTGTCGTTTTCATTTTGCACCCTGTTTGCCCTCTCCTGTATGCTAAACCACAGTTTTAAAATAAATGCCTGCATGGCAAGCGGCTGCACATGCTGTGGCATGTTCAACGGCGATATCCTGACAACAGTGTAACTTCCCGCCTCTATCAACTCGTTGAAATTAACGGTTCCATGTCTGACAGAAAATATTCTTTTTAGTATCGGATCTGTTGCAAACTGTTCGATTCTGTTTAACAGCGGATTAAACGCATCCCCCTTTAGCGTGGATATGCTGATCAACGCCCTCTTCATCTCGGGGTCCGGCGTGCCAAAGGTGGCAATAATACTGGACAACGCGTTCTCACCACTGTCTTGCAGCCGCAGTATGATATCATGAATATCAAGAAACGTGGGGGCGTCATTTTTCATATAGATGTAAAACAACAAGGCACGAAATATCCTCTCCATCTGCACGTAACTTGTAGACTGTTGGTACCACTCCTGAATCGTCGTCATAAAATATCCGACATATCTTGATACCACCTCCTCACGCTCTTTTTCCTGATATGGCGGCAACTCAAGCGGATTGATTGAGAACTTTGTCTCCTGTGGATCCAGAAAATGAACACGACCGCTGCGTACCGTCTCCGGATCACACTGCTTGATGAACTTGTGCGAGTCATCCCCCTTGGGATCCACGTAAATAAACGCATTTGGAAACCGTCCGTTGTTGTTCCATTCCTCGAGGTGCTTGGCAAACAGCCTGATAAGTGACGTTTTGCCAGAACCTGATGCTCCCACCCCGTAGAAATGGTTTGCAAAGTCACTAGGAGAGATGACTGTGGCATCAATGTCCTTTGATTTTTCAATTTTCCCCCAGATGGACTGCCAGTCAAACTCTTTTTTGATCTTAAAGAATCCAATGTTTCCACCGCTTTTTTCAGACGGTCTGACAGGCAGTGTCACCCCGCGTGTTGTGTCTATGTTTGGAGTTATCGGATTTGGCAGGTGCACAAACAGCGGCATCTCTGAGAGGTTCAGTATGAGAAACGGAAACGGCTTTCTTTCCTTGTATCCAAATATTCCCTTTTCAAAATATGTCCTGGATGCAGAATTCAGAAACGGTCGGGGGTCAGGTAGCAACCTTGATTCAAATATGTCTATCCTACTGTTGCTGTTATCAGATGTCTTTCTGCCGTCTATCTTGATTGACGTCTTTTTGGAATTTTGATCAAATGCCCCATGATCATATCTGAACTTTGTAAGCTGCTCGTGACCCGAACGGATGTTCTCCACCGGCAACGCCTCTATCTCATCAAAGTGCAAATTAATATCAGAATCGCTTTTTATCATTCCACGAACACTCATGAGAAACTGTGCGTTCTGCATCTTTAGTGTCGCATGTTTTTGCAGACCCCCATAGTTGTTGGTAAAGTCGTATCCAAGCTCCGGATGGTCATGGGGCTTTTTGTCCGGGTGTAACAAGATCTCAGTTGTTCCCAGGTATTTGCCCCGCTTTATCTCGCGCGCCTTTTCATCAAGTCGGGTTACATGTCTTCGCAGAAACGCGTTGAATGAGTAATATCGAAATGTGAATTGTATCCAGGCATATTTTGAGAGCTGGATTGTATTTGCAATCTGCGTTATTATCTCGTGCGCCTTTGTCTGATCAAATACTGCCGTATAGTGTCCGTGATATGTCCCCACGTCAAATATCTGATACTCTAATTTCCTGTCAAACCATTTCGGATTTGTGTGCTTTAAATCTGCAAATACGGCGTTGGGATACATGTTTGCAAAAGCCTGTTTAAAGTTTGAAATATCCTGCGAGTCGCCGACAAGTATTATCTCCAGTTTTTTCTCCGTGCTATCCCACCATATCTCAAAGCTGCGGATTCCAGCACTTACCAGCCCCCCTGCAGCAGATACCGCGTCTTTTTTGTCCATCAAAATCGGGGTAATCACAGAGCATGCGGCAATCTTGTCTGGCGCCTGTAGAAACTTTTTTGTCTGATCCAGCCGTCCTGACTGTTTTTTCTTGTTTGCAAGACGCCAGCGTTTTGATCCCAATGTAAACAACTGCCGGTTTTCTTATAACCTGATGAGTATGATGTTTCAGATACAAAATATGAAATATCTGCTGAATAATCTATGTTGTATGATCCCATCACAGGATGATTTTCTGCCCGTATGCTTCATAAATTTAGAAACGTGCAAAGGCAGAATCTGTGAGTATCTGCCCCAATCACAATACGACAATGTAAAAAATTACAAGATTAACAAACATGGGAAAGGTCCGTTTTGTAAATTCAAAATTCCTCTAGGATACACAAAAAAGAAGGGCGTGTATCTGATCATGAAAAACAACGAGTTATCTTATGTTGGAAAATGTATTGATCTGCAAAAAAGATTCAATATGGGATACGGCAACATATCTCACAAAAATTGCTTCGAGGGCGGACAACCCACCAACTGTAAACTCAACGCATGGATTCTCTCTGAAATAAAAAAAGGATCCAAAATTGAATTAAAGTTCTTGGAAATTACGGATTATACAGATGTTGAAAGTGCGATGATACAAAAATTCAGACCGAAATTAAATGGCAGACAGTAATGATCAATCCTCTAAAATCTAGGATACTATTTTAACATCTTGTACAGACCCCGTGCGTTGCTCATCACGGGATCATCTGGAATCAATATCTTGAATTTCTTCAGACCAGAAAGCAGCTCATCATGCATTCCTGGAATCAGTAATCCGCCTCCGGAGAGTGCTATCGGATACTGATTTTTGTAGCTTTCAGACATTTCAGTTATCTCCCGTGTCAGATTCTCTGCGAGAATCTTGGAGTATTTTTTGCAGATCTCCTTGTTCTGGTGCAGTTCCTTTACATCCAGATGTGCAAACATGCCGATCTTTTTTGTGATAAAATCAGACGACCATGAGGAGCTCATGCCATCGATGATTTCGAGGTTATCAATTACGATAATCTCCGTGGTGCCCTGTCCTATGGATACCACCATCCCTGTATATTTTCCAAGTTCCAGCAGGGTTCCGGAAGCCTGTGCCACAACGCGGCATTCCTCGGTATTGAGGATTCTTTTAATTGTTCTTGTCATTGATTCTTTGTGATTGAATCCGTGGTATGGCAGCCCCACCACCATCCTGATCTTTTGCTTTGTGTCCACGGGGGTCTTGGAGCAAAGATATACCTGGTTTACTGATTCTTGGACCAGCATCTCCACCTGTTTCTGATATTTGGAATCCGGCTGTCCCCTACTAATCGGTCTTATTGCAGATGCCCCCAGCGTGTTGATCATGTTCAGTGCATCGTTGCCTACTGCCTCAGTCGCCTTGTTTGCCCAGCTGCCATGAACCCTCTTGACATATACCGATGGGAATCTGATGGAGCCATAGTCTGATACACACTTTACGAATCCGGTTCCCAGATCAAGTCCTATCTTTAGCACATATTCAAATAGAATATCTAATTTAAGGGAAAAATATTTGCCAGAATCACCGGATTATGCCGTGACCTGTTTTTCTGCGTGCAGTTCTGCCTGACGTTTCTTGTGCCATTCCATGTATTCTGCCAAGAGTCCTGCAGGAATGTTATCCAGATGAAATGCTCCGCGTGGAAGCCCTCCCAGAAGAATCCTCAGGCTAATCCATTCATTTTTCACATTTGGAGCAAACGTATTTTTGTATAAGGTTTGTCCTTTGGTGCCTTTGCTAATCAGTTTCTCCATGATTATAACACGGGTCTGCAATTAATAAAACTTTCATTCTTCGGTTGCGTGTCATTGTCTTTTCTCTTCTGGCACCGTTCTTGTTTTTCCTGCTTCCATACAAGTGAATCCGATGATGGATATCCTTTTTCAAATACTGTAATTCCACTGAAATTTTTCTTTGATTTGTGTTGTATGATTTATCAAACAGGCTGATTTTAAAATTTAGATACGTGATGGAGGCTTGTATGTAGACAAGAAGGCCTGACCATTTTGATTCTCAATAATTTTGAATACCGATGTGTTAGTAATTGTCAAAGCACATGCATGATGAATAGATAAAATTGTATCCTGCAAGTCTTGATCATTCTCAATTTGTATTATCTTCATTCCTATTTTTTTACAATCATTAGTTGAAATATGTCGTCTATGTGATTTTGTTATATCATGACTGCTGAATAGCCTCACAATAGCATCAATTTTTTTCTTTGCATTTGGATCCTCTTTAAACATTCCAGTTTCTAAATACAATCTAGCCAAGTCTATAGACCATTGTACTGCCTTTTCACATTCTCCAATGAGTGCCGGGCTGTATTTTGCAATTATTGGCTGCCATACATGAATTTTATTTTTATCTTCAGTTATTTCCTTATGTGCTTGTTTGAATTCATCTAAAATTCCAGATGCTGCAATTCCATTAAATTGTGGATCTATCGGTCCTAAACTAGATTGGTTTCCCATCAAGATCTCTTTACATGCACATGCAATCATAGTACCACCTGACATTGCAAGTTGGGGAACGATTGCACGTATATTTGAATCAAATATCTGTCGTAAGTAATCTATCAATGATTCGGTTGCTCCGATGTCACCACCTGGTGTATGTAAAATTAAATCTAAACCCTTGGATACATCCAATCCGTTAATCGTGGACATGAATCCATTCTTGTCATTATCATTTATAGATAACAAAGAACCAAACTGGGAAATCGGTTTTTGTAACCATCCTGAATAATACACAATTACATTTCTGTCTGTAATTTTAGTTAATTTTCTGAGATATTTTCTTCGTATTATGTCAATTGGTGTTCCTTGACTCGCTTGAACTTGAACCTGTTTTTGAATTTTTGTTAAATTTGGCAAATTATTCAGAATTGGTTGATAGTCCTAATCCGTCAACGTTGATTTCATCGTCATCATGTATTGGTTCTCCATAAACGAATTTTTCACGTTCTTCGCCGGTTTCCAATCCTAATTCTCTAAAAATCTTTTTAATTTCCATCTTGTTATATATCTAATTTTTGGTATAATAATCTTTTTGTTTATTTGTATTTACTTTGTCATATCTTTGTAGACTGCATCAATTTGAAATGATCTAATTGAGATTGTAAGGGGAAATTAATTTTGTCAGCACTGTAGGCTGTAATCTGCGGGACCCAAAACAGATCTTCTGGATTGAAAATTTTCAAAATACCAGAAAATGGCTCAGACCTGATGGAAGGAAATTCCTACTAAATATGACTAATTGTTCTAGTCTGAGCATATACTGGTTCTCATTACTGTATTTTAATCTGAGGGTATCGCAGATTATGGTGGTACTTTTTTGAGCATGTCATGACAAGCATTCTATTTTCTCATGTATATTTGAGTTCAGGCAGATCACTGTGGAAGCATCGCATCCAAGAATCTATCTTTGTTGCCCTCCCGGTTTTGCACTCTAGTCAGAGCCGCTGTACCGGAAGGCACAACAAATACAAAATAAAAAAAAGAATTTAAGCCAAAAAAAAATTATGCAAACAAGGCGACCAACACAAATGCGGCAGTCATGAATGGGAATGCAGGCATTGCCCAAGTTACAAACACGCCGGTTCTGATTTCATATTCAGAATCTGCAGGCGGGGTCTTGAGGTCGATGTACCTCTTTCCGTTGCATCTGCGCTCCGCACAGAATGTAAATTTCTCGTGACTGCGCCTCAGATGTACAGAGTACAACGCCATTACCTTGATAATCCAAGAGTTGTGCACATTGCCAAATATTCTGTTGGATCCTCCTCCGCCTCTTGCCATGTCTGCCACGTTATACCTCAAATTATAAAAAAACGCATACAGATGCTCGAATATCAGCCCGCCAAAGAATATCACCACCGGACTCATCACCGTCCCAAATGATACGGGACACACGATGGATGCGACAAGTATTGCAAGTGCGTCTGCATCCCCCATGGGAAACAGCTTCCACACCAGACATGCGATGGCACACCCAGTCCCCATTGAAAACAGCACAAAATAATCAACCTGGTGCCAGTCAAAGACGTACAACACTGCCCCGATAATACCCCCCACAATCCACAGATAATCTGGAACCTCCCTTGTCCTGACATCGTGATATGATGCAATTCCAAGTATTGCCAGCATCAGCCCAAACCGTATTACATCTATCAACAACAACAGCAATAATATTTTGAAATAAAAGACATCAAAAAATACCATGCAACAACCAGAAAAAATATCCGTCACTATTTGGCATGTGCCGGAATCCTCAGTTTCTCTAATGCATCAGGATCCCGTATTACCATCCTGTTGAGCATCATTGGAACCCCAAGAACCCATTTGTGCAGTTCATTTAATACGTTATAATGCAGGTCAAGTTCGGTCATCATGCCGCCTGTGATCTGTATGGTGTTCTTGGTACGGCGAAATGTAAATCCCTTGTTATGTAGCATGGTGGCAGCATTGGTTATTGACTTGTCCGTATAAACGGAATTCAGCATGTCTTTGGTGTCCTGTATCACATATACCATGTTACACCTGTTTTGTATCTGGTGTTTGTGGAGAAAATACGCTTCACACAGGATACACAGGCACAAAAAGCTGAGATCATATTTTTGGCACAGGACCCTGGACTTTCCAAACAGTGTGAGCTGGTATCTTATCTTTGGATGCTGTCCATCTGTTTTTTCCAGGTATTTCTTGCTAGCCAACTTTGAGATGGCAATATACGGTTTGTTACCGCTTTTCAAGTCGCGTGTCCCAAGAACTTTATCTGGATAAAACTCCTCAAGTATCACTGTAAGATTACTGCTTCTGACGAATTTGTTGTGGTATATGTTCTCAAGCATGTGCACCGAGTAACTATTGCCATTATTGTTACTATCACTTTGCATCATGGGATTATCTCTGTGAACGTTTTGAGGGTGACAGTAATACGTATCTTCCTTCTTCTCCTTCTCCTTCTTTTTTACCATCCGCATTTTTGAGCTTTGCAACTGCGTCTTGCAACTTTTCGATGCTGGCATACTTGTGGATACGCACAGAATTTGCATCCTCGACTCCAAGATACTCTGCCACATGATTTGGAAGAACCTGCGTGGTTATCCCCAGATCATCAGTTATCGCATATGTCTCGTTTATCTCCTTTGCCACAGCAACCCTCCCCGTCTTTTTGTTGACTAATAGATCAGGGTGGGTGCCCTTTATCGGAACATAGATCAGATTGGGATCCGAGCTGACGTATTTGGATGCCTTTTTGGTTGCAGCAGCTGTTGCTGCCGTATCCTTTGCTTTTTCTTTTTTACGATTTGCCTTGCTGAGATCCTTTGTACCTTTCTCAATGCCTGCGACCTTGTCTTTTGTCGGAACCTTTTTTGGCTCCCTCTCAAACTCGTGTAACAGTAGGACCAGCGCATCAAAGGTCGGCCATGAGAATTTTTCATCAGTGTATGTTTTTGATAGGATAAATGACTTTACCTGTGTGGCGGCCCTGGGCTGTTCTGCTGTAGCGATCTTTGCAAGTAAGGTGACGTAATATGTTGGGGTCACAACGCTGTACACCTTTGTGGATATCTCATCAACGAGTTCAAGCAGGGTGTCCCTTGCCTGTGTGGTCAGGTTTGCACGAACCGTATCATACAGTTTGGGGCGCTTTTCAAGCCAGAGCTTGCTGCATACGGCCTCAATATCCTCCTTCCCGTCTGCAGTCAGGTATTCAACTACCTGTCGTAATCGTAACGGGTCAACACTTTGGGGATGAAAGTTTTTGTGCACGTGAGCCACGAGTAAATCACTGATGGTGGGATACTCTGTTACAAACGCGCTGATTGTAGATACGCCTGCCTTTCTGAATCCTGTTATGGTCTCAGAATCAGTCATGGCATAATATACAGAGTCGACCCTGCCGACCAGGATTGGCGATGAGGTCTTTTCTTCAGGATTGTTTTTTGCATTGCTGTAAATGATGCTGATCAGTTTTTTTGAGGGGTTTTTGACCTGTACTGGCAGATCCTGTATGGCAGACACACGTATCTGCTCTGCTGCACTGGCTGTCTGCTGTATCTGAGACATTATTCCAATGAGACCCCCATCTCGTTTAATGCCATATCCACTGCCCTCCTTGCCTTGTTCTGGCTGTTTCCATGAATAAAACCAAAGTTGTTCATCACGATAACCTTGAATCTGTCATAATCCCTTGCATCCATGAACAGGTGTTGTCTCTGGGATATCTCCAGATTCAGATAGTAGCTTGAGGAATGACCCTTGTTTGTGTCTATTCCGATCTTTAGTGCCTCCTCATGCATCTCAGATATGACGCTCAGTACGTTGTATGTGTTTTTTACACAAAATACGGTACGTATTGCCTCACAGATCTTTGATTCACTTACTGCCTGATCAGACTCCCTGCATGCGACATAAATGGAAAGCAGCGCACATTTTGCACGCGTAAAGTATGTTTTGCTGCGAAGCTGGTGGTATGACCCCCATGCACTTTGTGCTACACAGCTTGACAGATTCAGCTTGCTGCAGATGTTTGAAAATTCGGATGCACTAGAGTGGTATATGTGGATTTTTTTGTTTACTACCTTCATGTCTTTTGGATCACATCCGTTCTCGACTTTGTGGTATAACGAGACGGTACTGTTACGCGGTTCTACAGCTGTCGTGTCACTCATTCGTTCTAAAAGGATTACCCCGCATCTGCATACTGATTCACCTTCCGGTGTCACGACGATGTTCTTTGGATTCCTGTGTCTGCATGTGATTATAAGGCCTTGTGATTTTTTCATTTTTCCGTAATTTGAATATTCAATTTTATATTTAAGGCACTTTGTAATTCTAATTTTTTAAGAGAGTCATTTTTTAAGTTCCTCATTTTTGAAGAACTTTTTTGAGGGTTATCTTTTTTGAGTCTCTTGTTTTTAAGGGACACATCTTTGAGGGTAATTTTTTTGAGGGACTAATTTTGAGTACATCTTTTTTGCGGTACTCATCTTTGCGGTATTCATCTTTGAGTCCCTCATCTTTGAGTCCCTCATCTTTGAGTCCCTCATCTTTGAGTCCCTCATCTTTGAGTCCCTCATCTTTGAGTCCCTCATCTTTGAGTCCCTCATCTTTGAGTCCCTCATCTTTGAGTCCCTCATCTTTGAGTCCCTCATCTTTGAGTCCCTCAAATTGATGCAGCATTGTCAACGTAGGCGTGTATCTGGTATCCTAGACGGTTTTTATCAAAATTAACCTTGGGATTTGTGAGTAACAGTACCAAAGACGCGCCGTTTAAGACAAAGATCAACGGGATACAATGTATAACGGTCATAAAACCTCACTGTATCCACGTATCACTGGACGGATTTGACAAGTCATTTGAGATATACTATGATACAATCAGATGCATCCAGTATTGTAAAAAATACGTGCTGGTAAATGCACAAAAGAGATCCCGTCTTGTCGCATATGTCATTGCGTCTCCGAACACAAAAAAGATTCACAGGGTGCTGCTTGATGCGTTGGAGCAGTCAATATTATCATCAAAATAGTTTTGATGCCGCATCCTGTACCTCCACATATTTTTTTGTTCTAAAATCAAAAGAGTGTTTTTTGTTGTTGTTATCCTTTTCAACCCAGACCAGCCGGAACTTTGCGGCACCAAACATTTTTACCCCGACTCTGCACAGTGATGAGACCACATCTAGAGGTATGAAATTCAGGTATATTCCCCGTTCATGCACCTCGTAAACTAGCGCCTGATTGGTAATGTATAGCACGCCATCACCATGTGTGGATCTGGCATCTGCCTGCAGTATCACTTTTTCACCTATGTCACTGCGCATGATTACAGTCATGATGTCGTCGTCGTATCCTCCTTCATCTCTGTAAACATTTTACCTGCTGCGTTGGGATGCGTCTTTATCTGCTCTGTCATCTGTTCCTGAAATTTTGCCCTGGATTCCTGCGGCATCTGATCCACGCCCGTCTTTTTTTCACATGCGTGAATAAACTCCTGTCTAGAGTCAGGATCCCCTGCGAGTCTTTGACCTGCATCAAACGAGCTACTATCATCACACATGGTATTGATGGCCTGACCAGGATTCAGTGCAGTGTGACTGTTGATGTTTAATGCGGCATTTCCTGCCGCACCTGCAGATGGTTCCATCTGAATCATCTGGTTTGCAATGGTTCTACTCGCACCGTTAATCATGGTGTTTTGGGCAATGTTCTGGATTCTTGCGTCACCCGCACCTGCCATATCCCCTGAGATACCCTGCATGCCGCTAACACCCATTGCCTGTGTGCTGGACTGGAGCAAGCCCGAACCAAGACCACCCAGCATACCTATGGTACCCGCCTGACCGTACATCTTTAGCTTGTCCATCATGGAGATGCCGCCGCCAAGATTTGCCCCTGATGCGGCAGTACCAATGTCCGCTGATGATACCCTGCCGTTTTGTGGGGTGATGCCTCCTCGGTTATTGGCACCACCGCCACCAATACCGCCACCAACACCACGTGCCAGCCCTCCCATGTTTGCCGCACCTGATGATGATGCCTGTGAAATACCGTGTGTAACCCCCTTTAGTGCGGCAGAGCCTGCAACACTTGCCGAAGTAATTGATGATGATACCATGTTGCCTACCTTACTTGATAGGTTCCCAAGCATCGGCGATAACATGACAGGAAAAAACACCGCCAGAAATCCGACTGAGAGCAGTTGAAACCACATTCGCAGTGGCGGCATATTCTGAGTATCTATCGTGGAGAGCCCCACGGACAGCACTATTGCAGACATTATGGGTGCCATGGCAAGCCCTATCAGATTCTGCTGGAACATGTCTGATATCCTCGAGGTGTTTATCCACGGGATCAGCCCTATTGCAGATACGAGTGGGAATGATATCACGATTACTTCGGTGAGCATGACGCGTACTGCAGATAGCACAAACATCATTGCAGTCATAAACATGACTGCAAATCCCTTGAATAAAGCAAGTAGTATATTCACGATAAAGCCTTCTCCAAATATCGGGGTTTGTAGTGCGTTGTTCCACGAGCTCGGATCAAGTGTAATGTTTCTATCAAAGACCCCCACGTCATCAAAGAGATTTAGTGGATCAATGGATGTGGAACCACCATCAACTGTACACACTGCCGAACCCATCATGCACCACAGGTGGGTTGTCCTGGCATGCGGATCCCCTCCAAACGGATCCATGAGGTATAGGGAGGATGACTCTATGACTAATGCTGTGGCATCCCACAGGTATGGTAATATCATGTATATTGGAATTAATATGACTATCTTTGCAATTATTCCGTATGCCGTTCCCTGTCGGACGATGTTAAACTCTTCAAAAAAGTATGAGAGTCCTGCAAGCATCAGCAGAACCACGAATATCCCCAGCGCAATCTTGACTGTCAATCCGTACATGGCCAGAGATGGAAACGACTCTGCAAACTCTTTTTCAGTTAGTGTAATATTTTCTGTCCCGCCTATCAGTATGGGTTCGTCTCCTGATGTAAAGACCGGAAAGTATTGGGGTACCCTCTGTCCTGATTCAGTATAATGAAATATGGTCGGCATGTCTGCCAATAAATCTGGCACCATCGGTCCGCCAATTGCGACAAACAGCTGGGATATTGCAATCATTGATGAGAATATCAGGATGCCCATCCCGAGCATCAGCGGCATGGTAAAAAGGAACCCGCGTCTCTTTTTTTTGGATATGATGTTGATTGTACAATTTAATGCGCGCACAGTCTACAAGTCTCAACGGAATTTAAGCACACATTTTTGCCCTTTAGTGTATCTGTATTTTGGTATATGTGAATGAGGTAATTGCCGCAGTCGTGTTGTTTGGTATTGTGACTGCGGTCTTTGCACCGTTAATAGCAGAGTCCGGTAGGCATATGTTCTCAACTACTACCAGCATATCGGACCTGATGGATTCCTCCAAACATAGAACAGGGCAGATAATGGTTGCAACGAACATACAACAGCAAGGTGATATCATCACAGTGTTTGTCTCAAATATAGGGGTGGAAGACGTCGAGATCAGGACAGTTTTGGTGGACGGGGCAGGATCGCATTATGTGCTAAAAAATCAGGATTCTATACCAGTGCCAATTCTTTCGGCAGGGGAACTTGGGATGCTGGAGGTTGCCGGGGCAGGCGATGCCATCCAGATCATCCTAAAATCAGGTAAATTCCTGGAATTTTTGATACCGTAATGATCTGCTGTGTTTTTGGGTAATTGTAGCAGTTTGGAGAAAACCCCCAAGTAATTATATTTCGTGCGTGTATCAGGATTGTTAAAACTTGTCATAGAATACTTTTTTAAACTGCGTTTATTACAAAAACACAGATTGCCTTTAAAATATAACGAATTCAAGAGGGGGGGGGGGTTGCGCATTGTTTGCCCTGGCAACTACCCATTTGATGCCAAATGATGTTATATCTTGGCGTGTTTGCAGTACTTTTTGCATTATTATCTGCAGGGCTGGTATTCTCAGATGCACATGCCCAGACAGTAACTCATGCCATAGCTGAAACAGGCTCACTTGATCTTCCAACCGGAGGATACCGACATAACCTGGTACATCTCACCGGTGAATATTATGTCTCCTTACACATTTCAACTTCCCAGGCTAACAATCAAAATTTCTGGATTTATGCCCCCATCGTCACACTGTATCGTATAACTGATGATGGGGATATCACAAGAATTGGCGCCCGAACTGTAGATGGCATTGCTCAAAATAAAGCCACGACGATTGATGAATTTACAACTCTGCCAAAATCTGTTGCGATTACACGTGTAGATGATGATACCATTGTAGTTTCATTTACGACTACTTCGGTAAGTCGTGTTCGTACATATGATGTTAATACTGGTACTGCTGCCCCCTTTTTTATTATTGACAATCTCTCCATTCTAGGCGGCGGCAATAGCGCAGAAACACATAATCACTCTCTGATATCACTTGACGCAAACAGACTGGTACTTGCATATTCACATCCCGACAGTTCCCCTTCCGGCTTTATACAGGTTATCGATGTTAGTAATACCGGTCAACTGACTACTGGAACCCCTACAAGAATTACCACAGATCTGGGACGGTATCCATCTGTGGCAAAACTGGATGGTGACACGGTGGTAGTTGCATACAGTACCTCTGCCGGGGGATTCATTCAGGCATTTGATATTTCAGCCAATGTCATTACTGCCGGAACCGCTGCTCCGTATGAGGGTGCAAGAACCGCATACAACTCCCTTGTCCGGGTGGATGGTGATACCATGGCACTTGCATTCTCCAATATCGGTCTTGCTACATCCACATCTGACGGGGCAGCGAGGATCGTGGTCTTTGATGTTTCCTCAACCGGCACCATTACTGGAAAAAGCAATACAACATATTATAACAGCGCGGCAAATGCGGCATTTGAGGCACAGGCACACACCAACTCACTGACACTGATGGATTCTAATACGCTGGCAGTTGCATACAGAGGGGCAGAAGGTGACGGCTTTATTCGATTATACGACATAAATCACTCAACAGGTGCCCTGACTGCCAGTGGCGGACCATTGGAACACGACACGGCAGACGGTGCCTTTAACGCGCTTGTGAGGATCGATGATGAAACATTTGCACTGCTGTACGGCGGGGATCTTCCATCCCAAGTACAAAATACGGACACTCCCAACACAATCAAGACATTTATCATAGACCCAACCCCACCAATCATCACATCCATTGAAACCATTAACGCAAACACGATTTTACTTACTGCGCCTGAACCCCTTGTAGGAACTACGTCAGGCTTTGCCATTTCAGGCAACACCATTTCTGGCAGTCCTGTAATATCTGGCAGTACCATAACCCTGACGGTTGGTACTGAAATAGTGTCCGGAGATATTATCAGATTATCATACATTGGTACCAACATATCTGATATCGCAGGAAATGCACTTGCAACATTTGGCTCCCGGCTCGTGACAAACAACGTGGAACCGATATCTTTTGCCATAGCTCAAGTACATTCTGTTGACTTGCCAAACAACGGATACCGGCACAACCTGGTACATCTGACTGGTAACTACTATGTCTCATCACACACGGTATCTAGTTCTGCCGATACCACAAATTTCGGTTTTGCCACTGTTCTCAGACTGTACAGCATCACTGACGGTATCATCGCGATGATTGGTGCCGAGCAGATAGTAAACACCCTTACCCAGGCCAAAACCACGACGATTGGTGAACTTACAACCAATCCAAGATCCACTGCAATTGCCCGCGTGGATGCAAACACCATCGCGGTTTCATATGTGAGTAGTACGAGGGCAAGTACCATTGCAACATATGATGTTGTTACCGGTTCTGCCACACCCTTTAGCAATTCCGATACTCACGACTTTATAATAACTACCAACAACTCTGGAGGACAAACACACAATCACTCCCTGATAGCACTTGATGCAGACACGCTGGTAATTGGATATCAATTTTCCAATACTAATTCGAGGGGCTTTGTGCAGACGATAAGTGTTGATTCTACCACCGGTGATCTGGATAATTCAGACAGTTTTACAGTTGGTACAAGCGCTTCGGATGTTCTGGGACGGTATCTCACCCTGGCAAAGCTCGATGCAGATACGGTGGTACTTGCATACAGGGGCGGTCCCTCTGATTCAGGATTTATACAGGCACTTGATATTCCAGCCGATAATACCATTGCCAGTGGGACTGCTGCTGAACATGAGGGTCTAAGAACCTCGTACAACTCGCTTATCCGGGTAGATGATGATACCGTAGCTGTTGCATACTCTAGGATTGACCTTGCTGCACTCACATCTGACGGACATGGAAGAATCAAGATCTTTGATGTTGCCTCAGATGGTACCATTACCGGAAGGGGCGGTCCTGTGTATTATGATGCCGTAGCAGATGTGGCAATCGAAGAACATGCACATCTCAACTCGATGGTAATGATGGATTCTGATACTATTGCCATTGCATACAGGGGGGCAGACGGTGACGGCTTTATTCGATTATACGACATAAACCTCTCTACAAACGGTCTGACTGCAATTAGCCAGCCATTTGAGCATGATACGGCAGACGGTGCATTCAACTCGCTTGTGAGGGTTGATGATGAGACAGTTGCACTGGTGTATGGAGGGGATCTTCCATCAACCATACTGGATTCCACTGCAACTCCCAACACCATCAAGACTGTTGCCGCAGGTGTACAGCCTGTAATAAACAATGTAAATGCTGTAAGAGGTTCATACAATGTAGATGGCATGATTAATATCAGAGTAGAATTTGACAAGCCAGTAACAGTATCTGGTATTCCGCAGCTGACATTAGATATTGGTGCTACTAATACAGTAGTTGACTATACCTCCAAGGGTTCTACTAATTCACTGATATTCCAATATACCGTTGCTGCAACACACAATTCTGATGATCTCAACTATGTCAACACGGGCTCACTGTCACTAAACGGAGGAACCATACTTGCCACGGATAATAAACTGCCTGCTGATCTGACACTTCCTGCAATTACTTCTATTTCTTCACTTGGCGGCTCTAATGTAATAGTAGATACTGTGATACCTTCCGTGGAGTCTATAACCGCCACCACCTCTGATGGCGGCACGCAAACCACTGCCACAATATCATACACTGCCACCTTTAGCGAGGATGTGATAGACTTTGTCATGTCTGATATTACGGTTACTGGAACGGCATCCGGAGGCACACCTGTAGTATCAAACATTTTAGGAACCGGTAACTCATACACCTTTGATGTGGTGACTGATTCGGATGGTATTGTCATAATGACGATTCCCGCAGGTGTAACAGCAGATGCGGCAGGTAACTTAAACACGGCATCAACAGCATACACCGTTACAGTCGATACTGTGGCACCGCCATTCCCCTCTGCTGCAACCACTGATACGACCACGATTGTATTAACGACAAACGAACCCCTGGTGGCAGGAACTGCACCTGCGGGAGATTTTGCAGTATCAGACAACACCATTACAGAGGATCCGATGATATCTGATACCACCATAACCATAACTGTGAATACAGCGATTGAAGGCAATAGTGCAGTTACAGTGACATACACAGGTACCACCGTAACTGATGTCGCAGGAAACTCACTTGTGAAATTTATCGGTCTGTTAGTAACAAACAACGTGGCAGATACAACCGGACCGACCTTTGATTTTGCCCAAACCACCACTGCCACCACCATTGTAATTACCGTATCTGAACCTATTGAAGGAGCTACGACTGCGGTAGATTATACCGTTTTAGATCATACCATCTTTGGCGATCCGGTAATAGATGGCAACACCATAACGCTGAGAATTGGTACTGCGATAGTATCTGGGGATACGCCCACAGTGGATTATACTGGTACCGGCCTGGCTGATGCCACAGGAAATCTACTTGCGACATTTGACTCCCAGTCCGTGACAAACAACGTGGGAAATCCGTTATCTCAAATAGATTCAGTTGACTTGCCAGACAACGGATACAGGCACAATCTGGTACATCTGACTGGTAACTACTATGTCTCATCACATACGGTATCTGGTTCTGCTAGCGATGCAACTCTCTGGAATTTTGACACTGTTCTCAGACTGTATAGTATCATTGACGGGGAGATCACACGGATTGGTACTGAGCAGATAGTAAACACAATTACCCAGACTAAAACCACGACAATTGATGAACAGACAACCCATCCAAGATCTACTGCCATTACACGCGTGGATGACAATACCATTGCAGTTTCATATGTGAAAGACGCGGCAACAAGTACCATTGCAACATATGATGTTGTTACCGGTTCTGCCACACCATTTGGTAATCCTAATAGTATTGACTTGGTACCAACTATCGCCAACGCCGGTGGACAAACACGTAACCATTCTCTGATAACATTTGACACAAACAGGCTGGTAATTGCATTTAGCCATCCCGACGGTAGTAGTTCTGGAGGCTTTATTCGTGTTGTCGATATTGATCCTAGCAATGGTAATCTGACTGTTGTTAGTACCCTTTCAATTCATAGTGTGCCTAACGACACCCCGATACAGTACATCTCCATGGTAAAGCTGGATACTGATACGGTGGTAATTGCATATAGCAGTACTGCTTCTGACAAGGGATTTATTCGAACATTTGATATTTCAGCTGCTGGTAGCCTTTCTCGTGAAACTGCCGTTGAACATGATAATAGAAGAATAGCTTACAACTCCATTATCAGGGTAGATGATGATACCGTAGCTGTTGCATACTCTGCAATCGGTGCCAGCACACTCAGAGATGACGGGCATGGTACAATCAAGGTCTTTGATGTTGTCTCAGATGGTACAATTAACGGAATGGGCAGTCAAACGTATCAAAATACCGCAGCAGTTGCGGCATTTGAAGAACAGATACATCTCAACTCTATGACACTGCTGGATTCTGATACAATAGCAGTTGCATACAGGGGGGATGACGGTGATGGCTTTATCCGATTATACGACATAAACCTCTCATCGGGTGCTTTGACTGTCAACGGTGACCCATTTGAGCATGACACGGCAGATGGTGCATTCAACTCGCTTCTCCGAGTAGATGATACCACACTGGCACTGGTATATGGAGGGGATCTTTTCACCCAAATACAGGATGCCACTACAACTCCAAACAGAATCAAGACAGTCACCACGGCTCAGGATACAACCCTGCCAACAATCGCCTCTGCTGCAATCACTGATGCCACCACGATCGTACTTACAGCATCAGAACCCATTGTAGGAAATACGGTCATAGCAGATTACACCATTCCAGGCTATACAGTTACTGAGAATCCGGTAATATCAGGTAATACCATAACCATAACTGTAGATACGGCAATTACCGTTGGCAGTATGGTTACAGTGGATTACGAGGGTGCCCTCATAATTGATGCGGCAGGAAACGCACTTGCGATGTTTACGGGTCAATCCGTGATAACTGAAGGGGCAGTTGTAACTGGCGTATCAGCGACTGGCGGTACATACATCGAAGGTGGTATCATTGATATCACCGTAACATTTGACGAGTCAGTAACCGTATCTACAGTATCTGGAACCCCTCGACTGACATTAGAGACTGGTACTAATGATGCAGTAGTCGATTACACATCCGGCTCGCCTGGAACTCAACTATTATTCAGGTATACGGTTGCCGCAGGACACAATTCAGATAATCTCAATTATGTCGGTACTGGTTCACTTGACCGAAACGATGGAACCATACTTGGCGTTGAGAACAGACCCGCACGTCTGGCACTTCCTGCAACTGACTCTGCCGAATCACTTGGCGGCAGCCCTGCAGTAATCGTGGATACTACGGCACCAACTGTAACCATAACTAACGCTGAAACCACTAATGACGGTGATTCCTCCACATCTGGTACCCTCACCTACACTGCCACATTCAGCGAGACCGTGACAGACTTTGATACCGCAAATGATATCACGATATCTGGAGGGACTGTTACTACTGGACCAACCGGATCTGGCACCACGTACACCTTTGTTGTGACTGCCTCCGGCGATGGTACAGTCGTTGTATCAATTCCCGCAGGTGCGGCAGCAGATACGGCAGGCAACCTCAACACGGTATCTGGAGATTACACAGTCACAGTTGATACCACCCCACCCACCATTGTTACCCTAAACACTGATGCTGCAGATGATAACGGCGCCACAAACTCCCTTACCCTAACCTACACTGTCATCTTTACAGAGACCGTGACAGACTTTGATACCGCAAATGATATCACGGTATCTGGAGGGACTGTTACTACTGGACCAACCGGATCTGGCACCACGTACACCTTTGTTGTGACTGCTTCTGATGGTGATACAGTCGTTGTATCAATTCCCGCAGGTGCGGCAGCAGATGCTGCAGGCAACCTCAACACGGTATCTGGAGATTACACAGTCACAGTTGATACCACCCCACCCACCATCGACACCCTAACCACTACTGCTGCAGCTGATAACGGCGCCACAAACTCCCTTACCCTAACCTACACTGTCACCTTTGATGAGACCGTGACAGACTTTGATACCGCAAATGATATCACGGTATCTGGAGGGACTGTTACTACTGGACCAACCGGATCTGGCACCACGTACACCTTTGTTGTGACTGCTTCTGATGGTGATACAGTCGTTGTATCAATTCCCGCAGGTGCGGCAGCAGATGCGGCAGGCAACCTCAACACGGTATCTGGAGATTACACAGTCACAGTTGATACCACCCCACCCACCATCGACACCCTAACCACTACTGCTGCAGCTGATAACGGCGCCACAAACTCCCTTACCCTAACCTACACTGTCACCTTTGATGAGACCGTGACAGACTTTGATACCGCAAATGATATCACGATATCTGGAGGGACTGTTACTACTGGACCAACCGGATCTGGCACCACGTACACCTTTGTTGTGACTGCTTCTGATGGTGATACAGTCGTTGTATCAATTCCCGCAGGTGCGGCAGCAGATGCGGCAGGCAACCCCAACACGGTATCTGGAGATTACACAGTCACAGTTGATACTACTGCGCCCATGTTAGATACTGTTCAAACCGCGGATGATACCACGATCGTAGTTACGACATCAGAATCCCTTATTGGAAATACGGTCATAGCAGATTACACCATTCCAGGCTATACAGTTACTGATGTTCCGGTAATATCAGGTAATACCATAACCATAACTGTAGGTACGACAATTACCGTTGGCAGTACGGTTACACTGGATTACGAGGGTACCGGCATAACTGATGCGGCAGGAAACGCACTTGCGATGTTTACGGGCCGGACCGTGATAACCGAAGGAGCAGTTGTAACTGGCGTATCAGCGATGGACGGTACATACATCGAAGGTGGTATCATTGATATCACCGTAACATTTGACGAGGAAGTGGATGTAACTGTAACTGGTGGCATCCCCACTTTGACACTGGAGACTGGTGATACTGATGCCGTAGTTGACTATACCTCAGGCACGGGTGAAACTGGCCTGGTATTCCGGTATACTGTTGCCGCAGGACACAATTCTGATGATCTCAATTATGTCGGTACTGGTTCACTTGACCCAAACGGTGGAACCATACGTGACGCTGAGGGCAGAAACGCACGTGTGATACTTCCTGCAATTACTGATACTAATTCACTTGGCGTCAGCTCTGCAGTAATTGTGGATGCTGCGATGCCAACTGTAGCCATAAATAACGCCGATAGCACTGATGGAGGCACTGTAAACACTGCCACCGTATCATATACTGCCACCTTCAACGAGGACGTGACGGGCTTTGATGTGGCAGATCTCACCGTAACTGGAACGGCATCCGATGGTGCACCGGTAGCATCAAACCTTGTAGGATCCGGTGCATCATACACCTTTGATGTTATGACCACATCTGATGGTACAGTCATTGTATCAATCCCTGAAAATGCGGCAGCGGATCTTGTAGGCAATCAAAACACGGCATCTAACACATATACCGTCATGGTTGATGCGGAAATACCTGAGATAATATCTGCAAGACTCTCCACTGATATAATCACCATAATCTACAACGTACCAGTAACTACTGCTATCGCCGATTATACGTTGACTTTATCTGACTCTTCAACATCGCCTACAATAACCGAAATTGCCCGTAGTACTCCACCTGACACCATATCACTCACCCTTTCACCTGCAGTCCCGGCTGGAATCACTGTCACAATCGACGTATTTGGTCCGACAAAGACTAGTGCCTCATCACTCGTGCTCCCACAAGTAGATGCCTATCCGGTAACAGCAGAAGTCGACATCACACTTGCCGATACTGACAACCGCATCGCAGTAACTGATTCTGATTCGACCCTTGCCACAGTCACATATCCAAATACCGTTGATGCCATACTGGACTATTCATTCCTGCTAGAAGATGAAGCAGTGCTTCCTACTGCCACGACATACAACGAGGTGGTAATAACTGCGACAGGTCTTCGTGGAGGGAACGTCCAGGTGACAATCCCTGCCACCACCAGTTTTAGCTCAGATGCCGACTTTGATGGAATACTGGTTCTGCCAACTGACTCTGGATCCGGCTGTGGTTCCGCCGCAATAGCTTCTGGTACGCAGGCATCCTGCATCGAGATAGGACAGGCAGGCTCTGTGATAAATACGGATAAGCCAATACGGATACAGCTTGGAGGGCAGGCAGGCAACGTTCCATGGTACTCTGAGAGCGGTGCAGCAGCTACCCAGATAATTGCAGCGTGTACTGCCGATGATCTTGACACTGTATCAGCGCAGCTTGACGGCACCGGGGAGTGCTTCATAAACACCGTTCATGACCTGATAATCTGGACTGCACACTTTACAGTATTTGGCTCAAACCTGGTAACACCACCACCGGTTGTTGTTGTTGAACCAGAACCAACACCAGAACCTGCTCCTAGAAGGTCAGGTGGAGGAGGACACGGAAACACGCTTGATCCACGTGTCTGTGGTGGCGTACTGTGCAGTGAACAGGGATCTAACAACAAGTCTTCAGGCACCCCTTCAACTAGCAGGTCTTCAAGCGACCAAACCAGTACCGTACCACGCGTAACTCCTGAGAAAACACAGGAACCTGACAGAACACAAAATGACGCAGATTCGATGCTTGACGTACCTGAACCAACACCCACGCCAACTGATCCTGAATCTGGTGCAATGATGGATCCAGAACCGGGTGCAATGATGGATCCAGAACCGGGTGCAATGATGGATCCAGAACCGGGTGCAATGATGGATCCAGAACCGGGTGCAATGATGGATCCAGAACCGGGTGCAATGATGGATCCAGAACCGGGTGCAATGATGGATCCAGAACCGGGTGCAATGATGGATCCAGAACCGGGTGCAATGATGGATCCAGAACCGGGTGCAATGATGGATCCAGAACCGGGTGCAATGATGGATCCAGAACCGGGTACCGTGACGGATCCAGAACCAACTACTCAGCCAACAGAATCCGAACGTAATGATGGTGTATTTGAACAGATTGGCAGATGGTTCCAGTCATTATTTGGATAACTGTTATCTCACAGAGCATTCCACAATCGAGCCGTCATCAAAGATTACAGTTGCCCGAGTAGCATAACTTTTCCCGGATAACAGTGGGGCTACCACAGAGTCATTATCATCACTCCAGATACCTCCTGCTGCAACTGCAACCGTATCATTGTAAAATCCATGCTCTGCGCCATCATCATCTAAAAACGTCACATCAACTGATGTTATGGTACCTGTTCCCAGATTGCGCAGTGTTGCCGCATAGTATGCCCTGTTCTCTCCTGTCACATGCAGGGATGTATCTGCCAGACAGTCAGTACTGTGGGATGTAATCCCCACGTATTCTGAGAGAACCACAAATAACACGGCAGACATGCCAAGTACAAATCCGATCAGGGCACACACTGCAACCAGGCTGTGGATTCCGCGTCTTTTGTTGTAACCAGTAATCATGGAACAGCCTCTTTTTCATCCTGTTGCGGCGAGGTCTCAAACATCGCTTTCTCCTCCCCTGACGGCTCAAACTTTACGTGCAGCCGGTATTTCTTTGTCAGCATTATTGCATGCCCCGGCTCAAAGGATTTTATTCTGGATGCCTCCTGTGGAGACAACCCCAGTATCCGAGCGGCACTATCAGTTGCATCCTCCTCCATGTTGAGCAGTATCTTAGTCTCCATGTTATCGACTATCTTGCTTGCCCCGCCCCGGTCTTTTGCAATGTCATCGATATTCTGGGAGATAAACAGAAACTTTACATTTCTTTTTCTGCCCATACGCACAATCTGCTCGATGTATTTGCCGGCACCCTCCATCTTGAAGAGCATCCATGCCTCATCCAACACCACGATTTTCTGTGTATTCTGGGGCATCTCCTCGATTCTCTTCCATACCTTGTTTAGCGCAAGAATCAGCAGCATGATCTCATGTGGTTTGCCATCTGCCTTTTTCATGGATATTACCAGTCTGTCAGATATGCTGGGGGTCCCCCGCATCATCTGTGCCAACGGACCGTCAACCAGGTCATCAAGCCATTTCTGGGATTCAGGATTCCCTTTTAGTGCATGAAACAGCTCGTCGATGCTACCAACTTTGTCCGAATATTTACGGAACTGTTTTATCACGTCTTCAGGTGCCCGTGTCACGTTACCCAGGATATCAGCAGCATCTGCGGGTTCCAGCAGTTTAAACGGATCAAATCCCAGCTTGGCATCATGGCCGGTTATCTGGATTCTGTCCAGTCCCAGTGACTCTGCAATGTCATAGTATTCGCCCATGGGATCAATTACAAAACACAGACTGTCCGGATACTTTGCAAGTAATCTCCGCAAAAACATCTTTGCAGTAAATGATTTTCCAGAACCGGACGTCCCAATTATTGCAACGTTATAGTTTGTCCTTTTCTGAAAGTCAAATATTACGGGTGCCGCACTGTCCGTGTTGATACCCAGTACCAGCCCGTTTGGAACCTCCAGCATGTCGCCTGACACCATAGGATACAGACACGACATACTTCCAAGATCAAATACCAGGGTCATTCCCCATCCGCGACTGTACATTGCCGCCTGTTTTGCAATCTGTGTGGAAAAGATGCCGCCGCTGATACCTGCAGCATTTCTGAATTCACGGACTGCGGCACCTAGTTCCTTGCGGTTTCGTGCCGCAATAACGCATATGATACGGCACCGGAACAGCCCCGCGTGGGTCTGTCTGACTGATTCTTCGGCACGTTCCAGTTTTTCGTATTCCTGTGCCGCTGCCCGGGAGCGCGTGGCAGACTCGTATACCAGCTCTTTTCTTTTGCGTATGTATTTTACCGCATTCTGATGTAACACGGGTTCTATCCACATGGTTATCTCGTGGCATACGGGAAATATTCCGGTTGCAACCCATGCCCAAGGAAGTTCGTGTGGGATATGCCGTAATGTAAAGCACTTTGCAACTGACTCTGCACCATCTCCAAGATCCACTGTAACATCTCGCCAGTTCTCACGGATTATCCTGATGTCTTTGTGCCCTCCCAGATCCGTGGTATACTCGTACCGCAGCGCCTCAAGGATCCGGTTTAACGGTTCATGGCTTGAGATGTACAGCTGGAGTATCGGCATACCAACTGTGCGACCATCCACTGGGACAGGCAGTATCTTTCTAGTCAGCCTTATCTTGATGGGTCTTTGGATAACCCGGAGCAGATCAAAGAACTCGCCGATCTTTTTTCTCTGTTTGGCTTCTGGTAATGTGACAAAGTTGCTGGGGGTTATCGTATAGTGGTATGCGCAATTTGAATTATTATTATTATTATTCACAAGCACAAAACCGGAGCAGGTTATAAGGTGCCCTGACATATCTGGCGTGAAAAACGAGGGGTTTGTTGCAGGTGAATTTAGCATCGCACGATTTGATGCCACGGTACCTGCTGCAGACATTGCAGAGTCATACCAGATAAACGGCGCCACAGTCCACATTACACGGGACGGGAGATACCTGGTATCAGAGCCGGCATTAAGCAGTAACGCCGAAAAGATATGGCGGCAGCTCATGGAGAACCTGTATTATTCCTATTCGGGGGTGATGCAGGATAATACGGATGTTGTCACATCCATCAAAGACAGGCTAGAGGAGGAGGCAACACAGACTGCCGTACTAGACACATACAATAAAGAAAGAGACGCAATCGAATATTACCTGATACGTGACATGACGGGGTATCGTGAGATAGACGTCCTGATGCACGATTACAACATTGAGGATATCATCTGCACCAGATATGACAGGGACATTGCCATAATCCACAAGAACCACCAGGAACAGGAGATGCTAAAGACCAACATCAGGTTTGCCACACCGGAGGCATTTGATAACCTGCTGCAGATAACGGCACAAAGACTGGGACATGCCCCGACCATGTCCAAGCCAATCTTGTATTGCTCCACACCAAACAACGACAGGATAACCATAACCTGGAGAAACGAGATATCCCAACCGGGCTCCACACTGGCAATAAGAAAATTTCCAAAAGAGCCGTACACCATAACGCATTTGCTGGAATCCGGCGTGCTCAGCCCGCTGATGGCATCATACATCTGGATAATGAATGACGCAAAATCATTCTCGTTTATTCTGGGTGAGACGGGTTCTGGTAAAACCACTGCAATAAACGCACTTGTATGTCTGTCCAACCCCCGATGGCACATTCTGACTATGGAGGAGGTACGAGAGCTGAGTATTCCGCACTACTGGAACGAACATCTGGTTACCAGAACCAGTCCACACCTGATCAGCTCAGAATATGATGTGGATATCATGGGGTTGGGGATGGCAGCCCTAAGAAAAAAACCGCATTACGTGGTAGTGGGGGAGGTGCGCGGCAGGGAGGTACAACAGTTGTTTCAGATTGCATTAACCGGACACGGATGTGTCTCGAGTATTCATGCCCCAAGTGCCCGTGACCTGCTTGTAAGGCTGGGAGGAGATGAGATGGGAATAAGCCAAACACAGCAATCAAGCATCAACTATCTGCTCAACATACAGAAAATAAAGACTAGAGATGGTACCATTGCAAGAAAGGTGACCAGTCTGACCGAGGTTACAGCAGATGATTCAGGCCCCAAACTATACGAACTGTTCAGATATGATGTAGAGGCAGAGTCATTTGAGCTGCAAACAGCAGATGAACTGATTCAGAGGAGTAGATGCCTGCAAAATGCGGTGCGGTTTCTGGGAATTTCGGACGTGAAAAAAGACATTGAGAGGCGCATGGAACTGTTACAGCAGTGTGTAGATCAAAAGGCGTATGGCATAGACAAGACGTTTGAAATAATTTCAAGATATTATGATATTGAGAATCCATCAAAATAGATAACATTTACTAGCATCAATATATCATACAGTCCATTGAACAGAAAAATCCTTTTTGGTTCTGCGTTGTCGGTTCTTGCAGTTGTATCGGTAACAGTGTTTTATCCAGAGCAGGTAACAGTGTTTTATCCAGAGCAGGCAACAGTCAATATACAATGTAACTATGATAGTGTCTCTAATCCGAATACACTGGTAAGATCACCTGATGGGGACATTGGTTGTGTGCACATTAACACGGCAGTACACAAAGCTTGTGATGGGTGGTCGATTCTAAATAAAACCCACACAAGTCATATGGATTATGGTCCCTGTCACCCACCGGATTTCGATCCGTTGGAAAAATGCAACAAGTGGGCCAAAAATGGAGCTCATTTGGATTATGAGTCCTGTTACTTGGATGAGGGGGCAGAATTGGATTTGGAATTGTCGATTCTTCCCACGGTAGGACAAAATGCCACGGCGACTGTGACCATAAGACCTCTTGGTAGCACCGTCATAAACAATGCCACTATTACCTTGGATTTTTATGGTAATCTTGATGTGTCTTGGTCGGATCCGAGAATAGATCCTGAATCAGATTGGTCAGCAGTACGCCAGAGAGGTCTGAATTTGGAAGCAACAATTCCTAGTATGGATCCTGGAAGCATATACACACTAAACGCCACCATCACGCCTATTGAAGAGGGAAAAGTAGCTATGAGTGTGCGGGGTTACGGTAATAATGAGTATCTGTCATACGGTAAACATATCTTCATAAGCATAGGTAAGAATGAGTCACATTACCAGCTTGATGATAAATCATACTCCAAGGATCCTGACATAAACTATGTCTGGATACAGAAACCGATATCTCAGTGCTGGACTTCACCATGGACTGCATCACATCAGACCGTACAAGACTATTTTGCAGATCTAGATATTACGGTTCTAGAAGTTGATACACCAAACGACAGAAGAAGCATGGGTCTGGAACATTACTCTGTGGTTTGTGCGGGTTGTTCGTGTCTTGGAGGTTCTTTGTTGTTTTTAATACAAGAATCTGACTATGACAAGATGCCAGACATATACCGATCCAGTTAGATCGTGGAGTGTTTTTTGATAAATCCTTCATTGTTATTTGCCCCAAGAACATGAAGTAATGAAAACAGATATGCGACTGCAAAGGACGCAGTATTGAAATCAAACGTTATCATTGCAGGCAGACCAATCACACATACAGTTTCTATTATAACTATGAATGCAATTGCACGACTAGTCGAGAATTTCTTGTATGCAAACAAAAGCAGAATACTTTGCTCATGTCTTGGAATGTATGATCTATTTGCAAACGTTACCTCCAAGTCCCACATCATTGCAACACACCATATTCCGATTATGATGCCAGAAGATAAGAGATGGACATCAGGTCTTGAAAAAAGATACAAAAATAAGAGGATTCCTGCCAAAGACACCGCCAAAAAGTTGTGGGTGTTCAATGGTAGAAACCGTCTGAATTTTTTTGCGGGACAAACCGGTACTGTATCCCCTTGATGCCAAAGGATACCACGACAATCACGGCACCGCCGATTCGTATTCCGTTGAGTGCCACCCCTATCAGTTCTGTTACCTCCGAGGAGAACAGTGCGTTGTCAGTACAGGTATCATCGTCGTCAGTCGTGGTACAAAAGCCGTCAATATCGACTCCCATGAGCGGCGCGATGATGGTGGGCGCCCCCACGATGAACACTATTGCAATGAATGCCTTTTTTCCAAACTTTACAAGGTCTCCCTTGCTTTTTCCCTCGTCATCGTCTCCAAACATGTTTTCCATGAATCATTTTAATTTAAGGCAGAAATCAGTGCTTTCTCACATCAAGGACTGCATCAACTACCGGTGCGGCGGTTCCATCCACTCGGATTATCAGGTGTTTTGTGCCCTCCTGCCCGGGAACAAATGTAATTTCTATGGTGCCATCAGAGTCCGTGGTGATTGAGGAGAGCAGATCATCGTTAATGTACACCCTTGCAAGCCTGTTGCGCATGGGGGTGCCGTTTGTATCGTATATGGTGACTGTGATATTTTTTGGAATTCCAATATCCGTTACCGCAACCAGATACACGTTTTTTGTTCTGGATTTTCGTGGTGGGGTGATGTCCGGGTCTGCCCCGGCAAATCCTGCAAACAAACTGGTTTTTCTTTTTCTGGTGTTACCTGGTGACATGCCGTCTTTTGATGTGTTTTTCTTGGATGCCGTATTTACGGATGTGTGATAGATTGCAAACTTTGCCAAAAGTATGATCAGCTGATCCATTGGCACAAGTTTTGGACGCGGCATTCCAAGTAACAGCCCTACAGGTATCGGGATAATTGCAAGTATCACATCCCAAGTTATTTGTACCTGAGCATTGACTGCGGTAAATGAAAACACGGGATGTGGGAATGCCTCCAGAATGTACTCTGAACCTGAAGAGTATACCAACAGGGGGAGCATAACTGACAGACCAACTATGATTCCAATCTGTCTGAATGAGACGCGTCCAATCATCGGCATGGATATGACCGGCTCGTTTATTGCATTTACGTTTTCAAATACAGTCAGAACGGTGTAGCTGCTCATGCAGTCAAGATAAAAAAAGGATAAAAGGGGAATGGTTACCGGACACGGGTCGCAGTGGGTTCAGTCAGTCTGCTGCCATCAGCAGTGGTAGCATTAATGACTACTGCCACACTCTTCCCAGATGTAAATGGGATGCTATCACCATCAGTGTCCAGGATCTTCTCGTATGCAGAACCCGTCATGCCGGGAGTCAGAGTGGATGGTTTTACAAATAACACGAATGGTTGTACCCCGCTTTGAGCCGAATCCGTATCCACCATGACTAGAGCTTCAAGTGATGTGATCTCGCTGTTTCCGGTGTTTTTGACATTTACAGAGACAAACGTCTCACTGCCCACCTTTTGCACGAGGATCTTTTGGAGTGATACGGATCCTGCAACTGTCTGCACGTCAAATATGTCGCCTGCAAAGGTGAATAAAACCCCCGCAAAGATGATCACAATCCCCACAATCATTGCTACCTGCATCAGACCGCTGATTCCGCGTCTTTTTTTGGTGGTAATGCTGTTGTTGTTGCTGCTGTTCATTGAGAACAAAATGTATGATACATAAAAGACTGGAAATAGCAAAGTCTTTTTTTGAATGACTCTAACTGCCCATATCCATCTCCCTCTTTAGGACTAATCTACCTGTTTTATTCACAAGATAATTTCATGGTATTGGCAATAAGATACAGGGAATGGATAATGGTGCCGCTTGTGCTACTAATTTCAGCATCGTTTCTTTTGCACAGGCCGCACATGTTTGCGGTATTTTCGGTGATACTGTTAATCACGCTGTTCTGGAATGCGCTGATAAAGATGGCAGAAAAGGTAATGATGGTAATTGGTAACAACAACAGCAAACAGAACACCCGATTCAGGATTCACATCAGGAACATACAGGCAGACAGGCTGGTATCACTATTTCAGCCGGTTCTAAAAATATCACTACTTGAAAAACTGCAAAGAACCGCAGAATCCCGAATAAAGCCGTACATACTGCTTTCAGGTGCCGCACAGAATCCGCGAGTATTGGGAATAAGGAGCGTGTTGTATCCGGTTGTTGCAGCAGTTGTAATATTTCCAATTGGAATACTATTATTTTTGATATACGGTCCCGTATTTCTGGGAGTCCTGTTTGTGCCGATTCTAATCTCTGGATCATATTTTGTCACACTCAAACTACGGGCATCAGAGAGAAAGACTGCAATCGAGGACGAATTTGCCCTATTTGCTTCCATGGCAAGCATAATGGAGTCAGTCCACGTATCACTGTATTCCACGTTTACATCCATTGCCGATAGTACTGTTACCGGAATATTCCCGATGATGAGAAAAGAGGGACTGAGAATCAAGAACATCTCGGCGCTGGGCAAGAGTCCGACTGATGCACTGATGGATCTTGCAGACTCGCATCCAAACACATCGTTTAGGAACTTTATTGAAGGGTACATATCATCGTATAATACCGGTGGTGCGGACACCTCTCAATATCTGCAGGAGCAGTCCCACAGGTTCTTTGGGTTTATGCAGCATAAAATGTCAGAGTATGCAAAACAGGCAGATTCAATTGCCCAGATAATACTTACCGTGATGCTCCTTTTGCCCATGATGGGACTCTCCATGATGTTCTTTGCATCGGGGCAGACGGCATCAACTATGATGTTGTTGTTAATTGTGACGTTTCCGTTTATTACGGTTATTCTGGCAGCAGTCATACATCTCAGGCAGCCCAAGAGCATGAACCGGATCAGAATGTCGTGGGTGACCTTTGCAGTATCTGCAGTTGTAGCTGTACTGGTATACGTCATACGGGGGGAGGTATGGGAGACCATGGGTGCCGCAGTAATCACAGGCACCACACTCAACATGGTATTTCTACAGAAAAGATTTGCCGCAGTATCTGAGACAGAGTCAGCATTACCTGAATTCATGAGACAGATAACCCGATTCAAAAATATTGGCATGGACATCATGGGCGCCATATACCGCATGCGGACAGAGATTATACAGAGAAACGAATCAAAATCCATAAAGTTCAATCACACCTTTGATCGGATCATAGAGACGATATACCGAAGGATGGCATCGGGCAGTTCCCTTGAGGAGGCAGTAAAAAAGACCGAGATAAAATCACACAATGCAAGAACCATATTTTTCATACTGGGCAAGGTGCACGAATCAGGCGGCGGGACTGCCAAGACGTTATCTGATATTACACGGTGGGTAACGCAGTATACTGATGCCAGAAAGGAGATGATTGCCAGTCTTAGAGCATCCCTGCTTACTGCCTTTATCGGGCCTGTTCTCATGGTGATGATGATGGTGGTATCACAGCAACTCGCAGCAGAGTTTGAGCAGAACGGATCATATCTTGCAGATAACACCGCATTTGGAATCGGTGCTGTTACTACAGCAGACATCTCGGGTCTCTCTGAGATTCTGACTGTAACTGCGGTGGTCTGCATGGGTGTGCTGTTATCCAAGATCAATTATTTTACCATACAGCATACCACGTTTACTGGCATCATTACCGCAGTGACGATGATGTTACTGTATGCAGTACCATACTTTCCTGAATTTGGATTGTAGTGCTGTTTTTTGCCTGAATTTGTATGTTAAAATATTACAGGATACATCTTGATGATTATGACGGGTCCAAAAGATGTGTTACCGCCGCAGTTGGAATTTGGGGGGAGATCCCTTACAACATCCCGTCAAAATCCAAATGAGGAATACTATCAGGATCAGATGCAAAAGACGGATGCAAAATACCAGAATATCACATACTGGAAGTATGGTAAATTTGAAACGGTTCATCCACTATCATTTACCCCGATTGATCAACAAAAGGCGCTGCATGAAACCGAGAAGATACTTTGGAAGTATGAGGAAGCAATAGGATTTACTAACGGTCAAAACAAGGATGCAATTCATTTCAAAAGAACCGAGGAGGACAGGTGGCACGTAACTGTACCGATATTTACAAGAGAGGCATGGGATGGGTACTTTTGGTGGGCAGTCTCAGATACAAGGACGGTGCTGGATATGATAAAATTGTTCTTTGAGGAATTAGAATGGTTTGGCATGCTTGATTTTGAGATGAATAGAAACGAAAAGGGCGCTGAGAGATAAACCTGCATTGATTACACTCTATCTGTGATTCTTTACACGCTGATAAATCCAGTATGTGGGTACAAGCAACAACGCAAACAGTACGATTGGAATCAGATTCGATGATGGTATGGATACCCTCTTTTCTGGGATAAACTCTACTGCCACACCGCGTGCTTGTCCTCCCCACGCATTCTGTGCAGTTATCAGCATCTCATCGTTCCTGTCTGTGTTTATCGCACATCTTGTATTGCATGTCGCATTCAGGGCGACACCATCCACGTATAACTTTGTAACCTCTCCAAAATCTTGATTTACTGATATGATAACAGAGCCTGGATTTCTCAGGATCTCCATAGTGTTGTCTTGGGCGGTGTTTATCAGAATCTCCATGTCTGCTCCAAAATCAACATAGTCATATTCATAATGTCTGAAAATGTTTCCTGCAGTTACATTCAGTGATATCGGTGATAGTGCACCCAGTCCCACATCTAGCGGGACCTCCAGCCGGGCATCCCGGGAGTTTCCAAGATATGCCGATGCCAGATGTGTGATGTCAAGGCCTGCCACATTCTGGTTATTGGTGTCTTGGTATGATTCAAATTTTGTTGCAATGCGGCGCAGTTTTACATCCAGATTATTTGTATCTGACTGGGAATATCTCACCGGGTATGTGTCATTGGATATCATATTGCCAAACCCCGGATCCGCTGAATCGTAAATTATTTTTTCATGCAGGTATTTTTGGATGGTGGTGGTGGCAGTCTTTACATTATTTTTTGGCATGATATCCACACGTATGACCAGATCCTCATTACCGTCATCCCTGATTGATTTTACATGCAGGTTTGTATTGAAGAACGGTTCTGGAAATCTATACTCGTAATGTGCAAAGTATGATCTGTCTTTTCCTGCAAAGTGATCAGATAAGAGCGTGTTAAATAACGTGGCATTCTCGTATCTTGGTCCGGTGGGACCGTAGACAGTATCCAGTATCGGATATTGAAAATAGATGGTACAGTATCCTGCACGTACAAACGTGGCAGTGGTGTCAGTCTTTGTTTCACACGGTATTACATCGTTGTTGGATGATGCTGTAACATCAGAATATCTTGATTCTGATACCGTCCTGTGTGGTAACTCTAAAATGCCTGCATCCTGTGTTTTGTTCCAGTGTAATGCGTCGTTAAATAATACGGGATTCCACGGATTAAAACCCACGCCAAAATAGAGAAAATTGTTTATCTTGCTTCTTCTGTCCTCGTGCAGTGATGATTTTACATCATCAGGACCGCCCCCAAAAGAGCCAAAGTAGTGCAGTGCAACTGCTGCACGATTCTCGTATGACGTCCTGTGGTCATCAGATAATACAGAGTACGGATACTGGGAGTATTCGGGATCGTATCGTACTACCAATGTCTCTATTTTATCCGAATCAGAATCTAGCAGTACACCTGCGTTGTATGCCTCTACATCGTATTCAAAAAAGTTTATGCCCAGATGTGAGTCATCAGTTGCGTTATACAGCGTAATGTCATCCCCGTTGCCAAGACTCCATGTGGTGGTTCTGACTCCTGACCACTCTAAAATTTTGATGCATGAATTGTTGGCACAGTCCACAAAGGTCTCCATCTGCGAATCCGGGGTCTTTGTGACCTCAAAGTGGATGGTGTTACTGCGGTCATTTTTCCACAGCAGGTCTGGGATCTGCTGTATCACCATTGGATCCCATACGTAGTATGTTCCATCAAGATTCCTTGCGTGGTATCCGTCATCATCCTGAACCGTATGGATGCTCAGAATCACGTCTAGTTCCGGTATTAGTATGTCTGGTGATAATGTGACAGTTCTCACCACGGGTACGATTCTGCATTTGGTGCCTCCGCCATCCCCGTCTGAACTGCACACCTTTTTCAATCCCGTCACCTTTTGAACTATTTTGGCAGTCTTGTTTATACAACGATCCGGATCGACTTGGGTACAATCTACTATATCCATAACCGTGGCAATTCCAAAGACACAGCCAGAGTATGCCCTAATTGTACTGCACATGCTATCTACCGTACTCTTTAATTTTTTTCTGGATGCGGCATCCACATAATCATAATTTGTATCAGCATAACTGGCACCACCCTGCCTTATGTCAAGTCCTTCATATCTGAGTGGATCAACTATTACATCAATACATGTGGGACTGGCAGAGTACTGTATGATAAAATAAAACGCATCGGCAGGATAGTATGTTCCGTCAGGATTGTTTCGCGGCTCCCCCAGATGTGAGACGGGTAGCATCTGACCGCGTATCTGTACGCTGCATGGCTGGGACAATCCAGAAGAATGTGATGAAAAAGAGTCATTGATTTGTACGAATGAAAACAATGCCAATGCAACTGCCAAAAATACAAAATGGTATTTCAACAGTCACAAAGTTATACATCATTAAAAGGCGATTGTAGTCAGGAGATTCAAAAAGGACAAGCAAGTTAATTGATAAATTTTCGATTTAAAAAAGAGGAAAAAGATCCATTTTCATGATTTTCAGTCAGGATTGCAGAACACGCATAAAAAACTATATTATTGGCTGGGAATTCTTTACTGTGTGTATTAGTGCTAGATGGTATACCTCCCGTATACATCGTTCCTCATTTAGTCAATCGTGAGGAGGCACACACGCTTGATCAAAACAGTCCAATCAAAAAAAATGAATATCATCATGTCTGATTTTTCTCGGATCTGTTCTTTTTGGAATCTTTTTTGGTTTTTCCCACATTATTTTTAAACATGCCCAGCATTCCCTCAAGCAGGTTCTGCATCATCCACCGCACACCCGTCATTTTTTGAGATAACACAAGTGCGCTTGCGCCCAGTAGTGGTACCATCACGGATATCATCAGATACGTATAGTCCTCGCGATATACTGCAGTGATTATCAAGTCCTCAGCAGCTGCAAAGCTTGTCCGGGGTGAATCCACGTCAATCCCCTCCCAGTAATCAAATGTATCCCGAATCAAAAACCACAGTATCTCTTGGTCTGGTGCCGAGATTGTGACTGTATCACCGCTCCTGTATATTCCCGAACCGGATCCTGCAATCACGTCAATTAGGATCTCACGGTGGTACTCTGCCACAATTTCAATGTTCTTTGAGGGGTACCCATCAAACGTGTTGTGTTGTATCGCCTTGCCGTTTACCCGCATAACATCAAAGGAATATCCGTTGTTGTGTACGGTGGTCTTTTCTGGAAACTCTACGATGATGTTGTTTTCAGGTCTGAACTCTGTGTAATACGGTGCAATTACTGATGTTCTCTGATCGTTTATTGTTACATCAAATGGTGTTGCCAGTCTTTTAGAAGAAGGAGACTCTGCTGCCAGAATCTCAAGTGAATAAATCTCTTTTACATTAATCGTCTCAGATACTGATACGGGCTGATACCCGTCACGTGTTGCAAGTACGGTGATCTCTGTGGACTCTGTCTCACTATCAAGTGTTATAACAAACACATCTGATGAAACCTGTTCAAACGGATAATCAGTAACTAGTGTATATTCGGCATCAACTGAGTTTTGAATCTCAAAGGTTAGAGTCTCCCCTATCCTATAGTCATTCTTTGGAAGATCGAAATTTACATCCATTGTATTTTCAAATCCTGTCAGGTCATATTCTACTGCCCCGACCTTGGATACTATCGATACCTTGGAGTCTCCAGAATCCTTCAAAGTCATAAAATCCCCATGTACATCAAGATCGGGGGATGAGGATATCTTCCAGGAATCTGTTTTACGAACGGGTATCCCGTTGGAATCCACGTGGTGTACGGCAAACGGGAACGACTCTGTGACATGAACCCGTTCTGGTGCGAGCAGTTCCAGCGAGGTTGCAGTCCTTGCAGGAGTTATGTTGATTCTAGCAGAGTCTGCACCGTGCAGAATCGCGTTTATTGTGTCACTCTCAGATATCGTGCCGTGAATTACTGCAGAGCCTGAATGTGTCGGGTGTACGGTATCTACAACTTGGGCTGACCCTGCAGATATTCGAATCTGCGTGTCCTTTAGTATGAGAATGTCAGGATTAATCATGGCACCTGTCTCATCTAATACGGACACCATGGCCACATCCTGCCGGGTGTTGGGTATAACCGGAATTGCAACCAGATGCAGCCCGAAATCCTGTGCGTATTGCGGCATTACATCCACCTGCGTATTTGCAGATTCCAGACCGCTGCCTGAGACGTTGATCTCGTAGTGTCCGTGACTGGTACCACTCATCTCCCATTCTATGGCGTTTGTCTTGGTTATCTGATCCAGTAATGCATACGTTCCACCATGCTCCAATCCAGAACTTGATGAAACGTGGACAAACCCGTCTGCCCTTGCCGGAGTTACAACCGCATCCTGGGATACGTCACTGGTTATGGCACCTGACTCGTCGATACTTTGATCAACGTATCTTGTCTTGTCGATATGATATGTGGCAGCAACGCCCCACATCTGTTCGTCTGTAACTGTGGGGTACACCCACAACAGGATTGTGTTTGCCTCGTGTTCTGTCTCATCAGAATACAGCAGATCCTGCTCGTTTAACTTTACCACCCTGGATTCGTTCTCATGGACATCCCTGAATTTTGCAGGTCCTACAAACAGGATATCCTGTGCAGCTCCAATCTCTGCAATGCTTGCAGTAACTGTGGCAAATCCCCGTTTTCCGGTATATATGATTCCCTTGCCGACCCCCTCAACTAGGTGCAGTACTGTTTGCTCTGTCCCCACGGCGGGACTTGCGCCGAATCTGGCAACATCCACATCAGCAGAGTGTACTGAGGCATCCACCACATATGGCAGTTTAAGGGGTCTGCCGTCCTTTTCAAGCCATACATAATAAAATGTGTAAGAGTCCTGCATTGCGATTTTTGGAGCAGCGGCTATTCTTACTGTAAACTCGTTTTGAATCTTTTCAATGTCGGTCCTGTGCGGCGCAAGCGTGTCGGCACTTGCAGTGATGTGACCGGTACCTCCCACATCCATCTCAAACCGGGTGTGGGTCGTGCCGTTTTTTATCATTATTTGTGGGGGTGCGTTAATGGCATCAGACGTGCTAAGATGTATCTGTATGTCTTTGTCTGTGATGACAGGAGAGTTGTTTTCATCATGTAACATCACGTAGACCAGCATGGAATCAGCCTTTGTCTTGTTTGCAGGGGTAATAAGGTGTAGTTTGGCAGGCTCGCTTTTTGATGAGAATACCTGGGTTTGTGCGTTATACAGATCCCCGCTGATTGCGGCAAATATTTCAGTGGTACCCTTTGCCTGGGGTGTTATCAAAAAGATGCCGTGGTTCTGATACGGCAGAACCGAGACACTATCTGGTGTTTGTGCGATTAAATCATCACCTGTTGATAAAAACGCAATCATTCCATGCTGTGTGGTTTCTGGTATTATTATGATGCCGTGATATGTATTTCCCAAAATCATGTGTTCTGGAACCCATAACGTGATCTCAGGCTCTGCACAAGCTGGAATGATGCCGGCAAGAAATACAAGCGGCACGATCAGGAATTTCATTTGAATACAAATTAAAATTTTACATAAAAACAGACTTACATGCTGGTGTTTATGCTGGCGTGCTCCAGCACCGCAACGGCAGTTGCAGTAGAGCTCCGCCCATATTCCAGATATCCTGAAGGCACCGGTGGAATGCTTCCTTGTGCGTTAATCTGGTTGTAAAAATAAAACTCTACATAGTCAGCAGCCTGCACCGGAACCGATATGGTATCAGTTACAGTTATCTCGGGGTATGAAAACCGCGCAATATGAGTCGATGATACTCCGGCACTCTGTGCGATATGGTCAGTATCTGGAGTGTCACTAAAGAATATCTGCGTTTTGTACTCTCCGTTAATTGGTGTGAGCTCCCCGTTGATGTACACCTCAATCCATGTTGTGAGCGGGTCTATGGGGCGTGGTGGTGGTGGGGGAGGAGGATCCAGCCAGTAGTTCCGGGTGTTTATGATCTCAGTACTACCCGATATTGTTGCCTGTACGTGTGCCTTGGCATCCCCGTCATGTGTGGAGATCATGTAGGTAACTGCTCCTGCCACAGCAGATATCTCGTGGATAAATTCATCTGGCCTGTTCAATGTGATATCAGAGGATACAGAATCTGCAATGTATAGTCCTGTTCCTCCCAGGACGTCCGATATTGCAAGTGATGTCTCTGCATTATTAATTGCAAGATGGATTGTTTTGTATGTCGGAATTACCGGAACAAAGATACTATCCCCTTCTGTGTATACGCCGTCCAGATATGGTAGTGGTAGGATTCCATCCAGTGAGACTTGAGATATCTGTATGTTGTCATCTCCTAATACGGGAATCTTTACGTATGCGTGCACGTTGTATATCTTGGGTTCTGGTGATGGTACCAACAGCGTACGTCCGTTGATATGATCAAAGACGACATTCGAATCAGTTGTCACATCAAGATGCGTTAATGAATCACCGTACAGATGCAGCGTTCCACCTTGCTGAACAAACGCATTTCCATCAAATGCAGGTATTGTTATTGCTCCAGCACCATCTGTAATTCCAATTGCAATTGTATGACTATCCCGCATTATTCTGTATCCGGTATCTGGGGGAAGTCCGACAATACTCAGAAATTCACGGTCCTCAAGTGCTGTACCCCTTATCTGGGATGTTCCGCCTGCCGAATCCACTACCAGATACGTGACGCCTGATGGAAACGTGACTGTACTCTCAAAGGTATCAAAAAATGGGTTTAGCAGCTGTTTTGCAGGTAACGTATCGTATATCCTGTGATCAAAATCACCTACAACGTTGTAATGTAATCGGAATAGTTTGGCACCAGGTCTCATGATATCCTGTAACTCCATGTTCTGAGGGGTCGTACCATCCCCGACGATCTCTACATATCCCGAGTTGTGTGAGCGCATAAACAAGGTGACAGGCACGCTCTGATCAAAACTGCCCTCTGTAAGATATTGTCCCTTGCAGCATTTGCCATGGTATACAGACACACTGGCACTTTGGGTATACTCAAAACTGCCTGATTTGTGCGAGTCCTCAGTAGAGCCTGCCAGGACGCTTATGTCCTGTGTACTCGGATCACACAGACAATGATGAATCAAAAACCCGCTGCCAGTATATGGAATGCCCATCAGATCGTAGGGTGACTGGATAATTCTCATCATGGTTCCATCTGAGAGATCGCCTGTCAACACCAGATTCTGATTGGTGTAATCCCCAAGTTTGAGGATGGTTCTGCCCGCCCCTTCAAATATGATGCCGTTGTTTATCGTGGCATCCACATTGCCTGATATCGCTCTGTATTGGGAATACCCTAGTATGTTTGGATGATCACCTGATGTCTTTGTAAGAATACCGTTGTCATATCTGTAGTTCATGTAGAATTCTGGTATTATCAGGGATTCTGATTCATCAGATGTTGCAACTACAAACCGTGTGTTTGATTCAAGATCATGGTAGGGTCTCGTGGATGTTTCAGAGCCGACAAGCCCACTACCAGAGATGATGGTGCCGTCATACTCGTTGCGTATGAGTCTGGAATTGATTCCAATGCCATCCAGCATGGATGTACCAGATGCGTCACTTGTACCATCACCGGTACCATCACTGGTATCCTTGCCGTATGATGTCGTACTATCCTCAACATCCAGTACAAAGACGTTGCCCCTACCCGTTACCACCTCGATTGTATCACCGTATACTGTATATCCGCAAAAAAACATACAAGTAAAAAATATGGCAACAACTATCTGCACATTAAACAAGATCATCATTTCTCCAAACCGTAAACCGCCGCAATGACTCTGTCAATAGCAGGATCCGCATCAAGTGTAATGGTATTAGACGCAAGAACGGTACTGTCAGTCTTTTGTCTGAATATGACGTGCCCCTGATCATTGAGAACCCGTATCTCTTTTATCTGGACAGGCAGATGCCCCGTATTTTTTATCTCTAATAACCCGTCACCGGATGCGGCAACTGCAATCTCTTCGGATATCCGTTGTTGCTGCATCTCTGAGATCTGCCCGCTCAGCTCAGAGTATCTGATTTGATCATTTGAAAATGTGATCATCATGATTCCGGCAGATACTGTCATTGCCATTATGCCGATTATTACAATGGGATTCATAACATTCCAAATATGAGGAGTATTTAAGGTGAAAAAAAATTCAAGTTCTGTCCCTACTTTTGGTAACCGTTACCAAAAGTCGGGACTTCAAAGTCCCGACTAATGGTAACCGTTACCATTACTCGGGACAAACTTTGGGATTTTTTTGGCATTTTCGGCCATTTTCTGATCAATTTTTCGGTCATTTTTTCGATATTTTTCAGTGTCATTTTCAGTCATTTTCAGTCATTTTTTCAGGGCTTTTTTCAGAGGTATACCCCCGAGAATAATCCTGCAGTTCCAGTGTAAAAGTGACGGCAGGATCAGAGGATATGAAATGCGGATTGCTGGATACGGCATAAATTGGAAACGGAATCTCCGAGGACACCATGAAGATACTCGGATTCAGAATACCGTATCGTATCACATATGCATCTGCCGTACTGCCGTTTGGAATTATTACAGATTCGACTGATGAGACAATTACATCTGATTCCTGATTAAATGATGATATGGCACCACCCCAGGTGCTTCCAACACTGAGATGTTTCGGGGATTCCTTGTACGCGAATTGGACAAGATAAAACACCGTATCTTCCACAGAGTCTGCAAACTCTGAACCCTCACTGTCAGTGGTTATATCCAGAGTGTCTGAATCTATTAGAAAGATGTGATGTCGAGTCGAATTGGAATTTTGTGCGATCTCTGCCTGCACAACCCATACGTCATTATTTCCTGATATCATCTCAAAGTAAAAGTCAAGCCGTATGTTGTAGCAGTGATCATCATCATCATCGTCCTTATTATCATACTCTGCAAACTTTTGCATATTATCACATACAACATATACAAAGGAATCACCCGGATTCAGTCCCTTGCCAGAATACCACACGTCTTTTGAATGATATGCAATTATATCATCCACACTTGGTGCAAATGACTGTGCTGGAACAAACAGCAACAACAGCAACAACGACTGCAACACACACAGGTATCTCATACATACAAACAATACTCACATAATAAAGCAAAAAAAGATGTTGGGGGAATAACTGTCATCTTCACACATGATTCAATTTCAGATCCTCTGACCTCGTTTTACCGTTATCTCTGATGATAAATAAAGACTGTAACGACATGCTTGATTGGGATTACACTTTTCTCGTTTTATTCAGCAGGCTGATCTTTGAGTGTTGAGGGGTGCCATACATCTGGGTCCTGCTCAAGATTGAACCTACGAATCGTCTTTTATTCAAAAATAATTTGATTTTTTGTGTCAAAACATCAAAAACTGCCAATATTACAAGAGATAGCAATTGAGATGATAAAAAATCTCAGAGTACGCAGAACCATCACTTGATACCTATCAGTAAGAAACCAAAGGTCTGCCTCGTAATGATTCTAAAAGAATCTTCAATTTAGATTCCACGACAGAACCTCTTTTAGCATTATTTATTAGATTCCATCTTTCTCTTATTACAAATAATTCCTCTATCTGTAAGAATTCTTTTAACCTCTTTCTGCATATTGTGATTTTTTTGGGATCAAAATCATCAAATGCTTTACAAAAAGATTTTCTCTTCGTTAGAATCATTTACCATGAAAATCCCGACTACATACTACCTATAGTGACACGCAAATGTTTTTGAACTACAAATCATTCAAAAATAAAGATTAGATGATTTTATCAAGGTAAACACGAATAACTAACTGGAATGTCTTGAAAATAACTCAAGAACTTGTGATTGTCACTATAGAATAAGAAACTCCAATAATTTTCTGTCATTGTGTACGAGACCATCTATTCCGTATCCTGATATTTTGTATGAATTTCATCAAAAACCCAATCATATCTTTTTAAAACAGCCAACAGTATCATCCAGAATAGATTATTTTTTTTGTTCTAATTTTTTAGCTTCTTCCAGAATTAAAAAATAATCATTTTTCTTCATTTTCAAAATTCCTCCCTGAAGATTCAATCCCCAATGTTCTTTATTTTTTATAAAACTAAGATTTTTTATCTGATTTCGGATACTGGGTGATTTTGTCCAGATATCAATTGCTTCTAGATCTACATAAAACATCATTTTATCTGGAATTTCCAATCCCTTTGTTTTGAGAATGGCAGTTCCTAGGAATATTTGACCGTGTTCCCCTGCTTTATAGAATACAATTTTATCCCCAATTTCAAGAAATGTCCGAAATTTTGTGGAATGAAAAATAGGCCATTTCTTGTTTTCAATTCTCTTGTTGAAAACAGATTCATCATCCCTGATAACAAAAACCCAATAACGCATTTACCAAATATGAATAAAATGTACTTCTTAAAACTATCGTGTACGTTTGATTTCTCTATTGTCCAAAAAGTAGTTCATCTCCTCTTCATATAAAAAATGTAGGTATGTTCAGAAGTTCTAACTGTGCTCTATTCTGAATAAATTATGCCGTAAATTCGAATTTCCCCAACATTATGATCTAAAAGCAAGGCGTGCCCAGTTATATCCATGAATCACCAATGACACAAGGGAACACCCATTGAAGACTGGAACATTTGATTTAATTCATTGCAGAGGTGGATTCCAAGATATCGAGTTCTCAGTTCGTTATAATGCCATGTACGGAGCAAAGGATGTGGTAGCACTTTTCTTGTATATGTGTAAAAACACCGTGTGTGTAGAACAGGCAGTATCAAACAGAAACGGCAATGGCATAAAGACCTGGTGCGGACTGTTCTTATCAAAAATCAGTGGAATGAAAATAACTGATGCTCAAAGAGTAGTACGTTGATCCACAACACCGTTCATGAAGCAAGGTGCAATGACATGATTTCAAAAAACCCAATCGCCGCAATTGACAAGACAATATTTCCAAGGTGCGGTAAAATAAAGTCAAGGAAATGGCAGATCTGATAAAATACATGTATCCAGTACACCCAAGAGAGGCGTACATCCCAGCAAAGATTGTCGGTGATGATGTTACACTAAACAGTGTTGCATCAGTCGGCAGGTAGGTTTAACCCCAATTTATACGTAAAATTCTCAAAGAACTCAAGAGATGCAGGATCAAAACTGGGTTGGTGTTGTTGCTTGACTGAGAGTTTTATGCAGTCATATCATGTGAACCCTGAACATGACGGGCATGACGTTTCTGATGCCTGCAATAAAGAACTCGAGAATAACGGGGTGATAGATGAACAGTGCAGTGCCAGCCTCTTTATTTACAATCTCTGGGTTTTTTTCAGGACAGGCAATGGACACATTCAACTTGCAGACCTGCTGATGTTGATGACTTGCAATATGCAGTAGGGCGTGTTTTACCAGACCGCAGATCCGCCGTGAGATGTGGATCTAGTTAAGGTACAATTGGAACTTTTGGACAAGGGGAAAAACCAATGAAAGATAAGAAAGATCGATATGTCCTGTGTGATCGGGGGGTAAACTCCTTTTTGGATTCTGCAAATCTGTTTGATTTCAGGAACATCAATAGCTAATAAAATTTCCAATGAAATAAATATTAATTCAAATGTATTATAATAAAATAATGCGATTAATCGATCTTTATGCAGGTATAGGCGGAATTAGATTGGGATTCACACAAGCTTTCAAAGAAGATGCAGAATTTGTTTTCAGTAATGAAATAGATGAAAAGGCTTGTGAGACATACAGTGGATATTTCAAAAATGAAAAGACTCCTCAGGGAGACATTACAAAAATTAAAGCCTCAGAAATTCCAGATTTTGATATACTTTTAGCTGGATTTCCATGTCAAGCATTTTCAATAGCTGGAAGAATGGAAGGTTTTGATGACATTAGAGGAACACATTTCTTTGAAATCAAGAGAATAATTGAAGAAAAAAAACCAAAAGCATTTCTTCTTGAAAATGTAAAACATTTTGAACATCATGACAAGAAAAGAACTTTTTCAAAAATCAAATCAGTGATTGAAGACGAATTAGGATATACGTTCTATTATAAGATTTTAAATGCTAGGGATTTTGGATTGCCACAAAACAGAGAAAGAATCTACATGGTAGGATTCAAAGATCCAATACATTTTGATTTTCCAATTCCAACTCTGAAACCAATCAAGCTTAAAGATAAATTAGAAACTAATGTCAGTGAAGAATATTTCTTATCACAGAGATATCTTGACACCTTAAAAAGACACAGAACACGTCATGAGGAAAAAGGCAATGGTTTTGGATACATAATTCTTGATCCAAAAAAGGATACTGCTAACACTTTGGTCCTGGGAGGTATGGGAAAAGAAAGAAATCTGATTGTTGACAAACAATCATTTAAAAAATGTAAACGTAAAGAGGTCAATGATGAAGCTGTAAGATGTCTAACCACAAGGGAATTTCTAAATCTGCAGGGATTCCCAAAAAATTTTCCAATAATTGTTAACAAGACCCAGATTTACAGACAAGCTGCTAATTCTGTAGCTGTTCCAGTGATCAAACAAATTGCTCTTCAGATGAAAAAAGCATTAAAAGAGAAAAAACCAAAAATGGAAAAAAAATTAATTGTAAAATGAATTCCTAGAAATTTTTATTATATGTCTTATAGATTCTAAAATTTTTCAAATACAATTAGAAGTATGAAAATTTTTTATTCAATTTAGTCTAAAAACTACCCAACACGAACACTTAATGCTCCCTTGTATTCACCCTTAATTTTTCTAGTCCATTTACTAATACTTTCACTATCTTTACAATTTGGATAATTTTTTGGCATTCCTCTTTTTGATTTTCCTCCACCACGCAAGCTAAAAATTAAGTTTGACCAAATGGAATCAAAATACTCATCTTTATCGTAAATATTGATTACATTTTCTAATGCTTTGTAATCTAAAACAAGAACTTTTTCTGCAATATATTTAGAATCTTTAGAACCACTTCCTGTAAAAACAAAGTAATTGATTATTGGCTTAAAGTAATCTTTGTAAGTAATAAAAGGGCATCTGGGATCATTATTTCTTATATCTTCTGTAATCGTACCATCAAATCTTTTTTTCCAATATTCTAGAATGATTCCATCTAGAATCTCGATTTCTATATGCAGTTGATCACAAATTCTTTCAAATCCAAGACGAGTGGTATGATTTATGATGGATGGTTTTTCATCTTTTAATTTAATTGAATAACTAATATTATTGATAGTAACATCAGCTTTGCTCATATTGGAAGATTTTTTCAATCCAATACATTTTTGAATACACTCAAAATCTCGATTATTCAAAAGAGGTAGATATTCAGAATCCCATTCTAAATCTTCTAAATTTGAATCATCAGATAATTGTGTGATTTCTCCAATATCTGCAAGCTCTTCACCCGAATCTTTGAGATACAACAATTTAGCCTTAAAAAATATTTCTGCTTTTTCACCTTTATTCAAAATTTATGCTCCATTGACAAGGAGTTTTAAAAGCATGGAAATTTGCTTGATGCTTTGACCGTTTATTAGATAAACTAGACATATCTTAGAATTTAAAATATCTATTTACTTTTCAATGTAAATAATAATTCACATTATATTAAAAATAATCAAGTAAAACCAGCGATAAAATGATTTCTTTGAAGTCATATAATAAAATAAATAATTTAATCATCTATGGATTTTCTCAATTTGGCAAATAAATTGTAGTATATGGTGCCGTTCAAAAGTTTTTGGGAGTAATTGATTCTCGTGCAACATACCCCATCATGTCAAGATCAAATCTTCTTGTCCTGAAATACTGATATCGCATGTATCATGTCGGCAAACGTCTCATATATGCGGATCTCACAATCTTGCGTTTTGCCTGATGCCAGAACTTCCATCATGTTCAACTCTGGTGTTCTGGTAGGAAGGTAATGATGTGAACATCATTGCTCTCTTCAAATTCTTTTACACCTCCTGCAGTATGCACGGATGCCTTGTCCATTATTATCACACACTTGCCAAAATGACGGTGCAGATCATCAAGATATGCCAGAAACTCGTCTGTACGAAATCTGGAATGTCCTAAAGAACTGTCTTCCATCTTTGGCAGCTACACAGTATCCTGTGACATCTGGTGTCGCCCATCGTATGGAAAATAGATTGGTCTGCCTACAGGCAAGTATCATATACGACACCCATTCTGTATCTGAAGAACACCTCACCAAGCTGCAATATGATGTATCCTTTCTTTTTTAGCCTCAAAATCTCACATATTGTGTCATCCTGCCATCTTTGAATATTCTTCAGTGAATCATTTTTTGTGTGGACCTGCCCGTGCCTTTTTCCAAGTATATTTCATATGCACCAGTTTTTTTCTAATCGTTGTTACATCGTATATACTGCAGTCTCTTTTTGTACTGCATCTGCAATGTTTTTTGCGGTTATTACATTTTTTATGGATTTTACGATGGAGACAAATAGATCATTTGGTACTTGGAGGTCTGCCGCTCTTGGGAGTCTTGTAGACCTTGAATCTCGTATTTGTTGTATGCCTCTACCCAGTTTCTTACTGACTGCTCTGATGCGCACATGGTTTGTGTTACATTACAACGCTTAACTTGTTTACTGCAACCATGCGTACAGCAAGTATTCTTTTGAGCAGTCTTGGATCCTTTTCCCGTTTTTGTGCAAGGGCAAGCTCGTTTGTGTATTTCATGATTGATTCATATCAACATGATCAAAAAAGGTGTTGGTTAATTATTTGAGACCCCAATTATTTTTGCGTGGCACTATGTCATTGATTTTCCTAATTCTTTACAAATTTTATGTGGATCAGTTATTCCAAAATTTTTGAATTTTTTAATCATTTTTCATTTATTTTTTTATTTTCTTTTTTTGTTGCTCTATTACCTCTGGTCGTGCATTATATTTTTTTTGATAATCATTTACTGCTTTTCTTTTCTCTTCTTTTTCTGCATTTTCATATAACTCTCTTATGGAAATTTCAGGGGGTAGATCACTTTTATTGGATTCCATAAATTCACCTATCGTTCAATAGGCTGGAGTTTGCCACTAACAATTATTTGAAATAAACTAAGACCATACTTGAATTCTCTTTGTCCCCTGATACGTTCAATTTCAGTTGGTACATCATCGGTTCCTAAAGAAGCTACTTTATCATGCTCTACATCATATTTTGCCCATTCATAACAAATTCTACTTATTATTGTATCAGCTAGTAATGTTAAAGCGTCAAGTTCTTTGTCTTCGTTTATGCGTTTTAGATCAGATCCAAAAACAGATTTCAGAATTGGTGACATGTGGTGAATCCAAACAATTCCTTCAGATCTTACAAATCTACTTCTAACATTTGGAACACCTTCTTTATCAAAATCATAACCTTTGAAAAATTTTTTGGGTGGTTCTTTGTCTTCTATTCTAATATCACAAGTGGCAGTTCTTACTTCATCGTTATTTGTAAGAGTTTCAGCAACTAGTTTTGCTTTTATTCCAATTTTCTCCCCTGAAACTGTGATTATTTCTTCAGTTAGATACTTTCCTGCATTTGGAGGTGTTGTGACAGTTAGTTTGTTTGGTGAAAAAGTAATCCGATCATCATTACAGGATATAGTGATTGGTGTACCAGAAACAATAAGATTTGTGTCTATTCTTAATTTGATTTTACGTTCTGTGAATTTAGGTTTGCCTCCAACAATTTTTGGAAATAAAGAAATTTTACCAGGTTTAAATTCAAATCCATTTTTTGGTTGTAATTGACTTTCAGATTTTATATAGATTGTGGTCTCTGTTTGTAATTTTCCAAAAAATGCCTTTAAAGTAGTAATAGTTGATTTACCATTAACAAGTTCTTTTCCTGTTATTTCAATTTCTACAAATGGGATTTTGTTTTCGGATGTAAATTCATCATATGAAGATTGTGTTTGAACAATAGATGGTGGATTAATCATTACATCATCATTATTTAGGGATAATGTGATTTCACTATTTGTTGGAATTTCACCTGGATCAAAATATAGTTTGATTTTTCTTGTTTTTTCAGGAACAAAAGTGTAAGAGGGTAATCCAAATCTGAGACCATCCAGAATAGAATCAGGTTCATCTTCTGCCTGTAAGCCTGCATCAGGATCTTTTAGAATAATTTGATTGATCAAATTCAATGCTTTCTGAATATTATTATCAATTTCATTATTTAATTCTGGACTATCTCCTTGTTTTGCCCTTTCTTTTTCAACAAGTGGTCTTAAATTTGTTAAAATTGTTCGTTTGATTTGTTTATTGAATGAATTTTCATAATCCAATCCTTCTCTATTGTCAGTTAAAACAGTATTATCGTCCCTATACAATTTTTTCCAATCATCAATAATCACTTTTCCAAAAAATTTACTTGCGGCAGAATCAGACGAAAAAATAAACATGGAATTATCTAAAATTGCACCACGACCAGTTTGAATTATGATTCCGTACCCCGTCTCTTTATTGTGATTTAAATCTTCTTCTGACTTATTAAATTGAAAATGAACATCATATGGTATTTGATTATGTGGAATTGTTATTGATTTATCAAATACTACTTCTCCTGTAATTGAGGTATGTTGTAAATTTACAGTGTTTTTATTCGTAAGATCCACTAACTTTATGGTACGAATATCGGATTCAAGAATCCATCTAAGTGTATAAAAATCCCTTAAATTTTTAATAAATGTATCTACTCTCATTCCCATACGTTCATCTGGAATTTTTAATGCAGCCAGTGTTTGGTTTTTATTTAATGTTATAGATTCTAACCCTCCACGTGTGAGTTGTTTATTTGTCCATTCCAATAATGACTGAGCGTCATCTCCAGTGCGAATTTCACTTGCTAAACCAGTTACAGGATCTGTCTCTATTGTTATTACTGTAATGTTGCCATCACATACTGTTAAAATAAAACAACTGTCCATTCCAAAAAAACAATCTTTTCCACCAACACCTATTGCACCATTTCTTGTCTCATCACTTGTGTCACTTCCATAATTTTCATCACCATAGTATGCAGACTTTACTGTTTCATACGACATACCTGAGCCAAAATCACGAACAAAAAAACCCTTTATCGAATAACCTTTTATAACTTTAAGATGATCGTATGCAACCTCAATTATACCACTAGTTTGTTCTCCTTTTAGCTCTAATCGATCATAAGCATCATCGGCATTTTTAATCAATTCTGCCAAACTTTTGATGATATTGCCTCTGGTTCCTCTTTGTTGTATCCTTCTAGTTAATCTTGGAGAAAACCCCATAGTTTTTTTTATATCTTTAGTCATTTTATCCACGAGTCCCAATTCATTTTTAAATAATTGAGAAATTCTGAAACATCATTTGCTAATTTCTCATATTCTTTTATTAGTTTTAGAGCATCAGTATGGTATTTCAGAGTATCAAGATTATTTGCTAATTTTTCAGAATCTGTTTCTAATGTACCATGAAGTACATCACAAACATCAAATTTGTTTATTAAAGAAAATTGTTTTTTTGAAAATTTATCATAAGCAATAGAATCAATAATATCACTCACTAATCTGGTTTCATTTTTACGAGATTTTCCAATTCTTTTTTTATCTGATGAATTAGATTTTATTTCTAATTGTTCAACAGTTTCTTCGGCTGTAATTTTGCCAAGCCCAGTCAATCTATATCCTTTAAGCCTATTTCCCACAATAAATTCGGCATGATTTTTACCCGCATCCAATCTTAATGTATTATCTATTCTCATTGTATCTGGAATGTGAGGATAATGAATCAAAGAAAATTTTCCAGGAAATAGTTTTGATACTGCTACAACAACATTTTCAAAAGTTTTTTCTATCTTCTGTTCTTCTAATTTTAGTAATGCCACAGCAATTAATTTTGCATTTGTAATGCCAAAAGAATATTGTTCAGATTCATAAGATTTTAATTTTTCAATTAAATTATTTCTCAAAATTAAAACACCCAATATTATCATGATTCATCTTTTGTATAAATTTATGATCCTTATATCCACAGCAGAATCTTTAGTTTTCAATCAAATTCCCCCATATCTGCTTCAAATGATGCTTTTGATGTCTTAACAGCCCCATAGTTGATTTCGTCATAACATGTCAAATCTTCTTCTAGCCTGAAGACAATCCATCAAGGTTAACTGCTAACGGAGCAAAAAATTCCCCTATATCCACACATAGATAATCTTACAATATCTTTGATAATTTCTACTTCATTATAATCATGATTTAATACAGAATACAAATAATATCTTGAAATATGTGGAATTAGATTAATGTGTATTTTTAATTCCTTAGTATTCTTTCAAATAATTTGAATTCTATGAAAATAAATCAAACAGATAATAGCAATTACAATATATTTGATATTCAATCCAGGAATGATCAATTTCAAGATGTGGTAGAAACAAGAGTTTGTTGTGATTCCACGATATCATCAATCATTAGAAATCAAATACAAGAAAAGATGAGATTTTATTTGAGATTACATAAGAGAATAGTTCATTAAATGATTAGTTTTAATGATGAGTAGAATAACCCATTACAAAATCAATATGAGTAAAGCTGGTGTTGTCATTACAATTGTTTTAGTTATTCTAATGATGTTTGGAAGGATATTCGCATATTCATACACTTGTAGTGACGATCAAAAATTCATGAGATCAATATTGGAATTCTATTCAGATATTTTTCAATATACAGACATAAATGAATTATTTTTCAGATAGTAAGTAGGAATACAGATAATCTCTACAACATGATTAAGTATTTTTGAGTGTGAGATCAAATTCTTGTATCATCTCAGGGTTTAACATCATTTCCAGAGCCAACACATGGGAGACAGTGGAAGTGAAAAGGATGTCAGGAACATCCTAAATGATGCTAAATTTTCATATGAAGGGGAAACATACAGAATAATCCAGAACGAAAAGCCGTCACCGGAGACAAAGACTGACTTTTACATAGAGGCCCAAAACGTGAAAACCAGAAAAAACAAAGTGTTCAAGATATCGTACAAAAAACCATCCTATTCATTTGTTGAAAACAAACTAAAAAGGAACAGGGCAGAGGAGATATTTGGAGACGATTGGAGCATCGTCATGCAAAGGCAGATAATGCAGGATAACACAGTTAAAGAAAACATAGAATGGAAGAAAGTCAAACCCCAAGAATCCCTGGCAGAGTCCTTTAGGAATTTCCCGTTGGTTGATTTTAAAAAGAAAAAGATAATGCTTGGCTGGAGATATGAGATAGAGGTGCTAAACAGGGCAGGCAATAGGCTTCACTCGGGAAGGATAAGTGAGGACATTGCAGCAGACATCTTCTATGGGAAGAACTATACGAAACAATTTAGGGACGCGAAAATCAATGGCAAATCAGTTCCAAACAGCGGAATTCCAGACTATATACTGGTGTTGGATCCGGAGAAGATCAAAACTGCACAGGACGTGTTTGACAATCTTGAAAGCATCAAAGGATATGCTAAAAAATACAAGAAGATGAGGGTCTCATTCATATCACATTATTACAGATACAGCACCAAGAAATCCTCGTGGGTGACTGAGGGTAATTCCAGACAGCTGGCAGTCTGGATAAAATGGAGTGTGGTAGAGAACAAGCTGCAAGGTCACGTGGTTCTTGATACGCCACTGGAAAAGATCGCAGGGGAGGTAATATCCAATCTAAAAGAATGTCTAGACAAGATAAATATCGCAAGATCCAGTTTTGAGATAACGATGCTCAGAGGCAGGCTGACTGCAGATACAATCTCAAAAGGATGATTTTTTTCCCTTAAAGTAGGGCATGATACACTCGGCTATTTTGCGCATCAATGGTGGGGGTACGGCATTTCCTATCTGCTTGTACTTTGATTCAATCTTGCCGGAAAATTCGTAATCCGGGGGAAAGCCCTGGACTGCAGCACACTGTCTCCAAGACATTCTGACCAGGTCCTTGGAAATATGCTTAAAGTGCTTTTTGTAAAATTCCGGCAGGTCCTCATCGCTGGGCTTGTTCTCTTTTAGCACGTCTGTATTCCACATCTTTGTGCAGTCAGGACATGCCGGAATCTGGCGTGCCTCGGCAGGAATCGTAAAGCTGGTTTGATCCCATCTGCGGATTCGGTTTCTGGACATGTACCGTGATGAGAAATAGTCTTTGCGCCTGCCCTTCTTCTCCCGATATATTTCAGAGTCCTTGGCATCGATATCCATGACGCCATACTCTTCCATACTCACAAAATGGTCCTTGTCGTGGGTGGGCTTGGGGAACTTGAACTCGTAGTCAAGATCGTTTCTGACCCCCACAATGATTATGCGCTCCCTGTCCTGGGGAATGCCAAAATCCCGGGCATTGTGCAACTCGTAATGTACTTTGTAGCCAATGTCAGTTAGCTCCTCAATTATCATCTGGGCAATCCGTCCCAGATTCACTATTTTACCATTTTGGAAGAATTCTCTGTGCTCGGCTCCCCCCAAAGTGACAAAACCCTTTACGTTTTCGGCCACAAAGAATTCCGGCATGGTGGCAGATATTGCCCTCTTGAGATCCTCGTACAGTGTGTTTCGCTTGTCGGTGGTCTTGCGAGGTCCTGCCACGCTGAACCCCTGGCAGGGAAAGCCGCCGCTGATTACGTTTGAATTCACAAAGTCAGATATCTTGCGTATGTTGCCAAAGTGTATTATCTTCTGACCGTTCTCAAACCTGTTTCGTAGCGTATCACATGCATCAGAATTGCTGTCATTGGCAAACACGAGCTTGAATCCTGCACTGGTAAATCCCAATGTGTCACCACCACCACCTGCAAACAGGGTGGTTACGGTAGGTGCGGTTCTACGTGCCGTTTTTTGTGTACTATTGGATGATCTGATCTTGGTTCTTTTTGTTATGTTGCGCTTCATGTCTTTTCCACCTTGGTAACCAGTTACCTTGAATCGTTAAATTTGGCACTGTTCACAATATAAAGACTGTTTACTTAATTAATAAATGATTATTTTACGCCAGTGTATGTGGCACTCAATGTTATGTACAGACAAAGGTATTTCAAATTATGGATCCTGTATTGTACTGGCAACTATAGCGAGAAGACAAAGTTCTTGAACTAAAAATCATCAAAAAACTAGAGATTAGTGGATTTTACCTAGGCAAGCATGAATAAGAAAATTGGAATATCCTGAAAATAACTCATAAACATATGCTTCTTGCTATAGTCAATATTTCAAGCATTGTTTTGATGACATAGATCCCAACTAGGATGTATAGTGGACCTCTCGTGTAATTAGTGTCAAGACATCTTGTCTTGAATGAAGCAATTATGATACGGCATTCTGGCATGCTGATTCTGATGTTTATAGACACATGATTCTTGTTTTTTCCTGCGTGAACTTGCTTTTTACCACGATATTTTATCATCCAACTTGCTCAAAAAATACAGGTGTCGATGTGTTACATTTCTAGAGTGGTTCCCACCAACGTGAATTAAGATGCGACAACTTTCTACCATCCGCAAGTTTATACCGTAAATTCTTGTAAATACTAACTATGAACTATGAGGATCTAGAGAATTTTATCAAAAACAAGATGTCCATGACACACATCTATTAGCCCATAAGGATAAAGGAGATTTTAGAGTCAGGTAACACGGCATCCAAGGCAGATATTGCAAAGATATTTCTAAACAATGATCAGTCTCTTTTAGATTATTACCAGCGAACCGTAATGCGATGGCCAAAAATCACTTTGATAAAATGCAAGGTGGTAACTTGTGAAAAAGGCGTATTCAGATTTTTGCTTGACGAGGACATCACAGATAAACAGAAGAAGAGGTTAATTGAGCTGTGTGATCTTCGCACAGAGGAATATGTTGATACATACAATAAAAGATGGGGTGTCAAAACAGCCGGGGAGCCAGTACCAAGCAACCTAAGATACAGCACACTTGCAAAATCAAAAGATGTCTGTGCTGCATGCGGGGTTATAGTGCCACGCAAAAATAATTGGGGTCTCAAATAATTAACCAACACCTTTTTTGATCATGTTGATATGAATCAATCATGAAATACACAAACGAGCTTGCCCTTGCACAAAAACGGGAAAAGGATCCAAGACTGCTCAAAAGAATACTTGCTGTACGCATGGTTGCAGTAAACAAGTTAAGCGTTGTAATGTAACACAAACCATGTGCGCATCAGAGCAGTCAGTAAGAAACTGGGTAGAGGCATACAACAAATACGAGATTCAAGGTCTACAAGACTCCCAAGAGCGGCAGACCTCCAAGTACCAAATGATCTATTTGTCTCCATCGTAAAATCCATAAAAAATGTAATAACCGCAAAAAACATTGCAGATGCAGTACAAAAAGAGACTGCAGTATATACGATGTAACAACGATTAGAAAAAAACTGGTGCATATGAAATATACTTGGAAAAAGGCACGGGCAGGTCCACACAAAAAATGATTCACTGAAGAATATTCAAAGATGGCAGGATGACACAATATGTGAGATTTTGAGGCTAAAAAAGAAAGGATACATCATATTGCAGCTTGGTGAGGTGTTCTTCAGATACAGAATGGGTGTCGTATATGATACTTGCCTGTAGGCAGACCAATCTATTTTCCATACGATGGGCGACACCAGATGTCACAGGATACTGTGTAGCTGCCAAAGATGGAAGACAGTTCTTTAGGACATTCCAGATTTCGTACAGACGAGTTTCTGGCATATCTTGATGATCTGCACCGTCATTTTGGCAAGTGTGTGATAATAATGGACAAGGCATCCGTGCATACTGCAGGAGGTGTAAAAGAATTTGAAGAGAGCAATGATGTTCACATCATTACCTTCCTACCAGAACACCAGAGTTGAACATGATGGAAGTTCTGGCATCAGGCAAAACGCAAGATTGTGAGATCCGCATATATGAGACGTTTGCCGACATGATACATGCGATATCAGTATTTCAGGACAAGAAGATTTGATCTTGACATGATGGGGTATGTTGCACGAGAATCAATTACTCCCAAAAACTTTTGAACGGCACTATAGTCAGTGTATAACAAAATATAATCGTCTTGTTATTTTGTATTTTGCATATTCTGTTATTGTTTAATGTCTGGATGATCGGCAATCAGTAATATCTGATCAATTCAAAATGGACAGATCTGTAATTCTGTTGAGCAGTTTCTAATACTATATTTTAGATGTTTTTTTAGTACTGGGTAGAACTAAGCATTGCCTGAATACACATCACATAGTATGATACAATTAGAATCATCGTACTATTCAATGAATAATTTTTTATTATTGCCTTGATTATTTCTATTGATGAACTATGAATGGCTAGTATTTTATACACAAAAATATGGGATCGATACTTGTCAAGATTGGAGAGCAAAATGACTTTGGTTGAACATGATACAACAGATAAGATAAGACAAGTACTATACGTTCAAGAAATGGTACGATATTTGGCAGAACAAGACAATTTCACCATCTCAGATCTTAAACAAAGTGAATATGAGGACATGCTTGTAGAATATATGGAATCAGGAAGCTATGAACTGACAAGACCAAGACGATGCAATAACTGTAAAAAACAAGTAGAGACATACTGGAATGTTACAGTATGTGAAAAGAATGCAGAGGGAACAAAGGAAGGGATAAAAGATCATGGTAATCTCATAGATGGTACAATAACATGTACGGATGAATATTGTAATCCAGAAATAGAACTGGTAGAAAATTTTGAGATAACAAGAGAATATGTCCGAGAGCATAACACTAGTCTGAGATGCAAGCAATGTCATCAATGCATGGAAGAACCATAAAATATGGAATGATAAATACAAGGCAAATGGACTGAATGCAACATGGAGGAGGAGATTAGTAAAATCAAAAGTTTATGAGATCCATATCACGATTTTATTCAGATATTTTTCAAAATCTAGACAGAATTATACTATTCTAAAATACATTGAAACATATACATTATATCTGACAATGTTATAGGATATTCCGAAACTGGGAATATCTACTTTGTTTGATGTCATTACTCACCTATTATATTCAAATAAGGATGTTTTTTGTAAAGTGTAAGATGAATACCTCTAGAATGCGAGACAACGTTGAGCGGTGGTTGATTCATGAGGGTTTATCCTTTGAAGATGTGAAAAACCCAGAAAATTCATTTCAAATTCTGATAAGACATGCAGGTCAATATGGAATTCCTGTGGAGATATTTGAGCCCACGGCGCAGCAGGGAATTTTGGTACTGGGGGCCAAGGCAATTATGAAAAATAATCAGATTGTAAGGTATCGTGGATTCAACGATGATGAAAAGAAAAGATTTGAGAATAAAGTAAAGGAATACTGTGTTTCAATTCAGGCAATAAGCAAGGTAATCACAGAGGACGGAAAACAAAAGGTGGGAGTTTACGTGGTACTCGATGACCTGGAAAACATCAATCAGCAGACAGTATTTAATGCAATTGATATGGTATCTGAGATGCATGAAAAGATATCACGATTTTTGATGAAGACATTCTGATAAACTATAATTTATCTATAAATGATCTCAACACTGATCATTAGATGTCTTGTGTAATAATTTCTAGACTTAACTTCTAACAGATGATTTTCCAAAATATTAAAAAAAATCTAAATTTTCAAGCATAAATTTAACCAAAATTCAGAAATGTACAAAAACAATGCTAATTGCGCAAGAGTTCTATTTAGTAAATAAGTATATCTATCAAATCACTATTCATTATTCTTCCAATATCATCTTATGCAATTTCAAAAGATTACAAAAACAAAGATTATTGCTACAACAAAAAATAGAATTAAGGATTTCAACCATATTTCATTCTACAAACAGGGGGAGGGGTCTGATTTGACAAGATTTTCAGATTTAATGGTGTTGGGTATTTGGATGAGTTATGTGTTAGTCCCAAAATTACGTAGATAATAAGAAAATTATATCCATATGGGTGATTTGAACAACAAGTAATTAGACTGTTCAATTAATGACGTGATTGAAATAAAATAGAAGTTAGATACATCTAAAAAGTGATGTATAGAAGTTTTGTTGTTTCATATTTGAATTTTTTCCTATTTTTGTATAATTATTTCTATTTCGGCTATTAGAAACAAAATTATACGAATTTTCATATTCATTTTTTTCTCCTTTACTTTTTATTTTGCCAAATCTGGTTGACAAATTATTTATTCTCTGTTTTATGTTTTTAACATCCATATTTTGTAGCAGAGCCATACCATAGTAACGTTGTTTTGATATAAAAGCAGTCGGTTAGATTCAGAAGTCTGACTGTATACCAATTCTGAATAAAATTATGCCATAAATTCGAATTTTCCCAACATATGATCTAAAAGCAAGGAGTGTCCCAGTCATATCTATATGTGCTGGCATCAGGCAAAGCAAGTGTTGCGGATCTCTGAATATTATGCATTAATGTCAGATATGACGTGTCGGATTTCCGAGTATTTTAGAACGGTGCGATTCTATCTGAATGTTAAAAAATATCTGAATAGAATTACGATATTGATCTCATGAACTTTTGATCGTCACTACATATCCTTTCTCTTCTAGGTGTGAAATCTTCTTTTTTAGATGATATTTCCAGTTGAATATGCATGATGTTGTTTGTACGATTTACATGAATTGGATTTGGTTTTTTGGTGACATGTTGTTGTAACTGTGCATGATCTTTCTAACATATGTTATGTGGAGGGTAATCTCAGTCTGCAAACAAGAGTTGTTGCAGCTGCACCAGCATGATGCGTCCACCCGATATTTTGAGTATTATCTGATCCATTTTTTTGTGTGGATTTTTTACAAATCTACCACATTTGGGAAAATCCTGAATGCCTTCAAAATCATCTTTTTCAAAACGTTCTCCTCACCTGGTGGGGGGCCTAGTTGGGACATTGTAGTAGATCTTGTGCTATTTCCTGCACATTCTTGTTGTGCATATAAAACATGTGTACTGTAACATTCTTGGTTTTACTTTTGGATCTTTTTCTTTTTTGTACAATTTTTTGAAATCTTCCTGCATGACTGTTCTCATATTGTTTTAAAATGTGGATGATCTTTGTAGTTTTTGGTTTGATGAAATTGATCTCAAAAACATTTACGTGTCATTATGGTTGGTAGTAAAAATGGATCTGATGGTGTGCTTTGTTATCAAATTCGTGGAGGATCAAGCCAGGGGTCAATTTCAGATCAAATATAGTCCTCTTGGTGATTTATGTACTTGAGAAAGGTCGAATCCCTAATTGTTTCTGATGAATTATTTGCAGGAAAAAGACCCACATCTACTGGAAAGCATTTTAAATTTGATATACATTACAAAATTGTAGATAAATGATAATCCCAACATCATCTCGCATGGATAGTGTTACACTTGTAGCTGTTACAGGCAGTCTGATAATTGCATGTGGCGTGGTCATACATCTTGTCAGGATTTGATCTGGATTTATTTCATTCGCAAAATATAATATATGTCTCTTGCATATGATGATATGGTAAAAATACAACGATTCAGTTCTTTGGAATACAGTAAAGATCATTTTGAACTGATTTCAGGTACTCCTCCATCACCTCGTTGGGTTTTACATGCCAAACTGTTTCCTGCAGAATTGACAATCATAACTGACACTGGTGAGAAAATTTCTCGGACATTAAAGAGACCACATGAATGTGAGTTGGGGGATTCATGGATATCTCTTCCAAGTCAGATGGTTCCTGATGTATGAAATTCATTTGGAGAAAATCAGTATTCATCATTATCTGCTGAATTCCCGAATTTTTTAATTCCAATTCTGTGTTTTTCAATATTAAAAAAGATAATTGATCATTATTACACAATTATTCATTCCAAATGTACACCCAGTTTATCATCTCTGTAATCCTTATCTCAACCCCATTCCTCTTCCTCCTAAAAGCATGAAAAAAGACCAAACTAATATCAAAGACTGTACTTTTATGCCCCCCTGAACATTCCGATTTGTGCTTAATCAAAGGATAGATGTGCCCTCATACAAAAGTTTTATTGGCACGTGCAGAAATACCCTGTATTGATAACCCATACGTTCAAACCCAAAGCTAGACTGCTTGTTCAACTGGGGGAACAATTAATCAAAAATGAAGGTATAGCTCTTTTAGAATTGATTAAGAATTCTTATGATGCAGATGCAAAGAAAGTGGAAATTTCACTATTCAAATTAGACAGCAAAGAAGAAGGCAAAATAATTGTAAAAGATTACGGGAACGGAATGGATCTTGATCTTGTTGAAAATGTTTGGCTTGAACCCGGAACCGACTATAAAATTCTTGAAGAGAACAAGTTTTCTCCCCGTCTTGGCAGGAGGGTTTTAGGTCAAAAAGGAATTGGTAGATTTGCATCCCATAAAATGGGTAACAATATCGAATTAATCACAAGAAAAAAAGACAGCCGAGAAATTCATCTTAATATTGATTGGACTCGATTGAAACAAACACGATATCTTGAAGATTTTCCGATATCTGTTGATGTAAAGGATCCCGAAGTATTCGTAGGAGATGAAACTGGAACCCAAATTATAATTTCAAATTTTCGAAAACCCTGGAGTAAATCCCAATTTCGAGATGCATACAGATCTTGGACTTCACTGCTTTCACCCTTTGACGCCCCAGAAAAATTTGACATTGAATACAATATAGATAGAGATGATTGGTTAGAAGGTTTACTTACCTTAGACAAGCTGAAGAAAGCTGCTCTGTTTGATGTGGACTGTATGTTTGAAGGAAATAAAATTCAAAAACTCACATACAGATTTACTCCTTGGGAATCTATGAAGGGGATTGAAGGTAGGACAATTACCATTGATGATCCACCTCTTAAAACTCTGCTAAAATTGAAATCACAAGGCAACTTGGGAGCATTACATCCTATAGATTTATCTAATTTTGAGATAGGTCCGGTGAGAATACGTGCATTGATTTTTGATAGAGATCCAAAAATTCTTTCCTTGGGTTTAGAAGACAAATCCGGATTTAAAAAATACCTCAATGAAAATGGCGGAATCAGAGTTTACCGTGATGGCGTGCGTGTGTTTGATTATGGAGAAAAAGGAAATGACTGGCTTGGTTTGGATGAAAAACGCATCAATTCCCTCGGGCAAAAAATAAGCAATAACATAATTCTTGGATCTGTTTATGTTGGTGCTGACAAAAGTCAAAGTCTTGCAGAAAAAGCAAACAGGGAAGGATTCATAGAAAATGAGGCGTATGGACAATTTAAGGATGCAATCTCATATGTGATTGAAATCATTGAAAAACTTAGAGTGCTTGATAAAGATAGATTACGATTAGTTTATGGACCTTCCAGAAGAACCGAGCCTGTAATTTATTCTATTGATGATTTATCTCACACCATTACAATCGATGTAGTCGAAACAGAATTGCAAAAGAAATTGTTGAAAAAACTGATGAAAATTAAGACTGAATACGTGCAGGTTAATGACCTTCTTCTCAAAAGCTCCAATACCGGTCTTGTATTCAATACGGTCGTTCATCAGGTAGAAAAAATTGTTAAAGAATTGAAAACAACAGTGGAAATTAACCCTGTTGACAAAAAACTATTAAAACTGGTTGATAATCTTGAAAAGACAATTCGAGGATATATTTTCCTAGTGAAAAAATCATCCATCAAAAACAATTCATTGAAAAACTTGATCAATAATGCTTTTGATGTCCTGGAAAATAGATTGTACAAACATGAAATAACGCCTGTAAAGAAATATAGGGATTTTCCTGTTGAAGATAAAGTAGATTCCTATGATGGGCACACTGTTACCTCAATAATCAACATTCTGGATAATTCAGTATACTGGCTAGATCAAAAAGGTGGATCAAACAAGAAAATTTTTGTCTCCATATCCGATGAGATGGAGGGATATCTTTCAATTGTCATAGCTGATAACGGGACCGGCTTTTCAAATATAACCGGTCAACAGATGGTCTCTCCTTATATCAGTACAAAACCTTTTGGAACTGGTTTGGGATTGCATTTGGCCAAAGAAGTCATGGAGTTGCAAAAAGGTGAGATCCGATTCCCAGATTGGGGAGATTTCTCGCTTCCTAAAGAATTCCAAGATGGTGCGATAGTTGCTTTATGTTTTAGGAAAAAGAAGAAGAAATGAATCTTCCAAAAAATGGCAAAATAGTCATTATTGATGATAGTTTTGAAGACATTGTTCCCCTTGCACAATCTCTGTCAATTTTAAAGAGTTCGGTTCACATCTTTCAAAGTTTTGATGATGATGAATTGCCCGATACACCGATTAAGGGCGTGCGACTAGTATTTTTAGATTTAGAATTAGTTCGTGGACTGGATAAGAAAAATCACCCTGGAAATGCAAAAGTAACTCTAGAGAAAATAGTTGATACTAAAAATAGACCCTTTGTTGTAGTTGTATGGACTGCAGAGCCAGAATTATTTGAGGATACAAAAAGACTCATTGAAATCAACTCTGATGCACAAGTAATCATGTTGGAGAAAACAGATTTCAAAAAAAATGGTTCGTATGATATTACATCAATTATGAATCGTGTTAAATCATCCCTTCAAGATGTGGAGATGGTTAACTTGTTAGGGGATTGGGAAAATATATTGCATGATGCTTCTATTGAAACAAGCTTCGAACTTACAAATCTAATTTCATGTGATGGCAATTGGAATAAAAACATGGCAAACCTTTTCAATGCACTTGCAAATGCAAGAACCGGTAAACAATTTTCTTCTATTGATGAGAAAGCTGTAATTGATAACGCCTTAGCTATGGTAACTGCCACATTTTTAACAAAAGTGTACAACGGAGTAAGATATATGGACTTTGGAGAAAAAACTGCAGGGATAATTAAAACTGGAGAACAAATTAATGATAATAAAATAAAAGCAAAAATAAACACTCAACTTTTGTTCACAAGCATAACATTCGAAAATCCTTTACCTGGAAATATTTACAAATGTATTCCTAATTCCAGTTTTAATTATAAAAAATTTGTTGAGCAATGCCTAAAAGGTGTTTCCAAAGAAAATCCACCTGATCATAAAATGATTTATTTGATAGTTAACGCAATGTGCGATTATGCCCAAAAGAAATGGCGAACCTTGAGAATTGTTCCCGGGGTGGTACTTTCAGGCGAAATTCCAACTGGTTGTATATGCACAAACAAAGATGATTTGTATGCAATTCCATATGTAAACTTTGAGGATAAGGTGTCACACATAGTTTTTGATTTGGGAAGTGTCACATCGCATAACATTGATGATGAATTAACCAAGCCTATTTTCTGTCTAACACATGAAACTCTGATCGATATTCAATCTCGTTTGGCAAGTCATGTCAGCAGACCCGGATCTATGTTCTTGAAATAAAATTCGTTGATTATCCATCATTCACCATTAATCCCTGATCTTTTTCGGTTTTCGGTCCACCTAATTACCTGATGGGTAATGTGGGTATGAGAATATCTAACTGTTTATTTTTGCACTAATCACAAAATTTTGGTTTACTGTCTAGTACAGGTTCTAATATGAACTTGTAGTCATTGTATCCATTACCATTGTGATCCATTTGATCATTTGAATAACTATGCAGTTTTACCTGCCCAATAAACTCATATCTGCCTTTTGTAAACTGCCAAAAAAGATACATTTTGTAACCATTTTTATCGGAATCGCGGATAACATAATTCATACGTATATCCTTATTCTTTTTGGCTGATATTGCCCCATAGTAACAATATTGGTTTGATTTAGGATCATAGCTGTTTGGATATTCTGAATCAAACGTAGCAATCAAAACCACTGTTTCATATTTGTCCCAGCTTATTCCATGATACAGATGAACAAAAGATATTTTTCGTATATCTTTTGACTCATAACACCTGCCAACCTCAAATATTTCCCTACCTAGCACGCTCATGGCATCCATCTAACAAAATAATGATATAAGTATTGTCGATATTGGGTTTGCCGATATTGGGTTTGCCGGATTACAGACACTCAAATTAATTCTTCTTTGTAAAGTGAGGCATTTTGATTGAATTTATTATAATGCAGATTTGGATAACAGGGAAAAAGAACCAGATGTGAAAGAACATTCAGGATGCAAAAAATAAGACAAATCGATTAATGTATTCAAGGATTATGGGGTTTGAAAGACAGAAGGCGTAAGCATGTCCAATGTGAAAGATTATCTGATTGAGAAAGGGTATGGTTCTGACATTAACAGGAATTTAGATGACGATTTACAGAACTATGAGCCAAAGAATGCCTCCAAGAATATACAGATATCTGGATAAAATCATACCATAAATATCTTGATGGACTATCCGGAAATGGACTTGAATAGAAAATCTTTGTAACTGACACCAAAATAATTGAGATATCGTGAATACGGCATATTTTTATTTGTCAAAGATTTGAAAGTATTTGTGACCTATGATAAAGCACAGACAATTTACAAGAAACGTCATGGAAAAACTGTAAAGACTTGCTGGATTGCAGATGTAAAAAGACAGCATGGTAAAACCAAACGTAAATCCTGGAATAGAATATCTGCAAAGCCAAAATATCCATGCCCTGATCATGTTTTTTCAAACTTGGAAAAGATCCTCAAAGAACTGCACATGATATGAGGCTCTGGTGCATTTTGGTGATCAGATCACCAGAATACACCACGTCTCAAACCAGCACGTTATCGAGAAATCATAAATCCAGGCAGATTATCAAATATCCCGTATTACATCCCCCTACAAAAAAGATTATTACTTCGTCATAAACATTCAAGTCATAATATGGCAGATATACCAAACAGGAGCCGGATTAAAAGAGGTGTTCACGTATCCATCGTAACAAAGGTGAATCAAAGAACAGGCAACCTCACAGACGGCACAGTGAGTGAGATTCTGACCTCCAGTGAATTCCACCCACACGGGATAAAGGTCAGACTTGAGGACGGTCAGGTGGGACGTGTAAAGTCTGTCATATCTGCAGAAAAGAGATCAAAATAGCGTATGGACTTTTGAAACAGAATATGCCCGATACCAGTACTAATTTTGCGTATGGGTTATCCCCTGAAATGTGTGTTGGTACTCGTGCAATAAAATCAATGTTGATGACCCTATGGGTCTGCTTCTGATTCCATCATTTCTGATTCCATCATTTCTGATTCCATCATTTCTGATTCCATCATTTCTGATTCCATCATTTCTGATTCCATCATTTCTGATTCAATCAACTGTTGATCTATGGATGGTGAATTATTCATCATATCTTCCGTTACTCCCCGTATAGCTTCCAGAATTTCCTCACCGGTCAAGTATCTCTCACAGTAGTGATCCTTCATTTTCATCATAACACTGGGGTCGGATTTTGTCAAGAGTTCACGACATATGGCCTCATCAGAACCCTGCAATCCCAGCATGACTGCCCCTGCGGCACCCCCGCCAACGGCAATAACTGCTATTATGATTATCTTACTATTCATCTGATTTTTCTGGGAATATTATACTTTTAATAGTTTACTCTGTCGGGTTTTATGGATATGATGGTTCCCCTGTAAGGAAGGCATTTGAATCAGGTAATCACTTGTTTACTGCCAACTTTAATCGATCCATCCTGCACCCAAGAACAATTGCCTTTTACCGAAATTATTATAATTTTTAATTCACTCAATTATTAACATCAACTTTTAGACCCTTGAATATTTTTTCCCATCTATTTTTCCATTCAATCCACTTTGTTATTGTCATACCTCCCTTTTTCCCGCAGTATGACATGTCAAATGACGTATAAAATTTCCCAGTATTTTAAAACGATACATTCTATCTGATGTTAAAAAACATCCGAATAGAATCCATTGATCTCACAAACTTTTGATAGTCATTATCATATCTTAAAACCTGCTTACCGCATAACACTATGCTCAACCACCGGCATAACAAATCCCCAATCTACGACTTGAAAATCTTTAATCTCATTTTAAAATTCTTTTTGGCCAGCTGGCCCCCGATACTCTTATTGACACTCTGTATCTTGTCGAGCTCCACCTGAATCTTGTTATAGGTCCGCTCAAACTCGTCCCTGTTCTTTGAATGGACCAGCACGGCAACCCTTTGATGGCACAAATGCATCATTTTATCCATCCTTGTAATATCCAAACTCAACCTTTCATCCTTGTTGTATAATTCAAAATTGGCAAGAAATTTCTTTTTGATATACGTGTTTTTCCAGATTTTGTCATCAAACTTGTTCCACTCATTTTTGTATGCCACCCCCGGCAACAGATTCGCATCTGTGGGAAACTTGCTCTTGAATTTGATCTCATCCTTAAAGGTGTCACTATGCACTGAATAATCCAGATATTTGTTGTAAATCATCCTTGCAAACTCGCCCAGCATAGAGTACTCATTCCCAAAACTCTGCGCGTACTCTTCCAGAATCCTCCTCTTGATCGCACCGGCATCCTTTCTTTTCTGCCAGGAATCGTATATCGACTTTGTGGTGTATACGCCAATGACAGTTGGAATGCCAACCAAAATTATCTCCTTGAAGAACGTATTCTCAAATATGCGGGTATACACTAATGCCAGAATCACTGCCACCGCCAACAAAATTATCCTATTATTCACAATGAGGATTTTATTGTTGTAAATTTAAGCTTTTTTAGGTTCAATGCGTGGATTGTTACCCACAAACCGTATTTCAAAGTCTTTTTCTGTCATATGTGAACAATACAATTCAAACAACGCCTATCCTACCTCTAAATACGGTAAACTATGTGTGTCTCCATGAGGAGAAACAGGCTGTTGCTGCTCTATCTGGTATTTACAGTCATTCTCGGTGTAGGTGGTACCATGCTGATACTGGTGATATATGCCCCTCTCTCAGAAAACCCGACAACCAATACGACACATGAGAACAATATTAGCACCACCACCCCATTTGATGAGAACACCCAGCTGACAACCAACATCCGTTATGGATTACCACCCAGAAACGTCTTTGATCTGTACAAACCAAACATCGCAGAGCCGACACCGCTCATGATATTCATACACGGGGGAGGATTCGTATCAGGTGACAAATCCGACATAAACCGCGTTGATCACGCGGTCATACGGGACGACCTGTTGCGTGCAGGCATATCTGTCGCATCAATAAACTACCAATTTCTGGAATCTGACAGGATTGACAGTATCCTAAACAACACATCGCATATCGTGTGGTATCTGCGAGATAATGCAGGAGCACTCGGCATTGACCCTGACAGGATGGGAATATACGGATCATCTGCAGGTGGGGGTATTGCCATGTACGTGGGGTTGCATCCGGATACATCACAGCACATCCGCGTAATTGGTCACATACGATCCCAGTCAACGTATGACGTGTTGCAATGGCCCCGAATTTTGAATATTGATGTAAATCCGGAATCCTGGATACGTAACGTCTCATCCTCATCAGCAGTATCAAACATGTACCACATGGATGAGGGTAATACTATAACTGATCCTGAGATAACGCTGCTCAGAGAGGCGGTGGATCTTCCGCGCTTTATGGATGTGGATGACCCTCCAATATTACTGCAAAACTATGACAGGCCACAAAATGCGGGTAGCAGTTTTTTTAATGCAAATCCAGGGGTCTCACAACTGGTCCACAGTCCGCTGCATGCAATATACCTCAACGAACAGTGTGTTATACACGGTATTACATGTCATCTGAATACAGTTGATACCCCGGCAGATTCAAGGTATGATGCCGCAGAGTTTTTTATAGGATATCTCACCGGATAACGTGTTATCTGAGCAGTCACTTGGGATTCATCATTTTAATCCGAAAATAGTTGGCACACCCAACCCGGCGTAGTTCTCACAGGATCAAGCATTAATTCTAGTATTGCGTAGATACAACATGATCAACGACAGATTCACCAAAAATCCTGCAAGGTCAAACCCCTGGAAAAAAAAGACCGGCTGGTCAGCATCACCACCCCACAAAAGGAAAAAAGGGGACAACCACACAAAAACCAGAAATAAGACAAAAAATCCGGATTCTCTGGAGAATCTGGCATTACTATGGAATAAATTCAAAAAAAAGCATCAGAAACTAGAGGAATTAAACCGGACTGGCAGTAGTACAGAGAGTGACTATCAAACAAGAAAGGAGAAACTAAAAGACGAAACAAGAATACTCAAGACCCACCTCTACAACAATGCCCATAAACTGATAAAAAAACCAGAATACCTGAAAAAAAGCCAGATGACAGCAGCTGCTGCAGGCACCGCAAAGATTCTCCTTGATGCAAATGCCGTCCTCCCTTTGATATCCAGTTATGAGATGCTAAACGGAATCAAGACCCTGTGTCCCCGCGATACTGTGACAGTCTATGTTCCCAAGTTTATCAAGGAAGAGTTGAAACACGAGCATGTCCGCGAAAAGCTATCCTACTCTAATGTTATCTCTGAATTAAACGGAATCTTCAAGCAGGGTATCAAAGATATGAAATTCAATCTAAAGACAGAAAAGCAGAAAATACCAATTAAAATCAGGTATCCTGCCCTGTCCATGACTGATGTAAAATGTCTGCTCTATGCCAAATTTGAGGATGCCGTCCTGATCACAAATGACGGCGGGCTAAAAGACGCGTGTGCCCGGGAAAAAGTCCGGATAATTGACCAGTATGATCGAAAACTGTTCTCCCAGACAACTGATTTTAATCTGGAGGACTGGTTTGTCGGAAAGATTCAAAGAATGAATGGGTACTGGTCTGAACTGCAGGACCTGAAAAAATCAAATACCGTATACCTGGAAAAGAGGAATGCCTTCAAGGCGCTGTTCCATCATTTGATACTGGAAAACCAGATAATGAAAACATTCTTCATCCGGATTTACGTGGATGGGGATTCGCTGCCCAGAAAGACAGAATCATTTTTTAATCACTTGAATGAAAAACAGGATTTAACATTAACTGATATTGATACGGCAATGAAAAAAATCCCGAACTGAGGTAACGGTACAATATTAAATATCAGATTGACGCATTACAATCAATGGTTGTTGCAGTTGCCCACAGGTACAGGGGATGTCTGCTCGGACTTGCCGCAGGGGATGCGTATGGCGCACCCTATGAATTCTCAGAATCCAGAGTTACCCCAACTGACAGCATAACTGGCGGGGGTCCGCACGACCTGCAGCCCGGTCAGTGGACTGATGATACCTCGATGGCGTTATGCCTTGCAGAAAGCCTGATAGAGAAGAAGGGGTTTGATCCCGCAGATCAGCTTGGGCGATACGTTGATTGGTACCTGCGCGGTCATATGAGCAGTACCGGAACGTGCTTTGGCATTGGTAACACCACGCATTCTGCATTAAACCATTATATCAAGACCCGCAAGCTTTGGGGAAGACCCTCTGATGTGACAGGTGAGGGCAACGGCTCGATTATGCGTCTGGCGCCGGTTCCCATGTTTTATGCAAAGAATTTGATGCGCGCAGCGGCAATGTCACACGCAAGCTCGATTACCACGCACGGGCATGCGGTTCCGGCAGATGCGTGCCGGTACCTGGGTTTAATCATTGCGGGAATCCTGCAGGGAATGGACAAGACTGCGGTTTTACATGATACGTTTGAACCGGAACAGGATTACTGGGGGCGCGAACCATTAGAACCTGAGATTGATGCGATACGTCTTGGCTCATACCGGCAGCAGGATGGTGGGGACATAACCGGTAGCGGGCATGCCCCAAAATCCTTGGAGGCAGCACTCTGGGCGTTTTACCATACTGACTCGTTTAAGGATGGATGCAGAAAGGTGGTTGGTCTGGGCGATGACACTGATACAACTGCTGCCATATTTGGGCAGATGGCGGGGGCATACTATGGAATTGAGGGCATTCCTGATTCGTGGGTGTCAGTACTAACAGAGCATGAAATGATTGCATCCATGGCAGACAAACTTTGCAGTCTGGCTGATTTGTGATGTTTGGATTTGTGTTTTTGTGGATTGTATATGATTGGTGAAAAGCATGTTCAGAGTTGTTTCAAGTGATTCTAATTTATTATTCATAATTATATGGGTAAATCAATACTCTCTGGTTTTTTGATGATTTTTAGTTCACGTACTTGTCTTTTTGTTATGGTGTATTACTCGTGATGTTTTTTATTGTCTACAATTTTGAGATTCTGTACACTAGGCACTTGATGGTTTACACATTTTGCAATCACGGTAACTCATGGAATGCTCTTTTGCCAGTCTCTGAGCTGTATCTGTGGCAGTCTGCATGTCAGGTGCAGTGTGCCAATCCGAACTTTTTGCCAAAAGGTCTCTATCCTTGTATGCAGTGCAATCTATGCTGTGAATCATGATATCTGTTGCTTTTAGAATATCATGATAAATCGCAAATCTATCTGTCATAACCCAACAATCACACACATCTAAAAAAATGTATGCATCCCTACACCTCAATGTTGATACCCTGATGGATCTCCGGTGCCTGCCCATATATGATCAAATTAATTACTATACCAATCCCCATGAAGACGATCCCGACATACAGACAGTTTCTTGCCTTTTGTGGATCATTCCTGCGTATAACAACATATGCGAGTATGCCGCCCATTACCCCAAAGAGTATCGGCAGCAGAAACCATGCGTTGCTTCTGGGTTTTGGCGTATCTGACATGTCTTTATTTTACAATTACGGCTTTTTTATGTATCTGTGTAATCTCCACCTCTACTGTCTCCAGCGGGTCCTCCACCTGGTTGCGCTTGATTGAGAACATTTTGGGCTTTTCAAAATCAGCGGTACAGTCAGGGCACGCATAAACCAGTACCCTGTGCTCGTTTGGCGCCTTGGGATTGGATAACCTTGGGTAATACACCAGTCTTGCACCACAGTCAACACAGTATCTGTTGGTCCTTCTAGTTCTGACCAATGTAAACCTCCTGCATTATTCTAAATATGCGATCAGGTATTAGATCCATATTGTCTAATAGTGTAAACCAAATAGTATCATCCGATCAATATTAGATCGGGTTTATGATGTACAAGCCGGATTTTACTCTGCATTATTCATCTTGAAATAATTTATTCATACAAACACACCATGCCGAGCCCGAGGCTGGCAAAGCAGGGTACCTGGCAGTATAAAATTCAGTCATGGTTATGCCTGTCCAATTAAACGGATTTCAGTTTGGCAAATCTTTTTTATCACTGCACACAACAAACACTGATATAATTGGCAGATAACAAGACATTGATCATACCTGACATTCACATGAACTACCTGGATGCAGAACTGATAATATCCTCAGAGCATCCGGATAAAGTGGTGTTTCTCGGCGATTACTTTGACTCTTTTGGCGATACGCAGGAACTAGCAGAGCAGACTGCACATTGGCTGTCACGCTCCATCCTGGATAAGAACCGGGTTCACCTTATTGGAAACCACGATCTTGGGTACATGACTAATCTATTACATCTGAAATCCTCGGGTTTCACCGAATACAAAAAATATGCAATAAACATGCACAAAATAAAGTGGGATAAAATGCGGTTATACTATTATCTTGATGACTGGCTTTGCACACATGCTGGGGTAAGCAGACAGTTCTTTGAGGAATACGGCAAGACAGATCTAATGGAGTTTATGAAGCAATCAGATGAGGACCTCAAACACATCAACAGTGCGGGGTATCACCACAGGTTCCTGCAGTGCGGCCAGTCCAGGGGAGGAGAACACGAACACGGCGGCATTCTCTGGTGCGACTATGACGAGTTTGAGGATATTGCAGGACAAAAGCAGATATTCGGCCATACACACGATGCACGTGTAAGGCAGACCCCGAATCATATCTGTTTGGATACCGGACTGTCCCACTATGCTGTATATCATGATAAAAAGATGAGCATTAAAAAATTTACAAAATAGTGAAACGGTAATTACCGCTTGTAACAACTACAAAACCGGACTTGTCTTGCAGATGCCGTACCTGGAATAACGGATGTAGAATAAATTAAAGTTTCAACCGGGAAAAGATCGTGTCAGGTCTCATTATTGGGCGGTACGCCTTTTTTACGGTCAATCCAGTCTTTGCATGTGCTTGTGGAATTCCAGTGATTATCATCTTTTTTCTGCAATGCAAAAGCTGGTTTTTTTATCAACCCGCACGGCATCATCTGCAGGAGTAGTTGCAACAACCTGAAAAGTCAGGCGCCCGCCATAGTATGGAACCATTACATGGTCACCATTCATCAAAGGAATACTTTCCAAGGCACCAGCAAGATATCTCCCGTCAACTGGGGGAATTGACTCCAATGGTGCCACCGTTATCTTTTCTGCGGCTACTGTCTCTATTTTTCTGGGTAAAATTGCATCTCCGAGTGCAACTCCTGAATTATTTCTGGACAATCCGTCAATTCTGATAATTTTTTTTCCTTCATCAGATGGGTGCAACGGAAGACATTTTGTCACCGTTCTTCTTTTACCAGTTATCTCTAGTACATCGTCAGTTGAGACACCAAACGCATCCATGGAATCATAATCAATTCTTGCCACTCCCCTGCCAACGTCCCTTGTATATGCCTCAAGAACCTCAAGTGTAAGGGGGTTTTGACTCATACAGCAGCAATACTCTGCATAATTTTTATATCTTTATGGCCGGTAAAATTGCAAGATACCTTACAATGTAGTTAAAACACTGCTAACAGTAGAATAGTTTCATGTAGGCGTCAAACAACCAAAAACACGCAGAAACATAACTGCTATGAAAGTTTGAGGGTATTGATGAAATTACGTGATTGCAATCTCACATTATTTCCCTTTCTAGCCTACACGATTAGTATTAGCTTGCAAAATATTTATGTATTTATCATGTTGTATAAATACGGATACAAGTGGTGGACCCATCTTGGTCAGTTTGAATGATAAAACACTTTTCCCGGATTTTACAACAACTACATTCTGCATGTATTGCAGGCAATAAACCACCAACAATTTCAAATCAACAAATTATTTAACAAGAATATTGCCAACTAAAAGCATGAGGGTTGAGATTACAACCTGGTCTGTCGTGACCGGTGCAATACTATGGAAAAACCATGGCAAGGAACTTCTTACGGCGCCGGTATTTTTGTCTGAAAGGCTTTTCAAAACCTTTGATGAAAAGTTCAGAATGATGGACCCTTCACGTGTGACAGTTACAATAGTGGAACATCAAAAGCATTACTCTGTTATAATCTATGAGGATCTAAAAGAAAGAATGATGGCGGAGTTCGGGTTTATTATGACAGAGATGGATTTAAAGGGGCATTACCGCAACTTTTTGGAGGAATACAAGCCGTCCTCATCCAAGGTATTCCTTTCGTATGCTAAACATATTATTTCGGGCAGACCCGAGAACATGGACGCATCCAAAATAAAAATGTGGATTGAACCCTTTGAGATCAAGAAATTCAGAATCATACCGGAATCTGATCTGCGATTAGACGAGTTTCAGGGGCACGTGGATTCTGGCACGTCATATCATCTGCAGGATTTCAAATATGCCGATGAGGCAAGGGCAGTCATGTGTGTGAGGGAGCCGGTGGCAACGGAGAAAGAATGGGTTGTCGGGGATTGATTCACTTGTACACACATGGGCTGCAAAACGTGATCCGTTCATCAAATCCGAATCGACTGTTCTTTCCTGTACGGATACACATTCCGGTATTACCTCTGTGAAAAGACGGTGGGGAACGGACATTGATTAAATCTCCGTTTGTTTTTTTGATTTTAATTCCTGTTGTACTGGCATATTCTATAAATATTGATTTGGAAAATGCAAGCTCTTACTGTTTGGTTAATCGGGCCGCTGTAGAATTTTGTGGTATGTATGACGATGTTGTAAACTATGCCGAATCACGCTGGTGTTATGTCGCTGAAATGCCTGACATTGATTGTAGAATTGTGCATCCACATGGATTTGAAGAATGGGTAACGCCACAAGTACAAAGTATTTTCACGGCAGAAGTGGATTTATCCAATCTTCCTTGACTCAATAAAATGCAGATGTACCGGGGATGATTTGATTTTAGATGCCGTTAACATGAAAGAATCCAAGTGTGGTTTCTTACTGGCAAAAACATAACCAATAGCAGGTTGTTATTCATTATTTTTACACTAGTTTTTCAATGTGCCACTTGTTTTTTTACAAAACTGGCTGCTTTGAAATAGTATCACAGCAGAATTTTTACTGACCCATAAAGGAAAGGGACAATTCAGAAAAATCATAATTCATGAAATAACCTGTAACATATTATATTGATTAGATATGGTATGCACGCCATACTGAATCCTCTGAATCAACGGCGTTGGTGTCAGGGGCTCATGTGGGTATGGTCCCCTCCTTAAACTAGCATGACAATTCAAGTTTGTAACCAGTCCCCAACAATCAAAGATTGATTCTATCAGCAAAGTGTGAATCTGATGGTTTTCTACAGTGTCCTGTGTTGTACAGGATCTAGCAGTTTTTGATGTAATGTCTCTCCTGTCTGGCCGATATCTGCCGTATTGATTGGTAACAGACCAATTTACAGCAGGATACAATCCTGTCTGTTTTTTCTCGATGGCAATCTCCGACCTCTGTATCTGCTAATCCTTTGCACGTTGGTCAATTTTTGCAGGAGTTGAGAAATAGCCCTTATTCAAGCCCCTCCAAACCTGTTAAAATAATGAACTTAAATCTAGAAAAACACAGATTTTCTACAATATACAAAACATCCAAATCGTATATTCCAGATAGGCTCAATATGATTATAAAGCAAGAAAAAGTCTTAAATTCTAGATTTAAGTTCTTTTAGTATGGATGATAGTACACATGTAGATATTACTCCGGACAAGTCACTTGTCCAGAAATTAGGCCTTGTCGGATACAGGACAGAGCAGGCAGTTGCCGAATTATTGGATAATTCCATTGATGCTAGAATCCCCGATAAAATGGTGGCAATCCAGGTCCAACTGAATTTTCAAGATAGGTGGATCTGCGTAAGGGATGACGGTCATGGCATGGACCGGGACGGTCTGGCAAATGCAATGACCATTGCAAGGGGAACTAAAGTTGAGGGGGAGTTGGGGCAGTTTGGAATTGGAATGAAGAGTGCGTGCTCTGCTTTGGGGAAAAAATTCATTATCAGCACATCCAAAATCAACTCGGATAAAGAGTACAGTGCAGGATATGATGAAAAAAGCTGGCTATCTGATGAATCACAAAGTTGGGAGAATTTCACCATCAATGAAAGAACTTTGAAAGAAGAGGAAGATTGGCATGGAACAAAAATTGTAATTTCAGAATTAAACGTGTCGTTATATCCTAACCAAGTTTCAAAATTCAAGGATAATTTCGGCATACGTTATTTCCCTTATTTGAAGACGGGACAGGTTTCAATCCAAATCAATACTGTTTCCTGCAAACCAGAAAAACCAGATACCGTAGAAGGAAGCAAAAAGAACATACGGATTGAATTGGGATTGGGGGAGAAAATCAACGGTCATGTCGCACTGTTAAAAAAACGCTCCATAAAAGGGCGTTACGGGTTGCATCTGTTTAAAAACGGCAGACTGATAAAGGCATATGAAAAATTCGGCTTTGCAGCACATCCGGAAAACGCAAAAATAATCGGGGATCTGAATTTGGATCATGTTCCTGTAAACTTTAACAAGAGTGCATTCATCGAAGAAAGTCCAGAATATCAAAGAGCGGTAAATGCGATTAGACAGTATCCCAAGTTCAGGGAAACTATACAGTCATCAAAATCCAAAAGCCAAAGTACTGTACCAATTAAATCCCTATTTGATTACTTTAACAATGAATTCATTCCCCTGTATATGGATCGCAGTGTACGCTCCAAGGTTTCACAGGAATTACTAGATAATACAAAACCGTTCACGATAAAAACAGGCGGCAATACCGTGGAAATAGAGATAAAACCACTCAAAAACGAACCGTTATACATCATGGAAAAACACGATTCGAAGATCAGAGTGACGATCAACCGAGATGATGAGGCGTTCGGATTTGTAAAAAACCCGTTATATTTAATCGGCACAATTGCCTCGGAGATAAGACTACTTGACAAAGATCCAAATTTTGAGATATTCTTGAAAAAAAGAAATCAAGATGTACATGAGTTTCTAAATGCATGGTCCAAAAAAGGGGTCAAAAAGGAGGTTTCCAGGGATAGGGATGTGGATATACCACACATCCCAAATTACGGGCTGGCAGATGAGTTAATCGAGGTCCATGACTATCTCAAGGAAAATTTTGGATACAAATTCCAGTTTACAGCATTGTCCACTTTGACACCATACCTGCACAACCTGCGTGGAATGCTAGTCTACACGCTTTACACCGAACCCTCAAGGGGTGAGTATCTCTCAGAGGTGCTAGCAGGCAGATTTGAGGGTGAATTTACCGTAATACATGCTGCAGACAGAAAGACACTGGACACGTTTCTAAGAATGCCTGCAGTCAAAAGAATCATCAGCATAAGAGAGTATGCAGTTATCAGGGGGGCAACGATAGCCACACCTGAAAAGGCGTTTCTTGATTTGCTAAATGAGACACACAGTCATGGCAGTCAGCTGGATATGCCAGAGTTAGAACGGATGTTTGCAGCAATGAAAAGATCCAATCTGATCAATTCTAAAAATTTACAAACTTGTGCAAAATTAATCAAAAAATCAGGATTACTGAAACATATTTTGGAGGATGAACTTTGGTGAAATTATATTTTCAGGACATTTTGAACAGGGAAACCCTTGATGCAATCAAGACATCTTACGGATTCCTGGATTTGTTGCCACTAGAAAAATTCATCATGGATTTTGAAGTACTGACTCACATCCAAGAAGTACTGCCTGACTGTGTAGTTAAAGGAGGAATGGCGGTTCCTTTTCATCTACATGACGAAACCCTGCATCGATTAAGTGTAGATATTGATATTGTGACTGGAAGTTCTAGGGAAGAAGTAATTGCCGCAATGAAAAAAGTTTCACAAAAACTCAAAGATGCTGTAGAAATAGATGATCCATACGTTCCAAAAACCGCAGGCATCAAAAAATTACCACTATTAACATATTATTGTGAATATCAGTTATCTGTAAATGAAACGTCTGAAATAAAAATTGAGATTTTTTACGGAAATAGTATGAAGATACAATCAAAGAAAATAGTTACTAAAACTGAAATTATAGGAGTTCCAATAGATTTCCCCTTGTTCGTTTATGATCACGGTTCTTTAATTGGGGACAAATTAACAACTCTTCCATTTAACACCATAGGAATCAGATTTGACAAACCTGATATTCCAAAACAAATTTACGATATCGCATCTTTGTTAAAATCAATCACAGGCAGGTTTCCTCTGGAAATGATAGTCGATGCTTTTGAAAAAACATCTAGGGATGAAATATCTTATTTTAATGAAAAATCTCCAACATTTGAGGATGTTTTATCTGATCTGGATAATTTTTCAGATAAACTGTTAGTTACGGATAATCAAATCAAATTGGATCCTTCGTATCAAGGCAGGTTTAATAAATTCACAACAGAATTGTTGGGGAAAAGACGCTATCGGGGATATGCTCATGTATCAGATATTCTACTGATCAAAGTAATCATAAAATTAATTTTGAAAAAATTTAATGGTGCAGAATCAGAAACAATTACCAAAAAGGCAAAGCAGATCCTGGATGAATTATCTGAATTGTCTCAATTAGAGGATAAAGTCAAAAATATCGCCCGTGTTAAACTAGTAGCAAAATATGGAAAAACCAGTATTCCTGGAAAAATAATGAAAAATTTATTTCCAGAACAGGCTTATCTGTATGATCAATTAATTAAGGCAGAACATAATGCTCGTTGATGATGATGGCGAGATTCATCTAAAATTCATGGTAAAACCGATCCCAATTCCCGCAGAATAACAGATTACAAAAAACATAAAGATCAAAAGCTGCCTGCTGATAACATACAAACAATATAGACTTTAAAATCAAATCCAGCACATGTCAAATCTAAGAGACAATCTAGATGAGGTCATTCTACATGTGAGGGCCATCAAAAAGGCATTGGATGAATACGAGGCAAGTGCAAAAGACGAGGAAGTCAAACAACCCAAAAGAGAACTCCGCCCCGATAATGCATCAAGTATTGTACAGGAGATACTAGGTGCCCTCAAACAAGACACCCTGATGTACCAGTCATACATTGACACGATTGCCATGATATCACCTGGTATATCTGCATATATTCAAGAATTGTTAGAATCGTATGAAAAGGAGAGAATACGTGTAACTGACATGTTTGACGAGACTTTTCTAAAAGAGTTCAAAGAACCCAGCATTGAATGGACACGTGAACTCAATCGTATGGAAAAGGAGACAAAACCCCTGCTATCACTAGGTGATTATATGGATGAACTAATAACAATTGCATATGACTGCTTTGGCGACATGATAAAATTCCTCGAAAAGTAGTTGTAAAGGGACACTACAAACATCCGCTTAATCAGACGGATGTCTTTTTAATTTACCTGCATGCATGATACAACAGAACCAAAACGGCATAATTTTGCGCTCAAGGTTTAAGTGTATAGAATCACAATTCCAGTTAATTGAGGATACAAAACATCTCATCAACTTCCGCCCTGGTAATGCTGATGGCCATGAACGAGGTGCACACCAGTAGAGCCGCAAAAAGGTACCTTGACATGCTGGACCTAGAGTCCGGACGCGGTCTGTTTGCAAAATCCATGGGGTTTTGGCCGCATTATCCGGATATAATAAAAAACAGAAAGACCTGCATCCTTGAAATGACTGAGGATGCCATCAGAAACGGGGGGATAACCCAGGTGGCAGTATTTGGCGCGGGATTTGACGCGTTGTCAGTTGATGTGGCATCGCGTTTTGAGGGATGTAGAATATTTGAGATTGACGTGGCAAACATGGATGAGAAAAACCGGATCATCGGGTTAACGGATCCGCTGCTCGGGGATCGTATCCAGTGTATTACCCTGAACATATCAGAGCCTGAAAACGTGATGGGCGCCCTTATGGAGCGGGGATGGGATGCTGATGCCCCCTCGCTTGCCGTCTTTGAGGGCATATCCTACTATCTTCCAGAGCGGACGCTCTGGTCTGTCATCTCAAAATTCGGAACAACCGCATCCCGCCAAAACCGGATAATCCTGGAATACCTGGTTCCAAGCGGGGAGATCCAAACGGATCGCGTACCGGTGGCAGAGTACATCTTTGATCTTATTGTGGCAGACTCTGAGCTTGACGGCATAACGCGGTATGGTGCAAAGGACATCAGGGAGCGCATCGTGGACCTGGGAGGGGTGATGCTCAGGCATTACGGGATGATGGAGATGCAAAAGAGCCGTAGTCCTGAAAACACCGCGGTCTTTCCGACTAGTCATAGCGGATGGATAAGGGTGTGTGACTTTGCACTCTGAATTATTTGGAATCCCTTTTAATTAACGGATAAACTGCCAAGCCCACAGCAAACAGGATAAATGCTGACTGTAATTATTCTAATGACTGGTTTTTACTGGATGATTTCTGCCAGCATCATTTCTTTTTGCTGCTCTGAAATTGATGCCAGTGTCTTTTCTAGGATGGCTCCCATAATTGGTTTATCCTTGTCATAGCCTATTGAGAGTTTGTACTCGTATCCCAAGTCGCCTGCATCATACACGGTGGCACCTGCATTTGCTGCGTGATATGATGCAATTTTATATGATCCGAGATATACATCGCCGATCCCTGATTCAATATATGTGATTGCTGTGGAAACATCATTAACTGATATGTATTTGATGCCGGGATGATTCGCATCAAGCCACGACTCTGTGGAAAAATCTTTGACTGTGATTACTCTGAGATTAGCAAGATCATCTATACTGATATTCTCCCCCTCAGTCGTACTAATTATGCTAGCTGGAATTATTGTGTGGGGTGTCGTGAAATCCATGTACTCTAGGCGCTCAGATGTACTTGTAACCATCATGATCATGTCTGACTTTTTGTCTTTGATGGACTCTAGTACCTTACTCCAGTTTCCAACGTGAATAATCTCAAACTCTATTCCTAGTACCTCTGTAAACTTTGCAAGGTATTTAGCTGAAAGACCTGCAAGATCACCATCAGCATTTTTGAACTCCATTGGCTCCCATGCGGGATCATATACCACCTTTATCTTATTGTTCTCAAGCCATGTCATCTCCTCGTCTGTCAGAACCAACTCTGTAGATGCCATCTCCTCACCTTTCGTGGAGGAACCTGACATGGACGAATCAGTCCCGTCTGTTCCATCTTGAGGTGTGTCGTCTATCTCGCCTGGGTCGACATCTGTATCAAAGTTATCCACCATGCTTGTATCTGCATCACCATCATCTCCGTTGTTCATCATCATTTCATCATCCATCATCATTCTATCATCATCCATCATCATTTCATCATCCATCATCATTCTATCATCATCCATCATCATTTCATCATCCATCATCATATCATCCATCATCATATCATCCATCATCATCATATCACGCTCCGGTGCCTCTGTGGCCCATCCGCGTTCAATTAACACTGCCTTTGTGTCCGGTTTTACACATGCAGCAGATCCATCACTGTTCTTTATGATTAATACAAGCCCGTCGTTGCACTGGACCATCTCTGCTGAGACACTCGCTGACTGTTTTAATGGGGAATCATATGATATAGCGGTTGCTGAGATTATGGGTATGAGAAGAATTGCAAACAATGGTATGAACAGGTGTTTATTCATATTTTTTACTAGAAAAGGGAAGTATTAAAGTTTTAAGATGTGGTGCGTAATTCGTCAGGCAGACATGATTTGCTGCTTGTAGGCACAGTAACAGCTTTTGTGGTGGGTCGCCACTGGCTAATTCGCATTCACCACATTGCTTGATTTTCAGACTATTTGCACGCTAGTCCGTTGGGCACCGCCTACTACCATCTGATCTTGCCTTCTGATTATCACTGCTTTGTTCTTTTCCTGAATCTGCAGGACATGTATGAGGATGATGACGATGACGATGATCTGCTCTTCTACATCCTTTGGTTAATCCACAATATCGATAATTCCTGCATAAAGTCTTGCAACTATTACCCGTCTTCAAAATCACCTGTATGTTTGCAGTCTCATCTTTGTTTGAGGTTTAGAATCATCCATTTCAAATTCTTGGCAACCTACAGTCACAACCCAATCTGCACAAAAGACCTGTGCACTGTTCTTCTTTATGCGACCATGTTTTACTTTATTTTTGAATTTCACTAAAATGGGCAAATCCTTTCACGTACGATACTGTCTTGACGATTAGATTCATTTTATCATCTATTTTTTGATACTGTAATTGCACGTTTGGTTTTGACATGTCTCTTTCTGATTTTTTACACTTGATTATTTGATCAGAGATAATTACATGTGCAAAACCGGTGATAATGCCGCATATTCCCCCAAATGAAATCATTTTTTTTGGCTTGTCCCAACAATCAAGTCAGTTCAAGATAATAAAAAAAGGAATGGGTTTTACCCACTAGTTAAAACCCTAATCGCCCTGGTATTCATCGTTATTGGGGTTTAATTGGTCACCGTGGTTATCATTGTCTGATTGTTTATCAATCATGATATCCAAATTGTAAATTATTATAAAACAATTACTACTGTTTGTTCCGTACCCCATCTGATTTTTCAGATCCAAATGCATGATCATCATAAATTTGCTGCACTGGAACCGTCCACCAACCCCTCTTGCCGCAGGATCAATCCGGTTTAACCCAACACAAATATTCAAATTTCCAGAATGCGTGGGGGAAAAGACCATACAGCAGCAACAACCAGCTTTTGAATCAGATTTACATGAAATTAAAGGCGCCTCCCACCAGACTTGAACTGGTGACCAACCGGTTAACAGCCGGTTGCTCTACCACGCTGAGCTAGGGAGGCCCACGATTCTACTTTCTCAAAAGTGATTTAATCCTTGCGACTAGATAAAATCCGTCAAAATTCAAAAATCCTAGTTAAATTTGGCAAAAAATTCCTTGATCTCTTTTGAGTGCTTTTCCACCATCTCTATTATCTCCATGTGCTCACCTGCAGTCGGCTCCCTTTGGTGCACGCTTTGAAACGCACCGAGTGCAGAACCGACCATCTCGCCTACAAAAAACCCGCACAAAAAATCCCCGACGTTCCCGCATTCCCACATCTCCCCGATTCGGGGCGATGCCCCGGCGGATTTGTACAGCTCCAGCGTCTGCACGATTAGTTCTGTTGTCTGTTTTGCAAATTCAGGATCAAGGGTCATCTGAATCAGTTACTTTGTTATGCCTTTCTTCTTTTCAAATGCATAGATGCCATCCAGGAACACCCTGTGATCCTTGTTCTTTACCTTGGATCTCAGCTCTATATTGGCAGCAGTCTGCGTAATATCAGTCCAAACCTCCCCCGTCAATACGACATCATCGCCCTTGGGGACAACCTTGGTATTACCCACGCTGTTTGTAATTCTTGGCGCACGCTCCCCCTGAAAGTTCTCAATGAGAATTTTTTTCCCATCCACCTTTACCGTAATTGGAAAGTGCGAAAAGACCACCTTCATCCTGATGGTATACCCGGTAACCAGGCCCTCGCAGATGTTACGGATAATTGATCTTGCAGTGTGCAGTATCGCATAGTCCCTCTTCTTAAAATTTATTGTAGACAGGAGAATCTTGCCTTCTGCTATCTTGATATCCACCGGAATGCTTCTAAAGCTTTTGTGGGTCTTTCCCAGCGGTCCTGCAAAGTGCAGCATGTGCTTGTTTAGTGTAACTGTGACCCCCTCTGGTATGGCCAGCTCGTCGCTGAATTCCTCAGTCTGCCTAGTAGACATAACCTATCAAAAATCCTCCAATTCCCTTTTGTACTGCCTCGTGGTGCGACATTACCCCCTGGTTAGTAGTCACCAAAAGCATTCCCCTGTCGTATGCCGGCAGGTACTGTTGCTCCCAGCTGTTATACTCGTCAGTCTTGACTTTGAACCTGGGGGATATTGCCCCGCATTTTGTAATTTTTGCCAATAGTTTTATCTTGAATTTCCCGCCCCTCTTGTCGTCAATATGCTCAAACTCTCCGATGTATCCGTCCTTTTGAAGCGTCTTTAGAACCTCGATGCCCAGTTTTGATGTTGGAAGGATGATACAGTTTGATTTTCTCCGGGTCTCGTTGTTGTATAACGTTACAAATAGATTTGCTATTATGTTTGTTGCAGGCATCTATATCACTTGTTTTTCCTGAACCCTAAAGATGTTGCGACTTCCCTGAAGCACCGCCTGCATAGCATTAAATCGTATTTTTGAATGACTGCCGTGTAATCCCCGCATCTTTTGCACCATCTCGAACCCCTTCCAAAATCGTGCTTTTTTCTGCCGGTTGCCTCGTATGATCTGTCCTTGGCCATTATGTTACGGTAACTCCAAATTCTTTTGTTAGATAATCCTTTGCTTCCTGGCTTTTGATCACGTGTGACTTGCCCACCTTGGCCTTGTGCTTGCTCCGGGTTCTGACCCCGTACCCGGGTCGGGACAACGCAATTGAGATCCCAAGCCCCAGAATTCCAATCTGCGGATCGTATTTTACTCCGGGGATGTCAATGTGCTCGTTGATTCCAAATGAAAAATTTCCAAAATTATCAAATGACTTGCCCTTTACCGTGTTGCCCTTGGCCTCAAGCAGCCTTTTCAACAGCGCGACTGCGTCATCGCCCCGAATCGTCACTGCCACCCCGATGGGCTCGCCCTTTCGAACTCCCCAGTCCCGGTACGCCGCCTTTGCATTGCGCGTGGATGGCTTTTTTCCCGAGATCTGCTGTAACGCGTTTCCTGCAATCGTGACCACGTCGCCTGATTTTCCCATACCCATGTTTAGCACTATCTTCTCTAAAGAGATTTTTTTCATTGGGGATTCAGTTATCTGGGACATGTGATCACTTTAATTGAATTACTGGCTCCTCTTTTCCAATCGGCATGATAATGTCTGCGGGAACCTCGATCTTTCTATCCGGTAATGCAAGGATGACTCTTTTTGGAAGGATAAACGTGCCCTCCTCAATAGTCTCAATCCGTCCTGTCTGACCCACGTTATTACCGCGTGTAACTAGCACCTGGGAACCCTTTTCCATCTTTATTACCTCGAGAATCTTTTGTTCTGGAATCTGGATTAGGCAGGCATCCCCGATGTTTACTGTGATGTCAGATAGGATGGCACGTCCGTCATGGAATCCTATTTGCAGCCGGCCTTTTTGAAGCGTGGTTTTTGAGGTGACCCTGACGAGTTTTTTGGATTTTTCTGATTCGTTAATTTTAATTGGTTTTAACAACTTGTCCTCAGTTGGAACCATGCGGTACACATCTGGAACATTCTCCAGCTCTACGACGTCCATCAGTCCTATTGCATGGTGTAATGATTTTCTTACGACACCGTCAATCTTTACCTTTCCTGAATAAATCGAGGCCTTGGCCTCCCTCAAACTGGTGACGATGTTTAGCATGTCTCTGAGGAATACCGCAGTTGGTACGGAATAGTTCTTTTTGTGGGGACCGGGCTTTACTGTAATTACAAACCGCTTGTTTTTTCTGGCAATTCCCCAAAATTGCGGGGCCATCTGACGTTTGAGTTTTTTACTTCCTGCAATGCTTACCACTAGTTCTCATCCTCCGCTTTTTTGGGCTCTTTTGCTCCTTTTGTTTCTTTAGTGGGGGGCTCTTTTACGGGTTTTGGGGTCTCAATGTTATCACTGGTCTCTTTTACTGGTTTTGGGGCCTCGATGTTACCACCGGTCTCTTTTACGGGTTTTGTCTCTTGGGTATCCACCTTATCTTTGGTCTTTTCTGTTACTGCAGTCTCTTCTTTGGGTGTGACAGTAGTAGTCGTAGTAGTATCTGCCTCCTTTACCGAATCAGCACCACCACCCGTCTTTGCACGTGGCACCTTTGGCTGCTTTCTGGGGTCTTTGCCCTCTAGTTTTGCAATCCTCCACTTGTCCTCCGAATTAAGCGATGTCACCATCAGATTGGATGTATGTATGTAAACGTCAAATTTCTCCCCCTTTGTCTTTTCCTTCTTTATCCCCTCGATGGCGACACTGTTCTTTTGCGTTGATACCTGGGATATCTTGCCGTCAACCCCCTTGAACTCGCCCCTTAGAATCTTGATGCTGTCCCCGACGACCACCCTCACGCTTCTTTTGCCGTATTTTTTATGCAGATCCTTTGAGAGCGCGCTTGCAAGCTGCTTGCTTTTGGTCTTGTATGTTGCCTGGTAAATCATCTGGTTGCGCATCTTTGTCGGCTTCATTTTTTATACCACCATTGATGCCAAGTTTGCAACCCTTGGCCATTTCTCCGTAGCTTCTGCTGCAACTGGTCCCTTGATGTCAGTCCCCTTGGTCTCCCCCTCGGGAGTGATGAGCACCGCTGCATTGTCCTCAAAACAGACCCTTACACCGTTTAACCGTCTGACTGCATATTTTTGCCTGATAATTACCGCACCGTACACCTGCTTTCTTAGTTCTGCCGGACCCTTTTTGACTACCACGTTGCAAAAGTCGCCAACTGATGCTGATGCGAGTCTTGATGATCTGGTGTGGTGTCTTGGAACGTTGATCACCTCTAAAATCTTGGCGCCAGAATTATCCGCACATACAATGTTTGCGCCAACTGGAATTACCTTGGTTACACGTGGTCTGAACTCTTCCACTCCTTTGCCTGCCTGTTTTGCCATTATGTCTTGACCTCCACGACCACATACGATATTGATTTTGAGATTGGCCTGCACTCGGCACTCAACACGTGGTCTCCTGCCTCGACATCGATGCAGCCGGGCACGTGGGCATGAATGGTACTGGTACCCCTGGCATATCTCTTGAACTTGCTAAAGTAAAGCGGTGCGTCCTTTTGCAGGGTGACTGTCTGTCTTGCCTTGGCCCCAGTCACCTTGCCATCAAAGAGCTTTCCCCTGATTGAAATGTCCCCGTGGAACGGGCAGTGCCTGTCCTGGCACTCCCTTGCAGGCTCTTTTACTTTTAATCCTATATTATTCAGAGTCATGATGTCCTCCCACCCCTAATCCTGTCAAAGGGCCTTTTTGTAATTTTGGTGCCATCAACTATGACGTCTGCACCCTTAACTGAGAACCTCCAGCTGCTGGTGTCCTTTGCAATGGATTTGGGCCCGTTTTTCGTATTTATTGTAAACATTGATTTTGTTTCATAGATGATCCTTCCATTTAATCCTATTACTTGGGGGTTTGTAGACTGGATAATCTCAGTGTCCAGACCGATGAACTCGTGTGATGTAATGTTTTCTGCTGTAATCATTTACGTGTCATTCTCCTCTTTTTCTGCATTCTCCCTTTTCACATCGTTCTGTCTTGTCAGCATTCTTGCAATATCGTGTCGCAGCGGTTTTAACTTTCCGCTCTGCTTTCTCAGGGTCCCCTTTGAACCATCGATTCTGAGTTTGGACAGATCGTTGCGTGATTCCTGAATCCTGCTTTTCAGATCCTTTTCGTTGAACTGTTTGATAGTCTTCATGCTGATTCGGGTCATTTCAGTTTGGTCTCCTCTTCCTCTGCCTCACTGTCCCCTAGCGCCTCTATCTTTTTTGCCTCTTGTGCGATTTTCTCAGACTCTGATCCCGCATCATCGTCCTTTTTGCCCTCGGCCTTTACTATCTCCACCTTTGCACCCTCGACTTCAATCTCCTCGACTTTGACCTTTTCATCATTTGCATCCTTGGTCTGCTTTGCCTTTCTTGATTTCTCACTTCTCATCTCAAATTCCGGCTTTATCATTCCATGTCTTGCAATCCTAATCCTGACGCCGATCAACCCCATGGCAGTCTTTACATGTGCGATATCCTCGACTACTATAATTTCTGCATGATGGCCGGCCCTTGGCAGGATTCCCTGGGTATGTTTCTCAAATGCCGAACGGTCACCCCTGAGTTTTCCCGAGACAGTTATCTGCACTCCCATTGCACCGCCCTCCATTACCTGCTTTAATGTCCACATGGTGGCCCGTCTAAACGCGGTTCCCCGCTCCAGGTGTGATGCCATCCTGTTGCACATGACACTGGGGGATAGTTCGGGTTTTTCAATCTCTACTACTGATATCTGCGGGTTTTTCAATCCAAAGTCGTCTGTAAGCTTGTCAGTTAGTGCCCTGATTCCAGAACCCTTTCTTCCAATTACGATTCCGGGTCTTGTCACGTGCAGCGCAACCCGCGTTCCCACGGGGGTCTTTGAGATCTCGGCATGTGAGAACCCGGCATCCTTGATTGTATCCCGGAGATAATCCTTGAGCAGCATCATTTTGTAGTTGTCTTTGATGACGTTTTTTACAGCAGACATTATTATTAGACTTCCCTTGCCACCAGTTCGACATGTGTCAATACGTTGTTCTTGGGGGTCGCCCTTCCCATCGCCCGGGGGATGAACCTCTTTACAATGACGCCCTTGTGAACTGTCGCGTTTATAATTCTTAACCTATCCAAATCCATTCCCTTGTATTCCGCATTTGATTCCAGGTTATCCAAGACCTTTATGAACTCTTTTGCAGTCTTTTGCGGATAACGCCCCGACATAACCCCGGGATCCGGTTTGTGCCCCACCTGGTTCTTGTATCTTTTGAAGGGGACTGCCCTCTTTTTGTCAATCACTGCTGCAAGATAGTCCCTTGCCTTTTCAATGGACAACCCCTTGATTGACACTGCAACCTCGCGCGCGTGTTTGTGCGACATGTCCTTCTCCCTCAGCGAGGAACGCACGTGTCTGGTGGGATCGTAACCTTGGAATGCATAGTTGAACCGTCCCATATCAATCACTTTAGCGGCACGTAGAGACTGGATCTTGATGCACCAACGCCTGGGGCACCGTGTGAAACTCTCTTGTTTGTTATTACATATTCTCCCAGATAATGTCCGATCATCTCGGATGTTATTGCGACTGGTTTGAACTCTTTTCCTGAAAATACGTTTACTGTAACTCCGACCATGTATGGCAGCACGATCAAATCCCGGAGATGGGTCTTGATTGGATTTTTTAGATTGCCTGCCTTTGATGACTTTATCTCCTCGATTAACTTTCGTTTCCCGTCTGTAATTCCACGGGTCAGTGATCGGCGCTGTCTTGAATTAAACAGCACAAAAAGTTTTTCCAGGGACAGACCCTCCAGCTCCTCTTTTGGAATACCCCGATACAAAAATTCTTTAACCAACTATTTCTCCTCCATTGACGTTCTTCGAGTTTCATAGTCCATATTATAGCATTCCTATCTTTGTTGCCAGATCCCGGGCTTTTTCGGCGTTTTCAAACTTAACAAACGCCTTTTTGCCGTAAATTGTCCTTGCGGTGTTTACTTTTTTGACGTCATGGTTGTATAATGTCTTTATGGCAGTGGATATCTCGGATTTGTTTGCAGATCTCTCCACTATAAAGCAGATCTTGCTCTCAGTTTCCACCATCGCAAATGTCTTTTCTGTAATGTGCGGCTTTATGATGATCTTCATTGCCTGATCCACGTTCATTGTAACAACTTCTCCATTACTGCGAGGTGCGTTGACTTTATCTTTGCAATCTCATCAATTGCGGATCTGGTGTATACAGTCAGTCTGATCGGATCAGAGCCTGGTGCCAGGTCAAGCACGCTCAAATCCTTGACATTCCGGGTCTCGACACCGGGCAGCGCACCTGTTGCCTGTGCAAGCTTTGATGAATCAGTAGTTACAAACAAGACGCTCTTTCCAACTTTTTTGGTTCTGCCCCGAAGTCTTGACTGCCCCGAACGCGGTTTTCGGGCATCGAGTCTTTTTAGATCCTGTGTCAGTTTTAGCGCGTCTAGTACCGGGGTAATCTCACTTGTCTTGGCAATGCTCTCTATGTCATCAGATATTATAATTGGAAACGACTCTATCCCCTCTACCTTGTGGCCGCGCAACTCTACAAGTTCTTTTGAGGCAGTCGCTGCAATGGCAGAACACAGCGCAAGCCTGTTCTCCTTTTTGTTTAATTTTTTGTAAATCACCCTCTCTACAATTGGCGGGTGCGCCTGCCTTCCGCCCCGGGTTGATGCGACCTCTGCACCCTGTCCCTGTCGTCCGCCACCGCCGCCCTGCATTCTTGCAACACGTGATACGCCCTGGCCAGTAGGCGGATCGTTGGTGTCAGCCACCACGTCCATGCCGGCGTTGGGCTTTCTTCCCTGTCTCTGGAATTTGTGCGATGTCAGATTGACGAATGCCTTGTGAATCAGATCCCGCCTGAACGGGGTTGAAAATATGGGTGGCAGCTCGACGTCTGCATCCTTTGCACCTGCAGTTGTAAAAGACTGGACCTTCATCAGACTACTATCTCCAGAATGTTGGGTTTTGTGACCTTGTCAGGCGCATTTCTAATCTGACTGCGCATCTTGATTAACCTCTTGTATGTTCCCGGTACGGAACCCTTTAGAATTATAAAGTCCCCCCGGACCAGCCCAAAGTGCTTGTATCCCCCGTCCGGATTTATTTTAATTTCATCTGATTCCGTGTTACCCATAATCATGATTCGCTTGTCGTATTCAACCCTTTGATGAAAGCCTGTCTGCCCCGCCCTGGGAACAGTATACATGACACTTTGCGGCGATATCGGACCCAGTGAACCGACCTCCCGGACCGTCTTTCTTGATTTGTGCTGCTTCTTTTTTACATTCCATCTTCGTAGGACGCCCTGCCATCCGTGCCCCTTTGTAATTGCTGCAACATCCACTGACGATCCCGTCTCAAATATCTGGTCAATCTTTATCTCTTTTCCCAGATGTTCTTTGACGTGTGCGAACTGTTTTTCAATGTTGCCGCCACTCACCATGGCCTCAAAAATGTACGGCTTTTTCTGCTCGAGCCCAGCTGATCTTGGCGAGACGGCAACTATTGCAAAGATCTCTTTGATCTTTTTTAATCTTGATTCTGCGGCAGTAATAGAGCCTTCAATGTTTTTTAGTTTAATCTCTTTTGAAATGTGTTTTGGAATGTCCTCTGCATATACGTCAAATTCGGCGTGTCGTCCGTCATGATCCTTGGAGTACCCACGGATTCCCAAAATCAGTACGGGCGGGGTCACCAGAACCGTTCCCAGGCTGACTAGCTGCTTTCCGGCATTTGGTACCTTGTCACGATCATCGATGCTGACTATCTGGACGCATCCGGCCTTGAAACCGCAGTGTGCCAAAATTTTTGGTTCATCAGCATCAGTTATTGCCGGCCGTTTTGGCCATGCCCTGATTCGCGCCTCCATGCTTTTTGCACGCACCCTTGGAGAGTATGCAAGACTTCCCCTGCGTGGCTGGTGTCGCTTTCGGGCTCCCATGATACAGCGCGTTATACTGCCCTATTAAACCCTTGAGTATCGTTAACCGCCGTTTTTTTACAGGTTAACCATCATTGATTGTCAGGGGGATGCCAGAAACAACCCAGAGACTGAATTCCAGATGGTTATCGCCCCTATTATGATTCCAGCAGTACCCATGCCAACTGCCAGTAACAAAAAGTTTCTTTTTTCTGCCATGTCAATTAGTATTGGATGAGGGATTGTGCGCATTAATTATCGCCAGCGTACCCAGCAGCGCCTCCTCGAGTCGGACTGTCTCTGTGGCCTGGTTTGGAAAAAAGTTCAGGGATTTTGCGTTTTGAACCTTGTTCATCCGGCCCCCGATTATCTGATGCACGCCCTTTTCAGGGGATCCGAACACCACCAGCGTTGGTCTGCCTGATTTTGCATACTTTGTCAACTGCTCGGAACTCACGGGCCTACCCTTTCTGGATGTTATTATAATGTCCCCGCTCCACTCTGACATTACTGAAAACAGGTTTGCCCTCTCTTTTACTGCATACCCCCAATACGAGGGGGCCTCGCTCTTTTCAATGTCTTTGACTGATAATTTGGGATACCCCTCCTTGAATTGGACTGTCACCCTCTTTCCCGGGGGGACGTCCCCGTAATACTGTATAAGCTGGTTTATTCCGACATCTACAAACCTTTTACCCCGTGAACTGACCACGATGCCCTCCCTGACATCCCCGGTACCGATTTTTTTAGAGTTGACAGGCGTGACGTGGCTGGGAATCTTTAATGGCTGCAGAACCCCTGCAAACTTTAGGTCGTTGACCTTGGGGAACTGGCGCCTCCTCAAAAACTGCGGCGTCTCTAAATATTTTAAGAGCATCACCATTAACGCACCGTCAGCTTTTGTGTTGTCCCCCCCCTCCTGGTACACGTAGATTGTATCGACTTTGAAAATCGCGCAGGCCCTTGCCAGAACAGACACCTTTCGGGTCTTGTCAATTTTTAGTGATTCGTCTGTTAATGCAGACTGGGGAATTGCGACAGATAACTTCATGTAGTTTAATCCTGTATCCGATAACTATTTTTCGTCGTGCGGGTACTTTGCCCTTGCATTGTCTGCATATTTGACAACCTGCTCGTTTGATACCAGCTCATACAGCCCGGTTTCTGCCTTGACGCACGCCATTCTGATGTGGCTTGTTCCCTCTTTATCTTCACTTGATATGTAGATTCCAGCAGCTGCCAATGATGCGGCATCATCAAGTGAGAGATCCTCGCTGTATGTCTTTTCCAAAAAGTCAGTCACCTTGTCAGAACCAGAACCGATGGCTATTGCGTCATAAGAGATGTATGTCCCGCTGGGATCTGTAAGGTATAGTTGTGGTGTGCTGTTTATGACGCCGCCTAGAATCAGCGCAACCCCGTAGGGTCTTACCCCCGCATACTGGGTGAACTGCTGGCACTGGTCTGCCAGATGCTTGGCAATCGTCTCGACCTCTACTGCCTCGTCATAGATCATTTTGTTACTTTGTGAAAAGAATCTTGCATTATCCACCTGGCTGCGTGCATCCGGAATGTATCCTGCGGCTGCAACCCCCACGTGATCATCTATCTGAAAAATCTTTTGTGCCATCTCTGAAATTTGTAATTTTCTCGGTTTCTCCTCGACTGCTATGATGATACCCTCCTTACATTTGATACCAACTGCAATGGTTCCGCGTCTCACAGTTTCAATGGCATATTCAACCTGGTATAGCCGTCCATCAGGGGAGAACACTGTGATTGCCCTATCGTAACCTTGTTGTGCGGGAAGCATTTGATTGCAATGCCTTGACTATACAATTTAAACCATGCCAATAATTGGCGGGTTCTTTGAGGAGCCTTGGAATCAAACCTTAATTTGAAGCAGAACCCAGTGAAACCGTGGACTATGAGATCAAATTTTCAGGACATGAGAACATCCGCTCGACCCACCAAAAGACATTAGAGATTACAAGGGAATCCCACCTGACACCTAGGGGCGACTGTATAGTCGGGGTAAGCGCGGGATCTGCCTGCCGTGATCTGCCGGAGGAACTAAAGCGGCGGCTGCAGAATCCTGATTCCCGTGTGATCATCTCAGTTAGAGTTGGCACCCAAAGCATGGTTATACGGGGGAGGGGGCACCCTGATCTGACTTTGAGTCATGCAGAGGATATCGTGATTAGAAAAAGCGATTTTATCTGCCCCAGAACGCTTGCCATAGGATGCGACAAGGCATCGGATCTCATGCCCTCAGACATGATAAGACTGCTGCAGGATCCCAAAACTGTCGGCATTCTCACCATTACAGTTGACTGATGCTGACAATTTTATACCCTGTCTGCCAACCGTACACATGGGCATGAAAACCAACATCTTCCTTTTGGTTCCGCTGGCGGCATTTGCTGCAATCATCATCGGATTCGGCATGTACAACACGATCTGTAAAAACTCAAACATTCCAGTCAACTGCTGATCTGGGATTTGGCTTTTACTGTGGCATGGTACGTATTCTGCTTTTCATCCCATGTGATCCTGATTTCAGAGATGCCATCATACTCTGATATGAATATGCCCAGATCATCCTTTAGATTCTTTTTCATGATTTCCAGGATCCGGGCTTTGTCTCGGTTCATATCCTTTTTGACCTCGTCGTACTTTTCCTGTATGTCTGTGACCTGCCCGCTGAAATTCTTGTTTGATATCTCGTCATTGTTTAGCATGTCCACGACGACTCTTTCCTCCTCCCTTTGCGCCTCGTTCATTTTTATAAACAGAAAATAATATTTTTTCTCAATGCTGCCCATCTGGGTCTCGTAACCCTCGTGAATCTTTTGGATCTTGGTGTTGATGCCCAATACTTTTTTGACGGTTCTGTCCAGGTCCAGCTGGACAAGGCTCAACTCGTCTGGTGCGGACTGTATCTCGCGGTGTACGGGGTTTCCCATGCCGTGCCTTTGCCACATCTCTGCGGTGTACTCTGTCACACAGATGTAATCATCAGTATGATCCCGGTATACCAGGATGTAATCCTCCCTGCACTCTGTGTGCGAGTCAGTCTTGCCTAGTTCCTTCCATGATGCAATATCCAGTGGGTTGGCCGTGAGGTAGCTGGGATCCGCCCTGTAATCCTGATAGTACTGGCGCAGCAGGTCCCCTGATAACTCTGTGTTGAACTGCCCGTCTGCATCAAACAGTGTCTGCTGGTTATAGTATGCGTTGCCGTTTATAACGTTGTACAGCACGTTAACTGAGATCATCTCGACCTTGCTTATCTTTGCGGCATCAACAAATGCGGCCCTTGCCTCCACGGGACCGCCCCCGCCCCGGATCACGATGGCCATGGCGGCATTACCTGCATCGATCTTGGAGGCTGTAAATTTTAGCGGGTGGTCATAAATCGAGTCTGTGAATTCTACTGCAGTGCCGTTTAATGCACGCTCTAGTCTTTTATCAAATGTGTAATAGCCCCACAGTTCGTCTAATTCCTTCAAATCCCTGTTCAGGTGCTCCAAGACTACGGCCCGCTTCTCCTCTAGTCCCTGCTGCCGCTTTAGGGATTCAATCTCTTTTTGCAGTTGCGCAATCCAGTCCTTGCTTTTTTCAATCTTTTCCAAAATGTCCCGGGCCACCGGATCGTTTTGCAGGTCCCCAGACAGCGTCACCTGTTGATCGTGTGTCTGGGCGTATGCGGCAGCGGCATTACTCACTGAAATCATCAAAACTGCGGCCACCAGCAAAAGAACTGCAGATCCGGTAACTCTCATAATAAAAAAACCGGATTTTTTGCATATAACGGATACTTATGATTCATCAGTAAGGTACAGAGTTTTAGGTACGGAGAAATACTGGCTGGCAGATCCCAGTCCAATTTTGGAAAGAAATATCTGATCGCATCTGGTTAAAAACGATGCATTGATCATTGTTTTGGTTAATTCTGCTTTAGCGTGTTTCTCTTAAACTGTCCGACCAATGCCAATCATGGTAAAATTTACAATAGAGCTGCCAGTATCCAAAAATCCCACGGATGCCGAGTTAAAAAAGCTTGAAGACTATTTCAAAGAGATGCCCGTGGCAGAGATTCTCTCCGGTCTGAAATTCGCAAAGAACCGGTGGTCTGCCAAGGATGCAGGCACCCTCAAAGTCGGCAGAAAAAGCATCATCCAAAAGGAGGTTCACTCTGTCACTACAGAGCAGGCACAGTGGAGGCTGAAAAACTGGAAGATGATGATTGCCAATTACCGCAGACGCGGATACAGTTATCCCACCATATCTCGAATAAAAAAGATTCTGGTTCAGAAAAGCAAAAAAAAGTAGGTGGCTTTCTGAAAACAGTTACTGGGTCCAGCCCCGGCTCAGCAGTTCCTGAACGCTTGATGTCTTTACACATGCAGGGTCGCCTGATGTCTTGAAGACAAGCTCCATGGATGTTTTGCACTGGATCTCTTTTGGTTGGACTCCGGCATTGAGTTGTTTTAGTGGTGATAATGGCGACTCTGAATCCATTGCGTCAGAATCCATTGCGTCTGAATCCATTGCGTCCAGATGTGTGTCCGAATCAGGATCTGCTGATGGATCTACCAAATCAGTGATTGCCGGGGAATCATCTGCAAAAATTTCTTTCATGTGTTCTGATTCATTTGATTCAACCCCGCTAATAATCATAAATTCTAAAATTAACCTGTCGACAAGTTCTGTCATCTGTGCGGGCTCTACTGTTTGATCAAATGCACTCCAGATTTCCCGATATATGTTGTCAATCTCCCCAGAGTTGCTCGCATCTGCTCTTATCTCCTCAAAGATCTGCTGGGATCTCCAGACAAATGCCGAACCGTCCTGGAATTCTGCCATCTCTATAATCGTGCCGTCACTTACTGCCTCCATGTATTCGACCTTGGAAGTCTCAAGCAGGCCGTTGATCAGTTGTGCCCTGAATGCCGAATCACTGCTTGTTTCATTGTCAATTACAATGTTCCTTGCCTCCTCGATTATCTCCTTGGCATCATTAATTGCCGATTGTGCGTCAGCTCTGCGGACGTTGGTACTTGCCTTGCTTTTTAATTCCAATAATGTATTTTTTAGCTTTTCATCAAATTCCGGGTTTTCCTCCAGATGGCTGCTCATGGTGTCATACAACTCTGAGATCGGATGGGTTGCATGCACTAGTGCCAGTTCTGCGTTGGCCTCATCCAGATTCTGCTCCAGCGCCCAGAAATGCCCCAGGGTCTCCTCCAATGTTCCTGCAAACTCCAACTCTGAGGCAGTTGCGTCATCTGCAAAGGATGCAGGCAGACCTGCCGTGATAATAACTGTTAAGATTCCAAGTATGATCATCTGATTCATGTATGATGCGCAATTCTGTTCTATTTAAAACGTTTCTGTGTTTCTATGCATCTAGAACAACTTTTAATCCCAGATGATATGTCCAATCCAGTTCGGTTTACAATGTTTCTTATTCCGGTTCTATGAAGTTATGGATACATGAGGTGTGATCTTTTCATGGTAGAAATTATCTCTGTCGTAATTCCTGCCAGTATTTTGAATCATCTGCAAAAAAGCTAGTCGAAAATTCCGATAACATAATTTCAATCCGGAGAAGATCCGTATTTCATGCCTGACATCAGAGAACTTTCGGTGGTGTTTTACCCCCCAACTTGGCTCAAAGTATTGTATCCGTGTTCACATTCTAAGGACCCTCGCCAATTTCTTTGTCAGTCTCCAAAATATCCCGGTGCATAGCCGGACCGGCCACAACTGAATCACAGTCTGTTAATTTCAAAATTAAAGAAATTCACTGGGATTCCCTCAAGGCTTTATCAATTGATCTGCCATCATAATGTTTTTCATTGTATGCTTTTTGATCCAGTATTTTGTACTTTCCAAAATCCCCCAGTTCAACAAAATAGTTCTTACCATTCTCCCCCATTGGTCCCAGATGTGATCTTGCAATGTGTACAATAACATCCTCTCCCACTTCAAACTCGGGCTCGTATGATGAAATATAATACTTTTCATCAATTTTTGATGAATCCACATAGAACACAAACGGGTCGCCTCTTTGATAATCCCCGCCTTCAACATTCTTTGTGTTTGTTATAATGTCAATGGTGATGGGAATTGCCCCATGTGCCACGCCGACGTTGTCATACCAGTCTATGGGTTCATCAATATCTATTACCATACCTCTAAAGGTTGCAACTATTGATTGTTTGATTTTAGAAATGTCTGTAGTTTTCCACGATGCCGTACTCGGAGCCGTTTTAAATTTTGCATTGGCCTTTGTCATGTCCGATGGCGTGTAAGGAACTTTTCCCGTGTATGGCACATATTCTTCCTCGCGTATTAGCTGATCGGAAAATACAATGCCGGCTGCTACAACGGCCAAGACGGCAATGCTAATAAAAAGTATAATTCTTTTCATATCTATACAGTCAGTTGATTTTGACTCTGTTTAACAGTATCATCTGATAACAGTCCCGTACAATTAAACGGATAAAATTCTGGAACTGGATGTAAAGCAAGCGTATTATTATACCGCCTTGATCTAGATGAGAATGTCTGCCTTTTTTGCAACCGTCTTTTCCCTGAGTGAATCAGGTATGTCCGGAATCGATGACTTTGTCTGCCCTGCAATAACACTGTGCGCCTCCTCCAAGATTGCCAGCGTATCTGCGTTTGTTTCGGGAGCTGCCGCACTATCACTGTTGCCGATGCCCATTGTAGAGCCGGACATTACATCCCCTAATATCTCTGACAAATCCTGCATCGAGGCATTTGCCTCTGGCATAATCCCGCTCAATGACGGACTCAGTCCCTTGATGATTGACATGCATGGACTGAGTGTCACCACGACATCGCCCAGTTCTGAGACTGTATCCAATCTTAGTTTGACCTGTTCCATGGATAGTTTTGCCCCGCCGATCATGTTCTTCATCTTTCTGACCTGGGTCAATTCCCCGGCATATGCCTGGGCATAACTGGGCTTGTTGTTTCTTTGGGCGTTAACTATTTTTTCAAATATTGCATCGTGTTTTTTCTGCAGTTTTTCGCCAATTCCATCCAGTTTTAAAATTTGAAATTCTAATTTTTTCTGTGCAAAATCAATCCTGTTTTTCAGCGGCTCGTCAGGCTTTACACGCCCCATCACCTTTTGAGTTATGGTCTCCCCATCTGCCTTGTTCCACGAGTTGCTGATCATATGATTCCCAGTTAAACGTGGTTTTCTTCATTTTAAACAGGCTTGTCACCGCGGGTGGTGTCACCGGAGTGACACCCGCAGCAGTTACACTATCCAAAGGTGAATGTGAATATCTGAAAGCCCGCCCCGCTCACCTTGATCTCCATTAGATGGGTGGAACTAGCATCGTTATTGATGATATTGTACAGTCTTGGCTCAGCCACGTGTATCATGTTGCCATCAACGACGTCAGCGCCTGCATGCTCTGATGATAACGGCTGCCCGTCAAGCAGAATCTCCAGTTCTGCGGCGTTCTCGGTGACAATGTTTACCTCCTTGGCACTGTACAGCAGTTTGATGGTACCAGTATCAGAGATTAACTCCATGCTGTCGTCATAATTCCTCCATTGGCCCACGGGATAGAATTTATGCAGATCAATGCTTTCAGGCTCAGAGTATGAGACCGTGTTGCCGGGCTGGAACCCCTCGTGGCTGCCTAGCTGGTTCCTGTTCTGTGCAAACTTGTACCCGAAATACAGTTCGGGGGTTTTAAACATCGAATGCTGGAATTCATCAATATCCACAAGTGATGATGAACCAGTACCATCTGACGCTGATGCCATCTGAATTCCCAGCGCCTCGGACCTCTCTTTTAGCAGCTGTTGTATGACTTTTTCAGTCTCCCTGTAGCCGCCCTCCCCGATGTGGTCGTATCTGATGTACCCCTCGTGGTCTGCAATGTATTTTCGTGGCCAGTACCGATTTTCAAAGGCCTTCCACGTCTCCATGTCGTTGTCTAGTACCACCGGATAAACAATTCCGTGTTTCTCTGTTGCCATTTTTACATTTTCAAGATCCTTTTCAAACTCAAATTCTGGTGCGTGAACCCCGAGAACCAGCAGTCCCTGTTCGGCGTACTTTTCATTCCATGCAGTGATGTATGGCAACGTCCGAATGCAGTTGATGCAGCTGTACGTCCAGATGTCATAAAGCACCACCTTGCCGTCAATCTCCTTTTCGAGCTCTTCGGGAGTGGTGTTCAGATAATTGGCTATTCCCACAAGCTCAGGCGCCTTTTTGAATCCCGACTTGTCTATTTTTGAAGTTGAATCCGCACCCGTAAACGTTCCAGGTGTCTGTACCTCCTGGTCAAGGGATGAGAATATGGCACCCATCACGCCAAGCCCGCCAGCTATTATGACGCCCAAAATCAATCCGGTCTTTATCTCTGAATTCATGCAATCACCCTAGTAGTATCAGCTCGTTGAGAAGTGGAAAGTTTGCAATGTATGCAAGTTGATTTGTGAATACCAGTATGCCCAAAATAATGATGAATGCCCCCAGGATCACGTTGTAATATTTCAGGTGCTTTGACATTGAGCGGATGATCTTTGTTGCCCTTGAAAAGAACACGCCCATCAGGATGAATGGTATTCCCAGCCCAAACGAGTATGCAAGAAGCAGGCTAAATGAGATTGACGGCGTGGTGGCAGCCAGCGTAAGAATCGTTCCCAGTATGGGTCCCACACACGGTGTCCACCCCGCTGCAAATGCCAGTCCGAATACAAACGACATTGGATAGCTTGATTTTGAATTTTTGGGAAAGAATTTTTTTTCAACGTTTAATGAGCGTATCTTTGTAGATAGCAGCAAGAATATTCCAAATGCAATTATGATTATTCCCCCCACGATGTTCAGGCTCTCCGTAATATCAGTTGCCGCACTGGATAGAACGCTGTTGATTAGCACGCCCAGAGTCGAAAAGACCACGGAGAATCCCAGCACGAAAAATACCGTATTTAATATAATGTTTACCCTGTTTACTGACAGCACCGTACTTCCGTCCTTGGATGCCCCTATCTCAGTTACAGTCGTTCCAGATATGTATGCCAGAAAAGCCGGGATCATGGGCAGGATACATGGTGCGACAAAAGAGCCCAGACCTGCAAGCATTGCTATAAAGATCGTCGGATCTGCCATACCATCACTTGTAATTTTTCCATTAAAATATTCTTCCAATTCGTGCCCCATTCTGTAGCAATCCCTTTTTAACTGAGTAATGTAGAACTAGGACATGAACAAGCGGTTTCTCATAGTTGGAGTGGGGCTGGGAGTCATTGTTACAATTGCCGTAATTCTGGGATCACCTGCAATCGGCGGCATTGATGCCATGCGCTAGCCGAAAAATTTCTGGTGTGCCTTTTCAAAGACCCTTAGCACCTTCTGAATCTCGGGATCTGACAGCCATGCGGTAACTGAGATTCTCAGTCTTGCCTGGTTCTTTGGAACCGTCGGATACCTGATCGGCTGTGCAAATACGCCGTTATCAAAGAGGAATTTTCCCAGGGACAATGACTTTTTTTCATCCCCCGTGATTATCGGGATTATCTGGGTGGCAGAGCTTATGTCGTATCCCAGTTGTAGCAAACCGTTTTTGATCTGCTCCGTATTTCTGATCAGCCTTCTTCTTTGTGTCTCCCTGTCTGATTGGAATCTTTTCAGCGAGTGCTCTATTAGAAAAGACGGCAGGGCCGATGTATATATGAAAGATTTTGATTTGTTGATGCATAAATCAATCATGTTGTTGCGCGATGAGACGTATCCGCCAAACGATCCCAGGCCCTTGCTCAGACTGCTGGTGTACACGTCAATCTTTTTTCCGACCTTGAAATGATCAGGCGTCCCTTTCCCGTCCCTGCCCATTACAAAGTCGCCGTGTGCATCATCGACTATTGTGAGTGCCCCTGATTTATCTGAAATTTCAGTAATCTGTTTTAGCGGCGCCAAATCCCCGTCCATGCTAAAGACCCCCTCGCAGATTACAAACTTGTTTGCCCCCCTTTGTCTTATTTTCTTGCGGAGGTCCTGCATGTCATTGTGTCTGTAAATTGAAATGCTGGCACCCGTCAGTTTGCATGATTCAATTATACTTGCATGGTTTAACTCGTCACTTAGAATCAAATCCCCCTTTTTTGCAACAGCCGAGATTGCACCCATGTTTGCCATGTATCCCGTGGGATATATCAGACTGCCCTGCTGTGACTTGTGTCTTGCAAGCGCGTCTTCCAGTTTCTTGTATGATTCGTCGTTTCCAGCCACCAGTCTGGAACTTGATTGCAGCTGTTTGACCCGAATTTTTTCTGCGGGAATTATTCCCAGATAGTCATTTGAGCCCAGATTGACGAGTCTTTTTTTGTTGATTGTAACTGTAGAGCCGCGGGTCGTTGCATACCGCAGTTTTCGGTATAGGTTATCCTGTTTCAGATTCGCCAGTTGTGAATCTACAAAATCCAGTTTGTTATGTTTCAAGACCAATTCTCTTTATTAATTTGCGGTCCTCGTCTGCATCGTTTCCGCCCGTGGTGAGGTACCCCTCTGTAATTATGCCGTTTGCCCCGCTTTGTAATAATTCCTCCCCAGAGTCAGGCAGTCTTGATTCCCGGCCGCCTGAAATCTTGATTACCGATTCTGGCAGCAGAAACCGGATGACTGCAAACATTCGGATTATCTCCGAGTTGTGCAGCGGGACTGTTAGCAGCTCCATCGGGGTTCCGGGCATTGGAACCAGAATATTTATGGTGACCTCCTCGGGATACAGCCTTTTTAATTCAAGTGCGAGTTCCAGTCTTTGTTCTCTTGTCTCCCCCAGTCCGATAATGCCGCCGGTGCACAGCTCCAATCCGGCATCCCTTGCAATTCCCAGCGTCTGCAGCCTGTCATCATAGGTGTGGGTCGTACATATCTCCGGGAATTTTGATCTTGCAGTTTCCAGATTGTGGTTGTATCTTTTTACCCCGAGCCCCTTTAATTTTTCGGCCTGGTCGCGGGTCAGAAAACCCAAGCTGCACTCTACATCTATCCGGACCCGCTCGTTGATTTGGGAGATTATCTTGCAGACCAGTTCAAAGTCCTTTGCTGATGGCTCCCTCCATGCCGCCACCAGGCAGTAGGATTCCGCCCCGTCATCCTTTGCCTTTTGTGCCTTGATTACCACCTCTTCGGGTGGCGGCAGCTGGTATGTCTCAATTCCTGTATCAAAAAATGCCGACTGCCCGCAGAATGTACAGTCCTCGCTGCATGCATTTTTTTTTATGTTGTTTAGCTGCTCTACATCGACTTTTTTCCCGTTAAAATCCCGGGTTATCTCATTTGCGCAAGCTGCCAAATCTTTTAGATGTTTATCTGGAATATCAAATAATTCTATCACGTCCTCAGATGAGATACCCTCCCCCGAAAATACTTTTTCCTGGCATTCCTTAATGAATTTCAGAGTATCCATCAATTCGACTGGGGGTATTCCATTTATAACATAATGGGAGGATCAGCCGTGTGGCTGTATCGTGCGTGTGCACAATCAGACCAACTGGGGTCTGGCATCTTTGATCGTGGTGATCGTCCTGTTCAAAAGTAGTGCCAGTTCTTTTTCTGATATTGCCAGCGGGGGTACAATCATGACTATGTTTCCAAGGGTCCTCAGATAAATCCCGTTTCTCTTGCCAGCCTCGAAAAATATCCTGTTCGCCGATATTTTGGGCGTTATCGGCGTCTTGGCTTCTTTGTTTTTGACCAGCTCGATTCCCATGAGCATTCCCTTGTGCCTTACATCCCCTACAACGTCTATTCTGGATATCTCATCGGCAAAGTCTTGAAATATCCTTGAGGTCTTTTGGATTTTTTTAATCAGGTTGTTTTTCTTGTACATTGTCAGATTTTCACATGCGGCAGATGCTGCCAACGGATTTCCGGTATACGTGTGTCCGTGAAAAAGATGTCTCTGATCATTGAATTCCCCGAGGTATGAATCATAAATTTTTTTGGTTGCAAGCGTGGCTGCCATGGTGATGTACCCGCCTGTCAGCATCTTTCCGTATGCCACAATGTCCGGCCGCGTTTGCTGCTCTGCATACTGGAGCATCGATCCCAGCCTTCCAAATCCCGTGGCTATCTCGTCCAGGACAAGTAGGACGTTGTATTTTTTGCACAGCTTGCCGATTTTTTTCTGGAATCCTTTCGGATAAATGTTGACCCCGCCTGCAACCTGTGCGCCACTCTCCATTACAAATGCAGCAATGTCGTCGTTTTTTCCAAGTCTTGCCTCGATTTTGTCCAGGCAGTGATCCTGATAGCTTGAAGCGGTGTGTCCTCTGGGTATCCGGTACCTGTGCGGTACTGGAAACCGGACTGTCGGGAATAGCTGCTGTCTGAACATGTCAAAAAATTCCGGAATGTATCCCACGGACATTGCCCCAAATGTATCCCCGTGGTAGCCGTTTTCCACAGTGGCAATCCTTGTTCTCTTTTTGTCTCCAATGTTCCTCCAGTATTGCAATGCAAGTTTTATTGCAATCTCCATTGCAGATGACCCGTTGTCCGAATAAAACACCCTGTACATGCCAGAGGATATTTTTATCAGCATTTCGGCCAGCCTTTCGGCGGGTTCATGGGTCAGGTTGAACATGGATGAATGCTGCAGTTTTCTGCTTTGGTTTGTAATGGCACGGACCAGCTGTGCGTTTGAGTGCCCCCACACGTTGCACCACATTGAGGCCACCCCGTCTATCATTTTATGACCGTCTGAATCCACAAGCCACACCCCCTTTGCACGGGTAATCTTGGTGAATCGGTCCCACTCGTTCATCTGGGTGTTTGGATGCCATACAAAACTATGGTTTTTCAAGTGGTGTTTGTAGGATCTTTGTTCATAAAAATCGAACGACAAGATTAATCAACCCTGAATTGAGCTGTTTTTTATGAACTCTTTGTTTATTACTGGTACTGATACTGATGTTGGAAAGACCTGTGTTACTGCAGGTCTTGCAGTAACTCTTCGCAGGATGGGCGTGGATGTGGGGGTTATGAAGCCTTTTGCAGCGGGGGGGACCGTAACAACGCCGCCCCCAAAAAAGGGATTCAGGTCAAAAGACGTGGAGATTCTCTCAAATGCCGCAAAAGTGACTGATCCTGAAAGTTTGATCAACCCCCAGTTCTTTCCAATTCCCGCATCGCCGTACACTGCGTGCAGGACCATGAAGACTGTGCCGGATATTACATTGGTTCATTCAAGTTTTGAAAAATTATCTGCACTCCATGATCTGGTTCTAGTCGAGGGTATTGGGGGAATAATGACTCCGATAACTGGGGATTACCATGTCGCACAACTAATCAGGGATATGGGGATTCCTGCAATAATTGTAACAAGAACCCGGATTGGAACAGTTAATCACACCATTATGACTGTAAAGATGTGTGAAAAATATAAAATTCCAATCAGGGGAATAATTATCAACGGTTTTGATGATGGTGATGAAAAAGACGTATATGAAATACCGGAACTAAAACGTGACTTGCAAAGCCTTACTGGTGTCAAGGTCTTGGGTGCGATTCCGTTTATTGACAATCCATATGATGACGATGATTCCTTGCATCTTGTTTTTAAAAAGAATTTGGATCTTGGGGAAATTTTAAGGTGATTATTTGATTTCATAACCTATTCATATTTTTTAATATGATTCAAAAAAGTTTCTTGAAAGGGGTGCAGCGTGCAAAGTAAAGAAAAAAACAGGTATGCGAGATCAGGGCGTTTTTGTATTGGATACAGGGATAAAGATATTTTTTATATTGTGCGGTTCAATCTCATCAATACTGATTAATCCGTTTTTTTTCAAGACGGCAGTTGATTGCATTACAATTTTCTAATTTCATTGAAAATATTTTTTTATATCCGTAAAATTTTAAACTTGTTTGATCCGCCCACATTACTAAATTTTGCAATCTCAAATATTATTCTGGAAAAGGAATTAGACTCCTTGTCCAGCACGAATGTTCTTTTTCCAACCTTGATCTCCTTTGATGATACCAGCCAGATATTCCCGCCCTCGGGCTGGATTTCATCCAGTGCCGCAACCTGCTCCCTTGTTTTTTCAACGTCAGATGACTCTGCTATGCAGATCAGCAGTGATTTTTTGGGATCTTTTTCCAATGTTTTTGTATCTGGAATTACAATGTCCAGATCTTTGCCCTTGTACTGCACTTTTCTCTGGCTGGTAATTAGCGCGCTTGTCAGCAGATAATGCAGTAGGACCGTGACCAGTACTCGCACAACTTTGTCTTTTTTGCCCATTGACAAAATTTGATCATAGCAGTTATTTGTCACATCCGTAATGACCTGATCGAATTTTTTCCCGGCAATTAATCCCGGGATGGTTTTTGAGTTTTTTATGTATTCAAACAGGTAATCCTTTATCCGGTCTGACTCTTTGTCTTTTTCCTCTTTCATGTCTGTACAATCCCGAAATATTCTTTTTAATAAAATCCTTATCTGTGCTTAAAAACACCGTGCATTGTACTGAAGGAATCTCGGTGCAGGTATTGAGCATGTCTTATTCTGGGATCCTCCACAATTATTTTGCATAACAGTCACTCGTTGAAAATGTAGCGCCTCTCCCCTCTGGATTCCTTTTCAGTGTCTACGTGAACCAGTACAAACTCTTTCTTAGAGTGGACCATTGATTCCTCGGGAGTCAGTTTGTTCTCGTGCAGTTCCTCATACTCCTCCCATGTCAGCCTTTTACGCGAACCTATCTCCGATTCCAAATTCATGTCCTTTACCATTTCCTTGTATGCAGGCTGTATCACGCCGCTGAAGACCATGGCACTACTTCCACTTCCATAAGAACCAAATCCGATTCGCTTTCCGTCCAGCTCGATGCCTTTCTGATACTCAAATTCCAGACTGCTCCTGAATCCCAGATAAAGTGACGCTGTATACAAATTGCCAATCATGCTTGATGCAATCAGGGAACTGGATAGTTTTGACTCGTAGATTTCCTGATAAGATTGGGTTTTTGTAAACAGCTTTGTAAATTCGTGATCTTTTGTCATGAATTCCTCGTCTCCCAAAACAGATTCAATTGTTCCGCGGGGATCCTTGGGGACGGGCTCGTCAATTCCTATCTCCTGCAGTAGGTTCTTCCATCTGGGAAGCTGCCGCCATTCATGTCTGACCAGATATGCCAACGCCTTTTTTCCCATGTTGCTGTAGGGCAGGTGCATGTTGATGTAGTCCATATGATCAAGAATTGTCTCCCCCGGCTCTATCTTGATTAATCCGGATGAAACGACCTTTTTCTTGTATGAGTCAAGGGCTTTTCTTACCTGAATCATGTATAGCAGATTGGAGTATTGCCCGTGAACGATGGGGGTCTCCTTTCCAAACGGCCTGTAAAAGTCATACTCGTCTTTGATTGATGTTGATGTGACTCTGGGATCAAATGCAAGCAACCGGGGATTGTCATTTAGAAGCATGACTACTGCACCCGCACCCTGGGTCATCTCCCCGCTGGAACCCATGTCATATTTTGCTATATCAGAGACTACAACCAGTGCGTGTTTTCCTTCGGCCTCGCCGGCTCTAATCCAGTTTGTATTGTCATAAAGCGCATATGATCCGCTCACACACGCAAATTTAGTTTCAACCCCGCCACAATGCTCAAAGGCGCCCTGGCCGTATACCTGCTCCAGCATTCCAATCACGTAAGAGTTCATTGCCTTTGACTCATCAAAGGCCGATTCTGTTGAGACATACAGCCTGCCGATATCATCAGGTGACAGCTTGTTTTTCTGCATGATTCGCAAGCACGCATTTGCCGCAAGACATGCAGGGTCTTGGTTGGCATCAACAATTGCCATCTGGGAGACTCCCAGGCCCTTTTGCAGTTTTACGGGATCCAATCCCCTGTTGTCTGCAAAATCAGCGGCATCAATATACAGTCTTGGGATGTATATTGCAATGTCATCTATTCCTGCTGCCATAAGCTTGCCTCCGAGTTTATACATTTAAGGATATTGGGTAAATTCTAAATAACTAGGAAGGGGGTTTTAGTAAATTTTTTTATAATTCATGCCAGAGTTGATCGCAGCTGCTGTTTTTTTATGATTCAGATGAGTTGATCGCAGCTGCTGTTTTTTATAATTTGGACTAGTTGATCGCATCTGATCATTTTTCTAATTCGGCATCAAAAATTTTTTCAAATGCCTCGATGGGCTGGGCTCCAAACAACCGGGTAATGTCTGCATCAGGACCCATGACAAAAAACGCCGGAGTTCCGGTCAATTTCAAACTTTTTGCATCGTTATTGCTTGCAAGGATTCTCTGTGAATGAACCTCGTTTAACATGCATTCAGTCCACATGTCCATGTCCAGCCCTATCTCCTGGGCAAACAATCCCAGGTTTTCTGAGGATGCCCATCCGTTATTCTCCCCAGTCCAATTCGTGTACAGTGTATCGTGGTATTCCCAGAACATGCCTTGATCCTCGGCACAATGAGCTCCGTGTGAGGCATTTATGGAATCAGGTCCTATAATGTTGTAATCTTTAAAGATCATCTTTACCTTTCCCGTTTCCACATAATTTTTTAAAATCTTATCCTCAGTTGAATGAAAAAAGACATTGCAGAAATGGCATTGATAGTCTCCAAACTCGATTAGCGTAACTGGGGCATTGGGATCCCCAAGAATCGGCGACCCGTTATCTACAAATGTTTCTCTTGTGATTTGCGGGGAATCTTGTACCGGTTGTATTTCAGGTGCAGGCTCGATTTTCAACTCAGTCGAGGTGGATGACATGCCATCAAAGCCGATAAATACAATCACCATGACTAATGCCGAGATGCCCGCACCCATTGCAAGGGAATACCCGTGAATCATCATCGCCAACAGCAGTTTGAATGTCTTGAGACATTTAGTCCTTTGTTCTTTGGTTTGCCGGGAGTTGCACTCAAATCTGCCATCACGTGGAGACGCATCAAAAAGCGTGATGAGGCTTACTGTTGTATTGTGTGTCCCCATAATGCGCGTTTCTCATCTTGGAATTTGTGAATCCTTTAAACTGATCTTTTGTGCTTGATGTGAATTCCATCTAGATGAGGATCAGCATCGGGTAAACCAATCTTGTGCTTTGTGTCATCAGTATTACACGGTATCATTGGGAACTGCATAATTATTGAGAATGTATGCTGAGTACTGCCACTATTAATGACGGTACAACATGCATGCGTGTTTTGGTATGCTAATGTAAGTGTCGGGGAAACGACTGAATCAGAACCTTGGATGGGTGAGAAATGATTCGTTTGGATTTGGGAATAACAGGGGTCATCAACGCTACAGCTGTTGCAGATGCATCGGATAACTGGAAGACAGTACAAAAAGTGCGAGACTGCAAAAAATAATGACAAAAGATGTTTTCTCATCAGTTCATCATACTCTCAAACACCGGGATTAGTTCATCCAAGGTATGGTAAACTGAATTTACACGCAGGATGGTATATTCGTCAGGATCAAAACTAACAATAGTTTGATGGTAATTCAGATCGTTTCCGCCATCATAAGCATAAACCGTCTTGCCGTCTCTGGTCATCTCCCTAAAGCCGCCATAATTTCCACTTTGGGATTCTCTGCTTTCTCTAAATTCCTCTTTTACGTCTTCTATTTCATCGTGTTGAACATTGCTAATTTCTGCAATAGCAATATAACCATCTGACCTATTAAACACGGTGTGATAAGTAGCATCGGGCTGCAACACATAATCAGTTGGAACAAAATGATACCCCACATAGTGTACGTTTTCACCTGATTTGTATTCTTCATATCCCGTATGGGCATACAGCAATCTATACCCATCAAGAATATGCGTTGGCATCCAGTCCTCAATGTATAATCCAACGCCCGGATTCTTTGAATATTTTGTATGGGTCCCGGATGCAAGTGTGATTGATCTGCTGGTCTCACCGCTTACATCACTGCCTGGAAATGCAAAATCATATGACATTATTTTATCATAGATTGGGGGGCTTGGAGGTCTTCTCTGATGTGCTGGTGGATACTCCCTGCCGTCATCTACAAACTTTACGGGGGATGCAATGTTTAGTGTGACAGTTGTTATCTCTGAAACAACATCATCATCCGTATGGACCTGTGCCACATTAACTGACTCCCCGCCTATTTTCACGCTGTCTTGTACTGATACGGTATCCTGAAGATCCGAGTGTTCAGAGACTGATACGGCATGGGTTTGGGCCACATTGACTGATTCCACGTTTATTTTCACGCTGTCTTGTACTGATACGGCATCCTGAAGATCCGAGTGTTCAGAGACTGATGCTGTCAGGGGCTCGGTGCTCTCAGCAACTATTATCATCCACCCCGTCTTTTCGGCAGTCTTTTCTGATACACAAGCCGGAGATCCGTTATCCCGAATCACCAGTATTTTATTCACTTTACACACCACATCCTCAGGTAACACACCTGATTCAATCTGTTTTTTTGGTGATATGTAATCAGAATAAGATGATATGGTAATGCTTGAAAATAAAATTAATGATAATGCCACACCCGCAAAGATGATTCTCGGTTTTCCCATTATAATCAGATTTATCTCATACATTAAAAGAATTAGGATCAAATGATAACTCTGAACGCGTGGATGAAAAAATGATCACCACAATTCCTCAACCTCTTTTCACACCAAAGTGGAAGGAATCCCCTAATGGTCTCTTGCAAGTCTTGTTCCAGATCCCCAATCAGGAACTCGGATCAGAGAGCCGGCCCATGAACAGGATTGCACCGCTCTCATCGTCCTGTATTGTGAATATGAATGGGTGGTCTGCGATGAATCTGGGGGGTGCACTCGTCGCCCTCACTGTGATGTCTGTGACAGCGGCTGCCTCTGTTCCCTCCTCGTTTACATCTACAAAGGCGTCTTGAGTGGCAGTAGTTACATACAGATTCAGACCACCCGTATATGCAATACCAGACAGATCTGATGCCTCTGGACTAAAGACATCACTTATTCCAAGGTCTTTTAGGGGTTTTATAAGGTCATAATGCGTACTCATCTTGAACTTTGGCATCTCTACTATGACATCTGTAGAGCGCACATCCTGCTGCCATCCCTCTATCATCTCAGGTGTCAGCGATTCCTCTAGTACATCGATTCCGTGTCTGTCCTCAGGTAAAATGACTAGCATAGAGAGCCTGTCACCCTCATATGGCATCTTGAGCACCTGTGTACCATGTGATTTTGTATAGGGGAATGTGTCCTTGGTTGCCATGAAATTGGCAGTGGTGTTTTTTGATTCGCTAGTCCAAAAGTCCGATTCTTTTGTATTCTCGGGATCAAACTGTGTCTGCCACGTGCCCTTGAAGTAAATTGCATTGGTAATTGCCATGGCAGTTAAGTCGTTTACATCACCTTTTCCAATAACCTTTGGAATCTTGCCGTTTGTGTTATCTGATGCCCAGTCATTTATCTGCTTGACACCGTCTGGCTCTTTCTCCGGTTCAATAAAACTGACTGTCTTAATGCCGGCAAGATATGTCTGGCGCCCGACATCAAGGTAAGAGTCATACGGCTCAAACCAGTCGGCAAGCCACAGTGCATTTGCCATGACAAGCGTGGCATGCGGGTCATCACGGTTTATGGAGGATATTGCATGTGCCGTGTCGTTATGGCGCATCGTTTCATCAGGTTCAAAGTCGAATATCTGCTGTATCTCCTCGGCCGTGTTTTGTTTTGCACCCTCGTACAGGATGGAAAATGCCACGTACATGCTTGTAGGCGAGAAGAATATGTTCGAGTCATCATCGGTATTACTTGATACCTGCCTGTAAAAGTCGATGGTAAAAGCGTTGTTTTTTGTGGCAATGGAATCTGGAATAACCGCAGACTCTATGTCCTGTGCAGATACTGTGAATATGGGGGACATTGGTTCTACCGCAGGTTCCATCACATGATGATCCTCGTCTGGATAAGCCTCTGCAACTGCTGCATCTATGTCGTCAATGTGATCAAAGTCATTGAGCTCCAAAAATAACCGAAATTCTTCCTCAGTTATCGTGTCTATTTCAAAAGTTGAATATCCGGATGGAGAAAGACCGCGTTCCTCCTCCCAGATCCTTAGTTCATCGTACTCAGTTGGTACGTAGATAGGAACTGGTTCTTCATCAGGATATTTAGCATAATAATCATTGATCGGCAGTGTTTCGGTTTTTCCAATTACAACGTCAAATCTAGATTGTACGTCATGAACTCCACCGACAATTGCTGCATACCCCTCACGTATAACCTCGACTTGAAGATTAAATTGTCGTGGTACGCCATCATCCAAATTAATAGTTTCTTTTGTTGTTAATGTGTATAGTCCTGGAGAACAACTGTATATACACTCAGTTTCGGTATATTCAACATTAAATTCTTCTGGAACATCAAGTAATTCATACTCATCATAAACATAGAGATTAGCATACCAACCCCCATAACCCACAAGAAGATCAGGATTCGATACAATGAAAGTAATATCAATAACATCACCCACCCTGGGAATCTTTGAGACGATAAGTTCGGTCTCATATGGAACGGCACGAGGTTCGCCTGAAACAGGTACGTCTGAACCAGATACATCCGAAATAGAATCCAAATATTTTGTTGAAATGGGACCATCGGAATACCAAATTGGATCCAATTCAACATCCACTGCAGATACAACAGGAGACGGCGGATTACTAATATCATCAACAAGTCTGGAAAGCGCCTCTATTTTCGGCCAGCCAAGATATTCAGCAGTAGCGTTCTTGACACATGCGGGATCACCGCTAGTACGAAATACGGCCACATGATCACTTTTACATGTAATATCTGCAAGGGCAACACCTGATTCAATCTGTTTTTTTGGGGATAGATAATCAGAGTAAGATGGCATGGTAATGCTTGAGAGTAAAACCAGTGAAAATACCACACTTGTAAGAATTACGCCAATCTTTTTCATTTTATTCATGATGATCCTCGTCTGGATAAGCCTCTGCAACTGCTGCATCTATGTCATCAATGTGATCAAAGTCATGGAGTTCCAAAAATAATCGAAATTCTTCCTCAGTTATGTCTGTTCTGCTAGTTGAATATCCAGCAGCAGTTCCTGTACCATATTTCTCATCCCAGATCTTTCGTTCTTCGTAGGTATCAGGTATCTCTACAGAAACTGGACGTTCATCAGGATATTTGGCATAATAATCCCCGTGCAACAGCGTTTCGGTTTCCCCAATTATAAAGGAAAATTTAGAGTATGCGTCATAAACCCCGCCATTAATTGTTGCAGGTCCCCCACGTATGACCTCGACCTGAATAGTAAACTGTCGTGGCACGCCATCATCAAAATTAATACGTTCTTTTGTTGTTAATTGGTATGATCCCGGATGATGACTGTATACAGGATAACGTTCGATATATTCAACATCAAATTCTTCTGGAACATCAAGTAATTCATACGAATCATGAAGAGATAAACCAACATGCGTACTCCCAAAATCCACATGAGGGAGTGGATACGATACAATGAGAGTAATGTCAATAATATCGCCCACTCTGGGAATCTTTGAGACGATAAGTTCGGTATCATATGGAACACTACGAGGTTCACCTGTAATAGGTACGTCTGAACCAGATACATCCGAACTAGAATCCAAATATTTTGTTGAAATGGGACCATCGGAATACCAAATTGGATCTAATTCAACATCCACTGCAGATACAACAGGAGACGGTAGATTACTAATATCATCAACAAGTCTGGAAAGCGCCTCTATTTTCGGCCAGCCAAGATATTCAGCAGTAGCGTTCTTGACACATGCGGGATCACCGCTAGTACGAAACACGGCCACATGATCACTTTTACATGTAATATCTGCAAGGGCAACACCCGATTCAATCTGTTTTTTTGGGGATAGATAATCAGAGTAAGATGGCATGGTAATGCCTGAGAGTAAAACCAGTGAAAATACCACACTTGTAAGAATTACGCCTGTTTTTCCCATTATCATCAGATTTATCTCATACATTAAAAGAATTAGGATCAAAAGATAATTCTGATCGTATGGATGAATAAACAGCCGGCAAAATCACGGTGTTTAGATGTTGTTTGTCCTATTTTGTCATGTTCTAATGTATGAAAGGTGGGCATTTCAAATTTTAGGTCAAGGTTTCCAGAATAGATGTGTCATTGTGACGGGCTACTTTGGGCGGGATCTCTAGTGTGGGTAGAGCCTTGGTTGGAGCTGGAGCCTCGGTGGTGGTGGAGGTAGAGCCCCGTTGGCGGGGTAGATTCTTGGTGCTGGATCTGTGACACGAACTCTATGAACAGGAGTCTTGAGCCGTTATGGTATGAGCCGTGAGATGAGCCGTGAATCATGATATGAGTCGTATGGTATGAGCTGTATGACATGAGCCGCATGATGAGCCTATGTAACTGCAGCATCTATGTCGTCAATGTGATCAAAGTCATTGAGCTCCAAAAATAATCAAAATTCTTTTTCAATTTCAATTTGTTCATCTAGACCATTGGATTCCTCTTTATGTGGGGAAGAGTCTATTTCTTTTATAGTATACAAATTATCGTAACCAAGCGGATTTATGGTAAAATAACCAAAACTACCATCTACAGTACCCATAATCACGCCACTGCTTTTATTCAGATATGCATCCATAGAAACACGATCAAAGTCTTTCCATAATTGATCAATTTTAGTTATTTCACTAGCCCTAAAGTAAATCTTATGATGATGACTGAATATTTCTTGTCTAGTATACAAATCATCATGGCCAAGCGGCGTTATAGTAAAATAAAACAAACCAGGTTTCCAACCCACAATCACACCATTATTATTGCTCGCATATACATCCGTAGAAACGCGATTATTCCAGTGTTTCAATGACCCTTCAATTGGTATATCGGGATCCCAATTAGCCGGATGTTCTCTCTTCTGAGAACGGTCTCTTTCTTGTATAACATACAAATCATTATTGCCAAGTGAAATTATACGAAAAAGATCCCGATTAGGGTTTTTCACTAAACCACTTTGAATCACATCATTGCTCGTGTGGAAAATTACATTCGAATGAAGTGAGTTTCTTGTAATACCTATCCAATCGGTTCCTTGAACTTTAGGATGCTTGCTTATGAGAATGGATTCACCAAATGCGTTGAACAAAAATGTACCAGAATCAAACACGGTAGAATTCATCTTGCCAATACTGTGTCTGATGACGCCAAAATCATCAACAGATCCAGGAGATAACGTTGCAGACTCGGTCTCTTCATCATAAATGAACAATTCTGGAATCAGAGAAAGATCTACTTCTTGTATAATGTGCAAACCACCACCATAATCAAGTGGGGCAATCATCAAATAACCCAAACTATCATCATCTACCTGGCCGGAAATCAAACCGACCTCTATGCTAAAATATGCATTAGGCGAGCCCGAGTTTTCTGTGGAGGTACCCACCCAATAATAAGATTCTTCGGAATCCAGATACATGACAACGGATTCGCCAAATGCGTTGAGCAGAATCTTGTCAGATTCAAACGCATCCAGATTTATCTTGGCAAAACCGTGTCTGATGGAAAAACCATGAATTTTTTCGGGAGATAGGACTGCGGACTCGGTCTCTTCATCATAAATTAATAATTCGGGGATCTGAGAAGCATCTAACAAAGATATATCCGAAGACGTTTGATTATTAATAACATTTACAAGCCTGGAAAGCGCCTCTATTTTCGGCCAGCCAAGATATTCAGCAGTAGCGTTCTTGACACATGCGGGATCACCACTAGTACGAATTACAGCCACATGATCATCCTTACATGTAATATCTGCAAGGGCAACACCTGATTCCAGTTGTTTTTTTGGAGATAGGTAATCAGAGTAGGATGATACGGTAATGCCTGAGAGTAAAATTAATGATAATATCACACCGGCAAAGATGGTGCCTGTTTTTCCCATTATCATCAGATTTGTCTCATACATTAAAAGAATTGTGATCAAAAGATGACTGATCGTGTGGATGAAAATTAATCGTCAAAATTCCACAGAACCGTATGTTGCGTACTTGCCGATACCATCGTATGAAAAAAGATTCTGTTGCAGATTGATATAGACACGACGTAGATCTTTACCCGATTGAAATTTCACATCTGCTGAAAATGGAGATCATCATCATCATCATCATCAAAGTATGAATTACACCCGTAAATACGCCATCTTATTTGAATGGGGAATCAACATGAAATTTATAATGTCAATGTATTGTAATGCCGCCGTATAATTGTCGACCTGAATTTGAGGACGACTTTGCCCTCCATCTGTTTTTGTGCAAAACATCCCACGCAATATTTTAAAACCAGCTAATCTTTCTGATCAATCTCATAATATTCCACGGGGTGGCTAAACTGCCTGTAATGGTCCACCTCGTTCCAAAACCTTTCCTCATCAATGTTTTTACCCTCGGCCATCCAGACATTTAGAATCTTTTGCATGAACATTCGGGTACTCTCGTCAATCAGAGGCCGAACCCCGGTCTCTTTTTCAATTCTGTCCCTCTCCACCTTGAATTTTTCAAGTAACTCCTTGAGTTGCCGTCCGTTGATCCGCGCTGCCTTTTCACTTTTGGCAGTCTGAATATCCTTTTTAAAATTTGACAAGAATCCCATACACTGTAAAACAAATTCCATGATTAAAGCGTTACAAACACTATGACAAACGCGATTAAAATTATTGCCAGGGATATCTTCATAAACGGTGACATGTGTATTGGCTCCCGCCGTCCCAATTTTAAGCATTATATTTTTGGCAGATTGCCTGATTTATCCATATTTGACTTGCAGACTTTGCAGTACAGCCTTATCTCTTTGGATGGGAATTCGGCCCCGCAGTTTTTGCAAACAAAGAACTTTTCCTCATCCATACATTCAGTATCAGCACAGTGGACTTAAGGGTATTGATGTGCAAGATTGCTGTCATCTGCCGGGTCTTTTAAAACCGGGTTTTATCTTGCAGTTGGATACGGATGATCTCTGTGATTTTTTATCAAGTGACAGCCCTCTTTGCGGTCCTTTCTTATTTACGGTATCTTTGATCCTGTATACTTTTTCCATCGTTTCTGATATGCTGGAATTACCCGAATCAAGGATGTTTGTTGGGGAAATCTTGGGTTTGCTCCTTTTCCTGGGTTTTTTGGAATCTGCCGGATTTTTCTTGGTCCACTTTATGTTTTTCAAGTCCGTCGTGGATGATCTTGCCTTGTTATAATCCCCCAATGATTTTACCATGTACGTATATGGGATTAAAGACATAAGAGTATTGATTTGTGGTGGGGGTACAAGACCTGTGACCATAGAGGGTGCGGCGGTAACTTTGTATGACAGGCATGGATGATAAAACAGGCAGAAGAGAAAACCGCCATTAAGCAGATATTCTCAGATGCAACAAGTAAAATTTCAATCTTGAAAAAGTTTGTATTTTATTATGGATGTAAAATTGAATACCAAAATCCGGCACTTGAAATAATGATGCAAATGCCGATTCCTGCAAGCGCATTTTAGGCATGGAATTTTTTTGGGGGTTCTGGCATTTTGTTTCCATTTGATCTTTTTTCTGCAATGTGTACATGCCTGATCCTCCCCCCTTCTGCCCGGATGCTTTTGATCTTGTATTTCAGGCATATTTTCACAGAATTTGCGGCAATGCCCTAAACTAATCTAAATAAACGGGTCTGAGAACCACTAATTCATGAAGAAGGTCTTTGTCAACGGCTACGGTTCTATTGGCAGCAGAATCGCCTCTTTTCTAAAAGATGATCCGCAAATCAGCGTAACAGGTGTTGGAAAATACTCCCCGGATGACAAAGTATCTGAGGCAGTCACTCAAGGACTGCGCGTATACGTTCCAAGATTAAAAATGGATTCCTTTTCAAATTATAAAATTTCAGGCTCTATCGAGTCGGCACTGGATGAATCAGACTTTGTAATTGATGCGGCACCAGGCGGGCATGGCTACAAAAACAAAAAGACCCTTTACGAGCCAAAGAATATTCCTGCAATATACCAGGGCGGCGAATCAGTCACCGGTTCCAAGGCAGTCTCTGATTTACTGTTCAACTCTAGGGCAAACTATGAGCAGGCACTGGGAAAACACCATGTAATGCAGGGCAGCTGCAACGTTACGGGGATGGGCAGAATCATCAAACCGCTTCGTGAGAAATTCGGTGATCGGCTGCTTCGATTCGACGTTACCTTGGTAAGGCGGTGGGCAGACATTGAGCAGACGGATAAAAAACTTGCAGACACCATAGAGATGACTGAGAAACCACACCATGGCGAGGATGTAAAGATGTATCTTGGCCAAGACGCGCCCCTATACGTCCGTGCCATCAAGGTGCCCAGCAGACAGATGCACCTGCACATCATCGATGTCAGGTTCAGGGATACGGCAGCAGCGCCAAAACCCGCTGAAATTCATGACGTGTTTGCAGATGAACCGGGGGTTGCGACACTTTGGACTGCAAACGGGACCAAAGATGTCAGGGACTGTGCGCAGGATATGGGATTCGGGTTTACGGACACCAACATGATACACATTCACGCAAACATGACTGCCTCAATCGGGGACACCGTGCAGATGATGTATTCTGATGATCAGACAGGAATCGTGATTCCTGAAAACCACATGCTGATGCAGGCAATGCTTTTTGGAAAATCCTACGGGGAGGCACGTGCCCACACAGAATCAGTGTTCCACATGGCCGAGAAAAAGCAGAGGCTGCAAGAACGTTTTGCCCGAGACGGTGATGATGACGGTACTACCCCCTGATCCTCTCAATCCTGACTCTTTTAGGAATGTTTTTTGAAACCTTTTCCACAATGATTCTTAATTCGTCTACTTCCACCTTGTCCCCCTCTTGCGGGATGTCCTGCAGTCTTTCATGTAGCAGCCCGTTAAGTGATGCATAGTCGTCGCCCTCCGGAACTCGGGTTTTAAAGATCTCGTTAATCTTGTCGATTTCAATGTCCCCGTCTGTGATGATCGTGTCCTGGTCGATTCGCTCAAACCCCGCATGTCTTGCCTGATCCGTTTCATCTTCAATCTCCCCGACTATCTCCTCAAGCAGATCCTCTAATGTTACCAGGCCCTCCACCCCTCCGTGCTCGTCAACTACGATTGCCATGTGGGTTTTCCTTCCCTTCATCTCTTTTAGCAGCGCACTAATCATTTTTTCCTGGGATGCAAATACTGGGCTTCTTGAAATTTTTTCAAGACTGGTCATCTTGTTGTCCATTTCAAGTTCCTTGAGGACGTCCCGGACATGGATGACCCCGACAATGTCGTCACGGTTATTGCCATATATCGGGATTCGCGAATGCCCCCTCTGGTTAATTTGTGGAAGCGCCTCAAAGAGCAGCATTTTGGAATTTAATGAAAACATCTTTGTTCTTGGGGTCATAACTGAACGGATTACGGTATCATCAAATTTCAGAGCACCGTGAACCAGTTCCCTCTCCTCCTTTTCAATTGCCTTCTCTTCCAGACCCTGATCAATTACCCCCTTGATCTCCTCTTCTGTGATCGGGGGCGGGACGGAGCTGCTTCCGGTAATTTTTACCACGCCCCTAGTTATAATCTCAAAAAACTTCACCACGGGATAAAACACATAGCTGAATGCCAGCAGTACGGGGGAATACCTTAATGCGATTTTGGTAGAGTTTGCATTGCAGTATGTCTTTGGGGTGATCTCACCAAATACCAGAATCAAAAACGTCATTATTCCAACTGCAATTCCCAGTCCATCATCTCCAAATAATCTGATGGCCAGGCTGGTTGCAAGAGCCGATGCCCCCACGTTTACCAGGTTGTTCCCAAGATTCACACTTGACATCATCCAGCTCGGATTCATCTTTAATTTGTAAAGTGCCTTTGAGCCTTTCTTGCCCTCGTTGAACATCTGGACCACCTTGGATTTTCTTACCCCGACAAGTGCCACCTCCAATCCGCTGAAGAATCCGGACAGGCCGATGAGTACAGCCAAGGTTGTAAGCTCAATCCATAAATCTACCATGTCTTCTCCTGGAATATGTCTTGGGACATTTGTAAGAATCGCTCATTTAGTTTTTTTGCACCATCTTTTGGTTGTATTTATTTGGTAAAACATAGATTTAACTCTTAACATGGCAAAATCTTTGATCGTGCGCCTATTCTGAATAAAATGCCCTAAATTCGAATTTTCCCAGCAATGTGCTCTAAAGCAAATCCACGGGTCTCAAACCGGTTTTTACAGGTTTTTGGCATTGAACCTCAAAGGCACGCCACAAATCCATTAAATTGTTATATAATAAAAATAGTGACTGCAATAACATGAATGACAAACAGAAGCAGCAAAGACGATTATTTGCAACTTTGATTGCTGTAATGATCCTGCCTTTTGGTATGACAAATACCGCACAGGCAGAACAAATTCCACACACGGTACAGAGACCGCGCTTTCACTGTTTCAGAAGATTATGTATCATACAATGATAGCAACCACGCCAAATCAATGATTCAAATCCAAATCTAGACGAATATGGCGCTCCTACATTTTGATGGATTCCTTACACATACTTTTGGCATCTGTCCAATTGACTGCCTCCATTTTTTCTTATGAAATTAAAATCTTTTTTAATTATTGGAATAGTTACATGCCTCATGGCATTACCAAGCTTGTCTTGGGGGGTAGTTAAACCCGTGTTTAGATGCTATATTGAAAATGCTACTCACAGTGGTGATATTTACGGTGGTATTCCCCCATGTAAAATAATATCTTTACATGGTCCTGCAGACATTATTCAACATCTTTTGTTCGTTTTTTGGCCTCTTATTGTTTCAGTGATCGGGGTGGCAATTATTATTTTAATTTATAAAAATTATAACAATTATAAAAGAAAAAATAGAATCTAATTTTCTTTTCAATATCCTAGTTCTATCATTGGTGGTTCTGGTACAAAAGACTTTTTGCGTAATTGGATCAATTTTATCAAACTACACACATTTCTTTACAGCAAGATCCAAAAGTAGGGAGAATAACCGTACAGATTCTGGTGCATTTTGGTGATCAGGTACTGGAATCAGCAGACCAACACGTTGCATAAAAGACTGGAAATAACGACTTGGATATTGTGTTTTATCAAAGGATTCAATTCCCATAGACTGGTTTGTGTTCGCATGCACACGCATCAACTGATTATTACTTTTTCTACATGTCTGACATGGTGTAGATATCCCGTGTTTTCTGCTCATTATATGCAGAGACTGACTCTGGAGTTGGATGATCAGATCAATATCTTGCATCAGAGCCTAAAATTACTTTGTAATGATAAAAAGAATTATTTATCTTCTTTACGTTTGCTGTAAATTACCTCAAAATGAAAGTGGCAGTCTCATAACATTAAGATAGGTGGTAATTTGATCGTCTCTTAATTTATTCTTCTTTTCAATGGTAACCTTGCTCATATGTGAATGCTGAAAGAACAAAAAACCTGATGATGATGATGTAGGTACCTGAGTGAAGCCAAGTATGGCTAAAACTTTTTTAAAATGATGTCAATTATACTTTAATGAAATTAGCCTCTATCATTTTGTTATCTGGGGTAAAAAACTCCCTTTTGGTTTCTGGAAAGGCCTCCACATACCCTTTGACAATCTCTTTGAGATTTGATTTTATCTCTGTCTTGTTTTTACCAACTACAATTATCTCCGGATTATCCAAGCATTGAGCCAGCATACCTTCCTTGGTCTTTGTTAGTTTTACCTGGAATTTTATCATGATATTTTTTAATATTGAAATTATTATATATGTATTATCAATAATAGATTGAGTTTTTGATTAATCTCCAATCATTTTTACAAGACGGCCAAAACAGCAAGTTTGTATTTTGTGGTTTTGGTGCATCCAAAAGTTCGGATTGTGTGCCAATTCTGAATAAAATTATGCCGTAAATTGGAACTCTCCCAACATTATGATCTAAACGCAGGGGTGACCCAGTCATATATGTACGAGCAAAGACAGCGGACACTCCTTGAATACTGCGGCACTGCTGATTTAATTCATTGTGTATGGGAATTTCCAAGATGTCAAGAGTTCTCAGACCGTTAATGCCTGTACAGAGCAAACCGTTTGAACCTGTCACAGTAATGCCATTTGGCAAAACTGCCAAACAAAACAAAGTATTGGCCAGTGGGACCCTCGCCTAGTTTACGGACTCGGACGATTCTGGATTTTTCCTGTGGGATGAGTTTGTCCTTTATGGCGGGGTATCTCCCCCCCGCCCATCCGCCTCTCTTCTGGCTCTGCATTTATTTTGGATGGGCGCATCTCTGATTTACAATTTAACGCCTTTTCTGCATGATCAGACGAGTTCTGATGGGGGCTGCACGCGTTCTAGCATTTCATTTGAATTTGCAACTCCTCAAACACAGTCTGGAATTCTGATTCTGTTCCTGTTTCTTGGTTATTTTCGACATGTTTGCCCGCCTGTCTGCAAACAGGTAACACGTCTTTTTTCATGATCTCGGCATGTTCCATCCCCATCACACGTAAAATCTTGACTTTCAAGCAATGTCCCGTATCCGCACCCATCCCTTTGGGCAGGATTGATCACAAAACCATCGCATGCCAATCTATCTCTTATACATCTGCAGAATGCCTAATTCCTTGGAGGAATCGCAAACAGGTTATCAGAGTTGCTGTGATAATCCACGGGAATCATGGCGTCTTTCTGCCTGCCTGTCAGAATGCCAACAACGACGTCGTCTTTTTTGATTATTCCCTCTTTTACCAGTTTTTTGATCCCGACCACTGATGCCCCGGATGCCATCTCACAGTCAAATCCGTTGAGACCAACGGCTGCCATTCCATCAAGCATCTCAGAATCAGTTACAGTTGTTGCAACGCCGTCTGTAAACTCTAATGCGCGCAGTCCCTTTAGGATATTTGCAGGTCTGCCAATCTGGATTGCAGTCGCCTTGGTTTTGGGCCGAAGACCTTCCCGGTCTAAATAATCGTAATACCTGGATATCATCCCCGTGTTTGGGTCTCCCTTGTTCCACCGCAGTTCCTCATTCTCAAACTCGCCATTATACAGATCAGATAGCGTACTTGCGCCTTTAGAATTTATCACGGCGATTCTTGGAATTTTCTTAATCCATCCCCACTCGTATAATTCCTGCAACGCCTTACCGCAACTAGAGATGTTTCCCAGGGCACCGCCGGGATACACTATCCAGTCAGGTACATTCCAGTTCAGATACTCAAGGGCCCTGAACGGAATTGTTTTTTGTCCCTCAATTCTAAACGGGTTGACTGAATTTACCGTGTATCCGTCATGATTCTGCGCATCATCTAATGACTGTTTTAGCGCATCATCAAAGTTGCCGTCCACCTCTACAATTTGGGCCCCGAACTGGTATGCCTGACTCAGTTTTCCAGGCGCTATCTGCCCTGCAGGAATATACACGTCACATCTTATTCCCTCATTGGCTGCAAACATTCCGGCAGAAGCAGACGTATTTCCAGTAGATGCGCATACGATTTTTTTCGCACCCACCATCTTTGCATGTGTGACTGCCGTTGCCATTCCGTTATCCTTGAAGGAGCCGCTTGGATTGTAACCTTCAGGCTGCAGCCATAAACCCTCATTTGGGATTCCGATAAAATCTGCGGCCTTTGACATGCGGTACGGCTTGGACTGTCTTCCCTCAGCGCCATCCAGGGAGACCAGGCATCTTGCACATTCTTGGATATCTTCAGTATCGATCTGAGAAAAATTCAACAGTTCCCTGAACCGCCACACGCCGCTCTCATTGAAGATACTGCCTTTGGAATCTCTTCGGGCGTAAAAAACCTCCTTGAGTTCCGGGGATGGCCTGTTTTTATATTTTACATCCAAGAGATGTCCCCGCTCACACTGTACATTTGTATTTGTAATGGGGTACTCTAATCCGCATCCCGGATTAATACATCTGAGATAGGCATCCTCATCCTGCATTGTAATTACCGGTAATCAATGATAATTTAAAGCAAATCCTGTTAAAATTCTTTGAGTTTAACCGTATTTACCAAACTTTAGATTATACACATCTGATTTGAAATCATGGTCACATATAACGAGCATTTGAAGAAAATTCTGTCACAAACCCTGGATTCGTATCAGGTTCTCAGGGAGATTCAGGACAGCCCCGGAGATCTTGACAATATCAAGAGGGAGATGCTGAGAATCAACGGGTTTCTCAAGGTGGCAGCCAACAACATTGACGAGTACAAGATTACCCATTCGGATTTTAAGAAATTAAAATTAAAATTCATTCATTATCTGGAAAATTATTTTTTTGAAAAAGAGATTGAAACAATGGCCCCGTTATACTCAAATGATGTCCATAGAATAAAAAACATGAGAATTAAAATCATTGAGGCACTCGAAGATAAAAAAATGATTGAGAGTACAAGGGATCTGATGGAAAAGATATGACCGGTGAGAAAAGATGCATTTTATGCGGATGCCGGGATCATAGAATTTTTGGGTGCAGTCGGCACGTTACAAAGAGATGTAGTTGTTATAACACCGAGGATTGATTTTGAAACAGTTATTTTTGTATGGGGCCTGATCGTTCATGAAAGTTCAAACAACACCTGCACTCTTTTTCACGGCATTCAGCCTCGCTATTATGACCACAGATACCACATTCGCAGCTACTTGACATGATGTTGTTTGTTTGATTTAGAATATAATTTATCCACCAATTTTTTATGAGTTTAAGGTCAAAACTGGATTATTTTTTGGTTTTGGGCTTTTTTTCAGGTTTGCTTTCCAGTTCCTTTTTGATTTCGTCTGCCTTGTTGTCCACTGCCTTGATTATCTCCTGGATGATTCCGTCCAGATCACTGTCCTCGGCTTTGGGGTCTATCGTACTTGCAATCTCGGTGATGGTGTTTGAAATCTCCGAACTTATATCCTCAAAGCTCTCCGGATCCTCGTATGCCGCATTGTAAAGATCCTTTAGATTATTTACATAGGTTATCACTTGGTCTGTCAGGGCTATCTTGTAACCAGTACCATTGACCTCGAATTCCTTTGAACTCATGCTGTTTTTCAATATCTTTTGTTTATAACGTTTTCAGCTAAAATTATTCATATGGAATTGATTGACAGTCAAAACACTATGTAGTCTAGTGCCGATGCATCACTTATCAGTCTGGTGTGTTTTGAACCTACGACATAACCATTTTTGATATCCTCGGTGGGAATCCATCTGTTTGTGGAAGAATAATGCCTCTTTTCGGCCAGTTCCCTCTCGATGGCCTCTATGTCAAATTCAGCTTCTTCAACCTGCTGGGTTGTAAGATGCTTGATGGTCACTATGATCTTTGTAACTTTTACACGATCCCCGAACTTCCATTTTAGTACGGGGTTTTCATCAGATACCTCTAGTACCTTGACCTTCATCTGTTTTTTTCCAAATGCATCGTGGCTGATCAGTATTCGCTCATCGGTGAATTCTTCAAAACTTGTTCTAGAGCGTACCTCTGCATCAGATACAGTTTCAAGCAGGGATTCGACTTTATTTTCAAATGATGATTCGACATCGTCGTTATTTTCAAATGATGATGATGATTTTACATCGTCGTTTTTCTCAGACATGCACCTACTAGGTATCCTGTACTTAAAAATGATTTGTAAAAGAACTAGGCGCCAGTTCTCTGTTTGGTCTTAAACGGCATCCTGCATTCTTTGAGAAAGAGATCCCGTCTAGTGCCGTCAATTTTTGCATAAAACCGGCCTTCATATGTACATACACAGTCAGTCACATCCAAAGAGTCGTCCCAGATTTTAAAGTATTCCCGTAATTCCCGGCTTTCGTATCTGCCAACGCCCAGTCGTTTTTTTGATAAGAATTTGAATGCAAGCAAGACGTTCTTCTTTTTGTAGATATCAAACGTTTTAATCCATTCCAAACACCGTTCAATCTGATCAGCGGGAACTGATAACGATGTACCGGTTCCGGATTTTGCCTCAATTGTAAATATCGTGCTGCTATCCGTGTTTACTGCCAAAACGTCAGGTAGCGCAATACTGGGAGATCCCAGTCTGAATGCCTTCCAATTATCCGCACCCTTGAATCGCTTGACTATGGTATCCTCCCACTGGTATCCGCGCTGCCTGCGGATTCTTGCTGCCTTGTGATTGTTTGTACTGGCCTCGTCGCGCTGCCTTGTGATAGTCACCGCAGAATATCTTGCTCTCATCACCATGTTATCTGCCTATTTGTATAGTAAAGTTGGGTAATTATACAATAACTCTACAATTATTATGCAGATGGATAGTTCATTTGATTTTTTAAAATCTTAAAGATGATTCATATTCCTGAATTTCAGAGACGGCTGAAGCGTTTGGAGTATGGATTACAAGACGGATGAAGCGCTGGATTTTGGATTACTTGCATGGAAAAGCCGGCAGATAAAAGACAATACGGCAAACAAGCAAAAAGCAGGCAGGAACCCTAGAACTGGATAAACGATCCGGGAATACAGTGAGTTTATCAAACCCTGCAACCATGAAAAACCATGCCGGGCAACGCAGTTGATCTTGCAGGGGAGCTAGTCGAGATAAAGCGGTGTTTTGCCCGGGATTACACGGGACATGCACACATCCAGGAGGCAATCCCGTCGCCGGTTTCTGAAAAGTTCCAGTCACACTCTGGATACCTGGCACAACTGCACGATTTTGCCATCAAAAATCCGATCTATCTAAACCATTATACTGCCAGCATAAACGGGACCTGCTGTACAGTATATGAGGGGGACATTAATCAGTACTGGCTGAACAGCATCAAACACGGTTCAAGCTGTCAGCCGTTTTACCCCACATGGATAATGTCCGCATATGTATTGGCAAACACTGCAAAAGAGATGGGGTACACGGAACTAGTAGACATTGGTTCGGGGGATGGACGAATAGCTTTTTGCGGCACCATTCTGGGGCAGACTGCCCACAGTATCGAGATTGATGACGTGCTGGCAGGATTGCAAGATACGATCTGCCAATCCACAAAACAAAATTTTCATCCGGAATGCATGGATGCCCTGGAGTTTGATTACTCGCGACTCCGGCTAGTCCGGCCGGTCTTCTTTATAGGGGGCCTGCCTCAAATGGGCGGGGACATACTGGCAGCAGGCATCATAGACAGGATCAAATCCATTCCAGATCTAAAAGAGAATACATGTATTGTCTTTGCAGGTACAAACGCCAGGCGGGAACTCTCAGGGGATCTTCAGGACGGGGGATGGAGCTCCCTGATTTCCAGGTACAATCTAAAGGTGCTCAACACCGTATCCCTGCCCACAATTTGGACATTTGATCAGGCAGCAGAGACGCCGTATATCTATACGACATTTAACTGACTGTAAAAAAATACTGCCCGTTGGAAATCCCGCATCGGGATATTCTGACTGGCTGTCCTATTTTTGGAACTGTTGAAATGGATGCAATTATCCTAAAGGCGCCCTCAATCTCGACTATGCAGAAATACCGCCCGTTCTCACTTGAGAATTCAATGATTCTACCTCGGGCAGCGCGTTCATCGAGGAGAACACGCCCAAAACAGTGGCTGCAGAATTCGGCTGCAGGCCACACAATCTTTTTGCACTCTGCACACCTGGGAACACAGAATATTCCCTGATTTAACTTTGCTTCAAAACTCATGTCTCAAGGATCAACACCGTCGAGGATGTAGCAGCAGCAGACATGTTGTGAACCAGCCCCACTCTTGCGTTATCCACCTGCCTTTTACCCGCGTTTGATTCGAGCTGCTGTGTTATTTCTATGGTTTGAGCGATGCCTGTTGCACCTAAAGGGTGGCCGCATCCGATTAATCCCCCACGCGGGTTTATCTTGAAATTATCTGTCTTGTGCAGTTCTCGGACCGTGTCCATCCCCCGCCCCTTTTTTGAAAAACCCAGGGACTCCAAGGCCATCGGTTCGCAGACAGAGAACGCATCGTGTAATTCTGCAACATCAATGTCTGAGATATTCTTCTTGGACATTCCCAGTGCCGATTCGCCTGCCTGTCTGCCGGATTCCATTGATGAAAAGCTGGGATTTTTTGTAAACCCCGCAGACGTTGTCTTTTGCCCGATTCCGGTTATCCAGACGGGGTTTTCTGAGAGTTTTTTTATTCTTTCCTCGGATCCCAGAACGACGGATGCGCTTCCGGTACAGGGTCTTGAGCAGTCAAGCACCCTTAGATCTTTTGTAAGTTTCCTTGAGTTAATCACATCCTCCACGGTGAATGTTCTGCCTGAAAACGCATTGGGGTTTTCCACTGCCTGCTTGTGGTTTTTCACCGATACTGTTGCCAGGTCCTCATCAGAGACGCCGTATTCCCGCTTGTATGATTGTGAGAGTATAGAGGCCCAAAAAATCGGATGCCTGAATTCCCCGCGGGAGGTATCCCACTCCAGCACGTTTCCCGGGCTGTCGTACCGTTCAGCCCCCGTCACCAGCACCAGATCTGCAAGACCTGATGCAATGTAGGAATATGCTGAAACAACAGAGTTTGTGCCCGAATTGCACAGATTTTCAATAGAGTGGGCTATCTTTGGCCGAATGCCTGCCAGCTCTGAGAGGATCGGGGCGAGATACTTTGAATCGTTGTTTGTGGAGACTAGAACCGCATCAATGTCATCCCGGTGAATCTGCAGGTTGTTTTTAAAAAGATCCCTTGCAGAGTCCAGCAATACCGAATCAATTTTTTTCTCTTCTCTTGTAAAGGGCGTTATCCCATATCCTGCAATTCCTACTCTGTTCATGTCATCCATCATCCAGAAACGTCTTTTTGAACAACCCAAACGAGTCCATTGTTGAACCCACAGGGTTGAACTGTAAAATCGGCTGATCAATTCCCGCATTAACAAAATTCCTTAACTGCTTTTTGCATTCGTTGGGCGTACCAGAAATTGCAAGGGATTGCAGCATGGCATCAGTCACCAAGTTGTGGTTTGTTCTGAATCCCGATTTTTTGAATTCGTCATAAATCTCGTCTGTCTCTTTATGATATCCGTGTCCTGATAAAAACTTGCGATAGACATCCCCGACAGAAACATAAAATGCGATGGTTTTCTTTGCACGTAAAACCGCCTTTTCAGAATCGTCAGATACGCACGTTATTAGTTGGCATGCAACGTCTATTTTTTTCCTTGACTGCATCTCAGATATGGTCTGCCTCATCTCGTTTATGGGTCTGAGATAAAAAATTACGCCGTCCCCGACATCCCATGCAAGATCAACCATCCTTTTATTTATGGCAGCCAGATATATCGGGATCACTTTTCTGGGGGGTTTGATCAGCAATGCAAAATTATCCAGTTTAAAGATCTGCCCATCATAATTTACCTGCTGTCCGGATAATAATAACCGGATTATTTCCACGTATTCCCTCATTCTTTGTAACGGCTTTACAAATTCACTGCCGTGAAACGACCGGACTATGGGCATGCTGCTTGTTCCAAGGCCCAAGACCAGCCGGCCCCCCGATAGCGAATCCACGGTGGCAGCGCCCATGGCTATTACGGCCGGGCTTCTGGAATAGATGTTGATTATGGACGAGCCTATCTTTTGATGGGTTGTCTTGGAGGATACGGCACCAAGCATTGAAAAACACTCCATGCCCCACGTCTCAGGCAGCCAGATTGTATCAGTATCTGTTTTAGAGACGATCTCAGAGCATTCCATGATCTCCCCCACAGACAATAACGATCCCAGACTACATGCAACACGACGCATAAAGATGGTACGGCCATAGGATATTCTAGTGTATCTGTTTGTTTTAGCAATGGGTGAATTTTGATTGAGGCTGAGTATTATCAGGGCAGGACATGATTTGAATCATTGAACCACCACCAAGTATTATCAGGTAAAGCCGATGAAAAACCGACGTTTTGGGATGATGCAACAAGATATGCTGCAATTAGCAAGGATGAGCCATTTGTTGAGGAGATTGCGTATTGCATGGTCACTTTACATAGAACCGGCGCATAACTGGATCATCCTATTATCTGCTTGACGTCCAAAGAACATTCCTCCATGTCCTTGAATGAATCTATGGAATGCCATTTCACGTTTTTGAATTTCTCAATAGCCAGTCTTCCTTTTTTGGCATAATCGGGGAAAACGGTCTTTTCGATGTCGCCCTTGTCTGGCAGATCCTTGAGAATGCCCCTCTCTAGGTGGTAGATTCCCGCATTCATCCATACGTTTGAAATGGTATTTTTCTCCTTGAATTTTGCTATTTTATTAGTGTCATCCCCCGTCTCCAACACCCCGAATTTCGTCCTCAGCTCAATTGATGCAATGCTGTTTGGTGTTTTGGATAATTTTTTCAGGTTAATGTCAGTTATTACATCCCCGTTTATCACAAAAAATGACTTGTCCTTGATCATTTTACCTGCCTGTTTAATTGCACCGCCGGTACCCAGGGGTTTTTTTTCAATGGAGAATCGGATCTTGATTCCGGTCTCTTTGTTCTTTAGATGATCCTCGATCATTTCTTGCTTGTATCCCGTGCAGATTATCACATCAGTTATGCCGTTTTTTTTAAGATATCTTAGCTGCCACTCGATGATTGGAATGTTATTAATTGGTACTAGCGGTTTTGGAACGTAATCCGTGACAGGTCTTAGTCTTTTTCCTCGGCCTCCTGCCAGAATTATCGCCTTCATTATTACTTTGTTTCTGAACTTTGATGTTTTATGTTTTCAGATTTCAGGATATCGTCCATTTTTTTTGCAAATTCGGCATAGATCTGCTCCAGTTCTTTTAGCGGCATCTCAATTCCCAGTTGATTCATGGTCTTGTTCCAGGATTCAATGTATTTTTCATCATCTAGTCCCTTTCCAAGGGTTTCGGCAATGGAATGAACGCCTTCGGTCTTGCCCAGCGCGTAAATTGCAATGTCTTTGTCAGTCAGCAGGATTTTTCATCCTCTGTAATATAATAGTGCAGTTCGGTATAGCACTCCACGCAGTAATCCTCAAATTTGGTGTGATCACAATCGTACACTTTGCTGACGTTGTTTTCACATTTTGAACAGGTAGGCATGTAATCATCTGCTAGGATTTTTTTATTTTAAGTATGCCCAGTCCGATCTGAATCAGGCCTGCAATGATTAACGGGGCCGTTTCGGCGAGAATATTTCTTTCCACACAGTCTGCCTGTGCTGTTGGTGTATCATCACAAACTACCGGTTCGCCGAGAACATCTCCTCGTTCGCAGTCTACCTGTGCTGTTGGTGTATCGTCACAAACTGTCATATCGGCATTGCCGATTACCACGCCGCCGCCCACTAAAATCAGGACGCCTGCAACTATAATCATAATTCCAAGGCCCTTTGAGGGCTCTTTTCTTGAGATGAGGTATGCGATAATCGGCAGTATCAAGGCAGGAAGTCCCAACGCCATGCCGCGTACTGCGTGATCAAATGGTATGAATCCGTCGCCCTCATCAGAGGTATATCCTATAATCACGTCTGCCCCGTAGACTGCCAGCAATGTGACTGCTATTCCAGTCATGATTAATGCGGGGGTCAGAAGCGCCATGATGGATTTTGATTCTCACAATTAATAAATCAATCAACTGGTGCCGCTGCTCGGATGCCCGTTTCCCGTTTTATCCTTGATAATTTCCCCAGTAATTCGTCAATTGATTCGCCGTTAATTCCGACTATGTTGATGTGCCCTAACTTTCTCAGGGGTTTTGATATTTTTTTGCCGTACATCTTTAAAAATATCCCCCCCTCAGAATCTGTAATTTGTAGCGGCTTGTATTCCCCTGTAAATTCGGGACTCCCCAGAATATTATACATTATGGCATTGTGAATTAACTTGGTGCCGCCCAGCTCCAATCCCAAAATTGCCCGAAGATGCTGTTCAAACTGCGATGTTTCACTGGATTGTAATGTGTGATGGCCCGAATTGTGCACGCGCGGGGCAATCTCGTTGATCATGACGGTGTTATCGCGGGTTACAAACATCTCTATTCCGAAAATACCCGCACCCCTCAACACGGTCATTATTTTTTCTGCCAGGTGTTCGGCCTTGATTGTAATTTCACCAGAAACCCTTGCAGGTGCGACTGTCTCCCGTAAAATACTTTCATGATGTATGTTCTCGACTAGTGGGTATGTCTTGATCTGGCCCTGTGTATTTCTTGATGCGATTACTGATACCTCCATGGTAAACGGTACAAATTTTTCCAAAAGCAGGGGCCGCCCTTTAAAATAGTCAAATGCCTCCCGGATTTTCTCCTCAGAATCAATCTTAAAATTGCCTTTTCCATCATATGCGTCTCTTCGTGCTTTAAGCATTGCAGGAAGTCCGAATTTTTCCAATCCCGTCTTGATGTCCTTGATATTTTTTATCTCCATAAATTCAGGAACTGGAATGTCGTTTTCATTTAGAAATGACTTTTGTAAAAACTTGTCCTGTATAATTTTCAGGGTTTCAGGGGATGGGTTGATTTGAGCCAGGTCTTCAACTGATTTTAAAACGTCACTGTCACCGGACTCGATTTCATATGTGATGATGTCTGACTTGTTTGCGAGTTTGATGATGGCATCTCTGTCCTTAAAATCGGCAACTATTTGTGTGGCGCCTGCTTGGGATGCGGGACAGTTTTCAGCAGGATCCAGGACGACAATACCTGATATCTCATCGGGCATTTTTTTAGCCGCCTCGACTATCATCATTCCCAGTTGACCTCCGCCGATAATTCCCAGAATTTTCCCCATCACAAGTTTGATGTTTTTGGATTAAAAATATCTAATGTTATTCCACCATCCGTGTTGTATGTACATTTTAGTTGGAGATGGTTTGAGCAAGATTGGCATACACAGCAAACAATCCCCGGTTCTGGTGCATTTTGGTGATCAGATCACTGGAATCCCCAGAACCGATGATGCAGAACCCGCTTGAGGGAATGCTGGCACGTTTAAAAATAATGTGAGAAAACCCAAAAAAGATTCCAAAAAGAACAGATCCGAGAAAAATCAGACATGGGGATATTCATTTTTTTGGCTGGAACTATTTTGAATAAAGTGTGTGCCTTCATTGATGTGATATTAATGACTAGGGAGGGTGCCCTTGGCACACACACAGTAAAGAATTCCCAGTCAATAATATAGTTTTTGTGTATGATCTGTAATATTGAATCTGAAAATACACACCTAATCCGTTACAGCACGTAATGGTAGGTCCGTTCAGGCGCAGATCTCTTATCTGTAGACACGAAGATAAGATTTTTTATAATAGTATGTGGTACTGTTACTGTCAGGGTACTTATCCCATTGATTCACGGGTCGACCGAGGGTACTTTGGGCAAATGTCCCTGAAGTTATTATTATTATTATGCAAGCAAATCTCACTCCATTCTCTTTTTAATATCATTACGTAGATCCACCACATTGTAATCGATCTGGATGCCTTTTTGATTACATCACGCTACAGCATCTTTTATTATATCATACGATACTCTGCCAGTCCCACACGCATCGATGCAATAGTTGATCCACTCAGATACTCATATCGCTGGATTGTCTTGGGGTACCACCCAATTCTGCATTTTGTATGTTTTGGATTTTTTCATAAAAGCCATCAACAAACTTGTATAGGTTGTCATTGGGCGGGTGTACTTTGAGATTGTACAGATAATACAAGTGGAATGAAGATTAACAATCCAAATAATATCCTACTAATACTTTATTTGTAAATTTAATAGTATGAGAGAATACTGTTCGGGTATATCTGTGCCTACCAAATAAGGACATTTTTGATGTTGGCTTGTTTTTATAATAATTTAATCACATTTTTCTGTAAAGACATCTTTTGATCTGTCAAAGGGTTCTACTGCGGCAATTATCTCTGAGAATTTAGTCAGAGCCATAGACACATCAGAAAATCCTATAACAAAAGAAGTCGCATTTTCTAATAATGGGATCTTAAAAGTTTGATAATCTTGATTTCTAAATAAAAGTTCTCTTGGTGGATTACATTCCGGTGTACCAGCACTGGTGTCGCCATCAAATTTCTCTCGACCCATGTCACGTACATGATAAGGACGCATATCACTCCAAGGTATATCTACAGTTAGTTCTGCACCGGACATAATACCACTTAGATGAAAATCAACTCTAATGTCTTCATTATTAATCGAGTTTCCGCCACAAATCTTATCCACACTACCATTTGTTATAGTATAATTCAAATCAAGTAATCTGTAACATATTGTCGGTTCATCAGGTGGGTCATTCCATGGTAAGCGTTTTGTAGGATCGTAATTGTTTTGCTCATATGCGTTTATGCAAAATTTAGGCTCCGAAGAATCTACACCATCAAATACGCCGTATGCACCAAAATAGCTAATCACAGATACTGGTTTATCATATGTGAATTTCAATGTCCGGGATTTGTCCGTCTGTGCAAGATGCTCTACTGTAAAATTCTTGAGGGTGTAACCGTCATATTTCCCATCCAGATAATATCCACCGGCATTACAATCAAGATAGTCATACTGTTTTAGATCTACGACACTTTTTGGTATCTCAAGTGTAATGCTTCCTCCGGCATCGGTGTTTAGATAAATTTTGAACCATTTGTAATGCGGCTGTGCACACAGCTTTTCAAATGTGCCGCCTGTCATGGAATGAGTAATGGGCTCGACTAGCACGTACGGATGTCCTGCTACTACCGCGGCACCATGGCAAGGATCATCTGCATCCGTACTTTGTTTAGGCGGTTCTTGTAGATGAATGTTTTCTGTCACGGTTTTGGAGACATCACCTACATGGGATTTTGTAACACCGGTGGATTCATTGTTTATTTTTACATTCTCTTGTATTGATGGGGCATCATCCAGGAATTTTGGATTTTCAGGGTCTGGCACCGTTTTGTCTGTAGGACGGTCAACAACTATTATCATCCACCCCTTCTTTTCTGCCGTCTTTTCTGATACACATGCCGGAGATCCGTTATCCCGAATCACCAAAACCCTATTCTCCCTACACAGCACATTCTCGGGTAACACACCTGATTCCAGTTGTTTTTTTGGAGATAGATAATCAGAATAAGAGGAGGTGATAATACCCGAGAGTAAAACCAGCGAAAACACCACACTTGCAAAGATGATGCCTGTTTTTCCCATACAATCAGTTTCTTTCATACATTAAAAGAATTGGGATCAAAAAATAATTTCTGATCATATGGCAGTTCAAACCGGATGCTTTTCTCCGTGCGGTTCCACAATATCTCAAAACTTTGGATTCCGCACTGACTAGCCCACCTGCTACTGCGACTGCATCCTTTTTGTCCATTAAGATCGGTGTCATGGAAGAGTACGCAGAGATGTTTTCTGCAGTAACGAGAATTTTTTTTGTTTGATTCAACTGACCCTTTTGTTTTTTCTTGTTTGCAAGCCGCCGGCGTTTTGAGCCCAATATGTAAAAATGACGGTTTTGTTACAAGGACAAAATCTGTTAATGCATGAAGCGTGATACAATCCCTGATGCGGTTATTCCGGTTATTGTTCTATACGCAATCTCTGTGGCAGTATCTCTGCGCCCAATTCTAGAACTGCATCGACATCATTTTTTGCAACCAGCAATTGGTATACATATCCTCCACACACACAAGCCTCACATGCTCCCCACGACGTATCTATATTATTCATCATATCATATGTAAACTTCGTCGTATCATATGTAAACTTCGTCGTATCATATGTAAACTTCGTCGTATCATATGCATACTTTGGTGCTATATCAAAAATAATAATTTCATGTTCGTTGAAATAATCTCTTATCGCATATTTCATGTAGTTATCGCGCCACTCGTATTGCTGAGACAGCGTCCAATCAACCCAGTACTCAGGAGGAGGATTATCCATCGTAAACTCTTCTCCATACCCTGCCCATGGTGCTTTACCTGCACATTGAGTGTATGGCAGAAAAACCCAAGCCACGGCCCCTATTTTCGGCAATCCAAGATATTCAGCAGTAGTGTTCTTGACACATGCAGGATCACCACCGGTACGAAATACAGCCACATGATCATCACCCTTGCATGTAATATCCTCAGGTAGCACACCTGATTCCAGTTGCTTTTTTGGAGATGGATAATCAAAGTAGGAGATAGTAATACCTGAGATTAAAACCAGTGAAAGTACCACACTTGCAAAGACGATACCCGTTTTTCCCATACAATCAGATTTATCCCACACATTAAAAGAATTGAGATCAAAAAAACAATTTCTGATCATATGGATGAATAAACAGCCACCAAATACGGTGTTCGGATGTTGTTTGTTTTGCTTTGTCATGTTCTCTTGTATGAAAGGCTAACATTTCAAATTCCAGATAAGATTTCCAGAACCTGCGTGTCATTGTGACGAAACGTTTTGAGCATGAGCCGGACATGACCTGAAAGAGGAGGAGGAGAGTGCTGCCAAGACAAGTTCCCGATACCCCACGCAGCCTATGAAAATCCAAAGTATGGCTGCCTGATTCAAAAGTTTCTCCAGAGGGTTTTGGCAGTTGATAGCAGGCTTTTCTAAGCCTGACTGCCTGTTCAAGGACTGTAGTCACTGAAAAAGATTCTGATGTTCTGGAATCAGCCAAGATTACTCATCACCAAGACCCGCTCAAAAGATCGCAGGCAGGACATCTCTTTTTCATTGTAAAGCGGAATCCACGACTTGCTTCTTTTCAGGATTGCTTGTGCACGGTTCAATCCAGAAAAGACGGTGTTTCCCAGAGGTTTTCCGCACCTGATGACTTTGCCCCATAACATAATTGTTAATTACTCTCTAGTTTTTCTATTATATGGTGTATTCAAAAAAACCGCTTGTCGGAATCATAATGGGATCAAGTTCTGATAGCCGGATCATGCAGGGGGCAGCCGAGATTTTAGACGAGTATGGCATCCTGCACGAGGATCAGATCGTATCTGCGCACAGAACCCCTGCAAGACTAGCTGAATACGCAAAACACGCAGAAACAACAGGATTTAAAATTATTATTGCAGGCGCAGGTGGCGCGGCCCATCTGCCAGGAATGATCGCATCACATACAACCATCCCCGTAATCGGAGTTCCAATACTAGTCTACAATGACAAGCATCCAAAAAAATCAGACACGGCAAAATTCTCCGCATTTGGCGGGCTGGATTCGCTCCTATCAATCACCGAGATGCCATCAGGTTCCCCGGTTGTAGCTGTGGGGGTAAACAAGGCAGGCAATGCGGGAATCTATGCAATGAAGATGCTTGCAAATGAGTTTCCAGGCCTGAAGAAGGCTCTAAAACAGCACAAATCAGACCAGCACAACCGGGTTGTAAAGGAATCAGACCAGTTGAAAAAAGAGGGGCTCTCAAAATTTGCCAGAAAAAAATTCAAATGACTCAGGTAAGTAGCGTGAACTGGATGTTTTTCTTTTTTAACGCATCAATGAGCAGTTCTGCCTGCTCCCTTCCCTGCGTCTCCAGACTCAGAGTCACCCCTGCCGAACCTGCATTAATCTCCGAGCTTAATCTGTCATGAACCACCTCGACGATGTTGGCATTGGCCAGAGTAATCTCATCGACAATATCCTTAAAGGCGCCAGGTCTGTCAGGCAACAGGATGGATAGTTTTAAGAGCCTGCCCATTGCGGCAAGTCCCTTGTCCACTATCTGTCCCAGCAGGTACATATCCACGTTGCCCCCGGCCAATATTGCAACAACCTTTTTGCCCGGTGCAGGCTTTTTGGAGATTAGATAGGCCAGACTGGAAGCACCTGCAGGCTCTACTACAAACTTCATCCGCTCCATCAGCAGGAACATCGCCTTTGTAATCTCTACATCATCCACCAGAACAATGTCGTCTATGAGCTCTTTGATTATTTTAAATGTGATCTGGCCGGGAACCTTTACAGATATGCCATCAGCAATAGTTCTTTTGTCACCGCCATCATCCCCGCACGTGGTAACTGAACCCCGTTTAACTGAATCATACATGGATGGGAATGACTTTGACTGGACGCCGATTACTTTGATTCGGGGATTTTTTTCTTTGATGGCAATCAATGTTCCTGCGGCCAGTCCCCCCCCGCCTATCGGAATATAAATTTCATCAACGTCCGGCAAGTCATCTAGTATCTCCAGTCCGATCACCCCCTGCGCTGCAATTATCTGGGGATCATCAAATGCATGAATCATCGTAGCACCCGTCTCTTGGGCTATCTCTTTTGCCTTGCTTGAGGATTCCTCATAATTGACACCCTCCAGTACAACTTTTGCACCATAGCCCCTAGTAGCTGCCACCTTTGCAGGTGACGCATTTTTTGGCATTACAATGGTGCACGGTATTTTTTCCAGTGATGATGCAAATGCAACACCCTGTGCATGGTTGCCTGCAGATGCCGCAACCACGCCCTGTCTCTTCTCTTCATCTGATAATGATTTTATTTTATAATAAGCTCCGCGAATCTTAAACGAACCTGTCTTTTGTCTGAATTCCGCTTTTAGATAAATCTCAGAACCCGTTAATTTACTGAATGTTGAAGAGTGTATCAGGGGCGTCTTTTTTATCTGCTTTCCACGTAATGAATTGGCCTTTTGTATTTCATCATATGTAGGGTTCACTGGAAATGATGCTATGGATTCGGGGTATTTTACTTCTTCTACAGAAAAGTTGCATCTTTTGTCAAATTTTATACGTAAAATTTAAGGAATGTCTAAATAGTTAAAAATTCCCGTTGAATGTACATCCAAGGACCGGATCTCCCCTTTGAGATAGTATCTCATTTTCCGGTTTCTTGGATTTATCATGAGATGATACTGGTTTCAAGTTCTGATAGCCGTTTTAATATATTTTCTTTTACAGAGTCGGACATTTTTCTAGGATCAAAGAGTCCTTCCCGGTTTTGATTTTTAATAAATTCCAAATCCAGCGACAGCAGGCATCCCTCCTCACCTGCAACCAGTCTGGGATCGTCAATTAACACGTGGGATGTCTGATACGTTTCAACTAAAAGTGAATCAAGTTCCGAGAACAGCCCCGTCTTTTTTTCAGACAGTTCCTGAAAATCAATTCCCGCATCTTTCTGGATTTCATCAAATACCTTTTCGCTAAATTCGTCATTTTCATAAAATATCTCAAATAATTTCTGATGATCAAAATCCTTGTACCCCATCTCTTTTAATTTTTTTAAAACCAACTGATCACCGTTATCTGAAATCTGTTCTTGTCCATTCTTTGTCAAATCAATAATTTCTGCCAGCTCCTTTTGGGAATCAATCACCCTTTGATTGGGTTTGTAGTATAACAATACGTGAAACTGCAATGACAGATGTCCCGATATCAAATAAGATCCTTCCCTGACCTCAAACTTTGTAAAAATTCTTCTAACATCCTGGTTGTTTGTAATTGAGACGTCCTGAACAGACCAGTCCTTCAGGGAGTCATTAATTTTCTGAAAATAATCTGAAACAAGTTTTGGATCAAATGTTTTCTGGCTGCTAATCGTAGAGTCCCCCATCATTACTTTGAGATCAATCATCCTTGTCAAGTCTACCATTCTTGGAAGATATGTTTTTTGAATTGATTCGTTTTTTTCATTTAAGATCCGGATAAATTCATCGGGTGTTCTGGAACCTAATCTCACAAAAGATATAAGATAATCGCTCTCCTTAAACCTTCATCCTTAAATCCAAATAGATGGAATGTAAATCATGGATGATTCTAAAATTACATGTGATCACTGCAATGCTGATATTACCGAATACTATCATGAGGGATACAGGGGGAAGCGAGGCAGATGCTCTAAATGCAGGGTGGATTTCCCTCTAGAATAAAGTGGTTTCAATGACAAAAGAAGAAAAAGAGATTAAAGGAAAGGATCAGTCCCAGAAGGATCAGTCCCAGAAGGATCAGTCCCAGAAGGATCAGTCCCAGAAGGATCAGTCCCAGAAGGATCAACCAAACAACGTGGTGGACATGTTGCTTGGCAAAAACCAGCAGCAACCGCGGACCCTGGATTCTGAAACCATGATTCTGGAGACGCAGAAACGGGTTTGGGGGGCGTTGAAAAGAGGGTACGAGTATTCCGGATTGATTGACGAATCAGATAAATACTTGAGAAAGAATGTTTTTTCAAAATTAGACATGGTGGTTCTGTATGTGGATCTGGTCGGTTCGACAACTATGACATTGGAGATGCCTGAGGAAAAAATCGCAATAATTGTCAGTTCGTTTTCTCAAGAGATGGCAGCGGTGATTCGTCAGCATCGCGGATACGTGTTAAAATTTGTAGGCGATGCTGTGATCGGTTATTTTGTTGCAGAAGAAAACGGGTTGCTTGCCGCAGATAATGCAGTAAACTGTGCAAAATCAATGATCTCAGTAATACAGAAAGGAATCAATCCCATTCTAAACCAGTATGATTATCCGGACTTGATGGTCAAGATCGGGGTTGATTTTGGACAGAACATTGTCGTAAGATACGGTGCAGATGTGGAGAACTCACATGTGGACTTGATGGGACCTGCAATGAACATTGCATCAAAAATTCAAAACATGGCAAAACCCAACCAGATTTTGATCGGCAACGACGTATTTGAAAGACTGCATCCCAATTCGCAGGAAGATTTTGTCCAGATAGTTTGGAGCGGTGATGAATGGAAGTATCGCTCTAGAAGAACAGGTGAAATTTATAATGTGTTTGAGTATGGGAGGAAAACCTGATCGATTATCATATTGTAAACCTGTCAGGGCATTCCACATGTTCGTAATAGTGCTCTGTGAATTTTTCTTGAACTACATAAATCACAATTTTATGCAGATCCTTCTCTTCAATATCTTTCTTACATTTTAGACATGTCTTTTTTAGTTGCATTGTGGGTATCTGCGATCAAAATTGGGAATCTATAAGGATCTGCGATCAGCTCAAGTTGAGCTAAAATACCTCAAAGTTGAGTTAATGGTATATCAACTAGGTAAAGCAAGCCACAAATATGGCAAATAATGATTGTTTTTCATGGATAATTTAGTGACTGAGCACCTCAGAGACCTTTATGGGCTGAATCCGAACATTCCACACGTGGCATTCCAGTTTCCAAGACTGCCTTCAGGGCTGTTTAATCCAATGTTCAAGAACCATGAGAATCCAATGAAAGAGCAGTTTTTACGAAACGCGGACAGTATCGCTCAAAAACTGCAGGGGTTCCAGCAGATGTATCAGCAGCATGCGGCAGGACTGCTAACCATGAATTCGACTGTCATTCCACCGGGGCATCCGGCATACACAAGGCAGAATTCCGTGGAGACACTTCAGACAGAGAATGACAAACTGGTAAAGGAAAACAGGGAACTGAGGAAAAAATTGGAAAAAGAGACGGGTTTGAAATAATGATTTTAAAAATGACAACTAGAGGACATTCTTATTAATTTCAGGATTTGGTTTGATCATGGCAAAAACACCCGCAGAGAAATGGAAGGAGACTGTAATCAGATATAGAAAGCAATGTCAAAAAATTTTAGAGGTATCAGGCAACATCCGATATGCCGGAATAGTCAACGCATATGGCAGAACATTGACTGGCATTATCAAGCCGAGTCTTAAACCGCTGCTGTCGTCAGAGGATTTCAAGAACGAGTTGTTTGTGATATCAACGTTGATCTCATTGAGAAATAGCTCTGTAGGGGCAATTGGAAAGTTAGAACACGTTGTCCTGGAGCATCAAAAAATAACAATTATCATTCTGCAAAAAAACAACGTTACGTACTATGTTTCAATCAATAAAAAAGAAAAAAGCTTGGAGAAGATCATCACTTCAATAAAAAAGACGATCTAAGCTGGTGTAAATCCGCGATATCCGCCGGTTTGCTGATCCTTGTCTTCAAAACTTGGTTCGAACAATGAAATAAGATAGTCATCAGGATCCAAAACCACTGCATTTTTTCCTGCATCTTTTTCAACAATGTCACGATGAATTGTGACACCCTTTGCCCTTAATTCCTCAACTGCCGATTTTACATCACCAACAATAAAGCCAATGGTGATTCCATTTTCAATGGAGCTGCCAATGTGCTGTGCAGTTAGTGATGCAGGATGCAAACTCAATAAAGCACCAGATGTACCCAAATCAATCCAGGATCTTCTCTGATTTTTTATGGGAAGCCCGATGATTTCGTGGTAAAATTGCAGGGATTTGTCAATGTCACTTACGGCTAAAATCACATTGCCTACTTTTTTGATGTTCACAAAGATCATACATCAAAGTTCTTTAAATCAATTGCGTCACTGGACTTCAACCATGGTTTCAGTCCTGTCAACCCCGCCAATTTTCTGAATTTGGTTTGCAGCCTCTTTTATCTGGACCAATTCCTCGACCTCAATTATGGCAACGGCGTCAAACTGGCCGCTAGTCGGAAATGAATCCACCACCGAGGGAACCTTTCTTAATCGTGCCGCAATCAGCTTTTTAGGCGATTTGACCAATATGATAGCCCTTACCATCCCATGTTGACCTCCACCTCAATCAGTGTCTCAGTCGTCACGATATCCTTGACTTTTTTAAAATCAATCACCATGTTGTTGATTTCATTGATATTGCCTTGTAGCAGAACGCTGATATCTGCCCTTCCGGTAACTACCATGATCTGCTTTACAATCTTTCGTTTTTTCTTTAAAATGGCTACCACTGAATCCACCATGCCAGGTTTGACTGTGATAAGACACAAAGATCGCATGTATAGTGTACGTCACCGGATCTGATAAAGATTCCTAATCAAATGCTTCCTGAGAACGGGCTTCTTCAAGATATGCACGACGTTCTTCATTGATTTTTTCCTGATCAATCTCAATATCATCATCAACGATTACTATACCCATATCACCCAAAGACTCATCCTTGGTTTTTTTGACCTTTGCCTTGGATTTGGATGTTTTGGCAGGCTTTGCTTTAGATGCAGTCTTTTTAGATGTGGTCTTTTTCACAGTCTTTTTTACAGTTTTTTTTGTAGCTTTTTTTTCAGCCATGAATGTCGAAAATCAAGAGGTAGGGTGCCTTTTAAAGATTATGGCGGGGGCATTTTCAAATGAATTGATCATATTTTATCGATCAAATAAAATAATTTGAGTCAACAATTAACAATGATTCACTTTACCAACAGTCTATCTAAATAAACCCGTTGGAATGTAAAAAAGATCGTAAATTAGTGATGGCTGTCAAATGGCAGAAAACAGTGTTCTGTCAAATCGCTAGCAAAAACTGGAAAGCGATCACTTGCAATTACATTTGTAGATGGGTCTTGCGTGATTGTTTATTTGAGAACAGAAAAATCATTATTAGACAGTAGGACCATCAAAAATGTAATTAAAAATTCAATTATTCCCAGACATAATATTCAGACCGTGCTCTGGTGGAGAGGGGGAGGACATCCCAAGGAATTAATTGCATCAAAGAAATGTTCAACAGATGGATCAAATGAACGAATTTCATGCAACTCGTGCAGAGACGGCAAACAATTCAAAACGAATGGGTTTGGATAATCGACAATAAACAAATTTCCGCAGGTTCAGTCAATACACCTGAGATCTGCATCAGAAAAGAATTTTCAGATCCAGTAAAGGCATAAAGATTTTACCCTTTCAGGTTGTCGCGTAATTCCATGTATACAATATTGAAAAAAGCGTAATGATTACATTCATCAGGCATCAACACGGTGTCTTTCACAGGCTTGAAAAAGATACTGGTGATAATTGGCAATAATTTTTTTTCACTCATCCTTTGCCATTTTTAAAAAAATGAAATGGTGTAAAGACTCCAGGAGTAACATCTGCATCGTTGTAATTTTTAAAAAATGGGGGAGGGAGGAGGATAAATCAAAATAATTTCCAGATTATCGCATTTAATGAAAAGCATCTCAGACATCTCCTGAATTGGGATTGCAGTCATTCCACATTACCTGGTTTTTTCTCTGATCCCAATATCGGATTTTAGGATAAAATGGTGCCGAGGGCATGATTTGAACAAGCGACAGCCCGGTCTTCAGCCGAGTGCTCTCCCAGGCTGAGCTACCTCGGCACTTAGAAAAAATGAACTATATTGAGGAATTAAAGTTTGTCTTTTTAGTTCTTCCACGGAATATCCTCTATGTTTTTTCGTTTATTGATCAAACGACCCATTACAAAAAACAGATCAGAGAGTCTATTGAGATATTTTATACAGTTGGAGTTGATTTGATCTTTTTCACCCAGTAAGACGGTTTGGGATTCGGCCCTCCTCACAACCGTTCTTACATGGTGTAACTGTGATGCAGCCTGATCTCCTCCGGGCAGTATAAAATTAGTCAAAGAAGGCAGTTCTGATTCAAATTTATCTATGTGGCGCTCTAATTTTTCCACCATCTCCAAAGAAACACGGTTTTTAACATCATTGAGATTGGGATTTGAGAGATCAGCCCCGACCAAAAAAAGATCGTTTTGAATCCCAGTCAAAATCGTATTCATGTCATCATCCAGTGGGTTTGACAGAACGATTCCCAGCACGGCATTTGCTTCATCGACTGTACCGTATGCGACAATTCGAGGATGTGATTTGCCTATCCTGTAATTTCCTTGCAAGCCCGTATTTCCATCATCGCCTGTTTTGGTGTAAATTTTCATAATTTTCCATCTCATGGATCGCTATTATGTTATTCGAAATCAAGGCACGGCAAAGTTATCGGATGCTAGGCACGAGACATGAGATGCGAATCTTTTCCAGGTTCAAAAATCCCGCCTATGGAAATTTTGACTGTATTTTGTTATCTGTTCCGACTGATGCGGCATTACCTTGTGTTTTTTTAATTGACGAATTATCTTAAAGAGTATTACACAGCCAGAACCTGTGAAAACAGAACCAGAAACAGGTACCCCCAACACTGTTGTCGATAATGGGCATGATGATGATTTGTATAAGCAGTGAGTATGGCAACTCAGCAATAAGGGTATGTTACTAATGATATTTGGAATTCCAATCCCAATTAAAACCACACCCAAAATAATGCCTCCAATCTGTCTTGATGAGATTTTTTTTATTGTTTATAATCATAATAAAAAAAGAGTGTGTTATCTTGATTAAATTTTACATTTGCATACGCTGTTCAATTACCATTTCCCAATTTTCAGCAAAGCTGTCCTTGCTTGTTCGCAGATACTGCCACTGCTTTAGATCATGGTGTCGTAAAAGTTGGATTACGGCAGAATTTTATTCAGAACAGGGCAGTCGGAACTTTTGTAGTATAGAAAATCCTTAAATCACCTCTTTCATTTATAAAATAATGAAACAGATATCTTACCTCTTGCCCATATGAATATCAGTTTTTGGGCTCTTGTTACTAAATTCTTATTATGATGTTTCTAGTGTGCTTTTATCAATTCCGCCAATAATAGATCTTTATCCAATTGTATTTACGGGTATGTTTGCAATAACAGCAATGATTGCATCAGGGTATTTTTATTATTCCAATAAGGACAGCAAGATCATCCTAATTTCAATCCCATTTATTTTATTTCCCATAATTTTAAGACTGTATTTTATAGCTGTGAATTGGAGCGAGTCCCCCACCATCATCTTTAAATTTATTTAAGGATGGCCTGATGCATATTTTTTATTTCCAGGAATAAAGCCAATAATTGTTAAAGACACCAATTCCCATTAATACATAATCCAATTTGAGATGTTTTTAGATGGGTGGTGCATACCACTTTCCACCCCCAAACGTGCTCAAAAAGTGTATGAATCCGAGTGTTCCATTGAGAGGGGTTTCCACCATGATGCAGATAGATCGACTGAATTAATATTCAGTTTGAATAATTTTATTACCATAAAACAAGATACCGTTTACAACATACCATAAAATACTGAATTTGTCGCTTTGTTTTACATTTTTTAGTTGTAGTATAACTAATGCAATCCCACTACCGGCCATAGTAAAAAGATAAAGGTATAATCCAGGACCCCGTACTCTTTGACCAAACATGGGAAATTCACCACTAACCAAAATTAACATTACAAAAAAACTCAAACATAACAAGATAACAGCTGCATTAATTGCCCTGAGGAAAAAAAAGGATGTATTAGCAGACATGATTGTTTTCCACATTGAATGATTCCTATTATCTGTATACATCAAATGATTCCAGGTATTACCAACATGGCAGTGTTGAAGAAATCAGCGATTGTTTCACAGTGAAATGGTATAACTTTATAAAATATTTTATCTCAACTCTGATGTAGAAAAATGCAGTTTATTATTCTCTACATAGAATACTTTTTCATCGTGGATTCAATCATATTGGTATGACCTGAAATATCATACCAAGAGTCAAGCCATGATGTAAGATGATCTTCATCTGTGAAAGTTAGTGTACACTGCAGAACATCATAGATCTTATATAATGAAGGGTGTGTATAGGGCATGCATAACATGGATTACATCAAAAAAACAACATTGTTTGCATCTTTGATTGTTGCAATGATTCTGGCATGAATTATGCAGAGGCAGCAACAGATGAAGATATGGCATATGCAGAAAAAATACTGGCAGAAAGACAAGCCAAATATGATTCCGGTTTCAAACTCTATCCGGGTGTAGGATGGGTAAAGCCCGATCCTGCGGAAAAACCAATCTATACAACTAATCCAGAGACGGGTGAAAAGATCATGGATCTTGAAGCGATGATAAAGGATAGAAAAGCCAGAGGTATTGAACTTGACGGTGAAATCGGGTCAGATACCTCCGGTTGGAATATCGCCGGTTCAAAATTGGAAGCAACAAAAACCATGTCTTACATGAGGGGTTATGGGGCGGTTCCAACAACAACAACAACAACAAGCCCCGAAAACAATCAGGGCACCGTCTTTTACTTTGATGGTTTTGAACCATTTAACCGTGTTATCTTCCAACCCGTTTTACAATATGGCCATAGTATGGTTTGCAATGTTGGTGAGAATTGGGTCACGTATCCTTTGATCAATGCCTTGGGATCTGCATCACACGGATCCTGTACACCTGCAAATGAAGAACCCAACCCCGAAGTACAGTCAGATATCTGGCCATCCCCATTCGTGGAATTTAATGAATATTAGTAGCATGAAAATTACCAAACCCATATTTTTTTAGGCATAGTTGCATCTTTTATTATTGGCGGATTTACTGGTAAGATGATCATTTCTATTTTGGTTTTTGGTACTTTGGCAGGACCTTGTGTTTGGCCTTCTGATGCCGTATCTAGGTGGGTGGGATCTTTCTACGTTAGAATGGAGTGTGCCTTTGCAGTGTTATCTTTATCCTGATCGAACTCTGTAGATTTGCATGTGTGTAAAATAAAAAATTTACAAATTCGTGCCTAGAATGATGATGATGATGATGCTTTTTTACATATTGCCCCAGAGGCACGCAGACATGAAATTAGGTGCTGTTCCCGACTAATCTGTAGAATGGACTGATTTGAGAGGACTGCCCAATCACGCACGGGATCTTGTGAAAATTCATTAAGAGAAAATTTCATACATAACATGATCATGATAATTAATTTTTTTAAAAATGCCGCAAATCTAAAAAAGGTTCAAAGACGCGGATGGGTGGATAAACTGGGCATGACCAATCCCGAATCCGTGGCAGATCACTCATTTTCAATGGCAGTGATGGGCATGGTTTTATCAGATGTGGAAAATTACAACTCTGAAAAGATAATTAAAATGGTTTTACTGCATGATTTGGCAGAATCCAAAGTGGGAGATTACACACCGGGACAGATATCCCTGGAAAAGAAGAAAGAACTGGAGAATAACGCATTTTTGGAAATTGCAAAAGACCTGCCTGATTCGATACGATCAGCATATCTGGAAATCTGGCAAGAGTATCAAGAAAACAATTCCGCAGAATCCTCCATAGTTCACCAACTAGATAAATTAGAAATGGCATTGCAGGCAAAGATATATCAAAACAAGGCGGAGGAGGGTCACACCAAAGAAAGATTAGAGTCTTTTTACGAATCTGCACGCAAAGAAATTAACGACCCAAAATTAAAAGAATTATTCAGAAATATAATGGAGGATAATTAACATGTCAGAAACCGAAAAGGACGAATTAATTGATGCACAAAAACAGGTGATAGGGATTTTGTTCGAGGTGATCAAGAGGCTGCAGGCCAATAACGATTTGGATGAAGAATACTTTCAGGCCATATCAAATGACGCAAAGAACGCGGATGATGCCCGCATTAAGGAAATAATGAATCAGAGGGAGGAAAATGCAAAAATTGTGGGCAGGCTGCTAGAACAGCTGGAAATTTAACTTTTAGAGATACAGTCATCATCGGAAATAATCCGAAGATGTGCCGTTTGCTGGTATTTATCCTGGATATAGTTTGCAATGTTGACTATGCGTATTCGGGGTTCCCTGCTGGTCCAGTTTCCCTCATTTTCAAACCAGAACTCTATTTCATCGAGGTCATATCGCTGGTTTTTTTCAACTAGTTCCCTGAAAATTATCTTGATTTCGTCAATTTCATGTTCTGAAAGTTCTGATTTATTCTCAACCATGGTGGTGATTTCATTTAATTTGATGATCACATCGTTTGTTAGAGGCATGTCTTAGATTGATTTTGGAACATATACAAATCTTTAGACGTAAAATTGTTATAGCAACTATTCGGGGGTAAGACATGCAGTATTTTCAGGCTTTAAAATTGGGCCAAAAAAGGGTGGCAACAGCTAGAGAGTACCTCAATACCCTGACAGATGGCAAGGCAATGCCTGCATTGGCTCTGGCAGATACGAAATCAGATGTATGGTCACCTGTAGGCGAAGAAAACCTCTATGCATTTGTAGATGAATCGGCAGGATTTGTACTGACTGATAACAGCGGATACATTCTTGCGCTGGTGGATAAAACAGGATCATCCAAGACGATTGTTCAGGGAGTGACTAAACAGCAGAAAGAGCTATTGGAAAAAGCATTCCAGGCAGACAATATTCCAAAGTTTGAAGGCAAGGTAATCCTGCCCGTGTAGGCTCGTAAAAAAAACGCAAGCTTTAGTTATGATACGGTTTATCAGTATTAAATGAGTAAATTCTCTCAAGAAATAGAGGTCGGGGGCCATCTTATCGACTCTTCAATTTTGACCAAGATCTTTGATAAAATAATGGATTTGCACGGGGAATTTCAAGTGCAGGAAATAGATATTGGAAAAAGGAAGAAAGATCAATCGTTTGCCCGATTATTAATCACGGGAAAAAATCAAAAGCATCTGGATGAAATTCTAGAGACGGTATACAGGCTGGGGGCCGTATCAAAAATCCAGCAGCAGATCACCCTAAAAAAATCCCCAAAAAACAATGTAATGCCTGATAATTTTTACAGTACAACAAACAACCACACCCAAATTTTTCACAGGGGGGGATGGATTCCAGTTGAAAACATGATGATGGACAAATGCATCGTCGTAAAGGGGAACAAGGCATCCTGTGTTCCGGTAAGGGATATAAAAAAAAATGATCAGATCGTCGTAGGTGAGAAGGGAATCAAAATTACTCCGCCTGAACGCCCAAGAGAGGGGGTAAACGTTTTTGAATTTATGGCAAGTTCAAGCTCTAGTGAAAGACCTACACAGCACATTGCAAAACAGGTTGCAGATGATATTCACAATACCAAAAAGAACGGGGGAAAAATCGTTATAGTTGGGGGGCCTGCAATCGTACATACGGGTGCAGATGATTCAGTATCCGAATTAATAAGACTGGGATATGTCGACGGGGTGCTGGCAGGGAATGCACTAGCCGTACACGATATTGAATATGCCACACTGGGCACGTCTCTGGGAATGAACGTGCATGATGCCACATTGGCATATCACGGACATAGAAACCACATGGATACCATCAACGAGGTATTCAAGGCAGGTTCCATTGCAAACATGGTGAAAAGCAAAAAACTGACCAAGGGAATAATGTATGAATGTGTAAAGAATAAAATTCCGTTTGTGCTGGCAGGTTCCATTAGAGACGACGGACCGCTGCCGGATGTAATTACGGATGTTACTCAGGCCCAAAGGGAGTACAAAAAAGTGCTAAAAGGTGCAGATATGGTGATAATGATCTCAACCATGCTTCATTCAATTGCAACTGGCAACATGCTTCCTGCAAATGTCAAGGTAATCGTAGTGGATATCAGTCAGCCAACAGTTACCAAACTCATGGACAGAGGTACATGGCAGGCCCTGGGTATAGTGTCAGATGTGGGGGCCTTTTTACCAATGATTGTACAGCAGATTAGAAAAAAGAGATGATCAGCGACAACTCTCATTTGCGACCATTGCTGGCTTTATAATTCACGCATCTGATTTTTAGAATAGTCCAGTCAGAACAGGTATCTTGGCAGAGAGGTTATGCATATACCGTATAACGCAGCATGATTCACGGGGGCAGAAACTTTTGACTATACAGTACGAGGAACGTGTTTTATCATTGTGGCAGTATGCAACTAAAAATCAGGGTTATCCAGTTCCATTGCATAAAAAAAACTGCCAGTAGACTGCAACGGCAAACACGGGATGAGAAAGCAGATGAAAAAATCATCTGATGTGTTAAACTGGCAATCACACATGAACAACATCATGAAAACGCCCGTATTACGGGCATCATGTTGGGGAATTTTTCAAAAAAGAAGTTGGTGGGGGGTGTGTGCATACACAAGTCATCCCAGAGCACGGAGGATCAATCCTGTTTGTAATAACCATCATCACCGTCTTGCAGTTTTTTATCTGCCTCATCCCTGCTCTTTTTGAATACCTTGTATCTCTTGCCCCATCGTGAAAGTATAACCCACTGTCTTATTCCGATTATCAGCCATACAACAGATACCAAAAGCACGATCCTGTTTATTCCCAGCGCCAACTCGTCTGTGGACCCCCCGTTACTTGACAGTATTTTTTTAGTTGTATCGTACTCTTCTTGCGTCATCTCCCCGTTTACCAATGCTGCCAGCAGCTTTGCATCCACATTATCATCAAATATAGGAAAGACCGCGATTGTCGCAACTAACAGTGTTCCGGAGGGAAATAACAGCATGGTTATAATCATCAGCATGAACATCTTTTTTGTCTTGCCCATCTCGGACATTATCTGGTCTATCATCTCAAAGAAATTCCCGTGTCTGTCACCATCGCCGGAATTACTCATCCTTGACCCTCCTTGGAAACATCGCCTCATACGGCTCTAAAACCGCACGGAATACCTCCAACCCCTTTTGTGATATCTTGTATTTTATGATGCTTTGAGTGCCACCCCGTGATTCAACTGATTTCTCTATGATCTCTTTTTCGACCATCTCGTCTAGAATCTCCTTGTGTTTTACGTTGTTCATGCCGCAGATGCTCATCAGCCTGTTCTGGTTCATCTGGCCATGCTCGTAAAGGTTCAACAGTACGTCCTTCCTGATGTATATTCTATCACGATATTCACGTCCCAATACATTTCACCATAAAACCGATTCATATAACATCATTCCACTGTGTTTTGTGCCTCTTTTTGATGTTTTGGTTTGAAATCAGCCGTATAATCTGTGTGAAAAACCAGTTCAGGTAAATGCCCATGCGAATCCTCAGAGACGCACAGGCACATGAATTCTACGACCACACCACGTTATGCCGGAACTTGGTCATAAAGGTGAGGTATCATTGTTACGTATCACTTGTTAACAACCCCTTTTATTCAAACCGCAAATCAATATCATCGTATGAGGTCACCTCCTAAATCATATCCCCGGCCTCCTCTACGATGTTTTTTTCATGTGCCATCCATGTCCGGATACACGTCATGATGTTGGACATCCTCTTCTTCATTGACTGATCCCCGTGAATCTGTCCGCTTGTATTCCTGAATACGACAGCATAACGCAGTGCACGCTCTGCTGTATTGTTTGTCGGATTCAGGATACTGCAAAAACACAAACGTGTTGAGTACAACCCCGTCGAGTCTTTTTACCAAACTTACAATGTGCTTGTATGACACATTCAGGTATTTGTACAGCATGTCACCCAGACACCCCATGCAAAACCTGGATCGTAAAGACCAGTTTTGTGTCATTTTCTTTGATTCCTCAAGGAGGGATGCAAGATATGCATGCGGTTTTTCTGCAACGCCGCAGTACTTTTTTGCGACATCCTTTGCGTCTCTCAGCTCATGTGCAGCATATCTGGCGTCTGCCCCCAGGATCAAGTCATTTATCTTTGACAGTCTTTGGATATACGGATTTGAAAACGGTATTCCAGGTATCTTGATCCCTTTTTGCAGGGTTAACTGCGTATGTAGTTCTTCATCCTGGCACCGTTTCTAACATCTTTGTCCTGCAACGTGCATTGTCTTGAATCAACAACCTTTTCTTCTGGAACATAGCACTCTGAGATGTTATTCTCCCCTGAGTAAATCTGCAAGTATGTGCGCGTCTATCTTGTCTGTTTTTTTCTGAGATGCTGCTGCTACATGCCTTTGTATGGTACGGATTGGATAGAACCGCGTCAAGACCCGGTTCATTTCGCATAAACCTGAATGGACCATACATACCGATGATGATTCAGCAACGTATTTTGAATTCTTTGGCGGGGTGGAGAGTGCATAACGCGTATCATCATGTGTGTTTTGAATTCTTTCATTAAACAAGACATTGCCATCATTATCCATTGCCTCCACAGGAGATTCCTTGTGCAGGTCTATTCCCACACAGGTCATAGATTTTGTCTTTTTTACCCTGATGATTTTGCTTGCTTTTTTCTTGGAAACTATCTTTTTTTAGATGTGATATTCTTAGTACCATCTGAATTTCGTTTTCTTCACATATAGTTACTACATAAACCAAAGATTAAAGAAATATCCCCAGATACGCATGAATTCTACGATCACCTGCACATGCCCAGATCTAGTCACAAGGTGGGGGGGGCACCATGTTACGTATCACTTGTTAACAACCCCTTTTATTCAAACCGCAAACCAATATCATGAACACGCGAACAAAATACGCCATTCCTGCAATTGTGGGAATGATAGTCATCATGGCATTTATTGTGCCGGCAATGGCAGAACAGCCACAGTTTGCAAGTACCTCGGGTACAGGTTCTGAGCATCCTTTAGATGATCCACTCCAGTATATGCAGCTGGTAAGCGGATTTGAGGGAGCCGTACAGATCCAGTTCGATTCCGGTATAGATCAGATGATCGAGGAGAAGATCAACGTCACCCTGGCAGATGCTGCAATCGCAGCAGAGGAGAACGGTCTGATTCATGCAACTGACGCCCGAATGGAGACCATCAAAAATGATCAGGGCAACGCATATCTTGTATGGACGATACACGGATATGATTCTGCAAGATCAATGACGGTGGGTCATTCACCTGACATCTTTGTAGTTGATGCAGGAGACGTGACAAACTTTGCACTGACAACCAAAGAGTGGAACCTGCTGAGCATGCCGGATGTGTCATACGACAAGCAGACAAAATTCTTTGAGGAATTCAAGGAAAGTCACTTCCAGTCAACCGGAGATGCAGAACGTGATGCAGAATTTTTGGGGTTGATGCAGCAGATAAAGGATGCGTACAACAACGATGATCTTCCAAAGGCGGAGCAGCTAAGACAGCAGATACATGAACTCTACACAGAGTCAGTCCAGTTCTCCAATCCGGATGCCTGATCATTTACATACACCCTTTTTTCTTTTTTTACACTAAACTTTTCATAATCATTTATTCAAGAACAGAAAAATCATTATTATACGGAGGGCTGTCCAATAATAAAAGTAAAATGTGGATCTTTTGGTGGGAACCCCTCTAGAATGAGACCGCTTGCATACATGCACTTTTTGAGCAAGTTGGGAGGTAAAACACCATGGTAAAGAGCAAATTCACCTCACAGGAAAAGGCAAGAATCATCATGGAATCAATAAACACCGGGATCAGCACGGCAGAACTGCCGCAAGTACAACATACATCCCCAGACATTCTATCAGTTGAGGGAGAAATTCATCAACGGTGGCAAGATGTCCGTAATCGGAACCAGCAAACAGAGCCCCGAACGCGTGCTACAAAAGGAGAATGAAACCATCAAGAGAATCATAGGTGAGCAGACCAGTCATAGACGCTTTTAAAAAAACGTTGGAGGGAAGGATAAGATGACTGTGGCCAGCATAATCATGCAAAAGATAAGCATGGGAAAGTCGGTCCTATGTAGGATTATCTCGCAACAAATTATATCGCACCCCAGACCGAGAGTCATTCAGATAAGATCCTACCGTCACAAAAACTGTCAGGAAAACAGGTTTGAAGAGACCTACATAGGCATCAGACGCATGGCCGCAAGCGTTTCACGGGAGCTTGGTGTGCCCATAAACCGCAAGCAGATTCAAAGAATATACCGTAAAACAGGCATGATTTCACCCCAAAAGACCAAAAAAGACATCAAAAGATCCAACAGAAAACCGCTCAAACCAACAGAACCAAACCAGCTATGGGAGATGGAGATGACGTACATTGGAGTGACATCGACGGTTGGTGCCTACTGCTTTAACGTATAGACGTCTTTACCAGAAAATGGGTATCCTATTCCTTTGACGTAAGAGCAGACAAGCATCTGCAGTTGATTCCATGGTCAACGCCATTGCCACTGCATGTCCCAATGTTCACATCTTATAATTAGAACAGACAACGGCAGCCAGTTTGTAAGCAGAACGTTCCAGGATGCAATCATCTCTTGGAGCAAAACAAGAGTTCATAAGAATCATACACCAGAGCAGAACGGACATGTAGAATCATTCCACAAGACGCTCAAAAAAGAGTATTTGTGGCCGTGTGAATTTGCAAATTATCAGGAGGTAGAGGCAGTCATTGCAGATGCATGCAGGGATTACAACCACTCTAGGATTCATTCTGCATTAGGATATGTGACTCCTGAGGAATTCTTATCAGAATGGGGGATGAGAAATAAATAATGGCAACGGTGTAAAAACATGCAAAAAACGATCTCATGTATAGGTCCACCCCAAGATTTTTCTATGATACCATCTCTTAATTCTATCTCAACATTACCATCTGCTGAAAATAAGGCTTTGGCATCAGATAGTTGGTATCAATAATATGGCGAACATGCCAAGCAAAAGTATGGGTATTGTGTAAAGCATTTTTAATTTACTCCACTATAATCGTATTACGATGAAATTCTTGGTCATTAAGTTTATCCTTAAACATCCATACGCCTGGTTCTAAACCCACAATTTCAAAGGTAAATGTTCTTGTTCCATCTGAAAATATGTTTCTAAATCGTTTTGGCGGATCATTTGTTTCTTGTGGAACAGACATATCATATGATGTTGATTTAAAGTCCAATCCAGGACCCAAGTATACATCATAAACTATAAACTCGTCAGTATTATTTGGGGATTTTAAATCAACAGTGATTGTTGTAATTTCTTCAACTGTTATCTTTTCAGGTATGGCTGTTGTATGTTGTGCATTCTCAGATAGAGGCAAATAAGTTAAGATATCTCGCTTACTATCTTTAAACTTGGTCCAATTCATCTCTGAAGATGTATAATATTCATGTTTTAATTTACCACCTTCTATGGCTTTATCTATTTCATCATAAGTTGAATATTCGCTACTGGCAATTAATTCATCAAAATCAATTGCTTTTACTCTGGGTGTCGGCTTTATCTTTTCTGAATCCCCTTCATAGTGAGATGTTAGTTGATAAGGCCAAGTCAGGATAAAAGAATCAATAGCATCTATGTGCATGCCAATACTATCACCGCCACCATTAGTTTCATGTAATCCAAAGTAATAATTGCCTTCCTTAGTTGGAGTAATAGTTCCTGTAATGATTTCAGCAGAACCAGGAATACTCAAAGAGTCCACATAGTCAAATGCATCAATAGGGAACGTAATAGTAAAAACAGATTCTATTGCACGGTTATTTTCTTTATATTTTGATTCTATGTTTTCTGGCAAGTCATCTACATGTAGAATAAAGGTTGGATCAAGAAAAAATTCAAGTGTTCTTTTAGCATCATTATTTACTCGGTGAGCATATTCAGTATCTTTTTTTATTGCGTCTTTTGTTTCATCCCACTTCTCAAAAAATTCCTTTGTCGGGGTTTTAATTATTTTGAAATCAACTGTTTCACCCAACGAGGGGATTTTATCTAAGATTAATTCTGTTTCAAAACGTGGTTTTGGTAGATTTTGAGAATATTGTAATTGAGAATCCTTTTGTTTATCTTGTTCTTGTTTTAAGATATTTTGCTGTAAAATCATTTGATTGTATTTTATAATATACTGTGATCTTGCTAGTTGGCTTTGTTTTCCATCCGTACTTTGGATAGGCTCCATTGCTTTTCCATCATATGGTATTGATATTTTCTCATCAAGCTGCAACTCTTGTGCAATCACTTCATCTGCAGGATTGCCAGCAACAACTATCCCCCACCCCTTCTTTTCTGCCGTCTTTTCTGTTACACACGCCGAATCCCCGTTATCGCGAATCACCAAGGTTCTATTCTCCCTGCACAGCACATCCTCGGGTAACACACCTGATTCCAGTTGTTTTTTTGGAGATAGATAATCAGAGTAAGAAGAGATAGTAATGCTTGAGAGTAAAACCAGCGAAAACACCACACTTGCAAAGATGATGCTTGGTCTTCCCATCACAATAAGATTTATCCCATACATTAAAAGAATTGGGATCAAAAAATCATTTCTAATCGTATGGATGAATAAAAGCCATCATCAAATTTGTATAGGTTGTCATTGGGCGATATACTTTGAGCTTGCACAGACCATACAAGTGGAATGAGGATTAACAATCCAAATAATATCATACTATAATACTTTATTTCTGAATTCAATAGTATGAAAGAATACTGTTCGGGTATATCTGTGCCTACCAAATAAGGACGTTTTTGATGCCGGCTTGTTTTTGTAATAATTTATTAACACTTTTCTGTAAAGACATCTTTTGATCTATCAAAAGGCTCTACTGCGGCAATTACTTCAGATAATGGGCGCTCGATCCCCGAAAAAGAATATCCCATCTTAACATAAGATGCATCAGCCAAGAGGGGGATTTTAAAAGTTTGATACTCTTGATTTCTAAATAAAAGTTCTCTTGGCGGCTCACATCTAGGATTGCCTGCATAAGTATCACCCACAAAGAATTCCCAGCCAAAACCACCTGTACCATCAGGACTCATTTCCACCAACGGTATGTCAACAGTTAGTTCTGCATTAGAGGCAACATTATTTAGATGAAATTCAACCTGCTCAGCCAATGCATGACCACAAATCTTGTCTACCTGCCCACTTGTTATGGTATAATTCAAACCAAGAAAGACTCGGCATGGTGGGGGCGGATCAGGTTTTGGTTCATTCCATGGTAAGCGTTTTGTAGGATCGTAATTGTTTTGCTCATATGCGTTTATGCAAAATTTAGGCTCCGAAGAATCTACACCATCAAATACGCCGTATGCACCAAAATAGCTTATCTCAGAGACTGGCATTTCATATGTGAATTTCAATGTCCTGGATTTGTCCGTCTGTGCAAGATGCTCTGCTGTAAAATTCTTGAGGGTGTAACCGTCATATTTCCCATCCAGATAATATCTACCACCATCATTACAATCACGATAGTCATACTGTTTTAGGTCTACCTGACTTTTTGGTATCTCAAGTGTAATGCTTCCTCCGGCATCGGTGTTTAGATAAATTTTGAACCATTTGTAATGCGGCTGTGCACACAGCTTTTCAAATGTACCGCCTGTCATGGAATGAGTGATGGGTTCGACTAGCATGTACGGATGTCCTGCTACTACCGCGGCACCATGGCAAGGATCATCTGCATCCGTACTTTGTTTAGGCGGTTCTTGCAGATGAATGTTTTCTGTCACGGTCTTGGAGGTATCATCAGCCTGGGATTTTGTAACACCGGTGGATTCTTTGTTTATTTTTACATTCTCTTGTACTGATGTGGTATCTTGATGCTCCGTGTGTTCAGAGACTAACGAGGTCTGCCGTTCAGTGTTTTTGACAGTTATCTTCTCGCCTGATCTCTCGACTGACTCTTTTATGCAAACGTTAGGTCTTGAAAGATAATAATCGTCAAATATGGCAAATGAACCAAAATAGCTTATCTCAGAGACTGGCATTTCATATGTGAATTTTAATGTACGAGATTTGTCAGTCTGTGCAATGTGTTCTACTTTGTAATTTCGGTACACTGGATAGTCATATTTTCCATCTAGGTAATACGCATCATTACAGTCAAGATAGTCAGGGTCATAATGTTTTTGATCTACAATGCCTTTTGGTACCTCGAGTGTAATGCTTCCTGCAGCATAAGTACGCGGGTAGTTCTGTGGATGTGTAATTTCATCGAGTGTAAGCTCGGGAGGTAACCACTCGTCATCAGTATCCAGATAAATCTTAAACCAATTGTTGGGTGATTGAACACACAGTTTTACAAAATCACCGCTAGTTATGGAATGGTTAATTGGCTCCACTAGAACGTATGGGTATTCTGCATTTTCCGTTATGTCATAACAAGGATCATTCATATCTTGTTGGTTTGCATGTTCTTTGGGCAGTTCTTTTAGAGTGGCATCATCATCGTATGATTGTGCCATATCAGTTGATTCTTTTGCCGTGTTTATTTCTGCATCATCGTCTTGTATTGATGTGTCGTCTTGAGACTTTGGATTTTCAGGGCCTGGCATCGTTTTGTCTGCTGGATTCACAGTTATTATCTTCCAGCCAAACCTGTCTGCTGCCCGCTCTGCGGTCTTTTCTGTCAGACAGGCAAAACTACCGTTTGATCTCTCAACTAGTACGTGGATGTCGCGGCACTGTTTGTCCTGTGTATTATCAGCAGATGCCGAGGATGCTGCTAGGATACCAAGTACAAAGAGTGTAATCACCCCAATTACTGCCTTGTTCACAGTATGAAAAAAAATCACATATTATTTAACACATGCTATCATTGGTTCAAGGTTACCGACGTTTATCTAAAACATGAATTCAAGATTAAATCCTGATTGAAAGATTAAGATTCCAACAAACAACATCCAAAATTAAAACCAAACTTCAGCACGTCATAGAGGTGTTGCGTATCATTATGTTGTCTGGTCAAAGTTATAGACTTGAAAGTGTAGTCTGTGGGTGGAGCCCCGATTGAGTGGAGTCATAGGTGGTGCTGGAGCCGTACTAGAGATAGCGCTTGGTGCCGGAGGTAGCGCTTGGTGCTGGAGGTAGCGCTTGGTGCTGGAGGTAGAGCCTTAGTGTATGGAGCCTTGACATGAACTCTGGGAACAGGAGCCGTGAGCCTTGACATGACTTGACATGAGCCGTGAGATGAGCCATGAGCCCTACATAAGACACAAGCCCCGAAAGTGGAGAGCCCTGAAGGTGTAGAGTCCCGAAAGAGGAGAGCCCAGAAGTGGAGAGCCTCAAAGTTGAGAGCCTCAAAGAGTAGGCCCCAAAGTTGAGAGCCTCAAAGTTGAGAGCCTCAATTGATGGCATGGTTCGAACCCCAACTTGCGACAAAAGGGAATGGGGGAGGGTGTGAAGTGTAGTAGAACAGAGCAATTCTTGATTCATAATCTTTTTTAAAGGAGGGTAGCATAAGCGATACATGTCAGATATAAAACAAATTGATTCTCCCCCACTTTCAGACGAAGAAATTGCAGACATTAAGGAATTTTACAGCAATCCAAAAGATCACAAAGTTGGGACTCTAAAAGAATTGCTTGACGAACTACACAGTGATTAAAAGTTGTGGGATCTAAAATGGACAAATCAATTTACTAGGCAATATAAGAAACTGGATTCCAACACGCAACAAATTGTAGATAATGCGCTTGCAGACATTGTATCCTCTGCAAATCCCTCCAATCTTGGAGCGTACAAGCAAAACATGAGAATTTTTTCTTATGAGCTTGGCAAAAAATATCGTATCATGTATTCAATCCGATACGACGAGGGAATCGTAGAACTGCTTCGGGTATGCGACCACAAGTCCGTCTATGGCAAAGACTAGCATCAGAATAATTTTTTTCTTGCACCCCGCCCACCAGACGCGATACTCCCGGCACACAGCCAGAACCAGTGACACCCACCCGTGCTCACGAATCACGTGGGATCAGACAGCGGAGATTTTAGAGTGTGGGTCTTTTGATGGTGAAGAATTTGCCAAAGATTAAAGATATTAAAGTCATGCAGAAAATATTCATTCTCAGAATTCCAAAACCCTTTGTTCTACTTTCTGAAACGTCTGAATCTGAAAACAGCCAATCATACAACGTATGGACTGCCATCTTGTTTTCTTCATCAAGTAATGCCTACTGAAAGTCTTCTCCTCCAGGCGTTTGTGCGCCTGCCAACCCATTCATAGATTGGCAAAACAAGTGCCAAGAACGGAATTGTATATTTTATGTTATTGGACATTGAACATACCAGCCATAAAATCAATGAATGGATTTCCTTTTAAATTAACAAAATAACATAAAATCCAATATTTGTGATACAGTCACCATTTTGCAGCAGGACCCTTCAAAATATCAATTCAAAAAAGATCTGTATTTCAGCATCCAAAGATGTTACAGAACCGAATTTCAATATTATCATTGCAAAGTTAAAGATAATTAGGGCAGATTTTGATGTAGAACATCTATGGGTCGAAAAGAGAGGCGGGAACGTGAGGAAAAACGTGAAAACTATGCTACAAAGCATTCTGCAGAAAAAAGGAAACAGAGTCTTATTGCAGTAGCCGTGCTTAGCGTAATCATAGTAATCGTCGGATATGCAGCCTATTTGTTTGTCAGTATGGGTGAAACTGTACAACCCGGAGGTCCGGATAATGCAGGCGCGCTAGGAAGCGAGCATGCACATGCGGCACTTTTGGTAAAGATATTTTCAGATACAATGGAATTTTCCAATCCGGCATTCCAGATCAAATCAAGCTGGATTCATTTTGAAGGAAGGGACGGAACTACGATTCACAAACATGCAACTGGTGTTAATTTAGGATATCTCTTTGAAACCCTAGCAATAGGATTGGATGATCAATGCTACAAATTCACAGATGGACGGGAATACTGTTCCAATGAAGATTACGAGTTAAAATTCTTCGTCAACAGAGAACAGATGCCAGATATTAGGGAATACGAAATCATGGAAGACGACCGAATACTGATTTTGTACGGTAATGAAACTCCCGAAGAGGTTGAGGCATATCTGTTACAACTAGACAACCAGCCACTAGTCAAATAAAAACAGATGCGACTTTGGTGCCAAAAGAAAATGCGTTTCCCAGTCATTATGTAATATCACCAGTCTGTTCCTTGTCCATTTTTGTGGCAACCCCCGCTTTTAGATCCGCATGATCTGAAAAACCAGCAGTTACCAATCCGAGTTGGACTAACCACGTAAACTCGGGCAATCTCCAAAGGAATCAAGACATGTACAACAGCATTTCCAACTGAGATTCAAAACCAAAAGTTGCAGCAGATGCTGCGATAAAATACCAAAAAAAACCACATGGAAAAAGGGCAATAATGCAGAAACTAATCGGGTTCAATGCAGAGGCTGAATCAAGATATTTGCCAGTTTGGATGCGCATAACGCTTCATTACAGGCCATGTCACAAAGCAGACAAATGGGAAGGGTCAAGGGGTTGAAATCACAAAAAAAGGCAAACATCGCCCAGTTTTTAATCCAATCTTTGACTCGATCTTTCCCCAATACAAAAACATGAGGTTTTTCAGTAGTTGCTTTTTAATACCATTACATATCCACTATTTCATGACAAACATCACATTTCATGGCGGTGTAAACGATATTGGAGGCAACAAATTTCTCGTGGAGAGCGGGGGGACGCGAATTTTCATGGATTTTGGAATGTCTTTTTCTCAAGAGGGGCAGTTCTTCTCACAATTTCTAGGACCGCGAACTTCCAACAGCCTCAATGACCTCTTTGAACTGGGTATTCTGCCCAAAATTAAGGGGTTTTACAGACGCGACTATGCAAAGCACATGGGTTTTGACGGAGATGAAGAGAATGAAATTGATGCGGTATTGCTAACTCATGCCCATGTGGACCACTGTGCATACATTTCATACATTAGGGAGGACATTCCAGTTTACTGTTCTGAGGAATCAAAACTAATCATGCAGAACTTTGATGAGACAGGCTCTGATCAGTATCTGACTGCAAAACAAAGATTTCAAATTTATGAAAACGCCAAGGGGAAAATTTCCAGGGCGTCCGGGGACAGGGTTGCAGTTCCAAGGCGGATTGAGGTGTTTGAACCAGGAAAAAAATTCGACATTGATTCAATTGGCGTCGAGCCGCTGCCAGTAGATCATTCAATTCCCGGAGTTAACGCGTTTATTCTCAGTACTCCTGATGGCACCATAGGAAACACCGCGGATTTGAGGTTTCATGGAAGACGCAAGGATGATACTGAAAGATTTGTACGGCGTTGTGCAGAATCTGATTTGGATGTGCTGCTGTGTGAGGGAACCCGGGTTGATGCACCACCATCAATTACAGAGTATGATGTTGAGGGAAAAATTTCAGACATTGTAAATAATACCAAGGGCCTGGCAATTTGCGGATATCCGATAAGGGATTTGGACAGGTTGTTGTCATTTTACATTGCAGCAAAAAACACCAACCGTGATTTAGTAGTTGATATGAAACAGGCATATCTGTTGAAATTATTTGACGAATCTCCAAACCTGAAAGGAAAATATCCGGGACCAGCTGATCAAAATATCAAGATATACATTCAGAGGGGCTCTTGGGGATTAATCGACAAGGACGTTGAAATCTTTTCGGAAAAACAGTTGCTGTCTGATTACAGATTATGGCAAAGGGAATTTTTGGATTATCCAAACGCCGTCGATTACAGGGATATTCAGAAAAAACAGAACCAATACATCTTTTATTGTTCTGACTTTAGACTGCAGGATTTAATCGATGTAAAGCCCGCAGAGGGTTCTAGTTATATTCGCTCATTGACTGAGCCGTTTAACACAGAGATGGAAATCAAAGACGAACAGGTCAAAAACTGGTTTGTTCACTTTGGCGTGCTCAAAAGGGAGCAGGACTGGAATCAAATTCACGTTTCGGGGCACGGGGACGGAGAGCAGATCAGGTATGTGATAGAAAATACAAATGCAAAATCAGTTATTCCAATTCATACGCTAAAAGACGAGTATCACAAAAAATGGCACTCTAATGTCAATTCTGTAAATCAGCACGGCACGGTGAGCTTGTAAGTATGCGCCCTCACACACACGTACACCAGTGAAAAAAACAACCCGTATCTGCAAACAGTAAAGCGGCAGGCCCGCAGATGCAAGCCGGGACGACAAGTCATCAAAATGCAGCGCATGAATTGATCATGATGATCTATCTTAAAAAAAACAGATGCCATCGTTGATTACAGGATTGATTGCAATGTGACAAAGGCAAAAACCACGTAATTTATCCTGCAAAGAAACTTGAGCAAAAAATGCCCAAGCCATTCACCGATATCATCATATCTAATTCATCCAAACCCGCTTCAGGCTCGTTGCCGTATCCTTAATTTTTTCAATTGCAACGTTCCCACCCATGCATAACGAGGCTTGTGAGTCGTTTTCAAGTCATTGCTGCAGGTTGCCGTATTACTTGGTAACACGGGATCTTATTTTCGGATGGTTTTTAATTTACAGACTTTATTTTGTGGGGCACAACCGGGTTTTGTGGCAGTGCTCTGCTGCAACCAATTTACATTCATTTAATTAGAATTTGCCGTAGATCTGCCAGGTGGGGGGATGAAAGAAAGTTACAGGAACGTGCAAGGAGGCATAATTTTCTTTACAATTTAACTTTCAAGTTGTTTTTTAGTAGACGAAGACTGGCATGATTTCAGCATCAGATAACTGAATAGTTCTCACTGAAAATGCCCGATTCCAGATGTATCAAACAGTCGTTAAAGGGGAATTTCAATGCCACAGTTAACAAATCCGCGATTTTCAACCAAATATCTAAATTATAGCAATCCGAATTTGACATGTTATGGAAATATCCAGTAAAAACGTAGTTGGTGGAACAGCACGCGCTCCCCACAGGGCAATGTACAAAGCCATGGGGCTAAACGACGAGGATCTCAGCAAGCCGTTCATCGGAGTTTGCCACACCGGAAACGAGGCGACTCCCTGCAACGTATTACTGCCGGCATTAGCTGAGGATGCAAAGAGGGGGGTTGCAGAAAACGGTGCAACTCCGAGGATATTCTCCACAATTGCAGTAAGTGATGGAATCGCAATGGGGCATGAAGGAATGAAATCATCCCTGATATCCCGTGAAGTGATTGCCGATTCCATCGAATTGATGGTAAGGGCGCACCAGTATGACGGAATTGTGGGCATTGCAGGCTGTGACAAAAGCTTGCCTGGCACCATGATGGCAATGGCCAGATTGAATCTGCCGTCAGTCTTTGTGTACGGGGGAACAATCATGCCGGGAATTCTTGATGGCAAGGAACTGACAGTCGTGGATGTTTATGAGGCAGTTGGGGCATATGATGCAGGACAGATCTCTTTGGAGATGCTGAAAAATATTGAAAATACGGCATGTCCGAATTCGGGATCATGTGGAGGTATGTTTACTGCCAATACCATGGCGTCAATTTCCGAATCCATCGGATTGGCACTGCCTGGAAGCGCAAGTCCGCCTGCAGAAGATAATCGCAGAAACAAGATGGTTTATGATACGGGTGTAGCATGCGCCAAATTACTAGAATTAAACATCAAACCAAGGGACATCATGACGTATGAGGCATTTGAGAATTCAATTGTAATGCTTAATGCAGTTGGCGGCTCTACGAATGGAATTCTGCACCTGTTATCAATGGCCAACGAGGCGAGGATCAAATTAACATATGATGATTTTGAAAGAATCAGGAAAAAAACCCCGCACATTGCAGATATGAAGCCGGGGGGCAGTTACGTTATGAACAGTCTTGATAAAATTGGCGGAATTCCATTTGTTCTTAAAAAATTGGCAGGCAAGGGACTGTTAAATGGGGACTGTATCACAGTTACCGGAAAGACGATTCAGGAAAACTTGGATGCGATGAATATTCCAGAACCCGAACAATCAATTATTCGCCCACTTGACAACCCGATTCATTCTGTGGGTACTGCAACAGTACTCAAAGGAAGCCTTGCTCCCGAAGGGGCGGTAATTAAAACCGCGGGAGTCGAGATGACAAAGTTTACCGGCAGAGCCCGAGTGTATGACAGGGAGGAACACGCTTTTGACGCAGTTGCCAGGGGGGATGTAAATGAGGGCGACGTGCTAGTAATCAGATATGAGGGGCCAAAAGGGGGACCCGGAATGAGGGAGATGCTTGCAACCACTGCCGCATTGGTAGGGCAGGGACTGGGTAAAAAAGTGGCAATGGTGACAGATGGACGATTTTCAGGAGGAACCCGTGGATTCATGGTGGGGCATGTCGCACCGGAGGCATATGTTGGAGGTCCGATAGCGCTTGTCAAAGACGGGGATGAAATCGTAATTGATACAGAAACTACAGTTATTGACATTTGCGTTTCAGGAGAGGAGATGGCAGAAAGAAAAGAATCCTGGAAAAAACCTGAACCAAACTATACATCGGGGGCGCTGGCAAAATATGCGACACTCGTAGGTTCTGCCGCACAGGGTGCAGTAACTACGGCAGACCCGTAAAGAGCAAATCGTCCACAATCTTTATAGATCACGGTTTTAAATGACTAGCAGAGATAACAGAAAAAAGAAATCATTATGCTAATTCAATTACTGTTATCTACTACAGGTAAATCAAATCAAGGCGGCTGCCACACGGATGGAATTCAACTAGTAGTAGTCCATCAAGAGTAATAAAATGAAAATAGATGCAAAATAACTGCAGTTATTGCAATGTCTGCCCGTTCCAGATAACAGTATTGTGAATTATCGGTAATCTACAAATGAAAAATAACACACGGATATTGGAGCCCAATTCATCAAAGCAGGGACAAAAGATCACCGTTTTACCACAAACAATGAAATGACATGGCCAAAGATTCCAACAGGTGTGCAAAAAGGAAAAAAAACCAAAGATGGACAGGATGTTACCGCGATGTTTTATCTGCGCAGCACAGTACCAGAAAGCGTGTACTGTATAATACCCGGCTGCGTTTGCACAGGGTGGCATCATCTGCAACTTTGATCAAAAAGCCCAAAGGATCAAAAGCATCCTGGCAATAAAACAAGAGACAGGCATTCGGTCCATACAGATTGAATGTTCTAAAAAGATGCCCAGGTAAAAAAGACAAAATCATCCAATCCCCGGTTTGAATGGTTTTTGGCTCACAAGCTTTCTTTTTACGCAGGTTATCACGCATATCTGTTTTTGAGATGAATAAAAGCAATAAATAAAATCAGATATTGCATTACTCATGGGATGTATTTTTTGCGATATCTTGGACGGGAAAAGAGACGGCCATTTTTTATATGAGGATGAATCACATGTCGCATTTTTAGATAAATATCCCATAGATACGGGACACAGCCTGGTTATTCCAAGGAAACACCATGAAAGAATAACTGACATGGACTCAAAAGATGTTGGAATCCTGTTTGCCATAATCCCTAAAATTGCAAAGGCGGTTCTGGATGCCACGGGGGCCGATGCATTTAGCATCGGACAGAATAACGGAAGAGCCGCAAAACAGATCATCCCGCATGTTCACATTCACATCATTCCAAGATACAATAGCAAGGGTACCGTGTGGACCAAGCGGCAGATATCTACTGATGAAGAACTGTTGGAATTATCTAAAAAAATTCACAGTCTTATTTAGAATGACTGGGATTGTATCTCAAGATCGCCCCAATTTTTCCCAAGCTTGCAAGCCCGTCCCCGTGCTCTGAATTTCCTGAAATGACCTCCAATTGGGAACCTGTTTTTGATGCCAGGATTTCCAGATAATCCACAATGTCTTGTTCGTTGACTAAAACTTCCATGGAATTGCACCCCGGACACGGCTTTGAGGAGAATTCGGTCTTTTTAGGAATGACTAGTGGTCTCTCAACAATCTCTTCCTGAAGATGCTGGCAGCGGTTGCATTTTCCCTCAACCCTGTGCAGATTTGTATTGTCTGTGATTAGCAAAGTCCGAACCACGTTGTTTTTCAAATAATCAATCACTTCCTGCAACCCATAAGATCCTTTTCCGGTGTTTGTGTTAATTTCCCTAAACAGATCTTCCACCATTTTATTCTCTTCCACCATTCTGAAATTTCCCAAAATGTCCGCGGATTTTTTAAAAGCCTCTCTGATACCCTCAGACCCAGAATAAGACGCATCAATTGTATTGATGATGTTGTTTTGTAATCTGTACTCTAGATAGTTTCCATTGATGAAATCCTCTTTTGTGGGGCCCGGTCCTGAAATAATCAACCCCTTTACCGGGTAAATGTCAATAAAATATTCCCGGGTAGTCTGCGCCACCCTATTGTAAAAATAACTCAGCTCCATCTCTCTTAATTTCTGGAATCTTTTTGCAGACTGTCCCCCCTGTCTGTGCTTTCCTGCCACCCCTGAACCGGTGTGGTCTAGCACCTCGATCTTGTCCCCGTGCAGCAATCCCCATCCGGCGTCTTTTGCATCAATTGCCAAAAATCCAATCAGATTGTCATCCCTTAACATGTCCTTTAGAATATCGGTATGAAAGTGATCATCGCATCTGTAGAGATACTGATTCAGGTCTTTTGGCGGATCTATCTCCCACACTTGGACTATCTCGTTTCCTAGTGGGCCTCCCTCCTCTGGAGGTAACGCCCCACAAAACATCACCAGCCCTCTATCGGGTGTTTTTTTGTACATCTTTAGCCTTTGAATGACTTTGCCTAGTGAATCAACCACGTGTGATCTTGTCAGATCGGATTTTATGTTGTCTGCAGTTCCCTGTTCCTGCTGCAGTGAATTGATAATTTCATGCAGTTGTTTTCCTTTTGGAATATACACTGTGATTAATTCTGTGCCCCTGCCCGTCTTTTGTGATAACTCTTTGAGGATTTTTCTGATTTTGTATATTTTAACAGAATCTTGTTTTTCAATGTTAATTTTGGGCATGTGTTGTGTATCTAAATTGAGAATATATCTTTTTGATTGTTTTTTAAAATCAAAACTCTTCAAATGTTTTTAGAAATACCTCCAAGGGCTGGTTTCCCCTGATTTTGATAATTTTTTCTTCATTAAAGATCAAAAAGTACGGGGTGGCATCGATTCCTATCTCTTTTCCAAATTCATGTATCTCAATTACCTTGTTTTGGTATTTATGCTCATCCAAGCATTTGTTAAATTCCAGCAGATTCAAATCCACCGCATTTGCAAAGGCATCCAGGGACTCCCTTGTAATCCATCCCGTCCTCTCCCCTCCCCAGTTTTCATATAGTTCATCATGATACTGCCAGTATCTTCCTTGATCTCCGGCACAGTACGAGGCCTCTGCGGCAAGAAATGAGTCAGGACCGTTTAATGGAAAATCCTTGAAAATCAGCTTGACTTTGCCCGAACTGATATAGTCCTCATGTATCGTACTCAGTGTGTCTTGGTGAAATTTGTAACAGAAGGTACATTGGTAATCCCCCCACTCCAAGATGGTGATTGCAGCATCCGAATTACCCATGATGGGGGAACCGCCCTCAATCAAATTTGAGGGAGTAAGCAGACTCGGTTCAGTTTCGGGGTAAAATGCCAAAAACATCCCGGTAATTATTCCAATTAAAACAGGTATTGCAAGCAGGTAGGATTGTCCCATGCACCATCAAGTCATATTTCAGGTAAATACTTGTCTAATTGTTTTGTAAATTACATGATCACCCAATTAAAATCATCACCGGCATTACTGCAATGCCACAGGTCACCCGGAATGGATCACTGAAAAGGATGTCTTGGTGCCCCGGGATCCCAAATGCAGAATGCCTTGGGAATTCCACATAAAGATGGACAGATGGTGCACAAAACATCATGGATGCATCGTGCCGGTGGTGGTGGTGCTGCAGTAACACTTGTTTGCAGACGGGGATTGCACCACATAACACAATCAGAAATATCATGCACGGATACGACAACCGGTGGTTCTGGTGTAAAGCGTGAACTGATCATCAAAATGCAGAACCCTCATACCACATGAAAAAAAGTTGTAACACAGTCAAGCACAACGCGGCAACAGACATCACAGACATAAATAGTCACAATACTTGGGAGAAAGAATGAATAAACAAAAATTAATAATATCTAGTCTTTTGATTGCAGCTGCAATTTCAATAGTTTTTGCAGCTTTATTTGATATTCCAAATAAAGACTATGTTTATACGTAATCAGATATCACAAAAGCAAACCCTGATCTTGTGATGGAGCAAGGAGCATTTTCCATGGTAGAAAATATAGAACATGCAAAAGATAATGTGGTTCTAACACTATCTGGAACTGTATTGTCTGTTGGTGATCCTATTGACTGGATAAACAATAGTCTTAAATACGGATCTGTGCCTGTAACAATTACAATAGATACAAAAACTAAAGATACAGAAGCCAAGTTAGATATCAAAAAAGGTGAGGAATTTACATTCCACATAAATGGAATTTATGACAATGATCAACTTTATCTCTGGAGTTATCAACCTCAATTTGAGATTGGTGAAAAGGTAATTGTGCACATTGGTAATGAATATCAAGGTCCAAATGGTTCTGATGGTGACAACTATACAGTTACACTAGGCAAGTTTGGAAAATACAAAGTTGTTGAAGATAAAGCATACAATGAAAAATACCCCCACGGTAAATCACTAGATAAAGCATTTAATGAGGCCAAATAACATCTCTATTTTTTATTGTGAAACTAGAATATTTCATCATAATTCATTGGTGTGGATCCCTCTAAATGAGTCCGCTCAGATGTTCTGCTGCAAAATGATCTGATCATCAAAATGCACCAGAACCGTCATTACTCTGCATGACGATCTTGGTAACAGTCATCTTGTCTTTTCCTCCAACGTTTTTTTAAGAGCGTCCATGACGGGACACCCAATGTTCTCCCGAAGGTTTTGATCTCTTTTTGAAGTATGTGCTCAGGACTCTTCTTAGTGCCTGGAACTGAAATTCCTCCTGTGATGAATTTCCACCTCTACTGATAAAATGTCAGAGATGCAGTTGTACTTGTGGCAGTTTGGCCGTGATGATTCTGCTGTTTATTGATTTCATGACTATTTTGTCTTTTCCGGGGATAAAGTGAATTTGTGCTTTACAGTGTTTACCTTTCAACTTGCACAAAAAGTGTATGTATCAAAGCGTTACAGTTCTAGAGGGTCCACACCATTGTTGTTGTTGATGATGATGATGATGATCTTTTCAAAAACCATATACAATTTAATAACTATAAAATTTTGATAAACTTGTATTAATTTGACAGAATGTCCCACATGCAGGCTTGCAATGGAATCACATTCCACAGAAGAACTAATGGAATGCTGCATGAGGCAGGTGGGATCTGAATTCCAGGAGGATGAATCAGGAACCTGCCCTAACTGCAAACACGATATCAAAAAACATTCAAGTAAACAGCTTGCAGAATGTACGATAGAATTTCTTAAATCAGGTATTAACTAGTTGAAGATAAGATTAAACAGAAGAAAAAATCACGGTGTTCATTGGACCAAACAACAAGAAAGCTGATTCAGAGTTATTTGCCAATGTGGACAAACAAACAGATTTGGGAATTTGAACAAATTAATGAAGACCTGACGTTTGATACAGTCTATGCAAAAATAGATAATTTTGAATCATGGAATACGAAAATGGCAAATCCCAATGTGCCCATTAGGGATGTCGCATTCGGGTTGCTTGATAATTTCTCAGACGGATATGAATTATGGATTTCAAACAAAAACCAGGGGAAACTAGACTCAAAATACATGGCCTATCTCATGTCAGTGATGGCAGACATGATGATAGATGAAGAAATGTGCCTCAATTTTAGGACGGAGAAGGACTGTCTTGTTGTGGCAATGGATGAAAAAGCAGATGTGATCGACTGTAAGGAATTTTTTGAGGAATTTTATCATTTGGCAACAGGGTTTAACTTTGATACAGACACCGGAATTCCGGATGATGAGACAGAGGCCGAACTGTATCTTACGCGATTACAGGGGGAATTTGATGAAAAAATGGAAAAAATGCTAGGGGATAAATATTTGCCGGGTAACAATGATCCGGATACAATACATGCAAATGATTGAACTAAAATACAAGATGGAGTTACTAGAAAAATAATGTCAGAGAAAAGGCCATACAGGAATTTTAAAAAAAGAGAACCAAATCTGACCACGGAGCAAAAGGTAGAGAAATTTGTGATTAGAAATTCACAAAGCGGTTTTTTCACCAAAATTTCAACCATATCATACAAGTTTGGCGTATCTGAAGATATGACATGGAATATTGTCGGGGAGCTGCTATCGGGGGGTTTGTTTGAATCAATTCATGATGAATATACAGGGGAGATGAAACTATGCGAAACCGGAAAGATATACCCAATCATGGATTTGGAGAAAAAGAGAAAAAGAGAAAGATACAGAGGCGGCAATAAAAGACAGGTAAAGACGTAATCGGTTTGATCCAAGTACGGATTTGTTGTGGACCGGCACGTGGTGCATCACTGAAATGTTCCTGTTATGTTTAGTAATGACTCCAAGGATTCCCTGTGCAATCTAAAAAGATCATGATCATCGATGACAGTAACGGTTTCATGAGTCAATACACGTGATGCTCATGAATAGAGATCACAGTGTTATCCCCATTACAAATGATATCAAGGCTGCCGTGCTTGTGCCGAGTTTGAGCCGGACAGTATTTCGAGACACAGGAATGATGCCAGTAGAATGTATCCGTGTAGGCATCACCTGTAAAGACGGTGGGCAGTGCTTGGGGAATTTATCCATGAATCGTTCTGTTTTATTTTCATGTTTGTAAACTTGCTCATGGGAATTGTTGAATATCTGTCAGTTGTTGAAACCGTCCCCTCTATGCCGACTAATCCAGAGTACGTTATCTGCCCTGAATTGTATTCGGACCAGGGGTCGTGTTAGTTCAGGGGTGGTGACTTGTTTCAACTCCGAATATCCCCTTGTCATTTATGATTACAGTGATATCCTCGCCTACGTCTACCATTCCCAGAGATGAGAGGTATTCCCGATATACGTTGCGGCCATTTCGTTAGCATGATTCATTCCATAGATGCTTGTTTGTGCAACGCATTCTGTGTCTCCGAATAACCCCACTCGGATCTCACCCCTTGTGATTCCGGATTCCATCCATTCGAAATTACCATACCCTCTAACTGGAGTGCCAGTCAACCACCCCGCAGATACTGCCCTGTCTGTGCAGAAATTTCTGTCAATGTACAAGTCGGGGGAATCCAACTGAAACTGAACTCCTTGGATGGGGGAAGAAGGATTTGTTCGGATTTGTGAATAACAGGGGTCATTAACACTACAGTCTGTTGCAGACGCATTCGGATAACTGGCAGACAGTACAAAAAGTGCAGAGACTGCAAAAAATAATAACAAAAGATATTTTCTCATCAGTTCATCATACTCTCAAACACCGGAATTAGTTCATCCAAGGTATGGTAAACTGAATTTACACGCATGAGGGTGTATTCGTCAGGAGCAAACCCAACATTAGATGTATAATAATTCAAATCGTTTCCACCAGCATAAGCATCAACTGTCTTGCCGTCTCTGGTCATCTCCCTAAAACCACCATAATTTCCACTTTGTGATTCTCTACTTTCCCATAAATTCGCTATTACGTCTTCTATTTCATCGTGTTGAACATTGCTAATTTCTACAACAGCATGATAACCATCTGAGTTTCTATACAAGGTGTGATAAGTGGCATCTGGTTGTATCACAAAACCAGTTGGAACAAAATAATACCCAACATAGTGTACATTTCTACCTGACTTGTACTCACTATACCCCGTATTGGCATACAGCAACCTATACCCATCAAGAATATGCGCCGGCATCCAGTCCTCAATGTATAATCCGACACCGGGATTCTTTGAATATTTTGTATGGGGCACGGATGTAAACGTGGTTGATCTGCTGGTCTCACCGCTTACATCGCTACTGGGGAATACCAACTCGGCAGCCATTACTTTATCATAGATTGGGGGGCTTGGAGGTCTTCTCTGAAGCACCGATGGGTACTCCCTGCCGTCATCTACAAACTCTACGGGGGATGCAATGTTTAGTGTGACAGTTGTTATCTCTGAAACAACATCATCATCCGTATGGACCTGTGCCACATTGACTGACTCCCCGCCTATTTTCACGCTGTCTTGTACTGATACGGTGTCCTGAAGCTCCGAGTGTTCAGAGACTGATGCTGCTAGGGGCTCGGTGCTCTCAGCAACTAATATCCTCCACCCCTTCTTTTCGGCAGTCTTTTCTGATACACATGCAGGAGATCCGTTATCCCGAATCACCAGGACTCTATTCACTTTACACACCACGTCTTCGGGTAATACACCGGATTCTATCTGTTTTTTCGGAGATATGTAATCAGAGTAAGATGATATGGTACTGCTTGAAAATAAAATTAATGATAATATCACACCAGCAAAGATGATGCCTGTCTTTCCCATTATCGTCAGATTTACCCCATACCTTAAAAGAATTAGGATCAAAAGATAACTTTGATCATATGGATGAACAGACAGCCGCCAAAATACGGTGTTCAGATGTTGTTTGTCCTGCTTTGTCACGTTCTGTTGTATGAGATGTGGGCAATTCAGATTTCAGGTCAAGATTTCCAGATTCTAGCAGAGGCCATTAAAAATGAACCATAAATGAGTTACAATATCATGCGGGAGATGCTGCTGCTGCTGTTAAACCACAAGAACATGATCAATAGAAAACATTAATTTGATTATCATAAATTGGAATCATAGCATGTCTTTGGATATTATCTGGAAAAACAACTTTTACGGCATATCTTGGGCATATGAGCAAGATAGGCTGGTAGTATCCACAGTATTTGAGGATAAAAAAGAGGCAATAGCAATTGCCGCAGAGATTGAGGATTGGAGTGATAAATTTACCAGGTTGACCATAATTGAAAAAGAGAATGATGAATTTGCTATTTGCTGTTATCAGGATCCGCAGATTTCAAAAAATGAAAATCGCCTGGGACTGTTTCGAACAGGAATGAGGCAAAGTGGGGGATACGAACAGGCAAAACCAATGATTTTGGAAAAGTCGCCACTATTGCAAATTGCATATGCTGCCGATGTTAGAGACATGAACACATATGAGCAGATTTCACGGCTGGTTCCAATGAGAAAGTGCAGGATTATATCTGAAAAAGAGCTGAAAAAGCAGGAATACTATTATGAGAAAACTGCAGACTCTCAAAATTAGAAAAAGGTGGGATTCAAAAATTCTAGGATTGAATCCACACCGTGTATGGTCGGGCAGTAACAGTTACTCAATTCGCATATAAAGTATTACTACTCTTTTGTACTGGGAAATCATACTGGGAAATCGTTCATCTTTGTTAAATAGTAAATCCTCTGATGATACAGCATGCAAGATGACAGTAATCAGCAAAATTGGGAAGATGTAATCGGTCTTTCTTGGCTAGTCTCAGATGAATAAAGTGTCAGTTACCATAGCCAAGTAGGATACCGGTGCAAACTGGAAATCAGGCAACTGTGTTAAAATAACCATCATCCAGCCCATATTTTTTAATACGCAATATTCATAAAGTAATATTTTTATCCTGATGTATGAATAGACCGCCGAAATTCATCATAGTTATTCTTATTTTGTCATTGATTGGAAGCGTCTTTGAGATTTGGGGGGGAAGCTGGGACATTACCAGTCATTTGCTTGGGGCTCCAGAGTCATTTTTCACGCCGCCGCATGCAGTGCTGTATTCTGGTGTCGGCATTAGTCTGATCGCGGCAGCTTTTGCAGGCGTAATTTTGCTTAGAAATAACAAGTTGCACAACATATCATCACCGGTATCATTTGGTTTGAAATTGATCATGATTGGCAGTGTAATTCAAATTTTTGCAGGACCCAGCGACTATGCATGGCACGAGGCGTTTGGGACCGACGGACTGCTTAGTCCGACACACCTTACCCTGATTACGGGAATACTGATACAGTCAGTAGGAATTGTGCTTGGGTTCACCGGGTTAATCGGGCATGGTTTCAGAGTTGTAAAGCCTGCAGCAGTGGTTTCATTTTCAGCGTTATGGTTTGTCATTATCGCGTTTATTTTTCAGTTCACTTTGCCAATATCTGAAGGCGAGACAATAAATCTCAATCCCGACCCGTACGTCGCAGGGATAATTCTCACAATCACCATGCCGTTTTTTAGCGCCTTAATTTTCTGGGGTGCTGCAAAGTCCATGAAAAAGTTTGGATGGGCAAGCGCTGTTGTGGCATTGCTGATATTGTTTAACATCACTGCAAACGTGATTCCCGCAGAGGCACTATATGAATATCTGCCATGGTATGTCATTCCAATGATTGTTGCAGTGGCAGCCGATGCGCTAATTACCAAAAAAATCAAGATCAAAAAGTTCGGGGAAACAGTATCTGGAATTCTAATCGGTTCGGTGTTTTTGACGTACAGTATGCCGATGGTCGGAATGGTCTTCATACAGTTTTACGTGTTTGACGGGGTGTCAGGATACACGCTACTTCCGGAATTTGCAGAGACACTGGCAATGATTATGGGAATCATGAGCATTCCGGGAGGGGTCATCGGTGCAGTTGCAGTTGCAGTTGCAAAAAGAAAGATTTCGGTTCCGGTAGAAACCACGGTTGGATTCAAAAAGCAATAGATAAATTCTGATTTTAAATAACAGCATCATCATGCATTGTGATGATAAAAGAACGTTGCACGTACTAAAAGAGAACATTGGGAAAAGCTGGGAGGAACTGAGAAAATCAGACTTTGATGAAGAAAAATTAAAAAAATTCAATGACGAATTGACTGAATACTTTGAGTTAAAACAATCATCACGATAAAGGATGCATTATCCATATGGAACCATGCCAAAGAATGCAAATATCAGATGGGAATGGCATCCCAATAGATGCCGTTGTCAATGCCACAAAATCATCAGGGCTGAATCATCCAGATAGAATCAAGGACTTTTTGATTCAGGCTCAAAATTATCAATGATCTCAGTGACACTGGCAAGTACCGTCTCTTTGATTTCATCTAAAGACATTCCGGATTTGTGCATCAGTTTCATTTGATCCATAATGGAGAAATGGACTCTACCCTGAAGATAGTCCACTATTCCAAATCCTTTTTTTGGGAATTCTGTGATAAACAAGTCATTTTCTGCGGAATCCCCGGGAGTTTCACTCATAAGAGCAGTCCAGAAAAACTAGTTATAAAATTTCCAAAATGTTCTTTAAACCAAACAAAAATGGAATGACATGACGGAATTCATCCACAGGCCTTATGATAAAATCTATGTCAGAGACATGATAAAGCTGAACCTGGATGATCTAATCGGCATGATGTCGTCATTGGAGGCTGCAAACGCATATTGGGTGGACGGAGTGTTATTTGCAAGCTTTGCAATGACAGAATCAGAAGAACTGGCAAAAAAAGAGATGCAAAACGAGATGTTTCTAGACAAGATAATTTTTGCAGTTTATGATAAATATACAAAAACAGTAAAATCGTCAACGAATCTGGAGATCGGGGTGCTAAACATGCAAAAAAGCAGCATCTACAGGGATCTGATTGCATGGCTTAAAACCCAGGCAATTTGGAATGAATAAAAAAATCAGGACTGGTCCCATGCAGAATAACCGCCTTCCAAAGTGACTGCATAGAATCCCTCCTTTACCAGTTCATCAGCTGCAATGTTTCCCCTGTAGCCGGTTCCGCAATAAGTGCAGATTTTTTTATCCCTGAGGTCTTCAATCTGTTTTTTCTTTGCATTTCTAATACTCAATCCCAGAGACATGTGGATTGAATCCTCGATTTTTCCACCCTCTAGTTCGTCGGATTCCCTGACATCAATGATCACAAAATCATTTTTTTGAGACATTAGTTCTTTTGTAGTAATTTTATCTGCCATGAGTTGTTATACCCACAGTATGATTTATTTCTGTAGTTATACCAGTGCGATTCTGGTTGAAAAGAGTGCCTAACCACCAAGATGCAGCAGATCTTTTTGGAATGGCGTATCTGCAATCAGGGATACACCATGCCAAGCCATCTCTTTTTGACTGGGGTATTGCATTACTTGGTTAATTGTTGTTCATTATTCGGGTTTTGGCGGGAATGTTTTGATCCATGTATATTGGTAAAGTAACAGATTGACGGATAATGGAATTTGCAGGGCTGATTTGGCATAACCGGATTTTTGATTGTGTTTTTGAGGATTTCACTGAACGTAATAATGATTTTTTGGTCCTCAAATACAGATTACGCGTAACTAGTAGATGATCAATTATTTGGCAAGACGGATTTTCAGGATTTGTACAGACGGCAGACAGGTTGCACGAAAAATCATTGTAGATTGTTCAGGTAGTACTGTTCAATTCGTTTCGTCATTGGTTCCAAATAATCATCACACAATTTGATAAATTCCTGCCGGGTGTTTTTTTCACTGCTAACTAGGACTACCAGCTGGTTGATTTTCCTACCGGTTGCCTCCTCAAACATGTGTGCATAACAGGTGGTTTGCAGATAATATTCGTACATGTATTCGTCAATCTGAGGTTTGCGCTTTGTCTTGTAATCTATAATGGATAATTCCCCGCCATACTCTGCAATCAGGTCACTGGTTCCTGCAACCCGCAGGTTGTCAGAGTACATTCTCTGTTCAATGCCGACAACATTTGAGATATTCTCAAGAAACGGTTTTAGATTGTTAAAATGCGCAATAGGCAACAGATCAAATTCCTCCAAAGACAGATCATTGCACAGATACCCCTCTATGATTTTGTGGGATTGTGTACCGATATCTTGGGCCTGTTTTGTAATGTATCTGTGGGCCGGTTCGTTTTCCTTCCAGGACTGCAATCCATTTTTCTTATGCTCAGACGCAGTTGCAGACAATATCGTGCTAATTGACGGATAGGTACCGCCGGATTTGGTCTGATACCAATGTTCGTCGTCCCTATCCAAAAGAACCGGTTCTCGTGCCTTGAGCACGGGTGCAAAATCCATCACTAAAAACTCCTAACAATAGGTGTTATTGAATGATTTGGATTCTAATTCAGCATTTTTTTAAATTTCTCAAACTCTGATCTTGTTTTTACAAATTGATCCGTTACGATTTTTCTCAATGACAAAAGATTCTCCATTGAATCATCAATGATATGGATGGCCTCGTTAAGAATTACCGCATCTACAAATTCCCCATCAGGGTATACCGTATATTCAAAGTATTCGGCATCTGTCTGAATTTTTAGTTTAAATCCCATTAACAGCCCCAGATCATCATGTTTGTTGAGGAATCCAGTCAAGCTTGCCTTTAAAGGGGGATCATCAGATAATGAGGCATATCTGGAATCATTTTGATTCTCAACAATACATGCCACGGGGGTCCCATGTGTGTGCAGTACTCGGGAATCATGGGTTGGAACAAACTCGTCAGGGTTTGTCATTTTGTCCAGGGGCATCTCAAAAGTAGGATAATTGGCCGATAATTTTTAATTATACATCATCAGGCTCGCCTGCCTTGTCTCTAACCTTTTTCATGATGCAGAATTTGCTCAGTGTTTTTTTCCATCCCATGATTTTACTGCATAAAACCCAGTCTTAAGTGTATTTGAAAATTCTGCAATGCCAAACCTGAAAACGCGATCTATTTCAAGTTGAAATGCTGAACCAATCAAAGTTCTGCAACAGGGGGAATGCCGCTCCAGTCTTTGCTTTTCAAGGATCTAGGCCGGAATGTCATCTGAGGGTTTGCTTGATGTATCAACTTGCAGTTTACTGAATGACCGGGAATAAAGAATCCGGCAAGGACAAAGATCCGAGTAGTTAAAGGACAGTTTAAAGTTGTTTTTGCAAATCATGGTCACACTCATCCGGAATGAATAGGCGGCAATTTCAGAAACAGGGTAATCCCGGAATATCATATGTTCATTAATGGTAATGTAACCTAAAAATTCATTCATGAAATTCTGTTCGAACTGTGATTCCAGACTTGTTCCAGGCTATGAGGATGTCGGAGGCCCCAGGGTTTGCCCAAAGTGTAATCCTGAAAAAGTCATTACAAGGACTGCCCCGGCATATGCCGTGAACTATTCTGGAAAAACAAGGCGGTGCTCCAAGGGCTGCGGTGCAGATATTTACTGGGATGAGGGATTCAAGTCAGCCAGCGGGAAATTCATCCCGATTGATTCACAGACAAACGAACCGCACAGGTGCGGTGATGCTCCAACAGAATCGGCAATGCCGTATCATCCAGACGAGGTAAAAAAACATGCAAAGCCAAAAGAGCCTGAAAAACAGATTTCATTGCCGGAGGACATCATGTTTGATCTTTGTAAAATTCCAAAATCATTAATTGACAATGATACCATAATTGGGGGGATTGTTAAGGGGCACGAACAGGAATCCCTTGCGATAGTTCACTATGAAAGACTAGTCGCAGCAGAGGCTGAGAAAGTTCCCATTGAATCTCTAAGTGACGTGTTATCAGAAAACATCATCAGCGGGCTGGTAAAATATGGATTTGCAGGCTTGCTGCCATTCCAGGAAGAGTCAGTAAGGGCAATCCTGAGGGGGGAGAACACGATCATTTCAGCACCGACTGGTTCTGGAAAGACTGAGGCATTTGTAATTCCTGTTTTGCAGAAAATTTCAGAGAGACCCACACCCGGAGTATTTACGCTGCTTGTGTATCCGCTAAATGCGCTAATTGATGACCAGGTATCAAAGATTTCGGATTTAATTCAAAAGTGCAAACTAGCAGACAGGATGGCAGTCTATTCCATTCACGGTGGTCAGAGTCCAGAGTACAAAGACATGATAATTTCAGATGCCGCTCAAAAATCCCTGATCATTGCGACGAATTTTGACTTTATCAATTATCATCTTATTTTACAGGATAAAAAATGGAACGAGCTGTTCAAGAATGCAAAAATCATAGTAATGGATGAGGCCCATTCCTATACAAGTTTTCACGGCTCCAACGTGTATCACGTACTGAAAAGAATGAAAAGGTTCATGGATAAGGTTCAGTATGTGGGCGCATCAGCTACCTTGGATAACTCTAAAGAGTTTTTCTCAAACATGTTTGATGTGCCAGAGGACTCATTCACATACATCAAAAGCAAGTTCAGACGAAAACAGGACATGCACCTGTTTTTTGTAATGCCTAGAAAATTCAAACAAAGAACCACGATGGAGATCCTCTCATTAATTTGTCATAAAAACAAATCAACGCAGCTGGTCTTTAGCAATTCACACAATGATGCAGAGTTTTTGGCGTCAAATCTCGAGGAGGCAGGCAACGGGATTAGAATTCAAATTCACAGGGGGGGTCTTGATCAAAAAGACAGAAAACTCTACGAATCCCAAATGAAGGCAGGCGAGCTAGACGCGCTGTCATGCACCCCAACTCTGGAGCTGGGAATTGATATTGGGCATGTGGACGTGGTAATCTCTGCATTCAAAAACGAGTTTGATTCATTTATTCAGAGAATAGGCAGGGCCGGAAGAAAAGGCCAGAGATCGTATGCAATCTGCGTGTTTGATTCAGATGATGCGGCATGCCACTATTTTGCACGCCACATTGATGAGTACCTGTCACAGGATCATGTAATTACGATCAACAAGAAAAACCCAATCATTTCTGAGAAGCACGAGGAATCAGTTGAGATTGAAGACCTGGCAGCTGATGAATCAGACAAGTCCAAGTTCTTTGATTTTGTAAATAGTGTCAACCTGAGGGGGGCATCAGGGGAAATCGCAATTTATTACAATTCAAGAAAGATTGGAACGCGCGGAGTGCCCGTAGGCTATTATCAGCTGCATCAAAAGGCAATTTATCACTTTAACAAACAAAACTATGAAGTAAACGCCCTAATAAAATCACATGACGGGGCAAGGGCATATCTTGTAAAATCACATGAAAAACAAAAGAGAACCGTCCCCATAGTCAGCACGTCAATTATCCAAACATCTGAAGGCGTGGCAGTGCACAGGGAAATCAGCCTCAAAGAAAAAAAGTTATCCCTGCGTTACGGAATAATCTCGCTTGAGAGGACCATTACAGGCTATATGAAAGGAAACTATAACGAAACTGCAGACAAGTACCAGGTGTATAATGGCAGCAACACCACAGGATGGAGAAATTTTCACTGGAAGTCAAAGCATTCGGCAGTCAGCATAGTTCTCCCTCCGGAATTTGTATCAAGCCGCATTTCAGATTCAAAAAGTCCCATAACCAAGGATCCCAAAATCCACACCGTTTCACACGTTCTAGTTAATGCGAGTAAAATTCTGACAAAGGCAGAATCAGGGGACATTGACGTGTACTATGAAAAGGGAACAATCTACATCTATGATAATTCATCAGACGGGTTTAACGGATGCAGTAAGATCATCTATGATGAATTTGAAAAGGTTTTGAACACCGGTCGATTGCTGCTAAATGACTGCGACTGTCCTACTGATAAAAATCAAAAGGAGGAAAAAGAGTGGGGAGGATGTCCAAAATGCACGTTTACCCGCAATTACTGCCAGACAAAAAACAAGGAATTGTCTAAAAATGGCGCAAAGGATTTTTTCGCGGCGTTTTAGTCATTATAAATTGGAAACCGGTTCTTATGGTGTGTAAGTGAAAAGAAAGATCACGAACTAAAAATCATCAAAAAACTAGCGATTAGTGGATTTACCTAGTAGTAAGATGAATAACAAAAATGGAATATCCTGAAAATAACTCATAAACTTGTGCTTTTCGCGGTACTGTCAAGTTGCTGCATACATATGAAATGCAGATCTTTCAATTCTGTAAAGATCAGAATTTCAGGTATCAGATATTACACAACTGTCAGGATCAAAATATGGGAACATTATGTTTGAGGCCGGGTGTTGGTGACCATCACGAGTTAATCACTGACCTGCCATCAGAATACACAGGTAAGGGATGAATCATCGCAGGGAATGATGATTATCCTATGCCTCATCTTTTTTCATGACTGCTTAGGGGCGATTTAATCCGGAAAAGATCGCTGTTTGGAATAAAATTTCACAAAACATCCGAACTTTACGGCGCAGTCAAAGCACTTGCTAATTGCCAGGACAACTAAAGCGTTCTGTAACATCTTAGGGATAAACACGGATCTTCTCCAGATTGAACAGTTCCCAAACAATTGTGAAAAAGAAGAGTAGTTGAGGGATAATTTCCACTATACGTGTACTGTAAAATTAACGGGTGCTGGGCATGAGATCCGAAATGCGGATCTTCTCCAAATTCAAAAAATCTCACCCATTGTAAATTTCAACTTGCAGTATTTTGAATCAAAGCCTTGTTCACAGGGCATCCTAAAATAATGCTCTTCGTCACTGTTGCCTTGCAGTCTTCCTTATGACACTTGTTGCAGTGTCCCTATCCGTTGAGGAGATTCGTGATACCGCCTCAAGGATTCCGGTGATCTGATCACCAAAATGCGCCGGAATCACCAGTAAAGACACAATCAGAACTTTTGTTCGCACCCCAACATACGGGAGATACAGAAGATGTATCCGGAGAATATCACCTTATTTGAACAGGACTTTTGATGATTTTCAATGTTACTGCAAAAACTATGCAGATAATTGATAACATTAGAACCGCCCAAACTATACTAACAGGATGAAGTTCCCAAATAACACCATCATTGTCTAATAATGCACGAACATACAACAAACCCATAATGTTAAAACCCGACAGACCAACAACGGAGGTAATTTTAAAAAGATTCATTTTTTTAGAATTGATTATTTTCAATGTTACTGCAAAAACTATGCAGATAATTGATAACATTAGAACCGCCCAAACTATACTAACAGGATGAAGTTCCCAAATAACACCATTGTCTAATGATGCACGAACATACAACAAACCCATAATGCCGGAACCTAACAAACCTACAAACGAGATAATTCTAAAAAGATTCATCTTTGTTAAAGTCATAGCAACCAGATCGGATTATAGCATATAACTATCGTGGCACTTTGTTAGTACGAGGTCACCCATCCTAAATCCTAGTCATGACCTCCTCTACGATGTTTTTTCCATGTGCCCTCCATGTCAGGACACACGTCATGATGTTGGACATCCTCCTCATTGACTGAGCCCCGTGAATCTGTCCGCTTATCTTCCTGAATACGACAGCATAACAGTGCGCGCTCTGCTGCATGTCTGTCGGATCCACAGGATACTGTAAAAATACAAACATGTTGGGGGTGAACCTGCCGAGTCTTTTTACCAAAATTACAATGTGCTTGTCAGATTCATTCCGGTATTTGTCCAGCATGTCCCTCAGGGCACTCCATGCAAAGCCTGGATCGTAGACCTGTTTTGTGTCATACTCTTTGATTCCTCAAAGGGATGCAAGATCTGCATACATCTTTTCTGCCACGCCGCCGTACTTTTTTGCGACATCCTTTGCGTTTCTTAGATCATGAGCAGCATATCTGATGTCTGCCTGCAGGATCAAACCGCTTGTATGCGGGATACCCGTCTGATATTACCGTGCCGTCATACCATCAAGATATCTGTCAAGTACGAATGCACCTCTGCTTGAATTCATTATCATTGCCATATTTTTTCCCGAGATCAAACCCCCATCCATATCAGTATGCCATTGAGACGATATGTGGTTTCATCAGGGTGTATGTGATCACTATTTTGAATGCGGTATATGATCTCCTGTGTGCAGGATTCCAGTACATGTATGCTGTATACTGCGTTAATTGCTGTGGATTTGCTAATGCGTATGCCAAGCGTGTTTAATATGATTTCAGGTATGGAATCAAAGGATACCTTTGATGCGCGTAACTGCATGATCAGCTCTACAACATTTTTTCCATATGATCCATTTGCAGTAAGATCATTTGGTGCATGTCGTGTTGTGTTACAGGAAGGACATTGGACCTTTTATGTTATGTGTCGCGTTTCCGTGGTTGTAATCTGCGTGTCTAGAATATCGCGGGTTTGACTGCCGGAATAGTCTGCATGTGTGCTGTTTTTGCCAGTTGTATTCTTTTTTGGAACTGACATTGGTGGCAGCACAGTTGTTGCATACTTTTTTGCGTTGCTTCATGCTGTTGCAGTTCCAGCAAATGAGAAATTTGTAAGATGATCTGAAAATGATTTTTTGAACATCATTACAAACTGATACAAACAGGGCGACCCTCTGATCAACTATTGTGACACGCAAATGTTTTTGAACTAAAAATCATTCAAAAATAAAGATTAGATGATTTTACCAAGGTAAACATGAATAACCAACTGGAATGTCTTGAAAATAACTCAAGAACTTATGATTGTCGCTATATATCCTGTATAGAACAACCCCTTGATCAGTATCACCTTCAAATGCCCGTCGGACATTTTGACAAAGACCGCCTTTAAATCGTTGTTGTCCTAGTTGAATACGACAGAAAATTACTTGAAATGTTAGGGCCGGTCTAACAGAATACGTTCTGCAAGAAATTCTTCTATCTCCAAGGAACTGTATCCTTCTGCCTCTAGATTATCTTTCATATATGCAATCGTAATCTCACCCTTGTCGTATTTGTGCAGGAAAAATTCTTCAAATATTTCCAGAGGCAGTTTTGAGGGGTATGGTGTGTCATCATATATGCACCAAGAATCAGAAGCCCTACAGCTTGCAATAGGAGACAGTACTGCAAATATCATTATTAGTATGATAACACCAAAGATTGCAGGAATTACAAAAGTACGCATGGTAATCCGCCTATCTGAACGGATGTTTTTTAATCCACTAAACGTCAAAAACGCACCTGCGCCCACAATACATGATATGATTACAGAAAGTGATCCGTGATAGTAACACGCCTCTTCAGTCCAATAAGATTTACCATGCGAGACTAGGAAATCTGGAGTCTTTAAGACGCATCCATATGTGAAGGCATGGACAGTGGAGATGGGGGCATGTTCTATAAAAGAAAAGACGGCTCCCAAAACCAGCAGAAATATTCCACATCCAAGTATAAAGAATTTTAGAGACATTATAAAAAAAGAAAAGGGTGTTTATTCGATGTTGGTTACTCGTAACTGTATGGTGTAGTTCCATCCTTCTTCAGGATAATCAAATCTATCACCAAATGTTTCAATGACTACATTTTTGTTATAAAATATGCTATAGGCAGTATCTGAAACACTCTGTTTGGTTAAGGAGTTGTCCATTAATTTACCGCTATAAATAAAATTCACGGCAAGACCAGATCCTGTTACTCTGTATGCTCCTTCACTCCAAGCATAATCGGACGCTAGATATACTGTACGTGTTCCTATATCTCCTTCGCCTAATTGAATTGCATTAGAGTTCCAATCATGGCATGTTAGCACCCACCAACAACCATATGCATAACCTGCATAGAAATAGGGATCAGCAGATGCAAATGCAGAAGGAAGCAAATTACCACTAGTTGATAATTTTATTTCTTTATCTATGTATTCACTAGATTTTTCTGCCCAATATGCTTTATTTCTTTCCCATTTTTCTGTATAAGTTATTCCGTATTCTTCTAACTGCTTGACAAGAACATCCATCTGTCTCTTCAAATCAGATTTAGCTTTTGGATCATACTCTTCTATATACTGGAGATATAAATCACCAAAAGCGTTTCCCAATTCGTTGATTTTTTGTTCTTTTACATCATCTGTTGCTGCAAAACTCATACCACTAAATGGCAGAATCATTGCGGCAATCAAAGATGCAGACAATATTGTTTTGATCTTTTGTTTGTTATTCAATGTTATTACTACCCCTACACACTTTCATTATTTAAGTATTGATATGAACTTACGGTATGCCTTTGTGCCTAAAATCATGGAAAATTTGCAATATCTAAAATTTAACAGAATTGCAGCACTGCACATCACCAACCCAATCTAAAGACAGAGACATTGTTATATAATAAATTTTAATAATTGAATCATGCCCGAACCGACACAGGGAAATCTGGCCTCATACAGGGACTATATCAGGCCTGCTGCACACAGCATGTATGGCAGCTTTGCAAAGCCCGCGCTAAAACACCATCAAAACGTGCACAAGCTCCTGAAAATCCTGCTTGTGCACGGCACATGCACGACGTGGGAGATGGCAAAGACAGAGTTTCGCAAGGACACCCCGGCCATAAGGGAACGTGAAAAGACATACAGGAGAATCCTAGTCGGCAGGACTGATAGTGACAAGTATACGGGGGGCATGTTGGAGATAGGTCTGGTGGTATATGACGGCAGATCTCCACGCAAGAAAAACTATAACCGGTACCGGCTCTCCCTGTATGGCATACTGTACTGTCTTGAGGTACTAGAGCCATCCCGGACAGACATCGACAAGATGACCGTAAAATATTCGCATCTGCTTCCGAGAATATTTGGCAGGTGGACCCGTCTGAAATCAACCCTTGGAAAAGATGCCTACAATCTGAGGATTCTGGCTCAGGGAATGCTGCTGGACAAATCACTGCCACAAACTGAGAATCCGATATACGACCTAATGTCCTTTCTTCGCATAAAGTATAGAAAAAACTTTGAGTCCATACCCGAGCAGGACCTGGCAGAGCAGATATCCTACTGGTTCTATACCTTTTTGCTGTACCGGGGGGACGCAAAGCTGAAAAAAGTATTGGAGGATGATGCAAATCTGAGGCGCTGGTACAAGGGTTTTGTCAGAGATGCCAAAAGACATTATTCAGAGAGGTTTCACCGCATAAACAGGGTAAACATCTAAACTATTTCGCATGCTTTCTTATCATGCCTTTTAGGTCCTCAAGAACTATCGGCTTGTTGAGGATGCCTGAAAGTGACTTGGCCTTTGCGGCCTTGTATTTCTCGTCATCTAGCACATAGCTTGAGGTAAATACTATCTTTGCTTTACGGTCATGTTTTTTTATCAGCATAAAGACTTCGTATCCGTTGACCCCGGGCATCTTTATGTCCAAAAATACTATATCCGGCTTGAACTTTGTGTATTGTGCCACAGCCTCGGCACCTCCGGATGCGGGAATCACCTTGTACTCCTCGTATGCCAGCATGACCCGTATCGATTCTAAAAAGTCATAATCGTCATCAACTACCATTATCTTCTTGCCTGATGCAGTCATCGCCCAGACTTCCTTGGCATGTCTATGGAAAATGTGACAGGGTTGTTGCGCACCGTGATCCGGCCCCCGTGGCGAAGAACCACCTTTTTACAGCTGGTAAGCCCGAGACCCGTACCCTGCATCTTTGTAGTGTATAGCGGCTCAAATATCTGGGAGATGTCTTTTTCAGGTATCGGCGGTCCGGTGTTCTCAAAATCCAGATTTATAAAATCAGTTTCAGATGTGGCATCCAGTCGGACTGTAACGCTGCCGTCTTTTCCATCTATTGCCTGCACCGCGTTTAGCAACAGGTTTGCAAACACGAATTCCATTTTGTGGACGTCGCACACCATGACCGTGTCGTTGTCGGGAAGGTGCACGTTGAGATTCTCAGGTATCTGTAGGGATTCCAGCGCACGTTGCAGCATCTCCCGTACAGAGCGCTCAGCCAGAAAAAGGGGCACGTCCCGCGCATAGTGCAGGACGCCGTCTACCTGGTGCGATATGCGCATAGTCGAGCGGCTTATCATGTCAGTTGCCTTATCCAGCGTCTTTTTGTCTGTTTTGGGATTGCGGATTATGTAGGTGCAGTTGAGTATGGTTCCAAGCGGGTTTTTTATGTCATGTGCGACCATCGCGGCAATCTCCCCCATGGCAGCGAATCTCTCTGTTTTTACGGATTCGTCTGCGTGTCTTTTAAAGATGTAAAGTATCAGATATATCATGACTATGTGTGATGTAATGTTGACTGTACCAAGAATCAACTGCAAAAACACAAGATCTGTAGAGTGTTTCTCGGCATCATGGCCCAGCTTTGATGTAAGTGCGTCAGAGCGCAGTATAATCTCGTCTCCAACCTCGCGCAATGTGCCCATTACTTTGCTGTCAAATTCCACATTATTTGGTACGTATGTAATCACGTATACGTAACTCTTGTAATATTCGAATTTCTCATGGATTTGCTGCCATTCATCTGCAAACGTGGGGAGAATCGACTCTATCTTGATCCCAAGAAACGTTCCGCCGTCCCTGAGAAATAGTATGTTCTCCTCCAGATTATTTAATGCACGAAATACCCTTTCCGGATCGATACCGCGGTCTGCATGAAACATCACATAGTCAAGCTCAGTCTGCACCTGGTTTGTTAGGAGACGGTTCTTTCCTGCCACGTTTACCACGTTTCCCGCATGATATGTCTGAGATTCAAAGTATACGATTACCAGAAAACTTGCGCCAATCAGGGCTATCTGACATGTTACCAGTACGAGTATCTTGATGCGAAAGTTTGCCACAGATACCTTGTGTTACAGTAAATAATAAAATGCTCGGTATCGGCAGGCGACAGGTATGAGATCTCAGAAAAGGCACTCCATTTTGAAATGAATCTTGTTGTATAATGAAGGGTGTAGGCATGGTAGGAACATGTATGACATCAAAAAAATGACAAAAACAGCATTGTTTGCATCTTTGACTGTTGCGATGATTCTGCCATTTTCAGACATGGGAAATTCGTTTGCACAGCAAACCCAGGTAGAAGAAGACTTTGTAGTAATTGGACCAATAACTAATGTTAATGAACAAACAGATATTCTTGGTAATAGAGGAGGCCGAAATGTTTGAGTTATTAGAAAACACAACAGATGAACAAACAATCAATGAACTAGAAACAGAACTTGAGTACATCAAAGATGCTTTGATAACACATGGAATTCCAACAGTTGAAGAATATGAATCAGATAAAACATATTGGAGGCAAATAATTGCTGAACATCATTTATCTGAAGAAGAAGAAGAAGCATATATGGATAGAGTCGAAAATCCTCGACAGAATTATTCTATCAATAATTACTGGACAATAATATCCATCTCTTAATTTTTTTAAATGAAGTTTGCTCCCAAACAAGGCAATGGTGATTTGTTATGGCCAACAGATTCCAGATACAAATGGCATGTTAACAGATTAATCAAAATATTACTCTATTTACAAGTGCAATATCCACAAATACACTTCAAAGCAGAAGAAGGTGATGCGGGTTTTTACGATGTTGTATGTGAGCCAATAGATGATTATAAAATAAAAACGGCGATATCCGATACTATCTTTCGTGGAAAATATTTACCAGAGGAGATAAAATCTGTATTGAATGAACTTTTATTCTGATAAAAAAAAATCCACGATTGTATGAATGGTAAAAATATGACAAATCCCGAGTTGGACGAATATACAAAGAATAAATATAAAGTCGGAGATATATTTATGGACGAGGTAATCGGGATTACCAAGAAAATCCAAATCACGTGGTTTTCAAACGCAGGTATTCAAAGATTATGCGTTTGGCAGATGATGGTGATCCTGACAAAGCTGCTGTAATTATTAATGAACCGGATTTTCCAGAAAAATTTTTTGATGGACAAGTCCTTCACAATAGATTTCATATGCAATACAAAAGTTCTGATTGTGATTCTCCGGATTATCATTATTATTATTTGATCATCCATTCCAGACCTTCAAGTTCCAGCAGATTTTGGACGATATAATTTGCCCTTATCCAATCCTTCATCAAATGATCGGTTTTAGGAACCGGGGATTATTCGCCATCTAGTAATTCATCAATCTAGAATCTCCTCTTCCTCTTTTTACCAAAATACGCAAATAATCATCCCATGCAGATTCTGCATTATTTAATAATCCAGATAACAGATTGAGAGCACGGACTGCAGGATTACTGGCAAGTGCCATTATATCATGATGTACGTAGTCATGCTAACGGATCAGACTTTTCGGGATGAATAAAAATTACTGCAAAGTATAATGAACATCACAAAATAGCACTATACCAGTAGGCAATGTTTTTGCCGTAATACTGTGACCATCCTCCAGCCCCTTGCCACAAATGTAACATTCCACCCTGCTTACCGAGGATGAAACGGCCTGGGATCTGAGAACATGCATCTTTTGCTGCGCGACTGTCTGGTTTGTACCCTGCATCATGATCGATTCACGATCAACTAGACTATAAAGGTACCGTACCATACCGTAATTATACACGCCTGAAACGGCTATTTTGACTGGAGATGCCAGGATTGGCGCAACTCATCAATTTAAATAATAAAGCGTCAGAATACAGTTGATGGGTGGACGCCTTTGGACAGACACATGCAAAAGTAATACCTCTAGATTTATCTGAAGATCAATTTCAAATTTACAACAAAATTTCAAGAAACTATTCGCACTCATTTCTCTTTGAATCGCTGACAGGACCCGAAATTCTGGCAGAAACATCGGTGATGGGATTTGACCCAAAGATAATCATCAGGGGATATTCAGACAGGACGGAGATTATTGAGAACCAAAAGACCACCACAGTTCAAAGCACAAACCCGTTTGAGGAGCTAAAAAAGCTGCTGGGAAGATCCGATGATCAGCGTTATCGGTACTTGGGGGGGGCAGTCGGGGTGGTAAACTATGATGCGGTAAGACTGGTAGAGGACATCCATGACGCACATGATTTGCCCCAGCCTCTAATGGAATTTGGAATTTATGATGACGGAATTCTATATGACAAGATACGTGAGAAACTGTTTTATTTTTATCATGATAAAGACAGGTTTGACCGATTTGAAATGGGCGATGGTGCATTTGGCAAGTTCCATGCAAGTAGTATTACGGCAGATATCAACGAGTCAAAATATTCAGAAATGGTAAACAAGGCAAAAAAATACATTCATGACGGGGACATCTTTCAAGTCGTACTCTCCAGAAAATTCACCTTTGATACGGGGGGGGACAACCTAGCACTATACAAAACATTAAGAAGGCTGAATCCGTCACCGTACATGTACCATCTAAAACAAGGAGACAGGACAGTCATTGGGGCATCTCCTGAAATGCTTGTAAGGATTACAGGTGAAAAGGTGGAGACATTCCCAATCGCAGGAACACGGAAAATCACAGATGACGAAGAGGAGAACGATGCATTGTCTAAAGAACTGATTCATGATGAAAAGGAACTAGCAGAGCACACCATGCTTGTGGATTTGGGCAGGAATGACATTGGAAGGGTCTGCAAGTACGGAACAGTCCATGTGGAATCACTAATGCAGATAAAGCGGTTCAGCCACGTTCAGCATATTGTCAGTCACGTAACAGGGAATCTGGCACCTGAAAACGACATGTTTGATGCATTTCAGGCGGTATTTCCGGCAGGAACGGTATCGGGGGCACCAAAGGTCAGGGCAATGCAGATTATTGACGAGTTGGAGACTCGGTCAAGGGGACCGTATGCAGGTGCAGTCGGATACTTTTCATACAACGGCTGCTGCGACTTTGCAATTGCAATCAGAAGCATCTTCATAGAGAATGAGAAAGGGTTTGTCCAGTCAGGTGCGGGGATTGTCTCAGATTCTGTTGCAGAAAATGAATTCAAGGAAACAGGGCACAAAGCGGGTGCGATGCTCCAGGCGTTAAGGGAGGCAGCAGATTGAAATTTCTGATTATTGACAATTATGATTCATTTGTATACAACATTGCACAGTATCTTGGGGAACTGGGGGTGGGATGTGATGTGGTTAGAAATGACAAAATTACCCTGCAGCAAATCAAAGAAAAAAAATATGACGCAATAGTGATTTCTCCGGGTCCTGGAACCCCCAAGGAGGAAAAATACTTTGGGATATGTTCCCAGGTCATCAGGGACATGGGGCCTTGCACGCCGATCCTGGGAGTATGCCTGGGACACCAGGGAATTATTGATGCATTTGGAGGCAAAGTAACTAATGCTGGATGTGTAAGACATGGCAAGACAAGCCAGGTTGAACATGTGGAATCAGAGTTATTTACAGATATAACTAATCCGTTTAGGGCAACAAGATATCACAGTCTTGTGGGGGACAGGACGGTAATTCCAGACGTGCTCAAAGTTACGGCCACAGCATCAGATGATGGGGAAGTCATGGCAGTTGAGCACAGGGAATTTTTAATTCATGGAGTGCAATTCCACCCGGAATCAATAATGACTGAGGATGGAAAAAAGATTCTAGGCAATTTCATCAATCAGGTAAGGAAGAAGACAAGATGATGATAATGATGCCGGAGATCATCTCCAAACTGCAGGAAAAGACCGATCTCACATATCATGAGATAAACAGTGTCATGACAAACGTCCTGTCAGGCAAAACAAATGATGCGGAGAATTCAGATCTTTTGTTACACCTTGCAGAAAAGGGGGAGACTGATGATGAATTACTAGGAATGCTTGATAAAATGCGGGAATTCGCACTGGGGGTAGAGGTCAAAAACCAGGGAGCACTCGTTGACATGTGTGGGACGGGGGGGGACCGGCTCCAGACCTTTAACATATCCACCACAGCATCATTTGTAGTGGCCGCAGCAGGCGGAATGGTGGCAAAACATGGGAACAGATCAAGTTCGGGGGTTTCAGGCAGCGCGGATGTTTTTGAATATTTTGGATATGACCTGAATTCAGAGCCTGCAAAAATTGCAGATATCCTGCAAAAGCACAACATCTGCTTTATGTTTGCACAAAAGTTCCATCCGGCGATGAGGCACGTATCTGCTGCAAGAAAACGGCTTGGAAAAAGAACCGCATTCAACCTCCTGGGGCCGCTTTTAAATCCGGCAGGTGTGAAAAACCAGCTGGTGGGGGTATTCTCACCGGATTACCTGGACAGACTGCCATTACTGCTGAAAAGAAGGGGCGCTAAAAACATCATGACTGTCCGCTCCGATGACGGAATGGACGAGTTCTCCACAAGTGCAGTTAACCGTGTCTGCATGCTAAAAAACGACAAGATGCTGAGGAGTACAGTTGATCCCGAGGTCGTAGGGCTGCACAAGTCAGCATTGCGCGACATCCAAGCAGATACGAAAGAGGATGCGATAAAATCATTTGTCGGCGTGCTAAACAACACTGCAAACCAGGCAATGACTGAGACTGCAGTACTAAATGCGGCCGGGGGACTAGTCGTTGCAGATGTTTCCAAAACGTTTGAGGAGGCAGTTGAACTTGCACTAGATACAATAAATAGTGGAAAGGCATTCTCACTGTTGGAAAGATTTGTACGGGATACGGGGGAGATCTCAAGATTAAAGGAGGTTGTCAATGGCTGAAAACATTCTAAGAAAACTGGTAAACAACTCCCAGATGGCAATTGATGACGGGGTCTACGAGATTGATACAAGCCTGCAGAAATCATCAAAGGACTTTGTACATACGATCAGGACAAATCCCCATGCAACGTTACTTGCAGAGGTAAAGTTTGCATCGCCGTCCCAAGGGAAGATCAAGACGTTGACGGATCCTGTCAGCATTGCAAATCAAATGATTGCAGGAGGCTCAAAGGCACTATCAGTTTTGACCCAGCCGCACCTGTTTCACGGCTCGCCGGAATATTTCATAAAGGTGCGACAGGCAGTTGATGTTCCAATGCTGATGAAGGATATCATGATTGACAGGATCCAGATTGATGCTGCAAGGAAAATGGGGGCAGACTATATGCTGGTAATCCAGTCGTTATACGACCAGGGATTCCTGTCAGACATTGACGGGTTTATTGATTACGGTCACAGACAGGGACTGGGGGTTTTACTTGAAGTACATACAAAACAGGAACTGGAAAATGCGTTAAACACAAAAGCTGATCTTGTCGGGATTAACAACAGGAATCTTGACACATTGGAGATCGACCTTAAAACTACGGAGACTGTTCTTTCAGGAGTAAAGAGATCAAGGCCCATATTATCAGAGAGCGGGATTAGCACGCCTGAGGACATTCAATACCTAAAAAAATGCGGGGCTGACGCATTTTTGATTGGTTCTAGCATAATGAAAAGTGCCAACATTGAAGAACAGGTAAGAAGACTGGTGAATGCATATTGAAATATCCTAGAAACGGCAGATTTGGGGAATTTGGGGGAAGGTACGTTCCAGAAACCCTGGTTCCCGCAATTGAAGAGTTGGAGGAGAACTATCTTAAATTTAAAAATGACGGGAAATTCAAGAAAGAGCTGGACTATTATCTCAAGGTCTATGCCGGAAGACCGACCCCGTTATACTATGCAAAGAATCTGTCTGAAAAGATTGGAGGTGCCAAAATCTATCTCAAACGGGAGGATCTGCTGCACGGGGGGGCTCACAAAATCAACAATACTTTAGGGCAGGCATTACTTGCAAAAAAGATGAACAAGAAAAGAATCATTGCAGAGACTGGGGCAGGCCAGCACGGGGTTGCAACTGCAATGGCGTGTGCCGCATTGGGAATAAAGGCGGAGGTATACATGGGGTACAGGGACACGATAAGGCAAAAGCAGAACGTATTTCGAATGAACATGCTCGGATGCAGGGTGCATCCGGTAAGAGCAGGTTCCAAGACCCTCAAGGATGCAATTAATGAGGCAATTCGCGACTGGATTACAAACGTGGAGAACACGTACTATCTGCTGGGATCAGCAGTCGGTCCACACCCATATCCTGTAATGGTAAGGGACTTTCAAAGCGTGATTGGAAACGAGATAAAAGCACAGATGAAGAAGGTTAACGGCAAGACACCTGATACCGTAATTGCATGTGTCGGGGGCGGTTCTAATGCAATTGGAACATTCCATCCCCTGGTGGATTCAAACTCGGAGATTATCGGGGTAGAGGCTGCAGGGCACGGATTAAAATCAAAAATGCATTCGGCAACTTTGTCTGCAGGAAGCAAGGGGGTACTGCACGGAATGATGACGTATCTCCTACAAGACAGCGAGGGTCAAATTACAGAGACGCACAGCATTTCAGCCGGACTGGATTATCCGGGTGTCGGTCCGGAGCATTCATACTATAAAGATACCAGACGGATAAAATATCACACGGCAACAGATGCCGAGGTGATTGACGCGTTTTTGCTGCTGACTAGAACGGAGGGAATCATTCCGGCCTTGGAATCATCGCATGCAATTGCAGAGGCAGTCAAAGTTGCAAAAAAGGCCAAGAGGACAGAAACCATAGTCGTTACACTTTCAGGACGCGGGGACAAGGACATTGAGGAAGTACAGGATTATTTGAGTAAACATGACAAGAATTAAAGAAAAGTTTGCAGAGTTGGAGGCAAAAAAACAAAAGGCCCTAGTATCATACATCATGGCAGGATTTCCAGATGAGAGGGCAACCCTTGCCGCAGTAAGGGGGCTAGTCCGGGGGGGAGCAGACATTATTGAATTGGGATTTCCGTTCTCAGACCCACTAGCTGACGGTCCCGTAATACAGAATGCCAGCACCGTATCTCTAGAAAAGGGGGCAAAGATTGCAGGGTTTTTCAGCCTGGTCAGAAAGATCAGAAAAGAGACGGACATTCCATTAATCCTGATGACCTATACAAACATCCTATACCACGCGGGATATGCAAAATTCATTGCAGATGCCAAAAAGGCGGGAATTGACGGCTTTATCCTCCCGGACATGTCAGTTGAGGAATCAGGGGAATACTGCATGCATGCAGCAAAAAACAAGGCAGACACCATATTTCTAATCTCGCCTAACACAGACAGCGTGCGGATTCAAAAGATATCCAAAGTATCATCCGGATTTCTGTATCTTGTGGCAGTATTTGGAACGACTGGAATGAAAACCGGAATTAAAAGATATACACTTGATGCGATAAGACATGTAAAGAAACAGACCAAGAAAAGTATTCCAGTTGGGATCGGATTTGGAGTGTCAACGCCTGATGATGTCAGAAAATACATCAGGGCCGGTGCAGATGCGGTGATTGTGGGAAGTGCGTATTTGAAACTAATTGAGAGAACACCCCAGACACAGATAGAATCAAAGATTATGTCGTTTACAAAAGATCTCAAAAAACAGACGGTTCTCTAAAAAAGGTCGTCAAAGTTGGCGGTCAATATACAAACATCCATAGAGGGGAACTCGATTTCAGCCATGACCGTCAAACTAGAGGTTCTCACCATACAATACACATGGAAAAATAAAACAGAGAGGGTGTCAAAAACTAAAATTCATTTGAAATGATGATAAATTATTTACAACTGTAAAGATCGCAATAATCCAAACATTGGGAGGGATATGATGGTTACCTGTGCCGCGCATCACATGTAATGTCTTTTTATTCTGACTGGCATCTGAAAACATCTTGGGATTTTTTGGACCGCAATACCAAAAATAAGATAAGATCTTTATAGTGGAAATTCACGGTCCTTCACTCCGGATGTTTCCAGGTACCACAGACTGCCCTCCCTCGCAATGGATATTGTTTTTTATACATTGGGATTTTGAGTTGCCCGTAAATTCAAGCAATATGCCGAAAAGATGATTTAATTTATTAAAAAAAATCCAGTTGATTGGATTCTGTTGATTTGATGGAAAGTTTTAGGTACTCTGGCTTGTTTGATTCAGTATTGAAGGCGCTACTTGTCATAATTGTCCTTTTGGCGGGATTGGGCTATGCATGGTATGCCGATTGGATACCATTCGGTACGGAGACTGGCAAAAGACTGACTGCCCCCTCAATTGAGAATCTGCAACAACTCTCAAACGTGATTACATCCGATGATCATAAGATAATCCACTATTCATTTGGGGATGTTCCGGATGTCCCCGACAAGCAAATCCCAATCAAGGCATTAAAAAAAGCAATTCAGGTCTGGGAGCAGAACAACCCCAATTTAGAATTTATGGAATCTGAAAACTCTAACATTGAAATAAGATGGCAAAAATATGCGTCATCTACACATACCGGATTGGCAACGTGCAACTCTGTCTTGTTTGGAATACTAAAGCACTGCATATTGGACATATCAGTTGGCAGCAAAGACTGCAATTCAAATTTCATTCAAAATGATGAAAACATGGTTGTAAATATCCTGATGCACGAGATGGGACACGCACTGGGTCTGGGTCATACTAACGAGGAAAACCACCTGATGTACTCTACTAAATCAATTCAACAGCCTGATTTTGATACAAAGGGGTACACTATTCCTGAAAGACTTGAAGAACTTTATGTGGGACAAAAATTACTGCTAACCCAAGAAAGCGAGCTGCAATTGGAAATTGAATCCCTGGAAAAGAGAATCATTCGCGAGGAAGCACAGTATGACGAATATTATAAACAATATGAACAGTATGAGGGAAGGACGCTGTCTGCAAAAGAATATGATAAATACCAACCGGTTTATGAAAAAATTAACGCTCAAGTTGAAAAAATCAATGACCTGATTGATCAACAAAATAAATTAATTGGGGAAATCAACGGCGTGCTTGACCAACTTGGCTGCAATCCTAATTTTGAAATAACACCCTGATCATACAAATAGCAAAAGCAATCCTGCAATTAACGCAGATACAGAGATTCCCATCCAGACATAGAATTTTTTCATCATGAATAACTTGAAACGTGCCGGGATTAATAGTTTGGAATAGAAAAGCAAGCAAATTTGATATCCCATCATCGATCCTTTGGGGATTACAGTAGATACCAAACCCGCAATCATCTTGCTTCCAATGTTTGTAATGATCGATATTTTCAAAAATTCATAAATTTAACAATGTCTTGAATTTTAATCAAAAAGGGTTGAAAAAGTGATCCCTTTTGCACGATGTGAAACAAGCCTGAATTTAGATACGGCTGTATGTATCTCAGCCACGGTACACGCACGTTTTAACCGCCTGTCATCCTCTAAAGGTCCGGCCATCTCACCACGCATCATATCACTATTGCCACATCTGACCATGCAGGAGATTGGTTTATCCGCAGATCATGTTGTCGGCTCAAAACCGTCCTTCACCCCATAAAAAATAACGAATAATTTTATTCTCAAAAATATATGGTCTGATATGGGTGAAAAAACTACTTTGGAATGGAGGCCAGACTTTGCCCTGTCTTGGTCTGATTTTCAAGCAGAGTCAAATCCTGCCGTGTTTGAGGACAGCCACAGTGTGATTAAATACAGATTCAGCTGGATGGTGGATTCAGACAAAGTTAACAATGAAATTGTTTTCATGATCGATGATATTTCCCTCTTTGCAGAATTTCATCCGCTGCTTTCATGGGTACGTCTCTCTGAGGCAAATGACCCCTTGCTTAATTATGAACGATGTAACTTTGATCTAGCCGAACTGGTAAAACGTGAAAATATTGCAAATTTGCAGGCAAAGTTTTACAAAAAACATTTTCCCACCAGGGGCCAAAACGAAGAACAACAAAAACAGTTTGCCCGGGAGGATTCGGGTAAAATGATTCACGGGGAGGTAGAACTACTGCAAAAGCTTTTTGATGACAGATCTCTAAAATATCAAAACGACACCAATTATGGCACGCATATCGAGGCACAGTCAGAATATGACTTGATCTTTAAAAAATTGCGATCATGATCATCTTGCGGTGTGAATTGATCTGTTGCATGTGATTTGCTTGTTCTAATTGGCAGAAACTGCAAAACCGTCCAAATTCAAATGTTGAGTTATCAGCGCGATCCGCATGCATCTGATGGGGGCATGCATTACGCAAAAAAAATACCATCATGAAATTTGCATTGTATGTCAGGGATGACAGGATTTTGTTTTTTATTATTTTATTTTCCAGAACAAGTTAATGCGATTTACCAGACTTTTAAATGGGATTTTCCCCACTAGTTTCTGCTTGTTTTAACCCTTCAATCCCCGGACCAAAATCAGTTTATTTGTTTTGATGCGATTTAATGTTCCCAGGTACTCAATCATGCAACAAAGACTGCAGTATCTTTTGTAATGGCTCCATCACATGATTTTTGCAATAATGTTTAATTTATCGATCCATCCGTACAAAAGCCAATTCTTATATCGCTCAGGAATTTGGAAAATTCCAGCCCGTGTTGTTTTCCAGTCAAGTCCAGAATAACTATTTTTTTGCAGACTGTTTCTTTCTTTCCATTATTTCCCTGTTCCTTTCCACATCTGAATGGATTTCAACATGTTCATACAGCCGCTCTTTTGATTCAAACAGCTGTTCGCAATAGTAGCACTGGTACATTGTATAATTACTGCCATCTAAGTTAAATTGCTTTCTTGAAAAAACACAAAATTTGTTCCTGTCGTACCTTGCAATTAGAATTGTCAGAAATACTGAAAAGGTGGGGGAATAATCCGAAATAATATCATCCCCGCCGGATTCTTGAATTTCCTCTGCGAGTTCTCAAAATTTAGGGCATCGTCGTTCAAATCAGGGGCACGCCCAGAATCAGTTCATCTCGACTCCGCCCATCTGGCAGCATCTGTAAAGCCGCATTCTAAAAGATGGTTGGCTGTTGCATGTACGGTTCTCCTGCCACGGTTGCCGTTGTTTGTCATTATTGTAATTTCTGCATAATCGCCGTTTTGGCAGACTGTACTTTATTATTCCGTGATACTGTAATCCTGAAATTACTGCTAGTGTGCCTTTAGTTTTATTTCTGCATTACACCTGGGACTCTCGCCGGTCTGATTTTTAAAATCCTCAATTAACTGCTGCTGCATCTCTTTTGGATTCTCTACAAAGACCCTCTGATATGACGATGTTTTTTGTTTACATTCACTTCCTTCAAACTCTGTATCCACGTATTTTGTAAACTGCTTTTCCAGGTTCTGCGTCTCCCCGATGTATATTGGATCTTTGTCCCTATTGTATAATACGTACACTCCGGAATTGGGTTTTACATATTGGGCACTGTCTGTCCAAACCCTCATCTTGTCATCTAATAGTTCCATAATTTAACATGACCATACTAGATATTAAAATAGGTTTCAATATATGTATCACAGCACGGATCTGATGTATGATCGTTTGTTAGTAATAGAAAATCATTGTTATTATGCCGAGAAACCATCAAAAATGCAATTGAAAATTCAAATATGTATAATCCCCAATCATTATACTTTTAATACTGAGTAATAAAGATGTAATCCTGTCTTTATTAGAAAAATTTCCAGAAAATTTTACACCCAGAAAAATTCAAAAAGAGATCATTTCCCAGATAGATGAAAAGATACAGTCGGGATTCAAGAAAATCATCCTGTGTGCCCCGACCGGAGTTGGCAAATCCCTTGTCGGGGCGACAATTTCAAATTATTTTGATAGTTCGTTTACCGTAACTGCATCAAAACATCTTCAGGATCAGTACATCAAGGATATTCCATTTTTAAAGCCGGTAAAGGGAAAGCAGAATTTTCCATGTCTAAAGATCATGCAGTCCGAAAAAGTCAATGATGACAGGGCAGCCATGAACGCGGGTCTAACATGTGAAAAGGGGCGATGTCAGGAAATGGTCTCAAAAAATGGCAAAGATGTTTTTGAAGTCTGTAAATTCAAGCCCACCCTAAAACAGGTTGAAGAGAACACTGCAGATGAACAGTCGTGCCACTATTACATGCAAAAATACGATGCCCTAGTCTCCAAGCACTCTCTTTGGAATTATCATGCATTTTTCACCATTATGAAATTCAACAGAAAACTCTTTGAGGATTACCTTGACAGAAAAGTGACTGTTTTTGATGAGGCACACAAGATTGAGGATCAGATAATCCAGTTTGTAGGGTTTGATATTTTTGCAGGACAAGTTGATGAATGCAAACTAGATTCGGAAAAATATGATTTTACGGATTTGGATTCCATGATACAGTTGACTGATGACCTGTCATACTCGTATGCCAAAAAGATTAAAGACATCAAGGAAAGCGCCATATTTCAAAATGATCCCGACTATGAGTTAATTGCAGGATTGGAGCGAAGACACGACAAATCTGCTCAGGCAAAAATAGACATCATGTCTGACAAGGACAACTTTATTGTCAATGATCCCGTAAAGGATTTCAATGGGAATTTCAGAGTGATCTCTGTGAAACCAATCGATGTTTCAAAGTTTGCAAATTCCTTTTTTGAAACAGAATACCAGTTATTCATGTCTGCAACTATTGACAAGTCTAGTTTTTGTGAAAACATGGGATTGCCCAAAGATGATGTCGCATTTGTTGACACTCTAGAATCCCCATTCCCAATTGATCATAGGAGCATAGATCTTCTAAATATTAAAAGACTCAGTTATGGTTCCACCGAAGAAGACGAACTTGAAGTTATCAAAGTCATTGATAGAATCATGGATGAGCATTCGCATCAAAGGGGCCTGATTCTTACTTCGTCAATTCCCAGATGCCAGAAAATTATTCGACATCTTTCTCCAAAAAATACCAGGAGAATCAGACTTTGTCATAGCAAAAACAAATACAACAAAACTCAGGATGAGGTAATTTCAGAGCATGCAACTGATCCCACCGGAGTTCTACTCTCCTCGTCTCTTTGGGAGGGCGTTGATTTGAAGGATGATCTGTCCAGATTCCAAATAATAGCCAAGGTTCCATATCCAAATTACACTGAAAAGAGGACAAGGGCCAAGATGAATAAATTCCCATCATGGTACACTTCGCAGACATTAACTAAAATTTTACAGGGGTTTGGTCGTTCAATCAGGAGTGATGAGGACTGGGCAAAAACATACGTTTTGGATACTGCTGTGAACAATGTGCTTTTCAAAGGCCAGCAGATGATTCCAAAGGCGTACTATGACGTGCTGGGAATTGACAGCGTTTGATTTTTGAATTGCCTATTTTCTATCTGCACACCCGCATTTGACATAAGCCACTTTGAATTCCCCGTCTGATTTTACGTTGTGGGACATTGGTTTTCTGCATTGCTGGCATTCTGTAAATCCAAAGTATTCGTCAACTCTGATCATTTTATAATCCCACGATTTTTTTTCCTCGTTCCAAAATACAGAGTTTATTTCAGAGGGTCCGTCCATGATTCCTTATGAAATCAGTCTCATTAATTAATTTCTTATTTATTCAGGTTTTTAAGATCAAGACACGTCAAATCAAATTCGTTCAGATATTCTTTGCCGTTGGTTTTAGGATCAAAGATGTATAATTCACATGTTTCTGAATCGATTGTTTGCCTGGTATTGCCGCTGTTGGTTACCGCCTGTAATGCCAGAATGCCTACAAGTATTATTATCACGATCACTGCAAATTTTCTAGAGTAAATGTCCATTAGCTAACATTTTAAGTTTTGAACGGGGGTTTAATCTTTTGGTGTTCTGCTGAAAAATTACCCTGTAGGGGTCAATGGATTATTTAAAAAAGATTTCGCAGTGTTGAGGAGAGACCCGAAATTCAGATCTTTTCAGAGTGGAACAGGGATTTGGGCAAATTTGTGATCTGTAACACAAATCATGAAATACTGTCTTTTTCAAATTGTACTTTAATTTTGCCAGATGATTCAAATGCGATTCTGTTGAATTCTGCGGGTAAATTTTGTTGATCTGATCACTGTTTTGTTATAACTGAAATATCCACCGGATGCTGTTTGATTAAAAAAAATAATCTTTCAATCGGGATTTAATCTTGGATTCATGTTTTAGATAAACGCCGGTAATCACGAACCATTGATAGCACGTGTTAAATAATATGTGATTTTTTTCATACTGTGAACAAGGCAGTAGTTGGGGTGATTGCACTCTTTGTACTTGGTATCCTGACAGTATCTTCGGCATCAGCTGAGAACACCCAAGATAAACAGTGCCGCAACATCCACGTACTAGTTGAGAGATCAAACGGCGGTTTTGCCTGTCTGACTGAAAAGACCGCAGAGCGGGCAGCAGACAGGTTTGGCTGGAAGATAATAACTGACCAGTCCCCAGTTGATAAAGTTCCAGCAGAATCAACAGCACCAAAAGAATCAACAGCACCAAAAGAATCAACAGCACACCGAACAAAACATCAAATAATGCGGCAACACAAACCCCCGCAAAAACAATTCCAGAAGAGGCAAACAACGAAAAGGAACCATCAGCAACTACAGAGATATCACAGGTGCCAAACCCCGCCGGCTATTCGATCCCAGTTGTCAATAGAGACGAGTTTGCAAAACATTTTCTTCATGCTGCAAATGACAAACTAAAACCAAAAGAGGATAGAAAAACAGAGTTTGATACTGAAAATGGGGAGTTAAGGATACGTAGTGATATCATTTTCAGCACAGGTCGCACTCTCATCAGTAAGATATACTAGTTTTGATGGATACTATAACATGCCAGAACAAGTTGAGTTTGTCACCAACTTTATGAATAAAATGAACTTTAAGATGCCAGGTAATGATATAGCATTACATGAATCTCTTTGGGATAACTGCGAATCTAACATTAGTCCATGTAATAGAAATGATGATACCAGGATACGGCTGCAGTATGATAAATGGGGTGAGAGGTATTCATTCTTTCAAGAATATGGCAACATAGGATTTGAATTTAAAACAAAAGCATATACAAGCTATGGCTCCCCCGGATTATACATTGATTTTAATGGCTGGTTAAATGATCCAAATCCCATATTTACGTTAGATGAAGAGACCGCAAAACAGATTGCACTTGACTTTGCCTTACATGATGAGAAATTAAACAAATCACACGGGGATGGTGGTACGTGTGAGTATGTAGTTTATGAAAGGTTTCCAGAGCATGAAAAATATCGACCCGTTCCAGAAGGGTTTACTCTATCTGGAGACATTCCAGAGACTGGAATAAGTGAAACAATTATTTCAGATGTTCCTTATTATAAAATATCCAATGGATGGTGTACATATGATCCTACTACTACGGGTCATTTTGATGGTATTATATTGTAGTTGATGGCGTGAATGGCGAGACTGTTTATGCGGCACCTTGGGGCAGATGGTAGTTTATGTCAAACCCATTTTGTATAAGGTTCTGCGGGTTATCGGGACATATCTTTACTTCAAATTCCCTCGATAGAGAGAGGCGTTTTGGATCAAAGTAATCCATTTGTTCTTACCATCCACCTCGATCATTGAAGCCTGTGCTGGAGTTTGACCTTTCAATGCACCAGGGGGAGGATGATTACCCTATGACTCGTCTTAATTCCCACGCTGTTCTGAAAACTAAAATGTGCCATACATAACAAAGTAGTGTCACGGCTGAGATGATGATTTCATCATCGGTGTCGTTGGTCTCAGGGGCTAGAACCGCAGGGGATCTTTTTTGTATTTTTAGCAGATAATTGGAATATAGCCGGGTCAAATTTCCAACAGGCACGATTTTTGAATCTGGAAAAAATTATGATTTCATGCCTATGTCCCGATAACCCGACAGAACCTCTTTTCATACACGATATTTGGACAATAGATGTATTCTTCACGACCCTACAGATTATAAAGTGGAAACATAAGCAAGGATTCAAGGACTCGGAGTCAGCCGCGTTCTCGTCATTGGGATTCCTTTTCCCTCTGACACCTTGTTCGTCATCGTCTTTCTTGCCTTGCTTATATTATTATGTAGTTAGCACTACATATATAGTTAACACTATATATAGCGTAAACTATAAAAGGAAATATCATGGTGCACAAGTATGAACAAAAAAGTGCAGGTAGTAATGTGGGAACACAAGTGCGAGAGATGCAACCACAAGTGGACTACTCAAAACGAACTTCCTGGGAATTGCCGCGGATGTAATTCGCCATACTGGAACAGGAAAAGGATGCGCTGACTTTGACCTCCTCTGACAAGGTAATCGGGGTGTCACAAAATACCCTCTACTTCGGCGACAATCTAGAAATACTTAGACAACACATCAGAGACGAATCTATAGACCTTGTTTATTTAGATCCACCATTCAACTCCGATAGGGATTATAACGTTTTATTCAGAACTAAAGATGACAAAGACTCCCCGACACAAATCAAGGCATTTGATGATACATGGACATGGGGAGAGGAATCTGCAATGTATTATCATCGATTGCTTGGCAGTGGTGATCATCTATCTGAAGTCATAAGGGGTTTGAAGGAGGCAATAGGCACAAACGACATGATGGCGTATCTGGTAATGATGGCAATCCGATTGATGGTTCTGCGGGTTATCGGGACATATCTTTACTTCAAATTCCCTCGATAGAGAGAGGCGTTTTGGATCAAAGTAATCCATTTGTTCTTACCATCCACCTCGATCATTGAAGCCTGTGCTGGAGTTTGACCTTTCAATGCACCAGGGGGAGGATGATTACCCTATGACTCGTCTTAATTCCCACGCTGTTCTGAAAACTAAAATGTGCCACACATAACAAAGTAGTGTCACGGCTGAGATGATGATTTCATCATCGGTGTCGTTGGTCTCAGGGGCTAGAACCGCAGGGGATCTTTTTTGTATTTTTAGCAGATAATTGGAATATAGCCGGGTCAAATTTCCAACAGGCACGATTTTTGAATCTGGAAAAAATTATGATTTCATGCCTATGTCCAGATAACCCGACAGAACCTTGTATAACAATAATTTTTACTTTGAACGGGTAAACCTGACTAATGTGGGGATGGTTCCCATACATAAGAAACATTTTTTGCGTGTTTTCAGTCACCCTCACTGATAGTCCTGGAATGCATGTTGTACCTGCAGCAGCAGTTCTGCCGTGTGAATCCCGGTGCTTATGGATTCGCAGACGATCCTGGATTTTTCCCGTGGTGCAAATTTGCTCTTTATCCCGTGTGTTTATCCCCCAATTGCTCAAAAAATCCATGTATCGTGGCATTAGAATTCTTGGAGGGTCCCCCAGATCCTTGAGATATTGAAATAACATATATCAAAGAAATTCAGACACTAAATCAGAATAAAAATGAAGCAATTTTATTATAATTTTCAGGCAATGTACAACATGCGGGAAATTTTTGCCGGAAACAGAAATTGGACGGATTACTAGGTGTATCAGATGGTAACTGAGGACGAGATAAAACACGTTTCAAAATTAATGCGAATAGATGTCGATGATCACAAGGAATATGTTGAAAAAGTGCATACGATGATTAATTATTTTGATATTCTGGATTCTGCAGGAGTCGAATCAGAAGAGGTTTCCATGCCCGAAATCCCAATCTCAAATTTACGCAATGATGAATATATTCCATTTGATGACCCGTTAATAGAAAAACTGAATCACTACAGGGGAACATACGTTCGCGCACCAAAGATGTCTTCATGAACCTGAAAATATCTGCCCTTGATTACATTCAAGAAGTAAAAACCGGAAACATATCTGCCGAAGACTTTGTTGCAAAGACCATTGAAAGAATTCAAAAGATAGATGGACAACTGCACGCGTTCCTGTCTGTAAATGATGACGCAGTTAGCCAAGCTAGAAAAATTGATAAAAAAATAAAATCCGGTGAAAAAGTCGGCGACTGTTTTGGAATGCCCGTCTCAATCAAGGACAACATATGTATCAAAGATTCAAAAACAACCTGCGCGTCAAAAATGCTTGAGAATTTTGTTGCGCCGTATGATGCAACCGTGATTTCAAAACTAAAACAGCAGGATGCAGTATTTGTCGGCAAAGTGAACATGGACGAGTTTGCCATGGGACTGTCAACTGAATTTAGCGCGTACGGACCGAGCAAAAACCCCTGGAATACCCAGTGCGTTCCAGGCGGGTCGTCCGGGGGCAGCGCCGTCTCAGTAAGTGCGTTTGAATGTGTTGCATCGCTTGGTTCGGACACCGGGGGTTCTGTAAGAAATCCCGCAAGTTTTTGCTCCACTGTGGGTTACAAACCAACCTATGGGCTGATCAGCCGATACGGATTGATTTCATATGCCAACAGCATTGAGCAGATCGGTCCCCTTGCAAGAACGGTAAAAGATACCGCATTCATGTTAAACCTTGTCTCAGGAATGGATCCCAACGACAACACCACAATTGACAACAAAAATGAAGACTATCTCTCAGGCATTGAATCAGGCATAGAAGGTAAAAAAATTGGCGTTATCAGGGAGATGGTAGGGGAGGGAATTGATCCTGCCGTCTTGTCTGCAACAAAAGACGCCATTGCAAAGTTGGAGGGACTGGGGGCCACATGCGAGGAGACATCCCTTGACATGGTGAAATATTCTGTTGCCGCATACTATACCATTACAGCGACTGAGGCAAGCAGCAATCTTGCAAGATATGACAATCTTCGATACGGTTATGATTTTCCGCTTGAAGGATACGAGTTTAATTCGTATATTTCAAAGGCCAGGCAAAATTTCGGACCCGAGGTGATCCGAAGAATGATTATAGGAGGATTTGTCCCATCTGCGGGTCATGCAGGAAAATATTTCCTAAAGGCACTAAAAGTAAAAAGTAAACTTACAAAAGAAGTCAATGACGCATTTAAGAAATTTGATTTTCTAATCTCCCCCACAGTACCAATCATGCCATTCAAGCTGGGTGAAAAGATCTCCGATCCCGTATCGCTCTTCCTAATTGACATTAACACCATAACTGCGAATCTAACCGGAAAGCCGGCAATCTCCATCCCATACGCAAATTCAAACGGATTGCCAATCGGAATCCAGCTAATGGCCGATTCATCAAAGGACAAATCATTACTGCAGGCAGCATATGCGTTAGAGCAGACTGCAAGTCTGCCTGAGGTGCCAATATGACAATGATTGGATTGGAGATTCACTGCCAATTGACAAACCTGAACAGCAAACTGTTCTGCTCATGCAAGGCAAACTATAGGGAGTTTGGCATCAATGAAAACATCTGTCCCGTATGTATCGGGCTGCCCGGAAGCCTGCCCCGATTAAATCAAGAAGCGGTAAAAAAGGCGACGACAATTGCAATGGCACTAAACTGTACCACTCCTGAAAAAATCGCGTTTTTTAGAAAGAATTATTTTTATCCTGATTCCCCTAAAAACTTTCAAATTACACAGTTGAACATCTATGGAGATACCAGTGTGGGCGGGACAGGCTCTGTACTAGTCGGCGATAAAAAAATCAGAATCACAAGAATTCAACTTGAAGAGGATCCGGGACGATTGATTTACGAAGGCAGCTCATCAAAAAACCTGATTACCCTGGTGGATTACAACCGTGCAGGAACGCCTCTGGTTGAAATTGTCACCGAGCCTGATTTTGAGACTCCAAGGCAGGTCCGGGATTTTCTAAATATTTTATCTGACATTCTTGCAAATCTCGGGGTCGCTGATCCTAGTTTGGAGGGTGCAATGAGGGCAGATGCAAACGTCTCCATTAAAGGAGGTAAAAAGGTAGAGATCAAAAACATCGGCTCGTTTCATGACTTGGAAAAGGCGGTACATTTTGAAATTACAAGACAGGAGGCTGTCCATTCCAGAGATATGGAAATCATTCAGGAGACCCGTCATTGGGATGAGCAGCGAAAGACAACTGTACCGTCGCGTTCCAAGGAAGAGGATCTTGATTATCGGTATTTTCTAGAGGGGGACATACCATGGGTCCGGATAAACTCTGAAGTTAAGAAAAAACTGCAATCTGAAATGCCTGAAAGTATCGGTTCTAAAAAGGAGAGATACGTTTCAAGATACGGCATTACAGCGCAGGTAGCTGATGTGCTGTCATCTGACAAATATTATTCAGGGTTGTTTGAAGAGGCACACACCCAAGCAAATGCCAAAGAAGTGGCCAACATTATTACCACTGAACTGATGGGACTAGTTGACACCAGGGAAAAACGGGAAACATCAAAATTCACCCCGGCTCATTTGCGGGATCTTGCAGATGCAATCCAGTCCGGAAAAATTTCCAGAAATTCCTCCAAGAATGCGTTGCATGAAATCCTAAAATCAGGCAAGGATTTATCGACTGTAATTTCCGAGCTTGATCTTGGAAACGTTTCAGACGAATCTGAATTATCAGGAATCGTCACCCAGGTAATTTCAGAAGAGCCCCAAGCAGTCAAACAAGCCAAATCAAATCCCCAAACCATCAACTATCTGGTAGGTAAAGTAATGCAAAAGACCAAAGGAAAGGCAGATCCGGTACTAACACTTGATATACTGAAAAAACAGATCGGTATCTGATGACGGAACTGTCTTTGGAAAATATCAAGATTATCAAATTTTTGGCATCCTCATTCTCATCATCATCTGATGATGATGATGATAATACCATTCTTCATGCGGGAATAAATGACGCAGTCAGGCAGGAACTAGATGAGAAAGTCGGCACAATTTTGAGGGAGTACTATCGCGAGAATACGATGGGCCATAAAACAGGATGGACTAGAAAACTAGAATCTGCCGGAATTGACACGGATGCCGGAAAGGCAGCTATTGCCTGTGCAAGGCGGTTGGGGATGGACATTTTATAAAAAAAATCTTTTTACCCTATTCAAGTTTAAAAAAACCAGACATTGTCTGAATTTGAATTTATTCCAACCCCGAAACAGATCCAGGAATCCAATATTTACAGATTTATGCAAAAACACAATATCTCATCCCTGGATCAGTTGTCTGACAAGGCCAGGGACAACATGGAATGGTTTTGGGAATCCGTATCAGAGGATATAGGAATTGTCTGGGATGCCCCATATGAAAAAATCTTGGATGTTTCTGCGGGGATTGCATGGCCCAAATGGTTTGTAAATGGAAAGACAAACATTTACAAATCCTCAGTTGAAAAATTTGCAAAAATCTCGCCTGATAAAACCGCCTATTATTTTGAATCCGAAGATGGAACGCAGTCAAAAACGACATACTCTGAACTTGATTCCAAGGTCTCAAAACTTGCAAATGGGCTAAAATTTCTAGGCGTAAAAAAAGGCGACGTGATTGCAATATACCTTCCAATGATTGAGGAGGCAGTGTTATCGATTCTCGCTGCTGCAAAAATTGGCGCAGTTCAAACCATGATTTTTTCAGGCTACAGTTCAGAGTCCTTGAATGTACGGTTAAAAGACTGCCGTGCCAAATTTTTAATCATATCTGACGGGTTTCACCGTAAAGGAAAAACCATTTCACAAAAACAGTCCGTAAAAACCGGATTAAAAGACACGATGGTTGAAAAAACAATTGTCGTCTCGTACAAAAAGGGGGATGAATACGCGGAATCCAAAGACATTGTCTTTTATGACAAACTTGTATCCTCCCAAGACATGGTTTGCAAAACCGAGATCCTCGATTCTGAAGATCCGCTGTTCATTTTGTATACGTCTGGTACCACGGGAAAACCAAAGGGAGTCGTTCATACCCACGGGGGCTTTTCTGTATTTGCAGGCCATCAATCGGCATATCTTATTGACACTCAGGCGCATGACATCCTGTTCTGGCCTGCAGATATCGGATGGATTACAGGATTGGTGTGGAATGTTTACGGCCTGCTGATCATGGGTGCTAGTGCGGTAATCTATGACGGGGCATTGGATTTTCCCGCATCTGACAGAGTCTGGAGGATGCTTTCAGATTACAATGCGACCATTTTTGGAATATCCCCAACAGCTGTGAGACTGTTTAAAAAAAACCGGATTGAGCCGTTAAAACTATTCCCCCTGGATAAAATAAAAAACATTCCCACAACTGGGGAGCCCCTGGATGAGGATTCCTGGCGGTGGCTCTACGAAAAAGTCGGAGACAGAAAAATCCCCGTCATGAATCTGTCCGGCGGTACTGAGATAGGCGGTGCAATGCTGTCCGTATTGCCCGGCATGAAATTAAAGCCGTCTACTGTGGGCATGCCGGTTCCGGGAATGAATCTGGATGCAGTTGATGACGATCTAAACCCCGTACGCGGGCAAAACGGCTATCTCGTTATAAGGTCCCCCTGGCCTGCAATGACACGGGGCTTACTAAATGATGATAAAAGATATCTGGAGACCTATTGGAGCCGGTTTGAAGACGTCTGGTTTCATGGAGATTATGTTTTTGTCGACAAGGACAATCTTTGGTATATGCGTGGACGGACAGACGATGTAATTAATGTCTCAGGCCACAGGATGAGTACTGTTGAAATTGAGCACACAGTCATCACCCACAGCAAAATATCAGATGCCGCATCTGTTGCAGTTCCGGATGATATCACGGGGGAGGCGATCGTTGTATTTTTTGTTGCGCATAAAAGGCATGAAAACGTGGCAATATCTGAAATCTCAGATTATATCTCCGAACAGATTGGAAAGGTGGCCAAACCCAAATTCATTTTCCAGATATCTGATTTGCCAAAAACCAGAACCGGGAAGATCATGCGTAGATTGCTAAAATCCAAATTACTGGGAGATGACCTCGGGGATCTATCCGCGCTTGAAAATGCAGGGGTACTGGACGAAATTGAAAAATTAGGTTGATAAAATCTAACTCTTTGATATTTTCTATTTCACATTTTATCTATAATTTCAATCCGGATTAGATACATCATTGAAATTCATAGTTGATCAGCAGGTGGAAGACATTGAGATGCCTGAGAACCTGAAATTAAACACGTTTTTGCAGGAATTTCACTCTGATTGCCCCAATTCCGAGTGCAGTTTTGGATTTTACGGCTTTGCATTTGGCCAGTCCCCGTTCCCAGTACCTAAATTGATTCAGGAGGCATTGATCAAAAATGCCGACAAGGGCGCATATGCGGCAGTGCCTGGAATCCCTGAATTGCGCATGACCATATCAAAATACAACAGGCATTACTTTGGGATGGATATAGCCCCTGAGAGAATCTATGTAGGACCCGGAACCAAGGAGCTTATCTTTAATCTGCTGGAGATTTTACACGGAACCGTTATTTTGCCAACTCCTGCATGGCTGGGATATCTTCCACAAATCAGGTTTCTTAAAAAGAATTATCACATGCTGCCTGCCCGTGCCAATAAAAAAATCTCCCCCCACGATTTGAGAAAATTGGCATTACGGTTACAAGACCGGCAAAAGATTCTGATACTAAACAACCCCCACAACCCCACGGGATTATTATATGACAGATTGGAATTAGAAGAGATTGCAGACGTGTGCAGAGAACAGAATATCGCAGTCATCTCAGATGAAATCTATGCACTTACCACGTATGATTTCTCAAAGTTTGTCAGCATGGGAAAAATATATCCAGAGGGAACATTTGTTACAAACGGTTTATCAAAATCACATGCTGCAGGCGGTTATAGGCTGGGTTACGTCATATTTCCCCAGCATGCAGTAGATCTGAAAGCGCAATTCAAAAAAATACTTGCAACTGAATACACGGCAGTATCGACTCCAATACAGCATGCCGCTGTTGCAGGGTTTGAAGTAAGCAAAGAGATGGATGAATATTTTAATGTGACACGAAGCATTCATCAAATCATGGGTGATTACACATATCACGCATTAACTGCCATTGATGGGGTCAAGGCAACAAAACCTGATGCGACATTTTATCTCTTGGCAGACTTTAATTCATTTGCATCTGATTTACAAAAATCCAAAATAATCACGTCTCAGAAATTATCTGAATCATTAATCGTGCATCCGTATCACACTGCAATTGTGGGCGGGGACAGCCTTGTTTTAGAGAGAACCGATTTTAGCGCAAGAATAGCATATGTTGATTATGACGGGGCCAAAGTTTATCAAAAATATCTGGAGGACAAGCCAAAAACATATTCTGAAAAACTTGAATTTGTAAAAAAGAACGCTCCAAAGATTGTGGCAGGCATTGATATGATTGCCGATTTCTTCGGGGCTCTTAAAAATAATTCATTAAACGAGTTGGAGGCCAAGAAAAGCTCCATGATTGCCCCCAGTTAACTGATTGGCGATATTTCCTCTGGGAATTCTTTTTCTAACTGATCTTCTTTGATGCTTCTGCAGTCATCTGCTGCTAGGAACAAAACGTAAGATACGAGACTGCCAGACATCTGGTCCAACACACAATCCAATTCAACAGTACCTGTCTGCAGGGGATGTTGTTTTATGTGGGCTGATGCTGGGATCCTAGGGTCCCCAGTCCCCAAACGGATATTTGTCTTCAAAGCAGTCATAGTTTTGTATAGTCCATGATATTTTCTGTTACAAGATAACTGCCATTTGCATAATTTTCATAAGAAGGATAACAGTGAATACGGAGTTTCAGGGGTGGCTCATATTGATGTTTATTATGAAATACTTCCAAGTATATCTGTCCATTCCAATCCTCGTTAATGGCCTCATAGGCCAGGGTTTCAGACATGCTTATTACAGGTTGTGCGGCAGGATACTTTACATAAAATAACTGAACTTTGGGCAGTTTCTTAAAATCCTCGGCATACTGCTGGTATCCTCCCCCCTAGTAATAGTAATGGTCTTCATATAGGATATAAAAAAGACCTCCCACAAATACGGCAGAAACTAAAATTAGGACAAGCCGTGTTTTTCAGATCATGATAAAAACAGGGTTGCAGTTATTCAATAAATTTCATGGCACAAGTTCTGACTGCCCGACCTAGATTGACTGCTTTTCACGGCAGAACCGGCAGTCTGCAGAAAACACCATCTCTAGATCATAATGTTGGGAAAATTCAAAGTTATGACCAGTTTATTCAGAATACACAAACAATCGGAACTTTTGCGGCCACCCAAGAGCTTAAATATATTCAGATAGTCATGTTTTTCATGTCTGAATCACAGCAAATCACCGTAGCGGGATCCGGCGTTTCAAAGATTGCCCTTTTTGCACTGGCCCTGGTGTTTGCAGCAGGATTGTTTGTTGTAGGATTTGATAATGGGCACATTGTAAATTTTGTATTTGCCCAGGGTGGCGTTGACCCGCTAGTTATCCATGAATTTACCCACGACATGAGACATGCCGCTGGTTTTCCATGCCACTAGATCTCATTTTTCATTCTTTAGTGTCCACAATGCCGTATTGATTGCCGAAATTTCCGCAACAAACCTATCATTTGAGGATGTAATTATTACGATATCCCCCCTTTTGGGCCCTAGCGTCTTGACTAGTTCTTTTTTAACCTTGTTTCCCTCTGAAAAACAGACCCTGTTATCCCCTGCAAAGACAAACTCCTTTTCATTGAAAACCAGGGTCAACGAATCAGTCGCCCCGTATAAAATGGCATAATCCCGCTGCTGCATCCCGTTTCCCAATTTTGAAGCGTGTTCCTTCCTCAGCAAAATCCCATAGTCGTATCTGCCCCTAGTTACATTGCAGTTTTTTATAAAATTTTGTGACGGTATAGCTTTGTAAAATTTGGCTGCAAACTTTGTTCCTTTTTCTGTGAGGTATGTTCCTGATTTTATTGAAGAGACAATCCCGTATTCCTTCAAATGTGAAATCAGGGTTTTTACCGCACCTTCACCCAGATGAATCTCTTTGCAAAATGTCGCACGGCTGACATATTTTTGATTGCTAAAACAAAAAATCGATTTTAATACGTGCGGTGTGCTAAATGTTAACGCCCGGCTTGATCCTTTTCGCGTGACAATGTCTTGCAGTGTTTTTATTTCAGGTTCCACGGAACCATCTCTTTTTTACAATATATAAATTGGATAAAACATCCAACAATTTAAATAATAAACAAAAATAATCTGCGTGTTGTCTGAATCACAGCAAATCACCGTAGCAGGATCCGGCGTTTCAAAGCTGGCCATTTTTGCACTGGCCCTGGTGTTTGTAGCAGGATTGTTTGTTGTAGGATTTGATAATGGGCACATTGTAAATTTTGTATTTGCCCAGGACGGCTCTGCAGGCGGTGTTGACCCGCTAGTTATCCATGAATTTACCCATGACATGAGACATGCCGCCGGTTTTCCATGCCACTAGGTGGATGAGGATTTGAAGACTGGCATCTTTTTAGTGATCGTTTTACTGTCTGGTGCGTTTGCCGGATTAATTCACGGTACTGTAAACTTTGCAATTGTCGAGCCATACCTTGATCAGGCAATCGGGATTGAAAATCGGAATTTACTTGCTTCAGGCGCGGCAGATGACACACACGAATTTTGGGTAGAGTATGAGGGATACAGGATATGGCAAAAAAGCGGGCAGATCTTGGCAGGGATGGTTTTGGGAATTTCCGTTGGTGCCCTTTTTGGAATTGTGTTTGCGCTGTCTAGAAATTCCCTGCCTGGAAGTCATGATGTAAAAAAGGCCCTTTTGCTGGCAGGAATTATGTGGTTTGCGTTGTATCTTGTGCCCTTTATGAAATATCCTGCAAATCCCCCAACTGTTGGGGGTGAAGAGACTGTCGTTCTCAGGGCGGTCCTGTATCTTTCATTTGTTGCAATTTCAGGAGTGGGGGCACTGTCTTTTTACAAGATATCAAAAAAATTCAAAAACAACAAAAAATTCATATCTTTGGTGGGATATGGCATTTTCATCAGTGCCGTATTTTTCATAATGCCTGAAAATCCGGATGAAATCACCGTCCCTACGAGCTTTGTAAATGAATTCAGACTGGTGTCCATGCTGGGCGTTTCGTCATTTTGGGTCATTGTTGGGATAACCCTGGGATTATTTTGGAATCGCTTTGAATCCCGCAAGGAAACTGCAAGATATTCCTGATTATTCTTACTCTATAGAATAAGAACCACAACCCCGCGTTTAAATATGTGAATAATGCTCCTGATATTTACATGTCTAAAAAATTGACTTTGCCTCAATTAAAAAAATACGACATTACCCAGAAAGTGATTGAGGCACTAGCTGACTCTGAATCCAGGGCGATACTATTTTCGATAATAAAGAGGGGGAGTACGGCATCTGAATTGTCATACAAGTTAAAGATCCCCCTTAGTTCCGTGTACAAAAAATTAACAGATCTTGAAGAATTGACTCTAATTGAGGTTGAAAAATGGATGTTATCAGACAAAGGCAGAAAATACAAAGTCTATCGGAGTAGAATAAGCAAAGCTGACATCTCCATTAGAAGGCCAGAACCCGTTTTAACCCTGATTCCCAACTGAGTGATATTATGCAAAAACCCACCATTAACCAACTATCTGAATTTGACATTACTCAAAAAATTATCGAGTCACTCAGTAACGTCTGTACAAGATCCGTGCTGTTTTCAGTCAAAAACGAGTCAAAGGAGGCAACTCAAATTGCAGAAGAGTTAAAAATTTCCCTTTCAACTGTTTACAAAACACTGTCCACTTTGGAGGATCTTGCACTTGCAGAAGTAGACAGGTATGTGATATCCCCCGAAGGTAAAAAGATCAAGATGTATCGCAGCAGGATAGGCAAAGTCGAGATAACCCTGGATGACGCGGAGCCGAGCCTGAGCCTGTATTCCAATACTGCCAATCAGAGATCAGACTCTTGAATTGGATATTATAAAAATAATAACAACAACAATTGTGCCTTCCCGTGATTTGCAGCTGCAGATAATGTGGCAGAACTAGAAAACCGCTTTGGGGGGCGGCATCCACGCAGAACAGCGCAGGTATTCCAAATGGTTATGGCATGTATTGTGGATTCAGTACTAAAAACGACAGATATCACCGAATTACCGGCATGCAAAAACTGCCCTGTGAGTGTGTATGACATAAAAGCAGACTGGTTGTTTTCATTCCAAGCCCTTGGAATGATACTCAAATTATAATACTCGGTTGTTTGATGCAGATCGTGCAAAAAAACAAAAATATTGCTCTGGGTCTGCTGCTGGTACTATCGTTATTTTACATGGTCTTTACCCCTACCCCAGCTTTTGCCACCAGCCTGGGCGAGGATTGGAGTTCCATTAAAAGCCTGTTTTCAGATGCCAAAAAATCAGATGGCACCACCACTACTGATGCCATCGCGCAGGTGGATGCCGCCCATTTAATTTATGTCAACAGTTTTAAAATTGGAGCCGCCGCATCTGATGATGCCGGTTCTGACAGTGATGATCTCTTGATTGAGAACGCATTTGAGGATATTGTTCGGAATCTCACATCCGGTGACTATGAAACGGCCTCGCTTAACATGCAAGTCATTGATAAAACAATTTACAAAATCGCATATGTGAATATGGAGTCATCAGTTGGGGAAAACAATGCCGATGATTTTCTTTCATGGTATTCAGTCCTTGATAAAAAATTCAAGGTTTCAGAAAAAGACTTTGAATCCAACCGACTAGTCCCTGAAATAAAATCCGATCCGTCATCGCTGTCTTTTAATGGTCCGCTGGTTTTAGATGAAATGCTTGCAGTATTCAAGCTAAAGACCCTTGAGGAACTCGATGAGGCAGTTGCCGCCTTGGATGCAGGTGACATCAAAAGCGCCAAAAAACTCACGTATGAGGGGCTGTACTACTATAGAACGCTGCACCCGGCAGTCGAATCCAAGTTGGGTGCTGATTCTGCCAACGAACTTTTGCATCAAATGCGGGAGGCCATCAGGGTGACAATGGGTAGTCAGTCCCCCCCTGAAATGAAGATGGAGATTGAGCATATTGCATCAAATGTTGAATTATTAATCAGGGAATACGAGGGGGGAAACATCTCTGAAATCGGATTGGCTTTGTCCGGAATTAAAGACCGATTGTATCTAGTTGAGGGGGAGTACCTTGATGCCGTATCTGATGGTGAAATAATCAATCAGGTAGAATACGACGAGACTGTCATATTCTTGGAAAGAGTACGCTCCATCTATGATTCTGTCAAATCATCCCTGATGGATTTATCCGAATCTGATTCACAGTCCTTGGAGGAGAATTTAACGGAAATGGATCTAGTTGTTTCCTCAAAGGGGAAGACCAGCGCGGTCAGCATTCTTGTTGGAAAGAGTCTGAACAATGTTGCAGCACTTGAGACGCTTGCAGGTGTGGAGGAAGGATTTAAAGTTGATATCTTTCACTACTTTGATGAAATTGAGCGCCTGTTAACCCAGATGAAAACAGTTTACAGGGATGGCGATTCGACACTAGCCCTTGATCTTGCAAGTGAGGCATATCTTGATAATTACGAGTTCATCGAGGGGCCGCTGGGGGAGGTGGATCATGATTTGATGGAAAAGATTGAGATTGACATGAGGGAGGATCTCAGAAACATGATTAAAAACGGCGAATCCCCGGATGTAGTTGACGCACAGGCAGATATGATTGTCGCTGATCTTGCCATGGCAAAAATGGTCGTGCCAGAATTTGCCAGCATCACACTAGTGGTTCTAGCAGCTGCCATCGCCTCAGTGATCCTCCTGTCCTCAAAGTTAAGACCCCTCAGTCTTTTGCCAAAATTATGACCATCACTCATTCTATATGCATAGAATCAGAATCTGCTTTAAATATTCATTCAAAAGATCTGCGGTATCTTGGTAATTTTGCGACAAAAATATATCCGATTATCTTTTATTTGGATGGTCCTGTTTATGCTGATTCCCGGTACCGGGACGGCCTATTCTGAACCGGTTTTTTCTGACGTTGACACATCCGTGCTTTTCGTTGATGTGTTTGTATCGGACTCTTTAGATTTGATTGAGGATTCCATCAGCCAGGATTCTTTTAATGATGCAAAAACAGTATCCAAAGTCGTATCCGAGGTGTTCCCCCAGCATTTGCAAAATCTGAGGATTGCAGACCCCGAGATTTCAAACGAGGTCCACATTCTGCTGCTGGATCTTTATAACGGAATCGGTGTTTTGGACAAGCAGGAATCACTGGATGGCGTTTCTGCAATCCGCAGTCTTCTTGAAGAATATTCCCACCAGAATCCCGATTATGGCAAATCCGTCGTGTTAATACTGACCATAGTTGACGAACAGTACCAAATAGCTGTTACTGATGAAGATCCCGTCTTACAAAAGTTCTCAACTGTGCTAGTCAACCGCGCACATGCCCTGTCATCTGATGCCAGTCATAACGAGCGGGTGACTCTGGAAATCGATTCGTTTTTTCTCGAACTCAAAAAGATGATTGCAGAGGGGGACGGCTTTCTCCCTGTCGGCACCTTGATCACCGCAATCAACCGGGATTTTGCAGGTCATGAATCTGTGGCATATGACAAGGGAAAACTCTATGATACAATCAGGGATCTGTACTCGCAGATGCTGACGGCACTAGACAGTGGGGACTATTCCAAGGCTGAAAATCTGGCAATCGAGGCGTATCTTGAGAATTTTGAATACCTTGAATCAGACATTGAAAAAGTTGATTCAGAGTTACTTTATGACTTGGAATTGGACATGAGGGAGGAACTGCGTGCAATGATCCGCAACAACCAGGACGCCGGCCGCATCCGAGTATTCGTAGAGGAATCCATACTGCCTGATCTTGAGGATGCCGAATCCAAGGTTCGGACATTGGGCAGTGAGAGCCTTGCAAACACGATTCTGGAAAAGGAGCTAGGGGCAATGGGGGACGCAACAGATGATCAAAAATCAACAGTCAGGGGTGAGATTGATTTTATCCGCTCAACACTTCAGGAGATGCTTGTACAATACGGGAATGAGGACTATCAGTCGGCATACACTTCTGCGCGAACCGCGTACCTGGACAGTTATGAATTTGTAGAAATTCCCCTTCGCGCCATAGATCCGGACTTTACATTGGAAGTCGAATTTCAATTCGCGCAGCTAAGAAACCTGATCAAGGAAAAGGCGTCCTATGATCAGGTTCAGGATGTGGCCATTGCCATAAAACGGAATCTTGATGAATCAGAACGCCTGGTCAGCGGTACCGGTACCCTGGCCCCTGCCATCGCATTTTCATCCTCATTTGCAGTCATTTTTCGTGAAGGGCTCGAGTCCGTGCTTATTTTGGGGGCCATTCTCACTTACCTGGAGGCCTCTAGAAACAACCGCTTTAAAAAATACGTCTATTACGGGGTAATTGCCGCTGTTGGCGCAACTGCGGTAACCTGGCTTGTTGCATCTTTTATCATTGATATCTCAGGGGCCAGCCGCGAGTTGATTGAGGCAGTCGCCGCCTTGTCTGCCACTGCAATGCTGTTTTATGTCAGTTTCTGGGTCTTGAACAAGATAGAGCATAAAAAATGGATGGAGTTTGTAAAGGCCAAAGTCTGGCAGGCAACCACCACCGGAAGCGTGACGGTGTTTGTGATGCTGTCTTTCTTTACGGTGTATAGGGAGGGTTTTGAGACTGTATTATTTTATCAGGCAATGTCGAGTTTTGCAAAATACATGGAGGCCTATGTGGGACTCGGGTTTATAGTTGGTCTGGGTGTCTTGTTTTTGATTTATTATATTGTGAGAAAACTTGGCAAAAAACTGCCCCTCAGGGCACTGTTTGGCCTGACGATGGGCGTCGGGGCATACATGTCAATTACGTTTCTTGGCAATGCAGTAAGGGAGCTCCAAATACTGGATGTTGTTCCGTATACGGGGTTGATTGGCACCATACCCCGCCTGGATATTAATCTGGCCACGATGACTGGGATTTATCCCACGTTGGAGACTGTAGTGGCGCAGGTTGTCCTGCTTGGAATTTATTTGAGTGCGTCATTTTATGTCTTGGTGATAAGGCCCCGCAAAGAACAGCGTCTGGCCTCTATGAGGGTGTCCCATGGGACAGATGAGGATGCCAGCTAGACGTAGAATTCGTGTCGGGATTGATGTTGGAGGAACCTTTACCAAGGCCGTGGCCTTGGATGTTAAAACCGGCCTGCTTCTTTCAAAATCAACTGTTCCCACCACACATTCTGCAGAAAAAGGGGTCTCAGAGGGAATTGTTGATGCGCTCTCAAACATCCTAAAAGAATCAAGAATCAATGTCGGCGATATTGAGTTGATATCCCATAGTACCACCCAGGCAATCAACGCGTTATTAGAGTCTGACACATCCAAGGTCGGCATCATTGCAATGGGTGTAGGCCCCTCCAAAAAAGATGTCGTCAAACGGACTAATTTGCAAGAGATGTCAGGCAACACAAAGCAGATCGTCTCTTTTCACGAATTTTTAGATACCTCCCATTTAATCACAGAGGAGGAGGTCGAGGAGGCAATACTCTGCTTGAAATCCAAGGGGGCCCAAGTAATCGTGGCAACTGAGGCGTTTGGAGTAGATGACCCATCAAATGAGTTATTTGTAATGAACCGTTCGGTGAAACACGGCATTCCATCTACTGCCTCGCATGAAATTTCAGGCGTCTACGGTCTGGAGATCAGAACGTTGACTGCCGCAGTCAATGCAAGCGTGTTGCCCAAGACCATCCAGGTTGCAAATTACGTCGAGGATGCCATACGAAGAACCGGCGTTACAGCCCCCCTGATGATCATGAAAGGTGATGGCGGGGTATCTAGCATGGATACTTTTAGAACCAAACCCATTCTCACAGTACTTTCCGGACCCGCAGCAAGCGTTGCAGGGGCATTGCTCTATCTCAAGGTTACAAACGGCATCTTTGTCGAAGTTGGCGGCACCAGCACAAATATCTGCATAATCAAAAATGGAAAACCCGAAATCCGCTATGTCACCGTAAATGAGCATCCCACCTGCATCCGTTCCATGGATGTTCGGATTCTGGGCGTTGCAGGTGGAAGCATGATCAATCTTGCTGAAAAACGCGTATCCCGGGTCGGTCCCCGGAGTGCGCATATTGCAGGCCTGAAATATTCCTGTTTTGCAGATCCTAACGTCTTAAAATCCGGAAAAATCATCTTTGTTGCACCCAAGGAAGGCGATGATGAGTATGTGGCAATACGGTGCGGTGCCAAGACTTTTGCCATTACTAGCACCTGTGCGGCAAATGCACTGGAGATGATGGATGTGGGCGACTATTCACATGCAAATTCAGAATCTGCAAGGATTGCCCTGAAATTACTGGGAGACCATCTTGGAGTGTCATACCACGAGATTGCAATGTCAGTCATACAGACAGCCTCGTTTCAAATTACAAAGACTATCACCGGCATCATAAAGGAATTCAAGCTTGATCCTTCCACAAAAATTATTGGCGGTGGGGGTGGCGCATCTGTTCTTGCACCTTTTGTTGCAAAACAGATGGGATTATCGTATGAAAAAGCCGAGCACGCCGATGTTATTTCCTCAATAGGGGTTGCATCCTCGATGCTGCAGGAGGAGATTGAGCAGACGATGGATGATGCGACCCCTGAAAGAATTGCAGAAGTTCAAAAGAGAATTCACGCCCTGTTGGTCGGCAAGGGCGCCGTACCCGAATCAGTTGTTATTAATAGTGAATACATTGCAGAGAAAGCATTGCTGCGAGTTACCGCAGTTGGAAACGTCGAGTTGGATAGTGCCGATACATCAAAGAACATCTTTACTTTGGATGATGCTAAAAAGCGTGCAGGTGAAATCAGCGGTATTTCCAGGGAATTAATTGAACCGAGTTTTCAAACGAATCACTATTTTGTTTTTACAGGCAATGTCCAAGTGAAAAAGTTATTCGGTAAAAAGAACCGGCAGCATGCTCTGGTTTTAGACAGGTATGGAAAGCTCAGACTCTCTTTAAAGAATGCCAAAATTTTCCAGGGCGGCAAAACTTTCATCATCGGGGAATTGGAGGAATTTCTCAAATCCCGACATTCAGATATCGCCCCCAAGGTCTTCCTGCTCAATGATCTCAAACTAGTTGATTATTCTGGTCTGACATCCCCCTCCAAAATCATTGGCGGGGTGGGGCTGGATGTGGGTGCATCTGAAAAAGCCGCGGTACTAGTTGAACTTTAACTGTGTTATTATTATTATTATCATCATCATCACGTTGTAATTTTATCTAGTTGGTTGGATTCTGTGGCAGTTTTTACCTCCCTTGCAATTCTTTTTCCCATGCTCATAGTCTCATTGAATAGCAGGGAGTAGTAGGGGGAACCGTCCATATAGATGTTGGACCCGGCAACTATTCTCGCTGAAAATTCAAACGATGTAAACTCTGCATTCTCGTCATAAACCCCCTCTATACAGAACGGACCGTTCATTCCAGGTGCCACAATTCGTTTTGCAGCCTGTACAAAATCCTCGCCCATGTCATACACCTTGTCCAATAATGATTCCCGCAAAACAAGGGGGCTGTTTCCAATTACGTTAAATGATGGGATCTTTTTTGATCTGATCTGCTGATCTGCGGGGATTCTTCCCAGTCCTTCAATGTCGGATTCATGTCTTTGATCAACGCCAAAGAATTCCAGCTCTTCTTTTAACGGGGAATAAAAAAATGTCAGATAAGCCAAAACCCCCGCGGCATATTCCTGAATGTAAAGGGTTTCATCAGGCGAGATTATTCCATCAGAGATCAACTGGTTTCTCTTTGAATTGTAATCAGCCTCGTCTGCGGCCATAAAGTATCCCTTGCCTCCTGCGGCCCCCTGTCTTTTCACAATGACTAGTTTCTCAATCTCTTTTGGATCTGTAACCGGTTTTGGCATCGGCAGGCCGGCCTCCCTCATCAGCCTCTCCTTCATGACTCGGTCTGACTCCCATCTGAGAATCCATTTGTTTCCAAAGACGGGCGTCTTGATTGATTCGATCTCCTCGGAACTCATCTGTGCGACCAGCGTTCCGTGTGGAATCAGGACCGCGTTATTTTCTTTCAGGATCCTCTGGCATTTCTGATCAAGTACCTCTTTGAATGAATCGACTATGATCAATTCGTCAATGAACGGGAATCTTTTGTATAGTTTTTCACGTTTTTTCTCACATACCAGGATGGTCTTTAGACCCTCGTCTTTTGCACCCTTTAGAACCTGCAACGAACAGTGGGAGCCCAAAGTCGCAATCGATGCCATATTTGTTGGTACTACCCGTACTTTATGAACTATGTGCGGATGTGACGTACCGGAATATCTCATCTATGAGTTCAACACTCAGTTCTGCCTTGATATCCTCGGGAACCACCTTTAATACAAAATCATACATTGTTGCATTTTCTGGCAGCTCGTTTCTCTCCTGCAGTAATGAGAATACTGTGATCCCATTTGAGATTATCGCAATGATTTTTTCCTTGTCTGAAAGCGCCATGATGGATAGTTATCATATTTAATATAAATCGGTTTTATAACCAGGGGATTGCATCACTTGGGGTTCTTTTGGATTCTGATAGGTTTGCACGGGTCCTGAATCCATATCCAGTATTCCAGGCTCAATGACTGCGCCGTGCTCCTCTGCCACGTCTCCTGCCTGCTGAGACACGTGATACCCCACATATACCCCAACAACGACAAACATCGCAACCACTAGGAACATCAGCACCTTCAACCTGTTTTGGAGGGGATTTTAACTGGCTATAAGCATTATGACAACTGTATTTGGGATCCCATGTAAAAATTAATTACACCTTGATATCCAGATATAGTAAATTATGATAGAGACTGAATTGGGAACCTTGCGCAGATCCCATTATTCCAATGAAATTAACGCATCGATGGACGGTGCCGAGGTTACGGTCATGGGCTGGGTTTTGACGATTCGAGGACATGGAAACATTAGTTTTGCCACCATCCGTGATCAAAATGGCAATCTGTCAATTGTGGCAAAAAAAGGAGACTGTCCGGATGAGATCCGGGAAAAGATCTCATCATTAAAAGCACATTCCTCCATTGCAGTTACCGGCACTGTCAAGGCATCTGAAAAAGCCCCCGCAGGTTACGAGATAATTCCCACAGGACTACGGGTATTCTCCGATGTTGAAAAAATTCCCCCCTTTGAGCCCACTGTAAAAACCGTAAAAAACATCGATACGAGGTTGGAGGTCAGGCCAATTGATCTCAGACGGGATGTTTTACAGCACGTCTTCAAAACAAGGAGTAGGGTTTTAAAATCAATTAGAGAATATTTTGCCAGTCAGAATTTTGTCGAAATCAACACCCCCAAAATGATTGCAACAGCTACTGAAGGGGGGGCAGCGTTATTTCCAATATTTTATTACAACAAGGCCGCATTCCTGGCTCAGAGCCCCCAGCTATACAAGGAGCAGCTAACGATGAGTTTTGAAAAGGTCTTTGAGATTGCACCAATCTTTAGGGCCGAACCCTCAAGGACAAACAGGCATTTAGCTGAGGCGATATCCATTGATTTGGAGGAGGCATTTGTTGATTACAATGACGTGATGAACAGAATTGAGGCGATAATTCAAATCTCCATTCAAACAGTCAGGGATTACGTAAAAAACAACCCGGGATCAGAGTTCCCAGATATCAGGATGCCAGACAGCATTCCCAGGTATTCGTATGACGAGCTAGTTGAGAGAATGCAAAAAGCCGGCACAAAAACAGAATGGGGCGATGATCTGTATCCGTCCAGTCTTAAAAAAATCGGCCTGGATGGATTTTACTTTATCACTGATTGGCCACTTGCGCCAAAACCGTTCTACGTAAAAGATAGCAAGGCAAACCCCAAAGTCTCCGAATCCTTTGATTTGATGTACGGCGATTTAGAGTTGTCATCGGGCAGTACCAGAATTGAAAAACGCGGCGAGTTGGCTCAGAGAATGAAAAACAAAGGAATGAAGACTGATACGTTTGAGCATCATTTGGGTGCCTTTGATTATGGCGTTCCCCCCCATGCAGGCTGTGGAATCGGATTGGAACGACTAATCATGGTTTTGACTGGAACTGAGAATATTCGAGACACGACATTTTACCCGCGAGATGTGGACCGTCTAACCCCGTAGACTGAATTCTTCATCCTCAGGGGTGGGATATACGCCAGCTTTGAAGTTGGAGGAAGCCCCGCTAGAATCCATCGGACACTAGGATATGTGACTCTTGAGGAATTTTTATCAGAAGGTGAGATGAGAAATAAATAATGGTAGCTGTATGTAAAAACATGCAAAAAACGGTCTCAGTTATAGAGGTTCACTTCAATATTGAATTGGTACAAACCAAAGAAGCAATGCAAAAACTATCAACATTATTTTGATCATCTCACTTCAAATTTTACCACATAATAGTAGTATACAGGATAAACTGATGAAAAACGGGAATCATCTGTATGGCATTGACTTTCTGAAACTTTCTTGATTACAACATCGTCAGAGTTGAATCCGGTAGGATATAATGAACCAAATTCAAATTGATATATCTGATTTGTTGAATTGGATTGAATCATTTCTAGTTTAGGAGTACTGGATAAAATAATATCTTCACTGTAAGTTACATTGATACGTAAATCACCTTCAAGTATGCGCAAATATTGGTCACTACAAAAATATTGAATGCCATATGACATATCACGTACACTGTAATAGCTAATCTTTCTAGGATCGTTAATTGACATCAATGATGATGTAAAATTTGCTAATTTGCCGGATTCAAGAGAAAAAATATTGTAAAATAATTCACTTGAATCAGAACTACTTTTGTATTCCTGTAAAAGAGTTATTGTAGGAAGAGTGGAGTTGGTTTTGACATCATCTAGGTTAGTAACTAACAAATTAGTTTGATTATTAAATTCAAGATTGTTCATTTTGTCTTGAACATAATCAAAATCCACATAATAATTTCTAAAAGACCACCAGAAAAATACCAAATCTTCTGAAACTAGTTTCTCCAATGTACTTTCATATATGCATAAAGGCATTACATCAGAAGAATTATGCCTAACATTAAAAAATAAAATTTTATTTTCATTACATTTTACGTCTTGTGGCAATATGCCATCTCTAATTTGTTGTAATGGCGGTTTAAATTTATGATTGCCGTTGGCATCTATGATTAATTGTGGTTCTTGAAGCATTACACGTAGTGAGAATGCATCTTTAATCTGACCACCTTCATGTTCATTATCATGTATATACCTTATATCATCATTTTCAACCAATTCAATAATTCTTGTAATTGGTAATTCAACAAAGATGATCTTGTGATGAAATTTGAAAACATTCCTGGCATTAAATTTTTCTTGTAATTCACTTGCCAGTTGGTTTCGTAATTCGTCATCTCTGGTTTGAAGTCCAATTGTAATATTATGATGACCGGCACCATCAATTAGTTCATTCATTGTTGAATCCTTTGAGGAAATAATATAAATACAGATATCACTTAACTTTGGATTGGAATCAAGGAAAGATGATGTGGTTTGTTCCGTGGTATAAGAAACATTCTTTAGACAATTATCCAAAACATTTTTTAGCATTATTTTATTCTCAATTTTATTTAAAAAATCACCCTCGATTATTTTATAATAAGGTGTGTATCTTGATACATACTCAAAGTTTTCTTCATCAGATCCAAGCGTGTATCCTTGAGAATAAGGTATAGGGGTGATCCATACAAACAAAACAGATATTCCAAAAACAGCAAATAATCCCACATTAAATTCGGAGAAAAAAGAAAGCATGTTTTGCAGAATCATCATAACGCATCATTGCTCCGTTGTAGTGCAATTTCCCTTTTTGCAGTACTAGGGTACACGCTACCAATCATCGTATATTCTCCCATGCTGTAATACTTGTGAGGGAGATAGTAAAACCAATGAAAACACCACACTTGCAAAGATGATGCTTGGTCCTCCCATCACAATAAGATTTATCTCATACATTAAAAGAATTGGGATCAAAAAAATAATTTCGGATCATATGGATGAATAAAAGCCATCATCAAATTTGTATAGGTTGTCATTGGGCGATATACTTTGAGCTTGCACAGACAATACAAGTGGAATGAAAATTAACAATCCAAATAATATCATACTATAATACTTTATTTCTGAATTCAATAGTATGAAAGAATACTGTTCGGGTATATCTGTGCCTACCAAATAAGGACGTTTTTGATGCCGGCTTGTTTTTGTAATAATTTATTAACACTTTTCTGTAAAGACATCTTTTGATCTATCAAAAGGCTCTACTGCGGCAATTACTTCAGATAATGGGCGCTCGATCCCCGAAAAAGAATATCCCATCTTAACATAAGATGCATCAGCCAAGAGGGGGATTTTAAAAGTTTGATACTCTTGATTTCTAAATAAAAGTTCTCTTGGCGGCTCACATCTAGGATTGCCTGCATAAGTATCACCCACAAAGAATTCCCAGCCAAAACCACCTGTACCATCAGGACTCATTTCCACCAACGGTATGTCAACAGTTAGTTCTGCATTAGAGGCAACATTATTTAGATGAAATTCAACCTGCTCACCCAATGCATGACCACAAATCTTGTCTACCTGCCCACTTGTTATGGTATAATTCAAACCAAGAAAGACTCGGCATGGTGGGGGCGGATCAGGTTTTGGTTCATTCCATGGTAAGCGTTTTGTAGGATCGTAATTGTTTTGCTCATATGCGTTTATGCAAAATTTAGGCTCCGAAGAATCTACACCATCAAATACGCCGTATGCACCAAAATAGCTTATCTCAGAGACTGGCATTTCATATGTGAATTTCAATGTCCTGGATTTGTCCGTCTGTGCAAGATGCTCTGCTGTAAAATTCTTGAGGGTGTAACCGTCATATTTCCCATCCAGATAATATCTACCACCATCATTACAATCACGATAGTCATACTGTTTTAGGTCTACCTGACTTTTTGGTATCTCAAGTGTAATGCTTCCTCCGGCATCGGTGTTTAGATAAATTTTGAACCATTTGTAATGCGGCTGTGCACACAGCTTTTCAAATGTACCGCCTGTCATGGAATGAGTGATGGGTTCGACTAGCATGTACGGATGTCCTGCTACTACCGCGGCACCATGGCAAGGATCATCTGCATCCGTACTTTGTTTAGGCGGTTCTTGCAGATGAATGTTTTCTGTCACGGTCTTGGAGGTATCATCAGCCTGGGATTTTGTAACACCGGTGGATTCTTTGTTTATTTTTACATTCTCTTGTACTGATGTGGTATCTTGATGCTCCGTGTGTTCAGAGACTAACGAGGTCTGCCGTTCAGTGTTTTTGACAGTTATCTTCTCGCCTGATCTCTCTACTGACTCTTTTATGCAAACGTTAGGTCTTGAAAGATAATAATCGTCAAATATGGCAAATGAACCAAAATAGCTTATCTCAGAGACTGGCATTTCATATGTGAATTTTAATGTACGAGATTTGTCAGTCTGTGCAATGTGTTCTACTTTGTAATTTCGGTACACTGGATAGTCATATTTTCCATCTAGGTAATACGCATCATTACAGTCAAGATAGTCAGGGTCATAATGTTTTTGATCTACAATGCCTTTTGGTACCTCGAGTGTAATGCTTCCTGCAGCATAAGTACGCGGGTAGTTCTGTGGATGTGTAATTTCATCGAGTGTAAGCTCGGGAGGTAACCACTCGTCATCAGTATCCAGATAAATCTTAAACCAATTGTTGGGTGATTGAACACACAGTTTTACAAAATCACCGCTAGTTATGGAATGGTTAATTGGCTCCACTAGAACGTATGGGTATTCTGCATTTTCCGTTATGTCATAACATGGATCATTCATATCTTGTTGGTTTGCATGTTCTTTGGGCAGTTCTTTTAGAGTGGCATCATCATCGTATGATTGTGCCATATCAGTTGATTCTTTTGCCGTGTTTATTTCCACATCATCGTGTATTGATATCTCATCATGAAACATTGAATTTTCAGGGTCTGGCACCGTTTTGTCTGCTGGATTCACAGTTATTATCTTCCAGCCAAACCTGTCTGTTGCCCTCTCGGCAGTCTTTTCTGTCAGACAGGCAAGACCTCCGTTTGATCTCTCAACTAGTACGTGAATGTCCTTACACTGTTTGACTTGAGTGTTCTCAGCAGATGCCGAGGATGTTGCTAGGATACCAAGTACAAAGAGTGTAATCACTCCAACTACTGCCCCGTTCACAGGTATGAGAAAAATTACATATTATTTAACACGTGCTATCAATGGTTCGTGATACACCGGTGTTTGGCTAAAACACGTATCTGAGATTAAATCCTGATTGAAAGATTAAGATGCCAACAAACAATATCAAAAACTAAAACTAAATTTCAGCATATCAAAGAGGAGTTGCGTATCATTATGTTGTCTGGTCAAAGTTATAGACTTGAAAGTGTAGTCTGTGGGTGGAGCCCCGACTGGGTGGAGTCCCGGCTGATGTTGGAGCCTTGGTGCTGGAGGTGGAGCCCCGTTGGTGGTGTAAAGCCATGGGACTGGAGGTAGCGCTTGGTGCTGGAGTTTTGACATGAACTCTGGGAACAGGAGTCCCGAGCCGTTATGATCTATGATATGAGCCGTTATGGTGTGATCTATGATATGAGCCGTTATGGTATGGATATGAGCCGTATGAATGAGCCGTGAGTCATGATAAGAGTCGTGAGTCATGATAAGAGCCGTGAGCCCTACATGAGACGTGACCCTCAAAGTGGTGAGCCTCGATAGAATCGCATCGTTGTAAAATACTTGGAAATCCCATACGTCATGTCAGACATCGACGCATAATATTCAGAGATTGGCACTCCGCTTTGTCTGATGCCAGCACACCTCTACCGCATTCAAATAAAGAGCCTTTTGGATGATAAATCAATTTAACATTTGGATTTTTTCTTAAAAATTTCCTGACAACTTTTGCACGATGTTGTGGCGCCCTATCCAAAATTACTGCAACCTTGCCCCATTTTCTTTTTAATTTCTCAAGATACAACACATGTATCCGCATTGAATTTCTCATGTGCTTTAAAAACGGTCTTCCATATGTAAGAAAGATCAAAACCTGTTGCAAATATTGCGGGTAAAGGACTTGGAATTCACACCTAAAAAAACAAAAATAAAAAGATAAATATCATTCTGGGTTACGGCATCTGATGAGCATATTATGAGCGCAAGCCCTATGCCGTAACAACACCATGAAAAAAATATACATATCTGTAATAGTTGCTGTGATTGCGGTTGTTGCCATATCATACGGTATGATCGCAGACACAACGACATTTGTAGTAGAACCTGTAGTAGTAGAACCTGCGACATCCATATTCACAGTATCCGCACAGGACATAGAGTCCGCTGTCATTCCAGATTCCATTGCCACAAAAAACAATGCTTTTACCATCGACTTTTACAGGCAGGTATCAAATGAACTTGATGATGACTCGAACATATTCTTCTCGCCTACAAGCATATACATGGCATTTTCCATCCTGTACGAGGGTGCAAAACAAAACACGGCCAAGGAGATACAGCAGGTATTCGGCTTTGAGCCTGATGCAATAATGCGCCATAACGACACGGCACATGCAATATCCTCCATAAACCGTGACGACCCACATGCCACGCTTGTCATGGCAAACGCGCTGTGGCTTGCCGACTGGTTTGAACCGTATGACTCTTACATTGATATCGGACGCCAGACATATCTTGCTGGCATTAAGACTGTCAGTTTTACAGAACCGGAGGAAGAGCCGGAGGGTGTCAAGCAGATAAATGAATGGGCATCAGATAATACAAACGGCAAGATTCCAAAGGTTATTGGAAACGATGATGTGAATCATTTAACTGCCATGGCAATTACCAACGCAATTTACTTCAAAGGCATGTGGCTAACGCAGTTTGATCCGGAGAATACAAAAGAATCTGACTTTTGGACCAGTGAATCAAAAAATACCGCTGCCAATTTTATGGTACATGATGCCACATTCCCCTATACAAAATCACATGGTGCACAGGTGCTCAAGATGCCCTATGATGGTGGTAGGCTCTCGATGCTAGTCATTTTACCTGAGGACAGACACGGAATCGATGCACTAGAGGAATCGCTGACACAGGAGATGATAGAGGGATGGCAGCAGAACATGCACTCTACAGATGTCCTAGTAGAGATGCCACAGTTCAAGATGAAAACCAGTTATGATCTTAAAAAACACCTACAAAACCTTGGAATGATTGATGTCTTTTCTAAGAAAGCATCAGATCTATCAGGTATTGCAAATGTAGAGTCTGAGAATCTGTATGTGTCTAAAGCCACCCAAGTCGCCTTTGTAGATGTAAACGAGGAGGGAACGGAGGCTGCCGCTGTCACCACGCCTCTCGTCCGTTATCAGGATAGTTCTCCCCCACCACCACGATTCATCGCAGACCATCCCTTCATATTCATAATACAGGACGATGAGAGCGGTGCAATCCTGTTCATGGGACGGCTCTCTGATCCTGATTCCTGATTGCAGATCTGGAACAAGGCTTGTAAGGAGGCCATTATTACAGGATGATCTACATTTTCAGTAGATGTGAAATTTCAATCTGAGAGGATCTACATCATGCATATAGTGCCGATCAAAAGTTTTTGGGGATAATTAATTCCAGTGCAACATACCCCGTCATGTCAAGATCAAGTCTTCTTGTCCTGAAATACTGATATCGCATGTATCATGTCGGCAAACGTCTCATATATGCGGGTTTCACAATCTTGCATTTTGCCTGATGCCAGAACTTCTATCATGTTCAACTCCGGTGTTCCGGTAGGAAGGTAATGATGTGAACGTCATTGTTCTCTTTAAATTCTTTCACACCTCCTGCAGTATGCACGTATGCCTTGTCCATTATTATCACACACTTGCCAAAATGACGGTACAGAACATCAAGATATGCCAGAAACTCGTCTGTACGAAATCTGGAATGTCCTAAAGAACCGTCTTCCATCTTTTGCAGTTGTACAGTATCCTGTGACATCCGGTGTAGTCCAGGTATGGAAAATAGGTTGATCTGCCTACAGCAGGTATCATTACGGCATCATCCCACATCTGAAGAACGCCTCATCAAACTGCAATATGGTTATCCATTCTTTTTTAGCCTCAAAATCTCATATATTGTGCATCCTGCCATCTTTGAATATTCTTCAGTAAAACCTTTTTTGGGTGGACCTCCCGTGCCTTTTTCCAAGTATATTTCACATGCGCCAGTTTTTTTCTAATCCTGTTACATCGTATATACTGCAGTCTCTGTTCGTACTGCATCTGCAATGTATTTTACAGTTATTACATTTTTTATGGATTTTACGATAGAGATGAATAGATTATTTGGTACTTGGGGGTCTGCCGCTCCCGGGAGTCTTGTAGACCTTGAATCCCGTTTTGTTGTATGTCCCTACCAGTTTCTTACCGGCTGCCCGATGCGCAAATGGTTTGTGTCACATTACAACGCCCAACTTGTTTACTGTAACCATGCGTACTGCAAACATTCTTTTGAGCAGTCTTGGATCCTTTTCCCGTTTTTGTGCAGGGGCAAGCTCGTCTGTGTGTTTCATGATTGATTCATATCAACATGATCAAAAAAGGTGTCGGTTAATTATTTGAGACCCAATTACTTTTGCGTGGTACTATAGGTTTGCTTTTGCATAAAAATTCCAGTGATGACGTCTGCTCTGAAATACATCAAACACGTAAATTAATGTCGCTTTTTCCATCAATAATTATGCTAAAAATCCTTGCGATAATAGGTTTTAATCACCAATAAAAAATTAGGTACAAAAAATTAGGCAATACATGACAGTTGATGTATATGACATATCCTATGAGATCATAATTTGTATAATCAAGGCGTTGTTTCAGGATGACTTATAACAACATTTGAGATGTTTGCATTACTATCTTTTGTTAGTGTGCTAATTAATTTATTAATTTCTTTTACTGTTTCATTTTCTTCTATAACTTCAAATTTTCCCAGGATTCTTGTCTTAAATCAAAGATCATCATTTTCTCCCCTGTACATCATTAGATTTAGATTTGCTATACCGCCTGGAAATTTTTGCATAGTTTGTGGTTTTTTCATATGTCTTGTTCTCCACCGTATAATAGGGTTCATCGTAAATTTATTATTCATATTTCGTATTTATATTGATAGAAAAAAATAGGATATGGAGTAGTGCAACATGCCAGCCAACATGCTATCTTTTTTCCTGTTTTCTGGGATTAGTTTGGTAATCCTCCTCATAAAATCTTGATTTCTGAATGGCATTAGTCTCAGATCCTCATTAATGGCATTTAGATCGGGTTGATCATAAAAAAAATGGCCTTACGCTGATCTACCACTTGCCCCCATGATCGACAAAACATACAAAAACTAGATATGCGTCCGCTTAATGTGCAGACAAAGTTTATTTTTGTCACAGGCGGCGTGATGTCGGGTCTGGGAAAAGGCGTGACGACCTCCTCGATAGCAAAATTACTGCAATTGGCGGATCAAAAAGTATCATGTATCAAGATAGATCCATATCTTAACTATGATGCAGGAACCATGAACCCGGTGGCACACGGCGAAGTCTTTGTCACAGATGACGGGGGAGAATGTGATATGGATATTGGAAACTATGAGCGATTCCTAAACCAGGACATACCCAAAAGTCACAACATTACAACAGCCCAGGTCTACTCCTCAGTGATTGATGCAGAAAGAAAAGGCGAGTATCTGGGGGCATGCGTCCAGATTATCCCCCACATAACAGATGAAATTAAAAATAGAATTATCAAGATAGCAAAAGATGAAAAACTGGACTTTTTGATTGTAGAGTGCGGAGGAACGGTAGGTGACATTGAATCCCTGCCATTCCTGGAAGCATTAAGACAGATGAGGGTGGAAAAAGGACAGCAGGAGGTGATCTTTGTTCATGTGACGTTGGCGCCATCCCTAGATGTGGTGGGGGAACAAAAGACAAAACCAACACAGCATAGCGTTCAAGAACTGCGAAGAATCGGCATTCAGGCGGACTTTTTGGCAGTTAGATGTACTTTGCCACTGGAGGGGAAGACCAAACAAAAGATTGCAATGTTTACAAATGTCACGCCAAACGATGTCCTGTCTTGCCATGATGCCAAATCAATTTTCAAGGTACCTCAAATGTTGTACGACCAGGGCATCATGGATTCAATATTTACAAAATTCGGCAAGGTTGGAATGGTTAATGCGTCAGGGAACTGGGACAGATGGAATGGAATTGTTCAAAACATGATAAATCATGAAAATGACAAAGTCAGAATTGCAATGATTGGAAAATACGTCACATTGGCAGATAGTTATGTAAGTGTAAATCACGCACTCAAACATGCAGGTGCAGGTATTGGCAGGTCAGTGGATATCGACTGGATAGATTCAGAATCAATAACAGATTACAGTGTTCTATCAAGGTATGACGGGATTTTAGTTCCGGGAGGATTTGGTGCAAGGGGATCAGAGGGAATCATTCAAACTGCAAACTATGCAAGAGAAAAAAACATGCCCTATCTGGGAATATGTTTTGGATTCCAACTGGCCGCAATCGCGTTTGGGCGAAATGTGCTGAATTTAAAGGATGCAAACTCTACGGAGATTAATGCAGGTACGGATAATCCAATCGTGGATTTATTGCCGGAACAAAAAGACGTTTCAGACATGGGAGGCTCGCTCAGACTGGGGGCAAATGACATCACCATTAAAAAAGATACCAATGCCAATGGGATTTACCATGCTTTGACTATCAGCAAGCGCCACAGACACAGATATGAGATCAATCCAGAATACATTCCAGAGTTTGAAAAAAACGGACTGGTATTCTCTGCAGATAGCGACGGGGGAAGAAGAATGGAGATACTAGAGATCCCCTCGCATAAATTCTATCTAGGGGTACAATTCCACCCCGAATTCAATAGCAGGCCGGGATTCCCCGAGGAGGCATTTTCGGCATTTATCAGGGCAGCCTCTGAAAAATGATATGGATTTACAGGGAATTTCCAGATAGATGCAGTAGATGCCGTGTTAAAGAGTTTTATCTACTCAATTTTAGAAATTTCGTATATCTTTTGTCTTGCATCACGAATTGAAACCTTCTTTTTGACGTATCCTTTTTTTAGTAAATGACTCAATGCAAGTCGGACCGTCCTATCAGGAAGAAGCGTCTTGTTTGCAAGATCTTTCTGAGTCAGAGCGCCCTCATATTCCAGTGTTTTCAAAAGCAGTTTTGAGCTGGGAGGCATGCTTAGAAGTTCTTCGGCAAGATGGACTTTTTTTGCCAGAGCGGAGATTGCAGTCGAATCTTTTTTCAGTCTGATAATTTGTGCAGGGGGGAAAAACTGCGTGCATTCCACAGTTTTGTTTACCTTGTAGCGATCCAAGCCGTCTAAAACCGCCTCACAATGCAGCCTTGCAGATATGTCGTCAATCTCAATAGAGCTGACGTTTGAAACAATGATTGGTCTGCGTGTTACATCAAGCGAGTTTACAGAAATGATTTCAAAAACGGCAGAGTCTTGGAATAAAACCGGTCCGCCAGCTGACATTGAATATGCAGACGAGCCAATGGGGGTAGATACGATTATGCCATCACTGTTGTCGTGCCAAACCTCGTCACCGTTGACCCGTAGCGTGTGCTCCATGAGCATGGCACTCTTTGATGAAAATACTGCAACATCATTTAACACGGGATAAACATTTTTTCCGTCAATTTTTACTCCCAGTCTTGGAACCTGCTCTACAGTATATTTTTGTTTTTTCAGTATGTTAACATAGGATGAAAACTCTCGAAGTTCAATTTGGGCTAAAAACCCGCTTGCCTCGCCTTCACTGACTCCCAAAACAGGCAGAGTTGAATCAAAGGTACGATGAAAGTAGTTTCTCACCCCCTTGTCCCCGCCAAGAACAACAATGCAGTCCGGCTGCCTGCTTTTTGATTTTGTCATCGAAAATGACGCGATTCCGGATTCCTCCAGGATTTTTTTAATAGTTTTTGCTGCAGATTCAGTACTGCCAGAGCCGTAAATGCCTATTTGCATAGAAGAATCAGTCATTTTGGCATAATAAAAGAATAACCCATAAACAGTGTAGGATGCCCTAGTCACAATATCAAGTATATTAGATCGGCCTGATAAACATAATTTGAGACCAGTTAGGATGATTGCCGAATTTGGAAATTAAGATTTTGCAGATGAGTGCCAACGTGCGTTGATAGGTGTCCGCTGGGCGGGCAGAAGAGAGGGGGCAGGAAGAGGGACATATATCCAAACGGATGAGGGGGTGGGAGAAAGGCAGTATCAGTTACATCAAATTGTTGCAAAGAATTAGCATCAGAATCTGTTTACAAAGTTATGATCAAATCCACCTGATGGTGTATGATGCCATAATGATGCCTGCTGTTTTTCCCAATATGCAGGCAAGGAAGAATTACATAACCACTGCAGGGATTAGAATCTGATCTGGTTTACAGGTCGGTCCGAGTCTGTGTTTAATTCAAATGATAAAAAATAGAAATTCCATGGTTGTTATTTTTATAAATCTCGGAATTTTACCAGATTGTAAAAATATGAGGCATTGGTTTGAACTGTTCCTTTTTTGGGAATTTTTTGCAGTCCTACATTTTTTGATTCCAAGGCTGCCTGGGCTGCACCTCCTGCAAAACAAAGTGCCCACAAAAAGTCCTTCTCTTTTAGCATGGTACAAGTAAATGCAGAACAAAAAATATCACCAACACCGGTGGTGTCATGAATTTGCCGATTTGGCAGAGTTATAGAATAGATTTTATCCTTTACCAATAACGAGACATTTGTTTTGTCTGTCAGCAAAACATATTTGATTCCTCTTTTCTGTAACGCCAGCATCATCTCATCTGGAGTTACATTTACAAGATGCATTGCATCCTCAGGATTGACCTTGATGGCATTCACACCCGATAAATCAAGATCAGTCTCTTTGAGCAAAACATTATTCTGGGAATCTCGGCGTCTTAGGAATCCGTGAGGATCAACAAAAAGAAAGTTTGAATCATTTTTAATTTTTTTAAACGTGTCATCAGATATCTCATGATAAATCGGATTGACAATGTGACCGTCTGCACTGCTGGGAGAATAATCAATTTCTTCGCATTCATTTTCAAGTTCAAGTGTTCTATCCGAACCGCTAATTGAGATGGCAAACTTTGTCGTGTTCTTTTGGGATTCTGAATTTATCAGGTTGATTTCATGCTCATGCAGATACTGTTTTGGGAAATCCGGACCAAACTTTGTAAACAGATCCACGTCAAATTTGAACTGCCTTGCAGTAATGCTAGAATAGCATGCCGAACCGCCTATTTGTTCATAGTTGCTTCCATCGATTGTTATTGTATCAACTGCACAATGTGAAAAAACAGCTAGTTTCATGTTTCCTGTATTTGATCAGTTTGGATTTAGTTTTTTGCATTTTTTTCATTAATACAGTCCACACAGATGATATTACCACGTATTACCACTAGTTTGACCCCCGATCTAAGGCAGGTATGACACAGGCCACGCATATGTATCAATGAAGATCCCCCGACCTATGATTAAAACATGCGGTATTTTCACCCTCGGCATGAAATTGCCAGATTTCAGTGCCACAGCATGCAAACCCACTTTTTATCAGAATTTACTCCTCGATCAGTACATGCACGCACATTTCATACTTGGCACTGTTCTGAGGCTGTAATATTAAGAATATAAGTAGGCAAATTTGTTCAGGTTCATGCCACTTAAGCGTGCAAGCAGGGGTCGTACCAAAGGAGGAAAGGGATCCTCAGGTGTTGTACAATGCACAAACTGTGGACAGACGGTTCCAAAGGACAAGGCAAAAAAAGTGACATCCAGGTTAAATCTGGTAGAACACACGCTGGCAAAAGAGCTGCGCGCACAGGGGGCATACATTGCATCCCCGACAGTCTTGAAGCATTACTGTATTTCATGTGCAATTCATTTCAAGATTCTAAAAATTAGATCCGCAGACAGTAGAAGAAAACGTGGAAAACTTCGCTAGATCACTCTTTAATATTTTTTGCAGTATACAGCATTCTTTGTATCAGGGTAACTGCTGCAATTATCACGACAATAACTACAGCATCCTCCATGAAACCGGCCATTCCAATGATTGCAATAACCAAAAGCCGTTCGGCTCTCTCACCGATTCCAATTCCCTGAAGTTTGATGTTAATGATCTCAGATTTTGATCTTGCATAGCTTACCAACAGGGATAAACTGACTGCAAGCAGTACCAGGTACGGTTCTGCATATCCGCCGACCAGGATTCCTAAAAAGATGGCAACTTCTGCAATCTTGTCAAACATTGAATCAAGATACCCGCCTTTCCTCGAGGTCTTTCCTGTAACTCGGGCCACCTGTCCATCTACCATATCAAAAAACCCCGAGACAAGCAACAGGGCACCACCTAAAACCAGCCCGTATTCAACATTCATTCCATATACAACGGCTGATACTAGTGCAAACACCAATCCGACAAACGTCCAAAAGTTGGCAGACAGTCCTGTTGATGCAAACCCCCTGCCAATTTTCTCCAAGGCCGGTTTTAGAACATCTCTGAGATTATTTAACACGAGATACACTAAAAATACCATCTAATAAAGTGAGTAGGAGTAAAATAAAGCAGGATTGGATAAAAATCAACAATTTTACAAATTTTGTCAGATTGAGCAAACGCCGGATTCGATGATTGTGATTATTATCAGTAGAACAGCCGCTAAACCGGCATTGTGCAAAGATCTTTCTGGATGTTACTGTTATTTTTATAAAACAAGCAGGTCCAATTTTGGATGAACTATCTGTTTTGAGACATGTTAATTGCAATTAGAGTGGAGATAATCTTTGCCGCCAAAGATGCAGTGGCACCATTATCGAGATAGGGGTTTAATTCGACAATATCTACTCCGGTGACTCGGATATCCCGAAAAGCGTAGATCATCTCAAAAAGTTCCCGGGATGTAATGCCCACGGCCTCCGGATTGCCCACCCCCGGGGCATATGCCGGATCTAGGACATCAAGATCAAAGCTGGAATAAACTGTATCAAATACGGAGAGATGATCTTTTAAAAGATGCGGGCCGTTACCGTCTCGAATTTGTTTGTCAGTAACGGTCTTTATTTTGTTTTCATTAAGAAATTCCAATTCTTCTTTGACAAATGCCCTTGCACCAACATGCAATATATTTTCAGCCCCCCTCTCCTCAACAACTCTTCTCAAGTAGGAGGCATGACCCAGCCTAGTGCCAGCAAATTCATCACGCAGATCATAATGCGCATCAAAAACAACGTATCCGGTCTCTTTAGGAAAACTGGTGTATGTTCCATAGGTTATAGAGTGCTCGCCTCCCAGAATGAACAACTGTCTCTGTTTTGCAACAAGTTCTGCAGTGATTTTTTTCACCATGTCGATCATTTCAGATGCAACAACGGTATGGCGGGTATTGCCCAAATCCTCAATGTTTACAGTTTCCAAATCAATTCCAAGTTCAGGATGGAATATCTCAATATTGTTAAAGGCATCACGAATGACGTTAGGGCCAAATCTGCAACCGGGCTTGTATGAATGGGTGGAATCAAAAGGGATTCCAAATATCGTTGCAGCAGGTTCTGAATCACCGTCATCAGATGATGTGATCAGAGAGCTGTTGTTCATGTAAAGATCAGTATAACTCATTTTTTACACCATCAGATTCGGTCTCTTTGAGAGATATTTTGGAAGATTCAAACCGGCAAAGGGCTTTGCACGGGTTTGCTCTTTAATTTCATTAATAAAATCATCAAATGACAGTTCGCGCACATCCCCGGTCCGGCGGTCCCGGACACTGAGATTTTCAGAATTTGCCTCCTTTTCACCAATGACCAAAATATACCTGATCCATTCCTTTTCGGCCTCACGAATTCTTTTTCCAATACTTTCGTTTCTGTCATCAATGTCGACACGGACATCATTTGAGGAAATTTTACCAGTTAATTTTTCGGCAAATTCATCAAACTCTTCTTTAAGAGGGATGATTCGGACTTGGGTGGGCGCCAGCCAAAGTGGAAATTGGGGTTTTCGTCCCTCATGGGAGTCTTTTGCGGCCTTTTCCAGCAACGCATAGATTATTCTTTCAATTGCGCCGCTAGGGGAGTTGTGTAAGATTATAGGATTTTGTTTGGCGTTGTTTTCATCAACGAAATCAATTCCGTATCGGCTTGCATTTTCCACATCAATTTGATCAGTTGAGAGGGCAGATGCCTTTCCAAGTCCGTCAATAAAATTAAACTCCCATTTGAGTACAAAGTAAAAGAACTTTTCTTTCCACATTTCTACAAGAACCGGTCTGCCATGTTTGTTGACCAATTCCTCAATAAATGATCTGTTTTCATTGTAAAAATCCTCGGTGAATCTAATTGCCATATCATAATCAGTTTCACAGATTCCAAGTTCCCCAAGCACGCTTTGGGAGAGATCAAACCTGGCCTTGATCTCCTCAACTGCCTGAGGCATATCCTTGCAAAAGGCATGGCAGTCAGGCATGGTAAATGCCCTTAATCGCCTCAAACCCACCAGTTCTCCGGACTGTTCACGTCTAAAGCTGTAACGAGTCAGTTCATAGAGTCTGTACGGCAAATTCTTGTAAGACAGCTGGTACTGATTGGCCATCAAAAATTGGCCAAAGCATGCAGCAAATCTCAGAAAGAGTTTTTTGCCTTCAGAATCAATGTTGTATTGTCTGGCCGGAAATCGATTAAAGTAACTGACCATGCTGGGATGTTCCGAGTCATACATGATGGGGGTTTCAACTTCATATCCGCCGTATTCCTTGACCCTGTCAGTGACATATCTCTCAATTAGTGATTTAATCAGGCGGCCATTGGGATAGAATCTCATATTTCCAGAATCAGATGCAGGTTCATAGTCAGCTATCCCCATCTTCTTCATCAACGCAACATGGGGCGGCGGTTGATCCACCTTGCGAATTTTTGCGGATTCGTATTTTGCTAAAATTTCCAATTTTGGATGTTTTGTAAAATCAAAGTCGGCAATGTTAGTCATCGTGCCATCAGGTGAGAGTATTTTCCAGAATGAGCGGATTTTGGATTCGCCTTTAATGGCATCTGAGGTTAATTCCCCGTCAGGTTTTACAGTTGCAAAGTCTTCTTTTGTAACAACTTTGAAACTTTCTGCAAGAGGGTGGCCCTTTACTTGAATTTTGTAGGACTTTGTCCAGCCAAATGGCGAATGTGAAACTTCAAGCCCTGATGCGCCCCGCTCCATCTCATTGAGCAGGGATATTGCAGTTGAAGGTTTTGCAAGATCTGAGCTAAGATGGGCATACGGATATAATAATAATTTTTTGCACCCTATTTTTTCCATGGATGAACTGATTTGAGATATTGCATTTTGTGCCACTGATGAGTCATCCCCCGCCTCGATGGCCACAAATGCCACGACGATTTCTTCGAATCTTTGAGTTTGGGGATTTTCAATGGATTCAGCTGACTGGATCTCCTTTTTTGTAGGAGTATACTCGATGTGATCACAGTGGAGTTGTAATATACGCATGTTTAGAGATTACAAATCGGGCATAAATATACGATTCTCAAAAATACAGCACTGCTCAAAAAAGCAGGTTTTTGCAGGTTTTCAGCTGATTAATCAGTCAAGAAGAAGAAGAAGCGTTATTGAAATTTATTCAGAATTAATCCAGAATACTCATGCAGTATAGAAGGAATGAACAGAGATATCAGGAATTACTCAAAGAAAAGAAGGAATTGGAAAGGGACAGACCCCATGGAATTGATGAAATGAGACGATGGAAGCATGTCATGGGTAAAATTTTACAGGAATTGGAACTGTACAAAAAATAGACAGCCAGATTTGGACATTGTCAGAAGTTCCGATTGTGTGCCTTAGATCAACCCCTTCTCACGGCGGATCCAGCGGTCTGGTAAAACACACCATTACTACGTATTATAATAGCCATCCATATCAGCAGGTCTGCAAGTTGAATGTGTTCATTGCCTGTCCTGAGAAAAACTCAGAGATTGCAAATAAAGAGAGACATAAAAAAACACGAATATTCTGGCTGATCTGTTTGTACTGGTGGTACGGGGTCTGACTGCCTTTGCATTCTTGTATCCGTTTTCAATACCCCATCTCACCCTTACATCTGGGGAACCGTCTGGTTAGAATAGGTGCAATCTGCGTCACAGGTGTTGCCGCTGTAAGTGAGACCTCTACTGCAGCACTCATGAGTGCATCTCCTCTGGGACAAGATTTAAACTGCAAAATAAGTGCTGGTGGTTCTGTAACTAACTCAGCCAGCACATCAGTAATAGGACCTCTTACATTTACAGGAGGTACAGAAGTTTCTGCTAATGCAAACATCCAGTCAATAGCAATATGCAATAATGCTGTTAGCGACTATGCGCTTTGTAATGTTGGTTCAGGCATTGCATTTGCAGTAGTAGATACCAACGATGTAACCCTAGCAGCTGATGACACTGTACAAATCACATACACATTCGACGTGACATCTCCAGGCACATAAAGTCTTTTTTTCTTTAATTTATTGCAGGCTGCCCTGCCGACTTTCACATGCAATCCATTCCGTATGATTCCTTATCAATTCAATCTATAATGACATTTATCTCCTTGGTTTTTGATTTTGATTTTTAGGCAAGAATTTTAAAACCATTTGTCCGCAATATTTGCAACAAAGTTTTGGTGTATTCAATTAATGTTGAATTGTCACTTTGGTATTTGTTTTGATTTGTGTGTGCAAGTATATTGTATAAAAAAAAAGTCTGCACGTGATCCGAAAGACGATAGCGGATTATTTTAGAATACATCGATCACCAAAACACACCACGTCCGGTGAATGCAATGTACCGACACGGCAGGCAGTATTTTTGAATCACGATCTTGTACTGGGATTTATTCCAAGTCCGAGCAGGGACTGGAACCAGTCTACAATCTTTTCAAAGACATTACGATCATCTACTGGTTCTGGATCTTTTCGTATGGATTCTGGATCCATTGGTGCAGGTATTTCAATTGAGGATTGGAGCCACTGGATGAACTGCTCTAATATGCCACCATCGCGCTGGGGTTGAGGATTAATTGGGGGTTCTGGATCCTTGGGTACGAGTTCTGGATCCTTGGGTACGAGTTCTAAATCCCCGGGTACTGATTCTGGATCCATTTCCACGGGTTCTGGATCCATTTCCACAGGTTCTGGATCCATTTCCACGGGTTCTGGATTCATCCCGTCTGCAGGCTCGGGTTTATCATCCTCTTCTGATGTTACAGTAATGCCATATGTCTTGTCACCGTGCGAAGATAGGATTATTCCACGGTTGTCCTGTAAGAACATGGTGAGACTGCCTGAGAGATCTTCTTCAAAAGGTATCACCATACTATCAAAACGCTTTGCAGTTGAAAGAACGGATTCAAGATATGATACCTGTGTCTCAGATATGATCGAGGAGAAATCACATACATAAAGACGGTCTAATGCGTATTCCTTGCCAGTACATTTGTCATATGTAAGAATATTTGGAATCAACATGTATTGTATCAGGGCAGCAGCAGGAAGTTCCGGTGTTGCATGATCCGAGATGATGATCTCCATCTTTAGGATTTTCTGGCGTATGTCAATGGGCAGTATGCGTGGTGCTATTGTAAGTGATGTGTCAGATTCAAGTGTTATCTGCGATGGACCTGTCAATACGTTTGCTCCGTCGGATGTAAAGATGAAGGACAGGTTGTAGGGTGAACCTCTGCTGGTGCCATCACTGCCACCACCGCCGCCACCGCCACCGCCACCGCCGCCACCGCCACCGCCGCCACCGCCGCCACCTGACCTTCTAGGAGCAGGTTCTGGTGTTGGTTCGGGTTCTGGTTCAACGACAACCGGTGGTGGTGGTGGTGATACCAGGTTTGAGCCAAATACTGTAAAGTGTGTAGTCCAGATTATCAGGTCACTGTCAGTGTTTATGAAGCACTCCTCGGTGTCGGTAAGCTGCTCTGATACAGAGGTAAAATCATCGGCAGTACACGCTACAGTTATCTGGGTAGCTGCTGCATCGCCCTCAGAATACCATGGAACGTTGCCTGCCTGCCCTCCAAGCTGTATCTGTATTGGATTATCAGAGTTTATCACAGAGCCGGATTGCCCTATCTCGATGCAGGATGCCTGTGCACCGGAGGTTACTGCAGCAGAGTTACAACCAGTGTCAAAGTCAGTTGGCAGAATCAGTATTCCATCAAAGGTAGAGGAGCTAAAACTGGTGGTGGCAGGAATAGTCACCTGAACATTCCCTCCACGCAGACCTGTCGCAGTTACTACAATCTCGTTGTTTGTCATAGCAGTTGGAATTCCTGCTTGGGGTTTTGTCAATGATGAATAATCCAGTATGGCATCAACGGTATTTGAATATGTGACTGTGGCAAGTGTGGAATCAGAATCAGTTACTGCGATGCGGTTGTCAGTACCGGCAAGTATGATGTTGTCTTCTGCTGTTACCTGTAGGCCATCTAGTGGTAAGAGCGCAAGTGGTGGGTCTGATGTCCTTGTTGGACCAGATACGTCGATTGTGGCAGTAGTTCCGGGTGGGACTGCAGATGTGAGGGTGAGTAATATGGTATTAGTGCCATTGCCAGCAACTGACATTACTGTAGGTGTTGAAGGGTCGGCTGTAGCCAGGTTCTCATAATGGGCAAGAACCGTGGTTACTGGTGTGTTGTAGATTATGGTGATTGTATCAGTGGAGAGTCTTGCAGATATTATCTCAGGTATTGCAATATCGACTGTAACGGTGTCAGATAGAACGGGGGAGTCAGATACGGTGATGGTGCCCATGCCAGATACGGTGTCAGAGATTGCTGGAGAATCAGAGAGGGCAAGGGAGATCTGGATTGATGTTGTATCAGCTAGTACGGGGGAGTCAGATACGGTGATGGTGCCCATGCCAGATACGGTGTCAGAGATTGCTGGAGAATCAGAGAGGGCAAGGGAGATCTGGATTGATGCCGTATCAGCTAGTACGGGGGAGTCAGATACGGTGATGGCACCCATGCCAGATACGGTGTCAGAGATTGCTGGAGAATCAGAGAGGGCAAGGGAGATCTGGATTGATGTTGTATCAGCTAGTACGGGGGAGTCGGATCCGGTGATGGTGCCCATGGTCTGCATGTCTGATTCATCAGATATGACAGGTGTGTCAGTGTGGGTAATGTGCAGTTCCAGTGATGTTGTATCAGCTAGTACGGGGGAGTCAGATACGGTGATGGTGCCCATGGTCTGCATGTCTGATTCATCAGATATGGCAGGTGTGTCAGTGTGGGTAATAAAGAATTTCAGTGATGCCGTATCAGCTAGTACGGGGGAGTCAGATCCGGTGATGGTGCCCATGGTCTGCATGTCTGATTCATCAGATATGACAGGTGTGTCAGTGTGGGTAATGTGCAGCTCCAGTGATGCTGTATCAGCTAGTACGGGGGAGTCTTCTTCTGAGATGTAATTTATCATTTGAATGTCTGATTCATCAGATATGGCAGGTGTGTCAGTGTGGATAATAAAGAATTTCAGTGATGCTGTATCAGATATGACCGGAGAATCAGATGGGGTAAGAGCACCCATGGTCTGCATGTCTGATTCATCAGATAGGGTGGGTGTGTCAGTGTGGGTAATGTGCAGTTCCAGTGATGCGGTGTCAGATATTGTCGGAGAGTCAGATTGAGTAAGAGCGCCCATGGTCTGCATGTCTGATTCATCAGATAGGGTGGGTGTGTCAATGGCGGTAATGTGCAGTTCCAGTGATGCCGTATCAGCTAGTACGGGGGAGTCGGATCCGGTGATGGTGCCCATGGTCTGCATGTCTGATTCATCAGATATGGCAGGTGTGTCAGTGGCGGTAATAAAGAATTTCAGTGATGCTGTATCAGATATTGTCGGCGAGTCAGATGGGGTAAGAGCGCCCATGGTCTGCATGTCTGATTCATCTGATATTGCAGGTGTGTCAGTGGCGGTAATGTGCAGTTCCAGTGATGCCGTATCAGATATGACCGGAGAATCAGATGGGGTAAGAGCGCCCATGGTCTGCATGTCTGATTCATCAGATATGGCAGGTGTGTCAGTGTGGGTAATGTGCAGTTCCAGTGATGCTGTATCAGATATTGTCGGCGAGTCAGATGTTTCGATGCTGCCCATGCCAGTTATTACATCTGATATGGCAGGTGTGTCAGTGTGGGTAATAAAGAATTTCAGTGATGCGGCATCAGATATTGTCGGCGAGTCAGATGGAGTAAGAGCGCCCATGGTCTGCATGTCTGATTCATCAGATATGGCAGGTGTGTCAGTGTGGGTAATGTGCAGTTTCAGTGATGCCGTATCAGATATGACCGGAGAGTCAGATGGAGTAAGAGCGCCCATGGTCTGCATGTCTGATTCATCAGATAGGGCGGGTGTGTCAATGGCGGTAATGCGCAGTTCCAATGATGCTGTATCAGTTATTGTCGGCGAGTCAGATGCGGCAACACTGCCCATGCCAGTTATTACATCTGATATGGCAGGTGCGTCAGTGTGGGTAATGACGATATTCAGTGATGCTGTATCAGTTATTGTCGGCGAGTCAGATGCGGCAACACTGCCCATGCCAGTTATTACATCTGATATGGCAGGTGTGTCAGTGTGGGTAATAAAGAATTTCAGTGATGCGGCATCAGTCATGACAGGAATGTCAGATACGGCAACAGCAGAGTTAACTATGTCTACTGTAACGGCATACATGCCGGATGCCAGGTTGCGGTTACCTGCAGTATCTGCAGCCACAAGTTTGGGGATTGATACCATGACTGTTCCTTTAAAGGTGACAGTCGCATCAAAGTTGTACGTGGTGCCAGAACCGACAGGCGCAGAGACAGTCGCAATCGCCGTACCAGATAGTGAAATATCAGATACGGCATCAAAGCCTGTCACCGCCTCGCTGAATGTGGCAGTGTATGATACGGTATCACTGTTTTGTGTGCCACCATCAAGGATACTGCTCGTTATGACCACGGTGGGTGCACTATCAAATACCTGTATCCTGTTGTTGCCGGCGTCTGCAACCAGGATGTGCGTGGAGTTTGTCGTGATTTCTTGTGGAAAGTTAAACTGATCCTCAGATGAGCCTCGAGTGCCAAACTTTGTGATATAGTTGCCATCAAAATCAAATACCTGTATCCTGTGGTTGGAGGTATCTGTAACCAGTATGTGCGTGGAAGTTGTTATGATTCCCCGTGGATTGTCAAACTGCCCGTCTCCCGTGCCTGAATTGCCAAACTTGCCGACAAAGCCGCCAGCCGGATCAAATACCTGTATCCTGTTGTTGCCGGCGTCTGTAACTAGGATGTGCGTAGAGTTTGTCGTGATTCCTATAGGACGGTTAAACAGCCCGTCATCTGAGCTGGCACTGGGTCTGATGATGCCAATGGTACGGACGTGGTTTGCGTTGATATCAAATATCTGCACCCTGTGGTTAAAGCTGTCTGCAACCAGTATGTGTGTGGAGTTTACCGCGATTCCTTGTGGAACGTTAAAGTGGCCGTTTCTAGTGCCGTCAATGCCAAACTTGCTTTGATAGGTGCCATCCAAATCAAATATCTGTACCCTGTTGTTGAGGGCGTCTGCAACCAGTATGCTCGTGGGGGTTGCCACGATTCCTCGGGGATTGTTAAACTCACCGTCTGCCGTACTAGAAAAGAGGCTGGAACTGCCAATCGTGCTGACGTGGTTGCCGTTGGTGTCAAATATCTGCACCCTGTTGTTTTCAGTATCGGTAACCAGTATATGCGTAGAGTTCATCGTAATCCCAATCGGAGTGTTAAACTCACCGTCGGCCGTACCAGCAGCAGTAGTAGCGCCGCCAATCGAACTGACAAAAGTTCCAATAGGTACAAGGATATTTAATGTAACGGTGTACACACCTGATGCCACATTGCCGTTGCCTTCCATATCTGTTGCCATATCTTTGGGGATTGATACTATGACCGTACCATCAAAGATGGTAGTCACATCAAAGGTGTATCTGATGCCGGATCCTACAAAGTTTGAGACGGTGGGGGAGCCGCCAGCTGCCGTACCGGATATGGAGATATCTGACGCGGCAAAGTCTGTCACGGCCTTGTTAAATGTGACAACGTATGATATGGTATCAGTGTCCTGCGTGCCTCCGTTGGGGGTGCCAGTGGCAGTTATGGTTACAGTAAGTGGAATTGCAGACAGGGTGTTTGTTACGGGCATATCGGTAAATGTGGCAAGTGCGTTGTTTATGCCATCATGGATGGAGCTGCCCCGATACGATACGGTGGGTGCATCAGTAGATGTTATTGCCGTCTCCACAGTCAGCGTTATGATACTGCCAGTTATTGCAGCATCAGATACCTTATTGCCTGATACTGTAAAGTCTGTCGCACGTGCAAAACCGCCAAGGGGATCAAAGGCGGTAATTGCAATTGTGGTGGCAGACGTGGTTTTAATGGACTTGACAGTCGGCGGGGCGGTATCGACTGTAACGGTGATTGTAGCTGATGCCATGTTGCCGTTGCCTGCCGCATCTTCTGCTGCATCCTCAGGAATCAGCACGATGACCGTACCGTCAGAGGCGGTTGCCACATCAAAGGAGTAGTCACGATCGATTCCTACAAAGTTTGAGACGGTATGCAAGCCTCCGGATGCCGTTCCAGATACGGCGATGCCTGACGCAGTAAAGCCTGTCACAACCTCAGTAAAGGTAACAGTGTATGATACGGGGTTTGAGTTTGTGATAAAGGTGTTAGGAACGCCCGTGGCCCTGCCTCCCACTATGTGTAGGCCTGCATCCGGTCCCATAGTGTCCAGTATGGTTGGAACTATGGGTACGTCCTGGAATGGTGCAAGACTGTTTCCTGCAACATCAGTGAGGTCGCCTCCAAGATAGGATAAAGTTTGGGAATCATCACTGATTGCTTCAAGTACGAATAGCCTGATGTTTGTGCTTGCCAGAGAGGCCAGAATGACTGAGTCGACAGGGTCTACACGGAATTGATTGGGACGTGGAGTACCTACGAGCGGTTCGTTTGCCACGATCAATATATGATTAACATCCTGGTCGGTGCTAACAGAGTTAATAATTGGCGGAGTGGTATCGACTGTAACGGTGTATGTGGCAGATGCCTCATTGTTGTTGCCTGCCGCATCTGTTGCCGCATTGCCGGGGATGGACACTGAAATCGTACCATCACCGGTGGTTGCCACATCAAAGGTGTAGGTGGTACCCGTGGTAACTGTTGCAAAGTTTGATGGTTCAGGCAAGCCGCCTGATGCCGTTCCAGATACGGTAACATCAGTCACATCAAAGCCTGTCACGACCCTGTTAAAGGTGGCAGTATATGATACAGTATCAGAGTTTGTAATGCGGCCATCAGTGATATTGGCATCAAGAATTACGATTGGTGCTGTACTATTGACTGTGACGGTATATGTGGCAGATGCCGCATTGCCGTTGTTTGCCGCATCTGTTGCAGCATTGCCGGGGATGGACACTGAAATCGTACCATCAGAGGTGATTGCCACATCAAAGGTGTAGGTGGTACCCGTGGTAACTGTTGCAAAGTTTGATGCGGCAAGTACGCCGCCTGATGCCGTTCCAGATACGGTAACATCTGTCACATCAAAGCCTGTCACGACCCTGTTAAAGGTGGCAATATACGAGATTGTATCAGAGGACGTAATACCGTTTTGAGGTGTATCGCTAGTTATGATCACAGTAGGGAAGAGTGGATTTGGTACGTTGTTTCTCACGGATCTAGAATCAAATGGTACAAGCATGTTGCCCACGTCATCTGTGATTGTAGTACCCTTGTACGATACTGTGAGTGTCTCCCCGAATGTTATTGCCATATCTACTGTCAGTATTACGGTACTGCCAGATATTACCGCATTAGATACGGCATTGTTTGAGACACCAAAGTCCAGGAGAACAAGCATTCCGGCGAGTGGTTCAGATGCGGTGATTACAACGGTGTTTGCATTAACTGTTTCAGCAAAGTTGAATTCAGGTATGATCGAGTCAATCACCACGTCGGATCTGCCGGCAAGTGAATCGGGGGATGCCAGGGCAGGAAGCCTGAGATTTGCAGGCGTACTGTCATCGGCAGACGCAATGGCGCCGCCGCTTAGGGAATCGGTGTTGACATAATTAAGATCATTTGAGGAATCCCCTGCAGATACCGTATATGTGAATAGTAATTCCACGCCTCCAGAACCAGAGGTGTAACCTGCCATGCTGGCATTGATGCCAGTCTCAAGTAACAGCTGCGGAGTACCAGATACGTCGACTGGTTCGCTAAAGGTTACGGTGATCAGGACGTCCTTGCCTGCTATGTACGAGGCATCTGTCGCATCAACAAAGAGTACCAGGGGAACAGTGTTGCTCACAGATGTGCTGTCAGTTATGGGTCTGTCAGAGAATGAGTCAAGCGGGTTTCCAGCAGCGTCTGTGAGCTTGCCGGTTCCAGTATAACTTACAGTGTGGGTATTATCAGTAATTATGGGGGTTACCAAGAATGTTATGAACGTGTCAGATAAAAGAGACGTGCTGATCACGACTCCGTCAGAGATGCTAAATTCTGATGTATCAACAACACCAATGAGGGGTTCATCCACTGTGATCTCTACAAATCCGCCGGTAATAGAAAGAGTGAAAGGCGCGTGATTGGCAGATTGGAACATCGGGGCAATGGTATCTATTACTACAGAATAATTCCCAAGTGAGAGAGGGGATGACAGTGCCGGAAGCGTGAGATCAGCGGATCTGCGGTCATCGGAGGCCTCGATGGTGCCGCCGTTTAGTGAAAGCGAGTCTGTGGTCTTGTAGTTTAGCTCAAGGGAGTTGTCATCTGATCCGACCACATAATTAAATAACAGCTGGAATGTGTGGGGGGAAGATGTATAATCAACTAGTGCATCAGTGGCACCAGTCTCAAGTAACAGCTGCGGGATACCAGATACAGCGACTGGTTCGCTAAATGTTACGGTGATTGGGACGGTATCGCCTTCGTTGTACGCGCCAGGCGGTGCGGTAACTGAGACTATCGTCGGACCGGCACTAGATGAAACCGCGTTTGTGGCACCCATGGTGAAAAAATCAAGAAAGTTCATGTTAACATCAGTTATTCCAAGACCTTGGTAACTTACAGAAACCGTATCACCTGACAGTATGGGGGTGCTGGGAACAAGTATGATTGTATTATCCAGTATATGGGCAGATAACGCAGGTGTGCTTGATAACGGACTGGTAGATATTGTAAAGTCGGCGGGGGAGATGATGGTCCCTACAAGTAAATCAGAGGCAGTAAGCAGTATTTTTGTAGCGTCTGTGGCCACAATGGATGTTATTGTGGGTTTTACGCCATCTATTACCAGGTTGGAGCCCCCAAGCGAGTCATTTGATGTTGTGGCAGGAAGCGTAATTGATGCCGGAACGTTGCTTCTAGATACTATAGAGCCGCCGCTTAGTACAAGCGAGTCCTTATCGATATAGTTTAGTCTGTCAGAGGAATGTTCATCAAATACGATATATAGAAAATTGATGGTATTTGAGTTAGAGCCGCTAAAATATTCTGCAAAATTAAAGTTGTCAGTAGTGCCAGTCTCAAGAAGGAGTCTGGGGAATCCATTTATGACGACTGGCCTGTCAAAATGAACTGTAATTAAAATCCTGTCAGATAGGCTGTATGTACCGGCGGTTCCAGTTACAGAGAGTATGACGGGTGGTGATGCGTCTACTGCCACGTTTGATCCTCCAAGTGAATCACTAGAGGAGGTATCTGGGAGTATCAGCGATGCCGCAGTTCCATCGTCTGCAGATGTTATGGTGCTACTACTGCTACCCAGAGTAAGAGGGTCTGTATCCACATAGTTGAGGTCATTTGAGACGTGACCGGCAGATACCGCATACTCAAAGAGCAGTTGGGCAGTCCCAGACCCGGAGGTATAATGTGCCGTACCATCGTTTACGCCGGTCTCTAGGAGGAGTTGCAAGCTTCCAGTTACGGTGACAGGTTCGCTGAATCGTATTGTAATCGGGACTGTATCACCATTTTCGTATGATCCGGCAGGTGCGGATACCTGGATCACCTCGGGGACGCTAGATACGCTGTTTGTCACTGCAAAGTCGTTAAATCCGGCAAGGGCTTTGCCTGCCATATCAGTGATGCCATTACCGGTATAAGTTACAGTTACTGTATCCCCTAGGACTATCGGACTGGTAAGAACTATTGTAATCACATTCCCGGATAATGTGGCATTAAATACGGCATTGTCAGCAGATACGCCAGATACCATATATTCTGCAGCAGTAGTTGATCCCCGCAGATCCTCTGTGGCAACCAGCCTTATTTGCGTGGAGGATGCTGTCATCGCCGATTGTATTGCAGGTACTCTGCCCTCCACTGTGACGGTGTATATGTTTGAGATCTCGTTGCCGTTGTTGATATCGTTGTTTACCGCGTTTGCAGGGATTGACACAATGACTGTTCCGTCTCCGGTGGCAGTCACAGTAAACGTGTAAACGATGCCAAATCCTGCAAAGTTTGATGATTCAGGCGCGCCTCCGGATGCCGTTCCAGTAACTGAAATGTCTGACTGGTCAAATCCAGATATGGCCTCGTTGAATCGGACTGTGTACAGTATGTCATAGGTGGAGATGGTGTCACCGGAGGACGCAGTAGTAGAGGACAGGGTGGCGATGGGCGCACGTGTATCTATCACCACATCATGGGTACCAAGCGAGGGGGCGCTATCGGTGTCAGGGAGTACAAGTGATGCCGGAACGGGGGGAATGCCGCCTGCAGCAGATACTGTGGAGCCGTCTTTTAGTAAAAGCGAGTTTGGGTCCATATAGTTGAGGTTGTTTGAGGCATGGCCTGCAAGAACCTCATACTCAAAGAGCAGTCTGGCAGTCCCAGACCCGGAGGTATAATGTGCCGTACCATCGTCTACGCCGGTCTCTAGGAGGAGTTGCAAGCTTCCAGTTACGGTGACAGGTTCGGTGAATCGTATGGTAATCGGGACTATATCACCACTCCCATATGATCCAGCAGGTGCGGATACCTGGATCACCTCGGGGAAGCTAGATACGTTGTTTGTCACTGCAAGGCCATCAAATGGGGCAAGTGCCTTACCTGTCACATCAACCAAGTCATCACCCATATAGGATACTGTAACCACGTCGCTTTGGATTATCGGTGTAACCAGATGCAGTAAAATCACTGCATCACCACGTATCTCAACGCTGTTCAGTAGGGACTCTGAGAATATGCCATCTGTGGCAAAATCCAGAATTGTTGCTGTTCCCCTGAGGGGTTCGGAGGACACAAGTTCTATAATGCGGGAATCTACAGTTGTTGCAGATAGTATGATTGGTGGCAGATTCACATTCACGGTGTATGTGTCAGATGCCGCGTTGTTGTTGTCTGCAGCATCTGCAGTCACGCCTTCAGGAATGGATATGTAGATGGTTCCATCAGTTACCGGTAGAATTTGAAATGTGTAAACTGACGGGCTCACAGATGTAAAATCTACTGTGAACACAGGTCCCAAGACAGTTCCGCCAATTAAAATGTCGGATTGGGCAAATCCAATCACATCCTCGCTAAATGTGACAGTGTACAGTATCTGCATCTCCTCTACATCCATGCTGTTGGAAGGAACAGAATTGATTGTTATGGTGGGTGCCAGGGTATCTACAACGATGTTTGAGCCGCCAAGGGAGGCATCAGATGCAGTGGCAGGAAGCGTAAGGTTTGCAGGGGAACCATCAGCCTCAGATGTTATGGCTCTATCCTCGGCAATAAAAGAATCCACATCAGGATAGTTCAGATCAGCCGAGTTATCCCCCGGCGTTACCACGTAATGAAGTATCATTGTATCACCAGAGTGAGAGTTAAACAATGCGGTACCAGGGATAAAAGAGCCGGTATCAAGGAAGAGGTGCGGGGATTCTCCTGTTACGGTGACTGGTCTGTCGAATTGTATGCTGATTGGAACCGTATCACCTGCGCGGTGTGGTCCTGGAGGTGCAGATACTTTGAGTATAAAGGGACCATGTGAGGAGAGTTGGACTGCGGGATTTACGACATTAATTATTTTTATTGTGTTGGCAGTTGCAGTGGAGGCGACTATGGTGGCAGGATAATCCTCGCTGTACACAAGTGCCAGTGTGTCATCGTCTATTTTGAGAAGGGCGTTAAAGGCGCCGTTTGCAGGGTCGTGTTCAAATGAACCACCATTTGATACCAGACCAGTGGATGTTATGTCATATGTCCGAATAAAGCCATACCCTGATTCCCCCCTGTATGCGAGGGCCAGTGTGTCAGAATCCAGCAGTACAAGCGAGTTGTGGTGTATGTCGGCATCCAGGGGTGCGGTGGCTGCTCCGTTATAATACGTCATAGTATTTCCTTTTTGCGTGATACTGCCATCTGTTGCTGAAATATCAAATAGTTTGAGATGCCCCGACCCGTCATCTGCCCTGTTACTAGCACCAATCTCAGAGTATGCAAGGGCCACGGTATCAGCATCCACACGGACAAGCGAGTTGAATGATATCCTGCCAGAATCATGCGTTAGTTCGGCATTCTGTGTGACCGGGGAGCCGGCACCGGCTCCAATGTCAAATGTCCTTATTACTCCATTGTCAGTAGAACTCCTGTATGCAACTACCACGGTGTCATCATCGAGTTTTATCATGGAAGAGTACCGTCCCTGTTGTGCAGGGACAAACGGTGTGGGATTGCCGTCCCTGCTTAGTGCGCCAGTAGATGCATCAATTCTGAAAACATTCAGAGATCCCTGCGGTGAATCCTGCGCATCTGCATGTGTAAATACCAGCCTGTTTGCATCAAGCGCTATCAGGAATGGATCAAGTGTGTAACCGGGGGCGGTTCCATAATTAACAAAATTGGTAACGTCTGATATTTGGGGGCTTGCGCTAGTGGTATCTACATTATACGTGGCAAGATAGGATCCGGCACCGGTTCCAGTACCGATTCTGCCATTTGATGCAAGTGCGAGTGCGACCGTATCATCATCTATGCGCGTAGGGGAGATAGTGAGCGGATGAAAATTTTCAGAGACGCTTGTAGTAGTAGTAGTAGTTGCCTGAGAGGATTCTGTCAAAGCACGGCTGTGAAGCAGTGTGATGTCACCACCAATTATGCTGTACAGTCTGAGGGTGTATTCATAAATTAGAATGCCATTAGTATCATAATTTGCCACGGTGTGTGAGGAGACATAGTAGTTGCCAGTCAGATGTATCAGGCCGTGCTTGTAGCTGTTATCTGGAAGGTCAACAAAATCCCCGTTTGATATGTTATGAGTCGTTTGGGCATGTGCGTCTAGTAGGGCCGGGCAGGCAGACATGAAAATGACTGCCACACAGATGGCAATGAATACGGGGTTTAGAGAGTGCAGGGGTAAAGAGTGTGGGGTGGCGGTGTCAGATTCCAATTAATTTACAGCCCGTCATCATTACAATATGCGACTACTCTTTAAAAGATGTTACATTCTTGTTATCTGGTCAAAATTAGACTCGAAAGTGTAGTCCTAAAGACGTAGAGCCTTGGTGTATGGAGCCTTGGTGCTGGAGTTTTGATATGAACTAAGAACGGGAGCCTTGAGCCGTTATGATGGGAGGTATGAGCCGTATGGTATGATCTATGATATGAGCCGTATGATGAGCCGTGAATCTTGGTTATGACCTGAACATACATGAGACACGAGCCCCCAAAGTGGAGAGCCTAGGAGGTGTAGAGCCCAGTAGACATGAGCCTGACATGAGCCCCGATTGTTCTTAGGGAGTCTGAAAATCCAATGGGGCGGCTTGTTCAAAATTTTCTCCAGAGTCGTATACGGGATAGCTCCGACTGGTAGACCTGAAGTTCCAAAATATTTTCATCCAAGTGATTGATTGTTTTTGAAATGACGAGTCAACGTCCCAAGGATTTCTCCCCTGATTTTATCCCAGTACAGTTCCGGCCGGCCCGCCCCAGATGACCTGAAAATAAAGTGGGAGTGGGAGATGAAGTCTTCCCGCGTCTGTTTTTTACACAGTTGGATGGTTCGTTGATCTCGTTTTGTAGAGTAACTGCAAATTTTGAACCAGGAAGATTCGGGTATAAATGCATAAAATACACCTTGGGTGCATCCGGGGATTACATCACATGGAATCATTAGAATCATCAGGAACCAGGATCAAAGTAGAGATCTGCAAGCATCATACAAGTCTAGAAATTCTAGATGATTTATGCTGTTTTTATTCTCTTTGTCGTTGTAGAACCTGTTGTCGCAGTATGCAATCCAATTCGTTAGCGGTGATAAAACCGCCGTTGCCTCAATTTTGGCGGACTGGTGCCGCGATAACGCTATATTCGTCTGATGCCATGTTAAAGTTATGACCGGCATCGGATGCTGCAAGTTTGGGGACAAACACGGTAACTATGCCGCCTGAGGTAACTGCCACCTCAAAGGTGTATGTGGTACCGTTTCCTGCAAAGTTTGATACTGTAGGCGTGCCGCCAGATACCGTTCCGAATACTGTGATATCTGATGCGATAAAGTCTGTCACGTCCTCGCTGAAGGTGACAGTGTATGATATCGTGTTAGAGTTGTATGTGCCGTCGTTGGGGGCGTCACTTGTTATGGCCACGGTGGGTGAAAGATCAAATATCTGTACCCTGTGGTTGCTGCTATCACCAACCAGCATGTGCGTGGAGTTTGTTGTGATTGCTCGTGGAGTGTTAAACTGGTCGTTGCCTGAGCCGCGGCTGCCAATCGTAGAGATGTAGTTGCCATCCCAGTCGTGTACCTGTATCCTGTGGTTGTTCCGGTCTGCAACCAGGATGTACGCAGGGGTTGTTGCGACTCCCGATGGGTGCTTAAACTGGCCGTTGCCTGAGCCGTAGCTGCCGAACTCGTTGAGATAGTTGCCATCCAGATCAAATATCTGTATCCTGTGGTTGTTCCGGTCTGCAACCAGTATGTGCGTGGGGGTTGTCGTGACTCCCGCTGAGTACGTAAACTGGCCGTTGCCTGTGCCGTGGCTGCCGAACTCGTTGAGATAGTTGCCATCCAGATCAAATATCTGTATCCTGTGGTTGTGGGTGTCTGCAACCAGGATGTGCGTGGAGTTTGTTGCGATTCCAATAGGAGTTATAAACATGCCGTCACCTGAACCACGTTCACCGAATTTGTCGACATAGTTGCCATCCAGATCAAATATCTGTATCCTGTGGTTGACAGTGTCTGCAACCATGATGTGCGTGGGAGTTACGGCAATATCACGGGGATTTTTAAACTGACCGTCAGCTGAGCCGCCGCTGCCAAACTGGCTGACATAGTTGCCATCCAGATCAAATACCCGGATCCTGTCGTTGTTGGTGTCTGCAACCAGTATGTGTGCAGAGTTTACCGCGATACCTCTGTTAGCCTGAAACTCTCCGACAGGGCCGTCAATTGAACTCTGAAAAGTTGCAACTGGTACAATGATATCCAGTGTAACGGTGTATGTGTTTGATGCCATGTTCACGTTGCCATCAGCACCCATTACCGCACCTCGAGGAATGGATACCGTGAGTGTTCCGTCACTGATGGCATCCAGGCTAAACGTCCAGATGAGGTCGTCGTCACCTGATTCGTTAAAGTTTTGTACTTCCTCCGGCGTTACAGATGCGGTTCCAGATACGTCGATATCTGTTCGGGTAAAGCCTGTCACGGGCTTGTTAAAGGTGACAGTGTATGATATGTCAGTAGAGGTGTGTGTGCCGCCGTTGGGGGTGCTGGTATTAGTTATGGTTGCAGTAATCGTTTCAGGAGGTGTGATAGTTATGGTCTGTGTAACGCTTGCCTGATTGCCTAAAGAGTCAGTTGCAGTCCATGTGACTAGGGTATCGCCTGTTGGGAATGACTCTGTTGCGTTGTTTGTGATGACAGGATTTGGATCATAGTTGTCTGTGGCAGTTGCCATGCCGATGGGTACGACAGTCAGGGTGCCCGTGACCTCTGCCGTTACATCGGCAGGTGCTGTAATGATGGGAGGTGTCGTATCCTCGATGGTAATTATTTGGGTGGCAGTTACCGTATTGTCGGAGGCATCAGTGGCACTCCACGTAATTGTGGTCTCCCCAAGCGGGAATGACCCTGGTGCATCGTTTGTAATTAATGCAGTTCCAGAGTTATCAACTACTGTCGCCGTACCGTAATCTGATTCAGTCAGCGGTGATAAAACCGCCGTTGCCTCAAAGATTTGGTTGTCAGGTGCCATGATTACAAGTGAAGGGCCAACTGGCACGGTAACGGTATATTCGCCTGATGCCATGTTAAAGTTACGACCGGTATCTGATGCTGCGAGTTTGGGGATTGATACGGTGACCGTGTCGCCTGAGGTAACTGCCACCTCAAAGGTGTATGTGGTACCGTTTCCTGCAAAGTTTGATACTGTGGGTGTGCCGCCGGATGCCGTTCCTGATACTGTGATGTCTGATGAGACAAAGCCTGTCACGTCCTCGCTGAAGGTGGCAGTGTATGATGTTGTGTTAGAGTTGTGTGTGCCGCCGTTGGGGGTGTCGCTCGTTATGGCCACGGTGGGTGAAAGATCAAATATCTGTATCCTGTGGTTGCCGGTATCGCCAACTAGCATGTGTGTGGAGTTTGTCGTGATTCCAGATGGTCTGTCAAACTGGTCGTTGCCTGTGCCGTGGCTGCCAATCGTGGAGATGTAGTTGCCATCCCAGTCGTGTACCTGTATCCTGTTGTTGTTGGCATCTGCAACCAGGATGTACGCAGGGGTTGTCGTGACTTTCTCTGGTAAACTAAACTGGCCGTTGCCTGAGCCGGGGCTGCCGAACTCGTTGAGGTAGTTGCCGTCCAGATCAAATATCTGTATCCTGTGGTTGCCCCGGTCTGCAACCAGGATGTGCGTGGGGGTTGTCGTGACTCCCGCGGGAAAATCGAACTGGCCGTTGCCTGAGCCGGGGCTGCCGAACTTGCTGAGGTAGTTGCCATCCAGATCAAATATCTGTATCCTGTGGTTGTACCAGTCTGCAACCAGGATGTGCGTGGGGGTTGTTGCAATTCCAGCAAGAAAGTTAAACATGCCGTTTCCTGAACCATATTCACCGAATTTGTCGACATAGTTGCCGTCCAGATCAAATATCTGTATCCTGTCGTTGACACTGTCTGCAACCAGGATGTGCGTGGGGGTTACGGTAATATCATAAGGAAGTTTAAACTGACCGTCATCTGAGCCATAGCTGCTGCCAAGCGTTCTAACAAAATTCCCATCCAGATCAAATACTCGGATCTTGTTGTTGTGGGTGTCTGCAACCAGTATGTGTGCAGAGTTCACCGCGACACCTCTGTTATTTATAAACTCGCCTCCAAAGTGCTCAATTGAACTCTGAAAAGTTGCAACGGGTACAATGATATCCAGTGTAACGGTGTATGTGTTTGATGCCATGTTCACGCTGTCATCAGCACCCATTACCACATTTGGAGGAATGGATACCGTGAGTGTTCCGTCACTGGTGGCATCCAGGCTAAACGTCCAGATGAGGCCGTCGTCGCCTGATTCGTTAAAGTTTTGTACTCCCTCCGGCGTTATGGATGCGGTTCCAGATACGTCGATATCTGTTCGGGTAAAGTCTGTCACGGGCTTGTTAAAGGTGACAGTGTATGATATGTCAGCAGAGGTGTGTGTGCCGTCGTTGGGGGTGCTGGTATTAGTTATGGTTGCAGTAACTGTTTCAAGAGACATGGTTACGGCTGTGCCAACTAGCACGGTATATTCGTCTGATGCCCTGTTAAAGTTATGACCGGCATCTGATGCTGCGAGTTGGGGGATTGATACGGTGACCGTGTCGCCTGAGGTAGCTGTCACTTCAAAGGTGTATGTGGTACCGCTTCCTGCAAAGTCTGATACTGTGGGTGTGCCGCCGGATGCCGTTCCTGATACTGCGATGTCTGATGCGACAAAGTCTGTCACGTCCTCGCTGAAGGTGGCAGTGTATGATATCGTATCAGAGTTGTGTGTGCCGCCGTTGGGGGCGTCACTTGTTATGGCCACGGTGGGTGAAAGATCATATATCTGTATCCTGTCGTTGCCGGTGTCTGCAACCAGCATGTGCGTGGAGTTTGTTGTGATTCCTTGCGGATGAGCAAACTGGTCGTTGCCTGTGCCGGGGCTGCCAATCGTGGAGACGTAGTTGCCATCCCAGTCGTGTACCTGTATTCTGTTGTTGACAGTGTCTGCAACCAGGATGTACGCAGGGGTTGTCGTGACTCCATATGGGTACTTAAACTGGCCGTTGCCTGAGCCGGGGCTGCCGAACTGGTTTACATAGTTGCCATCCAGATCAAATATCTGTATCCTGTGATTCCAGGTGTCTGCAACCAGGATGTGCGTGGGGGTTGTCGTGACTCCCGCTGATTCGTTAAACTGACCGTCAGCTGAGCCGTGGCTGCCGAACTGGTTTACATAGTTGCCATCCAGATCAAATATCTGTATCCTGCGGTTGTTCAGGTCTGTAACCAGGATGTGCGTGGAGTTTGTTGTGATTCCAAAAGGATAGTTAAACATGCCGTTTTCTGAACCATGTTCACCGAACTTGTCGACATAGTTGCCACCCAGATCAAATATCTGTATCCTGTGGTTGAAAATGTCTGCAACCAGTATGTGCGTGGGAGTTACGGTAATACCATTGGGACTGCTAAACTGACCGTCACCTGAGCCGCGGCTGCCAAACTGGCTGACATAGTTGCCATCCAGATCAAATATCTGTATCCTATGGTTGGCAAAATCTGCAACCAGTATGTGAGTAGAGTTTACCGCGATACCACTGAGATAATTAAACCCTCCGGCATGGCGGTCAATTGAACTCTGAAAAGTCGCAACCGGCGGGTTGTCTCCGGTATTAGCATTGATTTGCTGGGGGGGTGTAAACACCATCACAGAAACCAGCATCAACGCGGAGAATAGGATTATAGTACTGGATGGATAATATTTAAGCACGGCACATTGCAAAACTGAGTCAGACTATTTAAAATTATCCATGATCTCGGCTGTCAAAAGGTTTGACATAACTACCATAGACCATAGCGCCGCATAAACAGTCCCACCATTTAAACCATCAACTACAATCACACAAAACTCCACCTGACCTGTATTAGTAGGATCATATGTATACCGTCCATTTTCTATCACATAATACGAGGCATCTGAAATAATTTGCTTACTTGTTACCGTCTCTAGGATGCCTCCGGCTTGATATTGTTCATGCTCCGGAAATCTTTCATATGCTAGATACTCGCACTTGCCACCATCCCCGTGTGATTTGTTTAACTTTTCATCATGTAAGGCAAAGTCAAGTGCAATCTGTATTGCAGTCTCTTCATCTAATGTAAATGTGGGATTTGGATCATTTGTCCAGCCATTAAAATGAATAATTAATCCTAAAGCGCCAAATTTTACATACCCTTCACTTGTAAAATCAAATGTTATGTATCCATGTTCTTGGTAAAGTCTAGTATTCGCCATCACGTGTTATAATCTGGGATGCTAGAACATATCACCCAAGTCACAGCTACTGTTTAGTATGACAATTATCAGGAATGGATTGAGTTGATGCCACATCCTTGCCTGTCATCTTGAATCCCATTTTATTCATAAAGTTATTAATAAATTCAATTTGTTTTGGTATATCGTGTTGTGCTTCAAAGCTACGATATGTTACTGATGAGGGTGGACCGGTGCCGAAAATGACATCAGTGCGTATCCACAATCCCCCGTTTTCAGTATCAAACTCTGATTTTCTATCCTCTTTTGGTTTTAGTTTGTCATTTGCAGCATGAAGAAAATGTTTTGCAAACTCGTCCCTATTGACAATTGGAATCGAATAGCCGGCGGGGTCTGGCACCTGTGATATCTCTGTAGTTGATGATGGTTCCCTTTCGTTGTTTGTCCCTTCTGGAATTGTTTTTGCTGGGGTTTGTGGTGTTGTGTTATTGGATGTTTTGTTCTGTGTGGGTGTTGGTTCTTTTGGCGGTGTTGATTTTGCCGGAACTTTATCAACTGGGGACCGGTCAGTTGTTATCTTCCAGCCAAATCTGTCTGCTGCCCGCCCGACAGTCTTTTCAGTCAGACAGGCAAGACTGCCGTTTGTTCTCTCAACTAGTACGTGGATGTACCTGCACTGTTTGTCTTGGGTGTTCTCAGCAGATGCCGAGGATGCTGCCAGAATACCAATACAAAGAGTGTAACCACTCCAGGTGTAACTAATAAGATAGTTAAACTTGGAGATACTGACATGGATGGGACATGGAACTTTGTTGTGGGAAGTACCACTGTTACAAGTTTTGAGAATGATTTTGGTAAAGGATGGGTGAAAGTTGGTATGAAATCTACAGATCGAGATAATACAGCAGATGCAAAGTTTACCAATCTTGATTATTATGATAGCCGGTGGAATGATTGGGAATCGGCGAAAATCATGAAGTCGATAACTGACATAACAAGATGTTCGGCAGATTCGTTTGTACTGGGGAGTGCCACATGTTGAAAAAATACCTCCCAGCTGTTATTGTTTTAGTTGTAATTGGAGCATCGATTCCAATACTATCAGAGTTGACAACCACGCAACCTGATGAACCAATACTATCAGAGTTGACAACCACGCAACCTGATGAACCAATGGATATTGAGGTAGCACCACTAGACCAAGATGCATTGTCAAAATATCCCAGACCAATACTACCTCCGATGAATTTGGTGGATAAAGGCATACCATTACAAGCGATAAAAGATTTATTCCCATATGCTGCGGACATGCCGCAAATTTTACCAACGGGCGAAGAATTTGTTTATGGTCTGTACGACCTGTATTATGACGAAGCAACTTTGTATTATGCCGATGCCAAGATTCATTCTTTAGTGAAGAATGAACACGACTTTGCAGATCTGTTTGATTTAGGCATAGTCATTATCGACTATCAAAGATTATCCAATCTTTCATCAAAGATTGACAGGCTAGATACAAACAAGTATACCATCATTGATGACATACCATCTGAAAACAAGGGGTATGTATGTCACAAATGCAAAGGCAATCAATTGTTTATAGTATATCCCGAGGATGGAATAGAGCTCAGCATTATCAAAAATGATGCAACACCTGAAAAACTTAAAGCGCTTGCTAAAGATTTAGATCTTTGACTCTTATTTTTTAATAATTTCTTTTACTTGTTGTTCTGGATTTTGGTGCAAGTGATCAGATTGCCAAAATCCACTAGTTTGAACACGATAAAACACCTTCCCCATGTTAATGGTGATGGACTAACTGCTGTATACTATCCAAAAAGTAGTTCACCCCCCCCCCTCGGCATTCCCAAAGATATTCAGGATGGCAGAGAATAACACAAACAGATGTGAATTCCGCCAGAACAGTAATAGCGGGCTCGGTCGGACCTTGCACGTATTCAGCTATCGCCTTTTTTATTCCAGATCTTTACTGCAGGCATCAGAAACGTCATGCAGGCATGTTGGGGATCAGCAGGACATTGACTACATAAAACTCTCGGTCATGTAGATCAGTCCTGGTTTGATTTTACATCTTTTGAATTCCTCAGGGATTTTACGCATGAAATTGGGGTTAAACCCGTCCCTGCCGACTGGATGCGATCTATGTTCAGAGGGTATTCCCCCACCAACAATCTTTGCCGCGATGTACGCCCCTCTCCGATGACGGTATCCTGATGCTTGTATTTTATCAGACCCGTCATTCCCTAGGCTTTTTTTGCCATACCTTGGAAGTATGGTCTTGTCAATTGTAACAGTTGGATTTTGAGATCATGCCATTGCGCCTTGCTTCATGGACTGTGCTGCGGAGCATGCGTGTTGACTCTGAGCATCAGTCATTTCCACTCCACTGATCTTCGATAAGAACCAGTTCGCACAGGGTCCATTTATGCTGTCGCCGCACCTGCTGATATGCCTGTTCTGTACACATGCTGTTTTTACACATGTACAAGAAAAATGCTGCCACATCATTTGGTCCGTACATGGTATTATAACGATCTGAGAACTCTATTGATATCTTGGAAATTCCAATACACAGTGAATTAAATCAACCGTGCCGTGTATTCACGTGGTATTCCGCTGTGTCTTTGGTGTACATAGATATGATTGGGCACTCCTTGCTTTTAGATCATAATGTTAGAAAAATTCGAATTTATGGCATAATTTTATTCAGAATAGATACACAATCGGAACTTTTAGAATATGCATAAACTTTATTAAAATGACAGAATAAATAATTATACAATATGAAAAATGAGAATTTAACAGAAATGAAAAATTCACTTGATGAACTGAAAAATTCACTTGATGAACTGAAAAATTCACTTGATGAACTGAAAAATTCACTTGATAATACTGAAAAAATTGATCATCGGATATTAAATATTATTACAACATTGCGCGATAATTCTCTAAAAGAAATCAAAAACAAATGGATAAATGAAGAAAAGTCAGATAGATTTTATTTTTATCAGGCAGTTCATAATGTGGAATTAATATTGGAGAAAATGGAGGTACGATTTAAAAATTCAGAAAAACCCAACGATGATCGAGAAATGATAGATGATTCATTATTATTATTACATCACATTGTTGATATTCTGAAAATAACAGTAATAGAATCATCCGAAATTAACATGGAAACCGTTGATCAAATTTTGACTGAAACATATGAATTGAGAAATGAAGCTGAAAGTACAAATCTTATTGGGATATTAGAAGTAAATCCAGAAAATTTAGATAAAGACAAGTTACAAAAACTATTTTCAGTATTAATGAAAAAAGCATATGCCTGATTTTTGTAAAATTTGTCCAATATCAAAATAATTCCAGATACAAATGTAATTCTTGCAGCAAGTATTGGAGAAAATACTCTGGAATTTGAAGAACTCATTGGATTCAACTTTCTCACTGAATTAAGAAAAACAACAGGACAACACGAGTTTTATGAAGAATGCATACAATTATTTGATTTATTTCATCCTTCGAAATGTGCTGATGGTTATCTAATACCGACAGTTCGTTTAGAATGTTTTAAGGTACTTTGTAAAGCTGTACATAATGTGTTTTATTCTTCAGATAAATCATATGGGGAAAGAAGGGGAAAAAATTTAAAAGATGAAAATACATTAGAAGATCAAAGAATTTTAGATGAAGTAACACTGATTACTGATTATTTTTACGAATATAAAATGAAGGAATTATTTAAAAAATTAAACAGATTTGATCAAAATTATTTAGAGCGGAAAGAAAATCTGGATGATGTGAAAATAATGTCCCAAAACCTATGCAGGTGTTATGTGCAATGGGGAAAAAAACAAAAAGATGAAATAGTTCGGACTAATGGTAAACAAATTATACAAAATGTAGAGCAATTAAGGGAATTTGTAAGAATATACGCCTCAGACGACACAGGACCAAATATGACATTTAACAGAAGCACAACGAGAGATGAAAAAATCCTTGCAGAGGTAATTACCTTGAAAAAAAAGTTGAAAGATCCTGATTCTCGTTTTTTTATAGCATCAAAAGATACACGTTTTTTTTCACCCTATCATTTGGATAATACCGTCACAGAGGAGATTCGTATACAATTTGGCATAATCTGTGATGAGCCCGGTATTATATCCAAAAGGATCAAACAATCATCATTATAAACACATTACAAAAAATGGAAGATGGTTTTTTAGATCTTGTAAGAAATTTAATGCAGATACATTCAGAAGTTTCGATTGTGTGTCTTAGATCAACCCCTTCTCACGGCGGATCCGGAGGTCTACCGCAAAACATGCCACTACCGTATATTGCAATACTCATCAACATCACAGATTTGCAAGTCGAATGGATCCATTACTTGTACTGAGAAAAACTCAGAGATTGCAAATAAAGATAGACATAAAAAACACGAATATTCTGACTGATCTGTTTGTACTGGTGGTACGGGGTCTGACTGCCTTTGCATTCTTGTATCCGTTTTCAATACCCCATCTCACCCTTACATCTGGGGAACCATCTGTACTGCATTGACATCCCTGCACCACAAGTGATATGTCGCAAACGCCAGATATCTATCACTCTCTTTTGAGACAACCCCTTCTCTTACGCCGTCTTTTGGCACAACGATGATCAGTTCGAATCCGAATTCTTTTCCTGCAACGTTTTTCATGACATATTTGGATACGTAACCCCGCTGACCTTGCACGTATTCAGCTATCGCCTTTTTTATTCCAGATCTTTACTGCAGGCATCAGAAACGTCATGCAGGCATGTTGGGGATCAGCAGGACATTGACTACATAAAACTCTCGGTCATGTAGATCAGTCCTGGTTTGATTTTACATCTTTTGAATTCCTCAGGGATTTTACGCATGAAATTGGGTTTAAACCCGTCCCTGCCGACTGGATGCAACGCTATGTTCAGTGAGGTACCCTCACCGACAATCTTTGCCGTGATGTATGCCTCCCCGGTACCGGTACCGCGATACTTGTATTTTATCAGACCCGTCATTCCCTAGGCTTTTTTTGCCATACCTTGGAAGTATGGTCTTGTCAATTGCAACAGTTGGATTTTGAGATCATGTCATTGCGCCTTGCTTCATGGACGGTGCTGCGGAGCATGCGTGTTGACTCTGAGCATCAGTCATTTCCACTTCACTGATCTTCGATAAGAACCAGTTCGCACAGGGTGGGAAAATCATCAAAAGTACAATTAAAAATTCAATTACATCCCAGTCATTTTGGATCTAAATTAAAATGTGCCGTAGATAAAGCAGAACAGAATGAATCCATCAGACGCATTTAGTAAAAAAAATCTTTCAAAAATTAATTTTGAATATGAGGAATTGATTGGAAAGGATTTTTCAGATTCGAACATGAAGGGGGTCAATCTTAAAGACAGGGACATTCACAATGTGAATTTGAGCTGCACGGATCTTAGTGGGGCAAACATGAGTGGTGCAATACTGTTTTATGTAAAAATGAGGGGGGCAGACTTGCAACAGACGGATCTGTCCGGCGCAAAGCTTTGGAATGCGGATTTGTATGGGGCAGACTTGCGGGGGGCAGACATTGGCGGTGCGGACTTGTTTTATGCGGATTTGCAAAGTGCGGATTTGAGTAATGCAAACCTCAGTGGCGTCAATCTCAGACATACGAATTTTGAAGGGGCGGTCCTAGAATCAGTAAATTTTGAAGGGGCCAACTATGACTCGTATACGCTAGACACAATGTCAAAAAAGGCAAAAAACGAATTAAAAAAACACGGCAAGCCATGGTGAGCAAGTAAAAAATCTAGAGTTATTCCAGGTTGTCCCTCAATGTAATAATTGAGCGAAGAATCAATGCAGAGAGCCCCAGGTTGGATGTGAGAAACTCTGTTGCACGCAAAAGGGGATTCTTACCGCGAAATCCTTCATCATATATCATTTCCACCGAACCACGATCAGTTTCAACAAAGGAGGTTATCAGGGAGAAATCACCGAATTTATCATCACACCTTTCAATGTATAGTCTCAATTCCACAGTCAATATTACAAATTCAGATTCGGTGAGATTTCCAGAAGAAAGTAAAACCTTCACATCATCTGGGGCACGATCTACCCTGCTGGGATCATGCAAATCAACTATGTTCATTAGTATTGTTTGGGATTATTCCCAAATAAGTAATAATTACTTGTGCGTTAAAGACCAGTTTCGATAGTATTATTTACTGAAAAATTAGTTTTTTATATATTGGATCCACACAAGTTTCAGGGCAAAGACATCCCCCATATCAAACTAGATTCAAAGATGGGCATTGAGGACCTGGTTGATGTTTTTGCAGGTTCTGGGTATAACGGACGGCAGCTGGGGGAGGCGGCCAAACTGTATGCAAAAATGATTAAAGAGGACGCGACAATTTGTCTGACAGTCTCAGGTGCCATGACGCCAGTCGGATTCGGGGGGATAATTAAGACGTTGATTGAAAGGGGATTCGTTGATTGGATTGTTACAACGGGCGCCAATGTGTATCACGAGGATCATTTTGCCTGGGGACTGCCAGTAAAGCAGGGAAGTTTTGATGTGGATGACATGAAGCTGTATGAAAATGAAATTGTGAGAATAAGGGATGTGTTTATCAAATTTCATGAAACGCTGGGGGTTCAAGACGAACTAGTTCAAAAAATGTTCGGGGAGGATTTTCCAGACAAGCCATTTACGACTGCGGAATTTTGCAATTTGATGGGAAAACTAAGCAAGACAAAAGCGAGGCATCCTGAAAAAAGTTTCGTTACGGCGGCATATGATTATGACGTACCGGTGTATATCTCGACAATAAAGGATTCCTCACTTGCATTGAATTTGGCAGTTCACAGATTACGAGGCAAAACGTACAGCTTGGATTTTGTAAGGGAGATACTTGAGCAGGCTGCCATTTTGTACGGTTCCAAAAAATCAGGGATTGTCGAATTGGGCGGGGGAGTGCCAAAGAACACGGCCCAGCAGACAGGTCCGCTTTTGGATCAAATTCTAAAAAGAGACGACGGAGGACAGGACTATATCATCCAGATTACAGATGCACGTCCGGATACGGGAGGGTTGTCCGGGGCCACACTTCAAGAGGGGAAAAGCTGGGGCAAAATCCAAGACGCGCATAACGGAATGGTTACAGTGTATGCTGATGCGACCATAGCGTTTCCCATTCTTGCACTGTATGTTTTGAGCAATCAAAAAAGTAGAAAGCCCAAAAGGCTGTACAAAAAATTAGACATGTTGTACTCGAAACTAAGCGATGACTATTTCAAAAATCCCGCCAGCAAGATAAAGTAGGCAACCCAAAAAAATCTAAAACTTGTCAAATCTGGCGCGTTCAAGATCACGATCACCTTTGGATTCTTTTTTGTATTCTTTGTAGTGCTCTTTGCAAAGAACCGTTTTTTTTCCAGATGAATTTACACGTAATCCGGCATTTTCAACCTTGGCCGTATTAAGGGAGCGAGCCCCGTCTTTATCACAGCCTTCATAGTTGCACTTTGCACCTTTTGACACTATTCCCATATAGAATAATAGTCGTAATGTTATTTATACTTGAAATGATTTCTAGGTGACATGATCATAAAAAAGATTTCCCCAAAACAAATTCATCGTTTATAAGAGGAATATTTTTTTCTATGATCATGGGTGGCGCAAAGAAACCTACAGCTGGAAACAAAGACAAATCGGCAGGTTCCAAAGACACAAAGAAAAAGAAAGACCGGGGCGAGGGCGGACCAAAGAAAGCCGAAATCACAGTCATTGTAAATGAACAGCAGGCGTTAAAAATTATTCAAAATTCCAAGGTTCTCACAGTTCAGGATCTTGCAAGACAGACAGGGGTGAAAATTTCAGCGGCAAACGCATTCCTAAAGGAATCTGCAAGCAAGGGAATCGTAAAAAAGGTCGGAGGTTATGCCGGTCATCATTTGTATCAGGCAGTTTCCTCATAGAGACAAAGAACGTCCCCGGATTTAACATCATTTAACACGTCAGTATTCCCAACCAGTTTTCCTATGGGAGTCATAGTCTTTGAAAATACTGCATCATCAAGGAAAAAGCACAGACTTCCAGTGGAGGGCAGAAATGCAACATCGCCTTTTTTGAAATCGGTTCTGGATCTCTCAATTCCAGAATCAATAATAGATTCAAAATACAGGATGTTTTTCCCCAGTAAATGGGCATGACCATCTAGTGGTAGTGATCTCATGATGCTTCCAACAGTTCTTGGAGACAGATGTCGTTTTAGATCACATGAAATTTTTGCTTTACCACGAATTTCTAAGATTAGTTGTTTTCTGGAGACTGAAGACATGTCCGATTTGTACTTTAAAATGATTAGATTATATAACGTTTTAAGGAAATTTTCTTACTTGCCTGATGCCACTGAATCCAAATTAATCAAAGTTCCACAATCAGATGAATTGGATGCGGAAGTTGAAGAGAACGCCGGACTGAACAAGGCATTAGATACCTATAGAAAATTAATCGATAGAAAGGACCTTCTCGAACCGTTGACTGAAAAAGAACAGAATAGTCTTGAAAAAAGAATCAAAGAGATTGAGGGAAGGGAGGTGGTTGAAAAAATTGAAGAGCATGACCCGGTTGAAATTCCATGTGAAAAGGAAAAAATCACGATAGGGCCGCCAACATTGACAAGATTTGAAAAGGCAAGAATCATGGGGGCAAGAGCATTGCAATTATCGTTGGGGGCGCCGCCATTCATTCCAATTCCAAAATCAGCTAGAATTTCATTGGACATTTCAATGGAGGAACTAGAACAGAGAGTAATTCCAATTACAATCAGAAGAGTACTCCCCAATGGCGATTATCAAAATATACCAATTGATTACTTTGAAAAATGAATCAATGGTCGATAAAACTTAAAAGAACATAAAATTTCTAAATATTGAATAATGCTCATGGAAGAGATATCTGAACTAGGTGGTCAGGAGCAGATCAAAAAATCTGAACAGATCACAATACAAATTGGAAACTATCCCGTTATGGAATCAGCCATCGAAGTACTAACAATCTGGGGGGAGAAAAACAAGATAATCCTAAAGGCAAAGGGGGATTCAATACCAAACGCAGTTGCAGTGGCAAACATAATTACAGAAAAAATGCTCAAGGGGAACTCTCATATTCAAAAAATAAACTTGGACACGGTTGCAGCTGCTGGAATTGGAAGTATGACTTCAACTGTGGAAATCATTTTATTGAAAAACTAGTAAACGCTTCCAGGACCTTTTAAAAGCATGTTTTCACATTCTTTGCAAACTTGTTCATCAATGTTTGATTCCAGATTGTGATGTATCTCGCAAATCAACAGGCTTGATTTGATGTAATTGCACAGTCCGATAAACTTTGAAAGACTTGACGGGGTATATGCCATATCCGATGAAAGACTGTCGCTTAGTTCATCAATCATGACGGCAACCTGTTTTTCTGCCAAAAGTTTTGCAATCAAGGAAGGATCACCCCTTGTCCCCCTAATGTAATTGCTAATTGCGGCTTGGGTTACCCCGAGCATTTTGGAAATTTCATCCTCACGGATATCATGGTCCTCTGCAAGTTTTTTAGCTAGAATAGCCCGTAATGCGGGAATCAGGGTTTTGGATTCTATCTCGGCAGGAAGTAGCATTACCCCTCAAGAATTTGATTAAGGATTTAAAGTTTGCAGTTAAAAGAAAATATTCCTCCGGTCTCATCAGGCATAGCTATTTTAATTTCAAAGAAACATCAATGATGTTGGAAGAATATTCCCAGAATCTTTACAGGGTTTTAGAAGAGTCATGTAATGAATGCAGATCAGGTTTAATATCATTATCAGGGGGGTTGGATAGTTCAATTATCGCGTATTTTTTAAAGCCAAGAAAACCAAAGGCGCTGGCAGTAATTACAGAAGACTTTGTTTCAACGGATCTGACGTATTGTCAGATGGTTTCAAAAGAGATGGAACTGCCATTAACAATTTACAGCGTCAGGACAGAAAAAGTCCTAAAGGCCGTAGAAGAAACGATTAAAATTTTGAAAAACTTCAATGATATTGAAATTCGCAATAATGTTGTAATGTATCTGGCAGTTAAATGGGCAAAAGAAAACGGGGAAGAGTCTATCATTACCGGGGACGGTGCAGACGAGTTGTTTGCAGGATATAGCTTTCTCATAAACAAATCAGAGGAGGAGGAATTGGAAAGGGAGATTAAAAGGATATGTTCAGTGATGCACTTTCCAACGCAAAAGATAGGAAAAGCGCTGGGAGTAACCATAGAATCCCCATTTTTAAACGACAAAGTGGTGGATTTGGCAGGAAAGATCCCAGTTACACTCAAGGTCAGAGAAGAGAATGCAAAGAGGCATGGCAAGTGGATACTACGCAAGACCTTTGAGAAAAACATCCCGCGACAAATTGCATGGAGAGAAAAATCACCGATGCAGGACGGTTCCGGAACTGTGGGACTAACACATCTGTTTGATTCAATAGTGGGCGAGGAACAATTTGTTGGAAAAAAATTAACCGTGGAGAAGACAGACGGTGTTGTAATTAGAAGCAGAGAATCAATGCATTATTATGAGATTTTTAAAAAATATCATGGAACCCCGGTAGATTCCAAATCAGATGAGGTTTGCCCGTATTGTAAACAATACGTAGCAAAGTCCAAATTCTGCAGAATGTGTGGGGCGTTTCCAATCTAGATTTTATTTTTATATTTTCTGGGTTTTTTGAGAAAAATTCGCCTGCATCCAGAACAGCAAAAATAGACTTTTTTTCCGTCATGATCATGAAGCAATGCTAGTTCCTCGTCAAGTTCTATTCCGCATACGGGATCGATTGGCACAGATTTCCCACAGTTAAATTCAATTTATAGTTTCATTCACAGTAAATTCAATCAGTTATCTGGAAATAATTTTTGCAGGTTCCCGCAAAATGCAGAAAAGACAGTCGATCTCCAATCCAATTTCAGCATAATTTTAGGTATAATCGGTTTTATTTCTTTAGTGGCAACAAAAATTCCAGATATCTGAAACGCTGACAGATAGACAGACAGACAGACATGAAACACTCATCAAGTGTACGATCTTTATTTTATTGTATAACAGGGATTATCAGCGGCACCAAGGTTATCAAAAGAGGATTCCAAGGTTTGTGCTCTACCCTTTAGGGATGAAAACATGGATCTTTTCTAGAGTGAAAAATCAGAATCATGATTATACATGCCATTCAGGGAAGCATCAATCAGTCGATCATTTGTTTAATACATCGACTTGTATTCCTGTCATTTTGACAGGTGTCTTTCTTTTAATGTATCATGTTTCTTGCCAAAATTATAGAATGCCTGGAACACTCAAACAAGGACAGACGTCTCTTATTCATCCGGGGATTTCCATATTACTACTAGTAGTGCCGTGCCGTTTAATCTCCCCAGTTCTTGTTTGTGTCGCCGTTCGTGCGGATGCCGTAGTTCTGCCTCTTTTTGTAAAAAGCCCTTTTGTCCGTGTTCTGACTTGGCATCGTAAAAGTTGGCGTACATCTGAAATGGTGCTACTGCGTGCTTTGTATCTGCAGTCATCATCACGACTGCTTTAGCACGGGTTTTACATCTTTGGTGTCATTTGTTTCGGGTATTAATTCGCCGATCATAAATCCTGCTTTGTAATGCAGCATTGAATAACGGTATTTTTGCTTGCCCCGAATTTTCATGAGAATTTATCTGCCCTTCACGTTCTAAAACTTGGGGTAGCATCCTTTACACAGTCTAGTCATTCCGGAATATTTTTCAACCCAATTATGATTGACGATCAAAAGTTAGAAAGTCAATTGAAACTCTGGATATTTTTCAGCATCCCAGCATAATCGCGCCGTTCTAAAATATCCGAAAACGATACATCATCGGCATTGACGCATAAATTCAGGGTAGTGCGCCTGCTTTGTCTGATGTCTGGATTTTTCTACTGCATTCAGTAGGGATGAAATCGTGTTGGGTCGCAGGTACGATGATATGATGATAAACCATACAGTTTTAGATTTGATGGAATTGATCTCAAAAACATTTGCACATCACCATGACACATCATCAACTAAACTAAAGCATTTGAAATTGTTATTTTCAACATCTGGAATGTCTTGAAAACCACTCGGGCATGTGATTGACGCCACCCATCTTGCTTTTTTAATTTCTTTATAGACACCACTTACTTGTCACGGAATCCAATTAACTGAAAATTCGTTCTCTTATCTCAGGAATGTGTTTGTATACGATGTCTCTGATCTTCATTTGATCCTCCTCTGTGGGCATTTCCTTTTGAGCGCTGAGAACTGCCCCTCCCATTCCAAGTGCCATCCCCATCACTATTCCATAAACAAATTCCTGCGGATTCTCAACTTTTAACATTTTTTTATTCTCTTTAATTTCTTCCAGATATGACGGAATCGTGGCGACTGCGCCGTTAATTACCTGAATAATTAATGCCTCTAATTGATCATCACTCATGAGTATTCACAGTATTATTTCTTAATAAATCTGCACCCAAGATTTTTAATCTCTATTTTATGAGAAAATAACACATGTTTTCATTTTTTACCACAAACCAAGCAAATGACGCGTTGCCTGATGTGATAAAAAAATTTGAATATGCACTAGCAAAAAATACCGAGGTGAGGAAAATAGAGAAAGAGTTGCAAGTTAGCCTCTCCACTACAAATTCCTTTGAATTGTACGTGAATTTAAAACAAAAATTAAATTCTTCCATTACCAAGTTTTATGAATCCGTAGAGATCCTGGAAAATACGGGTGTAGTTGTCAAAAGTATAGAGCAGGGATTACTTGATTTCCCTTCAAAAAGATTTGATGAGGAAGTGTGGCTTTGTTGGAAGTATGGTGAAACTGAGATAAAATTCTGGCATGAGAAAGACTCTGGTTTTAGCGGAAGAAAGCCAATTGAAGTAAGTGATGATTCTTTAATCTAATTATTTCAAGTCGGGTACAATTCCAGCATTAGATATTTACAAGATGATGCTTGCAAGACCTTGTATCCGGTACATCTGCTTACGGTAAATCCATCCCGGTTGAATCTGTTTTTGATCAAATGCTGCTAAATGACAGCGCTTTAGATAGATTATGGACTTTGAATCGGTTCAATATGTTGTCTCTTGCTTGCTTTACCGCCTTGGTTTTTAATGAAAAATAGTGCTTGTCATCATCGTTGTTGCCTCTGATCAAAGACAAAAGTTCTTTTACTGACGATCATGGTTTTTTATCTCTGATTGATTGATGGGAGAATATCTGAAAAAACATCTGATGTAATTGATTTAGATTGTCTGAATGGATAATTCATGCCGCAGTTGAGGGAATTTGATGACGGGTTTGCAGCGTTTGGGACCCAAAGAAAATCTAAACAGGTTTAAAAGAAGAATGAAGAACCTTAATTCCCTTCCCGTCTTTTTTTATCCCTGCATATACCGCAAAGATAACTCGCCGCAAATTCCTTTAATTCAATTTCGAATTCTCGGGATTGATAATATTCTTCTCCTGTTTTTAATCCGCCTGGAACTTGTTTGCCGCAGCTTGTACAGTGTATCTGCGCATCAAATTTTATTGTTTTTTCATTCTCTGCAATTTTACCTATAATCATGACCTGTTTGCTTTAATTTCAATATAAACAAGTTTATTCATCAAACTCATGAATATTATATTGAAAAATCAGCCATAATAGCGATGCTTTCTGTATGGTTTAGAGTCATCAGGGTTAGATTTCTTCTGGCCTCTGTAATTGCAGTTTCCATTGGATTGGTGTTGAATTGGTGGCAGAATTCCACATTGGATATTTTTGATGCCGGACTGACTTTTGTTGGCGTAATGGCACTTCATGCAAGTGTGGATCTGTTAAATGATTTTTGGGATTTCAAGCGGGGTATTGATACTGCCACAACAAGGACTAAAATGAGTGGGGGAACAGGTGTTCTGCCCGAGGGGCTGTTGAAACCCTCCACGGTTTATCGTGCAGGAATTATGTTTCTAGTTCTGGGTACTGCAGTTGGAGGGTATTTTGTAGTTACAGACGGGGTCATCATTGCAATAATTTTGGGATTTGCAGTCCTCTCCATCTATTTTTATTCTAGCAAAATTGTTGATTCGGGTTTGGGTGAATTTTTTGTTGCTGTAAAGGGCTCCATGATAGTAATTGGCACATTTTTTATTCAGTCAGGGGAGATCTCTATTGAATCAGTACTTGCCGGAATTGTTGCAGGTTCCTTGTCTTCCCTGGTTCTCTTTATAGCATCTTTTCCTGATCATGATGCAGACAAGTCTAAAGGAAGGAAAACTTTGGTGATCGCAGTTGGTAAAAAAAGAGGCGCAAAATTGTTCTGGGTTTTCCCACTTGTTTCATATCTGGCAGTAATTCTGGGCGTTTCTACAAATTTGTTTCCAGTATTTTGTCTGATTGGTTTTTTTAGTGTGCCATTAATGATAAAATCAGGCAGGGGTTTACAAAAAAATTATGACTCTACAAGGAATCTTGTGCCATACATGTCCTCTACATTGATGTTTGGCAGGGTTACAGGTACATTGTTTATGATCGGATTTTTAATTGACATCATGATCACCGCAGTTACCGGTACTGTGAAGTTATAGGGATCTAGCGCAGAAAGTGGAATAAACATTATGTATTCACACAATGAACAAAAAACAACGTTTTTTGAGTCCAAAAATGACCATCTAAATTAAAGTGCTCGTAAAACATCTTGATCATGTATATCATTTACAAGACATGGTTATATTGTTTTTAAATATGAAAAATGAATCGGTCGTACAAAAGTACGACGAGATAGATTAAACAGCGTACATATCCAGTTCCAATCTCAGGACTCGAAGATTACATAGCCGGAAAAAACTGTATTTATTTAATGGTTTATTAAAATAGGAATACAGAAGAATTTATGTGCATTACCCCAGCTCCGACGAAACTGACACACGGGCAAGTTTTTCAGATCATGTATGAATTCAATTTTGGCTCTGGTACAAAATGATGATCTGAACACCAAAATCCACCACGCCCCAAGGATGCTTTGAGCATTATCTGATCCATTTTGTGCGGGATTTTTACAGGTCTTCGCATTTGGAGAGATTCCAGAGTAGCCCTCAAGACCTCCTTTTCAAAGCGTTCTACCCACTGGGCGACCCAGCTGGTACACTGCGGCAGATATTGTGCTATCTCCTGCACGCCCTTGCCGTGTACATAATACGTGTGTACTGCAGGCATTATTGGCTTTACTTTTGGATCTTTTTCTTTTTTGTGCGCTTTTTTGAAATCTTCCTGCAGGATTGATCATGCTGTTTTAAGAGAAAGATATCCTTGTAGTTTTTGGTTTGATAAAATTGATCTCAAGAACATTTGCGTGTAATCATACATTAATTCATAATGTTAAAAATCATGATTTGTAAAAGCAAATCGAAGTAATTTTACTTCAGTTTCATTATTGAAATGTTGAAAATACAACTTACCCACACCATTAAAGACAAAACAGACATTGTCAGATAAATCACATGATGAGTGATTTTCTAAATCCATAAGGGATTGAGCACGCTCTATTCTTGAAATCAACGGAAGTAAAACAGCACTACGTGTAAACGAAATAACGCCATATTCATTTTGATAGATTTTTGTTTTAAAAGTTATTTTCATTGCAAGAGTTTTACTTCATGGTCTTTTAATAACTCTTCATAGGAAGTTGGGATAGATTCTCCCTCCAAAGTATTTTTTATAAACTCAGTATCAACAGATGACCAGTTTGTTTGTTCTTCTGTCCATTTACCAAATGCAGGGTTTTTTGCCATGAGTATCCTTGGCATGTTTATTATAAATATTAGATACCTAAATTTCCACTCCACGCATGTTTTGATGTCTGATGCAGAAGTTCCGACTGCCTATTCTGAATAGAATTATGCTGCAAATTCGGTTCGGGTACAAAATGATGATCTGATCACCAAAACACGCCACGTCCATCATACTCTCTAACTGGAGTGCCAGTCAACCACCCTGCGGATACTGCCGCGTCCGTGCAGGAATTTATGTCAATGTACAAGTCGGGGGAATCCAACTGAAACTGAACTCCCTTGATTGGGGAAGAAGGATTTGTTTGGATTTGTGAATAACAGGGGTCATTAACACTACAGTCTGTTGCAGACGCATTCGGATAACTGGCAGACAGTACAAAAAGTGTAGATACTGCAAAAAATAATAGTAAAAGATGTTTTTTCATCAGTTCATCATACTCTCAAACACCGGGAGTAGTTCATCCAAGGTATGGTAAACCGATTTTACATACATGAGGGTATATTCATCAGGAGCAAAAGCAATATTAGATTCATAGTAATTCAGATCGTTTCCACCAGCATAAGCATCAACTGTCTTGCCGTCCCGGGTCATCTCCCTAAAGCCTCCATAATTTCCACTTTGGGATTCTCTGCTTTCTCTAAAGGTTTCTTTTATGTCTTCTATTTCATCATAGGAAGTACTGCTGATTTTTGCAAGAGCAGTATAGCCATCTGAGTTTCTAAACAAGGTGTGATAAGTGGCATCAGGCTGTATCACATAATCAGTTGGAACAAAATAATACTTTACATAGTGTACATTTCTACCCGACTTGTACTCTTCATACTCGGAGTTGGCATACAGCAATCTATACCCATCAAGAATATGTGTTGGCATCCAGTCCTCAATGTATAATCCGACACCAGGATTCTTTGAATATTTTGTATGTGGTACGGATGTAAACGTGGTTGATCTGCTGGTCTCACCGCTTACATCGCTACTGGGGAATACCAACTCGGCGCCCATTACTCTGTCATATATTGGGGGGCTTGGAGGTCTTCTCTGAAGCACTTGTGGGTACTCCCTGTCGTCATCTACAAACTCTACGGGGGATGCAATGTTTAGTGTGACAGTTGTTATCTCTGAAACAACATCATCATCTGTATGGGCCTGTACCACATTAACTGACTCTCCGCCTATTTTCACGCTGTCTTGTACTGATACGGTATCCTGAAGCTCAGAGTGATCAGAGACTGATGCTGCCAGGGGCTCGGTGCTCTCAGCAACTAATATCCTCCACCCCTTCTTTTCGGCAGTCTTTTCTGATACACATGCAGGAGATCCGTTATCCCGAATCACCAGGACTCTATTCACTTTACACACCACGTCTTCGGGTAATACACCGGATTCTATCTGTTTTTTCGGAGATATGTAATCAGAGTAAGAGGACATGGTAATGCCTGAGAATAAAATTAATGATAATATCACACCAGCAAAGATGATGCCTATTTTTTCCACATAATCGGATTTATCCCATACCTTAAAAGAATTAGGATCAAAAGATAACTCTGATCATATGTATGAACAGACAGCCGCCAAAATCAATGTTTAGATGTTGTTTGTCCTGTTTTGCCATGTTCTGTTGTATGAGGTGGGCATTTCAAATTCCAGATCAAGCTTTCCAGAATCGATGTATCATTGTGACGGGCTACTTTGGGCGGGAGTCCTATGGTAGTGGAACCTTGCTGGTCGGAGGTAGCGCTTGATGCAGGAGGGGGAGGAGGTTGTGGATTCACAGACAGGTGAAAGGTATGCTGTGAAAAGAACTCCTAGTGGAAATACCAGTTGTGGGTAGACGAGGAAGAGGAGTGGGAGAGGGGGGAAACTAATGAAAGACAGGAAGCAAAGCGATGGCATGCAGGATTTGGAGGTGAACTACTTTTAGGATTCTACACTAGACAATATCTGTATAAATATTTAAAAACAACCCGTCTGAAAACATAATGGTTACAATCCACTATAAATTAGCGGAATCTCATGACAGTCAAGTAACCTTTTTTTATTTCATAATTTGATTCAAACCAGTATTTTGAATGATATTTTTCCACTTTTCTTACCATCCACAATTATTCCAGCCATTTCATCTGGTCTTTTAAGAAGGTCAAAAGGGAAGAATACTGTGGAATAATTTGATCCATATTTTGACCTATCTAAATTAGTGTTAGCACCCAATAACTTTACAGTACCCATTTACCACTTGACATAAATTTAACATCCGTGGAATGATTTCATGATTTCAGGATTTGCCAGCGCTGAAGGAACCCAGAAATTTGCCAAGAATTCGGGAGTAAATGAGGCTAATTTCAAAAAATTTGAAAATTTATCACTGTCCAATGTAGGCATTGGAACGTATCTGGGGGATCCGGATACTAGAACCGATGAACTAGTAACAAACGCAGTCAAGCAATCCATCTTATCTGGAGTAAATGTTGTTGACACTGCAATCAATTATCGGTCTCAGAAAGCCGAACGATCAGTTGGAAAGGCGATTTTGGAATTAATCAATGACGGTAAAATCACCCGTGATGAAATTTTCATTAGCTCTAAAAACGGTTATGTTACAAACGATGCCGATGTCCAGTTGGGTTTTTGGGAGTATGTCAAGGAGGAATATTCACAAAACGGCATTATCAAGGAAGGCGATATTACTTCAGGTTATCACTGCATGACTGTCCCATATCTCTCTGATCAGTTAGATAGGAGTTTGAGAAATCTGGGAATCCAATGTCTTGATTTGATGTATCTGCACAATGCAGTAGAGGGTCAAATTAAGGATGTTTCCAAGGAAAAGTTTTTGGAAAATCTAAAATCTGTTTTTGAATTGTATGAGCAAAAACGAGACGAGGGAAAAATCAAATTTTATGGAATGGCAACATGGGAATGTTTTAGAGTTACACGGGATAATCCCCAGTATCTTTCATTAGAGGATACTGTTAACTTGGCAAAAAAAGTCGGAGGGGAGAACCACGGATTTCGATTTATTCAGTTACCCTACAACATGAATTATGATCAGGTGTTACTTGCAAGAAATCAACTGCTTGAAAATAAACAGGTATCTGTTTTGGAATCTGCAGTCAGGCTGGGTATTGGCGTATTTACCAGCGTGCCTTTCATGCAGGGGAAATTACTTGCGCCAGGGGTAATGCCAGAGTTTAATGGGTTAAAGCCGTCCTTGCGTGCCCTGCAATTTATTCGTTCAACCCCGGGGGTTTTGGCACCTTTGGTCGGACAGAAATCAGAACAGCATGTACGGGAGAATCTCGAAATCCTGAAAATCCCCCCAATGTCCGAGGATGAATTTCTCAAATTGGTAAGGAATTTGACTTTATAGATTATCAGCCTCAAAATTCTGTATAAAGATAATAAATGAGTGTCATGTAGAATCATAGTAATTTGTCCACAAAAATTTATGATTATACAAAAATCTGTAATTCCATATTTACAGTTGATCCGAAAATCAGATTTGCCGGCGTGATCAATGAACGTGGAAGATTGGTTGCAGGGGGAATGAAGGAAAATGTCGAACCGTTAGAAAACGAAAAGGATGACGAGATGATTTTCATGGAACTTGCCTTGCGTGTGAAAATGAGAAAAGAGTTTGATAGACAACTAGGTCCTGTAAATTTTGCAATGGCCTCCCGTGAACGTGCCCTTGCAATTAGCGTGATAATCAATGATGACATTTTGTACGTAGTGTCTGAGCCTGATACGGATTATGGTGCCCTGCCAAAAAAAATTCTCAAGATAGTCCATTCTTAATCTGATCAGGTTTTGGGATTATGTACTGGTGACAAGCAAAAGTTCATGAGATCAATGGACGGGATACTTTTGAACATACAGACAAAATTATGTCACTCTAAAATATTCTAAAATGTGATTCGTCATATCTGACATTTGTCTTTTTGTTTTTTATTTTTAGGAATGAATTTCAAATCGTTTGTCTGCAATTTGCGGTGTTGTCTGTGACAAGCCTTGATCTTGATCAATTGTGTTGGTGGCTACCGCGATATTTGTTTTGATTCGTGGACTTTGGAAATCATCAAACATATTCATTCATGGGTTGTTTACTTGACCATACTATAGAATAAAAAACTATTTGATTTATCGTTTCCAATGACGACGGATTGATTTGTCATATTTTTGCAGATCGTTTCCAGAATCCGATGGGGTTACCGGTTTCAATGTTTACGGATCAGCCTCTGTGAATTGGGATTGTGATGAAAAATCTCTTTGATGGATGTATGAATCATCTTTGGAGACCATGATATGTAATTTGTCAGTGGCACCTCCGGATCCAATGCCATGAATTGTCCAGTCTCCTGTTTGTACTGCTTTTACTGTCACATTGACCTCAAATGGATCCCCTTTTGTCCAATAGTGCGTATCATCTAGTTTACCTGATACAAGTTCAAAGCCGTCAGACAGATATATTATCGTACGAAACTTGGTGATTCCCAGAGGATTGCCCATTACATCAGTAATTGCAAGAGTAACCTCGGCAGTCTCGCCCAGTTTTGGAGGATTGTCCATTGTAAGTTCGGCGGAAAAAGGCTGTGGGAATTCTGTTCGGATTATTTTCCAGTTTGCACTGTCTGCTGTCTTTTTTGTAACACAAGCCGTATCGCCATCATCTAGAATCACCAAAATTTTATTTTTTCTACACGTTACATCCTCGGGCAATATGCCCGAATCCACCTGTTTTTTTGGAGATTCATAAATATAGAAAGAGGATGGGTCAAAGCTTGAAATCATTCCAGCACTTCGATATAGCTCATTTTGAATTAAACTATAATCATAGTTAGTTGTAGGAGTGGGATACCCTCTTTTTAGAACATCATCAAGACCGGATAAATCGTATGATCTTTGAATTTTAGGATCTATGGATATAGAACCAGGTGGACCAAGAACAATACCGTCAGGGTGGATTTCAGAAATAGTTATTGCGGGAAAACCACCCGGTTGGATGTATGAATCATCTTCGGAGACCACGATACTTAATGAGTCGCTAGCACGATCTTGTCCAATACCATGAATTGTCCAGTTTCCTGTTTGTATTGCTCTTACTGTTATACTAATCTCAATTGAATCACCTTCTTTCCAAGGGTGTGTATCCTCTAGTTGACCTGATACAAGTTCAAAGCCGTCAGGCAGTCGTATTATTGTTGTATAAAAATCCTTGATGTATGAAGGTAGATCGGGATATCGATCAGTAAATGTAAGAGTAAGCTCGGCAGTCTCACCCAATCGCGGAGGATTATCTATTGTGAGTTCGGTGCTAAAATTCGATATATTAGTTGCATCAATATCCGGAATTATTTGAAATACAGTGATACCGGATAATACAAAAACTAAAACCAAAAGAAAATCAAGCGTGATTACCGGTTTCAATGTTTACGGATCAACCTCTGTGAATTGGGATTGTGATGAAAAATCTCTTTGATGGATGTATGAATCATCTTCGGAGACCATGATATGTAATTTATCAGTGGCACTACCGGATCCAATGCCATGAATTTTTTCGGGAGATAGGACTGCGGACTCGGTCTCTTCATCATAAATTAATAATTCAGGGATGGTATCAGTGGATTCTGCTTCTTGTGAAAAAGATGATTGGGCAGACGCCATTAAAACAACAATAGAAAATATGATTGAAATAAAGACATAGAGTAATGATGTTGAATTTTTAATCAATGTGATGCCGCCGCTCTTTTTGTTTTATTTCTGTAATAAATTGTAAGGGCGAGAATGCCTGCAATCAACATAATAATTACTAAAATCGCCATAGAAACATAATCAAAATCGTTCAATAACCCTTCAATTTCAATTTGTTCATCTAGACCATCGGATTCCTCTTTATGTGGGGAAGAGTCTATTTCTTTTATAGTATACAAATTATCGTAACCAAGCGGATTTATAGTAAAATAACCAAAACTACCATCTACAGTACCCATAACCACACCACTGCTTTTTCAGATATGTATCCATAGAAACATAATCAAAGTCATTAAATAATTGTCCAAGTTTAGTTAGTTCGTCATTACTAAATTTAACTTTATGATGAAGACTAGATATTTCTTGTCTTGTATACAAATCATCGTGACCAAGTGGCGTTATAATAAAAAAAATTAAATGATAATAATTTTCACGACCCACAATCACACCATTGTTATTACTCAAATATACATCCATAGAAACATAATCAGATCGACTTAACCGGCTACCATAATCATAGAGTTTGAATAATTGATCAATGTATAGGTATGCACCCCAATTATAATGATGATCTGGCTGCGGCAAAGAAAGATCTATTTCTTGTATAACATACAAATCATTGTAGCCAAGTAAATACACAGAAAGATATCGATTATAATTTACATAACCACCTATAACCACATCATCGCTCATGTTGAAAAGTACATTTGGAATGGGCGAGTTTCCTGTAATACCTATCCAATCGGTTCCTTGAACTTTAGGATGCTTGCTTATGAGAACGGATTCGCCAAATGCGTTGAACAAAAATGTACCCGAATCAAACACGGTAGAATTCATCTTGCCAATACTGTGTCTGATGACGCCAAAATCATCAGAATCAAAAGAAAATGTTGCAGACTCTGTCTCTTCATCATAAATGAACAATTCTGGAATCAGAGAAAAGTCTACTTCTTGTATAATATGCAAATCACCATCATGACCAAGCGGAGTTATCATCAAATAACCCAAATCATTATCATCCACTAGGCCTAAAATCAAACCGTCCTTTATGATAACACCTGCATTCGGCGAGCCCGAGTTTTCTGTTATGGATGTAGTCTCTGCATGCTCCCACGCCCAGCTAAAATATGCATTCGGCGAGCCCGAGTTTTCTGTGGAGGTACCCACCCAAGAGTAACGATTTGAGGAATCCAGATACATGACAACGGACTCGCCAAATGCGTTGAGCAGAATCTTGTCAGATTCAAACGCATCCAGATTTATCTTGGTAAAACCGTGTCTGATGGAAAAACCATGAATTTTTTCAGGGGATAACGCTGCAGACTCTGCGTCGTCATCATAAATGAACAATTCAGGGATGGTATCAGTGGATTCTGCTTCTTGTGAAAAAGATGATTGGGCAGACACCGTTAAAACAACAATAGAAAATATGATTGAAATAAAGACATATAGTAATGATGTTGAATTTTTAGTCAATGTAACGCCGCCATTCTTTTTGTTTTATTTTTGTAATAAATGGCAAGGGCGAGAATGCCTGCAATCAACATAATAATTACTAAAATCGCCATAGAAACATAATCAAAATCGTTCAATAACCCTTCAATTTTAATTTGTTCATCTAGACCATCGGATTCCTCTTTATGTGGGGAAGAGTCTATTTCTTTTATAGTATACAAATTATCGTAACCAAGCGGATTTATGGTAAAATAACCAAAACTACCATCTACAGTACCCATAACCACGCCACTGCTTTTATTCAGATATGCATCCACAGAAACACGATCAAAGTCTTTCCATAATTGTTCAATTTTAGTTATTTCACCATCACTAAATTTAACCTTATGATGATCACTGCGTATTTCTTGTCTAGTATACAAATCATCATGGCCAAGCGGCGTTATAGTAAAAAAAACAAATTAAAATTCCCACCCATAATCACACCATTATTATTGCTCACATATACATCCGTAGAAACGCGACTATTCCAGTGTTTCAATAACCTTTCAATTGGTTCATAGGGAGCCCAATTAGCCGGATGTTCTCTCTTCTGAGAACGGTCTTTTTCTTGTATAACATACAAATCATTATTGCCAAGTGAATGTATATGAAAAAGATCCCGATTGGGACTACTCACAGAACCACTTTGAATCACATCATTGCTCGTGTGGAAAATTACAGTCGCAATGTACGAGTTTCTTGTAATACCTATCCAATCGGATCCTTGAACATGATGATGCTTATTTATGACAATGGATTTGTCAAATACGTTGAACAAAAATGTACCAGAATCAAACACGGTAGAATTCATCTTGCCAATACTGTGTCTGATGACGCCAAAATCATCAACAGATCCAGGAGATAACGTTGCAGACTCTGTCTCTTTATCATAAATGAACAATTCTGGAATCAGAGAAAGATCTACTTCTTGTATAATGTGCAAATCATCATCATGACCAAGCGGAGCCATCATCAAATGACCCAAACTATCATCATCTACCTGACCGGAAATCAAACCGTCCTCTATGCTAAAATATGCATTAGGCGAGCCCGAGTTTTCTGTGGAGGTACCCACCCAATAATAAGATTCTTCGGAATCCCGGTACATAACAACGGATTCACCAAATGCGTTGAGCAGAATCTTGTCAGATTCAAACGCATCCAGATTTATCTTGGCAAAACCGTGTCTGATGGAAAAACCATGAATTTTTTCGGGAGATAGGACTGCGGACTCGGTCTCTTCATCATAAATTAATAATTCGGGGATCTGAGAAGCATCTAACAAAGATATATCCAAAGACGTTTGATTATTAATAACATTTACAAGCCTGGAAAGCGCCTCTATTTTCGGCCAGCCAAGATATTCAGCAGTAGTGTTCTTGACACATGCGGGATCACCGCCGGTACGAATTACAGCCACATGATCATCCTTACATGTAATATCTGCAAGAGTAACACCTGATTCCAGTTGTTTTTTTGGAGATAGATAATTAGAGTAAGATGGCATGGTAATACCTGAGAGTAAAACCAGTGAAAATACCACACTTGCAAAGAGGATGCCTGTTTTTCCCATACAATCAGTTTCTTTCATATATTAAAAGAATTGGGATCAAAAAACAATTTTTGATCATATGGATGAATAAATCGTCACCAAAATCACGATATTTGGATATTAACTATCGCAAGGATCAAAAGTTCTTGAATATTTTTGCAGGATTTCTAAAAATATAATTGGTAATATCAATCTTGAACCTGGTTACCCCAAAGTATTCAGATATCACCTTGTTCATTATTGTAAACACTGCATAATATTGAGACCGGCAATGAATACTTGCTTATAGTGACGAACAAAAGTTCATGAGATCAATATTGGAATTCTATTCAGGTATTGGCTTTATGAACATTTGATCGTCACCACACTAGTCGTTTTTGAAAGTTTTGTTCTTGAACATCATCAATGAATCGCTATTTTCCGAGAATAATTCTTTACGAGAATTATGAAAAAATCAGATAGACGTTTTTCTTTGGATGCAAGCCGCATCATAATGCTTGAATTAAAGGCTGATCAGCGATAAATCACAATCTACAAAATGACAGATAAAAACCAGATAATCTTGGAATATACTGCTTAAGTTTTTAAACAAAGTTTTTCATATTTCGTTCTGGATAGTCCTGCCTGCTTGAGAATCTCATTAATCAATCCGCGTCCCAACATTTCGGTTCCATGTATCGGAACTACTGTCTTGCGACCGTCTGAATGTACATATCTTATGACTCTCAACCTTAAGAATTTTCTCAAAACCAAGTCTCTCAAGAATTTTGCACATGCACCAGCCAGAAATAAGATCAAGTTTCATTATGCCTGAATCTGTTGTATTCCAACAAACCTCATTGGCTTGACATCATCATCATCATAATCACTGCAAGACGTTATTGCCTCTCTTATTCTGTCTGTTGCCTCTGCCACCGTCTTTCCCTGTGTATGACAACCCAGAATGCCCGGAACCTTTGCAATGTAGATTCCGTCTTCATCTTGCTCTATGATCACAGCATATGTCTTTTCTTGCGCATTCATGATTTGTAGTATCACTGTATTTCTTTAAACTCATACTATCTGTCAGGTGTTGTCCGTAAATTCGGTTCTGGTACATTGGGGTGATCAGATCACTGGAATCCGCCAGAACCAACGTCACCAAAAAAAATAAATCCAATTCACAAATCATGCATGCAGAATGAGTATCCCACTTGAAATACCGTCTAAAAAACAGATTCTATGCCTAGAGAGGAGGGGATGTTACATGGGGTTGAGGACAAATAACTGTCCCATCTGATAGTTGGCAGCAAATACTGATCATCAGGTAAACCATCCAATATCTGCGCGGTACACCAGAAAACATCAGAGATTCATATGTACGACTCGTAAAAGACAAGAGATTTTTTGGAGAGTATGGCAGATTCATGCAGATACCTGTGTACGTCTTGAGAATCCGGAAAGAAAACCTGCAGGGCCGCAGTAATTTTGGATAGGACCAGCATTGCACAAGTTTCCACGATATTTTTTTAAAGGAAAAAATACAAGTGTCAAATTAATTTACCATCCAAAAGACCCTCCTTCTTATTTGAATGCGGCGGGATGCCGGCATCATGCAAATCGTGATACCGCCAATACACACATCAATGTTTGAGATGACTCTAGTTTCCAAATATTTAGAACGGTGTAATCTGTCTGAATGTTGAAGAATATCCAAAGTTTCGATGTTGACATCATGAACTTTTGATCGTCACCATACATGCATACAAGCGCTCTCATGAGTGGTCACTCCAAAATCATCAAAAATGCAATTAAAAATTCAATTACGCAGATAGTATAACAGGCAGTTGAAAAACCCTTCAGATTGAACAGTCTGACCAAAAATACCAACAAATAAAGACATGAAACAACCCATGATGAAAATGAGTAATAAAATAAAATGCTCCCACATCCTTGTTGCAAAACAGAGTGAGGCGCTATCTATTCTAGAAAAGATCAGCGCAGGCGAGAAATTCGGAAGTTTGGCAAAAAAGCTTTCAACGGATACAGGTAGCGGTAAAAAGGAAGGAAATTTGGGCTATTTTACAAAGGGAATGATGGTAAAGCCGTTTGAAGATGCGGCATTCAAGCTTCAGGTTGGGGAAATCTCAGAACCGATCAAATCAGAGTTTGGATATCACATTATCAAGAGACTGGGCTAGGCCCGTTCTAAAGTTTGATGGTTTGTCCTTTTTTTAGAATCATCGTTGATTCTGACCCATTTTTTAAAAAATCTTCTGTGTACTTTTATATTTTTTTGAGTCAAACCTTATTTCTTTTGATCTGGCAAAATGGCAATGCACCATAGAATCAGCATGAGGAATAAAAAAAGCAGCCGGTTTTTGAGTGCATGACAAACAATACAAAATTAGAGAAACGCATCCAGCCTGGATTTTTCAGATTCAACCTGCTGGTTTTTCTCCAAAATCTGCGTCATTTTATCACCCATTGACTTTGCTGCAGTCATCTTTCGCTTTCCTATCCAATAGTATGTCTCATCAATGGTGTTTTTGGCAATTAACACCACTAGTTTGCCGGTGTCTTTTCTGCCGGTTCGACCCCTGCGCTGGATAAACCTCACAGAACTTGGAACGTTGTCATAAAAAATTACCTGGTTAACCTCGGCAATATCCAGTCCCTCCTCCCCGACACGGGTGGCAACAAGTACCCTGAAAACCCCGTCCCGGAAATTTTGGACAGTCTCAATCTGTTTCTTTTGTTTTAATCCGGCATCGCCTGCCTTGCCAATCAGGATACCGGCAGAAATCCCAAGCTCCGTAAGTTTGGTGTAAATGAGATCAACTGAATCCCTATAGCTTGTAAAGATCAGTGCCTTGCCGGGAACCGATTCTATAATTTCCTTGAGTTTGGGAATCTTTGAGTGTTCAATGCCGCAGGATTGCGCCTCATTAGCAAGTCGGACTGCCCTTGTAAAGTTTGGATCAACCTCGAATAAATCCCGGACGCCTACTCCTTTTTTTGCTTTTGCACGTGCACAGAATTTTAAAAACGGAGTTACCCCGTGGGCCTCCAGGATATTCAGGGCATAATGGATTCGAATTGCGGTAAACAGCGGTTTTGCAGAACGCCTGTTCTGATTTAGTACAAATTGCCTGATTCGCAGTAATGCAGAAAGAGACTGTTGTTCGGCTAGACGTATTCCATTTTTTTGCAAGACGTCATACCGTTCATCCAATGCCAGTTTCAGCAGTTTTTGAATTGATTTTAACTCGGGGGGCAGTTCCACGCTAATCCATTCTGTGTGGGTTTCCTGGATGTAGGGCTTTACATCGGGACTATCTTCTGTGCGTTCTGCAACACTTGAAATCCTAAGCTTTGTCAGGATTTCAGTCGCTTTCTCTTTTTCACTGGGCAGTGTGGCAGTCATGCCGACAAGTCTTGCAGATGAATCCTCAAATCGCTTGGCTATTCCAGAATATGCGTAATCGCCCACGGTTCGATGCACCTCATCAAATATTACAAGACAGAATTGTTCTGGTACAACCAGACCCCGGATCAAATCATTTCGGGCAATTTCAGGGGTTGCACAAACAATGCTGTTATTCCAAAGCTTTGTTCTTTTTGGAATTGGATCCTCGCCTGTGACTAGGGAAATATCATCCAGGGTAAGGTTATTTTTTAAAAAATCATAATGCTGGTTTACCAAAACCCGGGTGGGGGCCAGAAACAGTATTCCCCCGGTACCCTTTGAGAGGTATTCGGACATTACATGTAATGCAACGGCAGTCTTTCCCAGGCCTGTTGGTAAAACTACGATGCAGTTCTCCCCAATAGCCTGGTTTGCCAGATTTATTTGATAGTCTCGTTTCTCAATAGAGTTTTTTTTCACATATTTTTTCTCAACAAAATCAGGCATTTACAAAGAATCGTAATTTATTGATTTTATGCTTTTGTATGACAAAATACTATGTCACAGTCACATATCTTTGAAGCATTACCCGTCATTTCAAATCATGATCGCACAGATAGTCTCAGATAACGTGAACCATATATTGAACGGGCAGACAGGATTCATGTGAGCAGTTCTTTTGAGAGACCGGGATGGGATGAATATTTTATGCTTCAGGCAGAACTTGCCAAACTTCGTTCAAACTGCATGGCAAGACAGGTGGGTGCGGTAATTGTCAGAAATCACCGGCAGTTAGCGACAGGGTATAACGGAACCCCGCCTGGAATCAAAAACTGTTTTGAGGGAGGATGTCAGAGATGCCAGCTTCGAATGGATGGAAAGATTGAATCAGGAGAGTCCCTGGACAGATGCCTGTGTAACCATGCAGAAGCTAACGCAATTATGCACTGTGCAATTCTAGGAATCGAGGCGGGAATAAAGGGGGCAATACTATACACGACATTTGCCCCATGTTTGGAATGCACAAAGATGGCAATAACAATAGGCATTAAAAAATTTGTTTGTCTTGATACATATCCGGAGACTGATTATGATTTGTTAAAAGAGGCGGGAGTTGAAATGATTAGTCTGGATAAAAACAAGATTGTAAAATGGGCAAAAGATCTAGTCGGTAAATACGAAAATTCAGGGTGAGAAAATGCAAGTCAGTTTGCCTGAAACGGAAAAAATCAAATCAATGCCACCGTCAATGTTGGTATCTGCGACATATGACAATATTTCAAAATCAGTGGTGTTAAAATTCTATGATTCGGAATCTAAAAAATTATTCTTGTGGAAGGATGAAACAGGTCACAAGCCATATTGTTATTCGCGGTTATCCCCAGAAGAATTAGACTTTCTTCAGGAGAGGGACGACATTTTAGAAATAAAGACCGTACAAAGATATGATCTGATAAAAGACGAAAAAATTGACATCTCAAAGATTACAGTGGCAGATCCTCTGGCCATAGGGGGGACTGCCGGGGACAAAAGCATCAGGAATGTGATTGAAACCTGGGAGTCGGACATAAAATATTACGAGAATTATTTGTATGACAGGCAGATAATCGTCGGAAAATATTACGAGATTTCAGAAGGCAAAATAAAACCTCATGATCTGCCAATATCAGATGAAGTTAAACTTGCATTGAAGAGTTTGTTGTGGGACAAAGTGGACAGTGAAAGCATGGTGGATGCCGAGGAATTTAAAAAATATATTGCCGAATGGGCCGATTTGTTGAATCAGCCAATTCCAAAAATAAAAAGACTCGGCGTAGATATTGAGGTTGAGGCAGAGATAGGAAGAATACCGGATCCAAAGATTGCAGAAAAAAAAGTCACGGCCATAGGTCTGAAGGGTTCTGATGATTTTGACCGGGTTTTCGTGCTCAAAACAGAAGGAACAGACCAAGGAACAGATGAAACAGGATCAAACATCAAAGTCACGTTTTATGAGTTGGACCAGGAGAAAGAGATGATTCAGGATGCATTTGAGATAATCAAGACATTTCCATTTGTGTTGACGTATAACGGGGACGAATTTGATTTGCCATACCTGTACAACAGGGCAGAAAGACTGGGAATAAAAAGGGCGGAGAATCCGTTATACATGATGAGGGATACTGCAACCCTCAAGGAAGGAGTTCATTTGGATCTGTACAAAGTTCTTTCAAATAGATCATTTCAGATTTACGCATTCAGTCAAAAGTACACGGATTTTTCCCTGAACAGCGTTTCAAAGGCGTTATTGGGAAAAGAAAAATTGGATTACGGGTTAAAGTTTGATGAATTGTCACTTTATCAGACTGCAAACTATTGTTACAATGACGCGCTACTAACATACGAGCTTACCAGCTTTAACAAGGATTTGATGATGGACCTGCTTGTAATTATTGCCAGGATCGGACGGATGCCAATTGATGACATTGCAAGAATGGGGGTTTCACAGTGGATTAGAAGTCTGCTATATTACGAACACAGGCGGGGAAACTTTCTCATTCCAAAGCGCGAGGAATTACAAAGAAGATCAGAGGGAGTAATGTCAAATGCGGTAATCAAGGACAAAAAATATCGGGGGGGTTTGGTCATAGAGCCAAAAGAGGGGATTCATTTTGACGTGGTGGTAATGGATTTTGCAAGCCTGTATCCGAGCATTATCAAAGTCCGAAATTTATCATATGAAACTGTGAGATGCTCCCACGAAGAATGTAAAAAAAATACAATTCCTGGAACCAATCATTGGGCATGTACAAAGAAGAACGGTTTGACATCGATGATCATCGGATCACTGCGGGATTTGCGGGTAAACTATTACAAGAGTTTGTCAAAAAAGGAGACGCTGACTGAGGATCAAAGGCAACAGTATACCGTAGTCAGTCAAGCACTCAAGGTAATTCTAAATGCCAGTTATGGGGTGATGGGTGCGGAGATATTCCCGTTGTACTTTCTGCCCGTAGCAGAGGCAACAACTGCGATTGGCAGGCATACGATTTTGGAGACAGTCAAGAAATGCGAGGAGACAGGTATCGAGGTTCTTTATGGGGATACGGATTCATTATTTATCAAAAACCCCAACAAAGAACAGATCCAGATTGTAATCGAGCAGGCAAAAAAGGAACACGGTGTGGATTTGGAGATTGACAAGTCATACAGATACTGCGTACTAAGTAATAGAAAAAAGAACTATCTGGGAGTGACAAAATCAGGCAAGGTGGATGTCAAGGGATTGACTGGTAAAAAATCACACACGCCCGCATTCATCAAAAATTTGTTTTATGAATTAATTGATGTATTATCCAAGGTTCAGACAATGGATGATTTTGTAAAGGCAAAACAGCAGATTAGTGAAAAAATTGCAACTTGCAGTAAAAAAGTGGAGGCAAGGGAGATTCCATTAAAAGATTTGACATTTAATGTGATGCTAAGCAAGGCCCCTTCAGAATATGTAAAGACGATTCCACAGCACATTCGAGCTGCAAGACAGCTAGAAACAATCAGGGAAATAAAAAAGGGGGACAGGATTTCATTCATCAAAATATTAAACAAACCGGGTGTAAAACCGGTGGAACTGGCAAAAAAAGAAGAGATTGATTCGAAAAAATACATGGAATTTATGGAGGCAGTACTGGAGCAGATTACATCATCAATGGATTTGGATTTTGACACAATATTGGGAAAACCAAAACAGACGGGATTGGATGAGTTTTTTTGGAGCTAGTGTAAAGCATGGAGGTTGATGGAACACTACTAACAATTCTGGGAGTCTCTGCAGGAATTTTGATTTTAATGGGGTGGTTTGAACAGATCTACAAGGGATACAAGACCAAAAGACTCGCAGATGTCTCCAGATTTTTAATGATTTTCATTGCCGCTGGTTCAATTTTATGGTTCATTTATGGCATCATAGTATCAGACATATTCATTATCGGTACAAATTTGTCGGGATTAATCATGATGATAATCGTATTGGGAATGAAGAGGAGATACGACATTAGAACAAGGATATCAGAATGACAATCAAGAATTAAATACAATGCCGAAAATTTCAAAGAGGATGTTTGTCATTAATTGTAAAAATTATAAAGAGATTGCAGGAAGCAACATAATAAAATTTGTAAAAACCGCAGAAAAGGTTTCCAAAAAATACAAAATCAAAATAGCCATCGCTCCACCACAGCATCTAATTGGCTTGGTGTCAGCGAATAGTTCAATTCCGATTTTGGCGCAGCATATTGATGATTCCAAGGTTGGAAGTACGACGGGTTTTGTCATTCCGGAATTATTAAAAAAATCCAAAGTGATGGGATCATTGATCAACCACAGCGAACATAGAATTTCAGGCAAAGAGATCAGGGTATTGATTTTAAAATTAAGGGAGCTGAAAATGACATCGATTTTATGTGTAAAGGATGTTGCAGAGGTAAAAAAATACGTAAAACTGAATCCGGATTACATTGCCATAGAACCCCCGGAATTAATAGGATCAGGCAAGGCAGTATCCAGAGAAAGACCCGAATTGATTGCCAAGGCAGCAGATGCCATTAAAAATGCAAAAAACAGTACAAAATTACTTTGCGGTGCGGGGATTGTGTCCGGAGAGGATGTTTCAAAGGCGGTGGAACTCGGCTCCAAGGGAATTCTAGTTGCCAGTGGAATCATCAAGGCAAAGGACTGGAGCAGGATAATGACTGATTTTGCAAAGTCAATGGTTTAATACCCCCTTTCTAAGATTGGTTAATCGTAAAAAATGAAACAGGTTTATTTTTATGACGAGGGAGACGGTAAAAACAAGAAGCTTCTAGGTGGAAAAGGGGCAGGTCTGTGTGAAATGACCAGACTAAAACTGCCAGTCCCGCCAGGATTTACAATTACCACACAGGTCTGTAAAAATTACTATCAGAACAACAAAAGATTGCCAAAAACACTCATGGTCGAAGTGAAAAAGAGCATTGCCAAGATAGAAAGAAAGACAGGTAAAAAATGGAATTCAAAATCAAATCCGTTACTAGTATCAGTCAGATCCGGGGCGGCAGTTTCAATGCCAGGAATGATGGATACGATTCTAAACTTGGGCTTGAATGATCAAACAGTGCTGGGGTTATCTCAAAAGAGCAACAACCCAAGATTTGCCTGGGATTCATACAGGAGGTTTGTGCAGTTGTTTGGCAAAGTCGTTTTTGGTGTGGATGATAAAAAATTTGACGAGGTTTTAAAAGCAGCAAAGGAAAAACAGAATGTCAAGGGAGACAGCGAGTTAGAGGAGGGATCATTAAAAGAAGTTGTATCCCAATACAAGCAAATCTGTGAGGTTCATACGGGTAGGAAATTCCCAACTAATCCGACTGAGCAGATAGAACTTGCAATCAAGGCAGTATTTGGCAGCTGGCGGGGGGAGAGGGCAATAGTGTACAGGGAGAAAAACAACATCACCAAAGATGTTGCAGACGGAACTGCAGTAAACATCGTATCAATGGTATTTGGGAATATGGGCGATGACTGTGCAACGGGGGTCGTATTTACAAGAAACCCCGGTGACGGGACCCGAGACATTTATGGGGAATATCTGATTAATGCCCAGGGAGAGGACGTGGTGGCAGGTGTGCGAACAGGAAAACAGGTAATACAGATGAAAAAAGATCTTCCGGAATCCTACAAACAGTTGGCAAAAACATGTGAGATACTAGAAAAGCACTACAAGGAACCGCAGGATATAGAGTTTACAGTTGAGCAAGGGAAATTCTACCTGCTGCAGACCAGAAATGCAAAGATGAATGCTGCGGGAATGGTAAAGACGTCAATTGACATGGTAAAGGAAAAATTAATTGACAGGAACAGGGCGATTACCAGATTGGACGCAGAGCAACTCGAGCAGTTATTGCATAAAAGAATTGATCCTGATAAAATTGGAAATTATATGTTATTGGCAAAGGGCATAGCAGCATCGCCGGGAGCTGCAAGTGGAATTGCAGTACTAGATGTAAAAAGAGCAACTGCGATGGGGGAGAACGGTGCCAAAGTAATTCTAATCAGGGAGGAGACAAAACCCGAGGACGTCCCTGCCTTTTTTGAATCAGTGGGAATTCTAACAAGCAGGGGTGGAAAAACATCACATGCCGCAGTGGTTGCCAGAGGAATGGGCAAACCGTGTATCGTGGGATGCTCCAACTTGAAAATTGATTTGGATAACAAACTGTGCAGTATGGATGGAAAGACAATTCATGAGGGGGATGCAGTCACGATTGACGGCAGTTCAGGAGTTGTATACATCGGGGATATTCCAACCATAGAACCCAAGGTAAATTCAGATTTTAAACAGATTCTAGAATGGTCACAAAAAACAAAAAAGATAGGAATCAGGGCAAATGCAGACACCCCAGAGGCGGCAAAACTTGCAAGGGAGTTTGGAGGTCACGGAATTGGATTATGCAGAACCGAGAGAATGTTCAACGGAAGTGACAGAATCAATCTGTTTGTGGATATGATCATGGCCAAAGACATAAAAGAACGCAGTCAGATTCTTAAAAAACTCGGCGAGTTGCAAAAAAGTGATTTTATCGGAATTCTAAAAGCCATGGAAGGTTACGAGGTCACGATCAGATTGCTGGATCCGCCACTGCATGAATTCCTTCCAAACCCTGAAGAACTGGCAGAAAAAATTCACAAATTGGAATTAAAGAATGCAGGTACAGAGATTGCAGATGCGAAAATTGTTCTAAAAAGAGCAAGGGAGTTGGCAGAAGTCAATCCAATGATGGGGCACAGAGGTGTCAGAGTCGGAATCACATATCCGGAAATATATGAAATGCAGGTCAGGGCAGTCTTTGAGGCATTAGTGGAATTGACAAAGGGCAAAGTAAGGGCGCATCCCCAAATCATGATTCCACAGATCAGCAGCATTGCAGAATTAAATCACATCAAGAAAATTTACGACAAAGTCAAAAAGGAGACAGAATCCCAATACAAAATGAAATTAAACATCAACTTTGGGACAATGATCGAAGTTGTAAGAGCCGCATTAACTGCAGACGAACTTGCAACTACTGCGGAGTTCTTTAGTTTTGGTACAAATGACTTGACGCAGGGAACGTTCAGTTTCAGCAGAGAGGACGTTGAGGGAAAATTCCTTCCGGAATACATGGAAAAGGAGATCCTGGAGAGAAATCCATTCCAATCAATTGATGTAAACGGGGTAGGCAGTTTGATAAAAATGGGCATTGCAGCAGGGCGGAGGCTACGACCAAACATGGAGATTGGGATATGCGGAGAACATGGGGGAGATCCGAATTCCATCAAATTCTGTCACGGGGCGGGATTAAGTTATGTAAGTGCATCACCGCATAGAATTCCCATTGCAATAGTTGCAGCAGCACAGGCGGCAATTGAACAGCCATCAGGCTCAAAAACAAAAAGGCTCAAAAGCAAGCCGGCTCAAAAGCAAACAGGTTCAAAAACAAAAGCAAAAAGGCTCAAAAACAAATAAAAAATAGATAATTCCTCAAATCATCATCATCACAATTATGACAAAAAGCATTAGCTGTTCAGATGCAGGTAAAGACTGCAGTTGGTCCACAACAGCACAGACAGAAGAGGAGATTATGGAAAAAGTGACCCAGCACGTTATTGATGAACACAAAGAGATAGAACTCGATGCAAAAGCCATTGCAGGTATTAAATCACTGATAAAGACATCTAACCACTAATTTTTGCCCGCATACAGCAAAAGCATAGATTTTAAATGAATGCAACAAATTAGAAACAAGTTGCTACCAAGAATTGATTCCATAAAGCAGATTAGACTGAAAATTGGCATTACCCAAAAAAAACTTGCAAGCATGACGGGGGTAAGTACCTCAATGATCAACCAGATAGAATCAGGCAGAAGCCAGCCAAGTTATGGCACGGCTAAAAAAATCTTTGAAAGTCTTGCCAAATTGGAAGGAGAGTCATCATCACACACCGCAGGTGATTTCTGCAGTCATGATATTGTAAAGCTAAAACCGACAAATACACTTCATGATGCAATTAAAAAAATGCACGAATTGTCAATTAGTCAAATTCCGGTTTTCAGTAATTCAGATGTGGTAGGAGTAGTGTCAGAAGATGGAATTGTAAAGCATCTTGCAGATTTGGGGGAGACTGAATTGAAAAAAGCAAGACTGGAGGATACCATGGATTCAGTCCCGCCAATCGTAGATTTTGACACACCTGCAAATGTCCTAGTTCCTTTGATAAGATATTCAAAATGCATACTAGTTTCAAAAAAATCAAAAATTATAGGAATCATAACTGCCTCTGATACTTTGAAAATGATGGAATGACTACTCTTTAGGATGAGAACAAAGCTCGGCCAATACACCGTGTAATGATTTTGGATGAATAAAAGTAACTCGGGTTCCAGCAGAACCGGGCCTGATACCACCCAAAAATTGTATTCCGCATCCTTCCATTCGTTCAACCTCGCCTTCAATGTTATCCGTATCTAATGCCACATGGTGTAATCCTTGACCCTTTTTGTCTAGGAATTTTTTTATTGGACTAGAGTCATTTGTTGGTTGCATTAATTCCACACGAGCATTTTCTAAATGTAGAATTGCAATTTTGACGCCTTCAGACTCTACTGTTTCAAATTCTACCCCGTCAACACCCAAAGCTTGTTGGTAAATTTTTGCGGATTCTTCAACATCATTTACCGCAATAGCAATATGATCAATTTTCATCCAAAGACCTCTTTACATACGACATCGTAGTCTTATTTTTACTTTGTACTTGTTCCCTGCCTAAATTTACTTTAGACCCTTTCGTACACATTCATTAATCATTTCACTATAACTGACTGATCTGTTCTCTTTTTCGATTCTCTTTGCTTGCAACGAACGGAGTTTTTTATCCAGATCATCACCAATCATTATCGTGACTCTTTTTGCCATAAAATTATGACGACATTATCATAATTTAACACTTTACATTATCACAAAAGTTCCGATTGTGCCCAGCTTGACCATTTTTCACGGCGGATCCCTGCGGCCTGCCGTAAAACACGCCACTTTTAGATCATAATGTTGGGAAAATTCGAATTTATGGCATAATTTTACTCAAAAGGAGCACAATTGGGACTTGTATCAAACAGGCATTAGCGGGGTTTGAGTGCAGGTTTCTTATCTGCAGTATGGGGGTACGGATTATAGAAAAGTGGCAATACACGCCATCATCGCCTCCACCCAGGCTAGCAATCCAAAATTGTTTCCTAATTCACATTCACATATAATTTCACATCGATTCAGATTATTTGCACAGCACAGCAGTTGGGCACGCTAATATTCAATCCGCGCCCTGTCTGATGCATCCTGCGGTTTGATATTTTCGTGAATCAGCAGAACATATAACGATTCCCAGATGGGGTATATCATCATCAACGGATCCGGCGGGTCTTTCTTTGTCCCATATTGTATTTTTTGCAGCACGTGTATTTCGCTTGTCAAAAAAACGATATTATCATCCCAGACTCTCTTGGTGTGCAGATGGTAATATTTTCAGCATCCATTCCCCTCAGGGGATCATGAGAAGGCACGGGCACAAGTGAGCAAAATGGTTCCAGTCAAAAAAAGGTGAATATCCCATAAAGACTATTAGACAATAATTTCCAGAAGATTAGATCATTATTTTGCATCATAAACTCCAGAGATGACAACTAGATGGTCTTAAACACATGATAAATACAGATTGATTGGGATAATTGTGTTCAGATCATGTAAAAATACAGGGTAGGACGGAAAGATAGTTTTTGTAGAATAGAATCCCCCAGAACACCGATCAAAAAACGGTCATGTGAATAGTATTTTTTTGAATGAATGGTCAATGAATAATAACTTTACATTTTAACAAAAATAAGAAACTTTACTCATTACGGCCAAAAGAAAATACAATTCACCAATAACCTACAGGTTACGCGAGATTCCAGTAAAGCAGATCACGGTATGGCGTGACGCACAGGCAAGAAGACTGGACAGAGATGGCATTGCAGAACTTGCAAAATCGATTAAAAATGACGGACTGCAAAACCCCCCAATGGTCCAAAAAGAGGGGAAAAACTCGTATCTGTTAATGTCCGGTCAGAGAAGGCTTGCGGCCCTGAAGAGGCTGGGGGCAAAAAAGATACCTGTTCTACTATTAACTAACGCAACGAGATATGATTTAGAGGATGCAAAGGCAGCCTCAGTTGTTGAGAATCTGCATCGAAACAAAATGAACCTCAAAGATACTGTTGCAGCATGTGTGTTTTTAACAGAATCAGTAGGCAAGGGCAAAGCTGCAAAATCACTGGGAATGTCACCATTGACTTTGAACAAGTACCTAGGATTTGCAGCAGTTCCAGACAAGTTACGACAGTTTGCCCCAAAAGAGTTGTCCCGTAATGACTGTGTCAGGCTGTATCATGCCGTACCAAACGTGAAAAAGGCAGTACATATCGCTGAAAAAATTTCCCGCATGGATCAAAAATTAAGGGCCGCATATCTAAAGGCGCTGAACCGTTCCCCCAGATCATCGCATGCCAAACTGCTAAAAAAGGCAAGATCCAGCCTGTTACAGCAGAGGGTGGTCCTGGCATTGAACAAGACAAATGCCCGGAAACTGCGCAGTCTGGCTATGAAAAAAGAGGTCGAAGTCACAGAGATTGCAGATCAGATACTGTCTAGTTATTTGAAGCGAAGATGAATCTCAGACATAATAATTTGTTTTGACATAAAATTACAAACGCCAATAATACGGAATTTGATTATAGTGTTAAGGGATTTTGTTTTCCAGTTACCCATAGTTGAATCTCAGTCTCAGCATTTCACATCAACAAAAGTTTTGAGTAGAATAAACATTCTCATTGGCAGTAATTACCACGCCGACCCCGATTCTATCATATTGTGCATCCAGAATATTTTCTCGATGTCCAGGACTGTCCATCCAGCCATCAACGAGTTCCTTGGCAATGGTTTGCTCATCAGTTATCCAGTTGTAAGATGACGTAGTTCCTTTAGTCACGTATGAAGAATATGTAAAACTATGGTAAATGTTCTCAGCTAGTCCCTCAGTGTAATATGAACCGAAATCTTTTCTACATGTATATCCTGATTCATTTCCCCTGTCAGTAGGATCGTTTCCTTCAGGGGAAATATGTGAAAAATAATCTCTATCGGACATATCCAAACTATGGTTTCTGGCAATAGAGTCAATTGCTGAAACTCTAGCTAGTGTGGAGAGTCCTCTTTGTTGACGTTCATCATTTGTAAAATCGTAAATGTGTTTTTCAATTAACGAATCATCAAATCCGGATTCCAATCTTGATGGAGAAGGAGTTAGAACATCGGGGAGCTCAATTTTGGATATGGAGTCTGTAGTATCCTCAATTATCTTGCCAGCAGAGTCTGGAAGTTTTATTTGGGATATGGTGTCTGTAGTATCCTCAATTATCCTACCAGCAGAGTCTGGAAGTTTTATTTGGGATATAGAGTCTGTAGTATCGTCAATTATCCTACCAGCAGAGTCTGGAAGCTTGATTTGGGATATGGTGTCTGTAGTATCGTCAATTATCTTGCCAGCAGAGTCTGGAAGTTTGATTTGGGATATGGTGTCTGTAGTATCCTCAATTATCCTACCAGCAGAGTCGGGAAGTTTTATTTGGGATATGGCAGTTGTCACATCATCTAAAAGATGTGCAGGAACAAAATCAGTTATTTTTTGCAAGGATTGTTCTAGATTTTCCTGATTTACTTCAAGAATTCCATTAGAATAGCCTAAAACGACAACGCCTATCACTATTACAACAGTTATCCATGCGGCAATCTTCTTTCCTGACTGTCTTCTACGAGAATGAACGTGGGATTTTTTACTGCACTTTGTACAAACAAAATACCCCTGAGTATAGACGTAATTGTGACTGCAACCCATTATTCTCACGAAGGATTGGGAGATTGAATATATTAAAGTCAGGTTATTGGAACTCTGATCAGGGCAGGGGCCAATACTCAGTCCATTACATCCAGTCATACCAAAGTGGGACGGTTTGGCAATGTCGGCATGGAGGGATTTTTCATGTTCTCTGCGACAAGTTTGGCAATTCATCTAGTAAAATCTGACTTTAAAATCAAATAATTATCAGAATTAATGTGAGTATAGTTGGATCCGAGTATTCCAAAATATTTGATCTTGTGATTGGGTCGTCATATTTTATAGACTATTGTTGGTGGTGACCCCGCTAGAATGAGACCATATAGTACATTAAACAGCATGACGCAGATGAGAAATATAGAATTACAATTAACGGGGATAATAGGGGATTATGTTAATTCAAAATGCTAGTTTTCTAGATAAAAATTAACAAACTCAATTAATTCTCCACATACTTTATAAAGAATCACCCAACCAGAAATGAATTTCAATTTTTTAAATTGGTCATCGGGACAAGTTGCAGAACCGCCTAATTATTTGGGGAGGGATGATTTGCTATTTGTACCGTATAATGAAAAATAGTGGCTTTATCATTTTTTGATGGTAAAAGGCATGTTTAACATCAAACCTTGTAGAACACCTTTGAGTAAATCCAGTATGTGGATCTGGATAAAACATTTTGTTTGGAATTATTGGGATAATTCATCGACAGATTCTAATTTTAGCTTCTTGTCAATTTCATATTGAACTATTATGTCAGTGTCTTTATCTTTCCACATCGTTTCAACAATAGATTTTTCAATGTCATCAGTTGGGTTTACCATGTTATGTTATCACAGTATTGTGATACATAAGTCTAACGCCAATGGTTTGTAAGGACCAGATTATCATGAGGACAATTTTTTATGATCAATCCGATCTGTGCCATTAATGCGGATCAGTGTCCCATTCAGAAATCAAGGTTTTACGAGACGAAATTGGCAAACTAATCGCAGCGAACAAAAAAAGGCCATGTTTTCAGACGTGTGAGGTCTCTACTCACAATTTTATCAGCAAGATAAAAGCATATTCATTAATCATGACGACAGTATCCCAGTCAAAGGGAAAAAGACCGACATACCGGGAATGAGGTTGCCCTGCAGATCCAACAATATCATCCAAGTAAAGACCGATTGACGGGTTTGTTTGATTACACAGATAAAGTCAGAACGATGCACTTGCCGCCAGACTGAATTATTATGAAAATCCAAACTCACCCCAGAATGCAGTGTGGCAGTGTCAGGACTAAGTATCAGTAACAGATCAAAGAACATTCAAAAGACTTCTTTTGGACGATACTCGCCGAACACCTTGCGAAAAGTGTCACTGATCTCACCAGTTGTAGCAAATGCCTTGGCGGCAGTCACAATACAGGGCATGAGGTTTTCTTCCGTGTCAGCTGCGCTCTGCAGTGCAGATAATGCTTTTTCTAATTTTTTCGAGTCCCTGCCTGCACGCAGCTTTTTGAGTGCCTTTCTTTGCTGAACCTCTATTCTGCCATCGATTCTTAGCAGTTCTGGCTGCTCCTCATCCTCAACATGCTTGTTTACACCGACAATGACTCTTTGGGCATCATCAGTCTCTTTCTTCAAACGATATGCATTTGCCCGAATTTCTGATTGAAAGAATCCTTTCTCAATCGCCTTGACAGAGCCGCCCATTTTCCGGATTTTTTTAAGATACTTCCAGACACCGTCTTCGATTTGGTCGCACAGTTCCTCCAGATAATAAGAGCCCGCAAGAGGATCTGCAGTCTTTGTAATTCCGCTCTCATGTGCCACAATCTGCTGGGTTCTAAGGGCTATTTTTGCGGATTCCTGGGTTGGAAGAGCTAGTGCCTCATCACGTGAATTCGTATGTAGTGACTGGGTACCACCTGCAACTGCGGCCATTGTTTGAATAGCCACGCGGACAATGTTGTTGTTTGGCTGCTGTGCAGTTAGTGATTCACCGCTAGTCTGGGTATGAAATTTCAATTGCAGTGAACGGGGGTTTTTTGCATGAAACATCTCTTTTAATATTTTGGCATAAACCTTCCTTGCAACTCTAAACTTTGCAACCTCTTCAAAGAACTCTATCGTACAACAAAAGAAAAAGGACAGACGGGGTGCAAACTCGTCGATTTTCAGTCCTTTATCAATACAAGTCTGAATGTATGCAATCGCATTAGCCAGAGTAAACGCGACCTCCTGTGTTGCAGTACATCCGGCCTCCCTCATGTGGTATCCGGAGATGGATACGGGATACCAGGATGGGACTTTGTCTGCACAGTACTCTATCATGTCGCCAATTAACCGCATGGATGGTTGCGGGGGATAAATGTAGGTATTTCTTGCAATGTATTCTTTGAGAATGTCATTTTGGGTAGTTCCGCGAAGCTGACTGCTTTTGAAACCTTGTGCCTCCCCAACTGCGATATAATACGCCAAAAGCGTGGATGCCGTGGAATTAATTGTCATCGAAGAGCTGACTTTTCCCAATGGAATGCCGTCAAAGGCAGTCATCATGTCCTTGATTGAAGTAATTGATACGCCGACTTTGCCAACCTCCCCTTCGGCCTGCGTAGAGTCCGAATCATATCCAATTTGGGTGGGCAGATCAAATGCCATGCTAAGACCCGTTTGGCCTTTTTCAAGCATGAATTTGAATCGTTCATTGGTCAGTTTCGCATCCCCGAATCCGGAATACTGCCTCATGGTCCAGAATCTTTCCCGGAACATTTCAGGATGAATTCCCCTGGTGAAAGGATACTTTCCTGAATCCTCAACAGGTCTCGCTTTGGATGACTTTTGATAGATTCGTTTTACGGGAAAGGTAGAGTCTGTAAAAATTTTCTTTTTAGATGTCTTTGATTTTGCGGGTTTTTTTGCAGCAACCATACTATCACTTTACCAGGGATTTTGTGACTTTCTCACCGGCCAGAAAGGGATCAATCTCTTTGGATTGCAGTTTAGCAAGATATTTTGAAAATGTGGTGGTGTCAGAAACGAGCATATCATCAATCTTTTCTTTGATGTTATTTAAAACAATGTCTTTGAGTTCTGCTTCAAGCCGCTCCTTGTCCTTTGCAGCCTTTAGTTTCTTTTTGGATTTCATCATATCTTTTAGAGTTCGGGCAAACACCGTAATCCCCGTATTCTTTTTTACGGATGTCTTGAGAATCACCGGATTTCGCTTAGAATCTCCAATAAAATCCTGAACAGCGTCAAAGAGGCGGTTTGTTCCGCCAAGATCGCTTTTGTTCACAAGATAGATATCGCCAATTTCAGTCAAACCGGCTTTGATGGTTTGAATGCTGTCCCCGGTGTTTGGATTAAACACGACTACTGTGATATCGGCAATGTTTGAAATTTCAACTTCGGTTTGTCCGGCACCCACACTTTCAATAATGATCGGATTAAATCCGGCATACTCTAAAACACGAATGCTGTTGCGCAGTGAGCGTGATACGGCACCTGTTGCACCCCTTGATGCAATACTTCGAATATACGTTCCAGAATCAGTTGACTCGCTCATTCTAACCCGATCTCCCAGGATGGCACCGCCGGTGATATGGCTTGTAGGATCAACTGCCAGTACTGCAGGTTTCACACCCAATTTTTTCAGAGCCATTACAGTCTTGTTGATAAGGGAGCTTTTTCCGGATCCCGCAGGACCCGTAATTCCAATAATGATTGAATTCCCGCTGGCTTTGAAAATTTTTTCCAATAATTTTCGGGCTTTGCCTTGATCATTTTCCACAACAGTTATTGCCTTGGCAATTGCCCCGCGTTTTCCTTTTTTCAGATCAGCCAGCAAATCCAAGATACATTAAATGAATCAAAGGTGCAATAAAATCTTGTGTTCGATCTATGGACGGGAGTAGATTACAGGTGGGACAGACCCGCCCTCAGGATGAATTTCAGTCTTTAGCTGTATGTGACCCAGTTCCTCATGCTCGATTTCCAGAACAACGGGGAGTGTCGCCCAGCCATACTGCGGTTGACCATGAAATGGGACTATTTCAATGAATTCCGAATCAGAGAATGTTTTTTGATATGACTCACTCAGACCAAGAATCTCCATCACGACATTTGTCGTCTTGTGGGATTTGTCAGAAAACGTGATTTCGACATATCCCGCATCATAGTAAACTGCGTCTATCTGAAACGTTTGACGCAGGACATCCTTGTCATCATTTGCACCCCCGGTTAAAAACACGATTGCCAGCACTGTAAAAACCCCAAGGAATATTGGAGGACCGAGTTTTTTAGCCATCTTTGAATTCTTTCCTCATTCTTTTGAGAAATTTTGAGCTTATTCGGATTCTTTCCAGGGTTTGGGATTGAGTACGTTCAGTTCCAGGAGTGGGATTCTTTTTGAAAAATATTTTGATCTCTTTTTCCATGGAATCATCTGCAACAGATGCAATGCTTGCCACGATTCTATTAAAAAGGGGGTTTCCATGGCCGACTTTTTTATTGAGATTTTTCCAATTCTTCTTCAGCCAGGACCACAAAACTTTGTCACCGTATGGATTTGCGGCAACTTTCATAATTGGCAGTTGCATGTTTTGGGAGCGAACCTGAAAAGTTTGAGAGAAATCAAGTGATTTTAAGAGCAGTTTTTTGTCCTTAAACCCACATAACGCACCCAGGAATCGGAGCTTTTCCTCCATTGTTTTTGCATTTTTATACAGTTTTACAAGTTCGGCGTGGGTTTTCGAGTTTCCATTCCATGCAGCAATGGAACAGATCGGCTCTATCAAATCAGGGGAGACAGAACCCGGGGATTTTAGGAATTTTTTATACTGTCTTAACGCTTGATCCGTTGCTTCCTCATCATCCATTCTACCCAAAGTGGAAATTACAAAACCGCGCAACAGTGCATCTGTGTGTTTGTCGGATTTTTTCGGCTCCCATCCCAGACTATGCAGAATTTTTCTAAAGTAGTTTACAGCGTATCTGCGAATTTCTTCTGCAAATGGCTCATCAAACGCACGGAAATACAGCGATGCCAGGTTGCGGGCGACATTTACTGATGCAAGATAGCTCTCCTCATCAAAATAGGCATCTGAAAAGTCAAGATAATTTCGAACCAGTTCATCACCTGAAACACACAGGGAAAACAGATCATTTTGTACGGCCCACCTGTCAATTGCAGGCATGCGTTTTTCATCCACTAGCATCTTCAAATCAAGCAAGATACCCTCATCATACTTTACACGATAAAACCCCTTGCGGGCGTAATTTGCAACAAAACCCAGAGTGTTCTTTGGCAGTTTGACTGACATTGATTTTGTAGTGAATAATTTTTTGGATATTTCAGATTCCAGCCCCCAAGACAGGGGAATAGACCACAGACCTTTGCTGAATTTTTTATCAGGTTCTAAAAGATATCTTTTCTGTTTTATCTTCAAAGTATTCCCCGCCTGATTTATTTCAACCAGGGGAAACCCGGGCTGCTTTAGCCAGGTATTCACCATCAAAGAGACGGGCATTTTAGAGGCCTTGCCAATGGCATCCCACAAATCCTGCCCCTCGGCATTTTGATATTTGAAATCAGACAGGTATTTTTTCAGGCCTTTTTGAAAGTTTGGCTCACCGACATAATGCTCAAGCATCCTTAAAACACACCCGCCCTTGTCATAAGAGATGGCGTCAAAAATTTCACGGATTTCAGATGGGGAATTTACCTGTACATCGATTGGATGGGTTGTTTTAAGGGAATCAAGGCCCATTGCAACATTCATTGCATCATCAACAAACTGGTTCCACAAATCCCATTCAGGGTAGAATTTATCGACGAATTTTGTAGCCATAAAAGTTGCAAAGCTTTCATTTAACCACAAATCATTCCACCATTTCATGGTAACAAGGTTTCCAAACCATTGATGTGCAATCTCGTGTGAAATTACCTCGGCAATGAATTGTTTTGTTCTAGTGGAGGATGTCCTGGGATCATAGAGCAGAATAGTCTCCCTGAATGTAATTGCACCCCAATTCTCCATTGCCCCTGCCGCAAAATCAGGAACTGCAATCAGGTCAAGTTTAGGCAGCGGATATTTGATTCCAAAATATTTTTCATACGATGTAAGAAGCCTCTTTCCCAAATCCAATGCGAATCTACCTTTGGACTTGTTGCCCCTTGTTGTGATTACCCTAACCTGGGTTTTTCCAACCCTGCCTGTAAGATATTCAAATTCGCCGACTCCAAGATAGATCAGATATGTTGAGACAGTCGGGGTTTTTGAGAAATTGTACATGGTTTTGCCCCCTCTAATTTTTTTCCTGGATTTGATTGGCATGTTTGAGATTGCAGTGAATTTGTTCTCTGCAATGATGGAGATTTCAAATGTTGCCTTGGCTTTAGGCTCATCCCAGCATGGAAATGCACGTCTGGCATCTGCTGCCTCAAACTGTGTAGTTGCAAGATACTTTGTTCTCCCGTTTTGGACATACTGGCTGCGATAAAACCCCAAGAGCCTGTCATTTAAGAGCCCTTGAAACTCTAGATGAATGGTAATTTTGCCCTTGATTTTTTCAGACAGCCTGATTGCCAGTTCCTCTTTTTTCTCATTTGTTTTGGGGAAGGACCGGATGGTTCTTCCCTTGGATTGTACTATACACGAGGTAATCTCCAGCTCTGCGCAGTGCATGGTAATGAGGTTGACCTGCTTTTTACAATCTGCAGAAATGGACTCTATCCCATTAAATGTGAATCTTTTCAGATCCGGCTCAAATGTTAGATTGTAATTAATCGGATTTACATCCATGATTCTGGTCTGGTGTTACACTTTAAGTAGATTCTCTATTTTGGGTACTGTGAAGTTATCGGGATCTAGCACAGAGAAGGAATTTGAATCCCCGAAACTCATGACAGTCATCCACTCTTAAGGCGAACGTCATACCAGATTATTGGAAATGTCGGGAATCTGATGGATCTTTTCCTTCTTTTAAAATTTTTAACAAGTCCTTTAGAGTTTTCAGTATTTCTTTATTTTCTTGTCGTAATGCTCTTAATTCAAAAAATGTATCTTGGGTGTTCGTAAAAACAAGCATATCAAACCAGAATTTTCTATTTACATTAAATGTGTTAAGTAATACATCTGCACTTGAATCCGATAACCCGTTTTCCAAGAAAAGTTCCTTAATTTTTTCTTCAGAATATTGTCGTCTTTGCAGTCCATTCATTAATGTACGTGATAAATTCATAAAACACTGCATAAACTGTGAGGTTACAGTATGCTGTTAGATTAGAGCATCTATTGGTAATTTTTTTACCCAGATATCATTCATGATTAAAGGTGCTTTTTCTTTGAAAACATCATCAGATAATTTAGCTAATACACTAATATCATATTCAATTGTAGGAGCTTGTTTTATCATACTATTTACCAATAATTTTGCATATGTTTCCTCCATGCCAAGATCAAATAATTTTTGTGCCATCGTGGTTTCATCATATTTTGAAATATCATTTTGAATTGCCTCAAGCAGTGGAGACAGTTGATTTAATAATTCCGGATTAGTTCTAACATGGGTTAGCTCAGAAACAATCAATGCTTTTTGTTGAGATTGTAAAGAATTAAAAAATTGAATGGTCTTTTTAAGTTGGGATGAATCTTTTTGAAACAAGCTCATGTTTCAAGCACGTTATCAATTCTTTTGATTAAAGCATCTATCTTTATGTTAAATTCATGATTAGAATTCAGATGATATATTTGAGGAGATAATTTCTCAATGTTTATTTTGTTAAATAATATTTTTTGTGTGTTTGGATTCATTTTTTCACTTTCTTTCATATTGATTTTATAGGTATATAGTAATTAATGGGTTTTTAGATTTGATATGTAGGCGGTTACCTCTCATGCCTACAGACAACAAATCTGTGCTTGGGCCTAACCTATTACACAATCTCTGTATGGTTCTGTCGGGTTATCGAGTGGTAAATTAGGCTAAATTTCCTCGATGGAGAGATGCATTTTGGATCAAAGTAATCCATTTGTTCCTGCCATCAAGGTTCATGTGGTTCTTCCATATGATCCATAGAGATTCTCCATATTATCCATATGGCTACACCACATGGTTCGTATGGATTATTCCCGACTTTGTCTTCGCATTATCCCACAAAAATAAACCGACGAGTTTATGTTGATGATGTTTTTTAACATCATTTTCCCAAGGACTCCTGTCGGAGTCCTTATACCTACACACGTTAGGCCCCTACGAGGTCTGAGAACCACCACCAACACACACCTGGTCGACCTGACGTTGACCCTATTCCAAACCAACACAAGATTTTGTCATACATCAAAAACTCACAAACTGGTCAAGCCCACATTGTAAAGCCCACATTGTAAAGCCCACATTGTAAAGCCCACATTGTAAAGCCCACATTGTAAAGCCTACATTGTAAAGCCCCTATGTGTCAAGCCCTGTGGAATATTTTCTAGTCTGAATCAAGTTAATCTTGAAAAATAATCCAAAAAGATGACTTTTATAATGCCCAAAATTAACGCCGACATGAAACAACATTTCTTGCTATTTCCGTTATTTACGATCATACTCTTGATGTCTGTCAGATTCTCCTACGCACAGACAGTAAACGAGAACCATGAAGAGCCTGATCTTGGAGACATAATTCCGAAGGACCCAACGGTGGGTCCTGTGGGCATAGTAAACGAACTGGAGCGTGGTCACAGCATCATTACAGACATCATGATTACGACTTCGGCCAGTATAGTAAACGAGGAATATGTGGATGAGGATGTGTTTTATGAGGCTACCTATGTAGACTATGAAAATGACAAACTCGTAGTTTGGCTGGATCCTGCACAGAGATATGATCCTGTTGCAGAGGATGACATTTTAGAAGATCTTGGATTCTTAATTCCAATCGAGATAAAATACGGTATTTTTATTGCAGAGTCCGCTCCCTCTGAGGCCACTGCCTGTCCTGACGAATCTGATTCGTTGACATGCTATTACTGGGGCAGATATGTTGACAGGTGTCTGCCGGAGCGTACCACCAGCAGATGTACTACCTATACCACATTGATTACCAGTTACGGTTATGCTGTACCCACATTGCTTGATGGAACCGTACCTGACTTTGACAATGACGGTATCGCGGATAATGTTGACCAGTGTATCACACAGCCAGAAACCATAAACGGATACCAGGATACTGACGGATGTCCGGATACCGTTCCAATTACGCCCATTTCCACCACAGTGCCTACTGGCAGTGTGATATTCTCAGACGACTTTGAAAACGGACTCTCAAAATGGACTGAATCGGGCCAGCGGGAATGGCAGACAGGAATACCTGATGACAGAAAATACATACCAGATTACCCATCCAGCAATCTGGTTGCAGAGGCAGACGACTGTGATGACGAGGCATGTATTCTTACATTGGATACGGCAATTGATCTTACAAAGTATTCAAGCGCAACGCTGGAACTCTGGCGTTTTGTTGATGTTGGACTAGATAGCGGCGAATATCTTTCCATACAGCTGGGAAATAACGGGGCATACACCGAGATATTCCGCTGGACTCATGGCGACGGGGACGATCATAGGTGGCACAAAGAGACGTATAACCTGTCAAACTATTTGAATTCTGCGAGCTTTACCATACGAATACTGACCGAACAAAGCAGATCAACAGAAGATGTGGCAGTTGACAAGATACACATCATTGGCGAGGCAAAAGACGAGGTTTCTGACTGTACTCTAAACGTCACGGCACAGCTGCAGGGAGACGACATACTGGTGTCTTGGAATGATTGTGGAGAAGACATTAGACGCTATAGAGTCTCTACGGTTGAAAATGACCGCGCAATCAGTTCTAGCAACATCTATTCTGGCACAAGCTATACGTATACAAGGGGCCAAGAGGGAACCACATATTCGTTTGACGTAAGAGCACACTATGATTCAAGCAGAAACTATGAATATACAGAATATTTCCGAAGTAATCCTGTAACAATACCGGAATCTGACAGAACCGCCCCCATCATCAGCACACATGGGAATCTCAGCGTCAATGCGAACTCTGATGGCGGCATTACCGTGCCATATTCTGTCACAGCATATGATGCAGTAGATGGTACCATACCTGTTAATTGCAGCCCACCCAGTGGAAGCATGTTTGCAGTAGGAGATACCACTGTAACCTGTACCGCAAGCGATGTTGCAGGCAATAGTGCCAGTAAAAGCTTTACAGTCACAGTAATTGCACCTACCGTTGATACTGACGGTGACGGATACCATGACGGAATAGACAGCTGTCCGGATGAGGCAAGCAGTACCAATAACGGCTGTCCGGAACCAACCTGTCCAGTTGGCGGCTCTGTTGGTGGTCAAAGTGGAAGCTGTCCGGAACCAACCTCGACTGATTCAGATAACGACGGCGTCATGGATGCTGTAGATCAATGTCCAGATATATCTGGCGCCGAGGTTGCAAACGGCTGTCCGTTTGTTCGAGGTGGAACTGATATGGCATTTAATTCCACTGCTACTGCTTTTTGGTTATTTCCTTCAACTTCAGATGGTAGTGGCACACTAACACTTCCGGTTCAAAAACAGGATGGCACAACAGGTGTCATAGTTTCAGGTCATGTAATCACTCATATTGGTAATACATGGAATGTACAAGACATAACATCCTCAATGCTGATAGTAAAAGATCCAAATTCTCCTGAAGAACTTAATCAGTCTAATGATCTAATAATTTCTACTGCTGTCCCAGAATTAGACAGAATTCGTAACCATGTTGAGATCGATGGAGATTATGATTTCATACCCGTGGATAAAAAATACTTGAAGTTGAATTCTATTGAGGGATTCAACTCCGCCGAAATAACAGTCACAAACGGAGATCTTGATGATACTGGAACAAACCAGGCGATATACATACATGGTAAAAATAATGATGGTGATGGTGTCTTGATGCACAAAAATGTCACCGCCACAGTCAGTGCATCTAATCCGATCATTACCCAGACGGTATCATATACATTAACTGATCAGGGTATTGGACGTTATGTTAGTGACGGCGGAGATAGTGGCGCTCCGATAATTGCCAACATTGATGGGGAAAACAAGATAATCGGCGTTCACTTTGGTATTGGTTGTTTATTTAATTCAACTACTGAAGACGTATCTATAGATGTAGAGAGCCAAAGCATATACTACGAATGCACCGACACAAATCTGTATAAATCATACAAGATAATCTCAGACTGGGGAAATGTTGTGGATACATTTAACCTACGATAGAAATAATGAAAAAAAGACTTGTCATACTGTTGGGAGCAGGAATAGCAATATTTGCCTTTTTACTAGTCTGGTCTTTCACTCCCAAACAACTTGATATCTATACATACCAAGTAAATTCGAATGGTACCAGCGACTATTACAAATCTACAACTCCAAAGACATGCTATGGAATAATGAATTATTTTGTATCTGAGCGTCGGATAAGTAATTGCGTTGGAGAAGTAAATTTTGAATTATTAAAAAAACCTCACGAGTTGACGCATGAAGAGAAATGGGATATTCTAAACTCTGACTGCCCATTAACACTCCAAAATCTAGGAAAATACTGTGAACATGGACACCAAGCCGATGTATGTCATTCAATTTATCCTAAGACTAAAGGATTTTATTGCGAAGCTATCTTTAATGACCTCGAGTATCTGGGTGATAAAGAATGCAGAGTAATACATAGTTTATTTTTTGAAAAAGCTAAAGAGTATAGGGATCCCAAAAAAGGCCTCATGGTATATGAATACTTTGAGGATTACTGTAAAAACAAACGTGACGGTCTTGGTCTTTTTCAATCACACTTGGAGTTGCGCGACTCCCAAAAAGTGACCACCCCATAAAGGCAGAAACTATCTACTGCTTGATTACGTCTCAGTATAGAAGAGTCAAGGGTTCCATTATTTGGCAGACTAGACGGCATCTTGGGGACAAACAATTACTTGGATCTATTGCGTGTCAGTATAGGCCTGCCACCTTGGTTTTCATTAGATTTTTTTGTAGATTCTCCCTATGATTGATCACATAAGATATGGCAAGTTTATCATAGAAGAAGAGAAACAGACTGTAATATTTAGGCCGGTTGTGAGTCAGTATGTCCCCCCCCCCCCTGACGGCTGTACTCCCACGGAAGGTACAATGGAATGGGGTGCCCGATATCAGGATTCTAAAATTTTAGAGGATCTGCAAAACGTGATTGATTCTGGTGAGACGCGGCTGTGTGTGACGATATTTGTAGACGTTACGGCGGGAGGCATTGAAGGCTATCCCAACATTGAACGCAGAACAAATCTCTATGAATTTCTTGTCCAACAAGGCGTGGATGTGGAGGGTCAAATACGTCCTGACGGTAAAAAAGAGATTTCTGCAAGACTTCATAAAGTAATCGATGCCGCAATCCCGTTATCACTACTTGATGAGATTGCAAACAGGGATGATGTCATAAACATTGATGTGATGGGAAAGGATACCAATACCCCGTATCATAAAAAAAATAAGCCAGGATTCCAAGATACAACCGTTACTGCAAAAAGAGATCGATAGCAAACTGCAAAACTGTCCATATGAAGACTGTCCCCCTAGAAAAGAATGCAGATGGCAAATATATGGTTGATGTCAAGATACAAATTGACGTTCCTACGTATGATGATGTTGAAAGTCAGGCATACAAAAGAGGTGACCGTCCAAAGTACGATGACTGAGGAGAATGGTATGACCAGAGGGTTGATGAGTGGGAAAAATAGATTGCAATAGATGGAAAACCTGTATTGGACTTGCTTGCAGAGAATAATGTTGAAATGGAAAGGAATTGGGGTCCGTTTCTATCTATCTCCGTACCGATAGATTTTCTTTCACAATTAACTGATCATGATTTGGTTGATTATGTCTATACTCGGAATAGTTTTACCGGATGGACCCTAGTCGGTTAGGTTCGGCACCACTAACATCAACAACTTGTCTCAAAACTAATCATTCAGTGAATTTTTTACGATCATCTTGATCTGACAATAACTGGACACAATTCATTTTCATGCAATTTACAGAAATAACTGATAAACAATGGGACATGATAAAGAAGAACCATGTTCCAAAACCTGCCAAAACTGGCAACACTCAACATGTTTACATTTTTGAATCTCTTCGTCTACTGAATCGACCAGTCTGCGTTCCGGATTTGACAAGTCAACGTATCTGTCAAACATTGAATTCCCATGTGTGGAGTCTAGAAACTTTGGCAATTCCTTATTTGTTTAGCACCTTCCAATTTAATTTTTGGGCAGTCTCAAAATAAACACAGGCTAATTTTTCATTATCTCTTTGGACCAAAACCATGCCATTATTGCACTTGATCTGATTTACCGGCACGTTACTGGCCAATTGATCCTTTAGCGATGGAAATGTGGCAAATACTCGATCAAAACAGTCACTGTCGATAGTCCTGCTTATGACATATATCTCATAAGCGATTTGATATCTGTATAACAGTTCCACGCCGGTCGAGTTCTGCAGCGAGATATCATAATTGAAAAAACAGTCACCTTCAGTCATTTTTAGCGGTAATTCAAATCCTGCAGAGGATATGGCGAACATCCGAGGATAGATATCCGTTCCGTTTTGATGCGCTGTGGGTATTGGAAAGTTTTTAGGGATTTGTATCAGCAGACGTTCTTCTGTCGTATCCGATGCAATCGTAAAGAACAGCCCCTCATCATACACATAGGTAAAATTCTTGACAATATCCGGAGATATTAAAATCTGAAAAGTTTTATCATCCGTATTCGGTACTGATTCTTCAATCCCTGGCACCAGTATGGATGCAAAAAAAAGAAAGGTTAGAATCATTGAAGATTCAGCATATCTGCCAAGTAGTCCTGTGGGTGATAGAAACCATAGTGTCCGCTACCACTTGCCTGATATATCATTCCATACAAGTAACACATTATTGGATCTAGTACTAAGGGATATTTGTCGTTTATTCATTATTGATATCTAGATTTTTGATTTTATTTAAAGGATACGTGATTAGGTTCTGATTGTGGAATCCCAAAAGTAGTATACCCCTTGTCTAGCACCATGTTTTCCTGATTTTTATGGGTCATTAATCGTTTGCCTCCGTAAGATTGGTTTTGCCCGAATCGGCGATCTTTTCTACCTTGTAGCTCTGCCCCGTCTGCGAATCAGTCACGTCTGATTCGGGCATTTTTCTGGCAAATGCCTGACTCGGGGTCTCACCCTCGTTGAGGGACATGTGGGTCCGAGTCTTGTTGTACCATTCAACGAGTCTTCATACACCGTCATCTGCCTCAAATGACTCTAGTATCGGACGTGGGATGGCACTCACCATCGGATTCCCACTACTGTTCTGATAACTCCCAACGAAATGATTCATCTTGCGCTGCAGCTCACCGTGGAATCGTTCCAGCTTGCCGTTTGTCTGCGGATGTCCTATCCCTGCAAGGATGTGTCGTATGTTGAGTTTTACTAGTTCCTGTTCGTATATGGATGCCCCCTTTTTCTTGTACTCTGATGCGTTTGCGTAAAACTGGGAACCGTGATCAGTCATTATTGATGCAGGTTTTCCATGTTTTTTTATGGCCCCGTACAGCACTGTCAATGCGTTCTGCGTGATTTCATGCTCAAATACACCGTATCCGGTAATGAATCGGGATGCGTCATCCTGGTATGCAATGAACCATCTTTTGTCATCCAACTGCTTGTAATCGGTATGCCACATGGAATTTGAATAATCACGCTCGTATCGCACATATTTACGCTGTCCTGTCTTTTTGGGATGTTTTTCTGCAAGATCGTTGTTTTTCAATATCTTTTGTATGGTATTGTGTGGTATGTGTATTCTGGTATCGTCCTTTATTCTTGCCTCTACACGAACTGCCCCTAGATTGTGTTTGCAATGTGCAGATAACACCGCAGTGTTCCCTGCGTCCAGAAAGACCCGTTGTGGGTCTTCCCATAGGCATGGGATATATCATATCAGAGATATGGGTATAACGGTATCTGGTCCAGAGTTTTTTGACCCATATTGTGGATATTTTCATAGTATCTGCAATCTGTCTGTTGGTCATACTGCCTGTCTTTTTTTGACGTATTATCCAGCGTACCTTTGATTCATCTAATTTGCTCATTACTTGAATTCGTTGTACCCCAATATCCTCCATCTGGTACGATGCCTGCATGACCCACACACCTTTCTTTCCACTCTGCTAATCCTGTTCATCTCATGCGCTCCCTGTATGATGGGGGGTATACTACTTTTAGGACAAGACATGATTAGGTTCTGATCGAGGTTTCCTTTATGGGGGATTTAATCCAATTTACCACTCGATAACCCGACAGAACCCTCTGTATTGCTCTGGTAAGTTAGTAGGTGTTTTGATTACATTGTAAAGTTGGTGTGTTTTGCGAAATTTTACCCAAAAACATCTGATCGCAAAATCACAATTTACAAAGTTTACAAAGTTTAAGAGGATTCTTGGATTTTCAGAGTTCTAGAGTTTACAAAATACATCCAGAAAGAAGAAAAAGAGATGAGGTGCTAGTCCACCTACACTAGAACCCTGCAGCCGTCATTCTTACTAAATGGCGTCCATGAGAATCCGCATTTGCGTAAAATCACGTCTATGTGGATACATCAGTCCTTTAGTCCGAGTCTGGAATAACCCTATCGAATCCCAATCATTTATGATATTGACGTACTTTATCAGACCGTCAAGTTTTTTTACAAAATCATGTTTTGCCTTCTCATGGTATTTCCTCAACAATCCGCCAAGCTTGTCATTCCCCAGTTTGGTATCAATCCCATTGCTTCGGTGGGTGTCTTTCCCTTTAATCCCATATGGCTTTATGAAATTGTGGTGTATTTGCAGCATGTCTGCAAAGTCCTGCGATGATTCATCATTACCTAGTCATCGTCTTGCCTTTAGATTTTCCCTTTATCTCGTTGTGGTATCGTTCTATTGGTCTGTTTGTAAACTCCAAAATCCCCAAAAACCCTAGATCCCTGTAAACTTTGTAAACTTTGTAAACTTTGTAAACTTTGTAAACTTCAAAATCCTCAAAATCCTCAAAATCCTCAAAATCCTCAAAAACCCCAAAATCCTCAAAAACCCTAGATCCCTGTAAACTTTGTAAACTTTGTAAACTTCAAAATCCTCAAAAACCCTAGATCCCTGTAAACTTTGTAAACTTTGTAAACTTCAAAATCCTCAAAAACCCTAGATCCCTGTAAACTTTGTAAACTTTGTAAACTTTGTAAACTTCAAAATCCCCAAAATCCCCAAAATCCTCAAAATCCCCAAAATCCTCAAAAACCCTAGATCCCTGTAAACTTTGTAAACTTTGTAAACTTTGTAAACTTTGTAAACTTTGTAAACTTCAAAATCCTCAAAATCCTCAAAATCCTCAAAAACCCCAAAATCCTCAAAAACCCTAGATCCCTGTAAACTTTGTAAACTTTGTAAACTTCAAAAACTCCAAAATCCTCAAAAACCCTAGATCCCTGTAAACTTTGTAAACTTCAAAATCCTCAAAAACCCTAGATCCCTGTAAACTTTGTAAACTCCAAAATCCCTAGCCCTGTAAACTTTTGACTATTTTGTAGATTTTGAGTGAATCTTAGTGAGAAGATACTCTTTGAACAGTGGCATGGTAAATTGATAAATCCCACGCCGTGGTCTGAAAATGAATCCCTTTTCTTCTAAGCGTTTTAATTGATTTCCTAGTGGACCTTTTGCCATGTTTGTTGCGTGAAGAATAGACGAGAACGTAATCTCTGTTTCCTCCATGGGTGCCATGAAATATAATACATTATTTTGATTAATACTCAATACTTTCATTCTATGTTCAAAAAAATCCTCTCCTAATTTCAACATTATAGAACCCCTGATTTTTTTATAATCTTTTAATTGTATCTTTGTTTTATCAATCCGATCTATGATCTCCTTGGCAAAAAACTGGATAAAATACGGATATTGATTGACATCCTCTACAATCGTCGAGATCAGTTTGTCATCAAAACTATATTTTGTTTTTTTCAGTGGTTCTGAAATTGCCTTACATGCGCTGAGTTCATCAAGGTTGGAAATCGATAATGACCGGAACATTCTCTCAGAATACGAGCGAGCCCGTTTTACATTAGCTGATAAAGTGGGTAACCCACATAATACGAGCATGCATCTACAATTATCTGTCTGCACATTATTTATTGCTCCTATGAGATCTGTGAGGACATACCAGCTTTTATCCTTCACGTCATTGACTGTATGGAATTCATCAAAGAGAAATACTATTCCATTGTAATTGTTTTTCTCAACGATCTTCCACTTTTTAATCAGATACTCTGCAATGTTATCCTCTAGTGGTGCCTTGTTGTCATAATCATATGAAGGCTCATATGATACCACTCCTGGAATCCCTATATTTGTTGGTTTTAGATATTTGGCAACGGTTTGGATTTTTTCTTTGGTCCTTTCAATCTTGGAGTATCTTTCAACTGCATTATCCAAATCGAATTTGAAGGCGCTGACAAATTGTGCTGGATCGGAATATTTTTGACTGTATTGGAATCTTATAACCGGAAGAAATTTTTTATCAATACAGATTTGTGCAAATTTATCCAAGAGGACAGTCTTGCCAACTCCACGAAGTCCATACATCAACGCATTTTCCGTCTTTCCTGCCTCTGTGTTTTGTAACATCTGTGAGAACATGTTCAATACGTCGTCTCTGCCTGCCAGATATGGTGGTTGTAAACCCGAGCCGGGATTGAAGGGATTTATACGTTCAGACATATCTTGATAATGTAGAAATCTCATATAAATATAATAATTGAGTACACTTCAATCTGCGGGGTTTTTTCAGATGTCTGTTCATTTAGGGATTTGTAGTGTAAAGTTGGGGCGTTGATGACATCAATTGGGAAATAATCATCAGATCTAGAACCATCAAGATTAAAATATATTGGAATATGATCTTTTGTGCAAAGTGTTGGCGACCATCACAGGAGTTAATCACCATGTGACTTGCCACGAGAATGCGCCTATAGAAGTGACCATCATAGGAGATGATTATCCTATGACTCACCATTATTCTTCATGATGGTTTAGGGAAGATTTGATCTGGAGTAGATCGTTATTTGGAATAAAATTTTGTAAAACACCCTAACTTTACAGTGTAATCAAAACGCCCGCTAACTTACCAGAACACTCTGTATAACTACTTAAAAACAACCCGTGTGTAAATATACTGGTTACAATCCACTATAAATTAGCGGAATCTCATGACAGTCATGTAACCTTTTTTCATTCCTTAATTTGATTCAAACTAGCATTTTGAATGATAGTTTTTCACTTGTTCTTACCATCCACAGTTATTCCAGCCATTTCATCTGGTCTTTTAAGAAGGTCGAAAGGGAAGAATACTGGAATAATCTGATCCATATTTTGACCTATCTAAATTAGAGTTAGCTCCCGATAACTTCACAGTACACTATTTTGAATTATTCACGGATCAGGTTTTTCAATTCAAAATATTTTATATTGTGTCCATGTATCCGCGGATAGAACTTTAATGTGTGTGTGAACATATAGTATGCAGTGATTTTAAAAAAAGACGGGAGCAGACCAGTTAATGCAGGGGCGGCGAATCTGCACATAAAATCATTAATGGGAAAAGCCGTATGGTTGCCAGGATGAAATCCGATGAAGCCTGATATTATTAAAAAAGACAGTGTGGCATCTCAAAGATGGGACAAGGAATACAGAGGAGGCAGGTATCACGACGAGCCTCCAATAGAATTTGTAAGCCGAATCAAGGAAATACTTGAAAAAAACCCCGACGTCTCAAAAGGGCGCGGTCTGTACATAGGGTGCGGAAACGGCAGAAACTATATTCCTCTGGCAGATTCAGGATTGGATGTTTTTGGAATAGACGTGTCCCAAGTCGCAGTAAGACAGTTATCAGAGAAGAGGCCTGATTTTGCAGACAGACTATTGTGTGTGGATTTTACAGACTTTGATTCATGCAAACTGTTTGATTACATCATATCAATACAGGTTTTTCAACACGGTACAGAAGAACGTACAAAAAAATACTTTGAAAAGGTACTAGAGATGCTAAAACCCGGAGGACTGTTGTTTTTGCGTGTAAATTCAGCATCCACTGAGATTTATTTTGAGCATACGGTCCATCAAGGAAATTCCACGGGTGGTGGTGGTGGTGGTGGACTGACCATCCAATATGGAGCCGGTTCAAAAAAGGATCTTTACATCCATTTTTACTCGCGCCAAGAGATAGACAAGATATGTGAAGATTTTGACTTGGTTGTCCCCCTGTACGAGAGCACTACAAAAAGAATCCCGCCGGAGACGGGCTCATGGTCGCAGTGGGAACTGGCATTACGTAGAAAATAATATAAAAATAATTTCAAGCATTGCAAAGATATCCGAATTCGAGTCAGGGGTCTTGCATCATTTTATGAATACCCGGGATTGCAAACCACCGGCAGACATGAACAAAAGTTGCGGCAAGTCAAGTCAGGACGCCACCCCCATCTGACGCAAAAAAAGATCTCACACGCAGAATCAGCCATTATGGCAAGAATCACACCTGAAAGGGTTTTGAGAAAAGCAAGTATTAAAATAAAAAATTATCACGTTGTCTGTTCTACCTTTAATCCCTTGTAACGGTTTCTGATAGTCACTTCGGTGACTCCGGCAGCTTCTGCAAGATCCCGCTGGGTAATTGAGACGCCATTCTTCACACATGACAAGTAAAGTGCGGTGGCCGCAAGTCCCATTGGATCTTTTCCGGCAGATTCTTTGCGTTCCTGCGCCTCTTTTAGCACCTTGACTGCATAACGTTTTGTCTTTTCAGATATCTTGAGTTTGCTTGAGATTCTTGCAATGCATTGAATGGAATCAACCACGGGCATTTTTAGTTCTAATTCATGATGTAGCAGCCTGTAGCATCTTGCAATATCTTTACGTTTGACATTTGCCGCATCGGCAACATCCTTGAGGGTTCTCGGGGTTTCAGTATCCCTGCATGCAGCATAAAGTGACGCTGCAATCATTGCGGAAATGGATCTTCCGCGAACTAGTTTTTTCTCCAGTGCCTTTCTGTAAATGTATGCAGCTTTTTCTAAAACATTTGCGGGAATTGAAACCTTGTCCTTTAACTTGTTCAAGTCACTCAGGGCCTGTCTCAAATTTCTATCAACTGGTGCATGAACCTGGCTTCTGCTATCCCAAGTTCGCAGCCGCTCAATGGTGCTTTTCATGGACGTTGAAAGCGGTTTTCCCGATGCATCCTTGTTTAACGGGTTAATTACAGTGGATAATCCCATGTCGTGTATCATCAGTGATGAGGGGGCGCCGGTTCTTGCAGGATCTGCACCGCCGTCTTTTTGAAATGATCTCCATTCAGGTCCGGATTCTTGGGATTTTTCAGTGATTACATACCCGCATTTTCCACAGAATTGTTCGCCTGTAACTTCATCAGTTAAAAGGGAGTTTTTTCCACAACGATCACAAGTTGGATTGTCCATTACGGGCAATCCCTGTTTTTTTGAAAATTTGTAATGGAGGCAATAGATGAGGCAGGATATTCAGACATGATTTAGAAGTGATTCTCATCTATAAGAAGGATGAGTATTTTCATAAACGACAATTTTCCAAGTTATACAACTGTGGATATTTCAGGTTCGGACATTCCGCCATAGCCGGGATCAATGGTTTGTTTGGGGTTTAGTGAAGTATCATGGTGACACGCTTTGTTACAAACAGGACAGAACTTTCTGTCAAGTACGATACACTGGCAGATATGATTTTTTACATAGGCTTGTGCGGCTCGATTCCATTCCCCCGTCCCATTGCAGTATACACAGACATTTGCAGAGGATGAGGAACCCGCACCCCTGCAGAAATCACAAACATCGTCAGTCACGTCTTACCGTCATCATTGAGGATTGAATCAATATATGTGAAGAGGTAACAGGTAAAGCAAATAAACCTTTTAAAATATCCCAAAATACAACTATATCATGAAGCAGAGAGCGGCATCAAGGAATATCAAAATATTGGTAGCCAAATTAGGACTAGACGGTCACGACAGGGGGGCCCTAGTGTTATGCAGGGCATTCAGGGATGCAGGAATGGAGGTAATCTATTCGGGGCTTTTTGCCACACCGGACAGGATTGCACAGATTGCAGAAGATGAGGATGTGGATGCAGTTGCAATGAGTCTGCTAAATGGAGCGCATGGGACACTATTCCCAAGGGTTGTCAAGACGTTAAGGAAGAAGGGAATCAATGACGTGCTAATTGTGGGCGGCGGAGTAATTCCGGAAATTGATCACGCTGATCTTGTAAAATCAGGAGTTGATCACGTATTTGGTCCCGGTACGCCGTTATCAACGATTATCAATCACATCACAGATGGCGTATCTAAATTAAGAAAGATATAATGGGAAAATTAAAGAGTCATACAATCGCTTATTGAGAACAGGGAAATCATCAACATACCGGAGAAACCATCAAAAACACGGTTAAAAATTCAATCATACAACTAGTGCACAGACCGATGGATTAGATTCTGGATTTGTCAGGATAAATAAAAAATGTATATAATTTAACCGTTGTAATGGCATTACTCTGTGGAATCAGGCCACATCATTTTGCGCATTTCCTTGCCGACTTTTTCAATTTGGTGTTCATCGTACACCTTCATGTGCTTGTCAAATGCATCCTTGCCGTTTTTCTGGTATTCTGAGATCCACTCACTGTTAAAAGTGCCATCTTGAATCATGTTGAGAACTTTTTTCATGTTCTCCTTGTTTGCGGAATTCATCACCATTGGACCGCGTGTCAGTCCGCCATATCTGGCAGTTTCACTCACACGTCTCCACATTCCGTTGATGCCGTATCTTTGAATCATATCTACGATGAGTTTAAGCTCGTGTAAAACTTCAAAGTATGCAATTTCTGGCTGATAGCCTGCCTCAACAAGAGTCTCAAATGCGTTTGTCACCATGGATGCTGCGCCACCGCAAAGGTCTGCCTGTTCACCAAACCAATCAGTCTCCACCTCTTCTTTGAAGGTAGTTTTGATTAATCCGGCCCTTGCACTGCCAATTGCTTTTGCAATTCCCAGTGTCCTATCCCACGCCTTTCCCGTAAAATCCCGTTCGACTGCGACTATTGCAGGGGTTCCAAAATTATCAAGATATGTTTCCCGGACTTTGGAGCCCGGACCCTTTGGTGCAACCATGATCAAATCAACGTTGTCTGGGGCCTCAATCCATTTCCAATAGATTGCAGCCGCATGCGAAAATGAGAGTGCCTTTCCCTCTGAGAGATGGGGTCTGATTTCATCCTTGTATACCTGCCCCTGAATCATGTCAGGAATCAGTATGTGAACAACATCTGCCTGCTTTGTTGCATCTGCAACAGACATTACTTTGTGACCATCATCAGCTGCCTTTTTCCAGCTGTTACCGCCTTTTTTAAGACCAATTATCACATCAAGCCCCGAGTCCTTCATGTTGTTTGCCTGTGCATCACCCTGGATTCCATAACCAATCACGGCAATTTTTTGATCCTTGATTGGATCAAGACTGATATCGGCATCTTTCCATGTTTTTGCCATAATTCTGCGGGGCGTACTGCAAATATGAATCATAGAATTAGATCTCAATTATTTTGTTACATACACGACATTTGAGGGTGGTGACCTTTTGATCTGAAAGTCTAATGAATCGTTTTGAGCCGCATTTGGGACAGATAGGACAAGCGCGCAAGGGTTCACCCATGTTCAATCAAATCATTTGATTTAATTAAATCACTCTATTGGATGGTGCCGCTGCCAAGAATTCGGATGGTGGGGGATTCAGGTTTCAAAACTATGGCAATCTGCCCCCGCTTGCACACAATTGGTTTTTCAAACGCGAGTTTCAGCGGGGATACTGATGAAAATTTTGCGGCCTTGATTTGCAGCCCAACACTCACAAGACAGCCCTGATTTTCTGCAATATCATTTTTATAAAAAGGACTCTTTTGAAAATCAAGCTCGACCTCGGTCTTGATATCAACTGCACCCTCTACAGAGATTACATCGCCGCGACTGACCTCGTCGGGTTTTGCCCCCTTGACTGCCAGACCCACCCGTGCAGGACACACGGACACATTTACGGGATCATCATGCATTTGTATGGATTTGATTAAAACATCAATTCCCGCAGGATACAATTTCAAGTTGTCATATTGTTTTACGGTGCCATTTGTCACCTTGCCAAGAATGACTGTTCCGACCCCCTTTACATCAAAGCAGTGATCAATTACCATCTCGGGGGGCTGATCCCGGTTTGGGATTGGTTTGAACTTGTCCATCTCTTCTTTAATTTTATCCTGATCAACTCTGGTATAATTTTCAACCACGGTTCCCTTGATCATCATCTCCAGCTTTGATTCATCGACATCAAAAGTGTGAGATAGGATTCCTTTCTCTTTTTTTAGCGAATCAAGCGCAATGATTTGCTCGCCTGCGAACTTGTCTAGCTTATCAACATGTAAAATTACGTATTCTGCAAGATTAATGGCCTGAAACAGGGGTTGGATCTTGTCTGGAAATCCGGTAGGAACAACCCAGGTCTTGATAATCTCTGATTCCTTTCTGTCATACAGGGTAAGATCAGTCTCGGTTCCTTTCTTTCCAAATTCTGATGCGAGATCCTGTTTTCCCAGAACCACAAAATTCACTGATTCGACCATGGATTTTGATTAAAACCGGATCTTATGAAGTTTTGAATTTCTAAATCGGCATCATCGACGTTTATGGTTTTGGACATCACAAAATTAGAGCCGTATAATCGCATGAGATAGTTGTCTACACCGTCTGTAAAACAGGCATCATCATACGTCCATTCATGAAATGGGCAGACAGCCTCCAATCCGAAAATCATTCTAATAGATGCTAGCAGGGGTATTCTGACAGGTCAGCACGTGCATCGTATGCCTCATCCAAAATATGAAGGTGGTACAAAATGGATTTGTTGTGGGCGGGACGTGTGCTTGTTTTCATAAAAGTAAGAGCGTTGTTATTTATATAAAAAACTAATGTATGAATCATACTCAACCAATACGTTGAAGATGCTAGGGATATGAATTTAAAACACGGGCATAACTTGCAAAACGATGGTTTTTTGGTCTGACCAGTTTTTGATGGTATTTTCCCACAGTCTTGCCCGTGGTGGCCCCGTTGAGTCCAAGGGGTGACCTGACGTACTTTTCTGCATCGGCCCATAAAAGAACCTCGTCCTTTGGAGCGTAATGATTTACTATTTTTGATTTGAGGATGCTCTGAAGAATCTTCCCGTATTTTTTCGAGGATGGTATATCCTGTGTGATTGATGCGCCAAAAAGGTATGCGGCCTCTACAATTCCGGCATTCTGTCTCTTTTTTGCAAGATATTCCAAAGTACTCAAAATGACCTGTGAACCCAGTGAATGACCCATCAGCCTAATCCTTGTTTTAGGACTGGTTGTTTTAAAGTCTTCAATGAACCGTCCGAGGTTTCTTCCATTTTTCATGGCGATTTTTTCCCCAACTGCAAGGGCGCGTTTTGCATGTCTGATTAAATGCGCGCCAGTCGTGTTAGAGTCATAGCTGTAACCTATTACAGGATGTAGATATCCCAGCTTACGCAGTCGTTTTTGGGCCAAGACAACCTTTGCAATGGCACCGGCATTGTCATTTCTCAACCCGTGAATCATGATGGTGATCTCCCGGGAGTTTGTTAATTTTTTAAAATCATTCTTGGGATATGTGTAATATGAGTTATTTTTTAACGTCCTTCCATTATAAAGATCATAGTATCCCCTTGTGGAAATTCTGCAAACGGGCTTCATGATTGCTCAGACGGACCCAGCAGGTTTTTGTGTTTTTTAATATCAGACTCCTCAACTTTGACAAATATTGGCGATACATCGCCTAGTACGTGGTTGTGTGCGATTCCCAGTGCGGACATGTCATCCCAGGAAGACTGGCTTACTGCCCCCTTTAATCCCAACTGGTCCCAAATTTTTTGCGAGGATTCAGGCAGAAATGGGTAGAGGGCTATAGACAGTGCCCTTGCAGCATTCACTGAAAGATAAACACAGTTTTCAGTGCCGGGGCCCATTTTCCACGGCTCCCCGTGTTGAAAGTACTGGTTGAAGAAAGATGAAAACTCCATGATTTTTTTCAAAGCCCGGTCAAGATGATTCTGCTCCATAAGAGTGCCTGCATCAGTTGCAAGATTCCTTATTTTCTGCTCAGCTTCTAAATCCCTCTGATCAAAGGAATCAGGTTTTGGAACCCTGCCATCAAAGGTCTTTTTAGTAAATCCAAGCGCCCTATTTACAAAGTTGCCCACGTTGCCAATTAACTCTGAGTTTATACGGGTTGTAAAATCATCCCAGTCAAAGTTCAAGTCATCCTGAGAATAGGGGTTGATTGAGACGAGGTAGTAGCGGAGGTAATCTGCAGGATAGTATTCCAAAAACTGCCTTAGGCCGATATACCAATTCCTGCTTTTGGAGATTTTCTTTGATTGTAACGTCAGGTGTCCCCGGGTTGGAATGTAATCAGGCAGTTTGTATTCAGAATTAATTCCCAATCTCATTGCAGGCAAAAAAAGATAATGGTGGTATACAATGTCCTTGCCGATGAAATGATAGATATCAGCGGAATTCCAGAATTCTTTTCCGTTAATTCCCCTATCATCAAGGAATTTTAATGCGGTGGATATGTAGGCCAGATGATTATCAAACCATCCATAAAAGACCTTGCCGGATGCGCCATCAAGTGGTACGGGCACGCCCCAAGGAATATCTCGTGTGATATCCCAGTCAATCAGACCGGATTTAATCCAGTTCTGCACGTATTTTTTGACATCTTTTTGTAGGTGTTGGTTTTCATCCAGCCACTGTGTCAGTGAACCCTCAAAGTTTTTGAGTTTGAAAAAATAATGGGTTGTTTTTTCTTTTGTGGGGGGCAAACCGCAAAGCGAGCATCTGGGATCAGTGATCTCCTCAGGTACGCGGCCACAGCTTTCACAAAGATCAGAGTATTGATCCGCCGCGTTACAGTAGGGGCAGATGCCTTTTACATATCTGTCAGGCAGGAATTTCTTATCCTTCCTGCAGTAGAATTGAATGATCTCCTTTTCATAAATATGTCCAAAATTATTCAATTTCTTAAACACGTCCTGAACAAATTCAATGTTTTCAGGGGAGCTTGTTTTGTAAAAAAAATCAAATTCGATGTTAAATGCTGAAAAATCATCATGATCCCTTTTATTCCAATGCGCCACATATTCGGCTGGAGTCTTTCCCTCTTTTTCAGACTGGATTAGTATGGGAGTGCCAAAATCATCAGATGCGCAGACATAGTAGGCCTCGACCCCGTTTATTTTTAAGAATCTGGTAGTCACATCAGCCGGAAGATACGTTGATGCGACATGTCCCAGGTGAATCTCCCCGTTTGCATAAGGTAACGCACTAGTAATGATAGCTTTTTTGTTCATCAGATATCAGCTAGTTCTCGGATCGGGGTTAAGAAGTTTACCAGTTGTCCGCATATTTTACTTGTTCAGGAGTTAGTCTGTCAATTTTAACATCCATTGCACGCAGGGCGTCAACTGCAATTTGTTGATCAATTTCTTGGGGAACATTGATGATTTTGTTTTCCATTTTTTTGTGGTTTTTGAGAATGTACAGCACTGACAGAATCTGATTTGAGAATGACTGTGCCATGACTTCGGGGGGGTGTCCTTCTGCTGCAACCAGGTTTGCAAGGCGTCCCTGTCCAATCAGGTATACCTTTCTTCCGTTCTTCAAAGTACATTCATCAAGACTGGGTCTTACCTCTCTGACGGATTTTGAGGATTTTAACAAAAACTTGCTGTCAATTTCAACATCAAAGTGGCCCACATTGCCCAGTATTGCACCATCCTTCATTTTTAGAACGTGTTCCTTACGAATGACGCTAGTCATTCCGGTACACGTGATGAACATATCACCAATCCTGGCAGCTTGGACCATGGGCATCACATCAAACCCGTCCATATGAGCTTCAAGTGCTTTGATGGGATCAACTTCAGTTACGATTACCTTGGAGCCCATGCCACTGCACCTAGAGGCAACACCGCGTCCAACCCATCCGTAACCTACAACCACTACGCGTTTTGATGCCATTAAAAGATTCATTGCACGAAGATACCCATCAATGGTGCTTTGACCGGTTCCGTATCTATTATCAAACATGTGTTTGGTGTACGCCTCATTAACCAGGATTACAGGATAACGCAGTTTTCCCTGGTTTTCCACGGCCCGGATTCTAGTTACTCCGGCAGTGGTTTCCTCTGTGGCACCGAGAATTTCCAGGTCCTTGAATCGCTTGTCAAAATGTGCCTTGATGTTCATATCAGCGCCATCATCAGTGAGAATGACCGGTTTGTGTTTTAGTACCTGATCAATGCACCAGTCATATTCTTTGACTGACTGACCATGCCAGGAATAAACATTGATTCCTTGGGATGCCAGGAATGCGGCGATGTTATCCTGGGTAGTCAGAGGATTTCCACCACAGCATGCAACTGTGGCCCCCAATTCTTTAGCACCCATCAATAAAACAGACGTCTCCTTTGTGATGTGAAGGCAAAATCCAAGCGTGATGCCCCTCAAAGGTCTTGCTTTTTTATATCGGTTGATGGTATTATCTAGAATCTGCATATGGGATCGGGCCCATTCATAAGACATCTTGCCTTCCTTGATTAGTTTGGGACTGGACTTTACTTTGCTCAATATTTAGAATCAGGATTTAAAGTATAAAATTCTATCATGCGAATGTAAATAAATGACAGGCATATCAAGAGTTTATTGGCTTGGAAGAGAATTGCAGATAAAGGGGCAGTTGCAGCAGGAAAGGGCAAGGCCTTCAAAGTCGATGGAAAGCAGATAGCAGTCTTTAACCAGGACGGATATCACGCAATGGACGATCTCTGCGTCCATCAGGACGGCTCGATCGCACCGGGCAAATTAGAGGGGGATATCGTGGAATGCCCACTACATTTTTGGCATTACAACATCAAGACGGGGGAACTGACTGATTATCTCAAGGACGTAAAACTTGAAACGTACAAGGTACAAGCCCGGGACGACGGGATCTATGTTGATATTTGAAGGGATGTATAGCGCAAATATTTTAAAAAACGTGACATGTTTCAGCTATTAGTTTAGGAATCTTGCAAGATGCAGACGATCAGTTGTTATCAAACCGGGAATATTCACATATTTCTTTTAACGCAGAAATTCTGATCAATTCAGGTAACAGCGAATGCAGGTGAGCAAGGCAACGACGATCAAAAGTTGACAGGTCGATAAGGATCCCATCCAGATATTTTTCAGCATCATCTGTGTTACTTTTGAAATATTTGGAAATCAGATGCGTCACATCAGACATTGGTTGCAGAATTTAGAGACAGGAAAACCTGCTTTGCCTGATGCGGTTATTTCTCTATTGCCGCATTCAGAAAGGATGCACCTCTTGTTTTAGGGAGGACACGGGGGGATCCCCATAGTTTGAGGTTTGATAAAATTGATTATACCATATGAAAAGGGCGTTCCAGTCATGGTATCCTTTACCATCCATCAGTGTTTTTTTCTCTGATCACATGTAGTCTTGTATTTCCAAACGCCACAAGTTTTATTCCAGCACAGTCTGAAAAATAATCATTGAATCAAGATATTATAAATGAGATCAAGAACCAGGACTACCCAGAGATCACAAGAACGATAGAGAAATTCATCCTAGGGCAGATAATGGAAAATCAATCCAAGGGGATTATTTTAGGACTGAGCGGCGGGGTTGATTCTGCGGTCCTGGCATATCTATGCAAATCAAAACTAAAAGAAAATACGTTGGCATTGATCATGCCAGATACATCAATCACCCCGGAGATGGAGACTGAGGACGCACTTGACATGATTGCGCAGACGGGAATAAAATACAAGTTGATTGATATCAATCCGATTGTAAACGAGTATTCCAGATATCTTGAACCCAGTGAGAGGTCCAAGGGAAACCTTCGCGCAAGAATCAGAACCAACATCCTGTACTACTATGCAAACACCAAAAACTATATGGTTTTAGGCTCCAGTGACAAGAGTGAGTACATGCTCGGATATTTTACAAAGTTTGGAGACGGGGCATCGGATCTTACGCCGATTATCTCGCTATACAAGTTACAGGTAAGGGAGATTGCAAAACATCTTGGAATATCAAAAGAAATCATTTCAAAAAAGAGCAGCCCTCATTTATGGAAAGACCACGGGGCAGAAGACGAGTTGGGGGCCTCTTATGAGGAGATAGACTCTATCCTATACTGCCTGTTTGAGAAAAAATTATCAGTCGGCAAGACAGCCGAGATCAACCAGATTGAGAAGGGGGTTGTGGAAAAAATTGTCGAATTAAACAAAAACAGCGAACATAAAAGATCGCCTGCACAGAAACCGGACATGGAACAGACATGAATCTTCAAGACACGCTGACAAATTCCGAGCAGGAACTAGACGTCTCCAAAAAGATCAGGGTATACCTCTGCGGAGTGACAGTTTATGATGAATCACACATTGGACATGCCAGAACCATCATAGTCTTTGATGTGCTGAGAAGATATCTTGAGGAAAAGGGAGTAGAGATCGAATTCGTTCAAAATTTTACAGACGTGGATGATAAAATCATCCAGCGTGCAAATACTGAAAATAAAACAACAAAAGAGATCAGTGACGGGTACATTAAAGATTATTTTGATGATTTTGACGGATTGCATGTAAAACGGGCAACAAACTACCCAAAAGCAACAGAGCACATGGGAGATATCATAGGATTTATTCAAAGATTGATTGAAAAGGATATTGCATATGTTTCAAAAAACGGGGTTTATTTCTCAGTCTCAAAATTTCCAGAATACGGAAAACTATCCAAAAAGAAGATAGACCAGCTCCAATCAGGGGCAAGAATCAAGGTGGATGAACAAAAAAAGGATCCGCTGGATTTTGCAGTATGGAAGTCATCAAATATCGAGCCAACATGGGACAGCCCGTGGGGCAAGGGAAGACCGGGATGGCACATCGAATGCTCTGCCATGAGTGTAAAGTATCTGGGTGAGAATTTTGATATTCACGGGGGAGGCCGTGATTTGATTTTTCCACATCATGAAAACGAGATTGCACAGTCCGAATCAGTTACAGGGGTTCAATTTGCAAGAATATGGATGCATGTGGGGATGGTCACCATAAAAGGGGAGAAAATGTCAAAATCCATAGGGAATGTAAAATCAATTAAACACGTATTGGAAAATTGGGGGCCAAACATCATTAGGCTGTTCTGCTTGTCAGGTCATTACTCTAAACCGATTGATTACTCTGAGGAACTGCTAAAAGAAAATCTTGTAAAATGGAGACAGGTAGAGACCTGCTATTACGAGCTGGTTCATGCCGACAGTGAAAACGATAAAGGAATGGATGATGAATCAGTTGCCAAGGCATGTCGGGAATTTGACGCCGCATTAGATAATGACTTTAACACGCATCTGGCACTATCTGCGTTCTTTGAGCTAGTTAAAGAGACAAACAGGCTGGCAGCTGAAGAAAAACTTGGAAAGAATGACTGTAACATAATAAAAATAGAATTAGAGCGAATGCTAGAGATTCTCGGATTAAAAATTCCAGAAATAACGGATGCACAAAAAGAGGAAATTGACAGATTAATCACAGATAGGGAAAAGGCAAGACTTGAAAAGCGATTCGAGGATGCAGACAAAATCAGGGACCGGCTAAATGAGATGGATATTGAGTTAATTGATCACAGCGGAAGGACGATCTGGATGCATAAAGAGAGCATCAGGGCAAAAAACTGAAAATTAGCCAATACAGTATGCATCGCGCAAAAGTTGGCAGGGAATTTTTAAGAAAAAATCCAAATCTCAAATTAACTCACCTTGCAAAAGTTCTTCTTGTTTGAATGCATAAGGAGTGCGGGCAACGGGCGTTGCCGGTCTGAATATTGTACATCAGTGTCTGACAGGACGTATATGATTTCCGATATTTTAGAACGGTGCCTCCCAGATGCTGGAAAATATCCGAATAGAATTCTCATATTGATCTCATGAACTTTTGATCATCATTATACACATGATCCTATGTACAGGATACAGAGTTTTATTTTATTCTAGTTGATGGTTTTAATGGTGAGACTGTTATGTCGGCACCTTAAGCAGATACTGGTTATGCCAATTTGTTTTGCATAACAATAATTTCTATTTTAAACGAGTAAAAATTGACGGATATCACACCAAATAAATTTTTAAACAGTCTTTCTAAATGTGTCCAAAAATTGAGTAAAACATCCCAAATCCATGCCAGATGATCAATGAGTGGACCGCATTTTACTAGGATCACTGGAATATCTTCAAATAACATGAGTTGTCTTACTATGCGTCATGTCTATACATTATAGAACTATATTGATTTAGATTTTCGAGTTTGCAAAAAATTGCATCTTTAGTTTCATCATAGAACATTCGTAAAAGTCTGTTTGCAGGTTTAATCGGAAATATCCGTTCTTGAGAAGGAACGTGACCTGAATTGGCTGCTTTTCTTTGAATAATGTGTTGCCAAAAAGAATCCATTTGTACGTGAGCAGAATAATAAATTAAAGTGCCTATTTGTTGTAAGGCACGTTCATCAGATGACTAGCGGATATGCTTGTCAACGTTATCTAACAAATCTGAAAATGAATCTCCCCTTATGAGATCTTTTTGCCTTACAAATTCTTCCTTTAATTTCTCAACCTGTTTTTGTGACAACAGTTTGGTTTGTGAGAGAATCTCATCCATGTGTTTTATAGAAAATATTAGGTTATTAAAATTAGGGTTAATTGATTCTGATTACAAACACAATCCTACACTAGTTCGCATAAATCTTAAATGCCTAAAAGCACTATTTCCTATTAGCTAATGATCGTTGCACTACAGGAAATATGGGTTTAGAGTAATGAAATCCCATTTTGAGGAACAAGTAGAAGAATATTTCAAAAAAGAAGGATGGGAATTTCATCCTCCTAACAAAATTCGTGGATTCCGACCTGATTTTATAGTCGAAAAAGATGGTAAACTGGCAATAATAGAGGTAAAGAGTAAAAGAGCAGATTTTGATAATGGAATAAAAAAAGTACTGCACTTTAAAAATGCTGCAAACTATGCATATCTTGCTGTCCCTGAGGATATCATAACTGACAAGGCACATTCGGTATGCAAAAGTCTTGGAATAGGTCTAATCTCAATTGATCAAGATGTAAGAGAAATAACAAGACCAGAACTAACAAAAGCATTAGAATCTGTAAAAAATGGTGTTTTCAAATCCCCAAAAAAGGAAAAATTAATTCCTAAAAAAAGGAGCTTACTTGAAATATTGTTTAGATCAAAAGCACTCGTACAAATTCTAAAACTTTTATTTTTGAATCAGACTCGGGATTATTATCTGCATGAACTAGCTGAGCAAACAGGAATTTCCTCATCAACTGCATTAAGAGAATTAGATAAAATCCGTCCATTAAACCTGATTATAAAATCAGGCAGGGGTCACATTACATATTACAAAATTAACCGGAACTCTGTTATTTTTGAAGACCTAAAAAGAATTTTTTTGAAATTTGAATTGACTGATGAAATAATATCTAAAGAATTGGAAAAATTAAATATAAAATATGCGTTAATTTATGGCTCATTTGCTAGAGGAACGGAAACTGAAACAAGTGATATGGATTTGTTAATAATAGGAGATGTGGATAGAAATTCCATATTACATTCAGTCTCAGAATTAGAAAGTAAAATTGGCAGAGAGATTAATTTTGTGTTATGGACAGAGAAAGAATTTAAAGAGAAAAACAAGCAAAAAATTTCATTACTAAATAATATCCAGAATAACAAAGTAATCATGATAAAAGGAGACAAGGATGGATTTACAAAAACTGTTGAATGAAAATCTAATTGAATCATTTACTTCTTCATCTGATCAAATTGAACAAAAAATTTCAATTGCAGAAGCAGATCTTGATGCAGCACGATCGTCTATAAATGGAAAAAATACTGAGCTGTAGAATGGGCTTATGTTCAGACCTATAATGTATTGCTCCAGACTAGCACTGCGTTAATGTATTCTCGTGGGCATAGACCAAAAAAATCTCCGGTTCTCTTGCTCAATTATGGGATGTCTCTGTTTTAGATCTGAATTTGTCCCCCCAATTGATATTCGTACTCAATATGCGATTTTAGAGGGTCTGATCAAGCAGGTTTTCGATTAAAAATATTCGATCAGATGATCTAAAATAACTTCAAAAAGATATAGGTGTTACACTGCATTTTATAATACTAAACAATTTATGGATGAAAATGGTTTTAGTTAAAAAGATCTTCACTAATGAAATAACGAACCAAAATTATCTTCTTTTTGATTTTTTCTTTCTATATAAATACAAGAAATTATTATTGCTAGACCAAGAATTACACAGTAACCCAACAGTAGCATCGCGCTAATTAACTCTAAATTTTGAATTTCTTGACGATAAAGAACTATACCAATGAGGGTAAATATACTACTTATACAAACAAATAGAAGACGATTAGTCATTTATCTCTGAACAAATAATATAATTGATTCACTAAAGGACAAACAAAACCTATACTTAACAATTTTACAGCATCTGGTAGTAAAACTGCAGAAGATACAGTAGCTAATGATAATAAACCAACTAAAACATATTTAATATTTTTTGAATCTTTCTTATTTTTTAATTGTTTTATTTCATTGTAAAAATATGTAAATTGCTCAAGTTGTTCAAATATCTCATCTCGCTCATTTTTAAGAATATTTTGACTATTTAGAAGATTATTTATGTTTTTTATCATAATCTCTTGATTAATTAATAATTGTTTTATTTTTTCATCTCTATCTGTACCTGTATTTTGTATATGCGCCAAATCATCTGTTAATATTTTTTCTTCTTCATCAAACCTTTCACTAACATTCATCGTATTATACCCCTTCTCATTACTTGCTTTTTATATTTGCCTGGAAAATTGAATTGAGCGTTTGTAGCAAAATATCTAATTTCTGCTAAGGCTAAACATATTCCACTTGTATTATCAGTATTAACAGCATCAATTAACTCTTGTATATGTGGTGTTAAATTGGATAATTCTTTCATAAGTAATTCAGTTGATAATATAGTTCTAGATATATCTCGCTCTAACTGTATAAAAGTACTTTCTAATACTTCTCCTATCAATATACCCATTTTCAAATCTAATGGAAGTGAAAAATACGTTATACTAGTTCCTATAATTGCAAAAGAATCATAATTGCCTTGTTCAACTGTATCTTTTAATTTATTTAGAAGTGTTACTATGGAGTTTTGATGTTCTATTTCCACATATTTAATTAATAAATTTATTATTTAAACTATTCATCTTCTGGAACTCAATTCACGACTAAAAATATACGGATCATTTGATCAATATATCATTACTTTAGATCATAAAACCATAATTCTTTATATAATTATCTGGTTTAATGAATACTAAATGAACAAGTTCTGGAATTGCTTTAAATTCTTCTCTTAATGAAAGAAATGCAGAATAATACGCACGACTAACTGGTACACGTAACCATGGAGAATCTTTTGTTATTGTGATATCCGTACCTGTTTTAATGGATTCCAGCATACTTGAACTAATATCCGAATAATCCTCAGGTACAAAATTATCCGAATTACTCATGAGGAATAATCTCTATTTGGAGAAGATTTAACATTTTTTTATCAATATCAATTATTTTTGAAATAATCTCATCTGTCCATTGAATACACTGAATACTAGTTGCTCCTTTTATGTAACACTCTATTGCTATTGACTCAAAATCATCAATTTCCTCATCTCTGAAAACATCTATTTTGTTTTTAGCTTCACTAGTTTTTGTATTCAAGAACTCGTTTATCATATCCGTAATCTGGATAAATTGTTGTCCAAAATTATCTACTGTCTGGATTGGATTATGAAGAAATGCTTTTAATGTTTTGATATCTGTGACATTAAATTTATTGTTTAAATCAGAAATCATATCATCCAAGGTTGGTTTCATGTTTCAAACCATCATGACCAGTTAAAATATCTGTATCAAATATAGTAAATAATCTTGCATATGCCGGCATTCTCTATCACATTTAACAGATGACGTTCCTCGTAGTTTTTGGTCTGATAAAATCAATCTAAACATCTAGTATCATATGCTGCTTTTGTGTATGGTTCTGTACTAATTTGAGATTAAATCGTCTTTGCTGGCTAGTTAGAACCTATCTTGGCTAGTTAAACCGGGGGACAAAGATGTAATGATTGCAATAATCTCCAGCCTGCCAAATATCATCAGAAAACTCAGAACTATCTTTGTTGCAGAATCCGTATCTGAATCAATCACCCCTGCACAGCCCTCCGGTAGTGATGACTCCTACTGCCTCAAAGAACGCCTCCTGATACGGCACATCCTCGATGGCGGCAAGATGCGCCCCAGTCACCGTAGAGATTGTGGGGAATAACGCTATTATGATCAGAGTTGCAATGACCATTTTTTGTCTGCCTTGATAACTGGTCCCTTTTTATTTTGCTAAATAAAGCCCGGACATCCCACAGATGGAACAGCCCGAATATCTTCAGGCCGCCTGCAGTTGAGAATCCAATCCCCGATAAACATCAGATTCTGCGTAATCTCAAGTTCCAAAATCACGATCCATCCCAAAAGCATTACACGAATCCAATTCACAGTGTTTAATAGAATTGAAAAATAACACAATACATGAATGCGTGGAATAAATTCTGGCAGTGGTACGAAAACAAAATACTGGGAAGCATCATCCTGATTGCAATCATACAGTTCATCCAGATTCCACACATGATATGGAATGCAGACATTATGTTAGAGGCGGGAATTGTGTCAAGAGTGCATCCGGTAATTGATTGGTTTTTGTACGGGGTCGATTTAATTGAAATTGTTTCAATCATCAACGTGGGCATGATAATGTTCAGCCTGATCAAAAAGAAGAGACAGAAGAAAAGCAAATTCAAAAAGACATCATCATGATTAATCCTTGGCATCCCATACAACCCTCTGGGGGAATGGGATTTCAATGCCGGACCTATCCAATGCACGTTTTATGACAGTAAGCAAGATGGGCTGGGCTTGGTCCCAGTCGTCCCGTGGGTGCCAAACCAGTACCTGAATGTTGACGCTGGAATCCCCCAGCTCCACAACCCGGAATTCGGGCTCTGGAACCCTCAATACAAAAGGCATTGTAAGTTTAATTTCATTTTTGATTACACCGATGGCATTCTCAATATCATCCTTGTAGGCAATGCCCACCACTGCCTCAGCACGCCTCACAGTTGAAGCAGTAAGGGAGCGAATATTGGATGTAAAGAATTTTTCATTGGGTATTCTAATTACAGTTCCATCGAATTTTCTAACCCGGCTTGAGAATGTACCGACATCCAGCAAGGTTCCAGAGATGCCCATATCGGGAATTTGCAGGATGTCACCGTGCTTTGCGGGTTTTTCAATCATCAGAAAAACGCCTGAAATTAGATTGGAGACAACAGACTGGGTTGCAAATCCAATCACCACTGCAAAAATTCCACCGGCTACAAGCAGCCCCGAAAAATCAAGGCCCTGACTGGAGGTGAATACAAGAAATGAAATTATTATAATTCCAAAATAAATGATCTTTCCAAAGTTCTTTGCGGTGTCTTGGGGAAGAGTGGGGGCATAATACTTGAAGAAAATAATTTTGACAATTTTTGCAAAAATAATTCCCGCGGCCATGATTATTCCGCCAATCAGCAGGGAAAGAACAGTCAGCCCCCCAACAATCTCCATTTCAGAGAGTCCCTGCAGAAAATCCATGGGAGTCATTCCAACCCCATCTCCATGGCCGTGCTAGATGTGCTGGCCTCCCACATGGGGGATTTTCTCCAGTCAGTACTGCTAATGACGTCGGTTTGAACATCTGCAATGCTCACAGCTGCACGCTTTTTCAAGACGACCTTGATTCCGTCCAGAATGGATTTGGAATCCTCATAATAAACGGAATTGTCAGTGATGGGGAAGACTATTTTGCTCACAGTCTGCCCGGATTGCAGATTGTTCTCGATGATAATCTTCATTACTCCCTCCACATATGAAGTGGAATCAGAGAAACCAGTTGCCAGCGATACCTCTGCGTATTTACATAAAATTCCAGAATCAGGCAGGCCATACAACCCAAACCGTGAATTCAGGGGATTGCACGTAATCCAGTCCAGGGATTCAGGTTTTGAATTATGAATCATAAAGACTCCGATCTCTATGGGACAGTGAACGAAGATGCTTGCTGCCGAATTTTGACCAAGATAGATCTCTTTGTCGAATTTTAAAAAGACGTGTTTCGTCCGCCTTCCAGGATGGTTCAATGGTCTAATTGGCGCCAGTTCAATTTTGAGTTCGTTTGATTTTGCAGGAATCATTTTCTCAATAATTTTACCCTCAGAGTCCTCTCTAAAATATGAGAATGCGTTTTCACCGATTCTTTCGAATTTAATAAGAGTATCAGGTAAAATCAGTTCAAGGGAATCAGTAACTGTATAGAATCCATACTTTGAAAAATTGGATTGCGGGGTACTGTCACTCATCTTCTCAATCTTTAATCAAAGATGCAGAATTTATGCTCTCTTATTGGGGAGATCAGAGAAAATCAGAGAGGGTTTTTTGCCTGATTAATCCAAGTATGTTGCCATGAGAGAGCCATTCAGATTCGCTGATACTCGTTTTTTGGGCTGCCAGTGATAATGCATGATTAAAATCATCGGCAAATACGGGGGTTCTCCTCATAGCCTCACGAACTCCCTCACGAACCTGCCATACGCCCACCGGAATTGCGTATTCGGGCCGAATTTCACGCAAGATAATGACGCCTGCCTGGATTTTCATCCTATCCAGGTATTCCAGAACTCCTAATTTTGCTGCAAAATATGCACCGGCTATTGCGGGGGGGTCATGGTCGATTCCGCGGGCATCCTCGTGATCAGAGCCGAATCCCAACACGCCATCAGAGTACCACGCCTCAATCATTTCATAAATCCATCTATGGGGAAACAAAACCACTCTGAAAATATTTCCCAGATGTTCATAAGAGAAGACCCTGCAAGAGTCAATCAGACTGTAATCTAAAACCTGATCAGTCAGGGACTTGCAGATAATATCATCAGTGGCAGTTATACTCCATTTGGTGGGAACCAGTTTTCTTTTCTGCCCCAGCATTCCGATACTGAAACATTTTTGAATTTTTGAAATTTCAATTCCGGAATTATATAAATTTAAAACCGCATCCTGGGCTTTCAAATCTTTATCATAGTATGTTTTTTCAATTGCTTTTACAGGGGTGGTTCCAGAGAATTTTGCGGATTTTATCTCCCCAATTGGTCCAAACGGGGCACTAAAACCATCTAAAGAGACGTTTGGGGAGAGGGATTTTTGAAACATCAGATCAGAGTCAATCGGTCTAGAGGACATTGCCGCTTCTTGAAGATTCTCAATGTATCGTCCGTCTGTTTTATCAACTGCGATTTTCTGGATTCCCCGGATCAGATTTAACCTAAAATTAACAATGTCCTCCAAGGATTTGCCAATCCACTGTTCAGGACTGTCAAGCAAGCTGGTGTCACCGTGGATTGGGGGGACCATCGGACCCACAAGGACCTGGGGATAGTTATAAGAGCCGACAAAAACTGAGGGGGGACTGGCGCCACTGATGGAATCAGATGAGAATAGATTCGCATGTTTTAAAAGAGTCTCATGCCATTTGCTCAGAACAGAGCGTCTAATTTCCTGAGAGTCAGGCAGCATACAAAATATGTGTAGGATGTGCCTATTAACTTGCCTGATTACAAAAATTGATGGTTTGTTGACGGGGAATTGTTGTTGTTGTTGTTGTTGTGCGATTATGATTACAATTCCAATCACTTTTTTTATCACCGGCAAAATGAGGATTGACTGCTTTAATTTCAACAATCACAAAAAAATACTATAATACTGTGACAAACAATGTTTTGGGATTGATTTTATCAAATCAAAACTACAAGGATCAGCATCGTACTTTTCCCAAATCAACATGAACAGATACCCAAAAATTTCAAAAAAGGACAAAAAAGAAAAAGAACCAGAGATGATGATCCAATTCTTCTAAAACCATAATCGTATGACGCATGCAAATCCAAGACGTCATTACATTTCGTTGCACGTCTTATTCTGAGGGTAAAATCCATTCTTCAACAGAACTCTTGTGCAATAGCATTGTTTTTTGTACATTCCCAGATTTTGGTTAAATTTTGCCCGAAAATTTTGATTTTTTTGGATATTTTGAAAGATCATCTGCTGGAATTTGGGCTTGGAATTATTATGCAAGACGTCTAAATGGGTCTAAGAATAATTCAGATTGTTTTGATGTGGAAAAATAGTGTGTGTTTGAATTAAAGTCCCGCCAGGATCCTAACGCTTTTGATCCTTTTCTAGCAGATACATCGCCTTTGCGGCCTCGCTTTGCATCCTCTGTATTATCTCGGGATTATCCATCTTGTCAATTTTACCATCATACTGGTAGGAGAATGCAGGGTCTAGCGTGCCCTGTATGCTACTGCTGTCCCACACCAGCACTGCGCGTTCTGCCTCGTGTCGTATCAGATCATCAAAGTTGTTGTTTATTCGGGTCATGACAGACATTGTAGGATCTCGGGGTTCTACGTAGGGTGTGTATGTTAGTTGTAACCAGGTACCATGATCGTTTTTGGTCCAAGTGTTGCCGTTGTTGTCAATCCAAAGGTCGCTTACCTTGTCTGTTCGAACCAGATCCAGCACCTGAACCTTGCCGTTGTCTGCCTTTTTACCGGTATGGTAGGTGTATTCCAGTGGGGCGTTTAGTGATTCCCCGACTACTGCCAGTCCCTCATTAAGATAGTTTGTAGAGGAGAGTCTCTTGGTATCAACTACTTCAATTGCAAATGGTTCTGAATAAAACACGTCACGGAACATTACATCATCAATGTGTACCACAAGACAGTCTTTTTCAAGACCTGCAGTACAGGACTCTGTACTTAATGATACGTTTGATTCATCCACGATATCAATTACGTTCTCCAAGTTGTTTTGCGTATCTACTGACTCTATTGCATATCCAGTGTCAGATTTATGATCTTGGGATAATTCTATTACGATTAGTGCCTCAGCGGTGTTTATTGATGCTCCCACCTCCTCTACGCCGAATCCTAGTTGTAGCATCTTTAATGGAAAATTACTGAATGGTTTTAATGTAAAGTCATGTACGGTACCTGCCTGTATCGTCTGTCTCTGGTATTCCGTGTGGTATTCCAAGACGTCACGGCATATGCCGTCCATGCTGAATCCACAGGAGACCAGCTGGTTTGATCTCAGGGGGGACTTTCCAAAGTGCGGCTTTGATTGCTCGACGTTGCCGCTGTCACCGCCGCTAATCGGAGGTGTTTGTCCAAATCCAAAGATACGGGGTCTTTCACAAAAATCGTTGCCAATTGTCACATTCTCGCCGGCAATCCTTACCATCTCCGGTACCCCAGTACATCTTGTAGACAGGGCTCCAATTGCGTTTCCTGTATGGTCACCGTCTTCATGATATGTGATTGTGCCAATAAATTCGGTTGTTAATGCGTCTCCATAAGTAGGAGGATTAGAACCGCTGCCAACATGTGCTGTTAGAGTGTATACTATGCTAGATCCGTTTACAGGATACCTTATGTCGGGGTTGTCTATAGAGTCCTGATCTATGCTCCATCCGGTTGGCGCAGTATATGCGGGTATATCAACAAACATGGCTGTACCGCCCATATTTACAGGAACCGAACCACCAGTACGTTCATAACGCGGATTATCTTCCAGAGCCTCTGGTGCAATACATTGTTCACGTGTAGTACCATTGGTATGTGTCTCTGAGATGACCCTCATGTATGGGAGAAATTTGAAAAGATCAGGAGTGTTACTATGAGGCGATATAAGACTGGCACTATTACTATTCTGAGAAATTACTTGTTCCTCACAGTCCCAAGATAAATAACCGCGGTCATCGCCTGTTTCTATTGCCTCACTATCAATGGTAAATCCGAGAGGGGCAGTAACTGTACCTTGGAATGCATAAGCGACAGGGCCACCTCCCGTGTTCAGATGATGTAGACGAATCAGTCCAGTGATATATTGTATATCATATGAATTGTGTCTAATTCCTCCAAACGCATCTATATTCGTGTGTTCGGGACCAATGAATTTAATGAATGTGTCATCTGGATCAGGAGCATATGGTGTACTTGAACTATCATCATCAGCAGATGGTCCTAATATGAGTGGATCATCTACCTGCGCATATGCCACAGGTACTATTACAGATAATACAACAAGGCATGATAACATTGCGATAAGGGTATATTGTAACATTGTATGTTTTGCTCCAATCCACCCCTCCTTATAAACATTAATGATTTACCCGATCCATAAATTCATAAAAACCACCAATACATCACCACCACGGCTGCAGGATCAAGATCCGGACATCCACGGTTCTTTGCCTTGAAAAATACCCAGAGTATGAAAAGTATTTGCGTATTCGTTTGAGCATCTTCTTGCTTCCTCTGTTTACGCTTTATTTCATAGATTTTCCCACTCGTTCTCGCGTCCATTTTTTTCGGACTAGTGTCTGCATTGTCTGTTTTTGTATTGATCTTTTTTCTTTCATTATACTAGTAGGACACGCTGACCTTTAGCTTTTTGGCTCGGATGCTTTTGATCTTTAAGCTTTTTGGCATATTTTAATTGAATTTATCGACAACATCTCCAGTTCCTAATTAAGATCATAATTACCATCTGCACAAGTTACATCCCGATACACAGGCATCAAGGATCTCAATGCCATGTCACAGATTTTTGTTTCATGTGTGTGTAAAAATAATTCAGATTGTTTTGATGTGGAAAAATAGTGTGTGTGTTTGAATCAAAGTCCCGCCAGATCCTAACGCTTTTGATCCTTTTCTAGCAGATACATCGCCTTTGCGGCCTCGCTTTGCATCCTCTGTATTATCTCCGGATTATCCATCTTGTCGATTTTACCATCATACTGGTAGGAGAATGCGGGGTCTAGTGTGCCCTGTATGCTGCTGCTGTCCCACACCAGCACTGCGCGTTCTGCCTCGTGTCGTATCAGATCATCAAAGTTGTTGTTTATTCGGGTCATGACAGACATTGTAGGATCTCGGGGTTCTACGTAGGGTGTGTATGTTAGTTGTAACCAGGTACCATGATCGTTTTTGGTCCAAGTGTTGCCGTTGTTGTCAATCCAAAGGTCGCTTACCTTGTCTGTTCGAACCAGATCCAGCACCTGAACCTTGCCGTTGTCTGCCTTTTGACCGGTGTGCAGGATGTATTCCGGTGGGGCGTTTAGTGATTCCCCGACTACTGCCAGTCCCTCATTAAGATAGTTTGTAGAGGAGAGTCTCTTGGTATCAACTACTTCAATTGCAAATGGTTCTGAATAAAACACGTCACGGAACATTACATCATCAATGTGTACCACAAGACAGTCTTTTTCAAGACCTGCAGTACAGGACTCTGTACTTAATGATACGTTTGATTCATCCACGATATCAATTACGTTCTCCAAGTTGTTTTGCGTATCTACTGACTCTATTGCATATCCAGTGTCAGATTTATGATCTTGGGATAATTCTATTACGATTAGTGCCTCAGCGGTGTTTATTGATGCTCCCACCTCCTCTACGCCGAATCCTAGTTGTAGCATCTTTAATGGAAAATTACTGAATGGTTTTAATGTAAAGTCATGTACGGTACCTGCCTGTATCGTCTGTCTCTGGTATTCCGTGTGGTATTCCAAGACGTCACGGCATATGCCGTCCATGCTGAATCCACAGGAGACCAGCTGGTTTGATCTCAGGGGGGACTTTCCAAAGTGCGGCTTTGATTGCTCGACGTTGCCGCTGTCACCGCCGCTAATCGGAGGTGTTTGTCCAAATCCAAAGATACGGGGGCTCTCACAAAACTCGTTGCCAATTGGCACCGTATTGTTACCAGTACCTATAGACGCTGGTACCCCGGTACAGGTTGTAGACAGGGCTCCAACTGCGTTTCCTGTATGGTCACCGTCTTCATGATATGTGATTGTGCCAAGAAAGGGGGATGTTAATGCGTCTCCCATATAATCAGGAGGATTAATACCGTTGTTCGTAAATGATCGTGCTTCTACTTCTATGCTAGATCCGTTTACAGGATACCTTATGTCGGGGTTGTCTATAGAGTCCTGAGTTATGCTCCATCCGGTTGGCGGATCATATGCGTCTATAGTGTCATATATAGGTTGACCGCCCATATTTACAGGTCCTCCACTATTATCAATTAGATAACGCGGATTATCTTCCAAAGCCTCTGGTGCAATACATCGTACACGTTCAGTACTATTGGTATGTGTCTCTGTGATGACTCTTACGTATGGGAGAAATAAGAAATTCAGAGGGTTGCTAGAACCAGCACTTATACTCGAGGCACTCGGAAAACCTCTAGGAATTACTTGTGAAACTAGTGGATCATCACAGTCCCATGATAAATGACGGGCAGGGTCGATTATGGTTACTGCAAGAGTATTAACGGTAAATCCAAATGGGACAGTAACTGAGGCATCTTCCACAAAAATGACACCAGAGCTATGTATATTTTGTAGACGAATCTCTGCAGTGATATATGGTATATCATATGAATTGTGTCTAATTCCTCCAAACGCATCTATATTCGTGTATTCGGTAGTAGCTAATTCAAGGAATCTATCATTTTGATTAGGACGATATGGTGTATTTCTATCATCATCATCAGCGTCTGGTCCGTATATAAGTTGAGTATCTGGCGTTACCTGCGCATATGCCACAGGTACTATTACAGATAACATAACAAGGCATGCTGCCATTGCGATAAGGGTATATTGTAACATTGTATAATTTGTCCCACCCCCCCCCTCTTATAAACATTAATGGTTTACCCGATCCATAAATTCATAAAAATCATCAATTATGCGGCATCATCATCATCTACCCCCATCCCAGGATTTCATGCATATTCCACTGTATTCCCCAAGACAATACATTATTCACAGGTGTATTCATACTTGATAATCTCAGACCGGCGATGCCATACATCACACATTTACAAAATTACACGATCAGATAGATAGGCATACATCACAGACAAAATTCTGCAGTCATACTTTTCAGACAGCCTTACAGTACAGCCAAGATCTACCTCATTATAACTCGCCCACAGGCTATTGTGCCAATCTTTTCAAATAATTCCAGGTCTTTTTCATGCCAATCCAGCATTTTGTACATGAACGGTATCTTTTTTGACAATCCTTGTTTGGGGCATTACAGTATTCTTCCAGAATCTGTAATATTTGTAGTTCTCATGTAAAGATGCACAACAAGCATGAACCGCCCGCCGTATGCCAGATAACATCTTTTGAAATATCGTAGAGTCGTATGCGGTATCCTGTCACGTAAAATGCAGAGATCATTCTTTGCATGCAAAGAATGTAGTACAACTTTACAAATTCATACCCGGAACGATATCTTTTTTTGCATCTTTGCATTCCGGATATCTGTCCTTGATTCCCAGTAATCCCTCTTGTGTAAAGGATTCCAAAATGATGGATTCGTTATTCTGCTCGTTTCGGGGATTTTGGAGGGGGGTCAGGATAGAAGAGTTCACACATCTGAATCTTGCCCGTTTTTTATGGGGGCAACTGCCTTTAGATCATTGTGATCTGAAAATTGCGCGTGTGTTAGTTTCTTCAGAGTTGACTCGGACTATATCATACAGCAAGCTCTTGCGCTTACGGGGATTAAACCGGATTTAGGATTCGGATTCTATTATATTTTTCATCGAATTGAACATTACACCAATTTCCTCCATTCTCTGATCAAATTGTTCATCAGTTATTTCATCAGGTTTGTTCAAAGTGATTGTAATTTCAGAGACATCACCGCTTGAAACAATTCTCATGGGTACATCCCATTTTGATTCTTCATCCATATACTGATGATCTAAAATTCCAAGAGACTTGTTTTCGTTAAATTTCAGCATGGACTTTCCATGAGGTCCGGTAAATGACCACCATCCAGAATCATTGATTTGCGCATCAGGCATCATCTTTGGAGGCATCTTCAAAATTGCATCAAATGCATCCCCGGTCTTTTTTTCGACAATAATGGAAATCGTTCTAGATCTACTCACAACATAGATCTCAGATAATGATTAAAAAAGATATGGTATCAATCATAGGCAACAGGACGGGGCTATTTATTTAAAAATTCTTTAATCTTCCTGAGATTGGTAACGTTTGATTCATGAAACATGACCACTGATTCAGATAGAGAGTTTGGCAGAACGGATTTCAGATTATCCACCAATTCATCACCGCTGATAATCATACTATCAATTAATTCATCGATCTCGTTTTTTTCATCAGCCATGGAATTACCAAAGTTGTAATCCTAATTATCTTTTTTTATCAGGGTGGAGGTGGCACGGATGTTTTTTAGTTTTTGTATATTCCATGAAACAATCTCTCGGATTTTTTCAAAATTTTCTGCTTGTAATTTTACCATCATATCATGAGTGCCAATGGTTTCAAAGACGTCAACTACCTGCTCAATCTCCAGGAGTTGCTCTATTATCCCGGTTTCAGCACCAAGCTCACAGTTTAACATGACGTATGCATCAGTCATAAACTAAACAGTAAACCATGATTATTTAAATGGAGAATTTTGGCAGATTACCAAGTCACGTGCACCAAATCTTTGAGATTTCGTCTAGGCTTTGGGAATTTGGTTTGTTTGGGATATCCAATGCACAGGATGGAGGAGGGGACCAGTGCAGTCCCTATCACATCCATCACTTTTTGCTCGTCAAACATTCCAATCCAGATTGAACTCAGTCCCAAAGCTTGAGCCGCGAGCTGTGAGTATCCGGCAGCAAGAGTGGCATCCTGAATGGCGAATTTTTTCAAGATATATTCAGGGAATGCAAACTTTACACGGGATGGATTTTTGCAAAAGACAAGAACCACGGGTGCATCAACGTATGGTTGGTTGTTACAGGCTTTGACCAGGAGTTTTTTCTTTTCGGGGCCTTTAACATAAAATATTTCAAATCCTTGAAAATTACCCGCAGTCGGGGCAGTGTCAGCTGCTGCAATTATTTTATCTATTTTTGTCGTTTCAACGGGTCTGTCTGAGAATTTTCTCGTCGAACGGCGTTTTGCCATTACGGCAAACAGGTCAGTATCTACAACCTCCTCGGTGGGTCCGGATTTTAAGATGAAATCCAGCAGCTGGTTTCGCACATCGTGATCCGGGGAGTCGGGGGTTTCCTGGGGTTCGTATCCCAACGGATAGATTTTTTCCCCGTCTTTTTTAGAATCCATAAAGAGACTGTAGGCAATATCCTATTAAAGAATTGTAAACCTATTCTGCCTCAAACATGTCGCAGCCAAGGGTGCATGGCTTGTTCATCACCCCTTCACATGCGCCCAGTTCGTTGTGCATTATACGATGATGGCCGCAGTTTTTACATTTTTCTCTAAAATGTGAAATTAATTCGACGGTAGAGAGATCGGAATCCTGAATTTTTGATTCTGTTTCCCCAGTCATGATAATTTTGGGCAGTCATTTAGTTTAAACATTTTGAATGGGTATCATAATATTAGATTATATGGATTTTTTGACATGGGCATCATAAAAGATATCAACAAGATGAGCCATCGCAAGTTTTTTCTGATGTTTGGGACAATCAGCATTGTTGCATTCTACTTTCTTTTCACAAATTGTTATCAGTGGTACGGGAATGATTGCTTTTATGTGCCATAATGATTAAACGCCGAGAGAGGGATTCGAACCCCCGCACGCTTGCGCGTAGCCGTTTTCGAGACGGCCGCCGTACTACTTGGCTATCTCGGCACCTATTCTCAGAACATCCACATAATAAAGCAAATCAAAAAAGTGGAATCTGATCAGGTGTTATCAATGTCAAACAACTCGTCTTTGAACCTCCTTTTGATTTGATCTTTTGTTCTGTTCCAGTCCTCATCATTTACAGCATCTGCAAAGATGGAATGAAATCCATCAAAGATAACATCACCGCCTAAAATGGACGCAATTTCCTGTTTTTCGGATTCAGAAAACGGAAAATAAGAGATGATTTTGGAGATAGCCCCATCAGGATCATATTTTATTTCAAAAACTCTGTCTTTCAGGTGTAATGGCAGGTCCGGGGGGAGCAACAGTCATCATTGATTATTTACATATTAAAATCAAGTTCAAATAATAGGAATAATAATACAAATGCACCGATCAAAGTTAAAAGATAAACACAAAATACCTCAAAGAATCAATAAATTCCATGGGACTGAACCTAAAGGACCTGGTAGTCAGGGAAAAGACCACCCTTGAGGCATTTTCAAACAAGGTAATTGCAATAGATGCATACAATGCAATTTACCAGTTTTTGGCAAGTATTAGGGGGGCAGACGGATTACAGTTGACAGACACGGAGGGAAAGGTTACAAGCCACCTGAGCGGATTGCTGTATAGAAACGTAAATTTCCTGTCACTTGGGATCCAGCCGGTATATGTTTTTGATGGAAAACCACCGTCACTAAAAACCGCGGAAATTGAGCGTAGAAAGCAGATCAAAAAGGATGCCACTGTAAAATATGAAAAGGCAGTTGCGGAGGGAAACATGAAAGATGCAAGAAAGTTTGCACAGCAGACAACTAGCATGCGGGATGGAATGGTAAAAGAGTCAAAGCAGTTTCTCACGTACTTTGGCATTCCCTACATTGAGGCGCCATCCGAGGGGGAAGCGACGGCTGCCCATCTGACAAATACAGGACAAGCATATGCATCTGCCAGTCAGGATTACGATTCCATATTGTGCGGGGCAAAGAAACTAGTAAGGAATTTTACAAGCAGCGGAAGAAGAAAAATTCCAAACAGAAATACATACATTGATGTGGTACCAGAAATCATCGAGACCCAGAAAACGCTAGATGCAGTTGGAATGAGCAGAGAAGAGTTGATCGATGTTGGAATCTTGATTGGTACTGATTTTAACCCAAACGGATTTGAGCGAATCGGTCCAAAGACTGCAATGAAGTTAATCAAACAGCATTCAAGACTAGAGGACATTCCGCAGATTCAGGAGCAGTTGGAAGGGATTGATTTCCAGCAAATACGGAAATTATTCCTAAATCCCAGGGTGGCAGATGTCGATGAAATTGTGTTTGGTGAAGTAGATTATGAGGGGATTACAAATTATCTTAAGGAAAAAAGTTTTTCAGCAGACAGGGTTCAATCCACCCTAAACAGGTTGAAAAAGGCATTGGAGAAAAAGAGTCAGAATCTGGATCAGTGGTTTTAGATGACAGATTGTCTTTTCTAACTTTTGGTAAAAAATGAAGCGATTTCACAAGGTTGCAAGAATCAGTCCCGCAGATGACGCAGTCAAAAGTTCCGTGTGCACCATATTCTAGAGTTTATGGTTAATCGATCTTAAACTGTGACATATTCCGAATGTATAACTCAACATCAACCACATATTGGGATATTCCCCATACAAAATGAAAATTCATACAAAGTTTTCTGATTTTTTTACAAATTTTAGAATATCATGCGCAGAATCACAGCACGGCATGTGCAGGTTTTAAAAATCTTAAAACGAGTCCAGTAATCCCTTGTATCTCTTGTTACTGTACAGAGGTAAAAGTTCTCCATTCCAGTAATTATCTGCAGCTCTTAGTTGAACTGCTCTGGAGTATCATCATACGGACTGACAAGCCTTGCTTTTAGATCAGTATGATCTGAAAAATTTGCCTGTGTGTTAGTTACTTTGGGGTTGGGTTAAACACGCATAAACTCTAGTGAATAATCCTGTGTACAAAGCGTCTACTCAAAAAAATCAGGCATAAAAATATTCATGAGCATTTTGATTCGTGCTTGATTAAAGGGGGTGTGCGCAGACAATTTGATGGGAATTCAATACCGGCGTATGCCGAGTCAAAAGATGTTTGGATGGCCCCCCCACCCACCCACCCAAAACAGGATTAAACAGTGCATATTAAAAAAAATAGTTATTTGGGGTTTTCCTTGATGGATTTTTGAATTTTCTCAGAAACCTGTTGTTGAACCATGGCGACTGCATCGCCATCCTCAAGGGTGCTGACATCGCCGATTTTTTCATTATTCCCAATTGCCTTTAACAGCCTTCGCATGATTTTTCCACTGCGTGTCTTTGGCAGTTTTGAAACAAAATAGATCTGTTTGGGGGCGGCAATTGCGCCGATATCAGCCCTGATTTTGTCAGACAGCTCTTTTTCCAAAATGCCAGAGTCACTTGAAACGCACTGCTTTAAAACGACAAATGCAATGATCGCCTCGCCTTTAACATCATCAGGAATGCCGCATACGGCAGATTCTGCAACGCTTGGATGCGACACCATGCAACTCTCAAGTTCCGCTGTCCCAATTCTGTGACCTGCGACCTTTAGGAGATCATCTGCACGGCCCAGCAGCCAGATATAGCCATCATCGTCTTTTAGGGCGTAATCCCCGGAATAGTAACAACCCGCATATTTTGACCAGTAAACGGCCTTGTATTTTTCATCATCGCCCCACAACGTCATGAGCATTCCAGGCCACGGATTCCTGATTACAAGGTACCCCCGGGTATTGACCGGTGTGGCACCACCGTCCTGATCAACTATTGCGATATTCACGCCAGGAATTGGCAGGGTTCCAGAACCTGGCTTGAGTGGTATAGTCTCCAATCCGGGAAGTGCTGAGATCATCATACCGCCTGTTTCTGTCTGCCACCAAGTATCAATAATCGGGCATTTTTCTTTTCCTATGGTTTTGAAATACCACTTCCAGACCGCGGGATTAATTGGTTCGCCGACTGTTCCAAGCAGCCTCAACGCACAAAGATCAAAAGAGTTTGGGAGGTCATCGCCGAATTTCATGAGCATTCTCAAGGCAGTGGGTGTCGTGTAAAAGATTGTGACCCTGTATTTTTGTAAAATCTCCCAGATTCTTGATGCACTGGGAAAATCAGGTACCCCCTCATACATCACCTGGGTTGCACCATGAAGAAACGGGGCATACACGGCATAGCTGTGCCCTGTTACCCAGCCAATATCGGCAGTACAAAAATATACGTCGGAATCCTTGATGTCAAAAGCCCATTTGAATGTAGAGTGCAAATGTGTAAGATATCCGCCCGTGCCATGCAAGACGCCCTTTGGTCTTCCCGTGGTTCCAGACGTGTACAGGATGTATAAAGGATGGTCACTTGGCAGTTCCTCTGCAGGACACGAGTCAGAGGCCGCATCCATCAATTCGCTCCAAAGCTTGTCCTTAACACTCATTGAAATTTTGTTCCCGGTTCTCTCAAGAACGACGACGTGCTCAACAAAATCAAGTGGGGCTGCTGCATCATCGACCATATCCTTTAGTGGAATAATTTTTCCCCGCCGATATCCACCATCAGCGGTAATAATGACTTTGGAGTGGGAGTCAGTGACCCTGTCCCGGATTGATGCCGCGCTAAAACCAGAAAAGATTACAGTGTGAGTGGCGCCAATTCTGGCACATGCCAGCATGGCAACTGGGAGTTCGGGGACCATGGGCAGATAGATTGTAACCCTGTCTCCTTTTTTGACACCAAGTGATTTGAGTACGTTTGCAAATTTCTGGACCTGTACAAACATTTGGCCGTATGTGACATTTCGTGATTTGCCGTCTTCGCCCTCCCAAAGGATGGCGGATTTGCCGGATTTTGAGGATTGATGGATGTCCAAAGCGTTGTACGATGCGTTGATCGTGCCTCCAACGAACCATTTGGCAAAGGGTGGGGTGCTCCAGTCAAGGGTTGTCCTCCAGGGAGAGAACCAGGACAGATTTCTTGCCTGTCCATCCCAGAAAGATACAAAGTCGGCATCTGCCTTTTTTCGCAGAGCGTTATCGTGATTTCCCAGTCCAATATGAAAGGTTTCAGACATCAAAAAGTGTATGAATTTAGATCCTTCTAAATGTTAAAAAAAAAAAAAATAATATAAAAAAATTATTGTGCTTCCATTCTAGCAAGCCAGTCAGTGTCATTGTCTTCTTTTGAAGTCTCCGCTGTCACCTGTTTGGGTGGTTCTGGAAATGCAAAAGTTACTTCAGATTCAGTTGGGGGTTCTGGCATGATCGGGGCAATGGTTGGACTGGGAGTAGTCGTACTTGTTGCCTCAATTGGTTCTGAAGGTATCACTGTTGATTCGACTGGTACTTCTGGAAGTATGGTCTGAACTATTTGTTGTGGTTCAGAAGTCTCCAGATATGATACGGCGGATTCCTGGATGTTGGGTGTTGGCGGGTCTGCTGTTGTTATCGCCTGCACTTCCAATTCAAGATCTGCAATTCTGCTCTGTACATTTGTGATTTCTGCCGTTTCATGAGTCACATGCTCGATTACCTCAGTCGTGCATGATTTCACGGTCTCAAATGTTGCATCAGAGATTTCATTGCTCTTGCATTGTACTTTTGCATCAAACGATAACATTTTTGCGGACTTCATCTGTTCATCCAACTCTGTCAATCTTGCCTCAAGCACTGCCTTGATTTCACGTTCTGTTTCATCCAATGATGCAAGTTTTGACTTGTATTTTTCATGAATGATTTGGGCATCTGCCTTCATGTCATCATTTTCTGAAACTATGTCAATCAATGCTTTTAATCGACGCAGAGTTAGCTGTTTTTCACGAATGAGTCTTTGTGAGTCGAGCCTCCATTTAGGAATAAATATAACGACTTCCCCTTGAACCACTAGTTGCTCATACTGGATTTGCTGTAATCCCTGAGAACCGCAGTCAATTCCAACGGATTGAATGCTTCCGTCGATGTCAGTTATTGTTCCTACGACCTTACCCATGAATGTTCCGTACATGTCTTTGACGTTTTTGCCGATAATTTCGATATCGTCGTTTGTCATGTGTACTGCTTTAGGGATTCATATAACCGACAAAGTGTAAGTAATGTTTTTAGTTTTGGTAAGATTAAATTCACAAACTCGATAACACTGGGTTTTCAATAATTTTAAAATCCGGAGAATGGTAGCAGGCTCATGATTCAAAGAGAAGAACTAGAACAGATTTTGAACTTTGTCGCAAGCAGGTGGTCAGAATCCGCAAAGGACCCAAAGAACAAGGCAATGGAGTCGCTGCCAAATGATTTCTGGATGAATTCAATTGGGGGCAAGACTGCCAAAAAGGGGTTTTGGGTTACAACGCTGCTATACACTGAAAATGAGGAGGATGCCGAGGCATTCAAACAGGTGTTGCTAAGATGGCAGGCAAAAGGTCAGGACAGAGACCGAGACAAGGGGCCCGATCTAATCCAGATTGGAAAAAAGAAATAGACTATTAATAATTGCCAAACAGCAATTATTGTATTGTCTGAATTCTCTGTAAAGGAAAAAAAGATCCTATCAGATCACTTTTCAAATACAGATGGCAACGTCTTTGCGATAATTACTCCGCGACAAGTTGATCGCGGGGCATTGATGTCAAGGTATAGCAGGACGGACAAGAGTATGAGGCGGATTTTTCTCGATGAATTTCTACAAAATAAAACCAGGGGGGAGGAATTTTACAACAGGGTTCTTTTAGAGTACGGGGATGACTCTGTTGCAGAGTTGGGTGAGGCGCAGATTGCAATTGAGGGGTTGTCAAATATCGCGGTAAAGAAGATTGAGGACAGAAGGATCGGGTTGTCCTATCTGGAAAAATCATCAAGATATGTCGCATGGAATAAAAAAGAGAACGGCAAATACAGGTTTTACCGGGATCCTGAAATTATGAAATCCCGTTTTGCAGATACATATGAGGAGAGCTGTAATTTTTCATTTGAGATTTATTCAAAAAACATAGAACCCATGATAAAGTATGTCAGAGAGAAATATCCGATTCAAAGGTATAGTTTCAAGGATTCAAAAGATGGAAAGGAAAAATTATTCTCCAAGCTGAAAAATGAATCGGACATAAAATCTGCAAACATGATTTACCGGGGTTCGACCAAAGCCAAAGCCCTTGACATTCTCAGGGGGTTGTTGCCGGCATCAACTTTGACTAACGTTGGGATTACCGGAAACGGAAGGGCGTTTGAATACCTGCTGACGGTTCTAGGATCATCAGAATTAAAAGAGGAGCAGGATTTGGCCTCAAAAATCAAAAAGGAGCTTGATGCCACGATCAAATCATTTGTCAGGCGGGCAGACGACAAATACGGCAGGGCATTCCAGAGATATCTCAGGGACGTAAAAAACAAATCAAAATCAGTTACTGCAAGAGAGATAAAACCAAATCCAAAAAAGGGCGCAGTTACAAAACTTGTAGATTACGAATCAGAGAAAAATTCCATGGACACGGTAATTACAAGTATAATGTATGAGCAGTCACCTGGTACATCGTATCAGGATATTTTACAACAGGTAAGAAGAATCTCAAAGGACAGAAAAATTAAAATCATCAAAGAATTTGCAGGAATTCGCACAAATAGGCGCCACAGACCCTCAAGGGCCTTTGAAAATGTCTATTATACGTTTGATTTGTGCAATAACTTTGGAATGTTCAGGGATTTTCACAGGCACAGGGCGCTTACCCTTGAAAGACAGCTGCTGACGACTGACCACGGATACAACATGCCAGATGAGATCAGGGTCCTGGGAATTGAAGGGGACTTTAAAGACTGTATGAGCAAGACCCGAGAGGCATTTGGCAAGATCAGGACCAGGCTTCCAGAACAGGGGCAGTACGTGGTGAACTTTGGATACAACTATCCGTATTTTATGAAAATGAATCTAAGGGAGGCATGTCATTTGATTGAATTAAGAACGGTCCCACAAGGACATGTGGATTATAGAAGAGTTGCACAGCAAATGTTCACGCAGATTAACAAGGTTCATCCAAATCTTGCCGGAATTATAAGGTATGTTGACATGAAAGAGTATGATTTGGAGAGATTCGAATCAGAAAAAAGGACAGAGGAGAAAAGAAACAAGTCAAAAGGTTCTGTAAAGTTACGGAGATTTAAGAGATAATGAAACATATATTTGAGAATTTGATATGGAATGTGATTTCATATTAACTTGAGCATTAATTTTTCGACTAAATTAGGATTAATCTCATCATATTTTTTTATTATGTCAAAAGTTTTATCTACTTTTAATGTATTATACCCTGTCATTCGAAATGTATCAATTGTATTTCTTCTAATTATGATTGAGTAAACCCGGGTAAATGAACCTGAAGGTTCATCCAATTTCAACATGACATAGATTAGACCGTCACGTCCATTCCAAGGTCCCGTTACAAATTCAAATTTTATTCCATTGTTATTTAAACCCGTTTCTATCACATTTTTAAAAATTTTTACAAGTTCGGCTCCTTGAGGAACATCTGATTCACTCACAAGATTTTTAGTAGCTTCTCCAAAAGATGTACAGAAATTTTCAACCATGTTATATGGTGTTCTGTCATATATTTAACATGATTGGATAACGGTTCTGTAAAGTTATCTGCATCTGAAATCACGAACTCCTCCAAATTGAAATTCTGTGCTTAAATTGGTTCAAGTTGATCCATTATTTATCTAGAATAGGCTCAATTCCAAAGCAGGTTTGACGTCCCATCCATTCTATCTCTTCGTATTTTTCATGTTTTTAACCGGTTCTCTTACAAATCTTTCATTTTCAGATATTTGAAATTCAGCATCAAAAGCTATTGCATGCGGTTCTGATGAAAATAATGATTTTATCATTAAATCCCCTGAAACCATTAAAATAATTACAATCATTCCTGCTGTGAGATGTTAAAATATGAGACTTGTAGATAAATAGAATGGATGCAGATGTTCACATATCTGAACACAACGAATTATATTTAAAGTCATTAGGTGTTCAACATAATACACTTCTATCAAGACTGGAAATAAAGGATTCTGAATGCAAATTAGCTTTGAAGCGTATAAGTGATAGACAATTTCGATTGTGGATTATAGGATTAACCATCCTATTTAGTAGTCACCATCTTGGCATCTACTTCCACAATGGGACTATTTTTTATTTTTGAATCGTTTTCTGTTTTTACATCTAATGATACAATAGATTCGACCACTCTCATCCGTAATGGTGTCATTCTTGCTATTTTTATCTCTGCCGTGATTACATCTGTTTTATTATTGTCATTTTCTGTAATTATTACACCTTCAAAACAGTTTGAATTAGAAAAAAAAATTGTTCATTCCAAAGAAGACATGCTTGATATGTGGTCCTTCATCAATGAAAATTGCACTCCTGCCCCACTAGCCGGTAATGATGTATATCCAATATTGCGTGAATTTCAGAATGTGTTATACTATTCACATCTTTTCTCCATATCCTGTTTTTCTGAGAAAATATATGATCAATTTCGTTATAGACTTTATGTAAAAACTAAGAAAAGCGCCAAAAATGATATTCAGAAGGAGAAGAGAAAAGCTCAAAAAGAATTCGTGAAATATGGAAAATTTCTCTACGAGGATAAACACCCGATATTATACATTCGTCTGGATGCTCTTCTGATACCGGTTATTGATGCCATAAAAATATCAATAAATGATTACCCAGATGTTAATGATAGGAACATAGTTGCCAACACTGTTAAGAAATTAGAGAGTTTCCAAGAATAAGCTGATAAATAATTACTGTTTAAATTACTGATTCCCTCTACATAACCACCTCATCAAATCCAAATATGTGACTTGTGTGAGGAAAGATCATGGGTTTGAAAAATACCTAATATGAGGAATCACTTATGTTAAAAAGATTGAATTCATACCAGTGCCAATAACACATACTACACCAAGTTCATATCTCTGTTATCTGAGGATATAACTCGTAAAAAAAATCAAACACGCTGTACATAACTTTGATGATAAAATCGTTAATCAAAAATGTTCTAATTATGAAAGGACTGTTTCATTGATCGTTGTGGTAGTGGCAAATCCTCATCTAAGAAACAAAATGATACTCTGTAATATTCAATGGTACCAGTGTCCTAATTGTGAATATTCATCCTCTTCAATAAACTATATTTTATCCATCGCTAAAAGAAGATCGTGATTTCAGGCCTCCCTAACTTTACAGAACCAGTCAAAAAAATATTCTAATATTAGAGGATGATTAAAAATATCATGGCAGAAAAAATTGAGAAAAAGCCTGAAGAGTGGAGAGAGCAACTAACACCGGATCAGTATGAAATCTGCATTAACCACGGTACGGAACCGGCATTTTCTGGAAGATACAACGATTGCAGGCTGGAGGGCAACTACAAATGCACGTGCTGCGGGGAGGAGCTGTTTTCCTCGGGTACGAAATTTGATTCGGGTTCGGGATGGCCGAGTTTTTGGCAACCGATTTCAGAGGAAAAAATAGAATATGTTTCAGATTCGGCATACGGAATGGTTCGCACCGAAGTCAACTGTAACAAATGCGGGGCACACCTAGGTCATGTCTTTGATGACGGTCCAAAGCCTACAAATCAGAGATACTGCATCAATTCGATCTCATTACAACATGAAAAAGACAAGGATGCCAGAGTTACAGATTAAGACGGGACATCAGCATGGCAGGATGCCATGACTGCCAGAATCACTTGGAATAAAAATGGTTTATGGGGACGATCAAAAGTTCAGGAGGTCAATCAGAATTCTATTCAGATATTTTTCAATATTCTGACAGAATCTTGTCGTTCTAAAATATTCAGAAATACGATACAGCATATCTGACACAGATGCAGGATATTCACAGATCAGCAATGCCAGATTTGTCTGATGCTAGCATTCTTATGTTGAATTCAAATAAGGATTTGCCCCATATGGCGTTGTCCGTAAATTTACAAAAATTACCAATTACGCGGTAAGATAAATCGTATCTTTCACGAAGTAAAAGACATGTTACCGTGGACATCGGATCAAGATTCTGGCATCCATGGTTCTTTGCCTTGAAAAAGATTTGGAGTGGGGGACAGTTTTCGCATTCGTCTGAGCGTCTTCCTGCTCCCATTTTGTGTTTTATTTCATAGAATTTACCATGCCCTGATTTTCATGTCCATTTGACCGGTGTTCATACATTGATCTTTTTTCGGTCATTATACTGGATAGAACACACTGATCTTTAGCTTTTTTGATAGGATGTTCTTTTGGTTTTAAGCTTTTTGACATATTTTGATTGAATTTACGGATAACTCCCCACAATGTAATTATTTTTAAACTAGGTTGATTAAATTAGAATATGGTTTTAAATAAACAATTCCAAGAAAATAGCGGGAGACGCCATAGCGAAGAATATTCACATCAAGAGAATGTCTCAGAATTAAAAGTATCATCAAATGGCGCAATTTATTTGCCTAAAGATGTTTTAGATAAACTTGGTTGGAAAAGTAAAAGTGAATTGATAATTATTGAACACGATTATGAATTACATCAAATTACGATAGGGAAGCAATTAAAAGGTAAAGAATTTGTGGAGTCTCTAAATAAACTTCGCGATAGATTTTGATGAATGCTGAAAACTTAGTTCTAGATACAATAGTTCTAGAGGATTATTTTTCATTGGAACAAGCTAATATTAAAAAAATGATTTGATAATATTCTTACAGCAGATCAAGATAATATTATAATTTTACATGGCATATTCCTAGAATTTATTCAAAGATCTCATCATCATAAAAATGATAAAAATAATTTAGTGTCTGCAGATTATTCAAATCAAACAAAAAGTTTTCTTTCGTTTCTATTGATGATTCATTTATGAAAGATACAATACGAAATAAAGAGATTATTCCTATTTCTCCCAAAATACATTTTGGAGAATTTAGTATGATAAATAATTCATTACTTCCCAATACAGTTATTGTCACGAGTGATGAACATGCATTAAGCATTTACATTTATGAAAGATACAATACGAAATAAAGAGATTATTCCTATTTCTCCCAAAATACATTTTGGAGAATTTAGTATGATAAATAATTCATTACTTCCCAATACAGTTATTGTCACGAGTGATGAACATGCATTAAGCATTTACAGGAACAATATTAGAATCAATCCACGAAACGATCCTGCAAGTATCTATCCTGCAGAAACCTCAACATGATTTATTCAAAAATAAATATCCCTTGTTTTGGTTCTTCCATGTCAAACCCTCTCCAATACTAGATCTGTTAGCACCATATAACGGATTGGTGCATTTGGGGGATCAGATCACTGGAATCCACTAGGATCCATAGAGCAGTGGTGGAAGATAAACAAGTATTCATTGTTAATCTCAGAATATTATACAATGTTTACAATAATGAAAAGGGAATATCTGAATATTTTAAGGTAACAAAATTCAAGATTGATGTTGCCAATCATATTTTTAGAAATCCTGTAAAAATGTTCAAAAACTTTTGATCGTTGCCACATACCCAACATATGATTATTTCAATAGTAGATGATATCAAATGGGAATAAAAGAGAAAGTATTGGAGAGTGACGATGAATTACAAAAATTCATTATTTTACTAACTAATGCTAATGATGAACCAATCAAAGAACGGTTAAAACTTTAAAAAATGATGTTTTTATTATCTGATAAAATTGATGAGATCAAGGAGTAAAGCAGCTATGATGCAGATAATTATGGACCATATAGTGAGATAGTTGACGAAGAATCACAATATTTAGAACAAATAGGCGTATTGTCTAGCAATCCTGGAGAAATTACCATCACCAAAGTGGGAAAAGAACTTGCAAAAGAAATTATGAAAAAAATATGCAGTTATTCTAAAAGCATTAAACGGGTATAAGGAATTCTTGAATGATCTTACCAACAATGAATTATTGGCATATGTGTACTCTGTCGTATCATCATACGTACTGCCAAACCCTGCTTTTAGATCAGTATGATCTAAAAAAATTGCCCATGTGTTGAGTTCTTCAGAGTTTGGATTAATTACACATAACTCTAATGGATTTGGGATAAAATAAAATTGAATCATTAATTTGAAATGCCGAAAAGTTTAATCTAACAAAACAATATCCATAATGAAAATAGTTTTTCTTTCAGGCACTGTGGTGCATCGTAACACACAGTTAATCTTATGTAACGGTATTTTGAAATTAAGATGACAAATTTCCATATCTAAATCCTCAATAGTTTTTAAAAGACAGTTAATGTGATCTTTTATTCTGTCTATTTCACCCCATTTTTGATCTGGATCTACGGGAATTATTTTGAAATAACTAATGAAAGATAATGACTTGAAGATACCCAAGGCATTTACTAAGATGAATATTATGCCCTTTTTAAATTAAAGAAATCCTCGGTTTGAATTGAACCGTCATCTACACCTTTTACGAATGCTTTAGCATCCTCACTATCTTTATCAGTCCATCGTAGTTTTTCTTTTGGTATCATGTTATATTATAACAAAATAACTTTATAATCTTTTGTTATGATCAGTACTGTAAAATTATCGTATGCTAGGCATGAGGTATGAAATATGGATCTTCTCCAGAGTCAAGATCCCACCAATTCAGATGTATTTGGGTGATCAGACCACTGTTTTGCACCAGAATCGTGTTTCAAGACACCCAATTACGTGTCAGTATCCAAATTAAAGTAGATTTCAATAAAAATTCTACAGTTTATTCTAGAGTTTATGCATGATTGATCTAACTCCAAAGTAACTAATACGTGGACAAATTTTTCAGATCACACTGATCTAAAAGCAAGGCTTGTCAGTCCGTATGATGATACACCAGAGCAGTTCAACTAAGAGCTGCAGATAATTACCGGAATGGAAAACTTTCACATCATCATGCACTGTAACAAGAAATACAAGGGATTACAGGACTTGTTTTAAGATTTTTAAAACCTGCACATGCCGTGCTGTGATTCTGCGCATGATATTCTAAAATTTGTAAAAAAATCAGAAAACTTTGTATGAATTTTGATTTTGTATGGGGAGTATTCCAATATGTGGTTGATGTTGAGTTATACATTCAGGATATGTTACCGTTTAAGATCGATTGCACATAACTCCACCCAACATATAATTATTTCAATAGTAGATGATGTCATATGGGAATCAGAGAGAAAGTGTTGAAAAGTGACGATGAATTACAAAAATTCATTATTTTACTAGCTAATGCTAATGACGAACCAATCAAAGGACGGTTGAAACTTCAAAAAATGATGTTTTTATTATCTGATAAAATTGATGAGATCAAGGAGCAATGTAGCTATGATGCAGGTAACTATGGTCCACATAGTGAGATAGTTGACAAAGAATCACAATATTTAGAACAGATAGGCGTATTGTCTAGCAATCCTGGAGAAATTACCATCACCAAAGTGGGAAAAGAACTTGCAAAAGAAATTATGAAAAGAAAAGATGCAACTATTCTAAAAGCATTAAACGGGTATAAGGAATTCTTGAATGATCTTACCAACAATGAATTATTGGCATATGTATACTCTGCATATCCAGACATGATCGAAGAATCCATAGAATATGAAAATCTAAAACCACACATGGAAAACCACATCCTATCATTGGTAAAAAAACAAAAAATCAGCGCACAACGGGCAGCTGAGTTGTTGAATAGATCTCAAGACCATATTATTAAAAAAATGAAAGAGAAAGGAATGTTAGTTTTAGGATAATCCTTGAAAATTTTAGATGCGACAACTGTAATTGCAATATTCAATGAAATCAATTGTCCGGATCTAATTGATAGAATTCTCAAACCAGGTCATGATTTGATAATTCCATCTCGTATATTGAACAGTGCATTACTTGACAAGTCAACCTTGAAAACCACCAAGATATTTGTCGAGCAAGAAAAAATTCAAATTTTAGAGCAGAATTCAATGGATGACAAGATAAAGAAATTCCAAAAAGACTTTCCAGGTTTAGGTTTGGGAGAATGCATTCAATGCCATCTTACAAAAAATTAAACTGTCACAGATGCCAAGTCTACTGCATTTTAGATGATAAGAAAATAGATCCAAAGCATCAGAACTTGATATTAAATTCACCGGATTGATTGGTTTGTTGAAGATGATCAAAGACAAGAACATCATGAATTCACAGGAGATTGACAAGGTTGTCCAAATGTTAAAAAATTCAAATTTAAGATTTCCAGCAGATGTTGTTATAGCGGAAAGCACAAGTTCATGAGTTATTTTCAGGATATTCCAATTTTATTATTCATACTTGCTACGAGATAAAATCCACCAATCTCTAGTTTTTTGATGATTTTTAGTCCACGAACTTTGTCTTTTCGCCATATATCCAGTTGATCCTTAACTGCCACCACAAAATCACATTTTCAGCCGTTGATTAAAGAATCTAATAATGTTAATTTTCAGATGCCTACTCGGGAACACAAGCGGTACGGGTATAATATGGTAATTTAATCCATCAAATATACCAGCCCAGATCATTGAATCCAGGGAAGATCCCGTATTTCATGAATGCCATATCACCATTTTAGTGCCTAACATTCAAAAATTATTAATAAAACACAGTTCATGGTAATAAAACAAGGGAAATATTATGGACCACAATAACAAGACAGAAAGGAAAGAGATGATTTGAGAATCATATTATGCGGTTTTGGGGCAGTAGGCCAAAGCCTGATAAAATTATTTGAATCAAGATCCGAGGATCTTTATGCAAAATACGGATTAAAGCCAAGAGTGGTAGGGGTCTTTGACAGCAAGGGCGGGGTGGCAGACCCGTCAGGATTAAATTTCAACAAACTAATTGAGACAAAGAAAAAGTTTGGAACTGTAAAAAATTATGCAGGTGCTAGTAAAAATTCAATTGGGGGAATTGACATGCTCAAAAATGTAGAGGCTGATGTTCTCATAGAGACTACTCCAAGTAATTACAAAGATGCAGAACCCGGAATGACCCACATTACCACTGCCATGAAAAAAGGCATGCATGTCATATCGGTGAACAAGGGGCCGCTTGCTTTGGCATTCCCATCATTGCTGGAACTTGCGACATACAACCAGGTAATGTTCAAATTTAGCGGGACGGTTGGGGGAGGAACGCCAATCCTGGATTATGCCAAAAACAGCCTTAGCGGTGAAAGAATCACATCATTTGCGGGGATTCTTAACGGAACTACAAATTACATTTTAACAAATATGGGAACGGGTGTAACATATGAGGAAGCGCTAAAGGATGCAAAAGACAGGGGATATGTCGAAGCTGACGAATCATTGGATCTGGATGGACTAGACGCTGCGGCAAAACTAGTTATTCTTGCAAACTGGGTCATGGGAATGAAGGTGACGCTGCCTGACATCAACTGTACGGGAATCAGAAGAGTCACAGTAGATGACATCAAAAAGTCTGTCAAAAACAATTCCTCAATAAAACTAATCGCGTCATGTAACAAAGAAGAACTTGTCGTAGGTCCAAAGGAGATATCAAATGAGGATCCACTCTGTGTAAACGGAACTCTAAATGCAATTGCTTTTACATCAGAGCATTCGGGTACTCAGACAATTATCGGCAAGGGTGCGGGGGGCATGGAAACTGCCAGTTCCATACTCAGGGACCTGTTAGACATCAGACAAGAGATTGCCAGAAATTGAAATCCAATTTAATTTCTAAAAGTGAGACTAGTGCGCTTTTGAAAACGGTGTCTGAGAAATGGAAGATGGAATTTCCCAAGATTAAAAATGTCAAGGTTCATCAGATTTTGGATGATGCGCAGATCATCACGGGGGATGGAATAAAAATACTAAAGGTCAAAGAAGACTATCTGCCGTTTTTGACAGAAATTGGAATGCTGGAAAAGTTTCCATCAGTCACCGTGGACATGGGGGCAGTGAAATTCATGTGCAATGGCGCAAATTTAATGAGACCCGGAATCAAGAAATTCACAGAGTTTGAAAAGGAAAAGATAGTGTGTATTGTCGAGGAATCCCAACAAAAGTTTCTGGCAGTTGGGAAATCATTGGTGGACAGTTCAGAACTGGAAACCATGGAAAAGGGGGAGGTCGTAAAAAACATGCATTATATCTCAGACAGATTCTGGGAGACGGGAAAAACAATCTACGATTAAAACCAGTTTTAAAACAAGGGAATTTTATTTGATCTCTTCTGTGAATTCCTCAGTACCGTCCTTGGTGATTACAAGTACGTCCAGCCCGTCACCGCTTGCAGAGTCCCTAAGAGCCGCCGAACGGACCGCGTGTTTTGCCAAATCTACTGCCTCGTCCTTGCTCATGTTTGGTTTGAACTGTGGATCCAAGACACCCAGTGCCATTTCCGCCCCTGTTCCTACTGCGGCATAATCATCAGGGAGCACAGAACCCAAAGGATCCAATGTGTACATTACAGGTTTGTCAACTACGCCACCGACGATTACCTGGGTTAATAATGGAAAATACCTTCTCTCATACATCATGTTTGACATCATTTTGGCAACTGTATTTGGTGGAACGTCCCTTTTGAGATCCATCTTTCTAATTTTAGCCAGAGCGGAAATTTGCAGGGACAGTATCTGCATGTCAGCTACCAGACCCGCACAAGTTGCACCCACTTTGGGGGTAATGGAAAATGTTTTCTTTGTGGATTTGCTTACCAAAAAGTTTCCAAATGCAATCCTCTTCTCACTGGCAAGAACGATGCCGCCATCAAAAGTAATTCCAACAGCAGTTGCTCCTGGCATATACATCGACATAATTCAAATAATTTTGCCGCATAATAAAGGGCTTTCTACACAGATACGGTGTGTCAGCACAAGCGATCTGTCAATTCGTATGTGAATCAATTCTCTCTCCCCCAGCAACAACCCATCTGTTGACCAACTAAGAGCAAGGTAATTATACTGAAAATTCAAAACTGTCTCATGGCATCTACTGCTGAAATTCGCGAGAATATTCTAAATGACGCTGTCTTTATAGGTTTAAGATCCGTGATTGGTGTCATCTTTATAATTCACGGAATCTCAAAATTCAGTCCAGGATTTGCAGAAAACTTGCCAAACATGGGATTACCAGCAGAGATGCAGATCCCAATTGCACTAGCTGAATTAGTTCCGGGAATTCTAATAATTATTGGGGTTCTCAGCAGGTTATCAGCGTCATTGCTCTCAATTATCATGATAGGTGCAATCTTTCTAGTCAAAGGTGCATCAAGCATCACAGGCAAGGGAGGAGTGGAGTTTGACCTGATTTTACTCGCATCAGCGCTTGTAATTATGATAGCAGGACCAGGCAGGATATCACTAGCCCAGATTATAAAGAAATTACCCAGATGCCTGCACTAGGAACCTGCAAAATTATTCATTATCTCACACATGCACTTTGTAGTTTTCCTTAACAGATCAATTCTTGCAAATTCATTCGGGGAGTGAATCCGTGAAAATATGTACGTGCTTCCAATGGAGATGCAGGGGGCTTTTAGTATCTCAACAAAGGGATGCATGGGACCAGTACCGGCATTTGAAACATTAAGAATGGATTTGCCAAATGACTTGTCTGCGGCATCTTTTACCTGGGATACAAACGGGTGGGAGGAATCAGTTCTAGCTGCTGCCTCACCGTGGTAAACTTTGATGCCGACATCTGAGAATCCTTTTGATTTTAGGTGGTTTTTTAATCTCAAAGCTTGTTTTTTGGGATCCATTTTGGGAATCAGCCTAAAGTCTATCTTTACTAGCGCACTGCCGGGAAGAATCGTTTTTGCACCATCTCCGGTATAACCTGAAACAAAACCTGCGATATTGCAGGTGGCCCCTCCAACCAGGGCCTTTTTTGCATCCATTCCTTTCTTGTTACCTACAAAAAACTTTATTCCGAATTCCTTTTTAAAGACGTTTTCATCAAATGGTTCCTTTTCAATAATTCTCAGATCATTTTTGGACAGGGGGGATGCCTCCTTGTACCAGTCCCGGATAAGGATCCGGCCATCAGAGTCTCGAAGCGTTTTTACAGCCTCTATTAATCGCCATGCGGGGTTTTTAATTAATACTGCCAGGCTTGAATGCGCATCTCGAATGGATTCTTTTACAGATAATTCAACAAAGAGCAATCCCTTCATTCCAAGTCCGATGATGGGTCTGTTTTTTGCATCAACATACCCGAATTCCCAGATTACAGCATCGCAAGAAAACTTTTTTTTGTATTTCTTTAGATATTCCTCAATGTGGGCGCTGCCGGTCTCCTCCTCGCCTTCAATTACAAATTTTATGTTGCAAGGAACATCACCCGCTGTTTTCAAATATGCCTCAACTGCCTTGATTCGGGTGAGTAGCTCGCCCTTGTCATCAGTTGCGCCGCGTCCAAAAATCTTGTTCCCTTTTCTTGTACCACTGAATGGGGGATCATCCCATAAATCAAGCGGTTCTGCTGGTTGGACGTCATAGTGGTTGTAAAACATGAGGGTTTTTGCAGGATTTTGTTTTGATTTTACTTCGCCATATACAACTGGTGCAGCACCGTTCTTCCCTAATCGCAGAATTTCGGATTTGATTCCGGATTTTTTTAATAATTTTTGAACCAGAGCTGCGCATTCCTCAATTCCCTCGTTTTTTGCAGAAACACTGGGTTGGCGAATCAGCAGCTGCAGGTCTGAAACCAGTTCATCCATGTGGGCATCTATATGCCTTGTCAGAATCGTCATCCTAGTCAACTATTCCATCAAAAGGCCTCATTACAAAGGGAATTTCATCCAAAAGATCCATGGATGTCACGTGTAATCCCAATCGCTTTTGTGCGGCTTTGCCTGCCAACCCGTTGATGAATGTGGCAGCCGCTGCAGACTCCAAAGGATTTCTGTTATGGGATAGCAATCCTGCAACCAATCCAGATAGGACATCGCCTGTTCCGCCAACTGTCATTGCAGGGGTTTTTTTCTCATTAAGATATGTGACAGTGCCATTTGACACGATATCAGTTACACCTTTTAGCAAAACAGTAATTCCAAACTCTTTTGCATGTGATTCCACAAGTGTGATTCGCTGGTTTTCAGAGTTTGATGGAGGAGGGGCATCGCCGAACAGTCTTTTGAATTCTCCGGCATGTGGAGTCACTACAACGTTTTTGTCTGCCAAGATGGGCAGGATCTCAGGAATTAACGCGCTGGCATCCAGTGATAGCCGCACATCCCGGTCAAGCAACGCTTTTACAAGACGCACCAGTGAGTTTTTCTCCTGTATTGCCAGCCCCATCCCAATTGTCGCCGAATGCAGGTTGCGGGGTAATGCGCCAATCAATTTGTTGGCAGCGCCCAACGTTAGTTTTTGATCAGCCAGGGGAATCACGATCAAGTTTGGTGAGACTGCGCGCGTTGATGTGACGTTGACCTTGGGGACCGAGGTATAAACAAGATCCGTGCCGCATTTCAATGCGGCAAGTGAGGAGAGTATCGGGGCACCGTGATAAATATAGCTGCCTCCAACCACTAGAACGATCCCGTTATCGCCTTTTCTGGATGTTGATCTTCTGGCAGGAATGAATTTCTTAACTGTGGACTGGGTTAGGCTCTTTCTCACCATACAACATCTAGGAAAAATGAGTGAATAAATCTTGTTTTAGCAAAGGCTAGGCAGCAGATCTTTTAGACGCTTTTTTGGCAGTTTTCTTACTAGTGGGCTTCTTTCTCGTTTTGGCGCCGCCGGCGTCTTTGGCAGGCTTTGGCGGGGTTTTCTTTAGGGTTTCAGAAACTTTTGTTTTATCAGCAGTGGAGCGCACAACCCTGTTGTTGCCAAAAAAGGCCTTTCTTGCAAAGCACAGGTAGGTGGTATGGCCGATTCCCTGGAAGGAATGCCTTGTTTTTCCCTCCCTGGCCTCGATGGTTCGAATAATATGTTCAGTTGATTCAATATCGGTAAATTCGTTTTGAACCAGGGCCATTGTCAGTTTTTCTAACTGGTTCATGGTGGGACAGATAGCAAATAAGGTTCCGCTTCCTTTTAGCATTCGTCTAACTTGGGGAATCACAGTCCAAGGATCCCCCAAATCAATAATCGCCATATCCATGTCCTCCAAGGGCATTTTTTTAGCAGTCTTTAAATCGAGATTGTGCTGGGTGATATATTTTGAAACTCCTGCTTTTTTGATGTTTTTCTCGGCAATCTTCATAAAGTTTTCATCCACATCAAATGTGTATACGTGTCCGCGGGGCCTTACAACACTGGCTACAAACGAGGTCAGTGAGCCGCTGCCTGTTCCAATCTCCAGGATTTTCTGTCCATCGCCAATTCCCGCCCTTGCAATAATGTATCCGATATCCTTGGGGTAGACAATCTGTGTTCCGTGCTTGATCTTCATTACATAGTCATACATTGTGGGCTGCAAAAGATAGACGTATTTTTCCTTGTTTGTCATCAGTCTAGATCCGTATTCTTTTCCAATCGCATCAGAGTGTTTGATTACGCCAATGTGGGTGTGCAAAGATTCCTTTTTGGAGATTTTAACCAGCCATTTTTTTGAATTGTTATAAAAGAATAATACGGGCGAGTTATTCTTAATTTTGGCCAACATGTCTTGTCTGAAAATTTTAGATAAGAATCTACTGGTTTTCCCGGATCCCGTAACGGATGATTGTATTGCAAGTTAGGGCGGGCTGACATGTGGTGTGCAGGCAACTGGAAGCATCTAATGGGGGATGTGTAATAGTCAGGCTGCAACTTTGATCTGTAGGACCCGGTTCAGCACAAGGATGATTTTTTAGGATCAATCCGATCTAAATGGTGTCTGTGAAACCTTTAAACACTTCCTCACATTTCAGAGACAGGAGAATCTTACGCGGGGGTATTTCATCCCCTAAAAGATAAAGCAGGTGCTATCTATGAGGATCTTCCAGGGTACATTCTTCATTCATTCATTAGAATCAAGCTGCAGTTATTAAACGAGGACTACATACCATTTAACGCAGATACAGTTCCAATCCTAATTTGCATTTTTAATGCACAGCTCAAAAGTCATTTTATATTTGAGCATCCGGTAAATGATGCGTAACTGCTTTGCGGCGGCTAGTGCCATACTGCAACGTTATGTACCCCTCTTTTTGCAAGGCGTTTGTAAAATTTTGTAATGACTGAATAGGTGCTGATATCTGAATGGATGTGTGAGTCGTTTCTACTAAAAGCCTCCATCACCATACAGCTTCTGCGTCTGATTATCATTCAACGACGAGAATTTATGGTTATTTAATCTAATTCTGAAGAAACCAACACACGGGGAAGTTTTTCAGATTACAAGTAAATTCAATTCCGGTTCGGGTGTAAAAGGGATCTGATCATCAAGATACATCAGGCCTTTAATTTTTCAATCCCAAGAAGATCGCTATTTAAGATAAAATTTTGCAAAACACTCCAACTTTACAATGTAATCAAAACACCTACTAGCTTATCAGAACCACTAAAGATAATAGTTAAATAACATATTTACTAATAATAATTATTGAGTGAAGATGAAGAAAGCCCTGCAAAGGGAATCAAAATAGGAACAAGACCAATCTATGAAACAGTAAAGAAACATACTCAAAACAAAGACGATGAAGACAAGTGAAGAGATCTTACTATAGCGAGAAGACAATGTTCTTGAACTATGAATAATTCCAAACCAAAAGACTTTTTGATCAGATCGTATTATGAAATTCATGGACAAACTAGAACAGATTGAACAAGCATGCAAAAAAAATCCAGGGTTGGATTCAGAATGCCTGCAGTGTTAATGATTCTCAAAGACGGCAAGAAACTGCGGAAACTTTACGCCATTGTACAAATCAGGTCTGCATGTGAGTTGAGCGCTTTGAAGCGAGAGGTATTGATGGTCTCTATGACCCTCCAAAGAGCGGAAGACCAAAGGCAGTCTCAAAGAAAAGGTGGATTTCATAATGTCCAAAACAATGTTAACTTTGTTTACACCTGCAATTTGCAGTAGAGTATTTTCTACTCAATTGGAACAAGATTTCACATAACACATGTTCGAAAAATAATGCGCCCGTATGCATGTCTGCAAAGACGGCACAGAAATATCATATCATCATGTAAGCATATCCTCTGTACACAACTGGCAGCAACACATCAAAAAGAGAATTACACGTCTAATAGAGGACGGATTTATTATCGCAATGACTGATGAGGCATTCTTTGTAAGGGATATCAGAACAGGACACAAATATTGATCATCGGTTGGCAAAAGAATATTTCTCCCATACGTTGGACCACATGAAAGTTTGACTGTGTATAGCACAATCACAATTAATGGAGAACAGTTGTTCAGAATCTATGAAAAGTTCAATGCCCCAACATTTGTTGAATATCTAAAGGAACAGCACTACAAATATGGCAAGATTGCATTATTTCTTGACAGGGCATCAGTTCACAAATCAAAAAAGGTCAAGGAATTTTTAATGGAAAATCCAGATGTCAAATTGATCTGGTTGCCAAAAGGATCCCCGTACCTGAACATGATAGAGCGATGAGGGAAGATGGGCAAGTATTCATTACATGTCTCAGAATATTATACAATATTTACAGTAATGAACAAGGTGATATCTGAATACTTTGGGATAACAAAGTTCAAGCTTGATGTTGCAATTATATTTTTAGAAATCCTACAAAAATGTTCAAGAACTTTTGATCGTCACGATACATCATACTCGTATTAGTTTTAAAAAAATTTCATCGTTTATAATTCCAATTCCTCCACTCTCCGAACAAAAACGCATTGTCTCAAAAATTGAATCAATATTTGCCAAGATTTATGCATGTAAAAATAGATTGAAACATGGCATCACAAATCAAACGAATGATTTTATCAGTCGATCATATATGATGAATATAATGACAGATATTTGATCTGACAGATGTTAATGTAATCTCTTATACATCCAAATCAATCTTTTGTTTCCTGAATTTTTTGGAGATTGTTTAAATTCAAGCTTGATGTATAGGTTGATTTTGTCTTGGCTAGTCTGCAAAACAATGTATCTGCACGCAATTTTACGTACAAGTTGTCTAGACAATCCTGTGACATGTTGAATTATGCTACTCCCTATACCCTTATTTCTGAATTGTTTATCCACACCTATTTGTCCCAACAATATTGATGGATATGAAATCACATGAGATGCTTCATCTATCATCTCTGTTTCTTCTAGTTTGTTATTTATTATTGAATGCATGGTCAATGTAAAACATCCTACCAATTGATCATCATATAGAACCGACCAAATGGAACATAGTCTATTATTTTGATATGTGATTGCCTTGGTGTGAAAGAATTTATCAACAAATAGTGGATCAGATCCGTCTGCATCGGTAAGATCTAACTGGGTAAGATCATCGTCTTCCTGATACTCTCTTATGGTAATGTCCGTAGGATTTGCAGGTAGTGTATTATTCATTTGTTTTAGCACATTGAGCTTGATAAAAGTTGTCCGCATCCTTTAAAATATCCTGTTCCTTTTTTGACAATGGCCGCTTGTCATATTCTTCAAATATTTTTGACTCTTCATCACGAAGTATCAGAATATCTGGAAGTTTGATATCCTCGATGGTATTCATATCCTCTGCGGTATTCATATCCTCTGTCATAATACAACATAGTACATACATCAATATAAAAGACGATGTTTTGTCGAGTTTAGGATCAGGTAAATCCACATCAAATCCTCTCCAGCACTTGCATACATGCTGTGTCATGTATGGCGGCCATTCAAAAAATGATTATTGAATGCAGTTTTTGTGGAATTGTATCGCAAATTCATTTATCCAAAATTAGCTAAAACATGATCCTGTAAAAAACAATGATGGATCACCAAAGTTTAACAGCAGTGTTTGCAACGCAATATTTCAAATAATTTAGGTACAAAATAATCCCACATTGTATAAAATCCCAATTCATAAAGGATTCTAAATTCTTAGATCATTAAAAACTAGCAGAACCGACCATCCATGGATGGAAGACAGTAGACATCCAAAAAAGGGATTGCCAGGGAAACAGGGTCTTGAATTTTTTTACAATACATAAAGTCACAAAAAATTGCCGGCAGTCATTAGGAAGAAAATCCCCAATTCTCGGAGGGTTCCATAATCTGGCGTTTAGAAATTTGACCTAAAAGTAATTATTTTTTATTCTAGTTTTTTAACAAAAACATAGACGCAGTTGGTTCATAGAGTCAGAGGCATCTTGCGGTGTTAGCTGGTGAGCCCGATGCTCACATAAACTAGTTAATACACACGAGTCTCCGGTGATGGAGACTGACTTTTTTTGCAGATGCAAATAAACAAAAATCCACAATTCAAACAGTATTTTAATACCAAATTAGAAACAACATCGAATTGACAGAAATTCAATTAGCAGGATCAGGGGGATGGATTAATGCAGAACTTACAGATGAGCAGGTAACAAAATCAAAACTTGTTCCAAACATGGACAAACATTTTTTGGCATCGCTTGAAAAACTAGATACAGCAAAAATGTCAAAACATTTTTGCAAGCAATGCAATTCCGAGTTTGACGGTCCTACTCAGATACTAGTCGAGGAGCGGCCAAACGAGGCAGTTGCAGACGGATTGACTTTGATTGAACGCGGTCAGTATACTTGTCACAAATGTAACGGCATTATCGGGGAATACAGAGTATTTCAAAAAAATGAATCGGGGTAAATCATCCAGATAATTTAAAATTTTACTGGTGCGTCCCAGCCCAAATAATACGTATTCATTAAATACGGCAATTTTTTACAGTCATTATGTCAAATCAAAAATGCGTATCATGCGGAATTGGTTTCTTTTCCCCAACAGGATCAGACAAGTGTTCTAAATGTGCAGGTAAAGAATCAGAAGGTCATGATGCAGGACATGACTCGTGTGGTTGTGGACACAGCCATTAACTCTTTTTTTTACAACATGGAATATATCGGGCAATAAAGAATTAGAATTGTGTCAAAAACATCTCAAGAAATAAAAGATTTGGTTGAAGGGTTTATCAAAGTTACAAATATCAATTATCAGGACCAGACTGAAAAGATCAGGGAAAAAAGCAAAGTTATCGATTGGCAATTTCGTGTAGGAGTGAATGTACTGATCAGCAAAAATGCAAACAGAGAAGACAGAATCCATGTAAATGTAAACATGCGATTCCCGCCCCAGGACTCGGAACTGTTGGTGATGAAAAATCCATCGTTTTCTAAAACAATAATGGAAATTAGTGAAATTTGCACGATATGCAATGTCGGACATCAGTGGATAAAGGATGGGGAAAATGTTGTCGCAGGTTTGGCAATATTCTCACATGTCGACGAGCAGGTTCTAGACAGGGTATCATTTCACAACACGTGGGACAGTGTTGCAAGAGTTTCAAGTCATGTTCAAAAGATTCTTAGGGCTAATTTCAGCGGATTTTCAGCGCAAAATAATACCATGGATGCAACAATTGACAAGTCAATGTATGGATAAAACAGGTACCGAAATGAACATACACTAGTATAATCAAGCAGAATGCATGATTTCCTTTGATCACAGGGTTCTAAGCGAATATAGAATCAAGATAGCAAAGATTGAGACTCTGGCAAAATCAATTTCGGTCCATAAAGATCCAAAGAGTCAGGAGGCAAAAGGGGCATCAGAATTTCTAAATGTCTTGATTAATGAGGCAGATCAATTCTATGCGGACAATGGTACGGTATTATCAAACAATGGAAAAAGACCGCATGATCGTTCTAGACTAGCAGAAACTAAAGAATGGATGGATAATGTTGAAAGATTTTATGAGATGAATCCTCGTAGAAGACCAAGAAAACAGTGATTGTACAACTACCAGGATAATTTTTAATCGGCGGGATTATCTGGCAGCCAAGCCGTGCTTTTTTGTCTTCTTCTTGTTTACATGCCTCAACAGATGCGTTATTATCAAAATTTGAAAAAACAAGATACGAAAAGATCTCCAATCCAAACGACTCTTGAAAACTCGGCAACGTTGGCAGGCCCCTATGCACGAAATTACAGTTTTTTTGTTTCTGTGAATAAATCCATCATTGCCTCACTTGTTACAATCCCGATTAGATTTCTAGAGTCATCCGGATCCGCGACTGGAATCATATCAAATGGATGCGAGTTGATTTTTTGAATCACGGTAAACAGTCATCACCTGGTTGGATTTCCATGAATTTTCGTTGTTTGAATAAAACAATTTAACAGTACTCCGTTTTCTATTCAGGACGCTACATTCTATCAGGGGCGCTAATTCCAAGTAAATCCAAGGCCTTCTCCAGGGTAATTTTAAAGGAATTCACCAAACACAGGCGGGCATTTTCAAGCGGTTCATCACCCAAATCCAAAACCTTTGATTTTTCATAAAATGAATTAAACCCGACTGCCAGATCATGGCAGTATCTTGCAATCACTTTTGGAGAAAAGTTGTTTACGGCATCCCTGACTTGGATGTTAAAGAGGCCGATATTTTTAATCAGTTCCAGTTCATGTTCCTCCTTTAGCAGGGAGAAATCAACATCGATGGCAGGTACGCGGTTTGATTTTTCTAAAATTCTGGATGCCCGTGCATGCGTATACTGGATGTAGGGGGAGGTATCCCCATCCAAACTAAGGGATTTTGTCAAATCAAAAGTAATAATCTTGTCCAAATCCTGTTTTATCATTTCATAGCGCAGAGTGCCAACTGAGACGGAATGGGCAATGGTTTCAATTTCAGAGTCATCCATTTCAGGATGTCTTTTTTTGGTTTCTTTGCCAGTTTTTTCCTTGAGAATTTCATATACAGAATCCGCACTGACATAGAGGCCTTTACGTCCGGACATCTGGGCTTGTTTTCCACCGGTGTCCAATCCCAGGGTTTTGGCAGTCTCAGAACTCAGTGTGACTGATTCGTAGCCAAGATGGACATAGGCATCCGGAACAGATTTGAATTTGCCCATTAAGGAGGTGACTATTTTTTGCAGTCTTGCCTGCCTTGAGTCAATTACTGTAACGACTCGCTGACCGGTAAAGTCCCGGGAAATTTTATCAGATTCGTTCAAAGTAGTCTGCCATAAAATCCTGGAATCAGGTTGTTGTTGTTGTTGATCCTGCCCATATCTTTCATAGTTGAAGGGATCTTCAAGCAGCCCTAATTTCCAGGCAGCATACGGGATATCTTTTGCAATGTACGTTGCAGTTCCGTTACTTCTGACTAGTACCTTGTCTTCCTCTTTTTCTTTTTTACCTTCGCCGCGAATTACCCAGCAATCTTTATTCTTGCCTTGATTTTCAAATTCAACTAGTTTCATTTCTTTGAGTTTTTCAAAGATCTTGCTCCAGAGACCTGAACGGATTATCTGGGATTCAAAATTTAGACAGTCATAACTGACTCCTAGATTCCAACAGGTTTCAAGCTGCCCCGCCAAAACCTGCCTCGTAATCTTGTCTGCAAACTTTGCAGTCTCTGAATTTCCATCCTCGAGTTCTTTGAGAACATTTTTTCGGACATCCTCAAGACCGGAATCAGACTCGTATTTTTCAGTCGTTTTAACATAAACGTCATCACCGCAGTAATGATCAAACTTTTTCCCGTTTGGAGGCACCTGATCATACCCAAAATGTTTAAAGCCGACTATGATATCTGCGACCTGAAGTCCAGAGTCATCAATGTAATTCAGTATGTTGACATTATAGTTTGCTTTTTTTAAAATTCTAGATACCGTATCCCCAATGACGATGTTTCGGATGTGGCCTATGTGAAGTGCTTTATTTGGATTGACACTGGTGTGTTCAACTACAATTGTGGATCCGTGGCCAATATCAGCATCGCCGTAGGTGTCAAGGTATGATTCAGACAGGATCAGCTGGCTCAGTTTTTCCCAGTCTGCAAAGAAATTAAGATATCCCGACGGATGTGCTTTAGATTTTAAAACAAGCGTGTTTGTACAGTGTGAATATTTTTCAGCGAGCATCTCGGCAATGTCCTTTGGACTTTTTTTCAATTGCTTTGAAAGCAGGTATGACACATTGGAGCTTACATCCCCAAAGCCGGGTCTGGCAGGCTCTACAGAAAAATTAATGTTGGGCATTGAGATATCTGACAATATTTTGCTTAGATTGTTTTCAACTTCGTCAATTATGGATTTGAATGTCATGGTTATATCTCAGATAAAGTGGGTGCTAATTTATCTAATGCCTCAAGAACCCCGTCTCCTGCGTGTGCAGAAACTACCATGGTGGCCTCAGACTTTACAAGATCAGAGGCATTGCCCAGCGCGATACTTGTTTTTGCAACTTTGAATAATGGAATGTCAGTGGCGCTATCTCCAATAGCAATGACATCGCAGCCTGAGATGGATAGTTTATTCATGATTTTAGTAAAACCGAAGCCCTTGTCAATTCCGGGGGAGTTGAGATGGTATGCATACTGGCTGTCAGATAATTCTGCATTGATGCCGTTTTCAGAGAGGATCTTTCTTCCAAGTTCCAAATCAAACGTCCTATCCAAGACGACCTCAGTCATTCTGGGAAAAACATGTTTTTCGCGTACGGTGTCAATATGGTTTTGCATCACATGTAACGCATTTCTACATTCTTTGATATCCCCCAGCAGGATATGCTCATCAGAATTCAGGGTGATGCAGCCACCGTTTTCACCGACGCTGATTTTTGTCGTGCCGCCAAACACGGAAAGAAGAAATCCTTCGACTGATGAACGACCAGTTACAAAGATTACGTTGTGACCCATGTCAGTTAGGCGGCGTAGTGATTCCAGGGCATCAAGATGAATTCGTCCTCCGCCATTTTCAGTTATAGTTCCATCAATATCCACTGCAAAAGTTCTCTTTTTCACAATAATTGTTTTTTGAACCGAATAATAATTGCTACTATGAGACAAACAAAAGTTCATGAGGGCGATAATTTGCAGCTCTGGATATTTTTCAACATCAGACATTACATCGCTCTAAAATACAGGGAAACTAATCATAATCAGTTGCAGTTGCAGGAATGTTTGCCATCCAATTCGTACCCGTCATTTACCTCCCAACTTGCTCAAAAAATGCACGTATGCAAGCAGTCTCATTTAGAGGGGTTGCTGCTCGCACATATTGAACGAGGCAGAATATGCAGCACATGACTGCAGGCAGACGCAGGTATTCCACGATAAGAGTGTTTTCTGTATCATGATGCCAAGATGGCAGCGGCATCAGATCAAATGCCGCATTGCAGTACGATAAATTTACTGCTAGAGATTGTGCGATAGCTGAAATGTACAAAGAGCATGGATGCTAGTTTGCAGGCAAACTAAATAATGCGATACTGTCACCTCTTTACGTTCTTATTGCATCCTAGAATAGAGTCTACCAACAATTTGGCAGAACACATGCTAAGACCGGTGGTAATTGCAAGAAATGTGCGCAACTGCCTGATGACTGCCGGCGGAATGAAGATGTTTGGGATGCCGATGATGTGTATTCTGACATGGTGGAGAAGAGGGCTAAACACGACAGAGAACTGCTTGAGATACTAGGGTTGACTTTACCGGTTACTTTTCAGAAATACTATAACTTTGGATAACTTTAGTTTACGTAACAGAATATTATTTGGTAATTGTTACAAAATCTGAAACTATATGACAAGTTTAAGGATTTGTAAAAATTAATTTATGTAAACTAGGCACTGGAATAAAGAATTGATTTCTCTACATATTTCATCTCTTCAATTATCTCAGCTAGTTTTCTTATCTCTTCGCATTGTATCAAAGTATCACGCATTGCATTTGTCTGCGATCGTATTTCTTTCTCTTTGGCCATATGTTCAAATATTATGCCAAATTTATTACCCGTCAATTCATATCATCTTTTTACCTGATTCTTGTTCGACTTTTGGAGTGTACTCCTCTAAATGAAACATTTTTTGCATATTTTTACATGCAATTACCATTATTTATTTCTCATCCCCATTCTGATAAAAATTCCTCAAGAGTCACATATCTCAGTGTAAAATGGATCTAGAGGGGTTCCAATGACTGTGCTATCGGAGGATGCCCAGACCAAAAAAAGATCGTTTGTACTCTCAAAAGAAGTGGGTTCGTTCTCCAGGATCATATTTGAAATTGCACAGTTTTACAATATCTCTGGTGCAAATAAATTCAAGATACTGCGCGTGTAGGGCAGTAAACACGTCGGCATAATTGAATTTAATTGCGTTTTTGGCGATTTCCCCAACATCATAATGATTTTTCGGTTCTCAAATAAATAATTATGAAGATCTATTCAAAAAAAACTGTGCTTTTGATAAACCATCTGATGTAATATTATATGTCATATCTCTTTGTGTCGGATGTTTTTGAGCATATCCTGCCTTTACCAATTTTTTTAACATTTTTTTAGCACCACCGCGATTATGAGTAGCAAATGATCTTAGGATTTGACCTTCGGGCATACGGTATTAACAGAATAATTACGATTCTGCCAAATCGATCAACGTGGACAGTGCTAAATCTTCAGATAAATCAAGCAATATCCAATATCAGGTACGTTCAAGTTTATGTTTTTTATAATAACAAAGTATGGATAGTAAAGATAATATTATTAAATTATGGTCATATTAGACATATTATGGTCACAAAAAGTTTTAGTGTAAAAATAAGTCGTATACGAAACAAAAAAGACAGTGAATATTTTGTGTATAGAACTAACATTCCAAAAACAGTTGCAGATGAACTTGAACTAGAAGATAAAGATCGAGTGTTTTGCAAAATACAAAAAGCAGAATGGTATCACACACTGGATTGGTCTACAATGGAAAAAACATGGAATAGGCTGCCTTTAAGGATACAACGACAGATTCAGGAGGATGGTTTACTTGTAGGAACGAATTTACATGTTAATAAAAAAGCAGGTATTTCTGCAGGAACTGGTTTTATTTCACATGAAAACAAGACAGATATTCAAAATTTTCAGAATAGAGGAGCTGGATAAAATAACCATTCAAGTTAAACATACACCAAGAAATATCGTGTATATTCACGAGATGTCAATGTATGCCAACATAGATGAGATGCTAACGGCTATGACAACGGGATTATCTGCTGGACGAATATCAGACACCCTGAAATGGGTGGGCGGTATAGCTTTAACTTTTACAGCCGTTCGAAATAACACCGAGTTTACGACTATAGAACGGAGTAAGGGAATACTGAGATGGGAACATGTTGCATTTGCACATATGAAAAAATATCAAAAAGAATTTAATTTGCCAAGTGGGGTAATTATCAATGTGGAAGATGTCAGCGTAAATGAGACATTTAGTGCAATAGGAAAATTCTTGAAAAAATACATGGATAAAAAATAATCAAAATTTTGTTGTCTTTTGCTTATTATTGATTTTACAATAATCTCTTTTCTGTTCACAGGGTGGTGCTGATGGGAACCTCTAGGATCCATTCGATACTGGATATGTGACTCTTGAGGAATTCTTATCAGAATATGAGATGAGGAATAAATAATGGCAACTATGTAAAAACATGCAAAAAACGTTCTCATTTAGATGGGTCCACGCCACATGATAACTTTTAAAAACCTCGTTTTTTTTCTTGGGTATATTTGTAGGAGTGATTCTAGTTGTTGCAACTCCAATGTGGGAATTTGTTTATAATATTCTAATTCATGGGAATTTGTTTGGTCGTGTATAAATGAAAGTGAATATGTTGGCATGGGTGGCAGCTTGGATGACTTGAAGTATGATTTAGAATTAGAATGTTATCTGAATCCCTAAAAAATCACGGTCCTGGGAATACCACCTAGGACAAGGACTGATTTCAAGGAAAAAAATCAAACAAACCATCAGATGCAAAATATCCAAGGTCTAGAACCGTTTCGTCTGTCACATTATTAAATTCTGATCATTAATTTATCAAAATTCCTGAAACTGTCATTCTGGGCAGTAAAGTCAAATCAACTATAACTTGTCGTGTAAGTAATATTTTAAAATTGGACTACCAGGCATACGATCGTAAAACCAGAAACATTGATCTGTTTTCTGATCCTTCAAATTCTCGAAAACATCCTAATTACAGTGCCATGAAAACGTCCACAAATTACCCAGAGCAGAATATCTAAATTAATAAGTAGTATTTACAATTGATCACTTTCATGGTACAAAATATTGATCTAAAAGAGGCCATAGAAAAAGCCAAAACATTTTTGGAAGAATATCATGATTCATTTCGTTTGATATCAACCACATTGGAAGACAACACATGGAGCATCATATGTGATGTGGGTTTTCTCAATGAAGAGGTCAAAGAGATCAAAGTTGACGCTGTTTCTGGAAAGATTTTGGCATTCATAGATGTCAAAAAAAATTGATGAGGCCAAAAATGATGCAGATAAATGCATCCATGGTGTTACATTATAGTCACAATGCAGAGAGACATATCTGAAAATCAAGGATTATCAATGCTCCTGTTCGTATGAAACCATATGAACCATTTAATGAACATGAAAAAATCGGGTTATATAGATCTCCAACTAGTGATTTATGCGAATTTACTGATGAATCTGATTATTTCAAAAAGGTAAATGAGATATGGAAAGAATTTCAGGGTTTATTTATTTTCTATGTTATTCCAGATAAAACACGTACAGAGATGGAGTCATACAAAGATAAAGTTAGAGATCATTTAACAAAGAAAATTGCTGAGGCTTACGCTTCACATTGATTATTCTTGATCGGATTCTGTATCTTTAGGAGTATGACGTTCAGCATATTTTACAGCAGCATCAGAAATACTGGTTTTAGCGTTTGTTTCAAAATGAACTTCTGCCATGATGTCTCTTCATCATACTGCTGTATTTATTCTGTTAGTTAACGAATCTTCACACTAGATGAATATCTGACAAACCTTTGGTTAACTAGATCGTAAATTATAATGTTCTAGAGTATAGTCACGATCAAAAGTTCATGAGATCAATCAGAACTCCATTCAGATATTTTTCAACATTCAGATAGAATCACACCGTTCTAAAATACTCGGAAATCCTATATGTCATCTAACATTGATGTATAATATTCAGACCCGTTAACCCACTTTGTCTGTTGTCCACATTATTCTACCGTATTCAGATAAAAGGCAAGTCTCATGCTATTTTAGGAGAAAGATGATCCGGGTAGTTTTTGGTTTGAGAAAATTGATCTCAAAAACATTTGCTTGTCGCTAGATATCAGCAAATTTATGATTTTTGTCTCGCAAAAACCAAAAGTCACGATCTGCTTTCTGATCCCTCAAATTCTCGAAAAGATCCATACACAGCAGTAAAAACATCTACAAATTATCCAAAGCGCAATTCACAATATTCTAATATCCTATCAACATCCAAATATTGTTGAAAATCATTCTTCCAATTGCTGTAATCTTTGTATTTATCACGATATTCGGATTCGAGAAAGAGTCTGCATATGGGGAAGAAATAGTCTGTTATGGAGCAATATCACCCACAATATCACTTGAATTTTTAGACGTTGATGATGCAGGACATACAAAACTGCTCATCGACGTAATATCTCGTGATCCTGATTGTATCAGCGAGAGGACTACCGGCGAGTCCATACACGGCCAGCTGCCAATAAAATATGATGTGTTTTTGTTTGATGCAGAGTACGATGATGCCCCAATAGCGCATGTTGAGATTGATTCCAAAGGCGACCCGGGATTTACGCTGGTTTATCCCTATGCACATGTTGAGATTCCTTACTGCGTGGAGGTTGTATCCACCTGGATACAAAATGGCAGAACCATCCAACTTGAAGATGCCAATTGCACCTAAGCATCATATCTTTGGATAACATGAGATCCTGCCCCCGGAGATAAAATTCCTCATAGTGGCGCAACATATGTGAGACATTATCGACACATGCAGGCAGAGGAACTTACTTTGGGGAGATCAAAGATATTGACAGGTTCCATAATCAAAAAAACAGAAAAACATTATCAATTAAAGGATTTCTAAAGTTGCACATTCTTGACTGATTGATCAGATAAACGTCGATTAAATCCCTATTTCAGGTCTCAAAGATTGCAAAAAATCAAAAACAATATTGTTTAGAACGTTGTCTTTTAGAACGTTGTTTAAAACATTGTTTAGAACGTTGTTTAAAACATTGTTTAGAACGTTGTTTAAAACATTGTTTAGAACGTTGTCTTTTAGAACGTTGTTTAGAACGTTGTTTAAAACATTGTTTAGAACAATGTTTTAAAAATAAAAATTTGTCGTGTAATATATGATCGTCGTGCATAGACACGGCTTGGATATTTACTCCAAGCCAATGTCAATGTCTCTATGTAAATGGCTGAACCGATGTGTTGGTCTATTAGTAAAGGCTGGCTCACCACTCGCCGAAGCTTGTGATCTACACCACCTTCCTATCAACGCAGTATTTTGCTGCCGACCTTCATCTTACGAAAGAATAACTTGTCTCGGGATAGGATTCGTGCTTAGATGCTTTCAGCACTTAGCCTAAACGGCTTAGCTGCCCGGCCTGCCTTATCAGACAACCGGTAAACCAGTGGCCACGCTGCTCTGTTCCTCTCGTACTCGGAGCAACTTCCCCTCAGTTATTCGCGCTTCCATCAGGCAGAGACCGACCTGTCTCACGACGGTCTAAACCCAGCTCATGTTCCCTTTTAATAGGCGAGCAGCCTCACCCTTGGCCCCTGCTGCAGGACCAGGATAGGAAAAGCCGACATCGAGGTACCAAACCGCGGGGTCGATAGGAGCTCTCGCCCGCGACGAGCCTGTTATCCCTGGGGTAATTTTTCTGTCACCTCCGGGCCCCAATAGTGGGCACACGAAGGATCGCTAAGCCAGACTTTCGTCTATGAATTCCGTGCGTTTGGAAATCCATTCAGTCGAGTTTTTGGCTTTGCCCTCTTCAACGGATTTCTGCCCCGTTTGAACTCAACTTTGGGCCCCTTTGATATCTTTTCAAAGGGGTGCCGCCCCAGCCGAACTGCCCACCTGCACGTGTCTCCGGTCTTCACTGGATAAGTGGTACTGCAAAAAGAGTCTGGTGTTACATCGTTGCTTCTTAACACCCCGGAGAGTGTTAAGCATGGCTCCCAGATACCCTGTGCAATTCTTACTATACCACAAGCACAAGCTGCAGTAAAACTCCACGGGGTCTTCTCTCCCCGATGGAAGTTGATGGACTGTTCGTCCACCTTATGTGGCTTCACCGGGTTGTAGGCGGGGACAGTGGGGCTCTCGTTGTTCCATTCATGCGCGTCGGAACTTACCCGACAAGGCATTTGGCTACCTTAAGAGAGTCAGAGTTACTCCCGGCGTTAACCGGCCCTTAGCTCGGTTGAACCCAAGTTTTAGGTACCGGCACCGGCCAGGATTCAGCGACTATACAAATCCTTTCGGACTAGCAGTCGCCTGTGTTTTTATTAAACAGTCGAAACCCCCTTGTCATTGCAACCTGCGGTCCCCATTCCTCATGAAGACCGCAGGCATCCCTTATACCTAAGCTACAGGACTAATTTGCCGAATTCCCTCGCCATACGGTATACCCGTAGCACCTTAGCTTTCTAAGCCAGCGCACCTGTGTCGGTTCTGGGTACGAACTTGTATCTTACTAACTACACAATCTTTCATGGTCTCCTGGACTCGAGGAAACTTCGCTAACGCGAAGCCATTCCTACCTCGGAAGGGTTCTCGTCATTACGACACTCCCCCTCCCTCGAATAGTTAGATACAACGATGGTTGTACAACCCCTATCCGGAAGCGAACCATATAGCTCAAACGCTTGATACAAGGTACTAGAATATTAACTAGTTTCCCATTCGGTGTACTCTGTTGAGGCACATCTTAGGATCGACTACCTCCAGGCTGATAACGCATTGCCTGGAAACCCTTGCGCTTTCGGTGGTATAGATTCTCACTATACTATGCTGTTACTGCCGCCAAGATCTGCAATAGAAACCGGTCCACAGGACGTCATCGCCCTGCTTCGACCCAATCACTACGCCAACCTACCACGAATCATCCACTGATGATTATCTAAAGTATCGGTATTTTGCTTTAGCCCCGTCCGTTTTTGAGGCATCCTCCCTCGGCAGGTAAGTTGTTACACACTTTTTAAAGGATAGCTGCTTCTGAGCTTACCTCCCTGCTGTCTTGGCGAGAACACGCTCTTTAGCTTGACACTTAGCAAAAATTTGGGGACCTTAACTTCAGTCTGGGTTAAACCCCTTTCGGTCATGAGCCTTACGCCACATGAACCCGTGTCCTTGCTTCTACGATGTATATCCGTTCGGAGTTTGAATGAGGGGTGAGGGATTTCTCCCCCGCGCCCCTCTATCAGTGCTCTACCGGAAACACTATCTCCACAAAGCACGCCCTGCGAGACGCTTCGGTTGGAACTAGCGAGCGCCAGTCTAGATTGGTTTTTGACCCCTATTCCCAAGTCACAACAACGATTTGCACGTCAGAACGTCTTAAGACCTCCAGCGGGCTTTCGCCCGCCTTCATCTAGCTCAGGAATAGATCGACTGGCTTCTAGCCTAGCTGCCATGACTCTACGCACTTTCACACGCTTCCCCTGACTTCTTGCGAAGCTGCGGGAACTCGGTTTCCCTTCGCCTACACCTTTGCAGGTTTAAGCTTGCCATGACAGTTAGCTCCTTGGCCCGTGTTTCGAGACGGAACGCGTAACACTGATGATTTGAACATCAGACCTTCAACTCTATTGCTAGAATCTCCAATTTGAAAAAATCACCTTTCATGCCACGCACGTCTGTAAGTAATAGGTTTCATGCACTTTTCGCCCCCCTTCCGGGGTACTTTTCAGCTTTCCCTCACGGTACTAGTCCACTATCGGTCTTGAGAAATATTTAGCCTCGGATGCTACTTTCACCCATATTCATTGCCCACTACCAAGGACAACTACTCGGGTATGAATAGGACTCTTCGCACTTCGCCTAAGGGGGTATCACCCTCTCTGCCAGAACTTTTCAGATCATTTCAGCTGTGTTCCAAGATTCCATATTATCATACCAAAACACCACATCTCCCGAAGGATTCAGTTTGGGCTCTTTCCTTTTCGATCGCCTCTACTTGGGAAATCTCAATTGATTTCTTTTCCACGTGGTACTAAGATGCTTCAATTCCCACGGTTCGACTTCCAATACTAGTGTACTGGAATGTGCCTAAGCACAAGATTCTCATTCGGACATCTCGGGATCATAGGATGCGTGCGCCTACCCCGAGCTTATCGCAGCTTGCCACGTCCTTCATCTCTCCTCAAGCCTAGCAATCCACCTATTACCGTCTTTACACCGGCATATTCAGCCACATATTACACGACTATGCACGACGATCATTGCAAGCCCCCTGGCAGGGACCCGCTACATCCTTCATACATCACGTTGGTGATGCATTGCATCGATGATTTCAATGCGAAGATTATGTACACCCGTACACTTCCATGTCTAAGGAGGTGATCCGACCGCAGGTTCCCCTACGGTCACCTTGTTACGACTTTTCCCTTGTCACGAACCCCAAGTTCGATAACGCCAATCAGACGTCACCTCGCTAAGAGCTCACTTCAATGAAACGACGGGCGGTGTGTGCAAGGAGCAGGGACGTATTCACCGCGCGATAATGACACGCAGTTACTAGGGATTCCATATTCGTGAGGGCGAGTTGCAGCCCTCAGTCATAACTGTGGTAACGTTTGAGGATTACCTCATCCTTTCGGATTCGAAACCCATTGTCGTTACCATTGCAGCCCGCGTGTGGCCCCAGAGTTTCGGGGCATACTGACCTGCCGTGGCCCCTTCCTTCCTCCGCATTAACTGCGGCGGTCCCGCTAATTCGCCCCACTACTCCTGAGAGTAATGGTGGCAACTAGAGGCAGGGATCTCGCTCGTTACCTGACTTAACAGGACATCTCACGGCACGAGCTGGCGACGGCCATGCACCACCTCTCAGCTTGTCTGGTAAAGTCTTCAGCTTGACCTTCATCCTGCTGTCTCTCCGGGTAAGATTTCTGGCGTTGACTCCAATTGAACCGCAGGCTTCACCCCTTGTGGTGCTCCCCCGCCAATTCCTTTAAGTTTCATACTTGCGTACGTACTTCCCAGGCGGCAAACTTAACGGCTTCCCTGCAGCACTGCATTGACCACAAGTCAATGCATCACTGAGTTTGCATAGTTTACAGCTGGGACTACCCGGGTATCTAATCCGGTTTGCTCCCCCAGCTTTCATCCCTCACCGTCGGACGTGTTCTGGTAGACCGCCTTCGCCACAGGTGGTCATCAATAGATCAAAGGATTTTACCCCTTCCTACCGAGTACCGTCTACCTCTCCCACTCCCTAGTTCTGCAGTATTCCCGGCAGCCTGTACGTTGAGCGTACAGATTTAACCGAAAACTTACAGAGCCGGCTACGGATGCTTTAGGCCCAATAATCATCCTGACCACTTGAGGTGCTGGTTTTACCGCGGCGGCTGACACCAGAACTTGCCCACCCCTTATTCGTCGGTGTTTATAGGACCGACAAAAGGTTCCTTTAGCAGAAACCACTCGGATTAACCTTGTCGTGCTTTCGCACATTGCAAAGTTTTCTCGCCTGCTGCGCCCCATAGGGCCTGGGTCCGTGTCTCAGTACCCATCTCCGGGCTACTCCTCTCAGAGCCCGTACCTGTAATAGTCTTGGTGGGCCATTACCTCACCAACAAACTGATAGGCCGCAGTCCCATCCTACGGCGATAAATCATTTGGAACACAAACCGTTCCAGGTATAGTGTTCTATCGGGCATTATTCTCAGTTTCCCGAGGTTATTCCCGTCCATAGGTTAGGTTGACTACGCGTTACTGAGCCGTCTGCCTTGTATTGCTACAATGACTCGCATGGCTTAGTATCAATCCGATAGCAGTCAGGTCCGGCAGGATCAACCGGATTCTGAATTATGTTTTGTATTTTGATTATTGAAGTACATTTGTACTTTATTGGAATTGACGGATGCACATAATCTTCACATCTCAGATATTGATCACTTGATCAAATCCTCATTCTTGTATGCGTAACTGGAGGCCCATGAATCATAAAATGGCATCATGCCATACTTCATCACGAGCGCCGCCTATTGCGTTACGTATGCAGAAATCAAAGAATACGGAAACCATATAAACCATGCGTGAAATCATGCCTGATCGGTTCAAAAAATTGAAAAAATTACATGTTTTATCTTTGTGGACTCGGCAGAGTCCTGAAAACGGCTCAAGAACATGCAGATGTGGTTATTTTGATAGTTAAAATGGCAGATCCCATTTTGAAAATTGCTTTTGAGGGACTATATTTCAGAGTACAAAAGAAAGACGAGAATGTCTGCAAGGATGTTTGCAAGGTCCTCAAAACTTCATGTCAATGGGGTATCTCACAACATAAGATTTTATGAGCCATATCCGTTTGTTGTAAAATCATCTGCGGGAAAAAACCTGGTTGATGTGGATGGCAACAGGTATGCCGATTACTGGATGGGACACTGGTCTTTGATTCTGGGACACGGTCCAAAAAACGTCAGAGAGTCCCTGAAAAAACAGATCGAGAAAAGCTGGATGTACGGGACGGTAAATGAGCAGACAATAAAACTATCAGAGATGATTTCAAAGGCGGTTCCGGTTGCAGAAAAGATCCGCTATGTCACATCGGGGACAGAGGCCACGATGTATGCGGTAAGACTGGCCCGCTCAGTTACCGGCAGGAACGTGATTGCAAAGATTGACGGGGGATGGCACGGATACACCTCGGATTTGTTAAAGAGTGTGAACTGGCCGTTTTCAGAATCAGAGAGCAGTGGGATGGTCAACGAGGAGAAGATCATATCAATTCCATACAATGATTTGGAAGGGTCTGTAAAAATTCTAAAAAGACATGCAAAAAATCTGGCAGGTGTGATTATCGAGCCCGTGCTGGGGGGAGGCGGGTGCATTCCGGCCACCGGGGAATATCTCAGGGGCATCCAGGAGTTTGTACACAAAAACAGTTCCCTGTTTATTTTAGATGAGATAGTTACCGGCTTTAGATTCAGATACGGATGTCTTTATCCCACCATGAAGCTGGATCCTGATATTGTAACTCTGGGAAAGATTGTAGGCGGGGGAATGGCAATCGGGGTAATGTGCGGGAAAAAAGAGATCATGGAATATGCGGATACTGCTTCAAAGAAAAAATCAGAGCGTTCCTATATCGGAGGGGGGACGTTTTCTGCAAATCCGGCCTCAATGGTATCAGGATTTGCAACGCTGAATCTTTTAAAATCAAAAAAGGAGATTTATGTAAAGATAAATTCGCTGGGGGATTTTGCAAGAAAAGAGATAGGCAATGCATTTGATGGAAAAGTCGCAGTGACGGGGAAGGGCTCGCTGTTTATGACCCATTTTCTAAAAAACGGCATGACTGAAATTACAAATGCGGCACAGGCTGCAAAGTGTGATTCTGCAATGCTTGCAAAATACCACTTTAAGATGATTGCCCATGACGGCATATTCTTCCTGCCAGGCAAGCTTGGCGCGGTTTCATACGCACACACCAAGGAGGACATCAGGAAGATGGCATCGGCATCAGAAAACATTTAGACTTTGGGGTCGCTTGGAAAAGACCTGCGCTTCCAGGATATCAGCTGCTCAAAGACGTCAGGAAAATTTACAGATTTGACGGTGATGTGGACATGTGCAAAGAGCCCTTCCCCGAACTGTGCCTCAAAGATCAGCGTGCATTCCTCCTTGAAGAAAGGCACGGAGATTCCGATTTTTTTAAGGGATGCAAACTCAACGCCCTGAATTTGGATGGTTTTATCCCCGATTCTGATCTCTTTTTTTGCAGGATTCTTGTTAATTGACTCGTTTATCTTCCCAGTTATGGAATCATCCCAGGGCGGGGACTCCATGGGCCATCTATGCACGTGCACCTTCTTGGCCATGTATAACATCTCAAAATCAGACAATACTCCAAATCATTGTTGATGAGAATTAAGCGTTATCATGCCGGAATTGCAAATTCAGTCCGTTCGGGCTGCTACTGCCGGGCATCAAAAGTACGAGTCTGCAGTCTGGAAAGAAATATCCAGAAAGGACCCAAGAGAATCCAGCCACCAATGTTCACAATAAATTTGGGGGGTCTCACAAATCATGTGCTTTGACATACGACAGGATAAAAGATTGATGGTACAGTAACGGCAGATAATTGCGCTACTTTATGCTCAAACATATAAAGTCACGACAGGGAAGTTTTAGATGCGAGGTAATGAAAATGAAAAAATCATCATTAATTATTTTGTCTCTAGCTGTTATGACGGTTCTCAGCGTAGGAATATTCTCCATGAATATAGAGTCAAAGGAGACCATTGTTATCGGTTCGTCACTGCCTGATTATCCAATAGAGTTTCTGGCAAAAAACACACCATATGCAATTGAGGGAAAGGTAGTTGATCTGATACCCATACCCATGCAGTATGACGCAGTGGGAATAGGTACTGTTTTTACGGATGTTGTAATTGATGTGGAGAAGGATCTGGGTATGAAATATGTCGATGACACCATTACAGTGAGAGTTCAGGGGGGAGAAACGGATACTGCAAAGTATGTCTACGAGGACTCGCCCAAATTTGCAAGGGGTGAAAAAGTCTTTATCATTGTAGCTGACAAGGAACCTGAAAGTGTTTATGGAGATAACTACTACGTGGCAGGATTACAACACGGCAAATACAATCTAGACGAATCAGGCAAGGCCAAAAACAGCAATCCCGATAAAAACATGTCACACAAGGAATTAGAGGATAAAGTCAGGCAGGCTAAATAATACACTGTCCTTGAAATACAACAACGACTGCCAGCTAAATGACTAGCCCTCTTAACATCATTTCCTCAAAGTTGTTTCCATTGTTTTTCATCAAGTGGTGCAACTTCTCTTACTGCCATGGAAATGTTATCATAATGAACACTTGAAATTTTGGCATTTTATGCACAAAAATTAGGCACGAGTTGAAGATATGATCTCAGATCCGGACACGGTGCTGTATGTGGGCAGGATTAGATGATTTTGATAGTTGACCAATTCGGGCATTCCGGTGATCTGATCACGTTTTTACCAGTCCCAACGGTTCAGGCGCATTTTGGTGATCAGATCACTAGAATCCAGCAGAACCGTAAAAAAATTGGGTGGAAAGATCCGGATTATCTTACATGACATTAATCCATTGACAATGCTTTGATTCAGTATCACATTCTAATTTTAAATTACGAGTTGTAGCATTTACTGCTATGGCGTCTAAAACAAAGCCATCGTATGAATCTACCAAATCCAGAACAAAGCTATCATATGAATCTCTTAATAATCCTTTAATTTCTTGTTCGGTATAACCTTGACATGCCCATCCTTGGATAGTCCATCCCACCATTCTCAAAGAATCGGATTCATAAGCCGTCATAAATTGTTCAATATCTTCCTGTGTGGATATGCCATCAGCTTGAAGTATTTGTCTTAATTGATCTTTTGGCAATATATCATAAAAACCAGTCACACAATTCGATTGTGGTGTTATTATAGATGGCGCATTTGAACCAGTTACGGCATTTTGAGAGGTACGTACAAAACTTTGATGAGTGGTTGGATCAAAGTATTCTGTTTGATTTTTGCCTATTACAATGTGCCTGTAACCTACTTCCTCATCAAAAGCAAATAACCTTATTTCACCCAGTCCCTCATCAATTGCTCTAATTGTAACTTGAATTGTTTTTAATTCATTGGGTTGTAGTTCAAAAAGTTCCTTATAATATGACCTTGTGCCCCCATCAGAAATTAGTTTTGTATTTGTAGGTTCTACGTCTACAAATTCAAAATTATCCGAGATAGCAAAACCAAATTGTTTTGGTTCTATGTGCATTGGAAATGCATGTTTTGTAGTTATTGAAATTGTTGCTGTTTCATCAAGTTTAGGAAGTGTTGATATTTCAAAGTCAACTATATCTATACTGGGCAGTCTATTTGCAATCGTATTTACTTTGCTTTGGATGAATGAACTATCTTGGGGATTCTTTAGATGTGTTTTAGTGCTAGTATGTTCATCCAAGTCACGTGCAATCATTTCATCTGTAGGACTGTCGTCTATTATCATCCACCCCTTCTTTTCCGCAGTCTTTTCTGTTACACATGCCGGAGCTCCGTTATCCCGAATCGCCAGGATTCTATTCTCTTTACACGTCACATCCTCAGGTGACACACCTGATTCTAATTGTTTTTTTGGAGATAGATAATCAGAGTAAGAAGGGATAGTAATACCTGAGATTAAAACCAGTGAAAGTACCACACTTGCAAAGATGATGCTTGGTCTTCCCATCACAATTAAATTAATTCCACATATTAAAAGAATTGGGATCAAAAAAACCTCTGATCATATGTATGAATAAACAGCCGCCAAAATACGGTGTTCGGATGTTGTTTGTCCTGTTTTACCATTGGATCTTTTTCTGTTTTGTATGCTTTTTTGAAATCTTCTGGTATGATCGATCTCGTACTGTTTTAGGAGAATGTATCCCCATAGTTTTTGGTTTGATAAGATGGATCTCAAATATTTGTGTCACTAGTCATACAGGACACTGCTGATGTGTGTCCCAAAGTGTGGCTTTTGCAGAACCACGAAATGTTGCAAGTCATGTTTGTTCGCTTTTTTTTTGAGATGACATGAAATGCAAACGAGGATCCAAGAGTGTAAAATGATCGTTTAGCATTTGTAATGTCCAGCAAACACGTCATGTAGTTAAAACACAAAAATCAATAGTGTTTGTGCGTGTATGATCCGTCTGAAGAAACAAATGCAGATACTTCAAATGGTGTTATCTGGGCAGTCTCACGGATTCTGATTTATCTCAATAATGTCCCTTGCCAGTGAATCGTGGTATTCCACCTGTATTACCGCCAGTCCCGCAAGAGCGTGCTTTGGCATTTCAATATTGATGTTGCCGTACTTGTCATCGTACGTAATCTGCTCATACACCCTTTTTCCATCATGGTCAAAAACCGTCAAAAATATCTGTTCGCGGTATTCTACAGTCTTTGCAATATTTCCCGTGACCCTCACCGTGCTGTCTGTTTGAGACGCATCTATGTTAATCCCCGAGGATTGTATGGGCATGTATAATTTTATGTTGTTTTTGAATTTTTGAACGGATGCTGCGGCCGTATCAAGCTGTCCGGAGGTAAGATCCCCCCTGATTTTATTTATGACCAACTGCATCTTTTCCATGCCCCTAGAACCCGAACTCCCAAATCGGTCCACAAAACCCTCCAGATTTTCAAACGTGTTTGCCACCTCCATCATGGCAATTTCATCCTGGTTGAAGACCATCTCATGATGTCCGTCTGAGATTGAGATGATTTGCGATTCCCGGGCAGACCCGTGCTGTATCTCTGCAATGTATAATCCGGGCTGTATGTCGGCGCGCCACAACATCTGAAAGTCGCCGGATCGGGCGGTTCTAGAATCAAATTTGACGATTTGACCGTCATGATTAAAAAGATAAAACGACACGGGGTCTCGGGAATTCATATGGTGCTTGTATACTGCGCCTGCAACGGTAAACATGTTTGAATCATCATAACTGGTATTCATGATTATTCGGGGGTCGTGTGGCAGGAATTTCTGGCCCACAAAATCAATGGTCTTGTAGATTTTTTCATGGCCTGTCTGAAAATTTCCATACAGTATGGATGCCTTTGATTCCTGCAGTGATTTTTTATACTGCATATAGTCTGAAGATGCCTGGTTGAGATTGAGGCTTTTTACCAGCGAGCTGATTTGCGAGATCTGTTTGAGATAGAACTGTTTTTTCTGTGCAGTTGAGAGATCCTGCTGCTCGTAGGTGGGCGTGTAACTTCGTATCTCCGGATAAAACCGTTCAAAGTTGAGCCACTGCTGTTCCAGGGCACCGAGCAGTTGTTGCGCGTATCTAAAGTCGTTTGTCTTTAAGACGTTTTTGATGTGTGATACGCTGTTTAGCGTGTTTTTTATTTTTGACTCAAATTCAGGCATCTTATTCACGTTGGATTTGTCATTTGCCATGTGCAAAAGCCGGGTTACCTTTTGTGTCATCTGGTTCTTTCCATCAAGATACAGATCGTACTCTTTAAGGTCGGATTTGATCTTTATGTAATTCTGGCTTATGTTTTTCAGAATCGCCTTGGACTGCGTATCATCAAATGATTTCGTGTTTTTTTCCAGGTGCTTTACCATGTCCAGTGTCTTGATGTTGTTTTCTATGAGCATGAGATCCCGGGCGTTTCCCTGCCGTCCGGCATGCACCTGAAGTTCTGTAATCTTTGCATCCCACCGGGATATTATCTTGCCGTCAATCTTGCCTACTTTATGATAATACTGCGCCGTGACTTTTGTCAGATCCTCCAGGGACTCGGTATTGGGCACATCATACCTAAAGCTGTTCCACACGGACTTTATGTGGGGATCAATTATTGTAAATACCGGAGAGTGCGTGTTTTCATAAATGCTTAAAGTATACCGTATCGTTTGCTCCATATTCTCAACGTCTGTCTGAAATGACAAGACGTCATCGGCTGTTCTTGAATCATTGATGTTTGCATGTATCGGCGTCCATATGCCATGCAGATACGTCTTTAAATCCGAGACATCCTCATGCAGCAGCAGCATCCGCTCCACATCATTTGAATTATCCAGTACCTCGACTGACTCTTCGAGCTTTGCTATATCATCACGGTACCCCATAATCTGATCCACGGTATTGGCATTCCTTATTGATGCGCCAAGCGATCTTATCGAGTCTGTGATTTGAGGATACTGCCTTTGCTGATAAATCTCACCGAGTCGGTCAATGGAATTCATGGTGCTAGTCACCGAATACCGCTTTGAGTATACCGCATCCCAGTTATCCCTCATGTCTGCCTGAAGGCTGTCTGTCATACCCAGGCTCAGGGCGTCAATTTTTTTCAGTATTATATTATACGGATCTGCATCTGCGGCATGTGCCGTACTGGCAGTTGAGGCCAAAATGACTGTCACCACCCCGAGTAAAAAGATCATGGTAAAGGCAGGTTTGATGCGTTTCATTTTACGTTTACAACGATACTAGGCAGGTCTCATTTAACGGATTGCGCACAAGTCATGGGTAATTGATTTATACTAAAGATGGCGTATTCAGGCAAAATGCCTTTGATGCAAAGACGGCAGGGCATCCAGACCACTTTTTACAAGATCGGCACATGCATAAAAAGCGCGTATAATACACCAGATACGCCAAAAGACAGATAACGGCAGAAAAGCAGTCAAAGAATTGCGCGATGAGCCAAACTTTCATTAAAAGTGCCATTTTGTAAAAATCATGGGATTGTTTGGCTTCAAGGGGAATACCGAGGATTTGATGTATAGTGCAATGTCGCTGTTTGAGAAAAACCAGCCAAAGGGGGCCATTGCACTTTACAACAAGGTTCTAAAACAGGAATCAAGGAATACCCTGGCGTTGTTTAACAAGGGTCTGGCATTAAATCAGATAAAAAAATACAGTGATGCAATTACATGCTTTGATGTTTTGATAGAAATCAATCCCAAAGATTCCCAAGCCTGGAACAACAAAGGGATTGCAATGGCAGAAAACGGGAACATTCAGGCTGCTGCTGAATGCTATGATAAAGCAATCGAGGTTGATCCAAAAAATGCGGCATCGTACTTTAACAAGGGGGTTCTGCTAGACAAACTCCAGGAGAGAGAAGAGGCGCTACAAGTACTGGACAAGGCAATCACAATAGAACCAAGAAAGCCAAATGCCATGTTCTACAAGGGCATCATTTTAGGAAAGATGAAAAAACACGAGGAGGCACTTAATTGTTTTAACACGGTTCACAGGAACAGCCCAGGTCACATGGATGCATTTTTCCACAAGGGAATCGAACTGGCAGAATTGAACAAGCATGAAAAAGCAATTGAAATTTTCGATAAAATTTTATCAAGACACAAGGATAATGTGAATATTGTTTATGCCAAATCCAGGAGCAAGGCGGCGTTGGGGGAATATCCCCAGGCATTGGAATTGCTAAAACAGTCAATCTCTAAAAATCCAAAAATCATCAGAAAGTGGGCAAAGGAGGAGCCGGTTTTTGAAAAATTACATTCCAATGATCAATTCAGGAAATTAGTGAAATTATAACACGCAGGTAACCTTTGTAAATGCGGGGGCGGATTGAGGAAAGGATTCAGTCGGAATACGCATCCCAGATAAAAGGACAGTATGGATGGTTCTGCATTCGGGTGTTCTGATCACCGAAATGCAGCAGAACCATCTGCAAAAGACGCCACGTGTCATCCAAATGACTATGGGATCCATCTGATGAACTGTTCAAATATGCCATCGTTGGATCTTGGTTCGGGATCCTCGGATGTTGGTATTACAAATGATGATTGAATCCATCTGAGGGTCTGTTCAAACATATCGGATTCGGGATCCGCTGGTTGTTCCGGGTCCGCTGGTTGCTCTGTGTCCGCTGGTTGTTCCGGGTCCGCTGGTTGCTCTGTGTCCGCTGGTTGTTCTGGGATTACAAATGATGATTGAATCCATCTGATGATCTGTTCAAATATGCCATCGTTGGGTCTTGGTTCAGGGGTCATTGGGGGTTCGTGGACCATTGGGGGTTCTAGATTCACCAGTTGTTCCGAGTCCGTTGGTACGGGTTCTGGGTCCATTGGTACGGGTTCTGGGTCCATTGGTACGGGTTCGGGGTCCATCAATACTGGTTCAGGGTCCATTGGTATGAATTCGGGATCCATTTTCTCCACAGGTTTGAGTTTATCATCATTGCCTGATGTTACAACAATGGCATATGCCTTGTCACCGTGCGAAGAGAGGGTTATTCCACGGTTGTCCTGCATGAATATGGTGATATTGCCTGTGAACTCTTCTTCAAAAGGTATCATTATACTCTCAAAACGCTTTGTGTTTTGATCGCTGGATTCGGAGTAGGATATCAGTGTCTCAGATACGAATGATGAGGCATCACATGCATAAAGATGATCTGATGTGTACTCTTTGTCACTGCATTCCTTATGTGTGAGAATATTTGGAATTAACATGTACTGTATCAAGATATCCGGATGTTGCTGTGTCGTATGATCTGATATGATCACCTCCATCTTTAGGATGTTCTGGCGTGGATCGAGGGGCGTTATATGTGGCGTTATGGTAAGTTTGGTATCTGGTTTTATTTTTATCAGCGATGAACCTGTCAACACGTCTACTCCGTCAGATGTAAAGCTAAAGGATGTGTCATAGGGTGAACCTCGGCCTCCGCTGCTAGTGCTATCTCCAGCACTACTACCACCGCCGCCACCGCCACCGCCTCCGCCGCCACCACCTCCGGATCTTCTAGGTGCTGGTGCAGGTGTTGGTTCCGGGTCGGGTGTTGGTTCCGGCGTTACAACGGCGACTGTAACGGCGTATGGGGCTGATGCCACGTTGCCGTTGCGTGCCGCATCTGCTGCCGCATCTGCAGGAATTGATACAACGACTGTACCATCTGCCGGGGCAGTCACAGTAAAGGTGTACGTGGTGCTGGATCCGGCTGGTGCAGCATCAGCTGCAGTTGCAGCTCCGGATACTGTGATATCATCCAGGGCATCAAAGCCTGTCACGGGCTCTGTAAACGTGGCAGTGTAGGTAAGGGTGCGGGTGGTGGAAGTATCACCATCAGCAGCGGTTTGATCGTTAACTATGGTTACAGTGGGTGCCACAGTATCCACTATTACATCAGAGCCGCCAAGTGATGCATCATCAGTGGTGGCAGGAAGTCTCAGATATGCAGTAGCATTGCCAGCAGTGTTAGTAACGGTTCCACCACCGGTTACAGATAGCGAGTTTGTATCGACATAGTTGAGAGCATCAGTGTTGTGTGTTGCAGCAACGGTATATTGGAATAACAATTCAGTTCCAGACGAGCCGGAGGTATAGTCGACTATCGTACCAGTAGTAGTGCCAATATCCAGTAACAGTTGCAGGGTGGTGCTACCAGATACCGTTACTGGCTCGTCAAATGTGACGGTGATGCCAATGATATCACCTTTTTTGTATGAATTAGGTGTTGCAGATACGCCGACTACAGTTGGCGCATTGATGTCAGAAATGTCCGGTTCGTCAGATATGGCGGGTGCGTCAGTTGCGGTAATGGAGATGTTCAGTGATGCTGAATCGGTTATGACCGGGGTGTCGGATTGGACAAGGGTGCCCATGGTCTGGACATCTGATCCATCAGATAGGGCGGGTGCGTCAGTTGCGGTAATGGAGATGTTCAGTGATGCTGAATCGGTTATGACCGGAGTGTCGGATTGGACAAGGGTGCCCATGGTCTGGATGTCTGATCCATCAGATAGGGCGGGTGCGTCAGTTGCGGTAATGGAGATGTTCAGTGATGCGGTGTCAGTTAGTACGGGAGAGTCAGATACGGTGATGGGGGGAAGAATTGATAGCGTGTTTCGTACTTCCAGGTCACTAAACATCGCAAGTGCGTTTTCAGAGGCATCAGTTATTGTAGTACCCCTGTATTCCACCGTAATCATATCGTCGTTGGCAAATGGCGTGTCCACCGTTATGGTTATGGTACGGCCAATTACTTCAGGATTGATTAAAACCTGCTTGCCTAAAACAGTAAAGACTCCGGCAGTAGTGCTTCCCAAAAGGCGTTCTGATGCGGTAAGTACGATCGTGGTATCATTGGGAAGTGTGGAAGAGACGATGGTTGGCGGCATTACATCAGAGCCTGGAACTATGGCGGCAAGCGTCTTGATTGTGTTGGAAATTTCAAAGCGAGTTTCTAGAGATTCTGGCAGATCCTCTCCGTACACCAGTGCAAGTATGGTATCATCGACCCGGACAAGCGCGTTGAAGGCGCCGTATACCATATCATGCTCAAATGGTCCGCCTGCCGCAGTCAGACCGGTGGAGTCTATATTATATATCTGGATAAAGCCGTGGGCTTCCTCACCCCTGTATGCGACTGCCAGCGTGTCAGAGTCCAGCAGGGCCAGCGAGTTGGTGTGTACACGTTCCTCGTATGCCGCAGATGCCGCACCGTCATAATACGTAACAGTCTCACCCCTTTGTACAACTTCACCGTCTGTCATAACATCAAATATCTTGATGCGTCCCTTCTCGTCACCTGTAACGGCAAGACCAATATCAGAGTATGCAAGTGCGACTGTGGTCGCATCGATTCTGACAAGGGAGGCATACGCCGTTCTGCCGGCATCATGTATAAGTGGAGGTACCGTTCCAGCATCAAAGACAGTCGCGCTGCCAGGTGAAACATCAAATGCCTGTATGGTTCCAGCCGCACCAGCATCACGGTATGCGACTACAACCGTGTCAGCATCCAGGGTTACCACTGATGGGTACCGTCCCTGGGCGGTGGTAACTGTTACTGCTGCACCTGCAGTCAGCTCGCCATTAGGGGCAATGGTGATATCCTGGATAAAGCCGTCAGGGGAGTTGTTTTTATGTGAATACGCAATTACCAGCGTGTTGGTATTAAATAATGTCAAAGACTGGCCGGATATCTGCCCGCCGGTGGTACCCGTGTTATAATTTACGCTGTTGGGATTTTCAAAGGGCGGGTCAGAATCAGGGTTAATATCATATGTTGTAACTGTACCTGCCTGACTGTCAGCAGCAGTACTCACGTGTGAGACGGCAACCGTATCATCATCGATACGTGCAAGGGAGGTTGGCCTTGGATCCTCACTTACATCAGCAGTAAAGCCGTTTGTATCTTCAGTAACAAAGGCCACAGTCTGGTTGCCAATCAGCGAGATCACCCCGTCAGTTATTTCGTATAGTCTGATAACGGTATTATGATTCCAGATACCAGTACCAGCGTCGCCAAGGACGGGTATGGTGTGGGAGGAGACATAATGATTGTCAGTCAGTTTTACCAGGTCATGCCGGTATCCGTTAATTGGAAGGCCTAATGACTCTATCGGAGATATGGTATGATCTGTTGGGACGGTGGTAGGTGCATTGATGACAGAAATGTCCGGTTCGTCAGATATGGCAGGTGCATCAGTTGCGGTAATGGGGATGTTCAGTGATGCTGAATCGGTTATGACCGGAGTGTCGGATTCGATAAGAGCACCCATGGTCTGGATGTTTGATTCATCAGATATGGCAGGTGCATCAGTTGCGGTAATGGAGATGTTCAGTGATGCGGTGTCAGTTATGACCGGAGAGTCAGACGTAACAATGCTCTCAGATGTGATTACTCTAACGGCATATGCAGTGGATGGCTGGTTTGCGTTGCCTGCGGTGTCACTTACCACACGTTGGGGGATTGATACTGTAACTGTACCAACATCGGTAGTTGCCACATCAAAGGTGTATGTGGTGCCAGAAACGGTTTCTACAAAGTTTGATATTTCATCAGGTGTGTCTCTGAATGTTGCTGTTCCAGATACAGCGATATCTTCCATGGTAAAGTCCATCACGGCCTCACTGAAGGTGGCAGTATAGGATACCGTGTCAGTGCGGTGCGTGCCACCATCAGGGGTGACAGAAGATATGACCACGGTGGGTGTAAGATCAAATATCTGTATCCTGTGGTTCTTGCTGTCTGCAACCAGTACGTGCGTGGAGTTTGTCGTGATTCCTCGTGGTTTGTCAAACTGGTCGTCACCTGAGCCAAGACTGCCAATCCGGCTGTGATAATTGCCGTCCAGATCAAATACATGTATCCTGTCGTTGAAGGTGTCTGCAACCAGTATGTGTGTGGGAGTTGTTGTGATTCCTTGTGGTGATATAAACTGGCCGGCGTCTGAGCCCCGACTGCCAAACTTGCTGACATAATTGCCGCCGGTGTCAAATACCTGTATCCTGTCGCTGCCGGTGTCTGCAACCAGTATGTGCGTGGAGTTTGTTGTGATTCCCGAGGGCAGGTTTAACAGGCCGTCACCTGAGCCGCTATCGCCAAACTGACTGAGATAATCATTATCCGTATTAAATATCTGTATTCTGGCATTAATGGAATCTGTAACCAGTACGTGCGTAGAGTTTGCGGTAATTCCACGGGGTTGGTTAAATTTGCCGTCGGTTATGCCGCTCTCGCCAAACTGACTGAGATAACTGCCGCCCAGATTAAATACCTGCACCCGGTTGTTGAGGGTGTCTGAAACCAGTATGTGCGCGGAGGTTGTCGCAATTCCCCGGGGGGACTGGAACTGGTTGTTGCCCGAGCCCTGACTGCCAAACTTGCTGACATAATTGCCGTCCAGATCAAATGTCTGCACCCTTGAATTGCCAAATTCCACGACTGATATCTGCGCAGAGTTTACTGCGACTCCGTATGGAGTGTCAAACTGGCCGTTGTCTTTGCCCGGACTGGAACTGCCAAGCGAATTAACAAAAACGGCAATCGGTACGGCGATATCCAATGTGACAGTGTATGGGGCTGATGCCACGTTGCCGTTGCGTGCCGCATCTGCTGCCGCATCTGCAGGAATTGATACAACGACTGTACCATCTGCCGGGGCAGTCACAGTAAAGGTGTACGTGGTGCCGGATCCGGCCGGTGCAGCATCAGCTGCAGTTGCCGCCCCGGATACTGTGATATCATCCAGGGCATCAAAGCCTGTCACGGGCTCTGTAAACGTGGCAGTGTAGGTAAGGGTGCGGGTGGTGGAAGTATCACCATCAGCAGCGGTTTGATCGTTAACTATGGTTACAGTGGGTGCCACAGTATCCACTATTACATCAGAGCCGCCAAGTGATGCATCATCAGTGGTGGCAGGAAGTCTCAGATATGCAGTAGCATTGCCAGCAGTGTTAGTAACGGTTCCACCACCGGTTACAGATAGCGAGTTTGTATCGACATAGTTGAGAGCATCAGTGTTGTGTGTTGCAGCAACGGTATATTGGAATAACAATTCAGTTCCAGACGAGCCGGAGGTATAGTCGACTATCGTACCAGTAGTAGTGCCAATATCCAGTAACAGTTGCAGGGTGGTGCCATCAGATACCGTTACTGGCTCGTCAAATGTGACGGTGATGCCAATGATATCACCTTTTTTGTATGAATTAGATGTTGCAGATACGCCGACTACAGTTGGCGCATTGATGTCAGAAATGTCCGGTTCGTCAGATATGGCCGGTGCATCAGTTGCGGTAATGGGGATGTTCAGTGATGCTGAATCGGTTATGACCGGAGTGTCGGATTGGACAAGGGTGCCCAGGGTCTGGATGTCTGATTCATCAGATATGGCCGGTGCATCAGTTGCGGTAATGGGGATGTTCAGTGATGCGGTGTCAGTTATTACCGGAGAGTCAGATGCGGTGATGGCACCCAGGGTCTGGATGTCCGATTCATCAGATATGGCAGGTGTGTCAGTTGCGGTAATGATGACTGGCGGTGTTGTATCCGGAACAGTAGCGGCAATCGTCTTGATTCTGTTGGGGGTTGCAGTTGAATCCAGTATGGCGCCCGGCATATCCCCGCCGTACACCATGGCCAGCGTCTGATCATCGACTCTGACAAGCGAGTTGAATGCGCCGTATGCCGGGTCATGCTCAAACGGCCCGCCATCAGTAGTCAGACTGCCAGTCAGGTGATCTATACCATACAGCCGGACAAAGCCGTCGCCTTCATCCCCCCTGTATGTAACGGCTATTGTATCAGAATCCAGCAGGACCAGCGAGTTGAGATGCACCTGTTCTTCAAATGCCGCATCTGCTGCGGCACCATAATACAGCGTACGATCGCCCTCTGCAGTAACGACACCCATAGCGTCGACATCAAAGACCTGGATAATACCCTGCCCGTCAGATGTGGATGCGGCATCACCAATAGTAGAGTATGCTACTGCCACCGTATCATCATCGACCCGGATAAGCGAGTTGTACGCCGTTCTTGCATCCTCGATCGGATAGGCGGTTCCGGCAGTAATGGCACTGCTGTCTGAAATATCAAACGTCCGGATGAATCCCATCTCAGATTCACCCCGGTACGCAAGTACCACCGTGTCATCATCGAGCCTTACCAAAGATGGGTACTGTCCCTGATCTGCGGTAATTGTCGTACTAGGCTGCGCACGCAGAACGCCGCTGTCAGGATCAACTGTAATAATCCGGATATAGCCGGCAGGTGAACTGTCCGGATACGAATACGCAAGTACCAGCCTGTTTGCATCAAGTGTTATCAGGGAGTGGTTATGTGTTTGACTGCCATCATCATCTGAGAGAAAGGAGACCAGGCTAGAATGAGTAAAGGGGCTGCTGTCAGAACCGGTATAAACATCATATGTTCGAACGTTACTAGTCCGGGTGGCACCCACATATGAAATTGCAATGGTGTCATCATCCACCCGGGTAATGGCAGTAGAAGTCGGATGGGTATCAAATTCATGAATCGGCGTGTTTACAGGCTGGTTGTTGATTCGTACAATCTCACTGCCAATCAGTCTGATATTCTCACCAGTAATACTGTATAGTCTGAGGGTGGTGATGGCATTAAAATCCACAGATACATCGACATCATGCGTGGTTACAGTGTGTGATGAGACGTAATAGTTGCCGGCAAGATGTATCAGGTTGTGGCGGTACCCGTTATTTGGAAGGTCGACAGGGTGTGTCTGGGATATGGTATGAATTGCTGCCCCCACGTTGTTTGTCACGGACATGGGGTCAAACGTCACAAGTATGTTTCCTGCAGCATCAGTTATGGGAGTGCCAGAGTATTCCACGGTGAATGCGGCGCCGGGCACTATTGCAGTACCGACTCTCAGCGTTATGCTGCTGCCAGATATCACGGGATTGCCAGCAATGGCATTACTGCCAGATACTTCAAAGTCTGTCGCATCGGCAGTTCCTGCAAGCGGTTCTGATGCAGTTAGTACGATCGTATTAGCATCGGTGGTTACAGCAGATTCAATGGTTGGCGGAACCGTATCCTGGAGCACGACTGAGAGCGTCTTGATTCTGCTGGAAGTTGCAGTGGAATCCTGTATAACGGATGGAAGATCCCCGCCGTACACCAGGGCCAGTGTGTTCTCATCGACTCTGACAAGCGAGTTGAATGCGCCGTCTGCCTGGTCATGCTCAAACGGCTCACCGGTAATAGTCAGACTGCCTGTCATGTGATCTATATCATACAGCTGGACAAAGCCGTCACCTAATGCCCCCCGGTATGCAATGGCCAGCGTGTCAGAATCCAGCAGTGCAAGCGAGTTGAGATGCACCTGCTCTTCAAATGCCGCATCTGCTGCGGCGTTATAATATGTCGGACCGCCCACTCCGATAATGTCATCGTTTAAGGCATCAACATCAACATCAAAGACCTTGATCCGTCCGTGCCTGTCAGGCGTGGGTGTGTCATCACCAATCACAGAGTATGCTACTGCCACTGTATCATCATCGACCCGGACAAGGGAGGTATACGCCGTTCTTGCATCCTCGATCGGATAGTCGGTTTGGGCAGTAATGGCACTGCTGTCTGAAATATCAAACGTCCGGATGAATCCCATCTCAGATTCACCCCGGTACGTAACTACCACCGTGTTATCATTGAGTTTTGCCATGGAGATGTACTGTCCATTATCGGGCGTAACCGGTGCAAGGGGGCCGCCAATCAGGTTCTTGCTGGGATTAACAGTGATAACCTGCATATAGCCGGCAGGAGAGCTGTCCGGATACGAATACGCAACTACCATCCTGTTTGCATCAAGTGCTAGCATAGAGTGGTTGTGTGTCTGCCCGCCATCAGTACCTGATCGAAGGTTGATGGTGTTATGAACGGTAAAGGGGCTAGTGGTAGTAGTAGCAGCAGAACCGGTATCAACGTTATACGTTGCAATCTTGCTTGCCGAATCACCATCCACATATGAAACTATGATGGTGTCATCATCTACGCGTATAACGGCAGTGGAACTAGGTTCAGTGTTAAATTCGTGAATCTGCGTGGTTTTATCCTGGGTGTTGACCTGGATTGTCGTACTTCCAATCAGTGAGATATCCCCATCAGTAATACTGTACAGTCTGAGGACCGTGTCATAATTCCAGAGGGACGAATCGTCATTAGGCGTGACTGCAGTATGTGAGGAGACGTAATAGCTGCCGGTGAGATGTGTCAGGTTGTGCCGGTAACTGTTACCTTGAAGTTCGACAGAGTCTATCTGGGATATGGTATGGGCCGTGGTCCCCACGATGTTTGTCACAGGCGGGGATGTAAATGCTCCAAGTGCGTTTCCTGCGACATCAGTTATGCCGCCACCCATGTACGTCACAGTGAGTGGGGTTCCGGGCACTATTGCATCATCCACAGTTATAATTATACTGCGGCCAGATATCACAGGTGCCTCAGATACGGTGTTGTCAGAAACGCCAAAGTCACCGGCAGTCGTAGTTCCTTCAAGGGGTTCGTCTGCCACAACTACAATCGTGGTCGGACCGGTGGTTGCAGCAGACTCGATGGCAGGTGCCGTAGTGTCCACAATTACATTAAATCTGCCGGCAAGTGAGTCATCCAGAGTGGTTGCAGGAAGTTGCAGACTTGCAGGCCTGCCTCGATCATTGGCAGTGATGCTTCCGCCGTTTAGTGTAAATGGGTCTGCATCGACATAGTTGAGATCAGCGGAATTATCCCCTGCTGCAACCGTATACTGGAATACCAGTTCGGTTTCAGACGACGAGTCGAGGTCATAGACTGCTGTTGCATCAGTGTCACCAGTCTCCAGTAATAGCTGCGGTTTACCAAATACGGTTACTGGTTCGCTAAATGTCATGGTAATTGCAATGACCTGGCCCGTGGTGTAGATGCCATTCCTTGCAGATATGCCAGTCACGACTGGCTGCGTTCCAAAGTTGCCGGAGGTATCTGTGGCAGACGCAAACTGCCGTAATCCAGTATCAGAGTACAGCACCTGATGGCCAAAGACATACACGGCATCAGCTTGGGCATCAGATATGATCAACTGGTCATTACCAGTCGCTGCAAGCCCCAGCACGTTTCCAAAGCCCACATCCCCGGAAGGCAGATCCCCGATGTATGCGCCGGAACCCGTGTATATCTGGATGATGTCAGCATTGTCGCCGCCGCCGCTGCCGCTGCCACCGCTGTATGCCGCAAAGATGTGCCCCGTGGAGTTTGTGAGGACCGCCCTCAGACTAGAAGAGGCATTCGGGCCTGTCGTGTCTATACTGGCAACGTTTACCCCTCCGTCTGGATGAAATATCCTGATGTTATCATTGCCGGCGTCTGCCACAAAGACGAATCCCGTGGAGTTTGTTGCAACGGATACGGGATCATCAAATTCGGTGACGACAGTGGTGGCAAGTCTTCCGGCATACGTTCCGTCCGGATGGAATATCTGGACGTTGCGCCGGTCTAGGTTGCCTTCTGTGCTCTCGGCAGTATCGCTGACGTAGATCCTGTCATCAGGTCCTACTGCAACGGCTGCAGGCTCCCTGAACGTCTGACCGCCCGCGGTGTCAAGGACTGCTCCCGCATACGTTCCATCGGGATCAAATATCTGGACTAGGTTGTGTCCGTTATCAGCTACAAAGATGTGCCCCGTGGAGTTTGTTGCAATGCCGGCAAGACGTGGAACTTCGCCTTTGCCTGCGGTGTAAAGGAGTCCGGCATACGTTCCATCGGGATCAAATATCTGGACGTTGCGGTTGGTAAAATCTACAACAAAGGAGTATCCGGTGGAGTTTGTTGCAACTCCGGCAGGCAGCGAAAATGCGGTTCCGCCTGCGGTGTCAAGGCTGCGTATGTATGTGGTTCCCCTAAACGGCGAGATGGTATCGCCGATCTCAGCATCAGCGCCAGTCGAGTCAATTACGGTAATTACAAGCGTTTTGGCATCATCAGACCACACCCCAGTATAGTTGGCTCCAAGCGTCCCCCCAAACTCAAAGATGGAATTTATCTCGTGCTTTGTCAGCACCGAAAGTCCCGCCATGTCAGTAACATGATCAAAGGTGATGCTAAGTTCATCACCGTCAGACAAGACAAAGTCAAGGTCGTCAGGATCCATCCATTCTGCAGAGAGTATCTCGACTGGTACCGTGTCAACTGTAACCATGTGCGTGTTAGAGTGAGTATTGCCGTTGCCTGCCAGGTTTACCACCTCATTCCCAGCAACGGATACTGATACAGTTCCATCAATGATAATTTCAACATCAAATGTATACACGGAGCCGCCAACAGATGTAAAGTGCGACACAATGAAGCCGCCGGTTGTAGTTGCAGTTCCAGTTACCGTGACATCAGATGCTTCAAATCCGGTAACTGCCTCGCCAAAGATCACAGTATAGGGTATTTGGCGCAGGTTGGTACTTGCCCCGCTGTCAACGACTGAGGATACCGTTGCAGTCGGGCCGGACGTATCCACAGTTATCGTATGCTCGGCTGACGCAATGTTGGGATTGCCAGAGTCGGATTCGTTTGCAGCGCCTTCAGGTATGGATACTGTTAGTTGCCCGTCTGAAGATACCGTCACATCAAAGGTGAATGACGGGTTGGCAGTACCATCAAAGCTTGACTCGTCAATGACTGCCTGCGCCGTGCCAGATATTTCCACACCTGATTCTGCAAATCCGGTAACTGCCTCGTTGAATCTCACGGTGTACGGTATTTGGCGCAGGTTGGTACTTGCCCCGTTATCAACGACTGAGGATACCGTCACAGTCGGGTTTGTCAGGTCGACTGTTATGGAATGCTCAGCTGATGCGGTGTTGGCATTGCCGGAGACTGCTGCATTTACAGCTTCAGACGGAATCGACACTGTTACCTGTCCGCTTGCAGTTGCCAGTACGTTAAAGGTGAATACTGGGTTGAACGCATCAAAAAAGCTTGACCCGTCAACTGTGGCTCCTGCCGAACCGGTTACTACAACGTCTGATGCTGCAAATCCGGCGACCTCCTCGCTGAATGTCACAGTGTACAGTATTTGGCGCAGGTTGGTACTAGCCCCGCTGTCAACGACTGAGGATACCGTCACAGTCGGGTTTGACGTGATTATTGTTACGGTGTACTCGGCTGATGCGACATTGGTGCGACCTGTGGCAAAGGCAGTTGCAACATTTGCAGGTATTGACAGAGTCATCACCCCATCAGCAGACACCAGTACATCAAAGGTGAATACCGGGTTGGCAGTACCATCAAAGCTTGATAATACAACTGCAGCCTGCGCGCCTCCGGTTATTGCAACGTTTTCGGCATCAAATCCGTCGACCTCCTCGCTGAAGGTGACCCTGTAGGAGACAAGGTTTGATGGTATAACAGAGCCTTCCCGGGTAGAGGAGGATATGGTTACAGTCGGGTCAGACGTGTTTACGGTTATGGTATAATCGTTTGATGCAAGGTTGGCATTGCCGGAGCTAGTCGCATGTGCAGCAAGCGGCAGAACAGAGACTGTCATCTCCCCGTCATCAGTTGCCTGTACATCAAAGGTGAATGTCGGGTTGGCAGTACCATCAAAGCTTGATGGAACCACTGCGGCCTGCGCCATACCAGTTACTGCTACATCTAACGCATCAAATCCGGTGACCTCCTCGCTGAATACCACGGTGAATCCTACCGTGTCAAGTGCGGTAGTAGCACCAGGGAGTACATCGGATGTTACAGATACAGTCGGGCGAAGTATTCCAAAGTTGCCGGAGGTATCTGCGGCAGAGGCGAACTGCTGCAGTCCCGTATCAGAGTATATTATCTGATGGCCAAAGACGTACACCTCGTTGTTTTGGGAATCAACGATGATCAGCCGATCATCGGGGTTCACTGCAATCCCCGACGCCCGTCCAAAATCCACGTTTCTCAGGGGCAGATCCTCGATGTACACGCCAGAGTCCGTGTATATCTCGATGCTGTCAGCAGCAGCACCAACGTTTGCAAATGATACAAAGATGTGCCCCGTGGAGTTTGTGGCGACTGCAATAGGACTTGAGGAGCCGCTCTGGCCGGTTGCGTCTATATTGGCAATGTTTCTCCCGTCCGGATGGAATATGCGGATATCATCATTGCCCGAGTCTGCCACAAAGACGTACCCCGTGGAGTTTGTTGCAACAGACAGGGGTGTGTCAAATTCTGTGCTGACAGTGGTGGCAAGTCTTCCGGCATACGTTCCGTCCGGATCAAATATCTGGACGTTGCGCCGGTCTCGTTTGTCTACGTTGTTAGCGTCAGTATCGCTGACGTAGATCCTGTCATCGGGTCCCACTGCAACGGCTGCAGGCATTCTGAACGTCTGACCGCCCGCGGTGTCAAGGGCTCCCGCATACGTTCCATCGGGATCAAATATCTGGACTAGGTTGTGTCCGTCATCAGCTACAAAGATGTGCCCCGTGGAGTTTGTTGCAATGCCGGCAAGACGTGAAAATGCGGTTCCGCCCGCGGTGTCAATGAATCCGGCATACGTTCCATCCGGATCAAATATCTGGACGTTGCTCAAGTCTGCAACAAAGATGTGCCCCGTGGAGTTTGTTGCAACTTTGGCAGGACGGAAAAATGCGGTTCCGCCCGCAGTATCAAGGCTGTATATGAATGCCGTCCCCCTAAACGGCGAGATGGTATCACCCACCGCCGCATCACCGCCAGTCGAGTCAATTACGGTAATTACAAGCGTTCTGGCATCAGACCACACGCCGGTGTAATCTGCCCCAAGCGTCCCCCCAAACTCAAAGATTGCATCAAGGACTGACTTTGAGAGCACCTGAGATCCCGCCAGGTCAGTAACCTGGTTAAACGTGATGCTCAGCTCATCGCCGTCTGATAAGACAGTATCAGACTCGTCGGGATCCCGCCATACTGCAGAGAGGATATCAAGGGATGAACCGATGCAGGAACTGTCCTCTCCGCAGCCAGGCACGTCATATGAAACACTCAGATCATACTGGTATACCCTGTCAGTTTGGGAGCCTGTTACAAACAGGGCGCTGGCATCCGTGGAAAAATAAACGTCTGCCGGGTGGTCATCCTCTGAGATGCCCAGGGAACGCAGGTGCACCGGTGCGGATATGTCAAAGGGTGCAGTCAGGGCATACAGGTCTATCTCGTCATCAGCAGAGTCTGCTACAAACACTGTATTTCCATCATCAGAGAATTCCAGGCCCGTGAGGCCGACACCGCCATCAAAGGGTGCAGCGGAACTGCCTGCAAACACCGGTGCGGATATGTCAAAGGGTGCAGTCAACGAGTACCAGTATATCTTTCCATCACCAGTCCCCACTACAAACATGCCAGTTCCGTCACCTGAAAACGCCAGGCCCGTGGCAGAGCTGCTTTGGTCAGATACTGAGAATCCGGTCGGGTTTACAGAGGGGGATTCTATTGTAGATATATCAAACGGGGTAGACAGGGTGTACGGGTATACGCCTGCAGTCGCCGTGCCAGAACCTCTCTGCAGCACAAACATCGTTGTACCGTCATCATCAAAGTCCACTGCTTCTGGTGTCAAACTGTTTGAAAATACAAAGGATGATTCAAGCGTGGAGGTGCCAACATCAAATGGTACGGAGAGCGCATACTGGTATATCTTGTAATCATCTGTCTGCGTTACAAACATGGTACTGCCGTCATTAGAGAATGTCGCATCCCCCAGAGTTAACGCAGACCGGTCGGGATCAGCAATGACAACAGAGCCTGCAGGGGACAGCTCAGACAGCTCAGATGCGACGGGGAACATTTTACGGTCCAGACTCGAGAGCGAGTGTACATCAAAGTGGACTGCGGGATTCTCAAATAGCGCGACATTTTGCAGGTTTTGAACCGAGAGATCAAATATTACCACGGACGAGTCAGAGGAGACGACAAGCTCTGCTGCAGAGAGTGCGATATCCTCAGAATCGCCGCCCGTACCCATAATGTGTATTTTTGCAGGGGTGATGCTGGCATGATCGATTATATCGCTAAATATCATAAACATCCTCCCCGTGGAATAGTTCAGGGTCACAGAATCCAAAACGATCTCAATGCTGATACATACCCCTCCAATCCCGTGTTCGTTTGCAGGGCACACGGGATCCACGCACATCCCGTCAACGACGCTCTGATCCCCGATGCACACGGGGTCCACGCACATGCCGCCGATGGTCATCTGATCTCCGATACATGTCGGATCCATGCATACCCCGTCAAGGACCATCTGGTTTCCGGCACACACGGGGTCCACGCACATGCCGCCTGCAATGGTCTGCTCTCCGATACACGTGGGATCCACGCATATCCCGTCAACGATTGTCTGGGATCCCTCGCAAACTCCAATATCAAACGTGTTGAGGGAGTACTGGTGCAGATTGTTGTTTGCATCTCCCAGATAAAACATTCTGTCACCGGCAGGGGAGAACTCTATTCCGCGGGACAGTACGTCAAAGGGGTGCGGAGTTAAAGAGTGCCTATATGTGACAGTGCTAAGATCAAGGGGGGCGGACATGCCATACTGGATTACGCTGTTGGCCTGTGATCCCAGCACAAACATCTCTCGTCCATCCTCGGAGATCTCTACATCTAGCGGTTTACTCTCCCTGTCTGCTATGGAGTAATTGCTGACCTCGGTTGGTGACCGTATGTCAAAGGGGGCACTCAACGAGTAATGCGTTACAATGTCTGATCTGGCCTCAATTACAAACAAATCCATGCCGTCAGCAGAAAAATCCATTCCGCGCGGAGTCTGTAAACTGGCACCTGCTGCAAACGTCCTCACATGGGTCGGCGAGGACGTGTCAAAGGGTGCAGACAGTGAATACTCGTATATGCCGTTGTCATCATCTAGTATGAACATGCTTGTTCCGTCATTGGATAGCTCTATATCGCGCAGAAATCTGTTCTGGGCCTCAAGCGAGGTGGTTCCCACCAAGGTCGGGGTTTCAACGTCAAACGGTGCGGCCAGCGAGAACTGGGACAGCTGGTCTCTTATCTGTACAGTGTTGTATCTCTCAACGATGTACAAAGTATTTCCATCAAAGGAGAACTCAATGTCCCCAAACACCGGCAGGGTGCCAAGTATGGTATCAAGTGAGAGTATCTTTAGCTCCTCTGCGTTGCTAATGTCACTGGATGTCGGAAATGTATTTCCATTGGCATCAGTTACTGCGGATGTTTCAAGGAATACAGTCGGTCTGAGATACCCCGATACGGTCTGCCTGTTTGTATCAGTCAGCGTAAAGATCAGCTCTCTGGAATCAACAGAGGTGTCAAGCTCGGCAGCAGAGAGGGCCACCCCCGAGACAGTATCATATTCTCGGATCTGGAATTTTGCAGGATCAATGGTGTCATTATCAATGACAGTTTCAAAGGTGAGGGAGAATGTTCCCGAATTCGGATCAAATGATGCCAGACGCAGATAGTCATCGACTTCATCCCGGCAGATGCCGGCAACCAGGATGGATGATGCAGAACATGTCGGGTCCACGCACATGCCGCCAGTTAAAACTTGATTACCGATACATGTTGGTTCCACGCACATGCCGCCAGTCAAGACCTGGTCACCGATGCATACGGGCTCTACACATACACCGCCGGTCAGGACCTGGTCACCGATGCATACCGGGTCTACACATACACCGCCAACGACTGTCTGGTCTCCTGCACACACGGGATCCACGTATAATTCGAATGTGGCAAGGGAGTACTGCCTTACCTTCCCATCGCCGAAGACATCCCCTACAAACAGATCAAGACCGTCACCGGAGAACGTCATTGTCCTGGGATCTATATCCGTCCCCTCCAGCGTGGCAGTTCCGGCATGAATCAGATTCTGTATGTCAAATGGTATGTCGGGCCTCTGGTTGTTGTATGTGTGAACTGTGTCATTACTAGAGTCCAAAATGAGCACCCTGTTTTCATCATCGGATATTATCACCTGTGTTGGGCTTGTGATATCCTCACTCAGATCCAGGAGGAAGCCGCGATTAAATGCGGCCAGATCAAATGGTACTGGAAGGTCAAACTGGCCCATAACAATACCGTCACGGTCAGTTGTTACAAGCATGCTGCTGCCGTCACCGGAGAATGTCAGTCCTTCAGAGGCCGTAGTGGTATCAGATATGATTCCAGCAGACTCGCGTACAAACGTGGCAGTTGATAGTGTAAACGGTGCGGATAGCGAATGCTCGACAATGCCGCCAAAGCGTGCTGAAACAAACATCTTGCGCCCGTCATTAGAAAAGACGACCTGGTAGTTATCGCCGGCATAAGAGTCCACATCAAGTGAGCTCACAAACGTCGCCTGTGTCAGGACAAAGGGGACGGGCAGCGAATACTCTGATATGGTGTGTGAGCCGCCATCAGACAGGAATATCTTGCGCCCGTCATTGGAGAATGCCAGTCCGGTCGGGTTTCCAACTGCTGGAAATTCGACAGAGCCTGCATTCACAGGCGATACCACGTGGAACGGCGTGGGGAAGGGATCGCCTGCCACATCATGCATCGCAACAGAGTCAAAATGGAGGGTGGTGCGCGTTGCAAGTCTTATCGTGCTTATCTGCGCGTCTGTCAGGTGGAGTCGTATCGTATCTGAATCAGACACGGTTAAAAGAGCGTCATCAGCAAGCGGTATGTCCGCCGAGCCTGATGGAATAATCCGCATGTTTGCAGGTGCTATGGTGGATACGTCTATAATGCTGTCAAATTTTGCCTCTATCCAGTTGTTATCCTCATCCAGGAATAACGAGACAAGATCAACTGAGCCTTGATGCGACAACGGCATGGTAAAGCCAAGTAAGGTGTTTCCGGCAGGGTCAGATATGGAGCCCACGTTTGATGGCACGTATGAGAGGGTCGGGGTCTGGTGTAACATGATAGGTCCGGAGAGTGTCAGCGTGGCATTCGTACCAGACATGCTAACTGATCTGACAGTTGGATTGGATTCAAGACCGCGTATGGCAAAGTTAAAGGCAGGAGAACCGGCGAGTCTGATCTGCTCAGTCAGTTGTACTGTTATGGTATCAACTGATATCTCGGGATACTGGTGGGGTGTGGGTCTCACGCCGTCAAGTACCACGTTAGAGGTTGCAAGGGATGCGGCAGAGCCGGGCTCTGGAAGCGCGTTGAAGGTTTCCACGCCATGCTCAAAGGAGACGAGGAATGCGCCATCATCCGGGAGGATCAACTCTGTTCCGGCATGGTCCAGCGGATTGACATTATCTCCCTCCCGTACAACATACTGAAAGAGAAGATCAGAGGAGGGCGGGGCGGGGCTGTAATCAAGCTGTATGATTTGATCCCCGGTGCTGATGCCGAGTTTGGGTATTCCAGTTACACGTACATCCTCAGAGTATCGCACCGTAATATCAACAGTATCCCCAATGCCGTAGATGCCGGGGGCTGCAAAGACAGATGTGATAACAGGTATGTCCATGACGGCATGTGTTGTCTCAAGGTCGTATACTGACAGCGCAAACTGGTGTATGCTGCGATCCGTAGCTGATGTGAGGATCATCTTTGTGTCATTATCGTATAACGCAATTCCATAGTTGGAACGGACGGGAGGCAGTATTTTTTCAGGACTGTGGGCGGTAGTGACATCAAATGGTGTGGCAAGGGCATATCGGGTCATGCCCCGTGTAATATCTAGTACGAACAGGTGTCCGCCGTCATCAGATACTGACAGGGCAGTGATGGATGTAGTAAAACCTCCGGGTACCAGAAACGTGCCATTACTTTTGGCCGTGCTGACATCAAAGGGGGTGGCAAGATCATACTGGTATACTAAATCAGCAAAATCGTCAGATATGAACAACCTTGTGCCGTCTGGTGTCATGTCAATTCCACTCACATATTTATTGTCTGATAGAAATTGGGCGGAATCAGATAGTGTCGCAGTGGAAATATTAAAGGGCGTGGAAAGCGTATATGTCGTTATTGGGTCAATAGCCTTTGCGAAAAATAATTTTGTACCATTCGGAGAAATATGAAGATCCGTACCGGATCCCAGGTACACGGATTGTACGCGGCTGGCAGTTGAAATATCAAACGGAGTGGTAAGATCGTATTCCACAAAGTAGACGGAACCTATTAATTCCAGAATAAACATTTTTGTGCCGTCATTGCCTATCTCCACTCCGGGAATGCTAAATAGGGTATCACCTGCTGACTGGAATGGTTCAAGCGGAAGACTCGTGACTGGAACCGCCCTGAATGTGTCTGTGGACTGGGGGAATTCTTTTCCGTCTGTAAAGGACATTGCGACAGAGTCAAAACTAAGGGTCGGCACATCAAACAGAATTACGTTTTGTCTGTTCTGTTCATCAAGCCTGAATGTTATCACGGTCCCATCCACTCCGACAAGTTCGCCATCAGAGAGCGTTACGCTGTTTGCAGCAGAATCAGAATCTATGATGTGGATTTTTTCAGGGGATACTTTATCAGACTGGATGGTGCCGCTAAACCGTATCTCAAGTATTCCGCTGTTTTCATCCAGGGCGGCATGGACAATCCGTACTTGAGATATGCTGTTTATCACGGACATGTCAGTGAATGTGGCAAGCAGGTTTCCCGCAGAATCGGCAAGATTCAAGCCGGTGTAGGAGACGGTAATGACATCGGTTGCTTCGATGAGCGGATCGACTGTGAGTGTTATGATTCTATCAGAGAGTGAGGCGCCTGATACTGCGTTGTCGGAGACTGGGAAGGTGCCGATATCAGGAACACCTACGAGGGGTTCTGATGCGACAAGTACGACCGTACTAGAATCGGTGAGAACTATTGAGTTAATTTCGGGAATGGCAGTATCGACTGTAATGACGTATATGCTGGATGCCCTGTTGCCGTTGTTTGCCGCATCTGCGGGAATTGATAGCAGGACTGTTCCATCAGAAGTGGTTTTCACCTCAAAGGTGTATCTATCACCGGTCCCATCAAAGTTTGATGCTGCAGGAGAGCCGCCTGATGCCGTTCCAGTTACGCGGATGTCTGACACATCAAAGCCTGTCACGGATTCTGTAAATTCAGCAATGTAGGATAGGGTGCCGGTGTTTGTGGTGGTCTCATCAGAGGCAGTAGTTGAGGATATGACAACAGTGGGCGGTGTATCCGCCGTAACGGCGTATTGAACAGATGCGGTTCCTTCAGGGGGTTCGGATGCGGCAAGTACGATCATGGTCGCATCATTGACCACGGCAGACACGATGACTGGCGGGGATGTGCCGGGGTCCACAGCAGTAAGTGTCTTGATTCTGTTGGGAGTTGCAGTGGAATCCGGCATGGCAGACAAAAGATCCCCTCCGTACACGAGTGCCATTGTGTCATCATCGACTCGTACAAGCGAGTTGAATGAACCGTCTGCCTGGTCATGCTCAAATGGTATGCCTGCTGCAGTCAGGGTGCCCGTGGTGTGATCAATGTCATATAACCGGATAAAGCCGTCTGCAGCATCTCCCCTGTATGCGAGGGCAATAGTGTCAGAATCCAGCAGTGCCAGCGAGTTGAGGTGTACCTGTTCTTCAAATGTTGCGTCTGCGGCAGCACCGTAATACGTTTGGCTGCCCGTTTCAGTAATGACGCCGGCTGGGGTGACATCAAATGCCTTGATGGTGCCGTGCCCGACAGATGCGGATGTGCTGGCACCAATCGCAGAGTATGCGAGTGCCACCGTGTCATCATCGACCCGGATAAGAGAGTTGTATGCCGTTATTCTATCCTCGATATCATATGCGGTTCCGGCAGTAATGGTGTTATCAGCTGAAACATCAAATGTCTGTATGAATGGATGTGCAAAGTTGCCCCTGTATGCAAGTACCACCGTGTCATCATCGAGCTTTACCATGGACGGGTACAGCCCTTGGTTGGCAGTGATTGGTACGGGGGTACCGGCACTCAGGGCACCGCCGGCGGGATCAATGGTGATGACATGCATAAAGCCGGTGGGAGAACTGTTCGGATACGAATATGCAACTAGCAGCCTGTTTGCATCAAGTGTTACTAGAGAATGGTTCTGCGTCTGTTCGCCGTTGGTATCATCTCTAAAGTCCGCACTTTTAGGATTACCAAACGGTGTGGTAGAACCGGTATCAACATCATATGTGGTGACGGTACTGGACGTACTGCCAACTACATATGAGACTGCGATTGTATCATCATCCACGCGGGTGAGGGCAGTGGATTTGGGTTCTGTTGAAAGTTCGTGTAGTGACAGGGTTTTGTCTTGGGCGTTGTTTTGTATTGCCTGGCTGCCAATCAGCGTGATGTGCCCATTAATGATACTGTACAATCGGAGGGTGACTGCAGAATCCAGTTGTGTGGGGGTGGTGTCAGGAGTAATTACAGTGTGTGAGGAGACGTAATAGTCGCCAGTCAGGTGTGTCAGATTGTGCCGGTATCCGTTGTCTGGTAGGTCAAGGGAGTCCATACTGTATATTTGATGAATTGCCTGGGCATGTGCATCTAATACCAGTCCGGCAGAGAGGGAGAGGGCCAGCACGCAAATGACTGCAGCAGATGCGGGACTCAAGGGGTATGATAAAGAGCAGGATATGCGGGATTTACTCGCAATTCACTATTATTCACCCCTCTTTCCAGTCCTCCATCATCCATCCTCAATTGGTTTGAGATACATTGGCAAGTATACATACTATAAAAAATAGAACTGATGTGTTATATATCAAATTGTGGGTAGGTTCTGCCTAATAATCGAGGCCTAAAATACGATCTTGTCAGGATTGGAATTCATGCCCATATCACCGATTGCAAGCGGTCCTCTTGAGGAATTTTTATCATACAGAGAGCATGAGAAATAAACGAGGGTGGTGACTAAAACCAAAAGTTCCGATTGCGTGCCTTGGATCAACCCCACCTCACGGAGAATCCGGCGGTCCGGTAAAACACACATTACTGCGTATTATATTACTCAGTCATCAGCAGGTCTGCAAGTCAAATGTGTTCATTGTTTGTCCTGAGAAAAATCCATAGATTGTAAATAAAGAGAGACATGAAAAACATGAATATTCTGACTGATCGGTTCGTGCTGGTGGTACGGGGTCGTACTGCCTTTGCACTCTTGTATCCGTTCTCAATACCCCACCTCTCCCTGTACATCTGGGGAACCATCTGCACTGCATCGACATCACTGCGCCACAAGTGATTTGTAGCAAACACCAGATACCTGTCGCTCTCTTTTGTGACATCCTCCTCTCTTACGCCGTCTTTTGGCACGATGATCAGTTCGAATCTAAATTTTTCTCCTGCAGTGTTTTTCATGACATATTTGGATACGGAACTACGTCGACCCTGCACGTATTCAGATATCGCCTTTTTTATTCCAGAGCTCTTTACTGCAGGCATCAGAAACGTCATGCCTGCCACGTTGAGAATCTGCATGACACCAACTGCATAAAACTCTCGGTCAAGTAGCACCAGTCCTGGTTTGATTTTACATCTTTTGAATTCCTCAAAGGTTTTACGCATAAATCGTGGTTAAATCCGTCCCTGCCGACTGGATGCAACGCAATGTTTAGTGGGGTACCCTCACCGACAATCTTTGCCGTGATGTATGCCTCTCCAGTACTGGTACCCGGATGCTTGTATTTTATCAGACCAGTCATGTCCATAGGCTTTTTTTTGCCATACCTTGGAAGTATGGTCTTGTCAATTGCAACAGTTGGATTTTTTGAGATCATGCCATTGCGCTTTGCCTCATGGACAGTGCTGCGGATCATACGGGCTGACTCTTTGAGCATCACGTCATATTCCACTTCACTGATCTTTGACAAGAACCAGTCCGCACCGGGCCCATTTATGCCGTCACCGCACCTGTTTGATACTGCCTGTTCTGCACAAATGCTGTTTTTGCACATGTACAAGAGAAGTGCTGCCACATCCTTTGCTCCGTACATGGCATTATATCGGTCTGAGAACTCTATTGACATCTTGGAAATCCCCCTACACAATGAGTTAAATCCGACTACTCCATAGTCTTCATGGAGTGTTCCGTCGTGTTTTTGGTGGTACATTAATGTGACTGGGGCACTCCTTGCTTTTAGATCATAATGTTGGGAAACTCGAATTTACGGCATAATTTTATTCAGATTAGGCACACAATCGGAACTTCTGTTTTTACAGAATCTTTTATTTATGATGAGATGTTTGGTGATTTTTCGTGCCGGGATTACACTCCCTACATTCTTTCATATCTGTCTGCAATCCCAGACAGGTGTTGCCACAATTCCTGCAGTTGAATCATCAGTCTCTTTGTCTCATCAACGTGTTGAGGTCCGGTTTTAGCCGTCTTTGCATGGTCACGTTTTGGTCTGTTTTTGCCTGGTGATTCTTTTTTTTTCTGTTCTGTCTTGTTTTGCATATTTTATAATGCCTTTTGTCTTTAGAATGTTCACTGTATCCTCAAGATCATCACCTGATCTCTGTTTTATAACACGATTCTCTTGTCCAATTATGAGATGTTTCAGTTTGAGCCCGATTCTCTTGTTCAATTATGAGATGTTTCTGTTTTAGAGCTAAAAATTTGTCCTTCCAATTGATATTCGTACTCAATATGCAATTTGAATAGTACTGATCAAACAAATTTTCGATTAAAAATATTCGATCAGATGATCTAAAATAACTTCAAAAAGCTAGGGTGTTACCTATTTCTATTCACTTTTTGTTCACTTTTGCATACCTATATTTCCACTCTACACTTTATATTACAATCCTTGCTCTAAATAACATGAATCAAGAAGACAAGGATTTCGTGCTGGAAGCAATTAAAATTAACAATGAATCATTATTATCTAGAATGGATGAGAATTTTAAGAAAATTGCGATACGTTTTGACGCTGTCGATAAAAGATTTGACGTTGTCGATAAAAGATTTGACGTTGTCGATAAAAGATTTGACGTTGTCGAACAAAGACTTGAAAGGCTTGAAAATGGACAAAAGATTAATGAGACTTATGTACGTACACTTCCAAGTATTTTCAGTATGTTGGAAGATGATGGAAGAAAGATTGCAGATCTTATAGATAAAGTCAACACATTGATATCTCCACCCCCTCAATAGATATAAAATCTCAAATCACAAACGATCTATCTTCCTGTTTCCTGCATAAACCCTAACCCCCAAACCAAAAACATCATAACTAACAACATCATAACTAACAACATCATAACTAACAACATCCCAACATAACCATGTCCGATAACCTGCTGCTGGTGGGGACCCCGCTAGAATGAGACCGCTTGCATACATACACTTTTTGAACAAGTTAGGAGGTAAAACACCGTGGTAAAGAGCAAATTCACCCCACAGGAAAAGGCAAGAATCATCCTGGAATCCATAAACACCAGGATCAGCACAGCAGAACTGCCGCAAGTACAACATACATCCCCAGACATTCTATCAGTGGAGGGAGAAATTCATCAACGGTGGCAAGATGTCCGTAATCGGAACCACCAAACAGAGCCCAGAACGCGTGCTACAAAAGGAGAATGAAACCCTCAAGAGAATCATAGGCGAGCAGACCATAGTCATAGACGCTTTTAAAAAAACGTTGGAGGGAAGGATAAGATGACTGTGGCCAACATAATCATGCAGAAGATAAGCATGAGAAAGTCGGTGTCCTATGTAGGATTATCTCGCAACAAATTATATCACAACCCAAGACCGAGAGTCATTCAGATAGATCCTACCGTCACAAAAACTATCAGGAAGACTGGTTTGAAGAGACCTACATACGGCACCAGACGCATGGCCGCAAGCGTTTCACGGGAGCTTGGTGTGCCCATAAACCGCAAGCAGATTCAAAGAATATACCGTAAAACAGGCATGATTTCACCCCAAAAGACCAAGAAAGACATCATAAGATCCAACAGAAAACCGCTCAAACCGACAGGACCAAACCAGCTATGGGAGATGGACATGACGTACATTGGAGTGGCATCGACGGCTGGTGCTACTGCTTTAACGTAATAGACGTCTTTACCAGAAAATGGATATCCGTAACACCCTAGCTTTTTGAAGTAATCCTACTCAATATTCCTAATGCATAGTCATGAAAATTCACATTTCGTAACTTGGATGTCTCATGTACACTCATTATCTTCTTGAGAGCATCAGCACCAACATCAGATCTACTACCATATGTCATTTTTCGTAGAATCACACAGGGTCTTATTGCACGTTCTGCCGTATTGTTATGATGGTCAGTCCGTATCAAGAAAGGCAAACAACATGTCACGCTCTCGTCGAATCGTCTTGCAGGATTTCTTACAACAAAGATCGGAATATTTACGTCTGATCAGTCTATCTATTCTTGATAGCAGGTTTTTCTTTTTGCATTTTCCCCGTGAATCATGTAATATCTTTTTGAGTGTATTACCAAAGTGAATGAATTCCTTGGATGGTGCACTATTGCACTGTCTCATCAATATAACGATGTATGTATGAGACACCGTTGATGTGTTCTACCCGCATAATTCCATGCAGGCCATGAATCAGACTAGCATTTCCTGTAAATTCCCCCGGCACATCTTGTGGTACTGTCTGTCCCCGTGATTTTGAAACCTCATACAATGCAGCATATTCTCCAACAAATACCCGCAACCAGTGGTTTTTGCCACCTAGCGGCCAACTAGTTTATCCCCATGAATGTTTTTTTCTTTTAATAAATCGATTTTATCTGCGTGTATACCGGACCGAATTCCCGCACAGCCCGAAATATCATTTGGCAAGTGCAGATGGCGACACATCAATTTCAAAAAATGTGCGCAGATGATTTGATATTTTATCATATGATATGCCCATGGTGTGTGTGATGTTGCATGCACCATCAAATTTACTCCAAATCTTTGATTGGATAATGCATCTGAAACTGGGACTGGCTGTTTTATTGCATTTTTTACAGAATCTTTTATTTATGATGAGATGTTTGGTGATTTTTCGTGCCGGGATTACACTCCCTACATTCTTTCATATCTGTCTGCAATCCCAGACAGGTGTTGCCACAATTCCTGCAGTTGAATCATCAGTCTCTTTGTCTCATCAACGTGTTGAGGTCCGGTTTTAGCCGTCTTTGCATGGTCACGTTTTGGTCTGTTTTTGCCTGGTGATTCTTTTTTTTTTCTGTTCTGTCTTGTTTTGCATATTTTATAATGCCTTTTGTCTTTAGAATGTTCACTGTATCCTCAAGATCATCACCTGATCTCTGTTTTATAACACGATTCTCTTGTCCAATTATGAGATGTTTCAGTTTGAGCCCGATTCTCTTGTTCAATTATGAGATGTTTCTGTTTTAGAGCTAAAAATTTGTCCTTCCAATTGATATTCGTACTCAATATGCAATTTGAATAGTACTGATCAAACAAATTTTCGATTAAAAATATTCGATCAGATGATCTAAAATAACTTTAAAAAGTAGGGTGTTACAAAAATTTGAATTAATTATGCAATTTTCAATAGATGTTGTTGTTTTTATCATCCTGCTGCAAAAGATGCATGTCTGTACAAATGATTATGGGATCCATCGGGTGATCTGCCCAAACATGCCATCATCCGGATTTGCCTCAGGACTCATTGGGGGTTCGGGATTCATGGGGGATTCTGAGTTGTTCAGGGGTGCAGGGATTTCAAAGGATGATTGGATCCACGTGTTGATCTGCCCAAATATGCCATCATCTGGATTTGCCTCAGGATTCATTGGGGGTTCCGTATCCTCTGGAGATACCGAGTCCTCATCCACGGGAGTCAGGATTCCAATTGAGGATTGGATCCACGTGTTGATCTGCTCAAATATGCCATCATCTGGATTTGCCTCAGGATTCATTGGGGGTTCCGTATCCTCTGGAGATACCGAGTCCTCATCCACGGGAGTCAGGATTCCAATTGAGGATTGGATCCATCTGATGATCTGCTCAAATATGCCAAGATCTTGTGGGGGTTCAGGTGGTGGGGATTCCAGAGTAGGTGCTGGTGGTTCTGGGGTCTGTGTTGTTGGCGGTTCTGGGGTCTGTGTTGTTGGTGGTTCTGGGGTCTGTGTTGTTGGTGGTTCTGGGGTCTGTGTTGTTGGTGGTTCTGGGGTCTGTGTTGTTGGTGGTTCTGGAGTTATCTTGCCTACAGACCCTGGTTTGCCAACATCTCCTGATGTTACAACAATGCTGTATACCGTGTCACCATGTGAGGACAGGGTTATTCCGCGGTTGTCCTGCAAGTACATACTGAGATTGCCTGAGAACTCTTCATCAAAGTGGATCATTATACTCTCCAACCGCTTTGTGATTTGTTCATGGGATTCAGAGTATGATGTAGGCGTATCAGATAGGAATGTAGAGTCATCACAGACATAAAGATTCACTGAATCGTATTCTTTGCCACTGCATGTGTCGTGTGTAAGAATATTTGTAACGGATTTGTATTGTATCAAGGCATCTGGATGTTGCGGTGTTGTATGATCTGCGATGATTATCTCCATCTTGAGGATGCTCTGGCGTGGATCTAGGGGCGCAATATGTGGCGTTATTGTAAGGAATGTATCGGGTTTTATTTTTATCTGTGATGAGCCCGTCAATACGGTTGCGCCGTTGGATGTAAAGCCAAAGGTCAGGTCGTATGGTGAACCTCTGCCTCCGCTGCTACTGCGATCTCCGCTACTACCTCCGCCGCCGCCTCCACCGCCTCCGCCTCCGGATCTTCTAGGGGCGGGTTCTGGTTCTGGTGTTGGTTCTGGGTCTGGTGTTGGTTCTGGGTCTGGTGTTGGTTCTGGCGTTACAACGGTTGGTGTATTGATGTCAGAAATGTCTGATACATCAGATATGGCAGGTGCGTCAGTTGCGGTAATGGAGATGTTCAGTGATGCGGTGTCAGATAATACCGGAGAGTCAGATGTCGTGAGGGCATCCATGGTCCGGATGTCTGATACATCAGATATGGCAGGTGTGTCAGTTGCGGTAATGGAGATGTTCAGTGATGCTGTATCAGATATGACCGGAGAGTCAGACTGGACAAGAGTACCCTCGATCTGGATGTCGGATTCATCAGATATGGCAGGTGCGTCAGTTGCGGTAATGGAGATGGAGATGCTCAGTGATGTGGCATCAGATAGTACGGGAGAGTCAGATACTGTGATGGTGTCCGTGGTCTGGATGCCTGATTCATCAGATATGGCAGGTGCATCAGTTGCGGTAATGGAGATGTTCAGTGATGTGGCATCAGATATAACCGGAGAGTCAGATACGGTTATGGCATCCATGGTCCAGATGTCGGATTCGTCAGATATGGCAGGTGCGTCAGTTGCGGTAATGGAGATGTTCAGTGATGCTGTATCAACCATGACAGGAGAATCAGATGTAACAATGCTCTCAGATATGTTTACTGTAACGGAATATTCAGTAGATGGCAGATTTGAATTATCTACGGTGTCTCTTGCCGCAAGTTTGGGGATTGATACTGTGACCGTACCATCAGAGGTTGCCATCACGTCAAAGGTGTAGGCAGCACCGGCTCCTGCAAAGTTTGTTGCTACAGACGTGCCTGTGGTTGCCGTTCCAGATACGGCGATATCTGTCGCATCAAAGCCTGTCACATCCTCAGTAAAGGTGGCAGTGTATGATACGGTGTCAGAGTTGTGTATCCTGCCGCTGGGGGTAGCCGCAGTTATGGCGACAGTTGGCGCAAGATCAAATATCTGTATCCTGTGGTTGAGGGAATCTGCAACCAGCATATGCGTCGAGTTTGTAATAATTCCTTGAGGAGCGTTAAACTGGTTGTTGCCCGTACCAAAACCACCAAGCGTACTGATATAATTGGCGTTAGTGTCCAATACCTGTATCCTGTGGTTGCTGGTGTCTGAAACCAGGATGTGGGTGGGGGTTGTTGCAATTCCTCTGGGAGTCTGAAACTGGTTGTTGCCCGAGCCCTGACTGCCAAACTTGCTGAGATAGTTGCCATCACCATCAAATACAGATATCCTGTCGTTGCCGGTGTCTGTAACAATTATGTGTGTGGAGTTTGTAGTAATTCCTACAGGATTGGTAAACTGGCCGTCGCCTGAGCCTCGACTGCCAAACTGGCTGAAGTAATTGCCGTCTAAATCAAATATTTGTACCCTGTGGTTGAAGCTTTCTGCAACCAGTATGTGCGTGGAGTTCATGGTAATTCCTTGTGGGAAGTTAAGTTGACCGTTGCTGGAGCCAAAATCGCCAACAGTGCGGAGATGACGGCCGTCAATGTCAAATATTTTTATTCTCGCGTTGCCAGTATCAGCAACCAGTATGTGTGTGGAGTTTGCCGTGATTCCTCGGGGATTGTTAAACAGGCTGTCACTTGTGCCGAAATTGCCAAATGTGTTGACATGATTGCCGTCCAAATTAAATATCTGTATTCGGTGGTTGATGGTATCTGCAACCAGTATGTGCGTGGAGGTTACTACGACTCCATATGGTGTGTTAAAATGGCCGTTACCTGTGCCCGAATCGGGGATGGGCCTGCCAAGCGTGTTGACATGGGTTCCAATTGGTACGACGATATCCAATGTGACGGTGTATGTGTTTGATGCCGCGTTGCCGTTGCCTGCTGTATCAGTTACTGCACCCATGGGGATAGATACGATGACTGTGCCATCAGAGGTGGCATCCACATCAGAGTCGGCATCCACATCAAATGTGTATCGGATGCCGGATCCTGCAAAGTTTGATGCTTCTGTAAGCGTGCCTCCTGACGCCGTTCCAGATACGATGATGTCAGTCACAATAAAGTCAGTCACCACCTTGTTGAAGGTGGCATTGTATGATACAGTATCCCTGATTGTGATGCCGCCATCACGGATATTACTTGATACAGTCACAGTAAGAGGAATAGATGACAGGGTATTTGGTACAGACTTGGGGGTAAACATGACAAGTGTGTTGCCTGCGGTATCAGTTATGGTACTACCAGTGTATGATACGGTGGGAGTGTCTCCGGATGTTATTGGTGTATCCACTGTCAGTATTATGGTACTGCCAGATATTACAACGCGGGATACCATATTATTGTCTGATACGGTAAAGCCTGCAGTGTCTGCAGTTTCTGTAAGGGGTTCGGTTACAGTAATCGTAATCGTGGTCGCATCAGTGGTTTTAGCAGATAGGTATTGTGGTCGTACATTATCAATTGTAACTGTATGTGTGTTTGATGCCGTGTTTAGGTTCTCAGATAGGTCTTCTACAGTATCTGCAGGGATTGATACTATGACCGTACCGTCCATGTTGGCAGTCACAGTAAAGGTGTATCTTGTGACGTTGACTTCGGTGAATTCGGATATAGATGGATTTGCCGTACCAGATAGTTCAATACCACGTTCTGTAAAGCCTGTCACGGCCTCGAAGAACTGGACAGAGTAGGATAACATGCGGGAGTTTGTGGTGCCGCCGTTAGTAACGGTAGTAGATGTTATGAATGGACTCGGTCCATCAGTGTCAGATAGGTTGTTGGTTATTAGTCTATCAGTGAATTGCTCAGCAGGATTTCCTGCGGCATCAACGATAGAATTGCCGTGGTATGATACCGTTTGGGAGTCAGTAACTGAAATACCGAGAGTCAGTCCTACTATCTTTGTACCTAGTATAGTTACGCCAAAGACCCTGTTGTTAGATACGGTAAAATGGTCAGCTATAGGCATGCCGTCGACTGGCTCACTGAATGCGATTTCTACAAAATCATTACGAGGACCTGTGGCAGTGGCTGAAGCAAATTTTGGCGTGATAGTATCCACTATTACATCAGAACCGCCGGCAAGTGATGCCGCAGAAGCAATTCCGGGAAGTGTCAGACTGGCAAGAATATTGTTATCGGCGGCGGCTACGATGCTTCCGTCGTTTAGTGAAAGTGGGTCGGAATCCACATAGTGCAGATCAACAGAGTTGTGCCCTGCGGCAACGGTATATTGGAATAGCAGTTCAGTTCCAGGCGAGCCGGATGTGTAATCGACTACCGCATCATTATCACCAGTCTCCAGTGTGAGTCGTGGCATATCAGTTACGGTTACTGACTCGTCAAATGTAATAGTAATATCAATGATATCACCTGCCATGTGTGCACCGTCATCGGCATATACGTCAGTTACAGTCGGTCCGGCATCAGCCACTGTAACGGTATATGGGTCAGATGCCGTGTTGTCGTTGCCTGCCGCATCTGCTGCCGCACCTGCGGGAATGGTTACTTCGACTGTACCGTCCGTGGTGGTAGTCACGGTAAAAGTGTACGTGGTGCCAGAACCTGCAATTGCAGAGACAGTTTTCATGTTAGTATCGGCCAGCATAATATCAGCTGCCTCATCATTAAATCCTGTTACCTCCTCGCTGAATACGGCAGTGTAATATATGATGCGGGAGTTTGTGGTGCCGCTATCAGCTGCAGCGGTGCTGGTTATCGTTACAGTAGGCGGCGTATCATCCAGCACGTTGTTTCTCACGGGCAGGAATGTAGACATTTCAAGTGCGTTTCCAGCAACGTCAGTTATTGTATTACCGGTGTAATTCATTGTAACCGTATTGCCGCCGACAATTGCCGTGTCCACAGTTATGGTTATGGTACTGCCAGATATCATAAGAGGGTCAATAACCGTATTATCTGATACGGCAAAGTCTGTCACACCAGGGGTTCCAGCAGGGGTTTCATCAAGGGTCTGCGATGCGACAAGTACGATCGTGTTGACATCAGTGGTTCCAGCAGATTCAATGACCGGCGAGGTCATATCCGGACCTGTGGCGGCAAATGTCTTGATGCTGTTTGAGGTTGCAGTGGATTCCTGTATGATATCAGGAAGATCCCCGCCGTACACCAGGGCCAGCGTGCCATCATCGACACGGACTAGCGAGTTGAATGCGCCGTCTGCAGCGTCATGCTCGTATGGTCCGGCAGTGGCAGTCAGTTCACCTGTTACGTGGTCTATATCATATAATCTGATAAAGCCGCCTGCATTATCTCCCCTGTATGCAACTGCCAGTGTATCAGAATCCAGCAGTACCATCGAGTTGAGGTGTGCATGTTCTTCAAATGTCACATCAGCGACCGTATTTTGATATACCATATCGCCGCCGCCCCTTGTGCTAATGTTACCGTTTAGGTCGATCTCAAATAACCTGATCTGTCCGTACCCGTTAGATGTGCTGGTACCAATCACAGAGTATGCGGCTATCACGGTATTGTCATCCACCCGGATAAGGGAGTGGTATGCCGTCCTTCCAGCCTCGTGTTCGAATGCAGATGGATCAGGAGTAATGATGTCATTATCTGAGATATCAAACGTATTAAGGAATCCCTGATCATCACCACCCCTGTATGCAATGACCACAGTGTCATCATTGAGTTTTACCATGGAATTATACAGTCCCTGGTCGTCAGTGGTTGGCACTGCTGGATCGGCATCAAGAACACCAGTATCAGGATCAATGGTGATAACCTGGATAAAGCCGGTAGGATCACTGTCAAGATACGAGTATGCGATTACCAGCCTGTCTGCATCAAGTGATATCAGAGTGTGGTTGTGTGTCTGGTCACCTGTGGTGCCTGTCCTAAAGTCCGCACTTTGTGAAACAATAAAGGGCGTGGTGTCGGAAGCCGTATCAACGTCATACGTGGCAACCCTGCTGGATGTACCGCCGACCACATATGAGATGGCAATCGTATCATCATCTACGCGTGTCAGTCCGGTGGATTTGGGTTCTGTTTCAAATTCGTGCAGCGCGGTGTCTATATCCTGGGTGTTGGTTTGTATTACCTGGCTGTCAATCAGCTCGATGATACCGTCAGTGATAGTATATAATCTGAGTGTGACTTCAGAATCCAGCATGGTGACAGGATCAGTGACAGTATCGGGTACAGTTACAGTGTGCGATGAGACGTAATAGTTGCCAGTCAGGTGTATCAGGTTGTGCCGGTATCCGTTGGCTGGAAGGTCAACTGAGTCTCTTTGGGATATGGCGTGAACCACTGGGACAGAGATGCTTGGCACGGTGTTTTCCACGGACTGCATGTCAAATGTAGCAAGTGCGTTTCCTGCGACATCAGTTATTGTACTACCATCGTAATTCACGGTAACCGTGCTACCGCTAACAATTGCATCGTTCACAATTATGGTTATCTCAAGATCAGACACCACAGGATCGCCTGACATGGTGTTGCCAGGTACGGTAAAGCCCATAGTAGTAGTGGCAGTTTCCACAAGGGGTTCTGATGCGACAAGTACGATCGTGGTGGCATTGGTGGTTTTAGCAAAATTGATGATTGGCGGGGTTGCATCCGTACTCGTATCGATAAGACCGAGTGTCTTGACGGTATAGGAGGAGGTTGCAGTAGTGTCCGATATGGTACCTGGAAGATCCCCGCCGTACACAAGTGCGACTGCCTCGTCATTAATTCGGACAAGCGAGTTGAAGGCGCCATTTGCAGTGTCATGCTCAAACGGTCCGCCGGTGGCAGTAAGGTTGCCTGTGGCGCGGCCTATCTCAAATGACTGGATAAAGCCGCGGGCACCTTCACCCCTGTATGCGACTGCCAGGGTGTCATCATCTAGCAGTACCAGCGAGTTTAGGTGTATACGTTCCTCTGATGCCGCAGATGCCGCACCGTCATAATACATAACAGTCTCACCCCTTTGGTCAATTCTGCCGTCTGTTTCTGAAACATCAAATATCTTGATGTGTCCGGACCCGTCTCCTGTATTGAGCATATCACCAGTCACAGAGTATGCAAGCGCCACCGTATTACTATCTACCCTAACAAGGGAGTTGTATGCTATTCTCTCACCTTCTGAAAAGTTAAAAGCTTCTCTGGGGATAAATCCACCCTCGACGGTTGGATAATCAAATGCCTGTATGAATCCCTCAGCATTAGGATCGCCCTGGTATGCAACTACAAACGTATTGGCATCCAGCCTCACCACAGATGGATACCTCCCAGGAGCGTCGCCAAATTCCGTAGTGGAGGCATTGCTTAGATTCCCGTCTGTGGAATTAATATTGACAACCCGCACACGTCCGGTGAAGGACACATCAGGATGCGAATATGCAGATACCAGCAGGTTTGGTCCCAGTAATATCAGGGAGGGGTTGTATATCTGCTCACCGCTCGTACCACGAGACGCAATGGCGAAATTGTGGGGATTTACAAATGGGGTAGCAGAGTCGGTATCAACATCATACGTACTAAGAGTAGTTTCCGAGTCACCCACATACAAGACTGCGATTGTATCAGCGTCTACCAGTGCGAGTGCCGTGGATTTCGGGTTGTTAATTTCGGTAATTCCTATATTCTTGCCTTGAGTAGGGGCAGAACCAATTGTCTGGTTGGCAATCTGTGTGATCTGCCCGTCAGTTATGCTGTATAATCCCAAAACAGTCAGATAATTCCAGTGTGTTGAAGCGCCATTAGGATCATCCGGTATTGTGTGCGAGGAGACGTAATAATCGCCAGTAAGATGTAGCAGGTTGTGCCGGTATCCGTTATCTGGAAGGAGCACGGAATCTATTTCAAATATGTTATGGGATGTCGGGCCGGGAATATCCACTGTAAATGACTGCGGGGCAGATTTGGCAAGTTCGTTACCTACAACATCAGATATTGTGGCATCACCAACATATTCCACGGTAACCATATCGTCATGTACAAGCTCCGTTTCCACAGTGATGGTTATGTAAATACCGGATATCACAGGATCACCAGACACCATATTATTGCCTGAAACCGTAAAGTCTGCAGCAGTCGGAGTTCCAACAAGGTATTCGGATGCCTTAAGTATGATCGTGTTGACATCAGGGGTTGCAAGAGATGTTATGATTGGTACAGTCGTGTCAGTGGCAACATCTATGGCGGCAATCGTCTTGATTCTGTTGGTGGTTGTCGTACTTTGTAACTGTTCTGAAAGATCCCCTCCGTATGCAAGCGCAAGTGTGATATCATCGATCCTGACAAGCGAGTTGAAGGCGCCGATTGTATCGTCATGCTCGAATGCTTCGCTGGTTGCCACCAGACCGAGGCGTGTTACATCATACGTCCGGATAAAGCCGTCGGCATCTGCACCCCTGTATGCGAGGGCCAGCGTGTCAGAGTCCAGCATGACCAGCGAGTTGAGGTGTATACGTTCCTCAAATGCCGCAGTCGCAGCACCGTTATAATATATGATGGTATCACCGCGCTGTGTAACTGTGTTAACTGGGTTAACTGTGTCATCTGTCTCAATATCAAACATCTTGATGCGTCCGGACCCGTCGCCTTTATTGTTATTATCACCGATCTCAGAGTATGCGAGGGCCACTGTACTATCATCGATTTTGACAAGGGAGGCATACGCCGTTCTTGCACCATCGTGTTCAAGGGCTTCGGGACCGGCAGTAAACACGGGCGTGCCAATAGTAGATGAGACATCAAATGTCCGTATGTGTCCGTGGGCACCCATATCACGGTATGCGACTACAACCGTGTTATCATCAAGTTTTACCACGGATGGGTACCGTCCCTGATTTGCGGTAATTTCTTCTGGGGTACCCGCAGACAGCGCGCCATCAGAGCCGATGTTGATATCCTGTATAAAGCCGTTAGGCATATGGGTGGGATGCGAATATGCAATTACCAGCATGCCTTCATCAAATGCTATCAGGGAGTGATCATCTGTTTCCCCGTCGGTCTGAAAGTCTACAATCTGGCGGTTGATAAAGTATGGACCAGAGTATACGACATCAAATGTTGCAACAGTGCTTGCAGAGCCACTATTTTCCAGCGTGCGCACGTATGAGACGGCAATGGTGTCATCATCGACGCGTACAAGGGCGGCAGGCTTTGGATGGCCACCTAGTTCAGTAGTAGGAAAGTTTTTAGTATTGGTAACTCTGTTTATTATCTCGCTGCCAATTAATGAGATCTGTCCGTCAGTTATGGTGTATAGTCTGAGGGTGGTATTGTGGCGCCATTGATTATCAATGATATGAGATTCGGTTACAGTGTGCAGTGAAATGTAATAGTCGCCGGTAAGATGTACCAGGTCGTGACGGTATCCACCGGATGGAATGGGGGGAGAGTCAATTTGGGATATGGCGTGAACCACTGGTGGCACGTTGTTTGTCACAGACCGCATGTCAAATGTACCAAGTGCGTTTCCTGCAACGTCAGTTATTGTAGTACCGGTGTAATTCATTGTAACCGTGCTGCCGCCGATAATTGCATTGTCCACAGTTATTCTTATCTCAAGACCAGATACCATGGGATCACCTGATATGTCATTGTCAGATACGGTAAAGCCCGTTACAGGACCAGTTGTCACAAGGGGTTCTGATGCGGTAAGTACGATCGTGACATCATTAGTAGTTTCAGCAGAAGATATGATTGGTGCGGCGGTATCAACTGTGACGGTGTATGCAGTGGATGCCAGATTTGAGTTGCCTTCCATATCTATTGCCACGGATCCTGGGATGGATACTGTGACCGTACCATCAGAGGTAGTCACCACATCAAAGGTGTACACGGCTTCGTCGCTGGTTGTCCTAAAGTTTGATGCCATAGGCGAGTCATCAGATGCGGTTCCAGATACCAAGATGTCTTCCACAACAAAGTTAGTCACATCCTCGCTAAAGACAACATCATATGATACGGTACCAGTGTTTTGCGTGCCGCCGTTTGCAGTATCAGCAGTTATGGTTACAGTAGGCGCAAGATCAAATACCTGCACCCTGTTGTTACTACTGTCTGCAACCAGTATGTGCGTGGAGTTTGCCGTGATTCCTCGGGGACGGTCAAACTGGTTGTTGCCTGCACCAGGACTGGTGCCAGAACTGCCAATCGTGTAGAAATAGTTGCCATCTAAATCAAATATCTGTACCCTGTTATTTTCAGTGTCTGCAACCAGTATGTACGTGGGGGTTATGTCAAGTCCTTCTGGGAAGTTAAACTCGCCGTCACCCGTACCGAAACTGCCGAATTTGCTGAGATAGTTGCCAGCTAAATCAAATACCTGTATCCTGTGGTTGTTGGTGTCTGCAACCAGTATGTGCGTGGAGTTTGTTGTGATTTCGCTTGGTGTGTTAAACTGGCCGTCAGGCGGATTGGGACTGCCAAACGAGCTGAGATGGTTGCCGTCCAGATCAAATACCTGTATCCTGTGATTGCCGGTGTCTGCAACCAGTATGTGCGTGGAGGTTGCCGTGATTTCGCTTGGCGCGTTAAACTGGCCGTCTTCTGAGCCGAAACTGCCAAACGAGCTGAAATATCTGCCGTTCCAGATCAAATACCTGTATCCTGTGGTTGTTGCTGTCTGCAACCAGTATGTTCGTGGAGTTTGCCGTGATTCCTCTTGGTGTGATAAACTCGCCGTCACCTGAACCAAGACTGCCGAACTGGCTGAGATATGTGCCATCCAAACCAAATACCTGTATCCTGTTGTTGTTGGTGTCTGCAACCAGTATGTTCTCGGAGGTTGTTGTGACTCCCCTTGGTGCGTTAAACCCGCCGTCAGCTGGGGGGACAACGGTGCCGTCAGCTTGGATGACAGTTGTGCTGAAAAAGCCAAACTGGCTGAGATAGCCGCCAGCTGAATTAAATACCTGTATCCTGCTGTTGCCGGTGTCTGCAACCAGTATGTGCGTGGAGGTTGCCGTGACACCCCTTGGTGCGTCAAACTGGGCGTTGCCACCAGTACCGAAACTGCCGAATTTGCTGACATAGTTGCCATCTAGATCAAATACCTGTATCCTGTGGTTGTTGGTGTCTGCAACCAGTATGTGCGTGGAGTTTGTTGTGATTCCAAGGGGGAAGTTAAACCCGCCGTCAGCTGGGGGGACAACGGTGCCGTCATCTTGGACGACAGTTGTGCTGAAAAAGCCAAACGAGCTGAGATGGTTGCCGTCCAGATCAAATACCAGTATCCTGTTGTTGCTGCTGTCTGCAACCAGGATGTTCTCGGAGGTTGCGGTGACTCCCCTTGGTGTGTTAAGCACGCCGTCAGATGAGCTGAAACTGCCAAACGAGCTGACATAGCCGCCATCCAAATCAAACATCTGTATCCTGTGGTTGAGGCTGTCTGCAACCAGTATGTTCTCGGAGGTTGCTGTGACTCCCCTTGGTGTGTTAAACTGGCCGTCACCCGTACCGAGGCTGCCAAACCGGTCTTGATAGTTGCCGTCCAGATCAAATACCTGTATCCTGTTGTTGTTGCTGTCTGCAACCAGTATGTTCTCGGAGGTTGCGGTGACTCCCCTTGGTGTGTTAAGCACACCGTCAGCTGGGACGGGGGCACCAAACTGGCGGAGATAATTGCCGCCCAGATCAAATACCTGTATCCTGTTGTTGGCGGTGTCTGCAACCAGGATGTTCTCGGAGGTTGCTGTGATTTCTTGCGGCGTGTCAAACTGACCATTATGCAAGCCCGGTGAGCCGAGACTGCCAAACTGGCGGAGAAAGACGTTATTTTCATCAAATATCTGTATGATGTTGCCAAACTGGCTTTGATAGGTGCCATCCAGATCAAATACCTGTACCCTGTGGTTGCCGGTGTCTGAAACCAGTATGTTCGTGGAGGTTGCGGTGATTCCTCGCGGTGTGATAAACTGGCCGTCGGCTGTGCCGTAACGGCCAATCGTGCTGACATGGGTGCCTGTGTCATCAAACACCTGTATCCTGTGGTTGCCGGTGTCTGCAACTAGTATGTGCGTGGAGTTTGCCGTGATTCCTTCCGGTGTGTCAAACTGGCCGTCGGCTCTGCCGAAGTTGCCAAACTGGCTTTGATAGGTGCCGTCCAGATCAAATACCTGTATCCTGTCGTTGCCGGTGTCTGCAACCAGTATGTGCGTGGAGTTTGTTGTGATTCCTCTTGGTGTGATAAACTCGCCGTCACCTGAACCAAGACTGCCAAACTGGCTGCGATAGGTGCCGTCCAAACCAAATACCTGTATCCTGTTGTTGTTGCTGTCTGCAACCAGTATGTTCGTGGAGTTTGCGGTGACTCCCCTTGGCGCGTTAAACCCGCCGTCATCCATACCTAGGTTGCCAAACTGGCTGCGATAGTTACCCTGCAGATCAAACACCTGTATCCTGTTGTTGTTGCTGTCTGCAACCAGTATGTTCGTGGAGGTTGCGGTGACTCCCCTTGGCGCGTTAAACACGCCGTCAGTTATGCTGAAACTGCCAAACTGGCTGTCATAGGTGCCGTCCAAACCAAATACCTGTACCCTGTTGTTGAGGGTGTCTGCAACCAGGATGTGCGTGGAGGTTGCGGTGATTTCTCGCGGCATGTCAAACGCGCCGTCACCAGTACCAGAACTGCCAAACGAGAGGATATGGTTGCCGTCTAAATCAAATACCTGCATTCTGTCGTTGCCGGTGTCTGAAACCAGGATGTACGTGGAGGTTGCGGTGACTCCTCCCGGTGCGTTAAACCGGCCGTCGGCTGTGCCGAGACGGCCAATCGTGCTGACATGGGTTCCTGTGTTATCAAACACCTGTATCCTGTTGTTGCCGGTGTCTGCAACTAGTATGTGCGTGGAGTTTGCCGTGATTCCCCGCGGCGTGTCAAACCGGTCGTTGCCAGTACCGGAACTGCCGTCAGAACTGCCAATTGTGCGGACATGGGTGCCGTCAGTCTCAAATATCTGTATCCTGTTGTTGCCTGTGTCTGCAACCATGATGTGCGTGGAGTTTGCCGTGATGTCATTTGGTGTGATAAGCACGCCTTGATCAAAATCCGCCAGGTGCCCAGCACGATTTTCTCGTTGGATGACATCCACGCCGGAATTGTCAAACTGGCTTTGATAGGTGCCATCCAGATTAAATATCTGTATCCTGTTGTTAAAGGTGTCTGCAACCAGTATGTTCGTGGGGGTTGTTGTGATTCCTCCTGGTGCGTTAAGCACGCCTCGATCATAATTCTCCATCATATTAGTACGAGGATTTAGTCGTTGGGCGATATCCACGCCGGAATTGTCAAACTGGCTTTGATAGGTGCCATCCAGATTAAATATCTGTATCCTGTGGTTGAGGCTGTCTGCAACCAGGATGTGCGTGGAGTTTGTGGTGATTCCTCCGGGTGCGTTAAGCACGCCGTCAGTGCTGAAACTGCCAAACGAGTTGAGATATGTGCCATTCAAATCAAACATCTGTACCCTGTGGTTGAGGCTGTCTGAAACCAGGATGTTCTCAGAGGTCGTTGTGATTCCTCGGGGACGGTCAAACTGGCCGGCACCTGTGCCGAAATTGCCAATCGTGCGGACGTGGGTTCCAATTGATGAACCGGTGGTATCCACTATTACGGCAGGACCGCCGGCAAGTGATTCAGCAGAACCAGTTGCAGGAAGTTCCAGATTTGCAGGGGTACGGGTAGCGCCATCAGATGATGATATGCTTCCCCCGTTTAGTGACAACGAGTCCGTATCCACATAGTTGAGATCAGCTGAATCATGTCCTGTAAGAACGGTATATCGGAATACGAGGTCAGTTCCAGAAGAGCTGCCGGGGGTGTAATCTGCCAGAGCGTCATCGGTGCCAGTCTCCAGTAACAACTGCGGGGTTCCATATACGGTTACCGGACCGCTAAATGTTACGGTGATATCCAGGGTGTCACCTGCGTTGTAGGTGCCGCCTGCCGCAGATACGGCAGTCACGCCATACACGGTGTTTGTCACGGACTGGGTAAATCCTGCAAGTGTGTTGTCAGAGCCGTCAAATATGGTACTGCCGGTATATACAACTGTAATCGTCGTATCGCCAACGACAATTGGCGTGTCCACAGTTATGGTAATGGTGCGGCCGGCCACTATAGGATCAGCGGAAACCATATTGCCTGAAACGCTAAAGACTCCCGCAGGTGCGGTTCCAACAAGGCGTTCTGATGCCGTAAGTAGGATCGTGGTATCATCAGGGGTTGTAGCAGACGTGATGAGTGGTACCGTTGTATCAGTACCCGGAACTATGGCGGCAATCGTCTTGATCGTGTTGGGGGCAGCAGCGTCAACTGGCAGTGTTTCTGGAAGATCCCCTCCGTATACCAGTGCCAGTATGTCATCATCCACGCTGACAAGCGAGTTGAACGCGCCGTCTTCCATGTCGTGTTCAAACGGTCCGCCTGCAGTAGCAAGACCGGCGGAGGTTACATCATATACCCGGATAAAGCCGCCACCGTCTGCACCCCTGTATGCGAGTGCCAGGGTGTCATCATCTAGCAGTGCCAGCGAGTTGAGGTGTATGCGTTCCTCAAATGCCGCGTCTGCCGCATCGTCATAATACGTGACAGTCGGACCCCTTTGCGTGATTGGGCTGCCTTCCACAACATCAAATATCTTGAGACGTCCCACCCCGTCACCTGTAGGAGTACCAAACTGGCTTTGATAGGTGCCATCCAAAGCAAATACCTGTACCCTGTCGTTGCGGGTGTCTGCAACCAGTATGTTCGTGGAGGTTGCGGTGATTCCTCGCGGTGTGTCAAACTCGCCGTTGTCAGTACCAGAGCTGCCAAACTGTCTTTGATAGTTGCCATTCAAAGTAAATACCTGCATCCTGTTGTTGCCGGTGTCTGCAACCAGTATGTTCGTGGAGGTTACGGTGATTCCTCTTGGGAAGGTAAACGCGCCGTCGTCCGTACCGAAACTGCCAAACTCGCTTTGATAGGTGCCATTCAGATCAAATACATGTATCCTGTTGTTGCCGGTGTCTGCAACCAGTATGTTCGTGGAGGTTGTGGTGATTCCACTTGGTGCGTTAAACCGGCCGTTGCCCGTACCAAAACCGCCAAACTCGCTTTGATAGGTGCCATCCAGATCAAATACCTGTATCCTGTGGTTGAAGGTGTCTGCAACCAGTATGTTCGTGGAGGTTGTTGTGATTCCTCGGGGTTCGTCAAACTGGCCGTTGCCCGTACCAGAACCGCCAAACTCGCTTTGATAGGTGCCATCCAGATCAAATACCTGTATCCTGTTGTTGCCGGTGTCTGCAACCAGTATGTGCGTGGAGTTTGCCGTGATTCCTCCCGGTGCGTTAAACCGGCCGTTGCCCGTACCAAAACTGCCAAACTCGCTTTGATAGTTGCCATCCAGATCAAATATCTGTACCCTGTTGTTGTCGGTGTCTGCAACCAGTATGTGCGTGGAGTTTGTTGTGATTCCACTTGGTGCGTCAAGCTCGCCGTCAGTTGTGCTGGGAGTACCAATCTCAGAGTATGCAAGTGCGACTGTGCTATCGTCGATTTGGAGAAGGGAGTTGTATGCTGTTCTGCCGGCATCATGTGTAATGACCGTTCCGGCAGTAAGTACGGAGGTACCGCCGACGGATGAAACGTCAAATGTCTGTATGCGTCCGACTGCGTTACCATCACGGTATGCAAGTACCACCGTATCATCATCGAGTTTGACTGCGGATTGGTACCGTCCCTGATCGGCAGTAATGCTTACTGGTACACCTGCAGTCAGCGTGCCGTCAGGAGCAACACGAATAGCCTGGATAAATCCGTCAGGCGAGGAGTTTGGATGTGAGTACGTAATTATCAGCGTGTCTACGTCAAATGCAACCAGGGACTGGCTGGATATCTGCCCGCCGGTGTTACCAGTTCTATAGTCGACGCTGTTGGGGTTTACAAATGGCGTAGCAGAGGTAGTATCAACATCAAACGTTGTAATGGCCGCTGCCGGACTGCTTGCATCAGGACTGATGAAGGGGCATCCCAGAACGGGGTGGCAGATGGTTGTAATGTCGGCTTCCGGATCGTCTGGATTAGTACGCACGTGTGAAATGGCAATGGTGTCATCATCGATACGTACGATGGAGGTAGACCTTGGATCTTCTCTTGCATCATTGGTATTCTCACCTGAATCTTCAGGGATGATGGCAACAATCGTAGAATCAGTTGGAGGATCAGTTGAAGGATCAGTTTCCTGTGTTGTGAATATGACGGACTGGTCTGTAACGACGGCCACAGTCTGGCTGCCAATCAGCGAGATCTGCCCGTCAGTGATGCTGTATAGCCTGATATCGGTGTTATGGTTCCAGATGCCGCTGCCTGCAAATACAGATACGGTGTGTGATGAGACGTAATAATTGCCAGTTAGGTGTACCAGGTCGTGTCGGTATCCGTTGTCTGGAAGTTCGGCTGAATGTACCTGCGATATGATGTGATCAGTCGGGTCAGCGGCACCTGGCACGTTGTTTATCACGGCCTGTGGGGTAAATGCCGCAAGTGGGTGTCCTATGGCGTCAGTTGTTGTAGTACCACCAGAGTATGATACTATGATATCGTCTGTGGAGGTTATTGTCGTATCTACGGTTATGGTTATGATGTTACCTGATATTACAGGAGTGGGAGTAAATGTATTGCCGGTAAGGGTAAATTCAGATGCAGTAACGGTTCCCTCAAGGGGTTCTGATGTAGTGATTGCAATCGTGGTTGCAGTGGCAGTCGCAGCAGAGACGAATACCGGTGCGGTTGTATCAACTGTGACGGTGTGTGTGGCAGATGCCGCATTGAGGTTGCCTCCCGCATCCGTGGCAGCACCTGCTGGAATCTGTACTGTGACCGTACCATCAACGCTGGCAACCACGGTAAAGGCGTACGTGGTGCCGTCCACAATAGAGGCGTATATGACTTCGTTGTTTTCAATAGGAATAGGGACAGTTGCAGTCCTCGCCGTACCAGACAGTGCAATATCAGTTTCCTGATCACCAAAGCCGGTTACGGGCTCGCTAAATTGTACAGTATATGATAAAGTGCGAGAGTCTGCGGTGTTGCCACTAGCCGTATCGTCATTGGTCAGGGTTACAGTTGGCACGTTGTCGTTTGTCACAGACACTGGGCCAAATGTGACAAGTGCGTTTCCTGCGAGATCAGTTATGGTATCACCTGTGTAACGTACCGTAACTGAGCTGCTGGGGATCGCATTGTCCACGTTTATGGTTATGGTGTTGCCGGATATCTCCAGGTTGCCCGCTAGGGTATTATCTGATATGGTATTACCAGATACTTCAAAGTGGTCCCCGTTAACAGTTCCCGCAAGGGGCTCTGATGCGGTAATTACGACAGTATACGCGTCACGGACCACAGCAGAAGAGAAGATGGGTGCTACAGTATCAACTGTGACGGTGTACGGGGCAGATGCCACGAGGGTCTTGCCTGCAGGAACCATTGCCGCATCTGCGGGAATCGTTACTATGACTGTACCGTTAGTTGTGGCCACCACGTCAAAGGTATATGCGGTTGCGTTGATTGCCACAAAGTTTGATGCAGCAGCTGTACCGCCTGATGCCGATCCGGTTACCGTAACACCGGATTCGGCAAAGCCTGTCACATCATCGCTAAAGATGGAAGTGTAGGATACCGTATTGACGTTTTGTGAGCCGCCATCAGGGGTAGGACTGTCTATGGCTACGGTGACCATGGTATTATCAACTGTGACTGTATATGGGTCAGATGCCACGTTGCCGTTGCCTGCCGCATCCGTGGCCCTATCTGCAGGAATCGTTACTGTAACTGTACCATCACCGGTGGTCACCACGTCAAACGTATACACGGTTGTGTGGTTTACCACAAAGTTTGATACGACAGGCGAGTTGTCGGATGCCGATCCGGTTACTTCAATATCATAGATCTCAAAGTCCCTCATGCTCTCGCTGAAGGTGGCAGTGTAGGATATGGTCTCGGATCTGTGCGTGCCGCCATTAGGGGTATCCATGTAGAATGTGGTCTCATACAGGTATATGCCGTCCTCACGGATCGGACATGCCGTCCCCCCCAACGGTAGCTCACACGCTGCATCAGATATGGTGGGATAGTCGTAGAGGGTAAACGTACATATCATCTCTCCCGCCGATGTCACACACTCATAATCTGAATCGGGTTGGTTAATATCGGTATCACCGATCACACGGATGCCGGCAGTCAGGGTTACGGTGGGTGATACGTTATCAACTGTGACGGTGTATGGGGCGGATGCCGTGTTGCCGTTTGTGGCAGCATCTGTGGCCACGCCTGCGGGAATCGTTACTGTAACTGTACCATCACCGGCAGGCACCACGTCAAAGGTATACACGGTTCCGACGCTGATTTCCGCAAAGTTTGATGCAGCAGCAGCTGTACCGCCTGATGCCGATCCGGTTACCATGATATCGGATTCAGCAAAGCCCATCACGGGTTTGCTAAATACAGCAGTATATGATAAAGTGTTGGAGTTTGTGTCGCGGCCATTATTCGTGTCGTCGTTGGTCAGGGTTACAGTTGGCCCGGTGTCAGTCACAGACCTCGCATCAAATCTGGCAAGTGCGTTTCCTGCTACATCAGTTATGGTATCAGCGGTGTAATTTATCGTAACTGTGCCGCCGTCGGGGATTGCAATACCCACGGTGATAGTTACAGTACTGTCAGATATCTCGGGAACAACTGAGATCGTATTGTCGGATACTTCAAAGTCATCTACAGTAACAGATCCTCCAAGGGGTTCTGATGCAGTAAATACGATCGTGTTGGCATCAAAAATTACAACAGAGGATAATACAGGTGCGGTTGTATCGACTGTGACGGTGTATGGGGCAGATGCCGTGTTGCCGTTGGTGGCAGCATCTGTGGCCGCACCTGCGGGAATCGTCACTGTGACTGTACCGTCACTGGCAGTCACCACGTCAAAGGTATACGCAGTTGCGTTGATTGCCACAAAGCTTGATGTGGCAGGCGTGCCGCCTGATGCCGTTCCGGTTACTCTAATATCAGATTCAACAAAGTTCGCCACATCCTCGCTAAAGGTGGCAGTGTACGATACCGTGTCGCCGGTTTGCGAGTTACCATCAGGGGTACTACCGGATATGGTTACGGTGAGCGTCTCAACATCAACTGTGACGGTGTGTGTGTCAGATGCCGTGTTGCCGTTGCCTGCCGCATCTGTGGCCGCACCTGCGGGAATCATCACCAATACGGTGCCATCACCGGTAGTCACCACGTCAAATGTGTATGATGTGCCGGATCCTGCAAGGTTTGATGCTGCAAGCGTGCCGCCTGATGCCGCCGTTCCAGATATGATAATGTCTGATTCTGTAAAGTCTGGAACAGATGCGCTAAACGTGACGGCGTAAGATACGGTATTGGAGGTCGTGAGGATGCCTGTTCCGCCGGTAACAGTATCAGACAGGGATACTACGGACAACGGACTAGTCACTATTACATCGGAGCTGCCGGCAAGCGAGTTCTCAGAATCAGTTGCAGGAAGCAGCAGGCTGGCAGGATCGGTACTACCGGCGATAAATATGGTTCCGTCGCTTAATTCAAGCGAGTCAGTACCAGCATAATTGAGATCATCTGAGAGATGGCCCACGGCAACGGTATATCCAAATAGCAGTTGGGTTTCAGACAAGCTGGAGTGATAGACTGCCACCGCATCAGTATCGCCAGTCTCCAGCGTCAGAGTGGGGGATCCAGTCACATCCACTGGCTCGTCAAATGTAATGGTGATATCAAAGGTATCACCCGGGGTGTGGGTGTCATCTGCTGCAGATACGCCAGTGACTGTGGGTATGTCCATCACGTTAACTGTATACTGGTTTGATGCCAAGCTGTCCTGTCCACCCCCAGTCCGTGCTGCAAAATTGGGGATGTATACTATAACCGTGCCATCAGAGGCAGTCACAACATCAAAGGTGTAGGTGTCCCCGGTTCCCGCAAAGTTTGATGGTACAAGCGAGCCGCCGGATGCCGTTCCAGATACTAGGATATCATCTATATCAAAGTTTATCACGTCCACGTTGAAGGTGGCAGTGTATGATACGGTGTCAAGGTTGTGTGTGCCGCCGTCAGGTGTATCTGCAGTTATGGTTACGGTTGGTGCAAGACCGAATGTCTGTACCCTGTTGTTGCCGGTGTCTGCAACCACCATGTGCGTGGAGGTCAGCGCGATTGCAGTTGGCCCGCTAAACTCGGCACGGCCCGTGCCGTGACCGCCGATTGTATAGAAATAGTTCCCGTCCAGATCAAATACCTGTACCCTGTTGTTGCCGGTGTCTGTAACAATTATGTGCGTGGAGGTTGCCGCAACCCCGGTTGGGGAGTTAAACTGGTCGTCACCAGAGCCTCCACTGCCAAACTTGCTGAGATAGTTGCCGTCCAGATCATAGACTGTTACCCTGTTGTTGCCGGTGTCTGCAACAATTATGTTGGTGGGGGTTACTGCAACTCCGCCTGGAAGGTTGAACCGATTGTTGACAGTGCCGATACCGCCGAATTTGCTGACAAACTCGCCGTCCAGATCAAATACCTGTATCCTGTGGGTGTGGGTGTCTGCAACGATTATGTGCGTAGAGTTTGTGGTGATTCCCGAGGGTAGGTTAAACCTGCCGTCGGCCTCGCCAAGACTGCCAAACGCGATGGGATCGTCGCCCTGTAAGTCAAATATCTGTATCCTGTCGTTGTTGCTGTCTGCAACCAGTATGTTGTCAGGGGTCACCGTAATTCCACGGAGATTACTAAAAGTACCTGCTGGAGGTGGTCCGGTAAAGCCTGGAGGGCGTATAAATGTGGTTCCAAACTGGTCCTCATAACTGCCTGCAATATTGAATACCTGCACCCTGTCGTTGTTGGTGTCTGCAACCAGTATGTGTGAATCGTTTACCGTGACACCCCGTGGGCTGTCAAACTCACCGTCAGCGCTGCCAGAACGGCCAATCGAATTAAAGTGGGCTGCAATTGGTACAAAGATATTCAAGGTAATGGTGTGCGTATCTGATTCGGGGTTTGTGTTTGTATCCTCATCTGTTGCCACGCCTGCGGGGATTGATACGACGAGTGTTCCATCACTGGTTGCCACCACGTTAAACGTGTATACGTTGCCGGATCCTGCAAAGCCGGATATGGTGGGGGAGCCACCGGATGCCGTTCCAGTTAACAAGATATCAGATACAATAAAGTCTGCCACCACCTTGTTGAAGGTAACTGTATATGATGCGGTATGGGAGGTGCTGGTGCCGCCGTTGGGGGTGCCATCCACAGTTACATCCACGGCAAGGGTAAGAGTTGAGAGGGGGTTGATAGATACGGTCAGGTCAACAGGTGAGACAAGCAAGTTTCCTAGGTCATCAGTTATTGTATTACCATCGTATGATACGGTGAGTGATGTGTCACTGGATGTTATCGGCGTTTCTACTGTCAGTATTACGGTATTTCCGGATATTTCAATACCAGATACCGGGTTGTGTACCATATTACTAGATACTGTAAAGTCTCCATTCTCTGCAGTTCCCTCAAGTGTGTCATTTGCAGTAACTGTAATGGTGGACGCATCAGTGGCTTCAGCAGATGTGAATTCCGGCTGCTCGGTATCGACTGTGACGGTGTATACGTTTGATGCCGTGTTGTCGTTGCCTGCCGCATCTGCTGTCGCGCCTGCGGCAATTGATACTTCAAGTGTTCCATCACCGGTGACAGCCACGTCAAACGTGTATCTGAGTGGGTTCGAATTATCAAATTCTGATATCGGGGACTCGCCCACCTCTGCTTCTCCACCAATCGTAATATCAAACATGGTAAAGCCCGGCACGGCCTCTGTAAAGCGGACAACGTAGGATATGGTAGTGAAACGCGTTGTGCTGCCGTCATCAGTGGTGGATGATATGGTCGCATCCGGTCCAATTAGATCTGCTACGCCGGCGTTTATAATTTGAGGGTCGAATGATGCCAGCCAGTTTCCTGCAGCATCGGTGATGGTGTTGCCTGCATAGGATACCGTTTGGGAACCATCACTGATCGGGGCAGATACTTCCAGTCTTATGTTTGAGTTGTGCAGGGATGCCGTAAGGACAGTGTTGCCATGTATGGAGAACTGGTTGATGCGGGGGCTGCCAATAAGCGGTTCATCTGATATGATTTCTACGGTCCTAAGACTGGCGGCCGCATCAAGATAGGTTGTACCGGTTCGAAGGTCTGTTTTATAAACGTCGATTGTGCCTGCAGAGGCGAATTCAGGTCGAACAGTATCATATGTAATACTGTGTGTGGCAGATGCCACGTTGCCGCGGGTTGCAGTATCTGCTGCCGCACCTGCGGGAATGGATACCTCGATGGTACCGTCATTGGCTGGAGTCACAGTAAAGGCGTATGTGGCGCCACCGGTTCCAGTCAGGGCAGAGGCAGTCGCACCTGCCGTTCCAGTTACGGTAACATCAGATAGAACATGGTCAAAGCCCGTTACATCCTCGCTGAATGTCGCAGTATATGCGATGGCACCAGAGTTTGTGGCGCCGCCATCAGGGATGCCAGTCGCGGTTATGAGTACGCTTGGGGTGAGATCAAATGTCTGTATGCGGGAATCAGAGAGATCCGTAACCAGCATGTGCGTGGAGTTTGTTGTGATTCCCTCCGGAGTGGTAAACTCACCTTCACCCATGCCCTCACTGCCAAGCGAGATGGCAAACGTGCCGTCATGGTTAAATGCCTGTACCCTGTCGTTCCCAGTATCTACAACCAGTATGTGCGCGGGGGTTGTTGCAATTCCCGAGGGATCATCAAGCTGGCCGTCGGTGGCGCCGTTACTGCCAAATGTGCCGGCAAACCGTACGGGGCTATCCACTCTAGCGATGTACGTGTCAGATGCCGCGTTGCCGTTGGTTGCAGCATCTACCGCCGCACCGGCAGGAATTGACACAATGACCGTACCGTCATCGGCGGCAACCACAGTAAAGGTGTAGGTGGTGCCGGTTCCACTAGGAGCAGAGACAGTTGCAGTTGCCGAACCATATAATGTAATGTCAGACATCTCATCAAAGCCTGTCACCGTCTCGCTGAAGGTGGCAGTGTATGATATAACATTAGAGAATACAGTGCCGCCATCAGAGACATCAACGGTAGTTATGGTTACAGTTGGCGCGCCGGCACCTCCCACGTTGTTTGTCACAGTCTCCGGGTCAAACGTTGCAAGTGCGTTTCCTGCAACGTCAGTTAGGCCACCAGCTGTGTATGATACTGTGGGTGCGTCTCCGGACGCTATTGCCGTACCAACAGTCAGGGTTATGGTACTGCCAGATATTTCAGAGATTGCAGTAACGGTATTGCCTGGGACATCAAAGTCTTCTATAACGGCAGTTCCTGCAAGGAGTTCGGATATTGTAATTACGATCGTAGTTGAGGTGGTGGTTGCAGCAGAATCAAATGTAGGTGCCACAGTGTCCACTATTACTGCGGAGGTGCCGTCATACTCAAATATCTGCACCCTGTCGTTCCCGCTATCTACAACCAGTATCTGCGTGGAGGTTGTTGTAATTCCTTGTGGAGTGCTAAACTGAGCGTCGGCGGTGCCTTGACTGCCAAACGAGCTGACAAAGGTGCCGTCATGCTCAAATATCTGTATTCGGTGGTTGCCAGAGTCGGTAACCAGTATGTGCGTGGGGGTTGTTGCAATTCCGTATGGGGTGGTAAACTCACCGTCGCCCGTACCTTGACTGCCAAATCTGTAGGCAGGGGTGCCGTCATGCTCAAATATCTGTATTCGGTGGTTGCCAGAATCTACAACCAGTATGTGCGTGGAGGTTGTCGTGATTCCTATTGGAGCAATAACCTGGCCGCTGGCAGCGCCGTTACTGCCAAATGTGCCGGCAAAGGTGCCGTCCAGATCAAATATCTGTATCCTGTCGTTGCCAGAGTCTGTAACCAGTATGTGCGTGGAGTTTGTCGTGATTCCATAGGGTCCCATAAACTCACCGTCGATTGTGTCGGTACCGCCAAACGCATTATCAAAAGTTCCAATTGCAATCACGTTGTTTGTCACAGTCTCGGGTCCAAACGATGCAAGTGCGTTTCCTGCAACGTCAGTTACACCACCGGCAGCAGCATCGTATGATACCATGAGTGTTTCTCCAGACACTATTGCTGTGTCGACAGTTATGGTTATCTCAAGACCAGACACCATAGGATTACCTGATATGGTATTGCCAGATAAGGTAAAGCCCATAGTAGTAGTGGCAGTTTCCACAAGGGGTTCTGATGCGGTAAGCACGATCGTGGTGACATCGGTGGTTTCAGCAAAATTGATGATTGGCGCGATTGCATCCGTACTCGTATCGATAAGACCGAGCGTCTTGACGGTATAGGAGGTTGCAGTAGTGTCCGATATGGGGTTGGGAAGATCCTCGCCGTACACGAGTGCGACTGCCTCGTCATTAATTCGGACAAGCGAGTTGAAGGCGCCATGTGCCATATCATGCTCAAACGGACCGCCGGTGGCAGTAAGAGTACCTGCGGTGTGGTCTATCTCATATGACTGGATAAAGCCGTGGGCATCTGCACCCCTGTATGCGACTGCCAGCGTGTCAGAATTGAGCAGTACCAGCGAGTTGGTGTGTACACGTTCCTCTGATGCCGCACCATCGTAATACGTTGAATCGCCACGCTCATCAACACCGCCATTGGGGTCGATATCAAAGATTTTTAGTTTTCCATTTACATCAGAGCCAATCTCAGAGTATGCGAGGGCCACCGTATTATCATCTACCCTAACAAGGGAGTTGTACTCTATTCTCTCATCCCCTGAAAATTTAAGAGCGGCGGCTCCGTCGTCAATTGCACTCTCGCCGGTTGGATAATTAAATGCCTGTATGAATCCCGTGGCATTGGAACCGCCCTGGTATGCAACTACAAACGTATTGGCATCCAGTCTTACCACGGATGGATACCGTCCAGGAGTGGCAAGTGGCGCATCGTCAGCATTGCTCAGTTCATCTGTATCAGGATTAATATCGACGACCCGCACAGTTCCAGCGAGGCCCCCGCCATGTGTATATGCAGCTACCAGCAGGTTTGGTCCCAGCAATGTCAGGGAGGGGTTGTGTATCTGCTCACCGTTCGCAATGGCGAAATTGCGGGGATTTGTAAATGGGATAGTGGAGCTGATATCAACATCATACGTTCTAAGATTAGTTGCCGAGTGACCCACATACAAGACTGCGATTGTATCAGTGTCTACCAGTGCGAGTGCCGTGGATTTGGGGTTGGTTACTTCGGTAATTGGTACAGTCTTGCTTTGAGTGGGGGCAGAACGAATCTTCTGGCTGGCAATCTGCGTGATCTGCCCGTCAGTTATGCTGTATAATCCCAAAACAGTCAGATAATTCCAGTGTGTTGAAGTGCCAGTAGGATCATCAGGTATTGTGTGCGAGGAGACGTAATACTCGCGAGTAAGATGTAGCAGGTTGTGCCGGTATCCGTTATCTGGAAGGAGCATGGAATCTATTTCAAATATGTTATGGGATGTCGGGCCGGGAATATCCACTGTAAATGGCTGCGAGGTAAATGTGGCAAGTTCGTTACCTACAACATCAGATATTGTGGCATCACCAACGTATTCCACGGTAACCGTACTGCCATGTACAAGCTGCGTGCCCACAGTGATGGTTATGTAAATACCGGATATCACAGGAGCAACAGACACCGTATTGTCTAAAACCCTAAAGTCGTCAGCAGTCGGAGTTCCAACAAGGTATTCGGATGCCTCAAGTACGATCTTGTCGACATCAGGGGTTGCAAAAGATGTTATGGTTGGTGCAGTCGTGTCAGTGGCAACCTCTATGGCGGCAATCGTCTTGATTCTGTTGAGTGTTCCCGTATTTGCTATCTGGAGTGGAAGATCCCCTCCGTATGCAAGTGCAAGTGTGGTGTCATCGATCCTGACAAGCGAGTTGAAGGCACCGATTTCAGTGTCATGCTCAAATGGTCCGCCTGTTATCACCAGACCGGAGGATGTTACATCATACGTCTGGATAAAGCCGTTGGCATCTGCCCTGTATGCGAGGGCCAGCGTGTCAGAGTCCAGCATGACCAGCGAGTTGGTGTGTACGCGTTCCTCGTATGCCGCATCCGTGGCGCCGTTATAATATATGATGGTGTCACCGCGCTGTGTAACTGTGTTAACTGTGTTATCTGTGTTATCTGTCACAACATCAAAGATCTTGATGCGGCCAGACCCGTCGCCTGCATCGCCACCAACACCGATCTCAGAGTATGCGAGGGCCACTGTACTATCATCGATTCTGACAAGGGAGGCATACGCCGTTCTGCCGGCATCATGTAGAAGTGCGGTTCCAGCATCAAAGACCTCCGCGCTGCCAGGTGAAACATCAAATGCCTGTATGGCTCCAACTGCAGTACCATTACGGTATGCGACTACAACCGTGTTAGCATCCAGGGTTACCATGGATGGGTACCGTCCCTGGGCGGTGGTAATTCTTACCGGATCACCTGCAGTCAGCGTGCCATCATCGGCGATGTTGATATCCTGGATAAAGCCGTCAGGGGAATTGTAGGGATGCGAATATGCGATTACCAGCGTTTCTTCATCAAATGCTATCAGGGAGTGATCATCTGTTTCCTTGCCGGTCTGAAAGACTACACTCTCGGACTCGATAAAGTATGGACCAGAGTATGCGACATCAAATGTTGCAACAGTGCTTTCAAAGTCATCATCTGTCAGCGTGCTCGCGTATGAGACGGCAACGGTGTCATCATCGACGCGTACAAGGGCGGCAGATCTTGGATTACTGTTTAGTTCAGGAGTAGGATGGGCTCTACTAAGGCCATCAACGGTGTTTACTGGCTGGCTGCCAATCAGCGAGATCTGCCCGTCAGTTATGGTGTATAGTCTGAGGGTGGTATGGTGGCTCCATGTGGATTCAGCGGTAACAGATTCGACTACAGTGTGCAGTGAAATGTAATAGTCGCCGGTAAGATGTACCAGGTCGTGACGGTATCCGCCGGATGGAAGGGGGAGAGAGTCAATTTGGGATATGGCGTGAACCAGTGATGGCACGTTGTTTATCACTTGATACATTTGACTCGGAGCAAGTACGTTTCCTGCAACATCAGTTATGCCGGTACCTGTATATGATACGGTGACTGTGGCTCCGGGCATTATTTCATTAACTACAGTTATGGTTATGGTGCTGCCAGATATTTCCGGAATACCAAATACGTCGTTATTTAAGACTGTAAGGCCTGTCACAACTGAGGTTACATCAAGGGATTCAGACGCGGTAATTACAATCGTGTTCTCATCAGTGGTTTCAGCATATTGGTATTGTGGTTGTACGGTATCAACTGTAACGGTGTGTATATTTGATGCCGCGTTTAGGTTTTCAGATAGGTCTTCTAGCACTTCTGCAGGGATTGATACTATGACCGTACCGTCCGTGGCAGTCACATCAAAGGTGTATCTTGTGACGTTGACTTCCATGAATTCGGATATAGATGAACCTGCCGTACCAGATAGTTCAATATCAGATTCCATAAAGTCCGTCACACCCTCGATGAACTGGACGGTATAGGATATTATGGAGGAGTTTGTGGAGCCGCCATTAACAGCGGTAGTAGATGATATGAATGGATCCGGTGCAACAGTGTCAGATATGTTGTTGGTTATATCTTCATTGGTGAAGTGCTCAGCAAGATTTCCTGCGGCATCCATGACAGAATAGCCGTCATAGGATACCGTTTGTGAGTTACCGCTAATTTCAAGAGCGACACCAAGCCTTACAATTGAATCTACTGTAATGGAGTTAAAGACCGTGTTATTAGATACGGTAAATTCGGTAGGAACGGGAGTGCCAATGACTGATTCAATGAACGTGATTTCCACATCGATATTACCATGGACGGCAGTGGCAAAATCAAATTTTGGCGCGATGGTATCCACTATTACATCATAACCGCCGGCAAGCGATGCGGCAGAAGCAATTCCGGGAAGTGCCAGGCTGGCAGGGGTACGGTCACCAGCGGCAAGTATGGTTCCACCGTTTAGTGCAAGCGGGTCGGAATCCACATACTGTAGATCAACAGAGTTGTGCCCTGCGTCAACCGTATACCTGAATAGCAGTTCAGTTTCAGACGGGCTGCTGGAGTGATATTCCACTACCGCATCACTATCACCAGTCTCCAGCGTTAAAGTTGGGCTGCCATCCGTATCCACTACAGTTACTCGCTCGTCAAATGTAATGGTGATATCAATGACACCACCTTCTTTGTATGCATCGTTATCGGCAGATACGGCAGATACGGCAGTTACAGTCGGTCCGGCATTGGCCACTGTAACGGCGTATGTGTCAGATGCCGTGTTGCGGTTGCCTGCCGCATCTGCTGCCGCATCTGCGGGAATCGTTATTATGACCGTACCGTCCGTGCTGGTGGTAGTCACGGTAAAGGTGTACGTGGTGCCAGAGCCTACTGGTGCAGAGACAGTGTTCGTTGCAGTACCAGTTTCCACGATATCAGCTGCCACATCAAAGCCTGTTACCTCCTCGCTGAATACGGCAGTGTAGTATATGATGCGGGAGTTTGTGGTGCCGCCATTAGTTGCAGCGGTGCTGGTTATGGTTACAGTCGGTGCCGTATCATCCGGCACGTTGTTTCTCACGGGCAGGAATGTAGACATTTCAAGTGCGTTTCTAGCAACGTCAGTTATTGTAGTACCGGTGTAATTCATTGTAACCGTATTGCCGCCGACAATTGCCGTGCCCACAGTTATGGTTATGGTACTGCCAGATATCATAAGAGGGTCAATAACCGTATTATCTGATACGGCAAAGTCTGTCGCATCAGGGGTTCCATCAAGGGACTGTGATGCGACAAGTACGATCGTGTTGACACTAGTTGTTCCAGCAGATTCAATGACCGGCGGGGTCAGGTCCGGACCTGTGGCGGCAAACGTCTTGATGCTGTTTGAGGTTGCAGTGGAATCCCGTATGGTACGGGGAAGATCCCCTCCGTACACCAGGGCCAGCGTGCCGTCATCGACTCGTACCAGTGAGTTGAATGCGCCGTCTGCAGTGTCATGCTCGTATGGTCCGGCAGTGGCATTCAGGCCGCCTGTAAAGTGGTTTATATCATATAATCGGATAAAGCCGCCTGCATTATCTCCCCTGTATGCAACTGCCAGCGTATCAGAATCCAGCAGCGCCATCGAGTTGAGGTGTGCATGTTCTTCAAATGTTGTATTAGCGGCCGTATTTTGATATACTGTACTGCCCTCGCCCCTTACGGAGATGTCATTGTCTGAATTGATATCAAATAACTTGATCTGTCCGTACCCTTCAGATGGGGATGTGTCAGGACCAAGCACAGAGTATGCGACTACCACGGTATTGTCATCCACCCTGATAAGAGAGTGGTATGCCGTCCTTCCATTATCGTGATCGAGGGCAACTCCGACAGCAATGTCACCATCAGCTGAGATATCAAACGTATTAAGGAATCCCTGATCATCACCACCCCTGTATGCAATGACCACGGTATCATCATTGAGTTTTACCATAGAGTTGTACAGTCCCTGGTCGTCAGTGGTTGACACCTGGTCGTCAGTGGTTGGCACCGGTGTACCGGCAGCAAGAACACCGGTACCAGGATCAATGGTGATAACCTGCATAAAGCCCGTAGGAGCACTGTCAGGATACGAGTATGCAATTACCAGCCTGTCTGCATCAAATGCTATCAGAGTGTGGTTGTGTGTCTGGTCACCCGTGGTGCCTGTCCTAAAGTCCGCACTTTGTGAAAGAATAAAGGGCATCATGGTGGTGAAAGTCGTATCAACGTCGTACGTGGCAACGGTGCTGGATGCAACGGTGCTGGATGTACCGCCGACCACATATGAGATGGCAATCGTATCATCATCTACGCGTGTCAGTCCGGTGGATTTGGGTTCTGTTTCAAATTCGTGCAGCGCGGTGTCTATATCCTGGGTGTTGGTTTGTATTACCTGGCTGTCAATCAGCTCGATGATACCGTCAGTGATAGTATATAATCTGAGTGTGACTTCAGAATCCAGCATGGTGACAGGATCAGTGGCAGTATTGGGTACAGTTACAGTGTGCGATGAGACGTAATAGTCGCCAGTCAGGTGTACCAGGTTGTGCCGGTATCCGTTGTCTGGAAGGGTTTCAGAGTCTACCGGGGATATGTCACTTACTGAGACCGTGTATGTGTTTGATGCCGTGTTTAGATTGCCAGATAGGTCTGTTACCTCGTCTGCCGGAATTGATACTGTGAGTGTTCCATCCATGGGGGCAGTCACAACAAAGTTGTATCTTGTGAAGTTGTCTGCGGTTGGTTCATCGACAGTTGCAGTTGCAGCTGCCGTACCAGACAGTTCGATATTAGATGCCGCAAAGTCCGTCACGACCTCGAAGAACTCGACAGAGTAGGATAACATGCGGGAGTTTGTGATGCCGCCATTACTGACGGTGGAAGATGTTATGAGTGGACTCGGTCTATCAGTGTCAGGTATGGGGTTGGTTATCAGTTCATCATGGAATTGGGCAGCAGGGTTTCCTGCGGCATCAGTGACAAAACTGCCGGTGTAGTTTAGCGTTTGGGAGTTGCTCTTAATTAAAGGAAGTACTGTGATCTTTATCTTTAAATCATTTACCTCGGAGTCACGGACATCGGCGTGAGACACCCTAAATTGGGAATTAGTGACATTGCCGAAGACTGGTTCAGTGAACACGATGTCCACTTCAAAACCAAAATTGACGGCAGTGGCAGAATCAAGGATTGGCGCGATGGTATCCACTATTACATCAGAACCGCCGGCAAGTGATGCCGCAGAAGCAATTCCGGGAAGTGCCAGGCTGGCAGGGGTGTTGTCACCAGCGACAAGTATGGTTCCGCCGTTTAGTGCAAGCGGGTCGGAATCCACATACTGTAGATCAACAGAGTTGTGCCCTGCGGCAACAGTATACCTGAATAGCAGTTCAGTTCCAGACGGGCTGGAGTGATATGCCACTACCGCATCACTATCACCAGTCTCCAGCGTTAAAGTTGGGCTGCCATCCGTATCCACTACAGTTACTTGCTCGTCAAATGTAATGGTGATATCAATGACACCACCTTCTTTGTATGCACCGGAATTGGCAGATACGCCAGTTACAGTCGGTCCGGCATTGACCACTCTAACGGCGTATGTGTCAGATTCCGTGTTGACGTTGCCTGCCGCATCTGCTGCCGCGCCTGCGGGAATGGTTACTTCGACTGTACCGTCCGTGGTGGTAGTCACGGTAAAAGTGTACGTGGTGCCAGAACCTGCAAGTTCAGAGACAGTTCTCGTTGCAGTACCAGTTTCCACGATAACAGCTGCCACATCAAAGCCTGTTACCTCCTCGCTGAATACGGCAGTGTAGTATATGATGCGGGAGTTTGTGGTGCCGCCATTAGTTGCAGCGGTGCTGGTTATCGTTACAGTCGGTGCCGTATCATCTGTCACGTTGTTTCTCACGGGCAGGAATGTAGACATTTCAAGTGCGTTTCCAGCAACGTCAGTTATTGTAATACCGGTGTAATTCATTGTAACCGTATTGCCGCCGACAATTGCCGTGCCCACAGTTATGGTTATGGTACTGCCGAATATCCTAGGAGTGCCAATAACCGTATTATCTGATACGGCAAAGTCATCGGTATCCGCAGTTCCTTCAACAAGGGATTGTGATGCGACAAGCACGATCGTGGTGGCATTAGTTGTTCCAGCAGATTCAATGACTGGCGGCGTATCATCTACAACTGTAGAAAGCGTCTTGATTCTGTTGGGGGTTGCAGTGGAATCCCGTATGATATCTGGAAGATCCCCTCCATACACCAGGGCCAGCGTGCCGTCATCGATTCTGACTAGCGAGTTGAATGCGCCGACTGCCGTGTCATGCGCGTATGGTCCGGCAGTGGCATTCAGGTCGCCTGTCAAGTGGTTTATATCATATAACCGGATAAAGCCGCCTGCATTATCTCCCCTGTATGCAACTGCCAGCGTATCAGAATCCAGCAGTGCCATCGAGTTGAGGTGTGCATGTTCCTCAAATGTTGTATCAGCGGCCGTATTTTGATATACTGTACTGCCCTCGCCCCTTACGGAGATGTCATTGTCTGAATCGATATCAAATACCCTGATCTGTCCGTACCCTTCAGATGGGGATGTGTCAGGACCAAGCACAGAGTATGCGACTGCCACTGTATCACCATCCACCCGGATAAGAGAGTGGTATGCCGTCATTCCAGTATCGTGTTCGAGGGCAACTCTGGCAGTAATGTTACTATCATCTGAGATACCAAATGTGTTAAGGTATCCCCGGGCATCCTCACCCCTGTATGCAAGTACCACGGTATCATCATCGAGTTTTACCATGGAGTTGTACAGTCCCTGGTCGTCAGTGGTTGACATCTGGTCGTCAGTGGTTGGCACTGCTGTACCGGCAGCAAGACCACCGTCACCAGGAGCAATGCTGATAACCTGGATAAAGCCGGTAGGATCACTGTCAGGATACGAGTATGCGATTACCAGCCTGTTTTCATCAAATGCTATCAGAGTGTGGTTGTGTGTCTGGTCACCCGTGGTGCCTGTCCTAAAGTCCGCACTTTGTGAAAGAGTAAAGGGCATCATGGTGGTGGAAGCCGTATCAACGTCGTACGTGGCAACGGTGCTGGATGTTGTGTCGCCATCCACGTAGGATACTGCAATCGTGTCATCATCCACGCGTGTCAGCCCGGTGGATTTGGGTTCTGTATTACGTTCATCAAGCTGGATGTCTCTGTTCTGGGTGTTGGTTTGTATTACCTCGCTGTCAATCAGCTCGATGATCCCGTCAATGATGCTGTATAATCTGAGTGTGACTTTAGAATCCAGCGTGGTGTCGGGGGTGGCAGTGCTAGGTGCAGTTACAGTGTGCGATGAGACGTAATAGTCGCCAGTCAGGTGTACCAGGTTGTGCCGGTATCCGTTGGCTGGAAGCTCGACTGAGGGCGTTTGGGAGATGTCACCGATTGTGATGGTGTGTGTGGCAGATGCCTTGTTATCAATGGTATCATGGTCTCTCGCCGCACCGGCAGGAACTGATACAATGACTGTACCATCCGAGTCGGCAGTCACAATAAAGGTGTATACGGTGGAGCTGACTCTGGTTAGTGCAGAGGCAGTTGCAGTTGCAGTACCGGTTACCGTGATGTCATCCATAACATTATCAAAGCCTGTTACGTCCTCGCTGAATGTGACAGTGTAAGACGGGATGCGGGAGTTTGTGGTGCCGCCATCATGTGTAGCAGTACTAGTGATTAGCACGGTTGGTGCATCAACAACCACTATTACATCAGAGGTGCCGCCAAGTGAATTATCAGAGCCAGTTGCAGGAAGTTTCCGATTGGCAGGAATGTCCAGATCATCGTTGGCCACGATGGCTCCGGTGTTTAGTGTGAGAGAGTCTGCATCGACATAGTTGAGATCATCAGAACCGTGTGTTGCGCCAACCGTATATGTGAATGTCAGTTCGGTTCCAGGCGAGCCGTCTGTGTAATTGACTACCGCATCATCAATACCAGTCTCCAGTAACAGTTGCGGGGTTCCAAATACCCTCACTGACTCGTCAAATGTAATGATGATATCAACTGTGTCATCTGTGTTGTAGGTACCATCCTCCCGTGCAGATACAGCAGTTACAACCGGTGCGGCATCAGTCACGCTAACGGCATATGCAGTGGATGCCAGGTTTGAGTTGCCTGCTGTATCTGCTGCCACAAGTTTGGGGATTGATACTGTAATCACGCCGTTGGAGGCAGCTGCCACTTCAAAGGTGTAGCTGTTCCCGATTCCTGCAAAGTTTGATGGTACAAGAGTGTCACCGGATGCAGTTCCAGATACGGCAATATCCCCTGCAACAAAGCCTGTCACATCCTCGCTGAAGACCACATTATATGATATGGTGCCAGAGTCGTGTATCCCGCCGTTGGGGGTAGCCGCAGTTATGGTAACGGTGGGCGCAAGATCAAATATCTGTATTCGGTGGTTGTCGCGGTCTGTAACCAGGATGTGCGTGGAGTTTGTCGTGATTCCTACTGGATTATCAAACTGGTTGTTGTCTGTGCCTCTATTGCCAAACGAGCTGACATAGTTGCCGTCCAGATCAAATACCTGTATCCGGTCGTTGCCTGCATCTACAACCAGTATGTGCGTGGAAGTTGTTGAGATTCCTGTAGGATTGCTAAACTCGCCGTTGCCTGTGCCGTCACGGCCAAACTTACTGACATAGTTGCCGTCAAAATCAAATACCTGTATCCTGTTGATGAAAGCATCTGTAACCAGTATGTGCGTGGAGTTTGTGGTGATTCCCACGGGGAGGCTAAACTCGCCGTTGCCTGAGCCGGCACTACCAATCTGGCCGACATAATTGCCATTCAGATCAAATACCTGTATCCTGCTGTTGAGGAGATCTGTAACTAGTATGTGCGTGGAGTTTGTGGTGATTCCTTGTGGATCGTTAAGATGGTCGTTGTCTGTGCCGAAACTGCCAAACTTGTTGAGATAATTGCCTTCCGAACCAAATACTTGTATCCTGTCATTGAGGGTGTCTGCAACCAGTATGTGCGTGGAGTTTGTGGTGATTCCCCACGGTGAGTTAAACTGGCCGTTGCCTGAGCCAAAACTGCCAAACGTGCGGACAAAATTGCCATCCAGATCAAATACCTGCACCCTGTGGTGGTTCAAGTCTGTAACCAGTATGTGCGTAGAGTTTACTGCGATTCCAGAAGGATTGGAAAACTCGCCGTTACCGGGGTTGTTGGGGTCCATGGCGGCACTGCCAATTGAACTGACAAAAGTTGCAATAGGTACGAGGGTATCCACTGTAACGGTGTATGTGTTTGATGCCGAGTTGTAGCGGTCTTGCGCATCTGTTGCCGTGTCTGCGGGAACTAATACTATGATCGTACCATTAGGGGTGGGGGCAGTCACAACAAAGGTGTATCTGACGCCGGATCCTTCAAATTCTGATGCTGCAAGCATGCCACCGGATGCTGTTCCAGATACGTCGATGTCATTCGCATCAAAGTCATCTACCACCTTGTTGAAGGTGACAGTGTATGATACGGTATCTCCGATTATGGTAGCGCCGTTGGGAACACTACTTGTTACAGTTACAGCAAGAAGAAGATCTGACAGGGTATTATCCACACCCTCGAGTTCAAACGTCTCAAGTGCGTTTCCTGCAACATCAGTTATGGTATTACCAGTGTATGATACGGTAAGCATATCATCGGACGTTATTGGCGTCTCTACTGTCAGTATTATCGTACTGCCTGATACTGTAACGTCAGGTACCGTATTATCAGGTACCGTATTTCTGGAGACTGTAAAGACTGCCGTATCGGCAGTTTCCATAAGTGGTCTGTCTGCGGTAATTGTAATCGCAGTCGCATTAGTGGTTACAGAAGATCGGTATTGTGGCAGCATGGGGTTGATTGTAACGGTGTATGTGTTTGATGCCATGTTTTGGTTTTCATATATGTCAGTTACACTGTTTTCAGGGATGTATACTGTGAGCGAACCGCCCATGGTGGCAGTCACAGTAAAGGTGTATACTGGGATTCTTCCAGCCGGTGTCATGACAAATGCCACTTTAGGTTCAGTGACATCTGCACCGGCAGCTGCACCACCAGATAGTTCAATAGCAGATACAGTAAAGCCGTTTACGAACTCGCCAAAGTTGACAGAGTAGTTGATGATGCGGTAGATTGTGGAGTCGCCATTAGTAACGGTATCAGATGTTATGACAGGGACTGGTCGATCAGTCTCAAACTGGTTGTTGGTTATTGATAGATCGGTGAATTCAGCAACCGGGTTTCCTGCCACATCAGTGACAGAACCGCTGACGGGGTATGATACCGTGTGGGAGGTAGTAACAAGTGGAATAACGAGGGTAAGCCTTATCGTTGAACCTACTATATCGGAGTCACGGATTGTGCTGTTAGACACCGTAAAATGGCCAGGTTCAGGATTGCCGGCGAGTGCTTCATTGAACACGATGTCTACAACGGTATTAGAATCGACGGTTGTTGCAACAGAAAGCAATTTTGGTGCGACGGTATCAACAATTACTTCAGAGGTGCCGGCAAGCGATTCAGCAGAGTCAACTGCAGGAAGCAACAGAGCGGCAACCTCATCATCATCGGTGGCAGTGATCGTTCCTCCATCAAGTGTAAGCGAGCCCGTATCAAAATAGTTGAGATCATCAGAGTTGTGTCCTTCAAGAACGGTATACCGGAATACGATTTCGGTTCCACCCGAGCCTCTGGCATAGTAGGCTATGGCATTATCATCACCAGTCTCCAGTAATAACTGCGGGATGCCCTCAACAATTACTGACTCGTCAAATGTCACGGTGATATCGATAATCTCATTTGTGATGTAGACACCGTCGCCGTCGGCAGGCACGTCGGCAGACACCTTAGTTACATTTGGCATGATATCCACAACTGTAACGGTGTATTCATCAGATGCCGCGTTGCCCCTACCAGTAGAATCAAATGCGGCATCCATGGGAACGGATATGATTACGGTTCCATCAGTGGCGGCATTCACGTTAAACATGTATGCCAAACCGCTTCCAGAAAAATTAGAGATAGTCGCCGTCGCCGTACCGGATATCACAACATCAGCCAGGGCAAAGTCCTTAACATCCCTGTCAAAGATCACAACAAAATTCAGCGTGGTATCTTCAGTAGTATCGCCGCTACCCACGCCAGTTGTTGTTGCTATGGTTACGGTCACAAGGGGTATTCCAAAGTCCCCGGTGGTATGTATTGGGAATTCGAACTGTTCCCCTCCGGGAACAGAGAACAGCGCCTGATTACCAAAGATGTACACGTCATCGTTTAAGGAATCAGATAAGATTATCTTATCATCAGACCTCACTGTAAGATCCGATATGGTTCCAAGACTCACATCGCCTTCAAAAGGCAGATTCCCGGTGTACACGCCGGAGGCAGTGTATATCGGAACGGTGATATCACCGACGTTGTTGTATACTGCAAAGACGTGTCCCGTGGAGTTTGTTGCAACGGCTCTCAGGGTCGAGGATGGATTTGGATTGCGGGTATCTATGTTGGCGATGTTTGTCCCCTCAAAATTGAATATGCGTATGTTGTCATTGCCACTGTCTGCCACAAAGACATGCCCCGTGGAGTTTGTCGTGACATCCACGGGATCATCAAATTCGGTGCTAGCACTGGTGGTAAGCAGCCCCGTATACGTCCCACCCCGATCAAATATCTGGACGATTCGCCGGTCCAGGCGGTTTTCTGAGCTCTTGGCAGTATCGCTGACGTAGATCATGTCATTTTGTCCGACTGCGACACCTGCAGGGTCCCGGAACGTCAGACCGTCCGCGATGTCAAGCACCCCGGCATACACCCCGTCCGGATCAAATATCTGGACCAGGTCGAGTCCGTTGTCTGCGATAAAGGTGTACCCCGTGGAGTTTGTTGCAATGCCGGCAGGACGGAAAAATGCGGCGGGTACGTACTCCGGGGTATCAGGTATCCTGGCACCAGGTGGCCTGGGATCAAATTCCCCGGCATACACCCCGTCAGGATGGAATATCTGGACGTTATCGCCGACATCATCTCCAACAAAGATGTATCCCGTGGAGTTTGTACCAACACTGACAGGATTAACAAATGCTGTTCCGCCCGTGGTATCAAGACTGCGTATGAGGGTGTTTCCCCTAAACGGCGAGATGGCATCACCTATCTCCACATCAGCGCCAGTCGAGTCAATTACGGTAATTACAAGCGTTTGGGCACCAGACCACGCACCGGTGTAATTTGCCCCAAGTGATCCGCCAAAGTCAAAGACGGCATCAAGTTCCAACTTTGATAGTATCGGATATCCCGCCATGTCAGTATCCTGGTTAAACGTGAGGGTCAGCTCGTCACCGTCTGATAACATATCATCAAGTTGTTCGGGATCCCGCCATACTGCAGAGGATATGCCAAACAGGGTCGTGTCAACTGTAACGGTGTGTGTGTCTGATGCCATGCTGCTGCTACCTGCCACGTCGACTGCCGCAAATTTGGGGATTGACACTGTAACAGTACCATCACCGGTGGTTACCACATCAAAGGTGTAGGTGTTCCCGGACCCTGCAAAGTTTGATATTATAGGCGTGCCACCGGATGCCGTTCCAGATATGACGATGTCATCCACAACAAAGCCAGACACTTCCTCGCTGAAGGTGACAGTGTATGGTATGGTGTCAGGGTTGTGTGTTCCGCCGTCGGGGGTAATCGTAGTTATGACCACGGTGGGTGCAAAATCAAATACCTGTATCCTGTCGTTGAGGGTGTCTGTAACTATCATATGTGTAGAGTTTGTCGTAACTCCAGAGGGGCGATTAAACTCACCATCACCTGTGCCAGAAGATGGACTGGAAAGACCAAAGTAATCTACATAATTGCCATCTAAATCAAATACCTGTACCCTGTGGTTGCCGGCATCTGTAACCAGTATGTGCGTGGAGGTGACAGCGATTCCTCGTGGGGTACTAAACAAACCTGGGTCTGAGCCGGTACTGCCAAAACTGTTGACATAGGTGCCATCCAGATCAAATACCTGTACCCTGTTGTTGCTCTTGCTGTCTGCAACCAGTATATGTGTGGAGTTTGCTGCAATTCCGCTGGGAGTGTTAAAATTATTATTGCCGGTACCAAGACTGCCAAATTTGCTGACAAAAGTACCATCCAGATCAAACACCTGTACCCTGTTGTTGCCGGCATCTGTAACCAGTATGTGCGTGGAGGTTGTTGTGATTCCTGTTGGTAAATCAAACTGCCCGTCTGCCGTGCCTGGACTGCCAAACTGGCTGACGTAATTACCATCCAGATCAAGTATCTGTATCCTGTCGTTACCGCCATCTGCAACCAGTATGTGCGTGGAGGTGACGGTGATTCCTCGTGGAGTATTAAACTGGCCTGGGTCTGAACCGAACACACCAATATTGTTGATAAAATTACCATCCAGATCAAGTATCTGTATCCTGTTGTTGTCTCTGTCTGCAACCAGTATGTGCGTGGAGTTTGTTGTAATTCCAAGTGGTGAATTAAGTTGATCAGGATTACGGCCGGAACTGCCATACGTGTCGACAAAAGTGGCAAGTGGTATGAGGATATCCAGCGTAACGGTGTATGGGTCAGATTCCACGTTGCCATTGCCTGCTGCATCTGTTGCTGCATCTGTTGCCGCATCTGCAGGAATTGATACTATTACAGTGCCATCCGAGTCGGCAGTCACGACAAAGGTGTAGTCCTTCCCGGTTCCAGTCAGTTCAGAGGCAGTTGCAGTTGCAGTGCCAGATACTGTGATGTCATCTGCCGTATTATTAAAGCCTGTTACAACCTTGTTGAAGGTGGCAGTGTAGGATATGGTGTCAGAATTTGCAAGACCGCCATCAGGGATATCAATCGCGGTTATGACTACGGTTGGCGCATCAGGATTCGGCACGTTGTTTCTCACGGGCAGGAATGTAGACATTTCAAGTACGTTCTTAGCAACGTCAGTTATTGTAGTACCGGTGTAATTCATTGTAACCGTATTGCCGCTGACAATTGCCGTGCCCACAGTTATGGTTATGGTACTGCCAGATATCATAGGAGTGCCAGTAACCGCATTATCTGATACGGCAAAGTCATCGGTATCCGCAGTTCCTTCAACAAGGGATTGTGATGCGACAAGCACGATCGTGGTGGCATTAGTTGTTCCAGCAGATTCAATGACTGGCGGCGTATCATCTAAAACTGCAGAAAGTGTCTTGATTCTGTTGGGGGTTGCAGTGGAATCCTGTATGGATGCCGGAAGATCCCCGCCGTATACGAGTGCCAGCGTGCCATCATCGACTCGTACCAGTGAGTTGAATGAGCCGACTGCCGTGTCATGCGCGTATGGTCCGGCAGTGGCATTCAGGCCGCCTGCGGTGTGATCTATATCATAGAACCGGATAAAGCCGCCAGCGTCTGCACCCCTGTATGCGAGGGCCAGCGTGTCAGAATCCAGCAGTACCATCGAGTTGTGGTGTATGTGTTCCTCAAATGCCGCATTTGCAGCGGTGTTTTGGTATGTTTGGCTGTTCCTTTCATCAATGTTACCTTCAGAATCCACATCGAAGACTTTGATGGTGCCATGTCCGTCAAACGTGAGTGAGCTGACGCCAATTGCAGAGTATGCGACTGCCACCGTGTCATCATCAATTCTGACAAGGGAGTTGTATGCAGTTCTTCTATTCTCGATATCACGAGCGGCTTTGGCAGTAACGGTGCCCTCTGCTGAAATATCAAATGCCTGTATGAATGGATGGGCAGAATTACCCCTGTATGCAACGACAATCGTGTCAACATCAAGTTTAATCATGGATGGGTACAACCCCTGGTTGGCAGTGATTGGTACGGGGTCACCTACACTCAGAACACCGGTATCGGGATGAATATTTATAACATGCATAAAGCCGGTAGGAGCATTGTTCGGATACGAATATGCAAGTACCATCCTGTTTTCATCAAGTGTTATTAGAGAATGGTTCTGTGTCTGTTCGCCGTTGGTATCATCTCTAAAGTCCGCACTTTTAGGATTACCAAACGGTGTGGTGGAATCGGTATCAACATCATATGTGGTAACGGTACTGGACGTACTGCCAACTACATATGAGACTGCGATTGTGTCATCATCCACGCGGGTGAGGGCAGTTGATTTGGGTTCTGTTGAAAGTTCGTGTAGTGACAGGGTTTTGTCTTGGGCGTTGTTTTGTATTGCCTGGCTGCCAATCAGCGTGATGTGCTCATTAATGATACTGTACAATCGGAGGGTGACTGCAGAATTCAGCGTGTTGGCAGTATCAGGTGCAGTTACAGTGTGCGATGAGACGTAATAGATGCCAGTCAGGTGTACCAGGTTGTGCCGGTATCCGTTGTTTGGGAGGGCGACTGGGGATGTTTGGGATATGTTACTGACTGTGACGGTATAATTATCAGATGCCGCGTTGCCATTGCCTGCTGTATCTGTTGCCTCATTTGCAGGAATTGATACAATGACTGTACCATCCGAGTCGGCAGTCACAATAAAGGTGTATACGGTGGAGCTGTCTCTGGTTAGTGCAGAGGCAGTCGCAGTTGTCGTACCGGTTACTGTGATGTCACCTGCCGCATCATCAAAGTCTGTTACATCCTCGCTGAAGGTAGCAGTGTAGGATATGGCGGTAGAGTTTGTGGTGCCGCCGTCAGGGATGTCAGAAGTTATGATTACAGTGGGGGGATTCACCATTACATCAGAACTGCCGGCAAGTGAATTATCAGAATCAGTTGCAGGTAATGTCAGACTGGCATGAATATTGTTATCGGCGGCGGCCACGATGCCTCCGCCGTTGAGTAACAGCGATCCCGTATTGGCATAGTTGAGATCAGCAGAGTCGTGTGCTGCGGCAACCGTATATGAGAATACTATGTCAGGTGTGCCCATACCGGAGGAATAATCAGCTACCGCATCATTGATGCCAGTCTCCAGTAATAGTTGTGGGGGTCCAGTTACGTCTACTGCCTCGTTAAATCTGACGGTGATAGCAACTGTGTCACCTTCGTAGTATGGACCGTCTTCGGCAGATACGGCAGCTACAACGGGTGCATCATCTGACACTGTAACGGAATATGCAGTGGATGCATGATTTGCGTTGCCTATATCATCTGTTGCCGCAAGTTTGGGGATGGATACTGTAACCGTGCCATCAGAGATGGCGTCCACATCAAAGGTGTAGGTATCCCTAGTCCCTGCAAAGTTTGATACTGCAGGCGTGTAGACAAATGCCGTTCCAGATACGTTGATATCAGTCCTATCAAAGCCCATCACGTCCTCGGTAAAGGTGGCAGTGTATGATACGGTGTCAGAGTTGTGTATCCCGCCGTTGGGGGTGTCAGCAGTTATGGCCACAGTTGGCGCAAGATCAAATATCTGTATCCTGTGGTTGTTGCTGTCTGCGACCAGTATGTGCGTGGAGTTTGTTGTAATTCCATATGGGTTGCTAAACTGGTCGTTGCCTGAGCCCGAACTGCCAAATTTGCTGACATAGTTGCCATCCAGATCAAATACCTGTATTCGGTTGTTGGCAACGTCTGCAACCAGTATGTGTATGGAAGTTGTTGTGATTCCTGCAGGACTGCTAAACTCGCCGTCGCGTGGGCCCGAACTGCCAAACTGGCTTTGATAGACGCCGTCCAGATCAAATACCTGTACCCTGTTGATGAAAGCATCTGTAACCAGTATGTGCGTGGAGTTTGTTGTGATTCCTACAGGGATGCTAAACTCGCCGTCGCCTGTGCCGGCACTGCCAAACTTGCTGAGATAATTGCCGTCCAGATCAAATACCTGTACCCTGTGGTTGCGGTGATCTGTAACCAGTATGTGCGTGGAGTTTGTTGTAATTCCTTGTGGACTGTCAAGCTTGCCGTCGCCATCGCCGGCACCGCCAAATTTACTGACAAAATTACCGTCCAGATCAAATACCTGTACCCTGTCGTTGTCGGTGTCTGCAACCAGTATATTCGTGGAGTTTGTTGTGATTGCGTATGGACTGTTAAACTCGCCGGTTTGTATACCAAAACTGCCAAATTTACTGACAAAATTGCCGTCCAGATCAAATACCTGTACCCTGTCGTTGTCGGTGTCTGCAACCAGTATGTGCGTGGAGTTTGTTGTGATTCCTCGTGGAAAATCAAACTGGCCGTCGCCATCGCCCGAATTGGAGCTGGAACCGCCAATTGAACTGACAAAAGTGCTAATGGGTATAAAGATATCCAATGTAACGGTGTATGTGTTTGATGCCTCGTTGCCTTCGCCTTCCTCATCTGTTGCCATGTCTGCAAGAACTGATACTGTGATCGTACCATCAGAGGCAGCCTCCACATCAAAGGTGTATCTGATGCCGGATTCTTTAAGAAAGTTTGATACTTCAAATGTGCCATCGGATGCCGTTCCGGATGCCGTTCCAGATACTGTGATTTTAGTATCATCAAAGTCTGTTACCACCTTGTTGAAGGTGGCAGTGTATGATACGGTATCACGGATTGTGGTGTCGTCGTTGGGAACACTACTTGTTACAGTTACAGTAAGAAGAAGATCTGACAGGGTATTATCCACACCCTCGAGTTCAAACGTCTCAAGTGCGTTTCCTGCAACATCAGTTATGGTATTACCAGTGTATGATACGGTAAGCATATCATCGGACGTTATTGGCGTCTCTACTGTCAGTATTATCGTACTGCCTGATACTGTAACGTCAGGTACCGTATTATCAGGTACCGTATTTCTGGAGACTGTAAAGACTGCCGTATCGGCAGTTTCCATAAGTGGTCTGTCTGCGGTAATTGTAATCGCAGTCGCATTAGTGGTTACAGAAGATCGGTATTGTGGCAGCATGGGGTTGATTGTAACGGTGTATGTGTTTGATGCCATGTTTTGGTTTTCATATATGTCAGTTACACTGTTTTCAGGGATGTATACTGTGAGCGAACCGCCCATGGTGGCAGTCACAGTAAAGGTGTATACTGGGATTCTTCCAGCCGGTGTCATGACAAATGCCACTTTAGGTTCAGTGACATCTGCACCGGCAGCTGCACCACCAGATAGTTCAATAGCAGATACAGTAAAGCCGTTTACGAACTCGCCAAAGTTGACAGAGTAGTTGATGATGCGGTAGATTGTGGAGTCGCCATTAGTAACGGTATCAGATGTTATGACAGGGACTGGTCGATCAGTCTCAAACAGGGTGTTGGTTATTTCTTGATCCTCAAATTCGTCAACCGGGTTTCCTGCCGCATCAGTGACAAGACTGTTGGTGCCGTTGTATGATACCATGTGGGACTCATCAACAAGTGGAATAGTGAGATTAAGTACTATCTTCGAACCCATTATACTTGGGAAGAGACCGACTGCGCTTTTAGACACGTCAAAGTCGGTATATACGAGAGTGCCTTCAACTCGTTCGCTCAATAGGATTTCCAGCGAGATATTAGAAGCGATGCTAGCGGCAGAAATAAAGTATGGCGCGGTGGTATCCACTATAACATCAGAGCTGCCGCCAAGCGATTCATCAGAATCAGCTGCAGGAAGTGCCAGATTTGCAGCGACGGCATCATCATCAGTCGCCGCGATGCTTCCGCCGTTTAGTCTGAGAGGGTTCGTGTCGACATAGTTGAGATCGACTGAATTGTGTGTTGCGGCAACCGTATATTGGAATACTAGTTCAGTTGTGTCCGTACCGGAGGAATAATCAACTACCGTATCATCGGCACCAATATCCAGTGTGAGCTGCGGGGTGCCAGGACCATCCACGGTTACTGATTTGTTAAATCTAATAGTAATATCAATGGTCTTACCTACCTTGTATGCACCATTTTCGGCAAATACGTCAAGTACAACCGGCGCGGTGTCAATCACGGTAACGGTGTATGTGTCAGATGCCGCGTTGCCGCGGATATCAGAAGCCAATGCGGCATCTGCAGGGATTGACACTGTGAGCGTACCAACATCTGTTACAACCACTTCAAAGGTGTACGTGGTACCGTCTGCAGGTGGCGTAACGGGAGTTGGTCCAGCAGTAATAGTCCCTCCAGATACCATGACATCATTTGTAGTATTAAAGTCTGTCACAAGCTCACTAAATACCGCAGTAAAATGTATGGTTCCAAGTCCGGTAGTGGCGCCGTCAGCCACATCATCAGATGAGATAGATACAGTCGCACGAAGCTCTCCAAAGTTCCCGGTGGTGTTAGCCTCAGTTTCAAACTGCTGCAGTCCCACATCAGAGTACAGCACCTGGTGACCAAAGATGTGCACGGCACCGTTTGAGCTCTCAGAGATGATTATCTTATCATCAGAGCCCACTGCAATCCCCGATATGGTTCCAAGACCCACGTCATCCCCCAAGGACAGATCCCCCTCGTACACGCCGGAGGCAGTGTATATCTGGACTGTATCAGCACCGTTGTTGTTGTTGTTGTCGTTGTTGTTATACACCACAAAGAGGTGATCCGTGGAGTTTGTTGCAACAGCCCTCAGGGTCGAGGATCCGGCCGGACCGGTGGTATCTATATTGGAGGTGTTTTCCTCCCCATCTGAATCAAATATGCGTATGTTGTCATTGCCACTGTCTGCCACAAAGACGTGCCCCGAGGAGTTTGTTGCAACAGATATAGGAACATTAAATTCGGTGGTAACAGTGGTGGCAAGCACTCCTTCATACGTCCCGTCCTGATTAAATATCTGGACGATTCTCCGGTCGTTTCTGTTGCTATCATTAGTATCGCTGACGTAGATCATGTCATCCTTGCCTATTGCAACGCCGGCAGGCTCCTGGAACGTCAGATCGTCCGCGGTGACAAGCGCCCCGGCATACACCCCGCTTGGATCAAATATCTGGACCAGGTTGGGTCCGTTGTCTGCGATAAAGGTGTACCCCGTGGAGTTTGTTGCAATGCCTTCAGGACGGAAAAATGCTGTTCCGTTCGTAGGGACGCCGGCATAACTTCCGTCGGGATGGAATATCTGGACTTTGCGGCTGCTAGTATCTCCAACAAAGACGTGTCCCGTGGAGTTTGTACCAACACTGTTAGGATTAGAGAATGCTGTTCCGCCCGCGGTATCAAGACTGCGTATGTATGCGGTTCCCCTAAACGGCGAGATGGTATCACCTATCTCCGCATCAGCGTCAGTCGCGTTAATTACGGTAATTACAAGCGTTTGGGCAGTAGACCACGCACCGGTATAGTTGGCCCCAAGTGATCCACCAAACACAAATACTGCATCAAGTTCGGATTTGGATAACGTCGGAATTCCCGCCATGTCAGTATCCTGGGTAAACGTGATGGTCAGCTCGTCGCCGTCTGATAAACTAGTATCAGACTCGTCGGGATCCCGCCATACGGCGGAGAGTATCTCGACTGGCAGGATGTTAACTGTAATCGTGTGCGTGTTTGAGGCGGCATTGACGTTGTCTACCAGGTCAGCTGCGGCATCCACATCAACAGATACGGATACCGTTCCATCACTGGTAATTACAACATCAAATGTATACACGGAATCACGCACATGTGTAAAGTTCAATGCATCGATGGAACCGCCGTTTGCAGTTCCAGTTAACACGATATCAGATACATCAAATCCGTCAACAGCTTCAGTGAATGTCACAGTGTATGATACGTCAGCCAGGGTGGTACCTGCCCCGTCATCCACATCAGATGACACAGTTACAGACGGACCGGTCGTATCTATCGTTATGGTGTGCCCGTCAGATGCAATGTTGGTATGACCGGAGCTGGATTCATCTACGGCATCTGCAGGTATTGATACGGTTAGTTCCCCGTCTGCAGCTGCCAGCACGTCAAACGTGTATGTCGGGTTGTTTGTACCATCAAAGCTTGATTCCATAACTTCACCCTGTGCCGCTCCGGTGATTACAACGCCTGATGCGTCAAATCCGGTTACCTCCTCGCTGAAGATAACAGTGTATGATACGGTCTCAGAGTTGTGGGCGTTACCGTGGGATGTGCCGGCAGTTATGAGCACGGTGGGCGTCACAGTGTCCACCACCACATCAGAGCCGCCGCCAAGGGAGTCAGAAGAACCGGTTGCAGGCAGCCTCAGACTGGCAGAAATGCCGCCATCCGTGGCGGCAATGGTTCCGCCGTTTAGTGTGAGAGAGCCGGTACCAACATAGTTGAGATCATCAGAGTTCTCGCCTGCGGCAACCGTATACTGGAATAGTATCATAGTTCCAATCTGGTCTGAAACAGGGTATGCCACTGCACCATCCGTGCCAGTCTCCAGTAGCAGCCGCGGCATACCCATAACAGTTACGGACTCGTCAAATGTAATAGTGATATCAACCGTGTCACCTGCGTGGTATGGACCGCCTGCGGCAGATACCGCAGTTATAACCGGCACGATGTTTATCACGGGGCGGGGGTCAAACATTGCAAGTGCGTTTCCTGCAGTATCAAATATCATATCACCAAAGTATGATACGGCAGGTGGAGAATTCAACAGTATTTCATTATCCACAGTTATGGTTATGGTGGAGCCGGATATTACAGTGGCAGCAACGGGGTTGTCTGATACGACAAAGTCTCCTGTAAGTACAATTCCTGCAAGTTGTTCTGACGCGCCAAGTACGATCGTGGTTGCATCAACAGTTACGGCAGATTCAATGACTGGTAACGTTGTATCCAAATCCACAGCGGCAAGCGTCTTGATTATGTTGGGGGTTACAGTGGAGTCCTGTACGAATAAGGGTAGATCTCCGCCGTACACCAGGGCCAGTGTGTCATCATCGACTCGGACTAGCGAGTTGAATGCACCATATGCATCGTCATGCTCAAAGGGTCCGCCAGATACGGTCAGGACGTCCGTGGTGTGATCTATATCATACAACAGGACAAAGCCGTATGCATCATCTCCCCTGTATGCGACTGCCAGGGTGTCAGAATCCAGCAGTACCATCGAGTTGTGGTGTATGTGTTCCTCAAATGCCGCATTTGCAGCGGTGTTTTGGTATGTTTGGCTGTTCCTTTCATCAATGTTACCTTCAGAATCCACATCGAAGACTTTGATGGTGCCATGTCCGTCAGACGTGAGTGAGCTGACGCCAATTGCAGAGTATGCGACTGCCACCGTGTTATCATCAATTCTGACAAGGGAGTTGTATGCAGTTCTTCTAATCTCGATATCACGAGCGGTTTTGGCAGTAACGGTGCCCTCTGCTGAAATATCAAATGCCTGTATGAATGGATGGGCAGAATTACCCCTGTATGCAACGACAATCGTCTCATTATCAAGTTTAATCATGGATGGGTACAACCCCTGGTTGGCAGTGATTGGTACGGGGTCACCTACACGCAGAACACCGGTATCGGGATGAATATCTATAACATGCATAAAGCCGGTAGGAGCATTGTTCGGATACGAATATGCAAGTACCATCCTGTTTTCATCAAGGGTTATCAGGGAGTGGTTGTGTGTCTGCCCGGCATCAGTTCCTGATCTAAAGGCGATAACACGATCATCGATAAACGGTTCAGTAGTGGAGTCAGTATCAACAGTATAGGTTCTAACATTACTTGACGACCCGGTGCTCACATACGAGATTGCAATGGTGTCATCATCCATGCGTGTGATGGCAGTGGATTTTGGATGGGTGTTGAGTTCATGAATCTGCGTGTTTTTGGTTTGAACAGAGGTCTGTACTACCTTACTGCCAATCAGTTCGATATCCCCATCAAAAATACTGTACAGTCTGAGGGTGGTGGCATAAATCCAGTAATTCAGATTGGTATTAGATATAGTTACGACATGGGAGGAGACGTAATAGTTGTCACTCAGCTGTATCAGGTTGTGCCGGTATCCGCCATCTGGAAGGTTGACAGAGTCTATTTGGGACAGGTTACTGACTGTGACGGTGTGTGTGGCAGATGCCGTGTTGGTGTTTCCTGCCTCATCTTCTGCCGCATCTGCGGGAATCGTTACTTCGACTGTACCATCAGAGGTGGCAGTCACGACAAAGTTGTATGTGGTGCCAGAACCAGTAGATGCAGAGAGAGTTGCCGCTGCCGTACCTGACAGTGTAATGTCAGTTGTGTCATCGCCAAAGTCCGTTACATCCTCGCTGAAGGTGGCAATATAAGATATGACGCGGTGGCTTGTGGTGACGCCATCATCTGCAGTAGTACTAGTTATGCGTACAGTTGGCGGGTCAGTATCAGGCACGATAGGTGCCACTGACAGGGAGGTAAACTCTGCAAGTGTGTTTCTAGCAACATCAGTTATTCTATCACCATGGTATGATACTGTGAGTATGTCTCCAGGCATTATTGCCATGCCCACCATTATGGTTATGGTAGAGCCTAATATCTCAGGATTGCCAGTGATGCTATTTCCAGGTATATCAAAGTCTTCTGCATCCGTGATTCCTTCAAGGGTCTGCGATGCGGCAAGTACGATCGTGTTTGCATTGATTGCTACAGCAGATTCAATGACCGGCGGGGTTGTATCCGAACCTATGGCGGCAAATGTCTTGATGTTGTAGGCAGTGTCAGTATCGTCCGGTATGGGCGATGGAAGATCCCCGCCGTACACGAGTGCCAGTGTGCCATCATCGACTCGGACTAGCGAGTTGAATGCACCGTCTTCCTCGTCGTGCTCGTACGGTCTGGCAGTGGCAGCCAGCTCGCCCGTGGTGTGGTCTATGTCATATAACCGGACAAAGCCGCCTGCATCTGCACCCCTGTATGCGAGGGCCAGCGTGTCAGAGTCCAGCAGTGCCAGCGAGTTGAGGTGTACACGCTCTTCGCCTGCCGCATCTGCTGCGGCGTTGTAATACGTCTTGTCATCTGTTTGTTTGATTGTGCCGTTTGTTGCAACATCAAATATCTTGAGATGCCCCGTTCCGTCATCAGTGCGGGCACTTTCACCAATCTCAGAGTATGCAAGTGCCACGGTGTTATCATCGACTTTGACAAGCGAGTTGTAAGCTACTCTGCCAGTATCGTGTGTAAGACTGTCAAAGAATGTAAATGTATTGTCGCCAGAGGATACATCAAATGCACGTATTTGTCCAACTGCACTGCCGCCCCGATATGCAATTACGAACCTATCATCATTGAGCATTATCATGGAGGGGTACCGTCCCTGGGGGGTGTTAATTGGCTGAGCATCGCCAACAGTCAGCTCATTGGCACCAATATCGATGACACGCAGATAGCCTTTGACGGGACTACCGTAGGAATATGCAACTAGCAACTTTGTGCTATCAACTGCCATCAAAGAGTGAGAATGTATTTGTGCACTGCTGACGCTTGTTTCAAAGGTGGTAAAATGACCAGAATCCTGTGTAAAGGGATCATCAGCATTAACATCAGCATTAACATCAACATTGTATATACCAACAGTGTTTTGACCGGCGACTGGCGAACCACTTGCATATGTAACTGCGATGGTATCATCATCTATGCGTGCAATGGCAGTAGAACTTGGACTGGTGTTCAAGTCGGCAGTCGATAGGCCTCTACTTTGGGGTGTAATAGAATCTACCACTATACTCACACCCGGAGTGATTATTCCATCAGTTATGATGTGTAATCTGAGAACCGTATTATGACGCCAGTTACCACTATCACCTGCAGGCTCCGTTACAGTGTGCGAGGAGACGTAGTAATCCCCGGTCAGGTGTATCAGGTTGTGCCGGTATCCGTTGCCTGGGAGGAGGTCAGGGGAGTGTATTTGGGATATGTCATGGGGTGTAAAGTCGTCTGTCACAAGCTTCGAGTCAAATGTTGCAAGTGCGTTTCCTGCGACGTCAGTTATGATATTAGTTATGGTATCAGCATGGTATGATACAGTGAGTTCGTCTCCAAATACTATTGGTTTAGTTACAGTTATGGCGATTGTACTGCCAGATATCACAGGATTAGCAGTAACGGTATTGCCGGTAAGGGTAAAGCCACCGGTAGTAGTGGTTTCCGTAAGGCGTTCTGATGCGGTAATTACGATCGTGGTCTCATTAGTGGTTGCAATAGAAGATATGGTTGGTGCGGCAGTATCAACTGTTGCGGTGTATGTGTCTGATGCCGTGTTTTTATTGCCAGATCCGTCTATTACCATGCCTGCAGGGATTGATACTTTAACCGTACCATCCGTTTTGGCAGCCACATCAAAGTTGTATATTGTGTGGGTGTCTGTGGTTGGTGCAAAGACAGTTGTATCTGCAGTACCAGATACTGCGATATCAGACGCTGTAAAGCCTGTCACGACCTCGCCGAACTCGACAGAGTAGGTGATGGTGGTGGAGGTTGTGGCACCTCCGTTACTAACGGTGGGAGATGTTATTTGTGGAGTCGGTACAACAGTATCCAGAGCAAATGTCTGTATCCTGCTGTTGGAGTTATCTACAACCAGTATGTGCGTGGAGTTTGTTGCAAGTTCCACTGGAATGTCAAACTGGCCGTCGCCTGTACCAAGACTGCCAAACTTGCCGACAAATTCGCCGTTACTATCAAATATTTGGATCCTGTTGTTGCCCAAGTCTGCGACGTATATCAGGTCGTTGTTCATGATGATTCCATGTGGGAAGCGAAACTGCCCGGCAGCCGTACCGTTAATGCCAAACGTGTTGAGATAGTTGCCGCTAGTATCAAATACATCCACCCGGTGTTTGGTAGCCTCTGTAACCAGGATATGCGTAGAGTTTGTTGCAATGCTGTGGTAACGGTCAAAAGAGAGAGGTTCAGCAGGACGGCCAAACTCGCTCTCAAAGACGCCGTCAGTGTCAAATACCTGCACCCTGTGATTAATAGAGTCTACAACCAGGATATGCGTGCCGTTTGCTGTGATTCCCACGGGGCTATCAAAGGTACCAGGACTGCCGGCGGAGCCAAGCCCGGCTTGACTGCCAAACTCGTTGGCATAGGTGCCGTTCAGATAAAATACCTGCACCCTGTGGTTGTTCAAGTCTGTAACCAGTATGTTCGTGGAGGTTGTAGTGATTCCGCTGGGACGGTTAAACTCGCCGTCGCCTGAGCCAGAACTGGTGCCAGAATTGCCAATCGTGCTGACATGAATGCCGTCCAGATCAAATACCTGCACCCTGTTGTTGTCGGTGTCTGTAACCAGTATGTGCGTGGAGTTTGTCGTGACTCCTCGTGGAAAGATAAACTGGCCGGGGCCTGAGCCGTTAGTGCCAAACTCGCTGACAAACTGTACGGGGAGATCCACTGTAACGGTATAGGTATTAGATATCATGTTGCCGTTGCTTGTCGCATCTGCTGGAATCGTTACTATGACGGTACCGTCACTGGTGGCAGTCACAACAAAGTTGTACGTGGTGGTGCCGTCTGCAGGTGATGCAGCGGGGGTTGGTGCAGAGACTGTTGCAGTTGCAGTACCAGATAATGTAATGTCATATGCGTCATCAAAGTCTGTCACCGTCTCGCTGAAGGTGACAGTGTATAATAGGACATCAGAGATTGCAGTATCACCATCAGCGGCATCATCAGTAGTTATGGTTGCAGTTGGCCCGGCAACACCTACCGAGTTTGAGCCAAATACTGTAAAGTGTGTAGTCCAGATTATCAGGTCAGTGTCTACGTCTATAAAGCACTCCTGGCCGCCGGTAAGCTGTGTTGTAACAGAGGTAACATCATCGGCAACACACGCTCTAGTTATCTGGATAGCTGGTGCACCGCCCTGAGAATACCATGGAATGTTACCTGCCTGCCCTCCAAGCTGTATCCGTATTGGATTATCAGTGTTTATCACAGAATTAGATTGTCCTATCTCGATGCAGGATGCCCGCGCACCGGAAGCTATTGCAGCAGAGTTACAACCAGTGTCAAAGTCAGAGTCAGTTGGTAATACCAGTATTCCATCAAAGGTCGACGAGCTAAGATTGGTGTCAGCAGGAATGGTCACCTCAACATTCCCTCCAGAAAGACCTGTCGCAGTTACCATAATCTCGGCGTTTGTTGTGGCAGTTGAAAGTCCTGAATCTGTTACTAGCCGTGGTGAATAATCCAGCGTGGCATCAACTGTACTTGAATATGTGATTCTGGCAAGGGTGGAATCAGGATCAGTGACTGCGATGCGGTTGTCAATACCGGCAAGTGTGACGCTGTCTTCTGCTGTTACCAGTTGGTTATCTATTCGTGAGAGCGCAAGTGCAGAGTTACTTGTCTTTGTTGGACCATCTATGTTGATTGTGACAGTGGTTCCAGCTGAGACTACAGATGAGAGGGTGAGGGATATGGTATTAGTGCCACTGCCAGCAACTGACAATACTGTAGGTGTTGAAGCGTCAGTTGTTATCAGGTTCGTATAATGGAATCGATCAGTAGTTACTGGTGTGTTGTAGATTATGGTGATTGTATCAGTGGAGAATCTTGCGGAGATTATTTTAGGTGTTGCCGCATCAACTGTGACGGTATATGTGTTGGATGCCGCGTTCTGGTTGCCTGCAGGATCTGCTACCACATTTTCAGGTACAGATACAATGACTGTACCATCAGAGAGGGTTACAACATCAAAGGTATATGAGATGTCTGTCGTAACTGTTACCAAGTTTGATGCACCAAGCATGCTAAATGCCGTTCCAGATACTGAGATATCATCCACACCAAAGCCTGGCACAGGCTCGTTGAAGGTAATAGTGTAGGATACGGTGGCAGCAGATGAGGTGCCGGTATCAGCGATACCATCGTTGTTAGATATGGTTACAGTTGGCGCCGCAGTATCCACAATTACATCAGAGCCGCCAAGTGATGCGTCATCAGCAGTTGCAGGAAGGAGCAGATCTGCTGTAGCACCGCCAACAGTGGCAGTAACGGTTCCACCAATTACAGATAGCGAGTCCGTACCGACATAGTTGAGATTATTAGTGTTATGTGTTGCAGCAACGGTATATGTGAATGTCAGTTCGGTTCCAGGCGCGCCGGAGGTATAGTCGACCATCGCATCATCATCACCAGTCTCCAGTAACAGTTGCAGGGTACTACCGTCAGATACGGTTACTGACTGGTCAAATGTCACGGTGATCTCAATGATACCGCCTTCTTTGTATGGACCTCCGGTTGCAGATACGCCTACTACAGTTGGTGCATTGAAGGTCTGCATAACTGATTCATCAGATATGGCAGGTGTGTCAGTGTGGGTAATGAAGATGTTCAGGGATGTGGCATCAGATATCACCGGAGAGTCAGATTCTGCGATGGTGTCATCGTCGGGTGCAATGGTGATCTGCGTATCTGATTCATCAGATATGACAGGTGTGTCAGTGTGGGTAATGAAGATGTTCAGTGATGTGGCATCAGATATCACCGGAGAGTCAGATTCTGCGATGGTGTTATCGCCTGGTGCAATGATGGTCTGCATAACTGATTCATCAGATATGACAGGTGTGTCAGTGTGGGTAATGAAGATGCTCAGTGATGTGGCATCAGATATCACCGGAGAGTCAGATTCTGCGATGATGCTCGCACTTTGCACGTTGTTTTCCACGGTCTGGTCGGTGTCTGCAAGTAGGTTTTCGGCAAGATCAGTGATGGTACCACCAAAGTATGATACTGTGAAGTCGGGTCCAGACATTATTTGTGTGCCCACAGTCAGGGTTATGGTACGGCCAGATATTACAAGATTGGTAATGGTATTGTCATCAAGGGTAAAGTTATCGGTAGTCGCAGTAGGTCCTACAAGGATTTCTGATGCAGTAAATACGATCGTGGTATTACCAGTGGTGGTAGCAGATTCGATGGTTGGCGGTTCTGTATCAGAGCCTGTAGCTATAACGGCAAGTGTCTTGATTGTGTTGGCAGTTACAGTAGCAACTGATATGACATCTGGAAGATGCCCTCCATACAATAGTGCCAGTGTGGTATCATCCACCCTAACAAGCGCGTTGAACGCACCGTTTGCCATATCATGCTCAAATGGTCCGCCTGCCGCAGTCAGACCGGTGGTGGTTATATCATATATCTGAATAAAGCCGTCGCCGTCTTCACCCCTGTATGCGACTGCCAGCGTGTTAGAGTCCAGCAGTGCCAGTGAATTCAGGTGTACACGTTCATCAGATGCCCCAGCCGGCGCGACATCATAATACACAATAGTGTCACCCCTTTGTGTAACTATGCCGTCTGACCCAACATCAAATATCTTGATGCGTCCATCTCCGTCACCTGTACTGCCAGTACCAATCCTAGAGTATGCAAGTGCGACTGTGGTATCATCTACTTTGACAAGAGATGCATACGCTGTTCGCTGATCATCATGTACACGTGGAGTTCTTTCAGTAAATGAAGGCGGACTGTCAGATGAAACATCGTATGTCCGTATGTGTCCAACGGCACGCTGATCACGGTATGCAACTACAACCGTGTTATCATCGAGTGTAACTATAGATGGGTACCGTCCCTGATTACTGGTAATTGTTACAGGGGCACCGGCAGTCGGCGTGCCATCAGGGGCAATGTTGATAGCCCGGATAAAGCCGCTAGGACCGGAGTTTGGATGCGAGTATGCAAGTATCAGCGTGTCTGTATCAAGTGTTGTCAAAGACTGACTAGATATTTGTCCGCCTAAGGGACGTGGATTATATACTAGTGTTTTTTTGTTGCCAAATGGTGAAGTAGAACTGGAAGTAGAACTGGTATCAACATCATATGTTGCAATAACGGCTCCATGAATACCGAGAATACCCTCCACATATGAAACGGCAATTGTATTATTATCTACGGCTGTAATAGAGGTAGCTCTTGGATTCGAGTGTATATCAACAGTACGGACACCTTTATTTTCATCAGTGGTATCCACAGTCTCGCTGCCAAGCAACGAGATCTGCCCGTCAGTGATACTGTATAGTCGGATAACGGTGTAATGATGCCAAGTGTTAGTATTAGGACTCACAGTTACAGTCTGTGAGGAGACATAGTAATCACCGGTCAGATGTACCAGGTTGTGCCGGTAGCCGTTATTTTCAAGGTCGACAGAGGCGATTTGGGATAGTGCAAGGGTGTTATCGCCTGATGCATTGGTGATCGGTATATCTGATTCATCAGATATGACAGGTGTGTCAGTGTGGGTAATGAAGATGTTCAGTGATGTGGCATCAGATATGGCAGGTGTGTCAGATTCGGCGATGATGCTCGCACTTTGTACGTTGTTTGTAGCAAGATATGTAAATACCACAAGTTCTTTATTGGCGAAATCAGTTATGGTAGAACCTGAATATACCACTGTAACTGTCACACCGCCGACAATTGGCATGCTGACAGTCAGGGTTATGGTCCTGCCATCTATTTCAGGGTCTATAGCAGGGTTAACGCCATTAACGGTAAACATTTCCTTAGTTGTAACTCCGGTAACGGGTTCAGATACTGTGATTACTATTGTGTTTTTATCGGTAGCTACAACAGAATCTATGGTTGGTGCCTCCGTATCAAACGTCTTGATTGTGTTGGGAACTGTAGAGGTATGTGTCGCACCGGTTTCAAGATCCCCTCCATACACGAGTGCCAGCATGTTATCATCGATTTGGATAAGTGAGTTGAATGCACCGTTTGCCGCATCATGCTCAAACGGTTCACCATTTGCAGACAGGACACCTGAGGGGTTTATGTCATATAATCGGATAAAGCCGTAGCCTTCTGCACCCCTGTATGCGACTGCCAGTGTATCAGAATCTGCCAGTGCCAGCGAGTTGAGGTGTATGCGTTCCTCGGATGTTGCCGTTTCAGCGAAACCATAATATGTTTGACTGCTGGTCTCAGTAAAGGCACCAGCAGAGTCAACATCAAAGACGCGGATCCTGCCGTCCCCGTCATCTTTGTTGCCACCAACACCAATCCAAGAGTATGCAAGGGTCACGGTGTTATCATCCACACGGATAAGAGAGTTGTACGCCGTTCTTTGACCGGGATCAACATTATGAGCAGTTAAAAGGGGAGTGACGGTAGTACCTGAAATATCAAATGCCTGAATATTTGCCAGACCTTGATTAATTCTGTATGCAAGTACCACCATGTCACCATCGAGTTGTACCACGGAGGGGTACCGTCCCTGACCGGTGGCAAATGTTGTACGTTCCGAACTCGACAGACTATTACCAGTATTATCGGGAATAGTGATAACACGAAGATAGCCACTAGGACTAGCATCAGGCTGCGAATATACAAGTACCAACCTGTTTTCATCAAGTGCTATCAGAGAGTGATTATTTGTCGCTCCTGATGATTCAAAGGTGTGGGTCTTGTCAAGTGTAAAGCTAGGATCACTAGGACCAATGTTGACAGTATATGTTTGAATAAGACTTGTTCCAGAAACTAAATATGAAATTGCAATGGTATCAGAATCTACGCTTGCAAGACCAGTAGATCTTGGTTCCGTTGTTTCCGTACGATCTGTAGCCGCGTTACCACCTGCTACATTGTTTGGTGTTAATACATCACTGGTAATCAGCGCGATATCCCCATTAATTATGGTGTATAGTCGGAGGGTGACGGCAGAACGTAAATTATCAGCGGATGTCGCTCCAGGTAAAAGTACGGTGTGTGAGGAGACGTAATAGTTGCCGTCAAGATGTACCAGGTTGTGCCGATATCCGTTATCTGGAAGAACAAGAGAGCCTAGTTCGGATATGGGATTAGTTGATGTCTGGGCATGCGCATCAGATAGTACCATCCCTGCAGAAAAGGCAAAAAGTATTGCAAGCAGGCCAATATGTAAAAGCATCATGGGACATCAAATGGGTCGTTGCCACGGCATGACAATACGTTATCTTTCCTCCTCCCAGATTCGTCATAATTTAAAATCAAACTGTATTTTTGCGGTAAATGCAGTTTAAAAAGATATTCTCAGGTCAGGTATAATAGATGTCATTTCACGCCTGTTTTGGCAGATATTCCTGATTCCCGGCAGTCTTCTACCATCAGAGGACACATCAAGTATCAAACATTTCAGCTCACGGACAGCGATCAAGTTTCTGGCGTATTTGCGGTTGTGACATGTCCTCCTTTTTTCGTCTTATTCATCTTTAATACCTATCAAATCAAGCAAAAAAGCATCCCGTTTATTATCAGATTTATTATCAGATTCTCGGCCATCCTCGAGTTTTTCAAAATACTCAAATTTACAATTTATATAAAAATCTCAGACACCTTGATCATCTCTTGGATTCAATATTACATATCTGCATCCTGCCATTTTTTTTAATTTTGGAATCAATCTACCAATAATCAATTTTAAAAGGAATCTCCCGACACCGTGTCCTTGAAATACGGCGTCTACCGCCAAATGACTAATCAGTATTGCCGGAACATTGCTATTAATTTCCTTACCTTTTATGGCAGGAGCTGCATTATTTTTAAGATGAGCCATGGATAAATCAGCATATGCTGCAACGTATCCTGCAATCCTAATCAGGTAAGCCCGTGTAATGCTGTGTTCTAGATCAAGAGCCATCTACGGACCGATGTATTCATTAAACTCATCAATATCAGAGTTAACCCATCTAAATCTGCAGTTGATTTTACCTTTCAAATTCAACCAAGCTTGCATCATTGAAATCAATTCGTTCGAAGAATTTTTAAAAACCTAAAATTCTACTTTGATGTTTTTGGTACTTTCTTTAGCGTCTGCAATCATTTCCAACTGTTTCTCAGTAGGTCCTCTTGCCATACTTTTCTGCAATTGTTTCCATTGTTTTTCATCAAGTGGTGCAGCTTCTCTTACTGCCATGCGACATGTTATCATAATGAATATTTAAAATTTTGGCATTTTATGTGTAAAAATCAGATATGAATTGAGCCATGATCTCAGATCCAGATACGGGTTTGTATGTGGGTAAAATTAGATGGTTTTGATATTGTACGGTTCTGGCATTCCGGTGATCTTGTCATGGTTTACCAGAATCCCAAACGGCTGGTACATCGGATGATCAGATCACTGGAATCCGCAGCCGTGACATTTGTTGTGTCTGTGCATGATCTTTCCAACATGTTTATGTAAAGTATAATCATCTCTGCAAACAAGTTGCTGCAGTGTACCTAAAAGATTCCAAACAATGACAGCGGCCAGTCTGTGAACTTTTCAAAGATATTACGGTCATCTGTTGGTTCAGGATCCATGGGGACGGGTTTAGAATCCATTGATATTAGGACCACTGGTTCAGGATCCATGGGGACGGGTATTTCAAATGATGATTGGAGCCATTGGATAACCTGCTCAAATATGCCACCATCGCGTTGAGGTTGAGGATTCAGGGGAGGTTCTGGATCCGAGGGTGTGGGTTCTGGATCCATTGGTGCAGGTATTCCAATTGAGGATTGGAGCCATTGGATAACCTGCTCAAATATGCCACCATCGCGTTGGGGTTGAGGATTCAGGGGAGGTTCTGGATCCGAGGGTGCGGGTTCTGGATCCATTGATATTAGAACCGCGGGTTCAGGATCCATTGGGACAGGTTCAGGATCCATTAAGATTGGTTCAGGATCCATTGGGACAGGTTCAGGATCCATCAAATGCACGATCTCGGATTTATCCTCAAACGGTTCTACAACAATATCATAGATAGTGTTATTGTGCGAAGAGAGTATTGTTCCGCGGGTATCATGCAGGAATATGCTGAGACTGCCTGAGAACTCTTCTTCAAAGGGTATCATCAGACTTTTAAAATGATTTGAGACTTGTACACGAGATTCAGAGTACGACATCTGTGTCTCAGATACGAGTGAAGAGGCATCACAGACATAAAGACGGTATGACTCGTGTTCATTGCCACTGCATTTGTCATGCGTGAGAACATTTGGAAGCGACATGTACTGTATCAAGGCGTCTGGGTGTTGCGGTGTTGTATCATCTGTGATGATTACCTCCATATGCAGGATGTTCTGGCGTGCATCAAGTGGAAGTATATGCGGTGTTATTGTAAGGAGTGTGTCAGGCTCTATTCTTATCTGTGATGAATTAGTCAGTACGTTTACTTTGTTGGATGTAAAGTTAAAGGATACGTCATAGTTTATGCCTCCTTTTCCTCCATGACCGCCACGGTTGGCGATACTGCTACCTATATCATTGTCTCGCGTATTGCTACTGCCGCCACCTCCACCGCCACCGCCACCGCCACCGCCACGTCTATCATCGATTTCAGTTGGCGTGGTACCAGTAGGTATAGGGGGGGGATTTGTATCCGGAGGTGGGGTTGTAAATGAAGGTGATAGTAATACAGAATCCGTCATTACCGGAGAATCTGATTCAACAATGGTTCCCATACCGCTTACCACATCAGCCAGTACGGGAGAATCAGAGAATGCGATGGATAGTTCCAGTGATGCGGTGTCAGTTATTGTCGGAGAGTCTGATTCAATAGTGGTTCCCATACCGCTTACCACATCAGCCAGTACGGGAGAATCAGAGAATGCGATGGATAGTTCCAGTGATGCGGTGTCAGTTATTGTCGGAGAGTCAGATGTTTCAATGCTGCCCATGCCAGATACGGTATCTGAGATGGCAGGTGTGTCAGTGGCGGTGATGTGCAGATGTAGTGATGCGGTGTCAGATAGTACCGGAGAGTCAGATGTTTCAATGCTGCCCATGCCAGATACGGTATCTGAGATGGCAGGTGTGTCAGTGGCGGTGATGAAGAATTTCAGTGATGCGGTGTCAGATAGTACAGGAGAGTCAGATGCGCGGATAGCACCCATGGTCTGCATGTCGGATTCATCTGATATGGCAGGTGTGTCAGTGGCGGTGATGTGCAGTTGCAGTGATGCGGTGTCAGATAGTACAGGAGAGTCAGATGTTTCAATGCTGCCCATGCCAGATACGGTATCTGAGATGGCAGGTGTGTCAGTGGCGGTGATGAAGAATTTCAGTGATGCGGTGTCAGATAGTACAGGAGAGTCAGATGCGCGAATAGCACCCATGGTCTGCATGTCGGATTCATCTGATATGGCAGGTGTGTCAGTGGCGGTGATGTGCAGTTGCAGTGATGCGGTGTCAGATAGTACAGGAGAGTCAGATGTTTCAATGCTGCCCATGCCAGATACGGTATCTGAGATGGCAGGTGTGTCAGTGGCGGTGATGAAGAATTTCAGTGATGCGGTGTCAGATAGTACAGGAGAGTCAGATGCGCGAATAGCACCCATGGTCTGCATGTCGGATTCATCTGATATGGCAGGTGTGTCAGTGGCGGTGATGTGCAGTTGCAGTGATGCGGTGTCAGATAGTACAGGAGAGTCAGATGTTTCAATGCTGCCCATGCCAGTTACGGTATCTGAGATGGCAGGTGTGTCAGTGGCGGTGATGAAGAATTTCAGTGATGCGGTGTCAGATAGTACCGGAGAGTCAGATGCGCGGATAGCACCCATGATCTGCATGTCTGATTCATCGGATATGGCAGGTGTGTCAGTGGCGGTGATGTGCAGTTGCAGTGATGCGGTGTCAGATAGTACAGGAGAGTCAGATGTTTCAATGCTGCCCATGCCAGATACGGTATCTGAGATGGCAGGTGTGTCAGTGGCGGTGATGAAGAATTTCAGTGATGCGGTGTCAGATAGTACCGGAGAGTCAGATGCGCGGATAGCACCCATGGTCTGCATGTCTGATTCATCGGATATGGCAGGTGTGTCAGTGGCGGTGATGTGCAGATGTAGTGATGCGGTGTCAGATAGTACAGGAGAGTCAGATGTTTCAGTGCTGCCCATGCCAGATACGGTATCTGAGATGGCAGGGGTGTCAGTGGCGGTGATGAAGAATTTCAGTGATGCGGTGTCAGATAGTACCGGAGAGTCAGATGCGCGGATAGCACCCATGGTCTGCATGTCTGATTCATCGGATATGGCAGGTGTGTCAGTGGCGGTGATGTGCAGATGTAGTGATGCGGTGTCAGATAGTACAGGAGAGTCAGATGTTTCAATGCTGCCCATGCCAGATACGGTATCTGAGATGGCAGGTGTGTCAGTGGCGGTGATGAAGAATTTCAGTGATGCGGTGTCAGATAGTACCGGAGAGTCAGATCCACTGATAGCACCCATGGTCTGCATGTCTGATTCATCGGATATGGCAGGTGTGTCAGTGGCGGTAATGTGCAGTTGCAGTGATGCGGTGTCAGATAGTACAGGAGAGTCAGATGTGTCAGTGCTGCCCATGCCAGTTACCGTATCTGAGATGGCAGGGGTGTCAGTGGCGGTGATGTGCAGTTGCAGTGATGCGGTGTCAGTTATTGTAGAAGAGTCAGATATTTCGATGCGGAGATTTGTAATTGCAGAAACTTTGAGTGTCTTGATTGCACTGGATACGGGGGTCTGATCGCCAACTGCACGCTGGGCTTCCCCGTATACAAGTGCCAGTGTGGAACGGTTGACTTTGACCATGGCATTATAGGCGCCATAACTTGTGTCATGCTCAAGAATATTCCTTGCAGTCAGACCCGTATTGCTCATATCAAATATCTGGAGAAAACCGTCGCCATCTGCACCCCTGTATGCCAAAGCCAGGGTGCCATCATCCACCAATACAAGAGAGTTAAAGTGCTGGCGCTCTGGGACATGCGCGGTATTATCTACGGTAACATACGTCAGAGGGGCATGTGGTGATGTGATCATACCGTTATCATCTATGTCAAATTCAACTAAATGTCCGCTGTTAGTACTGTAATCAGTGTATGCCAGAACCACTGTACCATCATCTGCCTTTACAAGCGAGTTGTACGATACATCTCCCGTTTCATTATGCTCAAGGGAATCCTTTTGAGTTATCATGTTGTCTGTCCCAACATCAAATGTCTTGATGTAACCGTCGGCACTTTGTCCCCTGTATGCCAGAACCACGGTATCATCATCTAGTTTTACAAGCGAGTTGTACCGTCCCTGATTTGGATCATATTCCAAGGGCGAGCCTACAAATTGTATGGCTGTTTGCGAGAAAGATAGGGCCGTGATATACCCGTCCCTTGCACTGCCGGTATATGCAAGTACCAGTGTGTCATCATCAAGTTTTACAAGAGATGGATCAAACGGGGTCTCACCGGTATCCAGCCTCACCAGGGGAGAAGATACAAGTACCACATCATCAGTGGTGCCTGTAACCAACCTTATGTCGTATGTCTGCACGTTTAATGCCTGATTATATCCAGACACAGCTACAAACGTATCTTCATCTATTGGTGCAAAAGAGATTGGAAATGGCGGGTAGGTATCACGCAGTTCAGGAGGATTTATTATTATCGAATCCACATCCACCATGTCAGTGGCCTCTAGTTGAATTCCAGCAGCAGTTATGCTGTACAGATTTATCTGATAAGAATATTGCAGTCTGTCATCAACGTATCGCAGATTATGATGTCCTGATACGTAATATTGTCCGCCTACATGCGTCATGGTGTGTCTTAGGTAGTCATTTGAAAGGGGCAAAGATGTTTCTGGAATAACTGGCACGTTGTTTGTCACGGGTTGATCCTCAAATGTTTCAAGGATGTTATCCAGACTGTTTAGTATGTTGTTGCCAGTATAGGATACGGTGAGTATGTCCTCAAATATTATCTCCGTATCCACGGTAAGTGTTATGGTACGGTCAGATATTATCGCATCAGATACCGTGTTGCCAGATATCGTAAAGTCTGAAAAATCCGCAGTTTCAAAGAGCTGTTCAGACGTGAGGACTGCTACGGTGGTGGCAGAGGTGGTTTTGGCAGAAACAAAGGATGCCGTACTAGCCAGGACTGTAACGGTGTGTGTGTTAGATGCCGCATTAACATTACTAGCAGTATCTAACACCACGGACTCTGGAATTGACACTGTGACTGTTCCATCCGAGGTGGTCACAACATCAAAGGTGTATGAGATACCAGGTATGTCTTCTGCAAAGTTTGATGCTGTAGGTTCGCCCCCTGATGCCGTTCCAGATACCATTACATCTGATATCTCAAAGCCTGTCACGGGTTCGCTGAATGTCACCACATATGATACGGTCTCAGTATTTTGTGTGCCACCGTGGGGGGTATCGGCAGACAGTTCTACGGATGGTAAAAGATCAAATACCTGTATTCTGTGGTTGTTGGTATCTGCAACCAGTATGTGCGTGGAGTTTGTTATGACACCTCGGGGATTGTTAAACGGACCGATCTCCGGATCAGAGATGACAAGTGCGCTGAAAAAATTACCATCGGTATCAAATACCTGTATCCTGTTGTTGCGACTGTCTGTAACCAGTATGTATTCCGCGTTGATTGTAATTCCATATGGACGGTCAAACTGACCCAGGTCTAAGCCGAAACTGCCAAACTCGCTGACAAAGTTACCATCCAGATCAAATACCTGTACCCTATGGTTGAGGGCGTCTGTAACCAGTATGTGCGTTGAGTTTGTCGTAATTCCCCGGGGTTGATTAAACCCACCTGGTTCTGAGCTGCTAAAACCAACAGAGGTGTTGCCAAACTCGCTTACAAATTCGCCACCGGCATCAAGTACCTGTATCCTGTGGTTGAAGGTGTCTGCAACCAGTATGTGCGTCGAGTTTGTCGTAATTCCTTCTGGGACTCTAAAATCAGAACGTATCGGTGAGTGAGTAAAATTACCATCCAGATCAAGTACCTGTATCCTGTTGTTGAATGTGTCTGCAACCAGTATGTGCGTCGAGTTTGTCGTAATTCCTTCTGGGACTCTAAGCCCAGTGCTACCAGGTCCTGAAAGGCCGCTAGTCGTGCTGACAAAATTACCATCCAGATCAAATAGCTGTATCCTGTTGTTGAAGGTATCTGCAACCAGTATGCGTGTGGAGGTAATCGAAACACCGGAAGGACGGTCAAACTGACCTTCATTGGTTCCTAAACTGCCGATCGTTTTGACAAAAACACCAATCGGTATGGCAGTATCCACTATAACGGTGTATTCATCGGATTCCGTGTTTGGATGGTCTCCAGCATCCATTGCGGCATCTGCGGGGATTTGTACTATGACTGTGCCATCACCTGTAGTCAGCACATCAAAGGTGTACATGTCACCGGTTCCGTTAAAGCTGGATACAACAGGCAAGCCCCCGGATGCCGTTCCGGATGCCGTTCCAGATATCAGGATGTCTGATACCTCAAAGCCTGTTATTTCTAGATTAGAAGTTGCAGTGTAGGATATACGGTTGGATTTTTGCGTGTTACCATCAGCAGTGGACGAAGTTATGGTTATGGCAGGTAAAACCACGGTAACCGTGTATGCAATAGATGTCTGACTGCCATTACCTTTCGCATCCATTGCAGCATCTGCGGGAATTAATACTGTAATAATATCATCCGAATCAGATACCACGTTAAAGGTGTATGTATTACCGGTTTTTGCAAAGTTGGATGCAACTAACGAATCTCCGGACACCGTTCCAGATATCAGGATGTCTGATGCAATAAAGCCTGTCACGTCCTCGCTGAAGATGGCAGTATAAGATGTGGTAGCAGAGTGCGTAATGCCGCCGTTGATAACATTGGCAGATAGTGTTACGATGGGAAAGAGATCAAATATCTGTATCCTGTTGTTCAGGGTGTCTGCAACTATCATATGTGTAGAGTTTGTCGTAACTCCAGAGGCGCGACGAAACTCACCGTCACCTAGGCCAGAAATGCTATTGGGAAGACCAAAGTAATCTACATAATTGCCATCTAAATCAAATACCTGTATCCTGTGGTTGTTGGCGTCTGCAACCAGTATGTTCGTGGAGGTGACGATGATTCCTCGTGGGGAAGAAAACGAACCTGGGTCTACGCCGGTACGGCCAAACTGGTTGACATAGGTGCCATCCAGATCAAATATCTGTATTCTGTTGTTGCGGCTGTCTGCAACCAGTATGTGCGTGGAGTTTGTTGTGATTCCGTGGGGAGTGTCAAAATTATTATTGCCTATACCGCGACTGCCAAACTCGCTGACAAAGTTACCATTCAGATCAAACACCTGTATCCTGTGGTTGTCGCCGTCTGCAACCAGTATGTGCGTGGAGTTTGTTGTGATTCCTGTTGGCGAATTAAACTGACCAACACCTGAGCCGCGACTGCCAAACTCGCTGACAAAGTTACCATTCAGATCAAACACCTGTATCCTGTGGTTGAGGGCATCTGTAACCAACATGTGCGTGGAGTTGACGGCGATTCCTCGTGGTAAATTAAACTGGCCTGGGCCTGTACCGAGACTGCCAATATTGTTGATAAAATTACCATTCAGATCGAGTATCTGTATCCTGTCGTTGTCTCTGTCTGCAACCAGTATGTTCTCGGAGTTTATCGTAATTCCAAGTGGTGAATTAAATTGATCATTATTACGGCCGGAACCGCCATACGTGTCGACAAAGATTCCAAATCTATTATTCACTGTAACAGTATATGTGTTTGATGGCACGTTTGGATTCCCCAAATCATCTGTGAGCGTATTTGCAGGGATTGATACTGTGACAGTACCGGCAGAATTAATTGCCACATCAAAGGTGTACGTGCCACCGGTTCCTTCAAAGTTGGATACGACCGGTGAGCCCCGGGATGCGGATCCTAATACCAATATATCTGACATCTCAAAGCCTGTCACGTCCTCGTTGAATGTTGCAGTATAAGATACAGTTGCAGTATCGTGTATGCCGTCATTAGGGATATTACTAGATATGACTACGTTGGGTGAAAGATCAAGTATCTGTATCCTGTGATTGTTGGTATCTGCAACCAGTATATGCGTCGAGTTTGTTGTAATTCCAATGGGGGTATCAAACTGATGAAACCCCCTACCTTGACTGCCAATTGTGTGGACAAAGTTACCATCCAGATCAAATACCTGTATCCTGTGGTTGCCGGGATCTGCAACCAGTATGTTTGTGGGAGTGGTGGCGATTCCAGTAGGACTTATAAACTGGCCATCACCTGAGCCGCGACTGCCAAACTTGCTGACAAAGTTACGATCCAGATCAAATACCTGTATCCTGTGGTTGCTGGTGTCTGCAACCAGTATGTGCGTCGAGTTTGTTGTAATTCCACCTGGACTTTCAAACTCGCCGTTGTTTGCGCCAGTACGGCCAATCGTGGCGACAAAACTGTGATCAAGAGCAAACATCTGTATCCTGTCATTGTCGGTGTCTACGACCAGTATGTTTGCGGATGTTATTGCGATTCCTATGGGATTTCTAAACTGATGGTCACTTGAGCCAACACTGCCAAACGGGGTGAGAAAATAATTATCAGGATCAATTATCTGTATCCTTTGATTGCCGGTGTCTGCAACCAGTATATCATTGGAAGCTACTGCAATTCCTTCTGGGGAAATAAACTGATCGTTATTCATACCGCGACTGCCAATAGTGTTGACAAAACTACCATCCAGATCAAATACCTGTACCCTGTGGTTGTTGGTGTCTGCAACAAGTATGTTTGTGGAGGATGTTGTGACTCCTCGGGGAAAACTAAACTTGCCGTCATCTCTGCCTTCCTCGCCAACCAAACCGATAAAAGTCGCAACAGGTATGACAGTATCGGAAGTATCGACTATAACGGAATATACGTCGGATTCCGCGTTGCCGTTGCCTACCGTATCTGCTGCCACATTTTCTGGAATTAATACAGTGACAAGACCGTCAGATAGGGTAGTCACAGTAAATGTGTATGTGTTACCTATTCCAACAGGTGCAGAGACTGACGCAATCGCATCACCTGATAGTGTGATACCAGACGCATCATCAAAGCCGGTAACGGTCTCTGTAAAAGTGGCAACATATGATATGATGTTGGAGTTTGTGGTACCTCCATTAACTATATCGTTATTAGTTATGACTACGACAGGTATGGTATCAACTGTTATGTCAGAGCCTCCAAGGGAGTTATCAGAAGTGGTTGCAGGAAGCCTCAACATTGCATCCACGCCATCATCAGCGGATCTGATGGTTCCGTCGTTTAATGACAGCGAATTTACATTGACATAGTTGAGATCAGCGGAATTATCCCCTGCAAGAACGGTATACTGGAATACAATGTCAGTTCCAGGTGAACCGGAGAAATAGACTGCAGTTGCGTCATTAGTGCCAGTATCCAGTGATAGCTGTGGTTTTCCTGTTACTGTTACTGACTCGTCAAATGTTACGGTAATTGGAATGATGCCACCTTCGTTGTAGGGACCTCCTGTTGCAGATATCCCGATCACACTTGGTACGGTGTTTTTCACTGTGACGGTATATTCGTCGGATCCCGTGTTGTTGCTGCTTGCCGTGTTGTTGTTGCCTGCCGTATCTACTGCCACATTTTCTGGAATTGATACTGTGACTGTACCATCAGAGGTAACTACCACGTTAAAGATGTATGTATTACCGGTTCCTGCAAACTTTGATATAACAGGTAAACCTCCAGATGCCGTTCCAGATATCATGATGTCTGATGCAATAAAATCTCTCACGACCTCGCTGAAAGTTGCAGTATATGATACAGTGTTGATGTTTTGTGTACCGCCGTTAATGGTATCGGCAATTATGGCTACAGTCGGCGCGATATTATCCACTATTACATCAGAGCCTCCAAGGGAGTTATCAAAAGTGGTTGCAGGAAGTGTCAGACTGGCAACCTTGTTATTATTACCAAAAGATACGATAGTTCCGTCGTTTGATGACAGTGAATGTACATTGACATAGTTGAGATCAGCGGAATTATCCCCTGCAAGAACGGTATACTGGAATACAATGTCAGTTCCAGGTGAACCGGAGAAATAGACTGCAGTTGCGTCATTAGTGCCAGTATCCAGTGATAGCTGTGGTTTTCCTGTTACTGTTACTGACTCGTCAAATGTTACGGTAATTGGAATGATGCCACCTTCGTTGTAGGGACCTCCTGTTGCAGATACGCTAGTCACACTCGGTGCGGTGGCATCCACTGTAACTGTGTATGTGTCTGATGCCGTGTTTTGATTGCCTGGCGCATCTATTGCCACGGAGTGTGGGATTGATACTGTGACTGTACCATCCGAAGTAGTTACCACATCAAAGGTGTATGAGACACCGGGGATGATTTCTGCAAAGCTTGATTCCTCTAGCGTGACATCTGATGCGGATCCAGATACCATTATATCTGACATCCCAAAGCCTACCACGACTTCGCTGAAAGTGGCAACATATGATATCCTGTTGGATGTTGTGACGCCACCATTAGATGCAGCAGTTGTAGTTATGACTACGACCGGTGGTGTATCCACTGTAATGGTATGTTCGTTGGATGCCCTGTTTTGATTGGCTGCCGCATCTATTGCCACGGATTGTGGGATTGATACTGTGACTGTACCATCCAAATCAGCTATCACAACAAAGGTGTATGAGACATTGATGATTGTTTCTGCAAAGTTTGATATGGCAGGTGAGCCTCCTGACGCGGATCCTGATATCGTTATATCAGATACATCAAAGCCCGTCACCTCCTCGTTGAATGTCACAGTATATGATATCGTGGGGATGTTTTGTGTACTGCCATCAGTGGTACTAGCAGTTATGACTACAGTTGGGGGCGTAATCACCATTACATCAGAGCCTCCAAGGGAGTTATCAAAAGTGGTTGCAGGAAGTACCAGACTAGCAGAGAGACTGTCATCGGTGGCAAATATGGTTCCGCCGTTTAATGACAGCGGATTTACATCGACATAGTTGAGATCAGCGGAATTATCCCCTGCAAGAACGGTATACTGGAATACCATGTCAGTTCCAGGTGAACCGGAGAGATAGACTGCAGTTGCGTCATTAGTGCCAGTCTCCAGTGATAGCTGCGGGTTTCCTGCTACTTCTACTGACTCGTCAAATGTTACGGTAATTGGAATGACGTCACCCGTGTCATATGTACTGTCTCTGGTTGCAGATACACTGCTCACACCGGGTATTGTATCTGCCACTATAACGGTATATTCATTGGATGCCGTGTTTGGGTTGTGGGCATTATCTGTTGCAGCACCAGCAGGAATTGATACTGTGACCGTACCATCAGAGGGGGAAGTCACAACAAAGGTGTATGTGACACCGGTTCCTTCAAAGTTTGATATAATGGGCAGGCCTCCGAATGTTGATCCGGTTATCCGTATACCTGATGAATCAAAGTTTGTCACCTCCTCATCAAATGTTACAATATATGGTATCGTGTTAGAGTTTATTGTGCCTCCATTAGATGTAATAGTATTGGATATGACAGCAGTTGGCGCGATAGTATCAGGCACATTGTTTGTAACGGACCGGGTAAAATGTACAAGTGGGTTTCCTGCGGCATCAGTTAGTGCAGCACCCATATATGATACGTCAAGTGTGTCTCCAAGCATTATTACAATATCCACAGTCAACATTATGATGTGGTCAGATACTGTAACGTCTAATACTGTAATGTTAGATAATGCATTGTCCGATACTGTAAAGTCTGCCGGGTCTGCAGATCCCATAAGGGATTCTGATGCCATGATTGCAATGGTAGTATTATTTGGAACATCAGCAGACTCAAATACCGGTGGATTGACATCCACTACGATGTTTGCCACCGGCCGGAATTCAAACATCGCAAGTGGGTTTAGTGCAAAGTCTTGAATGGTATTTCCAGAATATGATATTGTAACAATCTCACCGATCTCTATGGGATCAGATACATTAAAGGTCAGGGTACGTCCAGATAACTGAATTTCTGATACCATATTTGAAACACCATCAACTAGGACTGTAAAATCTCCAATACGCAATTCCCCCTGAATGTTTTCTGTTGCCGTGATTACAATCGTATGGGCATGAGATGTGGTTGTAGCAGACTCAAATTCCGGTCCCGTGATGTCCGTGGTCGGATCTGTGACACCAATTACCCTGATTGTGTTGGGCGTTGCAGTGGAATCCCGTATTTGAGAGGGAAGATCACCCCCGTATACGAGTGCAAGTGTCTCATCATCGATGCGGATCAATGAATTAAAGGCACCGTCTGCCGTGTCATGCTCGTATGGTCCGCCAGATACGGTCAGAACACCGGTGGTGTGGTCTATATCATACAACCGGATAAAGCCGTCTGCATCCGCACCCCTGTATGCAATGGCGATAGTATCAGAATCCAGCAGTGTCATAGAGTTGTGATGTGCGTGTTCTTCGATTTCCACATCTGCTACGGCATCATAATACATCGGACCACCCCTTCCGGTAATTGTATCATCTGGGTTAACATCAAAGACCTTGATTCTTCCATGTCCGTCAGATGTGAGTGCAGCAAGGTCAATCCTAGAGTATGCAACAGCTACGGTATCATCATCTACCCGGATAAGCGAGTTGTACGAGGTTCTTAGACCCTCATGTTCAGCAGCAGTCCCACTGATAATGGTATTATTGGCTGGAATATCAAGTGCCTGTATAAATCCTGAATCAGAGGGACCGCCCCTGTATGCAAGGACCACCGTATCTGCATCGAGCTTTGCCAGGGTGAGATACCGTCCCAGAACATCCGAAGCGCTTGTACCAACTGTAAAACTGTCTGAATTATCCAGATTACCGGTGGCAGAATCAATACTTATCGTCTGCACAAAGCCCCTCGAATTAGTATTGGAAAATTGATATCCAATTACCAGCGTGTCTGCATCAAGTGCTATCAGGGAGTGATTGTGTGTTTGTCCTCCAGAGTTGTTGGTAGTTGTTATAAAGTTGTGAGTATCGGAATTGTTAAAGGGTGTTTCAGAACCGGTATCAACATCATATGTTGCAATGCTACTTGCCGTTGTATCACGCACATATGAAACTGCGATGGTATTGTCATCCACGCGTGCAATCGCAGTAGATCTTGGATTGGTTGTAAATTCAGTAATCGTCTCGGATTTGAGCTGGGTAAGGGTGTTTACTATCTGCTCGTCACCAATCATCGCGATGATACCGTCAGTGATGCTGTACAGTCTGAGAACAGTGGCAAAGCCGAAATTTGTGGTATCGTCAATACTAGATACCGTGTGTGATGAGACGTAGTAATTACCGGTCAGATGTACCAGGTTGTGCCGGTATCCGTTGTCTGGAAGGCCAAGGGAACCCCTGTTGTATATCTGATGAGTGGTATCCACGGTAAACACGTATGAGAAAAGCGCATCGTTTGGATTGCCATTAGTATCTGTTGCGACACCTGCAGGAATTGTTATTGTGACCGTACCGTCAGTGGTGGTAGTCACGACAAAGGCGTATGTGGTGCCTTCTCCAATCGGTACGGAGGCAGTCGGATTTGCCGAACCTGACAGTATAATGTCAGATGTAGCATTAAAACCCGTCACTTCCCCGCTGAAAGTGACAGTGAATGGTATTTCATTCACAGCCACCGTACCACCACTATGAGTAATGTCGCTGAATAGGACTACCGTTGGAGCGATGTTGTTTGTTATCCGCAGTGATGGAAATTTCTCAAGTGGGTTTCCTGCAGTATCAGCTATGGCGGTGCCCAAATATTCCACTATAACATCATCACCGCTGATAATTGGCCCGTCAACTGTTATAGTTATGGCAGTACCTAATATTACAGGAGCAACAGATATGGTATTGCCAAAAACTAAAAAATCATCGGCAGTCACACCTCCCATGATGGGCTCGTGTGTCTTGATTACGATCGTGTGCGCACTAGTCGTTTGAGCAGACATAATGGTTGGTGGGTTCATATCTGAGGCTGTATCTATGGCACCAATTACCTTGATTGTGTTTGAAGTTGCAGTGGAATCCCGTATTTGAGGGGGAAGATCACCGCCGTATACGAGTGCGAGTGTCTCATCATCGATGTGGATCAATGAATTAAAGGCGCCGTCTGCCATATCATGCTCAAATGGGCTGCCACTGGCAGTCAATTGGCCATTTAAGAGGTCGTATAATTGGATAAAGCCGTCTGCATTATCTCCCCTGTATGCAATGGCTATCGTATCAGAATCCAGCATGGCCAGCGAGTTGAGATGTATCAGTTCGTCAAATGTCGCATCAGCTGCCGTATTCAGATATACCGGAACGCCCCTTACGGAGATGTCATTGTCTGAATCGATATCAAATACCCTGATCTGTCCGTACCCGTCAAATGTGCTGGTACCAATCACAGAGTATGCTACTACCACGGTGTCATTATCCACCCGGATAATGGAGGGGTATGCGATCCTTTCAGTCTCGTGTTCGAGGGCAACTCCGACAGCAATGTCACCATTATCTGAGATATCAAACGTATTAAGGAATCCATTGGCATCCTCACCCCTGTATGCAAGTACCACGGTATCATCATCGAGTTTTACCATGGAGTTGTACAGTCCCTGGTCGTCAGTGGTTGACATCTGGTCGTCAGTGGTTGGCACTGCTGTACCGGCAGCAAGACCACCGGTATCAGGATCAATGGTGATAACCTGCATAAAGCCGGTAGGATCACTGTCAGGATACGAGTATGCGATTACCAGCCTGTTTTCATCAAATGCTATCAGAGTGTGGTTATGTGTCTGGTCACCGTTGGCGCCGTCTCTAAAGTTTACACTGTGTGGATCGGTAAAGTGCGGTGCCGAACCGGTATCAACATGATATGTGGTAACAGTGCTGGATGTACCGCCGACTACATATGAGACTGCGATTGTATCAGTATCTACGCGTGTTAGTCCGGTGGATTTGGGTTCTGTATTACGTTCATGAAGCTCGGCTCTGGTCTGGGCGTTGTTTTGTATTACCTGGCTGCCAATCAGCTTGATGTTCCCGTTAATGATACTGTACAGTCTGAGGGTGACTGCAGAATCCAGGTGGGTGGCAGTATCAGTAGTGGTTACAGTGTGGGAAGAGACGTAATAGTGGCCAGTCAGGTGTACCAGGTTGTGCCGGTATCCGTTGTCTGGAAGGTCAAGGGAATCTCTATTGTATATTTGATGGGTTGTTGTTTGTGCATATGCATTGGCAACCAGTCCAACAGATATGAAAATTACTGCCAGATAAATTAGTGAATGCAAAACTCAAAGTATCAGGTAAAAGATAAACATGAGATGATCATAGTCATTTTTTAACCCCCTTCCCTCCTCTTTTCCATAATATTAAAGTGGATTCAGATATATAAATATGAACTCTTGCATAATTGAATCAATTTTATCAAATCACGCACATTTCTTCACAGCAGGATCTGAAAGTAGGAATAACCGTACAATTCCATGCTAACATACAAAAAATTATCAAAAAAACCAAAATTTTTTTTCTCCATTACCGGAATTACGGTGTCACAATTTGATGTCATTTTACGTGATGTCAGAAAACAGTATCTCCGGACTGAAAAGATCATACTATCCAAAAGAAAAAGGGTCAGAAATATCGGTACGGGCAGACCGTTTGACTTGAACATGCAAGACAAACTCGTAATGCTTTTTGTCTACTATCGGCGGTATCTGACATGCGAGTTGACAGGTCATCTGTTTGTACTGGATCAGGGTAACATAAGCAGAAACATCAAATATTTAGAGGCTGCAGTAAGAAAGTCTGTCCCAATTCCTACAAAATTATATGCAGATTCAAAGAAAATCTGTGACAAGCATCAACTAGGGGAATTCTTTCCCCATCTGATTGTAATGACAATGGAGCAGAGCAGCCAATCCCAAGACCCAAAACAAACGCAAAAGAAAGACACATCATTCTGGCAAAAAGAAAATGCATACGGTAAAAAACCAAATCACAGTCAACCTAAACGGTGAGATAATACACAACCACCCCATCCTCCACAGAAGTTCCGATTGTGTGCCTTAGATCAACTCCTCCCACGGCGGATCTGGTGGTCTACCATGAAACAAGCCATTACGGTATACTGCAATACTCATAAACACCAGCAGGTCTGCAAGTCGAATGTGTCCATTGCTGGTCCTGAGAAAAATCCAGAGATTGTAAATAAAGAGGGAAATGAAAAACATGGATATTCTGACTGATCGGTTCGTGCTGGTGGTACGGGGTCGTACTGCCTTTGCACTTGTATCCGTTCTCAATACCCCACCTCTCCCTGTACATCTGGGGAACCGTCTGCACTGCATTGGCATCACTGCCACAAGTGATTTGTCGCAAACACCAGATCCGGTCGCTCTCTTTTGTGACATCCTTTCTCTTACACAGTCTTTTGGCACAACGATGATCAGTTCGAATCTAAATTTTTCTCCTGCAGTGTTTTTCATGACATATTTGGATACGGAACTACGTCGACCCTGCACGTATTCAGATATCGCCTTTTTTATTCCAGTGTTCTTTACTGCAGGCATCAGAAACGTCATGCCTGTCACGTTGAGGATCTGCATGACACCAACTGCATAAAACTCTCGGTCAAGCAGCACCAGTCCTGGCTTGATTTTACGTCTTTTGAATTCCTCAAAGGTTTTACGCATAAATCGTGGTTAAATCCGTCCCTGCCAACTGGATGCAACGCAATGTTTAGTGGGGTACCCTCACCTACAATCTTTGCTGTGATGTATGCCTCTCCAGTACTGGTACCAGGATGCTTGTATTTTATCAGACCAGTCATGTCCATAGGCTTTTTTTTTGCCATACCTTGGAAGTATGGTCTTGTCAATTGCAACAGTTGGATTTTTTGAGATCATGCCATTGCGCTTTGCCTCATGGACAGTGCTGCGGATCATACGGGCTGACTCTTTGAGCATCACGTCATATTTCACTTCACTGATCTTTGACAAGAACCAGTCCGCACCGGGTCCATTTATGCCGTCACCGCACCTGTTTGATACTGCCTGTTCTGCACAAATGCTGTTTTTGCACATGTACAAGAGAAGTGCTGCCACATCCTTTGCACCATACATGGCATTATATCGGTCTGAGAACTCTATTGACATCTTGGAAATCACCCTATGCAATGAATTAAATCCAGCAGTGCCGTAGTATTCAAGGAGTGTTCCGTCGTGTTTTTGGTGATGCATAAATATGACTGGGGCACTCCTTGCTTTTAGATCATAATGTTGGGAAAATTCGAATTTATGGCATAATTTTATTCAGAATAGAGCACAATCGGAACTTCTGATGAAATCATCAAAGAAGGTATTTGGCAAAAAACAAACCATGTAAAACATATTCATCTTGCAGGTAAAAGAGATAGAGACAACAACAAAATGGAGAGGCTCAATGGTGAAATCAGAGATCGTGAAAAAGTGTTCAGAGGATTAAAGAAAATGGATACCCCTCTAATTGACGGCATGAAAGCATATTATAATTTCACCAAAAAACACGGATCATTAAAGGGCAAGACCCCTGCCGAACAAGCCCTGATAGAGGTTGATGGCAGGAACAAATGGATTACTTTGATCCAAAACGCCTCCCTTTACAAAGAAAATTCGGAATAATATCCATATCACGATAACCCGACAGAACCTGTGACTGTGACTTTTAAATACTATATCTATCTATAGATACACATATGGAACAATCAAGCATTGCAGTTTCCAAAAAGTCAAAAAAAGCATGGGAGGCATTCAAAAATTATCCAGGCGAATCAATGGAGACAATGATTAACAGAATCTTAAAAGTTCAGATTGAAGAGGATTCCAAACTACTTACCAAAAAAGATATTCAAGATATCAAACAATCAGTTTTAGAGATTGAACAAGGCAACTACAAGACCCAATCACAGATGAAGAAAAAATATGGTTTATAGATGTGGCGCCTGTTTGGACAGTAATTTATTCTATTCAAGCTGAGAAAGATCTTGATGCCCTAGAAGAGCAGATTGCCAAAAAAATCATCGTGCTACTAGACGAGATTGCAGTCAATCCCTACAAGATGCTTGAAAAAATGACAAATTCTCCATTCTATAAATTCAGAGTCGGTTCCTATAGAGGAATAGTTAATCTTGTAAATAACAAGTTGATAGTGCATGTCGTAAAAATAAAACATCGTAGCAAGGTTTACAAATAATAATAACGGTTCTGGTGAATTCGGGTAATCGTAGAACTGCTTTGGGTATGCGACCAAAGCCCGTTTATGGCAAAGACTAGCACTGGAATAATTTTTTCTTGCACCTCGCCACATCCGGTGAATGCGGTGTACCGACACTGCAGGCAGTCTGTTTTGAATCACGATCTTGTACCGGAATTTATTCTAAAAATCCAAACAGGGACTGGAACCAGTCTACAATCTTCTCAAAGACATTACGATCACCTGCCGATTCTGGATCTTTTCGTATGGATTCTGGATCCATTTCCACAGGTTTTGGATTCTGGGGGGTTGATTCAGGATTCATCTCCACGGGTTTTGGATCCATGGGGGCGGGTTCTGGATCCATGGGTGCTGGTTCTGGATCCATGGGTGCTGGTTCTGGATTCATTGGCGCTGAATCCATCCCGTCTACAGGCTCGGGTGTATCATCCTCTCCTGATGTTACAGTAATGCCATACATTGTATCAGTGTGTGAAGACAGGGTTATTCCACGGTTGTCCTGCATGAATATACTGATATTGCCTGAGAAATCTTCTTCAAAAGGTATCACTACATTATCAAAACGCTTTGCAGTTGAAAGAGCGGATTCAAGATATGTTACCTGTGTCTCAGATATGATCGAGGAGAAATCACAGACATAAAGACGGTCTAATGTGTATTCCTTGCCAGTACATTTGTCATGTGTAAGAATATTTGGAATCAACATGTATTGTATCAGGGCGGCGGCCGGAAGTTCCGGTGTTGTGTGATCCAAGATGATGATCTCCATCTTTAGGATGTTCTGGCGTATGTCAATGGGCAGTATACGTGGTGCTATCGTAAGTGATGTGTCAGATTCAAGTGTTATCTGCGATGGGCCTGTCAATGCGTTTGCTCCGTCGGATGTAAAGATGAAGGACAGGTCGTATGGTGAACCTCTGTCGGTACCGCCGCCACTGCCGCCACCGCCACTGCCGCCGCCACCGCCGCCGCCACCTGACCTTCTAGGAGTGGGTTCTAGTATTGATTCTGGCTCTGGTGCTGATTCAACAACAACCGGTGGTGGTGGTGGTGATACCAGGTTTGAGCCAAATACTGTAAAGTGTGTAGTCCAGATTATCAGGTCACTGTCAGTGTTTATGAAGCACTCTCCGGTGCCTTCAAGCTGCGTTGAGACAGAGGCAAAATCATCGGCAGTACACGCTGTAGTTATCTGGGTAGCTGCTGCACCGCCCTCAGAATACCATGGAACGTTGCCTGCCTGGTCTCCAAGCTGTATCCGTATTGGCTTATCAGAGTTTATCACAGAATCAGATTGTCCTATCTCGATGCAGGATGCCTGTGCACCAGAGGTTACTGCCGCAGAGTTACAACCAGTGTCAGAGTCAGTGTCAGTGTCAGTGTCAGTTGGTAGAATCAGTATTCCATCAAAGGTAGAAGAGCTAAAACTGGTGGTGGCAGGGATTGTCACCTGAACGTTTCCTCCACGCAGACCTGTCGCAGTTATTACAATCTCGTCGTTTGTCATGGCAGTTCGAAGTCCCGATTCGTTTTCCAGCAGTGATGAATAGTCCAGTGTGGCACCAACGATATTGGAATATGTGACTGTGGTAAGGATGGAATGAGAATCAGTGACTGCAACGCGGTTGTCAGTACCGACAAGTATGATGTTGTCTTCTGCTGTTACCAGATAGCCAACTAGTGGTAAGAGTCCAAGTGATGGGTCTGATGTCCTTGTTGGACCTGATACGTCGATTGTGACAGTGATTCCGGCTGGGATCTCTGATGCGAGGGTGAGTGATATGGTGTTAGGTAGAGTACTACTAGCAATTGAGTTTATTTCAGGTGGTGTGGATCCATCAGATAAAGTCAACGTATAATCGGTGCTAACAGTAGTTACTGGTACGTTGTAGATTATGGTGATTGTATCAGTGGAGAGTCTTGCAGATATTATCTCAGGTATTGCAGTATAGACGATGTTCAGTGATGCTGTATCAGCTAGTGCGGGGGAGTCAGATACGGTGATGGCGCCCATGCCAGATATGGTGTCAGAGATTGCTGGAGAATCAGTGAGGGTAATAAAGATCCGGGTGGATGCGGTGTCATCTAGTACGGGGGAGTCAGATACGGTGATGGTGGATTCGGTGATGGTGGATTCGGTGATGGTGTTCAAGGTCTGTATGTCTGATTCATCGGATATGGCAGGTGTGTCAGTGGCGGTAATGTGCAGTTCCAGGGATGCGGTGTCAGTTAGTATGGGGGAGTCGGATCCGGTGATGGTGCCCATGCCAGTTACGATATCAAAGATTGCCGGAGAATCAGAGAGGGTAATAGAGATCCTGGTTGATGCAGAGTCAGTTAGTACGGGAGAGTCAGATACGGTGATGGCAGATTCGGTGATGGTCTCCATGACCTGCATGTCTGATTCATCGGATATGGCAGGTGTGTCAGTGGCGGTAATGCGCAGTTCCAGGGATGCCGTATCAGTTATGACCGGAGAGTCGGATGTTTTGATGCCGCCCATGCCAGTTACGATATCAGAGATTGCCGGAGAATCAGAGAGGGTAATAAAGATCCGGGTGGATGCGGTGTCATCTAGTACGGGGAAGTCAGATACGGTGATGGCAGATTCGGTGATGGCGTACAGGATCTGCATGTCGGATTCATCGGATATGGCAGGTGTGTCAGTGGCGGTAATGTGCAGTTCCAGTGATGCTGTATCAGTTATGACCGGAGAGTCTGATGTTTTGATGCCGCCCATGCCAGTTACGATATCAGAGATTGCCGGAGAATCAGAGAGGGTAATAAAGATCCGGGTGGATGCGGTGTCAGTTAGAACTGGAGAGTCAGATACGGTGATGGCAGATTCGGTGATGGCGTACAGGATCTGCATGTCGGATTCATCGGATATGGCAGGTGTGTCAGTGGCGGTAATGTGCAGTTCCATGGATGCGGCATCAGTTATTGTTGGAGAGTCGGATGTTTCGATGGTGCCCATGCCAGTTACGATATCAGAGATTGCCGGAGAATCAGAGAGGGTAATAAAGATCCGGGTGGATGCGGTGTCAGTTAGAACTGGAGAGTCAGATACGGTAATGGTGGATTCGGTGATGGCGTACAGGATCTGCATGTCGGATTCATCGGATATGGCTGGTGTGTCAGTGGCGGTAATGTGCAGTTCCAGGGATGCGACATCAGTTATTGTTGGAGAGTCGGATGTTTCGATGGTGCCCATGCCAGTTACGATATCAGAGATTGCCGGAGAATCAGAGAGGGTAATAAAGATCCGGGTGGATGCGGTGTCAGTTAGAACTGGAGAGTCAGATACGGTGATGGTGGATTCGGTGATGGCGTACAGGATCTGCATGTCGGATTCATCGGATATGGCAGGTGTGTCAGTGGCGGTAATGTGCAGTTCCAGGGATGCCGCATCAGTTATTCTCGGAGAGTCGGATGTTTCGATGGTGCCCATGCCAGTTACGATATCAGAGATGACAGGGGTGTCAGTGTGTGTAATAAAGAATTTCAGTGACGCGGCATCAGTTATTCTCGGAGAGTCAGATGTGTCAACGATCACAGATGTGTTTATTGTAGCGGTATAGGATGTAGATGGCGGGTTGATGTTGCCTGCATTATCTGTTGCCGCGTTTTTAGGAATTGATACGGTAACTGTACCATCAGAGATGCTCACCACATCAAAGGTGTATGAGGCACCGGATCCTTCAAAGTTTGATGGTGCAGACAGGTCGACAGATGCCGTTCCGGATATTATAATATCAGATTCATCAAAGCCCGTCACAGATTCACTGAACAGGACAACATAAGACAAGGTATCAAAAAATCCACGTCCATTATCAGAGGGGGTAGAAGATATCGTTACTGCAGGTGGAAGATCAAATACCTGTATCCTGTTGTTGTAGGAGTCTGCAACCAGCATGTGTGTGGAGTTTGCTGTGATGCCGTATGGTGAGTCAAACTGGTTGTTGCCTGAGCCTGCACTGCCAAACGTGCTGACATGGGTGCCATCCAGATCAAATATCTGTATCCTGTTGTTGTTAGAGTCTGTAACCAGTATGTACGTGGGAGTTGTTGTGATTCCCCGTGGAAGGTTAAACTCGCCGTCGGCCATACCAAAATTGGAGCTGGGACTACCAATCGTACTGACATGGGTGCCCGTGTCATCAAATACCTGTATCCTGTGGTTGAGGGTATCTGCAACCAGTATGTGTGTGGAGTTTGTCGTGATTCCGTGTGGTGAGTCAAACTGCCCGTCTTCTGAGCCTTCACTGCCAAACGTGCTGACACGGTTGCCCATGTTATCAAGTACCTGGATGTTGTCGTTATAAGAGTCTGCGACCAGTATGTGAGTGGAGTTTGCTGTGATTCCGTGTGGTGAGTCAAACTGCCCGTCGTCAATCGTGTTGGCATGTGTGCCGTTCAGATGAAATATCTGTATCCTGGTGTTGCTAAAATCTGAAACCAGTATGTGAGTGGAGTTTGTTGTGATGCCGGTAGGATCTTCAAACATGCCATCAATGCTGCCAAAACCGCCAATCGTGCCGACAGGGATGCCGTTTAGATCAAATACCTGTATCCTGTCGTTGAAGGTGTCTGTAACCAGTATGTGCGTGGAATTTGTTGTGACTCCCACGGGGAAACTGAGCTGGTCGCCAGATGGTCTGCCTTTACTGCCAAACTCGCTGACAAAATTCCCAAATGATACGGGAACATCCACTGTAACGGTGTATGGATCGGATTCCACGTTGTAGTTGCCTCCAATATCAGTTGCCACGTCTTCAGGAATAGATACCGTGACAGTACCGTCAGAGGTGGCAGTCACAGTAAAGGAGTACGTGGTGCCGTCTCCAGTCGGTGCGGATGCCGTTGCAGTAGCTGTTCCAGATACGGTGATATCATCTGCATCATCAAAGTCGGTGACTGTCTCATCAAAGATGGCAGTATAGGATACTGTGTTAGTGTCCGTGGTGCCGCCATCAGCAGTATCGGCAGTCAGGGTTGCGGCGGGCACCCTGGCATTTACCGTAATGGTATGTGTGGCAGAGGATATGTTGCCGCTGCCCGTCCTGCTTGTCACCGCGTTTTCAGGAATCGTTACTATTACCGTACCATCACGGGCGGTTTCCACGTCAAAGGTATACTCTGTCGCACTTGTTTTCATAAAGTTTGATGGTGCAGACGGGTGGATGGATGCCGTTCCAGATAGTTCAATGTCAGATGCCGTAAAGCCCGTCACATCCTCCTCGCTAAAGGTGGCAGTATAGGATATTATGTTGGTATCTACGGTGCTGCCATCATCGGGAGTTATGGTTACGGTGGGTGCGTGTGTATCGACTGTAATGGTATGTGTGGCAGATGGCACGTTGCGGATGTTTGTATTACTTGCCGCCACGTTTTTAGGAATCGATACTGCAACCACGCCGTTGGAGGTACTCACCACATCAAAGGTGTATAATGCACCGGAACCATCAAATTTTGATACTACAGGGAAATCACCCAATGCGGTTCCAGATATGAGGATGTCCGTACCATCAAAGTACGACACGTCTTTTGTAAAGGTGACAGTATATGATATGATCTCAGAGAAATGTGTGCCACCGTCGGGGGTTTCAGTCTTTATGGTCGCAGCAGGTGCAAGATCAAATACCTGGATTCTGTGGTTGTTTAATTCAGCAACCAGCATGTGCGTGGAGTTTGTCGTGATTCCTGACGGTGTGTCAAACGGGTTCTGATCATTACCGAAACTATCAATCATACCAACATAGTTGCCGTTATGATCAAATATCTGGATCCTGTCATTGTCGGTGTCTGCAACCAGTATGTGCGTGGGAGTTGTTGTGATTCCTTGTGGGTTGCTAAATTCACGAGGGGCTGAGCCTGGACTGCCAATGGAGTTGGTATATGTGCCTTCCAGATCAAATACCTGAATTCTGTCGTTACCGCGGTCTGTAACCAGTATGTGCGTGGAGTTTGTTGTGATTTCTAGTGGGTTGAAAGATTTGCTGCCTCCTGCTCCTTGTAAACCAAATGAGCTGACATGGGTACCAGTGTTATCAAATACCTGGATCCGTTGGTTGTTGGTGTCTGCAACCAGTATGTGAGTGGAGTTTGTCGTGATTCCGTGTGGACTTTTAAACTCGCCGTGGTCTGAACCATGACTGCCAAACGTGTGGAGTAAGATGCCTGCGGTGTTAAATATCAGTATTCTGTTGTTGAAGGTGTCTGCAACCAGTATGTGAGTGGAGTTTGTCGTTATTGCTTGAGGGTAATGAAAGTTGTCGTCATCTGAACCGTCGAAACTGTCAAGCGTGTTGGCATGGGTGCCGTTCAGATGAAATATCTGGATTCTGTCGTTGTCGGCGTCTGCAACCAGTATGTGAGTGGAGTTTGTCGTTATTCCGGCAGGCTTTTCAAACTGACCGTCGCTTGAACCTTTACTGCCAATAGTGCTGACAAAAGTTCCAAATGATATCGGAGCGTCCACTGTAACTGTGTATGGGTCAGATGCCGTGTTGTAGTTGTCTCCAATATCTGTTGCCACGTCTTTAGGAATCGATACTGTGACCGTACCGTCAGTGATGGCAGTCACAGTAAAAAAGTATGTGATGCCGTCTCCAGTCGGTGCGGATGCCGTTGTAATAGCTGTTCCAGTTACTGCGATATTAGATATGGTATCAAATCCAGTTATGGTCTCATCAAAGGTGGCAGTATAGGATATTATGTTGGTGCCCGTGGTGTCGCCATCTGCCGTATCGGCAGTTATGATTACGGTGGGTATCCGGGCATTTACTGTAATGGTATGTATGTCAGAGGATATATTGCCGGTACCTGTCCTACTTACTGCTGCGTTTTCAGGAATCGTTACTAATACCGTACCGTCACTGGTGGTTTCCACGTCAAAGGTGTACTCTGTCGCACTTGTTTTCATAAAGTTTGATGGTGCAGACGGGTGGATGGACGCCGTTCCAGATAGTTCAATATCAAATGCTGTAAATCCCGTCACATCCTCCTTGCTAAAGGCGACAGTATAGGATATGATGTTGGTGTCTATGATGCTGTCATCATCGGGAGTTATGCTTACGGTGGGTGCAGTGGTATCGACTGTAACGGCATGTGTGACAGATGGCACGTTGCCGGTGTCTGCACTGCCTACTGCCACGTTTTTAGGAATCGTTACTGTGACAGTACCGTCATCGGTGGTTGCCACGTCAAACGTATAATCAGTTGCATTTATTTTCACAAAGTTTGATACGGTGGGCGAACCACCTGATGCGGTTCCAGATATGAGGATATCCGCACCATCAAAGTACGACACGTCTTCAGTAAAGGTGACAGTATATGATACGGTCTCATAAAAAGATGTACCGCCGTTGGGGATGCCAGTATTTATGGTCGCGGTGGGTGCAAGATCAAATGTCTGGATTCTGTCGGAGCGTAATTCTGTAACCAGCACATGCGTGGAGTTTGTTGTGATTCCATATGGTAAATGAAACTGGTTCTCACTGTCACCGGAACTGCCAAACATACCTACATAGTTACCTCCTAGATCAAATACCTGGATTCGGTCGTTGCCGCTGTCTGCAACCAGCATGTGCGTGGGGGTTATTGTGATTCCTCGAGGAATGCTAAATTCATTAGGGGCCGTGCCTCCACTACCGAATGTGCCGGCATGGGTACCGTCCGGATCAAATACCTGTATGTTGTGATTACCGGTGTCAGAAACCAGTATGTGTGTGGAGTTTGTTGTGATTCCTGATGGGCTGAAATCATCGCCGCCTCTTACACCTCGTAAATCAAACGAGCTGACATGGGTGCCTGTGTTATCAAATACCTGGATCCGGCGGTTGTTGGTGTCTGCAACCAGTATGTGTGTGGAGTTTGTTGCGATTCCTGATGGGCGGTTAAATTCGCCGGGGTCTGAGCCACGACTGCCAAACGTGTGGAGTAAGATGCCTGCGGTGTCAAATATCAGTATTCTGTTGTGAGATGAGTCTGTAACCAGCATGTGGGTGGAATTTGTCGTTATTGCCTGTGGGTTATCAAACAGACCGTTGTCTGAGCCATCAAAACTGTCAAGCGTGTTGGCATGGGTGCCGTTCAGATGAAATATCTGTAACCTGTCGTTGCCGGAGTCTGTAACCACCATGTGTGTGGAATTTGTTATTATTCCAGTAGGATTTCTAAACTCACCGTCGCTTGCACCTATACTGCCAAACGATCTGACAAAAGTCGCAAAGGATATTGGAACATCCGCCGTAACGGTGTATGGGTCAGATGCCACGTTGTTGTTGCCTGCAATATCTGTTGCCACGTTTTCGGGAATTGATACTGTGACCGTACCGTCAGTGAGGGCAGTCACGGTAAAAAAGTATGTTGCACCGTCTCCAGTCAGTGCAGATACCGTTGCAGTAGCTGTTCCGGATATGACGATATCATCTGTATCATCAAAGCCGGTTACTTCCTCATCAAAGGTGGCAGTATAGGATATTGTGTCAGTGTTTGTGGTGCCACCATATGCCGTATCGGCAGTTATGGTTACTGTGGGTATGTTGGCATTTACCGTAATGGTGTGTTTTACAGATGTCACTTTGCCTGTGTCTGTCGTACTTACTGCCACGTCTTCAGGAATCGATACTATGACAGTACCATCACCGGTGGTTTCCACGTCAAAGGTATACTCTGTCGCACTTGTTTTCACAAAGTTTGATGGTGCAGACGGGTGGATAGTTGCTGTTCCAGATAGTTCAATATCAGATACCGTAAAGCCCGCCATATCCTCCTCGCTGAAGGTGACAGTATAGGATATTGTGTCAGTGTTTGTGGTACTGCCATCAACTGGAGTTATGGTTACGATGGGTGAGTCGGTATTTACTGTAATGGAGTATGGGGCAGATGGTACATTGCCCGTGTCTGCACTGCCTACTGCCACGTTTTTAGGAATCGTTACTATGACAGTACCGTCATCTGTGGTTGCCACGTCAAACGTATAATCAGTCGCATTTATTTTCACAAAGTTTGACACGGTGAGCAAACCGCCCGATGCGGTTCCAGATATGAGAATATCCGCACCATCAAAGTACGACACGTCTTCAGTAAAGGTGGTAGTGTAGGATACGGTCTCTGAAAAAGATGTGCCTCCGTTGGAGATGTTGGTATTTATGGTCACGGTGGGTGCAAGATCAAATGTCTGGATTCTGGCGTTGCGAGTGTCTGCAACCAGCATATGCGTGGAATTTGTTGTGATTCCATATGGTAAAGAAAACTGGCCACCGCCTCCTCCGAGACGGCCAAGCGTGCTGACATGATTACCACCCATATCAAATACCTGTATCTTGTGGTTGCTGGTGTCTGCAACCAGGATATGTGTGGGGGTTGTTGTGATTCCTCGTGGGTTTTTAAACTTGCCGTCGGTAGTGCCAATACTGCCAATAGTGCCGGCATGGGTGCCTGTGTTATCAAATACCTGTATCCTGCCGTTGTCGGTGTCTGTAACCAGTATGTGTGTGGAGTTTGTTGTGATTCCTCGTGGGATGAAAGGATGGTTGGCTCTTGCGTCTTGTAATTCAAACGAGTTGACAGGGGTACCGTCCAGATCAAATATGTGTACCATGTGGTTACGGGAGTCGGTAATCAGGATGTGCACGGAGGTCATTGTGATTCCTTGCGGACTGTTAAACTTACGGAGATCTGGACCAAAACGGTCAATCGTTTGAAGTAAAATGCCTGCAGTGTCAAATATCAGTATCCGGTCGTTATCGGTGTCTGCAACCAGCATGTGAGTGGAGTTTGTCGTTATTCCTTGTGGGTTATCAAACAGACCGTCATCTGAGCCATCAAAACTGTCAAGCGTGTTGGAATGGGTGCCGTTCAGATAAAATATCTGGATTCTGTTGTTGGTAGCGTCTGCAACCAGTATGTGAGTGGAGTTTGTTGTGATTCCAATAGGATTGTTAAACCTGCCGTCACCTGAACCTTGACGTCCAAACGAGCTGACAAAAGTCCCAAATGTTATCGGGGTATCCACTGTAACGGTGTATGGGTCAGATTGTATGTTGCCGTTGCCTGTGCTATCTTCTGTCGTGTTTGCAGGAATAGATACCGTGACCGTACCGTCAGAATCGGCAGTCACAGTAAAGGAGTATGTGGTGCCGGCTCCGGTTGGTGCTGATGCCGTTGCAGCAGCTGATCCGGATACGGTGATATCAGATGTGGCATCAAAGCCGGTGACTATTTCATCAAAGGTGGCAGTATAGGATGTTATGTTAGTGCCTGTGGTACCGCCATCAGCGGTATCGGTAGTTATGGTTACGGTAGGTATGTAGGCATCTACTGTAATGGTATGCGTGTTAGATGCCACGTTGTAGTTGCCTGTATTACTTGATGCCACATTTTCAGGAATCGTTACTGTGACCGTACCATCACGGATGGTTGTCACATCAAAGGTATACTCTGTCGCACTTAATTTCATAAAGTTTGAGGGTGCAGGTGAGTCACCGGATGCGGTTCCAGTGATCATAATATCAGATTCAGTAAAGTCATTCACATCCATGTCAAATGTGACCATATGGGATATGATTTTAGTGTTGGTAGTACCACCATCCACAGTATCTGTAATTATGGTTACGGTAGGGGCGTTGGTATTTACTGTAACGGTATACGGGTCAGATGCCATGTTGCCGGTGTCTGCATCAGATACTGCCACGTTTTTAGGAATAGATACTGTGACCGTACCGTTATCGATGGTTACCACGTCAAACGTATAATCAGTCGCATTTATTTTCATAAAGTTTGATATGGTGGGCAAACCATCTGATGCGGTTCCAGATACTGTGATATCCGAACCATCAAAGTATGACACGTCTTTTGTAAATGTGACAGTGTATGATACCGTCTCAGAGACCTGTGTGTGCTCGTTGGGAGTGTCAGTCTTTATGGTTGCAGCGGGTGGAAGATCAAATATCTGGATCTGGTGGTTGTCAGAGTCTGCAACCAGTATGTGAGTGGAATTTGTCGTGATTCCTCGAGGACCGTTAAGACTGCCAAACATGCCGAGATGGGTGCCGTTTGGATCGAATACATGTATCCCGTGGTTGGCTCGATCTGTAACCAGTATGTGTGTGAGGGTTGTTGTGATTTCTGATGGTGATTCAAGATGACCGTTTCCGAACTGATTGACATATGTGCCGTCAAGATCAAATACCTGTACCCTGCCGTAGCCAGTGTCTGCAATCAGGATATGTGTGAGGGTTGTTGTGATTCCTTCCGGAAATCTAAACTCTCCAGGGTTGCCTTCGAAGTTGGCGCCACGACTGCCAAACGAGTTGACATGTATGCCTGTGTTATCAAATACCTGTATTCGGTGGTTGTTGCGGTCTGCAACCAGTATGTGAGTGGAGTTTGTTGTGATTCCTCGTAGGCTTCCAAACTGACTGTCGGCTGAGCCTTTCCTGCCAATCGTGTTGACATAGTTGCCGTCCAGATCAAATATCTGTATTCTGTCGTTGCTACTATCTGCAACTAGTATGTGAGTGGAATTTGTTGTAATTCTAGTAGGAGCTTTAAACTGGTCGTTGTCTGAGCCTCGATTGCCAAATGAGTTGACATGTGTGCCATCCAGATCAAATACTTGGATTCGGTGGTTGAAAGTATCGGCAACCAGTATGTGAGTGGAGTTTGTTGTGATTCCTCGTGGAGTGTTAAACTGGTCGTTGCCTGAGCCGCCTGAACTGCCAATCGTGTTGGTAAAAGTCCCAAATGATACAGGTGTATCCACTGTAACTGTGTATGGGTCAGATGATATGTTGTCGTTGCCTGTATTATCTGTCACAGCGTTTGCAGGAATCGATACCGTGACCGTACCGTCAGTGAGGGCATTCACAGTAAAGGAATATGTGGTGCCTTCTCCGGTTGGTGCTGATGCCGTTGCAGTAGCTGATCCAGATACGGTGATATCATCCGTATCATCAAAACCGGTGACTATCTCATCAAAGGTGGCTGTATATGATATTATGTTAGTACCAGTGGTACCGTCATCTACGGTATCGGCAGTCATGGTGACGGCAGGTATGGAGGCATCTACTGTAATGGTATATGTATCAGATGCCACGTTGCCGTTGTTCATATTACTTACCACCGTATTTTCAGGAATAGTTACAATGACAGTACCATCACTGGTGGTTGCCACATCAAAGGTATACTCTGTCGCACTTAATTTCATAAAGTTTGATGGTGTAGGTGAATCACCAGATGCCGTTCCAGTTACCATAATATCAGATTCAGTAAAATCATTCACATCAACGTCAAATGTAACCATGTAGGATATGGTTTCAGTGTTGGTGGTACCACCATCTACGGTATCGGCAGTTATGGTGGCGGTAGGGACGTTGGAATTTACTGTAATGATATACGGGTCAGATGCCATGTTGCCGGTGTCTGCATCAGATACTGCCACGTTTTTAGGAATCGATACTGTGACCGTACCGTCATCTGTGGTTACCACGTCAAACGCATAATCAGTTGCGGTTATTTTCATAAAGTTTGATACTGTGGGCGAACCGCCAGATGCTGTTCCAGATACGGTGATATCTGCACCATCAAAATATGACACGTCTTTTGTAAAGGTGACAGTGTAGGATACCGTCTCAGAGACCTGCGTGCTGCCGTTGGAGGTGTTAGTCTTTATGGTTGCAACAGGCGGAAGATCAAATATCTGGATCTGGTGGTTGCCAGAGTCTGCAACCAGTATGTGAGTGGAGTTTGTTGTGATTCCTCTTGGGCTGTTAAGCCGGTCGTTATCTCTGCTGGCACTGCCAAACATGCTGAGATGGGTGCCGTCCAGATCAAATACATGTATCCTGTCGTTGCCGCTGTCTGTAACCAGTATGTAAGTGGAGGTTGTTGTGATTCCTTGTGGGAATTCAAGATGACCGTTGCCGAACTGGTCTACATAGGTGCCGTCCAGATCAAATAGCTGTATCCGACCGTAGCTGGCGTCTGCAACCAGTATGTGAGTGGGAGTTGTGGCGATTCCTGCAGGAAATCTAAACTCGCCAGGATTTCTTTCGGAGGTGTCGCCACGACTGCCAAACGAGTGGACATGGGTCCTGTGTTATCAAATATCTGTATTCTGTGGTTGCTGCGGTCTACAACCAGTATGTGAGTGGAGTTTGTTGTGATTCCTCGTGGGTTCTCAAACTGACCGTCAGCTGAGCCTTCCCTGCCAATCGTGTTGACATAGTTGCCGTCCAGATCAAATATCTGTATTCTGTCGTTGCCGGTGTCTGCAACCAGTATGTGAGTGGAATTTGTTGTAATTCTAGTAGGATTTTTAAGATGACCGTTGCCTGAGCCTAAACTGCCAATCGTGTTGACATAGGTGCCGTCCAGATCAAATACTTGGATTCGGTGGTTGAAAGTATCGGCAATCAGTATGTGAGTGGAGTTTGTTGTGATTCCTCGTGGAGTGTTAAATTGGTCGTTGCCTGAGCCACCTACACTGCCAAGCGTGTTGGCAAAAGTCCCAAATGATATTGGGGTATCCACAGTAACGGTGTATGGATTAGATACCACGTTGCCGTTGCCTGTATTATCTTCTGCTGCGTTTGCAGGAATAGATACCGTGACCGTACCGTCAGAATCGGCAGTCACAGTAAAGGAGTATGTTGTGCCGTCTCCGGTTGGTGTTGATGCCGTTGCAGTAGCTGATCCAGATACGGTGATATCAGATGCGGTATCAAAGCCAGTGACTATCTCATCAAAGGTGACAGTATAGGATGTTATGTTAGTGCCTGTGGTACCGCCATCAGCGGTATCGGTAGTTATGGTTACGGCAGGTATGTAGGCATCTACTGTAATGGTATGTGTGTCAGATGATATGTTGCCGTTGCCTGCATTTGTTGCCACGTCTTCAGGAATAATTACAATGACCGTACCGTCACGGATGGTTGCCACATCAAAGGTATACTCTGTCGCACTTAATTTCATAAAGTTTGATGGTGTAGGTAAATCACCGAATGCCGTTCCAGTCACCATAACATCAGATTCAGTAAAATCATTCACATCCATGTCAAATGTGACCATGTAGGATATGGTTTTAGTGGTTGCAGTACCACCATCCACAGTATCAGTAGTGATGGTTACAGTGGGGGCGTTGGTATTTACTGTAATGGTATAGGGTTCAGATGCCACGTTGCTGGTACCTGTATCAGCTACTGCCACGTTTTTAGGAATAGATACTGTGACCGTACCGTTATCGATGGTTACCACGTCAAACGTATAATCAGTTGCATTTATTTTCATAAAGTTTGACACGGTGGGCGAACCACCTGACGCGGTTCCAGATATGAGGATATCCGAACCATCAAAGTATGACACGTCTTTTGTAAAGGTGACAGTGTAGGATACCGTCTCAGAGACCTGTGTGCTGCCATGGTGGGTGTCAGTCTTTATGGTTGCGGTATGTGGAAGATCAAATATCTGTATCCTGTGGTTGTTGGTGTCTGCAACCAGTATGTGGGTGGAGTTTGTTGTGATTTCTCGTGGGTGGTCAAGACTGCCAAACATGCCGAGATGGTTGCCGTCCAGATCAAATACATGTATCCTGTTGTCGTAGGTGTCTGTAACCAGTATGTGTGTAGTGGTTATTGTGATTCCTTGTGGTGATTCAAGATAACCGTTGCCGAACTGGTCGACATAGGTGCCGTCCGGATCAAATATCTGTATCCTGCCGTAGCCAGTGTCTGCAACTAGTATGTGTATTGGAGTTATGGCGATCCCTGCAGGAAATCTAAACTCGCCGGGGTTGCCTTCGGAGGTGGCGCCACGACTGCCAAACGTGCTGACATGTGTGCCGTCCGGATCAAATACCTGGATTCGGTGGTTGTCGCGGTCTGCAATCAGTATGTGCGTGGAGTTTGTTGTGATTCCTCGTGGGCTGTTAAACTGACCGTCGGCTGAGCCTTTACTGCCAAACGTACTGGTGTGGGTGCCGTCCAGATCAAATACCTGTATTCGGTGGTTGTTGGAGTCTGCAACCAGTATGTGCGTGGAGTTTGTTGTTATTCTAGTAGGAATGTTAAGATGGTCGTTGCCCGAACCTAGACTGCCAATCGTGTTGACATATGTGCCGTCCAGATCAAATACCTGGATCCTGCTGTTGAGAGTGTCTGCAACCAGTATGTGAGTGGAGTTTGTTGTGATTCCTCGTGGATTTTTAAACTGGTCGTTGCCTGAGCCGCCCACACTGCCAATCGTGCTGGTAAAGATCCCAAATGATACCGGGGCATCCACAGTAACGGTGTATGGGTCAGATGATATATTGTAGTTGCCTGCATTATCTTCTGCCGCGTTTGCAGGAATCGATACTGTGACCGTACCGTCAGTGATGGCAGTCACAGTAAAAAAGTAGGTGGTACCATCTCCAGTCGGTGCAGATGCCGTTGCAGCATCTGATCCGGATACGGTGATATCATCAGCGACATCAAAGCCAGTGACTGCCTCATCAAAGGTGGCAGTATAGGATATCATGTTAGTGTCTACGGTGTCCTCATCAGTGACATCGGTAGTTATGGTTACGGTAGGTGCAGTGGTATCTACCGTAATGGCATGTGTGGCAGATGGCACGTTGCCGATGTCTGCACTACCTACTGCCACGTTTTTAGGAATTGATACTGTGACCGTACCGTCATCGGTGGTTACCACGTCAAACGTATAATCAGTCGCATTTATTTTCATAAAGTTTGACACGGTAGGCGAACCACCAGATGCTGTTCCAGATACAGTGATATCCGTACCATCAAAGTATGACACATCTTCTGTAAAGGTTACAGTGTATGATACGGTCTCAGAGGAAGATATACCGCCGTTGGAGGTGTTACTATTTATGGTCATGGCAGGTGCAAGATCAAATATCTGGATTCTGTCGTTGCTGATTTCTGTTACCAGCATGTGCGTGGAGTTTGTCGTGATTCCGTGTGGTGCGCCAAACTGGCCGTCGCCTGAGCCTGAACTGCCAATTGTGCCGGCATGGGCGCCGTTCAGATGAAATACCTGTATCTGGTGGTTGCTGGTGTCTGCAACCAGGATGTGCGTGGGGGTTGTTGTGATGCCTCGTGGGTTGTCAATTTCGCGGAGGTCTGAGCCCATACTGCCAATTGTGCCGACATGGGTGCCCGTGTTATCAAATACCTGTATCCGATCGTTTCTAGAGTCTGTAACCAGGATGTGCGTGGAGTTTGTCGTGATTCCTCGCGGGCTGTCAAACTGACCGTCGCCTGAGCCGTGATTACCAAACGTGCTGACATGGGTGCCCGTGTTATCAAATACCTGTATTCTGTCGTTACTGGTGTCTGTAACCAGTATATGCGTGGAGTTTGTCGTGATTCCTCGCGGGCTGTCAAACTGACCGTCGCCTGTGCCGTGGCTGCCAAACGTGTGGAGCAAGCTACCTGCGGTGTCAAATATCAATATCCTGTCATGGAAGGTGTCTGCAACCAGGATGTGGGTGGAGTTTGTCGTTATTGCTTGTAGATGGTTAAACCCGTCGTCTCCCGTATCGCCGAAACTGTCAAGCGTGTCGGCATGGGTGCCGTTTAGATGAAATACCTGTATTCTGTTGTTGTCAGAGTCTGCAACCAGGATGTGCGTGGAGTTTGTCGTGATTCCATTAGGATTGTTAAAATGACCGTCGTCTCTGCCGAAACTGCCAATAGTGCTGACAAAAGTCCCAAATGATGCAGGGGCATCCACTGTAACGATGTATGGGTCAGATGCCACGTTGCCGTTGCCTGCATTATCTGTCGCCGCGTTTGCAGGAATCGATACTGTGACCGTACCGTCAGTGGTGGTAGTCACAGTAAAGTAGTATGTGTCGCCTTCTCCAGTCGGTGCAGATGCCGTTGCAGTAGCTGTTCCAGATACGGTGATATCAGATGAGGTATCAAATCCCGTTACGGTCTCATCAAAGGCGGCAGTATAGAATATCATGTTAGTCTCAGAGGTGCCACCATAGGTGACATCGGTAGTTAGAGATACTGTAGGTGCGACGATATCGATTGCAATGGTATATTGGTCAGATGCCACGTTGCCGCTGCCTGCATTATCTTCTGCCGTGTTTTCAGGAATTGATACTGTGACTGTATCAACAGAGGGAGTTACCACCTCAAAGGTGTATCGATCAGCAGTTCCACCAAAGTTTGATGCTACATACGGGTCGACTGATGCCGTTCCAGATATGGCAATATCCGATGCCGTAAAGCCAGTCACAGGTTCACTGAACAGGACAACATAAGATATGGTATTAGAGAATGCAGGTCCACCATCAGAAAGAGTGGAAGATATCGTTACGGTAGGCGGAAGATCAAATATCTGGATTCTGGCGTTGCCGGTGTCTGCAACCAGTATGTGCGTGGAGGTTGTCGTGATTCCGGATGGTCTGTCAAACTGGTTCTCATTATTACCGATATTACCGGAACTGCCAATCATGCTTACATAGTTGCCGTTATGATCAAATACCTGGATTCTATCGTTGTGGGTGTCTGTAACCAGTATATGTGTGGAAGTTGTTGTGATTCCGGTAGGATAGTTAAACTGACCTGCACGACCGCCGACACTGCCAAACGTGGCGGCAATGGTACCGTTCAAATCAAATACATGGATTCTGTTGTTTCCGGTGTCTGCAACCAGTATGTGGGTGGAGTTTGTCGTGATTCCCCGTGGAAGGGAAAGCAGGTCGTTGCCAAACTGGCTGAAATAGTTGCCATCCAGATCAAATACCTGGATTCTGTGGTTGTAGGTGTCTGCAACCAGTATGTGAGTGGAGTTTGTCGTGATTCCTGATGGCGTGTCAAACATGCCGTCTAATGAGCTACCAGATATGCTGTTAGATGTATTGCCAATCGTGGTGACATGGGTGCCGTCCATATCAAATACCTGTATCCTGTTGTTGTCGGTGTCTGCAACCAGTATGTGAGTGGAGTTTGTCGTGATTCCTCGTGGATTGTCAAACTGACCGTCGTCTCTGCCTAAACTGCCAATCGTGCCGGCAATGGTGCCGTCCAGATCAAATACGTTTATCCCGTTATAATCTGCAACCAGTACGTGAGTGGAGTTTGTCGTGACTCCTTGTGGAATAGAAGCCAGGTCGGTACTATCAAACGTGTCTACAAAAGTCCCAAATGGTGGGGCGTATGTCTGGGCATGTGCATCGGATAGTACCAGTCCGGCAGTGAATGCAAAAAGGAGGACAAGTAAACACGAACCTAATATCATAAAGTGTCAAACAGGTAGTAGTAATCATTGCGCTGTACTGCAATACAGTTCCCCCCTTTCCTCCGTAATTGAACATCTTTTGAAGTCAATAGTATTTTTTCGTAATTCTTTAGTTAAAATAGTTATTTCCAAATTCAAAAGTTCCGATTGTGCCTGTTCTGAATTATAAGCATTAATGGTTTGTGCGTATTTAATTCAATCCAAATTCAAAAGTTCCGATTGTGCCTGTTCTGAATTATAAGCATTAATGGTTTGTGCGTATTTAATTCAATCCAAATTCAAAAGTTCCGATTGTGCCTATTCCGAATAAAATTATGCCGTAAATTCGAGTTTCCCAACATATGATCTAAAACAAGGATGATATCCAGTCACATCAATACCACTAAAAACATAACGGAGCACCACATGAAGACTGGAGCAGCCGGATTTAACTAGGTGTAGGGGGATTTCCAAGATGTCAATGGAATTCTCAGACCGTTAATGCCATTATGCTGCAAAGGATGTGGCAGCACTTCTCTGTACAGGCACAAAAACAGCATTTGTGCAGGGCAGCATTCAACAGGTACGGCGACGGTGTAAGGACCCGGTGCGGACGTTCCTGTCAAAGACCAGTGGAATGGAATATGAATGATGCTCAGAGTCTACACGATGATCCGTGGACTGTCAATGAAACAACGCAATGGCACGATTTCAAAAAATCCAACCGTGGTAACTGACAAGACATACTCAAGGTACGGCAAAAAAAGTCTAGGGAATGACTGGTCTGATAAAATACAAGTATCTGGCAGGACTTGTACTGCTTGACCTAGAGTTTTATGCAGTTGGCGTCATGCAGAACCTAGCATGGCAGACCTGACGTTTCTGATGCCTGCAGTAAAGATCTGGAATAAAAAAGGTGATATCTGAATACGTGCAGGTCAGCGGGGTTTCGTATCCGAATGTCATGAAAAACGTTGCAGGAAAAGAATTCGGATTCGAACTGATCATCATTGTGCCAAAAGACTGTGTAAGAGAAAGGATGTCACAAAAGAGGGCGACCGGATCTGGTGTTTGCGACAAATCACTTGTGGCAGTAATGCCAATGCAGTGCAGACGGTTCTACAGATGTACAGGTGGGGAGGGTATTGAGAACGGATACAAGTGCAAAGCAATCAGACCCCGCACCACCGGCACGAACCGATCAGTTAGAATATTCATGTTTTTCATGTCTCTCTTTATTTGCAATCTCGGGGTTTTTTTCAGGACAAACAATGAACACATTGACTTGCAGACCTGCTGTGTGGATGGCTATTATAATACGCAGTAACGGCGAATCCTGTGATCTGCGGTAAAACACACCGTGGGGGGTTTGATCTAAGGCACACAATCGGAATTTCTGGTCACTACTCGCCGGTAATTTTTGCCCTGTCCATCCTGCATCTTCATACCGTTTCAGGTAAAAGGTTGATCTCGTTGTTTGGGATATGGATAAGATGACTTGATGGTTTTCGGTTTGATAAAATTGATCTCAAATAGTTGTGCGTTATTATAATTGGATTGGTAAGAAATCATACGGAATGGATTGCATGTGAAAACCTACAGGCAAGCCTGCAATAAATAAATAAAAAAAATAAAAAAAAGATTTTAACTGCTGTCGGATGTCACGTCGAATGTGTATGTGATTTCTACAGTGTCACCATCAGGTAGGGTTACCTCGTTGGTATCTACTACTGCAAATGCAACTCCATTTGTTGGAGCGTTACAAAGTGCATAGTCAGTACCAGCATTGGCATTGCATATTGCTATTGAGTTGATGGTTCCACCAGCAGTAAGTTGTGTACCTCCTATAAATTCAAGAGGTCCTATTACTGCTGTGCTGGCTGCGGCAGTATTGGTAGTAGTTACATCAGCATCTACTAGGCAGTTTGCGTCTAGTCCCAGAGTACTCGCACTCATGGTAGCTGCATTAGCTGCCTCTCGTGCCACATCAGTATCGGCTAATACAACACCAGTGATGCAGATTGCACCTATTCTAGCGTTGTCCGTTACTGCGGTTCCAGATGTGTCAAACACTTGATTTAGCAGATAGCCCTCACCTTCAGTTGTAAGTTGGTTGTGGACTGTCTGTGTTAACAACGTGTTTCCACTGGCATCTTTTTGTACAAGATCCATCATTCCATAGACAGATATCTGTCCGGTCTCGGTGGAATCTGCCGCTGCTGCTCCTCCAAAGACACTGCCAGGAATAACCATCATGGCAAATATCGCAAAGAGCCCAGTTGCAGAAAGCTTGTAGGCCAGTTTTTGACTTGTGTTTGTGTTTGTCATGTAGGTACGGTAATAATTTTATTTAATAAAGGTTTGGGGTAATTCAGCGCATAATCCCACGATTTGGGCGTTTGTAGGGTATTTTCTGCAAAATCGGTATGATGTTTGATCCATCATACCCACCGTTAGGTTCAAAAGAACCCAACGGTGTTAATCGCAAAAGCGTGATGGTGTTTGATCCTGTAGTGGTTCTAGGCATTTAACCTGCCAGCAACCAGTCAACAGGACCAACTCTTGCAAAAAAAGAGGCAAGAGCCCATAATAATCACCAAAGTCAGACAGCCATTTCAAACCAACTGCAATAATCTACAAAGCAGAAAAAAGACGGCACGACAAATAGCACTGATTTACAGGTATCTGTGAATCCATATAACAACACGACACGCCAGAAACTACAAGATTCTAACCATAATGGCCGCATCAGCTCTTGGTGCATGATAATCGCCGGAACATACGAACAGTCGTTTCTGAATGAATCAGACTAGGCAGCATACTCAGAGTACGCAGAGCCGGACCGGAACCCAGATAAATGAAAGAGACATCATAAAAAAAACTCGATTCTGATACGGCTAATCGACTGGGATGAAAACGGTAACTGCAATGTTACAGATAGCACTATCAGATTATAGAGTACGGCTACTTTGTCAGGGCAGACCAGCAGCTATCAGACCAGATCCATTACAACGCAGCAGAAAAGACACTCACATCCCGTATAACCAGTTAACAGGGGACATCAGAGTTATACATCTGGCATGTGATCGCAGAGTCACAGATTCACGCAGAAAAATACAGGTACTGTTACATCACAGAGTGGGACAAGTAACGTTAATTTTCGCCCACGATGGGAGAGTCAGATACGTTTATGACGTAATGTTTGGTGCCGTTTGAACTGACGGAATCAGGGGAAGCACCTGTCTTGAGATCGTCTGTAACTGCAAGGGTGGATGATGCGTTAATGGTGTGGTTTAAATCGTAATTTCTTTCAGTGTCATCATCATCAAATGCAACAATGGCATAACCTGATACAAAGAACACCATTACCAGAATCATGGATATCACGCCCCAGAAATACTTCATGTCTTTTTTTTCAAATATCTCAAATAAGATGTTTTTGATTTGAATGCAGGGTATGCCCCTTTCTTCACCCTGGATGAATTCTGTAAATTGTGGTTTTGGAATCAGGCGTTTTTGGAATCAGGTGGTTTTGGGACAAGTTTTGCAAAACGCCCACACGTCAAAATACCGCCAATTACCCATGATTCAATCTGCAGGATTTCAGTGTCTTTAGGGATGAAACGCAAGTTGGATACTATCAATTAAGAGATAATATGACCCGATGATCAAAAGTCTCCCTGTCCTTCCACCAAGCGTATCTGCAAATTGCAGTTATTTTTGATTTTTTCTAGTTTTCTCTGATTTTTTTTTCTAGTCTGCATATAATTTTGCAGGAATTGGAATGACTTGCTGCAGGCACCAGTACGATTTCCTGTTTCGTTGCTCTGATCAGTCCAGACAGATGCGCGCTGTCAATGGCATGCCAGACAGCATATAGCAGAAGTTCCGATTGTGCTCTATTCTGAATAAAATTATGCCGTAAATTCGAGTTTCCCAACATTATGATCTAAAAGATGGGGTATTGAGAATGGATACAAGTACAAAGGCAGTCATACCCCCGTACCACCAACACGAACAGATCAGTTAGAATATTCATGTTTTTCATGTCTCTATTCATTTACAATCTCTGGGTTTTTCTCAGGACCTGCAATGAACGCATTCGACTTGCAGACCTGTTAATGTTGATGAGTATTGCAGTATACAATAGGCTTGTTTCACGGTAGACCTCCGGATTCACCGTGAGGTGGGGTTGATCTAAGGCACACAATCGGAACTTCTGAAGAATTCCAATACTATATATCTGACATAGATTAAGATTTTATTATAGACATATTAATTCCATTTTATGGATTCGAGTAATTTTTACATTGATGCATCAGGAGATCCGGGTTGGCCGGCACCGTTTGGTAAAAGTACCATTGAATGGTATACGATGGCTGGAATAATTTTTACACCTGAACAAGATTTACAGATCAAACATAGAACATGCGAGATACTTGATAAATATATTTCAGATGAGATGATCTCACGTTACCCTGATGATTATTATGAATTACATTATCTAGATTTAATGTGTGGAAATAACATATATCAAAAATTAGAAAGATCTGAAAGAAAAAATATGGCAGACGAGGTCTTTGAACTTTTATTGGAATTAAAACCCGTTATAATATCCACTTCAATTAACAAATTACAGATGAAAAAAGTCTATTCAGCCGATGCATATAATCCAAAACAACTTGCAATGGGTTCAATCATCAGTAAATTTTCAATGTATCTTACTCGACACAATATGATTGGCATGGTTGTTTTTGATGAAGAAGAATATAAGAATGACATCAAACTACGGAGGATGATGCCAGGAGTTTAGAAAACATGGTACCAACATTACTGGTTTTCTATATCAACCTTCTAAAAATGACAAATTGGAAAACATACTCAATACCATTCAGTTATGTCCTTCAGAACTGAGTCCTGGAATACAATGTGCTGATTTTATTGTACGCTCTGTATGGCAGTATCATGAAAGAAAAAAAGACCGCAGATATAAACAAATAGACCCATTATGGGAACGTGCGTCTGATTCAATTTATTATGATTCGATTGTTCCTAGTATGTCAAAGTGGAAATAATGGAGGAAAGGTGAAACGACCAAAGTCATTTCAACGAGACCAATTACACAGATTACTGATAGGCTCTCCTTTACCTTGTTGTTACTAAGGCATTACTCATATATTATTCTTTGATATCGGAAGTTCCGATTGTGCTCATTCTGAGTAAAATTATGCCGTAAATTCGAATTTTCTCAACATTATGATCTAAAAGCTGGCGTGTTTTACGGTAGACCACCGATCCACTGTGAGAAGTGGTCAAGCTAGGACACAATCGGAACTTCTGTATATAATAGAAATAATAACCAAAGGTCCAGCAAAACAAGAGGTAAAAAGTTTGTTATCCAAAATCAGTGGAGACAGTTTCTAGATTTTCATACCTCAGATTGTTCTAGGAGAGGTAATGGCCAAGATACTGCAAAAATACGACGGTACAAAATTGTATACATTCTTGGAAAAACTTGTCAAAATGATTCAGAAATACGGCATTGACGCAAATACTTGTCTAACTCCACCAGGCAATAATGCTTTTACCATAATGACAGAATTGCAGCGGAGAGGCACCTATTTGGATATGACCGACATTATGATTCTGTCTCACGTGCTTGCCGATCCCTGTTCAAAATTCTTTCTAACCCCAGATGGTAAATTACTGGATAATCCAAAAATCATCGATTATGAAAAGGAATTGAGAGAGGCAGGATCAAGAAAGGAGAAATTGAAAATCAGTGAACATGTGTAACAAGATGGGTATTACTCAGGTCATCTAACACACCGGAGATAAACTCCCGTGTAAACCTGTTTTTGGTATTTTCTACATTTTCCACAAGGTCTTTTCTCTTTGTAATGTGATTTTTCTTCATCAGGGTTGTAGCTATTTCCAGCCAATCCGTATTTTTGTCTTGTATCAGATTTAAAAAGTCCCGACTTTGGAAGGATTCAGGAAGTACTGCATCTACTGTATCGTACAGTTCTTTGCGATTGTTTGCCAACGTATAGTATTCCAATGTCAGTGATTGGGAGTATGGTCCGTACAGATACATACTATGCTCAAAAGGCAGTTCCAATCCAAAACGCTTGGCCAGAAAGGCATACTTTTGAATCTTGAATCTATTTTGAAAGCAGGATTCGGTGTCTCCCAGTATTTCAAATTCAATCAGCTTGTGCTCCTCCAGATATTTGATAAACTGTGATAGCACTTGTAATAGGGTAACAGGCTTTTTAGTGCCTCTAAATTATCCCCCTGAATAAGCATGTTTTCTGACGAGCCAACAGATTTACGTTTGTCTTTCTCTAAAAATTTGAATGGTACGTCTTTATGATGTTCTACGACTACTTTGCCAATCCAATTTAATATGGGCATCTATTTTTTAACCCCGATCTTCTTTAATTTAGTTTCCATGTATGCAATGGTCTTGTTCAATTCATCTCCCTGCATCCAGAGTACTGCCAATTCCATGGAAATCACAACTTTCTCACCTTTTGGGTCCAATACCAAGCCACAGTAAACCTCCTGTTTTTTCCATCCTTGCAACTCCAATGGTACAGATACCCACGATATGTGGGATAATGCACTTACAGACGCATTGTTATGTGAGGATGAAGAAGAAGAAGATTAGTATTTCAGGTCTCGATCATTAGACAGAATCTGAAGTCTTTTGTTCTAATACAGTAACACGATCACAAGTTGAATTAAGTAAGGTTCTCAAACCATCAATACTGCCTTGCATACCATTAATCCTAGATTCCATATTATCTAGTTTGGAATCCATACTATCTAATCTGGAATCCATACTATCTAATCTGGAATCCATACTATCTAATCTGGAATCCATACTATCTAATCTGGAATTTACACTATTAAATTTTTCATTCATTAAATCTGCTAATTCTTGAATTTCCATAGTAATAGCTACTTCAGGGTGTATATATACATTAAATGCATTTAGTTCCATGTATTTAATCAGATCCCGATAACTTCAGTGCCCTGGTTGTTGTGGAATAGAAGAGTTGGGATCACTCATGTAATTATTTGGTACATCATGTATTTTGATTTGTAATGGATTATGATATATTTTGATTATCCGCGTTGATTAGCCAGTAACATCCTGACTGTGTTTTTTAATCCTGTCTTTTATCATGTGGAGAGGCGGGTGATTGTTACATGCCAGACGGTTTCTTGTGATCGATGCCCAGGTCATCCATTGCATGGCGGATCAAGTCCTCGAGACTGCCCAGTTTTTTACGGAGTTTGTTGCAATATTCAGACTCGCATCCCACATAATCAACTAGAATCTTTTTGATCCGTTCTGCGAGTTCTTCGGTATCACCGCTGGCTCCAAACAGGGTTTTTCCCCGAGGGTGATACCGGAGGTTGTCGTATAGTTTTCGGGACTTGAAGGATATCAAAAATAGACTGGCATAGTATAGCGTCTTTTGGAACTTTTGGAGATTGGTATATGTATCAGAATCTGCATCCCGGTGTTCAGTGTAGTAATCACGGATAAATATGCCAGTATTTATCATCTTTTCCTGGTAGTACACTATCTTTTTTTCCAGCTCTGTCTGTTTGGAGGCACGGTGTGCCATTTTAAATGAGAAAATGAGAAAGACCATACCGACTGCCATTATTACAGCAGAGGGCAGGTAGTAGGGATAGTGGGATAGGAAATCAATACCATATGACGGTGATGAGGAGGAGGAGGTCAGGATTGTAATACCACCGACCAAAAAGATGAGACCCACTGCCAGTAGCCTGAGGAACAGGCCGTTTGTCTGATTCAGATAGGACAGGGCGACAGACTGTTTCATCTCGAATTTTGATAGTAACGCCTTGTTTTGAGAGTCAAGCATATCCAAATAGAATCTGTTTTCGGGTGTGATGGGTGAATCATAAGACATGGTATTATTGGCGTGTTGCTAGTTATGAGGTTTTTGATATGAATCTAGTAGTGGTAAAGGGTAATGATGTGTAAAGCCGTGTTTACCGGTGTTAATCCCCTAAAGTATCCAAGTATTTCCTCAAAAAGGGAGATGACATAGATGTTCATTGCATGAGGATGACGCATCCAGATTCATAACGGGATACGGTGTATTGAGCGTGCAACCACACAAAATGCTTTGTCTGTACTGTATAGGGCGATAAAAGACCATGGCAAGCCTGCATTGTAATGACGGATCACGGCTCACAGTTTTATTCAAACGCGTCTGAATACAAGAAAAAAGGGGCATCAAAGTTTGAACAGGAGTTGGTACGTCTGGAAATACGGCACATATTGCCGGTGTGGGGCATCCGCAGACAAATGGAAGCTCGAATGGTTCCATGGCGAGCTGCAGCGTAAATTACATCGGTTTGAACCTGTCACAGACGACCCGCCTCACGCCCTCCCACGGGATATGTGGAGATAAAAGATGATCCCACAGACGGAGTAAGCACGGTAAGAAGGTTTGTCCAATGTCATAACGAGATAAAGTATCACATGTCGCTTAATCCGCATGAGACTCCGGCACAGGCGTTCCTACGAAAGATGCCATAACCGGAAGGGGGGGAGGTTGTGGATTCACAGACAGGTGAAAGGTATGCTGTGAAAAGAACGCCGAGTGGAAATACCAGTGCGTGGGTAGACGAGGAGGAGGAGGAGGAGGAGGTTGTGGATTCACAGACAGGTGAAAGGTATGCTGTGAAAAGAACGCCGAGTGGAAATACCAGTGCGTGGGTAGACGAGGAGGAGGGGAAAACTAATGAAAGACAGGAAACAGGAGATGACATGTGGGATTTGGGGGTGAACTACTTTTTGGATTCTACAACCCCACACGAAAAACTCATTAATTAAATCAATCCACCAGATTTCAGTTTGAACAAGGAAGACATTGGGATTACAGTTTCTAAAAACGATGATTTTAGTGAGTGGTACACCCAGATAGTCCTAAAGGCAAAACTTGCAGATTATGCCCCCGTAAAAGGTTTAATCGTCCTCAGACCTGACGGATACTCGATCTGGGAGTCACTAAAAGGAACGTTTGACAAAAAGTTTTCAGGAAACGGGATTAGGAATGGATTTTTGCCGGTGCTGATTCCAGAATCCCTGCTAGGCAAGGAACAAAAGCATTTTGCAGGATTCAACCCAGAGGTATTTTGGGTGACCCATTCAGGAACAAACAAGATAGGGGACAGGCTCGCATTAAGACCAACATCTGAAACATTGGCGTATACCATGTATTCAAAATGGATTCAGAGCTGGAGGGATCTGCCATTAAAAATTAATTTTTGGAACACTGCACTAAGGGCGGAGATTAAAGCAACAAAACCGTTCCTTAGAACCTCGGAATTTCTGTGGCAGGAAGGACATACAGTACACGCCACACGGGAGGAGGCAGAAGAGGAAGTGATAAAAATTTTGGACATTTACAGCAATACAGTTGAGGAGGAGCTGGCAATTCCGGTAACAACTGGCAGGAAAAGCGAGAAAGAAAAATTTGTTGGTGCAGTGTACACTACAACCATGGAGTCAGTAATGCCGGATGGAAAGGCATTGCAAATGGGAACATCGCACTTTTTAGGACAGAATTTTTCAAAGCCATTTGAGGTTAAATTTGCAGACAGGGATAACGTGGAGCATTTTGCATGGCAGACATCCTGGGGGGTTTCATGGAGGCTGATTGGTGCGATGATCATGGTGCACGGTGATGACAAGGGATTGGTTTTACCGCCAAAAGTCGCCCCAGTGCAGGTGGTGATCGTTCCAATTTACAAAAAGGGGGATGATGCGGGAAAAAAAGGGATACTAGACAAAGTAAAAGAGATCAAAGATACGCTGGAATCAAAGGATGTCAGGGTGCACGTGGATGAGAGGGAGGGGTTGTCCCCGGGATACAAATTCAACGATTGGGAACTAAAGGGGGTCCCACTAAGAATTGAGATCGGTCCCAAGGATATTGAAAAGCAGAGCATGATAGTTTCAAAAAGATACAATCTTGAAAAAACCAGTCTGGGGTTTACTGAAATTGCAGAGATAGCTGGCATGTTAGATGAAATTCAGGGAGAGATGCTAAAAAAAGCCAGAAACGAGGCCAGAGACCGCACCCTTGAAATTTCAGACTATTCTGATTTTAAATCAAAGATGGAAAAGGGTGGTTTCTTTAATTCGCCCTGGTGTGGCAGACCAGAGTGTGAAAACAAGATAAAGGAGGAGACGGGGGCAGAAATCAGGGTCATACCGTTTAAAGGCGGGGATACAACCCAGAAATGCGTCTATTGTAAAGAACAGAGCGTGTCAGTCCCGGTCTTTGCAAGAGGGTATTAAAAAAGAGGAAGAAAAATCTGCTCTGGTAAGTTGGTAGGTGTTTTGATTGCACTGTAAAGTTGGTGTGTTTTGTGAAATTTTACCCCAAAAACATCTGAACGCAAAATCACAATTTACAAAGTTTAAGAGAATTCTTGGATTTTCAGTTCTAGAGTTTACAAAATCCATCCAGAAAGAAGAAAAAGAGATGAGGTGCTAGTCCACGGGTATGCGAGCTCGGGTCGGGTTCAAGTATATGGTGACGGCAGAAAGCGATCGGGGCGCTTACAATACCTCTATTTTTTTGGACAAGTGTTCATGGTAATCGGCTAGGTCGATGCTAGTGCAGGCACAAAAATACAGCCACATTCCAAGATCCCAGTCTGATTTGAAGAGGGATGTATCGCTTCTGTTCATGTCCCACATGATTTTTCCAGGATGATAATTTTTGAGATCTATACAACCAATTCCGGCATGTCACGACCCACCAGAAGAGGGGGACATGATGATGATGATGTATTAGCTGGTTATTTTTTTAACTCTTCTTTGAACTCTGTCAAATCAAATGTTTTTTTCAAGTAATCATTTTTGATTATGTCGCCGTTAATTCTATACATGTCGGATTCTGTGCCCGTAACATAATAGTTGTTACCATATATGCTGTCGATATCCTTACTGAGAAAAACAAGCAGTTCATCCCCCATGACAATCTTCAAGCCATCTACGGTAGCAACCATATTGTTATATTTACCTCCGTCGGTTACGAACTGCATTTCTGTTAATTCTTCGCCCTTGATCATCTCATCAACTCTAAGCGCCCATAATGTTGTTATCTCCGGCAGAACCATTTCATTGTTTTCAAAAAACTCTACCTGTACTTGACTGTCAACAATTTTACCAACTACAACTATCGGGCTTTTTTCTAAAAGCTCTCGGTGGTCCATTACATCAGGCCAAATATGACTGTGCGACGTGAATGGTATTATTCCCCCAAAATATAGTATTGGGATAATTGCCACTATCACTGGGATTAGGATAATTATTTTTTCATGGGTACTTGTTCTCCAATACTTGAATATCATTTGTGGTTATTTCTCTTTGTGTATTATGTCTTATCTCTGGGTCCGGTCTCATGACAAAAGTAAGTTCATCATCTGAATGTTGGTTGTGTGATAAAACCTATAATTGATGATTTATGTGTCTTGGATTTTTTGCGGGAAGATCAGTCCTTTCCGTAGACTGACTTGTGATCACATACGCGTAAAAATTCAACAGATCCGCCCCCATAATGAATAGAATAGATGATGCGGTATTTTCGGCCAATCCCATATGCAAAGATCATCTTGTTTGATTTGTATACTCCAAGACTTGCTGGATTGTCGGATTGTACGATCTCTGCAAAGACCTTGTCTACAATGGTTATGGTGCAAAATGATGATCTGATCACCAAAATACGTCACGTCCATTTTGGGGATGAAAATGGACGCAGATCTCCAAATTTGAATATATTTTTGAATTTATTTCAATAGTAGATGATTTGTTTGATTCTAAAATTATTTATTTGAACGAACCTGTTCTATTTTTTCATAGATTTCTTGTATTCCTTTCTCATATTCACCATCAAGTGTTTTTGATGCAGCTTTACTTGCACCAGGAGTACAATTTCCTACAGCATAACTATAATTTGCTTTTTCAAACATGGCAATATCCATATCAGCATCACCCACAGCAATCTTGAAATCATTTCCCCAATGTTGACGTCTAGCTATTTCCAACATCGCAGTTCCTTTGTTTATGCCATGTTCTGCAATATGGAATGAATTTTGACTTGCATGAAAATCTACATCTGCTCCCGTAGCAGATTTTGCTTCCTCTAATTTATCCATAGAAACATCACGTTGGAGAAATATCACCTCTGTAAATCGTTCACCTTGATCCATATCTTCTATAACAGAATATTTTCCTCGTAAATAGGTCAAAATTTTTTTAGGTTCCGTAATATGCCCAAATTCATCATAATTCTTTGGAGGAAATCCAAGAATTATTCCTCCGTTTTCAGCAATAGAGTGTCTACTTACAGGTAATGATTCCACTAATTCGTTTAGTTCAGGCATTGATCTTCCTGTTGCAAGATAGATATGGATTCCTTTTTCTTTAATTTTTTGAAAAATTCGTTCTATGTTTGGATGAACCACTCCTGGTGCACCTTGTGTAAGTGTACTATCAACATCAAAAATCAACCTACAGTTTCCAGTTTTGAAAGAGGCGGCCAATGGAACTCCATCTGCCTTTAGAAATCGATTCGCTAATTGAACTTGGAGTATACCGTCTATTCCTAAAAAATCCTGTTCTAATCGTTCTTTAGCACTTTGATTATCTCCAAATTCATCAACACGCACTGATATTGAATGTGTCTCTCTAGAATCTGCCAGTATTGTATAGCCACGACTGTTTATTTCTTGTAATACAAAATCATGTTGATCTTCATTTACAATAAGAAAAATAAACATTGTACTTTGATTTCTTATGGGGTATGAATTAACTTTACTGTCCGTCTACAAATACTCTAAAATCATCAATAGTGATATGCATATCCGATTCATCTGTAACAAGGGTGCTCAATTCTTTTTTGAATTGATCTGACTCATCAGAAGGAATTAATGCAGATGCTGCAACACACCATTTTTGATTATCAATTTCAGCATCAGTAGTATATGCTTCTTGTATTTGACCAAATTTCTCAAGCATTGCATCTCGAATAGATCTACAATCATCGTGTTCATTTTTAGAACACTTGACAAGCACGAAGGCACTTTTCAAATCATTGGATTGTTCTAATTTCATCATATTACTACACCATTATCCCTTTTTCATACCATTTATCTCTTGGTAGTTCACTTTGAAAAAAATGTCTATTATAAACCTCAAACTGATTATCTAGTCTGATTTTCCTTCAAAAGTAAAATGGGTCGAATAACTAGGGTACTGTGAAGTTATCGGGATCTGACTCTAATTTAGATAGGTCAAAATATGGATCAGATTATTCCACAGTATCCTTCCCTTTCGGCCTTCTTAAAAGACCTACTAACAAAAGAACACATCTGATTATAAACAATGGAACCGCAAAAATCAAACTACCCAACAAATAACCCAATTTTCCAGCTGATGAAGCATCTGCATCATGATTTAGAGCAGAACCTACAGCGAGGATTGAAAGTATGATAAACAGAATACCAAATCCAATTAAAATCCCATCAAGTAATATAATAAATTGAAATTAATGACTATTTGAATGTAATATGGAAATGGGCTTGGTGGGATTTGAACCGTTGAGGGGTTTATTTTGGACACATTTTTCTGAATCAATCATAATGTATGTGTATAAACGGCATTAAAATAAAAACGCTAGCTTTTCAAAGGGTGTGACAGGGGGTCAGCTGGCAGCTTTTGTGCAGCCAAAATAACGCACAAAATATATTTTAAGGCGCGGTATGCCTACAAAAACATGTCAAACACGAAACAGAATGATGACCTGACCCCCGAGGAGATCAAAGATATTGATGAGTTTTATGCAAATGCTGAGGACAAGCTACATTTCAAAACCCCCGAAAAGATCATACAGTGGTTAAAAGATGACTAATCTTTGGGAATTTGAAATCAAGACCAAGTTCAAAAAAACAATACAAAAACCTTGATCCTAAAATTCAAGAAATGGTGGATCATTTGATACAAGAATTACGAAGCGCTAAGAATCCAGCATATCTTGGAAAATACAAACAGAATAAGAGAATTTTTGCATATGATATAGGCAGGAAATACGGGATAATTTACAATGTCAACTGGAGTGAGAACACGATCGAGTTTCTCCGGGTATGTGATCACAAGTCCGTCTATGGGAAGGACTAGCTAATTTTGGAAAAAACTGTTTAACAACTGGAGATCAAATTATACGGTACGTTACAATCCCAAGTTATAGACATGTGGTTACGGCGTGGCACGGAATGATTCGCTTAGACTGTGAGCATTGATCCCAAACACCACCACAAAGCCAATCCCAAGTAAGGTTTTATATCAGCAGATAGCATTATAATCACCGAGATGCCTTACCCTCCAGGTTAGCGTTTCATACGATGACGCTGAGGATGAATCGTTCTCGGCTTTTCCTCACTAATGAATATTAATTCCACAGATTGCAGCATGTTTGGACAGTCATCTCTGGATTTTATCAAAAGTTCCGATTGTGTGCCCTAAGATCCTCCTGCGTTAAATCTAGATGTCTACAGTACCGAAAAACCCGCAAACATAATAATAATAGAAAAAATATAATTTGTCAAGTGACATCCAATCCAGAATTACAGTCGGGAATTTCATTACTAGAGCAGTTCAGGGAGACGCGGGCCAGGACGCTGGAACTCGTAGAAACCCTAGAGAGCGACGACTATGTTGTCCAAACCGCGTTTTTTACGAGCCCGCCAAAGTGGCACATTGGACATGTGAGTTGGATATATGAGGCAATTATGGGTAAAATTGATAAGAATTACGAGTTTTACTCCAAGGAATTTTCAGAATACCTCAATTCCTACTATCAGCAGTTCGGAGTGCCCCATGACAAGGGTTTGCGGGGCGTTGTTTCAAGACCCACGACTGAGCAGATCTTTGGATATTTCAATGCAGTAAACCAAAGGGTCGAAAAATTCATCGATACCATGACACCCACTGATGAGGCCATCAGGTTGATTAGAACCGGATTTCATCATGAATGCCAGCACCAGGAACTACTAGTGTATGATCTGCAGCATCTGCTTGCCGAACAGTACGTGCCGGTAAAAAAGAAAGGGATTGCAAAACAAAAAAGCCTCAAAGATAATAGATCCGTGAACATCAAAGGTGGGATATACACGCTGGGGAACAGCGGATCAGAGTTTTGCTACGACATTGAATTGCCAGAACACAGGGTCTACCTCAATGACTACAAGATAGACGAGTTTCCAGTAACAAACCGGCAGTATCTGCAGTTCATCGAGGACGGAGGATATGAGAATTTTAAATACTGGCTGTCAGACGGCTGGGAAAAAGTCAAGGAAAACAAGTGGAGATCCCCAATGTATTGGGAACGAATTGACAGCGTATGGCACGTAAGGGACTTTGTAGGGATTAGGGAGATCAATCCAGACGAGCCGGTGTGCCATGTGAGCTTTTACGAGGCAGACGCGTATTGCAGGTGGGCAGGTAAGAGGCTTCCAACAGAGGCCGAATGGGAAAAAGCTGCCTGCTGGAACGAGGCCAAACAGGAAAAGACCGAGTTTCCATGGGGGGATGAGGCGCCCACCGACAAAAGATGCAACCTACTTGAATCATACCACTGGGGATGCACAGAACTGGGAACATACCCGGATGGGGCCAGTCATTCAGGATGCCAGCAAATGATGGGGGATGTCTGGGAGTGGACATCATCAGAGTATACCGGATATCCAGGATTCAAGTCGGGATTTGATGAATACAACGACAAGTGGTTTACAAATCAAAAGGTTTTGAGGGGCGGGTCCTTTGGAACGCCAAGAATGTCAATAAGGGCAAGTTACAGGAATTTCTATAGAACAGATGAGAGATGGATGTTTTCAGGTTTCAGATGTGCAGAGGATCTCTAGTTTTTTGAGACCAGGGTTAGTGAAAAATGCGCACAGTCATCCAGCCAGATATGCCTGATTTTGAATCCGGCATCCTCAAAAAGCGTTTTGATCTGCTCTGAGGTATACTTGTGAGAGTACTCTGTATGGATTAGTTCGTTTTTTTCCAGAGTCAGCAAAAGATTGGATTTTGAGATGATTACGGACTGGTTTACCAAAGATTTCAGATACATTTCAATTCTTTGATGTTTCTTATTGTAAACGGAATAATGTGAAAAGTTATTCAGATCAAAATCCGCATCAAGTTCGTCATTTATCCTAGAAAGAACGTTGAGATTGAACTCGGCGGTGATTCCCTGGGCATCATTATATGCGGATTCAAGTATCTGCGGGTCCTTTACCATGTCCAGACCGATTAAAAACAGATCACCTGATTTCATCGTGGAATGAATTTTCTTCATAAAGTTCCTGCCATCAAAGGGGGAAAAATTACCAAAGCTAGAACCCAAAAACAGAATGAGGTTGTTTTTGTCATCATAGTTTTTCAGAAACTCCAGCCCGCCCTCGTATGTGTCAATAATGCCGGTAATTCGGAGGTATTCATAGTCCTGTAACAGTTGCTCTGAGCTTTCAGCGAGTATTTCAGAGATGTCTATTGGGAAATATTCGATGGTCTGTTTTTGCTGCTGTTGCATCCGGGTAAAGACATCAAGAATCAGCCGGGTTTTTACGGATGTGCCGCTTCCAAGCTCCACCAATCTAAAGGATTCATCGATGAATGACGGCAGTTCGGTCTTTAGGCCCTTTAAAATTTCAATCTCGGTTCTTGTGGGATAGTACTCTGGAAGGCCGCAAATTTTCTCAAACAGGGCGGATCCTTTCTGGTCATAAAGAAACTTGGGCGTGATGAATTTGGAATCCCGGTTCAGGCCCGAGGATATCTCCTCGGCAAATGTCTTTTCAATCTTGCCTGCATGTGGTTTGAAATACCGAAGCCTGGAATCTATGACGTATTTCTTGTAATCTAGGTTTTTTTGGATTGTCTCATTCAAGTATTAAACCCGTCTCTGTTCAACATAAATGCTTTATCCCATATTTACGCACGGGGGGTTTCTTGATATACTTCCTTGTCCATCATGGATTATTGGGTGAGATTCTAAGGGTGGAGCATTTGAAGAAATATTTCACAAAAAAAGGCAGATTTGGAACAAAATCAGTTACTGTAAGAGCCGCTGATGACGTGTCATTTTCATTAAAAAAGGGGGAGGTCTTCGTTCTAGCTGGGGAATCAGGTTCTGGAAAATCAACTATTGCAAGATTAATTTTAAAGTCAATCCAGTTGGATTCGGGAAAAATATTTTTTGAGGAACAAGAGATTAATAATGAGAAGGAAAATCTGGCAAGGATCAGAATGAACTGCCAGATGATTCACCAGGATCCATACGATTCAATCAATCCAAGAATGAAGATTGGAGACATTGTATCTGAACCGCTTGAAATCCACAAACGTGGAAACAGGGAAGAGCGGATGAGAAGGGTGGTTGAGGCATTACACGAAGTAAAGTTGGAACCCGCAGAGGACATGCTAAAAAAATATCCCCACATGCTGTCGGGGGGACAAAGACAAAGAGTTGTACTGGCAAGGGCGTTGGTGCTAAAACCCAAGGTGATACTGGCAGATGAGCCAGTCTCCATGCTGGATGTCTCAATCAGGGCAGAGATGCTGGAGCTGATGCAGGAACTGCAGGAAAGGCACGGCATTTCATTTGTCTATATCACGCATGACCTGGCCACTGCCAGATATTTTGGCCAGAGGATAGGGATTTTGTACATGGGAAAGATTGTCGAGACGGGACCAATCAACCAGGTACTGGTCAACCCCAGACATCCGTACACTCAGGCATTGATGGATGCCATTGCAGAGCCTGATCCGGAGAACCTGTACAAGGAGAGAAAAATCAGAATCAACAAACCCCTGGATATTGACGTGTATCAGGGGTGCAGATTCAGGGCAAGATGCCCTTATGCCATTGAAAAATGCATTGAAGAGCCGGCATTGGAGAACAGGGGTAAAGGCGACGAGCAGTACTGTGCGTGTTTTGTAAAACTCGACTAGGAGGAGGAGGTCTTCATCGAGGCAAGCCGCTTATCCTTGTAGATGACTACATTTGAGACGCCGTTCTTTGGAAACACGCCATAGATCAGTTTTGCCTTTTGTATTACAGAGTCTTTTAGGGACACCATGATGAACTGGCTTTCCTTGGAACGCTCCTCCAGGATCTTTGCCAGTCTCTCTGAATTTGGCGCATCAAGGTGTGCATCGACTTCATCAAACAGGTAAAAGGGGGACGGTTTTAGCTTTTGTAATGCCAGAACAAATACGATTGCGGCCAGTGTTTTCTCACCACCGCTAATTGAGGTGGATTCTCTTTTGGGTTTATTTGGGAATTGAATCAGGTATGAGATTCCAGAATTAAATATGTCGTCTTCGTTTTGCAGTTCCAGCCAGGCATTTCCATCAGTCATCTTGTTGAAAATCAGACGAATCTCCTTGTCGACCCTGTCAAATGCATCCAGGAACGTCTGCCGCTTGTCTTTTTCAATATTCTCAATGAATTTGACAATAGAGTTTCTCTCGGATTCCAGGGAATTCTTTCTTGTGGACATTGAACGGTACCCGTAGGATATCTCAAGGTAGGCCGCTGGTGCTTTGGCGTTTAACGTGTTAAGGGAGGAGAGTTCGGCTGTCAGCCCCCGGACAATTGATTCAACATCAAAGGTTTCCATGTCCTTCTCAAATCCAAATGCAGACAGGATTTGCCGCAGTTTGCCCTCACTTTCGGCCAGATCACCAAGATCACGCGTGAGCGAATCAGTCCGGCGTTCCAGAACATTGATCTGTTTTGTCAGTTCCCTGTCTTGATCAGTTATGACTTTTAATCGGTCGTCAAATTCCTTTAAATGTCCAATGGAGGAACCAGACGTGGAGATTAGTTCCTGCTCTTTTTCACGCAGTGCCACAAGAATTTGATTCTTTGATTCCTTTTGTGTTTCCAAGTCCAGGATTTTTGCCTCAAGCTCGCGGCACTCGTTGTTTAGTGAGCCTGTTTCAGCATCAAGGCGGTTTGACATTGATTTTTCCGCGTGATACCGAGTCTGCAACTCTGTCTGCTGCGATGACTGGTCGCGGTATTCATTCATGATGGTGGTGTATAATTTTTCAATGTCGGATTTTTTTATATTGATTCTGGATAATTCGCCGGCAATCCTGTCTTGTTCTCCGCTTGCATAGTTCTCCTCAACCAGGTTTATTCTTTGTTGTATGGATTCAACGTGGGATTCGCTGGTGGCTGCCTCAGATTCAATGGCATTATTCCTCAGAGTCAGATCCGAGATCCTTTTTGAGAACTGCTCCCTAATACGAAGTGTCGAGACAATCCTGGATTTCAAATTAGAGTGGTTCTCAGTTGCAGTTGCCAGTGAATTTTCAGATACTGAAAGACGCTCCTCATATGAGCGGATCGAGTCTTCTAATTTTTTTATCAGGTGCTTTTTCTTCAACATGTATTTTTTAATTATGCCAATGGATTGGAACAACCCATCAATATCACTGCTCATGGAGATGAGTTTTGTGAGTTTGGATATTTTTGAGTTAATATCGATAATTACGGTTCCGCCATTTTCCTCAAAGAACTCCCCGTCAATAGTCACTGATTTGTATCCCATTTGAGAGACGTTGTATGCTGATTCCCTAGTCTCAGTAAGAACGATATTTCCAAACAAAAAGGTCTTGAGCGAGGAATATGCAGGATCACAGGTGACATAGTTTGAAAGTATGCCTAAAACCCCGGATTTTTTAGGCAGTGAGAGTTTGAATTGCGGAATTGCATCAAGCGGGATTATCTTTAATTTTGGCAGTTTTTTACTTCGGGCGACTTCGGCAATGCCAAGTAATGTTGCAAAGTCTTTTACAACAACTGCCTTGATCCAGTCGGAGCTGACAGCCAGAATACAGCGCTCGTATTTTTTATCCCAAGAGACCAGCTCGTAGACTAGGCCCTCGATTCCAAGCCTGTCTGCGTCTTCTTTTAGCTTGGCAGCGGTGTAATCCTCATGCATGAATCCCTTTACAGTTTTGATCTTTGATTCGTACTGATTCGCAGCCTTGCTTGATTTTTCCAAAATATGCTCCAGTTCATCCATATCATTGCGGATTTTTAATTTTCTAGCATGGAGTTTTTTAATTCTGGATTTCAATTCGGCAATTGATGCGTTGTGGTTGTTGAGCATTGATTCCAATTTTGACCGGCTCCCGCCAAGGGAGACAACACCGCTGTCCAGCTCTGAGAGTTTTGCCGTGTTTGCATCAAGTTTGATCTTGGATTCGCCCTTTTCATGCAAAAGCCGAGATAGTTTTAGTTTTGCGTCACTGCGCTGGGCCGTAAGAAACTTGATCTTGCCATCGATTTCGGATTTTTTGGCAGCAACATTTGACTGTTCTGCAAGCACTTTGGTTCTCTGTGAATCAATTATATGTAAATCCGCGTTAATCTTGTTTTTCTTTACATCGATTTCATCAATAGACGTTTTTATCTTTTGGAGCTGCGCATCAATGTCGGTTCTTGCCTGGTCGACCCCGACAATTTCAGTTTCTATTTCGGGCAGTCTTGAATTAATTTGCTCCAGTCTTTTCCCCGATGCAGAAATTGCACTGTTGTCTGTCTCGTACTGTTCCATTGCGGAGCTGATTTTGACATCAAGTGCCGATTTTGCCTGACTGTAGTCATTTGCCTGGGCCATCAGCTCTGTCTTTTCTTTTTCCAGGGCGGTGATCTCTTCACGGAGGACACTGCGTTGGGCATCAAATTTGGTAATTTCGGCGTTTATCCCATTTAGGTCGGACTCTTTTGAGGATTTTTGGGCCGAGATCACCTTCATTCTGTTTGCAGCGGCAATGGCCTTGTATCTATTTAGTTCACGCTCCAAAATATCATGGCGCAGTTTTTGATTTCTCTCCTCCTCTAATTCGTCAATTCTCTTTTTGATTTCATCCATTTTTGCAAGGGCGATCTCCAATCGCCTGTCTGCCTCGTCTAGCTGTTTTACAGATTCCACTTTTTTATCATCAAAGTATGAAAGACCGATTAAATCCTCAATGGTTTTTCTTTTTTCATCCGGAGTGAATTCGGATATTCTAGTTACGGTTCCTTGCTGTACGGCATTGAGCTGGCCCAGACCGGCATTTGCCATGTCAAGCAGATCAAGAATGTGGCTCCGGTTGGTCTTTTTTTTATTTAGATAGTATGTGTTTTCACCAGCAGCATCCATCTCCCTGGTAATTTCAACTGCATCAGAGTCTATCGGGATTTTTCTATCGGTGTTGTCAAAGTGAACGCTTGATCTTGCCATTTTAGGTCCGTGTCTTGCCCCTTCAATATCATGGATTAAAGACCGCAGCCGGTCCACCCTCATAATTTTCGGCTTGTTCTCACCCATCGCAAAAATAATGGCATCCAGGATGTTGCTTTTGCCAGAACCGTTTGGACCGGAAATTGAAACTAGGCCCGGTTCAAACAGGACTGTGGTGTTCTTGAATCCGAATGATTTGAAACCAAAGATCTCGACTTTTTTAACATGAACCAATGATGGTAGTACAGCGTTACGTAGGATAATCGATGGTTAACAAGTTTAATTGACAAAACTGTAAGATTTTAGCGGGTTTGCCCATTTACAGATCAGATATTATCATGCCTAGCGCTATTTTAATTCCTCCACCGGTATGAAAAAATTAGTAGTGCTCAAAATGCGGGCACAGCAATGCGGCGATAATTTTCCATGATCGGGATAATTCCAAGGCAGGCAAAATGCAGGTAAAAGACAGGTTTGTTTACACTGGGAAACAGGGGGAACGCAAGTATGCATGCAGATCTGCGCATTATTAGGCAGTCGTGCTGCAGACACTGGATCAGACAACTCATAACTGCTAATTGGTATGCATTCCCCCCCCCCTCTCTCCCTCCCTGCCGCAGATTTGCAGGTAACACCACACACACAGGTATGAAATTAAATGCAAATCCCACCAGAGTTTGATCGCAAAGTATGAAAATAGACAGAGTTTAGATTCTATATCTTCAGGGTTGGTAATCTGAAACGAATTTTTCACAGGCATCTTTTGCCAGGACATCAGATGTCTGCTCTATTGGATGCTTCATCAGGTATGCACTGGCAGGTTTGATTGGTCCGCCAACTCCCCTATCAAGGGCAATCCTTGCCAAACGTATTGCATCAATTACAATACCTGCAGAATTTGCCTTGTCATCGACCTCCAAGCGAACCTCCATGTTATATGGGATGTTTGCCCATTGTCTGCCTTCAATCCTCATAAACATCAGTTTGGTATTACCCAGAAACGGAATAAAGTCCGAAGGACCGACATAGATTTGATCATCGTCTAGTCGTTCTTTGAGTTGACTCTGAACACTTTCAGTCTTGGAGATTCTCTTTGATGCCAGCCTATCCTGCTCCTTCATGTTTAGGAAATCGGTATTACCGCCAACGTTGATTTGGTATGTTTTTTCAATCTTTGTTCCTCGGTCACTGCATAGCTTGGCCAGAGTTCGATGTACGATGGTGGCACCGACCTGGCCTTTGATATCATCGCCAATACAGGGAACGTTTGCGTCTTTAAACTTTTTTGCCCACCCTTCATCTGATGCGATAAAAGACGGAATACAATTTACAAATGCGGTGTGCGTGTCCAGGCAAATTTGAGCCCAAAATTCAGTCACCTTGTCAGAGCCTACTGGCAAATAAGATACAATTATTTCAACACCCTTTTCTTTGATGATCTGTTTTACCTCCTCGGCAATCTGTTCGATGGTTTTTGTACTGACAATGGGTTTAATCCTATTTTCAACCCAAACTCCGACTCCGTCTAAAATGGGACTCTCATATACCATTGCATCGTTTTTTGGCAAGTCGTCTTTGGCAATCCAATCTACCATGTTCGGGTATTCGTAAATTGCCTCGTGCAAAAGTTTGCCGACCTTGTTTTCACCAACATCAAATCCACAAACAAAATCAATGTCATGAATCCCGTATCCTGCTAGTTTATCGTGAATAATACCAGTTACTTCCTGAGAGGGGTTTTTTCTATAATATTCGATTCCCTGAATCAGGCCTGAAAAACAGTTGCCGATGCCCACCAAACCAACTTTAATTCTATCAGCCATTTAAAATTCATATTGGATGGGGAGGTTTAAAGTTTCCCTATAGAATTAAGTAAGGAGTCAGGTTCAGCATAAGGACAATTTTTTATGATCGATCTGATGGTACTGCGGATCTAGGATAGATCACACTCAGAAACCAAGATTTTACGGGATGAATTGCCAAACTAATCACAGAGAACAAGAAAAAAGATCATGTTTGCAGACATTACAAATCATCGAGGAGTAAAAACTTGAAATCACAAAATTACATCTTGGTGCAATAATGAAAATGTACAGAGTACTGATGCAAGTTTGCAGGCAAATCAAATAATGCGACCATCTGTTCACTCTTACTACACCCAGTATGGGACCTGCCAACAATTGGCAGTGATACTGACACGGGATAACTGCAAGCAATGTGTACAGGGTCTACTGCAAGGAAATGAAAGATGCTTTGGATACTGATGACGGGTATTCTGATATGGTGTAAAGAGGACTACGACAGAAAAACTGCTTGAGATACAGGGTTGACTTGACCCTTTACCAAAAAACATTTGTCATGTATAATAAAAGGGAGATTAGCGCGCCGGTTTAACCTACTTGAAATCTTACATTATTAGCATGGATTATTTAATAAATTTTGTAGGTCTGGAATCGATAACATCTTAGAGATCTGAAATCATGATCTTCTCAGATTGAAAAATCATGCTTACATTTGAGTTCTATATAATATCGACAAGAGTATTCTTTACACAAATTCTTACAACGATTATTTGTTTTTCTTTATTTTTATGATTGGATTTGTGTTTATCATGTATAATGGCTCTCCATCTTTTGTGAAGAATTTTGTTTTTCTTATCTACCCTACTACGGTTTTTATACTCATAACTAGTTCATTGCTAAGATCATAGACACTAAAATTTTCATTCAATACTTCGTAATCTACATCATCATCAATTATTCCAGACTGTAATTCATTTGATTGATATTGCTGAAAATTCCGAGGTTTTCTGTTTTCTTTTGGAACAAAAGCATTAATTTGAGTAGTTGAGTTAACTGTAAATCCATCAGGAGATTGGGGATCAGGTGTAAGATGATCCATAGTAATCAATGCACAGATTATAGTTCCAGTACCATCATTTAATTTATAATAACTTGGTCGAATAACCCTTGGTTTGCAAGTAATATAGCCCATATCTTTGATGTTTTGAATAATTTCCTCTTCAGCTATCATTTACTTTCACCCGCTATATTCTTCGATATTTTGTTTTCCCCATTAGCCTGTCCATGAACCACTGTCAGCCTATCTTTTCGTAATATTTTTTCCTTAATGATGACTAGATGTTGGCAAGGCATAATAATAGTCGGAATGTCTCCTTGCTTTTTATAAGTTCCCTTTATCGGACCAACTTGTACTTTGATTTCAATCGTCATTTTTTATCGGGATAAAATTTAAAAATCTCGACATTATGTTCTGTTTTTTTCAATGCATAATTTTCCTCTTTCCACTTGATTGGATATAATTTATTTAATTTCATCTCAGCTGTTCGATAAATCAATTGTTCATCTCCGTTAATTTTCTCTACGTAAACTGCTTCATTTATCGGAAGATGACAATCAAAAATATGATCATGTGCACGATTTTGATATACAACATTTGGTATTCTAATTTCAGAATCTGTTTGAATCAAAATAGAAAAAACAATCCCAGTACTAGGCAGTTCTTTTATTTCTCTTGGCATCTCATCTAATTCACATGTTGGTTTTCCAATCAATGATGACATATATAGTACTCAACATATCCCATTATTAGGAGTTTCGAATCTATAGTCGTACCGGCTAGGTTCCGCATAAGGACAATTTTTTATGATCAATCCGATCTAAATGCCATTAATGTAGATCTGGGGCAGTGTCCCATTCAGAAATCAGGATTTTACGGGATGAATTGCCAAACTAATCGCCTGAGAACAAGAAAAATGTCTCCATACAAAAAGATTTACTGCAAATAATTGAAGAGTAAAAACCTGAAATCATGGAATTAAATCTTGCAGATAAAGAGATGTAAGATCTATGAAATACTGAGAACAGTCCTCGTCACAGAGCAGATCTCCACCAGACAGAAAAAGCCAAAGTTCCGATTGCGTCTTACCAACCCCTCTTTTTTTCACACATTAGGTGTTCTTTGCACATTACTGATTCACGAATTTCTGTTTCATGATGTAAGAACAGTTCAGACTGTTTTGATCTGGAAAAATAGTATGTTGTGTGTGTAATTGAATTAAAGTCCTGCTGTCCGGATCTAGCTTTTGATCCTTTTGTAGCAGATACAGCGCCTTTGCAGCCTCGCTTTGCATCTTTTGTATTATCTCCGGATTATCCATCTTGTCAATCCGGGCGTTGTACTGGTAGGAAGATGCAGGATCCGGCTTGCTTCAAAAAGCGGGTTGTTACCAAAGAAGTTAAAATCTCTTCAATATGGTTTTCTCTGTTCTTTCCATGAATTTAATACTAAATCTTCCAAAAATACTATTTCTTCCCAAAACCATGTAAGGTAAGGTATTGATGCTACGTATACATTAACTTTAAAATTTGTGAATTCATCAAAAACTGACTCTATATTTTTAATTAGTTGGCACGTACCAATTAATGAATATACATTACTAAATGTGCCTCCTGCACATATGCATCTCTTGGTTCTTCAAATAAATCTAAAATTTCTGCAAGTTCTCTTGGAAGAAAATCAAAAGTTGAACCTGAATCAATCAACGCTGCGGTTTTTAGATCCCGATCTTTATGAATTAGTTTTACATTGACCATTGGAAGTTTATAGGTTACATTTGTTATTGGATCATCATAATTGATATAACGCAGAGTTATGCTAGAGCGAATTTGAGATCTTGAAGACAAAATTTAGGATTACAACAACATTACAGTTTCTTTAGGAATTTTCATAATGAATGGGGTTTTATCAGGATATTTTTCTTTGGCTTTTTGATAGACGTCTTTAGCATTATCGCTAGCAGATACAATTTCTTCTCCAACTACGGCAATCCAATCGCCCAAATGTTCACCTAGTTGATCACGTACAGACATGACATATTCGTACTCAGATTTCATTACCACGTCAATCCTCCTATTGTACATATAATAAACTGATTAATAATATTTAGTGATAGATTTTCAAATGAATTTTCATGAGTTTATAAATACATGAATCATTATGTTCCTTCTATTTTTCAATATAAAAGAAAGTAGCTAAGATCAAAAGTTCCGATTGTGTGCCTTGGATCAACTTCTTCCACGGCGGATCCTGCAGTCTACTGCGAAACATGCCATTGTATACTGTAATACTATCAACATCAACAGGTTTGTAAGTCAAATGGGTTCATTACTTGTCCTGAGAAAAACCCAGAGATTGTAAATAAAGAGGGAAATGAAAAACATGAATATTCTAACTGATCGGTTTGTGCTGGTGGTGCGGGGTCTGACTGCCTTTGCACTTGTATCCGTTCTCAATACCCCACACACATCTTCCTGTACATCGGGGGAACCATCTGTACAACATTGACCTCACTGTGCCACAAGTGATTTGTCGCAAACACCAGTACCAATCGCTCTCTTTTGGGACATTCTCTCCCTTACGCCGTCTTTTGGCACGGGTTAGATGACTCGGCAGGATTCATCATCTTTGGGAGGTCAAAAATGGACGCAGATTCAAGCGAAATCATAGAACGAATATGGATCAGGTTTAAATCTTTAGGAATGACATTCTCAATAATGGCAATATTGATCCTATACCTTCAAAATAGTTTAAATAGACATATGTTGATAATGGATCAGATTGTATGTTTTCAAGATGGGGGAGAAAAACTAAATGTCAATTGTGTATGATGGTCAAATAGTACAAGAGGATGGAATTTACAGTTACAAAGGACACAAAAACCCTAGTGATGATATTGGATGTAATCCAACAAAAAAAGAAAGAGAAGGACAAATTCTTCTGAAAGATTTCCCAGCTCCAAATTTAGGATGTTGTCCACATGGTGTACAGTGGAAATTAAAAGAAACATTAGATTTATCTTAACAGATTAATCATATGTGTTACATGATTGCCAATATCTACATTTCTTTGCATATCCTGCTCTAATACTTCAAGATGATCAAGTAAGGCGATACGAATTCGTAATTGTAATGAAAAAGATTGAATTCTCAAAAATCCTCTTAATTCTTCAGATACAGCACAAAGGCTAGATATGGGCTTACAAAGTTGTTGTTCTTGTCGTAACAAAACAAGATAGTCTTTAACAATATCTTTGGTATTTTGAGGTTTGATAATCCTATCCCAGTAAAATTTGAGTATTACAAATATTCCTGTAGCAATAATACCACCTACAAAACTATACAATATTGACCATTCTGCACCTTGCATATAAAAAATGAAAAATATGTAGTATATAGTTATTTCATAAATTACAAAAGTTCCGATTATGCCTTGACTCAACCCGGGTGTTGCGGATCATATGTGCCAACTCTTTGAGCATCACAGCATTCCACACCACTGATCTTCGACAAGAACCAGTCCGCACCGTCCATTACACTGTAGCCGCACCTGTTGATATGCATGTTCTGCACAAATGCTGTTTTTACACATGTGCAAGAGAAATGCTGCCACATCCTGTTCCACATATGGCATTATAACGGTCTGAGAACTATTGACATCTTGGAAATCCCCCTACACAATGAATTAAATCCAACTGATCCAGTCTTCACAGTGTTCCGTTATGTTTTTGGTGGTACATTGATGTGGCTGGGACACTTGTTTTTAGATCATAATGTTGGGAAAATTCGGATTTATGACATAATTTTATTCAGAATAGGTACACAATCGGAACTTCTGAAAAGACGTTAACCGCAAATAGTTCCTGTCCAAGAAAGGCAGACCAGGAAGAAATACAGTAGAGGGAGGCAGCACACAACGGGGCAGGCAAATCAAATAATGCGACCATCTGTTCACTCTTACTACACCCAGTATGGGGCCTGCCAACAATTGGCAGAGATGCTGACACGGGATAACTGCAAGCAATGTGTACAGGGTCTACTGCAAGGAAATGAAAGATGCTTTGGATACTGATGACGTACATCGGACATGGCACAAAAGAGTACTAAATACGACAGAAAAACTGCTTGAGATACAGGGTCTACCTGACCCTTTACGTGGGATTCAGGTGTATTTCTTATCTATGGGCACAGGAGATAACTGCTTACAGAATTGAAAAAAACCAACACATCAAAGGCAGGATTTTATATTTGGCACCAACATACAGAATAGTATGATAGAACCTGGTCGTCCAGTAAAAGATATTCGGATTGACGCGGACACGCCAATAGAGAAAATTTTTGAAGAGCTGTCTCAGTCAGGGGGATTTGAGTCAGTAAACCTGTCAAGCGGGCTAAATATTTTAACAGAGATGATCTCAGACAAGCAATGCCTGAGGTTTATTTCGTTTGTAGGCGCAGTGGTATCCACAGGATTGAGGGGGATCATCAGAGACATGATAAAAAACAGATGGTTTGATGTTGCAATTACAACATGCGGGGCACTGGATCATGATATCGCCAGACACTTTTCACATTACAGAGAAGGCTCCTTTACAATGGATGATATGGAACTGGCAGATCAGAACATTCACAGACTGGGAAATGTCCTGGTTCCAATGGATAGTTACGGACCGCTAATTGAGGAAAAGATGCAAAGTTTCCTAGAAGAAGAGTATCAAAACGGAAACAGGGAGATGAGCACGTCTGAAATTTGTAAAATGATTGGAAAGCACCTGGGGGAGGACTCGTTTCTTTATTGGGCATACAAAAATGATATCGATGTGGTGGTTCCTGGAATAATGGATGGGGCAGTAGGAAGTCAAATTTGGTTATTTACACAAAAACATGCAGATTTCAAATTAAACATTGTCGGGGATGCGAATTTACTGTCAGGATTAATTTTCAAGGCAGAGAAATCAGGTGCATTCATGATTGGGGGCGGAATTTCAAAACATCACACATTATGGTGGAATCAGTACAGGGAAGGGTTGGATTATGCGTTTTACATTACCACTGCACAAGAGTTTGATGGCAGTCTGAGTGGAGCACTGGTAAAAGAGGCAATTTCTTGGGGAAAGGTCACACAGATGGCAAAGCAATCAACACTCCATGCCGAAGTTACAACGATTTTGCCATTCATTTATGCGGCGTTAATGTCAAGGTTGCAAAAATAGAATCAGCAGACAAAAGCTATTATTTGATCAATAAATAGAATATTCATTGAGTCCTAAAATCAGAATTAGAGAGACTAAGGAATTAAATCTGGAACAAGGCTACATGATAGACGGATTTCCATCGGTGGGGTTTACCAGTGCAATTGCAACAGAATCCATGATTCAGACATCACAGTTTGAACTGGGGGGAGTAGTTGATTCAGAGGCGTTTCCCCCAATCAGCGTTGTTAAGGATGGAAAACCGAATTTTCCAACGAGGATTTTTGTAAATGAGGAATTAAAAGTTGGAATATTCTTGTCGTATCTGACCCTGGATCAATCATTACATAGAATCACGGCAAAAACAATGTTGTCATGGGCAAAAAAACACAAGATAAAATTAATTGTCAGTAGCATCGCAGTAAAATCTCCAAATGCCGATGAGGAGATGATGGGGATTGGCAGCACTGATGCTGCAAGAAACAAAGTAAAGGAAGCAGGGCTCAAAGTTTTAGATCATGGGACAGTCCCAGGAATTCCGGGAATACTACTAAATGAAGGAAGTATGTCAGAGCAGGACGTGGTTGTTATAATTTTCCATACAGATGGAAAGGGACCCGATTTCAAATCAAGCGCTAAATTATGCATGGCAATATCTAAATTAATTCCAGGAGCATCATGTGACATACCATCGCTGCAAAAAGAGGCGGAAAAAGCAGAAGCGGGGATCAAGGAAGCGCAGGAAGAGTCAAAGCATCTTAAAGATTCCATGTATAGATAAAGACATCATAATCATCAGGTTTATTTCAGAATTAAACAGTAAGATAAGAAATGACCCAGATTTTTGAATTTGCAATTATTGTAATTGCCATTTCTGCATCAGGGGTTATGGCTCCAGGACCGTTATTTGCCGCAAATATTTCATACGGACTGCGGGAGGGAACCAGGTCGGGGATCAAAATGGCAATAGGTCATACAATTGTAGAGTTTCCTTTGATTATTTTGTTGGGAATCGGGGTTTTTTCATTAGAGTCATTTCCAGAATTCAGAACCATAGTTTCAGTAGCTGGAGCAATAACGCTTTTTGTTTTTGCGTTTATTCAGATCAAAAACGTGATACGGAATAATAGAGACAGTACATCGACTCCAAAACACAGGCCCTTGATTACAGGAATTGTGCTTAGTGCTTTGAATCCATTTTTTATAATTTGGTGGCTAACCATAGGATTCAAATTGATTTCAGACGCTGTGCTAATTTGGGCATTTTCAGGCATGCTAATAGTGTTTTTCCTGCACATATGGATGGATTTTGCGTGGCTTGGGGGAATTTCATTTCTTGCATCAAAAAGCTCACGAATATTATCCAATAGAAATTACAAAGTAATCATGATTGGATTAAGTTTATTGCTGGTATATTTTGGAATCACATTTTTAATAGATGTTACACGTTAGCCGCAATCTAAAATTTCTATTTGTGAGGTACACATATCATTATAAGAATCGATTTTTTCAAGAATATTTTCACAGTGTTCAGGGTCTAATGATTTTTCATATAAAGAAATCTCATTTGTGATTACAATATTGCCGACACTGCAAGAATCACCCAGAAATCCAATTAGTATTACTGCAAATAATACACCAAATAGAATTAATGCTAAATGTTTTATTCTAGTTTTTTGAGATATCAATTTCCATAACAGAAACATTACGTTGTTTTTTATCCTGGGAAGTTAAGGAAGCAGATGAGATCCTGACATCACTAATAACATAACCAACTGAATCCATACGTTTTACAATCATCTGTGAAACATCAACGGCTTGCGTGATTCGTTTGCCTCTTGCCGTGATGGTGACAGTTTTTCTAGTTGAAAGTTGAGTTAACGTTGCAGATACATAGGTCATAATGGGTTTTGTTCCAACAAAAATTATATTACGCTCTTCTGGAACTTTGGAGGAATACTGGGTTTCATTTGAACTTGGTGCTGGTTCGGGTGTTGGTTCTGGTGTTGGTTCTGGTGTTGGTTCGGGTGTTGGTTCGGGTGTGGATTCTGGTGTTGGTTCTGGTTCTGTTGTTGGTTCTGTTGTGGATTCTGGTGTTGGTTCTGGTTCTGGTGTTGGTTCTGGTTCTGGTGTTGGTTCTGTTGTGGATTCTGGTGTTGGTTCTGGTTCTGTTGTTGGTTCTGTTGTGGATTCTGGTGTTGGTTCTGGTTCTGGTGTTGGTTCTGGTTCTGGTGTTGGTTCTGTTGTGGATTCTGGTGTTGGTTCTGGTTCTGTTGTTGGTTCTGGTGTGGGTTCTGGTGTTGGTTCGGGTGTTGGTTCTGGTGTTGGTTCTGTTGTGGATTCTGGTGTTGGTTCTGGTTCTGGTGTTGGTTCTGTTGTGGATTCTGGTGTTGGTTCGGGTGTTGGTTCTGGTGTTGGTTCGGGTGTTGGTTCTGGTGTTGGTTCTGGTGTTGGTTCTGGTGTTGGTTCTGGTGTTGGTTCTGGTGTTGGTTCTGGTGTTGGTTCTGGTGTTGGTTCTGGTGTTGGTTCGGGTGTTGGTTCTGATTCTGGTGCGGGTTCAGATGTCGATTCAGATTCATGTTTGGATTTAATTCTAGAACCAAATTCTGACAAGATATCTTCTGCGTCTTTTGATTTTTTATTATTGTTCAATTTTAAATTCCTGTTATAACAAATTTCTCTCTCGCTTTTATTTAATTTTTCAGGTATTTCACAGAAATTCCGATTGTGTGCCTATTCTGAATAAAATTATGCCGTAAATTTGAATTTTCCCAACATTATGATCTAAAAACTGGCGTGTTTTACGGTAGACCCACGGATCCACCATGAGAAGTGGTCAAGCTAGGGCACAATCGGAACTTCTGATTTCAACACTAAAGTTAACGGATGCTCGGCATGAGACATGAAATGTGGATCTTTTCTGAATTCAAAAATCCTACCTACTGAATTTTGACTAGAGTGTTTTGAATCAAAATTCATTCATTTGTCGAAACTGCAACATTTCATATGTCTGATATTAAACGTGATTCTTTCAGGTTCCAGACGATCTTTGGCTTGCAGACTGAAACACAGATCTTCTCTAGATTGAATCACCCACCTAGTCTTATTGGAGCTGCAGTCAACCACCCCGCAGATACTGCCGCGTCCGTGCAGAAATTTCTGTCAATGTAAATATCAGGTGAATCTAATTGAAACTGAACACCTTGGACGGGGGAAGAAGGATTTGTTCGGATTTGTGAATAACAAAGGTCATTAACACTACAGTCTGTTGCAAACGCATCCGGATAACTGGCAGACAATACAAAAAGTGCAGAGACTGCAAAAAATAATAGTAAAAGATGTTTTCTCATCAGTTCATCATACTCTCAAACACTGGAATTAGTTCATCCAAGGTATGATAAGCTAAATTTACACGCATAAGAGAGTATTCGTCAGGAGCAAAAGCAACAGTAGTTTTATGATAATTCAGATCGTTTCCACCATCATAAGCATGAACCGTCTTACCGTCTCGGGTCATCTCCCTAAAGCTGCCATAATTTCCACTTTGGGATTCTCTGTTTTCTCTAAAGGTTTCTTTCATGTCTTCTATTTCATCATAGGAAGTACTGCTGATTTTTGCAAGAGCACTATAGCCATCTGAGTTGCTAAACAAGGTGTGATAAGTGGCACCTGGTTGCAGTACATAATCAGTTGGGACAAAATAATACTTTACATAGTGCACATTTCTACCCGACTTGTACTCTTCATACTCTGAGTTGGCATACAGCAATCTATACCCATCAAGAATATGCGTTGGCATCCAGTCCTCAATGTATAATCCGACACCCGGATTCTTTGAATATTTTGTATGTGGTACAGATGTAAATGTGGTTGATCTGCTGGTATAGCGAGAAGTATATGTTCATGAGTTATTTTCAGGATATTCCAATTTTATTATTCATACTTGCCTAGATAAAATCCACTAGTCACTAGTTTTTTGATGATTTTTAGTTCAAGAACTTTGTCTTCTCGCTATATATCGTGTTTCAGAATATTTAGAAAGGTGTAATTCTACCTAGATGTTGAAAAATATTTGAATAGAATTCCGATATTGACCTCATGAACTTTTGATCATCCTTTAAACTGATATAGTAATTTTACATCATCAATCAATTTGTCAAAGTCAAATGAATCATTATCAAAAACAATATTTAGAAAACTAGTTCGTTTTCCCTGATTTTTTTTTATTGCATCTAATTGCTTCTTGCATTCTGAGGAATGTTTGGATAATGTCTTACCTGATTTTTCGATAATACGTGAAAAAATTGCTTTTTCTTTGTTCCAATCAATTTTATTATTTTTGCATATTCGGTATGCATCATATGCATCAAAATGATTTCTTTGTCTATCTATAGCTCCAATTACAAAAAGTTTGTTGGCTAACTGTTCTTCTAAATCCAAATGAAATAATTCAGGAGGTTCCATTCCTAATAATTCCAAGTCAATCATGGTATTCATTTTATTAAGAATTGGTTTTTCGTGTGTTCTACACTGCTTGCAAATTTCAATTTTTGGATGTTCTATCATACTCAAGTCTTTGGTAAGAATATCACGATATCCAATTTCTAAAAAATACAACATGGTACTATTTTTTGTTACATTTGTTTTAGTAGTGCAACCACGAGTTTGACCGAATTTGTAAAGATCTGATTTAATGTTTGAAACATCCCCATAGGTAATGCCTTTTATGGAATTAGTATTAAAATCGGCATCAAATGAAAATCTATGATCCCTCAAGGGTACCAAATTCCTAACAGAGTGACCTCCTTTCAGCACTAATCTTTCTTTATAGTATCCTTCCTTCATTTGTGTAACTGCCAAAAGCATATCCAATGCACATAATTCAGATCTCAAAAACGAACGTAATTCTGGTCTATCAAAAATATCTATGAATTCATCCTTTACATGTTTTTCTGGTTTTTTCAGATTTATTTCATCATCATTAAAAACATAAAACAAAGTCATTTCGATTCCTCGTTTGCATTTTTGTCATATGGCATTTCATCCATCCATATAATTTCATTTTTTCCTTCAATGGGCAATACTGTAATTTGCTTAGGATATCTATTGAAATAGCTTACATGATCTATGACAAACTTCCAAAATTTTACATATGGTTCATGTGTTCTAATGATCATATTTGAGGTTCCCATGGGTCTTCCCGGTTCATAATTTACCATGTAAAACGCCTGTGGACCATCAATGTATGCAGGCACCAGATCAAACAAAATAAAAATTTCCTTTGTAATATCCGTATGTGATAAACATAATTCAACATACTTTGTAAGCCATTTAAAAAATTCATGTTTATCTGATACAATAACTTTGGAATCTGTTCTTTCAATTAAATTTTCAGATTCAAGTTTTTCAATTGCATAATATGTTGAATTACGTGTTAATCTTAATTCATCATGTATGTCTCTTGGATTTTTTTTTATTGGATTTAAAAATAAATCAAGATATATTGAAAATGGTACCCTGCTACCTAAAACTTTTATCTCTTTTTGTGATAAAATTCTAGATAACTCTGTTAACCATAAATTAATTGTATTATCAATGAAAACACCTTTCTCATCTACTACTCTTTCTTTATGTAATTTTTTTATTAATTCATAATAATACCTGCTGTATTTTTGAAAGCCGAGTCTAGAGCCGATTTCTCGGTGTTGTTTATGTTCCATTATACTTTGTAATCTGTATAATTTTCGAATCTTCTCTGCATGTTTTATTTTGGTATATAACATTTGTCCAATTATAGTGCTGAATGTATTTATACATTTGGTACTCTTATTGTACTTGTAAAATTATGTGAGCTGTTCAAAGGACTCTCATATCAAATTCTTTCCAGTATTCTGGAAACTTACTAGAGAAGGGGTGGATACTGGGAGGGCATGCCACAGGACGCACACACAAAAGTTCCCGGCGGATAATATGATTTGTTTGTGTGATCTGCAACAATTTGACATGGAGTATGCTGACCCGTGGTAATTGCAAGAAAGGTGCTCAATGCCCTGATGACTGCCCCGTGGAATGAAGATGTTTGGGATACTATAGCGTATTCGGACATGGTGTAGAAGGGGGACGCGGCCAAATACGACAGAAAAACTGCTTGAGAACAGGTAGACTTGCCATTTACCTACAAGTCAATATCTATTCTTATATAATAAAGACACGTAGGGATTAGCAATAACATGTCTGACAAAAATGTAGCCATTGAAACATTTGACGACAGATTTGATCATCCTGAAAAAAGACTTCACTACACTACACAGTTTCGAGTAACCAACATTACATAAACACCATTTTTTTATAATGTATCTAAAATTCTTTATACTTGGATGCGGAATATTTCTGCTGGTTTTGGGAGCCGTCTTTTCTCTTATAGAACATACCCCCCCGTTCACGGTCCATTCCTTCACATATGACTGCGTCTTTACTATTGAGGATTCCAGATCCACACATGGTAACGGTTTTTTGTCTGAAAAGACGTGTTACTATCACGGATCACTTTCTGTAATCGTATCATGTATTATAGGCGCAGGCGCGTTTTTGACGTTTAGTGGATTAAAAAACATCCGTTTAGACAGGCGGATTACCATGCGTACTTTTGTAATTCCTGCAATCTTTGGTGTTGTCATACTAATAATGATATTTGCAGTACTGTCCCCGATTGCAAGCTGTAGGGCTGAATCTGAGTGCATATATGATGACACACCATACCCCTCAAAAATGTCTCTGGAAATACTTGAAAGATTTTTCATGGACAAATACGACAAGGGTGAGATTACGATTGCAGATATGAAAGATATTCTAGATAGAGAAGGATACAGTTCCTTGGAAATAGAAGAATTTCTTGCAGAACGTATTCTGTTAGACCGTCCCTAGTATTTCTAAATCCCTTTTTTATTTTGAATAAAATTTCATTTTTATTATTTGCAGACTAGTACTTTTAGGGATTTTATTATTATTATTCAATCCGCTACTTTTTTTACCATTCGATAAAGAAGTCAAAGAGTCAATATTGCAAATAGCTTTGTATCAACCAAGTAGTCTAATTTTTGTAAATACGGTTCCATATTTTCAGTATGAAGGGGATTTACGGCAATATCAATGGTTTATGTTTCCTTTGTTGGTAATTATTTCAAGTATGATCCAATGGATGCCAATCGCATATATTATTAACAGATATTATCAAAATAAACGCAATTGTCAATGTCCCAATTAATTACGACGGTAGGAACAATCATTGGATGTTAATTCCCATGAATTTATCATAGTAAAATGCACCACACATAATCAATAATAACATCCACATGTAATGAATGATTAATTGTGGAATATTTTATTTTTGAAACTAACATCATTGGAAAAAATCCGCCAATTACAACCTGCAACACTAAATTCAACGATTCTAGCGTTTATCTAAACCTGAATTTGTATAATCTTCACAGATTATCAAGTCCTCAAAACTAATTGTAGGCATCATCATTAAATCATTAAAACTATGGTTCTGTCGGGTTATCGGGAGCTGAATTGTAAATCTTATTCCAAACTACCAAAATCAGACTCTCTGACTTGGAGTCTTTTGTTGATGATACCCGTCAGATATTATCGTGCCGTATACCCGTCAAGATATCTGCCAAGTGCGTCACTCTGTCGGGATTCACATATCATGCCGCATATTTTCCCTAGACCAAATCCTACCACGTCAATCAGCCGTTGTGATGGTTTGGGTAAAATCCACCAATCTCTAATTTTTTGATGATTTTTAGTTCACAAACTTTCTTTTTGCCACCAGGATCTGCGCGTCTAAATGCCATAAGATTTTGATAAGTGTGACTTGGATATCACAGCTAGTCTGCCCACCCCATTTTTCCCTCTGAATAAATTTTGTAAACCGTGATTTTACGACAGGTGTTTCTGAGACAAGATTTCACAAATCAGCAATACAGCACATCAAACCAGTTCTCAACTAACCAGAGTCGGTGTTTCCTTTCAGATATGCCTCAAATAATTTTTCAAGATCGTCATCATTGTCACATTTCTTGATCTGCTCGACTAGATCTGCCTCTTCAATCTCATAACAGTTCAAAACATCCTGCGAGTCTTTGAAAATCAGCATCGCCTTATTCATGAAAATGCAATGATATAATTTTTCTTTCTCCATTTTTTCAGGTTTTAGATTTACTCCGTTTTCATCAACGGATAATGGATATTCCTCCATGAAGATTTATCCCATCATCAATATTTAGATGAATTGGATTCGCCCGTCATCCCCTCTTACACAGTTAAAAGAAAGTTATGAACTAGAAATCATTCAAAACCAAAAGATTGGATGGTTTTACAAAGGTAAATACGAATAACCATACTGGAACATTTTGAAAACAACTCACGAATTGTGGTGCTCACCACATTGAAGATATGCATCTAATTAGTCACTACAGAATTTTACAAACGCCTTGCAAAAAAAGGGGCACATCCATGACTGCGGCAGCAAAGTTGTTACGCATCATTTACAGATACTCAAATATAAAATGGCTTTTGATCAGTGTATTAAAAATGCAAATTAGGATTCTGCGTTAACCTGTTTGAGGGAGATCCTCGTTTAACAACTGCAGATTGGCTCTAATAAATGGATAAAGGATGTACTGAGGAGATCCTCAAATAGGCGGGGGTCAGCTTTGTCTTAGTGAGAGGAAACTCCCGGTGCAGGCATTCCCCTATCTGAAATGCAGGAAAACATTTAAAAAATTTCACATAGATAACTGCTTCATCACATGAGAATAAGAAATAAAAAGTAGACTAAAAACATGCAAAAGGCATTCTCATTTGCGGTACATCCAAAAGATTGATCAAACCGGATTCTGCCAAATCATCGACAAACCGAAATACGCAATATAGTAATAATCAAAACGCGTCAGAAAAGCATTGGAAACAAGAGTGGTTTTCCACATAGATTTTGATTATTTTTATGCCCAATGTGAAGAAACCAGATCCCCCGAACTGAAATCAAAGCCGGTATGTGTCTGTGTTTTTTCAGATAGGGGCGGGGACAGTGGGGCAATTGCAACTGCAAACTATACTGCCCGGGAATACGGGGTCAGATCAGGAATCCCAATCGCGTTCGCAAAAAAAAGACTTGAAGGAAGAAAGGACGCAGTCTTCCTACCAGTTGACTTTGATTTCTATACTGAAATTTCAGAAAAAGCAATGGAAATTATGAAAGAAAACGCGGATATCTTTGAATATGTTGGAAGGGATGAAGCTTACCTGGATGTAACACAGCGGGTTGAACAAAGCTTTGAAAAGGCAAATCACCTGGCACAGCAGATAAAAAATTCCATCAGAGACAAAATAAAACTTAGCTGTTCAATAGGAATTTCGCCAAACAAGCTGATTTCAAAGATTGCATCAGACTATCAAAAACCAGACGGTTTAACCGCGGTATCTCCGGAAAAAGTCCAAGTATTTTTAGAGCAGTTAAAAATCAGGGCCATACCGGGCATAGGCAAGAAAACCGAAGCGAGGTTTTCAGAGATGAATCTAGAGACAATTCAGGATTTAAAAAAGATAGATATTTTTACTTTGAACAAGGAATTTGGCAGGAAGACTGGGGCATACATCTACAATGCAGTCCGAGGAATAGACAAGGAACCGGTAAAAGAGCGGGATGCAAGAATACAGTATAGTAAAATTACAACATTAAAAAAAGATTCAAAGGATCATCAATTTTTATCTGAAAATATAGTGGAGCTTTGCAAGGAGGTGCACAGTATAGTTAAAAGGAACAATCAGATGTTCAAGTCAGTAGGCATACATTTTGTACAGTCAGACATGTCAAATAAATCAAAATCCAGAATGCTTAGAAGTCCCACTGCAAGTATTGAGGAGCTGAAAAAGACAGCTGAGCAGTTATTAAAGGAGGCACTAGAAAATCAAGACACCACGATCAGGAGACTGGGAGTAAAAGTTTCAGAACTATCAGAGATTCAGGGACAGCACGACATTACGTCATATTTTTAGAAACGTCATTTTTTTCAGATTTTTTCAGACGTCTTGATTCTATGAGAATTACCACCAAGATAAACGCAAATAACCACGGCAGGAACATTATTTCACCTGCGATCTTGTGATATTCTTCCCATGCAACAGGATCAGTTGTGACTTTGAGGGCATACCACGATAGTGAAAAAATTCGTATTAGATTGACAATGATTGTTCCAATAATTCCTAAAACAAAGTAGATTGTTTTTCGGGTTCTAGGAATATTGAGTTTTAACATAAAAGCCCCAATCACTAATGAGAAGATTATGATGCTGTGTACGCCAGCCGATGGCCAAAATACCTGAAGCGCGATTGAACCGTGTTCACCACGTAAAAACATTACATTGTCCCGGGCAATCGCCGTTCCAAGATCAAGCACGGTAATTATCCATACGTTGGCCTGCACAAAATAGGGGACAACATACTGCAGCGGACCGAGTGTATCATATGGGAAAAAGGCATCAAGTGAGAGAATTATCGCAGTGCCTGTAAGAAATATCGGACCGGCAGGTGCGATTCGAATCCAGCGCTTTCCAAAAAAGATACACAGTGTCGCAACAATGAAAATCGCCATTACGACAAAATCCCACATCCAGGTCCAAGAATAGATTAATTGTACATCAAAATGTTCTGCAGATGCAATGATGTAATCTCGCAAACCGTATTCCAGTAAAATAAGATACGCGATGGTTGCCAAGGCAGCAGGAATTACAACGAGTAATTTTTTCTTGGATATTACTATCTTTAATCCAATTAATTCAGCAATAACAAAGATCAATGCAAAGAAATAGCCCCCCCTCCCCTCATTCCAACTCCATGCTATAGAGTCGGGAAATGCGATCATGGCAAATAGAATGGGACTGGAAATAATGACAATTCCAAAAATTAAGCTCCAATTCTGCATTATGTTAAAAAACCCTAAAAAGGCAAATAAATATCACAGTTATGGATTTTCAAATTCGGTACATCGTTTCAGGGATTTATAGATATGCTAATCTTCAGCATCTTCTATTTCATCAGCTTCCGGATCTCTTCTGCTAGGTCTAATTGGAACAAATATGAATGTCATAGAAATGATTAAACCAACTACAAGATACATTCCAAGGTTACAAAAATTTGTCTAATTGGTAATTTCCAATCCATTACAAATTTGGGTCAAATCGGCATTCGGTTTTAAGGGATTTTACAGTTGTAAAGTAAGTAATTGCCAGTATCCCAATGGCAACTATCCTAATTGGAACTTCATAATTGGTTAGAAATGCAGTTGCAGTGGCCCCAACTGATCCGAATGCCGAGATTACGCTGAATCCTATCGGACCGCAGCTGCAGGCACCGGCCGCAACTCCAACTAGTGAACCAAAAATACCACCGCTCATTTTTTGTTTTGATTTTTTAAGTATGCTGATACGAAATATGTTCATAGGCAATACCAGAGCTGACAAGGCAGAAATTGCGACAATAAGAACAAATCCAAATTCAGTCCCGGATGGAATATGACTGACAACGTAGGGCTCTAGAAAGACGTATTCAGATAAAATCAACAATCCAGTCAACATTGTGGAAAAAATCACAGTTGATAAAAGAAGATACTTTGAATTTGAAAATACCAGATGAATCGCAGATGTCATCAGACCATTTTATCCAGCACTTGTTTGAACACAGAAAACGGTTGTGCACCACCAAGTTGCTCCTGTCCGTTAGGACCTACAATAAAGAATCCGGGGGTTCCCCGTACGCCGTGATCTCGTGCTTGTTGGATGTTGTACTCGACTCGTTTGGAGTATTTTCCCGAATCAAGACATCCCTCAAACAGTTCCATATCCAGTCCCAGGCTAAATGCAAATGCCTTTAATCTTTCAGTATTTGCCCATCCACCATCAATTTTTGGCTCTTGTGAAGTGTAGAGAATGTCATGATAGTCCCAATACATTCCCTGGTCTTCTGCACAGTAAGATGCTTGAGCGGCTTTTGGGGAATCATCTCCTAAAAATGCCAAATCTACAAATACCAGATTTGCTTTTCCGGTTTCAATATAATCTTGGAATATCAAAGGTTTTGTATTGTGAAACCAGTTATAACATTGGTGACATTGGTAATCGCCGAATTCAACAATGGTGATCGGCGCCAAAGGATCACCCATGATGGGGGATCCCATTGCAGTGGAAATTGTTCCATGTTTTCTGCCCATATCAAGATCAACTGTTTCAACAAGTGATGCAGAAAACAATGCAGAAACACCAGCTGCGGCAATTGCAATTGCAATGACCCCTACAATTACACCCATTTTATTCATCATTCAAAACAGGCAATCGGGGTTAAAAAAACCTATTCCAAATTATGGGAGGAGGATTTTCTCTTGAATAGACTTAGAAATTTTGCAATAGCAGTATCAATTGGACATGCATCACATGCAATACCAGATGAATGGCTTTGAAGGTGTTTGTCAAATTTTTCACGGGATTCTAGAACCAGATCACATTTTTCACAGTAGATTTTAGACGCATTATTCTTCATGGATTTTTCACAAATATTGTGAGTGATTAGTGCTTATAAAGATCATGTTAAATGGCTCTCCCATGTCAAATCCTTTCCAGTATTCCGGAAACCGGCTAGCATCATATGACGGATCAGATTGATTCGGCCATACGTTTCATCTTCTCATGCGTTTGTTCTGTGAGATCCCTGTTCTGTGTATGATACACCTAGCCGTTGGTCAGCAGTACCATATTATCTCCCGTATGTGTCTTGCAACTGTAATCTTTGTATTCCACCATACCGGTTTTTCAGCAGATGCAAACCTCTTGTGTCTACAATCCCAGAGATTATAGTCAGTCCGAGATGTTGCTGACTCTAGGTATCGTTAATAGTCTTGTCCTTTCATGACCGGATATTGCAGCAATGTTGCAGGCATTCAATCCATGAATTGTCGTATCCAAGCTATGCACTCAAGGTGATGTCTCTGCAATCCCGTCAATTTCCAAGTTCTATCTCTTGTAATGGTGCCGCAGTTGATTTTGAAAATGCGGTATGTTGTGTTGGCATACAGTCGTATTTTGCAAGTGTTGTGTGATCCTGTTCTGGTATTTTGTCGCGTCATGTACCGGATTTAGTCTGGTCCTTACAAGGTTCCATGATCACAATAATGTTTATCAGGCACGAATGATTCAGTCATGTTCGTCCTTATGATCTGCAGGTGCTCTGAATCATCTCGTCATCTTTGAGATTTGCAAATGTATTATTCAGGTATTGAATGTAAGGAATATTGAAAATCATATGGAGTGTTAGATGCTACCGTTGATCATATCTTTTCAATGACTGCAAAAAGAAAGACAGCAAGAGCCTGATAACAGTAGAATTCGAAGAAATCAGATGTAATGAATTCTCATGTGGGCGTTTAATTCAACTTGGTACTGCGTTACAAATCCACAGTGGGTACATGAGAACAATCCAGGCTTGGATTCACTTTGGGTCGTCCTTTCAATGACTTTTCCAGAGATGGACCTAATGTTGATCACGTCATTATTTGAAATCACGGCAAAATTCCTTCCCTCATCAATAGAATCCAAAAACTCCTTTATTGCAGAAATTACCACAGTTGAATCAAGAATCACATCATCATCAAAAGAAGACAGGGTGAACTGGTTATTCTTCAAAGTAGGAATGGCGGCAACTTGATCTGCCACATATACAAGCAGATCATTCTTTACTGAAATCACGTCCTTGCAATCAATTGTAAGCATGAATTACCACGGTTGAATCAATATTTTAATTTAACAGGTTTGAAAATGATTATTATTGTTTGATATCACGGTGTAATTATGGCAAATTCTGAGACATTTGGAGTGGAAAAAGGACACGGTAAAGAGGTGGTTTCATGGCTAAATGAGCAGGCAGAACTGCAGTCAATCAAGCTAGAAGCAAGACTATACAATCACAGTATAATTACAGAGAATTTCGGAGAGTTTGAAATGTTTTCATGGATTGGAAATGTCCAAAATGCAAGAAAAATGATCATCAAGGCAAGTAAGAGATTCAAAGTAAAAATTATCGAAGGAGGCTACAAACCCAAAGACAAAATATTCAAAATGAGGAAATTGGATTTTGCCAAAGTTAAGAAGGGGGATAAAACGATCGGTCAGTTAGAATTTACAGCCCCAAGATTTGGAAACAAGCACTGGGAGATTCAAAATGAGGAAAGACATTAAAAAAATAATAGGAAGAGATGCAAAATGAAGAAAATAGGCGTTATAGGATTAGGAATGTTGGGTAATGCAGTCGCATTACACTTGATGGATTCGGGCTTTGAGGTAACTGCATACAACAGGACAAGGGAAAAAACACGGGAAGCAAAAGAAAGGGGGGCAGCAATTGCAGAATCACCAAAGGAGGTTGCAGAAAATTCGGATTTGGTAATCATTGTTGTAAAAGATGCAGATGCAGTAAGACAGATCTCATTCAAAGATGACGGCATCATAAAGGGAAGTCATGAAAATTTGATCGTTGCAGATATGAGCACGATTGACCCGTCAGAATCAAAAAACATCTCAAAACAATTTAGTGGATTTGGAATTGAAAAACTGGACATACCCGTAATGGGCGGGCCAAATGTTGCAATAACTGGAGACTTGGTCATGATGGCATCAGGAAATAAAAGAATTTTTGATAGCTGTAAAAAGGTATTTGACACCATGGCAAACAAAGTATTTTTCTTGGGTGAAAGCGGAACTGCAAATTCCATAAAACTGGCCATGAATCTTCAAATCACAATGCTGGCTTTGGCGTTATCTGAAGGGATAATTCTTGTAAAAAAATCAGACGTGGATCCTAAAATATTTCTAGAAATTTTAAACTCTACTTATTTTAAGACAGGCATGAGTGAGAAAAAGGCATACAAGATGATAAAAGGCAAGTACGATACAACATTCACGCTTTCAAATCTAAAAAAAGACATCACCACCATGACAAATGCCGCAAAATCCCTTGGAATTGAGTTACCAATGATTGGCAAGGCAGAGGAAGTTTACAAAAATGCAGTCAACGAGGGATTTGGGGATATGGATTATACGGGAATAATAGAGTATCTTAAAAAAATTAATGGGTAGGATTTACAGACAGACAGACAGATTTCAGCAAGCTTGTATCATTATTCTTTCTCAGGTTTTGGTAGTAGGAATCCATCTGACACATCATTTAGTTTCCGTATCTGGCAGGCATCAGTTACTGAAATGCGGGCATGCTTGCATGGACGGTCTGAACCGTGACCACAAAGCCTACACACATGGCAGGGATACATGCTTTGCCGGTCTTTTTTTCATGCTTTTGTGTGATCGGCACTCTAATAACCCGTTATTTGCCCTCGAATCTGCGACTACCCACTTTACGTACAGTATCGGGGCGCGTTGAACAAAAATTCTATAAGTTATGAAAACAACACAATATCATGAGATTAGATCAAAAAGTTGCCATCGTTACAGGGGCATCAAGTGACATAGGAAAGGGCATTGCCAAGAGATTTGCAAAAGAGGGAGCCAATGTGATTCTAGTAGCAAGGAATTTAGAAAAGCTAGAGTCAACTAGAAAAGAAATAGGAAATGAGGAGCTAACGGCTTCTGTATCATGTGATTTGGCTGATGAATCCCAAGTACTGCAAACCGTGGATCAGATTATGGACACGTATGGTAAAATCGACATCTTGATAAATAATGCAGGGGCAATTAATGATCCAGTACATTTTCACGAAATGAAGGATTTGGAAATTAAAAAGTTAATTGATGTGAATTTATTGGGGGTTTTTCACATGACAAAAGCAGTTCTATCAAAAATGTCAGATGGTGAAAATGGATCAATTGTCAACATTGGCTCAATTTCAAGTGAAAGGGCAATCCCAAGAGTGCATTTGGCAGTGTACTCGTCAACCAAAGCCGCAATTTCCATGTTTACAAAATCAATCGCAGTGGAATATGCAAGAAAAAACATCAGATGCAACTGTGTGAATCCTGGAATTATCAATTCAGGAATGATAAAACCGTATCTTGATGATCCTCAAGCAAGAAAGGTGCTAGAAGAGAGACTTCCCCTTGCAAGAGTGGGTGAACCAGAAGATGTTGCAAATGCGGTACTTTATTTGGCATCAGATGAGGCCAATTGGGTCACAGGGGCAATCCTAAACGTAGATGGTGGAAAGACAGCATCTGAAGGATAATCATCACCAGATAGACAAAAAAAGATATCCTTATTCATGCAAATTGATTGTACGGTTAATTAATCAAAGCAAGTCATTTTCAATCCATTGTTTTGTTCTCTCTGCGGATAAAGAATTACAGACAGTTGTTCCAAACTAATGATGGATGTTTTTATTCTTTTTAGAATATGTCCTGTAACTAAATCCCGTAACCAACATAATTATTCCTGTAATGGCAAACCATGCAAAAAACGATCCAAGCGCAGATTCATCCATGTTTAGTACTAAACAAGCAAACATCTAAAGTTTGGGTTGTGGAAATAAATCATTCTCAAAAAAACAACAGGTATGAAACATCTAAATAGATTTGATGTGAACCGAATTCATGCCTGAATTCATATGCCCCGAGTGTGGAAAACGGCTATTTCATGAAAATGAAACCACATTAAAGATTGAGGAGACTGTTCATTCAAAATTCTGTAGAAAAACAAAAGGGAAAACCCACAGTTTCATGCATAGAGACCCGGCACACATGGAAACCTTTGATGCAGAAAGGGAAAACGACAGTACTGGTACCCCGGTGTTGAAAAAATAATAAAACCGCCCTCAATTATATCCTAGTTATTTGTCAATACAGTATTGTCTGAAGAACATCATTATGATTTAATAGTTGTAGGTGCGGGACCGGCGGGATCCTCTGCGGCATATGCTGCAGCAAAGAACGGGGTCAGGGTGGCTCTGCTTGAAAAAGAGGACTCGGTTGCAGAGACAGTTAGAACCAGCGGGGTAACATGGATTCAAAATATCAAGGAATTTGGAATTCCAGATGATTGTTTTAATCCAATTAGGAATTTTTCATTCTGCTCCCCCAATAACAAAGTGACAATTAAGGATACCATTCCAAGAGCCGCAGTATTAGATGTAAGAAAAACATACCGGTGGCTTGCCAACGATGCAGAAAAATGTGGAGCAGATGTTTTTGTAAAAACCAACATCAAAAATGTAATTAAAAATGAAAAGGGGGACATTGCAGGAGTAAGCGGAGTCGGGCCAAATGGGGAAATCAGATTTTATTCCAAAGTAATAGTTGACGCCAGTGGTTTTCAGTCATCAGTGTGCAAGGCAATGGGCCTAGCCCCGCAATGGAAGAGATTCGGTGCAGGTGCAGAGTATGAAATGAAGGCAGAGAATGTGGATTCTCAGACATGGTGGCTGATGGTGGGGCAAGAATACTCTCCTGCAGGCTATGCATGGATTTTTCCATTAGGAAATAATGTTGTTAGAATCGGGGTTGGAATCGGGAAACCAGAATCAGATGTAGACCCGACACAGAGACTAAAAGAGATAATAGAGAAAAAACTAGGACCGATAAAAAAATTGGGCAGGCTGACAGAGATTGAATTTCATTATGGATTAATTCCAAATGATGGATTGTCAAGAAAAACAGTGTTCAACAATCTGATTCTAGTCGGGGATTCTGCAGGACAGGCCAATCCCCTGGTACTGGAGGGAATACGATATGCAATAAAATTCGGAAGAGTCGCAGGCAAAGTAGCTGCTGAGGCAATAAAATCAGGTAAAACAGACAGGGAGTCACTTTGCCCCTATGAAGATAACTGGAGAAAAGAGATCGAATCCAAGATCAATTCAGCTCGAAAAATTCAGAACCGGTGGATTGGACTCACAGACGAGGAATGGGACAGGGAGCTGGACATTATCAAGGAGCTAAAACCCGAAGAATTTATCGATTTTATAAAGGCGGATTTTGGATTATCAAAGATGATAAGACTGGCAACCCACCACCCAAAACTAGCAGTAAGGCAGTTATTCAGCCTGGTAAAATGGAAGAATTGATTATCTTACGTTAAAAAAGTCAGTTACCTTGACATGATGATATTCTAATTGGGCGACATATACGCCGGAATCAAATGGATGGGAGATAACTTCGTTGAATAATCCAGAAGAATTATCTTTTAATGCAATCTCTTCAACTAGGGTGCCACGCTGATCATAGATATTCACAAACAAGTCCTCCCTAAATGCAAGGGTTTTTTGGACTGCACCAGAAACAATCAATTTGTCATCATTATAAGTAACCTCGACTACGGCAACACGAGATCTTACAGGAAGATATCGTTCTATGAGGGTTTTAAATTCATCTAGATTGTCATTTATGACACCCGTGTTTTTTTCTGTGAATGCGGCCTCAATTTGATTCATCACTGAGGTAAAGCGCGGATGGTTGGGGAAGAGTTCGTCTAGACCGAGGCATATTGTAGTCGTACCCTCTGGCTGCGTGTACACATCTGAGCACGTGGTTTCATAGAATTCCTTGCCTCCGAATACATTTGCAAATGATACCAACTCTTCGTATTCACGTGCCAAGTCAGTTATGTCCAAATCTACTTTCTTGTATTCATGGTCTGATTCCTCCTCAATATGGACAATTTGTGATGCCTTTAGATTCTTGTATTGGAGCATTACAATATACAGACCCGGATCGGTGGGGGCATTCCACTGGGTAAAAAAGTTCCCCTGTTTGGTATCTGTGAATTCAAGACTGCTGTGTTTGGAACCGTCCATGTTAAACACGGTTAGATACAGGTTTTCCCGTTTGCCAAAAACAGATTTTTCAGTGGCTCCGTCTATTATCCAGATATTTTTTTCGGCATCAAATGAAATATCAAAGATGATACTGGCATTGCTAAGAGTCAGGTGCTCGCTTAGATAACTGCCAATATTCGCAAGTTCGGATTCCGCATCTATGAAATTTCCATACTGGATTAGCCTTTCAGCATTGTCCACCAAAGAGTTGTATCCACTGACATGACTTGAAAATCCGGAATTCTCAAATAAAGTGATCATCGTGGCGTAGGCACCTAATTTTTTACGAAATTCAATGCGCTTGAGTTCATCAACAGAGTATCCCACCTTGGATCCGTTCGGATTGTTTGCATATGCCTTTGACACCAAATTCCATTCAGCGAATAAATCATTAACAAGTTGATCGGCCTGATCAAGATCATTGCTTGTTACAAGATTCTGTGCAACGCTTATCTTTTCATTAAGTGTTTCAGTAAACTGGACATAGTTTGGCAGGAAGCGGTTCTTGGTCAAACTAAGGTTTACCAAATTTTCAAGGGATTTTGCACGTTGCAGGATGTCACTTGCACGGACTTTGTACGCGTCCTTGTTGTAGGAATCCAGATCATTCTGAATTTTTGGCAAGATATCACTGGCCCAGCTTAGCAGGACCTCGATTCTGTCAATTCGCGTAATAGAGGGCGTCCCAGATTCCATCTGCTTGGCAGTATCTATGATTTTTAATGCACGATCAATCAAAAGCAGGTTTTCATAATCAGCCTGAAGCTCTGCCTTTTCTTTCATGGACTTGTATTGAAATTCCAGTGTAACCAGGGGATTTCGCTTCTCCCTTAGTTGGGTCATTGATTCATCAAACTCTAAAACAATCGCCAAAACATCCTCAACAGAACCGGCATTCTCAACCCGCTCTAAAAGAGAGACCCAGTCATCGACTAGGGGTGAACTAATCCCTTGGGATTCGGAGATTTCGACGCTTTTGCTGATTCTAGATGAGATATCAATTATCTGGACCATTTGGTTGATCTCATCCTCGGATTCGAGAATATCATCGACTGAGGTTGCCAAGGCAAGATCCCGCTCCAATGCGGACCAATCAGGCTGGATTAGATTTGCAAGATCATTGTTTTCCTCAGACTCGGAAGAGATGAATCGATCCACGTCATCTAGTTCCCTTAAAAGAATGGCGGCCTGGTGTAACTTGCTAACGTTTGTAGACAAGGCCAGTAATTCATCGACTGATTCCTTGTCAGATAACGATGTCTTTAGGGATTCCCAGTCACCTTGAACCAGCCTGTACAAATCACTTTGTTTTCTGGATACAACATCAAGATACCTGGATTTGGAGAGGACATCAACTAGTTCCCCAATTTCATCAACGTATAAAGGCGCAGTTCCCCTTGCAAAGATAAAGGCTATCTCGCTTTTAACGGATTTGCTCATTACAGTATCAGACTTTGTCATTAAACTCAAAAGCGTGTCTTCTAGTTCATCAAAAGTAGGTGATCGTTTGACGGGGGTTTTTTCAGGATTTACATTTGTGACATCTACAAATGCATCATTCAGTAAATCAATTGCCTTGCCTTTATCACCGATTTCATAATAGAATACGGCTGCAAAAACGATCTCATCAATGGATTTTCCAATCTCAAAAGTTATTTCGTCATCAAGTATTAATTTTTGAACAGAATCCAGCGCAGAGGAGACTGCAGGTCTAATCAGGGGATTAAATTCAATTATCAGATCATCTACAAAGAATTCACTCATTAATGCCACATAATTGGATTCAAGTGTTGGCAGATCATTTGTAGGCAGGCTTGTGAGGGGGGGAAGAATATCATACAATTCTACAATTACTGAAGTGTGGGAGGCGATTAATTCCTGGGCAGATAGGACCATCTCCTCATTGCTTGGTTCAGCGAGTGGAATGGATGAAACAGTAAATGTTATGGATTTTGTATAGTCACCATAGAATAATTTAATTTCATATTCACCGGAAATACCACAGATTCTGCCCTTTAGAGGAATCATATCAGTGATAAATGCACCGTCAGATAATGGCGTTAATTGCTGAATCTGGCAGATATCCCCCTGTGGATTGAAGATCTGCATAATTAGAAACGAGTCATCGAGCATATTTGCAATTTCGCCGTAAACAAATAACGGCTCACCGCTTTTATAATCACCAAAATTTTCAAGAATTGTAATTCGATCCTGAGTTTGAGCGGATGCAGATGCATATACAGGCACCAAAAGCAGAACGAACATGCTCAAAATGATCGGAGTTTTACTCATATGACCAAAATTAAGATCCATAGTACTTAAAACTTGAGTAGCTATAATATGAAAGATTCCATCAGTTGTATAGTCAAGGGACATGTGAGAAGAAAGTTTGTGAACTAGAAATCATTCAAAAGAATAGATGGTTTACAAGATAAATAGGAATAATCAAACTGGAATTCCTGAAAATAACTCGTGAACTTTTGATCGCCACTATCATAGATGGTTCATTTTATTTTAGATGTATAGTTGGCACGAGCTCAAAGACACAAAATGAATGAAATTGATTGCGCACGGTGGCGTGACATTCGGTATGGATCGGGTTGTCGGTATTCCGTTGAGAAAATAAATTCTGGTAATTCTCAAGTGGCCGGTCCACAGATGGTTCCCTTCAAACTACATATTTGAAAATCAAATGCAAAACAAGAAAGGATTCTGATGATGAGATGATATGATGATGATCAGTGAAAAGAAGGTTATAATGTAAATAAAATAACAAAACAGCATCATGGATAAAGTCAGGGAAACTTTTGACAAATGGGCTCAAAATGGAAGAGCCGAGTTGATGGAAACAGAACACGGAATAAATGTTTCAAAATTTTTAAAATCCATATCATTTGACAAGCCATTTACGTTTCTAGACATAGGCTGTGGGAACGGATGGGTGGTAAGAAAAATTGCCAAGGAAGAAAAATGTAAAAAAGCCATGGGAATTGATAAAAGCAAAAAAATGATCGTGCAGGCCATAAAAAAAATAGAGGACAAAAAAGAAGGGTTTGTTCATACGGATATTGAAACAATGAGGTACAAAGGAAAGTTTGATTTTATCTTTTCAATGGAATCACTATACTATGCAGATTCCATCAAAGTTGCATTAGAAAAAATACACGGGTTGTTAAAACCGGGAGGGGAGTTTTTCTGCGGCACGGATTTCTACACAGATAACAAAGCAACTGCCAGGTGGGCAGAAATAATGAAAATTCAGATGCATTCACATTCAAAGAAAGAATGGGTAAAGCTGTTCAAAGCGGCGGGTTTTAAAGTAAAAACAAAACAGATCAAGGATCTGAAAAACAAGAAAAAATGGAAGAGGGAGCACGGTACATTGTTCATCATAGGCACAAAGCCTGAAGAGTAATACTCAAATTCAGTAACGAATTAGAACATCCATGTGAGCTGGAGCACGACACGCTGCTACGGCAGAGGAAACTCCTCCCTCCAAACAGGAAATGTGATCTGGAGATAGATAATCAGAGATGGTTGGCAACGGAGCAGAAAATAATCCAATATGGCGCACAATGATGGCAAAACCTGAGGTTTCCATAAAAGGAATGAAACAGACGACCCACATGGAGCAAAGCCAAACAGAACAATAGTTCCTGTACTAGTTCAGGTAGGCTGCAAAGCGAAATATCGTGAAAACAGAAGGAGGGTTACTCCCAGCACACATATTTTAAAATTAATAGTCAACGTCAATTTCATAAAAAGTATGAATATAACAAGATAATGCATTCAATGCCCCCGTAAAAGATATCTTGCAGTAAGATGATAGCAGTCAAACAATTCACAAAATCAAAAAAGGGATGAAAATGTTGTTTCAGTCAGGGTGTGGACAGCCAACAGAACTGTATGCCAGATACGCCGATTTTTGCAGGAATGCTCAGTTGATCGTTGGGTGTCAACAGTTCTCGCAGGAATTGTAAACCCCGATACACGGGCTTTTGATTAGGATAAATGATATTTTATTCCCACTGACTGTTTTTCATATTTTCGGCAAGGATTAGGGGGATTCCAGGATAGTCCTGATTTTTTTTGAAATATCTGGTTTTTCATTCTGTTCCAGCAGGAATTTCAGGTCTTCGAGGTTATCCACATCCCACATTATCCTTTTCACAAATACCATTACGACATTTAGCGTGTGTTTTTTTGCAGTATTCATGTGGATTTTGTAACTGTCCTCATCATAATGCGTTTTCATCAAATCTACGGGCATTCGTGCCAGGGCATTGGTGCCATCAAATCGTCTAGAGGGCACAATGATTGCAAAGTTCGGATGCATGACATATTTTAGCATGAAATCAATATCCTGGGTTTTGATAAACGGTATATCCTGGGGAAATACGATTGATGCATCAAAGTCATTTTCCAAGAGATACTGGTCAGCTAGTGCCACGGCACAGTTTACACTTTCCTCTTTTTCATCGATAATTGTGACTGTGTTGAATTTTTTTCCGATCGCGATTGCGATTTCTTCCCTGGTTACCAGTATTGTTTTTTCAATTTGCGGCGAAATCGACAAGACATGTAGGATTTCCTCCAGCATCACCTCGCATAATTTTTCTACCTGTTGATGCGATAAATCCAAACGCGTCTTGGCGTTTGCAAAAGTCTTTACGGGAATAATTGCAGCTATTTTCAAATTACACGTGCACTTGTTTTAAAATGAAATTTGCTAATGCGTCTTCAGCAAGTTTATTTTTCATGGTAATTTTTGTTTCAAAAACTTTCATATCCAAACTTTGAATCTTTTTGACCAGCATTCTGTCCTTTGTGTCTACAATAATGTTTGAGCATACATCAGAATACATTTTTGCCAGTCCATATGCATTGGACTCTATTCCCGCTGCCTGCATGTATTTTGCTGCAGGACCGCTGATTGCATTGTCCCCTATCAAAGGACTGATGGCCACCACTTTTTTCTTTATCTTTGAGAGCTCTTTTCTTATTCCTTTAATCTGCAACATTGGACCTATTGATGTTAACGGGTTCCCGGGAGCCAAAATTATCAGGTCTGCATCATGTATTGCATTTACAGCTTCTGGATTTGGACGGGCCTTCTCAGCTCCAATATACTGAATTCCCTCGACGGGATCTTTTCCCCTATGCTTAACCCAGTATTCCTGCAGGTGCAGCTCCCCCTTATCCGTAGTAATTCTTGTTTCAATGCTGTTATCTGTAACTGGTATGATGTTTGCACTGACTGCAAATTTCTCACACATCCATTTTGTAATGTCGCTGAGGTTTTTTCCGTTCTTCAGCATGTTTGTTCTGATTAAATGAGTTGCAGCATCCCTGTCCCCCACTCGGAACCATGTCTCCTCTCCAAATACCTCCATCTGGCGTAGAAAGTTGAATGTGTCTTTTTTCATTCCCCATCCCCTCTCTTGATCAAGTAAATCTGCCAGTCCGTATACTATGGTGTCAATATCTGGACAAACGTATAGTCCGTATAACCAGTAATTATCCCCAACATTGCTAATCACGTTGACTTTGGATTCTTGAGCAACTAGTCCTCGGACTAGTTTTACCGAACCTGTTCCTCCTGCTAATACTGTAATCATATCATTTCCTCTAAAACCATATTTCCAAGTCTGTTACTCCATATTACTTTTTCAAAAATTGCCGATCTAGTTAATTAACATAAGTTTATTACCTTAATTTCATGAATTTTACTCGTGTCTCGGGCTGTAATATTGTCTGTTTTGCTAGCAGTCGTCATCATAGCAGGTAGCAGTACGCCTGTTTGGGCTGCTCAATTAAACGCAAAAATTAATCCCAACACCGAAACATCTCCATTTGAAATATCATATCTAAAAACCATCTATATCGAATATCCAAATGGAGGAGATCTATTTGATGAATTACAGGGAAAAGAGTGGACCGTAGAGGGAACGGCTGATTCTTCAAATTCAGGCGTTCAAGATCTCATAGGGGCACTGAATCGCAGCATAGCCAGTGATGGCAGTCATGCACGAATTAGTGACTTGGATGTATCTTATGATTTTCATCTAAAATCTGGAAATACCAGGACTTCAATTGACCACCGTGTAATTTTAGAAGGTTCTCTAAGTAATTATGTAATTACAAAAGACGGCCAAAAAACTTTGGTGGATTTAGGATGGAGGGGATTGTCTACTGATAAAGAAATTAGGATAAATGATGTAGAGATTAATATTCCCACCAATATTTTACGAGATCAGGAACCCAAAGTATACACATACATTGTTGGAACAGATGCAGAAGAGATTTTTGGGGAACATTTGATTAATGCAGATTTTATTTTAGAACAACCAATACCTAACTGGCACTTTTTGTTTGATGCAACCGGAATTAATGTGGATGCCGGAACCTTTGGACTCTCTGATGAAATCTCCGGATTTGTTGTATCAAAATGGACAATGGGTGAGAGTAGCATCAGGGAAGGAATCCAAACGGAAAAAATAGTAGAAGCTCAAATTATATCTGATACCACATACAATGTTAAAAGCATTCAATCCGCTGATCAGGCAACCTTGTCTGCAATAGGATTTGGCGCTTTGGATGTTTTAGACGGAGTTGAAATTGCAGGCATAACTCCAACTGCCCCAACTGATACGAGTACCACATCAACTGGTGATTTCCCAATAATGATAGTTTACGGTATGGCAGGTATGGCAGCAGTTGCAGGCATCATATTCTTCTTTATAAGCAACAGATCTCTTAAAAATGAAAAACAAGGCCAGCAGGGAATTGATCCAAGTAGATTGGTGGGCTATCAAACCAGTGCCTCGGCCGGAGGATATCAAACCAACAGAGGCGAAGCACGATTAAAAGACGATAGTGATTATCAACAAACTCGAAATGTTTATGAAGAGACTGTGCAACAGAGCCCCCCACCTCCAAATACAGTCAGTTCCCAGGATGAAGCAGCATGTGGTTGTGCGTCCTCTGTTGAAATGGGTTCAGAATGTGACTGTGTGATGCAGGCGGCCTGCTTATGTGATGGTACATGCAGATGTGATGCAGATATCTGTAAAGAACAAGTCAGATCTATGAGTTAATAATAATAATTTCAAATATTGACCCTTTTGTGCGTAATCGCTTGCTTGAAAACAGGGAAATCACCATCACATCAGAGAAATCATCAAAAACACGATTAAAAATTCAATTGTGTGGACTCGGGAATCATCTTCTGCATTATACTGCCAGTCAACTTGCCTCAGTCCATCCCACGGGGCATCATAATGATTGACTAGCATAATTACTGATTCAAAAGAATACTGTATGCCCCAAGCGCGGATTGCCAAAAAAAGATACGTGCAAAGAATGCAGATTGGTATGAAAAAGACATGGAATCAATTGGGAGGATACGTCACAAGCAGTCGGCAGACCGTTCCATAATAAAGAGAGGTTTCGCTGCATGATAAGGCAATTCAGAGAAAAAGATGGGTACACCATCTGCAAGACATCAGATAATCTGATCGTGTAATTTTGTAAATAATTATTCAGATAGTTGTCATCATCCTGCAAATGACGCATGTTTATCCAAACAATGATTGGAGCCATGCGATGAACTGATCAAATATGCCAACATCGCGTGGTGTCTCGGGTTTGGTTGGTGGTGTCTCGGGTTTGGTTGGTGGTGTCTCGGGTTTGGTTGGTGGTGTCTCGGGTTTGGTTGGTGGTGTCTCGGGTTTGGTTGGTGGTGTCTCGGGTTTGGTTGGTGGTGTCTCGGGTTTGGTTGGTGGTGTCTCGGGTTTGGTTGGTGGTGTCTCGGGTTTCATCTCTTCTATGGATTCTGGTTTGTCATCCCCCTCTCCGGATGTTACAACAATGCGATATACCGTGTTACTGTGCGAAGATAGTGTTATTCCACGGTTGTCCTGCAAGAACATACTGAGATTGCCTGAGAACTCGTCTTCAAAGTGGATCATTATACTCTCAAAGCGCTTTGAGATGTGTTCACTGGATTCAGAGTATGATGGAGGTATATCAGATAGGAATGAAGAGTCGTCACAGATATAAAGATTCTTGGACTCGTATTCTTTGCCACTGCATTGGTCGTGTGTAACAATATTTGGGATTGATCCGTATTGTATCAAGACATCCGGATGCTGCGGTGTTGTAGGATCTGCGATGATTATCTCCATCTGGAGTATGCTCTGGCGTGGATCTAGGGGTGCAATATGTGGCGTTATTGTAAGGAAGGTATCGGGTTTTATTCTTATTTGTGACGAGTCCGTCAATACGGTTGCGCCGTTGGATGTAAAGTCATAGGTCAGGTCATAGGGTGAACTTCTTCCACCGCCGCCAATCTTGTCGACGCCGCCGCCTCCTCCACCGCCTCCACCGCCGCCGCCTCCACCGGATCTTCTAGGAGCGGGTTCGGATGCGGGTGTTGGTTCTGGTTCTGGTTCAACAACAACAACCGATGGTGGTGTTACCAGGTTTGAGCCAAATACTGTAAAGTGTGCAGTCCAGATTATCAGGTCACGGTCGGTGTTTATGAAGCACTCTCCTCTGCTGTCAAGCTGCGCTGAGACAGTGACAAGATCATCGCCATCACACGCTGCAGTTATCTGGGTAGCTGCTGCGCCGCCCTCAGAGTACCATGGAACGTTGCCTGCCTGTCCTCCAAGCTGTATCCGTATCGGTTTATCCGTATTTATCACAGAGCCTGCCTGTCCTATCTCGATGCAGGATGCCTGTGCACCAGAAGTTATTGCAGTGGAATCACAGCCGGATCCAGAGTCAGTTGGCAGAATCAGTATTCCATCAAAGGTAGAAGAGCTAAAGCTGGTGAAGGCAGGGATTGTCACCTGGATGTTCCCTCCACGTATACCTGTCGCAGTTACTACAATCTCGTTGTTTGTCGTAGCAGTTGGAGTCACTGATTCGCCGTCTATCAGTGATGAATAATCCAGCGTGGCATCTACTGTACTTGGATATTTGACTGTGGCAAGGGTGGAATCAAAATCAGTTACTGCGATGCGGTTATCAGTAGCGTCAAGTACGACGTTGACTTCTGCTGTTACCGGATAGTCTTCTAGTGGTGAGAGCGCCGATGTAGAGTCTGATGTCTTTGTTGGACCAGCTATGTCGATTGTGGCAGTGGTTCCTGCTGCGAACCTGACTGAGAGTGTGAGTGATATGGTAGTGTAACTGGCGTCTGTGGGAGTGACATCAGCAAACGAATCTATTGTAGGGGTCAAACCAGCAGATGGCATCACGTCATCATAATGGGATCTTTCCGTAGTTACTAGTTTGTTGTAGATTATGGTGATTGTATCAGTGGAGAGCCTTGCAGATACTATCTCAGGTACTTCCGCATCAACTGTGATGGTATATGTGTTAGATGCCGCGTTCTGGTTACCTGCAGGATCTGCTGCCACATTTTCAGGTACGGATACTATTACCGTACCATCAGATGTAGTCACCACATCAAAGGTGTATGAGATGTCTGCCGTAGCAGTTTCAAAGTTTGATGGTACCGGTGCACCACCTGATGCCGTTCCAGATATTATGATATCTGCCACATCAAAGCCGGACACAGGCTCGTTGAAGGTGACAGTGTAGGATGCGGTGGTGTCAGTAAGTGTGGTGTCGCCATCAGCGATATCAGCGTTAGTTATGGTTACAGTTGGGCGGGTGGCATCATCTACGTTGTTTGTCACAGGCAGGGCAGCAAATGCCGCAAGTGCGTTTCCTGCAGCATCAGTTATGGCATCACCAACTGCGTAATTTATCGTGGGTGTGTCCCCGAGCGATATCTGGGTATCCACGGTTATGGTTACGGTAGTTCCAAGTATTACAGTACCAGTAACTGCATTGCCAGGTACGGTAAAGACCGGGGTAGCCGCAGTTCTTGCAAGGAATTCGGATGCAGTAAGTACGATCGTATTCGCATCACTGGTTACAGCAGCTACGATGGTTGGTACAGTCGTATCAGGACCTAAAACCGCAAGTGTCTTGATGGTGTTTGGAGTGTCAGTGTTTGCTATTACAGATGGAAGATCTCCTCCGTATACGAGTGCCAGCGTATCATCATCATCATCATTTACACTGACAAGCGAGTTGAATGCGCCATTTGCCGTGTCATGCTCGAATGGGTCACCACGGGCAGTCAGACCGGTGGATGATATGTCATATAATCGGATAAAGCCGTCTGCATCATCTCCCCTGTACGCAAGTGCCAGCGTATCAGAATCCAGCAGTGCCAGCGAGTTGAGGTGTACCTGCTCTTCAAATTCGGCAGCTGCAGATGTGGTCTGATATGTAGCAGCGTTAGTTCTTCCGGTAAAGCCACCAGATGAGGTAACATCAAATACCTTGATGGTACCATGCCCGTCATCTGCTAATGCGGCATCACCAATCGCAGAGTATGCGACTGCCACAGTGTCACTATCCACCCGGACAAGGGAGTGGTATGCCGTCCTTCTGGAATCATGTTCAACGGCACCTCTGACAGTAATGGTATCGTCTGCTAAAATATCAACTGCCTGCAGGTATGCCTTTTGAGTATCACCCCTGTATGCAACTATCACCGTGTCATCATCGAGTTTTACAAGAGATGAGTACTGTCCATTATTATTTGCGCCAAGTGCCGTAACAGTTCCAGGAGACAAAGCACCGTTGCCAGGATCAATACTTATAATCTGGATATAGTTGTCGGGGGAGGCATCAGGATACGAATATGCAACTACCAGCCTGGTTGCATCAAGTGTTACCAGGGAGTGGTTGTGTGTCTGCTGGCCATCAGTGACAATTCCTATGAGGGTAAGCACGGAAGTACCAAATGGTGCAGTAGTAGATGCGGTATCAACATCATATGTTCTGAGACGACTGGTACTGCTGGCCACATATGTAACTGCGATGGTATCATCATCCACAGCTGTAACAGCGGTGGATCTTGGGTGGGTTGTAAATTCGTTAATCGTCGTGGTTTTATCCTGAGTTCGGGTTTCAACCGTCCGACTGCCAATCAACGTAATGTCCCCGCCAATGATACTGTACAGGTTAAGAACAGTGTCAAAATTCCAGAGAGCCGCATCATCGCTATTGGCCCTAGTTACAGTGTGGGATGAGACATAGTAATCACCGGTGAAATGTACCAGGTTGTGCCTATAGCCGCCGGGTGTAAGGTCAAGTGAGTTTATTTGGGATAAACTGTTTACTGTAACGGTGTATGTGGCAGATGCCGTGTTGCCGTTGGTGGCAGTATCAGCTGCCGCATCTGCAGGAATCAACACTGTGATTGTTCCGCCATTGAGGGTAGTTGCAGCAAAGGTGTACGTGCTGCCAGAACCGGTTGGTGTAGTGAGGGTTGCAGCTGCAGTACCAGATACTGTAATATCAGCTGCGACATCACCAAAGCCGGTTACATCCTCGCTAAAGGTGGCAGTATAAAATACAGAGCCGTCGTTTGTGTTGCCGTCATTATCGACACTGGCAGATATGGTTACAGTTGGTACCACAGTATCCACAATTACAGCAGAGCTGCCGCCAAGTGATGCGTCATCAGTAGTTGCAGGAAGTGTCAGAACAGCTGCAGCACCGCCGGTAGTGGCAACAAGGGTTCCGCTGCTTAATGCAAGCGGGGTTGTATCGACATAGTTAAGATCAGCCGAGTTGTGTCCTGCGGCAACAGTATATTGGAATGCCAGTTCGGTTCCAGGTGTGTTGGAGGTATAGACAACCACGGCATCATTATCACCAGTCTCCAGTGTCAGATGCAGGACTCCAGACAAGGTTACTGACTGGTCAAATGTCACGGTGATCTCAATGATACCACCTTCTTTGTATGGACCTCCGGTTGCCAATATGTCAGTTACAGATGGTGCATTGATGGTCAAAATGTCTGATTCATCAGATATGACCGGTGTGTCAGTGTGGGTAATGGAGATGTTCAGTGATGTGGCATCAGATATGGCAGGTGTGTCAGATTCGGTGATGGTGTCCGCGGTCTGCAGGTCTGATTCATCAGATATGACAGGTGTGTCAGTGTGTGTAATGGAGATGTTCAGGGATGTGGTATCAGCTAGTACGGGGGAGTCGGATCCTGTGATGGTGCCCATGCCAGATACGGTGTCAGAGATTGCTGGAGAATCAGAGAGAGCAAGGGAGATCTGGATTGATGCAAAGTCAGCTAGTACTGGGGAGTCAGATACAGTGATGGTGGATTCGATGATGGTGTCCAGGATCTGTATGTCGGATTCATCGGATATGGCAGGTGTGTCAGTGGCGGTGATGACGATGTTCAGGGATGTAGAGTCAGATAGTACGGGGGAGTCAGATACAGTGATGGTGGATTCGATGATGGTGTCCAGGATCTGTATGTCGGATTCATCGGATATGGCAGGTGTGTCAGTGGCGGTGATGACGATGTTCAGGGATGTAGAGTCAGATAGTACGGGGGAGTCAGATACAGTGATGGTGGATTCGATGATGGTGTCCAGGATCTGTATGTCGGATTCATCGGATATGGCAGGTGTGTCAGTGGCGGTGATGACGGTGTTCAGGGATGTAGAGTCAGCTAGTACGGGGGAGTCAGATACAGTGATGGTGGATTCGATGATGGTGTCCAGGATCTGTATGTCGGATTCATCGGATATGGCAGGTGTGTCAGTGGCGGTAATGTGTAATTCCAGTGATGTGGTGTCAGTTATTGTTGGAGAGTCAGATGCATTGATGGTGCCCATGCCAGATACGGTGTCAGAGATTGCTGGAGAATCAGAGAGGGCAAGGGAGATCTGGATTGATGCAGAGTCAGCTAGTATGGGGGAGTCAGATACTGTGATGGTGGATTCGATGATGGTGTCCAGGATCTGTATGTCGGATTCATCGGATATGGCAGGTGTGTCAATGTGGGTAATGGAGATGTTCAGTGATGTGACATCAGATATGACCGGAGAGTCAGATTCGGAGATGGTGCCCGCGCCTGACACGTTGTTTGTCACAGTCTCGGGTCCAAACGCTACAAGTGCGTTTCCAGCAAGATCAGTTATGGCGGTACCAGCATATGATACTGTGAGTGAGGTATCAGGCACTATCGCCGTATCTACTGTAAGTGTTATGGTACTGCCAGATATTGCAACAGCTGATACGTTGTTAGCAGGAACGGTAAAGGTTCCAGTAGTAACAGTTTCATCAAGTGGTTCTGATGCGGTAATTTCAATCGTGTTCGCATTGATGGTTGCAGCAGAGTCAAATGTTGGTAGGACTGTATCTCTTGTAACTGTGTATGGGTCAGATGCCACATTAAAGTTTCCTGCTACTATATCTTTTGCCGCATCTGCGGGAATTGATACGATGACTTCACCATCCATGGTAGGGGTTACAACAAAGGTGTACGTGATGTCGTCTGGAGGTGATGCAGCGTGGGTTGGCGCAGCGGCAGTTGCACCGGCAGTTCCACCTACCGTGATATCATTTTCGAAATTAAAGCCAATCACAGGCTTTGTAAAGGTGGCAGTGTAGGTGAGGGGGTCTGAGCTGGTGGTGTAGCCATTATCAGCTACTTCAGCGTTAGATATGGTTACAGTTGGTGGTACGGTATCAATTATTACATCAGAGGTGCCGGCAAGTGATTCAGCAGAACCAGTTGCAGGAAGTGTGAGTACTACGATACTGTTATCATCGCTGGCAGTAATTGTTACTCCGGTACCTACAGATAGCGAGTCTATATCGACATAGTTGAGATCAGCTGAACTGTGTCCTGCGGCAACAGCATACTCGAATATCAGATCGAATCCACTTCCAGAAGACCTGGTATAGTCGACTGGGGTATTAGTAGCACCAATATCCAGTGTCAGAGTGGGGATTCCAGTTACATCTACGGCCTCGTCAAATGTTACAGTGATGCTGATATTGCTACCTACGCCGTATGTATCGGATGTTGCAGATACTCTAGATACTGTTGGTGCAGAAGTATTTACTGTAACGGTGTATGTGTTAGATTCCAGGCTGTCTTTGCCTCCCGCATCGATTGCATTCAATTCCTCGATTATTACTGAGACTGTTCCATCACCTGTGATTACCACATCAAATGTGTATGTTGTGTCACCACTGTTCCCAACAAGGTTTGATGCTCTAGGCGAGTCTTTGAATGTCGCTGATCCAGATACACCAACAAATTCCCCGCCTAAATTAAAGCCTATTACGGGCTCGCTGAAGGTGGCCATGTAGGATAGGGTACAAGGGAGTCTGATGTCACAGTCAGTGGTATCAGCAGTTAGGGTTACGATTGGGGCAGTATCCACTTCTACGGCAGATGTGCCGGCAAGTGATTCAGCAGAGCCAGTTGCAGGAAGGGTCAGATCAGCGGCAGTAGTGCCATCAGCAGTGGCAACAATGGTTGCTCCTTCGTTTAATGATAACGAGTCTATACCAACATAGTCAAGATCAGCCGAGTTGTGTCCTGCGAGAACGGTATATGTGAATACCAGTGCAGTTGCACCCGAGCCGGAGGTATAGTCGGCTATGGCAGCGTAAGGATCAACACCGGTATCCAGGGTTAGTTGCGGGGTACCAGATACGTCTACCAGATTATCAAATGTTACGGTAATGTCAACTGTGGCACCTACATCATGTGAACCAGCTGGTGCAGCAACGCTGACTACGGCTGGCATATTAATGGTCTGCATGTCTGATTCATCTGATATGACAGGTGTGTCAGTGGTGGTAATGTGCAATTCCAGTGATGCGGTGTCAGATAGTACCGGAGAGTCAGATTTGATAATGAACATAGATGGGCTTACTGTAACGGTATATGTGTCAGATGCAGTGTTGCCGCTGCCTGCATTATCTGCTGCCACGTTTTTAGGAATAGATACTGTAATCGTACCATCAGAGGCACCCATCACATCAAAGGTGTATCGGTCACCGGATCCGTTAAAGTTTGATGGTGCAGACGGGTCGACAGATGCGGTTCCAGATAGGATAATGTCTGATGCTGTAAAGCCTGTCACGGATTCGCTGAACAGGACAACATAAGATACGGTATCGGAGGTTACAAGTTCACCATCAGGAGTGGTAGAGGATATCATTACGGCAGGTGGAAGATCAAAGATCTGGATCCTGTGGTTGTTAGAGTCTGCAACCAGTACATGCGTGGGAGTTGTCGCGATTCCTCTGGGACGGTCAAACTGGCCGTCGCCTGTACCGGGACTGCCAAACGCGCTGACATAGTTGCCGTCCAGATCAAATACCTGTATCCGGTTGTTGTTGCTGTCTGCAACCAGTATGTGCGTGGGAGTTGACGTGATTCCCCGTGGGAATCTAAACTGGCCGTCGCCTGTACCGCTACTGCCAAACACGCTGACAAAGTTGCCGTCCAGATCAAATACATGTATCCTGTTGTTGCGGGTGTCTGCAACCAGTATGTGCGTGGGAGTTGCCGTGATTCCTAGTGGTGAGATAAACTGGCCGTCGCCTGTACCGGGACTGCCAAGCGTGTAGACATAGTTGCCGTCCAGATCAAATACCTGTACCCTGCTGTTGAAGGTGTCTGCAACCAGTATGTGCGTGGGAGTTGCTGCAACTGCTTCTGGAGTGTCAAGCTGGCCGTCATCTGTGCCGAAACTGCCAAACTTGCTGACATAGTTGCCGTCCAGATCAAATACCTGTATCCAGTTGTTGTTGGTATCTGCAACCAGTATGTGCGTGGAGTTTGTCGTGATTCCTCGTGGGAATTCAAATTCACTGTCGCCTGAACCTTTACTGCCAAACGCGCTGACAAAGTTGCCGTCCAGATCAAATACCTGTATCTGGTGGTTGCTGGTGTCTGCAACCAGTATGTGCGTGGAATTTGTCGTGATTCCTGTAGGTATGTTAAACTGTACAGCATCTGCACCAGAACTGCCAAATGTGCCGACAAAAGTCCCAAATGGTGTGGGGGCATCTACTGTAACGGTGTATGGGGCAGACGCTGTATTCCCGTTGTCTACCCTGTCTAGTCCCGCAAGTGTATCAATGAATACCCTGACTGTTCCATCACCGGTGGTTACCACATCAAAGGTGTATGTGGTGCCAGAAACGGTTTCTACAAAGTTTGATATTTCATCAGGTGTATCTCGGAATGTTGCCGTTCCAGATACATCAATGACATCCGTACCAAAGCCTTCCACAACCTCGCTGAAGGTGGCAGTGTAGGATATTGTGTTGGATGTTGTGGTGTCGCCATCAGGGGTACTACCAGTTATGATTACGGTGGGTGGCATATTATCCACTATTACATCAGAGCTGCCTGCAAGTGAATCATCAGAATCAGTTGCAGGAAGGGAAAGGAGGGCAGTGGCACCATCATCAACGGCAAGTATGGTTCCGCTGGTTAATACAAGCGAGTCTGTATCGGCATAGTTGAGATCCTCAGAATTGTGTTCTGCGGCAATATCATATATGAATATCAGGCCGGTTCCAGCCGCATCAGTATGGTCATAGTTAACCACCGCATCAAATTCACCGGTCTCCAGGGTCAGATGTAGTGCCCCATTTACCGTTACTTGTTTGTTAAATGTTACAGTGATGGGAAGGTCGGTGGAGTCATCATGGTAATTTCCGCTTGGTGCCGATACGCCAGTTACACCTGGTGCGGGGATATCCACTGTAACGGTGTATGGGTCAGACGCTGTACTCTCGTTGTCTACCCTGTCTAGTCCCGCAAGTGTATCAATGAATACCGTGACTGTTCCATCACCGATGGTTACCACATCAAAGGTGTATGTGGTGCCAGAAACGGTTTCTACAAAGTTTGATATTTCATCAGGTGTATCTCGGAATGTTGCCGTTCCAGATACTTCAATGACATTCGTACCAAAGCCTTCCACAACCTCGCTGAAGGTGGCAGTGTAGGATATTGTGTTGGATGTTGTGGTGTCGCCATTAGGGGTACTACCAGTTATGATTACGGTGGGTGGTATATTATCCACTATTACATCAGAGCTGCCTGCAAGTGAATCATCAGAATCAGTTGCAGGAAGGGAAAGGAGGGCATGGGCACCATCATCAACGGCAAGTATGGTTCCGCTGGTTAATACAAGCGAGTCTGTATCGGCATAGTTGAGATCCTCAGAATTGTGTTCTGCGGCAATATCATATATGAATATCAGGCCGGTTCCAGCCGCATCAGTATGGTCATAGTTAACCATCGCATCAACTTCACCGGTCTCCAGGGTCAGATGTAGTGCCCCATTTACCGTTACTTGTTTGTTAAATGTTACAGTGATGGGAAGGTCGGTGGAGTCATCATGGTAATTTCCGCTTGGTGCCGATACGCCAGTTACACGTAGTACGGAGGTATCCACTGTAACGGTGTATGTGTTAGATGCCACGTTGATGTTGCCTGCAGCATCCGCTGCCGCGTTTTTAGGAATCAATACTGTGACCGTACCATCAGAGGCACTCTCCACATCAAAGGTGTATCTGTCACTGGATCCATCAAAGTTTGATGGTACAGGCATGCCGCCAGATGCGGTTCCAGATAGGATAATGTCTGATACTGTAAAGCCCATCACGGGTTTACTGAACAGGACAACATAAGATACGGTATCAGAGATGTTGCCTCCACCATCAGGAGTGGTAGAAGATATCGTTACGGCAGGTGGAAGATCAAATACCTGTATCCTGCTGTTGCCGGTGTCTGCAACCAGTATGTGCGTGGAGTTTGTCGTGATTCCCCGTGGGAAGACAAACTTGCCGTCGCCTGAGCCGCGACTGCCAATCTCGCTGTCAAAGTTGCCGTCCAGATCAAATACCTGTACCCTGTGGTTGGTGGTGTCTGTAACCAGTATGTGCGCGGAGGTTGTTGTGATTGCTAGTGGTAAGTTAAACCTGCCGTCGTATGAGCCTTTACCGCCAAACTTGCTGACAAAGTTGCCGTCCAGATCAAATACCTGTATCCTGCTGTTGCTGGTGTCTGCAACCAGTATGTGCGTGGAGTTTGTCGTGATTCCTCTGGGACGGTCAAACTGGCCGTCGTCTGTGCCTTTACTGCCAAACGCGCTGACAAAGTTGCCTGCAGTGTCAAATACCTGTATCCTGTCGTTGCGGGTGTCTGCAACCAGTATGTGCGTGGAGTTTGTCGTGATTGCTTCTGGTCGGGAAAACTGGCCGTCGCCTGAGCCGCGACTGCCAATCTTGCTGAGATAGTTGCCTGCAGTATCAAATACCTGTATCCTGTGGTTGTCAGAGTCTGCAACCAGTATGTGCGTGGAGTTTGTAGTGACTCCCAGTGGTATGTTAAACTGGCCGTCGCCTGTGCCGCGACTGCCAAACGCGCTGACAAAGTTGCCTGTAGTATCAAATACCTGTATCCTCTGGTTGCGGATGTCTGCAACCAGTATGTGCGTGGAGTTTGCCGTGATTCCTTCTGGATCATTAAACTGGCCGTCGCCTGTGCCTTTACTGCCAAACGTGCCGACAAAGGCCCCAATTGATGCGGGGATATCCACTGTAACGGTATATGTGGCAGATGCCACGTTGATGTTGCCCGTAGTATCTTCTGCCACATTTTCAGGAATTAATACAACTACTGTACCATCAGAGGTGGCAGTCACAGTAAAGGAGTATGTGGTGCCGGTTCCAGTTGGTGCGGATGCCGTTGCAGCGGCCGTTCCAGACACTGTGATATCATCTGCGGCATTAAAGCCCGTTACGATCTCATCGAAGGTGGCAGTATAGGATATTATCTCATTGCCTGTAGTGCGGTTATTGTAGGCATCGGCATTTATGATCACGGTAGGTGCGGTATCCACTGTAACGGCGTATGTGGCAGATGCAGTGTTGCCGTTGCCTGCATTATCTGCTGCCGCGTTTTCAGGAATTAATACAACGACTGTACCATCAGAGGTGGCAGTCACAGTAAAGGAGTATGTGGTGCCGGTTCCAGTTGGTGCGGATGCCGTTGCAGCGGCCGTTCCAGACACTGTGATATCATCTGCGGCATTAAAGCCCGTTACGATCTCATCGAAGGTGGCAGTATAGGATATTCTGTCAGTGTCTGTGGTGTCGCCATCTGCGATATCAGTAGTTATGACTACGGTAGGTGTGTAGGCATCTACTGTAATGGTATACATGTTAGATGCCACGTTGCCGCTGCCTGCAGCATCTGCTGCCACGCTTTCAGGAATAGATACAACGACTGTACCATCAGAGGTGCTCTCCACATCAAAGGTGTATCTGTCACTGGATCCATCAAAGTTTGATGCGGTATGCGAGCCGTCTGATGCGGTTCCAGATAGGATAATGTCTGATACAGTAAAGCTTGTCACGGATTCGCTGAACTCGACAACATAAGATACAGTATCAGAGATGTCACGTCCACCATCAGGAGTGGCAGAAGATATCGTTACGGTAGGTGGAAGATCAAACACCTGTATCCTGCGGTTGTCGGTATCTGTAACCAGTATGTGCGTGGAGTTTGTCGTGATTCCTCTGGGACGGTCAAACTGGCCGTCGCCTGTGCCGAAACTGCCAAACGTGTTGAGATAGTTGCCATCCAGATCAAATATCTGGATCCGGTCGTTCTCGGTGTCTGCAACCAGTATGTGCGTGGGAGTTGTCGTGATTGCTTCTGGTCGGTCAAACTGGCCGTCGCCTCTGCCGGCACTACCAAACTTGCTGACAAAGTTGCCTGCAGTATCAAATACCTGGATCCTGTTGTTGCGGGTGTCTGCAACCAGTATGTGCGTGGGAGTTGTCGTGATTCCTTGTGGTCGGTCAAACTGGCCGTCGCCTCTGCCTTTACTGCCAAACTTGCCGTCAAAGTTGCCTGCAGTATCAAATATCTGTATCCTGTGGTTGCGGGTGTCTGCAACCAGTATGTGCGTGGGAGTTGTCGTGATTCCTTGTGGTGAGCTAAACTGGCCGTCGCCTGAGTCGCGACTGCCAAACTTGCCGTCAAAGTTGCCTGCAGTATCAAATATCTGTATCCTGTGGTTGCGGGTGTCTGCAACCAGTATGTGCGTGGGAGTTGTTGTGATTCCCGAGGGATTGTTAAACTGGCCGTCGTCTTCACCGGCACTGCCAAACTGTCTGAGATAGTCACCATCCAGATCAAATACCTGTATCCTTCGGTTGCCGGCATCTGCAACCAGTATGTGCGTGGAGTTTGTCGTGATTCCTCGGGGAGTGTCAAACTGGCCATCGCCTTCACCAGAACTGCCAAACGTGCTGACAAAAGTCCCAAATGGTGCGGAGACATCTACTGTACCGGAGATATCTACTGTAACTGTGTATGGGTCAGATGGCACATTAAGGTTTTGTGCTGCATCTTTTGCCGCACCTGCGGGAATTGATACGATGACTGTACCATCAGAGGTGGGAGTTACAACAAAGGTGTATGTGGTGGTGTCATCTGCAGGTGATGCAGCGGGAGTTGGTGCAACAAAAGTGGTAGCAGCCATTCCGCCTACTGTGACATCACTCATGTCATTAAAGCCTATCACAGGCTTTGAAAAGGTGGCAGTGTAGGTGAGGGTATTGGAGTTGGTGGTGTCGCCATTATTAGCGGTTTCAGCGTTAGTTATGGTTACAGTTAGTGGTATGGTATCCAATACTACATCAGAGCTGCCGCCAAGTGATTCATCAGTAGTAGTTGCAGGAAGTGTGAGTACTACGGTACTGCCATCATCTCTGGCAGTAATTGTTCCTGTTCCTGCAGATAGCGAGTTTATATCGACATAGTTGAGATCAGTTGAACTGTGTCCTGCGGCAACAGTATACCCGAATATCAGATCGACTCCATTCGAATCAGCACGAGTAAGGGTGACTATGGTATTAGTAGCACCACCAGTCTCCAGTGTCAGAGTGGGGATTCCAGATACAATTACGTCCTCGTCAAATCTTACAGTGATGCTGACTATGCGATCCACACCGTATAAACCGGATTTTGCAGATACGCTAGATACGGCTGGTGCAGAAGTATTCACCGTAACTAAGTATGGGGGGTCAGATTCCCTGTTGTATGTACCTCCTGAATCAGATACGCCCTCTTCCACAATGAATAGATTGACGGTTCCATCACTGGTGGTTTCCACGTCAAATGTGTATGTTGTGTCACCACGGCTCCCACCCAAGTTTGTTGCTATAGGTAAGGCGTTTTTCAAGTCGGCTGATCCAAATGCACCAACAGAAAATAAAGTAAAGCCATTCACAGGCTCACTGAAGGTGGCAGTGTAGGATATAGTAGAAGAGGTTATGAACCCGCCAGTAATGTTATTAGCAATTATGGTTACGATTGGGGCAGTATCCACTACTACGGCAGAGGTGACGGCAAGTGAATTAGCAGAACCGGGTGCAGGAAGGGTCAGATCAGCGGCAGTAGTGCCATCAGCGGCAGCAGTAATGGTTGTTCCTTCGTTTAATGATAACGAGTCTATACCAACATAGTCAAGATCAGCCGAGTTGTGTCCTGCGGCAACTGTATATGTGAATACCAGTGCAGTTGTACCCGAGCCGGAGGTATAGTCGGCTATGGCAACGTAAGGATCAACACCGGTATTCAGGGTTAGTTGAGGGGTACCACCAGATACGGTTACTAAATTATCAAATGTTACGGTAATGGCAACTGTGTCACCTATATCAAGTGAACCGGGTGGTGCAGATACGCGGACTATATTTGGCAGATTAATGACCCGCTTGTCGAATTGATCAGATATGGCAGGTGTGTCAGTGTGGACAATAAAGAATTTCAGCGACATATCATCAGTTATGACCGGGGAATCAGATACATTGAGAATGAAATCAGGCATGCTTACTTCAACGGTATGTGTGTCAGATGCAAAGTTGCGGTTACCTGCAGTATCTGTTGCCACAAGTTTGGGGATAGATACCACGACTGTTCCCTCAGAGGTGCTAGTCACATCAAAGTTGTACGTGGTGCCAGAACCGGTGAATGCAGAGGTAGTTGTTTCGGCAGTACCAGATACTGAAACATCAGATATGGCATCAAAGCCTGTCACGGACTCGCTGAAGGTGGCAGTATAGGATATGGTACCAGTGCTTTGCGGAACGTCGTTAGGGGTATCAGTGGATATCGTTACGGTGGGTGCACGATCAAATATCTGTACCCTGTGGTTTAAACCGTCTGTAACTAGTATGTGTGTGGAGTTTGTGGTGATTCCCAGGGGGTTATCAAACTGGCCGTCGGCTGTGCCGGCGCTGCCAAACTTGTTGACAAAGTTGCCATCTAAATCAAATACCTGTACCCTGTGGTTCTCGCTGTCTACAACCAGTATGTGCGTGGAGGTGATCGTGATTCCCCGGGGGGATTCAAACTTACCGTCAGCTGTGCCGCGACTGCCAAACTTGCTGACAAAGTTGCCATCCATATCAAAGACCTGTATTCGGTTGTTCTCGATCTCTGTAACCAGTATGTGTGTGGAGTTTGCGGTGATTGCTGAAGGTATATCAAACTGGCCGTCAGCTGAGCTGGCAGCAGTACTGCCATCGGATCTGCCAATAGAACTGACGTAATTTCCGCTCGGATCAAATATCTGTACCCTGTTGTTGGTGGTATCTGTAACTAGTATGTGTGTGGAATTTATTGCGATTCCTTGTGGGAAATCAAACTCACCGTCAGCAGAGCCGGTACGGCCAAACTGGGTTTCATGGTTGCCAGCAGCATCAAATATCACTATTTCGTCGCCGTCGGCATCTGCAACCAGTATGTGCGTGGAATTTGTCGTGATTCCTCTGGGTAGGTCAAACGGGCCGTCGCCTGTACCGGAACTGCCAAACGTGCGGACAAAAGTGCCATCCAGATCAAATACCTGTACCCTGTCGTTGCGAGAGTCTGTGATCAGGATATGCGTGGAGGTTACCTCAACCCCATATGGAACGTTAAACTCACCGTTGCCTGTGCCAGGATTGCTGTCAGTGCGGCCAATAGAACTGGTAAAAGTTCCAACAGGTACGAGGATTTTCAATGTAACGGTGTATGTGTTGGATGCCGCATTGCCTTTTTCTGCCATATCTGTTATCATATTTGCAGGGATTGATATTATGACAGTACCATCAGAGATGGCAGTCACATCAAAGGTGTATATGATGCCGGATCCTGCAAAGTTTGAGACTGTGGGAGAACCGTCTGCTGCCGTTCCAGATATGTCGATATCTGACGCAATAAAGTCTGTTACGACCTTGTTAAAGGTGGCAATGTATGATATGGTGTCAGTGTTTTGCGTGCCTTCGTCGGGGGTGCCGGTGGTGGTTATAGTTACAGTAAGTGGAATTGTGGACAAGGTGTTTGTTACAAGTCTGGGACCAAATTCGCCAAGTTCGTTGTTTACGACATCAGTCAGGGAGCTTCCCTTGTACAATACGGTGGGTTCATCCGTAGAGGTTATTGGCGTCTTCACAGTCAGTGTTATGATGCGGTCAGATATTTCGGTTTTTAATACATCATTGCCTGATACTGTAAAGTCTTCTACGCGCGCAGATCCGCCGAGTGGTTCTGATATGGTGATTGCAATTGTAGTGGCAGACGTAGTTTTAATAGACTCGACAGTTGGAATAGCGGTATCAACTGTAACGGTGGTTATAGCTGATGCCGTGTTGCCGTTGCCTCCCGCATCTGCTATCGAACCATCGGGAATTGATACTATGACTGTACCATCCGAGGTGGTTGTCACATCAAAGGTGTACATGTTGCCGTAAGTGCTTCTTTCAAAGTCTGAGATCTGTGAGGAGCCTTCGTATGCCGTTCCAGATATGTCGATATTTGACGCAGTAAAGCCCACCACAGGCTCAGTAAAGACGATGTTATATGACAGGATGTTGGAGTCTGTGATGCTGGTGTTGGGGGTGCCCGGGACAGGTTCTCCAGGTATGATTATAGTCACATCTGGTGCCACAGTGTCCGGTACGACGGAAATTATGGTTTGATCCCGGAATGTGGCAAGCCGATTTCCTGCAGCATCAGTGAGGGTGGTGCCAGTGTAGGATATCTTGTGGGAATCATCACCGATTGGAAAAAATATGGATAATCTTATGTTTCCTTCATGCGGATAGGCTTGGGAGACCCGGGGGGCAGCTGTCGTACTAAATTGATTGGTATTTGGAGTACCAATGAGCGGTTCAGTTGCCACGATTTCTATAGTGCTGGTATCCCCGACGGTGCCAATAGAGGCAACATCCGGCGGAGTGGTGTCGACTGTAACTGTGCGTATGTTTGATGGCGCGTTGCCGTTGTTTGCCGGATCTTTTACCACACCTTCAGGAATTGATACTATGACTGTACCATCAGAGATGGCTCTCACATTAAAGGTGTATATGCTGTCTCCGGGTGAACCAACAAGGTCTGATGCTGCAGGCGAGTTGAAAGTTGCGTTTCCAGTTACTGAAATATCAGATAAAGTAAAGTCTGTCACATCCTCGCCGAAGATGGCAATGTACGATACGGTGTCAGTGTTTTGTATGCCATCATCAGGGGTGCCGCCGGCACCGGGAATTAGGGTTACAGTTGGCCGCTCAGTATCACGCACGTTGTTTGTTACTGGATATAATTCAAATTCCGCAAGTCTGTTTTCAGCAGCGTCTGTGATGGCGTTACCAGAATAATTCACTCTAACTACAGTATTTGGGAGAATTGGCATTTCTACCGTTATAGTTATGGTACGGTCAGATACTACAGGAATGCCAGATACGGTATGGAATGGAACAGCAAAGTCTCCCATACGCACGGGTCCATCAAGGAGTTCTGATGCAGTAAGCACGATCGTGGTGTTACTGGTGGTTTTAGCAGATATAATGACTGGCGGGGCAGTATCAGCATCAGGGTCCGGAGATGTGACAGAGAATGTCTTGATCGTGTTGGGTGATTCGACATCAGCCAGTATTTCGGAGTGAAGATCCCCTCCGTACAAGAGTGCCAGTGTGGTGTCATTGATTCTGACAAGTGAGTTAAAGGCGCCGACTGCAGAGTCATGCCTAAGCGCCATGCTACTTTCAGTCAGGGCGCCCGTATCGAGGACTACATCGTATAACCGAATGTTGCCACTACCGGCTATCCCCCTGTATGCTAGGGCCAGGGTATCAGAATCCAGCAGTACCAGCGAGTTGAGGTGTGCGCGTTCCTCAACGCCCACATTTGCCGTATTAAAATTGTACATCGTGCTGGATATTTCCGTGATACTGCCGTCTGTTTCAATGTCAAATATCTTGAGATGCCCCGACCCGTCTCTATTGTTGTTGCCCTCACCGATATTAGAGTATGCAAGTGCCACGGTATCATCATCTATTTTGACAATAGAGGGGTATGATGTTCTGCCGGGGTCATGTACAAGGGCATCAGCACCTGGGGTAAATACGGTGCCGTCACGTCCAATATCAAATGTCTGTATATTTCCAACGGCCATACCGGTCCGGTATGCAAGTACGATCGTATCATCATCGAGTTTTACCATGGATGGGTACCGTCCCTGGGTAGCTGCATATGGGAACGCAGAGCCGGTACTCAGCGTATCGCCATCCCCAATATTGATATCCCGCATAAAGCCCGAGGTATTAGCATCAGTGAAGTAAGAGTATGCGACTATCAGCCTACCTGGGTCAAATACAATCAAAGAGTGGGGATGTATCTGTGAACCGACGGTGCTTGTTTCATAATTTGTATCACGAATTGGTATAAAGGGGGAGGTGGTCGAAGCGGTATCAACTCCAAATAATGCAACAGTATGTTGATAACTAGATGCTGTACCACCCGCATATGTAATTGCTATGGCATCATCACGCACGCGTACGATAGAGGTGGAGGTGGGATGATTTCCCAGGTCTCCAGTCGGTTCACCTCGCCCTACAGTAATAATGGTATTTATGGTATCACTGCCATCTAGTGTGATCATCCCATCAGTTATGGTGTATAGTCTGAGCGTGGTAGTATGACTCACGTTATCGTTATCAGGTACAGATACGGTGTGCGAGGAGACGTAGTGTTCGCCGGCAAGATGTATCAGGTTGTGGCGGTATCCGTTATCTGGAAGTTCTACAACGGGTCCTTTGGATATGGTATTCCTTATTTGAATGGAGGCAGTATCCACTGTAACTGTATACGGAGCTGATTCTGGGTTGGTGGTGGTAGCCATATTTATTACCGCATGCTCGCGGATGGATACTATGACAACACCATTTGATGTAGTCGTCACATCAAAGCTGTATGAGGCACCGGATCCTGCAAAGTTTGATACGGGAGGCGATTCCAAGGATGCCGTTCCAGATATCATGATACCTGCAGCTACAAAGCCGGTTACGTTCTCTGTAAAGTCGACATTGTATGATATGACATCACTGCGGTGCGTGCTGCCATTGGGGGTGTCAGCAGATATGGTTGCGATGGGCCTGCCGGCATTGTGATTTACGACATTAAGTATTTTTATTGTGTTGGCAGTATTAGTAGAGGCGACTATGGTGTCAGGATAATCCTCGCTGTACACGAGTGCCAGTTTCTCATCATCAACAACTTTGAGAAGCGCGTTAAAGGCGCCATTTGCTGTATCGTGTTCAAATGAACCGCCATTTGATACCAGGCCCGTTGCCGTTATGTCATACGTCCGAATAAAGCCGTCACCTGATTCCCCCCTGTATGCCAGGGCCAGTGTGTCATCATCAAGCAGTGCAAGCGAGTTGTGGTGTATGTCAGCATCCAGTGGTGCGGCAGCTGCTGTATTATAGTATGTCATGGTGCTGCCCCTTTGCATGATACTGCCGTCTGTTGCTGAAATATCAAATAGTTTGAGACGCCCCGACCCGTCATCTGCCCTGTTACTAGCACCAATCTCAGAGTATGCAAGTGCCACGGTATCAGCATCCACACGGACAAGTGAGTTAAATGATATTCTGCCAGACTCGTGTCTTAGTTCGGCATTCTGTGTAACAGGGGAGCCGGTACCGGCTCCAATGTCAAATGTTCTTATGACTCCATCGGCACCACTACTCCTGTATGCAACTACCACGGTGTCATCATCGAGTTTTATCATCGAAGAGTATCGTCCCTGATTTGCAGGTGCAAACGAAGTAGTGCCGTCTCTAGTCAGGTCACCTGTCGTCGGATGAATTCTGAAAACATTCAGAGAACCCATAGGGGAATTGTGCGGATGTGCGTGTGCCAGTACCAGTCTGTTTGCATCAAGTGCCACCAGGGAGGGATTAAGTGTGTAACTGGGGGCTGTTCCATAATTAACAAAATTGGTAACCTCTGATATTCGGGGATTGTCGACAGTGGTATCTATATCAGCTGTGAAAATATATGATCCGGCATCGCTTCTAACACCTGTACCTCCAATAAAGAATCCAGTGGCTGGAAGTGCGACTGCAACTGTATCATCATCTATGCGCGTAAGGGAGATGGAGATCGGATGAAGATTTTCAGCGACACCCGAAGTTGACGGACCAAACGTGGACAAAATACGGCTGTCAATCAGGGTGATCTCACCGCCAATTATGCTGTACAGTCTGATTACGTAATCATAATCTAGATTCACATCACTATAATTTCCGACGGTGTGTGAGGAGACATAGTAGTTGCCGGTAAGATGTATCAGGCTGTTCTTGTAGCTGGTATCTGTAAGGGCAACGGATTCCCCATTGGATATGTCATAGGTCGTCTGGGCATGTGCATCAGATAATACCACCAGCCCGGCAGCCATGAAAACGACTGCCACACAGATGGCAGTGAATACAGGACCCAAGGTATGCGGTAGTAAAGAGTGCGATATGCGGGATTTGGAGGTAATCAATTACAGATCATTCCTCCCTAACATTCTCTAGTATCAATGGATCTGATATAAATCGACAAATGCACATGTTATAAAATATAGAATGTTGCCACATATATCAAAATTATGGTTGACTGCTTCCTAGAAACCACCAAAATTATCCATCTGTCGATCAGTGAACAGTTGGATCAATCAAAATTAGCATTATTATTTAGCATCCATGATAATAGTAAACATAGACATGATTTGATTCGTGCATCCATGCTAAAAATGTGGGTTCCGCTGTTTTTACACCCAGACTCAAAACACATATTTTCTGTACGCCATCTTACGAGTTGTTTATTTATTGTTCTCGATGAATTCCTTTAATTCTGCATATGGCATGTTTTTTGTATTGTCATAATTTACCACGATATCCCCTTCTACCTTGTACATGCCATGTAAACTGTTAATCGGGTAATAGTTATCCCCCCAGATCAAATCAAGATCCCTAGTCAAGTACATTACAGCAGAGTCACCCACATCGTATTGGAGGGCGTCCCATTTCATGGTGATGCCCCCGCCCCGCCGGAGGTGATGTTCCAAGTTACATCAGAGAATTTGAAAACATCGCCCCCAAACATTACACAACAAAGATTCATCTTGATATTCTCAAATATGGACAGATGGAATAGATTGATGAGTTTGTTGGGGGGATGGTTCCCTCTCCTCTGAAAAACCAGTCAAACGTCTGAAACGATCTTTGAACCAGCCGTCAATTTTGGTGGCTCTGGTCAATTTAGATGATCTGGCATTCTAAGGTACAAAAGTGATCTGTGGATCTTCTCGAGTACGGAGAGGATTTGATTGGAGTGTCAAATTATATAAAAAATAACTAATCTTCGCCATTATTTAACATCATCAGGATTTGTTGACCAAGGTTCTATTGAATATGTCTCGGTTTTTCCATCAATTTCTAACTTCCATAAATTAATTAAATCTCTACCTAAAAGAACATATTCTTTTGGCATTGCAACCACCTCAAACCCATCAAACTGTATGTTGCCAATTTGAATACTCACAAAATAATTGTAGTGTGTTGATTCCATGTTACTCACAGTTCTTACAACTGACTCTCCTGTCTTTTTTAGATGTAAGGTATTGGCAAGATAATCGGGTATCACTGTGTGACTTGCACCAGTATCTATTTTCCCTTTTTCTGGGAAAGAGTCTCCAAATCTATTCCACACCGTCAGATCTAGGATCAAAGAACTGGGATTATCTACCGTGTTATGTCAAAATGTTAATGTCAATTAAATTCAGGAGTATCCATTAAAACAACTTTTTTTTGGTCTGTGACCTTGTCTACATACATACCAACATTGCCAAATTTATCATACATTTTTTCAATTAATGCATTTCTTTTATCTCCAATATCCTGAAATTTTCCATTAACAAATGCCACAAATTTATTTTTAAATTTGGGATTCTCCAAGTTGGTTTTTATAAAATCATCAAAGGCACTTTTATTTTTTACGTTTTCATTAAATGTTAGATCATCCTTTTCATTGGAAATTGGTCTAAATTCTGTAGCTGCTGTAAAACCATGAGTATGTGGATATCCAAATCTCGTAAGAAAGTTAGTCGTTAGAACGGCAGATACACTATCCAAATCCGTTTTATCATGAATTTTCTGAACAGTTTCTTTTAACACTTTCTTTTTATCTTCATCTAATTTTGAAGTGTTAATAAGTCCAAAAATTTTATCTGGATTACGTTTACCTACAATAAAATTGTAAAATATTGATACTAGTTCTGCAACCTCATCTATTTCAAAATCGTCGTCTAAAATTCTCTCTAATTTATTTAAATTGGGATCTTTGTATAAAATACCATCATCAAAAAAATTACCAAATTCAATAATTTTTTCTTTTGGTATTTTGGTAAAAATATTTAATTTAGACTGTGGATCAGACATATGTTTAGAGAATCAATAATTACTTTAATAGATTACTCTTTTTTTCATGGTTTCTATGGTATGAAAAGCGGGTCCGCCCCGGATCCGAAGGACAGTAGAGGATTATTTTAGACTGCACAGATCACAAAAAAGCATGAAAAAAAGACTGACAGAAAAGTCCACATAGCATCTATCAGAGGGTGCAAAAACGGAATAACATCCGCACAGATAGCAAAGAATCTTAGCATCACTGTCATACACATGCAAGGGCTGTGGGCACGGTTCAAGACGACAGGAACCGTCCATGTCAGAATACACTTTCAGTATCCCAAACATCTTCATCTCCTGCAGTTCAGACCGTTGCACACCTTTCTTGCAGTACCACCTGTCATAGTGGTGAGGGCTCTTCTAAATGAGAACGCTTTGCATGTTTTTACACCGTCGTCCTCACTGATAAAATGTCTGGGGATACTGGTTGTATTTGCGGCAGTTCTGCCGTGTTGATTCTGGTGTTTATTGATTTCAGTGCTATTCTTGTCTTTTCCTGTGGGGATGAATTTGCTCTTTACCGTGTGTTTTACCCCCAACTTGCTCAAAAAGTGTATGTATCAGTGTTCTCATTCTAGAGGGGTTCCTGCCCTCTATCATCAAAAATTATTTTTATTATAGAATGTTCTAATAGCAGAATCTCTTTACCAATTATCTTTGGTTCTTTATCTTTTATTAATAATTGTGGATCACCTAAAGCCAAAGAACGGTTTTCATCATCCTTAACAGACATGCGTTTAATCCACCCATAGTATTTCTTTGTGTCAGAAGTATGTATGATAACAAACATGCCTAAATATTCATTAGCAAAAGTATCCCAAGGACTACTTCGTACATAATTTTTACGTTTGGTATATTTAATAATGATTCCAATTATGGCAGAAAAAAGTATTGCACCGACATAAAGTAAAAATATAGAAACAAACGTAGAAGATTGATCAGATTTAAAATCAAAAAGTAAAGATTCATAATCAAATAATTTATCACCAAATAATGGAATTACAAATACAAGACTGATGATTAAGCTTGATGCAAGTATAGTATAATTATCAAGCTTAAATTGCTGTATCGTTATATAAGCAAATAAACGGATTGCGAGAAATCCTGGTAGTATAAGTATAATTAATAACCAAATTTCCTCAAAAGTCAATCAATCATCATCGTCAATACGGGGAGGATTTGGTTTTCCTTTAGGAGCGTTTATTTGTACACTTTTTTCATGAAAGAGAGTTTTAAGTTGCTTTACTTCCTTATCTTTTTTATCTTCCATAATGAGATGTTATAATATAGTTATTTATAGAATTTATGGCAACCAGTCAAGTCGACCCCGGTTCTCAGGCAGTTTTTCTACCGTATTTAGCCCCCTATCCATGTCAGAATATACTTTATCAGTAATCCCAAACATCTTCATTCCCTGTAGTTCAGACCGTTGCACGCCTTCTTGCAGTACCACCTGTCAGATAGATAAATAATTGAGTAGCGAACAGTATTCTTTCATACAAAAGCATAAAATCAACATATTTCGTTTTTTTATAACAGATGATCCAGTACCTTGAGAGAAAGTATGTCCGAAAAAATTCCATAGAAAAACGCGATTATCAGGCAAGCCTTGCAAATCAGGCCATGGATGAAAACTGCATTGTCGTTCTGCCTACCGGTCTTGGAAAGACCGCAGTCGGACTGCAGGTGATTGCAGAATATCTCTCAAAGGACGGGGGGCACCTTGTTTCCGGCTCTAACCAGGGTTCTAGTACATCAGCACTATGAATTCTTGAAATCAAATCTTACTTTGGATGATATTTCATTGATAACCGGGGAGGATGCCGTCCAAAAACGCTCCAAGCTGTGGAACAACAGCGTAATCTGTGTGACTCCTGAAATCACTAAAAATGATTTGGGCAGACAGCTGGTATCCCCTGATCAGTTCAGTCTTGTAATATTTGATGAAGTGCATCGAACAGTCGGTGATTACGCATATTCGGGAATCGCCCAGAGATTGGAAGACTCGACTGCCCGGATTCTTGGAATGACTGCCACGCTTTCAAGTGAAAAAGAAAAGGCGACTGAAATTCTAACGAGGCTTTGAATCTCAAGCGTTGCAAAAAAGACAGAGGACAGCCCTGATGTAAAACCATACATCCAAGAAACTGTCACTCTGTGGATTATCGTGGAACTTCCTCCGGAACTAAAGGCAATTCAGACATTGTTGAAATTGGCGTTGGATCAAAGATACGATGTGTTGGAAAAAAACGGCATCCGCCTGCTAGAACAGCAGCAATCCCTTTCTACACTGCTTAGAATCAGGCAATTTGTATTAAACCAAAACAGGCGTTCGACAAAACCACTGTTCACTGCAATCCGAATCCATTATGCGCTGAACATACTTGAGGCACACGGCATCACCCCGTTTCTGAAATTCTGTGAAGCGTGCTCGGGGGAAAAGGTGCAGGAGTAAAGGAACTTTTTGAGGTTGATCCCAATTTTACAAGGGCGCTACACCTTGCAAAGGAGGCACAGTCACGCGGGATTGAGCATTCAAAAATTCCAAAACTAAAGGAGGTAATTGAATCAGTACCCGGCAAGGCCCTCATCTTTACCAGTTATAGGGATTCTGTTGATTTGATTTACAATAAACTAACCGAGCTTGGAATTTCTGCCGGAATTCTAATCGGCAAGACAGGTACTTGCAGATATGTTTTATGACAGTTATCCCAATCAACTTCTACGTCTTGCATCCTGTCCAATCTTGGTGTAATTTCCCAATTTTCAGCAAAGGTGTCTTTGGTCGTTCATAGATGACTTGCACCTTACTTTAATCATAATGTGAGCAAAATTCGAATTTAGGGCATAATTTTATTTAGAATAGGCACACAATCGGAACTTTTGATCTCAAACAAGGCTTAATAGTGTGAATGATTGAATGGAGTTAGAACAAATGGCGGTAATTTGTAATATTTGTGGACTACCAGAAGATCTTTGCGCTTGTGGCGAACTTGCCAAAGACAGTACTAAAATCATTATTCGCTTAGAAACTAGGCGTTTTAAGAAAAAGGGCACCATGATTGAAGGTTTGGATCCTAAACTAAACAACCTGGAAACTGTGGCAAAAGATCTCAAAAACAAGTATGCGTGTGGGGGAACTGCAAAAGAGGGATACATCTTTTTACAGGGGGATCATAGGGACACAATCAAAGAAACTTTGATTAATTTAGGATTTGCAGAAGATACTATAGAATTACATTAAAGTGCATGCAAAATTCAAATAAAATACTGCAACTAATTGGAATTCCTTTTACTGCGTTACTTTCAGTAATCTTTGGTCTGCTTGTGGTTTCATTTCCAATTGGCATCTATGTGGTTTTTAATACGGAAATTGGAGGTGATATTAATTTTGAATACCCGTTGACCCACCTGGATCTTTTCAAGAATGCTGAATTCTACCAAGCTCCGCTTGATGTTAGCATAGGTGATGTGTTTGTTGTACTGTGGACCCTGTATCTTGTTCTTTTTGTAATTGCCTTTCTTGGGCCCCGGTGCGATTTTCTAAAATCATTTTCGCCCATAATCTCATTTGGAAGATATAATCCACATGTAAACTATATGCTTGGAATCACAAAATGGTTTTCAATTTTAGTTTTAATCTCCGTTGTGATAAATTTTGTTCAAGAAAAAATCGGTCTTGAGATTGTTCCCCCTCTTGTTGAAAATGATCTAATTCTATTTTTCTACGTTACGCTAGCTCCGCTTCTCGAAGAGTTTGGATTTCGTCTGGTTTTGATTGGAATCCCATTATTTGCCCTTTATTCAACCAAGCCTTCCCTGAAATATTTTGTTAAATGTTTGTGGAGACCCGATAATCTGGATATTTATGATGCAAAAAAAGCATTTTTTCTGATAGTTTTTGTAGGTGTTCTTTTTGGATTTGCACACATTGCATTTAGTGATTCCTGGAGTACCGGAAAATTCACACAGTCAGCAGCTGGTGGTTTGATTTTGGGCTGGGTTTATCTCAGATATGGCTTTGTAGCCTCACTATTGATTCATTGGGCCACAAATTATTTTATTTTTTCATATGCCCATTTCATTTCACAGATAAATGCCATATCCATCGAGGATGCTTTTTTGCACTCCCTAATGTCCACATTGGAAATATTATTGCTAATCACCGGTGCGTTATCAGTCGCCGTTTTATTTGTACACAGATATTATTCTAAAAAAGAGTCCGCATTAGAGGTTTAGAGCCACTTTCAAACCTTTGTATCTATTTCTAATTGTAACTTCGGTCACTCCTGCAGCTTCTGCCACGTCTCTCTGGGTCTTATTTTCCCCGTTTGTCACACATGCAACATAAAGTGCGGCAGCTGCCAGCCCCATGGGATCTTTGCCTGCAGAAATTTTCTCCTCCTCGGCAGTTTGTAGAATCTTTGTCGCCTTTCTTTTTGTCTTTTCAGATAATCCTGCCTTGCTTGCAATCCTTGAAATGCATTTTACAGGATCAACTACCGGCATCTTTAAATTTAATTCTCTGAGTAATAATCTGTAACATCTTGCAATATCCTTGCGTTTTATGTTGCTTGCCTGGCCTATGTCTTTAAGGGTTCTGGGCGTTTCTGTATCTCTACATGCCGCATACAATGCCGATGCAATTAATGCTGAAATGGAACGCCCTCTAACCAATCCTTTTTCCAAGGCCTTGCGGTAAATGTAAGCTGCCTTTTCTATAACTGAATCACCTATCGCTAGCTTGTCTTTTAATCTGTCTAATTCACTAAATGCCTGTCTAAAATTTCGGTCCACTGGTTCGTGAATTTGACTTCGACTGTCCCATGTTCTCAGTCTCTCAATAGTACTCTTCATTGCAGCAGTCAGGGGTTTGCCTGTCGCATCCCTGTTTTGTGGATTGATTACCGTTGCCAGTCCCATGTCATGCATGGCAAGTGATGTTGGAACCCCCGCTCTACTTTTATTTTCGCCCTCGTTTGAAAATGATCTCCATTCAGGTCCTGATTCTTCCACTTTATCTGTGATTACAAAACCGCATTTACCACAAAAATTTTCACCCGTATTGGCATCAGTGACTAGTGTACCTTTACCGCATCTGGGACATTTGTCTTTTTGATTCTCTGTTTTAACCATTTTCTCTCAAACCATTTATGATGATATTTAACATTTTCTAATTCATTGCTTATAAGGATATTGTATATTGGGGCTATAGTCGCCTACTCAAAAATTAGGCGTAAAAATATCTATGAACATTTTAATTGTGCGTAATCAAGGGATCGACGTAACATCATACCGTCGCTCATGTGTAAAATCTTAAGTACTATAATTTCACAACCATACATGTTGCTACGGGGTTTGGTACACTTGGAGCATAGTTTTAGTACATTCTCTAATAATTCGACCTCATTTGGTTTTGAAGATATTTTCGGATTTTGGAATCACTTTGAGATTTATAAGTGGTATTTTTTCAAAATGAACTACCAATGGGAATGAGGTATAGAATTTAAGTGAGATGAGGATAATATTATGATGGAATTAGAACAACAAAATGATTTACAAAGTGCATTCATTCTTCTAAAATGCTCTAAAAGAAAACATGATGATTGTAGGAAAATTAGGGATGCTGTAATTGATGACTCTTATGGATACGTTCAGGAAGCATTTACTACAAACGCCACTGTTGATGATGAAACTTGGTGTGTTGCAGCTTCAGCTTTAGTACCTGTAAATGAGGCTAAAAAGTTTGAAAAACACTTGCGATCTATTCATACTGATGGAAACAGACCCATCGGGGTTAAGAAACTAAAGTTTGTGCTGAATAAGCAATAAATTTATTCGTGGTCTCCTATTCAAATCATTAACATGTTTGTTTTTGTAGTAACTGAGCCTGGAAAAGAATCTGAGGTAATTAGAAAAATAAAGGCTAAAAAATTAGGCCCTATTACTGCAATCGATTCTAATGAAATTGTGATAAAGATAGATAAACCTCCAAAAAGTAAAGCGGCAAACATAAAATTAGAAAAGGAATTTAAAATAATTAATGGAGTGTTACGGGTTAGTTTAATACTTGGATATCTTAATGTTAAAGATGTACGTTTGGCTGAAGCTTTACGAACCAATAAATGTGCATTCTTTTTTGATATTGACAGTACCTTAACACAAGGAAATCCGAGAACTATTCATCATAAAATAGACCAAATCTTTAACAAAATAGTGGATAAAGGAATTAGGATTTTCTTTGCAACCGGTCGTTCAATGCCTGATTTATTAAACTTGATTAAAGAATATCCTGTAGAATATTATGCTATAGCCGAAAATGGTGGAATTATTTTAGGTTTTGGTCCAAAGGGATATTTTGAATTTGGTGAGAAAAAAGAACCAAACAAGGTATTAGAATACTTACAAACCAAATATCAAATTTGTGAGGATATGAGGCAGGGTATTAGATTTACTGAAGTAATATTTCTACAAAAAGATATAACACGAGATCGTCTTGATGACGCAATTAAAAAAACAAAAGCCGATGTAACTGTTCATCCAAGTAAAAATTCCCATCATATTTCAAAAAATGGAATAAACAAAGGCACCGCCATGCTTGAATTATGTAAGACATTGCATTTTAATAATATGGTTATTGGAGTAGGTGATTCAGATATGGATATTCCAATGCTAAAAAAAGCTGATTATAGTTATGCCGTGGGTAATGCTTCCAGTGGAGCAAAAAGGGCGGCAGACAAAGTTTTGGGAGGAAAATTTGAAAAAGGAATTGAAGAAATTTTCAATCTAATGAATCAAGTCTAAATTATTCAAAAATGATCTTTGTTCTTTTTAGAATTCCACCATTTTAAAATTAGAAAACAATACTGTTCTTGATATGAAAGCAATTTGTCTTGATGGAAAAAATGAATTATGATGAAGATTATCCCAATCCAAAACATGGCAAAATATTGGTAAAAGTGAATTTAGCCGGCATTTGTGGAACGGATTTGGAAATTTTGGACGGTTACAGGGAATACCCAGAATACCGGGCTAAGTTTGTAGGTACTAGAAAAATCTGAAAATCCCGATTTGATTGGAAAACGGGTTGTAGGTGAGATTAACAGTGTGGTGTTTGTGAATCTTGTGAAAAAGGGATGGATAAACATACCCTACAAGAACAGTCTTGGAAACTTTAAAACGATGGTGTCTTTGCAGAATACCTTTCACCTCCTGAAAAAAACATGCATTGTTCAATTAGGAGTTATGAAGGTTCGGGGTTATCCCATAAAACACAATGTTGATTTCAGATCAGATATATTCACGGTCATGTCTTTTAACTCATTTCTGGCATTCCCGTCAGAATCAACAACAAATATGCCTGATGAAACTCCTGTTAAATAATAAGGGTTTTCCCACCGGGTGCCGGGAGGATCCTTTGACAGAAATACAAAGATGCGGTCACCTAGTTCCATTTGTGGGCTATCAAAGTTTACATGCTCTATGTTCTTGTATGTTCCTCCCGATGTCTTGAATTCAACTTTATCCGCAGGTGTGCCTTTGATGAAATCTTTTGTCAAAAGCGCCCATGTGGTATACACGTATGGACTGCAGTACCGGCACATACAACGGCCAGTTTGACAATGTCAAAAGCGCCCATGTGGTAAACGTGTATGGACTATCTATATTGCCAGTCTTGACCCATGTAACTTCTGTTGTCTGCCCAGTTATTGTTCCTTCAAGTGCAAGTGTGCTTTTGGAATATAATTCTGAATTATCCATATAAGGAGAAAGACTCATGCTGTGAGGGGTTATTGGCACGTATCCATTATAGTACAAATTTGAAACTGCAAGTATGCCAAATCACACCAATACTGGAATAATCAGTATTTTTTTTCATGGGTACTTGGGCTCTAACGCATCTTCATCGCTAACAGTTATCATTCTTCTTGATTCGTCTAAATTCAATCCTGCATTAATTACGGGGTTATCGTCATGGAAATTATGGAAAAAAGTTGGCATATGATGTCCAATCTCACGGATTACAACTGTTTGAAAATCTACAACTCTTGAATCTACATCCACATCACTAAAATAATAACGTGTATTGTACTGTACATATGCAAAAATCATTATGCAGAATATTTTAGTTGGAATCATTTCACCATAACAATTGTTTGCACCCATGTTGATTCTTTTTTGATGGATTGCATTTAAATCCGTAGGTGTAAAAGACCATGATAACTTGGAGAAGCAATAGGTCTTGAATATAAAAAACTGAACAAAATTGGAAAAGAGTTCCCCTCATAAGGGTAAGGTTGGATACATTATGTAGTGCTAGTAGTAACTAGAAACACATCTTAATAGAATTGAAAAAAAATTTGACAGACAATTCAACAAAAAATAGATGTTGAACATTTTCAACCTAATCAGAACGAAAATTCCAAATAAACTTGTGATCATTTACTATTCTTGCACAGTATTCAAATCCACAACATATCCTGAACTTTCCTAGTTTCATCTGTGATTCAACAGATTACAAAAACTAGAAACCTGTTTTTTAACCTCTATTGTGCCTTTTTCATACCTAAACCATCTTTTCGAATCTTGATTACTAGACAGAATCTTGAGAATGATAAAACATGAAAAATAAACGGATTTTTTAGGCAGAAAAACAAAGAAAAATAGTGACTGAGGATCTTACAAAAAAAGCCGCAGAAATGCTTCTTCAAGGAGCAACACTACTTGGAGAACCCTGCCCGTATTGTGCTGGAGTCAGGGTGATTAAAGCAGGTCAGGCATTATGCATTAGTTGTGGCAGACGGCCAGAAAAAAGAGAGCCTCCAATAAAAAGTCAATCAAAGGTGGAGGAGGCATCATCCACGATAGAGAAGACGTCATCCACGATAGAGAAGACATTTGAGAGAAAATTAGAAATATTATCAAGTGAATTGGAACAGGAAAAAGATCATGAAAAACAGCAAAACATCCTAAAAACGATCAATTCATTATTAGAAACAATGGAAAAAATGAAAGATAAGCAAAAAACCCGTAATGATGAATTAAAAGAATAAAAAAATAGAATCTACAAATGTGCACTGTTCATATTAGAAAACACTGTCTGTTTGAGTTCTTTTAGTTGTTCTCTGATTGATTTTGCAGCCTCATAATCCCCATTTGCATATGCATCTCCAAGCTGTTGCAATAAATCTAGAAATTGAGCCCTTGCTGCATCAACCTCCGCATCACCGGTTGGTTCTGAGAATTTTTGCTGGAATTTTTCAATCTTTCTATCAATTTTGTCATTCTTCATCATCCATGAATGACCAAATGTTTCCGTGATTGAAGTAAAGTTTGAATCATCGCCTGCATCTACAACAAAGATATTCATGGTCTTTGTTTGAGATTCTACATCGTGATCTAGGCTAATGATTTTCCATACAAGATACTTGTTGTCATTGCCATCTTTAACAACTCCAATGCTTGCCTTCATTGCATCAGTAACTCCGTTACTTTCGGCAATGAGGACTGCTTGACCCAGAGAAACTGTTACTTTGTTTTTTAGCTCAGCATGGGTTTCTCTAGTCATTTCTTGTGGAATTGTAATTGTTCCAGTAAATCCTTCAGCTATGGTAGTATGATGATGATGTCTCCATTTTCCGTGATCTCCGCCTTGTGCCATTGTGCTTGGTGTGACCGCGACAAATACCAGGGCAAATACGACTGCCACTGCAAATACAGGAATCATGTACTTTGTTTTACTATTCATGTAATATCTCAGAACGAATTTGAATAGATAAGCATTGCTGTATAATTGTACTTGATGGAATTAGACAAAAAGGAGGCCGGGATAAAATCAAAAAACATGCTCTTCTTGTTGTTATTATTATTGTGTGAATCCGATAAATTTCTAAAAATAATAGATTTGAATAAAAGTGAGGCGTTTAATTCTGAATTGAACCAGTAATTCGACCCTTAAATACAGGAGGGATTTCAGGGATACGAAGATAGTTGACAGTTACCTTGCATTGTTTTTAGGCATAATACCGTCTGTCTTAATCTCAGGAACAGCATCAGATGTTGCTAGTTCAAGACGCATACAAGCCGGCTTTGGCAGAACAGGCAATTAAGGGCAGATCTTGCCTAGAATTGGATCTCGATCTGGTATTTTAAAGAAAAAATGGGATTTGGGGTTATTTTGCTTCAGGAATAAAGTTTTTATGTTAAAATCTGTGAGGACGAATTGTAATGGCAGATAAAAAATCAGCACCACTTCCAGCATCAAGTGGGGGCCTCATGAGATTCTTTGAAGATGAGACAAAGGGATTCAAATTAGATCCAAAAATCGTGGTATCAATCCCAATTAGTTTAATTGTTGTTTCATGGATAATCGATTCATATCTAGCTCCGTGAAGAAACAATGGAAAAAGATCCAGACGGGGTTTCAAATATACACAATAGATTTTCCCTTACTTTAGTAAACCCATCATCACATAATTTTTCACTGGTAGTGTCAATGATAGTAGCCTCAGTTACAGTACTGGCAACATATTTTGGATATTTGACGGAATTGGGGTTTGAACAGAATTGGTACAGGCTTCCCCTAGTATTGGGGGTGTTATTTTTAACACAGCTGCTAGATACAAGGTTTGCAAAAAAGAAAGAATTTTCAAAATCCCTACATTCGTCACTCTTTGGAAATATGTTATGGACAGTTACGCTTTTGATGGGAATCCTATCAAGTGTCGTACTATCAAAAGACGTTGAGCCATTTTTCATAGTATTTGGATTATTACTTTTTGCTAGTTTTAGGATAGGAATCTACACGACAACCCTGGGAGCAAGCCTCAAAAAAGCTTGGATGATTTGTTTGATCCAGCCGCTGGCAATGTACATGGTATTAATTCCACACGATTTGTGGAGTTCAATACTTGACCAGCCAATTGGATTAGGGTATGGGATATCATTTATGATAATTGCAAGCATCTGGTCAGTTCTCACAGATAGGGCCGGAAGACCTGCAATGAAAAGCACCCATAAAACAATTCAGGCGTATCTTGCATCTCAGGGAAATGATTTTGCAGATGCGGAGGAATTAATGGAACAACGTTCAAATGAAACCAAGGTGTCAACATCGCAGATCAAATTTTCCAGTGATGGTGGAAATAAAGAGTTCAGAATGGTGTTGCCGGAGATACATCCAGGTCCATATCATCCCGTAGGGGGAAGCAACATCCCTTATCTAATCTACAAAAACCTGTCATCATCGGCCATGATTATGCATAGCATTTCAAACCATGCTTTGAATCTGCCATCAAGGAATGAGGTTGAAAAATATTTAAAAAATTTACAAGACAGCAAAGTCAAAGAAGAGGGGGTGAAATGTACAGAGCCTGTGACAGTCCAGATAAACAAATCCAGGGTCACCGGCCTGCTTTTTGGAAATAGCCCGTTGTTGTTCTTGTCATTGTCTCCCCACGGCATGGAGGATATTCCAAGCTATATGAAAACTGAAATTGAGCAGTATGCCAGGAACCGAAAATATACACGAATAATGATTGTTGACTGTCATAATGCAATGGGTGAGGAAATTTCAAAAGAGGATGGGGATGACATGCTAAAAGCCGCAAAATCCTGTTTAGACGCATTAATTTCAAAAGACGCATTCCCAATACAGATAGGTTATGCAAACACCGATGATATGGATGTGTGGACAGAGGACTTGGGGATGGGAGGTCTGGGAATTATTTGTCTTAAAATTAATGAGAAAAAATACTTTCTGGGATGGGCTGATGCAAACAATATGGAAAACGGGGTAAGGGAAAAGATCACAGATATCTTTGCAAAAAGAGACTATCAGTTATTGGAAATATGCACATCAGACACACATTATGCACCGGTTAAAGCCAGGAATAGAAACGGGTACTATCAGCTGGGATTAATTACAAGTGCAGAAAAGATTGCAAAATGGTTCTTTACTATTGCAAAAAATGCAGAGACGGATATCACCGCGGCAAAGTTTGAAATTTTGGAAAATGAGATAAACGTGAAAGTGATGGGTCAAAGCATATACGAGGATTACTCCAAGGCGCTAGATAATTCGTTAAGAATTACCAAAGGATTTGTCATGGGAGGGGTGGTGTTTTTTGTGACTAGTTTGTTCCTATAGCATTCATTTGATCAAGGTTGCCATAAAATTCATCAATAAATGAATCAAATTGAAAAATGGGAACTATGGGCACGTTATCTATAAAATCAATTCTGTCCTGATACAATGTAACAATTACGGGCACAGCTATCGCCCCGGGGGTTTTTGCAACATATTGTTTTGCCCTTTCAATTTGTTTTCTAACTGCAGCGGATAATGCAGAAGAGGCGTATCGTTTCCAGTGTTTGCAGTCAATCAAGATTGCAATACCGAGTCTAATTCCAACGACATCAATTTCCATCCGGGGTTTTTTCAACATCATGTTTTTAATCACCGCAAAATTTTTTCCCGATAAAATTTCCGCAGTCAGCCCCTCAAAATCCCTCCATCCCAGTATAGTCGAGATTTCATCTATAGGACAGTCGCCCTTTTCAAGTAACAGTACCGCAATTTTTAACTTGTCACCATCTTCAAAAAAATACGAGTCCTCCCGCTTTTTTCCAACGTTATTTTCGATGAATTCGTCTAAAACTATTTGTGATTGCTCGTCATTCATTTTTGTGACTGCAGAAAAATCTTTGACGGATATGCCGCCGGGAATTATTCCTTGCAATCCAATCATCATCATTTTTGGGGGAACTTTCAATTGCTGTTGTGTTTGATTCATATAGAAATATAGGTTTTGAGATCTGTGAATAGGTTGTGACATAGGTTTTAGTATGTGGTTTTTAAATAAGGAATATGAAAAAAATGCTAGTTATCATACTAGTTTTTTCAGTGACATTGGCAGCGGGAGGATTCTACGAGGAGTCATTTGCGGAGAAAAATACGTTTTTTGACTCTGTGAAATTTATTCAGTACCTAGATGAGAATACCGCACTAGAGGAAGTAAGAAACGGGAATCTTGACATATACTATTACACGATATCCCCCGATAGATTAGAGAGTAGCCAGGAGAGGAGTGGATTGCAAATTTTTGATTCTACCGGGGGCTCGTACAGTATTCTGATAAATCCTGCTGCAGAATCCAAAGAATTCAATCCTTTTTCAAGTAAGGATATCAGATTTGCCCTGAATTACCTGGTAGACAGAAAACTAATTGTAAATGAATTGATGGGGGGGTACGGCTCACCGATTATTTCATACTATAGTCCATCAGATCCGGAATACCTGACAGTTATTGAACAGTTGGAGAAATATAATTTCAGATACAATCCGACTCTTGCAAATAAAATCATCTCAAAAATACTAGAGGAGAGGGGCGCAATCAAGATCAATGAGAGGTGGCAGATTGACGAAAAACCAATCGAGATTACAGTCTTTATCAGGAGTGACGATCCGGTGAGAAAATCCATTGGGGAGATATTATCAGTAGAGCTGGAGAAAATTGGATTTACAGTCAAGAAGGAATTCGGTGATTTGAACAAGGCATTCGTGATAGTATACGGATCAAATCCTTCAGATGTGAAATGGAGCCTATATACTGAGGGATGGGGTCGCTCGGCGTTTGTAAAATATGATTCCATAGGACTGGGACAGATGTATTCCCCCTGGTTTTCAAACATGCCCGGATTTAATGATCCTTCATACTGGAATTATGAAAATGAAAAACTAGACACCCTAACCCAGAAAATTTACACCGGTGATTTTGAAACATCACTGCAAAGAACCCAACTAATACAGGAGGCAGTAGTTGAGGGAGTTGATGAGGCAGTACGAATTTTTTTGGCAAGTAAGATAGACCAGTATGTTGTAAATGAAAAAACCAGTGGAATAATCAATGATTTTGGGGCAGGGGTTCCAAGTAGATTTACTCCAATAAACGCAAAGAACAACGATAACACGGAATTGGTAATCGGGGTTAAGCAGATCTACCAGGGGGCATGGAATCCAGTAATGGGATTGACAGACAGTTACAGCAGACATGTTTGGGGAATCATTTCAGATCCTGCAACATTCAAACATCCGTTTACCGGGGAAACATTTCCAATAAGGGCGACATGGAAAGTGGAAAATGACGGACCAGACAGCAAAATCAACATTCCCCAGGAATCAAAAATGTGGAATCCTGTTTTACAAAAATGGACAAATGTTGAGGCAAATTCACAGTCTACAAGTAAGGTGACATTTGATTTTAAATTTAGTAATTGGCACAACGGTGAGAAAATGGATATGAACGACATTTTACATTCATTGTATTTCACAGTAGAGTGGGGGACCCAAACAGACGAAAACGACAAAACATTTGATACTGAATTTACTCCAAGAGCTGCACAAAGCATCCAAACAATCAGGGGCATAAATCAGGTCGACGAGGATACAATCGAGGTTTATGTCGATTACTGGCATTTTGACGAGGGGGAGATTGCAGAATGGGCAGTGTTGTGGAATACGGTTCCCTGGGAAATTACTGCTGCAATGGAAAAGGCAGTAACTGATGGAAAAGTGTCATTTTCAAGATCAGGGGCCACAAACAAGAATGTGAACTGGCTGTCGTTAATAATTCCAAATGATGCAAATACGATCAAAGAGTATTTGAAAGAGTTCAAAGAGGCAGGCCATATTCCTCAACCATTAAAAGAAGATAAAGGGACGGCAGGATACTATGAATCCAGGTATGATTCTTCAATCAGGTGGATTCAAACCAAACAACACGCTGTAATAAGCAACGGTCCGTTTTATTTAGAGTCGTATTCTCCCGAATCAAGGACCATCAAAGTAACAGCATTTGATGATAGCTCGTATCCGTTCAAAAAAGGAGAGTGGTCTGAATTTGAAAGGGTGGAATTTCCATCAATTGAAAATATAGAAATTAAAAGATCAATTCAAAAAGGCGAGGAAGTAAGGGTGCATGTTGAAACCAAAAATGCGGATTCCATCCTGTATTTTTTGACAAACAGCAGGGGTGAAAACATAGTTTCAGGAACTCTAGAAAGCAAAACAGGCAAGGCCGAGATAAGAGTATCCTCCGTGGATTCCAACAGGTTGGATGTGGGTGCAAACAACATCAAAATTTTTGCAATATCAAATACAGTCTTAAAACCTGATTTTTACGAGTCAAGTTTTATTGCATTAGAGGATGGCGGGGATTTGCCAGTATCAACTAATGAGAAAGTTGAATTTTTGGAAAATGAAATAAATTATTGGGGATGGGTTATCATCGGCATCATCATCATTATTATTATTATTCCCGCCATTGTAATTGTTGTACGTCTCAAAAGACGCAGTTAAAGTATAATGCCGTAATCTTTTAAAATTGATCCTATTTGGGATTCATCCTCAAGTTCAGAGTATTCCTCCAAGAGATTTTGATTCAGTTCATAAAAAGTGTGCCCCCATTTGAATTTGTCAAGTAATTCCAAAGACTGTTCCCTGGAACCAAGAATGAATAATGAGGCTGCCAATGCCTCAACTGTGGTTAATTTATTTAATTTTGAATAATTTACAGGATTGCCGGCAAATAACGGGGGCAGCCTCCTTTTGATGCCTGCAAATTTTTTGGAAAACGCCTGATCAGCAAGATTCCACGAGCAGTCAATCCCAATAATAGAGCGGATCAATGATTTGTCTTTGGCAAGTAGGGTTTTTTCAGAAAATGGATCCAAGACCAGTCCTTTAGAACCGATTTTTTTGATGTTCTGTGCAAGACCGAACTTTACCATTTTAGCAGCCGTGCATTTTTTTGGATCATCCTGATAAAACATCAAAACCTGTAATTTCATGTCAAATAAGAATAAAATTCAGAGTATTTTGAATTTACTCCAGAGTTTTGTAGGTAATTTTATAATAAAATCTTGAAACTTGATCATCCTTGATTACCTCAACATTCCAGGTGGTATCAGGCAAAAATGCCGCCGAGGATTCGGGTAAAATGCTGAATTTTTCAATACGCACATCAGAACCACCATACCTGACATTCAAACTAATCCCATCAGCATCGACAACATCGTAAATTTGGCCTTGTTTTCGAGTGGATTCACGAACCAGGCAGTCTGCATCAGGGCCAATGATGCAGGTTCCGGTGAGAGTTGAGATTTTGAGATTCACGTTTGATTCATCACCCCTAGAGGTAATCAGGGATCCGGAAATCACCCTAGGGGATAGTACAGTATCATCATCATCATCACCAGTCATCCCTTCAGTGAAAATAGGTATGACTCTTTCAGAAATACTGTTTTCTTTTACAACAACGGTGTTGGGTTTTGAGGAATCCGGTTTTTTTACAACATCAAAGGTGAATGAAGCAACATCAAAATGGGCATTAACTGTTACACCGTAGGAACCAACTGAGGATGGCTCGTCAGGGATTACAAATTGATGTGTAAACGAGCCGGAAGGACCGGGACTGACATAGGTCACAGGACCGGTATTGGTTCCGCAATGGAACGAGCCGCAATCTATTTCAGTTTCAGCCTTTTTGATAATACTTATTTCAAAGGTCTCAAGATAAATCAGTTTGGAGGGTTTGCCTGAAATCACCACGGTGTCACCAGGATAGTATTCAGATTTATCAGTACTGGATAACAAGGATAAATCCACGTTGGAGCCGAACTCATAGTCATTTGCAACACTAAAAGTCGATTCAGAATATGAGTTAATGTAACTTGCACGAACCGTGTATGGACCTTCATCAAATATAGTGGGGGGCAAATCAAATGTACTTGTAAATTCACCGCCTTGGTTTGGATATACATTGGATTCATGAATTGACTTGAATGGGAAAGTACCATCAAGGATCTTGAGATTTACTCTTTCCTGAACGACCAATCCCTCGTTGCCTTGCTGGCGTTGAAGGACGTTGCCAGTTACCTTTATTGTTTCGCCGGCTTTGTACAATGATTTTTCAGTTGAAACAAACAGCGGGCTTGTTGACAGACTGTCATTTTCAGGATCTGCTGAGACCTTGAAGAAGGTCTCGATGTTTTTAGAACTAGTAGATACTAGAATTTTATAGATTCCGTAATTCGAGGTCCTGACATCCCTGCCATCATCCTCTTTTAAGGTGATGTCTTTTTCAAAGACTGGAACAGTCCAATCCCATGAAAATCTCTGCTTATTCACAGAGGCGCCATAATCGGCTCTCGTACCGTCGGGGCGAGTGACTGAGATCGACACGGAATGATCACCGGTGGGCGGGATAATTCCGGTAAGATGAACAGTCTCACCCAGACCATAAATATCCTTATCAATTGAGATTATTGCACCGTCAGTCAAAGCAAGAGAATCCACTATAGAAAAAGCTGATGTGGATGTATCAGACATGTATTGCGCCTTTACAATGTAATTGCCCACAGTGAAAATATTTTTAATGACAACGGTTTGAACTGAATACTTTCCAGAAGTTTCAGGAATCGCGGTAAAAACGTAATCAGAAGTTTTGATGACATTACGAGTGTGCCCAGTACTTTCCAGAGGAGTGCCGTCTTCATGTAATATGGAGATGGATACTGATGAGCCCGTGGAATAACTAGAATTTGAGAATGGATCCCTGACAAAGCCGCTAATAGTTATGGTATCAGTGAATTCATAGGTATCCAAATCGGTTTGAACAGTTACCGGTTCATCAGATACGACAAATGTTTTAGGATCATCTACGGCATGGGCAATTATGGTTGCAGAACCGATGTCTTTGGATACGGTGATTTTATAATCACCCAGTCGTACTGAGGCATTCGGAATGGTAAATGAATAATTAAAAGAACCGTCTCCCTTGATTCTTATACTGTCTAGAATTTTAAATCCAGAATCGCTTCCAAGATTGTCAAGTGAGGATTGCTTTGTTTGGATGATTTCCAAATCCATGGTATCAATCCAAACTTGGTTTAGTCTGCCATTAATGACAACTGTATCACCTATAGCATAAGATGGTTTGTCAATCCAGATGGATATGGGCACGTCTTCTTTTATGTCCTCAACAACTTCAAAAGTAGTAGTAGTGGATGTGTCAGAATATTTGCCGATTATTTCATAAATTCCATAAGCAGGGTTTATGTTAGTAATGTAAAAAAAAGTAGAGAATACGCCATCAGTTGGAAAGAGGTTTCCGGTGTTAATGGGTTTGCCCTCGGGATTTATGACTGAAAAGGACATCCCTTGGAATGGGATAATCTCAGATGCGAATCCAGTAAGAGAAACTGTCTGGCCCGGAAGATACTGGGATTTGTCAGTAAGAATACTAATGTCTTTTTCCACTTTGGATTCGGGTTTTATTATTTCGTATCCAACTGAAAAACTAGTTTCAGAAGTCGTTCCGGCATAAGTTACAGATACGTCATACGTTCCCTCGTTAATTCCGAGGACCTGCTGTAAGTTAAGCGTGGCTTCATAATTCAAATTTAGATCGGGATACAGGGTAATAACTTTGTTAAAATCAGGGCCGGAAATTGAAATTATGATTTGTTCGGGTTGGAAAAAGGGCTTTACAATGTAGATTTCTTTAGAAACACTGCCGGTAACTACTGCAACGTCTCCAAACAGGTACGATGGTTGTTTGGAGGAAACAGTTACAGTTACGTCATCAGATGCCTGTGCCTCAACTAATTTTCCATTGGAAGCGCCGGCCGTAGAAGTAACAAACTTCCAATCATCAGGGCTATCAGAGTCGTAGCCGTCATAAAGCCGCTGCCAAGAAATGAAATTATTTTTAATATCAGAGAGTGTGGGCGTCCTGTCAATCACAATGTCGTTTTCATCTAGTAGTTCGACTGATTCATTTGCATCAGTAAACCAAATACTTTGGTAAGAATACGTTAAAAATTGTCCGGGCGAGATTGTTGTTCCGGAAGGAATTGTCAATGTTTTTTGAAGAGCAGTCGTCGATGCAACCTGCCATCCACTCAGATCAACATCTGAACTAGTAGGATTGTAAAGTTCAACCCATTCTGAAATGGATAAAGAGTCATTGCCGGGCGGATTGGTGTCTATTTCGTTAATTACAACATTGTCAGACAATTGAGCATATGCAGGTGCTAAAATTCCAGCAAAAAGAAGCATCGAAAATACCAATGTCAGATTACTATTCTTCATCATCATCATCAGGGACTCTTATTTGATTGGCTAAAAGACTCATTTTAGAAGGGGATTGAGGAAAAGTTGAGCTAATTGTTAAAGTCAGATATCTTAAAACCATCAAAAACCAATTTAATTTTTCAGTATTAAGGCATGTGAAGAAATCATTCTTGTGAATAGTCACATTTCAGGCATTTTTCGCCAATGATTTTAGAGCCGCATTCCATACAGATTCCGCCTCCAATGGCATTTTCAATGGATTTTTGCCTCTTTTCAATATAGAGTTTGATTACAAGATAAAACGCAATTCCGATCAGGGCAGAATATTGGAATGGGACGTATTGTGTGATTCCAAGAACTATAAGAAAAATCCCAATAATCAAAATAATGTCGCGTCTCTCAAATTTCAATAATAATAAGAGAATAGATAATTCTTAAAAAGATGCCGGAGCTCAGACTAGATTAGTTTATTTCATCAGTCAATACTCTAACTCTTCCTCATTGCTCGGCAATTTCATAGGGAAGTGATTTGATAATAAGATGATGATTGGGTGGTGGGATTGGGGAAATTTGAATTCCCGACCTCTGCGTCCCAAACGCAGAATCATACCAAGCTAGACCACAATCCCAATAAATTCAGAGAATTGCCCAATTTAAGCTTCACAGATAATCATTTTAAAGGTAAATTTGGGATCGAAATTATGCAAACAGAGCAGTACATCAAGGCGGGAAAAATTGCAGCCGAAGTAAGAGAGATGGTGCGAGTAAAAAACTGGATAGGAAAAACGGTGTTTGAAATATGTGAAGAGGTGGAAGGTGAAATCAAAAAAAGAGGGGCAAAATGCGCGTTTCCAGTCAATGCAAGTATTAATGAAATTGCGGCCCACTATACGGCAGAACCCAATGATCCAATTACAATCAAAGACACGGATCTGGTAAAAATTGATCTTGGCGCACAGATTGACGGATACATTGCAGATACGGCAGTAACTGTTTGTTATGATTCACAGTTTGACGGACTGGTTCAAGCCGCAGAAGATGCATTAGTAAATGCAATGTCGATGATAAAGGCCGATGTAAAAGCAAGTGATATTGGAAGAACAATCGAGGCAACAATCAAAAAAATGGGTTTCAAACCAATTGCAAATCTTAGCGGGCATTCACTGGATCAATATACAATACATGCGGGAAAATCAATTCCAAACATTTGGTCAATAGGCGGGTTTTCACTTTCAGAAAATTCAGCTTATGCGTGTGAGCCGTTTGTAACTACAGAACAGGGAGGGGGGTTTGTCAGGAATGGAAAGATAAAAAATATTTTTGCGTTAAATTCAAGAAAGAAAACAAAAAATGACAATGCAGACAGACTGCTTGATTTTATTTGGGAAAACTACAACATGTTACCATTTGCATTAAGATGGTTGACTGAAGAATTGGAGGAAAAGGAGGCGCGGGAATTACTGGACTTTTTGGTAAAAAAGAAAGCGGTTCAGGCATATCCTGTATTAATCGAAGTCAACGAACAGCGGGTGGCCCAGGCAGAGCATACATTCATTCCCAATGAGAATGGGGTAACAGTTACAACAAGAGCCGGATAAGGAACCCGTGAAAATAAATGGGATTTGTATGATTAATTCAAATTTAACCCAAACATTCTTGGCCTTGTTTTTGGATCTTTTTCTCTTGCACACTTTTTTGAAGTCTTCCAGATGACTGATCTCATGCTGTTTTAGGAGAAAGATGATCTTGTTGTAGTTTTTGGTTTGATAAAATTGGTCTCAAAAACATTGCATGTCACTATAAGTTTATCACGAATTACATTATTAGCGTTAATAGGCAGTTGGCAATTTGAAAAATTAAGCGGCAGTTCTTTTGATCTTTTTGGCACTTTTAAGAGCCCTTTTTCCTATTGCTATTGATTTATCTGTCGGTCCGGTTTTCATCATATCTTGAATTTTTACCCACTGTTTCTCATGTAATGGTTTTACATCCCTTAACGGCATGATCTTGGATGGTTTTTACAAACATAAAAAGTATAGTACCGTATTAACACGTACTCAAAGTCAATACAATTCTTTGTTTCAATTCAAGCATGTCATCACTGGCATTTTGACTTTTTCTAAGGATTTGTCATAATCACGCTGATATCCGTTTCCATATCTACTAGTTCCGATTGTGTGTCTTGGATCAACTCCTCCCACGGCGGATCCGGCGGCCTGCGGTAAAACACACCGCTATTGAACTATGACTGGGCACTTGCTTTTAGATCATAATGTTGGGAAAATTCGAATTTACGGCATAATTTTATTCAGAGCAAGCACACACAGTCGAAACCATTGAGCATTGCAACATTTACCACTGATATGTCTCTGTATGTGTAAAAATAATAAAAATGCAGGGTTTTGGTACGATAAACAGTTATTGGTCTGTTGTTTCACCAAAAATCTTTTCAATTCGTACAGGTCCATCACAAGAGGCGCATTTTGAGAGTTCTGCAAACAGCACATCGGCATCATTAAATTTTCTTTTAGTCAAGGTTCCACACTTTGTGCATTGCCCCACGGTGTATGGAATCGTGATTTTTTTCTTGGAGAAGATCATTGCGGAACCCCCGACGTATTACCAACTCCAATAATCACTATGGATTGTCCAGATTGGGTATTTTCATCAATCATTTCATCAATTTGTAAACGAACAACATCCGCAGTATCAGCAATATCTTTGGTCATCAGGGTTATGGCCTCTTTAATGGATTGTTTGACCACGATGGAGAATATCGGGATGTTGTTATTTGTTGCCACGGCCTCAATTTGAAATCGCTCGGTTCCAATTCCACCAATAGCCGCACCAAAACCCTGGGCAACAGACGCCGAATCCTCACCTTCCATTTTCAATGCCGCATCAATCATGATTATTGCGTCAATTTTGTTTTCAGATACGATTTTTTCCAATCCATCTGCGGGGCGTCCCACCGTTGAACCGGGGCCCTCAGCTTTTAAAAGAAATAGATTTCTATCGTTGAGGGAGACTTTTACCAGAGACGTTTGGTATGCAACGGATTCTTTTTCATGATATAGCATCATCTTTCCAACAATCATGGGACCAATTCCATCACCAACAGGTTGACCGATCTTGAATGCAGGGATTGCCTCCTTCATCGCTTCTGCTTGTTCCATTATGGTGGGGAGGATCATTTGGAGGGGCAAGATCAGGGGATAATTGTTTTGTTTTTTGGCAGTTAGGAACATGTGATTGATAATTTTGTAAATCAATTGAAGTGAAGATGCAATCTCCAGCAAAGTCTGGATTTTGGACAACTCAATCTCGGACATTTTTGGGGAAAGTAATTTTACATGTTCCCGGGTATAATCTTCTCTAGAACGTACAGTATGTCTGACTTTGTCAACAATTCCATTAGGATCCATATCCACAGGCATTACAGTGAAATAGTCCAAAAATTTATCAATCTTTTTTATTGGATCGTCTTTTGCTTTTAAATCATTTTTAACATAATTAATCAACTCAGATCGAGACCGGTCTCTAAAACCGTCTAATTTTTTAATTCCTTTTTTAATTTCCCGCGAAGTGACAAACAGCTGTATTTGTTGTCCATAAAACACAAAAAGAATTATCGGAAGAATCCACACCAGCATCATTAGCGGGTTTGAATCATCGCCCGTTGAAAATAATTGATCAAAATCAAAATTTGTAAAATTCACTAGAATCAAGATTCTTAGAACCAAATTAAAACATTGTTCCCAGGTACAGGATCAAAACCCACAACAATATGGGAAAAGATGGTATTTTTACGAGTAAATAATGACGAGTGCTTTTATTATAGTTCAAATATAAAAAAGCCGAATATGCCACAAACAAAACCCGTCATAAGCGTGGAGAATGTGGTAGCATCAGCAGACGTAATGCAGAAAATGGATTTAAATGAGATTACAAGGTCGTTCCCAGATGTCAAATACCATCCTGATCAATTTCCAGGATTGGTTTTCAGATTAAGGGCCCCAAAAACAGCCACATTGATTTTTACTTCAGGTAAAATGGTATGCACCGGTTCAAAATCTGAAGAAATGGCCAGAAAAGCAGTAAAGACAGTAGTACAAAGACTAAGAAACGGGGGATTCAAAATTAAAAAGGATGCAGTGGTAACAATTCAGAATATTGTTGCATCCATCAATTTGGGTGGAAAGATTCGCCTAGAACAGGCCGCAAGAACACTGCCGAGAAGTATGTATGAACCTGAGCAGTTTCCAGGGCTTATTCATCGAATGCTGGATCCAAAAACAGTCATTTTGTTATTCTCATCAGGAAAACTTGTCTGTACGGGAGCAAAGCATGAACCGGATGTGTACCGTTCTGTAAATAATTTACACGCATTGCTAGAGGAAAAAAAGCTAATGATTTATGACTAGTCAGTCAGAGGATCATTTTCATTGTTTTGTAATAGTTTTCAAAAGTAATCTGCGGGACGAGTTATTTTATCGGACTGCCCAAAGGAACATCCTCAGCAACAGTCAGCCAAAACGGTTTGTCATCTACATCTGCTGCCAACAGCATGGCATTTGATTCTACACCGGCCATCTTCTTGGGTTCAAGATTTGCAATTACAATGACAGTCTTTCCCACCATGTCTTCTGCCTGAAAATATTGCGCACCTCCAATAATTACATCACGCTGATCGTCACCTCCCAGATCAATCCTTCCCTTGATGATTCTTGACTTGCCTTCAATGGGCCGGGTTTCGATAATTCTGGCAACTCTAATGTCCAGCTTTGCAAAGTCATCATAGGTTATTGTAGACATGATGATTAAACCCCAATCCCACCCGTTAAAATGAATTTCGATTCATTGTAAATCCTTTTTGTCGATTCCACTAGTTTCGATCTCGTATCTTAATGCTGCAGGCAATTCCATGTATTTTTTGTTAACCAGTTCAATTATCTGATCCTCTGGAACACTGACTTTTTTTAATAATTTTCCCCGCTGATGGGCATATGCATTTTTCCAAAAACCCGTACCATCCAAGGTTTCAATTTTTGGCATGTATTTTGTCGGTTTCATCTTGTTTCAAATTTAAAGCGACTGTGACGGAAGAATGGCAAACGCCATTGGAACTGGAGTTAATGTTCCGGATTTTAGGCATGTTACCCATCACAGTCTATTTTACGTGCTGTGGGAATCTAATATATTTAATGCGGAATAATTGATTGCATTCATGGCTACAATCCAAGTCAAAGTCGAAATTGATGCGCCAATAGACAAGGTATGGGATGTCGTTTCAGACATTGATAATGAGCCGGTGTTTTGGAGGGGTACAAAAAAAGTCAGAAACATCTCAAAGGACGGGAATATCATCAACAGGGAGATCACAATAGCATTCAGGGATCAAAAATGCTTGCAGCAAGTAGAGATCCGGCCCAAAGATAGGATTGAGGCAACATTTACCAAGGGCATAATCAACGGTAAGAAAATAATCTCGCTGACAACCAGCGATGATAAAACCATACTGTCCACATACTGGGATATCAAACTTGCAGGAGTGATGGGAATGTTTACAGGTATGATCAAAAAACACATCAAAAGCGGAACAGAGCAGGCCATGCAAAGCATCAAAAAAGAGATCGAGGGATAGGTTCATGGAATTAATTTCAGATATTTTCAATTACATTCTAAGTACAATTCTAATCGGAGTTGCAGGGGCATGGATATTTCTTCTCAAATCAATGCTTGACTCATTCAGATTGACACCGCATTTAGATAAATTTGAAAACACGTCAAAAACAAATCCCCGAGTCTCGGTAATTTTACCGGCCAGAAATGAGGAGGAATTCATTGGTAAATGTCTAGACTCTCTAATAAAACAAGATTACGGGAATTATGAAATCATTGTGATTGATGATTCATCAGAGGATAAAACGGGAAAAATAATTTCAGAGTATGCAAAAAAAGATCCAAAGGTAATTCCAGTTTCTGCAAGACCAAAACCCGATGGATGGATGGGAAAGAACTGGGCGTGCATGGAGGGATACGGCAAGGCAACGGGGGATTTGCTGCTTTTTACAGATGCGGATACAAAACACGCTGAAAATGTAATGTCACTGGCAGTATCGCATTTGAATTCATTTGGTTTGGATGCATTATCGGCAATACCAAAGATGCGGGCATTTGATTTCTGGACAAACATTACGCTGCCAATGATTTCGACATTTTTGCATACCAAATTTTCAGCATTAAATGTAAACAATCCGGCAAAAAAGACGGGATATTTTTTCGGGAGTTTTTTCATCCTAAAAAAGACAACATATCAAAAAGTGGGCATGCATGAAGGGGTTAGACAGGAGATCATCGAGGACGGGGCGTTGGGGAGAAAAGTCAAAGAGTCAGGATATAAAATCAAGATGGTTCGGGGGGAGCATCTTATCGAAGCGGTTTGGGCGCGTGACAAGGGCACGTTATGGAATGGCCTGAAAAGATTAATGATTCCACTCTATCTTCAAAGTGGGAAAATCGCAATCGGGATATTTTTTGCAATAGTATTTTTGTTATTTGCCCCATTTCCAATATTTGCAGTTTCAGCTTTTTTCCCGGCAGAGGCGACATCTGCAAAGATGCTTTGTGTCACATCCGCAGTTGCCTCAATTCTAATTTACATTGGATCAATTATCGAGGTGAGGGTCGGATTAAAGATCAACTCAGCATATGCAGCATTTGCGCCTCTCGGGGGTTTGGTGGCAGTATTGGGATTTTTAAGTGGCCTGCTACAGGCCAAGAGGGCATCAGCTGTAACATGGAGGGGCAGAAGCTATTCAATGAGTGATCATTCCCAAAATTCAATCAGTATCTAGCCCAGGTAAATTAATGGGTGTTTTGACCATGGTAACACTAGAATTAAAACGAGGTTTCCATTGTGAGTTATATATCACTTGAATCATTCTAATGTGTTGTCTGACACTGCATTGGAAAATAAAGATCCAAATAATCAAAATGCAAATTTACAAGTGCCTGTAACATCAGGTGATCCCTTTCCAGAAACAGGTTATTACAAATATGCAGGTCATGTAGATGATGACTATAGGCATTGCTTTATTCCAGAACAGGCACATCATATGATTTTTGACAAGAATGAGAAAGCACCCCTACTTGGAAGCTGTCCACATAAAGTAAAATGGACTTTTGTTGGAAGATATGAAATCTTTTAGATAATTATCTGTCCACTCGGTAAGACATGAGATATCTTCGATATTTTTTTGGGTGGACTTCTCTAAACAAGAACACTCAGATACACACACTTTTTGAGCAAGTTGGAAGGTAAAACACCAACTCATTTAGGGAATCCACTCAAATTTCAACATACAAAGATTACACGGAACCGGAAATAGTTATTGATATATACCATATGGGAGATAATGTGATGTTAGGAGAGAGAATTTGATATGAATAAACAATTATGCATGACTAGTTTAAAGGGGGGAGGAATAAGTGGTGGAGCTGTACTTGTATTAGGATTGTTTATGATATCTGCATTTGTAATAAATGATATACGGGTTAATGCGGAGGGTATACGGGCTAATGCGGAGGGTATACGGGCTAATGCGGAGGGTATACGGGCTAATGCGGAAAGTATAGCTGATTTGAAGGTAACTGATGCTAAAATTTTAGAGAAAATAATTAACATTGAAACTGATATTGTCTCTTTGGAAGGCAAAGTTGACAAATTGGATACAAAATTTGATAGTTTGGAAAAGAAGATCGATCTATTGGTTTTAAAATCAACTGAATGAGTCTAATTATGAAATCTATTTAGACTAACATTTTGAATAATCGTTTTCCATTTGTTTTACCATCCACAGTTATTCCAGCCGTTTCAGCAGGTGTTTTACATTCTAATGCACCATGTTTTTTGGTAAAATTATAGAATGTCTGAAATCCATCAAACAAAAGACTTGACATCTTTTTAATTCCCTATAAGCAACTTTATCATATCTATTGTACCATTTAATCTTCCCATGGGGGGGACTGGTGACCCTCTAGAATGAGACCACTTGGATACATACACTTTTTGAGCAAGTTGGGAGGTAAAACACCAACTCATTAGGGGATCCACTCAAATTTCAACATCCAAAGATTACACAGAACCGTGTATAGTAAGCCTTTTAGATAGAAAATAAGGAACAAAAAAATCATGGACAAGGCAGGGGCAATTCTAGGCGGGACAATAGGAACTGTGATGATATTAGTTTTATTTACAGTATTAGTTATCGCACCACCAGAATCCCTAAAATCAAGCATTAACAACGACAATTCAAACATAGTTGCTGATGCAGTGCCAACAACACCAACGCCAACAACACCAACGCCAACAACACCAACGCCAACAACACCAACGCCAACAACACCAACGCCAACAACACCAACAAACGCCAACAACACCAACAACGGCAGCAGCAGTAGCAACAACAACACTGTCACCATACAAGAGCTTGTCATTAATTGAAATTTTTGAAAAATCAGAACCCGGCGTAGTCAGAGTCAACATTCAGAGAGGGGATCAGGAAGAGATGACGGGGGGTGTGGGATCAGGTTTTGTTTTTGACAAAAAGGGCCACATAATAACAAATGCACATGTCATAAAAGATGCAAACAAGATAATAATTACATTTCTTGACGGCAGATCATACAATGCAGACGTCATAGGAATAGATGAATTTACAGACATTGCAGTCATCAAAGTCAATGCGGATTTAGCTCTTTTGCATCCATTAGCAGTTGGTGATTCATCGAATCTCAAAGTTGGGGAACAGATAGCAGCAATTGGCAATCCATTTGGGCTGTCAGGCTCCATGACGTCAGGAATTGTCAGTCAGTTAGAAAGATTGCTTCCGTTGGGATCAGGTTATTCCATTCCAGATGTAATTCAAACAGATGCTGCAATCAATCCAGGGAATTCGGGAGGACCGTTACTTAACATGCGCGGGGAAATAGTTGGAATCAACACAGCAATACAATCGGCAACCGGGGAATTTACAGGTGTTGGATTTTCAATTCCATCACAGACAGTGGCAAAAATTGTTCCAATATTAATTGACACCGGGGAATACAAACACCCATGGATTGGAATTTCAGGCAGAGACATTGATCCGGACATGGCAACTGTTCTAAACCTAAAGGATGCCGTCGGATTTCTAGTAATCGTAGTTGTAGAGGATAGTCCAGCATACCGTGCAGGGCTGATAGGCTCTGAAGAAACCACCGAAGTAGACGGGGTCAGTTATCCGGTGGGGGGTGACATTATCTTATCAGTTGATGGAAAAGAGGTCAGGCAAATTGATGATATTCTAGTTCATCTGCAGCGGGCAAAATCAGTGGGGGATGAAATGGTCTTGGAAATTCTAAGGGATGGAAGGACCACAAATGTCACAATTGTGCTAGATGAAAGACCAAATGGAAATTAAATCAATACAAGCATAAATACTTCTTATCAAGAAATCCTTCTGTTGAACGATCTTGTCTTTGATTCAGAGAGTTTAAACAGTATTTTAAACGGTAAACAGGTCTCCCGGCAGGACATTACTGAGATATATCAAAAAGCAGTAGCAGACCCAACTGATTTGTTTCAAATCTCACAGGGCCTGAGAAGAAAATTCAAAGGCGATTCTGTAACATTTTCCAAAAAAGCATTTTTCAACATCGTGAATTTATGCAAAGATACCTGTTCATACTGCACTTACAAATCAGAGCCCGATGATGCAAAACTTTCGCTAATGTCAAAGCAACAAGTAACAGAACTGCTAACACTTGCAAAAAAATACGGATGTGTAGAGACGCTTTTTGTTACAGGCGAACAGCCAGAACAAAGATATCAAAAAGCCAGGGACTGGTTAAGGGAGAACGGCTTTAAATCCACGGCAGAATATCTGATTCATTGCTCGGAACTTGCATTGGAGATGGGGTTGTTTCCACATACAAATGCCGGAAATCTAAGTTATGACGAGATGCGGGAATTAAAGAAAACAAATGTGTCAATGGGTGTAATGCTAGAGAATGTCAGTGAACGGCTGACAGAAAAAGGCATGCCACATCATCTGGCAGCAAGCAAAAGACCAAAAGCAAGATTGAAGGTTTTAGAGAATTCCGGAAAGCTGGGCATACCAATGACTACGGGCATACTAGTGGGAATTGGTGAAACAACAGAGGAGATAATTGACTCGTTGTTTGCAATAAAACAACTAGACGACAAACACGGGAATATTCAAGAAGTGATTTTACAAAACTTTCAACCAAAACCAGATACCGGAATGAAGGATGAACCGGCAGCAGATCAAAGATACTTCAAACTAGTTGTTGCACTATCAAGAATCATCATGCCAGAGATGAACATACAGATTCCCCCAAACCTGTCCCCAAAATCATATCACGATTTTTTATCAGCAGGTATAAACGACTGGGGGGGAATATCGCCACTTACACCGGACTTTGTAAATCCGGAATTCTCATGGCCGGAAATTAACAAAGTAGAGAAATACTCAAAGAGTGCAGGTTTTGATTTAAAATGCAGGTTCCCAGTATACCCTGAATACTTTACTTTTATTAGCAAAGAGTTAAGAGACAAGATATCAGCCATTGAGGATGAGGATGGATTCGTAAAAGAAGAGTATTGGAGGAGAGGGGGAGAATAATAATAACATGATCACAACTGCCAACATGGACTCGTTTTTCAGAGACGCCGATCCCATAGTAGCGGGAATTTTAAATGATGCACTGTCTGAAAAAGAGATTTCTGCAGATGCAGGATTGGAGTTATTCAGAGCACAGGGGGCAGAGTTTCACCTGGTAGGCCTTGTTGCAGACGAATTAAGAAAGAGAAGGGTGGGGGATGTTGTATCCTATGTGGTAAACAGAAATATCAATTTCACAAATGTCTGCATCAAACAGTGTGGTTTTTGCGCATTTAGCAGGGATTTCAGGGAGGAGGAGGGGTATTTCCTTCCAAATCAAGAGATTGTTCGCAGGGCAAAGGAGGCATACGAGCTGGGGGCAACAGAGGTATGCATTCAGGCAGGACTTCCACCGGACATGAAAGGTGATCTGTATGAAAATATTTGCAGGGACATCAAAAAGGAGATTCCAGACATACACATTCACGGATTTTCTCCAGAAGAGATTCTCTATGGGGCCACGCGCTCAAACGTCTCAATTGAAGAATTCCTGAAAAGAATGAAGGATGCCGGGGTAAACACGCTTCCCGGCACATCGGCTGAAATTCTTGATCAAAAATTAAGGGACAAGATTTCCCCGGGCAGAATTAGCGTAAAAGACTGGGAGAGAGTCATCAAAAGTGCCCACAAGATCGGAATCAACACAACCTCGACTATGATGTTCGGACATGTAGAAGCACTTGAAGACAGAGTAAAGCATATTGCAAAATTAAGAGAAATTCAAAAAGAGACCGGGGGATTCACTGAATTTGTTCCACTGAATTTCATACACACAGAAGCACCAATGTACAAACATGAATTACACGAGGGGATAAGACGCGGAGGCAGCGGTAATGACGTTTTGCTTACACATGCAGTTTCAAGAATAATGTTGAATAATTCAATTGACAATCTACAAATGTCATGGGTAAAGGAGGGACAGAAAATGTCACAGCTGCTACTCATGTGGGGGGCAAATGATTTTGGAGGGACGCTAATCAATGAAAGTATCTCAACATCCGCAGGTTCGGAATACGGACAGCTGCTAAAACCAAGAGAGATTAGAAGAATGGTAAAAGAGATAGGACGGATTCCCGCTGAAAGGGACACGCAATATAAAATTCTAAAAAGGTTTGAGGGGGAGGAAGAGGCAGACGATAAATTGGACACGGTTGCAGACGGCAGGTTCGGATCATATGTAGAGCTGATTAAAATAAATAAATTCAATTACAAGAACCCCAGGAAGCAGTAATTGTCCGCCCTGGAAAAGGCACTGAGTCATTCAAGAAGATTAAAGATTGATGAGTGTGATGTTGTTTCAGTAAAGAAAAAGATCATTACTGTGAGAATTACGGATTCAGAAATTGTCGAGATTAAACAGAATTTTGATCAAAGTTTTGGAATAAGAATGATTCATGACAAAAAAATCGCATCAGTGCAGACAACAAATGAGGATGAAATCGAATCAGCTATGAATAATGCTTTAAGGGCATCATCGGCAGCAGGTCTCAAATCAAATGAATTTTGGAGAGGACTGCCGCACAAGACAGACAGTGTGGTACTAGTGGGGACATTTGATGAAAAACTGGATCAAATTTCAGGCTCCAAATGTGCCGATATCGCACAAGATATGATTAATTCTGCATGTGCTGGCAAAGTAAACACGATTACGGGATCGCTTCACACAGTATCTGAAAAATTTGAGCTGGTAAATTCCAACGGACTGGACCTGACTGAAAAAGCCACGTACATTTCAGGAATCATAAATGCAGAATCAGAACATGGGGAAACTCCAGTCTCGGGAATCGGGCATGCATGTGGAAGAACCCTGTCAAATTTTGCCCCAAGTAAGATAGGTAAAGATGCAAAGACAATGTGTATGGAATCAATAAATCCACAGAAAATAGATTCGGGCGTGTATTCGATAATTTTTGAGCCGTATTCAGTGGGGGAATTGCTGGCATTTGTCGCAGCATCCAATTTTAATTTCAAAACGTTCTCAGAGAAGAAAAGCTGTTTTTCCAACGAATTTGGAAAAAAGATAGCAACGGAGCAATTGGATTTAGTTGATGACCCACACATTCCAGAAGGGATTGGAACAAGATCCGTAGATGATGAAGGGATTAAAACCAGAAAGAGGAATCTGGTGGAAAAAGGCGTCTTTAAAAATACTTTTTCAAATCTGTTTGATAGTTACAAGGAAGAAAGCCAGTCAACTGGCAATGCATCACGTCCGGGCTCCCCAATGGGGAAAAGTTCTGAGCCGATTCCAATTTCATCCCCTCACAATCTAAAAATAACACAGGGGGATTATTCACACGAAGAGATGATAAAGGAGACAAAACACGGTTTGCTTGTAGGAAGATTGTGGTATACGTATGCAGTGAATCCCATTAGGGGTGATTTTTCATGCACTGCCAGGAGTGGAATTAGGATTATTGAGAATGGAGAAATCATAAATCCGGGAAAGACAGTGAGAATAATCCACAATCTTCCAAAGATGTTGAAAAATATCTCAGCCATTGGAAACAACCAAAGAAGGGTTGTACAGTGGGCATCACTCCCATCCATCACACCATCATTAAGGGCTGAAAATATTTCTGTAAATGCGATTTAGGGCGGATTTAGGCACGAATTACTTGAAAAACGTGATTAGTAGGTATGCCACATAACCCACAGTCAGACAGATTCCCATGGTCCTGCCAATTATTCCAGTCCTCAAGGCAAGTAGCAAAGACAGACTAAAGATTATCATGATTGCATAATCAACGTATACATCAGCACCGATCATCACGCCGCCGAGAGCCGCACCAACTCCCATTATCATCAAAATGTTATAGATGTTGCTTCCAATGATATTTCCAATACCGATGTCAGTGTGACCCTTTCTAATTGCAATTATCGACGTGATTAATTCAGGCAGAGAGGTTCCAATGGCAATTACCGTCAACCCAATTATTTTTTCAGACAATCCAAATTCTTCAGCCAAGATTACAGCGTTCTCAACTGTGAATATTGCACCGACATACAAAAGAACCACGCCGATTCCAATTGATCCGGCAGATTTCAAATAGACATTGTTTTTGCTCGGCTTGGTTTTTTCTTTGTTTTGTACTCTTTGTCTCATTGCATCCTTGTATGTATAGAATCCAAATACGCCCAATCCAGCAAGTAACAGTATTCCATCATACTGCGAAAGCACGCCATCAATTGAAAGCAAAACAAGAAGTAGTGAGACACCCAGCATTATGGGAATTTCTTTTCTTAAAACCGACTTGCTAACTGCAAGAGATGCAATTATTGCGGTAATACCTATCACCATGCCAACATTGGCAATGTTGCTTCCCACAATATTTCCCAAGACTATTGCGCTGTGTTCTCCGGATGCTGCAATACTTGCTGCAAGTTCCGGGGTAGAAGTACCATATGCAACAATAGTCATTCCGATTACAAGATTGCCAATATGGAATTTTTTTGCAATTGCAACACTGCCGGTTACTAGCCAGTTACCACCAAAACACAGCATGACCAGGCCAACAACAGTTAGTACGGCACTTGTTGCAATTTCCACAAAATGATTTTGGTATGTGGTTGTTTAAATCAGACGATATGCCATAATTTCACAAACCAAACAATTCAATCCAATGAAAAAAGGACGATTCAGGCATGATCGGGTATAAAAAAACAAGCTGTAAAGATCAATAAATCTCAAGTGAAAGACTAATAAGGTAATGTACCGTACAATACGGTATGATGCGAGCAAGAATGACGTATGTGCCACTAGAGGTGGCCGAACAATTCAAGGATTTTATCGTACGTAGGGATGAACAAGTTCTAGATGCAGTAAAAGCAAGAACACGTGATTATAGTACGCTGTCCCTGTTAAAGTTGTTATACCAACTAAAAGGAAACCCCATGACATTCTCAGAGTTGTATTCAAAGTCAAAGATAAGAATGAAAAAATCATTTCTGAATTATCTGCACTTGTGTGTGGATTATGAATTCATCAGCAAAAAGGCAGTCGGGGCAAATGTGATCTATACAATCACAGACAAGGGGCGAATCATGTTGAATTTGTTCATACAAAAAAACAACTATGTGGCCTAAAAAGTCCATATTTTTTTATTTTATACGTCAACATTGACAAAGGTAATTAATCAGAACAAATGACGCAAACAGTGCAAAAAGAATTTCCAGAAGCTGAAGTTTTTGAAATTAAAAAGAAGGAGTTAAAAAACCCAATAATCTTTGCAGGGTTTGTCGGTGCGGGGTTGGTTGGTCCCGTTGCAATTAATCACATCATTACAGAATTGGAGATGGACGAGATAGCAGTGATGAGATCCAGGTATCTGCCGCCATCGACAGTATTCATGAGGGGGCGATTACGTCATCCGTTTCGATTTTATGCAAACAAAGAGGGAACGATTTGTGCAATAATTTGTGAGATAACACTAAAGCTTGATGGGCTATATACGCTGGTATCGTCAATTTTGGATTGGGCGACACTGAAAGGCTCTAAGGAAATTGTGATTTTAGACGGAGTCGCAAGTACAGAACATGATGACAAAGCATACTGTGCAGCAGAAGAAGATCTGGTAAGAACGATGGCAGACAAGGACATCAGTATGATTCCGCAGGGATTCATCACGGGGATTCCGGGGGGCATACTAAATGAATGCCTAGTCAGGGAGATCCAAGGGTTGACACTATTGGCAAAAGCAAACAAGGAAGCGCCTGATTCAGCGGCAGCTGCCACCCTAATTGAGGCATTGAACCGATTTTATGACATGAATATAGATACAGTGGAACTTCGAAAGGAGAAAGACCGAATTCATTCGGAATTCAGCGAGTTATCCCAGAAATATGCAGAACACAGAGAAGAGATATCCGGCATGTACATGTGATCAGATCAATTACTACAATACTACAACAACAACCACAGGCAAATTCTTTTATTCACAACAAAAGCGCAACAAACTATGGCTCTAACTTACAAAAAGGCAGGCGTGGATATTTCTAAAATTAAACAGAGTCAAAAAGTCATCGGCAAACTAATTGCATCAACTCACAAGCTGCAGAAGAAAGCCAAGATGACGCACGGATTTGGCCATTATGCAGGAATTGTGGAAATTCCAGGTGGAAGACTATTAGCAACGCACACCGACGGTGTTGGAACCAAAGTTGTAATTGCAAATATGATGAAAAAATATGACACGATCGGGATTGATTGTGTCGCAATGAACGTCAATGATATAATCTGTATCGGCGCAACGCCTGTTTCATTTGTAGACTATATAGCTGCAAACAAAAATGATGCCGTCGTTTTTAAAAAGATTGTTAAGGGGCTGGTAACAGGTGCCAAGAAATCAGCTGTGCCAATTGTAGGGGGAGAAACGGCAATAATGCCGGACGTGATTGAGGGCAAGGGATTTGCATTTGATTTGGCAGGAATGGTCGTGGGATTACTAGAGAAGAAGGAGATGATCCTAGGGGACAAAATCAAGGCAGGTGATGTGATTATAGGGGTAAACAGTTCAGGGATTCATTCAAATGGATACTCGCTTGCAAGAAAGGCATTACTAACCAAGTATTCTGTCAAAGACAGAGTCAGAGGAGTCGGGGTAATAGGGGATGCACTGCTAAAACCGACTGAAATTTATACAAAGCCGGTTCTGCAGATCAATCAGAAATGCAAAGTCAGTGGATTTGCACACATCACAGGCGGAGCATTTACCAAATTATTACGCCTCAAAAACATAGGTTACGACATTGATTCACTGCCAAAAATCCCACCAATAATGGGATTAGTTGAAGAACAGGGGGTAAGCGCAGAGGAGATGTACAAGACATTCAATATGGGAGTGGGATTCTGTGTTGTTGCCCCAAAAGATCAGGCAGCGCAGATAAGATCAATATTCAAAAAACATAAAATTCAAAGTCAAGAGATAGGCAGGATCATTTCTAAAAAAGGTGTTTTTGTAAATTCAATCAAAATTGCTTAAATCAAAAAGGATTCAGGATATCTGCGAGACCCTGGATTGTTCACATAATTTTCCACTGAATGGATTATGGAAAAATGTATCTGCATCTCTGGTATGAAAGGCAGAATGCACATCGGAGATCTCAGCACAGATGGCTGGTGTGATAATACAATAAAAAATTCTGCGGGCTTGGGAAACAACACGTAGCATGTAATAGTGACAATCAAAAGTTCACGGGTTATTTTCAAGGCATTTCAGTTTGCCTGTTTGTTTTACCTTTGGTAAAATTATCGGATCCTTTGTTTTTGAATGATTTTTAGTTAATGTACTTTTTTTTTAACTATACATATCATTGGAATTTATTGATTACAGAATTAATGATCCAATTTATTAGATAGTTCCAAGATTATTTTATAATGACAAAATTAAAGACGGCAATACCACTGCCGGCAATACCATTATTCATTCCAACCGGGTCCCCCACCAATATGTATAGAGTCGAAGATCCTCGATGGCATTACTTTGGTAATTACTGGAGAATAACATCCGTCCTTTAATTTTTAAAATAAAGTTTACTCCCAAACAAGGCAATGGTGATTTGTTATGGCCTACAGATTCTAGATACAAATGGCATGTCAATAGATTAATCAAAATACTACTCTATTTACAAGTGCAATATCCACAAGTACACTTTAAAGCAGAAGAAGATGATGCGGGTTTTTACGATGTTGTATGTGAGCCAATAGAAGATTATAAAATAAAAATGGCAATGGCAGATACCATCTTTCGTGGAAAATACTTACCAGAGAAGATAAAATCCGTATTGAATGAACTTTTATTCAGATAAAAAATAAAAACCAAATAAGGTCCCGCGTAACCTGCGAGACCCAAAATACGGATCTTCTCAGGATTGAAAATTTTGGTTCCAAAACGAGGGCTTTAATTAATTACAAAAATGTTGGCAGTAAAAGCTCAAAAAAAAGTTATTGTAAAACCGGGATCTGCAGATACAGCATTGGAATTTTCAAAAATTATCCATAGGAGCTTGGTTTTTCTATTTTTGGTAGAATAGAGTTTATGTATAATCGATCTTGGACCAACATATTCCAGATGCATAAACTGAAATCGGTCACATGGGATGCCCTACATACAAAATGGAAATTATACAGGTTTTTGATTTTTTTTTAAAGTTTTAGAATATATCAAAAGTTCTGATTGTGTGCCTTGGATCAACTATCTCATGGCGGATCCGGCGGTCTGTCGTGAAACATGCCTAGATGTACTGCAATACTCATCAACATCAACAGGTCTGCAAGTCAAATGTGCCCATTGCATGTCCTGAGAAAAACCCAGAGATTGTAAATAAGAGGACATGAAAGGTGCTGTATAATCTTCAGGATCTGACTCTAATTTAGGTGGGTCAAATCACAGGTGTAACTAGGAATTCAGGAACAGATCTCATGGGTTTGAATACTGTACAGGAAACAACGAATCAGGAACTGCATTTTTCACTTGACATTGACAACTATACCCCGCTTGTGGCTTGGAAACAAAAAGGCCACAATACGATCAGAAAAAACAGCCGGAATGGAGGGAGAAGGATGCAATGACTAGCGGACGTACTTTTCATATAATATAATATGGACAAATTAGCAATAAACTTTTTAAAGAACTTTGGAAGATATAGTATAAAATGGATACAAAATCATACTCTGTGTTAATAGCATCAATTATGACAGTAATGGGAGTCTTGATGATTCCAGGAGACGTATCTGCAGAATCAAATCAAATTACAGTTACATCAATAAATGAAGAGATCAGCTTGGAAAAAACAGTCACAACAATGAATGTTCCTAAAGATAACAAACTTCCATGGGGAACAGTTAGAGGCGGTGCCTCAGATCTCGCTGAAAGATATCCAATAATCATTCAATTTTATCGGGAAGGAGATCCCGTTCACTTTGCACAAGTGGATGCAAAGGGAGATGGGTCCTACGAATATAAATTCAGAGTCAGAAGCTTGGATTCTGATTCAGGAAAATTTGTCAATGTCTTTGAAGGAGATTACACTGTAAAAATTTACAAAGTAATCCAAAATACCAATGATTTAGTCTAGTCAGCAAGGATTTCCAGCTTTGTTTAGATGATCATATACCACACCATTCAAACTAGTCTAAGAATCTAGAAAATCCTCTCTTGTTTTTCATCAGGACATACAAGCGACACACAGTTTGCATAATTGAATTTTTAATTAGAGTTTTGATGATTTCTCCATGTATGATGGTTTTTCTGTTCTCGAGTAAATTATCATGCAAAAGATCTAATTACAAAAAAAGGATGCAGAACGCGTCACAAGGCACATGCGGCTCAAGACACAGGAACTAGAATTATAATTTCATGCGTCTGAAATTCCATGAATTTGGCAAGAGTAATGAAAATCCACAAGACTAGATTAAAAACTCTACTGCACGTCTTCCTTCTTCGGTAATCTCAATCCACCGAGTCCGTCCAATCTTACTTACTTTGACAAACCTCCACTGATTCTCCAGTACTGAGATGATATTTTTGTCAAGACTTGCAAATGTGGCCTGTGATTGGTTTTCGGCATTAACTATAATTAGTTTTTGCTCCACTGCCTTTTTTGCCATCTCTTTTTTAGAAATTTTTCCATCATTATCTACGATAATCTTCAACGCCCGGATGTGCCGTTCCTGAGGCTTTTGAATCTCATATGTTGGAATGTATTTTATCTCCTTGATTCCCTTGGACATTGCCTCACCTGAAAATCCCAGATACTCTTCGGCCTCCACATAAAATGGATTTACATTGGAATCCTCATTGAACATCATTGATGCCATCATACAGCCTATTGCCTGAACCTTGGAACCGGATGCCAGATTAACTGAGATTATATTCCCCGACTCTTGTGAAATCAAATTTTTGACAGTTTTGATAATTTGAAATAATGCGGTTCTATCATGGTACTCCATTACAACCTCGATGTTCAGTATATCTAGCTGCTCTGAAATCATTTGATAGAATTTTGTCGCCTTGTCCTCGCTTGGGTTATCATGGACCAGCAAGATCACCTTGTCTGCACGCAACTTTTTTGCAGGTAATACGATTCTATCTATCTCATATCCTACAGGGGCAATATGTACGCGCAGATTTGGAATTTTAGACATAACAGTATGATCAGTATGTTTACTATTGTCATGATATATAATAATTGCAGCCATCAAGGCGATTCATGAAACAAACCCAGATTCAAAAAATTGCACTAGATTCATGTGTAGTAATAGACATTATTGAAAAGCCGCAAATAGCCCATAAACTCAAAGCCCGTCTAAAGGGAAAACAGATCAGAGTAATCCTCTGCGATGTCGTACTAAACGAGGTGCAAAGAGTCAGGGGATTTACACATCAGAAAATAATTTCAACTGTTGCAAAACTGCTTAATCGCGGCATAGAGACTGTCACAGTTGGAAAACAGGAAAAAGAAAATGCCAGAGATATCAGCACACAGTTTCAGATATGCCACAACGGAGACAATAAAATTCTCAGTCTTTGTCAAGCAAAAAATTTTATTTTAATAACTTTTGACAGGATGCTGCTAAAGACCTGTGAATTTGTCGGAGTCATCGGATTTCATCCGTCAACTGTGAGAGGAATTTAAAATGAAGCCCGCAATGTATCCGAGAATTATTCGAGAGTTTGAGGATTCAGATGAACCGTTAGTTTATGTGGAAAGATTTGAATGATGTGCAGTGAAAGTAGAGCAGGTATTGGGAGGACTGTACAAAAGTTGCTGTCCAATTTAGATCAGAGAAAGATGGATTGCACGATTCAAAGACATGATGATCAGCTGCCAGCACATACTGGGGAAAAGATGAAACAGTCAGATAATGGATGCTGTTTGCACGAATATAGGGGCAAAAAAAATTGAAATGCCCCAACTGCGGAAAATCAAGTGTTGCAGAAATTTTTTGGGGGTATCCAGATATGGATTCAATAAAGGAGCAGCTAGATAAAAAAGAGATCGTCATGGGCGGATGCTTGATTACTGATCATGACCCGAAATGGGAATGCGTTGACTGTCAACATAGATGGGGCAAAGCAGAACATGACGACGAATTAGACAAAATAGACTCTTTTGATTTTGATCAGGGATTCAATATTGAAGAGGTTTATGATCAATGAATCAACTATCAAAAACCAAACCATGTTTTGGATATTTTGTATGTGCGTGATTTGTAAATCTGTAATTTCTTTTGGGGGTTTGGTAGTTTTGCATTATTTGGCACGGATTGTAAAGATGTATTCTGAACAATAACGACATTTTATTGCATGACAGAGTTTATGCGTATCCATGTGCGATCCTAATAAATATTTCATGCAATATCAGGTACGAGGTCACCTGCCCTAAATCCTAGCCATGACCTCTTCCGCGATGTTTTTTTCATGTGCCCTCCATGTCAGGACACGCGTCATGATGTTGGACATTCTCCTCATTGATTGTTCCCCGCGAATCTGTCCGCTTATCTTCCTGAATACAACAGCATAACGCAGTGCACACTCTGCTGCATTGTTTGTTGAATCCACGGGATACTGCAAAAACACAAACATGTTGAGGGTAACCCTGTCAAGTCTTTTTACCAACTTTACGACGTGTTTATCTGATACATTCCGGTATTTCTCCAGCATGTTACCCATGACATTCTCCATGCAAAGCCTGGATCGTAAAGACCTGTTTTGTGTCATTTTTCTTGATTCCTCAAAGAGGGATGCAAGATCTGCATACAGTTTTTCTGCAACGCCGCCGTATTTTTTTGCGACATTCTTTGCGTTTCTCAGCTCATGTGCCCAAGCATATCTGGTGTCTGCCTCCCGGATCAAACCGCTTGTATACGGGATATCCGTTGATGTTGTACTGCATTTTGGAATTGATTCAATGTCTGTTATCTGTTTTACATGGTGAGAGTTATCATGAAGATTTGTGCCGTTACATCTGGCACATTTTTTAGGTCTGTGTGGTGTGGAGAATCAGCCCTTTCTGTTGTGGTAGACTATCGTGTCCTGCCTTTCGTCTGGGTCTGCCTTTGTTTTGGACTGAGACGCTCTGATTTGCGGTTTAATGCCTTTTTCTGTCTGGCAGGGATCGAGTTCTGTAATGAGGGACTGCGCGTTTTCATAATATTTCATACGAGCTTGCAACTTTGTTTGTCAGCTTTGTTTCTATGATTTCGAGTTTTTGTTCCTCGATGATTTTCGACATGTTTGCAAACATGTCTGCAAATATGGTGTCTTTTTTCTTGTTCCCTGTGATTAGTTTGGCAATCTCGTCTCGTAAAACCTTGATTTCTAAATGGGACACTCAAATCTGCACTAATGGCATTTAGATCGGATTGATCATAAAAAAAATTGTCCTTATGCTGAACCCAACCCCCTATGTCAAACCTGCAATTGCAGTTATTAATCCACGTTTGTTCATTTTAAAAATGATTAATCAAAAATCATTTTTATGTTATAGAAAGACAGATAAAAAAATTAGAGATACTAACGTCTAGATCTCTTTTTTGCGGCAGGTCTCTTTCTAGATGCGGTCTTTTTTGCTGCAGGTCTCTTTCTAGATGCGGTCTTTTTTGCTGCAGGTCTCTTTCTAGATGCGGTCTTTTTTGCTGCAGGTCTCTTTCTAGATGCGGTCTTTTTTGCTGCAGGTCGGTCTTTCTAGATACAGTCTTTTTTGCTGCAGGTCTTTTTCTAGATACAGTCTTTTTTGCTGCAGGTCTTTTTCTAGATGCGGTCTTTTTTGCTGCCAATGATTCTCTTAATTTTGAATATGCAACATCTAATGATTTTTGAGCAGATGCTTCGGCTTTAATTCTTCTTTCTACTTCATTAAGGAATTTTTGTGCTGCTTTATGACTTGAAACTTTGCTTTCACGCAAAGTAGGTTTAGATTTAGATTGTTTTTGAATTTTTAAGGTAATTTTTGACTTTATATCAGAAAAATTCGTGACATCATCTGAGATTTTTTTAGCTGTTTTTTGCCTGTTTTTAATTTCTTCAGCTAGTTCATGCACATGATCATTTAATGATCGTAGTCTGACCTCGGCATTTTCTTTTTCCAGGGGATTTTCAGAGAATTCAATTTCTTGTTCGGCCTGCTCTATTGCCTCTTTTTCTTTATCAAGTCTGTCTTCTGCCGAGGCTATCAATCTGCCAAGACTTTCCAGTTGAGCATTTTTTCTTAAAAGAACGGTTGCGACATCAGCCGAGGTTTCCTGCTCGGATTCGATTTTTTTGTTAATTGTTTGTAAATTCGATGAGGAACGCCTCTCAGCAGAGCTGAATTCTTTAGCTTGATTTTGGGCTTTATGACGGAGTTTTGTCGCTTCTTGCTTCTTTTTTCGCAGCTGAATTACGAGTTTTTCTAGCGAGACCAATGAATCAATCAAAACATAAGAGTCGGTTAAATGTTGAATATGACCATGATTTGACTTTCATGTAAAGAAAATTAACTTTTTTTGATCGCTGAAACAAATCTTTAAAAAATATTAGTCAAAAGAAATTACCAAACACATGGAATTTCATCCAAAAGATTTACCAATAGCAAAAACATATGATCTGAAAAGCGAAAAAGAGGCAGTAACTGCAGTTAAAGACATGGTTGATCTCGGATTTGAAGGAAAAAAAGAGGGATACAAAGTCCTGATGCCAAAAGAATCTAAAATTGCAAAAAGAATAGGATATACCGTTACTACCGGAATAACCACGGGATTAAGGCAGAAAAACGAGGACCGGGATGTCAAATACTGGACATATCACCATGACGCAGAACATTATGCAATTGTTCTAATCCATAGAAGTTCTTTAGCAGAGCTAGGTTTTTGATTTATCAAAAATCTTGTAGAGTTTGGTTCTCTTTGCCATAACTCCTGCAAGCATCACTCCAATTACAGTTCCGCCAATAATATCCATCGGGTAATGCTGCAAAACATAGAGCCTGCTCAGCGAAATCAAGACAGGATACAGGAACATCAAATATGCGCCGCGGGGAAACCTATCAGATAAAGCATATCCCAGAATGATTGCAAATATAATCGACCTTGCTGCATGCCCGGACGGATATGATGCGTTATAGCTGCCCTCACAAAATAATGGAAAGATGTCCTTACTAACAGATACCGGAAATGAAGCGGCCATATATTCATAATCCGGCCTGTCCCTGTCAACACCGCATTTGACATATCCGGTAAGCAGCGTAGAGATCACAATTAGAATCATCAGTGTAATCCCGACTCTTCTAGTTCTAGGTATTACTAATATCAGAATTGCAAAAGCCAGCATCCACCAAGCATCGCCACTTTCAGTTATGTACTGCATTGCAAGATCAAGGGCAGGATTTCCAACACGTTCAGAGAAAGAAAAGACCACATTTTGATCAAAACTTTCAGTAATTCCAGAATATACAATTGCCGTAAGAACCAGAAACAAGATTGTCAATAGAACAAAAGAACGAGATCTGATATCAAAAATCCAATTTTGCAATTAATTAAACCTCAAACATGTGTCTTTTAATTTTTGTCAATAGGCGCAGATTTTGAAACAGAATTAGAAAGAGGGTCTGATCGGCTCAAGGAATTTAACCAAGGAGGCAATAAACAAAGCGTGAAGGTGCTCACATTAGATGATTTTGACGTAAAGGGCAAGACGGTTTTTTTGAGAGTTGATATGAACTGTCCAATAGATCCAAGGACCCAGGAGATTTTGGGCAACAAAAGGATTGAGGAGGCAATTGAAACCCTTGATTCGTTAAAGGAGGCCAAAGTGGTCATTGGCTCACACCAGGGCAGGGTTGGAAATAACGAATATACGGGAATGGACAAACATGCCAAAGTTCTCGAAAAACTAATGGGTAGAAAGATAAAATATGTCGAGGATACAATCGGGGAGGCCGCACAAAATGCCATTAAAAATTTAAAAGATGGCGAGATTCTGTTCTTAGATAATCTTCGGCTGTGTGCTGAAGAAAATTATGAATTCACCCCAGAAAATGCAGCTAAAACAATCATGGTTTCACGTTTATCAAAATTATTTGATCTGTGTGTATTGGATTCATTTCCAAGTGCGCATAGATCACATCCGTCAATAGTGGGATTCCCACAGGTACTTCCATCTTGTGCGGGAAGAATTGTTGAAAGGGAGGTTAAAAACCTGGATGAAATTATGACAGTTGCCAAGGCCCCCCACGTGATTGTCTTGGGCGGTTCTAAAATTCCGGACAGACTAGAGGCGATAAAATTATTGATTCAGAACGGCAGGGCAGACCACATTCTGTTGACCGGGTTGATTGGCAATGTGTTTATGCGCGCACAAGCCAGAATCAAATCCCCGATGGGAATTAAACGGGAAGAAGAGGTTGTTGCAAAAGCTCATTCGTTGATAGGGGAGCATCCGGACGTATTTGCGACTCCGGTGGATATTGCAATTGACAAAGACGGTGAAAGAATGGAGATGGATGTAAGGGAGATGGGCAAGGGCGATAAAATATTTGATCTGGGTCCAAAGACTGTGGAATATTATTCAAAATTAATTGCAGGCGCAGGAACAGTATTCATTAGTGGACCCGCGGGATTTTTTGAAAAGGAGAACTTTGGTTATGGAACCGGGGCGTTACTTGACGCGGTTGCAAATTCGATGGCAACTACCATTGTGAGCGGGGGGCACCTCACTACTGCGTTAAAACAGCGGGGGCTTGCAGACAGGATAAATCACGTCAGTACTGCAGGTGGTGCACTGGTGTTATACCTCACAGGGGAGAAACTGCCAATGATTAAGGCATTGGAAGACGCTGCGATAAAATACAAATCTAAATGACTGATTTGCACAAAGGATTCGGGCACGTTCTTTCCTCAGATGCCCCCAAATAGACATCGTTGTTGCAAGCACTGCAGTAAAGTTTTTCGAGGGGATCAAATAATTTCAGATATATCGTAGTAAAATTCTGGGCAATATTCCTTGCAAGACCAGAATCACAGATATCTGTAAAAAACGATTCCATGTCGTCAATTATCCAGGAGGGGTCCATATCACCGCCAGGTTTCATCATCTCGAAAATCTCGTCATTTGTGAATTTGGTATCAACGTCGTTGAATTTTTCAAATATTATTTTTCTGATTTGAAGTGCGATTGGGACCCTAGGAGTAAAATCACCCGTCATACTAGTACAGATTTGCTGCCTCGTCTTTTAGTTTGTCCACATCTCCAGCATAACTGGGATTCTTGCCAATGTAGGTATAAAGTGCGGATTTGAGTACTTTGAGGGAGAGCAGCGCGCATTTGATCCGGACTGCCTGAAGGTGTTCAAGGCCCAGCTCGCTTAGGATATCATTTTTTTCAATTTTCCTTGCCTCATCAATGCTCTTCCCCTTTGTAATTTCAGTCAGGACTGAAGAACATGCCATGCAAATTGCGCATCCCTTTCCATGAAATTTGATATCAACAACCTTGTTTTCATCTATCTTCAGATCAATATCGATGCTGTCCCCACACAGGGGATTGGAATCATGAAACGTTACATCCGGATTTTCAATTTCCCCATAGTTTATCGGATTTCTTGAATAATCGATGATCATTTCATGATAAATGTCCGCATTGCCACTCATAATTTGAACACCTTTGCCACAATATTTAACGAATTTACCAGAATATCAATGTCTTGTTTGGTGTTGTAAATGTAAAAGCTGGCCCTTGATGTGGCTGCAACATCCAGCCTCTCCATCAGTACCTGCGCACAGTGGTGTCCGGAACGGATTGCAATTCCCTCCCCGTCAATAATTTGCGCGACATCATGGGGATGAACATCGGCAAAATTAAATGAGATGACCCCGCCGCGTTTTGAGATATCCTTTGTTCCATAGATGTTTAACCCCTTAATTTCAGATAGTCTCTCTATTGCATATTTTGTCAGTTCAACTTCGTGTTCCCGTACATTATCCATTCCGATTTTGGCAAGATAGTCTATTGCCGCACCCAGTCCCACCACGTCTGCAATATTTGGCGTGCCTGCCTCAAACTTGTAGGGTAAGTCATTCCAGGTAGTCTCATATTTGTGGACTTCTCTGATCATGTCACCGCCTCCATGAAACGGGCTCATAGTCTCCAATACCGGTTTTCTAACCCACAACACGCCAATTCCTGTGGGACCCAGCATTTTATGCCCGGAAAAGGCAAAAAAGTCGCATCCCAGTTTCTCAAGATCGACTTTCATGTGGGGGACTGCCTGCGCAGCATCAATTAATGTGGGAACCCCCGCCGCCTTGCATCGCTTGATAATTTTTTCAGCATCAGTGATGGTCCCAAGAACATTTGACATTAAACTAAAAGCTACAAGCTTGACTTTGCCGGTGGCAAGATATTTGTCAAGATCATCCAGAATTAATTCATAGTTGTCATCCATTCCAATGTATTCCAATTTTGCGCGTTTCTCCTGAACAAGCAGCTGCCACGGTACGATGTTGCTGTGATGCTCATATTCGGTTGTGACAATAATGTCGCCCTCCTCCACATTGGATCGTCCCCACGCATATGCAACCAGATTAATTGCCTCAGTGGTACCCCTGACAAAAATGATTTCCTGGCGATCCTTTATGTTGACAAAGCTTGCAACCTTGTCCCTTGTCGCCTCATACGCCTCGGTGGCCTCTTCGGCAAGGGCGTAAACTGCCCTGTGGATATTTGCATTGTGATTTTGGTAATAATCGGTAATGGAATCAATTACCTGGTTGGGTTTCTGAGTTGTAGATGCATTATCAAGATAAACAAGGGGTTTGTTATCCCTTACGGTTCTTTTGAGGATTGGAAAATCGTTCCTCAGGTTTTCAAATAAAGATTCCGTACTTTGCATATCCTAAAGCTCCACGTAAATTTCATCAGAGTCTATTTTAACATTGTATACTTTGAGAGGGTTTTCTGCGGGAAGGTTTTGTGGCTGGCCATCAACCAGGTTAAAGACAGATAGATGCAAAGGGCACCTTACACCCTCGTCACTGAGGAAACCCGTGGAGAGATCAGCGTCAGCGTGAGTACATATCAGATCAGTGGCATGAATCTTACCCTTGAGATTTGCAATGAGGAGTTTTTTATCCCCATGTACAAATCCGAAAAGTTGTCCCTCTTTTACCTGCTCCATACTGCAAGCTTTAATCCATTCAGACAAAATATCATCACCGATACTTGTAATGCTGTTCCATCTCAGAGTCCTCGTTATAACGGGTCTCTTCGATTTCAACAAATTTGGCCAGTTCCTCATCGGTGTTAATTGTGAGTTCTTTATTGTCCCATTTGGATTCAATAAGATGGGCAATCCAGGCCCTTACTTGAAATGACATTTTTCTTGAAAGCGGTTCGAGAAACCCCTCAACTATGGTTCTCTCAGCTTCTTGATGGCTAAGACACCTGCTCTTCAGATAGAATATTTGTTCCTCGTCAATCTGTGCAACAGATGCAGAGTGGGTGGCCTTTACATCATTAGTGAATATCTCCAGTCCTGGAATCGCATCGGATTTTGCGTCCTTGTCCAACAGTATTGAACGACCGGACAGAAAAGAGTTGGATTTTGTGGCGTTTTCCTTGATTCTAATCATTCCCTTGAAAAGTGATTTTGATTTGTTTCGAAGAATTGATTTTTCTACGACTCTGCCTTCAGTTGCAGGGCTTTCATGATTTACATTGGTCTGAATATCAAATGACTGCTCGTTGTTTCCAAAAATTACTTCAGAATCATTGCATGATGCGCCCGTACCATTAAGAAAATATTCAATCTTGTATCGGGACAGCATTGCGCCAAATAATCCGGAATACCAGTTTATCCTGGCATCCTGGGCCAAATCCGTTCTTTTAGTTGAAAAGGCCACGGCATGCTGATCAATCATTTGTAAAGTGGTGACGTCTAGCTGTGCATTTGCTCCAAGATTGGTGTTCATTAGTTCAAGATATGCCTGCTGCGTCTTGATACCCGGGGAGTATAATTCCTGAATGATGGTGGCCTTGCTGCTTTCATCTGCAAAGATGATATTTCGTGAAATCGTTGAATGTCCGTCTTCAGACAAGCAGATCATAAAATGAATCGGTCTGTCAACTATAAGATTTCGCGGAATGTGAATGAATACGCCTGAATTAAATGCGGCGTTGTTTAATGCCGTAAATTTGTCATCCTCGGATTTTGATGCATCCAGTGCTTTTTTCACCAATTCAGAGTTGTCTTTTATTGCATCAGAAAGCGATGAGATTACCAGCCCCTTTGATTTCAAGTCATCTGGAAGATTGATTTTGTGGATGTTTGTTCCGATTTGAATGATGCAGATCTCATTTTCCAGCTCACCCAGCCGTTTTGCAAGGAAACTAGGTACTGTGTCCGTAGTGGATGTTGAAAGGGACACTTTTTCCGGATCCATCTTTTTTGCATCGGTGTATTTGTTGTAAAGCGGTGATAACTCGATTGGCAGGCTGTCATAAATCGATAAAGAGTTCTTTCTATAATCCTTGAGCCATCCGGGTTCATCCCTTGATGAGGAGATCTCATCAATGGTGCTCGTGTTGAGTTTTGATAAAAGTTCTTGAGACATGTTAATCACAATTAGACTTGGGGGGGATTTTTATCCCACAGAGTCATCCATCTCTAGTTTGATGAGCCTGTTTAATTCAACAGCATACTCCATGGGCAGTTCTTTTGTAAATGGCTCCATAAAGCCATTGACAATTAGGGACAGCGCATCCTCCTCGCTGAATCCCCTGCTCATAAGATAAAAGATTTGTTCATCGCCGATTTTTCCAACCGTTGCCTCGTGGGTAATTGTTGCATCTTCCTGGTTGATCTCCATGTAGGGGTACGTATCGGTTTTGGATGTATCATCCAAGAGTAGCGCATCACATCTTACGCTGGATTTTACACCGGTGGCACCCTTTGCCACATTTAGCATTCCCCTGTAAGTGGAGCGACCATCAAGCCTACTTACAGACTTTGATGTAACCTTGGAGGTGGTGTTTGGTGCAAGATGGACCATTTTTGCACCCGTATCCTGATGCTGTCCCTTGCCGGCAAATGCGATGGATAGTGTTTCACCATGTGCCCGCTCACCCATAAGATATACTCCCGGATATTTCATGGTCAGTTTACTGCCAATGTTTCCATCAATCCATTCAACAGTTGCGCCCTCGTATGCATAAGCACGTTTGGTTACAAGATTGTAGACATCAGCGCTCCAGTTCTGGATTGTGGTGTATCTTAATTTTGAATCTTTGTGTGCAACTAGTTCTACGACTGCAGAGTGCAGGGATTCTGAGGAATACACGGGGGCGGTACATCCTTCAATATAGTGTACTTCTGCACCCTCATCTACAATGATCAGTGTCCTTTCGAACTGACCGATGTTTTCCGCGTTAATTCTAAAGTATGCCTGTAGTGGCATGTCAACTTTGACACCTGGTGGGATATAGATGAAGGAACCACCACTCCACACTGCACTGTTAAGTGCCGCAAATTTGTTGTCTTCTGGGGGAATAATTTTGCCAAAGTATTTCTTGAATAACTCTGGATGTTCATGAAGGGCCGCATCAGTATCTGAAAAGATGACTCCTTGTTTTGCCAGATCTTCCCTTAAACTGTGATATACAACCTCGGATTCGTATTGTGCACCCACACCTGCCAGGAATTTCTTTTCGGCTTCTGGAATTCCAAGCTTGTCAAAAGTGTTTTTGACATTTTCTGGAACATCATCCCAGTTCTTTTCGACCTTGTCAGATGCCTTTGCGTAATAGTAGATGTTTTGGAAATCAATCACACTAAGATCGCCGCCCCATGTTGGCATTGGTTTTTGCATGAAAATCTCAAAAGAACGCAGCCTGAAATCAAGCATCCATTGCGGCTCGTTTTTCATTTTACTAATACTAATTACAGTCTCCTTAGACAGGCCTTTCTTGCTAAGGTGGACGTACATTTCTGTAGAATCCTTAAAGTCATATTTCGAATAATCCATATCCAGATTTTCAGCAGTCATGTCCATTACAACCCCGTTATATTATAAATACATGAGGAAAAATAGGCAGAGCTAAATAGCTTCAGCTAAATTCGGGATTAAACGGATAAAATGCTTTTCAATGCATCAAAAGCGCCAGATACGGTATGTACTTTGGCTATTGTGTTTTTGACTTTGAATTTTTTCAACTCATCAGAAGTAAATGGACCAATGGATACTATGGACAATTTCGCCAAACTATCAAGCAGGATATCAGTTTCATAGTCTTTGGACATTATCTCAAAGAATCCCCGGACTGATGATGCGCTGGTAAACACGACACCGTCCACCTTATTCTGCGAAAACATCTCACGAAATCCATTCCATTGCGTGGTGTCCCTAAATGCACACACGTCATAGAGATGAATCTCCAAGACATCAATTCCGATTTTATTTAACAGTTCTTTTAGAAACGGCGTGGATGCGCCACTGCGCGGTATAATCGCCCTTTTGCCGACTGCATGGATTTTTGTAAATTCCTCCCCGACACCGACTGAGGAGAAGGTTGCCGGCTGATGATTCACCTTGATTCCTTCGGATTCAAGTGCGGTTGTTGTTTTAGGCCCCACTGACATTACAATCGTATTTGCAACAGCCAGCTGTAACTCCCCTGACTTTGCAAGATTTTTTGCAGTGTCAAATAACAACTTTACAGCTTTGGAACTCATAAAGACAGAGTAATCGGGATTGTACTCTGCAACTGATTTTAAAAATTCATCAACAATTTTCTCACCCTTGCTAACAAGCTCGATTGTAGGCAATGCAACTGAGGTTGCATGATGTTGTTCAGCAAGGGAGATGAATTCGGCAGCATCGTCCCTTGAGCGAGTTATTGCAATAGTTTTTCCATCAAGCATGTTTATTTCCACCCAATAGTGTCAGATAAAGATACAACATTTCCAATAATGATGTTTGTTGGAGGAACGATTTTGTTTTCCTTGATTTTTTTTGCGATATTTGTGAGTGTTCCTTTGATCATTTTTTGCTGGGGCGTGGTTCCATTTTGAATCACTGCCACCGGCGTCTTTTTATCGAGTCCCCCGGCAATGAGCTGCTTGCAAATTACATCAATTCGTGAAAGCCCCATCATGATTACGATCGTGTCAACTGATTTTGCAAGATTTTTCCATTTGACAATCTCTTTTTTCTTTTCAGGATCCTCATGCCCCGTGACAAACACTACTGATGAGGCATATTTTCTATGAGTTAAAGGAATACCGGCATATGTTGCAGAGCCGATTCCAGAGGTAATGCCTGGAACAATTTCGTATTTTATTTTGTTGTCCCTCAAGAATTCCGCCTCTTCCCCGCCACGTCCAAAGATGATTGGATCACCGCCCTTTAGCCTGACCACGTTTTTTTTGGATTTTGCGTATTTTACCATCAAGTCATTGGTGGTATTTTGATGGGTCGTGTCATCGCCGACTGCACGGCCGACATAGACCTTTTCTGCGGATGGTGGGATCATTGAAATGATTTTTTTACTTACCAGTCTGTCATACAGGACAACATCTGCTTTTTCAAGTAATTCAACTGCCCGCAACGTAATTAGCTTGCTATCTCCGGGACCCGCACCAACAAGATACACTTTTCCAGTCATGACTTGTTCCACTCTTCCACCTTTTCCCTCCAATTTAATGCAAGATCATTTACCCCTTTTGCACGCAGTTCCTCTCCTGCGATTTTTCCCAGAGATTGAGGATCCTCCTTCCTGCCTGTTTTGCTTACATGTATGGATTGTTTTCCATCAACTGAAAATGCAGAGACTGCCAGGATCATCTCAGAGCCGCTTGATTTTGCATATGCACCCAATGGAAACCGGCATCCAGAGTCAACATACCCTGAAAGAGATCGTTCTGCCTCAATTTCCAGCCTGGAATCAGCATCCTCGATTTTTTTCAGCATTGAAATTGTTTGAGGGTCATCGGCCCTTGCAACCATTGCAATTGCACCTTGTCCGGGTGATGGAGAAAAATCATCAGTGGACAACGGGGTGAATTTGACGTTCATCCCCAGTCTTGAAATTCCAGCCTGTGCAAGAACAACTGCATCATAATCCTTACCGGACACCTTTTTAATTCTGGTTTCAATGTTTCCACGGATTGGTTTCACAGTTACATCAGACCTGATTCTGGATACTTGGACTGCGCGTCTTAATGAACTGGTTCCAATGACAGAGTCTTTTGGGATATCATGCAATGATGAACCATCAGCAGAAATGAATACGTCGTTGGCAGCCTCACGTTTTGGAATAGAGGCCAGCACCAGATTTTCCTCCAATTCTGATGGGACATCCTTTAAACTATGCACTGCAAAATCCACCTCTTTTAGAGCAACGGCCCTGTCAATTTCCTTTTCAAAAATTCCCCTCTGATCCATTGTAAATAGCGGTCTTGTTGTATCAGTGTCGCCCTGCGTGGTGATTGGTTTGATCTGATAATCACAGTCCGGATTCACTTTTTTTAATTCGGAAATTACCCAGTTGGTTTGTGCCATAGATAGCCTGCTCCCCCTGGCGCCCACGACATACTTTAACAATTTTTCACCGTTTTTAATGCAGTGTGGTACGCATCAACTGTTTTGTTCAGATCAGTCTCAGTATGGGCATCAGATAGAAAAACCACTTCGAACTGGGAGGGGGCGATGAATATGCCTTGTTTGAGCAAAGTCTGAAACAGTTTTTGGAATTTCTTTGCATCTGCATTCCTTGATGTTTTATAATTTACAACCGGTCTGTCTGTAAAAAAGATCTGAAACATAGAGGCCGTAAAATTGATCTGGTGGGGAATTTTCATGTCGGTGGCCATGTCATCTAATGCAGTGGATAGGAGCAGGTTGTATCTTTCAAGCTTGGAGTAAAGCCTGTTCTTGATTTTGTTGATTGTTTTAATTGAACTAATGGCCGCACAAACAGATACGAGGTTTCCTGCAAACGTACTTGCCTGGTAAACTTTGCCGCCGGGGGAGAACAAATCCATGATTTCCTGTTTACCTCCGACTGCGGAAATTACAAATCCGTTGCTTAGTGCCTTGGCCATCGTGGTAATATCAGGTTTGATCCCAAAATGTTCCTGGGCACCGCCGGGTCCCACCCTAAAGCCGGTAACTACTTCGTCAAAAATTAATGGGATGCCGTTTTCCCTAGTAATTTTTCTAAGATCAGATAAAAAGTTCTTTTCAGGCAGGATCAATCCCATGTTGGCTAAAATCGGCTCTACGATAACTCCGGCGATATCCTTGTTTTTCTTTATTGTTTTTTGTAAATCCTCAATATCATTATATTCTACAACCAACGTATTTTTTGAAACCTCGTCTAATCCGCCATCAGAGACAGATATGCCGTTGTGGGCAGAACCGGATCCCGCTTTTACCAGAACAGAGTCATGTGCGCCGTGGTAGCATCCCTCGAACTTGATAATTTTTTTCTTTTTTGTAAATCCCCGTGCCAGTCTTATTGCATGCATTGTGGCCTCACCGCCCGTATTCATCAGTCTAACTTTGTCAATTGCCGGAAAATTGCCAATGATTAGTTTTGAGAGTTCGGTTTCAGATTCAGTGGGTGTGCAGTACAGGGTCCCCTTTGAAAGCTGCTTTGCTACAGATTGAATAATCTCCTTTCGGGCATGGCCTAAAAGTAATGCCCCATAACCATTGCAATAGTCAACGTACCTGTTGTTATCGACATCCCAAATGTATGCACCATTTGCTTTTTTGGCAAAGAACGGATATGGCTGAAAATATCGAACTGGGCTGTTGACACCCGATGGAATTACTTTTTTGGCATTGTTGAATAATTCTTTGGATTTGGACACATAAACCGGTATTTTGGGTCATTATTATTCGTAGTTTGCAGCCGCTCTTTGTGCTTGAAATTTCTTTCTAAATAGAATGGCTGCCATGCAGGCTCCAACGTAGGGGGCAGTCCAATACAGCCAGAGATTCTCAAAAGTGCCAGAAAGCAGCGCCGGGGCCAGTGCCCTGGCAGGATTCATCGAGGCCCCGGAAATAAAAGATAAAAACAGGATATCCAGCCCTACAATTCCTGCAATTGCGACGCCGCTGAATCCTCGCAGACCTTTAGTGTATACGACATAAAAGATCACGCCCATCAGCAGGGCAGAAGCTAAAACCTCGACTGGAAAAATTACAAATATTGAAAAATCGGGGTTTGGGGCATTGGCCCCAAGATTTACTTTGTCTCCAATGAATGTCAGCACAAAGATGGACCCCAACAACGCGCCAGTTATTTCGGCTGCAAAATAATACAGGATTTGAATTTTTGAGATGTGTCCCGTGATGTAGTACCCAATAGTCACTGCGGGATTAAAATGGGCCAGAGATATCTTTTCAAAAGAGTAGACGCCAATTAGTAACGCAGCAAAGGGTGCCAGGGCTGCAAAGGGAACACCCAGATTCCCACCAAAGACCTCGGCATCATAAACAATTGAACCGGTTGCAAAAACTACCAGGAGAAAAGTTCCCACCAGTTCGACTGCAAAGATGTGTAAATTCGACCATGTCATTTAATTGATTCCTCAAGGGATGTAACAACAAGAAGAAGAAGAAGAAGAAAATTCAAAACTTTTAACCTGATTTCATCCCTAATTATCCTTACTTTATCAGCGGTTTCTTCCCCGAGATCAGATACGTTCCAATCAGGTTGTAATGAGGACGGCGCAGTTCCCGCATTTAAGACACTGGATTTTCTTGGGGCAATTTTTCTAAAAAAAGCTCCGGCCATTTGGCTTTGCCCGGTATTTTCCGCGCATACAAATAGAATTTTTTCAGGCATGGGCACACCATACACAAATATCAATTTATATAAATTTAGATTGATACAATGGAATCAGTCTTTTAAAATGCATTTGTGATGAAACGTGCTTTGAAATTTGGGAGCTCTTCTTACAAAAGAACTCTGTGTAAATGGTTTTGTTGAAAAATTAAAAAAAGAGCAGCCGCTGGTCTCACACCACCTAAAGAATTAAAAAAATGCGGAATTGTAAGATACTGAAACGATAGTAAAAAGGCAATGCATGCAATCCAGCAGTCAGTCATCAGAATTGATATCAAATATAACAAAAACCAGCAGGAAAATTCCGGTTTATACTCAGATGGCAAATGATGCTGTTAGAATTTCTCAGTTCTTAATATGCCAACATCACTCACATAAAGAACAATGGCAAAATCAGCAAACATGGTCCTTGAGATCTCCTCCACGATGTCCTGTAATTTTTCCTCACGCATGATAATCTCGACTTTGACATTCTTTTCATTTTTTAATCCCTGGCCACGGATTCCACGTGCGCCATTTCCATCGACCTCATAAGTCGTGTATCCGGTGATTTTATGTTTGTTTAAAATTTCCAGGATGTTTTTTTGTGCAAGAATTTCACAGGTGATCGTAAGTAATTTTACGTTGTAAAGTTTCATATCAAACCATTCATGATGTAATTGAATAAGTCTATCGATCCCCCGTCCCCACTGTGAAGAATAGTTGAGATTGTAAACATTATTGGAAGCAGGACTATAATGTTGTACGGGAATGTGATACCCAACGCAGATGTTATGTAAAGACTGGGTTTTGCCTGGGGAATTGAATGCCGTAGAACCGCAGGTGCGGCAATAAATGACGCGCTTGCCAAGAGCAGGCCAAACATTACGGCACCACCCAAAGACAGACCCATGGCAGTTGCAACCAGGACACCGATGATCCCGTTAAAGGTGGGCATGACTAAAGCAAATGCAATAAGAAAGATTCCAACCTTTTTGAGGTCATCCAACCTTTGACCGGCGATAATGCCCATCTCAATCATAAAGATGACAATTGCGCCGGTAAACATTCCATCAAATACTATTTTGATTGGGCCGAATCCCTCCTCCCCTATGATGTAGCCGATAATGATGCTGCCCAAAAGAATCACTATTGCCTTGCCAGTTATTGATTCGTGCAGAACCTGGGAAAGATTTGTTTTTGTCTCCTCAATACCCATGCCAAGATCCGAGGTGTCATCCTTGGAGATGGACTCTTTTTTCTGGCGGATTTGTTTTGAAACTGCCATGTTTGTCAGAAATATCGCCATGATAAAGGCAACCGGTTCCAAAATAGCCAGAATTGCTGCAAGGTATCCCTCGGATGTCACTCCCTGGTTCTTGAGGAACGACAACCCGACTGAGAATGTTACGGCCCCGACTGCACCATATGTGGATGCCAAAGCATACGAATCAAAAATGTTGAATTTCCCCAGTCTTCTCAAAATTTGATAGTGGTTTAATGTAAACAGTAATGACAACCCGATTGCAACAAACATTGGAATCAGCATGTTTTCAAATCCGGTGTTTCTCATCTCGATTCCACCGTGCAGTCCGATTGCTGCAAGAAGATAGATTGGCAGGAACTCGGAAATTGCCTCGGGGATTCTCAAATCGGATTTTATTCGGGCGGCAATAATTCCAAACAGGAAAAACAGGATTATCGGGGTAAGTAAATTTGATTGAATTAATTGCAGGATTTCCATTTGAATATTTCAAAAAATTTTTGCTGAAATAAAAACCAAGGTATTATTGAAAATAAATCAGCAATAGGTAGGGAATTCTTGTCCCCTGATCGGATAATGAAAAGAAAGTTCGTAAACTAAAAAAACCATCAAAAAACAAGGATTCTGGATTTTAGTCAAACCATGAATAATAAAATCAGAATCCTGAAAATAACTCGTCAGCTTGTGTGTTTCTTGCCACGAGTTCTATCCTTCACAGCCTATCAGCAGATCTTTGGCCGAATCAATATAACATCGGTCATTACCAGAACCGCCATCAACTACATCAGAGCCGGAATTTGCAATGAGTATGTCTATACCTGACTGACCCTTCAAGATATCATTTCCAGAATTGCCCCGGATTGTATCATTGCCCCTCTCACCGTAAATAACATCATCACCAAGGCCGCCAAATATGCAGTCATCACCCAATCCCCCAGAGATAAGATCATTCCCAGATAATCCCAATATCAGATCATTGCCATCAGTTCCTGAAATCACATCATCCTCCTCGGTCCCCTCTATAATGTTGTAGTATGAGGGACTTTGACCGCATGCATTTACGGTGATTCTTTGAGTGTCAGTGGAACTGTGTCCGGCATTATCAAAAGCTATCCAGATTATGTTGGTTATGCCGAGTCTGAATCCTTCAGGGGCGTTATTTATTATCGCCTTGATTCCGCTGGCATCAGTGGCATTTGCATTTCCGATAAATATCGGGGTTTTCACATCTTCGGCCTCGACTGTCAATGATTCAGGGGCGGTGATTACAGGCTTTGTTTGATCCCGGGATGGGGGCCTTACCTCGGCTGGAACAACAAAGTATGATTCTGTAGAAGGTTCAAAAAACTTTGTTTCAAATGACCTGATTGAATGCGTTGGCGAATCTACAACTAACAGTTCGCCGTTGATTCCGATTGCAATGTCGGTAATTTGTTTGAAAGAATCAACGTATGGGCTGACTCGATCATCGTGTGAAAGTCGTAAAGTGGAATTCTGAGACAGGTGTAAAATCTTTCCATTGTTGGAATTTACAACAAACATGTCACCGTTGGGATCAACTGCTATTGCCTCGGGGGCAAATACGTAGCTTGGAAAGTAAAATGGGAATGATTTTAAGAGCTGGCCTTTGGCATCGTATTTCTCGATTTTTCCATTTCCCTTGTCAGTTACAAAGATATTTCCTTCGTTATCTGCATCAATTCCGGAAGGATTGAGGAATTTTCCCGCACCCAGGCCGCTTGAGCCAAACGATGAGATAAATTCGCCGTCAGTGGAGAATATTTGAACTCGGTGGTTTCCCGTATCCACGACATACAACAGTCCGTTACTTAATGTTATTCCATTGGGATAAAAGAATTTTCCCTCGGCAATTCCCTTGGCACCCCACGTTGTAATAAATTCCCCGTCCAAAGAAAATTTTTGAATCCTGTTTAGATCACGGTCCACTACAAAGACTGAATCGTTGCTTGCCACAATACCTGTGGGATTGTAAAAGGCGCCCAACTGTTTTCCACTATTTCCCCAATGGGTTACATACTCCCCGGTACTAGAGAATTTTTGGATTCGTTTGTTGCCAAAATCACTGACATAGATGCTGCCATCCTCGCCTACTGTAAGGAATTGAGGAAAAGTGAAATGACTGGGTTTGTCCGGTCCGTATTTTCCCCATTTATACAGTAAATCGTAATCCCCTGAAGCCAGAGAGGTTTGTGTAAATGAGGTGGCCAACAACAGTGCAGAGACTGCCAATAACGTGATTATCAGTTTCAACTATTAATCATGAATCAATTTAAGAAACATGGCAAGGGTTAGTTTAATTTGTAGTTATTGTCAATTTTATCTCAAAACGGCTTGTTTACTTCACGTGTAAACACATAGCTTGCCAGTGCAACCATGGCCAGAACAAATGCCACCAAAACCCCCAGACTCAGAATTATCGGAATATCACCCTCAGAGACCCCGGTCATTAATTCCCTGACCAGTAAAACAGTATAAGTGACAGGGTTTAGTTTGGCAATGACTGCAAGCCAGTCAGGAAGCAGCTCCAACGGAAATAATGCGGGACTGAGCATGAATAACGGCATTCCAAGAAAGTTAATCATTCCCCAAAAAGTTTCCTGGGACTTTGCAGTGGCCGCGATCATTACGGAAATTCCAGAAAAGCCCAGAGAAAACAGAATGACTATTGCCATAATTGGTATAATCATTATGGGATTGGGAAAGTTGACACCGATGGCCAGAGCAATTCCCAGAATCAGGCTGGCCTGTAAAGCGGCAATCAGGGAGATTGCCGTCATTTTTCCCAGTGCAATTGCAGAACGGGAGATCGGGGAGGATAACGCCTTGTTCATAAAGCCGTATCGCCTGTCCCACAAAGTGTTGACACCGCCGAAAATGCTGGTAAAAATTGCAGTAAGGATAATTACGCCAGGTGCCATGAATTCAATGTATTCGCCCTCAAATCCGACTGATTCAATTAATGGCTGGGTTCCAGAAAAGGTATTTCCAATTACTATAATCCAGATGGCAGGTTGAATCAGCCGAATTAAAACCCCGCTTCTGGATTTTCTGTACCTCTTTATCTCCCGCCAAAAAATTGTATACGTGTCATAAAGCAGGTTATTCATGCGCGTAACCCCTTTATTTTTGCATGCTCGCGTTTTCTATTAAATCCGGAATCATCGTTGTCCCTAATCTCATGTCCGGTATACGAAATGAAGACATCATCAAGTGTTGGCTGGGTCAGAGAGATTGATTTTATTTTGATATCAAGCTCTGATGAGATCTGAAAGATTTTGGGAATTACATCAGTGGTGCCATGTGAGGCAAAAAGGGTGAGTTTGGAGCCGTCCTTGTTGATGTTGGTTACAAATTCAATTTTTTTGATTTTAGACAAAAAGCAATCATAGTTTTTATCATCGTTGTCAATTACAATGGAGATTACTTCGTTGCCCATTGCATTCTTCATGTTTTCTGGCGAGTCAATAATCTGGATCTTGCCCCCGTCAATTATTCCCACCCGATCACATAATTGATCTGCCTCCTCCATGTAGTGTGTGGAGACAAAAATTGTCATCTCAAATTCCGTGTGAATTTTCTTGATATACTCCCAAATTTTTCTGCGGGTTTGAATATCCAGTCCTACTGTAGGCTCGTCAAGAAACAGTACTTTTGGCCGGTGTAACAGTCCCCCTGCAATATCCAGTCTTTTTCTCATCCCTCCAGAATAGGTCAGAACCGCATGATTTTGTTTGTCTGTGAGTTCAATTAGCTCCAAAACATCATTGATTCGTTTGTTGATTTCAGTTCTTGGAATGTGGTTTAGTTTTGCCTGTAATAGAAGGTTTTCCCGCCCCGTAAGATATTCATCAACAGTTGATTCCTGCTGGACATAGCCGATATTTTCCCGGACTTTTTTGGGATTTGCAGTTACATCAAATCCCGAGATTAAGGCCTCACCGGATGTGGGCTTGAGTAAAGTGGTTAGAATCATCATGGTGGTGCTTTTACCTGCACCGTTGGGTCCGAGAAATCCAAAGATTTCGCCCTTTTCCACAGTAAATGAAATGTCGTTTACGGCAATTGTGTCACCAAATGATTTGGTAAGGGATTTGGTCTCGATGTAATACATACATTGATCGCAATCATCAATTATAAATTGTTAATTCATGCGTGTTAGTAGCAGGGTATCACTCCATGTTCTGTAAGGGGTGTTTTGCAAAATTTTATCACAAAAATACCTGCAGAATCCTGACTGTAGAATTCATTTGGATTCATTCATAATTGTAAAATGGGCGATGAGGATATGTTAGGACAACAGGATCATCCTGGGCAGATAAGAAAGACTTGGATTCCTTTTGGAAGAATATCAAAAAATGGTCATCAGGTAAGCAAACCACACTTTAGAGTTTCAATCCGGAGAAGATTCATATTTTGCGTGTCTATAACTTGTAAAACCTGTTTGAGAATTCCAGATGTGTTGGTCTGGGATCAATTACGTATAACTCTAATGTTCTAGCCATCTATTTTCAAAATATCCTTGTTATTTATTCCAACTGACAAAGCATATCAAATTCTTTTCCATTAACTTAGAATATCATGTTTGATTAAATCTAAAATTTTTTGCGCATATTCTTTCTTCACTTTACCAATTCTTGTTTGGATCAGCTTCTGTTCTGCCCAAATAGGTTTGTCATAAATTACACAGCTTGTTTTATTTAGATTACCAGTTTCCATGTCGTCATCTTTGATAGGAATCATATATTTTTCTGGAAGTTTAGTTGTAATTCCTAAAAATACAAATCCATTGCTGTTTTGATGTAATACGTTTTGAGATATTATCAGTACTGGACGTGTTTTTACTTTACTTCCATCACCATAATCTACTTTAAGAAGTACAATTTCTCCAGATTGAAGATCAGGCAATAATGGCATATAATGTGATTATCCCCAAATATTTTTCATTGCTTTTGTTGACAAAAACTTTAAATCTTTTTCAACACTATCTACAGTTAGTAAAGAACTTCTGGAATCAGAAATCATATTAAAATTATCTCGAGTAGGTTTAGAAAGTTCCAAATTTGAGAGATATTTTATCTTTGAACGAACATAGGGTTGCGTAGATTTTTGAATATCTCGTTTAATCATTTTTTGCATTATTTTCACACACACTGATTGCTATGTCCTCGATTTTATTTTCCCCGAATTGTCCTATAAAACTATCGAATTTATCATGCAGTCTTGTTTTATAATGAATATGAATAAAAAAGGATTCAGCCGGATTTGATGCCAAGGGTTCAATCCTGATTTGTAAATCCTCTTCTTGTGGATCCTGATTGACTAAAACTAATGAAAAAACAGCAGGTCTGACATGCAACGATTGTTCAATTTGTTCTTTAGCAGAATTAGAGATCAGAGATGTCAGATTATTTTCAGTGTTGCCAACATCATGAGCCATAGTTTTGCAATCTAATGCCATAATATGGATGGTGTTTGGATCAATTTTCAAATTTATTAATGCTTTTTTGACATCATCATAGAATTTTGAAATATTAACGGTATTCATAAATCTAAAATTTACAGTATGATTTGCCGAATTTTCATCCACTGTGATATTTTCTTTTGTGTAAAAATATTTCTGAGTCATATCTGGTTGAACTTGTCTCGCATTTCGTTGAAAATCTAAATCGGTCATTATTTTATCAAAATCTGCAGGAGTGAATGTGGGGTATTTTGTTTGAAAACTGATAATTGTTTGTGAACCTATTTCCGATGTTTTTACCATGTTTTAGTAAAATATCTGTCAGTAATAAACATCACTTACAATACACAAAAAGCCTGCTTGAATAATACAGTACAAATAACTTTTACTTTTTGATTAGCCTCAAAAACAACAAATGTTCAAAGACATTGGTATTTCAGGATATCAAAAATGACGAATTTGACAACAAGAATCAGATCACATTCAACACATTTACGTTACAACAAAAGAAAAAATTTCAACGTTTGGAAAAAAGATTAAAAACGACTTGCCAGAGTTTGACGACTAATTCCAAGATCTTCTTCAGAGGTCTAGTTGATTTTGTGGCGGGGCAGAATATCATGCCCTACAACAAATTCATCAGTACCTTCTCATTGCCTATTTGAGAATATCAAGATGAAATCTTCATTGTGTAATATTTGGGAGCGTGTTTTTCAAATTGTTTGATGTCACTTGGAACGGCAGGATCCGAAAAAGATGTCTGTGTATTAGTTCTTTGAGACGGGGTTAAACATGCATAAATTCTAATAGTAAATGCATTTTTGGCGTCTAGTCTTTTTTTTGTGACATTCTTTACATAACATCTGTCCATTAAGAGGATCTGTGATTCCGTGTGCAGAATAAGGAAGAACGTGATCCGCCTGTGAAGTTTTTATGTTTATTCGCTTTCCACACGCAAATCCCATGTCACCGGTTTCCTACACACGCATAATTTTGTCTTTTGAGCATGCTTCTTTTGTCTGATATGGAGAATGCTCTAGATTCTTTTTTGACTGGTTATCAAAAAATCCCATGTTCCAAATATTGATATGAACTTTTTAAACTTTGTATGACAGATTCTTGCAATCCTGAAAATCACAGTAGGAAAAATTGGCAGGCTTCAGACGTATTTCTGCATCCGTGGGTTTTTGTCTTTGAATTGAGTAGAACATCTGATCTTTGTCTTTTTGCGGGGGTGTTTTTTGATCTTCAAACTTTACGGCATTTTGATTGAATTTACGTGCAACGCCTGTGAAAATATGGTATTTGTTACTCTGTCAGAATGAGGTTATCCTGCAATCTTTGCCAGTTTCTTTAGCTCTTCTTTGGTTACAGTCAGTCTGAATAATACAGCATCCGGATTCTTTGCGTTTTTGACCTGGGGATAAAAACTGACGACATATTTGGAGCCTGTCTTTCTGACTTCGTATGGTCTTCCGCCTATTGTATCTCGCATGAAAGTGGTTGGAACTGGGAGTTTATAGAGTTATTGGAATGAAAATACCATATGAAGATATTGAGAAGCAAAAGTACTTGCGTGAGACTCTGTATAAACTGTAAAAATAATGCAAAAAATAATCCAAAATATTTTGAAATAAAATTAAAGGAGAACAAAATAAGAAGAAATTATCAACAAATAAAAAAAGAGTATTTCAATGAGGAGAGCTTTAAAAATGACTAAAATTATTGATGAACAACATGATGAAGGATTTTTTCAAGAATGTGAAATATTAGTTAAAAATTATAAAAAAAGACAAAATATTTCCACGCACAATGTCGCACTCATGGAGGACATGATAGAAGCATATTTGGTAATGGGTTCATTGAAAAATCTCTGTGAAACAATTAGCAAAGATATATCCATAATTAAAAAAGATTTTAGAAATCTCATACGAGTTCCCAATAAACTAAGAATTATGGTAAATGATAACAAATTAATTTCTGATCCAATTTTAGCATTTGAAATTGCAATTCACGCAACTGATTATTTTGATTGGGACCGAGAAGAGTCAAAATCAGAAGATGTCATTAAATTAGCAATAGGAATGGCAAATATTTTCAAAAATAATCTAAATTTAAGAAAGGAATTTTTTGCAACAAATGATGATTACAGTAAGCCCATTAACGTCTCAACAGAAAAACAACACAAATTAAAAGTAATTCTAGAAGATTGGCCAGTTAAGGAAAGTAAGTATTCGTTTAATCGATTAACGGACAGATCTGGCAGACAATACAAATTTCTTGTATATTATTCAAAAGATCTTGATGCTGCAAGATTTGTGCGAAGATGGGAATATGAAAATGGACAAAGAATTCCAAAGAGCTGGGCTTTAGAAATGATTAATCAGATTAAATACCTAGGAAATTCTAAAGAATTTCTTAAAAAACATTTAGAAGAATTTGGTGATTGAAAATTTAGATCTAAAACAAACCTTTAGAATTCTTTAAAAAATTTTCTAATTTTAATCTATTAATTAATCCTAAATCAAGTTCATTTAGGAGATAATCACGAATAGTTGTGCTAGCATTTAATTTTCCTTGGCGTTTTAAATCTGTTTTGGAAAGATTTTTTGAGAGATTAAGAAATTTTTTTATGGATATTCTAATTATTTTTTCTAGCTCAACTACATCATTAGTGATGTCAATTTCATTTCCTTTTCTCCCGTGTAAAATATCATTTCTTAATCGATATGTGTTTTTTATAAAATTCCAACATTCTTCTTGTGTGCTTTCATCTGGTCCCACCATTATTGCGGAACGATTAGCAATTTTCAAAGATGTTTCTCCTGCAGAACTAAAAAGACACTCTAGAGAAACATTTAGATCTACAATTTTATCAATAGGTTGCTCTCGTAAGATACTTGAAGAAAATCTATCTATTGCTACCTGAAGAAAAGACCAATCTTTATTATTTAAATTTAAATTTAAAAATTCTTCATAGAATTTTTTTAATTCTTTAATAGAATTTGCATTTAATTTAAAGATTCTAGGACCAATATGAATATCGGACATATTCAAAATTTTTGAAGAATTGTTCATCCAAACTGTATAATTTTTATAAATTGGACCCAATTTTAAATCACCTTCTGAAAAAAGATGCCCGACATTTAGAAATTTTTGAAATTTATCTTTAGCAAGAGAATCCTCTTCTTCAACATCATTTTGAAGAGGTACTGTGGTCTCTAAAACATAACTTAATCTATGAAGATATCCGGGAACAAATCTATCTCCAACAAAGCTTTCTTTAATGATTTTAAATTGTTCTTCGTTAATTTTTGTGAGTTTGATATCGCCCACATCTTTTTGCCTGTTATTTGATGGAAAATCTAATCTAAATATGGGAGTAAAATAATGAATTTGTAAAATTTTGGAATTTAAAAATTTTAAAAAACTATTAAAAATTACTGTAAATTTTGATTCTGAAAATTTGAATTCATTTGTAGATATAATATAATTTTCAATAAAAGAATAAAGCAGATCTTTAGTATTCAAACCACGTTTTGAGTATATTTTTGTATTAGGATAACCAGATATAATACCAACTACATCTGAAAAATCATCTATTTTTTCTAATGCTTCTCTAACCTCTAATCTTGAAAAAAATTCATTAAAATCATTTTTTTTAACTAATACTACTTTGTTAAAAAAATTATTTTTAAATTGATAGGATTTCTCTTCTTTTTGTTTTAACGGTTTTTCTATAGTCAAATTCTGAAATATTTGAATTGCATCTTTAAGAACATTTTTAGAAAAATTCTTTAAAATTACTGTTTTAGCCATTTTTTTTACAATCACTCGCATATGCTGAAATTCCAAATTCTTTGCTAATATTATTTGCAAGTGATTGAGCCGTGTTAGGATCTGTTCGTGTTCCATCAACTATTACTAATTTAGGCTTAATGGTTCCTACATAATCTAGAATATTTTGATAGCTTGAGTGAGCTGCCAAGCATGCATAAATTTTACCGTTTGTATCTGTCCAGAGTGGACCTTTTTTTATAAAGTTTGGATTAACATCAACTTGAATAGTTTGTGCTCTTTCTTGTTGCATTGAACCATAATGAGGCCTTGCGAATCTGATATATGATTTTTTTTCAACATTATACAATTCATTTAGTCTGCTAGTTGATGAAACTTCCAAATCTCGAATGGTAATATCATCATAAGTGTGTTTAATTGCATCAGTTAGATCTAGATCATTTTGTTCTGTCAAAAAAGGAATATCCTCCGGAATGAACTTTCCATCTACTGTTCTTTCTAATTGTGCCATAATATCTTGCATTGTCCCTCTATTTGCAAGAATTTCTACTGGTGAATTGTTTTCAATTTGTTGGCAAACTTCATCAAAAATACGTCTTAAAATAGATTGTTTATCTGTCTTGAAATTATAACGTGGAAGTCCATGAGTTCCATCTAAGACTAATACATCGGATTTAGGAGTAGTGATATCAGGAAATGAAAAATCACCTGAATATAGAATTTTTTCTCCAGTCTCTTCCATAGTAACTAGTACTTGACATGAACCAGAAACATGATTAGCATCTATCAATTCTATTTTTTCTCCTGTAGAAGTCACAAAAGGATCATGATATGGTAGTTTTTTAATAGTTTGTCTATCTGGAAATTTTTTGAGTGCCTTTAATGCACGATAAGTTGGCTCTGTTACCAAAATATTGTGGGAATTTCTCAACGCACTTGAAAAATTCCAAGCATGATCATCATGAAAATGTGTAAAAATAGATGTGGTTTTTCCAGAAACATATCCGTCACAAACAATGGAATTTCCAATAATAATCGGTTGTTCAATTGGATGGCCATCTTTTGATTGTCTACTAAGTTGATCACAATCAATTTTTGCCAGATGTTTTAGGTCATCCAAGATCTATTTCCTCCCTTAAAACTTTATTAAAGAAAGTGGTTATGGGTATTTTTTTTGAAATCCACTCATTTTCAAGATTCTTAAAATTTTCTTTATCCAGAGTTATCCAAATAATGTTATTTTTTGAAAGAATGATTGATTTTATTATTATATTTTGGAACCTATTATGCATCAATCTCTGTAATAATTCTGTCGATTGAATTTCTTCTTGAGTACATATTGTCTTAAACTTTTCAATAAAATCTTTCTCGGGTGAAATACCTATATTCCAAATTAATTCAGTAACAGGTTTGACCTTCATCACATATTCTATAATTTCATCAATAGGAGTTTCAGAAGATTTAGTTTTTCTATCTAAAATATTTCTTACATCTTCTTTTAGTATGGGTTTTTCAGTTTCTGAACTTTCTATAATCGTATTTATCAAAATATCATGATCATCCTTATTAGGTAATTTTGCAATATTACAGCCACTAGTCATAGAGATTCGTCCATCTTTGGATTGTCCCCAACCAATGGCGTATGCATTTCTTCTTGAAAGATGTTGCAATTTTTCAAATAATCTTATTTGAGTTGTGTCTATTCCTTTTTTCATCATGGAATTCTTCTTTTTTTTACCAAGACCAACCCTTTTAGATAATTCTTCCCATGATTCTCCTGTCTCTTCTTTCAATCTCAAAAGAATGTCCGAAACTTCAATGGGAGTAAAAGGTCTATTTGGAGCATGAGTTCCAATACTCAGCAGAAGATCAGAATACAAATCCAGATCATCTAAAATTTTTTTAGTCATTTTAAAGATTATTCTTCTGATGAATGACCGTCTATTCTATCTAACCCCTCTTCAATTAATTCCACAGCTTGTTCTTCAGGTTCACGTCCGTTGCTTTCTGCTACAGAAATAAGACGTTTATTTGTTTTTGCATCAAGCAGAACAGTACGCTTTGCTGGAGCCATTATTTTCAGAGATTCCTTTTCCATTGTAGATATAGACTGTTTAGGATTTTCTTCAGCTGCTTGTTTGAATTTTTTATAATCTTCTTGAGATTGCTTTTTCTTTTCACCGAGTTTTTTTGCTAAATCGTATACTTTGTCATCGGGAACATCACTATCTTTAGACCAAGATAAGGCATCAGCTGCCTCCACTGCTAAATTTACAGCGGTTTTAGGATTTTTAGCGATTGAACCTAAATTATCTTGGAGCAATTTTGGCAATCTTGCATATTTTACATATCTATTAACTAAAGATTTTGAGATTCCTGTCTTTTTTGCAACAATTATTGGATCGTTGTATTTTTGGAAAAGAGTGTCACATGCATCAATAATGTCCGTCAGGGTATACGGAAGTTGAGTTAATCCTTCCCCTAATGAAATTGCTTTAGCATCCTGTTCATCGTCAGGTGGTTCTCGAATATGGCATGGAATTTTATCCCATCCCTCATTAGGGGAATAATCGTTTAATTTTTTGAATGCATTCCATCGACGTTGTCCTGCTAAAATTTCATATTTTCCTTTGTAATCTTTTCTAGTTTCATATAACGAATGAGATTTATCAATATCATCTACTGTAAAAACAACTATGGGTTCTAAAAGTCCATGAACACCAATATGTTCAGAAAGATTGTCTAATTCCTCTTTATCTGTGGCATTCTCTACCCTAACATTACTCAAGCCCACATACAATTTTTCAAGTTCGATATAGTCAAATTTTTTAAATTTATTTTTAATTCTTGCCACAAAAAATTAAAAGAGTTTGAATATAAGAGTTTTATGTCAAAATTAAGACACTTATCAATGCAAAATCTATCATAATAGAGTATTTTTTATCAAGATTTTCTTTTATTTTAATTTCTTCATCATGGATATCTTTATTTTCATCCATAAGATTGTCAAAAGAGGTTCCAGAAATCCCTTTACTTCTAAATTTAATGTATTTCTCCTGAATTTCTTTATTACGTTTACGATATTCAAAAAGTATATTTTTTAATTCATCTTCTTTAAGCTCCAAAATTTGTTTTTTAAAATCAGTGATTTCTGATTTCATTAAATTTTGTTCTAAATATGTAATTGATTTGATGTAACATTCATCAAATGATTCTGAATTTAATTTAGTTGTAATAGAATTTTCATTAAAATTAATTTCAGAATCATTAATTTTCACAATACTTTTAGAATCAATATCTACATCAATATGCAATAGTTTTGTTTTAGTTTTAATAGACTCAAAAATAACATAAAAATAAAATCGAATTATCTTTGATTTTGAATGATTTGACATTAATCGTGCTGATATTATAGGTCCAAAATCAAGACATTTGTTAAGAATTTTTAAAAGAATATTACTTCCCGGAGAAATTAATTCATATTCTGTATTTTTTGAAATTTCAGGATCAAAAGTAATTTTTAATAAATTTGTCTTGAATAAATCAAAATAATTATTAGAAATAGATACATTTAACAAATCATCTTTTTCAATTACATTTGCATTTATTTTTGAAAAAAATCCCAAAACCAAAGATTTTATTTGTTGTTCCATCCTAGTCATTTTTCTTTCCTATTGTAGATAATGAAAAATTTTCAAATACATCTTGATTGAACTGTTCTACAACATCCGCCAGACTCTTTTTTCTATTTTTTAAATTATCACCCATCGTGGAAAATTTATTTTCTATTTCTTGATTGTTTTTTGCTGTAATGTATTCTTTAAAAAAATGTGTTCCACTTTTTTCATCAGTGATATCTTCAAATAACAAATCAAGATGTCCTATAGTCATTGTAAATAATTTAATTTTTGTATATAGTAATTGTAAGATATACGCATCGATGGTATTTTCATATGCAAAATTGAAAATATTCACATTTTCTTTCTGACCTATTCTATGAACTCTTCCCACTCTTTGTTCAACTTTCATTGGATTCCAAGGTAGATCGTAGTTTACCACATTGTGACAAAATTGAAAGTTTTGACCTTCACCACCAGCACTAGTCGAAATCATTATTTGAAAATTATTTCTAAATCTTTCAACAGATTCTGCTCTTTCAGCTAAATTCATTTTTCCATTAAACAACGTTACAGAATATCCCTTATCTTGTAAAATTTTTGTAAGATAATTTTGTGTTTTATGAAATTCTGTAAAAATTAAAAATTTTGAGTCTTTTTGCGGTTCTATGATATCTAAGATCTCTTTGGCCTTAGTATCGATTTTAATCTGATTCGCAATTTTCATCAGGCTGTCATAATCAGTTTGATCTAATAATTCAGATTTTTTCATCTTAAACAAAGCTTGTTTTGTTGATTCAGTGCTACTCGAAATTAACCTCTGTATTATCATCAAATACAAAATATCATATCCAAAATCATAATATTCTCTAATTTTTCTAGTAATTTCATCATACAATTCACGCTCATTAATAGAAGGTTTGAGAATTTTTGTAATTGGAATTCTATCTGTAAATGAAATGTATTTTTTTACTTGTTGTCTAGTAGTACGAATAATGATTTTTGATAATTTTGTTTGTAATTCATCTTTGAAAAATGAATTTATTTTTCGCATTCTATTATCTTCTGCATATCTAATCTTAAATTCTGAAAGAGTTCCAAAGGTCCCAGGTTTTAATAATTCAACAAGATTGTATAGTTCAGATAGATCATTCTGGATAGGAGTTGCAGATAAAAATAGTGTGAATTTTCTAGGTAATTCTTTTAATAATTTATGTTTTAGTGTTGATGAATTTTTCATACTATGTGCCTCATCAACAATTATCATATCCCACGTCTTTTTCAATAAGAATTGGGAATTTTTTGTAGATGCCGCAGAGCTGTGAGAAAAAATTAACAAATCATGACTTGCAGGATTTTTGAAATCCAAATCATCTTTTTTAGTAAAATTTAGATTGAATTTTGTTTGTAATTCATCTTGCCATTGATATACTAAAGAAGGTGGCACTAAAATTAAAATACTTTTTACAAGTCCAGAAATTAGAAATTCTTTTAAAATAATTCCAGCTTCTATTGTTTTTCCTAAACCTACTTCATCTGCTAAAATTGCAGAACCACCAAATTCATTTTTTACTTTCATTGCTGCAAAAAGTTGATGATCATACAATTCAATCGTTTTGTTGGATTTGATTGAATCTGTTATTGACAGTTCACTAGTTTTAATTTCCGATAATAATTCAAATGCATTTAATGTTAAATCAAATGTTATTTTGTCATCAAATTGTAATTTTCGAAGTTTATTTTTTACATTACTTCTATCAGTAAATCGTATTTGGAAATTTCCCATAAAATTATAAGAAAATAGAACTATTTAATGAATCACATACTAATTTTTGTCAGGGAGTTTATTGTGTTTGAAATTTTTTCAATGGTAAATTTGATCTCTTTTTGATTGTTGAATCTTCCTAATCCAATTCTTATTGCACAGTGAGCATAGTCTTCATCTAATCCTATTGCAAGTAAGACATGTGAAGGTTCAACTATTTGAGTAGTACATGCAGAGCCTGCAGATATTGCAATTTCTTTGGATACTGAATTAATTATTGCCTTGCTTTCGACTTTGGGAAAGTATATGTTGAGATTATGTGTAAGTCTGTCTGTAGGATGTCCGTTTAAGAGTCCGCCAACCTTTTCAAATGATTCTAATATCAGATCAGTCCATTCTTTGAACCTCTTGTTCTCTGCATCCATTTCTCTTATTGCAATTTCAATTGCTTTTCCAAATCCTACAATTCCAGGAACATTAAGAGTTCCAGAACGGATGTTTCTCTCCTGTCCCCCTCCATGTATTATTGGTTCTGGTCTTACTCGAGGTTTTATTCCGCGTACATATAGTGCACCCACTCCCTTGGGACCATACATCTTGTGTGCAGAAAATGACATTAAATCGATATTCATTTGCTGTACATCTACTGGAATATGCCCTACGGTTTGTGCGGCATCTGTATGAAATATTACTCCTTTATCATGTGCAATCTTGCCAATCTTTGCAACATCTGCAATCGTTCCAATCTCATTGTTTGCCATCATAATTGATATCATTACTGTATTTTCTGTAATTGCGTCACTTAATTCATCAAAATTTATCTGGCCATATTCATTTACCTGAAGATAAGTCACTTTTTTACCCAGATGTTCAAGATATTTTGTAGTATCTAGTACTGCTTTGTGTTCTGTAACACATGTGATCAGATGATCCCCACGGTCTTGGTACTTTTCCATGGTTCCAATCAATGCAATATTATCGGACTCTGTAGCTCCGGAGGTAAATACAATTTCATCATGTCTTGCTCCAATCGCATTTGCGATCTTTTCTCGTGCTGATTCTACTGCCACTGATGCATCATATCCAAAAGTGTGATCCATACTTGATGCATTACCAAATTTTTCTGTCAGATATGGCATCATCGCATCAAGTACACGCGAATCAAGAGGGGTGGTAGCATGATGATCAAGGTATATCATGTCAAACAGCCGCATTCTCCAAAAGTTTTCCAAAATCTTCAACCCGATTTATTCTTGGAAATAACATTCCAGCACCACGATTAATGTGTGCTCTTACCATGCGGTTTAGGGCAGTGTCATAATCTAGCTTGTCTTCTTTTAATCTCTGCTGGAACAGTACAGAAAACATTACCTCGTTTTTTCCAAACAGTACGTGTGGGAGTAATTCCATCCCCTGTTCATCATACATGTCAGGATTTGGCATGCTTTGATCATTAAGGGAAAGACATATTCCAAATCTCGCAAGTACGTTAATTGGAAGACCTGTCCGGTGTTTGAGCTGTCCTAGGTGGTTTTGCGCCCTTATTGACAGTCTTACCTTATCTAACCTGTGCAATTCCTTCCTCCTCTTCCATAAAATATCCTGGCGTTACGGATGTGACTGACTTGTCCTTATCACATGTAATCATGTATGATCGGGAAATTGACTTTGATAGTTTGTTGTATTCTTTTTGTCCTATCTCCCTGTCAGTAGAAAGCAATATGATTTGGTGTGATGCAATAGGATAGAATTTTTCAGTGAGATTATGCAGATGTTGACCATCTAGTCTTCCAAGGGGGGTGTCAATTACAAATGGCAGGGATCTTCCACAGGTTCTTGCAATTGCCCACAGCAATGCTGTCCCGACAATCTGCCTCTCCCCCATTGATAAAAAGTCGCCCGGAATATGATCCTCATCATTCTCGTATGCCCTTATCTCAAAGGTGTCTCTGTCAACTTCTATCTTTTGTATGGATTCCTTGTGCAGGAGTAGTCTGGCAGTGTATAGTAGGTTTGATTCAAGTTCACTCATCTTTCTTTCTTTGAGGCTAGCATAGTATGTCTCCAATGTATCGTGCATCCTTGATGCCAGCTGCACTCCTGTGGATGCTCTTTTGTCGGAGTGTATGGAATCTATCATACCTTTTAGTTTGTTTTGAAGTATTTTCCTGTATGCTGTTTTGGATGCAATCTGCTGATTAATGTGTAGAACTTCACCCTCTAGCATTCCAATCTCCTGAAACATTTCGTTGATCTCAGTTATACGTGGACCTAGTTCATCATCCCTTGGAACCCTTGTGATGTCCAGTTCTATCTTTTCAAGCTGTTCTGTCGTAGTTGCAAGAGCGTTAGCCATATCAGAAATAGACTTGTGACCATTTTTTATTTTCTTGATGAGATTAATCAGAAACGTTGTATCCTCTGGAGATAGATCAAAAAATATTATCCCCTTTGGAACTGTTCCAATCTCGTCTATCATGTTCAACACTTTACGTGTTATTGACGGCCCATCTTCACCGGCAGACCAGAATTTGGGATCTGCCATTCTTTCTTCCATTTCGGGTCTAAGAAATTTTGTATCCATGTTAGTGACCTGTCTGTACATAATTTCATTATCTTTTCCTAGCTGACCTGCAAGCCTGTTCAGCATTGAAGGCATGAGATAAAATGGCGCATCATCTGAGAGTTCATCTTGGATCTGTTTTGTCTGATGCCTTGTCTTTTCCTCTAGTACCGCCTTTTGGGTCAAAAGTTCTCCGCGCATCTCAGCATATCCTCCACCAATCCCGGACATCATAGATTCTTTTGTGTTGATTTTTACCTGTAGATCCCACATCTCCAATCTTTTTTTCTCCTCCTCTGACTTTAGTGCCCCAATGTCTGCCACCAATTGCTCCTTTTCCTGATTCATCTTTTCGTATTCTTTGCTGATACTGTCGTTTTTGCTGCCAGATTTTCTCAGCATGTACAAGTTCAAATCCGCACGCAGTCGGTTCACAAGATCAGCACCAATCAGGGTCTCAAGGGACGTCTTTATCTCCTTGTTGTATTGCCCGTTGTTTTCTGTAACACTTACTATCTTTTCCCCGTCAAAAAAGAACAATTTTGCAATTCCGAGCGGAAGCAACCCTTCGATGAATGTCTGCCATTGTGATTCATCAATATCATTCATTAGTTCCCCATTCTTTTGTACGGAAAAAGATTCGGCAACTGATGCCCCGTTTACATTCCAGCTTCGCTCCATCACATATTTGTCCTCAGAACCGTCATGATAAAATCTAAAAGCAATCCTAACTAATGCGGAATCTGCACGTTTTTTGTTGCTTCGATGTATCCTCTCAAAAATGAAATTCAGATATTCCTTTTTTGTCCTTTTTACTCCAAAGTACGTCTTGCCATACAGTGCAATCATCATGGATTCCAGTATCGTTGTTTTTCCCGCACCGTTGAATCCTCCTATGATCACGATGGGCTTTTCAGGAGTAGTTTTAAGATCAAAATCATTTTTTCCGGCATATACGCCATAATTGCAAATAGACAGATGCTCCAAAAACATTATTCGTAAATCTCCTTTATCTTTTGTTTCTTTTCACCTGCATCCTTTACAGCATCTGCCATGTCATCGCGCCATTCTTCTGAGAGAATTTTGGATAGTGAATCGTGTACTTTTTGTCTGCGCGATATACCCTGCATATCAAACTCTACTTGTAATGCCCTTGCAAGAAGCTCGTATGGCATTCCATGCTTGCGACATGATTCCTCTAATTCGGTCTGCTCAATATCGCTAAATGCCCCCAAATCTTCTTTGCTTGCTTGAATATCCTGACCTGTTATCCTTTTGTAAATTTCATATGCGGAATTTCTCCAGTCCCCTCTCTCCACTCTCCAGATACGCTGAATCTCATGAATCTCGTCATCATGGATTAACGCAATCTCCGGATCCGGACCGTTTTTGCGAACGGCATTTTGCGCCTCTAATAGATTTTCAAATATCTTTTTGCAGAATTCAAATTTGTACGGACCATAAGTTACTTTATCATTCCAAAATATGACATGTCCGTTTCTATGTTTGAGGTCACGAAATTCCTTTTTTCTTTCCGGATCTTGCGTGTCCTTTAACATTTGTCGGAGCTCAAGTAACGGCTCCATCCAATCCTCTCCGTTGTCAATCATGCTTTCCATCGATTTGTCACGCTCCACTACGGTGCATACCCAGCATCCGAATCTGCTGTTCCCACATGATGACGTGCTGGTATCGACTACAAGCGGACATTCTGCTGCATTGGCATCCTGATACATGGAGAGTAGATCGCGGTTGTTTGCACCCCACTGGTTGGCAGTATTTTGTAAAAGATAGTTCCACACATCCTCGGTGGTAAAATCCTTTAATGGTGCATAGATGAATGCCTGGGGAAGCATGTTGTGGTGTGAGAGGTGGCTTCCCTTGATGAGATGATTGTTTATGACCTGTGCCCTTGTACTGCTTTCTGCCTTTCTGCTTCCAAGCACCATTATAATTTCACCGTGTTCTGAGACCCTCTCCTCAATGAACCTGTTGGCACTCTTTATCTTCAGTCTGTCCGTACACCATCGGAATGTGGTTGATGGTGCCGGGTATCCCTTGCCTATCATACAGACCCAAAATGTGTCATTTAGTACTGGTCTGACTAGATTTGTCTCTACAGGAAGGGATGATTTTTTGGCTGCTGTCTCCATGTTTTCAAGGGAATCCGTGACTGTTTCCACTATTTTGGGGGACTCTACCAGGGTATCAGAGGATATGATATAGATTTTCTTTGTAAGTTTTGATTTTGGAAGCCTTTCTAGTGCGGACCAAATAATCTGTATCATACATGTGGAATCCTTGCCGCCGCTGAATCCCAGAATCCAAGGTCTCTTGTCGCCAAGATATACTTCTTGTATTTCGGCACATATGTCGTCTAATGTTCTTGATTTGAATATGGATTCCATCAGATTCCCCCACAGTATTTTATTATGATTTGAGCGGCACTGTTCATTCCCGCCTTGGTCTTTGTCATCTTGCCACGGATTATTATCTTGCCCTCCCATTCAGGATTTGTTCTGCTCCAGTCTATTTTTTGCAGACCTGCAAGCTTGCGGTTCCATTCCCTCGGATATTTTTTAATCAGTTTGTTGCCTGCGATTGCAATGGCTTCCAGCATGTTTGTATTTGCATGAACAAAATCCTTTCTTAGCTCGGCAGGTGTTACCTTGTTGTTTATCAATAGAGTCCATTCTGGAATATTTTTTGCAACAGTATTCCAGAAATTAATTACAATCTCTTTTTCATTCTCTGTCAGATTCTTGTCTTTTCCCATCAGGTTCTTTGTTGCAAGCTCCAGCCCACTGAGTGTAAAGAATTTTGTTGAACGGTTGGATATGCTTGTCTTTTCCATCTCAATTTTGTTATGAAATGCTTTTACATTTTTTATCATAGCAACTACAAAAATTGCAAAGTCATTGCGTCTGTCGTACAGTATTCCAAGTGATTTTGTTGGTTTTACTGCATGCTTGTTAAGGTCTGCAAATATCTGCTGGCTTTTCGCAAGTTTTAGATCCTCAAAAAATACGACAGAGATCTGGTCCTTGCCAAGTTCGGGATTTTCCTCAATTGCCTCTTTTATCGCAGCTGCACGATGCTGGCCATCATTTATCAGAATCGAGGCATCCTGCGAAATGGATATGATGCCAAGATTATTGTTTTTGTCACTGGATACGGGTTTGAATGCTATCTTCCCGTCTACTGATACCGTAATGGATGAGAACGTATAATCATCAGTATTTTGAAGAATATAATCCCTGATTCTGGGAATTCTTGATTTACGAAGGGTTCTTTGGGCCCTCTGTTCTGCTGGTATGTCTGCATCCTTGAATGTGAAAAGCTTGGATGCTGACTTTAATGTGCACATTGCAATATAGAAATCATTACCTGCTTGCCTGCCACGTATTGCCTCAAAGGTATGGGTGTTTATTACCATTTTTTCATCATTTTGAGTCTAATTTGGAAGTCTATTTTTAGTGTAAAATCACGCATTTCATTATGGGGCTATTTACATGAATATTTAAATCATAGTCAAAATTGTTCCAATTTTATTAAATAAACTACTTGAAGACGTAAAAAAGCTGCTTGAATTAGGTTATGGTGATCAAAACAGACTAGACCATATCAAAAGTAGTCTTGAGAACAATAAAACATTATACAACTCTGATCTGAAATATGTCCGAAATCTTTGTTGTATTGAAATTATCTGATCTCATTAAAAAATTTTTGAGATGTGCTCTCATCATCATCATTAATTGGTTTAGGGTCTACCTGCACCTCTAATTTTTTTACCTGGTCTAGTCTTGAGTCAAATTCCTTTTCACTGTCAATCTTTGTAGCAATATGCCTTGCAGAGGGGTTGTTTTTTTCAAGATGTTCTGCCAAGACACAATTTAACGCCTTTCTAATTATCAAATAAAATTTCTTCATAAAGCCAATTATGGCAGGATCAAGCAGGATATAATTTTCTCCACGCACTCTTTCATATAGATTAGGCATGTCATTCAAAAGATGTCTTAAAACCTCGGGCTTTATGGAAGCTTTTATGACATCTTCTCGAAATTTCTTCATTTCATCCGATGCGAGTTTTTTTATTGTTGGAGGTTCTAACAATTGTAGCATATTCTGTATTTCAATACCTACCTGTTTTGATTCGTTTAGTGTTTCGTGATCCATGTTATTTACGGTCTTTATTGTAGCCTCTTTTTTCATATCGGCGGCACAAGCACGAATCAATTTTATTACATTTATGGTATCCTTCTCTGGATCATCTGCATCGGCCATCCGACTTGGCATATGTTTCATTTTAAAGGCGATCTCCATGTCCCAATAATATTTGATAAATCGAATGGCAATAAAATCAAGCTCAAGTCTTATCCTGCCATTCTCATGATGAATCCACTGTTTTCCAATCATCTCGGAATCCCCGTCTTTTCCAATATCAGTTAAAGCCCGGAGAAACACTACCTTGTAGGTGCCTGCCATAACCCCCTTTTTTAAAAAATTATTGAACATGTCTACGAACTTACCATATGACTGATCATATGCTATTTCATCCATGTTCAATCTCAACTATCATATGGTTTATAGATTTTGCATTGGTCTGAGATTCCTCAAACAACTCACAAATGAGGGATTCCAAATAAGGGACTCTGAGTGCGCCACCGATAATGCATCGTCATCTTCTGAACCTGAAGCATTATGCAGTCTTGTCACATACAAGAGTGCAGCAGGCAAAGATGGATGGCTCGATGCTGGAGAGACCGGCAAGCAGGAAGATCAGGGATCAGAGCAGATCTGCCCCCAGATCAGACGGATTCCAAGTAAGATTTTTTATATTAGCAGGTAGTACTATGGTTACTGAGATACTTACCCTCTAGGTTAGCGTTTCATACGATGGTGCTAGGGATAAATTGTTCTCGACCCTTCATCTTAATAACGAATCTTTCATTCCTCACTCATCTTATCACACAGATCCGTTACTTGACAGTCAATCTTCTTGTGTTTTTGATTACACCATACCCTACATCTGCCAATTCGGATGCCTTTCCCTTGTGAGCATATGCATGCCCCAGTGATTTAGGGTATCTTTCATGTCAGCATCTTGCAGGGCAGGTTCTGGTGCATTTTGGTGATCAGACCACTGGAATCCTCCAGAGTAATTCGTGCCTGATTTTTGTGAATGAAATGTCAAAATTTTAAATATCCATTATGATAAACATGTCGCATGACAGTAAGAGAAGTTGCACCATTTGATGAAAAACAATGGAAACAACTTAAGGAAATGATGCTAAGAGGACCTACAGAAAAACAACTAAAAACAATTAAGGAAGGCACAGAATCTGTTAAAGACGTCGAAATAATTTTTTAGATTTTTAAAAATTGTCAGAACAAATTGATTTCCATGATACAAGCTTGGTTGAATTTCAGTGTAGAATCAACTGTCGAATTGAACGGATTTATTTCTGATGTTGATGAGTTTAATGATTACATTGATCCGGAGATGACTTTTGGTTCTGGTGCATTTTGGTGATCAGATCACTAGAATCCACCAGAACCCAGGGTAATCCGAATACCCGGAATGAGGATTCCTCTGCATTGAAAATTTCGTTCCTGGATTCTTAACTGTTCATTCAGGATATTTTTCCCCCAACACCAAGTCTTTTTTTGAAAAAAAATGAAATTCCCAGAGCAGGTATGAAGTATTAGAAAGCAAGTGACCCTCAATAGAATTTATTGTAATTGGATTTTTAGTTGTTTTTTGATGGTTTCTCCAAGTGATAATGGTTTTTTGATTCTCAAGTAATGATATACAAGCCGTTGTAATCATCATCTTTGAGACGACTAGTCATGCTTTGTATGGGATGCGATCCTTTCCTCGCTGGGCCTGTGTTTTCCGGTAACGATATAGTTGATGGCATCGCTCATGAATACGGCATGATCCCCGATCCGCTCCAGATACCTCAATAACAATGCCTCAGCCAAAGCACATTTCACATTATTTGACTCTATGAGTTTTGGCAGGCGTTCCTTGTAGATTTTATCAATTACCTTCTCATCCTCGCGTATCTTGATTGCCTTTCTCACATCAAGCTCGGCAAAAGATGCGACTGCCTCTTTTATCATGTGTTTCACCTTTTCTGTGGATTCGACAAGCGATTCATTGATGCATTCAGAGACATCCCCGAACAAATCCCGTACCAAAGTTATATCATATGCATACCGGCTAAACCTTGAAAATGCATAAGAGATTTCAGTCGATGAGCGGATTAACCGGAAATCATCTGCGACAGGCTGGTATTTCAAAAGCATGTCAAATGTCAAATCTTCAACTTCGAAATATTTCAGGCGTATCGAGTCAGAAATATGCAAAACCTTGTCCTTTGTGTTGGTCCCAGCAAGATAGGAATCAATTGCAAGGGAGATGCAGTCAATGACCATGTTTCCCATCTCATCCATGATAAATGAGAGCTTTTCCAGAGAGGGATCAATCAGGCGGGCCATTATTACTATTTATCCAAACTGCCCCTGAACGTATTTTGCAGTCAAATCGTTTTTGGGATCCGTGAAAAGCTTTCTTGTTTCCCTAAATTCAACCAGGTCACCCAGATACATAAATCCGGTATAATCTGAAACCCGGACTGCCTGCTGCATGTTGTGGGTTATAATGATTATAGTATATTCTTTTTTTAGTTCCGTTATGGTCTCCTCAATCTTTTGGGTCGCAATCGGATCCAAGGCTGATGCCGGCTCGTCCATCAGCAGGACTTCGGGTTGAATCGCCAGCGCCCTTGCAATACAAAGACGCTGCTGCTGGCCGCCAGACAGTTCAATTGCGGATTTTTTCAAATCATGTTTAACCTCATCCCACAGATATGCCATCTTTAGCGTGTCCTCGACGATCTCATCAAGGATTTTTTTATCCCGGACTCCGTTTAGTTTCAGACCCGCAGTGACATTGTCATAAATAGACATTGTCGGAAACGGGTTTGGTTTTTGGAATACCATGCCGACCTTTCGCCTGTGATATATGGGATCGACTGATTTATCGTAAAGATCAATGTCGTCAATCATGACTTTACCTTCAACTTTAGCATTCTTTGTCATGTCGTGCATCCTGTTAAGACACCGGAGGAACGTGGTTTTTCCACAGCCCGAGGGACCAATCAAGGCAGTAACTGATTTTTCCTTGAACTTCATTGTTACGTTTTTGACGGCCTCTATACCATCATAACTTATGGTTACATTCTCTGCAATCATTTTATATTTTTCAGAGCTGTTTGCAGATAAAGGGGGATCAGAACTCATCTGCATGTCAGGTTTGGCAGGTTTGTTACTCAACACTATCAATTTTTAGACCTTGTTCCTTTCTTAATTAACTCTCTGAATAACCTGTTTCTCTGCCTCCTGTCTGCAAAAAAGTACCTCACGGCAAGGTTGATTCCCAAGATGATGAATATTAGAACCAGTGCGGCACCCCACCCTTGAAGCTGCGCGCTATCATAGGGCAGCAAAGAGAGCCTCCAAATTCTCAGAGGAAGCGCATCCATGGGGACATCCATACTGCTAAAGAACTGGCTGCTGCCAAGAATGGTCATAATCAACGGTGCAGTCTCGCCGCCTATTCTGGATACTGAGAGCAGGATTCCGGTGATCATTCCGCTTTTGGCAGCAGAGATTACGATTCTAAATGTAATCACCCATTTTTTAAGACCCAGCGCGGTTCCCGCCTCGCGATACGTTACGGGAACCATCTTGAGTGATTCCTCGGTGGTTCTAGCAACGATTGGAAACATGATCAACGACAATGCAAACGCGCCTGCCCACACTGAAAAGTGCCCAAGAATCAGCACGATTACCAGGAATGCAAATATTCCAAGAACAATAGAGGGGAACTCCATGAACACGTCGTTGAAGAAGCGAATTAATCTTGCAAGTCTGTTATCGCCGTATTCTGCCAGAAAGATTCCGGACATGACGCCTATCGGCACTCCAATCAGACTGGAGAGCCCGATTATTATCAGGGTGCCCTGAATTGCAGGCCCGATTCCACCCTCCCCCGAACCAATGGAGCCTGGTGTCTGGGTCAGAAATTCATAACTTATTGCAGTTATGCCGTTTTTAAAGACCTCGATGAGAATGCTGCCCAGCGGGATAATCGCAATTACCACGCAGGCAAACACTATGATCCTGACTATTTTGTCGACAACAAGCCGTCTCTCCACATTCTGTTTGAACATGGCCCTGTACTCCTGTCTTCGCTGATTTGTGGTGCTCAATTATTGATGGCACCCTCCTTTACCTTGAGCATCCTTGTAACCAGGATATGTGCCACAACGTTGATGACAATTGCAATGAGCAGCAGAACCAGGGCAACTGCAATCAGCGCGGGAAGGTGCAATGATGCAGGAGACGCTTCAACGAATTCATTTGCGATAATGCTGGACATGGTCTGACTGGGCTTGAATAACGAGGAGGGGATTGCAGAGAGCCCCGTGGCGTTTCCAATCAGCATTGTTACTGCCATGGTTTCACCGACTGCCCTGCCCAGTCCGAGAATTGAGGCGCCAATCAGGCCGGTTTTAGAGTACGGAAAGACTGCGAGTTTGAACATCTCCCACTTTGTCGCACCAAGCATGTATGCTGCCTCCTTTTGCTGCTGGGGAACGGCCTTCATCACCTCACGGGATACTGCTGAAACTGTCGGAATGATCATTATAGATAGAATAATACTTGCTGTGATAATATCCAGGCCAAATGGAGTTCCAGAAAACAGCCAGATTGAATCCCCAAAGACGTTGTGGAGCGGCGTCTCAATCCAGTCCTTGAAATAAATTCTGAAAACAAAGAGGCCCCACAGCCCGTAAATCACGCTTGGGACAGCTGCCAAAAGTTCGACTAGAAATCCCAGGGGTCCTCCAATCTTTGCCGGAGCATCAGAGATGAACATTGCAATGCCAATACTCAGCGGGACGCCTATTGCCATGGCAAGCGATGCTGTAACCAGCGTTCCCAGGATGTATGGCAGGACGCCAAAGGATTCGCGCCCCTCCACTGCATTCCAATCAGTACCCACGATGAATCCCAGGCCCTCTTCTTCCCAGATGGGATACGATTCGGAGATTAGCTGAAATACCAGCAGGACTATCATCACTAAAACAAATACACCTGCGGCCGTTGCACCGACCTTGAAGATTTTATCGGCAATGGAATGTCTTTTTGGCTTTTTTTGTTTGAATGTTATATTGCCCATATCTGTTGAAGCGTGAAAATAGAGTTATCTAGGATCCCATCGTGTTTTATGTGGAGGGTATAGTTCTATATAGATTCAAACAGATCGCGAGTTGATCTCAAAAATAAAAAAATGTGGATTAAAAATGTCGTACTCTCTTTGCTATTCCGTAAAACAGCATGGCAGGCGCTGCAAGATACATTCCAAGATTCATCAGAATCACGCCGATACCGTATCCGAGCACTTCAGAGTCGGATTCAGCATGCTGCATTATTGACAGCGACGACAACAGCGGGGTTATTCCAATCTTTACCATCTCTTTGAATGCGGGATTGGATCGTTGCATATCTGCAATATATGGCGAGAATGAATAGTACAACTCGTTGAATCCGGTCATAAAGGATGTGCCATATCCGGTATTGAGCAGTTGGTTATCACGAATTTCCCTCAACATCTGAACCTGTGGCGCCATTTCAGAGCCGTATGCTGCAGTGGCAACAAGACATCCCCCGTCATTCTTATCTACGTTGATCTGTTCTGTCTTTTGTGCTGCATCCATTAAATCCGTAGATGTCTTGGTGCCGTCCCAAAGGACCTCACCATCATAAGTCACCTGTCTTAGTCCGTCCTGTCCAAGTTTTGTTATCTTTTCGGCAAGCGGGACGTATAGCAGGCTTGATGATAATTCCTGACCGTCTGTAATCATCCAGTTAACCAGATGTATTACGGCCTTTGCCTGTTCCCTGTTTTCAGTCACCGGTTTTAGATCATCATACAAAAGCAGGTATGTGAAACTGGTAATGGGATAGGAATTAGAACCCGGTGCATTGACTAGCGATACCCCCACCCAGCTGTCTTGGGCCGCAGGTAATGAATCAGATATTCCACTAGATGCCGCAGAGATGCTCTCTAATGAGGGTTCAATGAATGCGGATTTTTCAGAGTTTTGAATGGATGCATAACTCATTCCTGTTTGGAACGCATATGCAAGTTCAATGTATCCGATTGCGTACTCTGTGGATTTTACAATGCCTGCAACGCCTTCATTTCCCGCAGCGGCAAGACCAAAGGGCCATGGAACTGATTTTCCCGCGCCTATCTGCTCATACCACTGGGGGCTGATTACCGACAGATAATCAGTAAATATGAAAGTGGTTCCAGCACCGTCTGACCTGTGTGCGGTGACTATCTCCCTGTCAGGGAGGTTCAGTCCGGGGTTTTCTGCAATTAAAGCGGGATCGTTCCATCTTGTAATGTCTCCCAGAAAGATTCCAGATATGGCATCGGCAGTCAGATTAAGACCGCTGTCTGGAACTTCGGGAATGTTGTATACCATGACTACGCCCCCAAGGGATTCTGGAATGTGCAGTGTTCCGGAGGCCAGGTTCCTTTCAGCCTCACTCATGGGTTTGTCCGAGGCTGCAAAATTCACGGTCTTTTCAATGTGCTGTTTGATTCCACCGCCGCTTCCAATTGACTGGTAGTTTAGATTTACATTGTCGTAGATTTTGTTGTATTCGACTCTCCACAAATCAATTAAAGGGAATGGAAACGTTGCACCTGCTCCGACTAGATTGTAGTCCCGATCTGCATCAGGTATCTGTGGCATTGATTCAGCAGTAGCTGCGTTTAATGGCGGTACGATGGCAACCAGGGCTGCGATAATTAAAAGTGATGTTATTTTTTTTCTCATTAGGGTACGTTGTTTTAAAATTTATTTACAGTTTACAAACATATAGTATGGTCAACTATATAGATCAGGGTAGGTGCAATTGATGTCAGATTCGCATATCAGGAATATGTGTCATGGCGCATTTTGGGGGATCAGCACAGGAATCTGCCAGAACCGTGCAAAGTATGCGTTACATAGACCGGAAATAACAAGCATCTTCTCTGTTTAGAATAATAGTGAACTGTTTTCTTTTTTATTAGTTTTACCCATAAATTTATTTTTTTCTGATCGACACTTTTAAAATATCTATTAAACCAGACAAGTTATGACTAGTCGTAAAAATAACAATCCCACAAACAATCTAAAAATCAACCCCTTGACAAATAAATATAAAATATTTGGAATTGTAAAATCATGAAGAAATACGAATTTCACATAACATGTCCGAGTAAAGATTTTTGTAGAGATATTCAAAATCAAATGCCAGATTATCAAAACAAGTATGCGAGGAACAAAAATACTGATTATGATCACACTGCGATTAAAAAATTTGAAAGCTGGGATTCTGCAATTGCCGAATCCGAATCAATTTTGAAACGATATCCTGAAATAATTTCCCTCAAAGTGGTTTCAAAGTAAAATTGAGAAAAATCACAATCGTTTGTATATATACAGAAAAAGAATCCAGAACATTCTCCAAATGACAAAAACTGACTATCTAATAGAAATTATACGCGTTTGTCCCACGGACATTACTATTTTTAGATTGTATTAGATGAATCATTTAGTCCGTGTTTTACCTATGATGAACAGTAAACGATCATGACAATTTTAATAAGAAATTCTTGACTTGTAACCATGGTTGCAGAAAAGATAGGGTACAGTGAGATAGACTTGAGCCTCATAGAGAGGGGATGCTCCCAGGCAAGACAGTCTAAGACCCATGTGGATCTTGAAAATATCGTGGAGAGTATTAGAACTCAGGGACTGATAGATCCGATACATCTAGTCGAGATTGAAAAGGACAAACTATACGAATTGATATCCGGGCAAAGACGTTTTTTGGCGTTTACCATACTGTGCAAGAAAGATCCTGAAAAATTCTCCAAGATACCATGCGTTCTCTACAAGAACACCATGAATGAATGGGAAAAGAAAACATTCTCAATTCACACAAACCTATCACAGGCACCCATGAATAAAATGGACAAAATAAACTCAATAACCCTACTTTTTGATCACTTTGAAAGCATAAAGGATACTTCAGAAGCTACGGGTTTTTCACATGCAACAATAAGAAAATACGTGCAGGTATCACGCCTTCCAGAACAGCTAAAAAATATGACAGAAAAGGGCGAGATCTCCCTTGATACCGCACTTGATACTGCAGACCTGTATGCATTTGATCCCAACAAAACCACTGGCATCAGCATAGAAGATATGTTAGATTCTGCCAGAGAGATGCAAAAACTGACAGGAAAACACAAAAAATACATCATGGAAGTAAAACAACAAAAACCTGATGTGTCTGTACGCGACATCATAACGGATGTAAGCTCTAAAAAATACAAGAAGTATGATTTTACAGTCGCCGTGGACTTGGGCACCTATGAAAAAATCGATGCGTACAAAGAGAATAGAAGGATAGATACGATTACAATGGCAGTAGCTGATCTCATAGAAGATGGACTGGTTGTAAACGAGGTATCATGACATTGCTTCATAATCCAGTGATGACGGGATTAGATGTTTTTGTGTTTGTGAGGGAAATGCAGGTTGGATCATTGAAATCAATTTGTTTGGACAATTTTTAAAAACCTAAAATTTTACTTTGATGTTTTTAACACGTTCTTTAGATTCTGCAATTGCTTTCAACTGTTCCTCAGTAGATCCTCTAAACATCATTTCCTCAAGTTGTTTCCATTGTTTTTCATCAAATGGTGCAACTTCTCTTACTGCCATGTGACATGTCTATCATAATGGACATTTAAAATTTTGGCGTTTTACGTGTAAAAATCAGGCACGAATTGAGCCATGATCTCAGATCCAGACATGGGTGTTGTATGTGGAGGATTAGATGGTTTTGATAGTGCGGGGTTTTGGTGCAAAACAGTGATCTGATCATCAAAATGCATCAGAACCAGATTCCATTACAACAAATACAGGTTTTAGAGGCGTAAGGAAGAACTAGTTGGAAATAATGAACTCTGCAGGAATCGAACCCATGTCTAGGGTTTCAACTCGTGATGCTGTTATTACGAGTCCACAAGATTTATTAAAAAATACAAAGTAATGGTGTTGGTGTATATATGACAGAAATTAAAATCAAAATCATGAAAAAAGATTCTGCATTGTGGATAGGAATTGTTGACAATAAGGTTGTCTTAAAAAACAAGGACTATGATACACTTGTAATGAAATTAAGGAAAAAATATCCAACAAAGATGCCCATCATTCTTACTGCTCCTTCATGTGAAACGCTTATACTTTGAAAAAAACTTGGAAATATTATTCTACTGTAGATGAGAAAAATATAACACGTTCATATCCCATGCTACCGTGTTCTATCAACGATGCTGGTTATACAAATGTGTTTCTTGTTGACTCTGGTGCGGATAGAACTGTAATTCCATTTGAAATAGCTATGAAATTAAATCTGTTCAATTGCTTCACGCACAAGGATTTCACGATGGGAGTTGAAGGAAAAAGAATCATCACTTATTTTTACAAAATACAAAAATTGACAATATACCATAATAACAAATCTTTTTTCAAGTTTGAAAACATAGAGATACAAATCCCTCTTAGTGATTTGAAGACACCGTTGTTAGGAAGAGATTTATTGTTTAAGAAATTCAGAGTTACTTTTGTTGAAAAACGAAAAGAGATAATACTAGAAAAAAATTAAATCGTCATACAATCAAAACCTCTCGTCTCATCACCCAAATCAATTTCTGATTCATGCACAAAATCGTGATCTGATCATCAAGACATGCCAGAGTCATTTCTTTGCCTATGAACTGCTGTGAGGCAGAAAACACAGGATTCTCTACTCTCATAATGAGAAAGGAATAACTGACTTGATGCGTGTATGTGGCATAAATCAATCTATGATGTGTGCTGAATCCTTGACAAACCCCCTGATTCGAGTCGGTCATATCTGTGCCGATGATTTGACGCGTCTCATTCAGACAGATTGGTTCTGGTGCAAAATAGTGATCTGATCATCAAAATGCACCAGAACCGAAATTCGTCTAATCTCCAAGCTGTATGATGCTTGAATCTCATTTTATCCTCAGAACGATTTCCTCTGACCATTTGAAAACTCTTAATTGTCTAAAGGATTATTGTTTGTTCATCTAGTTTTTTTGGTATGTATTCAAACAAAGGTGTCCTGCCTTTTGAATTTTGTATTGCCTCAGAATATGCCTTAGAAAGAATTTCATCTGCAGCAATTACCTTGTCATCTAAAATAGCAATCCACTTTCCTTTGTATTGTTCCATGTCTTCCATTGACATTAAAAACTCACTTTCCCTACTAGACATAATTGACTCTCACCATGCTGTATTATATACAAAACTTTCTATTAAAGAGTAAACAGGATTTCCAAAAAAATGACATTTAGGTATGTATTTTGACTGCAAGAGTTCCGATTGTGTGCATTAGATCAACCTCCCCTCACAACGGATCAGCAGTCTACCGTGAAACATGCCTACTGCGTACTGCATTACTCATCAACATCAACAGGTTTGCAAGTCAAATGGGTCCATTGCAGGTCCTGAGAAAAAACCCAAAGATTGTAAATGAAGATAGACATGAAAAACATGAATATTCTGACTGATCTGTCTGTGTGCCGGTGTGGCACATGTCTGACTGCCTTTGCTAGTATCCGTTCTCAAACTACATCACTCCCTTACACCTGTGGAACCACTGTACTGCCATCCGCTTTTGAATAATATAATCAAATTATGAGAAATCTATCAATAAAACCACGAGTTGGAATGATTTGAAAAAAGGACTCGAGATTGATTCAGGCGAATTCATTGACGGTGGAAATTTTTCATCGTTGTTAGATACGCCACAAAAATCTGGATTTATTCGAGGATCTGATAAATCGTATTCAATAATTGATCCCTTGTTGAAATATTCTTTTGAAAAGAAATAATATGAAAATTGGGTATGGCTACTTTAAAACGGTACTACTACTACCAGTAACTTGCATGCAGTACATTGGTTTTCAAACATGATAAATTATCAACAATCATCTATTTTTTACCACAAGTTGTTTTTTCCGTTTTAGATAACTAGGGTCGGGAGGATATTCTATGTTATCTTTTATCTTCATTTCAGGTAAAATCGATGTCACCCATTTTTTTACAGGTGTTGCTCTGTTATCCTTCAAGTTCGAGGACACTACTATCCCATGATCTTCTTCTACAATGATGTCGCCACGTTCAAATGCCGTATCACACAATCTACAAAATAACAACCCGTTAGTTGGATTCATAGAGTTTTCAGGATCCTCTACTTTCATAGTGCTGTAGGGTACAATATGAGCACCTATCATATATTTTGGAATTTTAAATTTACAAAGAACACATTTGCAGTATTGTTTTTCTAGAATCTGCTTAAATGCCGTCTGTTTTGTTCGAACATAGATGGTTCGTATAGAGCCATCAGAGCTAAAATCCCTTTGTTTAATTTCTTGTCTGCCACAATTAATAGCGTGTTCTTCTAACAAAGAATATTCGTCGGTTTTAGAACCTGCTAATCTCCATGTTCCCATGCCTCTGCCGTTTTTTGTTTTCCTCCAATCTACAAGAATGTTTTTTAGGCGTAATCTACGAATTTCTCCAGCTATCTCCTTGTACAATTTGTTCCCATGTTCATTAGTATAATCATCAAAGTTGATTCCCAAGCGTGCTGTTACAAATTTGTCCAGATCAGTTTTATTGTGCCATATATGCTTGAGTTCATCTGGTTTAGAGTATGATTTGCCATCATTGCGTATCGTGTAGATCGGTTTTCCCAGTTGAGTGAGATATTCCCAGACATACTCTTGAAGACCTGTAAATTCGGGATATTTCTTGTATCGTCTCAATATTGTTTAGTCAAGACTATCATAATTAAGTGCAGATGTTAAGATTAAAGTAAATGTTCATGGATATGAAAATAATCAACAATACCCTCTGATAGAAATTGTTGAAGCCATGAACGATCAGATTAGATGAATGAGAGAGAAAATAGCCAATATCCTAGTCCTGAGTCATGAACCTTGACAGGAGTCATGACAAGAGTCACGAGTCCTGAAAGTAGTCTGAAAGTAGTCCCAAAGTTATGAGCCGTTAAGAGATCCTTGATTGATACGAGTTGGAAATTATTGAACCATTACTTGATCTACTGATTGAGAGGGTTACTGGTAGCACTACCATTAAATGGTACTACTACCAGTAAATACCATGTATTTAGAGCCTCGACCTAAAGAAGATTTAGATTCCCTATTTGGCAGAGAAAAGGAAGTATCCAGACTAGTCTCGTACATTGATCAAAAAACACCCTTGATCCTAATCAGTGGATTTAGAAGAGTTGGTAAAACATCATTACTAAAGGCAGTTCTAAAAGAACATTCAGAAAATAATATCATGATAGATTTAAGGGATTTAGGAAATAAATCTTATATTTCAAAAAAAGATATTGTTAATCTGTTCCAAAGTAGTATTCAATCATTTTTAGATTCTCATCAAACAAACAAACAAAGGATTACAACTTTGTTAAGTTCTGTGAGAGGAATTACACTTCCTTCTGGAGCAGGAATACAATTTGATTTCTCATCAAACAATAGCCTGGACTTGCCAGGATTATTTAAAAAATTAGATCAATGGGCTGGAGAGAATAATACAAAAATCGTTATTGCAGTAGATGAAGCTCAAGAATTTAGAAAAAGCAAACACGTGGATATGACAAGCATATTTGCATCAATATATGATAACTGTAGAAATATTATTTTAATTTTAACAGGTTCAGAAATTGGAGTTTTTTATGATTTCCTGGCTCTTGAAGATGCTAATTCGACATTATTTGGAAGAGCAAAAAAAGAAATCAAAATTAATCCATTATCCCATCAGCAAGGTATTGAATTTCTCAAAGTAGGGTTGGAACAACAGAAATTAAAAAAATTTGATGAATCTGTATTATCTCATGCTGTTGATGAACTCGGCGGTATTGTTGGATGGTTAAATGAATTTGGACTGCGATGCCTGGAACACAAAAAAGTGGAAAAAAAATTCATCAATGCTACCAAAAAAATAGGTTCTAGTTTAGCTAGATCAGAATATGATAAATTTCTAAAAGGTCGTCCCGCTTTTGAACGATATAATCAAATTATGAAAAATCTATCAATAAAACCACTGAGTTGGACTGATTTGAAAAAAGGACTCGAGATTGATTCAGGTGAATCCATTGACGATAGAAATTTTTCATCGTTATTAGATACACTGCAAAAATCCGGATTTATTCAGGGATCTGATAAATTGTATTCAATAATTGATCCCTTGTTGAAATATTCTTTTGAAAAGAAATAATATGAAAATCCAGTATGGATACTTTAAAATGGTACTACTACCAGTAACTGGTACTACTGCCAGTAACGGATATGATACAAAGAAGATGCATAAAAAAAGTAAAACCGTTAATCAGAATGTAGGACGTGGATGATCTTTCAAGTTTTTGGTCCGGTACGGCAACACGTTTTGCTGGGACCATTTGCAGATTACAATTGGCAGGCTCTACAGATTCTGGCATCTGGAAAGAAATTTGCTAAAGTAAACGCAACAGATTGAGACAAGACATGCTGTTACACCACAACAAAACATTGGGTATCCAAATTACAGAAATTTTTAACATTTATTAAATAAAAGATACCCATTTGATTCGTGGTCATAATAGTAAAGGAAAAAAAGGGAAATCAGGAATTTTACTACCTGGCACACCATTCAGGTGCAAAAACCATCAAAAAATATCTGGGCAAATTCATTCCGGATGACGTTGAAGAGCAAAAGGCAGGACTTTTGCAGAAATTCTACTGTCGACAGTGGGACGCAGACATGAAGAAAATTGTAAAAAATTACCAGATCGAGATGAGGCGCATCCCGATATCAGTCCGGATACAAAACTTTGAGAGTTTTGGAATATCATTTACCTACAACACCCAAAGAATTGAAGGCTCGACACTAACACAGGAAGATACCCGAGATCTGCTGATTCATGGAATCACCCCAAACAAGAAATCAAAAATTGACAGCATTGAAACACAGAGGCATTATGATTTATTTGTAAGACTGGTCTGCTCCAAAAAAGCAAGGAGGATCACAATGAACGAGATTTTGGCATGGCATCACGAGATATTCGGACAGACAAAAATCGGCCAGGCAGGAAGTCTTAGGACCGGCAGGGTGGGAATATCTGGAAACGACAAAATTGAATTCACACCGGTTGCACAAATAAAGTCGAATCTGAAAAAAATATTCAAAGAGATTGACGGGTATGACGGCAGGGTAACTCCCGTGGAACTGGCCTGCAAGATACATTATGACTTTGTGTCAGTACACCCATTCTGGGATGGAAATGGCAGGATTTCCAGGCTGATAATGAATTACATATTATTCAAATACGAGTATCCGTTGATGCTAATTGAAAACAAAGACAGAAAAGCATATTTCAAATCACTTGAAAGATCACAGATTGAGAAAAACCCAATCCATTTTCAAAAATGGTTCATGAAATATTACATCAAATCTAACAGAAAATATCAATAGTCACACAGATAATTTTAAAGCAAAACATGCAATGAGGAATGCACTGATGGATTCCTCTAAATGAGAATGCTCAGAGACATACATTTTTTTGGGCAAGTTGGGAGGAGATAAAATCACGCTATTTCATGGGGAGTGTTCTGCTTGTAATTTCAAAGCAGTATCCCAACAACGCCCCATTTCACGTGTCAAATGACCGACTATTAGCAAGGAATTAGACCCGTTAATTCCCAGATCCAAAATGCAGAAAAATGAATTTGCAGATGTGTAAATCACGCGTTCTAGAGCGCAGAATGAGGAGAATTCCATGATTTTAAAAAAATTGGAAAAACGGGCAAGGATAGTATGAAAGTACTGAATAAAACAAAGAAGGATATCCGGAATTGAGGGTAATGAAGCGAAGATATTATTATTACAGAGTAATTAAACAGGTATGACAGATATCAAATCCATTGATTTTGAAGTGGTAAAAGAGCCTTGGAACAAGTATCAGATTCAAGACAACACCATTCTAAAAACACGCACCATACTGAAAAAAGTCCAGCGTTTGACAGATGGGGACAAGGTCTCATTCAATATTGATTCACAGACACTTACAGTGATTTATGCGGATTCGTCATTGAAAGGTGAGGCAAACCCCAATCCGGTTTCAAAACAGGAACTTGAAAAAACTATCGACAGGCCAGACATGAGATATGACACGTTAGACCAGGACTTTAATGAATATAGCTTGGATGATGGTACAAAGATGAAGGTGTTTACTCACGTATCCTCAATTGCAAGAACCACTTCCCGAGATAAGTCGGGGGACCCAATCTATATGATCCAGTCTTCTAGCTCAGTTGAGATCAAACTAGGTGAACAGTACAAACAATCAAAAAAATAAATGTTAGATCCTATGCTTGGGATGATTTGCAGTATTTCAAAAGAATTTGAAAGGTATTGAGGACAGCAAAGAGATCAAGATCCAGCGGCATAGAGAATAAGAGAACAAACAGGATATGCTGCTGTTGATCGCAGGAATTTCTTAAACCAGAAAAGTCATGGATAAACTCCTTTTTGTGAGTGTATTGGGAATAATGCACGAAATAGCCGTTTAGAAATTGACAGATATGATTTAAGCGATCCACATAAAAAATTTAAAGACCAAAATAATGAATCCCTACATGAAAGGATTATGTCAAAAATGCCACTCGTCAAATATAAAAATAACAGTTCAGGAAGGAATTCCTGTATGTGATGCCTGCTCTAAAAAATCAGATTAAGCAAAAAATGTTATTTTAAAAAAAAGGGGATAATGGGAACTATTCAAGATTCTTGAATTCTTTTTTGGTCATTCTTAAAATGACTTTTTCCCCCACACCCCAAATTTCAGATTTGGACAGGATTTTAGAATGCAGTAGGCCATCAGTGACCTCGATTGTTTCCAATGCGTCTGTCTCTGAATTCTTGTGCAACCGCTTTACTTTGCCTATTTTGTGTTTATCAATATCAGTCACAGGAATCCCGGTTCTCACAGGAGGTCTGCTAAGAAGCAGCGTTTTCTCTGTAAACTTGTCAATGTAATCCTCAGATAAGAAATAATTCTTTCTGAATCCCTGACGGATAGTCACTCCATTTACAGCCAGCGTGTCCTGATTAATGTGAATATGCTTGACTTTACCATACTCAATTCCTTCCCTGTCAATGACTTTTTTTCCAGTAAATGTATCTGCAGTAGCCAGATTTGCAGGCATTCCTTCAAGTTTTATGGACATGATGATATGGATTAACAGATTTGCTTATCATACCGAATATCAGAAATTTCTATCAATGGGGTTAAATTACTTGACAGAGTAAATTACGCATGAAAATAACCGAGAAATTATTCAAACCGGTGCTAGTCACAAGGGGGAGGAGGACAGGCAGGGAGCATTCTGTGATGCTCAGAGCCGTAAATCATGGCGGAAAAATCTATTTTTCAAGACACAGACCGGATGGGGATTGGTTCAAAAATGCCGTGGCAAATGCGGATGTAAAAATAAAATACAACGGCCTGGTATTCACAGGAAAGGCAGGACTGGTTCAGGATGAGGAACTTGGCAAAAAAATTTCCAGGTTAAAGTACCCGGGGGAAGAGAGAGCCGAAGAGAAGAGAGTTACAATAGAGGTGACTTTGGATTCCTAGTATCAGGATTTTTTAAAGAATTTGTACAAATAGTAAACAGTCAGTCCAGCAAGGATTCCTGTGACTATGACAAGCGGGACCAGCAGATCAGAAAAAGAGTAAGTTCCAAGATTAGAACCAATTGTATCAGTTACAGCACTCAAATCAGTATCAAGGGGCATTTGAGGTTCAACATCAGGTGCAGAGGGAGTTGCGGGGGATGGTTCAGTATCAGGCGGCATTTGAGGTTCATCTTCAGGGGCAGCAGGTTCAGAGGGAGTTGTGGGGGATGGTTCAGTATCAATCTTCATTTGAAGCTCATCTTCATGGGCAGCAGGTTCAGAGGGAGTTGCGGGGGATGGCTCTGTATCAATCTTCATTTGAAGCCCATCTTCATGGACAGCAGCATCAGAGACAGCAGATTCAGAGGGAGTTGCGGGGGATGACTCTGTATCAATCTTCATTTGAAGATCACTTTTAGGGGCAGCAATATCAGCAGTAGCAGGGGCAGCAGGTGCAGAGGAAGTTTCAGGGGATGACTCTGTATCAAGCAGCATTTGAGGTTCATAATCAAAAACAGCAGTATCAGCAGTAGTGGCAGGTGCAGCAGATGGTTCCTGAGACAAACCAGTATCAGCGTATTGGGTGCTTTGTGCAAACGTATCTGATTCCACAAGTGTTTCTTCCGGTATGACCGTGTCTGCTCCAGTCGGCAAGACATCTTGGTTGCTTTTATCCAACTGTTCAGATAAGAGAAATTCTTGGTTTGATACGACATCACTGGCAGGAATTTGTCTTTCCTGCGGTAATGCAGACAAGGAGAACAGTCCTGAAACGCCTGTTGCGATTCCTAGTCCTGCCACCTTGTAAATATGTCTAAAGGAGCGAATGAGAAGCTTGCTTTCTTTGGTTTTTTCAGAGAGTTTTGGCGGAACGATTACGATGCTGAATTTTGTTGCAGAATAAAACTTCATGTCTTTGGATTTGGAGTTTTTTTCAATCTTTGAGATTTTCACAATTCCCAAATCCTGAAGCTTGATTAGATGGTATTTTACAAGTTGGAGCGAAATATCGGTTTTTTGAGCAATTTGAGTTGCAGATAGTTCCTCGTTGAAGAGCAGTTGTAAAATTTCACGGCTGGAATCGTTTGTAAGCAGCTCGCCAAATGACTTTATTTTTTCATCGTCTGTTGCAAGAATCTTTATTTTTTCAGTTATTCCGTCATTCAAGGCATCATCAGCAGTCATTAGAGCTGTTAATGTCAATCCAGCATATGTAAGTTGTTTGGTAAAACTGGAGTTTCATTAAACCTTTTATTCCAAACCTGCAAGGAATAGTAATCGCTAAATATCGGTTCTCAAAAAAAAGAGGATAACTAAAAAATGGATTCAAAAATAATAATTGTAATTGCAATAGTCGTTTCGGCAATGAGTACCGTAGGAATAATGTATTTGGCAGGTTTTGAACAACAGTCTGAGATCATCAGGGAACAGTCTCCTCCCGAAATAGTCAATCTTGAAAAACAGGCATCCGAGTATTTTGGAGGAACACACGACATTAAAAAAATAGCATCGCAGGAAGAGTTGAAAAACATTCTAGAGACATCTGCTGCTTTGTTAGGAGAAAAGGTTATAGCTGCTCAGACTACAGGTTACGCCGGCAGGACAACTGGTGATCAGTGGACATTGGAAGAGGCCCTAGTACTTCAGTCAGAGAGGATTCAACAAGCTGAATTTTCAGATGCTAGTGGCAGTGGCACAGAATATTCAACTACGAATGTCCAGGTTGCAAATGTTGATGAACCAGACTATCTCAAAAATGATTCAAAATACGTCTACATCGTGCGTGAAAATACCTTGTCAATAATTGATGCATATCCTGCAGAGGATGCAAGTTTAATTCTCAAAATTGCACTAGATGTAGAATCATCGTATATTCAAAACATGTTTTTAAATGAGGACAGACTGGTGATATTTTATAATGGACAAAAACATGAGGAGACAATTAAGCCGTATGACTTTGTTCCACAGCGTTCTTACAGTCCAGCTACTCATGCGTTAATTATTGACGTATCAGACAGGGAGGATCCGGTAATTCTCAAGGATTATTCCATTGATGGTCATTTCAGTGATGCACGGATGATAGGTGACTATGCATACTTTGTCACTAGTAGTCGTATTGACCAGCACAATCCAAAACTTCCAATTATTTTGGAGGGTTCCATTCCAATTATGACACCCGATGCGTTTTACTTTGATAATGTAGAGGAATTTTCAAACTTTAACACGCTGACTGCAATTGACATATTTGGTGATACGGTAAACTCTGAAACATTCCTCATGGGGAATTCCAGAGCATTTTATGTGTCTGAGGACAACTTTTATCTGACTTATGAGCAAAACACGCAAAAGACACAGCTCTTGTCTCACGAGAGTATAGTACGGGACAGATTCTTTGATGCCATAGTGCCGCAGCTGCCAGAGAGCATTCAAAATGAGATCAAGACAATTCAGGATGATTCCTCATTAAATTCAGCTGCACAATGGATGAAAATTTCAGGATTGATGCAAGAGTCATACAATAAAATGGACAAAGATGACAAGGAAGAGTTGTTTACAACGATTAAAAAGGCATTACATGAATATGATCTAAAAAGTCAAGAGGACACAAGAAAAACGATAATTCACAAAATATCAATTGACGAGGATAAAATAGAGTATATTGCAAAGGGAACGGTGCCCGGACGTCTCCTCAACCAGTTTTCCATGGATCAGAACGGGGACCGATTCAGGATTGCAACTACCGTCGAATACCATACACAGTACCAGGGGTTAATTCGTGCAAATGCAGTCCACATCCTAGATGAACAGCTAAACATCGTAGGGGAACTGGGGAACATTGCACCTGATGAGAGTATTTTTTCAGCCAGATTCATAGGAGACAGGCTATATCTGGTGACATTCCAGCAGATTGATCCATTCTTTGTAATTGACTTGTCAGCTGACACCCCAAAAATTTTAGGGGAATTAAAGATTCCTGGATTTTCAAATTATTTGCATCCATATGACGAGGAACACATCATCGGGATAGGCAGGGACACGGATGCTGCAAATGGTCGCGTAACTCAGCTGGGGGTAAAGATAGCATTATTTAACGTTGCAGATGTTAGCAATCCCAAAGTTGCAGATGAGATAGTCATAGGAAGCAGCCGCACACATTCAGACGCATTATACGATCACAGGGCATTCTTTTTTGACAAGACAAGGGAGATTCTTTCAATTCCAATATCAGGAAATGCAAAAGACCTCAGTGAGGCATCAGGCCATGTGAGGGGGACTGACAATAATTGGAGTGGATTCTATGTATTTGATTTGGATGACACTGCCGGATTCGATCTAAAGGGAACAATAAATCATTCAGACGAGGATTCAAATTACTACAAACCTGACAGTCCCAGAACATTCTATATTGATGACGTGCTGTATACGGCAACTGACTTGCATCTAAAAATGAACTCTTTTGAGAGTCTAGAGGAGATCAATTCAATAAAGCTGGAAAAGACCGGAAAATTCATCAAGTATCTTGAATAAGACTACATAATCACACCAGGTGGACTATTGTTGAAGGTTCTGGTGCATTTTGGTGATCAGACACTGGAATCCACCAGAACCGGAAGTAGACTTGTATGAAGGCTCGTAATAAAACATACCGGGTATACCGGCACTTTTAGGTTTAAGGTAATTAACAGAAGAAAGAAATTTTCTTTTTAGTTTTTTAATTTTTGAAAAAGTTTCTATGGCTATTCGTAAATCATATTTGAGAGATTTAGTAAATTCAACAGGATCACAGTATTTTAGATTAAATTGAGGTCTTTTTATAGGTAGTAATTTTTTAGTTCTGCACATTTTGTTGAATTCATTCATTAGAACGGTTTTTCCTGTACCTCTTAATCCATACATTAGTAGATTTTCAATTTGACCATCCTGAATATTTTCCAACATTTTTGAAAATGATTCTAATTCAAATCTGCGACCTGCCAAATAGGGCGGAACTGCCCCAGATCCTGGATTGAAAGGATTGCTCTTTTTTGACAATTATGTGTTCTAAATTTGTATAAACTTAAACATTTAGATAAATGACTCTGTTGTATTATGGAAGACAGATAGTCTGAAAAGATACATTTTCCGAACTGGGTTTTATGTAGAATTCATGCCGTCCTGCACCACGATTGAGGCCTGCTAATTCCATTCGTGTTTCTGAATCCAGACTCATTCTCAATCTCCTGCCCTGACTATGCAGTTATGAAGCATTTGGGACACTGCATGCTCCCTTGCCGACACTTGAGTCTTGTTGTGTTTGTCAATTATTCCCCGAACCTCACTTGGATGTAATGTAATATCCCACGTCCAGGCGCCATAGTTGCCATGCCACTGTTCAAAGAGTATCTTCTCACTAAACTTCACTCAAAATCTACAAAATAGTCAAAAGTTTACAGGGATCTGGGGTTTTTGGGGATTCTGGGGTTTACAAAGTTTACAGGGATCGGAAGTTTTTGGGGATTTGGAAAAAAGTTCAAGGTTCTTCTTCCAGCCCATATGGGTTCTAAAGTCCTAGTGCCCGCTCCACTGTTGATACGGGTTCCACTGTTGGTAAAGATGACATTTACGCATCAGCATTATTGGTATTTTTTCATGATAAATGAAAAACCAATGCCTATGGGGGAAGCTATTGCAACTGCGCCAAGCGGACCTAGTATTCCAGATAGTGGCAGGCTAATCATAAAAGATATCATTGCTGAATTCATCATATGGTGCGGCTTGCTTTGTTTGAAAATCACCCGGTTTGTTATTGCCGTAGTAAGTGCAGAAAATGCAGTCATTAATGATATGACTAAGATTGTACTGTGAAATATCAGCAGATGGTTAGTTAGACTGGTCAATAAAAATATTACAAAGCTGATAGATGTAGCAATGCCCAATCCAGTTAAGAGTCTCATATCTTTCAGGGCATACGTGGTGCCATGTTATAATTTAAGTTATTGTTTTGAAAAGTCTGATGGTAGTTGGTGGTAATCAACTGTCTTTTTGGATGAACTGACTTGCCAGCTTATTTATCCGGATTTTTTACAGACAATATCTTCTGTAATTGAGACCATCCTAAAAAAATCATCTTGATTTGGCGCATACTTTGCAAATTCAACCAGGCTTGCAATTCTAAAACATTCCTCAATCTCGGAGATTGGATAGGATTCTCCGGGGATGCACAGCAGGATATTCTCATTTGTAATCTCTTTTTTGAGGTGTAACTCGTGACTTAGAAATAACCTTAATGCCTGGTTGATTTTTCCATATGCGTCCTTGTAATACGCATTATCAAAATTTTCTTTTCCTTCCCTGATTAATTTTTCTACTGCCAGGGCATTGTCATAAGGCTTGGGTGCGGGCAGCGGAGCAGGAACTGGAATCACCTCTTTTTTGCGGCGTTTATAGAGCCGGTACACCACATAGCCACCGGCAATTACGGCAATAACAAATAGGATTAAAAAGATCCAGTTGGATGCATCGTCGTTTGGTTTTTCCAGAAATACGTTTTCAAGTGTTTCAGACTCGAATTCCCCGAAAATAATTGCGGTCTGATTCTCCTCATTGATGTATTGTACCTGAATTGTTGTTTTGTTGGCATTGTCCTGTACAAATTCTATATCATGTTCAAAAAAGGTATCAGTTTTTAGCTGCTCGTCATATTGCTGAAACTGGGGATGCTCCCGGAGCTGCTCTAGCAGACCCTCTGTTTCCTTCTGGGTCTGCGTTTGTATTTCAGTGATGACCCCCTCCTCCATGCTTCCCTGAATCTTGGCCCGGTCTCCCTGCTCATTCTGGTAATTTACCTCAAAATCCCCCGTATCAGGAGAACTCGGATCAAGATTCGCCTCAGTTGGGCTGTATCCCTGCTGTGTCAGCTGCTCGTTGGATTCTTGAAAGACGTCATTTGATGCAAGCTCGCCCTCAAATGCTTTTTTGAGGTCGTTTTCCTGCTGTAATTGTTCCTGGATCTCTTTTTTTAGGGCGTTGCTGTCCTGGGCTAACTGGTTGTTTTGCAGCTTTTGCTGGGTGTCCTGTGTCTGGGGGGACTGTTGCTGCTGATTTAGCAGGTCATCCAGACTCTGCTGCAAGGATTGTTGCTGGTTTGAGGGGTTGTTCTGGGCGGATTGTGACGGTGGTGCCGATGGCGGCGGTCCCTGCCGGGATGAGCTCTCCATCTTGTTTTGCGTGTTGTTTTTTTCAGAGTCATCTGCAACAAAATGAATCGTGATGGTATCCAAAGATGCACTGATCTGAGTGCCGTTGTTATAGTCGGCATAGTTGAAACTCAAATCTGCCCTGATGGCAGATGGCGAATTACTGGTTCCAAAATCCAGGGAGATTATTTGCACCCCGTCATTAATGGCCAGTGTGGAGGATTGGGTATTGGAGAATGAAAATTGCGTATTTGGCTGGTTAATCTGCTGCGCGGTGATATACTGCAGCATTCCGGATATCTGGGATCCGTAGTTGTTTTGAATCTCCAAGGGGATTATGGCGTTTTCCCCCATTCTAAAGTAATATTCTGATTGGTCAACTGACATTACAATCTCTTCTGCAAATACGGCAGGTAGCGGAATTAAAAGTAATAGGAAAAACCAGCACAACTTGTTCATTGTATGATTCTCCCCTTTCCATACCGCATGTAGATTTGAGCAAAGAACAAACCAAGTGATGCTGCAAAGAACCAGTCTTTGATGCTGGTATCCTCTTGTTCCCGCTTTATGTCCTGACTGATGTTCTTGTAAATGTCATCAAGGGTCGTGGAATCTATTGATTTGAAATATTTGCCCCCGGTATTCTCAGCAATTGCTTTGAGGGTTGCCTCGTCAAGCTCCGCGTATTGTGCCCTTCCAAAAAAGTCATATCCCAGTATCACCTTGCCCTCAGAACCCAATCCTATGGTGTAAACTTGAATGTCACGGGATTTGGCAAATGCGACAGCTTCTGCAGGAGTAATCACGCCTGCATTGTTAACTCCGTCACTGAGAAGAATGACCACTTTTTGTTTATTGGGCACAGATGAGGCCATGTCAATTCCAAGACTCAGTCCGTCCCCAAGTGCAGTCTTTCCCTCTTTTGGCAGAATGCCTTCGAGTTTGTCTATTACCTTGTCTTTGTACGGACTAAGATATGCCGCAGTAGTGGCGCCTGTTTCAAAAATTACAATGCCGACATTGTCTTTTGGTTGAAGGGAGTTTAGCAGTATCACCGCGGATTTTTTTGCAGATTCCAGTCTGTTGGGCGGATAATCATTTGCCAGCATACTTCCAGAAACATCAAGTACCAGAACCACGTTAACGCCTTCCTTGGTCTGCTCTAACGGAATATGAGGATCAGAGAAGCCGATGATCATCAGTATAATGACTGCGACAGACACGTAAAACAGCATGGAATCCCGCCTGGTCTTTTTTTTGTCCCCTAACGCGGATTTGATATAGGATAAATTACTGAATTTTATTGCAGCCTTTTTCTTTTTTGTCAAAACCTTGTTGTACAGGTAAAACAGTACTGGTATGAATAAAAGAAAGATCAGAATGAACTGGTTCTCAAAGCCTGCCATCTTATCTGGTCCTCCTTCTGAAGAATTTTTTCAGCGATGTTGCATAGTCCTGCTCAGTTGATAGAGGAACTGTGCCGACCTTGATTTTCATCATGTTGTTTTGGAATTGTGACTCATTTTCAACAACCAATCTAGAATATGAACTTCGAAATTCCTCATCGGATGTATCCACAAGAATCTGCTCGCCTGTTTCCTCGTCTTCGAGCTCTATCATTCCAACATCCGGAATATCCTGTTCCCGGGGATCGGTGATTTTCAAGGCAATGACATCATGGTGCATTCGTAATAGTTTGAGTGGTTTTAGATAATCGTTATAATCAATGAAATCCGAGATTACAAAAACGATGCTTTTTCTCTTGATGGTTTTAGATACGCGTTCAAGGGATTTTTTCAGGTTGGTTTTTGGGGAATTGGGCTCAAATGTAGTGAGAATATTCAACAACTGTAGGACGTGCTTTCTTCCTTTTCTTGCCGGAATGAACTTTTCTATCCTGTCTGTAGCAAGAAAGATGCCCACACCGTCATTGTTTACAAGTGCTGCAAACATGAGACTGGCAGTTATCTCAAGTGACTTCTCCTTCTTTGGGATGTTTGTGCCAAAGCTTCCAGATCCGGACATGTCAATAACGAAATAGATTTGCAGATCCCGCTCTTCGATAAACTCCTTGATGTAGGGATGGTCGAATCTGGCAGTTACCTTCCAATCTATTGTTCGTACATCGTCGCCTGCCCTGTAATCCCGGATCTCAGAAAATTCTATTCCCTGCCCTTTAAAGACGGAATTGTAATTTCCCGAAAGGATTCCATCTGTTAGATGTTTTGTTTTAATATCAATTTTTTTAATTTTTTTTAAGAGTTCTTTGGTTTGCAGCATTTTCTCATCAGAAGGTATTTGGGGTTTAGGGGACGGTGATTTTTTCTATAATTTTTTGTATAATGTCATCGGTGGTCACATCCTCGGATTCTGCCTCATACGTCAGGGTAATTCTGTGTCGCAGCACATCATGGACTATATCCTGCACATCCTTTGGAGTTACATATCCCCTTCCCTGTAAAAGGGCACTTGCTTTTGCAGAGATAGTCAGCCATATTGAGGCCCTGGGGGATGCGCCGTATTCAATCTGATCAGATAGTTGAAGATCATACTTGTCTGGAAATCTTGTGGCATCAACTATTTGCGTGATGTAATTTCGAATCTTTTCATCAGCATAAATCCGTGGAACAAAAGACTGCATCTCTAGTAGTTGTTCATCGGACAGGACCCGGGCTGTGTTGTGTGTAACACCCTCGGTAAATCTTTGAATAATCTCTGATTCCTGTTCTATGCTGGGATATGATATTAGAATTTTAAACGTGAAGCGGTCTACCTGTGCCTCGGGCAGCTTGTAGGTTCCTTCGGATTCGACGGGGTTTTGTGTGGCCATTACAAAAAATGGTTTTTCCAGCGGGTGTGTTTCACCCTGGATGCTGACCTGAGTTTCCTGCATGGCCTCAAGCAGTGCTGATTGAACCTTTGGAGGTGCACGGTTTATCTCATCGGCAAGTATGAAATTTGAAAAGATTGGACCCTTGATTGTTTTAAACGAAGTTGTGTTATGATCATAAATTTTAGTTCCCAGAATATCTGCAGGTAAAAGATCTGGTGTGAATTGCAGCCTCACAAACTTTGAATTTATACAGTCAGAGAGCGTTTGAACCAGTAATGTCTTTGCTAGACCGGGCACCCCTTCAAGTAAGACGTGCCCCCGGGATAGCAGCGCAATAATTAATTTTTCAATAATCTTGTCCTGCCCCACGATCACTTTTGAGATCTCTTTTTGAAGGTTTTCAAGGGTATTTGAAAAGCCTTCAGCCTGTTCTGTTAATGCTGTTATTTCCTGACTCATTTTAGCTACTGTAATCCGATGATAAATGGGATCTATAAAAATTATTTCAGTGCACCCAGTAATTGAGCACGAGGCAGGCTTTGGGAAAAATGCGGGTTTGGGGGATTTACCGATGTCGGGCTGTTGTTGCTGCTGCTGCCTGGATGATGCCATCTTCAACATGGCTGATTCTCAGTTCATACGGGAATGGAGAATAGGATATTATTATTATTCCGGGTCTCTTTATTTGAGAGTATATTTCCCCAGTGATTTATCATAAATCAGGCAAGGGATCAAAAGCCCATTTGCAATCACCATATGAAATGTCCCTCAAATCTAAAGATGATCTGCTGCGCCTGACCATTATTTTATCAAAAAATCTCTTGTTTTAAACGCATTCAATAATAAAATCAATTGTCGTCGTGTATCATAAATCAGACAATCGGAATGCATCAGTTTTTAGGGGTTTTTTCTCACAAAAAATATTTCTTGAAAGAGAATGGTAATTTTATCATAGTTACATAGGTAATGTTATCTTGTCAAAAGATCTGTAAAATACTGATCAAACCATCAAAAACAGAATCAACAAACCTGGATGCCTCTGATGGCAGATAGTCAATAGGCATCAATGATTTTGTCTTGGCTCTATCTTTGATCTGCTTTAATTGCAATTTACTGCAATCTATAACAAACATTGATAACTAATTGATCAACATATTCAAGTCATTAACAGTATGACCCGTAACTATAATCCAAAACTCCAGCCATTCCTAGAAGACATTACTGTATTGGTTGTCATGTTTGGAGTATTCCTATCTATCAGACTGGTATTTTATAATTTTGTATCTGATAACTGGATTGGTTCTTTTGGCCTTGTCTCGTTTGTTGCTTTTGTCACAGTCTATCTATCCAAGAAAAATAAACTGGGATACTTTGGCAAGATATACTGGAAGGTAGTCAGCAGGGTTCACAGGGGAAAAAGAAGAATCGTGGTTTATTGTTCAATGTTCTTTGTCATCTATTTTCTGGGTTCAATTACTTTGGGTATCGGATATGCAGAAACAAATCCGGAAATCCTTGAATTAAAATCCTCGATGATTCAAGCAATGTCATTAGAAAATAAGGTGTCACTGGATAAAATCAATGCCGCTGTAATGAATCAGGATGTAATACAGACCCACAATGAATTGATGAATGTTTATAATCAGATATCTAGGGATAGGATGTTTTTGGGGTTTTTCCTTGTGTTTTTGCTGCCTGTCTTGGATCCTGTTGTTTGGTCAGTTACAGTCTCTACCATTGATGATTTGCTAGACGGTTGGATGCTGCATTTTGCCACTGTATTATTTATTGAGGCATTAGAGGGGGTGGGTATCCTGATTTACACTTATCACCAAACGAGAAATAGTAAAAAAGATAGGATATCAAAATAATGTTGAAAAATTAGACGCTGTTACTATTTTTGATTCTTGGTATTTCTCTTTTAGGCCTTTCTTAGAAGAATTGGAACAATTACAGTCCGAAATTAGGATCAAGGTAAGAGCTCTGGTCAATTTGGCGGTCAGGCATTCTATGTACAAAAGTGAATCCCCCAGAAAAACCATTCATCATATGTTCCGATCTTGGATTTTTAGGAATACAAAAAGAGTATCCCAGAGTAGTATCCCGTCAGCCAGATAAAAATCCAAAAGATAAGGACTGACAGAGGAACAACCAAGACTGCGCAAAAAAATATCCCCGAAAAGGGTAAAGTGGAGCACGCCATAGGACGTCTCAAACTATGGACGGCTTGCCAGTCCGTATGATGATACGCCGGAGCAGTTAACTGTATCTGCAGATAATTACGGGAATGGAAAACTCTCATTTCATGTATCATAAAAAGAGATACAGGGGATTGTTTGAGCAGATTGAATAATATTTTTAAAACCTGCACATGCCGTGCTGGGATTCTGCGCATGATATTCTAAAACTGTAAAAAAATCAGAAAATTTTGTATGGATTTTCGTTTTGTGTGTGGGAGTATCTCAATAACAGTTGGTGCAGCTTGTACATTTGGAACATGTTACATTTTAAGATCGATTATGCATGGATTCTAATCTAATTTATCAGTCATAATATCAATTCCTTATAGAAAATTTTACAGAATAAGACATTTTGGTTATATGATAATCTAGAGATCATAATTCTGCAATTCCCCGTATTAAAGATAAATTTCGTAAAGGTACTTGATCTAGATTATTTGAATTGATATCAGAAGAGGGGAAGTTTGTTGTTAAATCCGTTCTTTTAATCTTTTGTTCAGGAACAGATAAACTATCAGTGTCTATGGCTTGCTTCAAATCATTCTGAAAGTTGCTAATGCATCCAATTTTAGATATTTTTTGATGAATGTACTGTAAAATATATTTACAAAATAATCGTATTTTGAAAATATCTTCAATATAGGAGGTTCTGGAATACCCATTTGGGCCTAAATGTTGACCTACAAAATTACTATGAGGTTGTTGAGCGCTAGAAACCAAACTGTTAATGTTATTCTTATCAACTAGACTATCCATATGAGATAAAACGGAATTAACAACTTGTTCAAATGTAAAATCAGATGTGTAGAATTTAGATTTATAGACTGAAAATGCTTCAAATTTTTCTAATGGTTTGTTAGGAATATTATCTGCAAAAATTTCAAATAATCTACCTAAATCATAAACTTGTTTTGGTGTACTTTTGTCAATGTTGTCACCATACCCTATAGTTTCCTTTGCAATTGTATCGAGCTTGTCTGCAATCAGAGAACCAACATCAAACACATCAATATCTTCTCTTGTGGTAAATCCAAGTATTTCAGAATTCATCGGTATTGTATTAGATTCTAATTCAGGAATATCTTCATAAAAAATATCTAAACTGATATGCCCTAGTGATTGTTTGTCATAATGAGATTTGTATGAAATGTCATAGATCATCAAAGGTAAATTATTTGATGCTCTAATAGATTTAGGTCCAGATATTCGTATACCCTCATTTGAAAGATCAATTTCAGAAATAATTTTCATGACTTTATCAACAGGCTTTTTGATTACTAAATCAATATCTGTACTTAATCGTTTTAGAGTTCTATCTAAATGGAAGGGCATGCTCATTCCTCCCCGAACTATGCAATCCACTTTTTGTCTTATGTGATGTAACATTTCAAAATCCATAATGAATTTTTCAAAATATGCCGGATTTGTATAATGTTCATTTTTGTTTAACTTGTCGATAAAGTCCTTCTGTAATTCAGCAGAATACAACAGAGTCAATGATTAGAACTCCCAAAAATTTGTTCAGTATATTTTTGAACATCTTGTAAATTATTTCTATGTTTGGCCAAGTTTTCCAATTTATCTTTTTTAATGAGGTTATGTCCGTAAAGTGCATCTAGAACCGTAACTAATTCATCATCGGTAATAGGTAGATTGTAAGATTTTATTTCCCTATAGAAATCCATCCAGGCCTTTGCCGGATCTGCAACCGTTTTGGGTAATTCACCGGCTTGGTATTCTCGAATAATTAGGAATGGTCTTTCAGCAGAAACGTTAAAAGCTTTTTCAATATCAATTTTTGAAGGATTAAGAAGTAATGCAAATTTTCCAGTATTTTTATAATTTTGTTGGATATAATCAAGTAAGAGTTGTCCCGTTTTTCTTTCAGCATAAATTGTGTACAACATGGTTCGTAAACCATATTCAAGATATGCATAAAGAGTGCTCAATGCCGTGAATTGGAATCTATGTTCATATTTTTCATACAAATAATCATGAAGATCTATCAACTCATCGGCTAGTCCATAAAGAGCATCTTCATCAATACTAGGTCTTTCTTTAGGTATTGTGGGTTTTTTGGATTCTTTTGAAAGAAAATCACCTACAAATTGAGACCATTGTTGATTTCTTTTTTTCAAAAACTCATCAATACTTAATTTTTCTGTTAATAGTTTAGATTCAATCTGAACTAATCCAACCAAAAATAAGGGATTTTTTAAAACCGAGAATGCGGGGCAGGATTTGTTTATAGAAATCTCTAAACGACCACTAGATTTTTTGATATCATAAAAATTAAGCTTGTCTGATTTGATATAATTTAAAAAAACCTTTTTTGAATTTTCGGTAAACTCCAGATCATCCGCAGATTCTAAAATCTTTTTCGAATTTATGGCACTAAGTTGTGTTTTTAGAGGAAGAATTTTTTTAGGTTTATCCCCCTTTAGATAATCATAAACAAGATTTACAGAAGCGGTTCTATTTTGAGTAGCATATCTCTCCTTACTTAATAATTCAGTCAAAATTTTATTCTTTTCTAGGAGTGATTTTGCCTCAACATATAATTCAGAGTCATCTAGGAATTTAGTTTTATGAAAATTAACTGGAATAGGATCAAAGTGTAATTCACCGACAATTCTTGAGACTTCAGGATGTGTAGGTAAAGATAATTTTGCATTAGTTTGTATGAGTCGATCATTTTTGTATAAATGAAATCCATACTCTCCTTTGGAAGTTCGATGTGGGACAAGTCCAACCCAACCACAGATGTTTTTTCCAGAAGACAGTGTAATGTTGAGTTTTTTAACTGTGTTTTTTAGTACAGGTCTTTCAATGGGTTTACAGTAAAACTGATTAACTTTTATTTGACTTTGTCCATCACGCAGATAAGCAGCATAACGTCCTCCAAAATTTTTTTTGAAATTAGTAGCTTGATTGGCATATAAACTGACATTGATTTTTGTGATTTCTATTTTTGTTCCATGCCATTTTTCAGCATTATCAATTTCTATTATTTTAAAATTAGACCAAGAACGTTTTGTATCTTTTAACCATTCATCTTCATCATATTCAGCAATTAACACTTTGTTAGAATTTGGTCTAGCGGTAGTTATGCTAAATTTTTTTCCCAAGGTAGAACATGCACTTTTCATACCCATTCCAAATTGTCCAAGTTGTTTTTTAGAACGTTTTTTCTCTTTTGCGATAATTAGTGCATTTTGAAGATCTGAGTGATCCATACCGCACCCATCATCATTTATGATGATTTTTTTGCCAACATGATCCAAAATAATTTCTATCAGTAGGGTTTTGGAGCTAATTCTTGCATCCATTGCATTGTCAATTAATTCCGCAATTGCTTCTTCAGTACGATATCCTACAAGACCGAGTTTTTTAATTAATGTCTTATCAGGAGTAATGTTTATTTCCCTAACTTTTTCCATTTTTATCACATATTTTTGATTGAATTACACATATAATTATAATGAATAAAGTAATTTTTTGCTAATTAAGGTATCTATTAGCAAATCATATTCTAGAATTTAAATTGCTTATATACAATTAACCTGAAATAGAGAAAAATATGAGATATAAAATTAATCCCAACATTATATTTGCTAAATAGGCATTACCCGGCGAGATTGCAAATGCGGTAAAATTTGTAAGGGAGAAAAATGACGAGATTACAGATAGGGTGAATAGAGGGTAATTACATGCCTGCCAACACCGGCATTTTCACACCATGAAATATTTCATCTGAGATACGGTGACCTGAAAAAAAATCATACAATCAAATACAAGGTGATGTTGGAGGTAGAGCCCTGGTGCTGGAGTTTTGATATGAACTCTAAGAACGGGAGCCTTGGGCCGTTATGATGGGAGGTATGAGCCGTATGGTGAGCCGTGAATCTTGGTTATGACCTGAATCCTACATGAGACATGAGCCTGACATGAGTCCCGATTGTTATTAGGGAGTCTGAAAATCCAATGGGGCGGCTTGTTCAAAATTTTCTCCAGACTCGTACGCCGGATTAACCCCGACAGGTAGACCTGAAGATTCAAAATATTTTCATCTAAATGATTGATTGTTTTTGAATGACAAGTCAACATGCAGGGAGTTCTCCCCCGATTTTATCCCAGTACAGTTCCGGCCGGCCCGCCCCAGATGACCATGTCAGAATGTACGTCATCAATATCCCAAACAGCCTTATTCCATCTGCAGTCATCAGGTCATTACGCACTTTTCTTGCAATTACCACCCTTGGATGACGATATATTTAAAAATAAAAAAAATAAAAAAAAATATATGGTAACACGTGCGAAATCACTTTAGTGATCTCGCACGGAGCAACTTTATTTATTCACTAAAACCAACAGTCGACATTTTTTGTCGACTTTGTCGACATTTCATACTAAAACCAATAGTCGAGGTGTAACTAATAATATGGTTAAACTTGAAGATGTTAAATGGATGGGACATGGAACTTTGTTGTAGGCAGTACCACTGTTACAAGCTTTGAGAATAGTTTTGGCAAAGGATTAGTGAAAATTGGTATGGAATCTGCAGATCGAGACAATACAGTAGATGCAAAGTTTACCAATCTTGATTATTATGATAACCAATGGAATGATTGGGAATCGGCGAAAATCATGAAGTCTGTAACTGACATAACAAGATGTTCGGCAGATTCGTTTGTACTGGGGAGCGCCACATGTTGAAAAAATACCTCCCAGTTGTTATTGTTTTAGTTGTAGTTGGAGCATCTGTTCCAATACTATCAGAGTTGACAACCACGCAACCTGATGAACCAATACTATCAGAGTTGACAACCACGCAACCTGATGAATCAATGGATATTACGGTAACACCACTAGACCGAGATACATTGTCAAAATATCCCGGACGGGGACTACCTCCGATGAATTTGGTAGATAAAGGCATACCATTACAAGCGATAAAATATTTATTCCCATATGCTGCGGACATGCCGCAAATTTTACCAACAGGCGAAGAATTTGTTTATGGTCTGTACGACCTGTATTATGACGAAGCAACTTTGTATTATGCCGATGCCAAGGTTCATTCTTTAGTGAAGAATGAACATAACACAGGAGATCTGGTTAATTTAGGTGTGGTCGTATTCAACTATGAAAGATTATCCAATCTTTCATCAAAAATTGACAGGCTAGATACAAACACGTATACCATCATTGATGACATACCATCTGAAAACAAGGGATATGTATGTCACAAATGCAAAGGCAATCAATTGTTTATAGTATATCCCGAGGATGGAATAGAGCTCAGCATTATCAAAAATGATGCAACACCTGAAAAACTTAAAGCGCTTGCTAAAGATTTAGATCTTTGACTCTGCTTTTTTTAATAATTTCTTTTACTTGTTGTTCTGGATTTTGGTGCAAGTGATCAGAACACCAAAATCCACTAGTCTGAACACGATAAGCATCTTCCCCATGTTAATGGTGATGAGCTAGCCTGTGTATACTATCCAAAAAGTAGTTCACCCCCTCCTCTCGATATTCCCAAAGATATTCAGATTGGCAGAGAATGACCCTCAAACAGATGTGAATTCCGCCAGAACAGTAATAGCGGGCTCGGTCGGATTCGAACCGACGACCTAACGCTCCGCAAGCGTTCGCACTATCCATGCTGTGCAACGAGTCCAAAAAGTTTGGGAAGTTTGCACTTAATTTGGATTGCGATTAGTCAGATTCGGTAAAAATGTACAGAACATCCTCGGATTCATGCAAAGTCCAAGCAGCAGGCAAAGAAATACTTTGAATGGGCTTTAGATGGTAATTTTCAATCAAGGTGCCCCACCCCGCCTCATTTCTAGGATCTGGGGCATATTTTTGAGATAAAGTGCCTGCAAACACCCAACCGGAATTTCCCCTTAGACTGGGAATCAAATTTATTTTATCCAGTACGCCTGATGCAAGCAAAGTCCCGCCCATTTGCGCCAGACCTCCAATGAAAAACACGGGACAAAAAAGATTCAACGAGGAATAATCAAAAGTAACGGCGTCTGCACAACAAGGATGAAAATTTAGTGTCAAAGTCAAGAGATTTTGCAGATCCACAAGCGATCTGTCAATTTCAATACTGTGTGATTCCAAATCCAGAATTTTTGCACAGTACGCAATCCGCCCGTCACCAGAACCAATATCAATTACCTCAGCATATCCCAATTTCTTTGCAAACATTGCCCCGACATATCCGGACATAATCCAGGTTGGAGAAAAGGGAGCTTTGCTTGAACCGTGTTGAATGCTGTTTAGCCAGTATTTGTTAATGTCCCCCTCGTACACAATACATTCAACCGGACCAATTTTTTTCTCAAAGGAATTGTAATAGATGGGATTATTTGTTGCAAATTCATGCAGCAGAGCCAGGTGGGATTCTTTAATTGGGAATAATTTTGATTTTGATTTTGGAATCAATTCCTGAATTTGACTGTTGCCATCACCACATACTTTGACAAATTCTTTTTTTAATTCAACCAGATTTTTTGCAATATCAGCAATCATAAGAAATTCTTTCCATATTGCTCAACAAATTCCCGGGTACTCATGGTTTGACGTAGTTCCTCAAACAATTTTGCATCTGATTCAATCCGTTCCTTTGATTTTTCAGCAGAGTTTCCAGACTGTAAATTTTTTGTCATATCCTGAATTGTTGAGGATAGTTTTGCCAAGATTGCAGGATGAATTACAGAATCAAATTTTTCAGAGATCATCTTTTCAGTCTCTTGGATTTTTGAGAATATGGGACCAGACTCTGAACCTGCATGTTGCTGCCTGATCACTGCGGCCATGGATAAGACAGTCATGACTTGATAGTATGTCTTGACAATTTCATGTACATCCATACCGGTTTTTGAATTTGCAGCATCAATTAGATTGCAGAGTTTTTGCGATTCAGAATCAAACGTTTGGGAAATATTCTCAGATGGTCTCATGAACAATTAAAGATTCAAATTTTTAAAAATGTTAGGATTGCGCTTCTTTTTCTTCTTCTGCCGGTTTGGTATAGACATAATTCATTATCAAGCCAGCAATAATTCCGCCCAGGATGGGTGCTGCCCAGTATAACCAGTGATATTCCCAGAATCCGGAAATTAATGCAGGACCAAATGTCCTTGCAGGATTTACTGATGCGCCAGTCAATGGTACTGCAATCAGATGAATAAGAAAGACCATGCCGCCGATTGTAAATCCGTGCCATCCAGGAGATGCTTTTTTGTGAACCGCAGTCATAAAGATTACAGTGACTAAAAAGAAGGTCAAGATTGCCTCAATTGCGAATCCAGAACCAATACTATTGTTGATCAAGTCACTGGGACCACCTTGAGTTGCAAAGTTAACTTTGGCGCCAAGTTCAGGCAGTATTGCTGCAAGTGTTGCAGCTGCTGCTACGGCACCGATTAGTTGTGAAATGATATATCCAATTCCGTCTGTAATTCCAATCTTTTTTGTAATCATCATGGGAATTGTGACTGCAGGATTAATGTGGGCGCCTGAAACGTGTCCAAACGCATAAACCATCAAAGCAATGGCACCACCGTGGCCAAGGGAAATGAACAGTACTGACTGGGTCGTTAATTCTTCGCCAAATGCTGAAATTGCAAGAATCACCGAAAGCGGACCAAAGAATACCAGGCCATAAGTTGCAATTGCTTCTGCAAGATATGCTCTTGGATTAACCATTAGGCTAAAACCTTGCGCATATCCATATAAAACATTCGACGTTGTTTGCTGATCAGTTGATCTCAAAGCAATTAATTACAGAGTAATTCTTTGGAATTTATGGTATCTGAAGGCGACTCTGTTCCGAAATTTGAGGCCAGTGATGCCAATGGGAACAAGGTAAGATCAAGTGATTTTAAGGGTAAAAAACACGTCATCTACTTTTACCCAAAGGATTTCACCCCTGGATGCACTACAGAGGCAGATGAATTTTCCAAAGATTATAAGAGATTCCAAAAAGAGGGAATTGAGATTATCGGAATCAGTCCGGATGATGCAGACTCTCATAAAAAATTCTGCGATAAAATGCGAATCATGTATCCGCTGCTGGCAGATGTCGATAAAAAGGTGTCAAATTTGTTCGGGGTCTGGGGCAAGAAAAAATTCATGGGACGGGAATACATGGGAGTAATGAGAAGTACATTCCTGATAAATGAAAAGGGAGAGATTGTCAAAATATATCCCAAAGTAAAACCTGCAGGGCATTCTAAAAAAGTTTTAGAAGATTTCTTGAATTTAAAATAAAAAGTAAGGAAAGATTATTGTTAAAGGATTAGAAACCTTTTGGTAGTGTGCCTTTAGATGCTTTTGCTGCCTCGGATTCGGGTTTTGCTGCCTCGGATTCGGGTTTTGGTTCAAAACCTTTTGGTAGAGTGCCCCTACTAGATGCAGTACGAGCTTTTGCTTCGGCTTCAAGAAGTTCTTGAAATGCTTTCTCATCATCTATTTTTTGTTGTTCTAATCTTTGCAAATAATCTGTTTCATAGTCTGCAAGTTTTTCAGATCTAGACTTTCCGCCATCATCAACAACAACCTGTGTTGACTGTTGAGGTGGTGCTTGCTGTGTCTGTCCCATGCCTTTTGGAAGTGTTCCTTTTGCAGGTTTTGGAGGTTCTGGTGGAGGTGCTTGTGTTTGAGTCTGTTGTGCATCAACGCCTTGAACTGACATGTTAACTCCGCTGAAACTTCCAAACGTCTTGTCAGGTGGATGGTATGCAAGTCTTGCTCTTGTTGCATAGTACTGGTTTGAGGCTGCAGTGTAGCCAGTTACAGTTGCCTTTTGGTCATTCCAATTTTTGGTTGGAACTTTTCCCACAGGAGCAGTCAGTCTAACAAAGTATCTGTTGGGAGCTGGAGAATAGCCTGTGACTTTGGCCCTGTAATCATGGAATGATGTCGTTGGAGCAGTCATGTATGCGTTCTCTAATGCTTCTTGTACAGTTGCCGGAGGTTGTGATGTGGTTTCAGCCGGTTTTGGAGCCTCTGCAGGTTTTTGACCCATTCCTTTAGGCAAGGTGCCTTTTGGTTTGGTAGTTTCTGCAGGCTTTGCATCAGATGGTTTTGTTTCTGCGGGTTTTGCATCAGATGGTTTTGTTTCTGCAGGTTTTACATCAGATGGTTTTGTTTCTGCAGGTTTTACATCAGATGGTTTTGTTTCTGCGGGTTTTGGAGCAGGTTTGGTTTCAAGTCGTGCTGATAATTTTGTTAATTTTGCCTCTAGTTCAGCGATTTTAGACTCTAGATCTTTTTTTGTATTTGTTTTTCTTTTTGCTGCCATTGCTTGTATTAAATATACATTGTTTATTTACATTTTGTTTGGATCTGCTTGCTTTTTGCACCTTGATTTGATCGCTAGGCATATTTAATATGACAAAATCTACACTTGGCTGGGAATTAGGGGGCAGATTTCCCTACCCCTACCCCAAGAGTAGAGATCGGGCATACTAGGCACTTTTTGGACAGATTGGGTGATAAAACACATCATAAGGTAAAAAGCGTGTTCACATCTCAGGAAGACGACCAGTTCGAGAATCCATAAACACCAGAATCAGTGGTGCTGTAAAGGACGAGTCAGATCCCAATTACACGGTGTGTATCTCAACAAGAGGCATTTTCATGATGATGATGATGATGTGATCTCCAGATAGTCAGATAGCATAGATCTTGGCAACACTGCCAATACATGCCAAGGGAGGGGCATGATTCAAGTCACAGTCTAAACCCTTTGAGAAGAGGAAAAATCTTGTGGAAAAGAAATCGTCGTGATGATAAACTCATGCCATGTACCGCCCAGTCAAACAGAAAAGAAAACGCAATACGGATAATAATCTGTATTAACTAACAATAAAATAAAAAAAGAGGTTTAGAGGAATCTAAACGCAATTGGACAGTTAACTATGATTCCAGTGGAACCATACGGTCCGCCCTCAGGGCCGGTAATCCAGCCTTGATGTACCAATCCCAGTATCTGAAATTCTTCCAATACTCTGGAATCATAACCCTTCTCTAGAGCTTCATCACTCCAGAAACCAAGGTTT